>OY820932.1:855000-4776945 GCA_963682015.1 Smithellaceae bacterium | reverse complement strand
CTGATGAATATTATTGCCACGCACAAGAAAGCGGAGGATATAATCAACATCGGAGCTTATGTAAGCGGATCCAATTCAGGAATTGATAATGCCATTCTCATGATAGATAAAGTTAATACTTATTTACGGCAGAATATTGATGAAAAAATTGACTTTATGCAGGCCAGGTTAGAATTGCTGAGTTTATTCAAAGAGTAAAGTATGTTTAAATTCAAGCTGCAGTCCGTTCTCGAATATCGGTTAAATATCGAAGAGAAAATCCTCAATGAGTTTTCCGATCTGAAAAGAGACCTGGAGGAAAAGAAAAAAATATTAAAAACTCTCATTGATGAACGTTCACGGCTGATCAACGATTTGCGCGACATGCAACGGTCCATGATTCGTCCTGATGATATTGCCACGCTGGTCAGATATGTTGAGAAATTAAGGATAAAAGAAGAAGAACAGAAGAAAACTATTCTCCAGGTTCAAGAAAAGATCGAAAGCAAACGGCAGGAGCTCATGGAGGCTGTTAAAAATAGAAAAGTCATGGAAAACTTGAGAGATAAACATGAGGAGTCTTACTATAAAGAAATGAATGATCTTGAACAAAAAAATTCAGATGAAATGTCCGTTTTGAAATTTGGCAGGAGAGAAACATGAAAAGGATCATTATCGGAATACAAATTCTGATTGCAGCTCTGATTCTTGTCAAGGTCGCTTCCATATTCGGTATTTTGGATAAAGTGGAAAAGATTGCTGATATGACGACAGTGCCATCACAAGCCCTTGCCCAGTCCAAGACTCCGGCGCAGTCGCAATCCATAATGCCTCAAGAAGTAAAAGCAGATAAATTAAAATTACCCGCTTCAACGAAAGATGCAATGGAAGATATCCTGTCGCAGCAAAGGGATCTGGCTGCGGCCCTGGCTGCCAAAAAAACAGAACTGGATAACCGGGAAAATGCTTTGCGTGCGGATGAACAGAGGTTAGTGGCCCTGCGCAAAGATATAACGGAAAAAATTGCAATTCTGAAAGCACAGGAAGAAAAAATGGCGGCGCAACTGGATAGTACTCGAGAAGAAGATATCAAGCGATACAAGGAAATGGCGAAGGTTTATGAATCAACGCCACCGGCCAAAGCAGGACCAATGATGGAAAAACTTGATGTCAAGACAGCTGCGGGTATTACCATGCAGATGAAAAAAGATAAGGCCGGAGCTTTATGGGCCTATATCAGTCCGCAAAAAGCGGTCGATATTACGAAAGAAATTACAAAATCGGGAAGGCAGTAAAAGAGGTACTGAAATATTCCCGTACCGGATGTGCCTTTTGAAGGTATATCAGACAATATTCTTTTCACTATCCAACATTATTATGACGTAAATATTTTCAGTATCAATGGGAACATTTTTCCCATCTGCGGATTTGCGGAGAAGAAGAAATTCTGTAATTCATTGTAATCATGAGATAATTATATTTTGGGAAACATGGCATGCTGGTTGCAAATTTGAAAAGAAAAATTATTGGAAGAAAAAATGGAACAGTCGATTCAGGGAATATCCGGTGCAGTAAACACAAAAACAATGACAGATTCCGCACAGCAGAAAAAGACAATTGCGGATTTACTTGAATCTGGTAATACGGATTTGAACGAGCTTGCATCCTTTTTCCAGCTTCTGAATCAACAAATCGAATTGCTGCCTCTCGTAACAGAATCAGCGGATGAAGCAATAACAGATAAGGGCGCAGAAACGATCGTCTCCGGAAATAATCCAGGTAAAAATAACGGGTATGCAGATGAATTGTCGACGCAGGGAAGGCAGCCGTCAATGATGAAGGGCCGGTTATGGGTAAACAAAAATATGCAGGGCACCGGCATTACGGACAGTTCGAAAGGAGTTGTCTCGACTTTTGATGGAGAACAAAATACGCAAATTTCATCTGAAGAATTTAAGAAGCTTTTTCAGGAAACCGGAGAATCCTTAACAGAAAAAAAAGAAGATGTTTCTCGGATAGTCAAGGAATTACCGGAGCAGGCAAATGGAGATCAGAACGTTAATCGGTCAGATATAAAATCCATCCAGGATAATGCCTCAAAACGATATGCAGCAAACCATGCTGGAAATCCTGCAACGAGTGATTCGAATAAACTGAATGCGTTTTCTGGGGAGGTACAGGAAAAAATAAGCAATGCGTTAAAACAAAATAAAAGTATTACCGATAAAAATGCGCACGAGATTGATTCAAAGTCCTTTGTAGCCGTGAATTATGGAAACGAAAAAATAGCTTCAGGCGGGAATGTATCCGCCTCGGATATGCTGCAACAGGTCACCAGGGAGATAAAAGAAAATATCAATACGGAAGGAGGCAGGATAAAAATAACACTAAATCCTCCTTCTCTGGGGACACTGGAGATGGATGTCGCTGTTCGAAACAACAAAGTTGAAGTTATAATCGTTGCCAGCAGCAGAGATGTGCAACAAGCGCTGAATACGAATATTGATCATCTCAAAGGTACACTGCAAAATCAGGGCTTAACGATTGACCGTTGTGACGTGTTGATGCAAATGAATCATGAAGATTACCCGCAAAATTCCAGCCAGCAGGAATTTTATCGAGACGGTTCAGAGAAAAACGGAAACGGTTCAAAAGAAACATATAATGAGGCATTCAATCCCGTCACCCCAGATACAAGACGGTTTGTCCATATTCCATCGCTTGACCCGAATAATATCAGCATCTTTGCATAATCATTTATTTCACATTCTTGCGCGGTTCGAATCATTTCATCAAAATGATATTGAAAAGGAAATATCAGGTAATCAGGAAAAAGTTTCCACGTCTGAAGGAATTATTTGCCTAAAGGTTAATGAATGAAACAAGAGATCAGATGTCAGATGCAGATGGGATATTA
The DNA here is from genome assembly GCA_963682015.1 of Smithellaceae bacterium. Classification (GTDB taxonomy): domain Bacteria; phylum Desulfobacterota; class Syntrophia; order Syntrophales; family Smithellaceae; genus UBA8904. The sequence goes on along the minus strand of OY820932.1, from coordinate 4,774,049 downwards.
AATTCTCCTGTTTTATTTTTTAAGAAATCATGGCAATGCAGTTAATTAAATTTTATTATCATAGTTAAATACATAAATAATACAACAAGATATCTATTGTATTCGGAGCGGGGAATCTTCTGAGATGAGTTGGAACGATAGATGATGATCATTCTTGGTATGAGCGTTATGGCGTGAGGAACCGTGTGGCATCCCGATTGCAGTGGAGACCAATAAAATGATTTTCAATCAGCTCATGAAAGATAAACGGAGGAAATAAAATGAGTATAAACGCTTTAACTTCGACCGGCCTCAATACATCAAACACATCTTCTTCATCGGCAGGCATTGCTTCAATGACAGCAAACGATTTCCTGAAACTCTTACTCACGGAGCTTAAAAATCAGGATCCGACAAACCCCATGGATTCCGCACAAATGCTTTCACAATTCAGCAGCCTGACGCAGGTGCAGCTGGGACAGAAAACCTACGACACAATGCAGACAATGTTGCAGACAGCTGCCACAGGATACATAGGTAAAACAATCTCATATGCCGGGTCTTCTTCCAGGGATGTGTCCGTGACCAGCGGTAAGTCGGGAAATACGATGTATACGCTGGGAAATACAGCCGGCAAAGTATCTGTAATGATTTATGACAGCAGCGGGAAAGCAGTTAAAACGAGCAATTTGGGCAGTATGGCAGCGGGAACATATTCGTATCAGTGGGATGGCACGAATAATAACGGAACGAAAGTTGATGATGGCATCTATACCATCAGTATTTCAGCAAAAGACAGCACCGGCAACTCGATTTCCGTTTCCCAGCAGGAGACGGCTGCTGTGACCGGCGTCTATTTTAAGGATAGTATTGCCTATCTGATTACGAGTTCGGGAGAAATACCGTTAAGCGCAGTCAAGGTAATCAGTAATTAAGGGTGACCTTAAGGCACAGATGGTCGGTGAGACCATGACTGAAGTTTATGTTTGAAATGCCGATAAAACCAGAGGAGGATATTTCATGTTTACATCGTTTTATACAAGCGTCAGCGGCTTGAATTCCTTTAGCCAGCAACTTTCCGTCATCAGCGACAACATTGCCAACAGCAATACGACCGGTTATAAGGGTGGAAGCACATCTTTTGCAGAAGTACTCAGTTCTTCAACAATGACCAGTTCATCCATGATCGTTGGCAACGGCGTATCGGTTCAAAGCATTGCGGAAGACTGGACGCAGGGGGCGATTTCAAGCACAGGTGATGCAACTGATTATGCAATCACCGGCGCGGGGCTCTTTGTCTTAAGTGACGCAGACGGTCTGATCAGCTATACGCGTGACGGTCAATTTTCATACAACGCCGATGGAACTCTTGTAACCGCTAGCGGATATGCAGTTCAGGGTTATCCGATTGATGAAGCTGGAAATGTGTCCACCGTTTATGGAAATATTGCCTTTACGGATGCAACCATCCCGGCTACTTCAACAACATCAATGTCCACTACGATTAATCTGAATTCAGGGACGACAACTGGCGGCACTTTTTCTTCAACCATAAATATTTATGATTCGCTGGGTAATGCCATTCCCCTGACGATAAATTTTGCCAAGACCGCTGCCAACACATGGTCATGGGCGGCAGCCATTCCTGCGACGAGCGGTTCAACGACAAGCACGGGTACTCTGACATTCGGTACAGACGGCAGTCTGGCGGCGGGAGCGGATCCGACGGTTGCGCTTACACTGACGACAGGGGCCACGGCATCTCAATCAATCACCTGGGATTTGTATAATACCGCGGGTACAACAAACGGCACGATGACGCAATATGCCGCGGGTACCAGCAGTATCTCGAACATGTCGCAAAACGGTGCGGCATCAGGTCAAATTGAGAGTGTATCAACGGACAACAGTGGAGTAATGACGGCTTCCTATTCCAATGGAGTCACCAGAGCTCTGTACCAGCTTACCCTGGCCACGTTTAACAATTACAATGGATTGGACAAAACAGGAAATAATCGTTTTATTGAAACGGCTGCTTCAGGGGTTCCCATTTATGGTGTTGCCGGAGCAGGACAATTTGGCACTATGCTGTCCGGAAGCCTGGAAACCGCCAATGTTGACATGGCTTCAGAAATGGCTGATATGCTGATTGCGCAGCGTGCATACGAGTCTTGCGCAAGAACGTTTACCACCCAGAGTGAGATGCTGCAAGCAGCGGTTAACATGGCCAAATAGCCTGAATAAATCGTAGCCTGTTGATCAAGCAGGCGTTCTTGAGGAAGCAGAATCGGAGAGTCAGGAATGTCGTCAATAAATGGAATCATCAATTCAACCGTTAGTGCATTAAATACATACACGTCGGCTATTGATGTAATCAACAGAAACATCGGTAATGTTGAGACCGAAGGATATACCCGGCAATCGGCCGTCATTCAGGAAAAAGCGCCCATCAGCACGGCAACCGGCGTCATCGGAACTGGTGTGAATGTTGAGAATGTTGAACGAATTTACAATTCTTTTCTTTCAACGCAGTTGCGGAGCGCAACCGAACAAATGGGCAAATGGGCTGCACAGCAGGAAGGGATGTCATCCGTCGAACAGGTTTTTTCCGATTCCGGCGATACCGGTTTGGCTTCTGTACTGGCTACTTTCTGGAATAACTGGCAAAATGTTGTGAATAATCCCTCCGGTTTGACGGAACGATCGGTTCTGATCAATTCAGCCGATAATCTTGCCCGGGTGTTTAATTCCATGAGTTCGCAGCTTACTGATATCCAAAAAGGTATTGATAAGAATGTCGTCGATAATGTATCAGGGATTAATTCGTTGATTGCACAAATTGCAGAGCTGAACGGAACGATTCAACAGGCACAGGCGGCGGGACAGAATACCAACACATACAAAGATGAGATTGATTTGAAGGTGCTGAATCTTTCCGAACTGATTAATATCAATTCCTATACAAACGCCAATGGTCAGGTAAGTATTCAATTAGAGAGCGGAAAGCCTCTGGTAGAAGGAATATCCACATGGCTTCTGTCCACGCAGACCAATACCACAACAGGTTTGAAAGATATCACCTGGCCGGATGGAAGCGCTTCTCCTCCCGTTGTTAACGCCGATATCACCGGAGGCAAACTTGGCGGTTATCTAACGGTTCGGGATACAATGGTTACAGGCTATCAGTCTCAGATGAATACACTGGCTCAATCGATTATAACCCAGGTGAACATTTTACATACCGGCGGATTCGATATCAATGGAGACGCCGGTGTTCCGTTTTTTGCCGGTTCAAGTGCAGCAAATATTTCGGTGAATGGAGTAATTCTGAGTGATCCTGGGTTGGTTGCGGCGGCGTCTACAGCCGCCACTGCTCCCGGTGACGGGTCCAATGCCCTGGCCATTGCCAATCTTCAAAACAGCCTTATTCTGAGCGGTGGGACTGCTACATTCAACGATTACTACAATGCACTGGTGAGTGAAGTTGGTTCCGATACTCAACGCACAAATACCGGTTACTCGACGCAATCCGCTTCCATCAATGCATGGCAAAATCAAAGGGATTCATATTCCGGGGTCTCAATAGATGAAGAACAGACAAAGCTCATCCTGTATCAAAATGCATACGCTGCTTCGGCGAAACTTATGGCCGTTATCAACAGCATGCTGAAGAATTTAATGGATATGCTTGCTGCTGCATAAAAAAAATACGAGGATTATGTCGGACATCAGGAGATGATATGAGAGTTACAAACAGCATGATGGTTAATAATATGTCCTATTGGATGTCTCAGCAGAAGCAGAAACTAAATGATGCTGAGACTGTAGTTGGTTCGGGGAAAAAAATCAACAAACCATCGGATGATCCTGTGGCTATAGGGCAAATTTTGTCTGATCGTGTCCAAATATCGCAATACAGCCAGTATGCATTGAACGTTACCCAGACCAATGTTTGGATCAATGCCGGCAATTTAACGTTTGAAACCGTTGCCTCCACTTTGCAAGATGCTATTAATGCTCTCTCCGAGTATTCGGCGGGAGGCATAGATAAAGAGACGTCGAATACTTTGTTGACTAATGATTATAATGAAATTATTACATTGGCTAACTCTTCTTACGCTTCTTCCTACATGTATTCCGGCAACCTTTATACCACAAAACCTTTCGTCAATGACGTGAATATTGACGGCGGTGTGCCGGCTGATATTCAATTTGATTTGGCAGATAATGCCGGTAATTTGAGCATTCAAATCAGCGATTCTCAAGGCACGGTGGTCAGAAATATTACCGGAATGGTAGGAACAGCCGGAACAAATATAATAGCATGGGATGGACTGGATGATTCCAGTAATCCGCTTCCTGACGGGACGTATAGTTTTGCCGTTTCAGCTCAAACAGGAACAGTAGCCGTGGCGGTTTATCCGTTCTACCGCGGCGACAATGGTGGTAAAGAGGTTATGATAGGGGAAAACGAAAAGATTGTCCTCAATAATAACGGGGGTAGTATATTCAGCGGTTTGTTGAGTAATATCAGTCAAGCAATTACCGCCATTGTGAATGACAGCAGTGATTTGAGCGGTATTTTAGATTCATTGCAGTCAAACATGAGCGATATTGAAGCTCAGAGCGTGAAATTATCGAATGCGTCGATCCAATTGGATAATGCCAGTAACAGGTTGCAAACGTTAATTACCAATGCAGCTAATAAAGTGAATGATATGGAGACCGGAAGCGTGGAAGAGGAAGCTCTTAAACTGAAGCTGCAGGAAACTACCTATGAAGAAATAATGTCGGTAACCGCCAATATTCTCAAAATGCCGAAACTGACGGATTATCTGTAGTTACTTATTGCTGAATTGAAACCTGAAAACCGTCAAAACGGCTCTGAGATATAATCTTTTTAATCCCGTCAATTATTTGACTTTTCGTCAAAAAAAGTTATTTCTTAACTATCTCTGCAAACAATTCCTTTTTTATAGTACCGTATCTACTCAATACTATTAATTAATAGATTGTCTTTCCTGTGCTATTCCAGATGGTATGTTCTTTGCTAAATATGCTTTCAAATGAAATCTATTTGATGGAGATAACCATGGCATCAGCAGATAAAACAAAGAAAGAAAGTATTACTGATGAAGAAGATGATGAAAAAAAAGAAAAGGATACTGCTGAAAAAAAAGGTTCCAAATTAACCCTGATCATCATCATTATTGTTGTTTTTCTCGTGCTGGCCGGAGGTGGAGCGGCTGCATATTTTTTCCTGTTAAAAGAAAGGCCGGCATCCACCGGAAAAAGTTCCACGTCGCAGGCAACACCTCAAACGAGCGCGTTTTATCCAATGGATCCATTTATTGTGAACTTAATTGATAATGACGGGGAAAGATTTATGAAAGTTGTGCTGCAGCTGGAATTGTCAGACCAGAAAATGGTTCCGGAAGTTAAACTCATGAACCCGAAACTGCGTGATACGATTCTCGATCTATTATCATCGAAAACCTATAAGGAAATGATGGACCCGCTGGGAAAGCAGCGTTTGCGTGATGAAATTACCATGAGAGTGAATTCGAGCATTAACAGTCCGAATGGAAAAGTACTCAAGGTTTATTTTACGGAGTTCATTATTCAGTAAACTGGATTCGTGTGGGGTTTTATAAGAAGTTCAGGATTAGGATGAAGAAGAGGTTTCATGACAAATATTCTTTCACAAGAAGAAGTTGATGCCCTGCTGAGGGGAATATCCGGCGGCGAAATTGAAACAGAAAAAGATGAGTATCATGAACCGGGCGCCGTTATTTCCTATGACCTGACCAGTCAGGACAGGATTATCCGCGGTCGCATGCCGACTCTGGAAATGACCAATGAAAAATATGCCAGAATGTTTCGTACAACCTTATCGTCCATCCTTCGGAAAGTCATATCTGTTACGGCCGTGTCCGCCGACATGATTAAATTCGGTGAATTTCTTAAAACATTGCCAGTACCCACCAGCCTTCATCTTTTTCGTATGGATCCAATGAGAGGCAACGCAATATTTGTTGTCGAATCGAAGATTATCTTTACACTGGTTGATATCATTTTTGGCGGCAGCGGAACGGAAATGTTTAAAATTGAAGGGCGCGAGTTTACGGCTATCGAAAACAATCTGATAAAAAAGATCGTTCTTAATGCGCTGACTGATCTTGAAAAATGCTGGAAACCGCTTATTGATTTGACCATAACATATCAGCGCGCCGAGATTAATCCGCAGTTTGTTCAAATTGTTCCTCCGACGGATGTAGTCGTGGTTATGAACTTTGAGGTGGAAGTAGAGTACACATCCGGTGTCATCTCCATATGTATTCCTTATTCCATGCTTGAACCAATCAAGGAGAAACTGTCGGCTGGTTTTCAAAGTGAGCAACTGGAAGTGGATAAGGGCTGGTCTAATCGGTTCAAAACGGGCCTGATGAGATCAGATATAAATATGATGGTGGAATTGGGACGCGTAACGATTCAGGGCAAGGATATCATTAATCTGAAAAAAGGCGATGTGATTGCACTCGATCACTATGCCTCTGATCCTTTGGATATTTATGTTGAGGGGGTTCCCAAGTACAAAGGGTATCCGGGTATCTATAAGGGAAATCAAGCCGTGCAGATATCACAGATTTTAACAGGAAAAGAGGACGTAGTATATGGAACAGAATGAGATCGATGAATTAATGAAAGGGGTCGGAGCTGCAAAGGAAAAACCCGTGTCAGAGGACAATATCGGCTGGGATGATGTCAAGGACGAGATGGAACAATCCGCTCATCATATTGATACAAGAACAGAAATATCCAATGTTCATTTTGAAGAATTACAGAAAACGAAACCGGAAGGGAAAGCTAATCTCAATCTTGACTTCATCATGGATATTCCACTTACACTGACAGCGGAACTGGGAAGAAGCAAGATGCTGATCAGCGAGCTTCTCCAACTCGGGCAGGGGTCTGTTCTTGAGCTGTCAAAACTGGCCGGAGAACCCATGGATATATACGTTAATCAACGTCTGATTGCACGTGGAGAAGTTGTTGTCGTGAATGAAAAATTTGGCGTTCGCCTGACGGATATTGTTTCCCCCGCTGAACGGGTCAACAAACTGGGATAGACGGGAAGTTATCATGGAAAATATTTCACTGTTGTCTTCGTTTTTGAAAATGATTTTTGCGCTGGCAATTGTTCTCGGGATTTTAATCGGTGTGATGTATTTTGTGAAAAATTTCATGAACCGCTCCAGTGTTTCCACGGAAGGTCAGAACCTGATCAATGTTTTATCTTCCAGGTATCTTGGACCTAAATCAAGCATTATTCTGGTAGAAGTCATGGAACAGGTAATTGTTGTCGGCATTTCCGGCCAGCAAATGACTCCGCTTGCCAGAATTGACGATCCTTTGACTGTAGCCAAGATGAAAGCAAGACAGTCGTCGGCATCGCTCAGTCCTTTTACCGGAGATACTCTCTCGAAATTGCTGTCATGGGCCAATATGCCCGGTAATAAAAAATCTGGGAAATCCGGAAAATGAAAAAATCATTGCTGATCATATCCGGGACACTGCTGAGTCTGATTATTTACCTTATCTTTCTCCAATCCCTGTCTCTGGCTGCCCAGCCTTTCTCACTGCCGAACGTAAATTTAACACTGAACAGCGGGACAACGGAACCAGAAAAAGTTTCGTCGCTGATTCAGCTGGTTATTTTGTTGACCATTCTATCTCTTGCACCGGCTATTCTGTTGATGGTTACATCTTTTACACGGATTGTTATTGTCTTATCACTGATTCGCCATGCGCTGGGAACGCAGCAGATGCCTCCGAATCAGATTATTATCGGACTGGCACTGTTCTTGACTTTTTTCATCATGTCTCCGGTGATAAATCGTGTCAACACGGAAGCACTCAAACCATATTATGCTGAACAGATATCCGGAGAAACAGCCATGGCCAAAGCAGCTGTACCGGTTAAGGAATTTATGCTCAAACAGGTACGGGAAAAAGATCTTGCTCTTTTTATTAAGATCGCCAAAGAGCCGCGTCCGGCTAAACCGGAAGACGTGTCGCTGACTACGCTAATACCGGCATTCGCCATCAGCGAGTTGAAAACGGCCTTTCAAATCGGTTTTATGATTTATTTGCCCTTCCTGATTCTGGACATGGTAGTGGCAAGTGTGCTCTTGTCCATGGGCATGATGATGCTTCCGCCAGTTATGGTGAGTTTGCCGTTTAAACTGCTTTTGTTTGTTCTCGTGGATGGCTGGCATTTAATTATTGGCTCTCTGGTGCAAAGCTTTCATTAGAGTTTAAGGATGGAATTTCATGACCCCTGATACAATTACGGGCTTAATGGCGGAGACGATCAAAATAACTCTGCTTGTTTCCGCGCCGATGCTGATCGTCGGACTGATTGTCGGTGTCTTGATCAGCTTGTTTCAAGCTGTCACCCAGATTCAGGAAATGACACTGGTGTTTGTACCGAAGATTGTCGCCGTCTTAATTACGATGATCGCTGCGCTTCCCTGGATGATTGGTATGATGGTCAGTTATACACAGAATTTGTATACAAATATCCCCTTGTACATCAAGTAAGGTATACCGGGGCCGGCCATGACGATCAGCTGCGAATAATGGAGAATGGAACCATGGGCTTGCCTTTTTTGTCAACGGAATATCTTGACGCTTTTGTTCTGGTATTACTGCGAATAAGCGCCATTATTGTCACCATACCGGTAATATCAGAAAGCACCGTTCCCGTTAGAATTAAAGCCGCTCTTTCCATTTTGGTCTCTATCATCATTTTCCCGATGGTATCCATTCAAATACCGACAATCAGTAAGCACCATTTTCTGGAATTGATTTTCTTGATGATTGGCGAGGTAATGATCGGTGTTACAATCGGCTTTCTGGCCAGACTGGTATTTGCCGCTATTCAACTGGCGGGTGATATCATCGGTTATGAAATGGGATTCGCAATCGCAAATGTCATTGACCCCATGAGTACCACACAGGTATCGATTATCACGGAATTGCAGTATCTGATCGCCATGCTGGTCTTTCTGACTGTTAATGCCCATCATTTATTTTTCCAGGCAATCATTCAAAGCTATGCTCTGATTATGCCCTTGAGCTTTCATTATTCCGGAGCGCTCATGCAGTTTATTTACGAAGTATCCAGAGAAATGTTTGTTATCGCCTTGAAAATTTCTGCTCCGATCATGGCGGTAATGATTTTTACAAATGTTGCTCTTGGAGTTGTTGCGCGCACTGTTCCTCAGATGAATATTTTTATCGTCGGATTTCCGTTGCAGATATCTCTTGGACTTATTTTTTTGGGAATCACTGCTCCACTGTTCGTACACATAACACAAGGGATTTTCGGCAACCTGGAAGGGAAAATCATTACACTGATGCGACTGATGTGAAAATCCTGATAAATGCCGGTACAGGCAAAAGACGTAACGAAATATTGACGCATCTGTCATGAAATTGATGAGGACATATGGCTGAAAATGACGATCAGGAACGAACTGAGCAGGCGACATCGAAGCGGCGTGAAGAAACGCGTGAGAAAGGCCAGATAGCACGTTCTCAGGAAGTTGTATCCGTTGCTATTCTTGTCGCGGGACTACTCTTTTTCTATTTTGGCGGTTCTACACTGATGTTGAAAACGATGGATGTCATGACAACCGGTTTCCGTGAAGCGGGAACCACGGAATTAACACAAACTACCGTTATTTCTATAATAATTAATTATATCCTGAAAGGATTCGGCATCCTTTTTCCTCTTTTAATCGCTGTGTTGGTAGCCGCCATACTGGGTAATGTTTTACAGTTTGGATTTCTGTTTTCCACAGAATCCATTCAACCCAAGATTGAAAAGATCAGTCCCGCAAAAGGATTTAAACGGTTATTTTCTCTGCGTTCCCTCGTAGAGTTGCTCAAAGGAATTTTGAAGGTCTGTATTATCAGCGGTGTGGCATATCTGATTATACGCAATGAATTTGAAAATTTAATTCCGCTGGCTGATCAGTCAACATGGGGAATGTTCATTTATATCAGCAGAGTATGCTTTAAGATTCTGTTGGCCATGACAGTAGTTTTGGTTTTTCTGGCCGGGCTTGATTACATGTATCAGCGATGGGAATTTGAAAAGAGCATCCGTATGACCAAACAGGAAATCAAGGATGAATTTAAAAATACGGAAGGCGATCCTATGATTAAAGCCAGAATTCGCAGGATACAGCGGGAAATGGCCCAGAAACGTATGATGTCCCAGGTTCCCAAAGCGGATGTCATTATTACCAATCCGACTCATCTTGCCGTAGCTGTTCAATATTTACCGGATCAGATGCAGGCTCCGATTGTTGTAGCGAAAGGAGCGGATTTCCTTGCGGAAAAGATAAGAGAAGTTGCAAAGGAAAATGACGTTCCTATCATTGAAAACAAGCCTTTGGCACAGGTATTGTATAAGATAGTTAAAATTAATTCTCTGGTGCCGGAAAATCTTTATCGGGCTGTAGCAGAGGTTTTAGCGTTTGTTTACGAACAGAAAAATATCAAAATATCGGAATAAAGTAGATGGCTGACGCACAAGCAACTACAACAAGGAATGCTTTTCTCGAATCGGCAAGATCCAGTTCGGCGATGATTGCCATGGGAGTCGTTGCGATTCTCATGGTCATGATTATTCCCATTCCAACATTCTTACTTGACATTCTATTGTCTTTTAGCATTGCACTCTCCATTATCATCCTGCTGATGTCCATGTTCGTTTTGAAACCGCTTCAGTTTTCCGTTTTTCCATCCATTTTATTGATGGTAACCCTGTTGCGTCTTTCGCTCAATGTTGCCTCGACCCGTTTGATTCTTCTGCACGGCAATGAAGGTACGCTGGCCGCAGGCCATGTGATTCAATCGTTTGGAACTTTTGTCGTGGGCGGCAACTACATTGTCGGTCTCATCGTTTTTCTGGTTTTGGTCCTTATCAATTTTGTCGTTATTACCAAAGGTGCGACTCGTATTGCGGAAGTATCGGCGCGATTTACACTGGATGCCATGCCGGGCAAGCAGATGAGTATTGATGCCGATCTGAACGCAGGTCTGATTACGGATAAGGATGCGAGACGAAGACGGATTGAGATTGAACAGGAAGCAAACTTTTATGGAGCCATGGATGGTGCCTCCAAATTTGTAAGGGGGGACGCGATTGCAGGTATTTTAATCGTTCTGATCAATATTATCGGCGGTTTGATCATCGGGGTATTACAGATGGGAATGCCGGTGGTTGATGCTGCACGTAATTATACACTATTGACCATAGGCGACGGTCTGGTAACACAGGTGCCGGCACTGATTGTTTCTACGGCAGCCGGTATTCTGGTTACAAGAACGGCAACATCCACGGAGCTGGGTGATGAAGTTAAAGCACAAGTATTTACACAACCGAGGGCTATAGCAGCCGCAGCGATTATGTTGTTTATTTTTGCGCTGATCCCGGGCATGCCCAAATTAGCATTTGTTATTGTTTCGGGCATTATTGCGTTTGTCGCCTGGCGAGTTGTTCAAAGCATCGTCCGCAGGAAAATGGAAGAAGAGGCGCAGGAAAAAGAAGTGTTACCGGCGGCTGAGACCGTCGATGTAATTGCACCCCTGGATGCCATGGGACTTGAAGTGGGATATGCACTGATTCCCATGGTGGACGCAACTCAGGGAGGGGAACTATTACAGAGAATCAAATCTCTTCGCCGTCAACTGGCTATGGAAATGGGCTTTATCATGCCAGCAATTCATATTCGCGATAACTTAAAACTCAAACCGGAAGAATACAGCGTCTTGATTAAAGGTGTAGAGATTGCCCGCGGATCTGTGATGATGGGGCATTTTCTGGTTATTTCTACTGACGATAAAGCAATGAAAATAAAGGGTATTCCTACAAAAGAACCAGCGTTTGGCCTGCCTGCGATGTGGGTGACCGACAGGGAAAAGGATTCCGTGATGGCGAAAGGCTATGTTGTTGTTGATCCGGCAACAGTTATGACAACTCATCTTACAGAACTGACCAAGATATATGCAGATGAATTAGTGGGACGTCAGGAAGTTCAATCTCTGGTGGACAATCTGGAACAACTCTATCCCCGTGTGGTCAAGGAGATTGTTCCCAAAGTTGTTTCCATCAGCCTTCTCCATCGCATATTGCAGCGGTTGCTTCGAGAGAGAATTTCCATACGTGATCTTCTGACGATTATTGAAACCATAGGCGAATATGCGGCTATGACGAAAAACGCTGATATACTTACCGGGTATGTAAGACAGGCACTGGGACGCGCAATTACAAAACAATATCAGGACAGGGAAGGAAATATAACCGTCATGATCATGTCTCCGGACATTGAAGATAAAATCAGCAGATCCATATCTCATACGGAACATGAATCATTTGTATCGCCGGATCCAAATCTTGTTAAAAAGATAGTCGCCAGCATGCAGAAAATGATTAAAACCTTTACTGAGGGGGGAATGCAACCGATTGTTCTATGCTCTCCAAATACCCGGATTCATATCCGTAAAATTCTGGAGAAATTCTTCCCCAATGTCGTAATCCTGTCCCATAATGAAATATCACGTGAGGCCAATATCAAATCTCTGGGAATGGTTGAGTGATCAAATGCAAGTGAAACGGTACGAAGTTGCAACCATGAATGACGCTATGACAAAGATTAAGAATGATCTCGGGCCGGAAGCGATCATCTTGTCTGCAAAAAAGATTCGCAACGGACGTCAGGATGTGTTCGAGGTAATGGCTGCGCGTGACGAACATACAAATCTTGAAGTAAAAGGCTACTATAAAAAAGAAGAGGAGGGCAATAGCAAACCGGTTGAGCGCGAAGGCGATATCGCGGCGTTATTGCGCAGCGAACTCAGGGAAATCAGGCAATCCATTGAATCCTTACAAAATCAAAATTCTCTGTCGAGAGAGCTTGCTGAGATCAAGGAAACAATGAATTCATTTTTTGATGTTCTGGGGATGCGCAAAGGAAGGATTCTGCAGGATCTGAATTCAAAATTATATCTGCATCTGCTGGGTAGTGGTTTTTCACGCGCAAGTGCCTGTCGTCTTGTGGATACAGTGAACAGGAAGAATCAGAACCCCATCCTGACAAGCGAAGAGGAAGCACTTTTACTGCTGGAGAAGAATATCGGATGTTTACTGCCTTCTTGCGGGGATAACCATCGTGAAAAAAGGATCAAAATGTTTATTGGTCCCACCGGCGTCGGTAAGACAACAACGCTGGCGAAATTGGCGGCAAGATATTCAATTCTGAAGAAGAAAAGTGTCGGGCTGATTTCCACGGATAATTTTCGGATTGCAGCCACCGAACAGTTGGGAACGTATGCGAAAATTATGGGATTGCGCATGGAAAAAGCGTCAACACCGGAGACTTTTGCAAAGGGATTGGAAATATTTGCCGACAAGGACGTAATTCTTGTGGATACACCCGGGCGGGCTCACCCGGACAGCGGGTATTTGCATCATCTTAGGCAAGCAATTCCAGACCAAATGATAGAAACAAATATTCTAATTAATGCTACGGGCGGTGAAGATTATTTTGAAGACGTTATTTCCGGACATTCCCGCATTCAGATTGATCGTATGATTGTTACTAAAATTGATGAGTCCAGACGGCTGGGAAGACTCTATGATGCCATTACCAGGATGAAAAAACCAGTTAGTTATCTGACCTGTGGACAGAATGTACCACAGGATATTGAGGAGATTACACCCGACAGATTGGCTAATCTGATGGTAAGAGGGACCTCACGCTTTTTGGAAAACCGGTCAACGGTTTTTACAAGCTCAGGCAAGGAGTCGTAAAGTGGATCAGGCTGCAACGCTTCGGGAAATAAGGAAGAAGGATCATTCAAAGAGAGAGCAACGTCTGGAGAAGGATGTACGTGCGCTTTCACCCCAGGATATCCGCGTGATATCTGTAACAAGCGGAAAAGGCGGGGTTGGGAAAACAAACATTGCCGCCAATCTTGCATGCCTGCTGGCAAAACAAAACAAGAAAACTCTGGTGCTGGATGCTGATGCGGGACTGGCAAATATTGATGTGATTCTTGGTATCAATCCCCGTTATAACCTTACACACATGCTTAGCGGAGAAAGGACGATCAACGAGATTCTCATTGATGGACCAGGCGGTATACGGATTCTGCCTTCCGCATCGGGGATTCCAGAAATGACCGATCTCTCTCGTGGGCAGAAACTGACCCTGATAGACGAATTAAGCACTCTTGGAAACGAACTGGATTTCATGATGATTGATACTGGTGCAGGCATTTCATCCAATGTAATGTATTTCAATATGGCGGCAAAAGAAATTATCGTTGTGACAACACCTGAACCAACGGCAATGACGGATGCCTATGCTTTGATCAAGGTGCTTTATCAGCGTCACGCTCAAAGGCGATTCCGATTGATCGTCAATATGGTAAAGAATGCAATAGAAGCCAAAGAGATTTATGCGAGATTAAGCAATGCAGCAGATCATTTCTTAAATTTAACCATTGAATATTTAGGTCATATTGTATTAGATGAAAAAGTAAGAGAAGCAGTCAGACTACAAACGGCGCTGGTCGAAATTTATCCTCAATGTCCCGCTGCGCGTTGTCTTGTTAAAATTGCGGAAAAAATCTCTTCGGAGACTCAGGATGAGTATGAAAACGGCAGCATTAAGTTCTTCTGGGAAAACATCATCAATAAAAGCAGCGCATAAGAAAAAACGTGATGAACTTATTATGCGATATGCGCCGCTGGTGAAAAATATTGTTGGGCGGCTTGCGTCCAAGTTGCCGATCGACGCGGCGGATAAGGAAGATCTGATCAATGTTGGCATCATGGGTTTAATGTCTGCGCTGGAGAAATTTGATAAGACACGGAACGTTCAATTTGAAACGTATGCAAGTTTTCGGATTCGGGGAGCAGTTCTAGATGAATTAAGAGCAAAAGACTGGGTTCCCCGCGCAACGCGAAGCAAGGATAATAAGATCGAGAACGCAATGAATGCGTTAAGAAAACAACTGGGACGAGCGCCTGGAGAAGTTGAAATAGCTGCTCATCTGGGTATAACACTGAATGAGTATCACAAGATGCTGGATGAGGCCCGTTGTGTATCGCTCATTTCCACGGAAGATTTACCCCCGGATTATCTGGAGAAATACAGCCGTGAAGATATTCTGGAGGGGATTAACGAAGGCAACCCGCTTAACATGCTGGTGGACATGGAATTCAAGGACAAGTTGAAACAGGCCATTGATCAGCTGCCACAAAAAGAGAAACTGGTTTTATCGTTGTATTATTTCGAAGAATTGACCATGAAAGAAACTGGGCGAATTATGGAGCTGACAGAATCGCGCGTTTGTCAGCTTCATGCGCAGGCTGTTTTACGTTTGAGGGGCATGGTTAAGTTTGCCAGATAGACAATGAAAAAAGCAAAACTGGACATACTGGAAGACATTCCCGATATCGATATAAAGCCGTCCGTAAGTGAACTATTACCGGACCGGGAATCCACGGAAGTAAATGAAGTTGGAGAAAAATGGGCATTCAACAAACTGCTCATCATTGCAGTTCCAGGTGTGCTGATTGTAATGATTGTTTGTGGGTTTCTGGTTTATTACATGATGAACAGTATTTCCTCGCGGCCGGAAACAAAGCGAAGTATCAGTAAAATAGATCGAAATATTTCGGGGCATGTCTATAAAAAAACTGCAAATGAAAAGCAGACGCCGCTTCATGTTTCAACGCCGGGTACGTCAACGACACTTTATCTGAAAGATTTCATGATTGACATCAAGGATGCGGGCGGTAACAGTCATTTGCTAAGATTCGATGTCGTTTTTGATCTTACAAGAGAAGCCGGACAGAAACCATCTGATGATTTTTCCGTTTTGCGCGATGCTATATATAAAGTCGCTCAGAGCAAAAGCGTGATAGCACTCCGATCCGTGGAAGAACGAAAGAAACTGAAAAAAGATTTCGCATCCGCGCTGGAAAAAATTCTTGGAGATGGATCGGTGAAAAATGTATTTTTTACAAATTATCTTGTTATGTGACAACCACTGAGTATCTTAAGAGATAACAATACCGGGCAGGAGCTGAGGATGGTAAATAATAAAATTTATCAGGAATTGGAGAAGGATTTCACTTCTACTTTTATTCATGAACTAATTCCTGGTGTTTTGCACAATTTTGCCAATCCGTTAAATGGCATCATGGGACGTTCCAAGCTTTTGCAACGCCGAATCGATGATGCCTTAAAAAAAATGAAAGAACAATATCCTGAAGCAGCTAACGGCCTGCAGGATGAATTTCAACGTATCGGTAATGATATCCGTTCTATAAACAGGGAATCCGATTCTTTTTTTGAAATATTTCGCAGTGCAGCAGGGAAGTTTTATGCACTGGCAGCCAGGGGAAATGAGCGAATCAATCTTTCTCAATTGATGGCAGCGGAAATTCACTTTTCAGATTTTTACCTTGAATTCAAGCATGAAATTAAAAAAAATATTCAACTTGATCAGGAACTCCCTGAAATTCAAGGTAACATGGCTGAATTATCTCTGTCCTTCTGGCGTCTGATACGTTTTGCCATGAGCAGAACATTAAAAAGTGAGGGAAAGGAATTTTTCCTGAAAACAGAATATGATAAAAATAACATATTGATATACATAGCTTATGATGGGGAGTCTGTGTCCGAAGAAGAGAATAATTTTGTTTCAGGCTGTCTGGAAAACAATATGCATAATTTAAGTGGCTCAACACTGGATCAAGGGGTTTTACTGGCTCTGATCCTGTTGAAAAAGTATCCCGTTCAGGTTCATTTTTTTACGGAAAATGGGAAAAATGTGATGGAACTCACCTTATCATATCGGAATATAAAGAACTGAAAGGAAAGATACTTAAGTAATTCCATCATTTTGACGATGTATGCATAAAAGAAGTCCTGCTTTCTTTAGAAAAGTACGAGACGGGGATATGATACATGGTCAGGGCAATTGATTTACAGCAATCTTTACTGCAGACATCTGTGGCAGAAAAGATTCAGCAAATCCAGCAACAGCATTCGGACATGCAGCAGCGCTACTATCAGCTCAAATTGTCAGAAGAAGATCGGCTGGCCCAGGAAAAGATCAAACAATTCGAGGAAGCGGATAAAGCAAAGTTGAGGAGAAAAGAGGAAAACAAAGAAAAAAGAGGCGGGGGCAATCAGAATCCCCTGAATAATGCCGAACTTCATTCGGAAGAAAATGATGAATCATCCGAGGAGGGAGGCCACATTAATATAACGGTATAGTATGGACATACACAGCAACGGCGTTTTCCTGCAATTATTGATTGACTTTGCACTTCTTGCGGCAGTCATCGTTCTTATATGGCGCATAAACACAAATTTGAAAAAACCAATATTGAAATCACATCAGGACATGATGAAAGAACTCAAGGCAATCATGGCTGAAACACAAACATCCTCGGATAATTTTCTTCAGGCACTGGAAAAAAGTCGTCTGGCACTCAAAGAAATTGCCATAGAACTTGATCTGAAGGAAAAAAGAGTTAAAAATTTACTTTCAAAATCTGAGCATATTGAGCCGGAAAGGGAAGGAAATCATCCATCATATAATTCAGAGAAGAGATATCAGCAGGTTGTTGATCTCATTCGAAAAGGTTATTCAGAAGCACAGGCTGCCGAAGTGACCGGTTTTGCCGAAGCGGAAATCGGATTAATCCTTGATCTTTACAGAGTCAAAAATGAGAAAAACTGATGTCTGTAATTCCGGTTAATCCCAATAATCCTCTCCAAATACAATCTATTCTTGAAATATCCAGAAATCATCTTCCGATATCTTCTCTTGTAAAGGGGGAAACGCTTACAGTTACAATCCTCGAAAAAATATCTTCGAATCAATATTTGGTGAATCTGAAAAATACATCCATTGCCGCGAGCAGTGAAGTACCACTGCACGCGGGAGAAAAGCTTCAGGTCAGGGTCCAAAGCGTTCAACCCCAGCTCGTTTTAAATGTAATTGATCTTTCAGGACAAAAAACAGATACAAAGATTAATGAGGGGTTTTTGCAATGGCGATTGAATCCGGATTCCCTTGTAGAAGTCTTGAGTAAAGTGAATGATTTTTCCAGAAACCTGAAATCAAGCGATTTACCGCTATCTGCTTCTATCAAAGATATTGATAATCTTCTCAGCCTTTTCAATAGAGTGATATTTTCATCAGAGACGAAAAACAACCCTTTCTTTGTAAAAGAATTCATTTCCAAATTAGGGCTTATGCTGGAAAATGATCTCGAAAAAATCGCAACAGGGACGAGAGTTGAAGAAAAAACTTCTTCCATTACAGACAATTTAAAAACTTCTCTGTTGAAATTGTCTCTTACCCTCTCCGAGGCTTTGAAAGAAAACTCAGAACTTGACGCTCAGATAGTGTCCAGATTGAAAAATCTGGCTTCCTTTACTTCGGATGCTCTCCAGGCCATTGAATCAAGGCAGGCGGTCAACATCTTATATCAACGCAATGAATCCGGGCTATATCTGCAAATTCCTCTGTCGCTCGGAGAGTCTTTACGACAGGCGGAAATATTTATCACTCCAGATCATAAAAAAGCGGACGTTTCAAAAAGATATTCATCGGTTTCCATCATGATTTATCTGGATTTGGATTATCTGGGAAATATTGCTGTTAATGCAACTGTGAGGCAAGGTTACATTCGCTGTATAATCCAATGCGAGAGCGACGAAGTAAGACAGATATTCGCCGGTTCACTGGATGTCATGAAAAAGGCACTGAGTGACATCGGTTACAGTATTGAAACGATAGACTGTATGACAGTTCGGGAAATCAAAAGGAGAAAAGCAGAGTACCTGGAGCAGCAAATCCTTGGTTCGACGGAACTGGTTGACTCTTTCGTATAAAGGTACAATGAAAGACACGAAAAATAAAAATCCAATCCCGAAAATAGCTGCGGCAATCCAGTATGATGCAGAAAGAAGCAATGCTCCTACTGTAACTGCCAGCGGGAAAGGGACAATAGCTGATAAAATTATCGAACTGGCAAGGGAAAAAGGAATTCCAATTAAGAATGATCCAGATCTGGTTCAGGTTTTAAGTAAACTGAAAATTGGATCGGAAATTCCAGTAGAACTCTATAGGGCGGTTGCTGAGATTCTCGCTTTTGTTTATTCTCTTAACGAAGAACAAAGAACCAAGAACAGGGGAAACATTTGACTAAAAAATTAGCGTATAAGAGGAAAATAATTCCCTCGGGTAAAAAATTTCCTGATTAACCATTATCCCCGATCTTCATTTTTTCAGCCATTCACCTAAATAGTCCAATAAGAACAGATTGTCATTGTGAATATTATAAATAAAATCAATGGCATATGTATTGTATAGAAATTAGCGTTCCCTGAAGGATATTGATTTCTTTAACTGGCATATCGATTGCAAACCGATAATCAAAAAGAGGAATAATCAATGCTTTATGATGTAACTGATATCGCCCGCGCCGGCGCCCGGAAACTGACCCAGTTGGATTTTGTTGCTAATAACATTGCAAATGCTTCCACATCCGGTTTCAAGTCGGAACATTTGTATTATGCCATGAAAGGAAAACAAGCACAGGAAGGAGCTCTGATCGCCCTTGGACCTGCGGTTTCAAAAATGGATTTTTCCCAGGGAACACTAACCGTTACTGGAAATACACTGGATCTGGCAATTGAAGGCAACGGTTATTTTACGATTCAGACCAAAGGAGGCAATGTATACACAAGAAACGGCAGTTTCATGCTGAACAAAAACCAGGAGCTGGTTACACTCGCGGGCGATTATGTTCTGGGAGATGCCGGCAAGATCGTCGTTGATGGTACTTCGGTAAAGATTAACAAAGACGGCGCTGTATATGTCGATGAAAATCAGGTGGCACAACTTCGTATATCGACCTTTTCTGATCAAAACGCTTTGACTCGCACTATAGATGGAAGATTCATTGATAATGGAAAAGCAGGTCTGAAGAAAGCAGAGAATTTCAACATTGCCAGTGGTTATCTGGAAATGTCCAATGTCAATGCTATCCGTGAAATGACGGACATGATGGAAATTCAGCGCGCTTTTGAGACCTATCAAAAGGTGATTTTAACTTTGAGTGATATGGATAAGATCTCAACAAGCAGGATTGGGAAATTGATTTAATGTCAGGAGAAGATCATGATTCGATCATTATGGACGGCGGCGACCGGAATGGTTGCTCAGCAAATCGAGCAGGATGTTGTGGCCAACAACCTGGCCAATGTTAATACCGTTGGATTCAAGAAGTCCCGAGCCGATTTTATGGACTTGATGTATCAGATCTACAGCAAATCAGGTTCGGAAACAACCCAGGGCAATCAATTGCCTGTGGGACTGGAAGTCGGCATGGGGGTGAAACCCATGTCGACGCAAAAACTATTTCTGCAGGGTGACTATCAGCAGACGGGTAATTCGTTTGACTGGGCAATCTCAAAGGATGGATTTTTCCAGATCGATGACAACGGCACAACCTATTACACGAGAGCCGGTAATTTCAGATTGGACAGAGATGGAGTAGTAGTCAACGCGGAAGGGTTGAAACTGATTCCCAATATTACTATTCCGACCGGAACTGTTTCCTTTACAATGGATACCGGTGGAACCTGGACATGTGCAGACCAGGATGGCAACACGCTGGCTACGGGCAGACTGGAACTGGCTACATTCGTCAATCAGGGTGGGCTAACCAGCGTGGGAAGAAATCTGTATGCCAAATCAGTTGCGTCTGGTGATCCCATCACAGGCAACCCGGGAGAAAACGGCATAGGAACCATCACTCAGAATTACCTGGAAATGTCCAATGTCAACGTGATTGACGAAATGGTGAAAATGATTATCGGACAACGCGCCTATGAAATCAATTCCAAAGCTATTCAGACAGCGGATAGTATGCTCTCAATCATAAACAACCTCAAGAGATCGTAAATATGTCCGGAAATCATATGAAAATATTTCTGACGACTTTGATGGTTATCGCCTTTCTTTGCACCGGGGTATCATCCTCTTTTTGCATTAACAGTAATGAGGCGCTGATGAATCAAATCCGCAGACATATCGAGCAAAACATATCGTATCCTCCTGATTCGGTGAGAATAGAGTTTATTTCCGCACTGCCGAAAATGGAACATTTATCAGGAAAAGTATCCTGCAAGATAGAAAGCAGATCTAATGAAGAATATATTGGCGACACGACTTTTAATATCCGCATATCGACCAATGATGTTTTGATGAAAGAAGAATCCGTTCGAGTCCGTATAGAAGTACTGCGAGAGTTCATCGTCAGCCAGAACAGTATTGTTCGTGGTCAGATTGTGTCCACGGATGATGTAACTATGCAGAAAAAATGGGTTCGGCGGATTCCCCTGAACTCCGTGTCATCCATCGATGAGGTTGTCGGAAAAACAATGATCGTGAGTATCCGCCCGAATACACAAATTACCCGAAGCATGCTTAAAGAAATAATGCCGGTGCGAAAAGGGAAAATGGTGCAGATTATTCTGGATAATGGAGTCATGAGAATGTTGACAAACGGAGTAGCTGAAGAAGACGGTGCCGAGGATTCACTGGTCAAAGTCCGCAACCTCAGTTCCAACAAAATCATTTACGCGAGGGTTGTCGGGCCTTCGAGAGTTCAGGTTGATTTTTAATAAAGAGGTAAGTATGCAAAAAGAACATTCCATATTCATTCTGTACTTTATCATGTTGTCTGCAATTTTAACAGGCTGCTGGTCAGCTAACAAAGAGGTTGTTCGTCCGGAGATTATCAATGCCATTCCGCAACCGAAGATACAGTCTGCTCCTGGCTCTATCTGGCGGGGAGAATCTGACAAGAATATGATGTTCATCGATAAAAAAGCACGTTACCTGGATGATATCGTAACTATTGTCGTATCTGAATCAGTGCAGGGCCAAAATAAAGCGACAACCGGAACGAGCCGTGACAGTTCAGCTTCTGCATCAATTGACGCGTTCCTCGGCCTGGAAAATTCAATCATCAACAACAACGCCAATATGGGCGGGCAGATTGCTATCGGGGGTAAATCGGCTAATGCCCTCAAAGGATCAGGAGATACCAGCCGCAACACCACGCTGGTTGCCAGAATCAGCGCTCGCGTTATTCGAGTTCTGGACAACGGCAATCTTCTGATTGAAGGCCGGAGGCAAGTGACGGTAAATGCGGAAGATCAATATCTGATTATCAGCGGTATTGTCAGACCTCAGGATATCACCGCGGATAACACAGTTGCCTCGCAGTATGTCGCGGATGCGCGGATTGTTTTTACCGGAGAAGGGGTAGTCAATGACAAGATGAGACCGGGATGGATGACACGAGTTGTAGACTGGGTCTGGCCTTTTTAATAATGTTGCGCTGCTTCGGGAGATAAAAATGAAAACAAACAATACAAGACTTATTCTTTTCATTATAGCCATACTGCTGACCTGGTCCAGTCTGGCATCTGCTGCGAGAATAAAAGACATAGCGACCATTGGAGGAGTTCGAGACAACCAGTTAGTCGGTTATGGAGTAATTGTCGGACTTGCCGGCACAGGTGATGATCTGACAAAAAATCTTTTCACCGCAGCATCATTGGCCAACATTATGAATCGTCAAGGCGTATCCATGAAAGATAAAACATCAGCGCTGAAAGCGGACAACATTGCCGCAGTTATGGTAACAGCAAGTCTGCCGCCGTTTGCTAAAAATGGTTCGAAAATTGATGTTATGGTATCCTCTGTCGGATCAGCCAAAAGCCTTCAAGGGGGCACACTGCTTATGACACCGCTGCGAGGCGCGGACGGCGAAATATACGCTGTAGCGCAGGGTGCCATTTCTCTGGGTGGATATTCCGCGGGAGGCGCTGCAGGAGCAGCCGTAAAAAACCATACACGTGTCGGAAGAATTTCCAACGGTGCTACAGTTGAAAAAGAATTGGCTTATGATTTTGATGCGAAGCGTGTTTTAATGATCAATCTGCAATCTCCTGATTTCACAACAGCCACACGCATGGCGACTGTAATCAATAAATCATTGAATTTTGTAGAAGCCCGGCAACTGGATGGTTTTTCTGTAAGTGTTAAAGCCAAAGACAACTTTGTTGGACCGCTCTCCGAGCTGGTATCTTCGTTGGAGCCGCTAGAAGTTGCCGTTGATTCGCCTGCTGTAGTTATTCTTAATGAGAAAACCGGCACGGTTGTCATGGGTGACAATGTCCGTATCTCAACAGTGGCTGTGGCTCACGGTAACTTAAGCATTCAAATTAAAGAAGATGTGAAAGTTTCTCAGCCCCTACCGTTTGCACCTCCGCCACCGAAAACAGGAAAAGCTCCCGCTCGTCCCGAAACTTCAACATCGGTGCCTGGAGCTGCGATTGTTCCAGGAGGGCAGACTGTTGTAACCACTCAGACGACTATAGGGATTACAGAGGAGAAAAAGCAATTAATGGTTGTTCCCCAAAGTGTGACGATATTTGATGTAGTCCGTGCACTTAATGCAATCGGCGTTTCTCCTCGTGATTTGATAACGATTTTGCAGGCAATTAAAGCAGCTGGAGCTCTGCAGGCTGATATTAAAGTAATCTGATTGACAAAGGATGTGGAAAATGGCCTCATCAACTGATATAATAGTATTATCACCGCAAAATAATAAGAGTATTTCATCTTCCAGATACTCTGAAGAAGAATTGCGAAAGCTAAAAAAGGCATGCGCGGACTTTGAATCAATTTTTACTTATCAGTTGCTCAAAAACATGAGAAAAACAATTCCGGAAACAAAAAGTGGTTTGAATAATTACGGCAAAGAAACATATACCATGATGATGGATCAGAAACTGGCCGAAAGTATTTCATCGCACGCTGATGGGTTGGGTCTGCAAAAAGTACTTTTTGAACAGTTCACAAAAAATAAAGTCAAATATTAAACATCAGGAGGAAAAGAAATTAAAGGTATTTCTTGCTTTTGCCGATAGGGAGTGTAAGATCGCAACCGAAGGAGAGGTTTCAATGAAAATATCTGACCTAAAAGATGTAAATGCTCAGTTAATCCAGCAATATCAGCGCAATGACAATGTTGCGGCTTCTACTGATAAACAGGCTGGTACTGCAGCAGTGAAACCGGAAGAAAAGGTTGATCTGTCCACCATGGCAAAAGAAATTCAGCAAGCAAAGGTTGAAGTGTCCAAGTTACCTGATGTACGAGAAGAAAAAGTGCAGGAAATCAAAAATCAGGTAGAGAAAGGCACATACAACGTCAGCGGAGAGCAGATTGCCAACAAGATGGTGGGAGAATCAATTGTTGATCTCTTTGCCTAGAGAACAGGTAGAGAATCACTGTTGTATGTCCGGTTCTGAATAAAAAGATCTTCCTCCCGGCAGAAAAGGCAATAAAAATGAGTCTTTTCTGCCGTCTGTTTATGCAAGCTAATTCTCCGTATTAAATAATAATAACAATAAGGATATCATTATGTTCGAACAGCAGGTGGTTGTGACTGAAACTATAGAAACTTCTATGGATGATGGGCTTTTCACATCTCTTATCGATGTTCTAACGAAAGAATTGTCAATCTATACTGAATTAAAGGAATTTTTAATTCAGGAGATACATAAATCAACAACATTACCGTCTGTGAATCAGATCAATGAGAACAATATACTAAAAGAAAATATCATATTGAAGTCAAGAATTCTGGAAGAAGTCAGAATAAACATCTTAAGGAAAATTGCCAGAAAATTTGATGTCGATGAAAGCACCGTGAAATTGATGTCATTGATCAATCATGCAAAGGAAGATAAGAAAAAAATTATTTACAAGATTCATAATGATATCTTGAATATGGCAAAAGATGTTATTATTCTGAACAATGAAAATAAACAAAAAATAGATGTTTATAATAACAACATTAATGTATTACTTGATTTATTATCTTCTGTAATTGGTCAATCGAAAGGATACCATAATGATGGTAAAATTGATAAAATACTTAATAATGGAAGACTATTACACGCAAAAGGGTAACATGTTACATTGTTCAAATTCTTTTATTGAAAAACTTCCCTTAATTGCTTTTTCTCCTGTGTAATCCTTACAATCGTCTGAATAGTACACATGGAATCAAGAAGAGTCATAGGGGATATTTAACCTCTCCTTGACAGAGAAATTAACATCGGGCATTATTTGTTCGCGTTTACAGATGCTAAAAAACCCAAGGAAGTTGGAAAAAGTATAAAACTAGCCAAAATTGAAAAAAGCTTTATCGAAACTACAGAATACTGAAAGTTGTCCGATATAAAATACAGATTGAATGAATCTGATTTTAGAATCATAGATGACGCAAATTGCAGCTAAGGCGCTACAGTTTGCACTCAAAGATTGCAGAAATGAAAATGCTGAATTGTATTTGCCAAAAACATTAAAGGTTAAAAAATGCTTATCTTGACGAGGAAACAAGGAGAATCCATTACAATTGGAGAAGATATCAGGGTGACCATACTGGATGTGAAAGGTAAATATGTGAGGGTCGGTGTGGAAGCACCGAGGAATCTCGCAGTACACAGACAGGAAATATCTCCAATAGAAAAAGAAGACAATCCTGATAAAAAGTAAGCTATATTAAATAAATACATCGTTAATTATCAAATCAAATCCTAAAGAAGATATTCTTCTAAAGTATTTTTACTTTATTGCCGATGAAGTATAGAGAAGGGCATATAAAGAAGAATGACTATAACAGCATATCAAGTAAATAATGTACTGAATGCATATACGCGACAAAGCAAAATAAAAATTGCTTCTTCTGCAACCGGAGAAGAGGGGTCTGATGAAAAATATCGCGATGTTGTGTCTTTATCCACAAAAGACGCAAACAATGCCGAAGAATTGGAAAAGATCAGCTATAATATTCGCGATGTAATTCTCAAAGACGAAAACGTTTAGCACGTACTTAATATCTGTACGTCTTATCGTCAAGATAAAATATCAATACAATAAATATCAAATAGTTATCGTGTTTTTGATGGCGGAGTGCTGTAATGGTAAAAAGAGTTAAACAAGAACAAAAACAGACACTTAAAAAAATATTAGTTGTAGATGATTATTTACCCACGAGAAATCTCATCGTCGAAACTCTCAGCATGTCTTCACATTATCAAATTACAGAGGCGGACAATGGATTGAATGCCCTTCATCTTTTTGATGAAAATGAATTTGACCTGGTAATCAGCGACATCATGATGCCCGGGATGAGTGGTATGGATTTACTGCATATGATACGTGAAAGAAATCCGGAAGTAGCTGTAATTATGATTACAGGTAACCCGACCACTGACTTGACTGTTAGTGCAATTAAGAAAGGTGCTGTTGACTTCATCACAAAGCCTTTTGATATTGATGATCTTCTTTACAAAGTTGATATTCATCTACGACAGAAAGAATTGCGTTCCATAGAGACGTCAGAAAAAAATCAAAATAAAGGAAAAATCAACGAAAGATCGGATGAACTATCAAAGCAAGGATATATTTATGAATCAATTGAAGATTCTCCAATGGACAATGATGTAATATTTGAAAAAATTGTTGATTTAGCTTTGAAACTGGTAGAAGGCGAAGTCTGTTCGATTATGCTTTTTGATGAACAGGACAATGAATTTCACAATAAAGTAATAAAAGGTAATACAAACGGCAATTATCAAAATTACACACAAAGCCCCGCTCTTAAAATGATTTTCAACGAAGTTATAGAACGCAAGGAAGCGATGCTGGTTAATTCAAACGATCTTCCCGAAGTGGCGCCCTCGCTCATTTGTGCCCCCCTGATGATCCGAAATGCAATTCTTGGTATTCTGAGTATAAGAAAGAAGAAGAACAGGGAAGTATTCAATAAAAAAGATCTTCATCATATTCTGAGTCTAACTAAGCGTGCATCTCTGAATCTGGAAAATAAAATCCTGTATGAAAGTATCTATTTTAATATTATGGATACTTTAAAATCACTTATTTCATCTATTCAAGCACGTGATCATTATACGGAGGAGCACTCAAGGCGTGTTACCGATGAAGCCGTAAGGCTGGCTGTGAATATGAACTTGTCTATTAAAGATCAGGAAAGCTTAAGGATTTCAGGAGTTCTGCACGATGTTGGAAAGATTGCGGTGCCGGACAGCATTTTACTGAAAGCTGGTAAACTGACTGACGAAGAATACATGATCATAAAGAATCATCCTACGATTGGGGAGAATATCTTAAAACCAATTATCTTATTGGATAAAGAAAGACAAATTGTTCATTGTCATCATGAAAGATGGGATGGAAAGGGGTATCCGATAGGTTTGAAAGGTAAGGACATTCCTTTTCTGGCAAGAATATTAACTGTTGTAGATTCTTATGATGCAATGATTAATAACCGCCCATACCGACCGGCGCTGTCCAAAGAAAAAGCAATTCAGGAACTTCTTGTTAATAAAAGCTTGCAATTTGATCCTGATATCGTAGATTCCTATATCAAAATCCTCTAATATTGGCACAATAATTGATGTTTCTCCTTATTGATACACAAGGGAGGAATTATGGTTATTGTATCCAATACCAGCAGTTTAGCTAATTTAAATGAGAGAAAAACGATAAAAGCAAATTCTAATACTTCTTCATTAGAATTATCCGAAAATAACTTTCAGAATGTATTAAAAAAACTGACAAATAACGAACAAAAGTCAGAACTTCCTTCATTTAACCAAAATGCAATTAATCAAGAAGCATTAACACTTATTGTCGAAGCACTTCGGATTCAGATGAACTCAAATCTTTACAGCATGGTTTTTAACAACGTCCTGGAAGCAAATTCACTAGCTGCATATGTTAAGCATAATTACGGGATGCATGTGCTTCATTATAACTCAGATGCGTCACAGAATTGTCAGAAAACGCCAAAAATTGATCTCCCGGAAGAAAATCCAGCCTTTGCTGAGATTATTGAGCATGCAGCGCAAAAATTCAATGTGGACCCAAATTTAATACGCTCTGTAATAAAAGCGGAAAGCAATTTTAATTCATCAGCAACGTCACCGAGAGGCGCGATGGGATTAATGCAGCTTATGCCGGAAACAGCCGAAGAGCTGGGCGTTAAAAATGCCTATGATCCAAGAGATAATATTATGGGTGGTACTCGTTACTTAAAAAAGCTCTTGGATCGATATAACGGTCAGGTTGATCTTGCACTGGCGGCATATAACTGGGGCATGGGGAATCTGGAAAGGAATCCTGATAAATTGCCGGTGGAAACCATCGGCTATATTGAAAGGGTCAATTCCTATTGCAAAGTACTGAAAGGTTGAAGGCATTACACCGGAAAGAGAAATCATTAGAATTCATTTTTAAGTATTAGCACATTTCCCTCAGACATACTCATTCAGATTAATATCAGGATAAGTTCTGCTTTTGCATCCAGTCAGCGGCCGACTGAATAGCTTGATTTACAAAGAGTTGATATTTTTCCTTTTTCTTCATTTTTCGAACGTGTGGATGGTCAAGAATTCCGAAATTAATATTCATGGGCTGGAAGTTCTTTGCTGATTCAATGGAGGTTATGTGGCGGAGAAGAGCGCCGATAGCGGTCGATCCAGGAGGAGGGTTAAGTTGCTTGCCTTCCAGGATGAACGATGCATTCAATCCAGCCAAAAGCCCAATGGCTGCCGATTCTACATAACCTTCGACACCGGTAATCTGCCCTGCAAAAAAAATGTTCGGTTTTGATTTCAGTTGAAGTGAGGGGAGCAGCAGTGAAGGGGAGTGAATAAAGGTATTCCGGTGGATGCTTCCTAACCGTGCAAAGCGAGCATGCTCCAAGCCAGGAATCATACGGAAAATCCGTTCTTGCTCGGGCCATGTAAGTTTTGTTTGAAAACCGACCAGGTTGAAAAGTGTTCCAGATGCATTTTCCCGTCGTAATTGAACAACAGCGTAAGGAATAATACCTGTTCGAGGGTTGATAAGGCCAACCGGTTTCATGGGTCCATAAGCCAGTGTTTCTTCACCACGGGCAGCTAAGGTTTCTACAGGAAGGCAGCCTTCAAAATGTTTGATATCTTCAAACGATTTGAAGGGAACTTTTTGACCTGTCAGAAGTTCCTGATGGAAGCATTTATATTCTTCCTCGGACAGAGGACAGTTAAGATAATCTGCCGTTCCTTTGTCGTATCGTGAGGCCCAGTAAACTTTTTCCATGTTAATGGAATCCGCTTCCACGATGGGAGCTATTGCATCGTAAAAATATAAGTATGGGCCACCCAGTATTTGTTGGATGGATTGAGCTAGTGCATCAGATGTAAGCGGGCCAGTTGAGATGATGGTGAGGCCTGTATGGGGGATTTCTGTAATCTCAGCGCGGCTTAAGGTGAAATGTTGCTGTTGCAGTAGTCGGGCTTCAACACCACGGGCAAATTCATTCCGATCCACTGCCAGCGCACTGCCTGCTGAAACAGATGTTCGATCGGCAACGGAAAGAATCAGAGAATTCATCCGGCGCAGTTCATTTTTTAGCAAGCCGGGTGCACTTATTGAATCGTTTGATTTCAAGGAATTGCTGCAGACAAGTTCAGCCAGACGTTCAGATTTATGGGCAGGAGAAAAGCGCTGCGGTTTCATTTCGCAAAGATGAACGGAATGGCCTCTTTGTAAAAGCTGCCAGGCAGCCTCTGTGCCGGCCAGACCTCCGCCAATAATCGTGACGTTCGCAGATGTCATTGAGCATCTTTAGTTTTGGGTATTTTTTTGATGTTTTTGCATTCGGGATAACCGGTACAGCCGAGGAACTGACCATAGCGGCCACGCTTGACGGCCATGGGCTTGCCGCACAATTCGCAGGTTTCGTCTGACAGGATGACATCCTGTTTTGTTACTTTACCGTCCTTGCCCATTTTCTTGATATTCTTGCATTCAGGGTAACCGCTGCAGCCCAGGAACTGGCCATAACGACCTCGTTTAATGGCCATAGGTTTACCGCACAATTCACAAACTTCATCAGTAACTGGAACTTCCTGGGCAATAATTTCGCCGTTTTCATTTTTGGCTGCATTCATGGTGTTTTTGCATTCCGGATAACCGGAGCAGGCTAGAAACTGTCCGAAGCGACCTTCTTTGATGATCATATTTTGACCGCATTTGTTGCATTTGATATCGGTTGTCTGTGTTTCCACGTGTTTTACCTTCCCATTTTCGTCGTGAGTGAAGTTCATGGTGTTTTTGCATTCGGGGTAATTGGAACAGCATAAGAACCGGCCGTTCTTTCCCCACTTAATCACCATCGGAGAATTGCATTTTTCGCAAACGAGATCCGTCGGAGTTTCTTCCCGTTTGACATTGCGCATCTCATCTTTGGCTTTTCCCAGTTCCTGAGAGAAAAGCTGATAGAAATCCTGAAGCGTTTTGACACGCTTGTTTTCACCGTTTTCAATGGCGTCGAGTTTATTTTCCATATCCGCTGTGAAAGCCAGATCCAGAACGGTCGGAAAGCTGTGCACCAGCAATTCCGTGACAACCTTGCCCAGTTCAGTCGGGAAGAACTTGCCTTTCTCCAGCTTGACATATTCACGATCCTGTATCGTTGTGAGAATCGTTGCGTATGTGCTGGGACGGCCGATGCCGTTTTCTTCCATCTCTCGAACCAGCGAAGCTTCCGAAAAACGGGGTGGTGGCTGGGTAAACTTCTGTTGCGTGTCGAGTTTCAGCAGCTTTAATGTTTCCTGCTCTTTCAATTCAGGAAGCAACTTATCCACGCCGTTTTCATCATCCACTTTCTCTTCCTTGCTTTCCGTATAGACGATTGTGAAACCGGGGAACTTCATGATCTGTCCCTGAGCGCGGAATATGCAGTCGGCGCCCACGATATCAATCATGGTCTGGTCGAATATCGCAGGATTCATCTGGCTTGCAACAAACCGGTTCCAGATGAGCTGATAGAGCTTGAACTGGTCGGGTGTCAAATATTCTTTAATGTCCTGCGGTTTATAGGCCATCGTTGACGGACGGACGGCTTCGTGGGCGTCCTGTGTTTTTTGCGCGGTTTTATAGACGTGCGCTTTATGCGGCAAATACTCGGTGGAATAATTTTCCCTGATGTAGTCGCGAACTGCATGCAGAGCTTCATCAGCAATCCGGTAGGAGTCTGTTCTCATGTAGGTGATGAGACCGACGGAGCCTTCCTTGCCCAGTTCAATGCCTTCGTATAGCTTCTGGGCGACGCTCATGGTCTTTTTGGCGGAGAATCTCAGGGCACGCGAGGCTTCCTGCTGCAACTTGCTGGTGGTAAAAGGCGGCAGTGCCGAACGCTTAAGTTCTTTTTTCTCCAGCTTTTCAATTATAAACGCAGCTTCTTTTATTTTCTTGGCCAGTTTGGCGGCTTCGTCACCGTTTGATACTTTGGCTTTCTTGCCGTCTATCTTAATCAGCTTGGCGTCGAAAGGCGGTGGCTGGCTGCCTTCAAACTGAGCGGTTAGATTCCAGTATTCTTCCGGCACAAATTTGCTGATTTCGTCTTCGCGCTCGCAGATTACGCGCACGGCAACGGATTGCACGCGTCCTGCACTCAATCCCCTTTTTACTTTATCCCACAGGACGGGGCTGATCTGGTAGCCCACCAGACGATCAAGAATACGCCGGGTCTGCTGGGCTTCATATTTGTCAAAATCCAGTTGTAATGGATGGTGGATGGCCTCCAGAACCGTGTTTTTAGTTAAATCGTTGAATAACACGCGGTAGATATTTTTCTTTTTGGATCCGATGACGTCAGCGATATGCCAGGCAATGGCCTCTCCTTCCCGGTCGGGGTCGGGCGCCAGGTAGACGTTCTCCGCCGATTTGGCCGCTTTTTTCAGTTCATCAATGGTTTTTTTCTTACTGTCGATGACATGATAGGTCGGTTCGAAGTCTTTGGTAAGATCGATACCCAGACTGCTTTTAGGAAGATCTTTAATATGCCCCATCGAGGCAACAACGTTAAAATCTTTACCTAAAAATTTTTTGATTGTTTTAACTTTCGTGGGAGATTCCACGACAATTAATGAGTTGGACATATCCGCTCCTTCATAATTCGCCGCCCCTATAAACGCAAGAATGCATTTTGTAAAGATATTATTTTTTCAGTGAAAATATTTTTCCGTGATGTTGTATAATAATTCCTTTTAATTCCAAAGCCATAAGAGCTCTCAGCACATCGGCTGGAGGCAGGCTTGTTCCTTCTATAATATCATCCGCATGTACTCTTTTCTGTGACAGAAATCGCAATATCTTCTGGTCTATATCGCTAAGCGGTTCCAACGGTTTCTCGGGAATCGGTTTGTAAGTTTCTTTGTGTTGTAAGACGTGTTTTTGTTCCAGCTGCGGGAGGATATCTTCAAGAATATCGTCAACGTGATCAATTAACTTAGCGCCTTGCTTGATCAAGCTGTTGGTTCCCCGAGATGAAGCCGAGTCGATTGTGCCTGGAATCGCAAAGACATCGCGTCCCTGTTCCATGGCTAATCTGGCCGTAATTAGAGAGCCGCTTTTTTCACCTGCTTCCATGACGACAACACCGTATGACATACCGCTGATAATCCGATTGCGAGCAGGAAAATGATAGGGAAGGGGTTGTGTACCTAACGGGAATTCGGAAATGATTGCGCCATATTTGACGATATCAGTAAATAATTTTTTATTTTCCTGAGGGTAAATCACATCCAGGCCACAGCCCAGAACGGCAATGGTGCGACCATGTGCAGTCAGAGCACCTTGATGGGCGCAGGAATCAATGCCACGGGCCATGCCACTGACGATTGTAATGCCTCTCATTGCAAGTTCTCGGCTGATTCTATCCGTTGTGTATTTACCATACGTGCTTGCAGCTCTGGAACCAACAATCGCCAAAAAAATCTCATCTTTTACCAAGTTTCCCAGAACATATAGAAAAGCTGGCCGGTCGTAAATATTGAGAAGATTAGGTGGATAGAGCTCATCTTTATATGTGATGATATAGCCACCCATTTTATCGAGCTTGTCGAGTTGATAAAGAATTTTGTCCCAATCCTTGAAGGAAACGATGGCTGCGGCAGTTTTCTTGCTCATTACAGAAATTTCGGACAAATCTTTTTCGGTTGCCGAAAAAACAGCATTCAGAGACCTGAAATGCTCCAGGAGAGGTTGAAATAATGCATTTCCAATTCCATCAATGGACCTTAATGCTATCCAGTATTTTAAGTTTTCATCAATCATAGGATAATTGGTGACAGGGTATCTCTTTCAGTTCCGTAGTGGACAGGAAGCCGAAAATTAGCGCGAACGTTACATCTACTATGCTGTCTGTGTCAAGTATTTTAAAATTATTGCGTAAAATTCGTCTTTGAGCTAGTAAATTAAAATTCTTTCTATAGGGGACTGTTTTGAAGAAAATCATCTCAATTTTCGTATTTGCTTTAACGACATTTTGCACAATTAACTCTCATTCTCTGTCCGTTTCAGAAAATAATGTCAGAAAACAACAAATATCCGATTCATCTGGCACAAAAAGCAGCGTCTACAAGGAAGAACAAAGACCCGTGCTGACTGTTACACCTAGAGAAATCGATCTGGGAGCGATTAAACCGGGTGAAACTGTTTCCGGAGATTTCATTTTAAAAAATATCGCGAACGGGTTGATGGAATGGTCGGCATCTTGCCCTGATGATTGGGAGACCATAAATGTGAAGACACTGAAAGGGACGACATCCAATGAGCCGACCATCATGCATTTGGAAATTACCGTGAACGAAGGGAACGAGAATTTCAAGACGGATAAAACTAGAGTGCAAAGCTATCGAACCAGTATGAAACTGGAAGCCTCCGGGAAAGAAATAATCTGCCACAAAGATTTAAAAGCAGGCACATATCGCAAGGCAATCAAAATGACATCAGCCGGAGGTCAGAGAACCATATTTGTTGATTTCAGAATTCATGCAAGCCAGGAGATTCCATCCATCAATTTAAACCCGCAGCGTCTGGATCTGGGGGTGCAACAACCGGGCAGAATCATATCCAAAAGAATAGCACTTACCAATAGAGGCAGAGAAATGTTAAAATGGTCCGTGATTCCGCCACAAAGTGTGTCTCCGGATCCATTAAAAGGATTACAAAAAGAACGATACTTTTCTTTTCATAATGATGAATTCTCGGAACCCGGTAAATACGTAGTCCCTGAGCATCTGAAGGATTCTCTGGAATTGATCGGAAAATGGACAGAGAAAAACGGATACCCTTTCAGCA
This sequence comes from Smithellaceae bacterium, assembly GCA_963682015.1. Taxonomy (GTDB): domain Bacteria; phylum Desulfobacterota; class Syntrophia; order Syntrophales; family Smithellaceae; genus UBA8904. The sequence continues at coordinate 4,739,656 of OY820932.1, read as the reverse complement.
AAGGTACTGCCAGCGCCATCAAGTTTAAATTTTATGGAACCGGGATCAGTTTGTTTTTGCAGTCTCATTCGGAGAATGGCAATTGTTCCGTATATCTTGATGAAAACTTGCTGAACTTTCCGGATGTACTGTCCGGTGAGTGGGAAAAAAAGGAATTGCTGATCGGTGAAGGATTGCCTGATAGTCAACATATCGTTACTTTTGTCATTCGCGAAGGTGCGCTGGAGGTCGAAGGTGTGAAAGTATTTGGAAGGGACATTCTAAGGGGGCCCCGGGGCTGGATTACGGTATTTCCAAATTCAGGTACGACTTTGAGTGAAATTGATTATATCAACATTAAAGTGGATACTTCTTCTCTGGCTCCCGGATATTACGGTGATCAGATCGTCTTCAAGTCCAATGCCGGTGAAGAAATCGCAGAAGTTTTCATTGATGTCATTTCGGATACCGGGCATAAAGTAACAGATGTATTCCTGTATTCAAAAGATTTTGACTATTTATTCACTTCTGATCCTCAAGCGGAGTCCAGAAGGCTTATTCAGAATGGTTACATTAAGGAAGGCATTGCTTTCCGTTTGTTTGCGGCAAACACACCGGGAACAACTTTTTTTTATAGATGGTATAACCCGATCCTGAAAGATCATTATTACCATTATGACCGAACCGGAGGTGGTAAAAAGCTGGATGGCTATGTTTACGAAGGAATCATTGGAAACATTGCCACTTCCAGAATGACCAATACCAGAGAATTGTATCGTTGGCGAAATCCAACAACGGGGAAGCATTATTATTCGACCAATCCGAAAGGTGCTAATGGCATGAGAAAAGGATACCGGTTTGAAGGAATCGCCGGTTATGTAAGATAATCTGCTGTTATTCCAGTTTTGATCTTGACAAATAAAGTAAGAGGGGATATTAGGCTTTCTCTTTTTGGTGCAGGTAAAGAATGCGCCTGTAGCTCAGCTGGATAGAGCAACGGACTTCTAATCCGTGGGCCGAGAGTTCGAATCCCTCCAGGCGCACCAAGGCGATAATGGTGGGTGTAGCTCAATTGGTCAGAGTGCCGGGTTGTGGCCCCGGAGGCTGAGGGTTCAAGTCCCTTCACTCACCCCATTTTGGATTTGAAAATACGCGCCCGTAGCTCAGCTGGATAGAGTCGCAGACTTCGAATCTGTTGGTCGTAGGTTCGAATCCTACCGGGCGCGCCAAAAAAAGAAGATTGACGTAAGTAACACGTCGCAAAAAATAGTTAGAATAACACTTAGGTTGAGTGTATTTTAACAGTCAGTAAAGGGCCCTTAGCTCAGCTGGTAGAGCAACTGACTCTTAATCAGTAGGTTGTCGGTTCGATCCCGACAGGGCTCACCAAATAAATAAAGGGGATATACAATTAGTGTATCCCCTTTATTTATCGCAAAGTAATTATCTTGACACCGTGAAAATATTTTCATAATCTCCAATTTCATTATAAAATTATTTAAATATTGGCGACATTATTCGACGTAAAACTGGTATATAAATTGCTCTGTTTTTGCAATAATTATAGGTGCTTTTATGATGATATGCCCGCAGTGCGGTTATGAGAGAAAAAAGAGCGACGATATTATTAGAGCAACGGAATGCCCTAAGTGTGGAATAATATATGATAAATATAAGTATTCTCCTGATGGCGGGAAGACGGAAAATCTAACTTCACACTCTGAAAAGCATAATGATGTTGCGGAAGACAAGAAGAAAATTCCCATTGAAAAACTGGTGATTTACGCCGGTATTGTTGTTGTTTTGATCATTTTATTACATGCTTTTGCTATAACACCGCTGATTAATTATTTGAAAAATAAGCAAAATACTAACGGACTTAAGTCGGACATAAGTTCTCCGATGGAGAACCCGACCACAGTAAACGATTCAAATCAGGTTATGCGTGGCAACAATTCATCTGATTCAGAACATGGACAATCTCGTAAAGAATTGTCCGTTGCCGATATTATCAGAATGAACAAAGACAGTGTAGTCGTTGTAAAAACTTCAGCAGGAATCGGAAGCGGTTTTTTTATTAATCGCGATGGATATATCGTTACAAATAAGCATGTTCTGCAAAGTACCAGTCGCACTGAAATAAAAACCTCCAGTGGAAAAGTATTTCAAATACGTCAGATCGTACAGGAAGATTTAGACGCCGATCTTGTTATTGCATCAACTGATGCACCTGCGCAGGAATCTAAACCGGTGCAAATTAATGCGGGTCTTCCAGAATCGGGTGATAAAATTATTGTCATTGGAAATCCTTTAGGCCTGGAACAGACTGTCTCTGATGGAATTGTTTCTGCCGTCCGACGCAATAATAAATCTATTGACTTTATTCAAATTACGGCTCCGGTGTCAGCGGGCAACAGCGGAGGTCCTTTGCTCAATATGCAAGGAGAAGTGATTGGAGTAGCCACCTTTCAGTACCGCACAGGTCAGAATCTGAATTTCTGTGTCGCAGCGTCAAGAATTATCGCTCTGCAACAGGGTTTGCAGTCATCTTCCGCGCATTCTTCATCTGGTATGGAGCAGCAAACGCCTCAGGGACGAGAAGTTTATTGTTACGCGGATAATGGGGGGCAAGTCTTCTTTGTTGATTGGAGAACAAGCATGCAGATATCACGGCCGGACGGTTCTCTGGATCGTGTTAAATATGAAAAATGGGTTCTGGAGCAAATCGGGGGAAATCCGGATACCATCAATCCCGAGAAAGAAGCCCGCGATGACGTGGAAAAAAATCGTGAACAACTTTTCAAGAGTGTTTTCCCACACAGATCCATAAACGATGGCAATCTAACTGCGGCGGAAAAGGACTGGCTGGAAAGACGATATAACCGTCATTATGTGGAAGTATACAATCAGTGGATGGCGCGCCGCAACGATGCCGTGCGTAAATATAATTCCATGATGAATGAATTCGACAGGTTTAACGCAAGCCGGCGTTAGGATTTTTCCGGCAGATAAAGATAAACCCGTTGTTATCCTTCTCCAGACGATGATCAACGGGTTTTTTTGAGTTGTCAGGATTTCCTTTTATTCAAGAATCGCCAACACCTGTCCTTCATTTACGGAATCGCCGATCTTGACTTTGATTTCCTTAATGGTTCCAGCACCCGGGGCATAAACGGGTATTTCCATTTTCATTGCGTCCATGATGATAACTTCTTCCTCTTCCTGTACCTGACTTCCGATATTTACCGGAATGCTGGCAATTTTCCCCGGCATGGGGGCCTTAATTTCCATACTCATTGTCTTTTTTTACGCCTCCCTTATGTTTAATATTATTAATATTGAAATTTTTTCATCAACAAAATCTATCAGAAATTCTGATAAAATAGAGCAAGTTTTTACCCTAAAAAAAAATTCAGGTCAATATAATTTATCCGGTGATCAGCCTGGATCTTGTAATGGAAAAGAATCAGATGAATATTAAAATATGTAATCATAAGTAGGAATTTGGAATAATATTCTTGAAAAATGAAACCATATGTTTTATCTAAAAAAGAATTGTGAGGTCATATGTCCAGAGAGTTGATGAATACGAAGGAAGTAGCCAGATATTTGGATATACATGAAAAACAGGTATATCTTTTGATTAAGGCGGGGAAAATTCCATCTACACGGGTTACGGGTAAATGGGTATTCCCCGTAAAAATGATCGACAAATGGATAGAAACAAGCGCTTCCGATTGCCTGCGGCACGCAAGAAAAAGAGTTAATTCCATGGAAGCCGCGCTGCTGACTGCCGGAAGCAATGATCCGGTACTGGACTTGCTTTTGACGGCTGTTAGAAAAAATCATCCGGGGTTCAACATTTTTTCCGCAAACACAGGCAGTGTGGCGGGGCTGGAAGATCTGAACGCGGGATCGATCGATGTGGCATTTTCCCATTTGTATGACCCTGTATCCAATGACTACAATATTCCATTTTTAAAGCGTTACTGTCCTGATCAGCATCCAGTGGTTGTGAACCTCTTTTTTCGCCGGATTGGTTTTGTAATTGCCGGTCATAAGAAAAATTTATTCCGCGGATGGGAAAGCCTGACCAATCATAGAATCCGCTTCATCAACCGGCAGAAAGGGTCGGGAATCAGGTTGGTTGTGGATCAATCCCTGCTGGAGAGAAACATCGACAAGGAATCGATTGCAGGTTACGAAAACGAAGCTTGCACTCATTTTGAAGTAGGTCTGTCTCTTGTCTCGGGAGAAGCGGATGTCGGCATTGCATCCGCCGCAGTTGCAAGAATACTTAACATCGAATTTTTTCCACTCGTCAATGAACGTTTCGACATGATTCTGCCTAAAGAAACATTCTTCCAGCCGACGGTTCAGGCTTTCATTGAGACGATCAAATCAGATGTATTTAAATCCCGTGTAGAAAAAATCGGCAACTATGATTTCAGGGATACGGGAAGAATTTTGCATTCGTGAATGAATTTACTGGAACAAAAAGAAAGGAGCTTATCAATGAAATTCTTAAAAATAAAAATAATTCTTCTTTTTATTTTGACATGGTCTAGCCTTTCACTGGCAGCTGATGGAGACCACTTTATATTGCTGTCCAGCACGATTGGTCCGATTGACTCCGGCATCGTTGGGGCACTGGAAGATCAATTTGAAAAGGAAACCGGCATTCGTGTACGACATGTCGGCGCGGGAACCGGAGCCGCCCTGAAAATGGCTGAAGGAGGCCAGATTGATCTTGTACTGGCACATGCGAAGGCTCTTGAAGAAAAATTTATTGCCGATGGATTTGGCACTGCAAGAATTTCCCTGATGTACAATGATTTTATCATTGTGGGGCCGGAATCTGATCCGGCTCAGATAAAGGGAGAAAAATCAGCGACAGAGGCGTTAAAAAGAATTATAAACAAAGAAAAAAAATTTATCAGTCGTGGAGATAAATCCGGGACGCATGTAGCGGAAATGGAGTTGTGGAAGAAGGCCGGCATAAAGCCGCAAGGGGTATGGTATATTATTTATGAAAAAGGAGCAGAGGGAAACGTTCCTACGTTAAAGTATACTGATCAACAGTCTGCTTACACGGTGATTGACCGGGCAACTTACCTGTCTGTAAAAAATCAGATTAAGCTGGTTGTATTGGTTGAAGGCGATGAAGCTTTATTGAACTTTATATCTCTCATTCCGGTTAATCCGGCTAAATTTCCTCGGATCAACGCCAAAGATACAATAAAATTTGTCCAGTGGTTGACAGCTCCGGATAAAGGTCAACTCATTATCCGGGATTTCGGAAAAGACAAATATGGAGCGTCTCTTTTCTTTCCAGATTCATTGGAATGGAAAAAAGCAAAAATGAAGTAAATAAAACGACGAAGGAGACCAATCATGAAAATCATAAGAGACAGCAAATGGGTGATCACGTTAATCATAGCCACAGCAGTCACGGTGTTGGGAGCATCCGGTCTTTATGCGGCTCCCAAACAAAAAAATATTATTCTGGCGACAACCACGAGTACTCAGGATTCGGGACTTCTCGATGTTTTGATTCCCATATTTGAAAAGGAAACCGGATATTTTGTAAAAACCATCGCTGTCGGTTCCGGACAGGCTATGTCCATGGGGCAAAAGGGCGAGGCTGACGTTATGCTGGTTCATTCACCCGATGCAGAAAAGAAATTCATAGAAGAAGGATATGGTGTCAATCGTCGCTTGGTTATGCACAACGATTTTATTATCGTTGGTTCTGTTGCGGATCCCGCAAAAATCAAAGGAATGAAATCATCGGCCGAAGCATTGAAGAAGATCGCCGGTGCCGGCTCATTGTTTATATCCCGAGGGGATAATTCTGGAACGCATGCCAAAGAAAAAACTTTATGGAAAAAAGCAAACCTGAATCCCGCAGGGCAAAAATGGTATCAGGAAACCGGTTTGGGCATGGGACAGACGTTAAATGTAGCGGCAGAGAAAAAAGGTTATACGCTGGCTGATCGGGGAACTTATCTGGCCATCAAGAAAAGCCTGGGAATGGACGTTCTGCTGGAAGGAGATGCATCTCTTCTCAATATCTATCATGTCATTGAAGTGAACAGCGCCAAATGGCCTAAAGCCAATGCACAGGGCGCGAAAGCGTTTTCTGATTTCATGGTTTCCAAAAAGACGCAGGAGATCGTTAAAACTTTCGGTGTTGACAAATTCGGATCACCTTTGTTCTTCCCGGACGCCGGGAAAAGAGTTGATGATTTGGGTAAATAGGACATCCGGGGATTGTAGTGGAATTAATTGTCCAGGGAATTCTCAAGGCCTTTTATTTAATTCTCAGTTTTGATCCCGAAGTATTGGGCATCACATGGCTGTCTTTGAAGGTATCGGGGACAGCCACGCTGATCAGCCTGTTCGTTGGCGTTTCTATCGGGACCATTGTCGCCCTGACAAACTTTCTGGGTAAAAGACTGGCTATCAGCCTGATCAACACTGGCATGGGGCTCCCGCCGGTTGTAGTTGGATTATTTGTAACGATTATGATCTGGCGTAGCGGACCTTTCGGGTTTCTCGAAATTCTGTATACTCCTTACGCCATGATTATCGCACAGGCGATCATCGCAACGCCGATCGTCATGGGCATATCGCTTGCGTCCATTCAAAATCTACCACCCAATCTGCGACTTCAGATCCTGTCGCTGGGAGCGAGCCGGATGCAGATGGTCTGGGTCCTGATTAAAGAAGCGAAACTCCCGCTCCTGGCATCCGTAATGGCCGGCTTTGGCGGCGTTATTTCGGAGGTCGGTGCTTCTATTATGGTCGGAGGAAACATCAAAGGATATTCGCGCGTACTGACAACGGCTACCGTAATGGAAACCGGCAAAGGAAATTTTGACGTGGCTATTGCGCTAGGGATTATCCTCCTGATTCTGGCCTTTCTGGTCAATCTTTTACTTACGCACGTTCAGCAAAGGCAGCAACCAAGATGAATATCCTGTCCATTGAAAATTTAATCGTGAACCGCGGTGGCGTGACCGTTCTGGATGTCCATGAAATAAGTGTTGCTGAAGGCAGAGTCCTAGCCTTGATCGGTCCCAATGGTGCGGGCAAGTCAACGCTTCTTCTGACCATGGCTGGTCTGCTGAAATTCAGCAAGGGAAGACTCTTCTACAAGGGCATCCCGATCACTACAGGAGCTGATCGTTCGGACATGCGCAAGAACGTCTCCGTTGTATTTCAGGAGCCTCTACTGCTCAATACTTCCGTTTATAAAAATGTGGCTCTGGGGCTGAGATTCCGGCATCTGACCGGTGGGGAAATTGAGAAACGAGTAGTGGAATCCCTGGAATACTTCGGCATCAGTGACCTGGTGAAGCGATCAGCGAAAACACTTTCCGGTGGAGAAGCGAAACGGGTTTCCCTGGCACGTGCATTTGCCCTCAAACCGAATCTCATTCTGCTTGATGAAGCGTTTAACTCTCTTGATCCGCCCACACGTGAAGCACTCATCGACGACTTGCGAAATATTCTGGAAGAAACAAAAATTACGGCCGTACTGGCGCTTCATGACCGTGAGGAGACACTCCGTTTGGCTCAGGATGTAACCGTAATGGCTAAAGGAAAAATAATTCAGTCGGGAACAACCGCTCAGATTTTTAACCAACCAGCCTCTGAATTTGTGGCGGATTTTGTCGGCACGGAAACCATACTGGAAGGTACCGTCAAAAGAAGCGGCTCTGGTTTGATGGAAATTGTCGTCGCTGAAAAAATAATTGAAGCCGCCGGTAATCTCCCTCCTGGACAGAAAGTTCACTGTTGCCTGAGACCGGAAAATATTATTGTCTCACGTGATCGGTCTGAAAGAATCAGCACACGCAATATTTTTCCAGCGAAAGTAAAAAAGCTTATCCCTCAAGCGTACTATTTTAAACTTATCCTGGATTGCGGATTTCCTCTTGTCGCATATATCACCATGCCGTCCTGTGAAGACCTGGGCGTTTGCGAAGGTTCAACGGTTACGGCTTCTTTTAAGGCGACTTCCGTTCACGTTATCCGACGCGAAGCATAAATAATCAAACGTCCATATTCAGAAAAATCAAGAAACTTACTCTTAAATCGTAACTTGTAATAATTAAATACTGGAAAAAATTATAATATCTTATAAAAGATGATGGCATAATCATAAGAAAGGAGGAATGGCCAATTTTTAACTATCCTGATTATCTGCAAAATCTGTCCGCAGGAGGAAAAGGGCTTAATCCATACATGGATCTTTTCGGTATTGACGCTGCGGAACTAGGTGATGGACGGGCTGTGTTTCGGATGCCGATTCGTCCTGAGTATTTACAGGGTGCAAAAATCATGCAGGGCGGATTAATCGTGGCACTGGCGGACGAAACAATTGCTCATGCAATGATGACGATGCTTAATCCTGATGAAGGTCTTACAACGATTGAACTGAAGAGCAACTTTCTTGCGGGTGTTTCCACAGGTGAATTGATTGCCAGAGCAAGTGTCTTTAAAAAAGGAAGAAGTCTAATCATTGGCGATTGTCTTGTGACTGATGGGCAAGAAAAGCTGATCTGTCGTGTATCGGCGACATTTATGTTGCTTGTGAAAAAAGAAAAGTGAACCGTTGATTCTTCAAGACCACATTCCTGAATACAGAATAGTTGAAACTCCGTCCATGAAAAAGCCCCCTGAAAAAAATCGGCAGGGGGCTTTTTAAAGTTATATATATTGGAAATTTATTCAGGAACGAAAATGAGATCAACGCGACGGTTAAGCTTCCGGCCTTCGGGACTGTCATTTGATGCGGCAGGCCTAGTGTCGCTCGAAGCTTTTAATTCAACCTTTATATTCTTACCGGCACCAATTTTGTTCAAAGCGGATACCACCTTGTATGAACGATCAAGGGAAATCATCAAGTTTGATGATCCGCTGGCATCGGCATGACCATCAATAATCATAGTCCCTTTCTGCCCCTTAATTTTTGATACCAGTGCTTTCAACTTGGCAATTTCCTCAGCTTTTAATGTTGAACTCCCCGTCTCAAAATAGAGTGACGTAGAAAATTGGGAATCCATTGTTTCCGTTTTCTTTGCCGAAGGAGTTACTTTTGATGGTTCAAGCATTTTTGAAGGAGCGCTACCAACAACCGTTGCAGTGTCTTTTTTAGCTGAAGGTGAAGGAACTGCCACTGGTGAAGTTTTTACTGCAACAGGTGAAGGAGAAGATGGCTCTGCTTTAACCGGTGATTTAGCAGCCGAAGTTCTTTTTTCCGCACATGCTTTTCTGGATGCATATCGGACACCGGCCGGAGTTTTTACGGCCGATTGCGGTTGTCCCTTAACGGGAGGTGCGATAGCCGGTGTTTGCGCTGCCGGGCTGGATGCCGGCTGTACGGCTGCAGGAGCAGGCGAAACAGGGGCGGGAACAACGGGAGCAGCAACTGTGTTTCTTACGACAATGATTCTGTTATCAGGGGTATCCTTACTGGAGGACCATAATTCGTTATCTTCTTCCACGTAGAATTTCCAGTCAACACTTTCCGGAGCACTTGGATCCGCGACCCAGGCGCAGCATGTTTTGTTTACCGGCACCGGTTCAGAACCCGGAACTTTTGCAGGGGGTTTCTCTTCATGCAGAGCGGCAACTTCATCACGGGACGGCAGGCGCCAATCTGCAAATCCTGCGATACTGAGACCTTTAACGGTAGCGACAACGTTGCTTGCCGTAATATCGGATGCGGGATGGATAAACCACTGCAGTCCCGTTTTTGTATCGATGATGGTTCCATCTTTCATCTGATTATAGCGAATTTTGATTGGCGCACTTAAAATAAGGTTCTGACCCGATTCCAAGGTTTTGATCTTCTGGCTTACTTTCGTTTTCCACTTATCGGAAAGAATTGTAATGACATAATCAGATGAGGGAGCAAGACCTGTTAAACGAAATACGCCGTCTGCGCCGGTTTTGGTCTCAAATTGCTCGTAACCTTGAGTTGGTTGAACCTGTTTGAAGATCAAGGAAACGCCCGATAAGGATTTTCCCTTACCATCGATGATTTTTCCTTCGACACCGGATGTTTTATCACCGCAGCCAAAGAAAAATATACTGATTAAAAGAACGAACAATAAGCGATATACAATTTTCATAATGACTACTCCTTATTCAAGGTTGAGTTGAAAAGCAAAACTTGGTACCTTTGGTGAATAATTTGTGTAAACATTGCATAATACTAAAAAATATTCAATAGAAAAATAATATGCAAATAAATAATTCTTTATGGATGCGGAAAATAATTCCCTCTGAATTATTGGACTTGTTTTCAGAAAAAAAAATTGTCTATAATGAAAGAAAACACTAATCAGTTGTAAGGAGAGATATGAAACTTATTATTGTTACGGGCATGCCTGCTTCCGGAAAAAACATCGTGGCCCAATATGCCAGAACACATCAATATCCGCATTTTTCAACAGGTGATTTTGTACGAGCAGAAATTCGTAAAAGAGGGTTATCAGGTGATCCTGATACATCAGCCCGGCTATCAACGGAGTTAAGAGGTGCTGATGGCCTCGGCGTTACGCGTATGGCGCTCGAGGAAGCACTTCAACAAAATGAAAAGGTCGTTTTCTTGAAGGCATTCGTTCCTGGCCGGAAATTGAATTGATACGGAAAAAAGCATCTTGCATGCTCATTGCTTTTATCACACCTCGAAATTTACGCTTGGAAAGGATAACAAAAAGAGGCCGTGAGGACGATTCAGCGGAACATTTCGAACTGAGAGACAGGCGGGAAATTGATTATGGCGTGGCTACATGTATCGCCCTGGCCGATGCTTACATTTTAAACACCGGTTCAATCGATGCAGCATTAGAACAGTTGGATCAAATTGTCAACAGTCTCTAATCAGCCCGTGTCAGACAGCAAGGAGGTTTTCCACTTCATTTCTTATTTTTTGCAAACTTTCCTGTGAGGAAGCCTCAAAACGCAGCACGATGACCGGTTGTGTATTGGAACAGCGCACTAATGCCCATCCATCGCTAAACGGGATGCGGATGCCGTCAATATCAATGACATCAGGAGTATTCCGGTAGTGTTTTTTGATTTTTTCTACGACGTCCGTTTTTTTACTGTCATCACAGTCCATGCGTATTTCTGGTGTGGCAAATGTTTTGGGAACATCGGAAAGCAATTCACTCAGGGTATTGGTAGTGCTGGAAAGTATTTCAAGCAAACGAGCTGCGGCATAGATCGCATCATCATATCCAAAATAGCGGTCCGCAAAGAAGAGATGACCGCTCATTTCTCCTCCGAGAAGAGCCTTTTCTTCCTTCATCTTTGCTTTAATCAGCGAATGACCGGCCTTCCACATGATCGGTTTTCCACCATATTGTCTGATACCGTCATATAACACTTGAGAACACTTTACTTCACCGATAATCGTGGCCTGTGGGTATTCTTTCAGGATGTAACGAGAAAACAGCAGAAGAAGTTTGTCACCCCAGACGATTTCACCATTATTGCCGATAACTCCTATCCGATCGGCATCTCCGTCAAACGCGATTCCAAGATCGGCCTTTTTTTCAGAAACCGTCTTTATCAGATCTTTTAAATTATCTTCAACGGTGGGATCCGGAAAATGATGAGGAAAGCGACCGTCGGGATCGCAGTATAGACAACTTACATCGCAACCCATTTTTTCTAAAATGGGGAGGGCAAATTTCCCTCCGACACCATTTCCAGCGTCCAGTACAATGTTTAATTTTCTGGATATTTTAACGTGATCGAAGATGTAATCCTGATAGATCATGGTTATGTCTTTAGTTTGTGTATTTCCATGACCGGATGAATAGTTTTCCGTTTCCATTATTTTTCTCAGTTCTTGAATCTGCGGACCGTGAATGGAATCATATCCGATACATATTTTGAAGCCGTTGAATTCCGGAGGATTGTGGCTCCCGGTAATCATGACACCTCCTCCCGCATTAAAATGGCGAATGGAGAAATACAGCATCGGTGTCGCGCATAGCCCGATGTTTATGGTATTTATCCCGGCATTATTCAGCCCTTCAATAATATATTGATGATAGTCATCCGAACTCAAACGGCAATCACGACCTACCGTCATGCTTGTAATTTGATTTCCCCGCGCGTAAGTACCGATGGCGCGTCCCAGGTTGTAAACAAAGTTTTTGTTTAAATCCTGATTGACGATGCCTCGCACGTCGTATTCTCGAAAGACATGTGGATTCATAAAAATTCTCCTAAAGTTTGCAGTACCCGTTGTCAGAATGGCGGATTTCTATATAAATAATCAAAATAAGTCAATCAAAGATGATCGGGCATGAGCAGCTTCCTTAATAACTCAAAATAGCTGAAGCCTCAGGCAACACAATAGTTGCTCCGGCAAGAATAAAATCCTCTTCCTGAAAATTACCGGTTAAAACCCCGGCTGTCAAGGATCCGGCATTTCGACCGGTTTCAATGTCAATCGGATGATCACCGATCATGATGGTTCTGTGAGAGATGCCGCAAAGTCTGTCCAGCACACAGGTAAGATGCTCGGGGTGTGGCTTGACATGCCTTACGTCATCACGACAAACCACAACAGAACAATAGGATTTAATATCCGGAAAGACCGTGTGAACGGCTTTTGCGCAGTTTCTGGTGATAATGCCCGTTCTGATGGAACGTTTCTTCAGCGCAAGGAGTAAATCTTTAGTGGATGTAAATAATTCACCTCTCTCGGCGGCTTCCACTTCAATATTTTCAATAATATGCATGGCCTCCATTGTAAAGGCTGACACTTTTCGGTCTGTGCGGTTTACAAGGATTAGATTTGTCTCATGGATCATCTCCAGCACAAACTTATGCCGCAGATGTTGATAGTCAATACCGTATCCGGTGATGAGATTTTCAACGGCGATGCGCATTTGATTAAAGTCAATATTAAGTTTCGCCAGGGTCCCGTCAAAGTCAAAAACAACCGTATCGATCATGCAGTCCTGAATGGATAGAAAATTCACATCAGTCATGGTTTCCCGATGTATAATTGAGTGAAAGCGTTTTCTTAATCGAACGGGTCGGGGATATGGAGGGAAATTTATCTCCCGCAACAAGTTTAAGGAAGTTCATGATAATATTAAATGTTGCTCCCCACAGGATTTCGTCTTTTCCGTCGGTGTCGGGAACCACAAGGGACGGAAACTTCATATTGTAATGGGAATCCGCACTTTGCTGACCTGATTCAATTTCTACAAGAGCGTAGGATGATTCTTGAAAAAAATAACGGACGGGAACGGATACTACTTTTTCAACTTCGCTGCTCAGCTTAAATTCGTAAGATTCCCGGACCAAACAGACCACTGGAAAAATGGTTCGGGAAAAAAAAGTCAGTGAATAACTAGGCAGAGCGCCCAGAAAACCGATATTGAGTGGACTCAGTCCGATTTCTTCCCAAGCTTCACGAAGCGCATTCATTAAAAAAAGACCGATTAAAGAAGCAGTTTGAGAATCCTGATGAGGAAGGACATCTAATATCCGGTTATCGATTGTTCGGATAAGGCCTGTTTTTAATAAAATGTGGTTCAGCAGTTCATCGGTCTTTTTTTCCAAAATGCCTCCCGGACAGCTGATGTCACCAGCCTGCGTGACCAGTTCCGATCGTTTGATGAGTTGAAACACATATTCCGAACCATCATAATGGAGCAAAACGACAACTCCAGCTTCAAGATGATTGGCTCCGGTGGAGTTAGAACGGACAATTGAAAGATGTTTTTCATGATAGTCTATCGGGGATCGATTTAATTTTTCCAGAATATGTAAAGGAAAATCATCTTTTTTTTCAAGCAATGTTAAATTCATCAGAATCCTATTATTTTCGAAAAAATTCTTTCATTGTACCAGCGTCTGTGGGGAAATAAATCAACAAAGCCGCAATGGCCGCCGAAAGGCTGTCGGGATATGGTGAGATAATGATTATTATCGAGATATTCATAATCATCCAGGGAGATGACGGGATCATCCGCAGCGATATAGATCTGCACCGGCAATTTCAGACTTACAAAAGATTCATTATTTAATGTGTATAAACGGAAATAATCACGGTAGGACGAAAATTGAGGATAATAGGCCATGATATCCGCTGTCAATTCCATACATGTTTTTGCTTTAAGCATCTGATCAAATTTATATTTATGAGGAAAAAGTTTTTGCTTTTTTTTCAGTGAGCGTCTCCACTTTTGCAAAAAGTAATTGCGATAGAGTGAAGGACCATTGTCAATGGCCAGGGTTGTTTTGTATGGATCCAGTGGCGGACTGACTGCAAATACATGTCGTAAATTTCTTATCGGCGTTTGTGAATGTTTGATGGCAATCCGCAGAGAAAAGTTGGCTCCCATAGAAAACCCCATCAGATAGACAGGAAGGTCGTCTGCTTGGCGGGCAAGATAGTCAACTGCATCAAAAGTTTCCTGCAGCAGCGCACCATGAAAAAGTCCTTCGTTAAGATGATGGGATTCGCCGTGATCTCTCAAATTCAAACGACATACGGAAAAGCCGCGGTCAAAGAAATAGGAACCGGCGGACAGCACATACGCGGACGAAGAGGAACCTTCCCAGCCGTGCAAAATGATCATCAGGCCTCTGGCATGAGGATGATGCGATAAATAGGCCAGCAACTTCGGCCCTTCTGATGTTTCGATGATTAATTCCTTCGAATGCTTCAGGAGAGAGTGATGAGGAGGGACAAGCAGACGAGTGGAAGCCATAATGGATTGAATGTGCCGGTTTTTCAGAAAAGATCTTGGTGTAAAGGTCATGTGACTGTTTTTTGGATCGTTATGCTTGAAACTCATAATAAAATAAAATGTCTCAAAACTGCTGAATTTTTAATCGAAATGTTGAGGGGCTGATTACTAGTTGCTAATCCCGATTATGCAATGATTATTGATGCTTACTCCTATATTATCATTTATGGATTTGTATACTTGTGCGTTTTATATGTCGCATTTCAAGAATTGTCAAATCATCAATATTTATAGCTGACAAACACTGTATATTTGTCTTCTTACTTATACGTATTTCGTGGCGGACAAAAGAAAAAACCCACTTTATTCAGCGGGTTTTTAACTATATTATGAATTTTTTAAAGTCTATTGGTGGCGGTGCAGGGAATTGAACCCCGGACACTACGGATATGAGCCGTATGCTCTAACCAGCTGAGCTACACCGCCATTGGTTTCGGGCGATCTTCGAAAATTTGCAGTTTCCAAAGTCGCCCGGACGCTATATCGAAGAGTAAAGCATTTGTCAATAACTATTGAGGTATCTCCAGTTTATAAACGACAATAACGCTACGTTCAGTAAGTGCCGCACCAACGGATTGAACAAGGGCCAGAACAATTTCCGGTTGTCCGTCATTATCAACATCTTTGATACAGTAATCGGCAACATAGCCGTTAATTCTCTGAGTATGCCAGTTTTCCGACAATCCAAGTCCATCCCATTCCATATTATAGATTTCACTGGAAGTGAAGAGTTTCAGATTTTTAAAGATGCGACCTACCGACGAGAGATTCTTGACGATGATCAGTTCTTTCTTGCCGTCCCTGTTGGTATCGAACGTTAAAATTCGTATGTTGGCAAAAGCGCTGTTTTCCAGACTCGCATCGCTTGGTTTTTGCTTATCGATATTAGCAATATAATTATTGCTTCCTCCGTAAGTTGTATCGCTTCTCCAGAGCAATTCATCCGGAGCAAAACCAAACGTCAACATTCGGGTCATTGTTTTGTTTGTCGGAGTCATGACACAAAGGTAATCCAGTTCATCGAGAGCGATGATTTTTTCGCTCGTCCCCGCGCCCAGCGTGTCCATCGTCAATCCGTAGATCGATAATCCCAGTGGGATTTTCATTTTATCGCCTGAAACATATTTCCCGTTGCGCCAGAGGATTTCATATATCTGCGTGTCAAATACTTTATCCATACCATATGTCTGCCCCAGAAGAAGCGGTTCACCGGATGATGTATGAATGACTCGCAAGAAATAACGGATGTCGGAGTCAATTATCTTATACTCACCATTTTTATATTCCAGGACAAAGGATACGAGCAAGCGGTCGTTGAGGGCTGTTACAATAATTTCCGGGATGCCGTTCTTATTGATATCCGCAACATCAACCGAGATATAATTCGAGTAAGATTTTCCAGCGATCTTTTTTAATAATTTCAGGCTCTCTTTTTCTTTCAAGTAAATATAAATATTTTGTTTGTCGATTACAACTACTTCATTTTTCCCATCACCGTTAACATCTCCTATGTCCATTCCTTTGAATTCCGTTTTCACGATCTGGCTCATCCAGAATCCGCGGCGTTTAATAGGATCAGGAGCATTGATGTATTCCGCATTAATCATCGATGAAGTCAGAGTACCTTTCTTGCCACCTTTCTTCATTCCGGCAATGATTTGAGCTTCACGGGATGTCCCGGTAGCGGGAGGGGGAGGGGGCGTAGGAGTTATTGTTGTTGGAGTCGCCGTCGTCTGAGGCGAAGATCCGAGGATATGTTGAACGATCCGTTGAGAGAAATCGTTAATTTTCGGAATTACATCATCTAGATTCTGGGATTGCGAAAAAATACCGACATCCGATTTCCCGCCGGTAATGTCGATCAATTTGCCGTCGATACTGAGGCTGCTGCCGATTTTCGTGATGCTTCCCCAGACGATGTAATCGGATTTCAACTGACGGGCAATGTTCTGAACGTCTGCCATGGCCAGTTCTTTTGATCCTGTCTTTTTAAGAATATCCTGCACAACATCTTTTCTGGTAACCTCAATCTTATCGGGAACCGCGATTCTGCTGGTCAGCATGTCATGGATGCCTTGGCGAACGTAATCAATGTTTTCCGAACTGTGGAGAGAAAAAGGCAAGACGGTTACCGTATATTTATCTTTTGAGATAGCTGTTGAAGAAACCAATAGCATGATCATGAGACACAGAATTACTGAAATTGTTTTTTTCATATACATCTCCCCAGCTTAGGCTGAATATTGTCGAATTGTGCTGCTTCTAGCATTTAAAAGATGATAATTCAAGACTGTTTTCAAATCTTAATGTTCACAGTGGAAGAACGTAGAGAAGGACGGCGAAGAAATGGCAGATACTACCGCCCAGCACGAAAAGATGCCAGATCGCATGATTAAAAGGCATCTTCCTCCAGACATAAAATATGACCCCCAGGGTATAAGCAAGACCCCCTGATACCAGCCAGATGATGCCGCCCGTTGGTAAAGAATCAATCAGGGGTTTGATGGCGAAAATGATGATCCATCCCATCAGAATATATGCAGTGGTGGAAATAATTTCATACCGGTGTACGAAAAAGACCTTAAGCACAACTCCGGTTATAGCCAGAAACCAGATCACACCAAACAGCGTCCATCCCAGAACGCCGCGGAGGGTAACGAGGAGGAAAGGAGTATAAGTACCTGCAATTAAGAGGTATATACATGAATGATCGAAGATTTTAAATAATCTTTTTACCGCGGGTTTCTGAAAACTGTGGTACAGAGTGGAAGCTGTATACAAAAGAATTAATGTGACGCCAAAAATCGTAAAGCTTACAACGTGGCTTGTGCTACCGTATATACTGGAAAAAACGATTAACAAAACCAGTGCGGCAATACTTAGCAAAACACCAATGCCGTGTGTAATACTGTTGAATATTTCTTCCAAAAAACTATAAGGAGTATGTTGTACAGCAACCATAAATCATTCCTTTACACACACATAAGTTGGTCTGAATCGTTTGTCAAACGATTCCTTAAAAATATCTAACACTGATATTATCATATTTCTTGACAATTCAATAGGATACAGTTAAAAAACCATGCATATAACTTATGGGAGTATGGCAATGCGATCGTACGTTGTTATTTCCACGATGGGACAGGATCGTCCCGGTCTCGCCAGCGAAATTGCTGAATTCTTTACGGCAAGAGGTATTAATATTGAACGTTCCCGCGGCTGTGTTCTGGGCAATGAATTCGGAATGATTATTCTAACTTCCGGAAAGACTGACGATATCGAGCGCTTGATAAAAGATCTCGATAGTCTGCGAGAAAAAACAAAACTGGATATTTATGTCCGGAAAACCAAAGCTCCCGGTCATCGAGATATTCTGCCTTCGATTCCCTATAAACTCATCGCCACTTCCATTGATCACCCGGGAATTATTCATCAGATCTGCAAATCCCTTCAATCCAGAAGAGTCAATATTGACGATATCTCCACCAATGTGGATAACAATCCGGTCACCGGCGCAAATACATTTCAGATGATTTGTTACTTCTGTCTGCCTCCTGCCGTTAAGATTATCGACCTGAAAAATGACTTCAACCGGATCAGTGATGAATATAACATTGACATCCGTTTTGATGCAGTGATCAATAAGTAACATCATGCGAAAAATCAAGTCACCCTTTTCTGAAAAGAAAATAAAACCGATAGTGGAAATCGCATCGGCAGTCGGTCTTTCGGAAGATGACCTGGAACTTTACGGGAGCTACAAAGCCAAAATTCGTTTGGAGGCCATCCAACGCTTTGAGCGACGGAAAAAGAGCGCACTGATTCTGGTATCCGCCATGACTCCGACGCCCGCCGGTGAAGGAAAAACCACCGTTTCCATCGGACTGGCTCAGGCTCTGGCAAAGATCGGCAAACGTACCATAGCGGCTTTACGTGAACCGTCACTGGGACCGGTTTTTGGTCTTAAGGGAGGAGCGACCGGAGGAGGACTTTCCCGTGTTCACCCCGTTGATGATATAAATCTGCATTTTACCAATGACTTTCCCGCCGTGGAAAGCGCGCACAATCTGCTTTCTGCGGTTCTGGACAATTCCATCTTTCATGGCAATGCTCTCAATATCGATCCGCGCAAAATCACCTGGCGAAGAGTGATGGACATGAATGACCGCTCGCTGCGGGATATTGTGATCGGTTTGGGTGGTTCCACAAACGGTGTGCCCCGGGAAACAGGCTTTGACATCGTTCCGTCCAGTGAAATCATGGCTATTTTGTGCCTTTCCCGGTCATACGAAGAATTAAAAGACAAGATTCGCCGAACATTGATCGGCTTTACCTATGACGATAAGCCTGTAACCGCCGGTGACCTGAAGGTGGAAGGTGCGGTGACGGCTTTATTGAAATATGCAATGCTGCCGAATCTGGTACAGACGACTGAAGGAGTGCCGGCAATCATCCATGGAGGTCCATTTGCCAATATTGCTCAAGGCACCAATAGTATCATGGGCACCGATCTGGCGCTCAGACTTGCCGATTATGTCGTAACCGAGGCCGGATTCGGCTTTGATCTGGGAGCTGAGAAATTTTTTGATATCGTCGCACCTTATGGTGATCTAAACCCAAAAATCGTTGTGCTCGTTGCTACGGTTCGGGCGCTAAAATATCATGCCGGCATCGACCGGAATGATCTAAATAAACCAAATGCCCGCGCTGCGGTACTGGGCATGGCCAACCTCCGTAAACATTATGAAAATATTGATAAATTTAAAGTACCCTGCATTATTGCCTTGAACCGGTTTCCGTCGGATTCGGATGAAGAAATACAAGCGGTAGTGAATGCTGCGGAAAACGAGGGAATGAATATTGCTCCCGCGGAAATTTTCATGGGAGGAGGCGATGGAGGGGTAGAGCTGGCGCAAAAAACAGTAGAACTTATCGCTGGGGCGACAGGTAAGTTTCAGCCTCTCTATGACTGGAACCTTCCTGTGGAAGACAAAATCTTCAAAGTAGCGAGCGAAATATACGGCGCCGTATCCATTGATTATCAACCGCAAGCCAGGCGCAATCTAGATCTAATAAAAAAAATCGGCTATGAAAAGCTTCCGGTTTGCATTGCTAAAACCCAGCAGTCGCTGTCCGACAACCCGGGCCTCTTGGGACTTCCCAGAGATTTCATCGTTACCGTACGGGAAATTAAAATCGCTTCCGGGGCAGGTTTCCTGATACCCATTACCGGTGAAATCCTCCGTATGCCTGGTCTTTCCAAGACACCGGCAGCTATGAATATTGATATCGACCACTACGGTCAAATCACCGGAATTACCTGAATCTATTTTTCTTAAAGCCCATGATAAAATCTTGACAGTATTTTCCAGTTTAATATATGATTATACGAGATAAGTTGATTCTATTAGCCAACCAGTGACTGTTGCAGTGAAGTATAATCTCTTTATCACGCTTGTTTCGGACACACGAAGTGCATTCAGGCACTGTAAGTTATTCAATGGATTATGAGGCAGGGAGAAGAATGGAAAAAGCAATATTGACGTATAAGGGAATCACTCATGAAATGCCGGTTCATGAAGGAACCGAAAACGAAAGAGGAATTGATATCTCGCGGCTACGGCAGGAAACCGGCCTGATTACCCTGGATATGGGTTATCAAAATACGGGTTCCTGCAAATCATCGGTTACGTATATCGACGGTGATAAAGGTATTTTGAGATATCGTGGAATTCCCATTGAAGAACTGGCCGAAAAAGCTAGCTTTTCCGAAGTGGCTTACCTGTTGATTTACGGTGATTTACCCAACAGGGAACAGCAGCAGCTTTTTTCTCAGCGGCTGACAGAGAATTCGATGATCCATGAAGAAATGCTCCGTTTCTTTGACGGGTTTCCGCCCACTGCACATCCCATGGCCATTCTGGCAACAATGGTGAATTCCATGTCCGTTTATTACACGGATTATTTTACAGAAGATTTCCAGGCGGAGTCATTCGATCTGATGGCTGCTTCCTTAATTTCCAGAATCCGCACGATTGCCGCTTATTCCTATAAGCACAGTATCGGCGAGCCGCATGTTTATCCTAAGAGGGATCTTAAATACGCTTCAAATTTTCTCTACATGATGTTCGAAAGCCCGGTCAATCCTTATGTGCCCGATCCGGACATTGAAAAGGCCCTCTCTACGCTGTTGATTCTGCATGCCGATCATGAGCAGAATTGTTCAACATCCACCGTCCGCCTGGTCGGCAGCAGTATGTCCAATCTTTATGCGTCAATATGTGCAGGCATTTGCGCACTCTGGGGACCTCTGCACGGAGGCGCAAATCAGAAAGTCATTGAGATGCTGGAAAACATCAAAAAAGACAGCATTACCATCCGTCAATGCATTGAATCAGCCAAAAACAAAGAAAGTAAGTTTCGTCTGTTCGGGTTTGGTCACCGTGTCTATAAGAATCATGATCCGCGAGCAAAGATCTTGAAACAATACTGGGAGACGGTATTTAAAAAGCGCAACTATTATGATCCGCTTATCGAAATCGCGATGGAACTTGAAGAAGCGGTTTTAAAGGACGATTTTTTCATTGAACGGAAACTGTATCCCAATGTTGATTTTTATAGCGGCATTATATACCGGATGATCGGTATTCCCACAAATATGTTCACTGTCATGTTTGCAATCGGTCGATTGTCAGGAATGATTGCGCAGTGGAAGGAAATGCATGATTCCGTTCCATTAAAACTTGGACGGCCGAGGCAAATATACACAGGGAGTAATTTACGGCATTATATTCCGCCGGAAGAACGTTAAATGGAATAAGCGCAGCGAGCAAAAAAACTTTTTTCTTGACTTTTTTCGGCCATTTGCCTATAGACGCGTCACGTGAGGTATTGATGGGGATGTTGAAAAAAGTATTTTTTAACCAGGCAGAGAAATTTTATTTTTACTTTTTTAGCTTTAATGGCTTAAAGGTCTGCCTGAAAGTATCATGACCTGACGAAAAGGGAAATGAACCGTGGGCAGAGTAAAATTTGCCCACGGTTTTTTTTTGTCAAAATGTGTAAAAAAAATAAAGAAGGGGGAAGGAAAAATGAAAAGATGGAGCATTGTTTTACTTGCAGTTGCCGCTTGTGTCCTGATGGTCTCGGGTCTTGTTGATGCTCAGACGAAGACCATCAAAGTAGGCGCAGCAATCAATTTAACCGGCCCGGCATCCAGTTGGGGTAAATTCCATGAAAAAGGCCAGCGCGATTATTTTCAGTATGTGAATGAAGTTAAAGGCGGCGTGGCCGGTAACAAGATTGAAATGATAACGGTCGACACCGCCTACAAGGTTCCTGAAGCTCAGGCGGCTGTCCGTAAATTTGCCATGCAGGATAAAGTGGACATGATTGCCACATGGGGTGCAGGTGAAGGTTTGGCGGCAAAGCCGATTATTCAGGAATATAAAATTCCGACTATTAATTATTCAACGAGCTGGGAAATTCTCGAAAAGCCGATCAACTATATGTATTTGCCTTTCGGAAGTTACAAAATGGATTGTCAGGCTGTTCTGGAATATATCAAAGCTATTCATAAAGGCAAGGACGCGCCCAAGGTGGGGCTTCTGACCTATAATAACGCTTACGGACGTTCGATTCACGCGCCTAGCAAGGATCATGCGGCAAAACTGGGTATTAATCTTGTGTCGATCGAGGAATTTCCTCCCCGAACCGTTGACCTCAATACGGAATTGCTTAGATTGCAGAAAGCAGGTGCGGAATATATTTTCATTCAGATGCTCCCGTCCGCCATTATCACCGCATTCAAAAGCGCCGATCGCATTAAATACAGCCCCATGTTTTTAGGAACCTGGACTTCCACGGATCCGGACTTCTTCAAGATGGGAAAAGGACTAATCCGCGATCGGCTGGTCATGCAGTTTCCCGGCGGGCTGCCCTCAGATAAATCCAAAGGAATGGACATTATGAAGCATCTCTGGAAGCGCTACAAAACAGTAGATTCTTTTGACGCCGCATATTGGGAAGGTGTCGTGGTCGGCATGATCATGGAAAGAGCTTTTCAACGCGCATATGAAAAATCTAAATCCATCAATCCGGCCACCATCAATGCGGCGATGGAATCCATGAAAAAAGAAGATTTTGGCGGTTTGTTTCCGGCGGTAACCTTTACCACGGATAATCATGAAGCGTCTTTCACTGCCCGCATGGTTAAAGTCAACGAAGATGGAACGTATATTCCCTTGACAAATTTCTACATTCCGGGGAAAGACAAGATTAAATTGATCAAGAAATAGTTTTAAAGGAGATACCGGGCTGACCGGTATCTCCGCTCGTGAAAGAGTTGCAAAAACTCCCATAGAGGTATTCATGAAAGCATTCCGCAGCCGGCCTTCAATCATGGTCAACCGGCCAGATGAAGAAAAAAAAGCCGAACTGGAGATTAAGAACCTCCGGCTCAGCTTTGGAGGTGTAGTAGCGGTCAAGGATGTAGACCTGACCGTGCATACCGGTGAACTGATGGCGGTAATCGGACCTAACGGCGCAGGTAAAACCAGTCTGCTCAACTGCATCACAGGATTTTATCATCCTCAACAGGGGGGAATTCTTTTTAACGGGCAGGACATCACGAACATGCATACTCACAGACTGGTCGATGTCGGCATCGGAAGAACCTTTCAGAACATTGAATTATTTCCCGGTATGACCGTCCTGGCAAATATGACACTGGCCCGCCACATTCACTGTCATTACAGTTTCTGGCGCTCCTGCCTTTTTTCTCCAAAAGTGCGCCAAGAGGAGATTCGCCACCGTCAGATTCTTGAAGAGATCATCGACTTCCTGGAAATGCAGTCAATTCGCAAGCAAACAGTCGGCTCTCTTCCGTACGGCATGATGAAACGTGTAGAACTGGGACGGGCACTGGCCCTTGAGCCCAGACTTTTGATACTGGACGAGCCATTCGCCGGAATGAACCTTGAAGAAAAAGAGGACATGGTAAGGTTTTTGCTGGAATTGAACCGTCGGTGGGGAGTTACCATGATCCTGGTGGAACACGATATGTCCATCGTCATGAGCATTTCTCAGCGCATTATGGTGCTGAATTTCGGGGAAAAGCTGGGAGAGGGGAACCCGGAAGAAATCAGCGCCAATCCGGAAGTCATTAAAGCATACCTGGGCGATGCCCGGGGGATCGAATAAAAAGGCGTAAAATTTGGATAGGGCGACATCACATAATTCAAGCAGAAATACAGCGACACTGCCGCAGTTGCTTGCTCAAAACGCGGCGAAATATAGAGATACAAAAACAGCCATTCGCGAAAAAGCTTATGGTATCTGGCAGAAATTTACATGGAATGATTATTTCAACTATGTAAAAAAAACAGCGGCAGGATTTGCAGCTCTGAAGATGAACCGGGGCGATAATCTTTGCATGATTGTAAACAATTCACCGGAGTGGCTGTTTTCCGAACTGGGGGCTCACGCTCTGGGCGCAACAACATTGAATTTATTTACATCCTCCATTGCAGAAGAGCTGGCTTTTTCCATAGGACGGATTCATTCACCACTGGTCATTGTACAGGATCAGGAGCAGGTCGACAAGCTTCTCGAAGTAAAAGACAAAATATCTCATGTGCAGAACGTTATTTACATCGATCCTACAGGTATGACGTCTTATGAAAACGATGGCTGGTTGATTAGTTACGCCGGTCTTCTGGAAATCGGTGAGAAGTATCTTGCTGATCATCCGGATTATGTTGAAGCTGAAATCGGCAGGGGAAGGCAGCAGGATGTTGCCGTTATGATTCAAACATCCGGCACAACCGGTGTTCCCAAGATCGCCATGCTTTCCCACCGCAATCTGATCACAATGGCCGCACAATGGGTCGAGGCTGCGTGTATTCAACCGGAAGAAAACTGGATCTCGATGTCGCCTCCCGCCTGGATCGTTGATCAGATGTGGGGGATGGGCGTAGCGCTGGGAAGCGCAATGACCATGAACTTTCCAGAGACACCGGAAACCATTCTCGATGATTTTCGGGATATCGGTCCATCCTTGCTCATTACGTCTTCCCGTTTCTGGGAAGACATGGCGTCACGCATCCGCGTTAAAATATCGGACGCCAGCTGGATGAAAAGGAAACTGTTTTACTGGGGAGAACGAGTAGGGCGCTCCGTTGTAGAAAAAAAATTACGAAAGCAAACGATTGCCTGGCCGACGAAAATTCTGTATCAATTTTTGAAACTGACCGTTTACAATCCCTTATTGGATCGGCTGGGGTGTTCACATTTCCACAGTGCTTTTACCGGCGGCCACCCGATCAGCCCGGATGTTATCGGTTTTTTCCGGGCGATTGGTTTGAATTTAAAACAATGTTACGGCCTTACAGAATCCTGCGGTATTTTCCAGATTCAGCCTGACGATGAGGTAAAGCTGGAAACGGTCGGAAAACCTTTGCCGCTGACGGAAGTAAAACTGGCCGATGATCAGGAAGTGCTGGTAAAGTCTGAAGCCAATTTTTCCGGTTATTACAACGATTATAAATCCACGGAAGCGGCATTTGAAAATGGTTGGCTGAAGACCGGCGACGCCGGATATATCGATGATGACGGCCATTTGCTGATTATCGGCCGCAAGGAAGACATCATCCGAAATAAAAGCGGCGATGCCTTTTCACCCGATTTTATTGAGACGCGCATGAAATTCAGTCCCTATGTAAAAGAAGCGGTCACGTTCGGGGAAGCACGGCCCTATATTACCGCAATGATAAACATTGATCTGGGTAATGTCGGCAACTGGGCCGAAGAGCGCATGATTCCCTACACCACTTATATGGATTTGTCTCAGCAGAAGGCCGTGGAAGAATTGGTCATGAAGGAAGTTCGGCAAGTGAATGAACAGCTTCCCGAAGTCATGAAAATTAAAAAATTTGTTCTGCTCTACAAACTGCTGGACGCGGATGACGACGAACTGACTCGCACCGGGAAAGTGCGCAGACGTTTTGTCTACGGTCTCTATTTAAAAATTATTGAAGCCATGTACAGCGGACTCAAGAATGTTCAGGTCACAGGAAAAATTCGTTATCGGGATGGGCGAATCGGTGAAATTGAAACCACGATCAACGTGATCAGTGTGGATTGAGGAATCAGAATATGGATTTTTTTCTACAATTATTAGTCAACGGCGTTTGTGTCGGACTGCTCTATGGGATTTCCGCCATGGGCTTCGTTATGATCTTCAAGGCCTCCAGCGTGCTTAACTTTGCCCATGGTGAACTTCTGGCTCTGGGGGCTTTCTTCTTCCTTTCACTGGTGACCTGGGGGAAAGTTCCGGTGGCCGCGGCATTTATTCTGACTCTGGCGGGCTGCTTTCTTTTAGGATTTATGATCGAAAGGTTTTTCTTGAGACCACTCATCGGCGAAAAGCTCATCTTTGTCATTATGCTCACCGTAGGTCTGGCAGCCATGTTTAAAGGACTCATTCTGTTGATCTGGGGCGGAAATCTACAGACCTACCCGGAGTTCCTGCCTCCGTCACTTGAATTTCATATCGGAAAAATATATATTGCACCCGTTTATTCAGCCACATTAATCATCAGTATTATTTTCCTTATCCTCTTTGGATTTTTTTTCAAAAAATCGTCGCAGGGTATATTCATGCGGTCGGTGGCAGATAATCAGAAGGCGGCCCTGTCCCTGGGCGTTCATGTACGACGTGTTTTTGCGCTTTCCTGGGCAATTGCGGCAATGGTGGCTTGCATGAGCGGCATCGTACTGGGGATTATCAACGGTGTGAATGTCCATGATTTAAGTGCTATCGGCCTGAAGGTGTTCCCGGTCGTCATTTTGGGGGGACTTGACAGTATCGGCGGTGCGATTATCGGCGGGATTATTATCGGCCTTTTGGAAACGTTTACCGGCGGCTACCTCTCGCCATCGTTACGAGATGTTGTACCTTATATCGTGCTGGTGTTTATTCTCATGGTCAAGCCTTATGGACTGTTCGGCCTGGTAGAGATTGAAAGAGTTTAGAAGGCAAAGATCAATATGAAAAAAATATCCTTTCATCCCTGTGGAAATTATCGTGAACAATACGCACAGGAATTAACCATTTTCGAAACATGGTTCGGACGTGTTAGTCTCATTGTCTTTCTTATTTTCTTTTTCGGAATCGCGCCTTTTTTCCTGAGTCCTTATTTGCTCTATGTTTTAAACAACGTCGGTATCATGGCCATAGCCGCCATCGGACTCAACATTCTCATCGGATATACGGGTCAGATCTCCCTAGGCCACGGGGCATTTTTCGGCGTGGGTGCTTATGCCGGAGCCATTCTGGCCACGCGCATGGGACTCCCATTTTTCATTTGTATTCCCGCCGCCGGGATGATTACCTCCATGATCGGAATGATCTTCGGTATTCCTTCAGGCAGACTTAAAGGCCTCTATCTGACTATCGCAACACTGGCCGGGCAGTTCATTATCGAGTATGTCCTGATTCAGTGGGAAAGTCTGACGAAAGGAACCATGGGGATCACATTACCGGAGCCTTCTATTCTGGGCTGGAATATCACGGGAGATAAATCATTCTTCTTTTTAATCTTTATCTGCCTGGTGGCCATGACCTGGTTTGCCGTCAATATCATGCGCAGCAAATATGGACGCGCTTTCATTGCCATCCGAGACAACGATCGTGCAGCGGAAGGCATGGGCATCCCGATCTTCAAGTACAAACTGCTGTCGTTTGCAATCAGCTCATTTTATGCCGGTTTCGCAGGGGCTCTGTGGGCATACTACATGATCAGTATCACAACCGAACCCTTCAATCTCGGACTCTCGGTGGAATTCATCGCCATGGTGATTATCGGCGGCATGGGCAACATTCCCGGCGCGATTTTCGGTGCGACCTTTATCACCGTTCTCAATGAGCTTCTGAGATTTACCACAGGAGCCTTGATGAACGTTGGCTGGGTCGCCGGAATGGGGTTGAACATGGCGCCACTGCGCGAATTTGTATTTGGCCTGGCGATCGTATTATTTATTCTGCTGGAGCCGAAAGGTCTTGCGGAACTATGGCGTATTTTACGTTCCAATTTCCGTCTCTGGCCTTTTTCATATTAGGATGTGAGTATGGGAGACATTTTTTTACAGATCAATAATATTTCGGTTGTATATTCCGATGTCATCCAAGTGCTGAAAGGTGTATCGCTTTCCGTTGAACGCGGACACATCGTATCGCTTTTAGGAAGCAATGGAGCGGGGAAAACTACGACGCTTAAGGCTATTTCGGGACTGCTGAAACCTGAAAACGGCGAAGTAACAGACGGCAATATCATTTACAACAACGTCAATATTCAAAACCAGGCGCCGGAATTCATTACCAGACAGGGCATCATTCAGGTACTGGAGGGCCGGCAGCCGTTTAAATATTTGACCATCGAGGAGAACCTGCGCGTAGGCACAGCTACACGGCCGGGCAAACCTTACAAAGAAGATCTGGAAATGGTCTATCATTATTTTCCGGCACTGGTGAAAAGAAGAAAAGCGCTGGCCGGGTATTGCAGCGGCGGTGAACTGCAGATGTTGGTGATCGGCCGGGCCCTGATGGCTCATCCGCAATTGCTGATGCTGGATGAACCGTCGCTGGGGCTGGCTCCGCTCGTTGTGCAGGAAATCTTCCGTATTATCAAAAAGATTAATGAAGAACATGCAACGACTATCGTTCTAGTGGAACAAAACGCTAATATGGCTCTTCAAGTTGCGCATTACGGTTATGTAATGGAGAACGGAAAGATCGTAATGGAAGGGACATCCAAAGAATTGTCCGATAATCCTGACGTCAAGGAATTCTATCTGGGCATGGCGGCTTCAGGCATAGCTAAATCCTACAAAGACGTTAAATCCTATCGAAGACGTAAACGCTGGCTGTAAGGGAGGAGATATGAAAAAATATTTCGATTTGAGGGAGAAATCTTCTATAAAAGAGCGCAAAGAGAATCAGGATCAGGCGCTTTGCAGCATGGTTAGACTGGGATATAAAAAATCACCCATGCTGAAAAAAATCTTCGACTCCCAAAAAATCAGTCCCGCAAAAATTAAAACCCGTGAAGACCTCGAATGTCTGCCAGTTACCTCCCGTGAAAAACTGATTGAAATGGAAATACAGAAACCTCCTTATGCCGGCCTTGAAAATCCGAACATCAACATAGATCGGATTTTTACATCACCGGGACCGGTTTATGAACCGCATTTATCAGAAACCGATGTTCTCTGGGCCAGGGCGTTTTTCGCGGCAGGAATAGGCCCGGGTGATGTTGCATTGAATGCTTTTTCCTACCATCTGGTGGCGGCCGGACTGACATTTCATAACGGCCTGCGTAAAGTCGGGGCGACGGTTGTTCCGTCGGGAACATCTTCCTCGCAAATTCAGGTACAATTGATCAAAGATTTAAAAGTAACCGCATATATCGGCACTCCCAGTTTTCTAATGTCCATTATCAATCAGGCCCGGGAAATGGGGTTTAATTTCAAAAAGGATTTCCGGATGAAAAAAGCCTGTTTTGCCGCCGAACCGCTGCTGCCACAGCTCAGGCAAACATTTGAAAAGGAATACGGAATCGATACGTATCAAATGTATGGAGCAACCGAAGTAGGCGATGTGGCTTACGAATGCACACAGAAGTCCGGCTGGCACATCTGTGAAGAAACGATTGTGGAAATCGTCGATCCTGCAACAGGAAAGAATGTGGCCCCAGGTGAACTTGGAGAGGTTGTTGTAACAAGAATAAATGATATTTTCTTTCTACTGCGCTTCGGAACAGGTGATTTATCAAGGCTGATCGCGGAAAAATGTTCCTGTGGCAGAACATCCTACCGACTGGCCGGTATTGCGGGCAGGGTAGGCGATGCCGTAAAAGTACGGGGATTATTTATTACGCCCAGTCAAATGAAAATGATATCGATTAAATTCAACAATCTGCCGTTACAGGCTGTCGTGAGTCGAAAGGGGCATGAAGACCTGTTAACGCTGCGCCTGGAAAAGAAAGATTCTGAAGTGGGATCAATATCCTGGGAAAATAACTTTAAAAAGATATTTAAAGAAATTTGCACTGTTCGGATTGATGAGCTTCAATATGTGGAAGCAGGTACGATTACTCCTGAACAGAAGTTGATTCGTGATGATCGCCGGTGGTAGAAAGTGACAACATTTTTTTCCCAAGTTGATAAGCGTCAATAATGGATAAAATCCAGAAAACGATAATGACGCCAATAATAGACAGCAAATAAGAAAGATCAACTCTTTTTACGGCTTCCATACTCGCCTGCAGAACATGGCTCACTTGAATTGTGCCTTTTTTAAAAGGAGCTGCTTTAATTATAACAGCTCCCAGTTGAATAATGGTCCAGGCCAGCGCCAGCATTGCGGCTAAAACTGGAAGAAGGAAAATCAATCCTCTCTTATATCGTTTCAGGTAGAATTGTCCCCAGCCCGGGAAAAGAACAGCGTTAAACAGGGCTGCTTTTTTTGCCTGATTCATGTTCAATCTCCTATGAAAGAATAACGGCATCTTTCATTTTCAGCTGAATATCAGAGCAACCGTTCCAGTAATTGATCTGCGGAGAGAAAACAGCATCCATACTTGCACCGTTGACGGCGCCAAGGTATTTCCCCATGCCAAACCAGATTGCGTTAACGGAAGTTCCTTCCGATGTCAGTCGCATTTTCAGATGGTTTTTGCCAACGATAGCCGGTGATGATGCTTTTATATTGCGGGCGCAAAGGACAGGTTCCGGATTCTCGCAACCAAACGGGGCCAGCATGGCCATCTGCTGGATAAGAGCAAGATTGATATCCTGCAGCTGACATTCCGCATCAATCAATGTATGCGAAACCATGTCAGATGATTGAACGGTATGCCGGATGATATCATCCATCATGCAGGCAAATTCATCAATATCGTCTTCCTTAATTGATATCCCGGCTGCCCGGTAATGTCCGCCGTAAGACAGCAAAAGGGGCGCACATTGCTGCAATCCTTTGTGAATATTAAAATCGGATACACTTCGTCCCGAACCTTTACCGATACCGTTTTTGAGGCTGATAACGAAAGTTGGCCGGCTGAAGAGATCCACCAGCCGGGAAGCTACGATTCCCACAACGCCGGGATGCCATTTCTCGGATGAAAAAACCAGAGCGTTCATTTTATCCAGATCAGGCTTGGCCCCCAGCTGATCAAGGATCTCATTAAGAATATCTTTCTCCATGGCCTGACGCCGGCGGTTGTGCAAATCAAGTCTTTCCGCAAGCGGTCGTGCCTCATCGATATTTTCAGCCAGCAGCAAATCGACTGCATCAAGCGGTGACGCAATGCGTCCTGCCGCATTGATCCGGGGGATAAGACAAAAGGACGCTTTGAAAGAATCGATCATCTGTCCATCAATACCGCAGACTTCTTTAAGCGCCCGGATGCCGGGACGTTTACCTTCCGTGACTAACTCCAGACCGATTTTTGCAAAAATCCGGTTTTCTCCAACCAGTGGCGCGATATCGCCAATAGTTCCCAGAGCCACAATATCCAGATATTCTCTTAAATTGGGATAGTGTCCATCTTTCCAGAAACCTTCTTTTCTAAGAGTGCCGCGAAGAGCGATAAGAAAATTAAAAGCAATGCCCACGCCTGCCAGATGTTTGAATGGAAAGGAACAATCAGACCGGTTGGGGTTGATACAGGCAACCGCATCAGGTAAACGGTCGGAAATTTCATGATGATCCAGTACGATCGTATCGATTCCTATAGACCGGGCATAGGAAATTTGTTCAATATCGGACACGCCGCAATCCACTGTAATAATCAGTTTGACGTTTTTGCCTTTAAATTTATCGATTAAAGGAATCTTCAGCCCATAGCCTTCCTGGACTCTGTCCGGAATGTAATAAGATACATGACCGGTCAACTCTTTGATGAATTTGTAAAGAATAACCACCGAAGTGATGCCATCAGCGTCATAATCACCGTAAACAACGATCTCTTCGCCGCCATAAATCGCCTGCAGAATTCGGTTTATCCCCTTTTTCATATCCTGCATCAAAAAAGGGCTGTGCAAATCGTTGAGCGACGGGTGAAGATAACGCTGCGCATCTTCCAGACTCTGTACATGCCGGTTTAAAATTAATTGCGAAATAATCGGGTGAATGCCGAATTCTTTCGCCAGAATATCTTCAATATCTTTATGGCCAGTATCTTTCAGTTTCCACTGTGTTACCGGCAGGTGTCCATCTTCTGTCATTTGCTCTTCTTCAGAATATTTTTTCAAATGAATCATATCAGTGGTAAATCTTATGTCAAGTATTCATTGATAAGTGTTATCGAATTATTCAATTTAACTGAGAAGCTGTAAGGCCTGTCTTGATCTTTAAAACAATAAGTGATAACCGGTCAAATAATGATGATTGCTAAGTGGTTTAAAATAAATACAAGTGATATTACGCTATTTCAATTTATTATCGAGGGTTACGAAGGACTGGCTACAGTTACAACGATAGATCCACAAAAAGCCGTTGTCCAGGTATTATTAATGCCTGATTTTACGGATGATATGGAATTGATTCTAAAGAATCTTCAAAATATATTTTCTATGGAAGAAATTCCTCATCAGGTGCCCGCATGTTAATGCTTACCCATACATATCTGTTGCAGAAAATCATGTGTGCCGCTCACCTTAACCACTGTGATCCGGATATTTATATATATAATATTGCACCAGATTTACTTACCATTCATCCTGATATCAACTCGAACCTGACACACTCCATCAACCGTTTTATTGAAGCGCCTCCCGATCATCAGAGAACTGCTTATGTCATGTTTCATTTACTTGTTGACGATCTGGCCCATTACGGGAAAATCTCCCTCAGATATATAGAAGGATTCGACCCGCATTCAGAAGGGTATACATATCTAAAAGGAAGGCATCTTATTGATTCTATTATATCTTTGCATGACATGATCGGCAAGGAAATAACATACGAAGAGGCGGCTTACCGATCTCATTTAATTATAGAAATGATTTATGATCTTGTCATATTATCCCATATTCATGCTGATGGCTCTATTGATCTTCTGGAGGATGCGATTCGTTTTACGCTGGATCACAGGGAAAAAGAATTCTGCGCGGACATCGCCTGGCTTTACGGAATTGAAAAAAACCATATCCGGGAAGTGCTGAAAAGCGCTGTTTTATATATTACCAAAGAAAGAATGGAGCGCATTATGAATATTCAAGGCCGAATTCGTCTTTTCACGGACAAATTCGGCCTTCGAAACAACAATTCAATGTTTAGCGAAGCAATTTATGCCCTGTTTCAAAATGCCCTGAGTTCCATTGAAAATGAAGATTTTCTTCAAGAGGCGGCAGTTGCGGTCAGAAACAGCGGCTGGCTTCCACTGGTTTAACTTGCTTTTTTTACGAATCCGGAACGAATGCAGCGTGTACAAACTTTTACTCTTTTCACGGCGCCGCTTTTTTCATCAACACAGCGTAACTTCTGAAGATTAGGACGCCAGACTGCTTTGCTTTTGTTGTTAGCATGACTGACGTTATTGCCAATGGACGGTTTCTTTCCACATACTTCACATATACGGGACATGATCAAACTCCTTTAGAAAAAGTCTGTGGTTACTAAGCCAAAACACGTTATTTTGCAAGCATTTTTTGTTAAGAAAGTAAAAATATTACCGGTTTTTTTAGTGACCATTAAACTAACGTATATCCTATCTATCGCTTCTCATTTCCGCAGGCTGTCCTGTTATTTCCAGCACTCTCAACCAGGGATTGCCCTGAGGATCAATTTGCCTGCCGGATATCGCTGCCGATAGAGGCAGATGAATATATTCATTGTTTCTCAATGCCACAAGCAAACCCGTTTTCCCGGCCATGGCGGCATGAACGGAGTATTGTCCAAGAGAACTGCAATAAATGCTGTCTGAAGCATTTGCGGGAACGGAACGAATCAAATAACTCGGTTCAATATATTTCAGGTTGATTTCCAGATGAACGGAATGGAAATGATGTTCAATAGCATTTTTCAGAAATAATCCAACGTCATGAAGACGAATATTGCCAGACGCGTCCGTTTTTCTGTCCGGGTCATGTTGTTTCATTAGTTCTTGCCCGGCTCCCTCAGCCACAAGAATAACGGCATGTCCGCGCTCAATTATTCTTTTTTCCAGCGTTTTCAGGAAACCTCGGTCGCCTTCCAGATCAAAGGGCACTTCCGGAATCAGCACAAAGTTGGCGTCTCCCTGGGCTAGGGCAGCTGTGGCTGTAATATAACCGGATAACCTTCCCATGATTTTCACCAGGCCAATGCCGTTAAATGACCCTTTTGCTTCCACATGAGCGCTGCGTATGGCCTCTACGGTTTTCTCAATGGCGGTATCAAAACCAAATGATTTTTCGATAAGGTTGAGGTCATTGTCTATGGTTTTAGGAATACCAATGACGGCAATTCGCGCATTACGGGAAATGATCTCAGTCGTAAGTTTTTCAGCAGCCCGCATGGTGCCGTCACCACCGACGCAAAAAAGAATATTAACGTTTAAACGCTCAAGATAATTTACCATGACTAATGGATCCTGCGGCCCGCGCGAGGTGGAAAGGATGCTGCCTCCGATATGCGTAATATCTTTCACATAGTCTGGCGTAAGATTGACGGGATTTTCTCCGTAGGCAGGATTCAGGCCCCGAAGACCGTATTTTATACCCAGAATGTTTTTAACTCCATAACGGTAAAACAACGTCATGGTAACGGAACGGATCACATCATTGATTCCCGGACACAATCCTCCGCAGGTTACAATTGCTGCTTTCGTCTGTGCGGGATTAAAAAAAATATTTTTCCTAGGACCGGCGGGTTCCACGGACAATGGTCGATCCTCAGAATCCCTTTTTTCAGAATAATTATTCATTCGAGTATGGAATAATATCCGGTCGTCATCCTCACTAAAATGACTGATATTGAGCGGCGAATCAATCAGACAGGGACCAAGGCGATTAATTGTAAAATCCTGAATCATGAAATCAATTCCTTTTTTCCAGAGCGTGAAGGGCTGCGATTTTTCCGGAAAGAATTTCTGCATCAAAACCAGCATCCGTAAGCAAAGAAGCGCCAGTCAGGAAAACATTGTCATAGCGCGTTTTATGACTTTTAGCGGCAAATGAGGTAAAAAAGGCATTGCGCACCTTATATTTTGGACTAATGACTTTCCGGCAGGAAAGCGCCAGCTCAATCGATCTGTCGATATTGTTCAACAAAATGTTTCCATTCAAAAAAGGAAAAAATTCTTCGAGTCTTTCCAGAATCGAATCAGCTTCCTTCTTTAAAGCATCCACCGTCCAGTTTTCCTGTTTTTCAGAAAGGTAAACGGTAGCTGATAGTGATAATCTATTACCGGAAATACTCGCATCCGTTTCTGGAAGGCCTGTTTCCAGAATAATCAAATTATGGTCGTAGGTGTCTCTTGTTACATCCGAAACAACGGCAACATGTCGGGCGATTTGCTGAGGAAGGCATTTTTCATTGACACCCAGGAAAATCGTAAAAGGGTAATAAGATATTTTTGCAGGACGGAACCAGTCGGATAAATTAATATATTTATGCCCGCCCGGGAGCAGAGCGATCTTTTCCGACTTCGTGCTAATGATCAGTTGCTTGCTTGAGACTTTCGATAATGAGCCGTCCGGCGCCTTCAGTTCCAGTTCGAAGGTTTTTTCCCCGGTCATGGAAACAACCTGATAGTTGTTGAGATAAAGCCCTTTACAAGATTCGAGATTTTGAATGAGTGCATTGAATAAAAATTGTCTTCCCTGAGGCCAGTAAGATATCCCCCGCAGCGGCGCGCAATACTGGAAAGCGGAACCGAAAGTAAACATATCGTCATGATTAGAGCAGAGAAGAGCGTGTTGCGCTTCCCATGTCTTTTCCAGGGCTGCGTTCTGCGACATTGCTTTGTCAAATTTTGCCGCGCTGAATTTATATCGGAAAATAAGAGGAAATATTTTCAAGTAGGAAAAATATTCATTCAACGTTTGCGGCTGCAGTTTTAAATGTTCGGTAAGCCAGTTCTGAAAAACAGTTGAGGCTTCGATTGCCGCGGAATAGTATTCGCGGATCTCTGTATCCATTTCGGGAAATTCCCGTATCAGTTCGGCGATCAGTGATTCAGGGGTATTAAAAAAATCAATGCGATGCTCGGGAAGAATGACTTGAAATGCAGGATTGACAGGGGCTGCATGATTTTCAGGAGGAACAATCTTCATTTCAGACAGAACGGATAAGGCCGTTTCGTCAGTTCCTAAACCGGAAAGAGGTGAGGGATCGATATTAAAAACAAAATCACTTATCAGTTGCAATCCGCCCAAACCGGTTTCCGCGATCAAAAGAGTATTCAGGCCGTTCTGGCTTGCATATGCTGCGGCAACATGGGAAGCAAGATCATCTCCAACGACAATCAGATCATACATGGAGCTATTTTATCCTTCCCACAGAATGAAGTAGTCTGTTAACTGTCCAATGGTGGATTATGCAGCGCGGCGGCATGATCTTCTTTAATGTCCTTGATAATTACATGACGTCCGTTTTTTACGATGCGGTCTTCCGCAAAATAACGGATGGCCTGGGGGTAGATTTTATGTTCTTCTTTTAAAATTCTGCTGGCCAGTGTGTCCGCTGTATCATCCTCACGCACTGCGACAACCGCCTGTATGATGATGGGGCCGGTATCAACGCTATCATCGACAAAATGAACGGTACACCCGGAAAACCTGACACCGTAATCCAGCGCTTTTTGTTGCACATGTGTTCCGGGGAACGACGGAAGCAAAGCGGGGTGAATGTTGATAACCTTCTGATCAAAAGCTTTCAAAAATGATCCGGTGAGGATCCTCATGAAGCCGGCCAGAACAATTAAATCGACACCGGTGCCTTGCAGAATACGGATCAGTTCCCGATCAAAATCTTCCCGGCCGGCAAAGTCCCGATGATTCAAGACCGCACAGGGAATGCCATGTTTTTGAGCTCTCGTCAGACCAAACGCATTTGGATTGTTGCTGACGACGATTTTAACCTGCGCCCGAAGGGTTCCTTTCTCAATATGGTCGATGATAGACTGAAGGTTTGAACCACTGCCGGAAATCAGAACACCCAATTTTAGAATATCAGCCATAAATATGCCGTTAAATATTTGTAAAACAAACCGAATCCTGATTGTCTTCCTTTTTCTCAACGACACCGATCAGATAAGCTTTTTCGCCAAGAACCTTCAGGCGATCAATAACATCCTGTGCTTCTTTTTCAGAAACAATCATCATCATGCCGATGCCCATGTTAAAAACTCGAAACATTTCTTTTCCTTCTACATTGCCGATATTCTGAATGACGGAAAAAATCGGCGGGATTTCCCAACTGTTGCTCGTCACAACACACCGGCACACATCCGGAATAATCCTTGGAATGTTGTCATAAAATCCGCCACCGGTAATATGCACGAGCCCCTTGATATTAAAGCTTTTAAAAATATTTAATAGAGATTTTACATAAATTCTCGTGGGTTCCAGAAGCTCCTGTCCGATTGTTCTAGAAAGTCCCGGGACGGAATCGTTCATGGAAAGTTTGCCTTTTTCCAGAAGCACTTTCCGGGCCAGTGAAAAACCATTGCTATGCAGGCCGCTGGATGCAATCCCGATTACACGGTCATTGATGCTGATGGTGGAACCGTCAATCAACTTGTCCTGTTCCACAATGCCGACGCAAAAACCGGCCAGATCGTAATCACCGGGTTGGTAGAAACCGGGCATTTCCGCCGTTTCACCACCCAGCAGTGTGCAGCCCGCCAGTTTGCATCCCTGAACAATTCCGTCAACAATCTGAACGCTTTTCTCCAGTTCGATTTTTCCGGTTGCAAGATAATCGAGAAAGAATAATGGTTCAGCTCCCTGAACGATCACATCATTGACTGACATTGCCACCAGATCAATGCCGATCGTGTCATGCTGATTCATCAACTGAGCGATTTTCAGTTTTGTGCCCACGCCATCCGTGGACGAAACCAGAATGGGATTTTTCATTTTGGCTGTATCCAGACGGAACAAACCGCCAAAACCACCGATGCCGGAGACAACCTCTTTGCGGGCCGTAGTCTTGATTAAAGGTTTGATATGTTCTACAAACAGATTAGCCGTATCAATATTAACACCAGCGTCTTTATATGTAGATATTTTTGATTTATTTGATTTTGTTGTCATATTACTCCATGCATTCAGATAAATTCTAAAAGTGAAATTTGATGTGATGATTTAACGTAAATCAGCTGCTGTGTCAATCATGGACTTGCGCAAACAGGATATATTTGTTAAAAAAACCAGCAATTTCCGGAAATTCAATGGAGCATTTAATGGAGTCTTTTAAAAAGAACCTGCTGAAAATTGATCAGCCGCTGAACTTTGCGGCGAAAGATGACTTTAGAAATCTTCTCCACATCAAAGATCTCGGAAAATCTCTATCGACACTGATCACCATGCAAATCTCCGCTATTCCACAAGCGGCGATCAATCTTTTTGAACCGCCGTTGAATAACATGTCTCATATATTTTCAGATTACGATGCACAGGACCGTGATGGAAAAAAAAATAAAATTACAGAAGCCCTGTTGATTCTGCAAAGATTAAAAAAAACTGCCGATAATTTTGAAGCTCAAAAACCTTTTTCTGCGCATCAGGAAGAACAGATCGCCGAAAGAATACTCGACTTGAAAACATCAGGAGAAAAACTGGCTGCGCCAGTCCAGTACCTGAAAGGCGTCGGACCCAGAATGGCTGCTCGGTTTACTGCAAAAAAAATTAATACGGTTGAGGATTTGCTGTACTTTCTTCCCCGTACATATGAAGATCGAAGGGAAATCCGTAAAATCAACAAACTGGAAACCAATAAAACTCAGACAATTATTGCAACGGTTATTCTCGCCGAAATGCGATATTATGGTAAACGGAGAATTCTGGAAGTTGCAGTCAGTGACAATACGTCCACACTGACCGCCAAGTGGTTTAAGGGGCAGATGTCTTATCTTGTAAGCACTTTTAAAAAAGGAGTTCGGGTAATATTTACAGGACTGGTCACACCAAATTATACGGGTAAAACCATGATTCATCCCGACTATGAAATTCTGGAAGAAGAGGATGAAGAAAACCTTCTGAATTTCAAACGGATTGTTCCCGTCTATTCTGAAACGGAGGGACTGCACCAGAAGTATATCCGTAAGATCATACATGCCGCACTGGAGAATTATTCCCGTTATGTGTCATCGCCGATTCCCATGGATATCTGCCGAAAAAGAAATCTTCTCAATATCCACGAAGCGCTTTTGAACGTTCACTTTCCTGAAAACGATACGCGGATAGAACCATTAATGGAATCACGCTCCGAGGCTCACCAGCGGCTGATTTATGATGAGTTTTTCTTCATGCAACTGGGAATGGCCGTAAAAAAAACAGGGCGCATCCTGGAAAAAGGTGTTTCCTTTACAGTCGAGGGAAAACTGATGCATAAATTTCATGAGAACCTCCCTTTTTCCTTAACCGGTGCGCAATCCAGAGTCATTGCTGAAATTCAAAGAGATTTAAATGCGGCAACGGCTATGAACCGGCTTTTGCAGGGCGATGTCGGGAGCGGTAAGACTCTGGTGGCCATGTCAGCAATAATAACTGTTTGTGAAAACGGTTATCAGGCCTCGCTGATGGCACCTACCGAAATCCTGGCCAAACAGCATTTTGCAACGCTATCCACATGGGCTGAAACGATTGGCCTTCATGTGGTGCTTCTTACCGGCAGCATGACGAATTCCCTGCGCAGTGAAGCACTGGAACAAATCAAATCCGGTCAGGCCAACATCATCATCGGGACACACGCATTAATTCAGGAAGACGTTGAGTTTAAAAAGCTGGGTCTTGTCGTCATCGATGAGCAGCACCGGTTCGGGGTTATGCAAAGAGCAACTCTGCGCAACAAGGGCATCAATGCCGACGTACTGGTTATGACGGCTACGCCAATTCCGCGGACGCTGGCTATGACAGTATACGGTGATCTCGATGTATCCGTAATTGATGAAATGCCACCGGGCAAAAAACCGGTCCGGACACTGGTTATGGGAGAAAACAAAAGAGAGGCGGTTTATGACACAATCCACAAAGAACTGGAAAATAATCATCAGGTATTCATTGTATATCCGCTGGTGGAACAGTCTGAAAACCTGGATTTGAAAGATGCGACAAAAATGGCCGAACATCTCCAAAGGGATATTTTCCCTAAGTATCGGGTTGGCCTGATTCATGGCAAGATGAAGGACAAGGAAAAAGACGCGGTTATGCGGGAATTTCTGGAGAATAAAATCCATATTCTCGTATCCACCACCGTAATCGAAGTCGGTATCGACATACCACGTGCCTCTTTGATGGTTATCGAACATGCCGAACGTTTTGGACTATCACAGTTGCATCAACTCAGGGGCAGGGTAGGGCGCAGAGATATTCCTTCTCAATGTATTTTGCTGACTGATTTCAAATGTTCAGCAGATGCACGCAAAAGGTTGAAGGTCATGGAAAAAACATCTGATGGTTTCGCGCTGGCGGAAGAAGATCTGGCAATTCGCGGTCCCGGAGACTTTCTGGGAACCCGTCAATCTGGACTTCCGGATTTTCGAATCGCCAGCATCGTCCGAGACACCCGCATTCTCACTGATGCAAAAGAAGATGCATTCACTCTGGCTGCACGTGATCCAATGCTTGCCAAACCGGAACATGCCATTCTGAAGGAAGCATTGATCTCCAGATGGAAGGGAAAACTGGAATTAGCAAGAACGGGGTGAAGCGTATCCGGATTTCAAAGAATGCTTTATTAATTGTAAATACCAGATACGTTATGATTATTTATTCGCGTTCAACCTATATTACCAATACTATTTCAGAAATGACTTAACCAAATTGAGTGAAGAAAACTGGCGCTGGGTGGCTTCACAAATAAAACCTTCTTCTCCGAACAACTCTTTTCTTATGTCGTCAGGGCTCATTCCCGAATGATAAAGGGTTTCAATTCTTCCGCCGATATCTTCCAGATAGCTGATCAATACATCCAGCTTCTCCAGAGGATTCTTTACAACATGTGTGGGAGCGGGGAACATGATGTCCGGATGAAGCGATCGGACTTTTCTGATATCATCGATTATCTGCCTCATATCGTCATTGGGACGGCAGACTATTGGCTTTGTATTCACATAAAGATCACCGGTAAACAACCAACCCTCATTTTTTTCAAACAGACAGACATGATCACGTTCATGTCCCGGTGTATGAATGACATCAAACCGGTATCGTCGTGTTTCAAGAAAATTGTCCAGCGGCTCAACGCTACTGGGGACCGGATACCCCCACACTTCCTCCTGATATGGATAAAGCATTGCCGGTTTGCTGATCATATCCAGTGCGTATCGATGTGCAAAAATGCGCGTCTGATAAGCGTCCTGAAGGAATTTGTTGGCGGAAATATGATCTTCATGAAAATGTGTGTTGACCGCTGTTTCCGGCGGCTCATTCCGAAGATATTCAATCAGTTGGGCAACGGTGTGAGCCGGTCCGGTATCAATCAGCAGACCGCCCGCAAGGTAGGCGCATACCCATGTGCCGCTCATGAAATCGGGATAACGGCTCATTTTGATTTGCACTACGTCGCCATAATGAGTAGCCGATAACATTCAGTCTCCTTTCAAACCTCTTTTATGCAGCCATTCCTTCAAAGCAAGACCGGTACCGAAATTCCAGGGACGAACTTTATCCGGCGGGATCGATATCACTTCCGCTAGTTCATCGCCCATTTTTATTTCACCTTCCGCCTTGATGTGATAGGCAATAATAAGCTGGTTTTGTCTTTCAAAGGTATAGATGCCGATCAGGCTTTGTAAAGTTGCATCAAGGCCAAGTTCTTCTTTGACTTCCCGGAGAACTGCGGTGTCCGGTGATTCACCCTTTTCCAGAAAGCCCGTGATCAGGCCAAATATCTTTGATGGCCAGGCCTTGTTACGGGCGAGCAGAACATTGCCCTGATGTTCGATGACAGCCGCAACCACGGGAACTGGATTGTCCCAGAAAATGTATCCACAGTTTACACTGGTACACGCCGGATAATCTCTTCCGTTAACATTCTTAGTGATAAGTTTGTTGCCACAATATGGACAGTATATTACTTGCGCCATTTCCTGACCTCCAGCAGAAATTTTTTAAGCCATTTAGTACGGGTTTCATAATTCATGATCCCATATTCCAGTACAATGACATGCAGTGGGTCGACTTTTCTTTTATTCATATCTTTTTGGGCTGCTTTCAGATCAAGAATGATATTTTTTACCGCTTCGATCTGCCGTTGGATTTTGTCCACCGCCTTTTCTTTTTTTAAATACTGCAGATATATGGATTTTATGCAGAAAATATCCTGGCGGAAAAAATCATACCGGAATGACCGGTCTTCACCGTCATTGTTTTTTAGCCATTGTAAAAAATCCGCCCGCCCTTTATCGGTAATCGAATAGATATGACGGCTTGGCGCGCCTTCCCGGTGCTCAATGGTTTTTCGAACAAGGCCTTCCTGTTCCAGTTTCTTCAAGGTTGGATACAATTGCCCGTCGTTGATACCGAATTCCCTGTTTATTTTCTGAGTCATTGTAGATTTTATCTCATAACCGTGAGAACGGTTGAACATTAAAGAACCCAGGATCATATATCTGACTGACATGTCGTCTCCCCCCAATGATATGATATTTTCTGTCACTTAAAATTATTCAGCGAATCCGGGGCTGATACTGTGATTTACTTACTTTAAAGTATTCGAGCCCGGTATTATCGGGTTCCTGAACCATATCGTATCTTATATACTTCGGGTCGTGAATTATTTCTGTTGAACCTTAAAGGCATCGAGACCCAATCAGGTATATATATTAAATGTAAGGTATATTTATGTCAAGGAATGCATTGCTTGATTAATGTGGATATTTTTCACTTGCCGTATCTTACAGCCTGTGTTTTACTTATTTTTATGTTCTATAACAATTTGTATTGCGCTTTGTTTTACTCCGGAAATTCAAGATCCGGACTTTAAGGGATGAATTCCATTTATCTCCGCATACAGCATGGAGGGTTTTTTGATCCGTCATCATCCTTTTCTATTTTCACTTATTCTTGTTGTGCTCTTTCTTATTACGGTATTGACGGTGCATATCGGGTATCTATACAAAGAGGTAGGGAAAGGCATTACCGCCGAAGATGGAAATTATCCTACAATATTTTACGGACGTTCCCTGGAAATCCGTAAAGGCGATCATATTGGAAATATCCATATCGCAGATCGGTTGAACCGTCTTTCGTATCGCAGGATAACAGGAAAGCCAACCACCACCGGAACATTTTCCCTGGACGAACAGCATCTACAAATATTTCCGCGTCCAG
Source organism: Smithellaceae bacterium (assembly GCA_963682015.1). GTDB lineage: Bacteria > Desulfobacterota > Syntrophia > Syntrophales > Smithellaceae > UBA8904. The sequence continues at coordinate 4,696,334 of OY820932.1, read as the reverse complement.
GAAGCATGGTAAGAAACGCTGCCGGCAACGGTCCGGTGGACGTTACACTATCCGGCAATCAGGTAATATCGCTTTCATCGTTTTCCGGCGATAAAATGGATTATTATACTCTTGACCGGGAGGAAATCGGCCGTATCCTGAGCTCAAAGCTGGGATCCCGCCATCAGGTCACACTGGACAACATTTCACCTCATCTGCAAAAAGCTGTCATTGCCTGTGAAGACAAGCGCTTTTATTCACACCCCGGAATTGACATATTCGCCATCATCCGGGCACTTGCGATCAACCTGAAGGAGCAGCGGTTTGCACAGGGAGGCTCTACCATAACGCAACAGGTTGCTAAGAATTTTTTTCTATCTCCTCGAAAAACCATCGGGCGCAAATTGCGCGAAGCGGAAATGGCCATTGCCCTGGAACTGCGTTACTCCAAGAGACAAATCCTGGAGATGTATTTCAATAAAATTTACCTGGGACAGACCGGCATTGAAAGAATATACGGTGTGGAAGACGCGGCAAGTGTCTATTTTTCGAAGCGTGCGAAGGACTTGTCGCTTACGGAAGCTGCTCTTCTGGCCGGCATCATTCAGGCTCCAAACCGGTACCTTCTTTTTAAAAATCCAAAAACGGCAAAAGATCGACGAAACAAAATTCTTGGCCACATGCGAAAACTGAAAATGATCGCAGAAGATGATTATCAACAGGCATCCAACTCACCGGTTAAACTTCTCTCCGGCGCCGTACCCGTTCACCTTACATCTTTTTTTATAGACTACATTCAGCGGACCACCAGAGAAGAACTGGGATCTGAAAAATTCTATCACACCGGGTACCGTTACTACACGACTCTTGACCCTCTTTTGCAGTCCATTGCCGAAGAGTCGCTTACCCGGGGTCTTGAAGAAATTGAAAACAGAGCGATACCGGCCAAAGAACCGCTGCAGGCAGCGCTGGTGGCTGTCGATCCCAAAACAGGCGAACTGGTTGCCATGGTCGGCGGGAGGAATTACGCGCAGACTCGCTTTAACCGTGCGGTGGATGCGAAACGCCAACCGGGAAGCGCTTTCAAGCCCTTTGTCCTAATGGCCGCGCTCTCACAATCCCTTGCAGGCAAAGGCAAATGGACACTCTCCACACTGATATCCGGCGAACCGATTACCCTGCCCACGCCCGAAGGGCCATGGACTCCATCCAATTTCGAAGATAAGCAATACGGAAACATCACCATTCGAAAAGCTATTGAAGATTCAGTCAACACCGCTACCGTCCGTCTGGCCAATGACGTGGGTTTTGAGGAAATATTAGGAACTGCAAGGCAAGCCGGTGTCAAAAGTCCGCTTCGGCCGGTACCTTCAATGGCGCTGGGAAGCTTCGAAATGACGCCAATGGAAATCGCCTATGCTTTTGCAACCTTTGCCTCTGGCGGTGTCCGGTATGAACCGTTCTCCCTATCTTCGGTGACCACAGTAGATGGCGATCCACTGATCACTAGAGTTGTTAAACAAAAACAGGTGTTTGATCCGCGGGTGGCCTATCTTGCCGGAAACGCTCTGGAAGGTGTACTCGTACGAGGCACAGCGAAGGAATCCAGATCTCTGAAAATCAATTTTCCCCTCTCCGGGAAAACAGGAACAACCAATGGTAACCGGGATTCCTGGTTCGTGAGTTACACGCCGGACATCGTATGCGCAGTTTGGGTGGGATATGATGGTGGTTCCGACACGGGTTTGACGGGTGCCGCCGGGGCATTGCGAATCAACGCACGTTTTCTGAGGGCATTCTATTCTAATTCCAGACCTCAGGCCGTCGCGGTGCCCGCGGGAATCGAAAAGATCCTGATCGACCCGGTTTCCGGATTTCTTGCCACGGCCAAATGTCCTCAGACGTTTGAGGAATCATATCTTGCCGGAACGGCACCGAAAGAATCCTGCCCGAATCATCCGGTAAACCCCATTATGGACGTCATTCGAGACAAAGTGAAAGACGCCGGCAGTTTCTTCCGCAAACTTTTTGAATAAATACAATGATACGCTTCTTCTTCCGTATAGAATGCCCTTGATATTAAAGAACGCTGTTGTTAGTGTATTTTTAGATTTAAACCATTCTCGATGGAAGCGATCACTGAAAAGTTGTGCATGCTTCGGAAGAACTGGGAAGGAATAATTAATGCGAATTGCGATTATCGGCATCGGCGGAGTAGGGGGGTATTTTGGCGGAAAGCTGGCTCTGGCTTACGCATCAACGGGCGCACCTGAAATTATTTTTATCGCCCGAGGTGCTCATCTGAAAGCCATACAGCAGAATGGGTTGCATCTTCTCACTAAGGATGGCGATTATGTGGTTTGGCCCAACGTCGCTACGGATGATCCCGATTTAGCCGGTTCTTTTGACCTGGTCTTTTTTTGTGTTAAAAGCTACGAGTTAGAATATTCCGCGCATCAATTTAAAGGGAATATAAAAAAGAATACGGTAGTTATTCCGGTGCTGAACGGCATTGACAGCTCCTCAAGGCTTCAGGGTATTTTACCTCATGCGAATGTTCTGAGTGGCAGCGTATTCATTATTTCACACATTGAACAGCCAGGTATCATAAGGCAGGAGGGTGGAGCCTGCAAACTGACGTTTGGTACGGATGATAAAACAACTGCACGTGATTGTACATATATTCTCGATATTCTGACAGCAGCAGGGATTAATGCTGTTTTGACGGATAAAATCTCCGAAACGTTATGGATGAAATTTCTTTTAATGTGCCCTCTGGCGTCTCTGAGTTGTGCAACTGGTAAAACATACGGTGAAATCTGGGCCGATAACACACTTCGGAAGAAAACAAGAGATCTCATGATGGAAGTATCAGCAGTCGCTGCAGCACGGCATGTTATTCTGACTGAAGAGACTATAGAGACAACAATGGAAACGATCGGTCGTTTTGGTTATCATTCAAAAACATCCATGCTGTTGGATATGGAAAAGGGGAATCAAACCGAAATCGATACGCTGACGGCATTCCTCTGCCGGGTTGGACGAGAAACGGGAATTCCTACTCCATTGCATGACGAAATATTACAACAATTAAGCCCCTGAGCTCGTCTGAATTTCGTTCCAAAGCAACAATTAAGAATCCAATCGATCAATATCGATCAATCCATCTTATCTGTTTGACAAAACAAAGGGATTTGTTGTAGGAACGATACCTTATGGAGACTGTAGGCAAAGCAGTGCGTGTTTTTAACGTAACGAATTGAAGGTGAGAAATGAAGAATATTTATATCGGTTTGATCGGTTGGGGCAACATCGGAACCGGTGTTGTTAAATTGCTTCAGAAAAATGAAAAGCTGATTGCAAAGAAGCTGGGTGCAAAACTGGTTTTAAAGAAGATTGCGGATATCAATATTACTTCTCCTCGCGGCGTTAAGATTTCTAAAAGCATCCTGACGACCGATGCCGGCGAAATACTCAATGATCCAGAAATCTCCATCGTTATTGAACTGATGGGGGGCTATGAGCCGGCGCGATCTTTCGTCCTGAAGGCTATTAAAAATGGCAAGCACGTGGTTACGGCTAACAAGGCCATGCTGGCAACTTACGGAAATGAAATTTTCCCGATTGCGCAGAAGAAGAATGTGGATATTGGTTTTGAAGCCAGCGTGGGCGGAACAATTCCAATTATAAAAACACTTAAAGAAGCTCTGGTTGCCAATCATATCCAGTCCATTGTCGGCATTATGAACGGGACCTGCAATTTCATTTTAACCAAAATGACGGACGAAGGGAAACCGTTCGATTTAGTATTGAAAGAAGCACAGCAGTTGGGATTTGCCGAAGCGGATCCGACTTTTGATATTGAAGGTATTGATACCTCACACAAGATGGCCATTGTTCTTTCTCTGGCCTATGGCAAGAAAGTGAACCTTAAAGATATTTACCTGGAAGGAATTACCAAAATCAGCAGTGAAGATATTGCTTTTGCCAAAGAACTTGGTTACAGGATCAAACTACTGGCCATCGGCAGGCTAAGGGGAGATTCTGTCGAAGCCCGTATCCATCCGACTATGATCTCTTCCGGACATCTTCTGGCTAATGTCAACCGCAACTACAACGCGTTCCATCTGGTAGGGGATGCGTCGGGACCGGTTTTCTTGTTCGGTCAAGGCGCAGGAATGATGCCCACAGCCAGCGCCGTATTCAGCGACATTCTGGACAGTGCTCGTAATGTCATGAAAGGGATTGCCGGACGTGTGCCACCAAGATCCATTACAGAAACAGGTATGAAAGCTATTGATCTGGTTCCGATGGACGATATAGAAACAAAGTATTATTTCAGATTCTCAGTACTGGATCAACCCGGTGTTTTATCAAAAATATCGGGAATTCTCGGAGAAAATAATATCAGCCTTGCTTCGGTTATACAAAAAGCAAGACAGGCAGAAGGACCTGTACCCATCGTAATGACGACCTATAAAGCGAAAGAAAAAGATGTCCGTCGAGCTTTGAAAAGAATCGACAAGCTGGACATTGTAAGAGATAAAACCATTCTGATTCGTATTGAGGATGAGTTGTAAAGGAAAGCATAAGGGATCTATGTTATGAAATACGTCGTATTACTGGGCGATGGCATGGCGGATTATCCAAGTCGTCAACTTGGGGGCAAAACTCCATTGCAATGCGCCTTTACACCATTTCTTGATCAGATAGCTGCACAAGGCACACTGGGATTGGTAGACACCATTCCGTCCGGCCTTACACCCGGTTCCGATGTCGCTAACTTAAGCGTACTCGGCTATGATCCGGTTGTAAATTATACAGGACGCGGACCGCTGGAAGCGGCAAGCATGGGAATTAACCTTTCTCCTGATGATATCGCTTACCGCTGCAATCTCGTATCAATCGGCCATCAGGGAAGCGATTCTGCTTTCATGGACGATTTCACCGCAGGTCACATTTCCTCGGTGGAAGCGAGAGAAATTATTCTGGATCTGAATAAAAAACTGGGGTCGTCACAGATTCAGTTCTTTCCCGGCGTAGGATACCGTCATTTGCTGGTCTGGAGAAATGCGTCTGGTACGCCGCAGACAACTCCACCTCATGACATTCCGGGAAAAGCCATTGCTTCCTATTTTCCCGAGGGAGATCAAGCGATTGAAGTTAATGACTTGATGAATAAAGCGATCGAGGTTTTAAAAAATCATCCCGTCAACATCCTGCGCGCATCCGATGGGAAAAAACAGGCCAATTCCATCTGGCTCTGGGGACAGGGGAAAAAACCACAGATTATTCCGCTGACACAAAAATATAATTTCAAAGGCGGTATGATATCAGCGGTGGATTTGCTCAACGGTCTGGGAGTTAATGCCGGCTTGAAACCTTTGCGTGTGGAAGGGGCTACCGGCTACATTGACACCAATTACGAGGGCAAAGCAAAAATGGCGCTCGATGCTTTGAAATTCATGGATTTTGTATTCCTGCATCTGGAAGCTCCAGATGAGATGGGCCATGAAGGAAATGCCGCTGGGAAAATTCAGGCGATTGAATTCTTTGACGAGAAGATTGTTGGACCGATTTTGAATAACATTGGCCATTTGGGGGATTATCGTATTCTGGTTTTGAGTGATCATCCAACGCCCGTTGATTTAAAAACTCATGTCGGAGATCCCAGTCCTTTTGCGGTCATATCATCGCGAAAAGAAGAAAATGAAGCGACCGGCCATTCCTTTACGGAAATGAATGCAAAGGCAAGTGGCATTTTTGTATCTCCCGGCTATCAGCTGATGGATAAATTTATTCGGGATTGGGGTGCATTCCTTGCTCAGTAATTTTACAAGAGTCCGGGTCATTTACGCAGACACAGATGCTATGGGTATTGTTTATCATACCAATTACATCCGCTGGTTCGAACTGGGAAGAAACGAGTTAATGCGTCAACTGGGCGTTTCCTATTCCGACTTGGAAAAACTGGGTTTGAACCTTCCATTGACTAAAGTATCTTGCCACTACCTGTTCCCGGCGAAATACGACCATCTTGTAACTATCGAAACGAAGTTTGATTACATTAAAAGGGCAAGTATTAAGTTTAATTCCAAGATATGGGATGAAAATCAGGAAAAGCTTCTCGTTGAAGGATATACCATTCATGCCTGTACGAACAACGATGGAAAAATCCGACGCATACCGCAATTACTTCTGGAATTAACGGACAAATACAATATTAAAAAAGGGGAATAAATATGGCCGCAAAGTTATCCAAGCAAGAACTGAAAAGTCCAGATGCTTTTCAAACCACTTTCGAAAGAATAAGCGACTATGTTGTCGACAACAAGATGCGCGTTATAGTTGTCGGAACAGCATCATTATGCGCGATCCTGATAGCACTTTGCATCTACCTTTACTGGAGCTATTATTCAAATTCAGCTTTGAAACTTTACGCCAAAACCCAGGAAAATACGCTGAAAGGCGGAGATGATCAGCAAATCAATGGTGAAAACATTAAAATATTTAAAGAATTGGTTGACCAATATCCTCACAGCTGGAGTGGCCGCATGGCTAATTATCATCTTGGAAATATTTATTTTAATAATGGTGATTTTGAGAAAGCCACAGGATACTACAAGAAATTTGTTGAAAAATCGGGAGATGATAAGACGGGTGTTAGATTCTTGGCACTTACATCTCTGGGCTATGCCTATGAAGTTAAAAAAGATTTCAAAGAAGCTCTGAAATATTATGAAGACGCGCAAAGTTCATATAATATTGGCTTTGAGATGATAGGATTGCGAAATATTGCCCGTGCCCATGAAGAACTGAATAATAAGGATAAAGCTCTGGAATATTATAAGAAAGCCCTGGAAAAAACGACTGAGCCTTCAGCGACCATTTTCATCAAGCGAAAAATATCTTCCCTGAGCTGATTAATTTGGAGGCATAAAGATTTGAAAAAAGCATTAATGTCTGGAAATGAAGCCATCGCCCGCGGGGTTTATGAAGCGGGTGTAAAATTTGCAGCAGCATATCCGGGAACGCCCAGCACCGAAATCATGGAAGAATTTGCCAAATATGACGGTGTATATGCGGAGTGGGCGCCTAATGAGAAAGTTGCCGTGGAAGTCGCCATAGGGGCGGCCCTTGGCGGTGCTCGGGCACTGGCCGTAATGAAGCACGTAGGTGTAAATGTCGCGGCAGACCCAATTTTCACTGTAAGCTATACCGGCATCGAAGGAGCGCTGGTCATTATCAGCGCAGATGACCCGTCCATGCACAGTTCACAAAATGAACAAGATAATCGTAATTATGCGAAATTTGCCAAAATCCCCATGATCGAACCGGCGGACCCACAGGAAGCCAAAGACTACATGAAACTGGCCTTTCAAATTAGCGAACAATTCGACACGCCTGTCTTTTTTCGATCAACAACGAGAGTTTCCCATTCCAAATCGGTTGTTTCTCTTAAAGAGCCGGAAACAGTGGAAGAGAGAACGAAAATTGTCTATAACGCGGAGAAATATGTCATGGTGCCTATTAATGCCCGCACCAGACGCGTGGAAGTTGAAAAGCGTCAACATGCTCTACAAGAGTTTGTGGAAACTTTTCCGGAAAACAGGATGGAAATTAACAATCCAGAGGTTGGCATCATTACCGCTGGCATGCCTTATAATTATGCTAAAGATGTTTTCCCGGATTTTTCCTATCTGAAACTGGGTATGGTCTATCCGCTGCCGGTAAAGTTGATCAGAGACTTTGCATCAAAAGTTAAAAAAATCTATGTGATTGAAGAACTTGATCCATATTTGGAAGAACAGATAAAGGCCTTTGGAATCCAGGTTATCGGCAAAGACATTTTCCCCTATACTAGCGAATTTGATCCTGGAATCATCAAAAGAGCAATTGATTCGGATTTACAGGGCGCTGTTTCTCCGTACAAAGAAAGCTTGGCCCATCGGCCACCGAATCTTTGCCCCGGTTGTCCACATCGTGGTTTATTCTATGCTTTAAAGAAATCAAAAGCTTATGTTCATGGCGATATCGGTTGCTATACACTTTCTTATTTAAAACCCCTGGAGGGACTGCATTCCTGCATTTGCATGGGTGCAAGCATCGGTATGGCCCATGGGATGAGCAAAGCCTTAAAAGAAAAAGGGAAGGGCAAGGTGGTTGGCGTTATTGGTGATTCAACCTTCCTGCATTCGGGTATTACTCCTCTTTTAAACATGGCTTATAACCAAAGCGATGCTCTGATAATAATTTTAGATAACAGCACCACCGCCATGACCGGTATGCAAGAACATCCTGGCACCGGTTATACCTTGATGGGCGGAGATACAAAGAAGGTTAATCTAAACGTCTTAATATCTGCTCTAGGAATTGAAAATATAAGGGTTATTAATCCATACAATATCAAAGAAACCCAGATGGCAATTAAGGATGAGCTAGCGAGCAGCGGACCATCCGTTATCATTTCTCAGAGTCCCTGCGTGCTTTTCAAGCGAGCAAATCTGAAACCAGCTAAGCCGGTGAAAATCGATACGGATAAATGTGAAGGCTGCAAATTATGCCTTGGTTTGAATTGTCCGCCGATAGCCTGGAAAAATGGCGCAAAGAAAGAAGGGTCTAAGCGCAAGGGCGTAGCGGTCATTGATGCAACATTTTGTAATGGTTGTGGTTTGTGCGTACAAGTATGCAAATACGGCGCAATCAGTTAAGAAAAGGAAAATTCAATAATGGATTCTAAAGTACACAGCATATTGTTCGCCGGCGTCGGCGGTCAGGGGATTCTCCGGGCCAGTGATATCATGTCCGTAGTTTTGATGGAAGCCGGATTTGATGTTAAAAAAAGCGAAGTTCATGGCATGGCACAGCGTGGCGGCTGCGTGAACAGCGACGTGCGATACGGCGCTAAAGTATATTCCCCGCTGGCTGAAGCAGGAAGCGGGGAAATCCTGGTTTCTTTTGAAAAAATGGAAGCGTTGCGCTATCTGAAATTCTTAAGTAAGAACGCATCCATTATTGTCAACACGGAAGAAATCTACCCTCCATCCGTGAATATGGGTGATGCGGTATATCCCGATGACGTGGTGGGATTCTTAAGAAAACATTATCCCAAGGTAATTGCATTTAATGCTGCCGATCTGGCTCTAAAAGCCGGAAATATTAAAGCCGCTAATGTTGTCTTACTTGGTGCCGTATCCAATCTGATCCAGATGGATAAATCCGTCTGGGAAAACGTTATTAAAAAATCATTTCCACAAAAGCTGGCTAAATTGAATTTGGATGCTTTTCAAATGGGAATTGCTGCTTAAATTAGGCACCAAATTTCAGATTCAATCATTCATCCGCATTCTTCTGGAGATGAATGGTGAATAAAGATAAGAATATATGTAGATGTTCCATATACTCCTTGGCATCAGAGAAACGGTTTGTGATATGGAAACAAACAGCAAAACCAGTGAGTCAATTATTGCAAAAAATCATCCGGAATTTCACAATCTTCTTCTGCCGTCAAAAGAAGAGGATATAAAAAAGAGACAACGGGAAAAAACTCCAAATTTATATTCCGGATATACCATAGGAGAAACCGAGCTCATGTTACCTTCCGGAGCTCTTAGCATTTTTGCTTCTCCGACGTCCCACGGTAAAACTACTTTTCTGATTAATCTGGCCTTAAACATAGCCAAAAGGTATCCAGAAAAACAGGTTTACTTTTTCAGCTATGAAGAAGACAGTGATGCTATTTTAATGAAAACCCTTAATATCTACATGGGGATAGATATAAGCAATAACAATAGAAAGCATATTAGAAACTATTTTACAGCGGACAAAGGACAGGTGGATAAAGCTCTGGAGTTGCTGACCAACAAGATGCAGGAGATCATTCTGAAAGCTAAGGATTCAGAGTTAAATAATCTGTCGATTCCCGTAAAGCAGCTTGGTTCTTCCATGAAGGAGATGGAGAAAAATTTCTTTACACAGGCCAAGGATAAATTTTTCAAAGATTTGATAACGTCGGGCAGATTGAATATACATTACGTTAATTATAATCTAGACACTTTGACAGATGCTATACGGCATATACATAAAAATGCCAACCCTGGTGCTGTTTTCATAGATGATATTCAGCTTATAAGCTTACCGGATGCGAAAAATCATATTTCCAGGCAACAGGAAATGAAAATGATATGTCATTCTTTGAAAAATATATCTGTTGAGACAGGTCTTCCAATCATTCTCAGTGCTCCATTCAATAAAGAGGTAACGAATCAGCTCCGGTTACATTCAAATAAATTGATAGAGTCTCTAGACTTAGAGAGAGTAGCTAACCTGGTTGTAGGCTTTTGGAATAACTTTTTTATGCCTGTTGGTTTAGAAGAAGAATCAAACGGTAGTACTAACAGGAAGAATTTTGGTTACAAAGAAACCATTTATGTTAAAATATTAAAAGGCAGAGACATCAAGCAATGGAAAGATGATATATTACACTATAACAGTAATACCGGAGTTATAAAAAATTAAGAGCTACCAAACAGGACCTATTCAATGGCTGAAGATTACTATCAAGTTTTAGGAGTTGATAAAAAAGCATCCGCTGAGGAGATAAAAAAGGCTTATCGAAAACTGGCTGTAAAATGGCACCCGGATAAGAATCCCAACAATAAAGCGGCAGCGGAAGAAAAATTTAAAAAAATCAGTGAAGCTTATGCAGTATTGAGTGATCAGGAAAAAAGACAAAACTACGATAATTTCGGTTCCGCTGATCAGTTTCGCCAGCAGTATTCACAGGAGGACATTTTCCGCGGTTTCGATCTTGATGAAATTTTACGCAGCTTTGGATTTGGAGGAGCGAGGGGAGGGGGGAGGACCAATTTCCGCACAGGAAGACGCGGAGACGGTTTTCAAAATTACGATGATCCATTTTCCGGCCTATTTAGTAATGGTGGTCGCCAATATACAAATATGGCGCAAAAAGGTCAGGATTCAGAATATATTCTATCAATATCATTGGAAGAATCAGTTATTGGTGCTGATAAGAAAATCTCCCTACAAATAGAAAACCGAATAGAAGATATCGCTGTGAAAATACCAGCAGGGATAAGTTCAGGTAAGAAACTGAGACTTCCAGGAAAAGGTTTGTCTGGTTATAATGGCGGTCCTAATGGTGATTTATATTTAAATATCAGTGTGCTTCCACATCCTATCTTTTCCAGAGACGGGAATGATCTTTATATTGAAAAGACAATAAAATTCAGCCAGGCAGCCTTAGGCACCATCATAGATGTACCTACAATTGATGGAACAATAAAGAGACTTAAAATTGCTCCTGGAACACAAAATAATACAAAAATTCGCATGAAAGGTTTTGGTGTTCCCGGATTAAAAGGATCCAGTAAAGGCGACCAGTATGTAAAGATCAATATTGAAGTGCCTAAAAGATTAAATGAAAAGCAGATAAAGCTAATTGAACAATTGGCCACTGATGGGATTTAGAGAAGATAGATTTAAGTTAGACATAATGATTTCAAAAATTCTGATGTTTTCACTGTGTAAATATTTTATTACGTCTTATAATATATGTTATGTAAACATAAATTACTTTTTTATTTCTTTATTTGGCAATTGATCAGGTGGTTACTTTAACTTTTTAGTATTGTCTTTCTTTTTAGATAAATTCGACGTCTCCTATCGCTCCCATAGTGTTTCCAATTATAATTACTATCCCGCTTACTCCTTGAATTTTCATTCCATATTCCAAAGCATTTTTAATGTCACCTAAACTTCTAACACGATTACCAATAGAGGTTGCTGCAGCATCTGCCAGTGTCGAAGATTTTGATAAAACACAAACAGCGTCAGCCTTACCGAAACTCAAGGAAGGTCCGACTGTAGCGGAAGATGTGCATATTCCAATAGGTGTTTCTCCTTTTTTTACAATAAGATTAACTTTATAACTTAAAGCTGATTCTCCAGCAAATATTGAAATAGTTCTATTTTGATTTGATTTTATGAAAATATCTCCGCCGTTTTCAATAATAAGATTCTCAGTCAAGTTAAAGAGATCTTTTCCAACAAATTCAGATACAGCTCCGGCCACAGAGGCCATTGGCCCTACATTACATATTGTAGAATAAGTAAGCATATCTCTGATAATCAGTGGCGCGAAAGGATCTTCCGGAAGAGGAAGTAGAGTAGTCCGGAAATCAGGATATTTTTGGATATAGGACTCTAAGGAATTACGATGATTTGCTAAAGATTGCAGTGCATCTTCTTTCAGATCTGAATCTGAACTTATCAACAAATCACTTTCATCAATTTTTACAATAAATGAAACAAGATTATCTTTATTTATTAATGATCTATAAGTTCTTTTCTCATATTTCATATTAATTAATTATGATTGTTGATAACTTTCAGAAAAGAAATTCTTTCATGTATCAAGGAGCCATATTGGAAGCATCAGGGCCTAGCAGTAAATCGTGCACCCTTCCCCTAGTAATAAATCTGCTTCTCGTTTTAAACGATCGCTGATGTCAATCCTGCCGGAGTCACCCAGACTGACAATGGTTTCACTTTTTCCATTAATAATATGAATGTAACTTTCTAATTTTCCATGATTATTTTTAATGATATCGTTTAGTGATGTAATATTCTCCGGGGATATTTTATCTGCATCTAGAATGAAACGGACTTGCTTATATGGATTTTCAAGAGCCTTTGTTAGCGCGGTTACTTCCTGAGCAATAATTTTAAAGTTTTCATCTCCATTTTCACCTGTTCCCTGGACATCTACAATACCCTGTATGACTATTGGTTCGTCCGCGTGAAGCAATTCATAAAACTTCTTATAAAAATCTGGCCAGAAAATTACGTCAACCGACCCATGAAGATCTTCCAGTACAATGTTGCACATAACATCTTTCTTCTTCGTTAAACGTTCCGAAAGTGCACTGATTACACCGGCAATAGTGATCGTATCTTTATCTTTTTTTGTCTTTATAGCGCTGGAGTCCACATTGGTTACAAAACGCAGTTTATCAATGAATCCATGAAGAGGATGACCTGAAATATAAAAACCAAGAGTTTCCTTTTCAATGGATAGAAGTTCTTTTCTATCCCATTCGGGTAAATCTGGAATTCTATAAATTCCGTTTACAATTTCTTTCTCTGTTCCAACATTGTCCAATTGGTCAAAAAAGCTAGCTTGATTGCTGAGTAACTCTTTTTGCTTTCGCTGTGCTTCTTCCATCGCTGAATCCAGAGATTCGATCAAAGAACGTCTCTTATATCCAAGTGTGTCAAATGAGCCACATTTAATTAAGCTTTCTATAACGCGTTTGTTTACTTTCCTTAAATCAACACGGCTCAAATAGTCCATGAAAGATGTAAATTTTGTTTCCGAACGCATTGCAATAACGGATTCGATAGCAGCCTCTCCAACATTTTTTACAGCCGTCAGGCCAAACCGAATGTTGTCACCTGAAATACTGAAATCCTTTTGTGATTCATTTATATCCGGGGGCAAAATATTGATACCCATATCCTTGCAGTTGGACATATGCTTGATAATTTTATCTCGGTTGTCCTTCTCACTTGTCAGTAACGCGGCCATAAAAGCCACGGGATAATGAGCTTTAAGATATGCTGTTTGATAAGTGATAATAGCATATGCAGCGCTGTGCGACTTATTAAAGCCGTATTCTGCAAATGTCTCCATCTGGTCCCAGATGATTTTTGCCTTGTTTTCGTTTATTTTTTGCTTTTTTGCACCGTCGAGAAACTTCGGCTTCTCCTTTTCCATTGCCGCAACCTGTTTTTTGCCCATCATTTTACGTAATGTATCGGCTTGTGCCATTGTGTAGCCACCGATTACATTGGCAATTTGCATGACCTGTTCCTGATAGAGAATAATGCCGTACGTCTCCTTAAGAATCGGCTCCAGCTGCGGAAGTTCGTACGTGATTTGTTGCTTTCCATGCTTACGGGCAATGAAATCAGGTATCATTTTCATAGGCCCCGGGCGATAAGCGGCAATTAAAGCAATAACGTCCTCAATATGATCGGGTTTAAAATTGACCAATAAATCCTTCATGCCGGAACTTTCCAGCTGAAAGACTCCATCGGTATCCCCTTTCATTAAGAGCTTGTATGTTTCCGGATCGTCAAGAGGCAAGGAATTGATATCAATATCAATTCCTTTTGCTTCCTTGATGAAATTCAGGGCATTTTTAATTACGGTCAGGGTTTTTAGTCCCAGAAAATCAAATTTAGTCAATCCGACCGTTTCAATATCTTTCATTGAATACTGGGAGACGATATCGTCTTTGGGCGAAAAAAGAGGTACTCTTTCTACCAGCGGCATATCCGATATCACAACGCCCGCGGCATGAACGGAGGAATGTCGATTGAGTCCTTCCAAGACCAGGGAAAGAGATAGCAATTTTTCAATCTGAGGGCTTTTCTTGCGTTCCTCTTCAAAACGCGGCTCCATTTCAAAAGCTTGAGCCAGGGTGATATTCAAAACGTTGGGTACCAGCTTGGCGATACGATCCGCATCACTGTATGGTATGTTGAGCGCGCGTCCAACATCCCTGATTACCCCTTTGGCGAGCATTTTTCCAAAGGTACAGATTTGTGTTACTTTGTCTTTGCCGTATTTCTCCGTCACATATTTGATAATTTCTCCACGGCGTTCCTGACAGAAATCAATATCGATATCGGGCATACTGATCCGATCAGGGTTTAGAAATCTTTCAAAAAACAGTTCGTAACGGAGCGGATCAATATCGGTAATTCTAATGGCATAGGCAACCAGCGATCCTGCGGCCGATCCTCGGCCCGGACCTACCGGAACGCCATTATGCTTTGCATGTTTGATAAAATCGGATACGATCAGAAAGTAACCGGCAAAACCCATTTTTTTGATGATCGCCAGTTCGCTGTTTAAGCGTTTGAAATATTTTTCGCGAACGGTAGCTTCATCTTCTTTCTGGTACTTCAAAATAGCCGGCAGGAGCTTTTCCAGGCCTTCCACGGCTTTTCTGTCCAGATAATCCTCAAGGGATTCAGCAGGATTTTTAACTTCAAATTTTGGAAGATAAAATTTACCAAATTCAAATGTAAGATTACAGTGTTCGGCAATACTTACCGTGTTGGAGATTGCTTCCGGCGTTGTGGCAAACAGCGAGACCATTTCTTCAGGAGATTTCACATAGAACTGGTCCGTCGTCATTGACATTCGGTCCTTATCTTCAATGGTCTTTCCCGTCTGAATACACAAAAGAACGTTGTGCGCCTCGGCATGCTCAACGTTCAGATAGTGGCAATCATTAGTTGCTATTAGCGGAATAGACAATTCTTTGCTTAGTTCAATCAATCCCTGATTGGCTGTTCTCTGCTCGGGAATGCCGTTCTCCATTATCTCCAGATAGAAATTATTTTCCCCGAAAATATCCCGATACTCCATAGCGGCTTTTCTGGCTTCATCCATATTGCCGCGAACGATATGAGATGCGATTTCTCCATGCAGACAGGCGCTGGATGCAATCAGACCTTCCGAACATTGTTTAAGCAACTCTTTATCCACGCGCGGACGGTAATAAAAACCTTCGATATGCGCGGCGGAAGTCAACTTCATCAGATTTTTATAGCCCTGCATGTTCTTAACCAGAACAACCAGATGACGCGTTGCTTCCCCAATCGCCGATGGAGTCTTATCAAGACGGCTGCGGGGCGCAACATAGAGTTCGCAACCGATGATCGGTTTAATGCCATTGGCATACGCCTGTTTGTAAAAATCGATGGCGCCGAACATATTACCATGATCCGTGATGGCAATGGCCGGCATTGCGTATTCCTTGGCTTTCTTAAAAAGGTCATCCAGGCGAATCATGCCGTCGAGCAGGCTGTATTGCGTGTGAACATGAAGATGAACAAAGCTGGCGTGTTTCATTTCTTGTTAATCTATCCAGTAATTTGGTGCTTCCTTGGTAATGATTACATCATGGACATGGCTTTCACGCAGGCCTGCGGACGTAATCCGAACAAAACGCGACTTTTCAATCAAATCAGGAATGGTTTTGCATCCGACATATCCCATCCCCGCTTTCAATCCGCCGATTAACTGAGTAATACTGGCGGATAAGGACCCGCGGAAAGGTACCCTGCCCTCTATGCCTTCTGGAACGGTTTTCAATGCTCCTTCCATATCATCCTGGTAGTAACGGTCACGACTACCCATTTTCATGGCTTCCAGCGAGCCCATACCCCGGTAAACTTTATAACTGCGTCCCTGGAAGAGTATCGTTTCGCCAGGGCTTTCCTCCGTACCTGCAAATAACCCGCCGATCATAACGCTGTGGGCTCCACACCCCAGAGCTTTGACAATATCACCGGAGTACTTGATTCCACCATCCGCTACAACCGGTATCCCGTATTTGGAGGCAATCTTGTAAGAATCCCGTATGGCGGACATTTGAGCTACACCCACACCTGCCACAACGCGTGTCGTACAGATGGAACCTGGACCAACGCCGACTTTCACTGCATCAACCCCGGCTTCAATGAGCGCCTGGGCACCTTCAGACGTGGCAACATTACCCGCAATCAATTCACATTTCGGGAAATTGGACTTGGTCGCTTTAATGGCGTCAATTACTCCCTGAGAATGTCCATGCGAAGTATCAATTAGAATTACATCTGCCCCTGCTGCCAGCAAGGCTTCAATGCGTGGTTCGCGATCGATGATTCCTACCGCGGCTCCTACACGCAGCCTTCCCATGGAATCTTTACATGCATGGGGGTATTTTCTGATTTTTTCAATATCCTTAATCGTGATCAAACCTTTCAAACGGTACTCATCATCTACAACCAGCAGTTTTTCTATGCGATGTTTATGGAGCAGTTTTTTAGATTCTTCCAGAGAGATGTTCGCTTTAACGGTAACAAGCTTGTCTTTGGTCATAACACTGGAAACCGGCTGATCAAGATCTTCCTCAAAGCGCAAATCGCGATTTGTCAGGATTCCAACCAGTTTTTCGTTTTTTACAACGGGAACACCGGAAATCGAATATTGATGCATCAAGGTTAATGCATCGCTAACTTTGCGTTCCGGTTCTATCGTGATTGGATCGACAATCATACCGCTTTCCGATTTTTTTACCCGGTCCACTTCGATAGCCTGTCGTTCTATGCTCATGTTGCGGTGGATAAAGCCGATGCCTCCCTCCTGTGCCATGCATATGGCCGTAGTCGATTCCGTGACCGTGTCCATCGCCGCGGATACGATAGGTATTTTCAAAGAAATCTTTTTTGTTAAAAGCGTAGCGGTTTCGACATCGCGAGGCAGAACGTTGGACGCTGCTGGCACTAACAACAGATCGTCAAAAGTTAAGGATTCTTTTACTACATCATCTAACATGATACCCTCCGTTACGATAAATAGAACTATTGGTTTGTGATATAATATTTTTTATTGTTCAGGAATACGTAAAATAGTTTGTCCGTATCATCCTGTTCGATGAATTCAGCTAGTTGATAATAGCTTTTCCTGGTAAAACGGGCGGCAAATTTTCCATCTTTAATTCTGCAGTACATGACATTGTCTCTGCCCACGGCCAGTGTACTCAAATCCAGTTCTTCTCTGCGGTCGTCACTGAGGAGAACTTCAAGATGCTCCTGCTCAGTCAACGGGTCCTGATTTTTAAAGACGGTTGTGATTACAAATGCCGTGTCTTCTACATCCAGATAGCAGATTTCTTCGTTTAGTTTGATGAAATATTTACCGCAATCGTCCACATTTAAATTTTCAAAGAAAATGCATAAAATTTCCTTGCGAAACATGTGCGCGCCGCGATAGTACCAGATGCCCTCTTTATCAATTTTGATATCGCTGTCCACCATGATTAGAATAATTTCCTGCTGTCCAGTAATATCGTTACGGGACCGTTGTTGGTCAATTCGACTTGCATCATTTCCTGAAACTTGCCGGTAGCCAGTTTTTTTACCCGGGGAGTTGCCTTGAGCACAAAATATTCATACAGACTGTTGGCTCTGGAAGGTTCTTCTGCCTGTGTAAACGATGGCCTTCGGCCTTTGATGCAGTCGCCCAGGAGTGTAAATTGCGAAACCACCATCATTTCGCCGTTGATATCGATCAGCGAGAGATTCATTTTCTCCTGCTCATCTTCAAAAATCCTCAGATTGATCGTTTTTTCCAGAATATAATCTGCGTCTTTTTCGCCATCGTCTTTTTCCACTCCCAGCAACACCAGTACACCCTGATTAATGGATGAAAACAACTGGGAATTAATTGTGACGGAGGCCCGGTCAACTCTCTGAATAACTGCACGCATGAAGCATCCCGTTCAAAAGTTTGGGCATGTTAGCAACAATTGAAGGAGTCTTCAAGTTCTTTCTGAAAAATATTTCTTGTTAAGTATTGGTAAGTTAGAAGTTTACATTCATTGATAAATATCATGATCAATCGTTGAAAATTTTGATATTGATAGCCGCGTGTGTTAAAAACGTATCCATGAGTAAAAACATCCTGCTGATCAATCCCTGGATACACGATTTTGCAGCATACGATTTCTGGCTCAAACCGATGGGCCTTTTATATCTGGGCAGTCTGCTGCGAGCTAACAACCACTGTGTGTCCTATATCGATTGTCTCGATCCTTATTCAACGCGGATGCTTGAAAAAGCTGGAAAATCGCCAAGACGACATGCTTTCGGTCACGGACGTTTTTTTCGAAAGATAATCGAAAAGCCTTCCTGCCTGGAATCCTTTCCTCGCAGTTATTGCCGTTATGGAATCGATCCTGATGTTTTTCGTGAAGAGCTCAAACGTTTCGCGGACACTGATCTCGTGCTCATAACATCCCAGATGACCTACTGGTATCCTGGCGTTTTTGAGTCCATAAAAATCGTAAAAGAGATGCTTCCCGGTGTTCCGGTTGTTCTTGGCGGGAAATATGCGTCATTATGTTATGACCACGCACGTGCACTCTCCGGTGCGGATTATATACTGCCCGGTCGCGGTGAAAAACAGATTCTGGATCTTCTGCAAAATATCTATCAGGAAAAAATCATCTTTTCTCCAGATGAAAATAATCTTGATGCCCTGCCCTACCCGGCTTTTGATCTTTTAACGAGGATTGATCAGATTCCGATTATTACTTCACTGGGATGTCCATACCGGTGCAGTTATTGTTCCTCTCATATATTTTACCCGAAATACCTGCGACGCGATCCGATGAAAGTTGCAGATGAAATCGAACACTGGCAGAAGAACTTTGGTGTGATGGATTTCAGCTTTTACGATGATGCTCTTCTTGTTGATCCTGATGGGATGATCATTCCTCTGCTGAAAGAAATAAAAATGCGCGGTCTTTTGTGCCGTTTTCATTGCCCGAACGGCCTGCACTTGAACCAAATCGATGCTAAAATCAGTACATTGCTTTATAATTCCGGTTTTAAAACTATCCGATTTGGTTTTGAAACGGCCAATTTTAAATTGCAGAGGGAAACAGGCGGAAAAGTGCAAAATGAAGAGTTGCGTCAGGCAGTTATTCATTTGAAAAATGCAGGCTATAAGTCGAATGATATCGGTATTTATCTTTTATGTGGCATCCCGGGGCAGAAATCAGAAGATGTTTCTTACAGCATTGATTTTGTTCTGCGGTGCGGTGCCAAACCGGTGCTTGCCGAATACTCACCAATCCCGGGTACAAAAATGTGGACCGATGCACTTTCATCTTCACCATTTGACATTCAGCATGAACCTCTATATCATAACAACTCATTTTTGAGTTGTCGTAATGCAGATTTTACTTACGACGTCTACAACTCGTTCAAAACCAGACTCAAAAAGTTGTAGAGAAACAGGTGCATTTTGCTATGTTAATGCGGGTCAAAAACATTATTGTGCTTTTTTTATCTCTTTTCTTTCTTATCTTCGGCATCGACATTCTGATCGGATCCTTTAAAATGACCAACCCATTGGAATTTATTGTAGTTCTTTTCTCAGCATCTTTCATTATTTTATTTTGTATTGTAGGCATTCTCTATGCTTTTTTTCGTCTTTTTCCGAGAAAATCCACTGATGAGATTGATCATGCTGACACGAAGTAGATTTTATTTTGTCTTGATCATCGGATTCATGCTGTTTTCTTCCGGATTGGCCGCCGGCATGGATCTGGAGCAGAAAGTAATCAAAACCAGATTGAAAAACGGTCTTACCGTCCTGATGCTGGAACGAAAATTCAGCCCGACAGTTTCCCTTTACATCCGTCATCGGATAGGTGCCGTAGATGAAATAAAGGGGCAAACCGGCGCCGCGCACTTTCTGGAACATATGATGTTCAAAGGAACCACTACGATTGGAACAAAAGATTACCCTGCGGAGAAAGTACTGCTCTCGCAGATCGAAAAAACCGGTCAGGCTCTGGACGATGAAAGAAAAAAGAAAGATAAAGCCGATCCATCGCGAATTGAAAATCTTTCCATTCAATTAAAGAATCTTCAGTCGGATCACCGCCGCTACTATATTTCAAATGAAATTGACCGTTTATATACACAGAACGGCGGTTTGGGAATGAATGCCGCAACCGGCCAGGACGTCACTACTTATTTTGTCAATCTGCCCGCAAATAAAATCGAGCTCTGGGCGCGTATTGAAGCCGACCGCCTTTTGAATCCTGTTTTTCGTGAATTTTATACAGAACGCGATGTCATTATGGAAGAAAGAAGGCAGAGGGTGGAAACAAGTCCTGACGGCAAGCTTTTCGAAGCTTTCATGAGCACGGCTTACAAAGTACATCCCTATGGAATGCCCATTCTCGGCCTTCCGCAGGACTTGATGTTCTTGAACCAGCCGGCCGTCCGCAACATTCACCGGAAGTACCTCTCACCTTCGGATACAGTCATCTCCGTGGTTGGAGATATCAACCCTCAAAAGACTTTAAAGATCATCAATCAATACTTCGGACAGATTGCACCATATGAGACGCCAGCAGCCGACATGCCGGTTGAACCGCCGCAAAATGCAGAGCGAAAAATTGAAATTCTTTTTGATGCAAACCCATCCATCATTATCGGTTATCATAAGCCAACCGCACCTGACAAAGATGATTACACCCTGGACGTACTCGAAACAGTTTTAAGCAAGGGCCGCACCAGCCGGTTGTATGCCAGACTTGTTGTGAACCAGAGGATTGCGGAAAGCATCAGTGTGCAAAACGGCGTTCCGGCCACAAGGTATCCCAATCTTTTCACAATATTTGCGCGTCCACGACATCCGCACACCAGTGATGAACTTCTGAAAGCCGTTTTCCTCGAATTGGAAAAAATTAAAAATGCACCTGTCAGTGAAACGGAACTGGCCAAAGCAAAAAAACAAATAAAAATGGATTACATGAAAAGCCTCGATTCCAATGCTGAACTGGCCTCTGTTCTTTCTTATTATGAACTACTGCTCGGTGATTACCGATATTTTGCTCGCTACATTTCCAATATTGATAAAGTAACAGCTGCGGACATACAGACGGCTGCCGCAAAGTATCTTACCTCTGAAAACCGTACTGTAGCCGTTTTAAAGAAAATACCTCCCGGAAACGCCAGTCATGAAAAATAAAACCGTATCCCTTCTTGCAGTTGGACTAACGACTTTGCTGTTTTGCTTATGGATGTCGTGCGCATCGTTTGCAGTTGAGCCTCTTCCCGATCCGGATAAAATCAAATACCCCGATCTGGAATTCCATCTTCCTCATGCGGAGCGGATTGTCCTGGATAACGGAATGATTCTGTTTTATCTTCCCGATCATGAACTGCCTCTTGTTACCGTATCCGCGCTGGTGCGGACGGGATCACTTTACGATCCCCCGGGCAAGGAAGGTGCAGCGGAACTGACTGCTTCGTTAATGACAACGGGCGGCACATCAAAATTAAAAAGCACCGAAATGGATCAACGACTGGATTTTCTGGCCGCAACGCCTTCCATTTCCATGTCGCTTGATTTTGCATCCGTTCATTTTTCATTTTTTAAAACGGATCTTGACGAGTGTTTCGATCTCCTTTCACAAATTATGAAAGAACCGGCATTTGAAAAAGATCGATTCGATCTGTCTCTTTCTCTGAAAAAAGCGGATTTACAGAGGATAGCGGATAATCCTCAGCGCCTGGCATTTCGCGAATTCAACCGCTTGCTGTATCCCGATGATCCACGCGGGCGATACGCGACAATCGCCTCACTTCAAAATATCTCCCGTGAAGACTTGGTCGTCTTCCACAGGAAATATTTTTCCCCCTCCAACATCCTGATAACCGTTTGCGGAGACGTCTCGAAAGAAGAAGCGATAAAAAAAATCGGGCAATACTTCGGAAATTGGAAGGATACACGAAGTACGCTGAGTACATTGCCTCCTCCCATTCGGGCGAGGCAGGGAGTGTTCTTCATCCGGAAAGAACTGACTCAGTCAGTCGTTGTCAGTGGAGAATTCACCATCAGCAAAAAAGATCCGGACTTCTATTCTTTTATTGTTCTTGATTTCATTGTAGGCAGCGGCGGCTTCCCATCGCGCATCTTTACAGCCGTACGCAATCATGAAGGCCTGGCATACAGTGCAGGCAGTTTCTACCGGGCGCGCAGTAATTACGGTGTTTTCGGAACGTATGCTTTCACAAAAACGTCTTCAACATTTCAATCGCTGAATCTGATGAATAACATTTTGCGGGATGTTACAACACATTCCGTTTCTGCTGCCGAACTGGACTGGGCAAAAAAATCAATTCTCAACAGCTTTATTTTTTCATTTGAACAGCCTTCACAGATTGCCGAACAGCAAATGAGCCATACTTACGATCAATTGCCCGACGATTACCTGCCGCACTACCGGGAACGCATCAATGCCGTGAACATTGACGATATCAAGCGTGTTGCCTCAAGGTATTTAAATGAAAACAAAAGATTGACGGTAATTCTGGGTGATGCGGATCATTTTGGCATACTGCCTGAACACTTTGGTCAACCGGTTTTTATCACACCACAATAATTCCATGAGGCTGAATCATGATTGATGAAAATACTTTTGAAAGAATCTCCCGCAGGATTGAATCTTACCGTGATGAAATGATTGAACTGCAGATCGCTCTAACGGCAGTGCCAGCCATCGGACCTCTTAACGGTGGAGACGGTGAAATGCTCAAAGCGCAATTACTGAAAGAGCGTCTTTTGAATATGGGATTTACCGATTTTTCACATTACGATGCGCCCGATGAAAGCGTGTCAGCGGGGCTTCGCCCAAACTTTCTGACAACCGTCGCCGGTCAGAACAAATCCCGCAAAGTCTGGATCATAACGCATCTGGATATCGTCCCGCCGGGCGAATTGAATTTATGGAGTGATGATCCCTATCAGGCTTACGTTCAGGGTGATCGCCTGTATGGCCGCGGCACCGAAGACAATCAGCAGGACATGGTCGCGTCCATTTTCGCCGCCAGAGCTTTTCTGGATGAAGGGATTGTTCCCTCATCCTATATCAAGCTTTTTTTTGTGGCGGATGAAGAAACCTCCGGCGGAAAGGGTTTGTATCATGTTTTGGACTTGTCGGAAAAACTGTTCGACAATGATGATCTGATCGTTGTTCCTGATTCTGGAAATCCTGAAGGTTCGCTGATCGAGATTGCAGAAAAAAGCATTTTGTGGCTCGGATTTAAGACCACCGGCAAGCAATGCCACGGCAGCAAACCGCAACTTGGAAACAACGCTTTCTCAGCTGCGTCCTATCTGGTAACGAAATTAACGCAGCTTCGCAAGATTTTTAATAGTGTTGATCCTCTGTTTGATCCTCCAATCAGCACGTTTGAACCGACAAAGAAAGAAGCCAACGTGGATAACATCAATACGATTCCCGGCGAAGATGTTTTCTACATGGATTGCCGTATCTTGCCTCAATATCATCTGGGCGATGTATTGTCCGCCGTTGACAACATTGTACGAAAGGTGGAAAAGAAATTTTCAGTAACTATCGATGTTTCTCAGCATCAATACGTTCAATCCACTCTCCCTACTCCTGCGGATGCACCGGTAGTCCTGGCTCTTCAGGAGGCCATGGAAAAAGTATACTCAGTAAAAGCCTATGCCGGAGGTGTCGGGGCGGGAACGGTTGCAGCATATCTGCGTAAAAAGAACTTTCCGGTTGCCGTATGGTCAAAACTCAATATGAACGCTCACCAACCTGATGAAAATTGTACAATTGACAATATGATAAACAACGCAAAGGTATTTGCGCACCTGTTTTTGAGAATGTAAATTGTATTGCATTCAGTGCCCCATAGTGATAGAAAGCGCCCTCATACGGAAAAGTACCCTGAAAGATAAGCGCATTTAATCGTGCTGAACGTCAAGGGTGAAGATAAACCTTTCAGAGGCTGATGATTTTTGATCAAATCAACGAAAAACGTTCAGGCCGAAAAATTATCATTTGCCGATCAGAATCTCTTAAAAATTCTCTGCGGCGAACATGATAAACACCTGAGACTTCTTGAAAAGCTGGAAGAAGTCAAAATTAAGCCCTGGGGAAATAATCTTTCCATTTCCGGAGATGAAGGCGCCGTCGAGAAAACCAGTCTTCTGATCAAACAGTTTTACACGATTATGGAAAAAGGCTGGCACCTTCAATCAGCCGATATCCATTACGCCCACCGGATTCTCTCCGAAGATCCGCACTTTGATCTGGCCCATGTTTTCATGGACACGGTTTTCATCACTTCCAAAAAGCGCATTATAACTCCCAAGAGCATTGCTCAGCGCCACTACATTGATTCCATGCGTTCAAGTGATATGGTGCTGGCAATAGGCCCCGCTGGCACAGGAAAAACTTACCTGGCCATGGCAATGGCCGTCTCACACCTGCTGGAGAAAAAAGTCCAGCGGATCATTCTGACGAGACCCGCCGTGGAAGCGGGAGAGCGCCTTGGCTTTCTCCCCGGTGATTTGGCAGAAAAAGTGAATCCTTATTTACGCCCTTTATATGACGCGCTTTATGACATGGTGGATATGGAGAAAGCCAGCGCCCTGATCAACAAGGGACTGATTGAAGTCGCGCCTCTCGCATTCATGAGGGGGCGAACCTTGAATGATTCTTTTATTATTCTCGATGAAGCTCAAAACACAACATCAGAACAAATGAAAATGTTTCTAACGCGGCTGGGATTCAATTCAAAAGCGGTTGTAACAGGTGACATTACGCAGATTGATTTGCCGACGGATAAATCTTCGGGATTGATTGAAGCCGAAAAAATCCTGAAAACGATTTCTGCTATCCGTATAGTCCATTTCTCTCAGGTCGATGTTGTCCGGCATCCTCTTGTAGCCGATATCATCTCCGCCTATGCCTTCTGGACCAATGCAAATAAACCAGGTAAAAATAATTAAGATTTATGAATTTTCTTGATGCTGCATCGGAAAAATTTTTTTCGGCTTTTCGGAAAATGAAAGAGAAGAACAAAATCTCTTTCAAATTTCTTAACAATATAATTTTTCAGCGCTGGGCCATTGCGCTTATTTTAAGTTTGGGGTTATCCATCCTTCTTGCCCCCAGACTGTACGATTCCAGGCCAGAATACCGCCATGGAATGATCGCTCAGGAAAATATCAAGGCGGATCGTGACTTTCTGGTCGAAGATATTAACTCCACCCGTCAAAAAAGAAGCGAAGCATCATCCAATGTCCGTGCGGTGTATGATTTGGACCCCGAAATAACCATTACCATCAGGACAAAAATCAAAAATTCATTTAACAGCGCTCGCGCCAAACAGACATCTGAACTGAACAAAACAATTCTGGAAGAGTCTCTTGGCATCGTTCTGACTCAAGATGAATTTTTGTTTCTTAAAAACAGTAATTTCTCCGATGAACTTTTGTCTAAATTATCCAGAATTTTATCCTCTTTTTACGATAATAAATTGATTATACAAGGATTTTTCCAGAAACATGAGCGGGAAAAAGGAATTACTATTGTTAACGGTAATACCCGCGTTGAAGAGAATCTTAAGGATATCTCTTCTATTCTGAGCATTAAGGACATCGATCTTGTTTTGCAGAAAAAGGTAAACACGGCCATCAAAAGTGATCAACCCGATGCCCGCAGATTTTCGCATTCATTCCTTAGGAAACTGATTAAACCCAATCTTGCTTTTAATCAGGAAGCAACAAATAAAAAAATATCATCTGCGACCGATGAAGTTAAACCGGTTTTTTTTCAGGTTCAAAAGAATGAAATGATTGTCCGCGAAGGAGAGAAAATCGGCTATCTCGAACTAGCCAAACTGGAAGCTTTTCATAAAACCATCACGGCCAATAAAATTTCCAGTCTGACATCTGTGCTAGGGATTTTTGGCACGATCCTTTTTCTTACGCTTCTTCTGTATTTCTGGCGTACCCGAAACTGGCTGAAAACACCTGCGCGCTCCAATATTGACTTCCTCGTTTTTGCCATTGTTGCCATTTTGCAGATATTCTTTGTTAAAGCCGGAATATTCATCTCCGTCGCAATTAATCGTGCCTTCCCCTCTATTCCTGTTGAAGCCTGTTATTTTTCCATACCTTTTGCATGTGGTGCCATGATTATTGCCGTATTAATCAATCGCAACGTCGCAATGATCATCAGCGTATTAACGTCTTTTCTTATCAGTTTCCTGTTCGATGAAAAAATCATTTTCCCTCTTTTTTCTTTTCTGGGATCCGTTGCCGCATCTTACCATATCGTCAACAGCCGACAGCGTTCCACTTTCCTGAAAGTGGGTATTTTCCTTGGCATGATCAACATGGCTGCAATCATCTGCCTGAATCTCTTGACCGGTCAACTGCTGGAAGATTTGGTCACGTTGCTGATCAGGCTGGGCATGGGATTTTTAGGCGGTATTTTCACGGGTATTCTGGTTGCGGGTATTACACCAATTTTTGAAAGTCTCTTTGGATTCATTACGGATATCAAATTGCTGGAATTGGCTAATCTCAATCAGCCGCTTTTCCAACGCATGATCATTGAGGCACCCGGCACTTACCATCACAGCATTATCGTCGCCTCGCTCGTGGAGGCCGCGGCTGACGCCATCGGCGCAAATTCTCTGCTGGCAAAGGTTAGCGCATATTATCACGATATCGGGAAACTGGCCAAACCCCATTACTATATTGAAAATCAAACCGGTTATGATAATCGGCACGACAAACTATCCCCCAAAATGAGCTCTTTGATTATCATCTCCCATGTTAAGGAAGGATGCGAACTGGCCTCCGAGGTAAAACTTGGCCAACCGATCATTAACATTATCCGGGAACATCACGGTACCAGTCTCGTCAGTTTTTTCTTTGATAAGGCAAAGAAGGATAAAGACGAATCGATTCGTTCTCTCACAGAAAGTGATTTTCGTTACCCCGGTCCGAAGCCACAAACCAAAGAAGCCGGTCTGGTAATGCTTGGAGATGTTGTTGAAGCCTCTTCCCGTACACTTTCCAATCCGACACCGGCCAGAATCCGTTCACTGGTTCGTGAGCGGATTGAGCGTATTTATATGGATGGCCAACTGGATGACTGTGAATTGACATTAAAAAACTTAAACACCATCGCGGAAACATTTACCAGAATCTTAACGGGTATCTTCCACCACCGTGTCGATTATCCTGAATCATCGCAAAAAGAAACAAACGGCAAAAAAGAATCTTATGAAAATACAAATCGAAAATCTTCAGAAGCGAATTAAAATTGATAGGCGCAGGGTCCGATCTGCAGCAACCAGACTTTTAAAACTGATTGACCGCGCCGACAATGAAATCAGTATTACTTTTGTTGATGATAAAATGATTCAACGAATCAATCATCAATATCTTGGCAGAAGAAGACCAACGAATGTTATATCATTCTCTCTTCAGGAGGGAGATTTCGGCGGAATAAATCCAACCGTGCTCGGTGATATTGTCATCTCCGTTGATACTGCTGAGCGTGATGCCATTACCGGGAAACTGAGCCTTGATGAGGAAATCCTGTTTTTAATCATTCATGGACTGTTGCACCTGACTGGCTATAACCATGAAAACACATCCAGGGCCAATGCCGTTAAAATGCGAAAAAAAGAAAAAGAGCTTTTCCGGTCGTTGACATAATCCGTTACAGTCGATTTATTGAAATTTTCTATTTGATGACAAGAACCTGTCCCGGCGTTAATGATTCTTCGCCGGATAAATGATTGATCTGAATTAATTTTGCCAGTTCCATATTATATTTCTTTGCAATAATGGAGAGGTTTTCCCCTTTGGTAACAATGTGCTTATCCATTCCCAGTTGTGCTGCATCCTTTTCTGATATTGTTTTTCCGATTACAGTCTTCTCTCCCGATTTTACTGTTTCATCTTCTCTACCCTGCTTTTCTCTGTCGCTGCTTTCAAGCTCTTCTGCAGGAATCTTTAATATTCGTCCAGCCTGGATTGAATTGGTTTTTAATTTATTCACTTCTTTCAGTTTACCCGCAGAGACATGGAATTTCTTTGCAATCGCAGCAAGAGAATCTCCCTTTTTTACTTTATATGTTTGAATCTTGCCGGTAGCGGCACGTTTTTTTCCTGCCGAAGCTGCTTGCTTTGCGGTAGCGCTGGCGGTCTCTAATCGATTAACCGGAATTCGAACAATTTGTCCTTTTCTCAGTTTCTTTTGTTTGGCAAAACGATTGCAATCATACAGGGACTGCGACGAAACTCGATAACGTTTCGCTATCGAAGCTATAGTTTCGCCTGTCTTAACCCGATGCCTGAGGTAGTTGGACCGGCTAAGGCTGAAACGAGGCCTTTCTGCTTCCGGAATATCATTATACACAAGATTAAATTTTTGAATTATCCCCTTGGGTATATTAAGGCTGTATTCACGATCAGGAGTAATCTTATATCTCAATTCCGCATTGAGAAGATTAAGAACTTCCTCGGATACTTCTAATTTCGAAGCCACATCAGAAAGTTTCATCATCTTGTTTACTCTTACTGTTTCATAATTTGCTAAAGAGTTGTTCGGCTTGCCCAGATCAAATCCATATTTTCCGGGGTCTTTAATAATGTGAAGAGTCGCCAGAAAACGAGGAACATAGCGGGCCGTCTCATGAGGCAATTGTGAGTATAGATCCCAGAATCGGTCAAAATAGTTAATGTGTTGTCTGGATATAACACGAAGCACTCTTCCTTCACCGCAATTATACGCGGCAAGAACGGTCATCCAGTCGCCAAACATGGAGTGCAATTCTTTTAAATAAGCAATAGCTGCGTGAGTGGACTTTAGAATATCCATACGCTCTTCCACCCATTCGTCGCGGCTCAAGCCATATTTGTATCCCGTTGAAGGTATAAACTGCCACAATCCCAGTGCTCTTGCCGGAGAAAGGGCACTGACTTTGAAACCACTCTCAACAAGTGGCAGCCAGAAAAGTTCTTCGGGCACTCCTGCTTTTTTTAATTCTTCAATAATAATTCCCCTGTACATACCTGAACGCTGATAAGAAGCTATAAAGAATTCCCTCTCTGGTCCCTGGAATGAACGTATTTCTTTTTCAACGTCAGCATTCATTAAGTGAGGAATCTCGCTTGCTTTACCATTGGTTTTTGTTTGTTTGGAAGAATAAAGCGCAAGGATTCTCCGTGAAATTAAAAGACGCAGGTCATCCTTTTGTCGGGCAATTTCCACATCTCCGTTCGTGTCCAAAAGAAGAGCATAGGCTTTATCCAGCACATTGATCGTATTTTCGATGTCACCATTTTTCCAGTAGCTGTCAGCCATTTCCAGCAGGTCAAGAGCTTTCTCCATTAAATCCTGTTCATCATCTACGTCTGCTGTTTCCTCATCATCTTTGGCATCATCGGTTTTCTCTTTCGACAACAAAGTCTGAGTAGGATCACCGACCATTTGCGATAACACGATGTTCGGTTCGGTAATCTCTTTTGATGCAACGATGTTCTCATTTTTTTTACGAGTAGTATCCGCTTTACTCTCAAATCCAAAAAATACACAGATCATGAGACTTAAAAGGAATATACAGAAATATAAAGTGCAGCTTCTTCTCTTGTATTTTGGCATGGATAATTTCTCCTGAAATCTTTTTTCGGTTTTGGACCCTGAACAGACAGTGCCCCCGGTCACTAAACACTCCACCGGACAAAATTCGGCACATGATAATTCATTGCCGTTTTGAGTGGCGCTTTATAACATATTTTATTCTTAACCCAAAATGATATTGATAATTATTAATATTATTATTAATTTACCTAATTAAAAGAAGACGTATTGGCTGTCCGTTCCCCTGCCGCCATCAGATAGCCCTGAATGAAATCATCAATATCTCCGTCAAGCACTTTTTGAGTGTTGCCGCTTTCGATATTGGTTCGATGATCTTTCACCATTTTATAGGGATGCAGGACATATGAACGAATCTGGCTGCCCCAGGCAATGTCCTTTTTTTGTTTATTCTCCTCATCAAGTTTTTCGTTTTTCTCCTGAAGTTCCTTTTCGTAGAGTCTTGATTTTAAATACTTCATCGCCATCGACTTGTTCTTGTGCTGAGATCTTTCATTCTGACACTGTACGACAATCCCTGTCGGCAAATGTGTGATTCGGACTGCTGAATCCGTTTTATTTACGTGCTGTCCTCCCTTGCCACCGGACCGATATGTATCGATTCTTAAATCATCCTCGTTGATGTCAATTTTGATTTCGTCATCAACTTCAGGGTAGACAAACACAGAGGCAAAGGAAGTATGCCTTCTGGCGCCCGCATCGAACGGAGAAATACGGACGAGACGATGAATGCCTATTTCAGCTTTGGCATAACCATAAGCATACTCGCCTTCTAGAGTAAAAGAAACACTTTTAACTCCGGCTTCATCACCGGGCAGATAATCGATAATGCTGGTCTTAAAATTTCTCTTTTCCGCCCATCGGAGATACATTCGCAGCAGCATTTCCACCCAGTCCTGCGCTTCCGTTCCCCCTGCGCCGGCATGAATGGACACAATGGCATTCATGGGATCCTGCTCGCTGGAGAGCATCATTTTAATTTCTTCCTGACGAACATCGCCGGATAACTTTTCCAGTTCTGAACCAAGATCACTCATGACTTCTTCATCTTTTTCTTCGGAAGCCATTAACCATAGATTCTCAGCATCTCCAATTTGATTCTGAAATTTTTTCCACTGATCGAGTGAATTTGATAATTTTGTCTTTTTCTGCAGAATGGATCTGGCTTTCTCCTGATCATCCCAGAAATCTTTTTTCGCGGATAAAATTTCCAGATCCTTTACTTTCAATTCCAGTTCATTTACGTCAAAGACATTCACCGATATACTGGATTCTTCTTTTCAGTTCCTGAATAGTTTCCTGAATGTTTTCGATAGTCATTTCTTTTTCTCCTTATATTGCATGATAAAAATATTATGGTTAATATGATAAAACATGTCACGGCCAGCCAATCTCCATACTTTGCATAGAAAGATGCCATTTGAATCAATTGAACACGACCGTGGATTGAATCTTTTTCTGAAAGTCTGGATTGAACGATTATTTTCCCCGTCGGATCAACGATTGCGGATATTCCCGTGTTTGCTGCTCTAACGAAGAACATTCTCGTTTCAACTGCTCTAAAAATCGACATGGACAGATGTTGATAAGGTGCCGATGTTGATCCAAACCAGGCATCGTTAGTGATGTTCACTAGTAATTCCGTTCCGGCTTTTTTATAGGCCCGACCAGCTTCCGGAAAAATGCCCTCATAACAAATCATCACACCAATTTTACCGAGATCTGACTGTAAAGGTACCCATCCCTTTCCTTCTGTAAAATCACCGATGCCTGCGGCAAGACTTCTGACAAAGGGAAATATTGTTTTCATTGGCACATATTCCCCATAAGGGACAAGATGAACTTTATCATATCTTCCGCTTACGATTCCTTCCGGTGAGATCAGATATGCGCTGTTAAAATAGTCTTTTTTCCCTTCTCCTGCTTTATAACTTATAGAGCCGAACAGAAACCAGTTCCCTGTCTTTACCGACATTTCACGAATTCTGCGACGGACATTATTTTCATCCTGAAAATTTGCCGTTACAGCCGTTTCTGGCCAGACAATCAAACCTCCCTTATTTTCCAGGCTGCGTAAAGACAGTTCTTCATGGATTCTGAACGTTTCATTCTGAAAACTTTCTTTCCATTTTATCGCCTGATCGATATTTCCCTGAATCAAAAATACTTCCTTCGCCGGCGAATTCTTTACAGCCTGATCAATATCATTCACGCGTAATATACCATAGACATAAACGCATGACCACAAAATGAAGATGGCTGCGGCAAGGGCGAATGATTTTCCGGATTTCTTTTTAATGATTTCAAATATCGCCACATTGAGAAGCATAACCAGAAAAGACAAACCAAATACACCTGTAATATCGGCAAGCTGAATGAAATAGAAGTTGTTAATTTGTGAATGTCCCAGATTCTCCCAGGGAACCCCGGTGAACAATTTGGATTTCACATATTCCAAGCAAACCCACAACACAGGAGCGATAATGAACAACGGCACCTTTTTTCTGAAATAAACAATTCCGGCCGCAAAAAGAGCAAAATAAATACTTAAATAGAAAACCAGCAGCAACATGATCATCAGGCTCAGATATAACGGCAAATAGCCGTAATTTACCAAAACCCATACAATCCAGTAGAAAATTCCTATAAAGGAAACAACTCCTGCGATCCACCCCAGCAACATAGCTCTGAGAAGAGTATCAACATTCCTCAGAGCAAAGAATAAGGGGACAAAGGCAATCCAGGCAATTAATCCCCAGCCGTATTTAGGAAACGACAAAAAAAAGAAAACTCCGCACAGCAATGCAAAGAAGATGTTTGAGACTGCTATCGTTTTCGTTTCTTCTGAGTCATCCATTTTAATGTTGTTCTTGATCGAATTCTTCATTCTCCAATTTTTTTATCTTGACCTTTTTAATGCGCCGTTCATCCGCATTCTCGATGGTGATATCCATTCCCTGTATTTGAAACTTCTCTCCGCTGTGTGGAATTCTCCGGATCATGTTCAAAATTAATCCCCCGACGGTTTCA
The DNA here is from genome assembly GCA_963682015.1 of Smithellaceae bacterium. Taxonomy (GTDB): domain Bacteria; phylum Desulfobacterota; class Syntrophia; order Syntrophales; family Smithellaceae; genus UBA8904. Next base: position 4,663,218 of record OY820932.1, on the reverse strand, counting down.
TATCTTCCCTTTTCCAGAACGATCTTCAAATAATCTTCAATCCTTCCTATTTCCGTCCGTCCGTCAGCAATGATGACCTTCTCGCTTATCCGGACGATATCTTCCTCATCACCGTTCTCTTCATGTTCGTCCAGAATATCCCCCACGATTTCTTCCAGCAAATCTTCAAGAGTAACCAATCCGGATGTTCCGCCGTATTCATCAATAACAATGGCGATATGCTTTTTGTTGTTTTTAAATTCGGAAAACAACAAATGGGCATTTTTTGTTTCAGGAATATAATATGGCTTGGACAGATTGGATAAGAAATCAGCTTTTGTCATCCGGGGCGACCATACGTTCAGCAGGTCTTTAACATTCAAAATTCCAATGATATTGTCTATGGAACCCCTGTAGACCGGCAAACGCGTGTAACGTGCTTCAATAATCTCCTGAATCATTACCTGTGGCTCGTCGTCCGCATTGATAGCTGTAATATCCGTTCGGGGAATCATGATTTCCCGAACAAGAATAGAAGTGAAATCTAAAATATTTTCAATCATTTTCCGCGATGCATCATTTAAGAGTCCGCTGTTCTGCCCTTTGAACAGAGCGCAGATTATTTCTTTTCGAATATATTCTTTCCTGCGCCAGAAAAACATATCAGAAATTTTCTTCATACTGTCTGCGCTCTCCTGAACTCAATATACGTTATATCCGTGCTCAACCTTCAGTCCTGCATTTGTAATATCTATTTTTTATTTTTTGGGCTTCTTTTTTAACGATACATTTGACTATGGTCAATGGTTGCAAAAAAAAAAGGGAGTCGCTGTTAGCTGACTCCCTGTGATTTTCTGGCGGGGCCGATGGGACTTGAACCCACGCCCTCCGGCGTGACAGGCCGGCGTTATAACCAACTTAACTACGACCCCAAAAAATCATGTTGCTACCTTTTAATGGTTATCTTTTCTGGTAGGCGGGACAGGGCTCGAACCTGTGACATCCACGGTGTAAGCGTGGCGCTCTTCCAGCTGAGCTACCCGCCCACGATCCCCAAAAAAGCTGCAAGGCTTCTAGCAATATTGAGATTTCTTGTCAAGCTATAAAATTCAGAAATCTCCGCTAATTTACTTGCTGTGCACTGACCTGTACATCGCTTGCGTCAGCGTTATTGTATGCTCCATCTTCTTTAACAAATGCGATATCCAGAACCTCGTCAATATGATCCACAAATACAATCTGCAGAGCATTCTGAACATTCTGCGGTACTTCCGTCAGATCTTTTTCATTATCTTTGGGAATAATGACCATTTTGATATTGCCGCGATGAGCCGCCAGAATTTTTTCCTTCAGACCGCCTATCGGCAATACCCTTCCCCTCAAGGTAATTTCACCCGTCATGGCCAGATCTGCCCGTACTTTCTTCTTCATGAGAACGGAGGCAATGGATGTTGCCATCGCGATGCCGGCGGATGGTCCGTCTTTGGGAATCGCCCCTTCCGGGACATGAACATGGATATCAATTTTTTTATAAAAATTCTTTGGTAAACCAAATTTTTCAGCTCGCGCACGGATGTAAGTTAAGGCTGCCTGCACGGATTCCTGCATAACATCACCAAGTTTGCCCGTCATCACCATGCGACCTGTTCCTTCCATGATGGACGCTTCGATGGCAAGCAACTCTCCGCCAACTTCCGTCCAGGCCAATCCGGTTGTCAAACCAATCTGATTTTTTTCTTCCGTTTCACCGTGTCGGTATTTCGGAACGCCCAGATATTTGGGAATATTCTTGGAACTGATGACGATTTTTCTCCTGGCGCCGTTGCTGACAATCTCTTTGGCGACTTTTCTGCACACGGACGCAATTTCCCTTTCCAGATTGCGGACGCCCGCTTCCCTGGTATATTGTCGAATGATCCGCAGTAAGGCACCCCTGGAAAATTCGATATTATCACTGACCAGACCGTTGGCTTCCATCTCTTTCGTGAGCAGGAATTTTCTGGCAATATTCATCTTTTCCTGCTCGGTATAACCGGCAATCCGGATGACTTCCATTCTGTCCTGCAAAGGCGCGGGAATCGTTTGCAGAACATTGGCCGTTGTTATGAACAAGATATCGGACAGATCATAATCCACATCCAGATAATTGTCATTGAATGCAACGTTCTGCTCCGGATCCAGAACTTCCAGCAGGGCCGATGAAGGATCGCCGCGAAAATCGGAACTGAGCTTATCGACTTCATCCAGACAGAACACAGGATTATTCGATCCCGCTTTTTTCAGCGACTGAATAATCTTCCCCGGCATTGCGCCGATATATGTCCGGCGATGTCCGCGTATTTCAGCTTCATCCCGCACTCCTCCAAGCGAAATTCGCACAAACTTGCGGTTTGTTGCGCGGGCCACGGATTTGGCAATAGAGGTCTTGCCAACTCCGGGAGGACCAACGAGACAAAGGATCGGGCCTTTATTCTTCTTTACCAGAGATTGAACGGCGAGATACTCGATGATTCTCTCCTTAACTTTTTTCAACCCGTAGTGATCTTCATCAAGAATTGCTTCCGACTCTTTCAGGGTATACTTGTTTTCCGTCACATCCGACCATGGCATATCCAGCAACCAGTCGATGTAATTGCGCACAACAGTTGCTTCCGCCGACATGGGTGCCATCATCTGTAACTTTTTAATTTCCTGGCGAACTTTTTTTGTTGCCTCTTCTGAAAGTTTCTTTTGCTTGAGACGTTTTTCCAGTTCCGCTATTTCGTTTTTGAAATCGTCTTTTTCGCCCATCTCCTTCTGGATGGCGCGCATCTGCTCATTGAGATAATAATCCTTTTGCGTCTTTTCCATCTGTTTTTTGACACGACGCTTGATTTTTTCCTCAACCTGTAGAATCTCAATTTCGGAGAGCATCAGGGAATAAATTGCTTCCAGGCGTTCGCCGATATTGAAGACTTCCATGATCTTCTGCTTGTCTTCCAGTTTTACATTCAGATGCGTCACTACGACATCGGCAAGCTTTGATGGGTCTTCAATTGCGGCGATGGTTCCCATCATTTCCACATGGACTTTTTTACTGAGTTTTAAGTAAAGCTCAAATGACTCTTTGATACTGCGCATCAGTGCCTGCTTCTTGACGTCTGTCGGATCATCATCAATATCTTCAATGTCACTGACTTTCACCAGGAAGAAATCATCATTCTTGAGATATTCCTGAATGGCGCCGCGGGTCTTACCTTCCACCAGAACCTTTACCGTCCCATCGGGCAGTCGAAGCAGTTGAATGATGATGCCTATTGTCCCGACCCTGTAAATATCTTCTTCCGCTGGATCGTCTTTTTTTGCATTTTTCTGAGCCACCATGAAAATACCTTTCTCGTATTTCATGGCGGATTCCAATGCAGCGATGGATTTCTCCCGGCCAACAAACAACGGCACAATCATATGCGGGAAAACAACAACATCCCGAAGTGGTAAAAGCGGAATGATGTTGTTTTTATTTTTATTATTATCGATTTGTTCTTCGGTCATTCTATTTCCCTGCGTAATTTTTTTATGCGGATTCAGATTTTGTGTCGTAAATCAAAATTGGTTTTTCCTTGTTAATAACAACTTCCTCGCTGATCACACATTCCTTGATATCCCGTTGCGAGGGAATATCATACATTACTTCCAGCATTGTATTTTCCAGAATGGACCGCAAACCGCGTGCACCGGACTTTCTTTCCATGGACAACTTTGCGACACAACGCAATGCTCCGTCCGTAAACTTCAGATTCACATTTTCCAGCTCGAACAGCTTTTTGTATTGTTTGATAATCGCATCTTTCGGTTCCATTAAAATACGAACCAGTGCACTTTCGTCCAGATCGTCCAGCGTTGCAATCACAGGCAGTCTTCCAATAAATTCCGGTATAAGGCCGAATTTCAGAAGGTCTTCCGACCTCACTTCCGAGAGGAGTTCTCCCACTCTCTTTTCTTTTTTACTTTTGATCTCGGCGCCGAACCCCATCGTGTTTGTGCCTATTCTCTTGGAAATGATCGTTTCCAGATCATTAAAAGCCCCTCCGCAGATAAAGAGGATATTCGTGGTATCAACCTGAATGAATTCCTGTTGCGGATGTTTACGGCCGCCTTTTGGCGGGATGTTGGCCATCGTGCCTTCCATGATTTTTAACAGAGCCTGCTGAACTCCTTCTCCGGATACATCCCGGGTAATAGAAGGATTACCTGACTTCTTCGCAATTTTATCTATTTCATCAATATAAACAATACCTTTTGATGCTCGCGCAACATCGTAGTCGGCGTTTTGCAGTAAACTCAGGATAATATTCTCTACATCTTCTCCCACGTAGCCCGCCTCAGTTAATGTGGTTGCATCCGCAATCGTAAAGGGAACATTTAGAAATTTTGCCAGTGTCTTTGCCAGCAGTGTTTTCCCTGATCCTGTAGGTCCGATCAGCAGAACGTTACTTTTTTGGATCTCAACTCCATCGGTCGAACTTACATTGGAAAACAGCCTTTTATAATGATTATAAACCGCAACCGACAGTATTTTCTTTGTTTTTTCCTGACCGATAACATAAGAATCAAGAAATTTCTTAATTTCTTTTGGTTCCGGAAGGACATTCTTGTGGCCTTTGTCCACAGTTTTTTCTTCTTCTTCTACAATACAGCGACACAGTTCAATGCATTCGTCACAGATATAAGCTGTTGGGCCTGCTACCAATTTTCGTACTTCGCTTTGCATTTTTCCGCAAAAGGAACAAAAAAGCATACCCTGTCCTCGATTATCTTTACTTCTTTTAATCACTTATTTACTCCTTACTGATCTGCACCTGCAGATACAGGCTTTCTTATAACAATTTCGTCAATTAGACCATATTCTTTAGCCTGCTGGCTGGTCATAAAATAGTCACGTTCAGTATCATTCATGACCTTTTCCAGGTGCTGACCCGTTAATTCGGCTAAAATTCTATTCAAATCATCTTTTAATCTCAATATTTCCCTGGCTTGAATATCAATATCCGTAGCCTGTCCCTGAAAGCCTCCCAGTGGTTGATGAATCAGAATTCTTGAATGCGGAAGGGCAAACCTTTTGCCTTTTTCTCCTGCTGCCAGAAGAATTGCAGCCATGCTTGCCGCCTGCCCCATGCATACGGTGGAAATCTGTGGTTTAATATATTGCATCGTATCATAAATAGCCATACCGGAGCTTACATGCCCGCCCGGGGAATTCAAATAAAAAAAGATTTCTTTATCAGGATCTTCTGCCTCAAGGTAGAGCATTTGAGCAACGACAACATTGGCGACATTATCATCTATGGCAGTTCCCAAAAAAATGATCCTGTCTTTCAGCAGTCTGGAATAAATATCAAATGCTCTTTCGCCACGTCCATCCTGCTCCACAACCATGGGTATCAAATTCATTCAACAGCCTCCTGGCCCATACCTGATTTTTCAACAATCTTAATATTGGCCTTACTCTCAATAAAGTCAAACACCTTTTTTGAAGTAATTTCCGTCTTCAATGAATTTATTCTCTCCTCATTGTCATAGGCGCTTTTAACAACTTCATAATCCGTATTGTGAATATCCGCCAGTTCCTTGATATAATTATTGATATCGTCATCGGTCACTGCAATGGCTTCCTTTTCCGCGATTTTTTTAAGGAGAAGGAAAGATTTAACCGTTTTTTCCGCATCCTGTTTAAACTGGTCGTGCATCCGGAAGCTCAGTTCCATTGCGTTTTTCTCGTCCATTCCGGCGGAACGCATTCTTTTTTGCGTATCCGAAATCAAATAAAAAATCTGCCGTTCAACCAGTGATGGCGGCGCTTCAAAATCATTCACCTTGAGAACGGCTTCCATTATTTTATCTTTCAACTGCGAATCGTTCTGACGTTTGCACTGATCTTCCAGAGATTTTTGTACATCGGTTTTCAGATCGTCCAGCGTATTGTATTTATCAAAATTTTTAACAAAATTTTCATCGATTTCCGGGAGTTTCTGTTCTTTAAGCGCTTTCAGGGAAACCGCAAAAATAACTTCCTTGCCGGCCATCTTTTTCTCGTGATAATCTTCCGGGAATGTAACCTTAAGTTCCTTCGTTTCTCCGTTTTTCATCCCGATAAGCTGTTCCTCAAAACCGGGAACGAATCTTTTTGATCCGATTTCCAGCATATAATTATCTGATTTGAGCTCCGGAAGAGCTTCCCCATCCAGCGTACCCGTGAAATCGATCGTTACAAAATCGCCTTCTTCCACTGTCCGATCATCCGTGACATCATGCATCGTGGCAAACATCTTTCGAATTTCTCCAAGACGTTTTCCAAGGTCCTCTTCCGTTACTATCGTGGTGATCTTTTCCAGATCAATTCCCAGGTAACCCTGAGGTTCAAATACCGGCTCTGTTTCGAATGTTGCGCTGAAGGCAAAGTCTGTATCTTCTTTCAATCCATTCTGTTCAATATCCGGACGGGAAAGAGACACCATGCCTCTGTTTTCAAGCTCCTGCCAGTAATATTTATTGACGATATTTGTAATCGCTTCACCTTCTGCATCCGCTTTAAAATAGGTTTCCAGTATTTTACGGGGAACTTTGCCGGGCCGGAATCCTTTAATTTTAGCTTTTTTACCGATGTCACGATACACATTCTCCAGTTCATCTTTAACGAATGCCCAGGGCACCTCAAAGGATATTTTTTTCTTTACCTGGCTGATATCTTCTACTTTAACGGAAAGTTCACTCACAACTATATTCTCCTTATATTGAATTATTCTTTTCTATCATTCTGGTGCGAGAGAGGGGACTTGAACCCCTAACCGCTAGCGCGGGCTGGATCCTAAGTCCAGTGCGTCTGCCAATTCCGCCACTCTCGCCTTTTGATTTTTGGGGATTATATATTCATTGCTCCAAATGTCAACGCGGATTACGTCAGCGCACTGTAACAAAGCGAGTCAAATTACGCTATTCGTACCTTCGCTCATCTAATGGATAATTGCCTTTAATGCAAGGAAAAGATGAAGGCATAAAATCTGCCATCAAAATTAACCCTTTGTCCTATTTATCTTATCAATAAAAAAGGCAAAGTCTCAAGACTCTGCCTTTTACTAATTTGGGATTATACAAATACTTATTTTTTTAAGTTTCTCCTTAATCCAACAATACCGGCAAGTCCTGCTCCAAGGAGAAATACCGTAGGAGGAATGGGAGTATTTGATGGAGGATTAATACCATTGTTGTAAGTACTCGTATTACCTATATATATTTTTTTATCATTCGCATTAACCGTTAAGTAGCCGGAACTCAAATATGGAGTTGTTCCCCCCTGTCCCGCATAATAAATTTTGATAATTGCATTTGCCATATCTTCGCCACCTACTCCGGCTCCTTTGCCCTTTCCAGCAACAATCTCGGCTAAAGCCATATTGATTGCCATAGTTTCTCCTGGTCCAAAGTCTGTGAATGTAAAAGTTGCGGTTTTTCCATCTGCTGATATTGAATAGCCGGAGTATCCCAGTGCTGCGGCGGAAACCGAAGTCCATTGAGCACCGGAACCGGGATTGGTGAATTTTAAACCTGCCGTATCGCCCGCTACAGAATTAATCTTGATATTATCACCCCAGGTAACCTCAACTTTCGTAATGTAAGTTCCACTGCCTGAGTCATTGTAGACAAAAAATTCGCCATTACCTTTTCCACCATTATACTGAGTGTCCAGTTCAGATTGATAACCGTAATTGATCAGCTCGGCGGATGCATTGTTGACTGTAACGAAACTGAAACAGAGTAAACACAGACATACAACAAATTTTATGATCTTTTCCATCAGCACTTTCCTTTCTTTCAAAAAACTTCCCTCTGCCTATTCCATGTGCCGTGGGAAACAGTAATTCTTAAGTAGTATTTTAAGCATAAACGTGAAACTTGTCAATTTTTATTTCCATGTACCAGTTACAACCTATCTATTTAATTATATTGCTATTATTAAAGCAATGAGCATCGCTCCCTTTTCGGCATATAACCGGCTTTTTTATATCGGTATCTTTACAAAAAACTTTAGAACATTTATCACAATTTTCTTGACTTTTGCGACTCATCAGCGTAGATATGAATCCAAATTAGAAGCTTTTTCTTATTTAATTTTTTTTGGAGGGCCTGCTAAAATATGAAAACCAAAGTGAGACCTTTTAAAGTGTTGTTGTTGGCCTTACTTCTTGTTCTGTCGCTTGCTTCTGCTTCCTGGGCTGATTTGTTTGTTTACTTTAATCAACCTCAAGCATTAACTATTGCGTACAATCTGGGAACTGATACTGCAAGCGGAGCAAACATCACCATGCAGCCCTTCACGATTGGTACGGACGTTATCACGGGAGCCTCTTTAACCTTTGGGTTTGTTAACGGTGATGGAGCTCTTCTGGTAACACGGGGAACTCAAGTTCTTTTCTCAGGTGATATAAGCGACGCTACAATTATACCGATCACTATCGGAGGAGTTCTTAGATATTATCAAATTGCCGGATCCGTTGATCCCAGTAAAGTTGGTTTGCCATTGTATACATTTGACTTCGGCCAGCTGAATGTAACTTTTAAACCGGGTGGAAGTTTTAATGGCGGATACTTTCAAACTTTCGGAGAGTCTAAAACCCCTATTCCAGGAGCCGCATGGCTGCTTGGAACCGGCTTATTTGGTCTGATCGCTGTAAGACGTAGAAGAAAATCCTGATAATCGAGAACATAGCAATAAAATAAAAAGGCCGTTTAAGCGGCCTTTTTATTTTCCCAAAGTACTTTTTTCCCAATTCTATATTCTTGCTTCCTGTTTTTCTTTCTTTTTTGCCCCGTAATAATCCCTGGTTATTTCCGAAGTTTCAGCACGATTGAAAACGATCCCAAGAATTTTATCTTTGGGTAGAAAGGCGAGAGCCCGTTTGACATCGTTAAGTGATGTAGATCCTGCGCGAACAACCATGATAATATAGTCTACCTGTGGTGCAAAAGCCAGAACATCAGCGCCCGAAAGCACAGGCGGGACATCGAATATTACATAGCGTTCAGGGTAGCGGCTCTTCAGTTCCTTCACAAGATCTTTCATCCTGGGTGAACTCAGCAGTTCACTGCTGGCAACAACATTCTGCCCACCTGAAATAACGGTTAACTTCTCCACACCCGGCCAGACGATCAAATCCGACAGGGGAGCTCCGCTGATGAGGTAATCGGCAAGGCCACTGCTGCTCTCGTATCCCAGGTATTCATGTATCTTTTGCTGATGCAGATCGCTGTCCACTAGTAACACAGTCTGATTAAACTGTTTTGCAACGGTAAGAGAAAGGTTGACAGCAGTGAGAGTTTTTCCCTCCCCCGGCATCGCGCTTGTAATCATAATGGTGATACCACCATGACCTCCTGTTTTCTGAAGAATATGCGTTCGTAAAATCTTATAGGACTCAGATTCGTGAGAATCGTTCAGATATCCAACACATCGGTTATCAAGAATCTTTTGAAGATTTAAATTCACATTGCGGCACTGACTGTAAGATGGCGATACCCATCCGTCTGTTTGCCTGATATCCTCCATTTCTGAAGTCATTGCAGATGAATCACAGTCCCGCGTCTTTTCTTCACTGATTTGCAAAGATTTTTTTTCTTTCTTTCTCAGTCTATCGAGTAGATTCATTTACCTCTCCATTCCTCGATCACAATTAAAGTAAAATATTTTTTAGAGCGGAATAATGCGGCCAATGGTTCTCGCTATCTTCGCCCAGAGAATGTCGAGATCCATGATAAAAAAATGAAACACAAGAATAATTAAAACTACCGCTACAGCTATTCCAGAAAGGACAATAATTATTTTTTTCCGTGGAAGTTTTGTCTCCTTGTTCTTCTCCTCTCTGAGAGTAATCGTGATTTCAGGTATAACAGCCAGCACGGGCAGTCCAAGGGCATGTGTAAGTGTTTGAGCCTTATACACAGAGTTGTCACTGAGTTCTTTTATTCCGGCCGCAGCGACACCTGCTCCGACCCCCAGCATAAGACCAATCATCATAATGGCCGGGACATTCGGGGATACCGGTTTTTGAGGAACCTTTGCGGACTCAATAAGAGTGAAGCGTTCCCCCATCTGGCCTTTTTCCAGACCGGAGGCAACTTTTGATTCCATGTATTTTTTTGTGAGATCATCATATTTCGCCTGAAGGTTGCCACGCTGCATTACCAGCACTTTATAATTTTCCTCAACCTGCGGCGTGGTCACAACCCTTTTCTGGTAATCGCTCTGCTTCGCCCGAGCCGTAGTAAGTTGACCGTTCACGGATGAAATCTCCGAACGAGTAGCAGCCAGTTGCGCTGAAAGCGTTACATAGGCGGGATTGTCGGGTTCGTTGCCCGTGGATGATTTTCCGGATCCCTTTATTTTTTTCTCCAGTTCTGCAATCTCGATCTTTGTCTTTTTCACGTCAGGATATTCATCCGTGAACCGGCTTTCAAGGTTCAGGAGCTTTACACGCAGCTCTTTCAGATGATCCTTGTCCGGATTGGAGATATTGGGCGAGATATTAATCAGTTGGGACTGAGTATATTGTTCTTTTTCTTTCAATTCCTTGAGTTTAATATTCAGTCTGTTGATTTCTTCGGCAAGACGGTCAATAATTTGCAGGTTATACTGAGACAGTTCCGGCAGGGTATTGATATTTTCCTTTTTAAATTCAGCAATTTTCTTATCGATACCGGCCAACTGTTCCTCAATGATTTTACGCTCGTCATCCATAAACTTCATAGCGCCTTCAGTCTGTTGCTCGCGGACACGAAGATTTTCCTCCATATAGAGCGAAGCGAGTACATTGGCCACTTGCTGAACGACAACCGGATTTCGGCCGCTGTAAGAGAGAGAAAAAGAAATTGTGGCCTCTTTGGAGCGTCCTGTACGCCCTTCCCTGACGGTAGCGCTTTCCGTCTCAAACTTGATGTCTTTATCCCGCATTTTTTCTATTGCAACATCTATCGTTTCTTTTTTTCGCAAATCGGGATAAAGATTGAAGCGATTGATAATCTCACTTAAACGGGTTGAACTCATAATACGCTGATTGATGATCTGAAGCCGCATCTCTGCATAATCAGAAACTGTCGTCATAACATATTCGCGCGGGATGCTCTGTTCTTCAATCAGAATCGTCGATGTAGACTTATACGTTGGCGGCAAAAACAGTGCAATAAGAAGCGAGCAAAGAAAAATGATCACAGCAGGCCATATGAGATACCACTTGCGCCGCTTCAAGATCGCAATTACATCAGCAAATGTTATTATGCTTTCATCCATGCCAATTCAATATATCCTTCAATACATATTCATGATAAATTTTTTCATTATAGTGTAATCGGCCACTGAACATACAGTCTCAACATGACCAGATTACGTCTGGCGTAAGTCTCCAGACAACGGTCATGAATGTTTGTAAAGTCGTATGTCAAATCAACATAAATATCATCTCTTTTAAATTCGTATCGCAGTCCCGGACTGATCTGATAGGTATCTACATTAATTTCCGTAGTCCCGAATTGTTTCGCCGCAGCACGGTTGATATAGTATCCTCCGGAAAGCATTGCAGATAACTCATATATAATCCTTCTTTGGGCGGTTGCGGTAAACACCAGGCGCTGCACCGGTCCGTTTCCCATACTGCTGCTTGCGGGGGCAATGTCGTAATTAAAGCCCAGAACAAGCCTGTTTTTCTCGTCATTGTATTCGAGTGCCGTCCTGAAAATACCACCCCAGTCATTAGATTTTACTTTGATATATGAGGAAGTCGAGTCATCATACCCCTCGTATTTTGACTGGGCAAACCGGGTACCTCCATCCACAGTGATTTTCCATAACTCATGGTACTGATATTCAAATCCAACGGTGCCCCATACCATGTTCGTATCCTGCTCGGTTAACAAAAAATAATAATGGCTGTAGCCTCCGTGCAATCGCCCTTTTAACCTAGGCGTAAAGGCATAATAGAGAAACAAATTCGCCGAATGAATGGTCATATCCGACATTTCATCAATGTTGTAATAATCCTGCGCAAAAGAATAACCTGCACCCATGGTCAACTTCTCCGTGATGTTCCATGTCCCGGTCAATCCTGCATTAATTCTGTCGCGCCGATAGTTTCCCATGACAAGTCCTGTTTCTTTCATTTCACGGTCAGGCTGGTAATCTCTTGTCCATCCCGCGTTGGCCATCAGGCGGAATCGGGGTGTAAATGTATACCCTACCACTGCGTTGTAATACTGGCTTACGCTGTTCAGAGAAGTGTTTTTTACTATCGGTTCGCCTGATTTATATATGTAAGATGCCGGAAGAGCGGAATCATCAATACCCATATAATAATCGAATTTTCCCCGCGCGGACAGTCCGACATCAAGTTTTTCCGTCCTTCCGCTTAACAATAGACCGGGCGTAGCAGTTGTGATCCAGCCTTTGACATGGTAATCCGGTGTCAGGTAGATATTGTCATTGTAGGACTCCATGAGTCCGATCGACGGAATGATCTTCAACTCCGCGCTGACAGCCCACAGGGGAGCAAATGCCACAATCAACACAGCGGCAAGAAGATTAAAGGCCTGCTTCAACGTGACACTCGCTTTTTTTGTTCTTTTCATTTCTGCACGGATGCCCATATTCTCTGTCTCCTCGTTAAAAAATCCTTTTTTTAAATTTACGGGACAACAACCACGTCTCCCCGGATCAGTATTACATTCTGTTCAACTTTATCTCCGTCAATAACATCATCATAGGAAAACTTTAAAATTTTAGTAGTACCCGAATCATTTCTGAACACCTTAATCTGATTGCGCTTGGCAAAGGGGTTTAATCCTCCGGCAATCGAAAGTGCCTGCAAGACATTAATATTGGCGTTCAGTATAAAGCGGCCGGGCGAATTTACCCGGCCAATTATGTAGATGATCATGCTATTGACCTGCTTGACTTCCAGCATCACCTCTTCCTTGGGGGCATATTTCGTGACCCTGGATGTTATTTCGCTTTTGAGCTGATTAACAGTTTTGCCGGCCGCCTGCACCTGGCCGATGAGCGGAAAAGATATTTTTCCGTCAGGAAGAACAACAACCTCTCTGGTCAGAGTTTCCTCCTTCCAGACAGAAACATACAGAAGATCGCCCGGACCTATTACGTAATCCGGGCCAAACGGTGAAACATCTTCCTGCTTAGCCGCCTGCTTCGTATCTTGTTCGGCCACGGCTGGATAGACTGAGACTATTAGAATTACAACAAAAAAAGCAAATACCAGAGTTTTTTTCATAAATTCCTTTTCCTGATTCATTGCATTTAGAATTAATTCCTTAGACTTTCTTTAAGGTGTTTCTCCTTCCTATGCCTTTTAAATAATTTAAGCCTCAAATCTTAACGCAAAAAAGTTATTAAATAACAGAATTAGCTGCGTTTTTACAGAATAGAGGCAAAATAGTCAAGCATTAAAGACAGAATACCTTATCCGTAATATTTGCCGATTGATGAATTATCTATTACAAACCTGATAACATTTTTTGTGCTTCAGCTTTACCCATGAAGTCCTCCGGACTTGAAACAGCTTTTTTTAAAAATTCCTTCGCTGACGATTTCCTGCCGGCTTTCGCATAGGCCATGCCAAGGTGGTAATTTAACGACGGGCTTACCGTTATCGACCTTGACTGTGCCCGCTCAAGATAATCAATGGCCTTGCTTACATCACCTTTTTTAAAAAAGATCCAACCTATCGTATCGAGGATAACGGGTTCCTCTGGCCGCTGAGCAAGCGATTTCTGGGCCAGTGCCAGGGCCTTGTCCAAATCTCCGCCTGTCTCACAAATCAAATAGGCCATATCGTTTGCTGCCGTCCACATTTCCGGCTTCCTTGCCAGAACCCGTTCAAACGTCTGCACGGCTTTCGTGTATTCCTTGTAATTGATATAAATCCGGGCAATTGACATATAGGCTGTGTAGTTATCAGGGGTTGCCTTGATTACTGATTCCAATAAACTCAGCGCGTTTTCCTTCTTTCCCTGAAGCAGATAGCTGTTTACCATATTATTCAGTGGAACAATCCACTGAGGCTGAATTGACGCTGCTTTGCGGAAGTTTTCATCCGCACGGACAAAGTCCCGCTGTGCAATCTGGATTTCACCCAGAAGATTAAACGCAAAGGCGTCCCTGGGGTTCTGGGCAATCCGCGCCTCGGCAAGAGCAGCTGCGTTTGCCGGCTTCTTCTGTTTCAGATAAACTTGGGCAAGAAGCGCTGTAGTATTTTCAGCTTTTGGGTTCAACCTGAAAGCCTCATTCAGTTCTGTTAAGGCGCGGTCCCACTTTCCCTGTGCCATATTAGCCTGGGCAACTTTCACATAGCCCACAGGCGAATTTGGAGAACCGTTTTTGGCTGCAGAGTAAGTTTCTTCCGCGTGCCTGAAATCCCCCATACGCATGAAAATATCCCCCAGTTCAAACTGCACCTCAAAATCGCCGGGATTGGCCTCCAGGTGCGTACGGAGGATGGTTTCAGCTTCTTTCGGGTTTTTCTGGTTAAGATATTCCCTGGCAAGCGCACGATTGAGAATTCTTGACTTTGGATCAATCCTCAGCGCAGCTTTCAGAGTGTCAAGTGCCAGGTTTGATTCACCATTATATCTATGGGCTTCTGCCAGCTGGAGGTGGCCCTGAATAAATTGCGGTCTGTCTGTAACAACCGTCCGGAAATCGGCAATCGCCTTTGTTGCATCACCCTGTCGCAGATAAATCATGCCGCGCGTGAAAATGGCTTCCGTGTTATTGGATCTCTCTTTGATGACCTCATCAACATATTTCTTTGCCTCTGTAAGGTCCTGTCGCATTAATGCAATTCTGGCGAGGCCGTTTTTCGCCTGAATAATATCAGGATTAGAAGCTTCTTTTGAAAGACTGAGACACTCCCTCAGCAGAATAACAGCCTGATCCATGCGCCCGGTGTTCGCATACAGTTCACTCAGCGCAAAGCGGATTTTGAAACTGTTCTTGATCTGTGCAATACCGGTCTTGAGTTCTCTTTCAGCCTCTTCATACTTTTTGTATGTGAGATAGAAGTTTCCCGACTGAATCCAGGCGTTCTCGTTCATCGCGTTTGCTGACGTGACGGCTTTCAGGGTTTCCGCGGCTTCCGCGGTTCTTCCGCTTTCCCAGTACAGCCGGGCCAGACTGATTTTATACTGTACGTTTCCCGGTTCTATTTCGATAACTTTCTTCATGTCGGCAACAGCCTCATCTGCACGCTTATGCCTTAAATGATAATCGGCAAGTAACAGATAAGTGCCGGTAGATTTGGGATTTGCTTCAATGCCTTTTAAGAGAGCGTTTTCTTCAGCAGCGGCATCACCGCTTTGTTTCAGGACAATTGCAAGCATAATGAAAGTCTCGGGTGATTTCACCCCTCGATTCACGAGCCCCTCCATCAGATTCCGCGCCTGTATTGTGTTTTTTTTTGTCAGATAAATTGCACTCTGGATAATGGTACCTTCGACATTATTCGGATCTTCCGTCAGAATCAATGTGGCCTTTTCCTGAGCTTCATCGATCTTTCGCGCACCCAGAAATATTTGTCCCAGTTGGATTTGTGCTTTCATATGTTTGGGATTCAGCGCAACCGTTTTCTGGAAATTTCCGAAGGCACCGCTGATATTATCGGTACGCAACTCCACCATGCCCAGCATGTAGTATGCTTCCGCGTACTTCGGGTCGATCTGTACTGCGTTCTTAAATTCCAGTCTTGCCTCGGCTATTTTTCCTTTTTCGTACAGCGCTTTTCCCTTGTTGAAAAATTTCATTTTTTTCTCTTCCGGCCCTGAACATCCCGCTATCAATGTCAAAGCCAGAAAGAAAATAAACGCCGCAGCCAACCACCCTCTTTTATTTTTCATATTTCACCCTGAATAATTCTATTGAGAATCTTTAAAATAACCCTCTGATTCCAACAATAACAAACATAAAAATTGTTACAAGAACAATTTTTTTGATGTTTCCCCTTAACTCTCCGACAAGAACCTCATATCCCAGAAACAACCCAAGAATCATGGGTATCAAACTTTTCAGGACCTCTTCCGGAAACATCTCTCTTGGCAGCGCCGTCAATCCGATTGCCAGAACAACAACAATAAAATCCATTGGTGTGAAGCGGAATCCTTCTCTGCGGCTTGTGAACCGCAGCGTCATCAGGGCAAAGAATACCAGAACGACATAAAGAAAGTGATAGCTCCTGACCAGCATGGGAGATAACCACGCAGCTTTTCCTATCTCGCTGAAATATACGACCAGCGGGATGAAAGCGTAAACACAAAACATGAGCCCTCTGGTCAGCCACTCTTTTCTAATCAGCCAGATGATGATCAGCAGGATAGCCAGACAGACTGAAAATATGGAAATGTTCGCGGGAATCGAATCGGGCAAAATGGTCAGGGCAAGAAGCAGAGCGGGAAGTGAAAGTCTCAACCCCAGAAACGAGATCCGGATAAGCAGGCGTCGTTCTCGAAGTATTCTCAATCGGCCCTTTATTACCCGATCAATGATATCAAAACGCTGAATATGCCAGCCGGTTTTATCTGCAAGCGTAAAAAGCCCAATCACGACAGTAGAAAATACGACATAACTGGCAACCAGAAACCATTCTGAATAATACTGGAAACACCAGGCAAAGAAAATCAGCAAAACCTGAATCAGGTATATGACAAAAACCGCTTCCGTCTGATAAAGTCCCAATCGTAAAAGACGGTGATGAAAGTGATTTTTGTCCGGTGAAAATGGAGACCTGCCTTCAGAAATCCTCTGGGTCATAACGGTAAGCGTGTCCAGAATGGGGAAACCCAGGAGAATCAGCGGCAGCATGGGGCTGAAAGGCGATTGCACCTGTGTCAGCCTGATGCACAAAGTGACCGCAGAAAATCCAAGAAGCATGCTTCCCGTATCTCCCATGAAGAGTCTGGCGGGATGCGTGTTGAATCTTAAAAAACCAAAGAGTGCACCTGAAAGGCTGAGAGCGATTACAGCGACACTGATATCTCCTGTGCTGTAAGCCAGAAAACTGATGAAGAGAAAAATCAAAAGCGATATTCCGCCGGCCAGTCCGTCCAGTCCGTCGGCCAGATTGATGGCGTTGGTGACTCCCACAACTACAAGAACGGTTATAAATGCAGCCAGCCAGCGGGGAAGATTCATGCCCGCGGGCAAAACATTTCCGACATCCCTGATCATTACCCCGCCATAAAAAACCAGTACAAGCGCCGCTGCAATCTGTGCCATGAACTTTGTTTTGACGCTCAGCCCTCCTTTAAAATCATCATATAAGCCCGCGATAAACAGAATTGCACAGCCGATCAGGTAAGCCAATAATTGCGGTGTCAGTTGCGTCCAGACAAGGATGGGAACAAACGCCCCCAGCGCCATGGCCACACCTCCGCATCGCGGAATTGGCGCCGTGTGAATCTTGCGTTCATCAGGGATATCCATCGCGCTCGTAAGCCTGGAAAGCTTCATGCACAGCGGCATCAGCGCAATCGTAATAAAAATCGACATGAAGAACGTTGATAAAAAAGTCATAATATCAAAAAATCCGTAAGACCTTTGAAACCCTCATCATCTCCCCTCCCTTGATGGGAGGGGTCGGGGACGGTGAAAGATAAGCACGCCCTCTATCAAATAACATGGCTGCCCAACACATTCTTCACCATTACTCAATGTGCACCTACTTCATCAAAAACTGATCCAGAACCGGAATAACTTCACCCGTAAATTTTTGCAGCCTCGCTTCCGCATCCTGGACTGATTCCTGCGGGTAGACCGGCGTGATGATTCTTACCAGTGCTCCATCGGTTCTCTGTCGTGTCAGTGCATCCCAGAACGTATAAATCTTTGCCTGCCATAAACTTGTCAGAATTCTTCCTCGCATTGGAAACCAGAAGTAAGAAACCTGCTGCACATCATTTTTTTGCATGATGGCACGGCTGACCTCTATAATCTTGTTCTGTCCGGTAATCCGTATCTTCGCTTTACCCGCCTCATGAAAGATCCAGCCACCTGCCGGCAGACAGGTTTCCGGTGAATGGATTGATTCATTCTTTCTCTGGGTTTGGTAATAGGCAACATAAAAATCCACATGTCGGTCGCCGTTCCGGAAATCAATAATTGTATAGTCGTTCAGATCAAGTTCTTTGATGTACTCCTGCCCCATGAACTGGCGCGTTCCCTGCCATGACGAAACTGCAAGCGGAAACTGGCTGAATGGTTTGACGGAAGGAATCTTCTCCCGAAATTCGATGCTGTGAAACAAAAGTAAACTTATCGCCAGAAGAGCTGCTGCAACCAGAAACTGCGGCTGCAATAAAATTCTTCTCCATCTTTCATCTGCATTCCCACTTTTTCCGTCACTCTCACTCTTTATCCCGCTCACACTATTTATTTCATTCTCACTCTTTATTGTATTCCCGCCCTTTTTCTCATTTCCACCTTCTTCATCATTCACGCCTTTTTTGTCGTTCCCGTTCTTCTCGTCATTCCCGCGAAGGCGGGAATCCAGCGCTGGATCTTCGATGTCTCTGCCCTTAGCCCCATCTTCTTCACTTTGAGCCCTGCCCCTTGAACCCGGAATCTTCTTCAGGATCCACATTTCAATCAGCAAAACACCAAGAACAAGAATAAAAATCAACCAGCCCGAAAAATCATGGAAAAATCCTTCCGCCGCCTGTGCGCCAATGTAACGATACAGAATTCCTGTAACCGCAATGCGGATGCTGTTGACAAAAATCGCCAGTGGAACGGAAGAAATGACAAGGACAATCCGTTTCCAAAGCGCCGCTTTAAACCAATAGGCCAGCAAAAGGCTTAAGAATAAAAGAGGAAGTACATACCTTAAACCGCTGCACGCATCGACCACCTGCAATTGCGTAAATCCGAGATCAATAACATTTCCTTCGCGATATGCGGACATGCCGTATAACTGAAGCAGAACAACGCCGATCTGAGATGAAATGAGTTTCAGTTTAAGAAGCAGTCTGTTGTTGATAAAATTGGGAAATGGAAACATGGCCAGAAGCATAAACAAGGGAAAAGCCATTATCTTTATTTTTTCCCATCCCTGGTGAATCCACAACAGGCCAATAAATACAAGCCAGAGGGAGATGTACAGTGTAAAAAATTCACCACCCAGTTCACCCAGCCAGAAAAGGCATAAACCGAAAAGAAGAGGAATAAAACCTGTCCAGGACACAACTGATGACGTGACAAGCAGTTGTTGACGTTTTTCCCACAGCAGATACAAAAACACGAAAGGAATAAGGAAACAATGTGAATAATCCTCAAGCGCCCAGTCATGCAAAATCAGATATTTGACAGTTGAGAAGTATGCAGCCAGAATAATGAACGTGTATATAACAGCCTTTAGCCATCCTGCGGGCTTAAGCATTTTGATGTAATTAAGGATTTCAGTTATTACAGTCATTATTTTCATACACGAAGTTTTATAATTTCCCTTTTCAGATTCACTGATCACATTTTTTTATACTCTTGAGCAAGAGTTTCTTCATTACTGCAAATGAGCTTGCCTGCCGATTACTTTCTCAATCATCAACTTGTACAAGAAAACCACGAGTTTTAACTGCCGTCTCCAGCGAGACGGTTGCTTGTATAACCTGTATAACCATTCGAGATTATTATTGATCATAAATTCCGGCGCACGTTTCGTTTGACCGGCCAGAACATCCAGTGCTCCGCCACATCCGATGATTAAAGTTTGTAACTGCATGTCTTGCATTCTGCAAGCCAGCATTTCCTGTTTTGGCGAACCAAGCGCCATGAATACAATTTGAGGAGCTGCCATCTGAATGGATTGAAGCATTTCATCTTCACTTCCAAAACCATGCAGGCGACCCGCAATTTGAATATTCGGATAACGCTTTCTGATTGTGTCGCAGGCGGTACTGTTAACATCTTCCCTGGCGCCAAGAACAAAAAGCCTCCATCCGTTGGTGTTTGCCAGATCAAGCGCGGTTTTCGGCATATCCAGCTTTATACTTTTTTTCCCATACAACCATTTTAACGCTAATACCGCCCCGGCGCCGTCTGGATATGGGAGAACGGATTTTTCAATAGCTGCAAACAGTTCCTGATCAGACTTGTAACGCATGATTTTCTCGGCATTGATGGCAACCGTGTACCCGGAAGTGTGATTGCTGATCAGATCATTTAGTATTTTTTTCGTCATCTCTACTGAACTCAAAGATACACATGGACATCCGAGAAGCCTGTACTTTTCAAAATTTGCCATTTGCGAGTCTTTTCCTTTATCTTCCTGTCAAAATTAAGATCCGTGTACCATAACTTCATCGTATAATAATCGAATACGTCTGGCGATATTTACGTTGTCCATCACGCTTATACAATCCCGATTATCCAGGGACTTACGTTCTCTTGTTCCTTTTAAAAGTTCCTGTACGGCATCTGCCATACTTCCGGGGTTTCTATCCGGAACTACGCGACCAAATTCAACCCGATCCGCCCATTCTTTCACATCCCCTACATCGACAGAAACAAAGGGAAGTTTAGAAGCGATTGCTTCCTTAATAACGGTGGGAGAACCTTCGGATATAGATGTCAAAAGCATAACATCCGAGGTCCAATAAACTTCGGGAACCTTTTCCCTTTCGGTATTCACCAGATGAATTTCCCTGATTTTATACCCCCTTTTTTGCAGTTCCTGAAGAGTGTCTTTAAATAACGGATATCCCTTTATTTTATTTTCAGGACTGGAGGGGAATAATATAGTAATTTCTGACGGAGATTTACCGGAATGCCTGTCTCCATGTCCAACGGGAAGGTTGAAATGTTCAACTGGTATACCGCAGGGGATCACTTCTCCATAGCCAAGAGACTTTTGAAGTTTTTTTGAGACAACAATTGCTTTTTCTGCCGTCGGAGCAAGAATTCTGGAGATTTTTCTGGTCGGGTTGATCAGCAGATCCGAACCGTGAAATGTGACAATTACAGGTACTCGAATGAACAGTGTGGAAATCAGAGTCAATCCGAAATGCGCGTGTACAATATCATATCTTCCCTTCCTGACAATACCCGGCAAAAGCAACATCGTCCGTAAATATTCTTTTCTTGGTCTGTCGCCTTCGATGACCTGTACGTCAATAGTCAGATCCTGGTAAACATTTTTCAGGGCTTCGATTTGTTCTTTAACAAATATACCTCTGGTTGGCCTGTCCTGCGTGGGGTAAAGATTGGTGACAACCAGTATTCTCAAATATTTTTCTCCAGATCAATTCTCTGACTAATAATCATGTTTATTCCAGTTTATGCCCCAATCAAAAACAAAACATATTGTCACTGCATATTTCTTGATTTTGCGGTTGGTTTTCTATTTTTAAGAATTTTTGTTTTTCCTTGGTCGCCATCTGCTGTGTATACGTATGCACCGATTTCCCATCTCTTGCCAAATTCATTCTGATCAGCCTTTCGAACATCGCCGGGCCAACCGGATGATGGGTCCAACCCGCTTTTAAATTGATCTCCCAGATTCTCACCTGCGTCGATGGCCGGAGATTTGGACTGCAAAGTAAGATCACCCTTTTCCGGATTATTCAGCAAAGGATCTACAAACATGGAACCGACAAAATCAAACCCTTTACTCTGCCAGACAACAAAAGTTTTCCCGGATGCGTTTAAATTCCATCCCCATCTTTCGCTGATATTATAAATATTATGGTCAAATGTGAGTTGAGTATATTCCGAATTAATACTGGCACACATCTTTGATTTTATAATATTATTTCTGAATATCCATTTTCCAACACTTCCATAACCGCTGCTTTTATCATAAGAGCCCGTGTTGAACGCCAGTCCCCCACTGGCATTATAAATAGTATTGTTTATAAAATAATTTATCCCGTTTGCGGGGTTGACGCCGGTATAAAAATTAATCGAAAAAGAAGAATGCGTTAAATGACTCTCCATATAATGCATGACATTGTACCGAAAAATATTATTTTCAAAACCTGCGCTGCCAACGGCAGCGGATACATACATTGCAGGCATGTAGTGCCCAGCGATGTAATTGTATTCAACAATGTTCCCGCTTGTTTTAGCCGTACCGTTTGTTAAATAAAAATATATGGCGCGGTTCCAATGCATGCTTGACGTAAAATTCCTGTTAAACGTATTTGTAATGATATTCGACGATATGACGCTGTCCTGCACATCCTGAAAGGATATTCCCTCATGATCCGTGTATATCCACGCCCTTAACAAAGCATCCGTCCACATCGCCGAATCGGTAAGTGAATCCAGATGCAAGATCTGATTGTTCGTTATTCGGTAGCCGGTATGATGCTGACTGTGCCCCGGTTTACTGTCACTTCCGGTCCAGGCGCTGATGCCGCTGTTCACATAGGACAGAAGATTATTGTCTATTAATACATTGGATTCGATTCCGTTGTTGAACAATTCGCTCCAGATGCCCCAGTAGCTTCTGGATATTTTGTTGTCACGGATAATGATGTTTTGAATGGGTGAAACCGGCGTTGACTGGTTTTGACCGTGACATATGGCATATCCGCACCTGTTGAGATTCAAGCCCCGGATTGTAATATTGCTTCTGTTTCTTAAATCCATTCCGTATGTTGGAATCCACAGAGTCTCAATCGTGTGGTTTGCGGGAGTTCCACTGGATGGCCTGTAGTACAGAATGTTGCTTCCAACCCGATAATGCCATTTTCCGTCCATGCAGGCTTCGGAAGATGCCGCGGGCAATGGAATCGCGTCTTCCCATAGAATTCTTCCATATCCCTTTTTTTTATATACACCGTTCCCGACATGAGTCCAATCCGCAGAGCCTGCGTTATTGGATAAATCGATCGTCGGGTTATGTCCTGAAGCGCTCGTGTATGTAATTGGACGTCCCTGTGTCCCGCTGGAAGGTGCAATAATAGAGGACTTAAAATCGCCGCCATTGCCGCAAAGATAAATAACATCGCCGGGAGAATAAGTCTGTAAATTGTGCGTGGATACAGACATGGCGGTTGTTGGAGAGGCACAGGAGGTTGAGGATGCTTTTCCGGAAGCTGTACCGTCCGCCCGCATGTAATAAGATGCCGCCCATAATGGAGATACCCATAAAAATATTCCGAGAACAAAGAATGAGAATAATGTTTTCATTTTATTTTCCCCATATTAATCTCCGGTAGTGAAAATTTTTCAATTTGCCTCTTTTTTCATATGAATCGTTATCATCGCTATTTCGACCTTCCGGTTATGAAAGGTATTTTCTTGTTGATGATTATCACAAAAGGAAAAAGAACGATAATTGTTAATAAAACATAAATACATGCGTAAAGAAAATTAGGTTCCATGTTATTAGGGCGCAGTCGAAAAAGCGTGTACGCAAATATATTAATAACCACTGATCCTGTCGCCTGCAAGAGAAAAAAAATCAGGCTGTTGCTGCCTATATATTCAAGCGGTTTGAAAACCGGAATTTTTTTTGCGAAGCAAATAAACGCATAAATACTTGAAAGAGAAGAAATGTAAAACAATACAGGATTGCCGTATATATTAAAATTCATGTCCACTCTGGCGTTAAGAAATCCCGCACATAATCCCAAAACGAGGAAAAAAATTCCAATTCCAATGTTTATCTCGGAATGTAATAAATAATCCTTGAAAAGATATCCCAATCCGTAGAAGACGACGGCTGTAAAAGCAATGTCAACACTGAAAGGTAAACGTATCGGAGAATACATCGAGTCCAGGTAACCAAAGGTGGCAAATGCAACTAAAACGGCCATTATGACTCTTTTTTCCTTGAAAGCTCTGAATATTGTAAAAAAAATAATTTCCGTAACAAATAAACATGCCAGAAACCATAATATAACATTATGTGTCATCCAGCCGTCAATTCCATTTCCATAAAGCATACCGACAAGAGGCTTATAAAACAGACTTTCGGGAAGAGCTGCTGAACCCTGATAGATGACATATTTTCTTAACAAAAAGAAAAGCAACCAAATGAGATAGGTTAACAGACCGAACGCAAGATAAGGCATCATCCGGGTCTTGAGTTCCTTCAAGATAAATTGGTTGTATTTCCCTGAAGCATCTGTCTTAAATAAAACACCCGATATAAAAAAGAATAAAGGCATGTGGAATGAGAAAATGTAATGGTCAACGTTCTTATTGATTAAGGTTGTATGTCCGAGAAAGACGAGAAAAATACCAAAACCTTTTAGAGTGTCGATCCACACAACTCGCTGTCTTTGAATTTCTGTTTCAGAAAGCGTTAATAAACTGTTAGGCGGATTTACTGTCTTCATTAATTCCCGTTTTTATGGAATGGCTGCAAAAATAACTGTACCAGATCATTGACCATATGACGTTAAAATACCACCTGTTGGCGTTCATGTGGTCGGTTACGGAGTTTACTGCCGCCGCAACGATAACGCCAAGCCCGGCCAGGTAAACCGCATATGCTGCCGGATTTTTTATCATGCTTTTACCTGCACGAAAGAAAGATACGAGCAGACCGCAAACAAGGATCAAATACCCGAGACCACCGATAATACCGTAACTTACGGCATAGGCCAGGTAATCGTTATGGATGACCGTCCTTCTTTCAATTTTCATCCATAGTGATTGTTTGTCATCACCTACCTCGAAGGTTTTGCCTACACCTTCCGGTTTTTTCAGAATTTGATCGACGGCCTTTGCCCATAATCTGAATCGGTCCATATCTCTATTAACAACACGGTGCTCGTACCGCTTTCCAAGATATGTTTTTATATTCTGAGGAGACACGGCATATATAACGAGAAGCATGCAGCACATGGCAATTACTGCCGCGATCACTCCTACTATGTTGGTATTTCTTAACTGCTTGAAAAATATGGCCGCAAGACCGCATAGACATGCAAAGATACTCCCAAAACTTGCGGTAGCCATCAACATGAATATGCTGGCGGCCAGGCAAAGTCCGGCAATTATTCTATATCGTCTTTCAACCCTGGAAAATGCAATCGCAGTTGACGCACAGATCAGCGCGGCGAGGATAAAACCAACATCTGTTCTCTGAAAGCTTATATATGCCTTTCCCAATTTATATATCAGAAAACCTTCCGACAGACTTTCGGCATGACGGGAAGCCTCCCATACATTGGCCACGCTTCCAAATAATTTTGCCGCAATTAGTATTAAAGCAGAAGGAACTATCAAACAAAACAAGAGACCACGCAGATTTGCCCGATGATCGCGGCTTTCACTCAGCCGCATGTACACAATAGGCAAAAGGAGAAACGGCGCCAGGAATAAATTGAATGCATACGCTGCCTGTCGCATGACACTCCGGATAAGGTCGTCAATCACCAACCAGTTGATGGCGCTTGTCATGATTCCGAAGATTGCCAGAATGGCGGGCAGGTATAGCCATCGTGGCAATCTGAAAAAATACCTCAAGTTGATGATGACAAACCAGAAAGCAAAAACCAGGTTGCAGGCAACCTGCTGCCTGGCGATGGCAATTGGTGTTGCGGATGAGATAGAAACCAGTTCTATCCAGCAACGGGGATTATTGCGCCACAATATCGTGATGAAGAGTGAAAATACCAGGAAAGATACAAAGAACGCATAAGTTCTGCCCAGCACGATGGACGCCAGGATAACAGCTATCCCGAGAATCAACGCATTTCGCGACGCCTTTACGGTGGCTTCCGGAAACGATGTCATGGCTATTCCACTTTGATCGATGTTAGACTGATTATTTTGGATAGACGACATATTCTTTTTACCAGTCGATGTCAGATTTCACGTTTTGTCAGAACCGCCAGATCAACATACGCAGCCAGTGTTCTGGCCGTGCGTCCAGCCAGAGAACCGGCGGCCACGGCCAGCAAACCGCCAATTGCAGGATATAAAAGATAGACCGTTACGGGAAAAACAATAATCCCGGCTATAACGCCGCGTCCGTAAAGCCATGGTTTGCCAGCGGCAAACAGCGTATTCATCGGCAGAAAGGCCGCCTGAATTACAGGAAACCAGAGGCATATTTTCATGACCTGAATACCGGCAACATATTTGGGGATTAAGACCGGAACAAATACCTCCAGCAGGAATGCTCCGGCCAATGCCAGCAAGATCATAAATCCTGTAAGGCCCGCGGTCACGCCGGCTAACCGTGTGGCAGCCCCGCGGATGCTGCGGTCCCGGGCCATATTCGTAACAACACGCGGAGTTAGAACCTGCCAGATAGAGGCTGGCAGGGTGTTCATTGCAGCGCGCATAATAACGGCAACGGCAAAGAGTCCGAGAGCCGATACACCGCTCAGGGTAAGAACCAGGGCGCTCTCCGTGGCGACCCAGATCGAGGTCTCCAGATTCCCCCAGATACTGAACGGCAGCCCTACTTTGATCAGTTCCTTTAACGCATCGGCCTTAAACCGGTATTTTATTTTCAGCGGACGCTTCCGGTGAAAGAGCCATATCTGCAGAATGGACGGCACCGCGTAACGCGCACAGAGGCCATAAAACTTCAGGAACGGAAGCAGAAAGACCATGCCGAATGACAAAATGTTCTGAATAATTTGTATTCTGGCAAGCGTTACGAAATGATTCAGAGTACGATAGGTTGAAGAAAGATAATTACCGTAAAACACACCCCAGCAAAATACAGCCTGGGCAAGCCATCCGAATACACCCTGCATATCGCGGTGAATCAGGCAGTACGCGGCCATGCAAACAAATCCCAAGCTCACCGCGCACGACAGGAATATATTAAAAGCTCCTCCCGCGGCGGCAACGGCTTCTACTTTTTCCGGCATTTCCTTTCCCGTATAATACGGAATCTGACGCCAGAGTCCGTCCCAGGTGCCCAGGTGCAGAAATATCAGATAAGTTAAAGGGATTGTATAGGCACGAAATGCGCCGGTCTCTTCAGGGCCCAGAAAACGGGCAACCAGCAACCCGCCAAAAGCGACAAGAATGGAGGCTGTTATATTACTGCTGAGCAGCGCCATTACAGACCGGATGGTCTGGCGGCTGTGAGATAGTTTTGTTCGAACTTTGCCTGTTATGTCTTCGAAAATTGATGTTGCTCCGGATGACTTTATCTCTGTCGTTGCCTGTCTGACTTTCGCCCGGTCGTGCACAGGCTTTCAGGCAGAACAATGAAAATCTTTTACCGCTGCTCTCATATGAAATAATGCTACTTATGCCAGACTGTGCGGTTTACATAGCCGGTATAGCTGATGATTATTCGTACAACCTTTTCGGAAACATCAGGAGCGGAGTAATCTTCAACAATTTGCAAATTCCGTTCACCGCCGCGCTTCTGGGTTTGAAGAATATTAATAGCCTGAGATACGGATATCCAGTCAAGGCCCGTCATCATGACCGCACCCTCTTCCATCCCTTCCGGCCGCTCGTGCGCTTCCCGGATATTCAAAGCCGGAAAGTTCAGTATGGATGACTCCTCGTTAATGGTACCGCTGTCGGAAAGGACAACCCGCGCGTTCAGCTCCAGCTTGACAAAATCTGTCAGCCCAAAGGGTTTGTGAAGCTCTACCAGGGCGGGCAGAATGATTTTCTCTTCTTCTATCCGTTTCCTGGTGCGTGGATGAGTGGTTACAATAACCCGTTTGCCATACTGCCCGACCAAGCCCTCAAGAATAGAAATCAATCCTTTAAAATTATTTTCGCTGTCAACGTTCTCTTCCCTGTGGCAACTTACCAGAAAATAGTCCAGAGAAACAAGTTTAAGCCTGTCAAGAACATCAGAGCGTTCTATTCCGGGCATGTAATGATGCAGGACCTCGTACATGGGGCTTCCAGTTTTTATGATTCGATCAGGCGGCAGTCCTTCCCGCAACAGATACTCTCTGGAAATGCGGCTGTACGGCATGTTGATATCACTGATGTGATCGACAATCCTGCGATTGATCTCCTCCGGGACCCTCTCATCAAAACAGCGGTTGCCCGCTTCCATATGGAACACGGGAATCTTTCGCCTCTTTGCGGGAATAGCCGCCAGGCAACTGTTGGTGTCTCCCAGAATCAACAGCGCCTGCGGCTGTTCTTTGACCAGTACCGCATCCAGCTTAATGATGGTCTGTCCGATGGTTTCCGCCGCATTTGCGCCAGCCGCGTCAAGATAATAATCAGGTTTTCTGATTTCCAGGTCTTTGAAGAAAATCTCATTCAATTCATAATCGTAATTCTGGCCTGTATGAACCAGGACATGATCCATATGCTCATCCAGCTTAACCATTACCCTGGATAAACGAATGATCTCCGGTCTTGTTCCCACAACAGTGATCACCTTAAGTTTTTTCATCTTGCACCTCTTGATAGTAAGTATCCGGAAGCTGCGGATTGAAAATGTTATTGGCCCAGAAAAGAACAATCATCTCTTCCTGTGACAGGTTTTCGATATGATGAGTGTAGCCGGGAGGAATATCAACAACTTCCCATTTTTTCCCGGATACCCTGTATTCAATAACTTCACTGGAACGGATATGGCGAAAACGTATGGCTGCTTCTCCCTGCAGTACGCAGAACTTTTCTATCTTGCTGTCATGATAATGATTGCCGCGGGTTATGCCGCCGTGCGTCCTTGATATGAATAACTGGCCGAAATAAGGGGATTTAATCAGCTCCGCAAGCTCACCACGGCTGTCCTGTTTTATGTCCAGTGAATAGGAGAAATCTTCCTTTGCAAGATAAGAAAGATACGTCGCGTGAATTTTTTTCGTGAATTCATCGGAACAGTCAGGTATCAGAAGACTGGTCCGAATATCTCTGAATCCGTATATCTTTTTTGCAAGATCGCCAAGACTGATGCGGTATGTTGGCAGCACGGAAAGACAAGAGGATGAAGGTCTGACCTTCCCCATAAGAACCCCGGTAAAATCGGCGATTACATCATCAATATAAACAAGCTCAACTACATTTGCCGGGTTGGAGATGGTGATATCCGCTCCATGAGAAATGTTATAACAGAAAGTTGAAACTACCGAGTTGTAGTTGGGCCGCGACCACTTTCCGAATACATTGGTAAGACGATAAATATATACCTCTGCCCCGGTTGCTTTTGCATATTCAAAAAGAACATCTTCGGCAGCTTTTTTACTTCTGCCATATGCATTGTCCAGAGCGGCCTGCGTCGAGGATGATAATACAATTGCCGGGGTTCGATGATAACCTTCCAAAAGTGTCACCATCGTTTTTGTCAAACCATAGTTACCTTCTGTAAATTCTTCTTCCTTCTGAGGACGGTTAACGCCGGCCAAGTGGAATATGATATCTGCTTGCAGTAAATATTGCTCCAGCAGGCTCATTTTGTCTTCCACATCAAAACAGAGTATCCTGACCTCTGGAAGACGGGATAAAGCTACTTGAAGGTTTCTGCCGATAAAGCCTTCCGCACCTGTAATCAGAACCGTCGTTGTCATATACTGTTTTTCTTACCCTTCAGGAGCTCTTGAATCATATCCAGTTTGCATAACAGCTTCATCATGCCTGTTACATCCAATAGTTGCGTATTTTCGGAAGTATAGTCTTTCTGGATGGAAACCGCCTCCTCCCCTTCAACAAAATAGAGGTTATAATTCAAGTCACGAACATCCGCCGGAATGCGATAATATCCTCCCAAGTCTTCAGCCTTTGCCATCTCTTCTCTGTGCAGTAAAGACTCATAAAGTTTTTCACCGTGCCTGGTTCCGATTATCGTGATTTTACTTTTTGCATTCAGAATTTTCATTAATGCCTCGGCCAACGTCCTGATTGTAGCCGCGGGGGCTTTCTGTACAAAGATATCTCCCGGTTTTCCATGCTTGAAAGCATATAACACGAGATCAACGGCATCATCGATCGTCATCATAAATCGGGTCATGTTGGGATCGGTAACCGTAAGAGGTCTGCCCTCAAGAATCTGGTTAATAAAAAGCGGGATTACAGAACCACGGGATGCCATTACGTTGCCGTATCGTGTTCCGCAAAAAATAGTTGAAGTGTTGCCATACATTCTTGCTTTTGCAATCATCAACTTTTCCATCAGCGCTTTCGACATACCCA
This sequence comes from Smithellaceae bacterium, assembly GCA_963682015.1. Taxonomy (GTDB): domain Bacteria; phylum Desulfobacterota; class Syntrophia; order Syntrophales; family Smithellaceae; genus UBA8904. Next base: position 4,633,127 of record OY820932.1, on the reverse strand, counting down.
TAGCATTCACCGGGTAGACTGCTTTATCCGTACTGAGGAGGATGCATCTTTTTACATTGCAGGCCATTGCCGCGTTCATTACATTTTCCGTTCCCAGCACATTTGTGCGCACAGCTTCAATTGGAAAAAACTCGCAGGAAGGAACCTGTTTAAGAGCTGCTGCATGGAAGACATAATCCACTCCCTGCATGGCGGGCAGGATGCTGTCATAATTGCGCACGTCACCTATATAAAATTTCACCTTGGAGCTGGAAAGTGAAATTCTGAGATCTTCCTGTTTCTTTTCGTCCCGGCTGAAAATTCGGATTTCTTTAATTCCGGTATCCAGAAACCGTTTCAAAACAGCATTGCCAAATGTCCCTGTGCCACCGGTGATAAGTAATGTTTTCTTTGTGAACATATTCAACCCCATTTATTAAAAAAGTATTATTTTTCTCATACCGCATGCTGTGTTAATTATTCATAAAGAACTTGTTTTACATCATCGATATATATCTGTTTGATGTTACAACAGAGTATCGGTTTCAATCAATTTTGGCTGCCAATTGTTCTTATTCATTAGTATATCGATTCTTGTCTTATTCTCTGTGAGGACCTTTATAACGACAGGATTTACGGGAAACAACTTGTTAATTTTTATAAATCCTAATCGTTTGAACAGATTGTGATATCTATTTTCTGTTGGCATCCATAACCTAATTAAATCGGCAGAATTTTTCATCATAAGAAGCATTTTTGCACAAGAACAGGCAAGATCACTCATATCATCAGATAAGAACCTCCAATCAGCGATACGAAACGTCAATAGTCCATTTTTATTCCTTGCAACATTTTCTTCAACAATGAAAAAAGAAATCAGTTCATCTTCTTTTTCTGCAATATAATATCTGAAACTACGCAACTGATTATCATCCAGTTTCCATTTAACAACCTCTGGTGATTTTCTGAAGGTCAGCTTTTCCGATTGATTGATCCTTTCATATTCAGATTCGGTAAATGGAGATTTATCTGAAACCAGAATTTTAATATTTTCATTCAGCTTTGATATATTATATATTTTTTTCCATTTCAGGCTGGTTAGTTTATTGATTATTTGAGGAAACGTCATTTTTACTTTGGCTTTTATCACGGAAACTATGTTGCAAGGCAAAATCATTGTCTGCACATCCAACATATGGAGCCATCCTAATTTGATAAAACCAGGATATGAATTCTTATTGGGGAACCCAAACATAAGATCCACATGCAGGTTCTTATAGAATCTTTCCGATTCTTTAATAATCTTTGTAAACACACCTTTGCCCTGATAATTCGTCTTTACAGCACTATCGCAGGATTGAACGGCCTGAAACACATGATTTTCGATTTGAAAATCCATTGACATGAATCCATTCAAGCCTATTATTCCATCATTATTCACCGCGCCAAAAACATGATACCCTTTAGACAAGGGATTATCCCTATGTTTATATAACCAATCGGCTTCGGTTGTATTTGCTGTAGCAACTTCGTTTAAAAGCGCTACTTGTTGCGCTGACGTACTCTGATCAAGTTGTACTACCTGGAATACCTCTTTCATCGCAAATGTCCTTTTCCTTCAGGATTGAAATTCCGCATCAAGAAGATATGCCAACTTTCGTGCCTTGTTTTTGCTGAAAAGTACAGATGCCATTTCCCAGTATCATCTTTCACCATGGAAGAGCGGTAAATCATTTTAAAGTATTTTTCCTGCTCTTCCACGATAAATACTTTGTTTTTAATGCTCCAACAATTTCCGCCATCACTACTTTCGGCATAAAACAAATCACTGTTCGCGCCTTCTGCACCTGTGGAAAGCACGAATAGGCCTCTCAGTAGATCGCCATCAGCGATAACATCAATGTGCCAAAGCATTCTCCCTTCCGGAATACCCTTCACATCCAATATTTCTTCGTTTTCGAAACTGCCATTACAACTTACACACCTTTTTAAGTAAGAATTATTGTTGATGAGACAAACATAGTAGATGTGGTAGATATCGCTATATAACAAAATTGATGGACTAATAACTTCATCCAGAGGTGTTTCATACAGCAATGCGGGACAGGTCCATTCTTGCAAATCTTTTGATTCTATTCGATAGATCCTGTCTGCATTTAAATTATCTTTATGGATACTTTCCCTGTAATACACCCAATAAACATCATGTGCATATATGACTTCGGAATCGGATAAATGATTCCAGCCGTCTTTCTTCGGTATTGCTAAAGGATTCTTCCGGCCTCCTGCCGGTGCAGACCAATTCATGCCATCATGACTGACATAGATACACGGGTTTTCGTACCTGTCATCACTAAAAGGATATGGTGTAATCAGCATAGTGAATTCCGCATTTTTCTGCGGGCTCCGAATCACATCGGGATGAACTGCCTGATTCAGGCCATCATATGTTTCCACGTTAACAGGTTGAATGTACGGCGGCAGGAAGCGCATCTTTCGGGCGTCACGTTTTATAAGCAGCATTGCCAACATTCTTTTGATTTTATTATTTTTACTTAAATACCGGTAAAGAATATATTCAAATGAATGCTCTCCTTTAAGAATTCGTTGAACTTTAGATAGAAATTTGACCATTCTTCTTACCTGCAAGCAAAGCTATATTTGAATATTAAATACTTTCATTAACTGGAAAAAGCGGAAACATTGTTTAATTGGAACCATTTTCCCTAACATTGGCTGCGATTCTATCAATAAACTCTCCCAGCGGACTCACCCAATTATGATAATCAAAAGACTCTTCCGCCCTGTTTCTTGCATGCCTGCGTATGGCCAGCCTCTCATCCGCCGACATGGAAAGTATCCGGCGAACACCTTCAGCAAATGCTTCAGGAGAACAATCCGGTACAACCACACCTTCCCGTCCGTCTTTCACATACAAGCTTATATCACTTGTCAGATTGCAGATCACAGGGACGCCCATTGCAAGACTTTCCACAAGTTTGGTCGGAAACCCGGCATTGGCAAATTTTTCATCGGGCCTTAAGAGAATGGAAAAATCCGCCTGTGCCAGCAAACGAAGGGCATTTTTGTGCGGCAGCATATCTGTAAAAATCAAACTCTTGTTCAGTTTTTCGAGCAATCCGCTATCCTTTCCCAGATTGACTCTAAGCTCCTCCCGTGAAGGACCGACAGCAACGATATCACATCTTTCACTACCCAAGATTGAAAGACCGCGGATGGCACTCATCAGGAAATCTTTATGTCCCGCTGTACCCACAAAAGCCAGGTGAAGCTTTTCCTTTCCCGATTTTTCAGGTTCTTTATCGTTTTGTGCCCATTTGTCTTCTGATATGTCCACCAAATTCGGGATGCGTAGCGCTGGTACGCCGCGTTTGGAATAGTAATTCTCCAAATAAGTACTTATAGCAAATATTCCGTCTGTCAAAGCATGTCCTTTACGCATGCGATACTCCGAATCCAGGGCACGGTATCCGTATCTGCCGCCTTTCATATGATTCCAATTAAACCATTCCACGACATCGCAAATCAGAGGAATCTTCCTTGATCTGCACCATGCCAGCAAACGCCATATCCATAATGATTCGGGCTGGTAAACAATAATCGCGTCGAAAGGCCCGCTTTCCAACTCTTCCATCTCAAGACGGCGTATAAAGGATGTCCCGGCTTTTAAAGAAACCCGTCGTTTCAGTTCTCCAAAGGTATTGCTGCATCTGGGCTCAGATGATCTGTACTTAAATCCAGCATAACTTGAATTTTCATCATTATAGACTGTACCTGAAACCCTTTGTGCAGGTTGCGGGGAATCCTCAATACCAAAAAATATTACCGTGTGTCCGTATTCACGCAGCGCCTTCCCTATTCCCAGAACATGAAAAGCTCCCGCATTTCCATCTGGAAATTTAAACATGCCGGCATAACCGATCTTCATATTATGTTACTCAGGAAAATCATATAATGTTCGCACCAATAAAGCCGGTAGATTGTTTTACTTTCCAAAACTATCTATAAATGTCTCAGGGTGTCCAAAGAGTTCAGAGTATCTTTTAATGATTTCATCATCATAATCCCACCATCGGATAGCAAGCAACCGATCAACTATATGTTTCGGAAACCGTTTTCTTATCATCTGCGCGGGCACACCAGCAACAATATCATATGGTTCAACGTCCTTTGTCACTACTGCGCCGGCCCCGATAATTGCTCCATCTCCAATTGTTATCCCTCCAAATATCAGCGCACGATTTCCTATCCAGACATCATTTCCTATTTTTATATCTGCCGGCGTTACTTGAATGTCGTCGTTGCGGTGAAAATTTATTGTATATTTGTAATTGTGATAAAAACCGGGATATGTTGAAACCAGTTGCGTCGGATGCAAATGCATTCCGATCATTACTTCATTACCAATAGAGCAAAACTTTCCAATTTTTGAATCACGGATGAAGCATCTTATGCCGCAATAACTGTGCCGCCCCATAACTACATTCGATAAGCGTGAACCTTCGCATATTCTGCAGGGAACCTCCATTGAACAGTTATTGGCCGCGTATGAAAGCGGCATAAATTCTACCCCTGGATAGCACCGCTTGGAATATACTGTCCGCGCATGTTCCCTTATGGAATTTTTAATTGCGGAAATAGTTCCCGGAATCAAACATGATGCCTTAACAACAATCTCCCACCATTTTCTTTCGAGACGTTTCTCATTTACCATAAATATTTATCCCAATTCTCGGCACTGATTCATACCAGCAGATAAAATATCTTTAATCAAAACAATCCGTCAATTTTTTTACTGAGAATAAATTGGTATCTTGCAAGATTTTCTCCCGATGAACGCAAATCGTTTATTTCTAATAAGGCATCATATCCCGCAGATAAAACAGAGCACCTTTAAACTGTCGCAGTATATACATAACCCGGCTTTTTACTGGAAGACTGTTATATATTCTTTTTTCCAAGGTCCTTTCTGGCCGGTAATCCGAATAAACGAACGGAGGGTGACGCAATGGAAACTGAAGTGGTTGAAGTTGAAGGTTCTCAAAAATAGGGTTCGTTTTTTTTGTATGCGTACTCTCTTCATCAAATCCTATATTGATCATGAGATTTTTTTCAGGCACAATATTCAATCCGTTCTGAGCCGAACACGCCATTATCCACTGAACATCCCAGAAAGACCAAAACTGCTTTTTTAAACTGCCGTTTTTATAAGCTATCAGCCTATTATATTTCCACCGACACATATGATAGTTTGAATTATAAACTTTCAATATTGCCATTGCTTCTTCGTTACCGTAACAATTCACGTCAGATGTATAATGCTTCCATGCCCGACGCCATGTGGACCAACCTCCGCTCGGCCGGAATACCTGACTGAAGTGATAATCATAAGGATATTGTCTTGAATCATAGGGAGAAAGCGATGATATCTGCATCATACGCTCATCATCGGAATACCGGACAAGAAGCTCCCCGCAGAAGTCAAAAAAATGCGGATGGACAATACAGTCATCTTCAAGAATAATACCATATTCTACATTTTGGAAAAACCAATCAATGGCCGAGGAGACAGCCGGATCAACACCGATGTTATTTTCTAGAAATCTCGTTTTAATTTCACAGGACCAGTCTATCGATGTTGCTGTTTCCCTTGCCTGCCTGCATCTATCAACTTCTTCCGGCCGATCCGGACGGGGACCGTCAGCCGCTATGTAAAGTCTCTTAGGTTTGATCTTCCGCAGGTTCTCAATTACAGCCTTTGTTTTGTCCGGTCTGTTGAAGATGGTCAGAAGGACCGGTATCTCATCGCTCGGAATCCGATTATCCAAAATACTTTTCTGTGTCTTCACTTCTTGTGCTTCCATTTTCTTCATTTTGAGATTGTTAATTCCGCGCGCAATTATTTTCCTCGCAGGATCCTGTATCTTCTTCGCAGCTCCATACCGAACCTGTTTCGCGTCATGAATTTTTGAAAACGTTTCATATCCATCATATGGCTCATTGTTATTCGCGGCAGACAGTATATACTACCGGCAGCCAAGCTGGTCAGCTCTCCCACGGACAGAGCACACTCGTACCCCAGGTTCCTTACAACCTGCGCCGTCCGGTCGGACCATTGTCCCCAGGGATATGAAAACGCCATGAACGTTTCTCCCAGGTTTTGAAGCCTGTTACGGGAATCTTCAAGCTGCTTTTGCAGGTCCTGATAGTTCAGGAGGGTGAGATTTGCGTGTGTGGATGTGTGGCTGCCAAGGCTGATCCCCCGCGATTTAACAGATCGGACTTCTTCTTCGGACATGAGCTGACTTTGCGGTCCGTTGCTGTTCCAGGATGCTCTTTGCCCCAGCATGTCCGTGACAAGAAAAACAGTGGCCGTCGCGCCATAATCCTGCAATACGGGTAAAGCATTGCTTATAAAGTCCTGATACCCGTCATCAAACGTTATCACAACCTTTTTGTTCAAGATTCCGTGGTCTTGTTTCTTGATCGACTGGACCAGGAAGGGCAGTGAAATTACCTCATACCCGCATTCACAGAGCCATTTTAGCTGATTTCGGAAATCCGCCGCGGATACCGTGTATGGATCATGCGTGCCTTCGGCAATTGAGTGGTACATCAGTATGAATGGGCCAATCGAAAAACCTGACATGGCGATTAAGCTACCTTTATTTCAGGGACAACCCCTTGCCTTTTTTCCCGTATTGTTTTTTGCAGGCGGGACATTTCAGTTTTGTATTCAACTTCTCCCCGCATTCACACATCCATCCCGTTTGTTGTGCCGGGTTGCCAACTACCAGGGCATGATCGGGAACGTCTCTGGTTACCACGGCACCCGCCCCGATAAATGCATAGCGCCCGATTGTATGGCCGCAAACGATCGTGCAGTTGGCCCCCAGCGTAGCGCCTTTTCTGACAAGGGTGGAACGTACCTGATCCATCTTGCCGATTTCCGCCCTGGGATTGTAGATATTGGTAAACACCATGGAAGGCCCGCAGAAAACCCCGTCCTCCAGCGAGACTCCCTTGTAAACGCTGACATTGTTCTGTATCTTGCATTTGCCGCCGATTACAGCATCCGGGCCGATAACAACATTCTGGCCGATATTGCAGGATTCACCGATTTTAGACCCGCTGAGGATATGAGAAAAATGCCAGATCCTGGTCCCTTTGCCGATTTGAACATTGTTATCGATTACGGCGGATTTGTGAATCATTATATCCTGCCGATTCTGTAAACTTTTCTGTATTTCGGCCTCCGCGGGAATGACAGAGGAAACCGCAGTGGGAGCGGTAGAAGGATTTCTTTCCTTACTTTCTATGGATTGCTGGCTGAGTTCCAGGATTTTCAGTACACGCAAACCCTCTTCAGCCGATGTAATGGGTTGTGTTTTGTTTTCAATCGCCGCAAGAAATGCCCTGCATTCCGATTTTAGCGGTTCTTCCCAGATGTCTTTCAGATTAACGGGAATGCTTTCCGCCTTGTTGGGCACGGGAAGACCGTTTTGCCAGTCAATCGTATGTGGATACAGGACAAGCTTTGTTTCTATGGGTTCCGTGTCGTCAAAAACAAACATCCCGCTGCTTCCGACAACGACCAGTTTCTGCTCCTTGTAGGGATTGAGCCAGCTTACAAATATGTGCGAACCGATACCCGAAGGAAATTTCAGATTGGTCATGGTAACATCGGCAATGCTGGCATGCAGGAAATTGCTGCCTATCGAATCAACATAGGAAGGCTCTTCGCCGGTCAGGCTCAGAATGATCGAGATATCATGCGGCGCAAACGACCAGAGAATGTTTTCTTCACGCCTGATTTTCCCCAGGCTCAGTCGCCGTGAATAGATATATTGCAGTCTGCCGATTTTCCCGGCTTTAATCATCTCCTTCATCCTGATGATTGCGGCATGATAATGCAGAATATGACCAACAAAAAGAATCCTTTGTTTCTCTTTGGCTAAATGAACCAGCTTGTTTCCGTCCTGGTAAGTCAGGGATAAAGGCTTTTCTACAAATACATGCTTGCCGGCGTTTAATACCGTTGAGGCCAGATGATAGTGAGCAATAGCCGGCGCGGCTATAATGACTGCATCAATCGTTTCATCCTTCAGCAGTTCATTCACGTCATCGGTGACCCGAACTCCAGGATAATCGCCGCTTATCTGCTGACGAATGTTTGCATCCGCATCGCAAACCGTTTTCAAGACTCCCAGTTGGTTGAAATTTCGCACGAGATTCTTGCCCCAGTAACCGGCGCCGATCACAGCAATGTTTTTTTCCGCCATGTTAGTTTTTCCTCTCAATTTCTCTCATTATTATTTGCAGTGCCAGTTTTGCAGCTTCTCCGTCACCATACAGTTTTGCCTGTTCCCGTGGAGGATTGAAGCAATGAACCGCATCGATAATTGCCTTTGTGTCAGCTCCCGTCAGTTTGTTCCATCCGTTCGTCACGGTTTCCACCCATTCCGTTTCGTCGCGCAGCGTAATGCATGGAACTTTCAACCAGTATGCTTCTTTTTGTATTCCTCCGGAGTCGGTAAGAATCATTCTTGCCGCATTTTCCAGGGCAATCATGTCAAAATATCCCACCGGATCAATGATTTTCACATGGGACCCGGGTTGCCATTTCATATCTTTCAGTATTTTCTTTGTGCGGGGATGAACTGGCAGGACAACCGTTTCTTCCAGGGCGTTCAATGCATTCAGGAGATTCATGAGGCGCTCCTGTTTGTCCGTGTTTTCCGCGCGGTGAATTGTCGCCAGAAGATATTTCTTATTCTGGAGACCATTTTTTTTTCTGATATCGTTTTCACTGTGCGCTCTGCGGACAGCATACAGCAATGCGTCAGCCATGACGTCTCCAATAATAAATACTTGCTGCTCCTGTGATAACGGGTGGTTGTTCTGAGGGGTCGCAATGCCTTCCGCGGCAAGATTATCGACGGCCGCTTGACTGGGGCATAAAAGAATATTGGAAAGATGATCCGCAATAACTCTGTTGATCTCCTCGGGCATCAGACGGTTAAAGCTTCTCAGGCCGGCTTCAATATGCGCAATCGTGATATGAAGCTTTGCCGCCGCAAGAGCTCCGGCTAGCGTGGAGTTTGTATCTCCGTAAATCAGCACGCAGTCCGGTTTTTCCGTGATAAGCACTTCTTCAATTGCGGCCAGCATCTGTCCGGTCTGGACACCGTGCGGACCGGAACCGATCCCGAGATGAAAAGCGGGCTCCGGTATTTCCAGTTCGCGGAAAAAGACATCGGACATATCATCATCATAGTGCTGACCGGTGTGAATGATTTTTTCCGTAATTTGATCTTTATCGGACGCCAGACCGTTTTGAAAGACAATTTCCCGCGATACGGCGGCGGCTTTGATAAATTGCGGTCTCGCGCCTATTACCGTGACAATTTTCATATTCTTCCCGTTAAATGTTTATTATTTCAGTTATCTTCAATTGATCCTGTTCGCTCAGGTACGGGTGCATGGGCAAACTGAATATTCTTTTAGCGATGCTTTCGCTCACGGGAAATGATCCTTCCGGATAACCCAGAAATGCAAAGGCTGTCTGCCTGTGCAGCGGCGTTGGATAATAAATTGCAGTCGGTATCTTTTGATCCTGAAGTTTTTGCAACAGGGATTTTCTGTGTTCTTCATTTTGAGCAATAAGAGAATACTGAGCCCAGGCGCTGATATATCCTGGAGGCACCGCGGGAGTCAGTAGCGAGGCATTGGATGCCAGGAGCGAGTTATAACGACGGGCCACAATCTGACGCAGGCTTATTTCTTCAGGAAAGATGTCAAACTTTGCAAGAAGAATGGCCGCCTGCAATGTATCGAGACGACCGTTAATACCAATGCGTATGTTATCATATTTATGCTCGCCTTTCCCGTGTATGCGGATTGACTCCAGTTGATCAGCCAGTTGATCATTATCGGTAAAACACATACCGCCATCGCCGTAACAACCCAGGGGTTTGGCCGGGAAAAATGATGTACAGGCGATGTCGCCCAATGAACATGACATTTTATCTTTGTATTTTGCTCCGAAAGATTGAGCCGCATCTTCAATGACGAATAGTCCATTTTCCCGGGCAATGGCGGAAATGGCATCATAGTCGGCAGGCAGGCCAAAGAGATCCACCGGAATTACCCCTTTCGGAGTGAGCTTCAGGTTCGATTTTTCCTGCGCAGTGTTTGGTATCGGGTAGATGGCTGAATCTTTCTCTTTCAGTGCTTTAATGGCTAATGCAAGCTTTACAGGGTCAATATTGAATGTGGTCGGATCAATATCGACAAAGACCGGTACCGCCCCCAGAAGGCTGATGACTTCCGCCGTGGCGATGAATGTAAACGGTGTCGTAAAAACGGCGTCACCGGCTTTAACGCCACAGGCCATCAGTGCCATCAGCAGAGCATCGGTGCCTGAGGCACAGCTAACGGCGTGCTTTGTACCCGTGTAAGCCGCAAGTTTTGATTCCAGTTGCTTGATTTCCGGCCCCATGATGTAATTGCCGTGGCTTAATACTTTCTGAATGTTACTGTTTAGAGTATCCTGAATTCGCCGCTGCTGCGTCTTAAGATCAATGAAATCCATTATCAAGTATTCTCCCCTTTTTTATTGACACCTTTGATGAAAACAAATGCATGTGTCTTTCGCGCATACCGATTTATATTTTAATTGATGTACGATCTCCGGATCGGTTACTTTTCTTTCAGAATCTTATCCTGCGCTGATTTTACTTCAGCCGCAAACAACCGCCCCAAATCCGGGGAATCCATAAAATCAAGATGGTGGGCATCGATATTGATAATTTTCAATCCTCCGGTGGCTGTGCCTTTCCATCCAAGTTCCGGGTCATTATACGGCCATTCGTTTTCCGTTGCTCCGCGAAAAAGACTTATGGCTTCCGCGTAGGGCATCGGCCTGTATCCATTGATAGCTTTGTTATGCTTACGCAACATATACCCTTCGCGTAATTCCAGAGGGATGGGATGCTTTATCAAAGTGAAGAAGCCGCATTGCAGAATGCCTATCCTGTTGGTCAGGTATCTTCGAATTCTTTTTACAATATAAAGCGGTATGGGGATTTTCCTTGTCTGCCCGTCCTCAAACGTCCTTGATAAACGGCTCTTTAATGATGTTCTCCATGCCCGGTAACCCTTTTCGCCCGGGCCGATCGTGTCGAACAGCACAAGCAGGGCTGTTTTTTCACCCTGCTTCATAAGCTGCTGGGCCATTTCAAAGGCCACCGTGCCTCCAAAAGAGGCGCCGGCCAGAAAATACGGACCCGATGGCTGCACCGACCGAATTTCGGAAATGTAGTGTCCCGCCATTTTGTAGAGAGAAGAATGAGGGGGCAATATTCCATCAAGCCCTCTGGCTTGCAGTCCGTAAACCGGTTGATCCGAAGCAAGGTGAGGAAGCAGCGGAAAATAATTAAGCACGTTGCCTCCACCCGCGTGCATGAGGAACACAGGAGGAAGATTGCCGCCGGTTTGCATAGGAACAAGACTCCGCCATTGCTGAACATTCGCGGCCGACGATAATATTTTCTCCTCTGACGTGTGATCTTTTACTCCATGAGCCTCCAGGATTTCGGCAAATGCCCGCACAGTTGGAGATTTGAACAGAGTGGCCAGGGGCATGTCAATTCCCGCCCATTTGCGTATACGTACAAACAGTCTGACAGCAAGGAGTGAGTGTCCACCCAGAGCAAAGAAATTATCGTCAATGCCAATTTTATTAATGCCCAGTATGTCTTCCCAGATCGCAGCCAATGCTTTCTCTGTATCTGTCCGGGGCGCCATATAAGTTTCTTCCATTTCCGTTCCGGCAAGCTCCGGTATCGTCAGCGCCTTTCGGTCTACTTTACCGTTAGGCGTCAATGGAATCTTTTCCAGTATCATGAATGCGGAAGGAACCATATAATCCGGCAATTTGCCCTTTAGATGGTTACGCAAATCACCTCCGGAAGGATTTTTTCCCTTTTCCGGAACGATGTAAGCGACTATTCGCTTTTCGCCCGGCACATCCTCGCGAGCAATTACCCTGACATCCCGGATTTCTTTATTTTCTTTCAGCGCGCTTTCGATCTCGCCGAGTTCTATTCGGAATCCACGGATTTTTACCTGGTAATCGACGCGCTCCAGAAACTCTATAGCACCGTCTGGCAGGTAGCGCGCCCGATCCCCTGTCCGGTACATTCTGGAATCTGCATGATCTGCGGACCGCCTCGTTATAAACTTTTCATCCGTCAAATCCGGCCGCTGCCAGTATCCTCTCGCAACACCTTTCCCGCTGATATAGATCTCCCCGGGAACCCCGACAGGAACCGGTTGCTGCTTGCTGTCAAGAATATAAATTTGTGTGTTGGGCAGGGGTTTTCCTAACGGTAGAGTTCCCGATTCGGTGCGCGGTATGACGTCTTTAACTTTGTATGTCAAAACGCCTACAGTGGTCTCGGTTGGTCCGTAATGGTTAAATATTTGGCATTCTGGCGCAAGAACACGAATATTTTTTACCCATTCGCAACGTGAAGCTTCGCCGCCAAGGATCAGCCTGTGACGGGGCATGACTTTCTGCGGTTGCCGTCCTGTCAGCAGCGCCGCAAAATGCGAGGGCACAATCTTGAGGCAATCGATATGATGACGCTCAAAGTACTCAGCGAGGGCATCCGGATCGGAGAGGCGTTCCCTCGAAATCACATGCAGACATCCGCCGGTATACCATGAAGGAAACACGACGGTATTGCCCAGATCCGCTGATATTGTCGAAACTGTCGCGTAATTCCATCCCGGTTCAAAAGCCATCCTTTCGCAAATCCCGTAAACGTAATTGGTAAGCTGCCTGTGTTCAACAGCGACTCCCTTGGGCTGCCCCGTTGAACCCGAGGTATAGATAATGTAAACAAGATTATTCTCTTTTGCTCTGCTTTCGGGATTGATTGGAGGCAGTTCCTTTTCGGCTTGCAGGTATTCAGGTGCATCAAGACAAATCACTCTGACGTTTGAACCGGACAAAACATGCGTCAGATTCTGTTGTGTCAGAATTACCGGCGCACCTGAATCCTTCACCAAATAGGAGATACGCTCAGCCGGATAGTCGGGATCCAGGGGAACGTAAGCGCTTCCGGATTTAAGGATTCCCAGCACGCCCACCATCATTTCGGCAGAGCGCTCCATGCAGATACCAACCGGCACATCGGGTCCTGCGCCCAGTTTTATCAGGTAGTGCGCAAGCGTGTTGGCCCTGTTGTTGAGCTCTTCATAGGTCAGAGTCCATTCCTCGTATCTCAAGGCCGCCGCTTTTGGCGTCAGTTCAACCTGCTTTTCAAAGAGTTCATGGATGCATTTATTCCCGGGATAATCCCTGATCGTATCGTTCCACTCGATGATCAGTTGATGTTGCTCGCTTTCCGTCATAATCGGTAATTCAGCGACACACGTATCCAGATGTCCCGGAAGATTCTTCAGGATTGTCTGAAGATGTCCTGACATCCGCTCAATTGTATCCTTTGTAAAACGATCTTCGTCATACCTGATCTTCAGGATTACTTCTTTGCCATCATACCCAACCAGAGTAACAGGATAATTCGTGCGTCCACGATACTCGAATTCCCGGTTTAACCATTTGCCGCCTTTCGCTCGCATGTAAGAGTTAAGATAATAGTTTTCAAAAACGACCAGACTCTCGAACAAGGGGGTTCCATCCTTTATATCGCTCCATCTCTGAATTTCATAGAGGGGCGGATGCAGGTATTCCCGCATCTGTGCATGTTGTTCCCTGAGCTTTTTCAGCCAGTCAATCATTTTCGTTTGCTTTTGTATTCTGACGCGCATGGGTATCGTGTTGATCAACAATCCGATCATGGATTCCGCGCCTTCGAGCGCTCGCCTGCAGGAACGTGTCGTTCCGTACACTATGTCTTCCTCATCGTTATACCGTGCAAGCAACATTGCCCAGGCTCCCTCGATCAGGGTATTCAGGGTAAGGCCATATTGCAGTGCCATGTCGCGCAGTGACGATGTCAGATTTTCGTCTATCGTGATCTCTACAATCCCCTGGTTGCCGGGTGTCTTTGTTTCTGAGGTAAGTAGAGTACCGACAACTAAAGACGTAGGAGAAGTAAAACCTTTTAAATGTTCACGCCAGAACTCCTCATCTTTTGCCAAATCCCTTTTGCCAACCCATGTGACATAGTCTTTGAACGGTCGGGGAGCAGCCAACTCCAGATTTTTTTTCATGCTGAATGCATGATAATATTCGAACACTTCCTCAAGAATCAGGGGAAATGCGCGTCCATCCAGGAGTATATGATGAAATGTCCAGATGAATTTATAGTCTTCATCACCTAGCCTGAAAATGGCAAGTCGCATCAGGGGGGCTTCGCCTAAGTCGAACCCCTTTTTTCTATCTTTTTCGAAGTATGCTTCAAGATTTTCTTCTTTCGAGCCTTGAGGTAGATGTCTCCAATCAATGTATTCCGCCTTAAAATCAACTTCCGACATCACTATCTGAGTCGGTTCTGTTGTTTCTTCCCAGTCAAATTTTGATTGTAATACGGAATGTCGGTTTACAACTTGCCTCCAGGCCTGTTGAAAATAATCAATGTCGAGGTGTTCATGAATGCCGCAGATAATCTGTTGAATATCAACATCAGATCCGATGTTTGCAAGACTGTGAAATAGCATTCCCAACTGCATTGGTGAAAGTGGGTATGCTTCCTGTTTAGACGCTTTGATCATGTACGACCTCTGACAGAATTATCCTGAAAATGTACATTGAATACTTTGGTTATCATTAACTACCAGACGCTTTCATGCTCATTTGGCCAATGCCAGTAATGAATATTGAAATCTGTGCCTTCGACTGCAATGGCACCCGCACAATCCTGATCCGGGGTGATGTCACTAATCGACCAGGTTGAAGCGTCATCAGAATTTCCCATGATATGCCATGAATTTTCCTGTTCATCGATTAACGCCAAAACATCCGGTTCATCAGAAGAATGAAAAACAGCTCTTCCCGTTGCTTTTGTATATGCTTCTTTGAGTGTCCACCATTTGAAAAAAACTTTCTTTCTTTCGCCCGCCGGCAGTGCGTCAAAGCAGATTCTCTCTTTTGCCGAAAAGAATTCTTTAACGATCTCATCCATTTCAGATATATCTCGCATGAATTCCACATCTATACCTACATTGAAACTACGGGCGAAAACATAAAGCGCTAATCCCTCGGAATGAGATACGTTAAAGTAAATGCTTTTCTTTCCGTACGGATCCAGGAGCACCGGTTTCCCATTTTCTTCATAACAAAATCGAATTGCCGCCGGTTCGGTACCAGAATAGCTGGCAAGGATTGTTCTTAAAATTCCACGGGCAACCACATATCGATCTTTGTCCCGAACAGAATAATAGCTTTCTGCCTTTTCCATTTCGTCGTTCGACAGCCATTTACTGTATTCTTGAATTCTGTCTCTCTTCAGATCAAGAGCAGCTCGCCAGACATGCAGATCCTGATTAGATAGAAAAAAATTTTCCGGAGGAATATTCCAGGTTGATTTTATATTCATTAGCAGTTCATGCTTTTACGACGGTCTTTTCCATGATTCTTTCATATAATCGTTAATGGGACAGTTAAAGTTCTCTCCAGTGAGTCTTTAGTCTTTATCTCATAACGCTTTTTAAAAATGAATTTTTTGAAAGTAGATACTTATATAGTATTATGGGGCCTATAAGACCTAACAATACCATCAAGGGAAAGCATATCATGAAATATATTCCGTTCATTGGAAGAAAATGAATAAATATGCCTTTTGCCAACCCTATGAATATCGTATTAAACAAGTATATTGTTAATGTATACCCACCTAATACGGTGACAGCAGAATCAAAAAAGGGAATTTTCATCTTTACCAGACCATATAGCGCCGGTATTGCAAACAGGCTTGTGATGGTTTTGGCTATATAATTATGAAACATTAAAAGAGAGCTGAAAGAAAATATAAAAAGGAAAATGAAAAATAATTTATATTTTTCAATAAAAGCGTCTATTGTTTTATAATATAGTACAAAATAATATCCCGTCGAAAAAAATACTGCGTACTCGGCAAACAAATTTAAACCAAAATAGTCTGTAACACTGACGAAAAAAGGAATGAAGTGGATAATCGCTAATGGAATAATAACAAGATTCATTCTTTTTGAAATTATCATTATTATTGGAAATGTTAAATAAAATCCAAACAGAATATAAATATACCATAACGCACATGCAGTGCTTCGTGCCGGTGTAATCAGTATGTCTGTAAACCCTTTAATTATATTAGATGGCATATTGTCTATAAATAAAAATTGACTTGCCATAATCTTCCCTAAGAGAATTATTAATCCAATGATGATGAATCCCGGTATTAATCTTTTGGCTTTTTTAGTGATATACACTCGATAGTCATTTAATGTGTTAATTGGCTTATATGTGTAGAAAAAAACAACACCGGATAAGAAAATAAAAAAAGGCATGTGAAACATGTAAATAACTGACTTCAGCCAATAATACCATTCTATGTCATTTAACCATGAATATCTTGCAATATGCCCGACAACCACTAGAAATATGGCAAGACCTTTGGCTTTATCAATATCTGAAAGCCTGGTTTTTCCAACATCGCCATTACTATTCAAAACTTCTTTATTTTGTATCACCATTCCATCCTCAGAATGTTTCATCTTCTGCTTTTATTTGATAGCCAGAGCATTAATCTGTAAATTTTATGAAATCAGCAAGAACACCTTATTCATTACGATTGTAAACCGTGTAACCATGTTTTTTGACCAGTTCATCGCGCTTGGCGTCTTCCAAGTCTTCTCTTGCCATTTCGGCAACAAGCTCCTTAAAAGTAACCTTGGGAACCCAGCCCAGCTTTTCGCGGGCCTTGGTGGGATCGCCCAGCAGCGTTTCCACTTCCGTGGGTCTGAAGTAGCGGGGATCTACGCGGACGATGGGTTTTTCGGTGTTGGTTACCCCCTGACCTTCCCCCTCACCCTTACCATCTCCCACCAGGGGAGAGGGATTTTTACTTCCCCCTTCACCCCCTCCAGAGGGGGACACAAGGTAGCCGACTTCGTTGAGGCCCTGGCCTGCCCAGCGGATCTTCATATCCAGTTCTTCGGCCGCCGCGTTGATAAAATCACGGACGCTGTACTGTACGCCCGTTGCGATGACAAAATCATCCGGCTCTGGCTGCTGAAGCATCAGCCACTGCATTTCTACATAATCCCTGGCATGCCCCCAGTCCCTTTTTGCGTCCAGATTTCCCAGGTAAAGCGCATCTTGTATACCCAGTTTGATTCTTGCAAGGGCTCGCGTGATTTTCCGAGTGACAAATGTTTCACCCCGCACAGGGGATTCATGGTTAAACAAAATACCGTTGCATGCATAGATTCCATAAGCTTCACGGTAGTTCACCGTGATCCAGTATGCGTAGAGCTTTGCCACAGCATATGGACTGCGGGGATAAAACGGCGTTGTTTCCTTTTGCGGAACTTCCTGCACCTTGCCGAAGAGCTCAGAGGTGGATGCCTGGTAAAACCTGGCCGTCTTCTCCATACCCAGGATGCGGATAGCCTCCAGAATGCGCAGGGTGCCTACGGCATCGGAGTTAGCTGTGTATTCCGGCTCTTCAAAAGAAACCGCGACATGAGACTGGGCGGCGAGGTTGTATATCTCCACAGGTTTCACCTGCTGAATGATGCGGATCAGGTTTGAGGAATCCGTCAAGTCTCCGTGATGCAGGATGAACCTTCTATCCCCTGCGTGCGGGTCCTGATAAAGGTGATCGATCCGGTCTGTGTTGAAAAGAGATGTGCGGCGTTTGATCCCGTGCACTTCGTAGCCTTTGTTTAATAAGAACTCTGCCAGGTAAGATCCATCCTGTCCTGTAATGCCCGTAATTAACGCTACCTTTTTCATGTTTTGTCCTTTGGTCGTGTTGATGATTTCTTCAATTTCTTTTCCCACTCCCAGGCTGTCCTGATTATGATATCCAGATTATCGTATTTTGGCTCCCAGCCGATGAGATCCTTGATTTTTTTATTGGATGCAATGAGCTCGGGTGGATCACCTGCCCTTCGATCTGTCTCTACTGTTTTAAAATCAACGCCTGATATTTGCTTTACTTTCTGAACGACCTCCCTGACCGAATATCCATGCCCGTATCCGCAATTCACGAAATCCGAGGGCCTTGCTTTCAATAGATATTCGAGGGCGCATATGTGAGCATGCGCAAGATCATTGACGTGTATATAATCACGAATGCAAGTACCGTCTTGAGTCAGGTAATCAGTTCCATAAACATTGAGTTGTTCAAATTCCCCAAGTGCCGTTTTGATTGCCCGTGTAATGAGGTGCGTGGAATCTTTATACACCTGGCCCAACGCCCCTTCTATGTCTGCACCGGCAACATTGAAATATCGAAGGGCGATATATCTCAGACCATTTGCTTTTGACGCATCGGCAAGAATTCTTTCCATCATTGCCTTAGTGGCGCCGTATGGATTAATCGGATTTGCAGGGGCTGATTCATCGACCGGTACTTTGTCAGGCTCGCCGTAAATGGCGGCAGTTGATGAATAAACAAGATTATGAACATCGTTCTTCAGCATGGATTCCAGAAGATTCACGGAATTGACCACATTACTCCGGTAATACTGAAGAGGTTTTCGTGTTGACTCTTCAACCTGAATATCTGCGGCAAAATGAATGACGGCATCAGGTTTGAAATCTTTTAATGTTCTGTCGAGCAGGGTGACATCAGCCAGATCTCCCCTGACAAGCTTGCCGTAAAGAACCGCCCATTCGTGGCCTGTTGAAAGGTTATCGTAAATGAGCAAGTCATGTCCCGCTTTGCCAAGGGCTTTCACGCAATGACTTCCTATGTAACCCGCCCCGCCGGTAACAAATATCTTTAATTTTTCAACCAATGAATTACCCCCGTTATGACCTTATACAGCTCCGCTCTTTCAGTTACATGAGGGGTTGAAATGTTCAGTACCTGAACGCATAAATAACACTGGCCTGCCCGATAAAAAAAGCAGGTTCAACATCATGAACTTCCAGAACATACAAGGAACAATCCGTCTTCCGGATGATTATTATAAAATGGATTTTGATACAAAAAACATGAACAAAATGCAAGAATTATCATTAAAAATCAGGATGTTTTATTATCGGAGCCATTAACATAAATTAACATTTTGGTTCAATTTTGTGCATCAGAACCTGTGTCTTTATTCTTTGCTTCACATCCAGCTTTTCTTTATGAATTGTAATTACTTGATATAATGATGATAATTCCAGGTTAGCGTATTCATTTCCAGCGATTTCTAATGTAAATACCCGCATATAGTCCTGTGATTACACCCAGTGTGTTTGCTGTTATATCCAGCAATGAAAATGAACGGCTGGGAATGAAATACTGGCCTATTTCCATTAAAATCCCCAGAAAGATCATGGATAGTGCAGCGAACAACGCCAAACGTCTGGCTTCAAAACCAAGAATTGGCAGAAAAGCCAGCCAGGCATAAGCGATGAAATGATAAACCTTATCTGCATTCCAAAAATTGAGGGGAGTTTCTACTCTAGGGACTAGTGAACCAATTATGATAATAATGATTGAAAAAACCCATAAGCAATGTATTAATTTGTTGTATTTATCTAGTATCATATCTCTGTAAAATCTCATTTCTCAAAATTGTGAATAAATAAATGGAGCGAATTCCTTTGGACAAAAAACTATGCATAACCAAATCATGGTAAAAAGAACGGTTGGCGTATAAGGGGCCGACAGTGGAAGCCTGTGATACTCTCCCCAATGAAATTTCTCTGCAAAATGGATTAGGACAAAAGATAACAGCATAAAAACCACAAAAGGACTATACCAGGCCACACCCGCACTGATGTAAAACATTTTTCCCAGAATAACAGAAGCATTTCCAAATCCATCGGCTCGAAAGATAACCCAGCCCACAACCACCATGAGTAAAGTCAGAAGTCGGCCAAGACCATTTGAAAATAAATTTGCACTACTGTTTTGGCGAGAACCTGTATGCTGATTTCTTCTGCTCCAAATATGATATGCAACCAATGCTAAACCATGGAATAATCCCCAGATCACGAATGTCCAGGCCGCACCGTGCCATAAACCGCATAAACTCATTGCCAGTAACAGATTGATATAGGTTCTAAACGGACCTTTCCTGCTCCCTCCAAGGCTTATATAGACATAATCTCTTATCCAACTTGATAAAGTAATATGCCAGCGTCGCCAAAAGTCAGATATGTTTTTGGCCAGATACGGAAAGTTGAAATTTTCCGGTATTTCATATCCCATCGCTTTTGACGCACCAATCGCCATCATCGAGTATCCCGCAAAATCACAGTAGAGCTGGATCGAATAGCCTAAGGCCGCCAACCATACTGTGAGCGAATCATAGACGCCAGCGTTACTGAAAACATTGTTGGTAAACATTGCTATTCTGTCCGCTACGAATATCTTCAAAAATATTCCGATGACAAATGACCTGAATCCGGACAGAACTCCATCATAGTTGACTCTTACCGAACATGCCAACTGGGGAAGTAACTCAGACGCCCTGACAATCGGACCCGCTACCATCGTGGGGAAGAAACTTATAAACACCGCATAATCGAGCAAAGTTGCACATGGTTCCATCTTGCGCCTGTAAATATCAATGGTGTAGCTCAGCGATCTGAATGTATAAAATGATATACCAAGTGGCAGGATGATCGATAAAGTGCCCACATGCAATCCCAGAGGAGCAAGCAGGTGCTGGATTGATGAAATAAAGAAATTACAATATTTAAAACCTGCGAGGATACCCAAATTGATCATCAGGCTTGTGATCATTAATAAACGTCGATTTCTGTTTGAAACAACCGACTTCGATAGCTGCAGGCCAATATAGTAGTCTGCAAAAGTGGTAATGAGCAAAAGCCCGAGGAATCGCCAGTCCCAGTAAGCATAAAAATAATAACTCGCGCCAAGCAGTATAATCTTACGGAACCGGTTCTCCTTGACTACCCGCAGGCAGATTAAAAGCACCACAAAAAATATCAGGAATTCAATTTGCGAAAAAAGCATTCTATTCCTTATTGAAGGATAGCCACTCAAGGTATATAGCTTTTGCTATCAAATCATGTCCACCGGCGTTTAAATGACCCTCCGAAGGGATGGAATTTTTAAATCCCCTCGGAAAAGCCCCTGTTTCATGATAGTACTTACGTAACTCTTGAGACATATCAATGAAACCAATTCCGCTGTTTTTACACTCTCGTGCAAACACGGAAATAATGTCTGCATCAACATCTTCATATCGTACTTTCCCGTCCATAATTCTGGGCAGTTCCGGACAGTAAACGATAAATACAGGCTTCACTGTCTGATGGCGTAGAGCATTCGCAATAAATGCAAAAGCCTTATCGCAATCTTTTGCAGAGACGTTTTCAGTGTGTTGTAATCCGATATTACGGAGCCCGGGCAAGAATTGCAGCTTTTTATCTTTTGCAAATGATCTTGCCGGCTGCCAGATAAAATCTAATCCGAACTTATTTAAAACTTCTTTGGCTTGCCTGAATTCAGGTTGTCTGTGTCTGTCAATAAATTGGTATGCGGGTTTTGAAGTGAAAGCAGCTCCGTTATGTAACGGCTGATCCGGCAGGATATCGTCAAGACTTGTGATCACTATGAAATGCGCAACAATAGTCGGACACAACTTTTCGTATCGTGGTATTTTGAAATAATAATCAGCAATATTTTCTCCGGAGTTGCCTATCCCAAAAGCCGTGTAGTTATTGATTCCATTTGCGCGCCACAGGCTTTTCAATTTTTCCTGCATTCTTTCTTTCTGTTCGACCTGTAAAGCTTCTACGTATGAATCTCCCCATATGACAATAGCGGGACTTGTGATTATTGATACATCATGAATACCGATAATATCATACTGACCGAATTGTGACTTAGCCCAACCTTCACTTCGTTCACGATAAACGCTTCCCGGAACCCTGATCCATGTACCGATGTCAGAAGACCATGTATAAAGGAGCAGAGTATTGCCAAACACGGCGGCAACAAACCAAATTATTAAAAACGCACAACCGAATCCCCATATCCAGTATCTTGGTTTTGCGTCCTTTCTCAATCTGGCCACCGTTTTGGATGTTGATTTACCTTTTCGATCTTTTAAAAGATCATGATGCGCTTCAGTATGCTTTAAATTTCATAGCCTTTGTCAAGGCAGGAGCATAATAACGTTTTTGACTTATTCTGCAAGCATTCTTATGACCAGTCATCAGGTCAGGGTGACAAAAATGCAAATTTCCTTCATTAAGAACGTTAGGGTGACAATTAGGGTGACAAACGTACCATTTTTGGAAACAAATAAGAAAAGGGGTTTCACTAAGTATGCGAAACCCCTTGTTTTTTGGTCGGGGCGAGTGGATTTGAACCACCGGCCCTCTGAACCCCATTCAGATACGCTACCAGACTGCGCCACGCCCCGACATAACGTGCCCTAAAGTGTTGAGGTCATTACCATCATCATCCAACAGTGTCAAGAGCAAACAAAAGTCATATCGGGTTGTTGCTTAAGATTTTTTTCTTTATAGTCGATAAAAATGAAAATGGTGATGTACGACACAGCACCGGAAAAGATATTGCCGATTTTTTTATTGAATAAAAAGATTTATTTAAGTAGAATTTAGGTATGTTTGGTATGCTTTACATAAACCGTGATCGAATGATGGCAATAATTCATTATTCGATTTTGCAGGCTTTTTTCTTATTTCTTCTGGGATACGCCGTACCCGCCTGCGCGGATATTTATAAATACGTGGATGAAGAAGGTGTGCTTCACCTGACCAACGTCCCCTCCAATCCCAACGCAAAATATGTTTTGATTATGCGGGAAAAAAGGATTCTTTTTTCCTCGAAGATCGATATTCGCCAGTATGACAAGATGATTGCGGAAGCCGCCAGCAAATTCAATCTGGACGTCGCGCTGATTAAAGCCGTAATCAAGGCGGAATCCAATTTTAATCACCAGGCTGTTTCCCGCGCCGGCGCCAAGGGTCTCATGCAGTTGATGCCACAAACCGCGTCCGCGCTGAAGGTTGAAGATGTCTTTCACCCGGGTGAAAACATTGAAGGCGGCGCCCGTTATCTCCGTTATCTTCTTAATTTATACAGAGGAAACCTGTCGCTCGCACTGGCTGCCTACAACGCGGGAGAAGGGGCAGTGGCCAAGTACAATTACGGCATTCCGCCATATCGAGAAACCCAGAACTATGTCCGCCGTGTTCTTTCCCTCTATGAAACATACAGCAGATCTTCATAAAGCCGTATTTTGTCTTTTTTCGACATAGAGATATTTTTTCAGTTTCGTCAGTTTCTTCTCTTTGATCCCCTTAATGTTCATTAACTGATCGATTGCTGTAAACTTTCCATTTTGTTCCCGAAAAGCCAGGATACTTTCGGCAAGCTTTCCTCCTCCGAGCCCCGGAATCATCATTAATTCATCACGGCTGATCAGGTTGATATCCACCGGCAGCTCCAGCGCCAGTCTTTTCGCGGCATCCATTTTTCCCATGACGATGCCTGCCCCTGCCCTGTTTCGAACAAGGGTTATTTTCATTCCGCTTTCCAGCCGGACGTTCTCTATCCCTTCAGGGGAAATTCCCATCACGGTCAGCACCTGCCTGATCCCGGTGTCCGGTTGAACAAAATAAATGCCGGACTCTCCGTTTTCCAGTACAAGTTCAAGAATGATGGAGTCTTCATCCTGCCTGGAAAAAACGGGATCTTCACTGGATAAAAAAGGCGGCAAATAAAAAAAGAAAAAGGGAATCATCGCTAAAATAATAGACAGCGATATGATTCCCTTTGTCTGACGTTCTAAAATCGTCATGAATCTATTTTTTCTTTTCCAGATGGAACGCATCATGAAGAACCATGACGGCCAGTTCCGTGTATTTTCTCTGAATCACGCAGGAGATTTTGATTTCCGAAGTGCTGATCATCATGATGTTGATGCCTTCGTCCGCCATGGCTTTGAACATTTTCGCCGCAACGCCGGAATGGCTGACCATGCCCACACCGATGACCGACACTTTGGCTACGTCGTCATCGACTTCCACCTTCTTTGCTCCGATGTCCTTGGCCGTTTCTTCAACAAGTTTCTGAGCTTCTTTCGTGTCTTTTTTCGCAACGGTGAAAGTTAAATCCGTGTGACCCTGAGCGCTCACATTTTGAATGATCATGTCCACGCTGATATTCCGCTCCGACAAAGGCGTAAATAAACTTGCCGCGATGCCCGGTTTGTCCGGCACATGAGTCACCGTTATTTTTGCCTGATCACGATCATACGTGACGCCTGACAGTACTTCTTTCTCCATTTCTTGATCCTCCTTCGTTACAAGTGTTCCACCCTCATCGGTAAAAGTTGATTTGACATAAACAGGCACATTGTATTTCTTGGCCATCTCGACGGAACGCGGCTGCAAAACTTTTGCCCCGGTCATGGCCATTTCCAGCATTTCGTCGTAAGATATTTTATCCAGCCTTCTTGCTTTTGCGCAAATGTTGGGGTCGGTGGTATAGACACCGTCAACGTCGGTAAAGATGTCGCATCTGTCGGCATTGAGCGCAGCGGCCAGCGCCACCGCGCTGGTGTCGGAACCACCCCGGCCAAGCGTGGTGATGTTATTGTCTTCATCCACACCCTGAAAGCCGGCAACCACAACAATCTTGCCTTTCTGCAGTTCCTTCTGAATGACATCCGTATCAATGAGCGATATCCTGGCTTTTTTAAATGCGCTGTCCGTTTTAATTTTTACCTGAAACCCCAGAAATGATCTTGAAGGATACCCCATTGCGTTCAAGACAATCGACAGAAGTGTGATTGTCACCTGTTCACCGGTTGAAATCAGGGAGTCATACTCTCTTTCATCCGGGTTCTCCGCGGCACTGTGCGCCAGGTCGATCAGCCGGTTTGTTTCCCCCGCCATGGCGGAAAGCACTACAATGACATCATGACCTTCTTTCTTTTCCTTGATCGCTTTAAGCGCCACATTTTTGATTTTTTCGACGTTCGCCACCGATGTGCCGCCAAATTTCTGAACAATCAACCCCATACTAAACCTCCATCTTGATATCTTTTACTAATTCCTGAACTCTTTCTTTTGGGCCGTCAATCCTGATGATCCTTGTATTTTCATCCTGGTAAACAAACTGAATATGGATTGTGTCCGGCGGCAGGGCATCATTTATTTTTTCCGCCCATTCAATGGCCACAACGCTATTTCCCGACACAAATTCATCATAGCCTAAATCATCCAGTTCGCCGGTCTGGCCCAACCGGTAAACATCCAGATGATAAAGCCGGCAGCGTCCCGGATATTCATTGACCAGCGTAAAGGTCGGGCTGGTAATCACATAGTCATCTCCGACACCAAGACCTCCCGCCAATCCTCCCGTGAAACAGGTTTTGCCCGCCCCCAGTTCTCCGGATAAGGCAAATACATCGCCCTTAACGGCTTTTTGCCCCATGGTGAAACCGATAGCAAAAGTCTGCCCGGCGCTTTTTGATTCAATTTCTACAAGAGCTGTTTTTTCTCTGATGATAACTTTCATAAATCTATCATGAAATTAATATTTTTCCAATATAACGATGGCGGCCGCGTAGTTTTTTGTATGTGTAATGCTCAGATGGACTTTTTCAATTCCCTCCTGCCGGATTTGTTCCAGCGCGCCGCCGTACAGCCGTATCTCCGGTTTTCCGCTTTTTTCATTGACAACTTCAATCTCCTGCAGCTTTACCCCTCTGCCCATTCCCGTACCGATGGCTTTCAAAAAAGACTCTTTTACGGCAAACCGGGCCCCGTAATGCAGAGAAGCCTGAACATGTTTTCCGCAATAGGCGATTTCCTTTTCTGTAAAAACGCGGGACAAAAATTTTTCGCCCCATTTCCGAATGATTTTTTCAATACGTTCGTTTTCCACAAGATCGTTGCCGATTCCGTATATCATATACATCCTCTATGCATGAATGATCGCATCGGTCATCGTGGCGACTTTTTTCATCGCAGCGACGTCATGAACGCGGATAATGTGACAGCCATTCATGATGGCCGCTGCAACAGTTGCGGCTGTCCCTTCAATTCTCTGATCGGGATTGCCGCCCGTAACCCTGCCGATGAAAGCCTTGCGGGACGTCCCGATCAGCACGGGCAATCCAAGGACGCTCAGTTCATCCAACTGCTTTATGATCTTACAGTTGTCTTCACAGGTCTTGCCGAAACCGATTCCCGGATCGACAACAATCTGATCCCCGCCGATTCCCGCTTTGACCGCTTTTTGATACCTTTTTTTCAGATACTCAATAATTTCGAACATCAGGTTGTCATAAGCAAGATCGCCCTTTTGCATGTTTTCAGGTGTTCCTCTCATGTGCATCAGAATGATTGCCGCCCCCGCCTTCCGGACAACGGACGCCATTTTGTTATCATGAGACAGAGAACTGATATCATTAATGATTTCTGCTCCGGTCGCCAGAGCTTTTTGAGCAACCGTCGCTTTGGTTGTATCCACGGAAATCGGAATGGAGAGTTTACAGGCCAAGGCCTCCACTACCGGAATTACCCTTGCAATTTCCTGTCGAACAGTCACAGGCTTTGAACCGGGCCTGCTTGATTCCCCTCCGATATCGATGATATCCGCGCCTTCTTCCGCCATTTGCAAGCCGCGTTCGATGGCTTTTTGCCTGTCCAGATAAATATTACCGTCCGAAAAAGAATCGGGGGTAATATTCAGAATCCCCATAACCAGGGTTTTTTCGCCCAGAACGATTTTCCGTTTTGACGTCCTGAGAACATGTTTTTGTGTATTTTCATTTCGGAGCAACGTCATCAACTCCCGGGCAACTGCATCCAGCCCAAACGGCTGTTTTTCAATTTTTTTTGCCAGGGCGCTGATTTGTTTGTGGGTCCCCATAAGCAGGATGTCGGTGGCGTCAACGGAGCAGGAAACGCTGCCACGGGCAACAGCGGCATCCGCCCCCACGGAGAGCATTTCCTGCTTGAGGATATTGGCCACTTTGCATGGCCTTGATGAAAGCAGGATATTCACATGCTGCGTTTTGGGGACCATCGATGCGATTCCGTAAGGATCAACGCCGATTTTTCGGAGCATTTCCGCCGCTTCATCATGATTTTTGATTTTAACGATCTTCAAAATTCACCGTATCGTTCAAAGGAATTTGCCGCTGGAAAGAAACGTTTCGGGCTAATAACGCGGACGGCGGTCCAATACAATTCTTTTCCGCCGTCCGGATTTCGATCAGAAACAAACCGGGACTTATTCAGCTACTGGGGTTGAACCGTTTGTTCGGCGGGCAGAGCTGCGCCGATTATCTCGTCAATCTCCGTGCTGTTGAGGACTTCTTTTTCCAGAAGTTCCCGGGACATGCGATGGAGAATTTCAATATGCTGCGTTAAGAGCGTCATGGCTTTATCGTAATTGCGTTGAACAACAGATACAACCTCTTCGTCGATTTTCTTTGCCGTATCCTCGCTGTAATCCTTGTGAGTGGCGAATTCGCGCCCCAAAAAAATCTGTTCTTCTTTCTTTCCGTAGCTTAGCGGCCCCATGACTTTGCTCATGCCCCACTCGCAGACCATTTTCCTTGCCAGATTGGTTGCTCGCTCAATGTCATTGCCGGCGCCCGTTGTGAAATCCTTCAGAATGAGTTCTTCCGCCGCGCGCCCTCCCAGCAGGATGGCGATGTTATTTTCCAGGTACTGGCTGGGATAGGTATGTTTTTCATCGATGGGCAACTGCTGCGTCAAGCCCAGCGCCCTTCCCCGGGGAATAATGGTTACCTTGTGAATCGGGTCGGTGCCGGGAATCAGGCGCGCCACCAGCGTATGACCGGCTTCATGATAGGCGGTATTACGCTTTTCCGTCTCGCTGATGACCATGCTTTTTCTTTCCGTGCCCATCAGAATCTTGTCTTTGGCGAATTCAAAATCAGACATGTGGACTTTGTCTTTGTTCAAACGGGCGGCGTTCAGAACCGCTTCATTGACCAGGTTTTCGATATCGGCGCCGGATGTGCCGGGCGTCCCGCGAGCCAGAATGCCATAATCCACATCCTCACCTACGGGCGTTTTTCGCGCATGAACTTCAAATATTTTTTCACGCCCTTTCACGTCCGGCAGAGGCACAACCACTTGACGGTCAAATCGCCCCGGCCGTAAAAGAGCCGGGTCCAGAACGTCGGGACGGTTGGTCGCCGAAACCAGAATTACGCCTTCATTGGATTCGAATCCGTCCATTTCCACCAGCAGCTGGTTGAGGGTCTGTTCCCGCTCGTCGTGGCCGCCGCCCAGTCCCGCTCCACGATGACGTCCAACGGCATCGATCTCATCGATGAAAATGATGCAGGGCGCATTCTTTTTGGCCTGACTGAAAAGATCCCGGACGCGGGATGCACCCACGCCAACAAACATTTCCACAAAATCCGAACCACTGATGCTCAGGAAGGGAACATCCGCTTCGCCGGCTATGGCCCGCGCAAGAAGGGTTTTACCCGTACCGGGAGGCCCTACCAGCAGCAAACCTTTGGGAATCCGGCCGCCCAGCTTGGTGTATTTTTTAGGGTCTTTCAGAAAGTCGATTACTTCTTCGAGTTCCGCCTTTGCTTCGTCAATGCCGGCCACATCGGCAAATGTCACTTTCTTGGATTTGTCGGTAATCAGTCTTGCCCTGCTTTTACCAAAAGACATTGCCTTGCCTCCGCCCGACTGCATCTGGCGCATGAAGAAAATCCACACGCCTATCAGCAGAAGCATTGGAAACCATGAGATAAAAATCATGTACCAGGGATTTTCATCCATCGGTTTAGCTGTAATTTTAACATTCTTGTCCCTGAACATGCCAACCAGTTCGTCATCTTTCGGCGCGTAAGTTTTAAACATACTTCCGTTCGCCAGTTTGCCGGTTACGGATTCCCCCTGCATGGTGACTTCGGTTATTTCTCCATTTTTCAGATGGGTAAGCATTTGTGTGTAGTTAATGTCTTTTGTGCCGGGCTTTTGTTGATTGAAAAGTTGCCAGACGAGCAAAAAAACCAAAAGCACCGTCAGAACAAGTGCTATATTTTTTTGAAACTGATTCAATATCTTTCTCCTCAAAATTAAAAGTATTTACTGGCCTTTATAATAATATCCAATTTATCTCAAATATTTTCTTGTACATTTAAGGTCTTTCATGCAAGCGACTTTATTTCGACAAGAAGGACCTCTTTTGTATCCGGCGACACCTTAACTCTTTCACTCAGATGCATATTTTCTATCCAGATGACGGATTTCTGATCGGTGATCAGGGCAATCCGGTCGCGTTCCTGCACGGGTATCTTCCGGTCAATGAACAGCTTTTTGATCTTCTGCTTCCCTTGCGTTCCCAAGGGCTCAAACCAGTCACCGCTTCTTCGATTCCTCACAATGAGGGGTTCACTGATCCGGTCGCGGTCGAAGTAAATCCTATCCCGGCGGGAAAAATCAATTTCTCCCGCTTTGGCCATCCTGGCGGATAACATAATACGTCTTTGCGCTAAATCAACGGTTCCGGGTATTTTTATTTGATATTCATAATCCGGAAGTTTTTCCGTTTTATAGGATTGAAGAATAATACGGTCGTATTCTTTCCGGGCGCAAATGCCATACGGCAATGAGATTTTTTTCCCTGTTGAACTTGCGGCAGCCAGATCAACAAGCAATTGAATATGGGAAGATGAAAACCCGCCTTCCTCAGGCACCAGCCCTTCCAGAAGGGCTTTCATAACCCTGAATCCCAGAGCCTCATCAAGGCTCTTGAAATAGTCAGCGGAAATCGATGCTTCCGAGTCTTCGATTTGAATGGATGGCGAAGCCAGGACTGTTTTTACAGATTCATTGAGCCAGGCGTCGTCCCGGCGGACAATTTCCGCCATCCGCACAAGAGCTTTTTCAATTTCGGGATTATATTTCTCCTGCAAAAAGGGGATCAGTTCATTGCGAACCCGATTGCGCAGATACATCGTGCTTTTATTGGACACGTCTTCCTGGTAAACAATACCATTCGCATGAAGATAATTCCTGATTTCGTCTCGTGAAATCTCCATCAGCGGGCGGATGTATTTGCCGTCGCGAATGGGCAGAAAACCTTTGAGCCCGTCCAGGCCGCTGCCTCGCATGATATTGATCAGAACCGTTTCCGCCTGATCGTTGAGGTGATGACCGAGAGCGATTTTCTCCGCTTGATGCTCCCGGGCAACCCGGTCCAGAAACTGATATCTCTGCCGCCGGAAATAATCTTCCGGCGATATGCCGGCGGGAACCGAAGTGAATTTCATCTTTTCCGTTACAAATACGAGCCGTTTGTCCCGTGCCAGTCTTCGGCAGAACGCTTCGTCCTCGTCGGATTGGATACCCCTCAATCCATGATTAAAATGGGCAACAACCATGTTTAATTGCCGGATCGGGGCAATTTCGCTCAGCTTCCACAAAAGCGCACAGGAATCAGCGCCTCCGGATATGGCGACAACGACCGTCTCGCCATTTTCCAGTAAATGATATTTATCGATTGTCTTCCCGATTGTCTTGATCATTATTGAAACAATGAATTAATTTCATTCAGGTTTTCACAGTAGTAATCCGCCCCCAGCGCCAGAAGCTTTTCTCTTCCGCCCAGACCGTTTAAATACGCGCAGGAAATTATTCCCGCGTTTTTGGCGACACCAATGTCGTTTGCACCATCACCAATCATAACCGCCTTTTGCGGCGCCACATTGTATTTTTCCAGCAGATAATCAACCGGACGACGATCCGGCTTCAAAAACGGTGTGGAATCCGCACCTACGATTTCCATGAAATATCGGTCAACGTGCAGACCCCGGGCAATGGCAACGGTCAGATGGTAACGTTTATTGGTCAAAATCACCTTCATCTTATGGTTAAAATATTTCAAGACATCTTCAATCTGCGGATAAAGCACGGTTTTATCCAGAAGATGCTTTTCATAGTGGCTGCCGAAAATTTTCATCGCTTCCTCCAGCCTGTCCTGATGCTTTTCTCCGAGGGATCTTTCGATTAGTTTTTTCACTCCGTCCCCCACAAAACCGATTATTTCCTCATGCGGACGGACATCCAGACGCATCGACGCCAGTGTATGATTAACGGAGGATACCAGATCTTCCCCGGTATCGACGATGGTGCCGTCAAAGTCAAAAATCATTAAATCCACTTTTTTCATGTTTTTCTCCCGGAAGTTTTATAGCCGAGAGATGCTGTAAAAACAAGGTTCTTTGTTGGTGAACCCTTCTGAAATATCATTTGACGGCAATGATCGTGTGTGTTACACATCTTCAGCCGCTTGGATCACTTGTTACAGACTGAGACGGTAGTAAGAATAACTGTCGAACACGGGTCTTCCGAACGTTGCGGAAGACCCTTTTTTTATGGATATTAAACATGCAGAGAAAAAAACAACCCCTTACTTTTGCAGTCATAGGTGCCGGAATGGTCGGAACGGCCATTGGCCATTTATTGAAAAAAGCCGGTCATCGGGTCACGGCGATCGCCGATCCTTCAGCGTCCCATTTAAAAAGAGGAAAGTCCTACACCGGCGCCGCGACATTTCGCCTGCCTACTCAGGCGGCGGATCTTGCCGACTGCATTCTGATTACCACTCCCGACGACAGGATTGGCGGCGTTTGCGCTGAAATCGCCGATTCCTGTTCCCTGCGCGGGAAAAAAGTCTTTCACATGAGCGGCGCGGGAGGGCTGGATCTTCTTGAACCTGCCACGAAACAGGGAGCGCTGACGGCCAGTATTCATCCACTGCAGAGCTTTTCCTCCATCGACGGCGCGATTTCCAGCATTCCCGGAAGCTATTTTGGCGTAACCGCCCTGCCCGGCCTTAAAAAACTTTCTTTCGGGATTGTCCGGGATCTTCAGGGAATCCCCATTGACATCTCGCCCGAGCAAAAACCTCTTTATCACGCAGCAGCCTGTATCGCCTCGAATTACCTGGTTTCCCTGATGAGTGTTGTTGAAGCCATTTACCTGGCCATCGGATTTTCAGAAAAAGACGCCCGCAAGGCCTACCTGCCGCTTGTCTATGGCAGCCTGAAAAATCTTGTCAGGCAGGGATGTTCCAACGCGCTCACGGGACCGATTGCCCGCGGCGATTCAGGAACTGTTCAAAAGCATCTGGAAGCCATGTCCCGTCACCTTCCCGATCATACACCCTTGTATGCCGGCATGGGAAAGGTCGCCGTAAATCTTGCTCTTAAGAAAGGCACGTTGAGTTCGAGTCAGGCAAAAATGATCATGCAACTTCTGAAAGGAGTGAATCAATGAGCACGCAAACAAAAATCAGCAGGAAAACCATTCTCGACATCAAGAAAATGAAAACACAGGGTGAAAAAATCGCCATGCTGACCGCATACGATTTCGGAACGTCGGCGATTCTCGATGAAAGCGAGATTGACATTATTCTGGTCGGTGATTCCCTGGGCAATGTGGTTCTGGGATACGACACCACCGTTCCCGTAACCATGGACGAAATGGTTCACCACACGAAAGCGGTTGCCCGCGGCGCCCGCCGCGCCATGATTGTCGCGGATATGCCGTTTTTGTCCTATCAGGTGTCCGTTGAGGCGGCGATGATGAATGCCGGACGCTTTTTAAAAGAAGCGGACGCCCAGGCCGTCAAACTGGAAGGCGGCGAAGAACATGCCGAACTTGTCCGGAAAATGACTGTTGCGGGCATACCCGTCATGGCGCATCTGGGTTTGACGCCGCAATCGATCCATCAACTGGGCGGTTTTAAAGTGCAGGGGAAAAAGGAAGACGCGGCGGAAAAAATAATGCGGGATGCAGCCATCCTTGAAGAAGCGGGTGCTTTTTCCCTTGTTCTGGAATGCGTGCCCGAGAAGCTGGCGGCGGAAATCACGGCTTCACTGGCCATTCCCACCATCGGGATAGGAGCCGGCGTTAACTGCGACGGGCAGGTTCTTGTAGTCAATGACATGTTGGGTCTTTACGACCGCATGACGCCCAAATTTGTAAAAAAATATGCAAATCTGAATCTGGAAATCCGCAACGCGGTCAAACGTTACATTCAGGAAGTAAAAACGGGAGAGTTCCCGGACATTGAACACAGCTTTAAATAGATTACGGATTCAGCGAACGGGTAAATTGTTTCAGCATGTTGGTATACGTGCCCAGCAGGATATCCGGGTGAACGAAATAATCGGGCCTTAGTTCGAAATGCAGGCGCACCAGCTGTACTGCCGCTTTTCCGATGTCGTTTTCTTTCTCCATTGCCTGATGAAGCCTGTCGATCATTTGAAGGACTGCCGATTTGCTTTTCGTGATGTATTGTGCCGCTTCTTCGCCGGTTATATACCCGTAATGATCCGCGCATAAAATCCGGACATCCAGCGCTGCCATCGTATCCAGGCTTTTCCGGTAGGATTCAAAACTTGACCCCGCGGCAATGATGTATTCGTCCCGATAGGGAATCGCTGCGGCATCCGACGGGAACAGCGCTTTCAAATGAGGTTCATAAACGGATATTGAACAGGAGGAGTGTCCCGGTGTTTCGTATACTTCCAGTCCCCTCCCGCCCAGATCAATCCGGCTGTTCTGCTTTAATGTCTCGCCTCGAACATCGTCACGCCACTGCCAGTCCAGAGCGTTCAGCGCATCCGTATTGCCGCGCACTCTCCGGCATACCTTGAGCATGTAATCATGGATAACCGATAGCGCCCTGGGGTTCGACAGAACCTCCCATCCCCGGGAAGACGCGTAGATTTTGAGATGCGGCCATTTTCTTTTCAGATAAGGAACCACGCCGACATGATCAAAA
This sequence comes from Smithellaceae bacterium, assembly GCA_963682015.1. Taxonomy (GTDB): domain Bacteria; phylum Desulfobacterota; class Syntrophia; order Syntrophales; family Smithellaceae; genus UBA8904. The sequence goes on along the minus strand of OY820932.1, from coordinate 4,599,144 downwards.
TGGGCATGAAGGATAATGACATGCTCAATCTTTTTCTCACAAATGCCCAGGGAGGCGATTTGACGCAGGCAGTCCGGCAGTGCGTAACTCAGTCCGGCGTTAATGATCGCGGATGATTTTTCCCCTTCCAGCAGATAGATACAGGATTCTTCCGTACCCAGAAGCCACAGACCGCTGTCAATAAGTCCTGACGTTCGAATCCTCATGAATTCTAATAATAAATAATTGCCGAGTTTTTCTTTAATCTGGCTGCCATCTGATTAAATATTTCCGAGTGCTTTTGCTGTTCAAGGTACCCGGCAATCCGATCCCTGACTTCTTCCAGTTTGACGGCTTTAGCCGGAGTCTTTCCTAATACCTGAATAATGTGATGACCGAATTCCGTGGTGACCACGGGTCCGATTGCGTTGATCTCCTGCGAAAAGGCAGCGTCTTCAAAGGGTTTGACTGTCTGGCCTCTTTTAACTTCTCCCAGATCGCCCCCGTTTTCCTTGCTGGGACAGTCGGAATTGTTTTTAGCGACTTGCGCGAAATCGGCCCCTTCAACGAGTTGTTTACGCAGGCCGTCGATCTTCGCTTTTTTGTCCGCTTTTGTTTTTTCATCGTCTTTTGCGTCAATCGTCACCAGGATATGACGGACGTGAACGGTCTCCGGCGCGGTGAACTTATCCTTGTTATCCGAGTAAAATTTACCGATCTCTTTTTGCGTGGGCTTTGCCTTTGTCCCGGCTTCCTTTTCAACCAGTTTCCTGATCCGGATGCCCAGCGCAATGTCTTCTCTTGTAATACCGTTTTCTTTCAGAAAATCTTCCACGGTTTTATCAGGGGGGATATTTGCCTTCACCTGATCAACAGCCTCCTGGACTTCTTTCTTGCTGACGACGATTTTTTTTGCATTGGCTTCCGCGCTCAAGATCGTACGCATGACAAATTCTTCCGTAAGCTGCTTTTTCAGACTATCCTGGACTTCCTTCGTCTTGCCGGCTGGAATTTTGTCCTTGTACAGCTTCATTTTTGCCGCTACTCGCCTGGCCAGTTCATCTTTCTTTAATACAACACCGTTCACGCTGACGACTGCATCTCCGGAAGCATCTTTGCCGGGTTCCACCGCGGATGGAGCGACAACGGCCTGATCCAGGATAACAGCAGGAGCGGGTGAACTGGGCGTCGCCGACTGATTCGCCGGAGGCGCCGGAGCTTTTTCCTCTTTTTTGCCGCAGCCGATTGTCGCCGCCAGCAGGATAATCAGTAACAGTGCCAGAATATTTCTCATATATCTTTTAGACATGAATTCCTCCCCTGAAATAGTTTGTATTCATAAACTTTTGATTGAGCTATATGCAAAATCACCGATTCCCGTCAAGGAAAAAACCTTAGATCGCAAGCCGGCATCCTTTTACGTCCACCTGCGCAAACAGGCAAGAACGTTCAACTGATCTTCCTGATCCGGATTATTTTTGCATAGTAAAGAACCGGGAATCTCCAGTTTCATCATTGGAAGAATTTTCATCAGGGCTTCCCTCTGACTGGTCCGCGGATAGCATTCCCGGGTCAGATCGTTGACCAGCTTCAGCGTCTCAAAGCCGTCAAACCATCTGTGAAACTGGCTCTGACACGTTTTCTCATCTTTCACGTTGGCCCGGATTTTCGGCCAAACTGACAAAAAGTCACGCCGGTCCAAAAAAGATATCAAGCCTGAATCTATCCGCGACGCCATGTCCATAATCTGATGTTCATTCAGGCTAAAGGATTGCCGCATTAAAGCAATCCACTCTTTTAAAATTTGAAATACGCGTGGATCATAAAATGGGTATGCGGAATTCTCGTCCGCTGCGATTTTTTGAACCGCGGCTCCGGTGCCGAAGGGCACCCTTCCGGAAACACGCGCCGAGGGATAAACAACGGTTTCGCTGATCGGGCGAATGGAACCCGTTTTTGCCAGTTTATTCAGAAAATAAAAATCCTCTCCCGCGGCCCGTCGATTCATCCCCCGAACGCCAAGATAGGCTCCAGTCGTGATTACCATTGTAGAGCCTATCGAATGAAAAGCATAGGGCGAATCAGCATAACAAAGACCTAAAACCCAGTAGCGCAGAAAGATTTCATATTGAACGATCGCTGTTCTTTCCATGCCGTCCGGAGGGATCGGATGTTCATATGCAAGAATTCCCGTCTTTGTTTTACCGCCGGCAAACGCTTTACGGACGGCGGATAAATAGTTGGCTTGAACGAGGGTATCCGCGTCCAGACAGAAGATAAGACGCACCCCTTCATTGGATGTTCCCAGCACGCGCAGGGCCGTATCCATACCGATTTTACGGGCCATCCCGACTCCGCCCTCCTTTTCCGGAATTTCCATACCAGGGGATGCGGCGTCCACGCAGGCCAGTCGAATGGGGCTTGCGGCAATTTTTTGAAGCGTTATTTGCAGATGATCGTCGTCACTGAATCCGTTGATGGATTTCCGGCCAATCAGGGCCTGAATGCACTCCAGCGTGCGGGCATTGTTTTCTTTATCCGCTGCCGGCGCCGTCGACTTGTTGTTGATCACGCAGACAACCAGGGTTTTTTGCAGGCATTGTTCATCATTTTGAGCAAGGGATAATAAAGTATCGAAGAGATGATCTTTTTCCGCGTAAGCCGGTATGACCACGACCTGTTCAAGATGATCGAGATTGCCTGCTTGCAGGCTCCAGGGCTCTCCAGCCGCGTACCGGTCGAGATAGTCTTTCAGTGCGGATGCTTTTTTCATGACAGGTTTTCCAGTACGCGGCGATGCAACGCCTGGTAGTCATCCCCCGGCATCCATTCTATTTTTACTCCCTTTTTTTCCATTCTCCGAAACCAAGTCATCTGTCGCTTGGCAAACTGGCCGATAGCTATCTGAAGGCGGTCAATCATTTCTTCCCGGGTTATTTCTTTTTTCAGATACCGGGCAATATAACGGTATTCCAGGCCAAAGCTGTCCAGCCTCTCCCAGGATACCCCCTGTTCACGCAAACGGGATACTTCTTCCACCATCCCCTCCTCCAATCTTCTCTTGAGTCTTACAGCTATCCTTTGTCTCAATTCACTTCGTTCCAGAAGGATGCCGTACACGACTGCATCTATGGAATGCTTCTCCATCGCGGGTTTTGACGGATTTTGTCGCGCTTTCTCAATTTCGATTTTCCTGATCAGCCTTTCCGGATCTTCCAGATCGGTTTTGTTGTGCAAATCAGGTTTCATGGACAAAAGAATGTTTTGAAGTTCCACCTGCGTTTTTTCCGCCAGTTGCGATCTCAACTCCTCATCCGTTGCTGCTTCAGGCATTTGATAATCCGTCAGCACGGACTCCAGGTAGAGACCCGTTCCTCCCACCAGGATGGGCAGAGTCTGTTTAACCTGCAAGGCCTGAAACAGTTCATGAAATTTCTTCTTAAACTCAAAGACACTGAATTCCTGCTGCGGCTCCAGGATATCAATCATGTGATATGGAATGTTTTGCCGACCGATTTGAAATTCAGCCAGATCCTTACCCGTGCCAATATCCATGCCCTTATAGACCTGACGCGAATCCGCCGAAATAATTTCGCCTTTCAGATCGGCCGCCAGTTGAACCGCCATAGCGGTTTTTCCGGAAGCGGTCGGCCCGAGTATGACAATCAGATTTTTTCCCATGACTGAAGTCCTGAAGTTCTCTTCATCAAAAAAAATGCCCCGTGCGAATCACGGGGCATTTTCCCTTACTGTTAATAACTGGATTGATTATAGTGGCTGAACGTTTGCTGCGCTGGGCCCTTTGTTGCCCTGCTCAATATCGAAACGGATTCTCTGTCCTTCATACAGGGTTTTAAATCCCGTTCCAGCGATGGCACTATAATGTACGAAAACATCTCCACCCTCGTCGTTCTCAATAAAACCAAACCCCTTCTTCTCGTTAAACCATTTTACTTTTCCTTCTGCCAATGCTAAAAGTCCCCCTTTCAAAAAAATTGTTCCGCAGGCTTGATACCTTCAGAAACTAAAAAACCGCATGAATTCTTTTATGTCTTAAAGAATTCTCTGCGGTTTATCACCCTGTTTGAAAAAAATACGCACTACCAATTTCCTGACAACACCCATCTATCTCTTATGTAACGAGTCTCTACCTTATAATAGTGTCTGTGACCATAACACCATTTTATTTAAAATCAAGCTTTTTTTCATCAATATATTTTTTTATATATTCAGTCAGTTGACCTTCTTTTCCGCCGTAAAAATGATCCGTTGAATGAATAACGACCAGCCCTGAATGAAGTTTGGCCGCGGTTTTCCTCAGATCTTCCACATCGCAAAATGGATCACTGTCTCCGCATATCATTAATTCTACGGCATTTTCCAGTCCATCCCATTCAAAGTCAAAATATTTTTGCGGCGGAGAAATGAGCACGGTAGATTGTGCTGCAAAATATATGCTTCGCAGCAGTCGACAGCAAATCCAGGCTCCAAATGAATAACCGGCGAGTGTGATTTTTTTTATACCCCGGCCCTGGAAAAACTCGCAGGCCGACAGAACATCCTGCTGTTCGCCAGTTCCCTCATCATATCTTCCCGTGCTTCCGCCGACGCCGCGAAAATTAAAGCGCAGCGTAGAAAAGCCGCGGGCTGAAAAAGCATCCCGTACGGCTTCCACCACATTATTATACATCGATCCGCCCATCTGGGGATGCGGATGACAGATTACCACGCCTTCATCTCCCGCTGCCCTGTGCCATAAGCCTTCTCCGGTCAGCTCTCCATTTTTCCAGACTGCTTTTTCTTCCTGATTCATAGATTTAAAAGTTCTCCCGCCCGGTGACAGGCGCACCATCTTGTCTCCTGAAATGGTTTCAATTCCGGCCTCACCTCTTCGCAAACAGCGATTTTGTATGCGCAGCGATTCTTAAATTTGCATCCCTGATCCGCTGTGTCTCCCGCTTCTCCCCGAATCATCATTTCCCGCTTTTTCTTTCCGGGTTCACAGGTCGGCATGGCTGAAAGAAGCATGCGCGTGTATGGATGCAGCGGCATCCGGTACAAATCATTTTTATCCGCCAGTTCGACGACGTTGCCAAGATACATTACGGCAATCCGGTCCGATATATGACGGATGACATTGAGATCATGGGATATGAACAAATAGGTCAAACCGAAATCTTTTTTAAGATCTTTGAGCAGATTCAAAATCTGCGCCTGTATGGAAGCATCCAGAGCGGAAACCGGTTCATCAGCAATCACCAGGGAAGGTTGAAGCGTCAGTGCACGGGCAATGCCGATGCGCTGTCTCTGCCCTCCGCTGAATTCATGCGGGTATCGTCTGCCCTGCTCTTCGCTCAACCCGACTTTCGTCATCAATTGTGATGCTGTTTCCCGGTTTTTTCCTTTATCATCCATCCGATGTATGTCCAGCGGCTCCTGAATGATTCCGAACGCTGTTTTACGTGGATTCAATGAAGAATAGGGGTCCTGAAAAATCATCTGCACGCGGCGCCGGTAGGTTTTTAATTCTTCAGCCGATAAATCAAAGATATTCTGAGAACGAAAAAAGGCATTTCCCGCGTCCGGCTTTTCCAGTCTCATCAGCAGTCGGGCCAGAGTTGATTTGCCGCAGCCCGATTCTCCAACCAGCCCCAGGGTTTCTCCTTCAAAGATTTGCAGATTCACTCCGTCCACCGCATGAACGATTCGGGAGCGCCTTTGCAAAAAACCGCCGCCGAGCGCGTATCTTTTTTCCAGTTTTTGAATATCCATCAATACAGGCGCCACGGATATTGAAACTCCTTTACTGTACTTTGCCCTGAGGGATAAAGCAGGAAACAAAATGTCCCTCTGCCACTTCGAGAAGCTCCGGTTCGGAAACCCGGCATTTTTCCATTACGAAACCGCAGCGGTCGGAGAAGCTACATCCCGGCGGCAGATTGTAGAGACTGGGAACCGTGCCGGGAATCGTTTTCAGGTATCCTTCTGCATCCCCCCGGGATTCCGGGGCACATGCGGATGGGCGGGAAGCGATCAGACCGTTCGTATAGGGATGCAGAGGTTTCAAAAATAATTTATCCACATCAGACATTTCCACTATTTTGCCCGCATACATCACTGCCACCATCTCGGCTGATTCGGCCACTATACCCAGATCATGCGTGATCAGAATGACCGCCATGTTATTCTTTTCTTTTAACTCGGAAATCAGGTTCAAAATCTGCGCCTGAATCGTTACATCCAGGGCTGTTGTCGGTTCATCGGCCAGCAGCAGTCGCGGATGACAGGACATCGCCATGGCAATCATTACCCGCTGACGCATTCCACCGCTCAACTGATGGGGATAATCCCTGACGCGCCTTTCAGGCTCGGGAATGCCCACTTCGCTTAACAGCTTCACGCTCATGGCCATCGCCTCCGAAGCCGGAACATGCTGATGAAGGCGGATCGCTTCCGCAATCTGTTCGCCGATGCGCAAAACGGGATTCAGCGAGGTCATCGGTTCCTGAAAAATCATGGCGATGTCACGACCGCGTTTATCGCGGATGGATTCTTCGCTCAGAGACAACAGATTTTCATTATTAAATAAAATACTTCCTTCGGCAATCCTTCCGTTTACCGGGATCAGTCTCATGATGGAAAGCGCCAGCATGGTTTTGCCGCAGCCGGATTCTCCGACTATGCCCAGCGTTTCACCCGCGTTTAAACGGAGAGAAACACCGTCCACCGCTTTAATGACGCCACGGGAGGTTTGAAACACGGTTTTCAGATTTTGAATATCCAGAAGAGGCTGCATATTTTTATTTTACGCAATTTTGCAGATATTCCAGAAGCAGACGCACCGGCACACCCGATGCCCCTCTGGGAATATAGCCCTTGTCTTTTGTTGTCCAGGCTGGACCCGCGATATCCAAATGCACCCAAGGACAGTTTCCTACAAATTTGCTCAGAAACGCTGCGCCCGTGATTGCGCCCGCCATCCGGCCGCCGGTGTTCTTGTAATCGGCTATATCGCTTTTGATCATTTCCGTATAATGTTCCCACAGAGGAAGCTCCCAGACCAGTTCGCCGGTGTTTTGCGACGCGAGGCTGATTTCTTTTTTCATCCGGTCATCCGTACCCAACATCCCGATGACTTCTTCACCCAGCGCCACAACGCAGGCTCCGGTCAGCGTAGCAATGTCAATGATGGCTTTCGGCTTATATTTCAGAGAGTAATTCAGAGCGTCGGCCAGAATCAGGCGTCCTTCCGCATCCGTGTTGATCACTTCAATCGTCTGTCCGGAAAATGATTTCAGGATATCCCCGGGTTTCAGCGCGCCGCCACCCGACATGTTCTCGGTGGCGGGCACCAGACCGACAAGGTTAACGGACAGATTCAAATCCGCCGCCGCCATGATAACCGCCAGCACGGCCGCGCCTCCGGACATGTCGGTTTTCATTTCGTCCATTTTTTCCGCCGGCTTGATGGAAATTCCACCGCTGTCAAAGGTCAGACCTTTGCCCACCAGAGCAATCGGCGCATCGCTTTTTTTGCCGCCCCGGTATTCCAGAATAATGAGCTTCGGCGGTTGATGGCTGCCGGACGCTACACCCAGAAGCGCATTCATGCCCAGCGCTTTCATTTTTCCCTTGTCCAGAACCTGACAGCTTACGTTTTTTCTTCGGGCGATTTTCCCCGCATGATCGGCCATGATCGTCGGTGTCATCTCATTGGCCGGCGCCGAGACAAGATTGCGGGCAAAACAAACCGCCTCCGTAATGATGCCGGCCTTTTTGATTTCTTCCCGGATCAGAGCATAATTTTCGGGATCGGCCAGAATCTCCAGTTTGCGCATTTCTTTTAATTCATCGCGGCCAACGGTCTTATAGGACGTATATTGATACAGTCCCAGTCTCGCGCCTTCCACCACAGCGCTGATGATTCTTTCTTTCTGGTCTGCAAGGAGATTCAAATCAACCGCCGTCGCGGCTTCTTTAACTCCCAGACCGCGCAGATGCTGCAAGACGCGGGCAAAGGCTGCGCGGATCTTTTCCAGATTGAGTTCTTTTCTTTTCCCCAGTCCTACGATCGCAACTCTTTTGGACGGCAGTAAGCCCCGGGTATAAATCATGGATACCTGCGAAGGCCTTGCCTCAAAGTCACCGGTTTTCATGACATCCGTCAACAATCCGCCGGTTTTCTGATCAACGTCAGCAACCCATCCGGAGAAGGTCTTTTCCCCTTCACAAAGCGCCAGGATAACAGCCTCTGTTTTTGTATCAACCGGATTGCCTTTTCTAACCGTTATATTCACATGGACCTCCTTGTATTGAATCTGACAGCGGAACATAACATATCAACTGGAAATGTCAATTATTAGTGGTCAATCGGTAATGGTTGGAATATTCCCGGCAGCGACAGGCAAAGACCTGTCTGATCAGCCCTCGCCTTTGTTTCCGTTACAACTGTAATGGTTTGTGCGTAGGAAACGGTCGCGACTGTTCCCTGCCTTATTGCAGTGATATTGTGTTGCGGCGCAGGGAGTGATAAATGTTTTTCTGAGAACTTTTCAGAACATATTTGAGATAATTAATATTATTCTCAATGGAGTCTTCATATACGTCCCGGTCGATATTCCAGCGCTCCCTGAAATGACGAATCATGAACCGGTCGACGCCGCTGAACTCATTTTTGAAACGGGTCCTGGTCTGTTTATAAAAGCTGACAGTTTTCCGGAAAAGATCCGCCTCACTGTCAAAACCCGGCACTCCGCCTTCGGCAAATTCATTATAGAGCAGAATCAGTTTTTCCAGGTACAGGCGATCGGCCATTTGCCCCAGCAGATCCGAGGTGCCCAGCATCTTGCCCAGAAGCGCTATCTTCTCCGATTCAAAATCGATATCCGCAACCATGGTGTGAATCCCGGTGCAGCTGAGAATATCGTGAAAGTTTTTCTGATCCTCGGCGAAATAATCGCTGTCCTCATAGTACATCTGAACAAACCGGATGCTCCGGCTGATGTGGACAAGGGTATATTTTGCTCCCGTGCCACCGGCATCCTGATCGGACTGAATGTAACCCGCGTCATGCATCAGGGCGCTGATCAGCCCCAGATTGATTTCCTTATCGGAAAAATGTATCGCCTCGGAAAGCGCGCCATGCATCAGCCGGGCCATGGCCAGCAACACCATCAGGGTATGACCGAAATCATGATACTTTGTATTGCACTTGCGATACCCCTCATAGGTTCCGGCAAACAAGCGCTCTACATCGTGAAATGCACAATTTACTTGATCAAAGTCAAATCCCGGCGCAATCAGGTTTACCGTTTCCCTGACTTCCGCAAGGACCGCCTGCTGATCCCGGATATCCAGAAATCCTGTTCTCTTTTTTTCATCAAGAGAAGAATTCATAAACGCCATTCCTTTCTTCTAAAATGCCGTTTTAATTCGATTCCGTTCACAGCTCATTTCTTGCGATTCAATTCTTTCGATTACGGGTACTGAATTACCGTTCCACTTCCGTCGCTGCCTGATCCGGTTCCGATTTTAACCGCAAAATCGTCAAAGAAAACATTATTCGTAGTATACACGCCGAAAATGCTCAACCCCAGGTCATCATATTCCGCGGTTACGGTATAGCCTCCAAAATTGTCCGAATCTTTCCCGGTTGTCCTGTAGTACTTTGTCTCCACGATCGTTTTTACGTCATAATTACCGATAACCGTTGAATTGTATGTGGTGTTGGAATCATCTCTCACCCAATCCCATTTTACCAGGGTGAAATTCATGTCACTCGCACCACTGGCCGCCGGCCAGTTGAAAGTGCCAAGCGGATTATTTCCAGTCCGGTTCACATCGATTGCTCCTCCCGGATGGTTGCCGGTCCCGTTGCTGTTTAAGGTACTGTAGTACACTACGATTTTGTTGACTCGTGTGCCCACAGTGAAATTACCGTTTATGAAATCGGATGCCGTTAAAAGCTTTTCCTCAAGACGGACCAGCAAGGTTGACCATGCGGTGAATGTGGGGGGACCTCCAATTTTCACATCATCGATATACCAGGTTGGAAATTGAGTGGTACTGGTCGTGCTGATCCTGAACCTGATCTTCACGTTGGACTGGTTTAGAAACGAAGATGGTATTGACAGGGTTGCGCCTGCCCATCCAGAAGTGTCGGTTGTAAAATTTCCCATTGATGTCCAGGTTGAGCATGCGCCCTGACAAATATCAACACCTGCAAAATCATAGGAACTGTTTTTTATATCCAGCCTATGCATAAATGTTAGAGAGGCTGAAGCAACATTTGGAATGTTAAACGCAGGTGATACTAACACATTACCGTCAGTTGAGACACTGGTGGTAAAAGTTGTTGATGTCAAACTTCTGGTTGTATTTCTGCTCGCACTCAACCGAAATGAATGCGAAGAGCTATGGTAATCCGTCGTTACAAGGCTCCAGTCAGTATCATATGTCCATTTACCATCTCCGCTTTCCATATTATCGCTGAACGTATTCTGAATACTTACATCATCTATATACCACGTTCTGGTGCCTGAAGTACTGCTGTTTTGCATTTGGAAACGAATTTTGACATTTGTTGCATTAATGTATTGACTGGGGATATTAATGGTTGCCTGAGTCCATCCTGTAATATCAGTGTTATAAGAGACAAGATCCGTCCAGCTGCTGCAACTGCCAGAACATATTTGGACCGTCGCATAATCCGATGATGACCGGACATCCAGTTTATGCCAAAAGGTTAATTGCAGTGTTTGCGGTGCGGAGGCTTGTCCGTAATAAGAATGCGTGGAACTGCAGAAATCACTGGTTACCCAGCTCCAGACGGATGACGCACTGCGACTCCATGCATCCGACTCCATATTGTCGTTCATGCTGTATGTCTGACTAAAAACACCGGACGTACTATCAATCTTCTTGTAGGCCAGGAGCCTTTCCATGGCCACAGTAGAGTCTAAGTCACCACCCGCACCATAATCCATCCAAAGAATGATGTAGTAACTTCCAATCTCAAGGGGACCGGAGACGCCACCGCTGCCATAGGAAGTCCAGTTTTGATATTTTAGTTCCAGCGGAATTTTGTCAATGCTTGAGGTTGAGTCGGTGTTATCGTTATCCGAAAATCGCAGGAAAGAAATATGCAGAGACCGGGGATCCGTGCTGGTTGTTCCTGATGTCTGATTGCGTAATGGATGCGTACGGAAACCGAGGCCGGCAAGGAAATAATCTGTTGTCGACTTCACTTTAACCTGCGCATCGTAACTTAGATAGCCGTTCTGGGCGGTTCGGACTGAGGAAAAATCAACACTGCTGTTTTTATAGTAGGCAAAAGCCCTCTTTTCATCCGCATACGCATCCTGGGTGACGCCGGTGACCTTCAGCGCACCATCCACTTTTGTAAACTGTCCCTGCGGACTGGCGACAAAATTATCCATATTGGGTTCGGAAGTCGTCTGGCCGCTGCCGCCTGCCGTCTGATTGGCCGGCTGTATACTGTAGTTAATCTGACGTCTTGCCGTAAGCAACCCGGAACCGACCATTCCCGTCGATGAAAAAGTAACCGTCGCCGTGTTGCCGCTTACACTTTCCACCACGCTTGTTATCTGGAAACGGCTTCCGTTGGCCAGCGTAAAGGTCTGGCTGGCGTTTATAGCGTTCATTTTTGTCTTATCATTTGCATAGGCGTCCCGGATCACTGCCTTGGCGTATCTGCCGCCTGCTTCGGCGGAGTAATACGCATCCGAGTGGCTTCCGTAATAAAGCTCATTGAATGACGATGTTGTCGTCAGGTAGAGCATTCCTCCACCCAGGACCGCCATGACGACCATCGTAACGATAAGTCCGATCAGGATCGATCCTCTTTCAGATAAATACCGGATATCTGCGCTTGATTGCGTCATTTCTCTAACCCTTTGCTGAATGTGCAATAAAAACATTTTTCTTTGCTCCTTGCCTACAAGTTCCGTGGTGCTACACGCTGAGTATAGGTGGATTGAACACCCTGTGCTCCGTTCATCGTGAGCGTGATCACGATGATCCGCGAGGTTGAAGACCACGTTGAGGTGCATGACGACGCTACATCATTGCAATACGCGAGCGTAAACGTACCGACTGAATCCGTCAGCGTGTTTCCGTTGAGTTGAAGTAAAGTTCCATTTATCGTCACAACCTGGTTTGTCAGAGTTCCCGATGACGTATCGGGCCTGTTATAAGTTATCTTTGTGGAATTCGTGGTGGCTGTGGTTACGGCGCTGATCGCCTTGAATTCTCTTTCCATCCGGGTTAACGCCAGTTGCGCTTTCTGGGTTGTTTCCATATTCATTCTCGCAACAATGTAGCTGTTGGCCACTGAAACGATCCACATGCCGGCCAGCACGGCAACGATGGCTACAAGTAAAAGAACCACGATGACTTCTATCAGTGTAAAACCCTTCTGTCCGTGCCTGAATATTTTCATAACCGCCCCGTTTTAACGAATGGTAAAAATGGTTGTCAGCGTTCTTCCGGAATTATTATCCTTTATCGTTACTTTAAGCGCGTTTTTTTCATCACCGGTCGCAGCATCTTCTTCCGCATTTGTCGAACTGTTGAATTTAATAAACTTGGTACTCGCCGACACCACGGTGTAGCCTGTTCCGTATCTGCCGGGATTGTTGGTAAGATAATATTGAAGATTATCTTTTAGTGTCGTGTTGGTCGTGTCCGTGCTGTAAAGAATTGTGCCCGCTTCCGTCCAGGTTGGTCCGCCAGTTTCGGTTATCGTCGAGCCTGATGAAACCGGCCAAGTTGGCCCATTTCCTGCTAAACTTGTGCCCGCTGTCGTGCATTTGTAATAATGTCCATTGTTATTAAGTGGAATAACTATATCTCCAGATACATAAGGTGTCGTTGCCACCCATACCTTACCGTTTTCCTGCCAGGTAACACCTCCATCGGTTACGGCAGCGCCCGTTGTTGTCGGCCAGGTCGGTTCTGATGCGCCGCTTGTGCCTGCTGCCGTACACCTGTAATAATGTCCGTTGTTTGTCGCAGGAACAACCACAGCACCTGTTGAATAAGCTATTGAAGCCTTCCATTTATATCTTAGATTAATTGCATGGAGCCGGTTGTACTCTGCGACAATATTATCCATCACCCTCGCCAGGTCGGCGGCATTCCTCAGCCGGTTCACCGGGTCGCTGCTCTGGGTGAGCGATGTACCGAAGTAAGCGCTTACCATGGCGGCGATAACGGCCGCCACTGTCAGCGTAACAATGAACTCAAGCAGTGTAAATCCGGCCTGATGCCCCTCTCGATTTAATGTCATGGTATGAATCCTGTATTTGCCGTAATTGTTATGGTTTTCCCTCCGACATTCACCGTTGTGGCCGTGGTGCCCGGACTTCCCCAGTCATTGAACAGGATGGGGTTGCTCCCCGTTACCGACGCTGTTATGCTGCCGGAAAATGTATAGGTCGCCGAAGAACTCCCGGGAAGATCACTGGGAGAATCCAGCGTTGTCCCGTCGCCGCTGGAATTTCTGACCAGTGTGTAGGTCTGGCCGTTGATCTGAATCCCCCATCGCACTGGCGATATATCATTCATGGCCCTGTATTGAGCAAAACGCAAATGACCTTTCAGTATGTCCATTTCCGCCTGTGCACTTACCTCGTTTGTTCCCGCCAGACGGGATGCAGCCACTGCTGTGATTACCGCCAGAACAACGAGCACGGCAATGATTTCCAGCAGGGTAAAGCCGCTGTTACGCTTCATCATTCCCATCAGGGTTTTATCTTTTGTACTCATGCCGACCTCAATTCCATTTTTTGCACGGCCCGGACCAGAATCACACCCATCATTACACAGGTTGCCGCCAGTCCGATGATAAAAACAAGCGCGTAAGGGATATGCAAACACGGTCTCAACAGGATGCTGTTGACCACTGAGGCAAAGACAAACAGCAAGGTACCGTATCTCGCCGTCCTGACCCCGATTTGACCATCAAACCGCAGGACAATACCCAGTATAAAAAGCCAGAGTGCCGTACCTATGGCTATGTAAGGTTGAAGGCCCATCCAGCCAGATATTACGGTCTGTGAACCAGTTTTTTGAAATCTAATCGTTGATACGACACCGATCAGGAGATAAAAGAACCCGGTAATGAAATAATAAAAGGAACAGGCCGTTTTACTGACGGTTTCTTCCTTCTCCCCTCCGGCGATCAGATTCGATGCGCGGGCCTTGAATCTACCCCAGAGACTTTCATCCCTTTCCTGCAGATGCGCCATTACTGTTTGAGTAAGCTGCTCACGCGGGAGCTCCTGCGGCAATGTCTCCAGACGCCGGATGATTTCTTCATATTCTCTGTACTCATCGTTCATTTAGTTCTTTCCGCCTTTTTAGAACTCTTTCTTATTGATATACAATTGCGCCCCGGGAAAAGTCACAAAGGTTTTTCTTTCGCCATCATTTCTTTAAGAGAAGAAAGCCCTCTGTAGATTCGCATTTTAACGGCACTTACAGAATCCCCAGTTATTTCGGCAACTTCTTCAAAGGTCACCTCCTGCAAATATTTCAGGATGATCGCTTCCCGCACGTCCGCTGGCAGTCGCAACAGTGCGTTTTCCAGTTGGATCGATTTTTCTTCCGCAATCAGCTTTTCCTGTTCTTTCCCACTGTTTAAATGGATTGCATAAGAAAGCCGGTCTTCTGAAATCTCCGGCGCTTTCTTTTTCATGTGATTTCGGATGAGATTGATACTCAGCGTGTAAAGCCAGCTAAAATATTTTTTTCCCTGATCGAATGTATAAAGCTTTTGATAAGCTCGAATGAAAATTTCCTGTGTCAGGTCCTCCGCGTCTTCCCGGCTGCCCGTCAAGCGCAGGGCCAGATTAAAAACCGGTCCTTTATACGCATCAACGAGAAGAGCGTAAGATGACCGGTCCCCCTTTAAAACCCTGGCAACAATTTCCGCATCTGTTTTCTGGTCCATGATCCCGTGAGGCCCGGCCTGATTTTATATTTCCTAACATGACTCGCCTATGTGTTTATTCCTTATGATATTATTATCAGAAACAGTGAATATCAAGTAAATTCAAATATTATCATAAAATTATTTTGGACATGCGGACACAAAATATAGTAGGGTTTCATTACAAGGTATAAGCATTCGCATCAAAATAATCGCATATGAACGAAATAAAAACAGGATACAGTTTGCAGATGGAAAAAATTGGAGTATGGGTTCTTCTGTTTTTTTGTCTCATTCTGGGCGCCGTGATCCGTTTTAATTTCCTGTTTCAGGAAAGTCTGTGGCCGGATGAAGCGCTTTACCTTTTTATCGCCAGAAATCTTTCATCCGATTGGACCAGCCTGACGGATATCTCGGGAAACATTTTTTATCACAACCCTCCTCTGCTCATGTATCTTCTGAGCCTCCTGCCCCATTCCGACGCCGCGTTCTTTACCGTAGCTTCCAGAGCTGTGGTTATTCTCATGGGCATCGGAACCATTGCCATCACCTTTTTTATTGGCAAAAAGGTTTACCACCCTGTGGTCGGTGTACTGGCCGCAGGTTTTCTGGCGGTCTGTCCGCTCTCCAACTGGAGCAGCATACGAATTCTTACGGATATTCCCGTTGTTTTCTTTATCTACCTGGCTGTATGCATGCTGGTCTATGACAAAAAAGCGTTGTTTATTTTATTCGGACTTTGCGCGGTCCTGACCAAATATACGGCTTTTCCGGTGCTGTTTCTTCCTTTGTTTTTGCGGCTAAAACCGAGATCGCGGGCATTTGTCTATGCGGGCATCTTTGCAATGCTTGTCCTGTTCATTCTGGTCCGTGATCTTTTTCCGCTTCCCGCCGACTGGTTAAGAAGTTTTTACTATTACTTCCAGTTTCCGGACATCTTCCAGATGTTTTTTGAAATGGAATTCTTCCTTGGATATTTTCTGATCGCCTTTGCTTTTATCGGAATACTTTTTACCATTCGGGATAAAAATTTCTCCGCCCTGTTTGACTGGGTTGTACTCTTCGGTCTGTTCAGATTTTTTCTTCCCTGGATGGTTTTTCGCATTTCGCGCTACACGCTCCCTCTCTATCCCGGCCTGCTCATTCTGGCTGCCTTCGGATGTTATCAAACACTGCGGCTGACCACCCGGAAATGGCCTGTATATGCAAAATGGATCACCCTGTTTTTCATTCTTGCCGTGTCGGCCACTTTGTTCTTTCAGTCCTGGAAAAGCCTGGATATTATGAAACGGACCGCAGAAACTTTTGTTGGTTACGGTCAGGCCGGTGAATTTCTGAAAAATCAACCCGGTCCTCACAGCGTGTTTACACCCTCCGCACGTCAGATGAAATATTATCTTCCGTCTTTTACGATTCATGATATTGACCCCGGCATTTCACCCGAACAGTTAATATCGCAACTTGAGCAAAAAAAGGTACGTTACCTTGCCGTTGATTTATGGTCTCCTCACCTGCCTGCCTGGTGCAGAAGCTATAATTACATTCAAAACGGCTATGTTCTAATCTATCGCGGACAAGGCGTGTACATATTTACTTTGGACAAATGGGTGCAAAAATAGTATTGATTAAACACTTGGAATTTCAAGGCGTCAGCGTCGATTTACATTAATTACCTGGTCGTTTTTTGCCCTGATCAATGAGGATACCTGATGAATAATGAACTTGATGTGACAGTCCTGATACCGGCATACCAGGAATCAAAAATCATCGCCGATATCATCAGACGCGTCCAGACCGTCATGGATGGAATTAATCTGTCCTACGAAATCCTGGTCATTAACGACGGATCCAAAGACGACACGGCCATGAGGGCCGAGGAAGCCGGCGCCCGTGTCATCTCCCATCCTTACAATATAGGCAACGGCGCGGCCGTGAAAACAGGCATCCGTCAGGCCGGTGGCCGGATTATTGTTACCATGGATGGAGACGGCCAGCATAACCCGGAATATATCCCTCAACTGCTTGAAATGATAAACCGTTACGACATGGTCGTCGGCGCACGCACGGGTGATTCGGAATCACAATTCCACCGGAATATGGCCAACCGGATCTACAACCTTTTTGCCTCCTATATCTGTAAACGAAAAATACAGGATCTGACTTCAGGCTTCCGGGCTGTTAAAGCCGGCATCGCCCGGCAGTTTGTGGCCCTTCTGCCCAATACCTTTTCCTATCCCACAACCATTACCATGGCCATTCTCCGCTCAGGATACAGTCTGGCCTATCTGCCGATCAAGGCTAACCGCTGCCAGAGCAAGAGCAAGATCAAACTGCTCCGTGACGGCTCCCGTTTCTTTTTAATCATTCTTAAAATTGCCACCCTCTTTTCCCCCATGCGTGTTTTTCTTCCCGTCAGTGCTGCCATGTTTCTTGCCGGTATCGCCTATGGTGTGTTCAAGATCTTTTTCTTCGGTGGAGGATACGGTCCCACCTCGGCCATGCTTATAACGATGTCGGTACTGGTATTTATGGTGGGACTGGTCTCGGAACAAATTGCCCAGCTGAGTTATAACCGTAGCGAAACCAGAGACTGAAAAAAATATTGACAATTATCTTGCTTATGTTATGAGTAGAATAACTACTCGTAATGGAGCGGACATGACGGATCTTTTTTCAGGTCTTATTTCCTCGAAAACAAGAATCAAACTTCTTGTACGCTTCTTTTTCAACCCCGGAACAAAGTCCTATCTGCGTGAACTTTCAAATGAACTTCACATATCCTCCAATGCCGTACGAGAGGAACTGAACCAGCTTACCAAAACAAAACTTCTGACATCTGAAAAGAACGGCAGAAACGTTATTTACATGGCAAATAATCAGCACCCTCTATTCCCGGAACTCCGATCCATGGTCAGCAAAGTTTTGGGACTGGATCAGGTTATAGAAAGCATCCTTACCCGACTGGGTGATCTGGAAAAAGCCTATATCATTGATGATTACGCCGAAGGAAAAGATACCGGCATTATTGATCTTGTCCTGGTGGGTAATATCGACCAGTATCACCTTAATGACTTGAGCAGGAAAACTGAACGATATATCAAACGCAAAATCCGCCCTCTTGTCTTGTCAAGAGATGAGTTTCAGGATTTTATGCCGAAACTGGAAAAAAGGCCCAATTTTCTGGTGTGGGAACGCCAGAATAAGAATTAATACTTTTCACGGGGCCATCCGACGTTTATTGTCCGGTGAATTGCACTCATCCATGTAATTCAGTGGGCGGAGCTGGGTTTAATCATCTTGAATCGTTTACTCAAACCTTGCAGAGGCAAAATGTAAAAGATGTTCGGAGACACTTTTAAAGAGAAAAAAGTCCTGATCACCGGCCACACCGGATTCAAAGGATCCTGGTTGGCCATCTGGCTGAAAGAACTGGGGGCGGAAGTGATCGGCTATTCTCTTGATCCTCCCAGTACCCCCAGTAATTTTGAAGCAACAAGACTTAAAGAAATAATAACGCACATTCATGGCGATGTCCGGAATCTCGATTGCCTGATGGAGACCTTCAGCACATATCAGCCGGAATTTGTTTTTCACCTTGCCGCACAACCCATTGTTCGTCTTTCGTATGATGAACCAAAATTGACTTTTGATACGAATGTCGGCGGAACTGTCAACGTGCTGGAGGCCGTCCGCAAAACACCGGGTGTGAAAGTTCTGGTGAATGTCACCAGCGACAAATGCTATGAAAACAGAGAATGGATCTGGGGCTACCGGGAAAATGATCCGCTGGGAGGGCGTGATCCCTACAGCGCATCCAAAGGCTGCGCCGAACTCATTTTCAACTCTTACCTTAAATCATTCTTTTCTTCTCACACCCTGCAAAACAGAATCATCGGCGCAGCTTCCGTCAGGGCGGGTAATGTCATTGGCGGCGGTGACTGGGGAATGGACCGCCTCATTCCAGACTGTGTTCAGGCTCTCAGCGGTGGTCGTCCCGTGGGCATTCGCAGCCCGAAGGCTGTTCGGCCCTGGCAGCATGTGCTGGAACCTCTCAGCGGCTATCTGAAGCTTGGTGCGGCTCTCTGCAAAGATCCCCAACAGTATTCCGGCGCCTGGAATTTCGGGCCGGATCACGTCGGCCATCTGCCTGTTTCAGCAATCGTTGATAAACTTGTTCATTACTGGGGCAAAGGTTCCTGGAAAGACATATCTGACCCCGCAGCTCCCCATGAGGCTCATCTTCTTAAATTGAATTGTGACAAGGCCCGCAACAGTCTCCACTGGCAATGCGCCCTGACTATTGACGAAACTTTGCGGATGACCGCAGACTGGTATAAGCAATATTACATGGGTGTGAGTGGAAAAAGCGCCTATAATCTGTGCCTGGAACAAATCAGGGAATACACGGCCATAGCGGCAGAAAAATCCCTCCGTGATTAAAAGCAGTCAAAATATCTCTACAACCGGGAGTCATCTATGAAACAGGATATGCAGGTGGTCATTCTTTGCGGCGGAGCAGGAACGCGCCTTCGGGAAGAAACCGAGTTTCGGCCCAAACCCATGGTGAATATCGGTACACATCCTATCCTCTGGCACATCATGAAATATTATTCCCGGTTCGGGTTCAGAAATTTCATTCTTGCACTGGGTTACAAAGGTGAAATGATCAAGAATTATTTCTGCCATTATGAACTCATGAACAACGACTTTACCATTGAGCTGGGGCAACCGGAAAAAACAAAGATTCATTACGCTGATGAGGAAACCGGCTGGAAAATTACTCTCGCGGATACCGGCGAAAAGACGCTCAAAGGCGGGCGTTTAAAAAAAGTGGAAAGATACATCCACGGAGAAACATTCATGGTGACTTACGGCGACGGTGTAGCCAATGTGAATATTAAGGAGCTGCTGGCTTTTCATCAGTCTCACGGAAAGATGGCGACCGTTACAGGGATCAATCCCGCCTCACGATTTGGCGAGTTGAAAATCGACGGTGACCGTGTAGAAACATTCCGGGAGAAACCCAAGAATGCCAACAGCCTGGTCAACGGCGGATTTTTCGTGTTCAACCGTAAAATTCTGGATTATCTGACGGCGGATGATCTTTGTGACCTGGAAGTCGGCCCTCTGGAAGAGATTGCCGGCAAGGGTCAGTTGATGGTTTACAAACACAGCGGATTCTGGGCCTGCATGGATACCCTTCGGGATATGGAATACCTGAATAAATTATGGCAGGACGGCGATGCAAAGTGGAAAATATGGTGATCGGACAGAGTCATCATTTTGATTTCCAGGCCACACCATTGGAAGGACTCTGGGTGATACAGCGTAAGCCGCTGGAGGATTCACGCGGATTTTTTTCCCGTTTTTTCTGCGCGGACGAACTCCAATCTGTTGGATGGAAAAAACCGGTCGTCCAGATCAACCACACTTGCACGATAAAGAAAGGATCGGTTCGCGGCTTGCATTTCCAGTACCCACCGCATACCGAAGGAAAGATTATCAGCTGTCTCCATGGACAGGTCTACGATGTGGCCGTCGATATCAGGAAGCATTCGAACACGTTTCTTCACTGGCACGCTGAAATCCTTTCCGCGGAAAACCGGAAAAGCATGCTGATCCCGGAAGGATTTGCCCACGGATTTCAAACCCTGATGGACGATACCGAACTTCTTTACCTTCACTCGGCGGCCTTCCATCCTCAATCGGAAGGAGCTCTCCATATCGAAGATCCGCAAATAGGAGTTGTCTGGCCCTTAAACATAACCGAAATGTCAGAGCGGGATCGGTGTCATCCATATATTGGCCGGGATTTCGAGGGAATTGCTCCATGAATTGCCGTCACTGTCATAGCCTGCTGAAACATGTTTTTCTGGATCTCGGTTCCGCCCCACCGTCCAACGGATATCTCCGGGCGGAAGATCTGACCAAACCGGAAATTTACTTTCCCCTGAAGCTCTATGTTTGCTCTCGCTGCTGGCTTGTTCAGACAGAAGACTACGCCCGTGCCGATGAATTATTCAAGAACGATTACGCCTATTTCTCGTCCGTTTCTCAAAGCTGGCTGAATCATGCGGCATCCTACACGGCGGAAATCACCAAAAGACTTCAACTGACTCCGGAAAGTTTCGTAATGGAAATCGCGTCTAACGATGGTTATCTGCTGAAGAACTTCGTTGCCAGCGGTATCCCCTGTCTTGGCATTGAGCCGACCGCAGGAACGGCCGATGCCGCATGCAGGATTGGCATACCGGTTCTGCGCGAATTCTTCAGTAATGCCGTTGCAAACCGTCTCCGCATGGAAAACAGACAGGCCGACCTGATCATCGGCAACAATGTATATGCCCACGTGCCGGACATTAACGATTTCACGGCCGGTCTGAAAACAGCGCTGAAACCCGGTGGCACCATCACTCTGGAGTTTCCTCATCTGCTGCGTCTCGTTGAGCGAACACAGTTTGACACGGTTTATCACGAACATTTCTCCTATCTTTCCCTTCATACGGTGGACCTTATATTTAAATCCGCCGGACTGCGGATCTTTGATGTGGAAGAATTATCAACCCATGGCGGCTCACTTCGTGTTTACGGTTGTCATGCTGAAGATCCCAGGAGTGAACTGAAGGCTGTCAGAACAGTACTGAACGAAGAAAAAAGACAGGGATTGCGAAAGCTGACCGTTTACCGTAACTTTCAGCAGCGTGCCGACCGGGTAAAAGATGGACTGCTCACCTTCCTGCTCAAACAGAAACGAGCCGGAAAAAAAGTGGCCGCATACGGAGCCGCCGCCAAAGGAAACACTCTGCTTAATTACGCCGGCATAAAACCGGATCTTATTCCTTACGTATGCGACGCCGCGCCTTCCAAACAGGGGCAATTTCTCCCTGGAAGCCTTATCCCCATTCTCTCCCCGTCCGTACTGAAAAAAGATAAACCGGATATTGTCCTGATCTTGCCCTGGAACATCGCCGGAGAAGTCATCGACCAGCATAATTATATAAGTCAATGGGGTGGCGTTTTCGTCACGGCAGTACCGTCAATCAGGATAAGAAAGCATCGATCATGAGCCGTATTTACTATACGAAGCCAAGCATTACGGACCTTGAAATTCGTTATGCGACCGACGCGGCCGCCAACGGCTGGGGAGATCGCTGCTACGAATATATTACACGCTTTGAAAATGCTTTCCGGCAGCATCTTGGAGTAAAATATGCCATTGCCACTTCCAGTTGCACGGGGGCGCTGCACATGGGGCTCGCTGCGCTGGGTATCGGTCCCGGCGATGAGGTCATTATGGCCGACACCAACTGGATTGCCACTGCCGCGCCCATCGTTCATCTGGGCGCAAAACCGGTTTTCGTAGACATCCTTCCCGACAGCTGGTGCATCGATCCCGCTCTGGCTGAAGCTGCCATAACACGTCGCACAAAAGCCATCATTGCCGTTCATCTGTACGGCAACCTTTGTAATATGGAACGCCTGCTGGCCCTTGGGAAAAAGTACGGCATTCCCGTTATTGAAGACGCTGCCGAAGCGATCGGCTCCGTTTACCACGGTAAACGGGCGGGCAGTATGGGCAGATTCGGTGCTTTTTCTTTCCATGGCACCAAAACGATCACTACCGGTGAGGGTGGAATGTTCGTCACCAACGATGACAGTTTATACGAAACCGTTCTTACCCTCTCCAATCATGGACGCGCCCGCGGACAAGCCAGACAATTCTGGCCCGACATGGTGGGATTCAAGTACAAGATGTCCAATCTTCAGGCAGCTATCGGCTGCGCCCAGATGGAGCGCAGTGATGAGCTGATCAACCGTAAGCGTGAGATTCTGAAATATTACCGTGATCGTCTTGAAGTCCATGAAAGCTTGAAGATGAATCCGGAAGACGCCGGAACGGTAAATGGCGCCTGGATGCCCACCGTTGTTTTTGATAGGAATACCGGCATAACAAGGGAAATGCTTCACTCGGCGTTTGCCGCCGAAAATATTGATGCTCGCGTGTTCTTCCATCCGCTGTCGAGCCTGCCAATGTTTAAAGACGAGTCTCAGCATTTGTGGGCATGGGATATACCCGGTAGAGCAATTAATTTGCCTTCCTACCACGATTTGGTTGATCAGGATATTGAACGGGTTGTCGCAGTGATTCTGCGCATTACGGGGTGTCAGAAAAATGGATAATGTCAGCAAAATTCTTCGGGAGCATTACGAAAATACCTTTCTGCAACACGGCGCGACATCTTCGGGTGTTGATTGGGGTGATAACCAGACACGTCTTGATATACGCTATAAGAATATGCTTTCCGTCATTGAGCCGCAACCTGTAAACGTACCGTCTATTCTCGATGTCGGGTGCGGTTACGGCGGCCTTCTTGTATACGCAAGCGGAAAGGGGATCGCTCTTCATTACACCGGTGTTGACGTGGCAGAAAGTATGATTTCATGGGCTCAAAAATCTTTTTCCGGCGGCACTTTCATTGCCGGAGACATTTTGGAACTCGGAATGCTTCAGGAAAAGCATTTTGACTATGTTGTCTGCAATGGAATCTTAACGCAAAAACTTGATGTGCCCGGGCTGGTCATGGATGATTTTGCCCATAAATTAATTCGCCGCATGTTCGAACTATGCGAAAAAGGAATTGCGTTTAATGTCATGACGACGAAAGTTAATTATTTTGCCAATAACCTGTATTATCGCAATCCATCAGAGCTGCTTTCATGGTGCATAAGTGAAATCACACCTTATGTCCGCTTAGACCACGCCTATCCGATGTTTGAATATACAATGTATCTCTATCGTCAAGCAAGAACCCCTTAATTATTTAAGCCTCAATTATTTTAGAATTCCTATGTCAAAACTATTAATCTTCGGTACCGGACTGATTGCGGAGGTAGCCCATTTTTATTTTTCCAGGGATACTGACCATCAAATTATTGGTTTCACGAATGGAAAGGCATTTATCAAGGAAACGACATTTATCGATCTCCCCGTCATTCCGTTTGAAGACATTGAAAAGCGATATCCTCCTGAAGAGTACAAAATGTTTATCGCTCTCGGTTACGCCAGGATAAATCAGGTTCGGCAGCAACGGTATTTTGAAGCCAGGAACAAGGGCTACGGGCTTGTGACCTACATAAGCCCCCGGGCCACATATTATGGAACACCTGCAGGCGAAAATTGTTTCATTCTTGAAAACAATGTGATTCAGCCGTTTGTTACCATTGGCAATAATGTGACGTTATGGTCCGGAAATCATATTGGTCATCATTCCATCATCGGAAATCACTGCTTTATCAGTTCACATGTAGTCGTTTCCGGCTCCTGCTGTATTGAAGAAAACTGCTTTTTAGGTGTTAATGCGACGATTAGAGACAATATCTCCATAGGGAAGTATTCCGTCATTGGTTCAGGGGCCGTCGTCATGAAAAATTGCAAAGAACGCACTCTGGTTAAACCGAAAAAATCAGACTATCAAATTGTTGATCATGACTTGTTATAATTATTCTTTTGCAGGGAATCATCATGAAATTTAACTGGAGAAAAATGGGGTTAATCTATGTTCCGTCCGGAGAGGGTTTCTTTAAGACACATGCAACCAGGCCGATACCATTTCAAATCAATCACAACATACTTCGACTCTATTTTTCATCTCGTCACAGCGACGATATGCCCTACCCGACCTATATCGATATTGATCTGGAATGCCCGAGCAGAGTGCTTCATATCAATCAAACACCTATGATGTTATTAGGCAGAACCGGAACGTTTGACGATTCCGGTATAACGCCAACATGCATTCTCAGGCACGGCTTGACGGAAAGAATGTATTACGTTGGCTGGAAGAGGCGTCGTTACGGGGTATCCATCGAAGCGTCTATTGGACTTGCAGAGCTGCTTGATAATGGTGATAAACTGAGAAGGGTTTTTGAGGGGCCAATTCTTGGACAGGATAAAAATCATCCGCTCATGACAGCGGCACCTTTTGTCCTGTTTGACGCTGATAAATTCAAAATGTGGTATTGCTCAGGCACTGAATGGAGGATGATGGGAGACAATCCTGAGCCAATCTATACTGTTTATTATGCGGAGTCCGATGATGCTATCAATTGGAAACCCTATAACAAACCGGTTATTAATTATAAATATGACGGTGAGGTTATATCGGCACCCTGGGTCATCAAAATACGGGATCGATACCACATGTGGTATTCAACCCGGGGATCACAGGACAAGGAACAAAAGAACTTTGTCATCGGTTACGCAGAATCCGCGGATGGTATTCACTGGACGAGAATGGACGAAATGGCTGGCATAGAAAGGTCTTCCGAGGGCTGGGATTCGGAAATGATCTGTTACCCTTCATTTTTTGCCTACAAAGAAAACATGTTCATGTTTTATTCCGGTAATAATGTAGGAAAAGGTGGAATTGGCTATGCTGTATCGGAGAACTTTCTTCTTTAGGGAGAGCGGAGCATGTCCCTTACCGTAGTCGTATCACAACCGATGTTTTTGCCCTGGATAGGCTTGTTTGAACAGATAAGACTGGCGGACGTATTTATTCATTACGATGATGTGCAGCTTCCTCAGGGAAGGAGTTTCATGACACGCGTTCAGGTCAAAACACCATCCGGTATTTCATGGTTGTCCGCCCCAATCGACCGAAAACGTTCCGGCGCCCTGATCAACGAAAGCTTTTTTGCATCCTACATGGATTGGAAGGAAAAGCATTTAAAAACAATCCTTCACTGCTATGCAAAGGCACCCTTCTTTGAGACGATGTTCGAAATCGCTCAGAATATTTACGGGTATCAAACTGATAATCTGTCGGAATTCAACCGTCACACGTTGGAGTACCTTTCCAGATGGTTAGGTCTTTCTACAAAATTTGTCTGTTCGTCTGAATTAATCATCAGCGGTTCGAGCACACATCGGCTGGTTGAATTGTGTCGCCATTTTAACGCAGATACATACGTCACCGGACTGGGCGCACTCAATTATATTGATTATAATGAGTTTGAAGCAAATGGAATATCCGTACGCTACATGAACTATGAAAAGAAGGCCTATCCTCAATTACACGGTGAGTTCACTCCTTACGTGTCGATCCTCGATGCCGTTGCCAATTGCGGAAGTGATACACCGAAACTTATCACGTCAGAATCAATTTACTGGAAGGATTATCATGTCTCATAACATCAGCGACTTTCAAAAACAGGTTTTGGATAATATTAACAGGATGGGCCAGGACCGGGACCTCAAGGGATTCTCCAACATCTGGCAGCGCGAAACATCAAAATATAACTATGTTTTAAATTATTCATGGATGGGAAGACCGATTATTCAGTTTCCGCAGGATGTGTTTGCCATGCAGGAAATCATCTGGAATGTCCAGCCTGACCTTATCATTGAGACCGGCATTGCCCATGGCGGATCGCTCATCATGAGTGCTTCCATCCTTGCGATGCTCGACCACTGCGATGCCGTTAAGTCTGACACTCCCTTTTTACCGCAATCATCGCGACGTAAAGTGCTGGGGATCGACATCGATATCCGCTCTCATAACCGGGAAGCCATCGAATCACATCCAATGTCGCACTTCATAAAAATGATTCAAGGTTCATCCACCGATTCTGACATTATTGCACAGGTTCATGAATATGCGGCAAATCATGAACGCATCCTGATCTGTCTGGATTCAAACCATACACATGATCATGTTCTGGCCGAACTGGAAGCTTATGCGCCACTTACAAGTATAAACAGTTATTGCGTTGTGTTTGATACGGCTATTGAAGATATGCCTGACGAAATGTTTCCTGATCGCCCATGGGGCAAGGGAAACAATCCCAAAACGGCCGTCCGGGAATATCTCAGACGTCTCCAGGAAACGGAACAAAAAGCAAACGACGGGGATCGCCTTTTTTTCGAAATTGATAAAACCATTGATAACAAATTACTCATCACATCTTCACCCGATGGATATCTGAAGCGGATACGTCACATTTAATGAAAGGATATTGAGACCACAATTCTCGCTGTTGTTGCATGAATGGATTTCTTCCTAGCAGCGAGAAATGATCGTATATATACGGTTCTGATCCTCCATGAATGAGCTACTCCTTTTGCTTTTCCCATGAGTCTGATAAAGAAAAATCTAGTTGCCAATTATCTTGGCCAGGGCTGGAACGCTCTGATGAGTCTGGCCTTTGTTCCCCTCTATATCAAGTACCTGGGAATTGAATCCTATGGTCTCATCGGCATCTTCGCAGTATTGCAGGCCTGGTTCACCCTTCTCGATCTTGGCATGACTCCAACGCTCAGCCGCGAGATGGCGCGGTTTACCGGAGGTGCCCATGGTACCCAATCCATTCGTGATTTACTGCGAAGCATCGAGATCATTGGATCTGGTATTGCCTGCCTGATTGCACTGGGTATCTGGCTGGCTTCCGGATGGTTGGCCTCCGACTGGTTGCGGGCTGAAAAACTGCCGGTTGACGTCGTCACACGGGCGTTTACCATCATGGGCATAGTTACCGCCCTTCGTTTTATCGAGAATATTTATCGCAGCAGTATTTTAGGGTTACAGCGACATGTCCTGCTGAATATCGTCCTTGGGGCTACGGGCACCCTGAAAGGTCTGGGCGCTGTAGGAATTCTCCTTTGGGTTTCCTCTACCATTGATGCTTTTTTTATCTGGCAGGGCTTCCTTTCCGTTATCACAACCGGGCTTTTTGCCTTTATCGTATATCGAACATTACCGGAATCTGATAAGAAGACCAGATTTTCCTTCGCTGCCTTGAAAGGCATCAGGCAATTTGCCCTGGACATGCTGATGATTACTTTTTTCGCGATCCTGCTTACACAGGTTGATAAGATACTGCTTTCCCGCTTACTGACACTGGAAGCTTTCAGTTATTATGCACTGGCCGGAACAGTGGCCAATGCGCTCTATCTTTTGCCAAGTCCTGTCATATCCTCGTTTTATCCACGTTTTACAGAATTGGTGGTACGGAATGACATGAAGGCATTAATTACCGCTTATCATAAAGGCGCACAACTGGTCACCGTTATCATGGGAAGTGCGGCTGTTGTATTGATTGCATTTTCGGATATCGTGATGATGCTGTGGACATCGAATACCGATCTCTCTATTCACACTGCACCGCTTGTGGCAGTTCTGTCTCTCGGTACCCTTCTCAATGGTCTTTTGTTGATCCCCTATCAACTGCAGCTTGCCTATGGATGGACCAGCATCGGTGTCAAGCTGAATATGCTCGCAGTGCTTATCATTGTGCCTGCCATATTCTGGGCATCTTCAACATATGGAGCGATAGGCGCCGCATGGGTGTGGGTCGTGCTGAACGTCTGTTATTTGACGATCCCCATATATATTCTCCACCGGCGATTACTTCCAGCGGAAAAATGGCACTGGTATTTCAACGATGTCGGACTTCCTCTTTTTATGTCGGCCACAGTCTGTATCATTGGACGCTTGATCATAAAACCCGATTGGCCTTTCGCTTTGCTTATTGTAAGCTTGATTCTAGTCAGCGGGATAACGATTCTGGCTTCAGCCTGCGCTGCCAACCAGCTCGATATAATAGCAAGGATTAAGTCATTTTTCTCAACTGCGGTTCCCGGTGCACAGTAAATGAATCAAAATCAGCCACTGGTGAGTATTGGCATCCCAACATATAACAGAGCGGCTTTTTTAAAACGGTCTATCGAATCCGCGTTAAATCAGGATTATGGAAATATTGAAGTGATTGTTTCCGATAACGCATCAACTGACGAAACGACAAAGGTTTGTCGATATTACTGCGATAAAGATCATCGTTTTAGATATATTCGTCGTCCTGAAAACCTCGGAGCGAATGCAAATTTTTCTCATGTGCTCGAACTTGCAGCCGGTGATTTCTTCATGTGGTTAGGAGACGATGACTGGATCGATGCAAATTACATCGGAACCTGCGTTCAACAGTTGATCTTTGATTCTGCAATGTCCCTGGTCAGCGGCGCACCGAAATATTATCGTAATGGACAAATCGACAGCGAAGGGAAAGTGTTTTGTTTGCTGCACAATTCCTGGTGGCGCAGAGTTGTTTCTTATTACTGTCAGGTTACAGATAACGGCATGTTTTACGGTCTGATGAGAACAACGCAGCTCCGACAGATTAAGATACCTAAAACAATGGGTGGAGACTGGTTCATGATCGCCAATATCGTTTCCACTGGCAAGGCCATGATCATTCCCGAAATATGTATACACCGGGAGCTTGGCGGCGCCACTGCAAGTTTTGCTCAGATGGTCAAAATGATGGGGCTTCCCAAGATTCAGGCTTTGTTTCCAATGTCTTCTATAGCGGTATCCGCATGGATGGACATTATGGCAAACGATGTGGCGTATAAAAATCATTCCATCGGGGAACGACTGCTTGTCGCCAGTATCGTTTTTGTTGTAATTTTCATAAAGAAAATATCCTCCTTGAGTCAAGCGATTACCAGAAAGATAAGAAAATTTCTGATAAAATCTGATCAAAAGTCTTGAGAGGATGTAAACCGTTGAAAATATGGCCCGAGGATATGTGTTAATAATACGATAATTGGACCACCTGTCCAATATTGTCTGTGAACAGAAGGATCATTACATTATGCGAATCCTGCACAATTTGCGCAGATCTTTTTGGAAAATCGGGTTAGACATTTCTGAATTCACACCAGCGTCTCATCCGGTTGCACGTAGAAAACAAATTCTGAAAGCATTTGAAATTGACACTGTCCTTGATATTGGTGCTAACTCCGGTCATTTTGCACAACTGTTAAGAAAAGATATCGGTTATAAAAAACGCATTTTATCCTTCGAACCCTTAAGTTCCGCCTTCAAAGCTTTGCAGAAGAAAGCAGAAAGGGATCCCGCGTGGGATGTATTCAATTATGCCCTGGGGGATTCTGAGGGGGGGGGAAAAATCAACATAGCAGGAAATTCTCTGAGCAGTTCCATACTGAATATTTTGCCATCACACGTGAATGCGGCTCCGAAATCCAAATATATCGGAAATGAGACCATTGAAATCAAAACTCTCGATTCCATTTTCAATGATTTATGTCGAAACTCCGGCAATATTTACATGAAGATCGATACTCAGGGATATGAAAGTAAGGTTCTGAAAGGGGCAGAGCATGCACTCGAACACATCAATACCATTCAATTGGAAATGTCCATCGTTCCTCTGTATGAAGGAGAGTTGCTCTACCTGGACATGTTCAATTTCCTGACCGGAAAAGGTTACACCCTGATCGACATTGAAGGCGGGTTTGCAGATCCGGTTTCAGGCCGATTGTTACAGTTTGACGGCATTTTCCATCGATTTTAATCCGGCAATAAAATGAATATCCTGTACGATCATCAGATTTTCGCCATGCAAAAATATGGAGGTGTATCTCGTTATTATTTTGAAATTGCTGATCGCCTTGCCCGGATGGGGAACAATGTTGAAGTTTTTGCTCCGCTTTACGTCAATGAATATATTCACACTTTGAACAATGTGTTCCGCGCAGGCGTGAAAATCCCGGTTTTGCCCAAAGTCCTTCGCCTGATCGTTAAACCGATTAATCCGTTGACTTCATATCTTGTCAATAAATGGAGAAAGAATGTTGATATTTTTCATGAAACATATTTTTCTCTGATCGATTGCCGTCCGCGCACGGCAAAAAGAGTGCTTACCGTCTACGATATGATCCATGAAAAATTCCCAGAAAACTTTTCACGAAGAGACGAAACCCGCCATTTTAAAGCTCATGCCGTCAATCGTGCCGACCATGTAATCTGTATTTCAGAAAACACTCGGCGGGACCTTGTTGAATCCCTGAACATCCCGGAGAAAAAAACCTCGGTGGTTTACCTGGGGCATACCCTGGGTACCTGCAAATCCTCCTTAAAACATGGTGGAACAGTAAAACCCTTTATATTGTATGTTGGTTTTCGCGATCGATATAAAAATTTTGACAGACTGCTGAGCGTATATGCGCATTCTCATCTCTTAAAAAATGAGCTGAATCTGGTTTGCTTTGGCGGCGGTGGCTTCACACCGCAGGAATTATCCCTGGCCAGGTCACTGAATATCCCATCGGATAATATGATACAGATTTCCGGCAATGATGAACTTCTGGCTTCCTTTTATGCTTCAGCCCGGGTATTTGTTTTTCCTTCTTTATACGAAGGATTTGGAATACCTCCCCTGGAAGCAATGTCCTTCGGTTGCCCGGTCGTTTGTTCGAATACCAGTTCCCTACCCGAAGTTGTTGGTCATGCTGCAGAATTATTTGATCCTACCAGTGAGGAACAGATGAGCTCGGCGATAGAACGCGTAGCCTCCGATCCGGACAAAGCACGTTTGCTGATTGAGAGTGGCTATGAACGTATTCAGCAATTTTCCTGGGATAAATGCGCCAGAGATACCTTCAACGTTTATCAAAATATTTTAGGATGAGCCAATGAAGAAAGCTTTGATTTGTGGAGTAAGCGGTCAGGATGGATCTTATCTTGCAAAATTTCTTATTGAAAAAGGGTATCAGGTTTTTGGTACATCACGCGATGCCCAAACCGCAGGTTTTTCCAATCTGAAAAATCTGGGTATTATAAATTCCGTGAAAACTTATTCCATGGCTTTGACCGATTTTAGAAGCGTGCTTCAGGTGCTCAAAGATGCCGCTCCGGATGAAGTTTACAATCTTTCCGGCCAGAGTTCGGTAGGGCTTTCTTTTGACCAGCCCGTGGAAACCATGGAAACTATCAGCCTGGGAACACTGAACATGTTGGAGGCAATCCGCTTTCTGTCCAGGGATATCCGATTTTACAATGCAGGCTCCAGCGAATGTTTTGGAGACACAACGGCAGAACACCCCGCAAGTGAAACTACCCGCTTTAATCCGCGCAGCCCCTATGCCGTTGCGAAAAGCGCGGCTCACTGGCAGGTGGCCGCCTATCGCGAAGCTTACGGATTGTTTGCCTGCACGGGCATATTATTCAATCATGAATCATGCCTGAGACCGGAAAGGTTTGTTACCCGTAAGATTATTGAATCCGCCCGTCGCATCGCCAACGGCTCTAAAGAAAAGCTGGTTCTGGGAAACATCAAGGTCATTCGCGATTGGGGATGGGCTCCCGAGTATGTCGAAGCCATGTGGATCCTTTTACAGAGAGATAAGCCCGAGGACTTCGTTATTGCTACCGGGAAAAGCATTTCCCTGGAAAGATTTGTCGAACTGGCTTTCGCCAAATTCGATCTTGACTGGCGAAAGCATGTAGAAATCAATCCTAACCTGTTTCGCCCTCTGGATCTGATACAAAGTCATGCAAACCCATCCAGGGCGTTGCAAAGTCTCCATTGGCAGGCCAGGTACCATGCGGAAGACGTTATACAGTTCATGATCGAGGAAAGACTTTAAAGGCTTTATTGCAGAAGGCGGACCAATTATCTTTATTTTGAGTCAGTCCCATCCAGGATCATGATATAAACTATTATGAAAATTTCTATTATAACCCCTTCATACAATCAGGCACGATACCTGGAAAGAACCATTCTGTCTGTCTGGAATCAGGAAGGCGATTTTGAGCTTGAACACATCCTGATTGACGGTGGTTCAACGGATGAAAGCATTTCAATTCTTAAACGATATGACCAGTATTACCGGAACAATCAATTTATCTTTAAATGTAAGGCATTCAAATTTACCTGGCTGAGCGAACCGGATAACGGCCAGTCGGATGCGCTGAACAAAGGCTTCTCAATGGCAACGGGAGACATTTTAGGATGGTTAAACAGCGATGACCTGTTTTGCAGTACTCAAAGTCTCCAAATGATCCAGCAGGCTTTTATCAGCAACAAAACCGATCTCGTCGCAGGCAATGCATCCATGATTGACGATGACGATACAGACATCCATAACATCCCCGTGCCCATCAACAGCACGGACAACTCGACTTTTCAGAAAGAGCTTGCCTCCATTCAAAAATACAATATTATCATTCAACCATCCTGCCTGTTCAAAAAATGCGTCTGGGAAACGCTGCGCATTGAAAATTATTACTACGTGATGGATTGGGTCTTGTGGATTCAGGCATTCAGATCCGGTTACACGTTCTTAAAAATCGACTATTTCATCGGCAGCAACCGTATCCAGAATCGATCCAAAACCGTTTTTGCCAGCCTGGATAAGACAGAAGCGACAAAAAGAACTAAAGAAATCATCTCCCTTTATAAAAAAAATAAAATCTGGTGTCTGAACCGACTTTACTTTCTTGTTTTCCTTATCCTGATCAAAATTTCAAAATTCAAGCCACTGGGAACATTTATGGATTCGGTCATTACGAAGGGGAAATCGTTTCGAAACAGGTTGATCGCACGATATAAACTTTATTAGCCGGAGAATTTCCATGCGGACCGTATTGAAACGCAACCGATCGAAAATTAACCAGGAACTGCACAGTTATGAGACCCGGAAATATTTTTCTCCTGTCTGTTACGCCGTCGGCACAATGACGTCCGCGGCTATCCTGGCTCATCTTCGCGGTAAATGCATTGACATCGGATGCGGCGATATGCCTTTCAGAACGCTCATCGAAAAGCATGTCAGTCAGTATGACTCCCTGGATATTGAAGCGCGCGCACAGGCAATCACTTACATAGCTGATATTCAGAACATGAAACCCATCGAGGACAATACATACGATTCCGGAGTCTGCCTTGAAGTACTGGAGCATATTCCCGATCCGTTTCGCGCAGTGGCCGAAATACATCGTATCCTGAAGAAAGGGGCAAAACTGATCTGCTCAGTTCCCCACCTCAGCCGCCTGCATGAAGAGCCACATGATTATTACAGATTCACCATATACGGTCTCCGGCACCTGTTTGAATACGCCGGTTTCCGCATCGTTTCGATTGAAGCATCCGGCGGAATCTTTAGCTTTTTGGGTCATCAGCTTTCCGCGCTTATCCTGCTGCCGGTATGGCACATTCCCGTGCTTAAACAGATTGGATGGTTTGTTAATAAATGGCTGATTGTAAAGCCAGCTTATACCTGCGACAGACTTTTTGATAAAAGAAAAATTTTCGCGCTGGGTTATATTTGCGTCGTTGAAAAAAAATGAAATATTATCATGTTCGGAATCAGCCGGGCAGCCTTCTGTGCTTCCCGGCTTTTTTATTGAACGGTCGGCACTCCGTATTTTACAAGCAGCCTCAGTTTGTGGGGCACGGGAGAAAGCACAGAATAAAACACCCTCGAGGAAATCCTTTTCCGGGTTTGTATCTGCCTTCTCAGTTCTTTGATTTTCTCTCTATTCGTCCACAGAGAACTCAGGCAGAATCGGTAAATTTCCGTCCAAATTTTCCTGTCCCTTTTCATCACCGAAAGTAATACTCCTTCAACAGTTAACAGAAGAATGTGTAAAGGGATTAGCAGCCATACGAGAAACCCCGGATAGCAGATCAGCATTACGCAGCTTTTATTTCTTTCACTTAACGCCCGCCGCCGATATGTGGTCCGGAGAGTACGATCGACAACTCTGGCTCCGCCCAGGCTTTTCCCGAGCCAGTGATTGAAGCCGGATTCTCCCAGAGCAATCACCGGGTATCCTTTCAGCCTCGCCAGACAGCAAAGATACATGTCTTCGGCAACGCTTTCAAACCATTCTGGAAAGCCTCTCAGTTCCTTCCAGAGCTCTACGGGCATCCACATGCAGGCGCCAATCACCATACCGACATTGTGGCGTGATCTGTTTTTGTTGGGCACCGGATTCAGAAAGGGGTCAAAATAGTTGCCGATGTCGACCAGGTCTCCCGTCTGCATGTCATACTGCGGCAATCCGATAATCCCGTACATGCTTTCGGCAACCGTATGCCTGTATAACGTGGAAAGTGCATCGTCATGAAGGACAGCATCATTGTTGAGCAACAGGATGTATTTTCCCTTCGCCACCGCAGCCATGCGGTTGTTGCTGACACAAAACCCAACATTATTGTCGCTTCTGATCAACCGGACATCGGGATATTTTTTACAGACCATGTCCGCTGAACCGTCCGTCGATGCGTCGTCATGAACGATCACTTCCAGCGGATGTGGAAAATTCTGCCGGAAGATGGAATCAAGACAAGCCTCCAGCACACTTCCGCCGTTATAGTTGGCAATACACAC
The DNA here is from genome assembly GCA_963682015.1 of Smithellaceae bacterium. GTDB lineage: Bacteria > Desulfobacterota > Syntrophia > Syntrophales > Smithellaceae > UBA8904. Next base: position 4,564,015 of record OY820932.1, on the reverse strand, counting down.
GGAACAAACAGGTTCTTCCCTCCGATCTAAGCGGATAACGTCTGTATCCATTGCCATGTATGCTTCAATCCTTCCTCAATTTCAACGACAGGTCTCCATCCCAATTCGCGCTTCAGTCTGTTATTATCCAGAACAACGGAGCGAACGTCGATTCTTCTGCCCGGCAGGTATGTTTTTTTAAATTCTCTTCCCGTTGCTGCTTCGATAAATCCGCAGAGGTCATTGATGCTTATGCTTTGCCCGGAAGATACATTAAAAACTCGAAAATTCTCTTTCTGATCCTTCCGGGCCACGCAGGCCAGACAGGCCGAAACGAAATCATCAATATACAGGTAATCCCGAACAATCTCACCTTCACCCCATATTTCAACGGCTTGATCTTCTCTGATTCTTTCCATGATGTTGCGTATAATACCAAAGCCGGAAACACAGGGCTGACCGGGACCGTATAAATTGGAAGGACGAAGGACGGTTATCCGGTTGTCTGTTTGATTGGCGGCGGCATGCAAAAACGCCTCCATCGCCGCCTTTCCCGCCCCGTGATAGGAAATGGGCGCAATCGGACCTGACTCATCAATGGGACTCGTCTGCGGGTTTCCGTAAATCGTCCCTCCCGAAGAAAGATACACCATATGCGACCGACTGCAATCCTGAAACGTATCCAGAAATTTAAGGAAAGGCATCAGATTCACATCACCTTCCCGGGAAGGATTCCTTACCGTCGTTGCGGGAACGCTGTCGGACGCAAGATAGAAGACGGCATGGCAATTTTTCAGGATTCTCTTTAAAACAGCCTCATCGGCGAGCGAGCATTCATGATGCACAATATCACTGTTATCACCCTTCTGGGGTGATTTTCTGTCTATGATATTAACCCTGTATCCTGCTTTCAGCAGAGGCTCCTGAAGCCTTCGCCCCACGAAGCCCATCCCGCCGATTAAAAGAACCTCTTGATTACTCATCTTTCCATCCCTGCCAGCTTTTGATAGACGTCGAAATATTTTTCCGCGCAGTCATCCCAGGTTCCCACAGTCCGCCGCACCCAGTCCGCGGCTTCAATCCCTAACCTGATGTTCACGTTATCCTGACTCACCCATTTCAAGCCCGCCTGAAACTCTTCTCTGGTCGCGGCAATCCATCCTGTCCGCTGGTGTTCTATCATATTTCTGTGCGCGGGAATACCGGAAGCGATGATGGGCAGCTTTGCCGCCATGGCCTCCAGCATCACCTGGGGTCTTCCCTCATCATGCTCGCTCAACGTGATCATTCCGGTTGCCTGAGGAAACCATACATCCCGGAGTTCAGCGGGATGCGTCGCCCCGTGATAATGAACCCAGTCGGGAATGACAATCTGCTCCTGCATGGGCCCCAGAAGATGCAGTTCGTCTTCACCGTTAAACAACTTCTCTCCCCATGAAAAAAGAGAACCGATCTTCTTCTTCGTGACACGCAAGACGACGATCCACTTTCTCTTTGCCTGGACCGGTGGTTTTCTTTCGATTCCGAACCACATGTTGCGCACTCCAAAAGGTATCGGGCGGATTTCTGCAATATCGCCGAATTGCTTATCCAGTTCACTGACCATCCAGTCGGCATTGGGTGAAAGAATGCACTTACGCCGTTTGATAACCTTTCGAAGCAGCGTAACCATAAACGGGAGTCTGAGCAAACCGTAATCGCTCCCCAAAACGGAAATGACAACCGGCTTTTTTATGGATCGCAGTGGCAGTGCGTTTTGCAGCCAGTTTACATGGAATACGTCGGCATCCGCAGGGCGAAGATATGCTTTCCGAAGCATGGCCAGCAACTTTACTGCTGCGAATATGCCGTTTACGCCTTTAGTTCTGAGGACATGGGCCATGCCGCCCTGGGCCATAAGCTCTTTGAGCCACAAAGATTCTTGATCGGTTGCATGATTCATGACGGATGAAGGCCTGTCGCCCGGCGGCGCCCACAGACGAAGTTTGATGTCTTCTCTTCTTGCCAGGGCATCCACCAGATCGCTGATGAATCGCACGCGCCAATCTTCCGCGTTCTGAGGATAGGACGAACTGATCATTAATACTTTCATGAGCATCCCGAAATCATTTCCATGCCGTAAGGAAATTTCATTATTTTCATCATTTTTATCGGGTTTGTGAAACTGAAATACTTTATTGCAACATAACATTTAGTATCCGGAAAGTAAATCTGAAGCACATTGTAATAATTTAAAAAACAAATGGCGAATTGGATTAATTTCATTGACTTTGCGTCCGTTTTTTTTCATAGGATAAAAGAATAAATTTCTTGGATTGTGAAAGTTTTTTATATGCTGCTGAACAGAGACAACGGTTTTGCCCTGCCCCAGCGCTTCCAATTTCCCGAAGCAGGAAGATATGCTTTTATCTTCATTGCCTTGTTTATTGCGCTGATCGCTATCTATTCCAACAGTTTTCAGGGTGAATGGCATTTTGATGATTTTAACAACATCGTCGATAATCCGGCCATCAAGATTCAATCCATTTCCTGGCCGGAAATCAAGAAATTCCTGCCCGGCTTTCATCAGGGCGGGCTTTCTTCCAGACCCCTGCCGAATCTGACCTTCGCCCTGAACTACGCGACCGGTGGTCTCGATGTCTTCGGTTTTCATATCGTGAATTTTGCTGTTCATTACCTGTCTGCCGTGTTTCTTTTCCTGTTCATTTATAACACGCTGAAACTTCCCCGTCTGAAAGATGAATATCATTCTGTTGCCTATCCGGTTGCCCTGCTGGCCACGTTTTTCTGGGCTGTTCATCCCGTCTGGGTCACCTCCGTCACCTATATTGTCCAGCGCATGGCGGCCTTGGCCGGCATGTTTTACATTCTGTCCATGTATTTCTACCTGAAAGCACGCACGGCGCAAAAAACCCGTTCTTCTGTTATTTTTTTCATCTGCTCTGCCGCGGCCGGGGTCGCGGCCCTGCTTTCCAAGGAAAACGCTGTCATGCTGCCTGCATGTCTTTTACTTTTCGATCTATTATTGATTGAGGGAGCCTCCAGAAAAAACATCCTCCGCTGCTGTAAAATTTTTGTGCTTCCAGCAGCGCTGATTCTGTTTTTGGGATATATTTACACTGGTGGCTTTTCAGCTATTTTTGAAGGATATAAATGGCGGGATTTTACACTGGGACAAAGGCTGCTTACTGAACCCCGCATCATTCTGTTTTATCTGTCCCTGCTTATATATCCCATAAGTTCGCGCCTGACGCTGCTTTATGATATCGATATTTCGACAGCCCTGTTTTCACCCTGGACGACCATTCCGGCCATTGTCGTGATTGTGTTGATGATCGGGCTGGCCTTTTACGTTGCTCGTAAGCGCCCCCTGATCTCGTTTTGCATTCTTTTCTTTTTTGTAAACCATCTGATCGAGGGCACATTCATCCCTCTGGAATTGATTTACGAACACCGCAATTACCTGCCAGCCATGCTTCTTTTTATACCCTTCGCCCAGTTCATAATTTATGTCATTGATTACTTTTCTTATAAAAAGGTTATCCAAATGATTGTTGCCATGAGCATTGCCATCATCATTTTAGGTCTGGGCGACGTCACATATCGGCGCAATGCTATTGTGTCAAGCGAAGTTCTGCTGTGCCTTGACAATATAGACAAATATCCGAATTTAAGCCGCCCATATACCAATCTGGGCAAATCATATATGGAAAATAATATAATAGATGAAGGATTTCAATGTTTTCAAAAAGCACTGGCACTGAACAAATTTTCTAACATTAATCAGCGTGCTGTGCAGGAATACAATATGGGCGTTTACTATTTCAAGAAAGAGCAGTTTGATATTGCCTTTTCTTACTTTGAAAAAGCTTATCAAACGATTCCAAACTATACCGCCAATGCTGTAAACATGGCAAAAATATACATATTGAGAGATCAACCGGATGCGGCTTACCGCTTGCTTCACCCGTTTATCGGCCAATCGCCTCATGATTATGCCTTAAATGATGTCTATTCTCTGATTCTTCTAAAGAAAAACAACATAAACGAAGCAGAGTTTTATGCAAATAAATTCATGCGCAATAATGCGTACTGCAAATTTTCGTATTCCGTTCTTGCGGAAACCTCCCGCCGAAAAGGCAACATCCGGGCTTCCATTTTATACTGGGAATTGTATCAGGAAATGTCACCACAGGATATCAGCGCCAATCTGGCCCTGATCGATTTATACGCCCAATCAGACGATGGTCAAAACCTGAATCGCGAGCTTGTCAAATTATACTTTTTCAAAGGGAACCAGCCACTATCCTCTTATCTCGAGGAGGTAGACCGCAAGAAAAAACTGTTTTATTATTTTCCTGATAAGAAAAGAATTGAATCAATCGCCTGTCGTAAATTATCAGGCTGTTAGGCCCTATAAACTATTTATGGATTAAATCATTTATTTTGAATATTGAATACTTAGTTAATGCGGCAAGTTCCATGTTCCTGCGGCTCTGTATTCCGCGTCACCGTTTCGGCTGTTAATTTCTACAGTAGTTGCACCTGTTGACAATGCTCGCAGCGTAACATTCCACACATCCGGATCCCGCCCTACGTTTGCCGGTGCCCCCGATACAAATCCCGCTTCCACAATCACCTCGGCAGCGGTTTCCGGCGCTCTGCTGGTGGAAATATACTTTTTCCCGTAAGCCAGATCGAGCGTTGATTTCAGTTCCGCAACTTGTGCTTTTGCTGCGGAAGTTTTAGCTTCTCTGGCCAGATTAAGATAACGCGGCATGGCAATCGCGGCAACAATCCCGAGGATTACCAGAACTGCTATAATTTCAACAAATGTAAACCCGTTTTCACCCTTCATTGTCTTACTTACTCCTGTTGGATCAATATACTTCTTTGATACTTTATTTCTGAGTAAATGGTATTCATAGCATAAGGTCTCGTTTTTATTGACACATGAAGAATGACCGGATAACCGGTTCTGAAATTTTTTCCTTTTATACTTGATACAAAAACTGCGGAGTGTTTCTACCCCGCAGTCTCAGTCATCCTTTTTGTAAGAATTTCTAGTTTGATGATGGAACGTTATACGTTCCTGTTGCCTGATAATCGGTATCTGTGCCTCTTTGTGTAACGGATATCGTAACATAAGATGAGGTAGATCCCAAGGTAACACTCCAAGTGTCAGGTGCCACACCGATTGTATTTGCACCACTCACTAAATTCGCTTCGGTTATAACCTGTCCTCCTGTTGGTGTCGCCTGTGTTCTGAGAAGATATTTCGAGTAACCTAAATTTAGTGTTGATTTTATTTCCGCTACTTCTCCCTTGGCCGCCGCTCTTTTTGCTTCCAAGGCCAAATTGAGATAACGTGGAACAGCCACTGCCGCCAGAATACCCAGAATTACCAGAACAGCAATAATTTCTATCAACGTAAAACCTTTTTCATTTCTAATCATCCTACTTCCTCCTCTTTTATTGGTTTCCTTTTGTAACATGTAACACTTCCCTTTTGCATTCATTTATACTTTTCATTAATTATTTAAAGCAATTATCACACCATGGCGCAAATTATCTAAATTTTTTTTACATAATTTGTATTTACTTGATTACAAAGGATTTTATATGGTTGGCCAAACTTCTTTAACGTACACGAACTACCGAATTTTACATAATTTGACACTTTTTGTAGAAATACTACAATTATTGTAGCTTTTTAAACGTACCTACATCTATATCATGCTTTTTAATTCGGTGCCAGAGACTCCTTTGATTGATTCCCAGCATAGCCGCTGCTTTTACCTGAATTCCACCTGTCTCTTTCAGGGCATTCAGAATCTTTTCTTTTTCCATTAAATTAATCTGATCATCCAGCGGCATATCATTCTGATGGGAGGAATGGTTCCTGTTTTTACCCTGACGTCTTATGTTTTCAGGTAACTGGTAAGTGTCTATCATCCCATCCTCCGATAAAATGGACGCTCTTTCTATCGCATTTTTTAATTCCCGGATATTTCCCGGCCAGCCGTGTCCTATGAGCAGTTGCAGTGCTTCCGTCGATAATCTGGCCGGTTTTTCGCATTTTTCCAGAAAATGTCCGGCAAGGATGGAAATATCCTCCCGCCTTTCCCGAAGAGGTGGTAGGAAAATGGAAAAAACATTCAGACGAAAATAGAGGTCCTCACGAAATTTCCCTTCTTTGATCAACTGCGGTAAATCTTTATTGGTGGCGGCGATAAAACGGATGTCCACCCGAACGGGACTTGTACCGCCCACACGTTCAAATTCTTTTTCCTGCAGGGCGCGCATGAGTTTGGCCTGCGTGGCCATCGGCATATCCCCGATTTCATCCAGAAAAACGGTTCCCCCGTTGGCGGATTCAAACTTGCCGATTTGTCTTGCTGTCGCACCCGTAAAAGAACCTTTTTCGTGTCCGAACAATTCACTTTCCAGTAATCCTTCGGGGATTGCTACGCAGTTGATCGCCATGAATGGCCTGCCCTTGCGCAGACTGTGTTCGTAAATGCTCGAAGCGATCAGTTCCTTTCCTGTTCCGCTCTCGCCTGTAATCAGCACTGTGGAATCCGTGGGGGCAACCTTGAGAATCTGGGTAAAAATATTGCGCATGGCCGCACTGGAACCAATAATGTGCGGGAAAAGTTCCCTCGCTTCCACATTGCTTAAAATATTGGCCACATTATCGAATACCTGATTGATATTACTTACATCATCCGTGACCCGGCCTGTATTTTCTTTTTTTGCACCGGAGAAAATCGGCATTTTCTGCGTTTTCTCAACAAAATCCACAAGCGGCTTCAATAGAAGCCGCAGGATGAAATAACTGGCCAGAAAGGAGATGGCGGCAATCGCGAGTGTAAGCGTGTAAATATTAACCAGTGCGGAACGGTTCACCTGATCCGGTACACGGACAAACTGATAAGCGGCAATCACTCCCAGAACCGTTATTCCCGTATAGATGACCGGAATCAGGATATGGAGGTTGACGTAGAATTTTTTCTTTTTCATGATTTCGTATTTCCGGATGAAAGAAAAGCTTTTTCCCTTACGGCGGATCCAGATAATCCCGGGCTTTTAATGTTTTGTTGCGAGTTTTGTCAGATCCCACATGGGCATAAAGATGGCCAGTGCAAAAAAGCCCACAACGGCGGCCAGTCCGACGATCAATATCGGTCCGATGGCGTCGGACAGGGCCTTAACGGCATATTCCACTTCATCATCATAATGTTTGGATATTTCTCTCAGCATTTCCTCGATGTTTCCGGATTCTTCTCCGATGGCAATCATGTCCACAACCATCGGCGGAAAGAACGGGGCCGTTTTCAACGGATTGGCAATTCCCGAACCTTCTTCAATCTTTTCCTTGACTTGGTCGAAAGAACGGCCAACAGCCTCGTTGCCGATCGTATCGGAAAGAATCGTCAGAGATTGCAGTACCGGAACGCCGCTGGACTGTAGTATGGCAAAGATGCTGGCAAACCTCGACATGGCCGCCTTTTGAAACAACGGTCCTAAAATGGGTACACGCAGTAAAAAACTGTCCCGGACATATTTCCCGTTTTGCGTTTTGAAATACTGGACCAGCCCGAAAACAACGGCAACCAGAGCTCCCAGAATCACGTACCAGTAATGGGTGAGATAAATATTCAGCGCAATTGCGATTTTTGTCGGCCATGGCAGTTCCAGGCCCGACTTGGTAAACATGTTCACGAACTGCGGAATAACAAAGGTAAGCAGCACGATGAACGCGATTCCCAGAGCGATCAAGACGATCATAGGGTACTGCAAAGCCGCTTTAATGTCTGATTTGATTTTTGCTTCGTGCTCAATAATGTAAATCAGCCTTTCCAGAACACTGGTCACGTTTCCGCTCATCTCCCCCGCCCGGATCATGCTGCAATAAAGATGTGAAAATATTTTGGGATGTTTCTGAAACGCATCAGACAGAGTTGATCCCTGACGGATATCGCCGACAATCTCGGTAATCGCATGCCTTAAAGTCCTGCTTTCCGTCTGAGCTTCCAAAACCTGCATGATGCGGATAATGGGAACTCCGGCATTGAGCATGGAACGGAATTGTTTGGTAAAGAGAATCAAATCTTTGGTCTTTACGGAACCGGTAAGAGCCTTTATTCTTGCCATCAGCGAATCGTATCGCTCGGCCGAAGCTTCTTCCTTAATCTGCATGGGAATCAGACCCCGCGCCGCGAGGACACTGCTGGCGTTTTGCACGGACTCCGCCTCCAGTTTCCCGGACAACGTGTTGCCCATATCATCGATCGCCTTGTATTGATAAGTGGCCATTCTGCTCCTTGTGCCTTTTTCAGGTCATTACAGCGCTTATGGCTTCTTCCAGTGTGGTGATGCCCCGCAAAACCTTGCCGGCAGCGTCCTGACGGAGGGTGCGCAGTTTTCCGGCATCCACGGCCGCCCGCGAGATTTCCTGGCTTGATTTCTTCCTCAGGATCATGTCCTGAATCATTTCATCGTTGATCAGTACTTCGAAAATACCTGTTCTTCCCTTGTAGCCTGTATTCTTGCACTGGTAGCACCCCTTGCCGTGCTGGAAACTGGCTTCCATAAACTCATCGGGCGTGATCCCCAGTGCTTCACAGGCTCTGTCCGACGGTGTGTAAGGCTCTTTACAGTATGGACAAACTGTCCTGACAAGCCGCTGGGCAAAAGATACCAGTAGAACGGAGGAAACCAGGAAAGGTTCAACGCCCATATCAATAAAACGGGCAATCGCTCCCGCCGCATCGTTGGTATGAACCGTGGAAAGCACCCGGTGTCCGGTTTGCGCGGCCTGTACGGAAATAGCGGCTGTTTCCGCGTCGCGAATCTCTCCCACCATAATCACATCCGGGTCCTGGCGCAGAATCGAACGCAGGCCGCTGGCAAAGGTCATTCCCGCTTTCCGATTGAGTTGAATCTGACGGATATTATTGATCCGGTATTCCACAGGATCTTCCAGAGTCATGATATTGATATCCGGCTTGTTCACAGCGTTCAGGATAGCGTAGAGGCTGGTACTTTTGCCGCTGCCCGTGGGGCCGGTGCTCAAAATCATACCGTAGGGCTTCTGGCTGACGTTTTTTATTTTTTCAACATCGGAAGGGATCATGCCCAGCTGGTCCAGGGAATAAACGCCGCCTCCGGTATCCAGCAGCCGGAGCACCATGTTTTCTCCATAGATCGTTGGGATGGTGGATACGCGGACATTGATTTCTTTTTTATCCAGTTTCAGAGTAAATCTGCCGTCCTGCGGAATTCTTGAAACAGTGATATCCATGTTGGAAAGGATTTTCATCCGCGCGATAATCGGCAGGAAAAGCGTCTTTGGCGGCGATGGAACCTCCATCAGTTTGCCGTCGACCCGAAACCTCATCTGCACGGAATTCTGCTGCGGGCTGATATGAACGTCGCTGGCGCCGTCCCGGATTGCCTGCGCAAAAATGGAATTCGCCAGGCGAACAACCGGGGCCTCTCCCGCCAGGTCCTGCAAGGATGCGATCTGAACTTCTTCCTTATCCTGCGGTGCTTCTTCGGAAGTTTCATCCTGGGACTTGATTTCCATGTTTTCCATGATGCTTCCCAGGCCGGACTGCATCCCGTACAACGAGTTGATCAACTGATTGAGTTCCCTCTCCGAACAGACCACCGGTTCAACTTCCGAATTGGTCAGGACTTCCACATAGTCCAGCGCACCAATGTCCAGGGGATCAACACTGGCGATGGTTAAAAGCCTTCCTTTTTTCCGGAGAGGCGCTATTTGGAATTTTTGAGCGGTTTCAATCGGAATGTAACGTGCCAGTTCGATATCCAGCGGATATTTGTCCGGATGATACTTGGCGATTCCCAGCTGACGGCTCAACATATCTATAATCTGGTGTTCGGCAACAATGCCCAGGCGCGTTAAAAACTGCCCCAGTTTCAATCCCGCTTTTTTCTGATCGACCAGAACCTGCTTCAGGCGTTCTTCCGTAATCAGGCCGTCTTCCAGCAGCATTTCACCCAAACGTTTTTTAACTTTCATTCAACCTCCGCGCCGAACCCGCGCTTGTTGCTATAAAAATCTGGTATTAAAAATTACAGTGTCATTTTCCCAGCCCGTCAATATACGGGCGGATGCGGCCATGCCCGGCGGCAGCCGACGTACGGCCTGGCCGGCCTCTTCGGCACTCGAAAATCTCCTGTCCAGCGCAATCGTGAATCTTCTGCCTTCCCGTTTATTCCATAACGACAGAAACCGCATTGCAGGCATATGTTCCAGATCTCTTTTTTCAATAAAAGAATAATAAATCGGTTCCAGTTCCCGGCCTGATTCCAGGCTGACAATAATCGTACCCTTGGGTATCGGCCGCGCTTTTTCGTAAATCAGCGGCACCCGAATCACGTCGCCCCGGGATGTGCTGTTGATGTTTCTGATCCCGGGATTTGCTGAAATCAGTTTCCGGGTAATTTCTTTGCCGGTATCCCCATAGATATTTTCCAATATTCTCCAGAGTGTCATCCGTTGTTTGATGGTAATGGAACCGAGATCATCGGGAATATCAGCGGAAGACGTCTCTTTCTCGTCCGGCGCGGGACGGGGTGTAAGAGTCATTTTTTTCATGTCGATACCGGCCAGAAACCGCTGGTTCATAATCGATGCATCATGGTTTTTCGTCTTGCTCCAGTAAAAAAAAGTGGAAGAGCCGATGATGGCCAGTACAAGAATTCCCAGCGAAGCCCAGGCAATCCGCCTGAACACGGGTCCGGACATCTTTTGGACGGAGCTTCTCACCAGAAACCAGCCGGCCCTGCTTTTGCCGCGAATGATCAGCATCAGCATAACCTGATGACACAGCGATACGATTTTTCGCGGATAACCGGCTGTGACCAGATAGACGGCAAGTATCCCTCCGGGTGTAAAAAGCGGTTTGTTGTCCGGATTTCGGCCAGCAACGGAAAGCCTGTGGAGAATCATTGCCCGGGTCTGCCCGAACGAAAGCGGCATGAGGTCATAAAGATAGTTGACCCGATCCAGAAGGTTTGTTCTGGCCTTCAGATTCTTACGGAATTCCGGCTGCGCAAAAATCACGATCTGCAGCAGTTTGTGGCTGTTGGTTTCGTAATTTAAAAATTCCCGGAGAATTTCCAGGCAATCTTCAGGAATTTTTTGTCCTTCATCGATGATCAGAACGATATTCTTTTGTTCCTGCACACCCTGCTCAAACAGGAAGTTTTTAATTTTTTCTTTAATCTGCCATTCCTGATCGGAATCGTTTATACCGGAAATACCCAGAATAGAGGCAACGGTTTTCACAAACGAAAAACGACTGTCAACAGCCGGATCCAGAAGCAGATAGGGTTCAATGACCGGTGAATCTTTTGCGGCGGGAATGGATAATTGCTGAATCAGTTTGCGGCAAAGGGTTGTTTTACCCGTACCGACAGCGCCAATGACGATATTCAGACCGCGCCGCAGCCGGACAGCCAGCTCAATCCTCTGCAGACAGGTGTTGTGCTGGGGCGATGCGAAAAGAAACTCCGGCTCCGGTGAGTTGGAAAAAGGCTCTTTTTTAAATTCCAGAAGGTCAAAGTATTCCATTTTTCAGACCATGCCTTTTAGTTGACACCGGTTTGCCTGGATCCTTTTTCTTCCTGAATCGGGGGCTGCTTATTTTCCACACCGGCAACTTTCAGGATGGTCGGAGTGATGAAAATCAGCACTTCTTCCATTTTGTCGCCTTTGCTGTCGGCTTTAAAAAGGTATCCCAGTCCAGGAATATCCTTCACCCAGGGCCATCCCTTGTTTCCGTCCGAGTTGGTATTTTTCGTCAAGCCGGATATCACGATCGTTTCGCCGTCTTTAACGATCAGGACAGTCTGTGTTTCTTTTTTGATGATATAGGGGTCCCCCAGCATGGATTTGCGGGAAGTATCCACTTCATCTTTCTTGACGAAAATCGTCATTTTCAGCATATTGCCGTCAATTACGTGCGGCGTGATTTCCAGACGCAGGACAACGTCTTCGAATTTCGTGGAATACGTGGGCAAAGTGCTTCCGGTCGTTGATTGCATGGTCGTATAGGGAACTTTTTCGCCGTTTTCCGTAAATGCCTTCTGATTGTCCAGCGTCGTAATCGACGGACTGGAAAGAATATTGAGTTTGCTGTCATTTTGCAGCGCCTGAAGCTGGACTTCCAGAACATTGCCTCCGATGGTTCCAAAAAGCAGAGCCAGCGAACCGGCAGCCGTGGATGTCAAATTGGATGGCTGAAAGTTGGCCGCAAACCCCTGTCCGCTCAGGCCCAGAGGACCTCCGGCGGTCGGAGAGAGCGTCGTTCCCGTGGAATCAAGGGAACCTCCGCTCCTCGCGGTATAATCCCCTGTGTTGTACTTGCCGCCCCACAGGATGCCCAGGTCTCTTGCGACATTCTTGGTCGTTTCCACGATATGGGCTTTGATCAATATTTGTGGAGTCGGTTTATCCAGTTTTTCAATGATCGGTATCATGCGCGATAGATCCTGAGCGTTGGCGGAGATGACCAGCGAGTTGCTGTGTTCATCGAGCTTTACGGAACCGCGTGTCTTGCCGTCTTTATCCCTGGTCAGAAATTCCTGCAGGGTCTCCATGAGCTTCTTGGGATCCGCATAGTCAATCTTGATGACCACGGGATTCGCCAATGGTTCCACCCACCGGATGTCACGCAGTTGCACCTTTCGCTTGAGTTCCTGTTCAATATCTTCAACGGTCATTACGCGAATCACGTCACCTTCCCACACATAAGACAATCCGTAGGTTTTTAACAAACCGGTAAAGGCCTGATCCCAGGGAACCGAGTGAAAATCAACGCTCACCTCACCTTTCAGGTCATTCTTAACCAGCAGATTATAATTAACCGACTTGGCCATCGCCCGCAAAACCACCTTCAGTTCCGCCTGGCGCATGGTCAGGTTGATCGGCCTGTTCGGAAGTCTTTTTTCCGTATCTTCCATGAAAGCGGCCGACTGGGCTTTTTTTGCGGGTGTGGCATCAAGGCTGATTTTTTTTGCCCGCGTGTCCGGAGAACTTCCCTTCGAATTTTCGGCCATGGTGCTCCATTTTTCAAAAAAGGGATCCGTCTTTTTCGTGCTTTTGAGATCCGTGGAACAGCCGATCAGAATTATCGACACCCAAACAGCGATCACGATTTTATTCATTTTGATACGGCTTGATGTTTCGTTCAAAACAATAACCTCCCTGTCTAAAGTTATTCCTGCAAGGGAACATATATTTCGCCGCCCGTGTTGCGATTCGTTATCAAAACGCGCGAAGGAGATATGCTTTTCAACACGTATCCTTCTATATCAATTTCCTGACCGGTTTCGTATTCCCAACCATTGATAATCGCCATTTTCGTTCGCCCGTTATCCACATAACCGGAATAGATAATTTTCTCCGCAAAACCACCGCCCTTTTCATTTCCAGCAAATTCGTTCATAGAAGCATGTTCCCAAAACGGGCTGGCGCCCCAGTTCTTTTCCGCGCTGGATGCAATATAGGTATCGGCACCGGTCATCTTATATTGAATGATTTCATTCGAAATTGCATTGACATAGGCCTCAATGGTTACGGGCCTGGATACCGTTCCGGCTTTTTTTAACGCGGGCCCGGCAATCAGCAAGTCGTAGAGCGCCCAGAGAACAAACAAAGCGGCAACCGCCAGAATAATGATCTGTCTTTTATTCAGTTTTTTCATCGTTTATCCGCCATTTTCTAATTGGTCAGCGCAATCCATATCTTCATCCTGATTTCCATGGAATCCTGGAACTGCCTCATGCTGATTTCTTCGATCTGATCGATATAGGGTATGGCCCCCAGGCCAATCAGAAGCTTTCGAACGTTCGTAAACTGTCCTCTCAGGGTCACGTCATAAAGAAGGTTATGCGATCCTCCGGCCATCGACCTGATATCCGGTACCATCGACAGGGTCATTAAACCGGCTTTCCCCGCTTCGGCACGGAATGTACTCTGAAATTTTTCCACATCCTGCCTGGGCAGTTTTGTTTTCACCGGATTGGGCAGCATCATTCCATTTTCTTTTTTCTGCGATTCGTTCTTTAACATTTCATAAGGCTGCTTCAAGCCCTTTTGCTCATCAATGGAGATTTTAATTTTCTTAATTTCCTGGACACGATTGGAATTGTATCGGTAAAAAGGAAGGATGACCAGAAGAACAATCAGAACAATAATCCCCCCGCAGATCGTCATGTAGCTGATAATGTTTGACGGTATTTTCGTGTTTAATTTCAAGATGGTCCCTACCCTATCTTTGCGCTGATGGTAAAATGCAGTATCTCTTTTTTCTTATAAGTGGAAGGACTGCTCTTTAGCACGGACACGCCTTTCAGCACGGGTGAATTCTCCAGCTTCACGACATACTGGGCCAGCAGCGCATCCTGCATGCTGCGTTCACCCAGAATAACTCCTTCAATTACGACCGTTTCACTTTTTTCTTTGGGGGACCCGTCGGTCTTTTGAACCGCAGCTCCCTGCACGGGCGAAGAAACATTGGCACTCTGCGCCTGATATGCGGCTACGGGGATGCTTATCTGTACACGGATCAGCCTGATATTTTCCGGTGTCAGCAGCGACAACTCTCTGATGATTGCTACTGCCTTGTATTTCATGGCGTATTGTTGATTTGCCTGTTGGCGAACCTTTAAATCCGAAGCAAGGGTTGAAATTTCTTCCTTGGATAACACGGGTGAGAACAGGGAGAGTTCTTTTTGCAGTTTTTCCTGCTGAGCGTTCAAACGTGCATACTCAAAAGCCTGAAGAATAAGGATTACAAAGCAGACGGCCAGAGCAACGGCAAATGCGGCAAATATTCCGCGATTGATTCTTTTTTGACCGATTTCTTTATTTTTTTCAATATAGGTAAAAATAGCATTGGGAGTGATATCGCGGTTCGATAAAGCGAGTCCGGTCACCGGAACCAGAGCCGCTTTTTCCGCAAGGTTCAAACCCGTCACTGCCGAAGAGACGTTTTGTCCCTGCAGGGGATCCAGTGATTCGCTGGGAAAGCCGAGTTGCTCGCCGATGTAACGCAGCAAAGACCTATAGAATACATTTGGAACGGACGAAATATAGACTTTTTCTATTTTTGTATAACCGACGGCCGTTGCATAATGCTCCAGCGTTCTCTCGATTTGACGGGTCAATCGCTCCAGGGCGGACTCAATCATGCTCAGAACGGTTTCATCCGACCATACGATCCCGTCTTCATCTTTAATGGTTTCACCCGGATGCTTAAAAAGATTCTGCAACCGTTCTTGAATACGGTTTTCATCAATTTTTTTATTAGGAAATGCTTCAGAAACGGATTCTTCCACGCCTTCCATCATGCTGCTGATTCCGGTTTTTATACCCCGGGTCATTACCAGATTGTTATTATGGAAGATATCAATTCGCGAGAAATCATAACCGACATAAAGGCTTGCAAATGTCTTTTCGACAACATTAATCCATTTTGTCCGGAATATATTCTGAATGGCAAATGGCGCAATAGTTATACCTGTCAGATTGATCCCAATTTCCGAAAAAAGGTCCCTGATCCTGCGGATTTCGGATTTGAAGGCACTGTAAACCATTACGGAATACTTCGGAATACCCTGATCGATAATCTCGCCCTGCATCTCATAATCAAAAATGACGTCTTTCTCATCGATCGGGTTTTCCTTCTTCGCTGTAAAATAGATAACATTTTCCAGTTGTTTTTTGGGTACAATGGGTATTTTTATATGCTGAACATTCACATCAGCACCATTCATCATTGCCCAGACGTCACAATCATCAAGAGACCCGGCAAATGCCATTAAAGACGTTTTCAGAATTTCTTTGAATTCCGGAGTTTCCCAGGAAATATTGCCATCAAATTTCAATATTTTCTGATCAACGATCAGTGGCTTGCCGTCGATGCTCTTTGCCATTTTAGCAAAGCATATTTCATCCCGACCGATATCGACACCGATCCCGTTGTGGTGCCTGCCTTTAAACACCCGGGGGAAATTAACTGAAATTTTATCTGATTTTTTTTGCTGCAGGAAATGATCCGGTTGTTTTGCTTCCAGTTCTTCGGCAGAAGGTCTCTGACCGCCGCGAATAACATTCAGCAACTTTTCCGTGGAATTAATATCCTTTTTATTTGCCAAAAAAGAGCTCCAAAAAAAATTATACTTTTTCAGTTATTGCCGCATCGTCGTAAAAGTGTTTCTACAATAAATGTGATATTTCTCACTGCAAATTAGTGTTTATTTTTTTAAAATAACTATTTATTTCATTTTTTGTTGATTACCATTATTATCTATATATTTCAATACGTAAAACGGTTGTTTCATGAAAAAACTTGAAGGTCAGAATAGTTTTTGCTATGAAAACGGAGCTGAAAATTAAAAACCAAGGTAAATGAATTTCATGTTTCATAGAGTCATCCGCTCTTTTGGTCCTGCATTTCTCTCGCTTCTGCTGCTTTTACCTTTCAGCACGCAATCATATGCCGCTCAACAGACCGAAAAAGTCCCCAGTTCTATTATAGCCATATCTTCCGGCTATGTGATCACCGTTGATAAACAGACCCAACGATTGTATGTTTTTAAAAAAAATGGCGGTTTTTCCAGAGTATTTGAAGCCGCCTGTTCAACAGGCAAAAATCAAGGCGGCAAACAGGTGTCCGGTGATGCGAAAACTCCCCATGGAATATTCTTTGCCACCAGAGTCATTCAGAATCCGGGCGCCCCTGAAACATACGGCACATTGGCTTTACCGCTTGATTATCCTTCGCTTACTGATAAGAAAGCAGGTCGAAATGGTACCAATATCTGGATTCACGGAACCGTCAAGCCACTCACACCCTTTCAATCCAACGGTTGTGTTGTCCTGTCCGACCGGGACATTCATGAATTGCTTAAATATATCCAGATCAACAAAACACCGATCATCATTTCGGAATCCATTTCGTGGGTTCCTCAAAATTCGGCCCTTCCGGTAAGAACCGAGCTGGAAAAAATCCTTTCTTTATGGACCAAAGCCTATATGGACGGTGACATCAAAGGCATCGACACTTTGTATCTTGAAGGCGCAAAAATGAAAGGCAAGAAAAGGGAAACGCTGCTGGGCAAGCTCTCCATGATGCGTAGCGTCAATCAGCATTTCCTTTTTGAACCCAGAGACGTTTCCATCCTGCAACAGTCTTCGACGGCTGTGATTGTCTTCGATCAGATTACAAACATCAACAAAGATAATTCTTTTGAGGGAACGTTTAACCGACTTTCCCTGGAAAAAGTCAACAACAGGTGGTTCATCATCGACGATGTGGAAATGCCTGCACCGGCACGCAAATCAGACCATGAAATGGCTGCCGGCGGTGAGACCGCTTCACCTGCCAGGGAAGCTGTTCGAAATCTGATTACCAAGTGGGCCAAAAGCTGGGAATCAGGCGACATGGACATATATCGTTCATGCTACGACTCAGGTTTTCGGTCTCAAGGCATGGACTTGAATAAATGGATTCACCACAAAACCGCCGTGCGTCAGAACAGCAAAAACATCCATGTCCGTGTTGAAAACCTGGTAATCTCAGGTAATGATATTCAGTCCAGCGCTGTATTTACGCAGCACTACACTTCCAGTCTGCTGAAAAGCAAGGGCAGAAAACAGCTGAACCTTAAAAAGAGCAACGGGGAATGGAAAATCGACAAAGAAACAATGCGTTAGCAGGAAAAACTATTTTTTGGGGACAAGACTCTTTTCAGTCTCGGCGATAATTTCCTTCAAATCGTAATTTTCATCAATGCTGTACTGGGGTTCCGGATGCTCCTCATTGAAGAAGTTTGCGGTATCAATAAAAGTCATTTGCTCACCCAGCACGCCCTCTTCCTGCGGATCACCTCCGGAAGAAATCTTGCGGATCCCCTTGGTTTTTACTTTCAAATCAACTTCGGAAGAAAAAACGTTGGAATAGTAGGAGAAATTCTCCAGTTCGCCTTTTGAGGGCTTGAAATTGCCCATGGGATTATAAAATTTTTCCTTTGTTTCGAGATATTCCTTCAGATAGCGATCCTGTGTGAACATTCCATCCGCTTTGCCCGTATGCATCGAATTATCAATCTGAAACAGTTTTTTCTCCCGGATGAGTCCCTTAATTTGCTGAGTTCCTCTCATGATAGACAGGAGAGGCACGCGAAATCCGACTCTGTCCATATAGATCAGCCTCTGCAAAGTAATCCATGAAATAGTTGATGCCAGTTGATGGCGAATGTATTCCTCCGCTTCCAGTGGCGCGGAATTGATGATCCGGTAAAGTGCGTCTTCCATGTTCGTCGCGTGCAGGGTGGCAATGACCAGATGGCCCGACTCAGCTGCATTCAGTGTTAATGCAATGGTCTGGGGATCCCTCAATTCCCCCACCATGATCACATCGGGGTCAGCCCTCATGACATCGATCAGGCCTCTTTCAAATGAAAGAACGTGAGTGCCGACTTCCCGTTGCTCCACGAAGGATGTACGGGATTGAATTCTGTATTCAATCGGATCTTCCAGAGTGACGATATGCGCCGCCCGTTTATGATTAATGTCATCAAGAATCGACGCGATGGCCGTTGTCTTGCCCGAACCGGTTGATCCGCAAATCAGCACCAGACCGGATTTCAGGTCGCTGATCTCATGAAGGGAAGGATGAAGGTTTAAATTCTCAATCGTCGGCACCTGGGTCGGCAATAACCGGACCGCCAGAGACGGCCCGCGGTCCGTATTGAAAATATTGATCCGGATGCGCACATTACCGACAGTTGCTGCGAAATCTACGGACCAGCGTTTGCGTAAAATAGCCATGTTGACCGGACTGACTAGGAACTTCACCAGTTCATCAACATCCTGATAGTTCCAGACGTCTTTATTATCGAATTTAATGGATCCGTCTTTCCGGTATACGATCGGCTGACCACCCCGGATATGTACATCAGAATAACCGTTATGCGCGCATGATATGATTAAATGATTAAATCGTTTATGCATGCATCCGCCACCCTGTGGGATTTTTTTGAAGTTAAAGGAATGGAGGCGGCATCCGGATTTGAACCGGAGAATAACGGTTTTGCAGACCGCTGCCTTAGCCACTTGGCTATGCCGCCATAAAAAAAATGGAGCGGGCGAACGGATTTGAACCGTCGACGTCTACCTTGGCAAGGTAGCACTCTACCGCTGAGTTACGCCCGCTCACTTAAGAACGCGGGTGAATATAACAAATAGCCACGTCTTGTCAATAAAAAAGTAATGAAAAAATGGTTGAATTCTTTTTTTGTCAAACCGTTTATTGGCTCAGGAATCATGTTGTCTGTAAACATGGGATATTTCAGTTTTTGCCGGCGCTCCGGTAAAATTTAACAAAGTAATCCGCCCCGGAATAAATAGTCAGCAGGAAAGCCACATAAAGGATTACCGTGCCTACGAAGTACGCGTCTAATCCCAGAAAGGGATAATAAATCATCAGACTGGTCACGGCAAATATCTGCGCTACGGTTTTTTGTTTCCCGATGACACTGGCCTGAATGTAGATTCCTTCAGTTGATGCAATGGTTCTTATGCCGTCTACAATAAAATCGCGGATGATAATCACTGCCACAATCCAGGCATCAATTCTGCCGATGGGTATCATCAGGATCATCGCGGTGTTGACAATAAGTTTGTCCGCCAGTGGATCTAAAAACTTTCCCATCGTAGTGATCTGGTTGTATTTTCTCGCAAGATACCCATCCCAGAAATCCGTAATGGAAGCGACAACGAACAAGGCGGCGAGCACCAAAGACCAAAACGGGCCGGGAGAAGCCAGCAGAAAAAACAAAAAAGGCACAACGCTGATGCGCATGAGCGTTATACTATTGGGCAGATTAAAGATTTCTCGTTTTTTCATTCATGTTTTCCGGATCGTGCTGTCAATATCCTGAGTTCTGAATTCTATTCTTTGGGCACTTTCTTCCAGTCTTGCAGAAACAGGTCAATGCCTTTATCGGTCAGCGGATGCTGGGCCAGTTGCGCAATAACTTTAAAAGGGATGGTCGCAATATCCGCGCCCATCAGTGCGGCATCCAGCACATGTTTCGGGTGTCTGATACTCGCTACAATCACTTCCGTTTCATACTCGTA
Organism: Smithellaceae bacterium; assembly: GCA_963682015.1. Classification (GTDB taxonomy): domain Bacteria; phylum Desulfobacterota; class Syntrophia; order Syntrophales; family Smithellaceae; genus UBA8904. The sequence continues at coordinate 4,543,851 of OY820932.1, read as the reverse complement.
GTTGTCATAAATGTCGAGAATCTGCTGAACCAGATCCATGCCGTCATGAGCAATATCGTCCAGTCTTCCAACAAACGGGCTGACATATGCGGCTCCCGCTTTCGCCGCCATCAGAGCCTGGAGAGGCGAAAAAATCAGGGTCTGATTGACGTCTATGCCCTCGGCGGCAAACATCCTGGTTGCTTTCAATCCTTCCGTAGTCATCGGAACCTTGATTACAACCTGCTTGCCCAGCCTGGCGAGTTTCTTGCCCTCATCAAACATCCCTCGGGATTCGAGACTCACAACTTCCAGGCTCACCGGTCCTTCCACAACTTCCAGAATTTCACGAACGACGGAATCAAAACCTCTTTTTTCCTTGGCAATAAGCGATGGATTCGTCGTGACGCCGTCCACCATTCCGAGAGCCAGCCCTTCCCTGATTTCTGTAATATTTGCCGTGTCAATAAAAAATTTCATACGTTCCCCTTTCCCCTCTCAAATGTCTTATGCCTTGTCCTTTCCCGACAGATATTTATCACAGCATTCTCGGCTGCAAAAGTACTGCTGTTGCCCATCACTTTCCATGAGATACGCCTGACTCTTGGGCACATAAGTCTTACAAAACGGATCCTGGACGAGATCTTCTCCGCGGGACGGCTCTTCATTCACCTTATATGCAGTTGCCTCCACTGATTTTCCCCTTCTGAACATCATCACGATTTTATAAACCACATAGAGCAATACGATAATGATCAGCACTTTAAAAATGTTCATAATCACCTTCTTGATTATTTTTCATATCGTTCAACAACTTTTCGATCGTTCAACCTTTCTTTCAGCCCTCGCATCGAAACACCGAATACGGGATGGATTAAATAGGAAGCAATCTCACATAACGGTTCCAGTACGAATCTTCTCTGATGCATTTGCGGATGCGGGACAATTAATTCGTCTTCGTGAATGATCTCCTGTCCGTATAAAAGAATATCAAGATCGATGGTACGCGGAGCGCCTTTAAATGTCCGAATCCGTTCCAAGCGGCTTTCTATTCCTTGCAGAACCTTCAAAAGATCCCCGGGGGAAAGGGTTGTCCGGATTTCCACTACCGCATTGATAAACCAGTTTTGTTTTTCCAGTTCATCGGAATGCTCACTGGCGCCGTCGGTCAAGACAACCGGTTCGGTTTTATAAAAAGAAGATACCCTTTCCAAAGCAATGCCGGACGCATTGGACAATCGCTCAATCGCGTCCCTGCAGTTACGCAACGGATCACCAAGGTTGGAACCGATTCCAACGTAGGCAAGAATGCCTTCCAGCATAAATCCCGCTTATTTGACGCTTTTCAGTCCCAAAACGTCCTGCATGTCGTAGAGGCCGTTTTTCTGATTCACAATCCACTGTGCGGCTCGAATCGCCCCTTTGGCAAAATTATCCCTGCTCTGTGCGCGATGAGTAAATTCCAGCCTTTCACCAATGCCGCCAAACATAACGGTGTGCTCTCCGACAATATCTCCGGCCCGGATCGTCTGGATGCCGATTTCCTTTTTCGTACGCTCCCCGATCAAACCTTTACGGGTGTAAACCGCGTCCGTTTTCAGATCCCGACCCAGCCTGTCGGCAATCACCTGCGCCATTTGCATTGCCGTTCCGCTCGGCGCGTCTTTCTTTAAATGATGATGCGCTTCGATGATTTCGACATCATAATCATCGTGCAGAATCCCGGAACAATACTCCAGCACCTTTAGCATGACATTGACGCCAACGCTCATATTCGGAGACAGAACGCAGCGGGTCTTTTCAGCAAGCCGGTCGACAATTTTCATCTCTTCTGCCGTAAATCCCGTGGAACCGATTACAATGGCACGGTTTCTCTCACTGGCTATTTTCATGTAGTTCAGGGAGGCTTCGTGATTGGTGAAGTCGATCACGACATCCGCCTGATCTATACAATCGGCCAGTTTATCGCTTACCATCGCTCCGGTCCTGCCCAGGCCTAGAGAATGGCCAACATCCCGTCCGATAATGGGATGCCCGGTCACTTCGATCGCTGCGACAACCCGAATTTCTTCCATTGCTGAAATGAGGCTGATTATCCGGCCTCCCATCTTTCCGCCTGCCCCGGTAACAATAGCCTTGACCATACCCCCACTCCTTCAGTAATAAAGATTTGTCTGATCAGGAAATTAAACCGTAATTTTGCATGACTTTTTTCAGTTTATCATAGTTGGCGGTTGCCATTTTACACAACGGCAACCGGTATTCATATTCAATCTTTCCCATCATCGCCAGCGCGGCTTTCACCGGAATCGGATTAGTTTCAACGAAAAGGACATCAAACAGGGGACTCATCTTCTGGTGCAAACCCCGCGCTTTCCTGACATCGCCCGAGTCCATGGCATCAATCATGGCTGACATATCCGCCGGTACAATGTTAGAGGCGACGGAAATAATGCCCTTCCCGCCGATTGACATCAAAGGGATCGTTAATCCGTCATCTCCGGACAAAACGTCAAAATCCGGATCGCAAAGGTCAATCACATCATTCATCTGCTTGAGAGAACCGGACGCCTCCTTGACGCCTACAACATTGCTGATTTTCGATAAACGGGCGATCAGTTCCGGCGACATGTTCACGCCGGTTCGTCCCGGAATATTGTAGGGAACGATCGGAATGGGCACTTGTTGCGCAATCAACTGGAAATGCTGATAGAGTCCTTCCTGAGTCGGTTTATTATAATAAGGGCAGGCAATCAGCGCACCGTCCGCTCCCGCCTCATAGGCATGCTTAGTCAACCGCAGCGCTTCCATCGTGCTGTTTGATCCCGTTCCGGCAATCACCGGCACCCTCTTCTTTGCGGCATCTATAGTAATTTCTATCACCCGGTCATGCTCATCGTGGGTAAGCGTCGGCGATTCACCGGTCGTCCCGCAGGGAACAAGACCATCAATGCCATTCGCAATTTGAAATTCAATCAAATCGCGCAAAGCCTGCTCGTCCACCTGACCGTTTTTAAAGGGTGTCACCAGAGCGGTAATGGCTCCTCTAAACATAAAACACCTCCCGGATATTTATTTATAATCGATTTCCACTATTTGAGATTCACGGCAAACGCCGATCTCGCTGCATATTTTTAAGCGATAACTGTATGCATTTCCCTTTTCCACACTGGAATCGGAAAACCGGTATTCATTTTGATCACTTCTCACGGTCAACTGAGCAATTCTCTCGAATGTACGCGGACAATCCCGGCAAGTATTACCCGCGCTGCCCAGTCGGCTTCTTTCGATGTTTATGTATCTAAACTCGCCTTTCGGGTCCAGGAAATTCCAGGTCAACACGATGGCGTTTTCATTGATGGACACCGCCATCTTTTTATCGCTTTGACCCGGCGGGACGGCGGATGTTGAAGGAGTCGGATTGGCCTTCAATCCGCAGCCGGACAAACAAAGAATCATCCAGAGACAGAGAAATATTTCAATTTTCACGATATTTTTTTTCAAATTCCCGAATCCTTTCCTTTACGGAGGATGTTGCCGTGCCACCGTAATTTTTGCGGGCGTTTACCGCATCTTCCAATCGGATCCTGGACGCGATTGACGCGTCAAATCCGACATAAAAGGATTGAAATTCCTCTAGAGTCAGATTCTCCAGTATCCTTCTGCTCGATATACAATAGGCGACAATACTCCCGACAATTTCATGCGCCTTGCGAAATGGAACACCTTTTTCCACCAGGTATTCCGCCACGTCGGTCGCCGTGGAAAATCCACCGCTTGCGGCCTGATACATTCTGGCAGTATTAAATTTTGTATGAACCAGCATTTCCGTGAAAATCGCGAGACAGTCCTTCACGGTATCCACCGCATCAAACAGGGGCTCCTTGTCTTCCTGCAAGTCACGATTATAGGTCATGGGCAGTCCCTTGACAAGCGTCAGAATCGCCGTCAGGTCGCCATAAACACGCGCCGTTTTGCCACGGACAAGCTCTGCTATGTCCGGATTCTTCTTCTGGGGCATGATACTGCTGCCCGTCGTGTATGCATCCGCAATTTCCGCAAAACCGAATTCGTCGGATGACCACAACACCAGATCCTCGCAAAAACGACTGAGATGCATCATGGTCAGTGACGCGGTAAAAATAAATTCAGCAATATAGTCACGGTCGGCTACCGTATCCATACTGTTCTTACTGACCTGCGGAAAATTGAGCAGTTCCGCCGTACGGCTACGGTTGATCGGAAGGCCGGTTCCGGCCAGCGCCGCCGCTCCCAGAGGAAGAACATTCATTCTTTTCCGGCAGTCCTGCAGCCTCTCTTCATCGCGGGAAAACATTTCCGTAAAGGCCAGCAAATAATGCGATAAAAGCACCGGCTGCGCTTTCTGCATGTGCGTATAGCCGGGCATAATCGTTTGAATTTCTCTTTTCGCTATGGAAACCAGTTCTTTTTGCAGCCCCCTGAGCAAAAGGATCGCCGCGTCGATTTCGGCCCGCAAAAAAAGCCGGACATCCAGGGCAATCTGATCATTACGGCTGCGGGCTGTGTGAAGTTTTCCACCCGTTTCGCCCATCCGGCGAATCAGCTCTTTTTCAATGGCCATGTGAATATCTTCATCAGCCGGATCAAAGACAAAAGTACCCTTTTCAATATCAGCCAGAATGTCTTTCAGTCCCCGGATGATGGCCGTCGACTCTTTACGGGCAATAACGCCCGAATCGGCAAGCATTGTCGCATGGGCGATTGATCCCTCGATATCATATTGATACAGTCTGGCGTCAAAATGCAGAGAACTGGTAAACTTCTCCACGCTGGGGGCTGTTCCCTCGCGGAATCGTCCCGCCCACGGTTTATTTGTGTTGGCCATGAAAGCACTCCGCAGGTTTATTTTTTGCTTTTCATCATATTCTGGATGCGCAGACGCAAACCGTTGAGCCGGATAAAACCAATCGCATCCTTCTGATTGTAAACTTCGTCTTTTTCAAACGTTGCAAACGCCTCACTGTAAAGCGAATAAGGCGATTTGCGCCCGACAACAATACAATTTCCTTTATATAATTTCACTCTGGCCGAACCGGTGACATTTTCCTGTGTTGCATCGATGTATGCCTGGAGCGTTTTCATTTCCGGTGCGTACCAGAAACCGTTGTATGCGAGCTGCGCGTACTTGGGAATCAGGGAATCCCTCATGAACATGACTTCGCGGTCCATCGTGATGGATTCCACTGCCCGGTGAGCTGCCCAGAGAACGGTTCCGCCGGGCGTTTCATAAACACCGCGTGATTTCATGCCAACAAAACGGTTTTCCACCATATCCACACGGCCGATACCGTTTTTCCCAGCAAGGATATTCATGTGATCCATAAGCGTCGCGGGAGACATTTTCTTGCCGTCAACGGCCACCGGATTTCCCTTTACAAAATCAATTTCCACGTAGGTCGGCTTGTTCGGCGCCTTTTCCGGTGATGTGGTCAGGACAAACATATCCTCCGGCGGTTCCGCCCATGTGTCTTCCAGAATGCCGCCTTCATGGGAAATATGCAGCAGGTTCCTGTCGGAACTGTATGGTTTCTTTTTGGTAAGCGGAATGGGAATCCTGTACTTTTTCGCGTAATCGATCATGGATTCCCGTGAATCAAACGTCCAGTTGTCGTCTTTCCAGGCAGCAATGATATTGATTTTGGGATCCAGCGCGATATAGGTCAGTTCAAAGCGCACCTGATCATTACCCTTGCCGGTTGCGCCATGGCAAACGGAATCGGCTTTTTCCTTTCTGGCGATTTCGATGTGCCTTTTGGCAATAAGCGGCCTGGCCAGCGATGTTCCCAGCATATAGGTTCCTTCATAAATTGCATTTGCGCGCAGAGCTGGAAATACGAAATCCCGGGCAAATTCCTCACGCAGATCTTCAATATATATTTTGCTGGCGCCGGTATTGATCGCTTTTTCCTTTAGACCCGTCAGCTCTTCCTTCTGCCCCACATCGGCCGCAAAGCAGATGACTTCACATCCATACGTTTCAATCAGCCAGCGGACGATTACGGATGTATCCAGTCCACCGGAATACGCCAGTACAACTTTCTTAATTTTCTTTGACACGGTGTTTTCCTCCTAAAGCAATATTTCTAAAACCGCCTTTTGCACATGCAGACGATTTTCCGCTTCATCCACAACGATGGATTGCGGTCCGTCGATGACTTCGGCGGTAATCTCCTCGCCACGGTGCGCGGGTAGACAGTGCATGACGACGGCGTCCTTTTTTGCCGTCCCTAAAAGCTTTTCATTAATCTGATAATTGGCAAAGATCCTTTTGCGCTCCTGGGATTCGGCCTCCTGTCCCATGCTGGTCCAGACATCCGTGTAAAGCACATCGGCTTTGCTTGCAGCGTCAAACGGGTCACGGCAGAGGCTCACCCTTCCTTTTGCATTCCTGTGGCTTCGTTCCATAATGCTTTCGTCAGGATCATAGCCTTCCGGACAGGCCAGTGAGAATTCAAAAGGCAGACACGTCGCCGCCTCGATCCAACTGTTGGCAACGTTGTTGCCATCTCCAATATAAGCGACTTTTACCCCTTCATATGACCCTTTCTTTTCGATAATCGTAAACAGGTCCGCCAGAATCTGACAGGGATGCAAAAGATCCGTGAGTCCATTGATGACCGGAATGGACGCATACCGGGCCAGTTCTTCAACACTGCCTTGCGCGAAGGTTCGGATCATAATGCCGTTGAGATAACACGACATCATTCGGGCTGAATCAGCAAGCGTTTCCCCCCGCCCGATCTGCGTATCGCGGGAATTCAGAAACAGGGCAACCCCGCCCAGCTGGTACATACCCACTTCAAATGATATTCTCGTTCGCGTCGAAGACTTGTCGAAAATCATTCCCAGGGTTTTTCCCTTGAGCGAAGCATGCTCCTTTCCTTCCTTGAGCATTTTTTTCAACCGGGCAGTTCTGCGCCAGATCTCTTCAAAATCCGCCGGGATCATTTCGACAAAACTCAGCAGGTCTTTTTTCATTTACCCTCCATGGCCGTATCGAGAATAGATATCGCCTGATCGATTTCTTCTTTCGTGATGATCAGCGGCGGCACAAAACGCAACGTCTTTCCGCCGGTACAGTTAATGAGCAAGCCTTTCTCCTGACAACTTTGGACAATATCCACTCCTTCAATCGAAAGCGCACAGGCCATCATCAGACCTTTCCCCCGCACTCCGGTAATGATGGCATGCTTCGACTTCAATGTTTCAAGTTTCGACAGGAAATATTCTCCCATCGCCCGGCAATTCTCCAGTATTTTTTCATCCAGGATCGTTTCCAGCGTGGCTTTCGCCGCCGCCATCGCCAGCAGGTTGCCGCCAAAAGTGGACGCATGATTCCCCGGCACAAAAGCCCGGGCGACTTCATCGGTCGCTAGCATCGCTCCCACGGGAAAGCCATTTCCCAGCGCCTTGGCCAGCGTCATGATATCGGGCTTGATGCCGGAATATTCATAGGCGAATAATTTCCCGGTTCTGCCGATTCCAGTCTGCACTTCATCAACAATCATCAGGAGCTTGTGCCGGTCGCAGATTTCCCGAACTTTCGCCAGATAAGATTCTTCGGGAATAATAACACCGCCCTCCCCCTGAATCGGCTCCAGCATAATGCCGCAGGTCTTCGGTGTGATGGCCGCTTCCAGCGCCTCCGGGTCGTTAAAAGGTGCGTACTTGAAGCCATCCAGAAGCGGGGTGAAGCCGAATTGGAACTTTTCCTGCCCCGTGGCAGTAATCGTAGCCATCGTCCGCCCATGAAAGGAATCTTTCATGGTAATGAGTTCATACTTGTCTGCTCCCAGATTTTCATGAGCATATTTTCGTGCCAGCTTGATAGCCGCTTCATTGGCTTCCGCGCCGCTGTTACAGAAAAATACCTTATCAGCAAAGGAATACTTGACGAGCAGAGCGGCAACTTCCCCCTGAGGCCTCGTGTAATAGAGGTTGGAAACATGCATCAGCTCTTTGGCCTGTTTTTTTATGGCCTTCACCACCTTCGGATGGGAATGCCCCAGGTTGCAAACCGCGATGCCGGCAACAAAATCGAGATACGCCTTGCCATTGGCATCCCACAGCTGAGCACCCTCCCCTTTGACAAGCGCGATCGGAGTCCGCCTGTATGTATTCATGATATTTTTATCGGCCAGAGCCTTAATCTTTTCTTCTTTCATGATCGTTTCTTCTTTCCCTTTATAAAACGATTTCCGTACCGATTCCCTTGTCCGTAAAGACTTCCAGAAGAATCGCGTGTTTTAGCCTTCCGTCGATGATGTGCGCTTTCCTGACACCGCCGCGCAACGCTTTGAGGCAGCACTTCACCTTCGGAAACATCCCTCCTTCCACGGTTCCGTCATCGATCAGATTCAGGGCGTCTTTATCCGTCATGGTATGAATCAGATTCTTGTTGTTATCCAGAACGCCCGCGACATCGGTCAGGAGCAGGAGTTTTTCCGCTTTCAGGGCTGCGGCCACCTCGCCGGCAACGATGTCGGCATTGATATTATACGTCTCCCCCTTCTCGCCGATGCCCGTCGGCGCGATGACGGGAATAAAGCCATTCTGAGCCAGTGAAACAATCAGGTCCGCGTTCACTTCCTTGACTTTGCCCACAAGGCCGATATCAATGATTTCCGAAGGCGTATGCTGTGCCTTGTCTTCATTGAGGTAATATTTTTCCGCGACAACCAGATTGCCGTCCTTGCCGCTCAGTCCCACGGCCTTGCCGCCATGCTGATTGATCATGCCGACAATCTCCTTGTTTACTGTTCCTACCAGGACCATTTCCACGATATTCATGGTTTCCTTATCCGTAACTCGCATTCCTTGAATAAACTTGGACTCCTTGCCCAGTTTTTTCAATAATCCGCCGATCTGCGGACCGCCGCCGTGAACCACCACCGGATGCATGCCGATATATTTCATCATAACGACGTCACGGGCGAATTTATCTTTCAAATCTTCATCCGTCATCGCATGGCCGCCGTATTTAATCACAATGGTTTTGTTGTAAAAACGCCGGATGTAAGGCAGAGCCTCCAGCAGGATGTCCGCCCGCTCCATAGAACTTTGAATATGCTCCATCTTTCTTCTCCGCTTATAAAATATATCTGCTCAAATCTTCGTCTTCGACGATGTTGTCGAGTTTTTCTTCCACATATTTCGCATCAATAACAATTTGCTTTTCCTTCCTGTCCGGCGCGTCAAAGGATATATCCTCGAGGAGGGTTTCCATAATCGTATAGAGACGTCGCGCACCGATATTCTCCGTCCGTTCGTTGACGATGGTGGCTACCTCCGCGATCTGCTCCACCGCGTCTTCCGTAAAAGAGAGCTGAAGATCTTCCGTCGCCATCATTTCCGTGTACTGTTTAACGAGCGCATTGTTGGGCTCGGTCAGAATCCGGACGAATTCATCTTTGCCCAGTGAATCCAGTTCCACGCGAATCGGGAAACGTCCCTGTAATTCCGGAATCAGATCGGAAGGCTTTGTGCCTGAAAAGGCGCCCGCCGCAATAAACAGGATGTGATCCGTCTTCACCATGCCGTAACGGGTATTGACATTCGATCCTTCCACGATGGGAAGCAGGTCGCGTTGGACGCCTTCCCTCGATACGTCCGGTCCGTGCTGCGAATCGCCGCCGACGATCTTGTCAATCTCGTCCAAAAAGATAATGCCCGACTGTTCCACCCGATCCAGCGCCGTCCGCGTGACTTTATCCATATCAATCAGCTTTTGCGCCTCTTCCGAGGCCAGAATTTCCAGGGCTTCCGGTACTTTCACGTTTCTTCTCTTCTTTTTTTGCGGCATCATGTTGCCCAGCATGTCTTTCAGGTTGAGCCCCATGTCCTCCATGCCGGCCGCGGAAAATATTTCAATCATGGGGCCGCTTCTGGGTTCGGATATTTCCAGTTCCACGACCCGTTCATCGAGTTTTCCATCGTGCAGCCATTTGCGCATTTTTTCCCTGCTCTCGTCGAGCTTTTTCATCTGTCCGTCGCCGGCGGGAAGATCAGCAGTTTCCTGATTCGAATCCGTCAGCATATCACCTACTGTTTTTTCCACGGGACGGGGCGGCAGCAGCAGATCCAGAACCCGCTCTTCGGCGATTTCCGCGGCTTTCGCCTGCACACTATCCTGTTCTTCAGCCTTTACCATATTAATCGAAAGCTCGACCAGATCGCGGACCATGGACTCCACGTCTCGCCCCACATAACCTACTTCCGTGAATTTGGATGCTTCCACTTTCAGGAAAGGCGAGTTGTCCAGTTTGGCCAGTCTTCGGGCAATTTCGGTCTTGCCGACACCCGTCGGGCCGATCATGATAATATTTTTGGGCGATATTTCGTCCGCCAGTTCTTCCGGCACGTTCTGCCTGCGCCAGCGGTTACGCAATGCGATTGCCACGGCTCTTTTGGCTTCGGCCTGGCCGATGATGTGCCTGTCCAGTTTCTCCACTATTTCGCGGGGTGTTAACCCAGAATTTTTCATTTAAATCGTACTCCTTACTTTTTGTTCTTCTTCTCTTTGGGTTGCTCTTCCGTGAGATCAATTTCTTCAACTGTAATATGATCATTCGTATAAATGCAGATTTCCGAGGCGATCTTCATGGCTTCCCGGGCGATTTCGGTTGAGGACAAATTACTGTGCCGGGACAGCGCCCTGGCAGCCGCCTGGGCAAAGGCACCTCCGGAACCAATAGCCATGACATCATCATCCGATTCGATTACATCGCCATTGCCTGAAATAATCAGAGAGTAATCCCGGCTCACCGCGATCATCAGCGCTTCCAGATGCCTCAAAACCCGATCGGTGCGCCAGTCCTTGGTCAGTTCCACTGCCGCCCGAAGCAGGTTTCCGTTGTACTGTTCAAGTTTCTGATCAAAACGGTCAAACAGCGTAAAGGCATCGGCGGTCGCCCCCGCAAAACCTACAATCACTTCATTGTTGTATAGTCGGCGCACCTTGCGTGCTCCGTGTTTCAAAATAGTTGTATCCAGCGTTACCTGACCATCGCCGGCCACGGTTATTTTATCGCCTTTCTTGACGGCCAGTATCGTTGTGCCTCTTATATGCATTTTGTGATCCTCATCTCTTAGCCCTGGGATGGGCTTTATCATAAACTTCCATCAGGCGATTGATATTCACCGCCGTGTATTTCTGCGTGGTGGAAAGGCTCTTATGGCCAAGCATTTCCTGGATCGACCGCAAATCCGCTCCCGCGCTCAGTAAATGCGTGGCAAAACTATGCCGAAGAGCGTGCGGACTAATTTTACGGCCGATGCCACTCTTTACTGTCACCTCATCCACAATCCTGGCGATGCTTCGGGCCGTAATTCTCATTCCGCGTTCGTTCAAAAAGAGTGCTCCCCGGAAAACGTCCGGAAAATGTTCTTTCCTTAATGCCTCCGTCGCCGACAGGTATCTTTCAAGCGCATCCAGAGCCTTCGTTCCTGCCGGAACGATTCTTTCCTTCTTTCCCTTCCCGCGCACCTTAACCAGTGCAGTTTCAAAACTTACATCTTCCCGATTCAGTCCGGCCAGTTCCGACAACCTCAAACCTGAAGAATAGAATAACTCCAGCATCGCAAGATTACGCAAACCGGATGCGGAGTTATTTTCCCCGGAAGCATCTAACAGCTCAAATGCTTCGTCCACCGACAAAAAAGTCGGCATATATTTTTCCACCTTAGGCGTCTGGACGCCTTGAGCCGGATTATTTTTTATCTTTCCCACCCTCACGAGGTATTTAAAAAGCGCTCGCAAAGAGGATACTTTTCGGTTGATGGACACTTTTTTCAGTTTTCTGCCGAAAAGGTAAGCCAGGTAAGCCCGGATGGTTTCCGGCTGGGTATCCATGATCGCTTTCGCTTCCGATCGATTTCCCTCACTTTGCAGGAATAATCCAAATTCCTCGATATCCGTCAGATAAGCCCGGCGGGTATATTCCGAGACATTGCGTTCGACATCAAGAAATGTTCGAAAATCCGCAAGCAGATCTTTCATGTTTCACATTTTGTATTTTCCGAAATCCTCGGCGGACAAATTTTCCAGAAATTCCTTTATTTTTTCTTCCTTCAACTTATCAATGTCGGTAATCTTCAACCCAAAATCGATATTCCTGGACTTTTCCAGCACGCTTTCTTCCACAAAGATCGACGCCTGCGCTCTGAGCGCCAGCGCGATGGCATCACTGGGACGGGCATCAATTGCGTAAGTCTGCCCTTGCCTGGTCAGGTATACGCTGGCGAAAAAAGTGTTATTGCGGATGTCGATGATTTCAATCCGGTTGACGGTAACATCCAGTGCCTTGATACATTCGTATAAAAGATCGTGAGTCATCGGCCGTGAAAAGACAACATGTTCCAGCTCCGTGGCAATGGCGCTTGCTTCAAACAAACCAATCCAGATGGGTATGGCTTTGCTTTCCTGCATGTCTTTCAGGATGACAATGGGCGTATTCGTGATCGGATCAATGGTCAAACCGGACACCTTCATTTCCAGAAGCATCCCCAAACCTCCTTTAACGATCAATCATTTTTCCTCGCAGCGAATGTAAATACCCGCGTGTAATTTCTACATTCACCCGTTGTCCGATTAACTCCGGACACCCTTTAAAATTCACTATTTTCCAGGACCGCGCTCGTCCCATCATGTCCTGCACGCTGTTCCTGCTTCGGCCTTCCACCAGCACTTCCTGTATGCTTCCTTCCAACGCCGAATTTTTTTCCTGCGTGTGCCTGTCCTGCAGCGCCTGCAATTCCCTGAGCCTGTTCCTTTTTTCCGCTTCAGGAACTTTGTCCGGCAGTGTTCGGGCTGCCGTTCCCTTTCGTTCAGAATACTTGAACGAAAAAACTGAATCAAACCTGATTTTTTCCATCATGTCAATGGTTTCTTCATAATCTTTTACGGATTCTCCCGGAAATCCTACGATCACGTCGGAGGTAATACTGATTTGCGGATGGGCAGCGCGTAAACGATGTACTTTCTTCATGTACTCTTCAACGGTATACCCCCGGTTCATCAGTTTTAAGATGCGATCGGAACCCGATTGAACTGGAAGATGAATATGCCCGCATAACTTCGGCACACTGGCGAAACATTCAATCAGGTCTTCGGACAAATCTTTGGGATGGGAGGTTGTAAATCGGATCCTTTCAATTCCATTGATTTCGTTTATCTTTTTTATTAAATCGACAAAATTGCTCCCATCTTTTAATTTCTTTCCGTAAGAATTTACATTCTGCCCCAGCAGGGTTACCTCCTTCACGCCATGCCTGGTCAATTTTTGAATCTCTTCGATAATATCCTCCGGCTGCCGGCTCATTTCCGGCCCCCTCAGATACGGTACGACGCAGTAAGCGCAATAATTGTCGCATCCCTGCATGATAGAGACAAACGAGCAAAGCGAGTCTCCCGACGGCGGGGCAAAAATTTTCAGGGAATGAATATCTGGATAAAAGCTAGTTTCAGTAATTTGTTTTTTTTGTTTATGAAGAACGGAAAGCATTTCCGGTAAACGATGAATGTTATGTGTTCCGAAGACCAGATCCACGTTTTTTACCCGGCTGTGCACCTTTGCCCCCAGGTGCTGGGCCAGACATCCGGCAAAACCGATAATCAACTCCGGTTTCTTTTCTTTCAGTTTCAGCAGACGCCCCAGTTCACTGAAGGCTTTTTGCTCCGCCTTTTCTCGAATTGAGCAGGTATTGATCAGGATCAAATCCGCCTTCTGTGAATCCTCTGTGGGCAGATATCCCTCGTCCCGCAGCAAAACCGCCATTTGCTCGGAATCATGAACGTTCATCTGACAACCAAACGTTTCAATATATAAATACTTGTTTTTCATATTCATCCAATCGCTTGATATATCGGGGTATTAATATTTCAACGGAGGTTAGTCAAACGATATTTCAGGATATTGCTCAGATGGCCGAATTCGTCAACAGTCAGGGTCTCTCCCCTTCTTCTGCCGTCAATTCCGGCTTCGTCGAGTGCCTCAAGACGCTCAGCTTCAGACAGGTCCGCAAGGAATACGGCGTATTTCAAATTATTGGCCAGCATTTTGCGTCGCTGGGCAAACGCCGCTTTAACCAGACGGCTGAAAAAATCTTCATCCATTAAATTCACACGGGGCTTTTCCCTGAATACACCGTGAATGACCGCAGATTGAACTTTAGGACGGGGATAAAAGCAGGTTGCCGAAACATCGAATAGTTTATCCACATCAGCATACATTTGGAGCAAAACAGACGGCACGCCATAAGATTTATGACCCGGTTCGGAAACCAGCCTTTCCACCACTTCCTTTTGCAGCATCAAAGTAAAATCACATATGGCTGACCGATTCGCCAGTAAATGAAAAATAACTGGACTGGAAATGTTATAAGGAACATTACCAATTACTTTAATTTTTGTATCATATTTATTTGATATTGAATTGAAATCAAAATCAAGAATGTCGCCCGTATGGATTTCTGCATCAGTAATCCCGGCCAGTTGTTCCCGGAGAATTTCCACCATTTGAGGATCGAGTTCGACAGCAATGATCCGTTTGGCCATCTGTGCTATTTCCTTCGTCAGCACACCAATCCCCGCTCCGATTTCAAGGACGGTGTCAGCCGACGTCACCCGGCAGGCCAAAGCAATTTTGGAAATCGTGTTGACATCCATTAGAAATGACTGACTCAGTTTCCGGCTGGGTCGAATTCCATAGCGATGAAGAATTTCACTGGGTGTGGTCATATCTCCTCGCCCTAACAATCGCCTGTCGAGTGCGAGTGAACGAGAGGCCAGCGGGAGACGGCGTTCAAATCCAGGGCATCCCGGCGGCCGTTTTTCAGCATAATTTCTCCTAGCGCGGCAATCATTGCCGCGTTATCCGTGCATAATATCATGGGCGGTATAAATAATTCCATACCAGCCGAAGCCGCTGCCTTTGCGAATCGAAATCGCAGACGGCTGTTGGCGGCAACGCCGCCGCATACCACCATCTGCGAAATATTTCTTTCCCTGGCGGCTCGAATGGTTTTTTCCACCAGTACATCCATGATAGCTTCCTGGTAGCTGGCAACCAGATCAGGGAGTTCTTCCGCGCTGAAAGCCCTGCCTTTTTTCTTGAGCATAACCAGAAGAGAGGTTTTCAGGCCGCTGAAACTGAAATCAAGTGAATCCTTCATGGCCCTTGGAAAACCAAAAGCTCCGGGATTTCCCTCTTTGGCCATTTTATCAATCACCACTCCACCGGGATAACCGAGGTCGAGCAGTTTGGCTGCTTTGTCAAACGCCTCTCCCGCGGCATCATCGCGTGTTTGCCCCAGCAAGTGAAACTTATGGTAGTTGCTGACCAGATAAACATTTGTATGACCGCCGGATACGACGAGTGCCGCAAAGGGAAATTCCGGCTTCTTCTCGGATAGAAACGAAGCCATGATGTGTCCTTCCAGATGATTGACGCCGACAAAAGGAATGGCCAGGCCATAGGCCAGAGCCTTGGCAGCCGACAATCCGACGAGTAATGATCCTATCAATCCCGGACCGCGCGTAACGGCAATGCCTTCGATGCTCTTCAGAGACACGCCGGCTTCTTTAATGGCCTGAGTTATGACGGGCGATATCGCCTCCATGTGTTTTCGCGAGGCAATCTCCGGTACAACACCTCCGTAAATGCTGTGATCCTTGATTTGCGAAGCAATGATATTGGACAGCAGTTTCCCGTCTTTTACGACTGCCGCTGCCGTTTCGTCGCATGATGTTTCAATTCCTAAAACCAGCAAAATTCCAACCTTCTTGATAATTTTCTTTACAAACCACCGAAAAGGCTTATATAAAAGCTACCGGTATTTGTAAATAACTTTTGACGGCATTTATTAATCGGATCGCTCTTCATGGAAATCAAAACGGATTTTTTAATTATCGGCAGCGGCATTGCAGGCCTTAGCCTGGCCATCAAAGCAGCTCAATTGGGTTCAGTTTCCATTGTCACTAAAAAAGAAAAATCTGAATCCAACACTAACTACGCCCAGGGCGGCATTGCTGCCGTGACGGATAAAACGGACAGTTTTGAAGAACACATCGACGATACGCTGGTCTGCGGCGCCGGCCTCTGCCATAAAGATGTCGTTGATTTCGTCGTTCGCGAGGCGCCACCCCGCATTCAGGAACTGATCGAATGGGGAGTAAATTTCACCAAGTCGGAAATCCAGCCTCACCTGTACGATCTGGGGCAGGAAGGAGGCCATCACAAGCGTCGTGTTTTGCATGCCAAAGACCTTACCGGCCGGGAAATTGAACGGGCCCTGCACGAGAAAGTCGCCGCCTTGAAAAATGTAACCATTTACGAAAACCATATCGGCATTGATCTGATTCTCCAGAGAGACAACCTGGGACAAACCATCAACTGTCTGGGCGCCTACGTTCTGGATATCAATCACGGAGAAATCCATGCCTTCCGGGCTAAATACACTATTTTATCCACAGGCGGTGCGGGCAAAGTTTATTTGATCACGACCAATCCGGATATTGCTACGGGCGACGGTATCGCCATGGCCTACCGTGCGGGCGCAAAAGTCGCCAACATGGAATTCATCCAGTTTCACCCCACCTGTCTTTTTCACCCGGAAGCCAAGGCCTTTCTAATCAGTGAAGCCGTCCGCGGCGAGGGTGGCATCCTGAAGCTGAAAAACGGCGAAACCTTCATGGAAAAATATCATCCCATGAAAAGCCTGGCGCCGCGCGATGTCGTGGCCAAAGCCATCGACACGGAAATCAAGCAATCCGGCGATGAATATGTTCTGCTGGATATTACACATCACAGCCGTGATTTTCTGATGAATCGTTTCCCCAATATTTTTAATAAATGTCTGGAATACGGTATTGACATGGCCCTACAGCCGATTCCCATCGCGCCCGCCGCGCATTACATTTGCGGCGGCGTGGCCGTGGATCATGACGGGAAGACCTCCATTGACAATTTATTCGCCTGCGGTGAAGTTTCCTGCACCGGGTTACATGGCGCCAACCGGCTGGCTAGCAATTCACTCCTGGAGGCTCTCGTTTATTCCCATCGGGTTTATACAAAAATCGCCAAATCCTTCCGGCAAACGGAAATGAGCACTCTGCCCATCCGTCCATGGGATCCCGTGAACAGTTCGGAAAGCGATGATACCATCGTGGTTACGAACAACTGGGATGAAATTCGCCGATGCATGTGGAACTATGTCGGAATCGTTCGTTCGGATAAACGACTGGAACGCGCCGAACGCAGGATTGATATGATTCAGCGGGAAATCCATGAATACTACTGGAATTACAAAGTCACCAAAGACCTGATTGAACTGCGCAATATTACAACCTTAGCCAAACTGATTGTACAAAGCGCCCGCAGACGCAAAGAAAGTCGTGGCCTGCATTACACGATGGACTATCCGGAGACCAGCGACGCTTTCCTTAATGATACTATTCTGATAAAAAAATAAGATTGCAGGGGACGGTTTAAGACCATGCCTCGCAATAATTTATCCAAATACCCGGTTGAAGCTGAAATCCAGGTTTTTTAGGAAATTGTTCACGTTGAAAATGTCATCCAGGTCTTTACTATTTAAAAACTTTTGCACAGTCTCATCCTGCTCCAGCAGTTTCCTGAATGCAATGCCCTCCAGCCAGGACTTCATGGCGTTTTTCTGGACAACGGCATAAGCGTCTTCACGTGTTGTACCTTTGTCGATGAGTGACAGCAGAACCATCTGTGAGAAAATAACACCATGCGTCATATTGAGATTGGCCAGCATCCGCTCCGGATACACAACCAGCTTGTCCATCAGGGAGGTAAAGCGTCCAAGCATGAAATCCAGAACAATCGTGGCATCCGGCCCGATAACACGCTCAACCGACGAATGGCTGATATCGCGTTCGTGCCACAGGGCAACATCCTCAAGCGCTGCAATTGCATACGAACGAACCAGACGGGAAAGGCCGGAGATGTTCTCCGACAACACCGGATTGCGTTTATGCGGCATGGCCGAAGAACCTTTCTGGCCCGGCGAGAAATATTCTTCCGCCTCGCGCACCTCGGTTCTCTGCAAAAGACGGATTTCCTGCGCAAATTTATCCATTGAGGATGCAATAATAGCCAGCGTGGCAAAGAATTCCGCATGCCGGTCACGCTGAACGATTTGGGACGATACCGGCGCTGGCTTCAAACCGAGTTTTTCGCAGACATACTCTTCAACAAATGGGTCAATAAAAGCAAACGTGCCGACTGCACCGGCGATTTTTCCATAACAGACGGTTTCTTTCGCCCGTTCCAAGCGCACCCGGTTGCGCTCGATTTCCTGATACCAAAGTGCCAGTTTCAATCCAAAAGTGATTGGTTCGGCATGGATGCCGTGCGACCGGCCGATCATCAGTGTGTTTTTATGCTCAAATGCCCGCCTTTTCAGAACAGACAGCAGTTGATCCAGATCATTCAGAAGAATATCCGACGCTTCTTTAAGCTGTATTGCCAGAGCGGTATCCAGAACATCCGAAGAGGTCAGCCCCATATGAATGAATCGGCCATCTTCTCCAATGACTTCCGTGAGCGAGGAAACGAAGGCAATCACATCATGCTTGGTGGTTCGTTCTATTTCGTCGATCCGGTCAACATTGATCCGGGCTCTGGCTTTGATGTTTTCAACCGCCTGAGCCGGAACCTTGCCCAGCTTCACCATCGCCTCGGATGCCGCAACTTCCACATCCAGCCACTTTTGATACTTATTTTCCTGGCTCCAGATGGCCGCCATTTTTTCTCTTGAATATCTCGGGATCACAATCCTCTCCTGTCCGACACTTATTTAACGGCTTTTTGAAGTGTTTTCGCCATATCCGTTTTTTCCCAGCGGTAGTCATCCATGAAAAACGTCCGGGGAATCTTACGATAAATATTTCCGTTCAGCAGATCGAATTTTTCAATCATTCCTTCCGGAGTCAGATCAAAAAGGTCTTCAATAAGCTTTTCCAGACGGTCGTCGGCAACTTTGCCCGTACCGAACGTGTTGACATAAATGGAAAAAGGCTTGGCAATACCTATGGCGTAAGCCAGTTGTACAGAGCATTTAGACGCCAGCCCCGCCGCAACGATATTCTTGGCTACATAGCGCGCACCGAATGCCGCCGAGCAGTCCACTTTTTCCGGTGTTTTGTTGACGACAGCGCCCCCGCCGAGCTGTGCACCCGGATAGCCTCCGTAAAACTGTACAACGAGTTTTCGTCCCGTCACGCCGGAATCTGCCGCACTGCAGGAATTGATGGCATTCCATTCCCCCGTCGGGTTGAATAAGAATTCCGTTTTTTTATCCACATAATCCTTAAGACAGTCAAATGCGATCTTTTTGGCTCTGTCACGCACTTTCAAACGATCACCCTTGACAAAGCGATAGTCAATGGAATTAGACATCAGCACTTTGGCAACACGCAGAGGTTTTCCGGTTTTAGTGTCGTAATCCACTGAAACCTGCCCTTTTCCATCCGGCGCAAAGATCGGATCCTGACAGTATTCGAAAGCCCGCATCAATTTGTTGACCAGAACATAAGGCAAGGGAAGAAGCTCCGGCGTTTCATCACAGGCATAACCGTACATAATGCCCTGATCACCCGCACCGATTTCACGGTCCTTGTTTAACAGACAGCTTGTTCCCTGATTGATGTCTTCCGACTGGGGAATAATGGCGTTGAGTACGCCCATCAGATGCCCGTTGAGCCCCACTGCGGCGTGGTTGTAACCCAGCTCAATCACCGAATCCCGGGCTATTTTATCGATATCGACATAGACTCTTGATCTCACCTCACCGCCGACCATGCATATCCCTTTTCCCAGGAAAACCTCGATGCCGCAATGCGGCATATTGGCCAACGTTACTTTCAGTTTCTTTTCTTCATCAAGGATAGCCGCAATAATATTGGCCGCGATAATATCCGCCACCAGATCCGGATGTCCCACTTTTACGCTTTCCGACGAAATCTGCATATTTCTCTCCTTACAGAATTATTTTACATGTCCAAAAAAAACCCATGCGTAAAGCACGGGTTCAATTAATTTTCGTCATTGATGTCAGTGCTTTAGCACATTTATAGAGCGGAGCAATTTACTTTAAATCACCGCTTGCGGGGAAACATACCATACAGCCCCATAAAATCAAGATTTTTTTTCTTTCATTCAATTGCCTGTAGCCTATTTTCTCTCATCTTTATGACAAATCAATCTGTTTGGCAGCAAGTTCCTTCATGGCATAGTCCATATAGATCTTTTCTTTGACAAAAAGATTGTATAAATCCGCGTCGATGTGGTGTTCTTTCACCATTAATTTCATGATTTTCAGCGCTTCGCTGAGCGTCTTTTCCTTTTTATATGGACGGTCCTTGGCCGTAAGCGCTTCAAAGATATCGGCCAGGGCGATGATACGCGATTGCAGAGAAAGCTGGACTGACGTAAGTCCCCGTGGATAGCCGCTACCGTCCAGTTTTTCATGATGCGCAGCAGCATATTCGGCGATCCTCTGCAACTTTTTCGGAAACGGCAGCGCGGCCAGCATCCTGTAAGTGACGGCTGCATGGTTATTGATGATGTGTCGCTCCTCTTCGTTGAGAGTCCCGCGCCTGATGCATAAATTGTAAATTTCATCTTCCGTTAAAAGCGGCATGGTTTGTGATGTTGTGCTCCATTCCCGCCGCGCGATCTGTTTGATCCGGTCGATCATGCTATCCTCGATGAATTCACTGCCGCTGTTCACCTTCACCAGAAATTTATATTCTTCATCGAGCGAATGAATTTCCTGTTCCACCTCCCCGACGGAATGACCGTCAACATTATCCCGGGCTTTCCTGATCGCTGTCTGATATTCTCTTTTCAGCATCTCAAATCGTATTTTGACGTCTTCAATCCGGTCGTACACTTTTTCCAGCTTGGTGGATTTATCGACAACATGCTCCGGTGTAGTGATTTTACCAACATCATGTAACCAGGCAGCCATGCGCAACTCTCTCATTTCATCTTCGGAGAAACAAATATCGGCATAGCAGCCGCCGGAGTCCGCGTTGATTTTTTCAGCGATTCTCATGGTCAGATCCGCTACACGACGGACATGCCCGCCGGTATAGGGCGATTTTTCGTCTATGGCAATGGCAATGGTCTGGATGAATGCATCCAGCAGATTTTCCAGTTCTGCAATCAGGAGATTGTTCGTCAGGGCAATCGCAGCCTGAGATGCCAGAGACCAGGCCAGATCCTGTGACTCTGTGGAAAATGAAATCACCCGACCGGTTAACGGATCCACCGCATTGAGTAACTGCAAAACACCGATGATTTCGTTATTATGATCCCGCATCGGAACAACGAGCATGGATTGCGAACGATAACCGGTTTCATGATCAAAAGCGCGGGGTCCCTCAAAATTAAATCCTGGCGCGTCATAAACATCGGCGATATTGACAGATTTTCCGGTAAGCGCCACATGAGCGGATATGTTGGTGTGATTGGGAAGACCATTCTCTCCCGTCAATTTTATCGGGGGCCAGGTCATTTTTGCTCCTGTTCCCCCCATGTTCAAGCCCAGCGATTTATTTTGAACAAAGGCAAATTGAAGTTCGTTTTCGATCTCTGATACAAGATACAGCGTGCCACCGTCTGCTCCCGTAATAATGCGTGATTCCGTTAATATTTTTTCCAGCAACCGGTCAATGTCCTTTTCCGCGGACAGCGCCATACCGATTTGAATCAATCGTCTTATAAAATCGGCATTTCGAGAATCACTGTTAATTCCTTTCTCCTGCATGATTTTCCACCATCCCCGTTTTTTAACGAATAATGACCGAAGGAATCTGTTTTTCCAGTTTTTTCTTCATTTTTAAAAAATCATCATCCGGATATGTATTTTCTTCCATGTACTGACTATTTAATGTTTTTGCACTTTGAAATTTCTGAAGAGCGTAACGATTGGCTCCCGCGATATCCCGGGCAATTGAATCGATATCTTTTATCGACAGCTGCGAAGCCACGACGGTGGTTCTGAACTCATGCTCGATTCCCGAGGATAGAACGATCCGGATACTGTCACAAATCAGACCGTAATTTACTCTTGCGTTCACAGCGTCCGGATACTTCGCCGCCGGCGCTTTTATATCCAGGGCAATATAATCGAGCAAACGATTGTTCATCAGTGTTTCCAGAACATCCGGTCTTGATCCGTTGGAATCCAGTTTGACGGCAAAATCCATGCTGCGAATGTTTCGGATAAACTCTGTTAAATCTTCCTGGAGAGTTGGTTCTCCTCCGCTGATTGTGATCGCATCGAGCTTTTTGCGGCGTGTCTGTAAAAATTCCAGAATATCTTTTTCCGGCAAACAGGGTTGATACAATCCGGGATCCACCAGCTCCGGATTATGGCAATAAGGGCAACGGAAATTACAACCCTGAGTAAATATTATGGCACTGATTTTACCCGGATAGTCAATTAGTGATACTTTTTGCAAACCGCCTATTTTCATTTCCCCCATTGTCATTGCAGGGTGGCTTCGCCACTTTCAGCGAAAGCTTCGCAGCCGATGACCGTGGGCTCACCTCCCCTCTTCATTCACTGCAACCGGTAAACCTGCCGCGAATCGAATTCCTCCTGTTTTCCTTTATTCCACTGCTTGACCGGACGCAGATATCCAACCACTCTCGAATAAACTTCACAGGCTTCAGCGCAGGTTGGACAATGCTCCTTCTCTCCTTTGATGTACCCATGCGAAGGACAAACACTGAACGTCGGCGTAAAGGTCATATAGGGCAGACGGTAACCAGAACAGATTTTACGCACCAGAGATTTGACTGCCAGAGGATCATCCACCCGCTCTCCCGCAAAGGTATGAAAAACCGTGCCGCCGGTGTATCGCGTCTGAATTTCATCCTGTAAATCCAGAGCTTCAAAAATATCGTCGGTATAGTTTACCGGTAACTGAGTGGAATTCGTATAGTATGGCTCAGCGTTTTTCGATTTTCCGTCGCTGGCGGTAATAATATCCGGGTATTTTTCCCGGTCAGCCCGGGCCAGTCGATAGGATGTCCCTTCCGCCGGTGTGGATTCCAGATTGTAGTTGTTGCCGGTTTCCTTCTGATAGGTGATCAGCCGGTTTCGCATGAAATCCAGAACGTTTTTCGTAAAGGCCTGACCTTCAGGCGAAGCGATGTTTGTTCCCAGCAGATTCAGACAGGCTTCGTTCATTCCCACCAGGCCGATGGTGGAAAAATGATTTTTCCAGTATTCGTTAAATCGCTCCTTGACATTACGCAGATAATATTTGGTATAAGGATAGAGATTACCGTCCGTAAACTTTTCCAGCACTTTTCTCTTGGTTTCCAGACTCTCACGCGCCGTATCCATCAATTTTCCCAGCTTCTCCAGAAAATCTTTCCTGGATTTAGCCAGGTAGCCGATGCGCGGCATATTCATGGTGATCACGCCGATGGAACCGGTAAGCGGATTCGACCCGAAAAGTCCTCCTCCGCGCATCTGGAGTTCGCGGTTGTCGATGCGCAGACGGCAGCACATGCTGCGTGCGTCTTCCGGATTCATATCGGAATTTATGAAATTGGAAAAATACGGCACGCCGTATTTGGCGGTCATTTCCCAAAGATCGGTCATATTGGGGTTATCCCAGTCAAAATCTTTTGTGACACTGTATGTCGGAATGGGGAAAGTAAAGACACGGCCTCTGGCATCACCTTCTGCCATGACCTGCAAAAACGCCTTGTTAAACAAATCAAGCTCTTCCTGAAATTCTCCGTATGTCTCCTTTTGCGGCTCGCCGCCGATAATGACATTCTGATCGGCGTAATATCTGGGAACGGTCAGATCGAGCGTAACATTGGTAAATGGTGTCTGGAAACCTACGCGCGTGGGCACGTTGATATTGAAAATGAATTCCTGTAGCGCCTGTTTGATTTCCTTGATATTCAAGCCGTCATAACGGATAAAGGGCGCAAGCAGGGTATCGAAATTGGAAAAAGCCTGCGCACCGGCCGCTTCCCCCTGAAGCGTGTAAAAGAAATTCACCACCTGCCCCAGCGCGCTGCGCAAATGCTTTGCAGGCTTGCTTTCCACCTTTCCGGATACACCGCGAAACCCCTGCAGAAGCAGATCATACAAATCCCATCCGACACAGTAAACAGACAACAGACTCAGGTCGTGTATATGGAAATCACCTTCCGTATGCGCCCGGCGGATTTCCGGCGTGTAGATTTCATTGAGCCAGTAAACCTTGCTCACCT
Organism: Smithellaceae bacterium; assembly: GCA_963682015.1. Classification (GTDB taxonomy): domain Bacteria; phylum Desulfobacterota; class Syntrophia; order Syntrophales; family Smithellaceae; genus UBA8904. Next base: position 4,519,552 of record OY820932.1, on the reverse strand, counting down.
CGGAAGAGATGTAATTGTTGAGCCCCTGCAATGAATAATCCATATTGCTGTTTTCGTTAATCTTCCAGTCGGCTTTTTTTAAATATTGATCGACCAGCGCCACTTCCATCTTATTCGTAATATCACGCAAACGGGAATGCTGATCACGGTAGATGATATAAGCCTTGGCGGTCTTGCGGTATGGGGACTGCAGAAGAACCTCCTCAACAATGTCCTGCACCTCTTCCACCGTGAGAACTTTGCCATTGAAAAGCTGATCGGACAGACTGAGCACTTTGATAGTCATCTTGCGCGCCTCTTTCATGTCAAACTCTTCTGTTGCCGCGCCCGCTTTGGCAATGGCGTTTGTGATCTTCTCGGCATTGAACTTGACGAGACGTCCATCCCTTTTGCGAATTTTAGTATTCATTGAAGCCCCCTCCATGAATATTTATGAATTGTTACCGCTGATGAATACAGCCAAAATCATCCCTTAATACGCAATATATTGGGGTCGTATTGGATAATACCACTACATATAGTCAGCTTCAAGAAGAAAATTTCTTTTTCACAAAATAACCGTTAGTCATCTTTATGTTGAAATTTGCTTCATGCCGGTTTATGAACGTTAATCAAAATTTCAGGATGGTTGACTGTGAAGATCGATTTGGAAAATGTGTCGAATATTAAGGGATTTTTAGATGAATCGGAAGCCAGAGAGCTCTATGTTCTGGCGCTGGAGGCTTCGAAATTTGCGCCCTGCCTGGAAATCGGCAGTTACTGCGGAAAATCCGCCATTTTTCTGGGTTGTGCTTGCAGGGAAAATAAAACCGTTTTATTTTCTGTTGACCACCATACAGGATCGGAAGAACAGCAGCCCGGACAGGAATATTTTGATCCCGATTTGCTGAATAAGGAAACGGGCAAAATCGACACATTTCGTTTGTTTCGTAAAACAATCGATATCTTTGATCTGGTCGATGCCGTTATTCCGGTTATTGGCCGGTCTGAAATCATTGGACGAGCCTGGAATACTCCGCTTGGCCTTCTTTTCATCGATGGCAGTCACGCCTATGAATCCGTCCTCCACGATTATCAAATCTGGTCAAAACACGTCCTGCCGGGCGGCTACCTGGTTTTCCATGATATTTTCCCGAATCCGGCTGACGGAGGGCAGGCGCCATATCTCGTTTATCAGCAGGCGGTTGCATCCGGTCAATACGACATTCTGCCGCTTTTCAAATCTCTTGGAATATTAAAAAGAAAATCTGTGATTGGAAAACCACAAGGATAAAGTAACGCAGAGACATCAAACACAATGTCTCTGCGCTCCTCTTTCTTCAACAGCATCTGATTACTGCATCTGAATCAATCGAATCTATTTCTTTTCCAGATTTTTTGCCGGAGTTTTCTTTGTCGTCTTTACGGATGGTTTGGCGTCAGCCATTTCCTGTTTGATCTTCTCTACCGCCTGCAATCCCTCGACACGCAAGGGACTTTGCGGATAACTCTTTAAAAAATCATCAAACAGTTTGAGCGCCTGTTCGTTGTTTCCCTTGAGCTTGGTATCCAGGGCCAGATTAAACTTCTTTAGCTCTTCTTCCGTAACGGCCTGCGATTTTTCTTTTCCCTTCCAGTACACATCTTCCTTCGGATCATTCTTTGCGCCTCTTACGCCGCCAACGGCCGTGGTCGTCGCTGCTTTCTTGGTCGGAGTGATCTTCTGTAATTTGGCCTGCAGATTACCCCAGAAATCGTCTTTTTCAGCCGCCAGTACTTCACCCGCGATGAAAACCGCAAACACGATTGCAAACACCAGCAACAACTTTGCTTTCATAAAACTCTCCTTTCCTCTGTCCATGTTTGTTGATTTGATGATCACATATTTCCCAGTAATTCTATGGCAAGCGTCCTGTGCTTTTTCGTAATCTCGGAATCAATGGTTGCCGCTTTCTGGAATATTTGTTTGGCCTTCTCCTTTTTATTCATTTTCAGATAACACTGGGATAGATTAATCAGAATATAAGGATCCGCCTGATCCAACTCGCTTGCCTTTTCATATGATTTTCTGGCCAGTTCATATTTTCCCTTCAGATAGTAAAGATTACCCATATTGTTTTTCACTTCTGAACTATCGGGCTGAAGCTTTTCAGCCCTTTGCAAAAAAGCCTGTGCCTTGTCCAGTTCGCCCGCTTCGCCGTAAATGATCCCCAGTTGAAGAAATGCATGAGCATCCCTTGGATTTCTGGTTGAAGCTGCGTGATAATGGTTGCTGATGTATTTCAGCCAGATTCTGTTGAGTTTGATCATTTCATCACCGGAGCGTTTGTTCACTTCGGATTTTGCCACCTCCGGGACACGCCAGTCGGAATAAGGCAGTGTTGCGGGCTTGTACCTTCCCCATGCCTGTGTAATATCCGTAATCTCAATGCCCTTTTTCTTCCACTCATAATACATCTTGCTTCCCGATTCCCAAGCTTTCATGAATTTGGAACCGACTAGGGTCAATTCAACCGGTACCCAGATGATCCCGTCATGAATGGCGAACATGTTGTTCATGGTGGAATCTCCCAGTTCGCTTACCTGACCGACTGCAAACATGATAAAAAGATGTTCAGGCGTTCCAAGGATCAGCGTACTTATTCCCAGACTTTCCAGAGCCGCTGTGTACAGAACGACCAGATCCGTACAAACACCGGAATTCCTCTTCAGCGTTTCCCTGGGATATTGAACGTAATCGACCAGACTCGTTTTACCGTCTACAATCTGATAGGGGTTGCTGGGATGCTTCAGATAGGTCATTTTCAAAACTCCCATATATTCGTAGATCGCAGCTGCATAAATCAGAGCCGTATCAACATTCGCATACTGCGTAACCACGGCACGCGTGAAATCAAGCAAAACAGGATCTGTCGGAGTCACGAAGGTGGCAATGCGGTCCTTGTCGACCCACAACATTCGATGCTTTTCATAAAGCTTTATGGTGTTATTTTTTGTGTAATGCCGCGTTCTCTGATTTTCAAAATAGGTGGCTTTCAGTTCCGTCTGCACGGGTGTGTCTTCCGTTACATCGAGAACTTTATTATTGAAGACGGCGTTTACAACAACTTCGCGGCTTTCTTTAGGAAGAAGATTCCGGATTTCGACCTCCGTGGGAAAATCCATGAACTCCTTGATATGGAAGGCCAGTTTCAGGGCGACGATCGGGTCCCTCTTATGATTGGTCAGACGTATTCTGCCGATCCCTTCCGTTTCATAAATTTTGTATGTATTGGAGAAGATATCGCTCATCTGGAGAATTTCAATTTCCAGCGGCATTCTGGCCGCCACCAGGGTGCGTATGTTAATGATGGCGGGTTCGCTTTCAATTCCATCAACGCTTACGGCGCTGACCTGATACGTATAGGAGGTATCGGATTCCAGGCCGCCTTCGGAAAATACTTCCGTTTTGGGTCGGGCAAGCAGTGCTTCTCCGTCACGGTCGCGATATACCCTGAAGTGATCGATATATTCCGGTTTGTCCATTTTCCAGTTTAGATCAACGGACCATTCCTGACTCTGGGCTTTAAGATCGACAGGTGTCGGCGGAGTATACTTCATCGGAATGGCCGCAGCCGACTCAACGGATATATTTTCATTGCCCCCACGACTTCGCGAACTCACCCGGTACAGGTATTTTACATCGGGAAGAACCGTTGTGTCCCGGTAAGAGTTTTTCTGAGTTACACCTATTTCCTGGAATCCCGGGTCTCCCTCTCTGCTGCGGAAAACGCGATGCGTTTCCACAAAGGTTTCTTCCGGTGAATTCCACGCCAGATCGACAACCCTCATGCCGGGTTTGGCGCTGATGCCTCCCGGAGGAACCGGTGTGTATTGAATGCTGAACAATTGCATTCGCGCGCCTGTTAAATCGGATACGATGAAGCGGGCGTCGTCCAGAACGGCGATGGAAGAGGGATTTTCGAAATCTCCTTTTCCATTTCCTTTTGCCCCGAATTCCCGAAGATACCTCCCGCCCAGCGTAAAGACCTTGACGCTCCTGGTTCCGGCGTCCAGCACGAACAGCTCCGTGCCGTCAACCGCCACATCAACTGGCTTATCCAATTTTTCGCTATCCGCCAGATCGCCTCCGATCTCCCGAATCACGCTTCCGTCCGGAGCCAGGCAAACCACAACCTTCCGTTCTTCACAAAGAACGTAGAGATTACCCTGCCGGTCCTGGGCAAGCGTCAGGGGATCCGCCAGCGGCTGATTTCCGGACGCTTTGGTAAAGGCGTTCAGAAATACACCTTCACCGTTAAATACCTGGATCCGGCTGTTTCCGGTATCCGCAACATACACCAGACCGTCTTTGCCGATGAAAACAGCGGCTGGCCGGAGGAAATAGCCCTGCCTGCTTCCTGATGAACCGACAGCAAGCAGAACACGACCCGTAAGATCCGCTTTCACAAGCTGGCTTGTCTTGCGATCAATCACCCACAGAAATCCCTTGTGATCAACTGCTACGGAAACAGGAATCACATCCGGAATCAGAATGCTTTTCTCAATCGCTCCCTCCCTGATCACCATCAGGGCATTACTTTCATCATCAATGACGATGATTTTTTTTGATCCCTTATCCCAGACTGCCTTTTTCGTCTTAATGGGAATATCTTTTACCCACTTGACGTATGTAGGGGGTGAAATTGCAAATGGCCTATCGCCGGGCTGTTCTTTTCCTGTAGCAATAATCTGGATGACGCCCCTGGAGCCGTCAACGGCGTATATCTGCCCTTTGTTGTCCGTGGCGACTCCATGAAGTTCCTCAAACTGGACCTTTCCTTTGCCCATCATTCCGAATGAAAAGAGCTTTTCTCCGGCAGAATTGTATTTTGTGATGCTGCATTTCTCTATATCCGTAATGAACAGTCCGTCATCGGCCATCGCCAGTGCAAAAGGCCTTGTTGTGCCATCGATGATTCCTGCAAACCTTCCGTCCTGCCGGTACATTTTTACAACACGGGCTGAACTGTCTACCGCATAGATCATTCCCCTCGAATCAACTGCCACATTCGTCGGACGTCTGAGTTGCGTCTCCTCCAGCCCTGTGTTTCCAATGGACCGAAGATAAACACCGTTCGGTCCAAACACCTGTATCCGGCCGTTTCCTGTATCGGCAACGTAAATGATTCCCTGGTATACAAAAATACCCTCCGGGTTTTTAAACTGTTTGGCTAAACTTCCGCTTTCGCCGAAACCGTCCACGTATTTGCCGTCCCTGGAAAATACCAGAACTTTGTCCTGGGCTATGTCGCACACATACATATGATCCGAATACAGGGCAACACCCGCGGGCTTCTTCAGATAGGAAACGCCATTTGAGTCCGTGCTTTCAATCGTTTGGACCAGTTTGCCTTCTTTGTTGTAAACGTAAATAAGACCGGTTTCATTTAAAAAGCCCCCTTTCCGGCCGGTTACAAAAATGTCGCCATTTTTGTCCGTTGCAACATATACCGGGCGATCAACCGCAATCTCCGAGACAAAACTGACCTCATGCGCGGCCTGGGCCGTCATGGATATCAGTAAAAAAATGATGATTGAATAACTTCGGAACATTTTCATTATGATTCTCCGCCAAAGAGATCGGAATGTGTCAGCGACAAATTAACTCTCACTTCTGCGGCAGTCAGCTTTTGCCTGCATGTCCGGTTTTAAACCTTTCAAAGCAAATATCTCAACCGGAATCTTTTTCCCTTTTACAATGAAGCTCCCCAGAGATTCGATATTGACGATATCTTTCACTTTCTCCATCAGAGACCGGGTGATGACCGCGCAACCGACATCTCTGCTCTCATTCTGAATCCGATAAGTCAGATTAACATTGTCACCGATTGCAGTATACTCCATTTTCTTTCCAACGGCACCCATATTTCCAACAATAACTTCACCCGTATTGATGCCAATTCCCCAGGAGAGGGGTTCATCTCCAGCGCTCAGCCACTTCTTCTGGAGGGTCTCCATGCTGCTCATCATTTCCAGAGCACAGCACACCGCCAGTTCCGGATGGTTTTCCTGTGGAAGCGGAGCATTCCAGTAAGCCAGAATTCCATCCCCCATAAATTTATCCACTGTCCCATCGTATTTTATGATGATATGTGTCATGGCGGCAAGGTAATCATTCAGGATCCTTACCACATCCGCAGGAGATCGTCCTTCGCTGTAAGTCGTATAATTCTTCACATCGGCAAAAAGGATTGTCAATTCTCGGGACTCCCCTCCGATCCTGGCCATCTCCGGATTCTTGACCAGAACATCCACGACCTTTTTGGAAACATAATTGGAAAACATCGACCTTATCTCCCGGGCCTCCCGGTCGACAATCATGAAACGTAAATAGGCGGTGATCACGGAAGCCAGCAGAATAGATATAACCGGATACACAATACTGATCCATCTTCCCGCTTCGAACATCACAAAGCAAAAAACAACATGTCCGGCCGTCAGCAAAAAAACCAGCGGTAATGATATCGCATAGCGTATTTTCCAGGTGATTAAAATCGCTGCAATGCCGAGAACCAGGATGAGCGCCAGATCAACGAGCCTTTGCGGAACGTCGCGACGGATGAAGTCACCGGTGGCAATATTGTCGGCTATATTGGCATTGAGTTCCACTCCCGGTGTATTGTTGGAAAAAGGAGTAATGCGCATGTCGTAGATCCCCAGAGCCGTAGCACCCACAAAAAGTACACGGCCCCTGATTTTTTCTTTTGCCACTCTGCCTTTCATAACATCGACAAAAGAAAATCGCTCATAGATGCCCGGAGGACCGGCATAGCGGATCAGCATTCTCTGTTGATGGTCAGTCGGAATCCTTTTTGATCCCAATCGGACCGCTCGCTCGCCGACATCAAACCTGTCCACTCCCATCAGTTCGGAAGCACCGATTAATCCAAGTGAAGGATAGATCTTGCCCTGATAGGTAATCGCAAGCTTTGTCCAGCGAATCACACCATCCTGATCCGGAAACACATTTATCTGGGCTATTTTTCGGGCGGAATTTTGCAGAACTGGAATATTGGCTGTTAATCCTGACGCCGTTTCGTCATCAGTCAGATCAAAAGCGCACGCCAGAGTGACTCGTCCGGAGTATTTTAAGGCTCTGGCAAATGCTCCATCAATCAACCGGGACTGTTCTTCTGGGAAAAATGCATCAAAAAGAACAGCTCTTGCTTCCGCTTCACCGATGACCCGGAGAAACTCCGCATAATGGATCCTTGAAAAAGGAAACCGTCCCAACTCGGCAATCGTCTTCTCATCAATGGCAATGATCGCAATATTCGCGCGGAACCTGGATGCAGTCGGCATCATATTGATCCTCAGGTCGTATGTTTTATCTTCAATTCCTTCCACCAGATCTGCCTGAAGATAATAAAGTCCGACGACGAATACTATGACCGCGAAACCACAAAAATATATGGTTTTCATGATTTTTAACAGCATTCGATACCTGTGATCTCTCTGATTAGTATTCCGGTTAAGTAATACTTTCCACCATCAGGTCCGGTAATAAATTCTGCAAAACATTCATGAACGAGTTTCGACTTTTGATTTCTCGTTGATTCCTTGTGTCATACTGAAAAATTAATCTCTCGAGTGATGAATTTACCAGCCACAAGACAACGATTTTTATAAGGAACTTTCTTTTTTAGGGAAGTATAGAAAACGAATTCTTCAGTGTCAAGATATTCCTGACTGCGACGTTTCATTGATTGCGGGAATGAAATTACCATCCATCACGCCCAGCGCCAGACGTATCCATGACTGCTCTGGGTGGCTTTAAGATACCCGCGGGAAACAAAATCGTTGATCGCATTCTCAATCAATTTTGGATCGCCAACAATGGCTTTTTTCATTCTTTCGGACAGAATTCCCTGAAGCGTGAGCCCTCCTCCATTGGCCGATGCGGTATCAATAAATCCCAGTTTTTCAACCAGATCTTCTTTGAGAATGGCAAATGTAATGTTCATCCGATGATGACCCTGCACACGCAATTCATCATAGGGCGAATTTTTTCCCGTTTTATAGTTATCCAGCACCTGCTGCCAGTCGCCATTCATCTCCCGGTCATAGATGGCGACAAAATCCCGGATATCCTGCGGGGACAGTGCCGATGTTCGCACAATTGCGTCGTTTGCATCGTATTTCGACCAGTCCCGCGTTAATATTTCCAGATCGTAGTTGTTCGCTTTTTCACATAACGTCGTACCGGGAAAGGGCGCGAGATAGTGATAACCAAAGAGAATATCCAGACTCCGGGCAAAATCATCGGTCTCGCGAAGTGTGTCTTTCGTTTCGCCCGGCAATCCGACCATGAAGGATGCATGCGGCATCATGCCCGACTGTTTGCACATTTTCACCGCGTTGACCGATTGCTCAAGTTTAATGCCCTTGCGAACTCTTTTGAGCATTTCCGGACTCCCTGATTCCATGCCAAAACTGATGCTGTCACAGCCTGCGTCAACCATAGCGTCAAACATCTCCTGATTGACGGTATCCACACGAGCAAAGGCGCTCCAGGCGAATTTCAGATTTCTTTCCTTGATGCCGTTGCAGATTTCCTTGACGCGGCCGGTATCCGATGCAAAAAGATCATCCGCAATATTGATGCGGTCAAAGCCGAAAGCAAGGATTTGCTCCATTTCATCCAGCACCATCCCCGAACTGCGACGGCGGACCTTTGATCCGACCATTTTCCGCCCCAGACAGAAGATGCATCCGTGAGGACAGCCGCGTCCCGTAATCATACTGACCGGATATCCAAACGCCCGATACCGTGAAATGGGCAGTAAATGACGGGCAGGCAGGGGAATGCGGTCAACATCCATGATGAAATTCCTTCTGCCGGTGTTGATGATATCTCCGTCTTCCCGAAATGCAATACCCGGAATGGTACGCCATTGATTTTTTTGCTTCAAAAGCGGCGCAAATTCAACAATGGTATCGTCGGCCTCGCCAATAAAAACGACATCGATTTCCGCAAAAGTCCGCAGTGTCTCTTCGACGGTGAAGGACACATGCGGTCCACCCATCATGGTGAGAATCTCCGGATTGATGCTTTTAACATCGCGCAAAATCCGCTGCGCGTCATAAAAATTCATCGTGACGGATCCGGCCCCTACTGCATCCGGTTGAAATTCGGTCAGTTGCGCTTCCAGTTTCTCTCTGGAATAGCATGAGATGATATAGTCAAAAACGCGCACTTCACAACCGGCCTTCTCAAACGCCGCGGCGACATAAGCAATGCCCAGAGGGGGCGATGGAAATTCTTCCAGAGGATAGGGAGCGGCAATAATCGCGACGCGCATCATCAATCTCCTTTGCGAGGGAAAAGGATGGAACGAATCCATCCGAAAAAAGAATTCTTTTCCCGTATCATTCTTTCAACTGCATCGTAAAACTCATCCATCTTCTTGGGATCGGACATCCATTGAGACCTGGTCCGGATGGGTTGCCCCTCTTCCAGGTACTTGACGACCACGGCCGGATTGCCCGCGGCTATCGCATTGGCGGGAATATCTTTCACAACGATGGAGCCGGCGCCGACAATGGCATTTTCACCGATATGAACCCCTTTGCAGACCATGACACTGTCCCCGAGCCATACATTTTTCTCAATCACGACTTCCTGGGTATTTCCGATCGCCGCGCTGCGGTCATAAATATCATGCCAGTCGGCATCGGTAATACAAACATTCTGAGCCATCATGCAGTCGTCGCCGATAGTAATCGCCGTGGCCGCCTGGATTCTTGTTCCCGGACAGATCAGACAGTGCCTGCCGATTTCTATCTTTCCCGACTTTCCATTGGCCATCCATGAGGTCAACCGGATTTTTCTGTCCATGGTGGCAATCAGCGTTGTGTAATCGCCTATAGAGATCGGTCCACCATAAATCTCCACTCCCCGGGGTTTCATGAAAACCAGGTGTTTCCCGAAATACTCGCACTGCGGCGCCAGAAAATGTTTGGCATACCATCTTTCATAGGCATGGCTTAATCGCTTAAGGTAGTATGGACGATGATCTTTTATCAATATCCGATCCCTGAAAACAACTGAGACGTTGCGTACAACGTCTCAGCTCGTTGGTCATTTTATTTTTTTCCAGAGGCATTGCCTCAGCGGCGTTCCTGCCAGTAACGATGATTGAAAATATCCGCCGCCGGTGTCGCCTTGTTCAGAGCATCCCACGCCAGTAAGACGGCTGCCGCCGTCCAGCTGGTTTTTTCCTCCGGCCAGATCACGCTGTCGGGAAAAGTTACGCCCATCCAGTAGGAACCATCCGGATAGCGTTTGTCAGAAAGCCAGCTGAAAATGGCTCTGGCACGGGTGTTATCCTCAATGGCGGCAAGCGTGAGAACAAATTCCGATGTTTCCGCCATGGTCACCCACGGACGGTCGCTGACGCAGCGAACTCCCCAGTCGGGAACCACGAATTTATCCCACAGGTGATCGATCCGGTTTTTCGCTTCATCGCCGCTGACGGCTCCGCATAATATCGGATAATACCAGTCCATGGAATAGCGTGATTTGATCATATTGAACAAATCCGGCCGGTTTTGAATAGCCCGTCGTAGCGCTTCGCTTGCTTTTACCCAGCCGGGCTTCTTTTTCCCCAGCAGACCGGCGATAGCCAGCGCGCATTTAATGCTCATGTAAATGGAACTGCACCCAGTCAAAAGCGACATTTTATCTACGACGCCTTCCTTGTTCCTGGCCCAGTAAATTTCTCCGTCCGGCGCCTGCATGTTGACTGCGTACTGGATGCCGCGCGAAACCGCCGGCCACATTTCTTTCAGAAATTCCAGATTACCGGTTATGAGATAATGATGATACACACCCACCGCGATATAGGCGGCAAAATTGGTTTCCTTCGTGGAATTGATGATGACACCGTCCTGGGTTTCCGACCACCAGCTTCCATCCGCAAGCTGCGCAGATACCAGCCATCGATAGGCTCTTTCAGCGTCCTGAAAATACCCGGCGACGCTCAGGCCCATTGCACTTTCAATATGATCCCAAGGGTCTGTTTTTCCACCGACGGACCACGGAATTTCACCGTTTTCCTTTTGCATGGCTGTGATAAATTCGGCGACTCTTTCCACCTCGACAGGTTTTACGGCATCACTTAACGATACATTCATTTCCATGATCTCAACCTTTTCTCATATAAAACACAATGCTTTTGCCGATCAGCGGATTCAGGGCTTCTTCCAGAATCCGCACCGCCTTTGGTTTCACGAACATATCCCACACCAGAAACTTATGATAAAGCCGTACGAAGATGTTGGCATCATTTTTAATGCCGACCAAGCATTTGAGCCACCAGTACGGCGCATGCAGGGCATGCTTGTAATTGATTTTCCAGCACTTCAATCCCCGGCTGGTCAGCATTTTCTGAAGCTTCTTCTTTTTATAAATCCGAATGTGTCCACCTTCATCGGAAGAATAAGCTGAAGAGATTAGCCAGCAGATGCGCTCTGAGAAATAGCGGGGGACACTGACCACCAGCGCCCCTTTCGGTTTTAGAACACGGACCAGTTCCTGCAGGGCGGCCTCATGCTCCGGTATATGCTCTAATACTTCCGAGCAAATAACACAATCAAAAGATTCATCTGCAAAAGGCAAGCGGGTGATGTCCGCGCACTGCACGCAATAATCATCGGACAAGGCATCCGGCATTTCTCTTAATGCTTTTACCGCCTCATTCACATCGTTTTGATTCCGGTCAACACCCATAATTTTCAACCCGGGCAATCTGGCCAGGGCGCGCAAATGCCTGCCGGAACCGCACCCGGCATCCAGCACCATAGAACCAGGCTTGAGTTTCAGTTCATGAAAATCGACGGTGATCATGGATTGCCTCTTGATAAACTTCGACCACTTCCTGGGCGGCTTTCTTCCAGCTGAATACAGAATTAACGCGCGAAAGACCTTTTTGGGCGTACTTTTTCCTTTCGTCGGCAGAATTCAGTAAATGCGTAATCGCCTTGGCCAGCGCTTTGGAATCGGCAGGTGGAACGACGATCCCGGCATCGCCCACCACTTCTGGCAGTGCGCCGCCCGATGTGGAAATCAGAGGCACACCGCAGGCCATAGCCTCGGCCGCCGGAATGCCGAACCCTTCATAAAGCGAAGGCACAACGGCAACCGTTGATTTAGCGTAGTAATCGGCAAATTCCTCATTGGCAATACGTCCGGTGAAATGCACAATATCAGACACACCAAGCCTGGCCACCAGGTTTTCTATGATGCCGTTCTTTTTGGGCTGACCGATCACGGTCAGTCGGATCGGCTGTTTTTTGCGGATTTCCGCCACCGCCTCCAGAAGGAAATTGAGACCTTTCAATGGCGTGTCGGCGCTGTTGGTGACGATCAGTGAATTTTCCGGCCGTTGACCGTTTTGTTTTGGATAAAAAAATTCGTTGTTCACACCGTTATGAACGACGCGGAACCTGTTTTCATCGAGCGAGAACTCTTTGGCGATGTCTTTTTTGGTGAATTCCGACACAGTAATGATCTGACTAAACTGTTTGGCCACCTTCAACTGCATGTTGATGAAGGAATACCACCGGAACACCCGGTATTTTTGACGAAGCGTTCCGGCTACCTTGTATTCTTCCTGACGATCCACGGTGATCGGATGGTGAATCGTCACGAGCGTGGGCATCACTTTTTGAGCCAGCCGGCCTATGCCGTAGGCCAGACACTGGTTGTCATGAACGATATCGTAGTCTTCCCGATGCTTTTTCAGATAAGCATACGCCCGCTCGCCAAAGGTAAACGGCTCGGGGAAACCTCCCGTACAGACATGCAGGAATTCATACATGTTCAGAGGGCTCGCCAGGTGGCTGATTTTTTTGGGCCAGAAAAGATGCTCCGGATTGTACAGATCCAGACTGGGCAGTTTAATCAGGCGAACGTTGTCGTCCAGCCTTGGATACGGGGGACCGGAGATAACATCCACCCGATGTCCATCATCGGCCAGCGCCTTGCTTAAATGTTTAATATACACTCCCTGACCTCCGGACGTAGGGTTTCCCCGATACGTCAGCAGACAGATCTTCAAGCGCTTTGAATCAGATTTTTTTTTCACAAACAGTTCCTATGGACAAGCTTCTGAGAATTTTCGATGAGTACGGAAACTTCCTGGTCGGATAATCCCGCTCCCCGGGCGATTTTCGTTGCCATTATCTGTCCGACATAATCACCGGGCGCGTGAGCATCGTTGTTGAGAACAAGTTGCGCGTTGCATTTTCTGGCCATTGCCGCAACATGGCCGTTGGTTAAACTGTGCCCCCGTCGTGTGGTAATCTCCAGAAACACCCCCTGGCGAGCGGCCAGTCTTGCTTCTTCTTCAGTAATCAGGCCCGGATGAGCAAGAATATCAACACCGGCCTGAATCGCAGCCAGATTGGTGCCGGCGGGTACGGGTTCCGTCAGCGTTTCCCCATGAACAACAACGATTTTCGCTCCCAGCTTCCTGGCTTCTATGGACAGCGGGCCGATATCAGCAGGATCAACGTGAGTAAGCTCGATACCCGGTAAAACCTGTATTTTACCTTTTTCGGTAATCTTTGTGCATGCCCTGGATATCCTGGAAATCACCCAATCAATATTGGAATAATCGACATGATCGGTGATTGCAATGATTCTGTAACCGGCTGCCAGAGCCCTCTGTGCCGATTCCGCGGGAACAAGCTCACCGTCGCTGAAAAATGAATGTGTATGCAGATCAATCACTTGAACCAACCCATCCGGTTTATTCAAAAAGTTTCTAAACTCTTGGTCACTTAACAAATTTGTGTCCGGGAGTCAATAAAGATCACGACAGGACTGGAGAAAAAAAAGAACGATCGTTCTTCAAAAATGATACAAAAAATGGACTCGTCAGGACTATCCTTTTCTCGTCTGCGGAGAGACGGAAGCCCCTTCCAGCCACTTTCTGATCCGGTTGGCGTCTCCGACACGGGTCAGTTTGCCCTGAGAATCAAGCAGAACGATGAGGACGGGACGCTGGGCCACCTGGGCCTGCATCACCAGACACCGTCCAGCCTCATCGATGTAACCGGTTTTGGACAATCCGATCTCCCAGCGGGGATTCTGGATTAATCGGTTGGTATTGTGAAATTGCATTACGCGCCGGCCAGTGAAAATCGCGGCGTGCTTGCAGGTTGTGTATTCCCGGATCAGGCCGTATTGATAAGCGGCATCCACCAGGCGCACCAGATCCCGTGCGGATGAAACGTTACCGCTGGACAGTCCAGTCGTATCCTGAAAATGTGTCTCGTAAAGTCCGAGGGAGCGAGCTTTGGCGTTCATTGCGGCAACACAGGCATCGGAACCGCCGGGATAGGCGTGCCCCAGAGCGGATGCGGCACGGTTATCTGACGCCATCAGGGCAATCAGCAGAGCATCCGCGCGCGTCAGCCTTGCCCCCACCGGCAAACGGGAGCGACTGTGACGGACAAGGTCGCGATCGGCTGACTGGATCATGATCATCTTATCCAGACCGTTGTCGCTGTCCAGTACAACCATGGCGGTCATTAGCTTGGTGATGGACGCAATTGGAACTACCGCATTAGCATGCTTCTGAATCAGAAGCTCACCGGTCTTCTGGTCTTCGACAATTGCGGCAGAGGAACGTAAAACAAGGTCCCGCGGGTTACCTCCGGCTTGCTCGCTTAAAGAACTTCGGTTGGCAACTTTTGAAAAACGAGATTTTGCATGTCCCGTATCGGCCGGAACCATCAGCAGAAAGGCAACCAGAGGAACTACCAGAAGAAAGAAACCACTTTTTCGAATCATGTATTCTCCGCATGAGCTTTGCTTATATTAAAACCCATATTGATGTTGACTGTCAAGACAACTTTTTTCAATGCTTCTTTTATATCGGTCTATCTTGATCCGGATCTGTACTGGTCATCACATGATCGTGATTTCCTGCACCGATTGCATTCACATTGCCCCGGAAACTCCGGTAAATTTCCTTCTAGGTCGTCCAGTGCGGCCTTTCGGCCTTTTTGAGACTTATGGATTCCGTAAGCCAATCTTTAATTTCCTGCACGATGCATCATTAAATCCAGCATCAGGATCTCGTGTCCTTTATTTTCGAGAACAGTCGCAACGTAAATCAAACCCAGAGGCATGGGTGGAATATTGATTTTTTCGGTATTGGCTGAAATGAGCAAAATCCGCATATTCGGTCTATCCTGGAGACTCCGGCCTACCCGAGAAATCTGTCAGCCGACAGCAGCCTTATTCGGTCTTTTCATTCGTTTACATCAAATTATACCGGATTCGCGAATCCGCGCGTACCTTCGCATGCGGGCAAAAACGCGGACGGCCTGTTCCGGATAATCATAACAGGGCAGTCCACCGGCATCCAGGAACCGCTCGCAGGATTCTTTGTCTTTCCTGTCTCCCAGCAAGGAAACAAAGACAGGCTTGCCTCCGTGTGTCCTGACTGCATCCATCATGGACGCATAGACTTCGGGATTTTTCTCCGCAAAGGAAATGAATATGATACCATCCACCTCCCTGTCATCGAGAAGGGCTCCGATAATCTCCAGCATCATCTTTTCGTATCCGTGAGTCAGCCAGTCGGGGAAAATATCTATCGGGTTTTTCATCTTGGAGGACGCGGCGATTACTCCGGCAATTCTGGCCCTGGCCTGATCGCCCAGCCGGGCGACCTGTAGACCTTCTTCCATTGTCGTGTCAATGCTCATGATTGCCTGTGCGCCGCTGTATGTTACAAAGGCCAGGCGGTCTCCGCCGGGAAGAGGCATGTGTAAAAATCCCTTCAGTGTGCGAACAAAATCATCAATCGCATGAATACGTATTGCACCGGTCTGCCGGACAATTCCGTCGAACACAGCATCTTCCACGGCCATACTCGCCGTGTGGGAAGCGGATGCCCTTGCCCCGGCTTCACTGCGTCCGCTCTTAATCAGCAATACCGGCTTTATTTCCACGGCCGCCCGCAGACTTTCGAAAAATCTCTGCCCGTTTTTTACGTCCTCCAGATACATCCCGATGATTTTCGTTTGTTCGTCGCCGGCCAGATAAGACAGGGCATCCGATTCATTCACATCCACTTTATTGCCCAAGCCGATGCCCTTGGACAGGTTCAAACCCTCGAGCGAACTCAAATACCGCAGGAGGGCACCGACAAAGATCCCGGACTGCGCGGCAAAACCGATGGACCCGGGCATGAGCATTTGCGGCGTGGCATAATATGATGTGGTCAGTTTGGTTTTCGTATTAACCAGGCCCAGGGTATTGGGACCAAAACCTCTCATTCCCGAGGATTTCAGGATCTCCCGTACTTTTTCCTGGTATCCTGCCCCTTCCGGTCCTGTTTCCGCAAATCCTTCCGCGGGAATCACAACTCCTTTAACCCCCTTGTCCGCGCATTCCTCAAGCGAGGCCGGAACAAATTTGGGAGGAATCAGCAAAACCGCCAGATCAACTTCAAAAGGGACATCACGCATACTGCGATGAAGGGTAATTCCAAAAACCTCTCCGCCCTGAGGATTCACACCGGCAATCCGGCCTTCATAGCCTACCTCGCGAAGAACTTTCAGCAGTTGCGCGCCCGGTTTTTCCATATCCCTCGACGCACCGATCACCACAACACTCCCTGCTTCCAGAATTTCCCGAATAGACCGCATGCTTTTCCTCCGTCTTATCCGGCAGAATGCCATCAGGTTATTTTTAAATCTTTACTGCAGCAATACCTGCACTAGTTCCTGATCAAATGCAGCCATGACTTCATCAACTTCCTTCTGGCGCATAAACTTTTTAGACACGGCATACATGGGTGTACTGAGCCCGAAAAGATCTCTGGCATATGCCTTGGCCTTTTCCAGGGCATCCCCGTTTGCAGAAATCAGATCATCAAGGATCCCTTTTTCAAAAGCCTCCCGGGGAGAATAAGCACGTGCGTGGAGTAAAGCCTCTTTCCAGAAACGGTGAGGAATCGAAGAGCGGCAAATCAGGAGTATCCAGCCGGGCAGAGCCATGTCATTGGCGATTTCATTGATCTGTATCTTGTATGGCCCGTCGACCGCCATAAAGCGGTCACAGGCATAGGACAGGATTGCGCCGCCGGCGATCGAATGACCGCAGTAGGCGGCAATGGTTGGAATGGGAAACAAATAAATTCGCAGCATGGCCGCGGCAAACGTTTTCTGAAATTTAAACTTTTCGGCAACGGTTAAGGTCGGAAGCAATTTCAGATCCAGACCCGCAGAAAAAACACCGGGCTTTGCCGTAAAAATAAGCACCTGTGCGTTATCGGCTTCAGCCCGATCAAGACATTCATTCAGTTCCCTGAAAAAATCCCAGTTCATCACATTCATTTTACCGTCATCCAGGGTAATCTGAGCAATACGGTCTTCCATCGAATATTGCATTTTCTTCATGATCATCGGTCTCCTGTTTCTTTATTGCAGATTTTTTATCGGTCGTTTAAAAAGCTCTTGTAGAGCCGGTAATGCTCCGTTTCCTCATAGCGGATCGGTTCAACGGAACACTGATTGAAATTGTATATTACGGCCCCGGGGCAAGCCAGCAGAATCGGCGAATGCGTGGCCAGAATAAACTGTGCGTGGCCGTCTTCACCCGCCCGGGAAATCAAATCCAGCAGCCTGATCTGGTTTCTGGGAGAAAGGGCTGTCTCCGGCTCATCGAGCAGATAAAGCCCTCTGATGGTATAACGGGAGCTAAAAAAGGACATCAGAGATTCACCGTGCGACTGCGTCATCAGGGATTTGCCGCCGAAATAATTTAACTGTCCCGGATCAGCCGCCGACCACTCATCCAGAATCTGCCGGAAGTGACGAAAACTGTCGGAACCAAAAAACGACCCGCGCACGCTGCCATCTTTCCACTCCACGGTCAGATATTTTCCAAGTTGATCTTCATAGGGATTGTACTGAAAGCGGGTTCGGCCGGTTTCCTGCCAGATGTGGATGCCGCATGCGCCGGCAATGGCCTGAAGCAGGGTGGACTTGCCGGAACCGTTTTCACCGGCAAACAATGTCACCGGCGTCTTCAGCGCTATACTGACTGTCTTCTGGAAAACGGGCAGATGGAAGGGATAAACATCTCGCCTTGGAAATTGATCCGCAAGAATTGTAACATTTAACATGTGCATGGTTGCATTTACTATCACTGGAACAGACTTGTCAATAACTTGTCGACAAGCACAGTGATATTTTGTTTTCTTCTTGACTAAAGCCTTTTACTCCTGCTACTTTTTATGCGTTTTTTTGCAGATATTGTCCAATGGAAGGAGTAATCGGCGTCAATCCTTTATTTCAACCAACTTCACAAGGAGATCTCATTATGGAAATCAAAAAAGTTTGTGTCCTGGGTGCGGGTTTGATGGGCAACGGAATCGCGCAGATTTGCGCGCAGGCGGGTTATGAAGTGACTTTGCGCGACATTGAACAAAGATTTATCGACGGCGGCATGAACACGATCAAAAAGAACTTTGCCCGCGACGTGGAAAAAGGCAAGATGACACAGGCACATATGGATGCCGTTCTCGGACGCATTCAGCCAACGCTGGATTTGAGGCAGGCGGCAGCCGGTGCGGACATCGTCGTAGAAGTCGTTATCGAAGTAATGGACGTCAAAAAGAAAGTATACGCGGAACTGGAAACCATTGTTGACAAACACTGCCTGTTTTTCACCAATACTTCCGGGCTGAGCATTACGGAAATGGCGGCTGTTACCGGCCGTCCCGACCGTTTTATCGGCACGCATTTTTTCAATCCTGTTCCGGTGATGCGCCTTCTGGAAATCATTCGCGGCCATCAGACATCCGATGAAACGCTGGAGACCGCCCGTGAATGGGGTAAAAAAATCGGCAAGGAGGTCATCACAGTTAAAGAGGCCCCTGCATTTGTCGTCAATAGAATTCTCTGCACGATGCTCAATGAAGCCTTTTTTGTCCTGGATGAAGGACTCGCTTCAGCCGAAGATATCGATAAGGGTATGGTTCTGGGATGCAACCACCCGATCGGCCCGCTGGCACTTGCCGACCTGGTCGGTAATGAAACCCTGCTTCGCGTCATTGAGGGATTACACCGGGAACTGGGAGACAAATACCGCCCGGCGCCTATTTTAAGAAAACTTGTCCGCGCGGGTAATTTCGGACGCAAATCGGGAAAAGGTGTTTATGATTACGGCAAATCCTAGGTTATTTTTGGATGGTGATTGACGCATATCGTTGCTGTAAAACCGTTTATAGATTGAAAGGAGCCCCCTGATGGATTTCGAGCTGACCGAAGAAATGAAAATGTTGAAGGACATGGCTTACAGGTTTGCCCTCTCGGAAATTGCGCCTCTTTCACGCGAATGTGATGAACATGAAAAATACATACCGGAAATCCGGAAAAAAGCAGCGGAAAACGGTCTGGTCGGCGCATGGATTCCTGAGGAATATGGCGGGCCCGGCGCTGGAATCCTGGGGCATGCCATCATCACGGAAGAAATATCAAAAGTAGATATGGGCATCAGTCTGAACATTGTCGCTTCCGGTTTCGGCTGCGAATCCATCCTCAACTACGGTACAGAGGAGCAGAAAAAAACCTACCTGCCACCGATTTGCACAGGAGAAAAAGTTTGCGCCGGCGCGTATACCGAACCCAATGCCGGAACGGACGTCTCCGGCTATAAAACCCGGGCAGTCAAAGATGGCAAAGACTACGTGATCAACGGAAACAAAATGTTCATCACCAATGGGACCGTTTGCGATTTCATGGTGGCCCAGTGCATCACCAACCCGGAAGCAAAAAAGCACAACAGTTTCAGCCTGATTATTATCCCGGCGGATGCCAAAGGCATTACCAGAAATAAGATCCATGGAAAAATGGGAATTCGCGCCAGCGACACAGCGGAAATCGCGCTGGAAGACGTTCGGGTTCCTCAGTCCAATCTGGTCGGAAAAGAAGGCCACGGTTTTCGCCAGCTCATGCATTTTTTTGATATCACCCGTGTCATGGTTTCCGGCCAGGCCCTGGGGCTCTCGGAAGCATGCCTGGATGCCTGCGTGAAATACGTCAGGGAAAGAACTGCTTTCGGTGCGCCGCTGGGGGCCTATCAGATGACACAGATGAAGCTGACCGAAATGGCCATCCGCATCGAAGCGCTGCGTGGCCTTGTTTCCAAGGCGGCCTGGCTGATCGACCAGGGCAAACCCGATTACACACTGGCGGCCATGGCCAAGTTTTATGGCGGCCAGACCGCAGTCTTTTGCGCCAACTATGCCGTGGAACTGCACGGCGGCTATGGATATATTGAAGAATACCCCGTGCAGAAATGGTACCGGGACGCAAAAATCCTGGAGCTTTACGAAGGGACCAAAGAAGCCGAAATCATGACCATCGGAAAAGCCCTGCAGGCAAGGTGATGTAATGATGGGAACGGCCGGACCCGGAAATGCAAAAAGGCCGTACCCGTAAATTTCAATATTATCCTTAGACGTGATTGACAGTATTTTATCAATGAACCGCACATATTTCATACCGGTTGTTGTTATTGCCTTTCTCTGGGGAAGCCTGGCTTATCCACTGGATCCGGCATGGGAGGAACTGTATCGGAAGGCAGAAAATATGCGTATCCAGGGAAAATATTCCGAATGCCTGAAGACATACAAAAATCTTCTTGAGCTGACCAAAACCAAATACGGCGAAAACAATGTGAAAGTGGCGGAAGTTCTTGTCAAGATGGCTCTTGTACACCGATACGATCTGGGCAATGAAAAAGAATACGAAAAACTTCAGCATCAGGCCAAAACAATTCAGCTGACCCTTAACGGCACCATTCGGTGTCAGGAACCGGAAAGCTGGTCTTATGAAAATTGCAGGGAAAGGTGGCTCGGACCCGACCCCTGTTTTGCCTTCAGAAGTGTCAATAACTATATCAAAGTGACCTATTATGGGCTGGATGATTCCCGATTCAAAAAACCGGGAGAATTTATTACACATCTGAAAGAATTATTCGGAAGCATTAAAGCCGCGGAGAAAGTAAGAATTGACGGGAGAGAAGCCACACGAATAAAACTTCGGTATGATCAGGGAAACTACCGGGATCCCCACGGCGCTCATCGACCACCGGAATTTATATATGAAGAATTCATCATCCTGCCTCTGAAAAAAGGATTTCTGGTTTTTAATTTTAAGTTGAATCATTCTACGCCGCTCCCCGCGGATTTCAGCAGAGAACAGGCACAGCAGAATCTCTATGGCAATTCATACGACGAGTATCAGGCCTGGGTGTTGTTTACCGGAAGCTGCAAAATCAACCGATAGATGAACAACCGGTGATATCAGGAAAACAATTCCTTGTACCGGGAAGCGGGAATCAACACGGATTCTTCCGTCCATTTCGAGCCTCTGATGGGAATACGCAGGTGACAGCAGAAGAATCTTGTCCAGACCGCAGACAGAAGAGATGCCAGAAGACAAAGGCCCGCAAACAGAATGATCCAGGCATCCGCATTCCCCGATTGATCTTCAAGGATCAATAGGATTCCAACTGCGATAAATATCACGGCAGCCACGCCAAGGCCCGCTCCCAGAAAGATCATCGTGTGAGAATCAGCTTTGATCCTTGTAACCTGATCCGGTTCCAGAATCATATCGAGGCGGCCTTTGCGAAAAACCAGAATATCATCCCCATCCTTCACCAGAACCGCCCGGTTTCTGCGCCGCCAGATCTCATAACCTGTCAGGCTGAGTCCAAGAACGGCCATACATCCGAACACAATCCATGATTCATTCATTGATGAACGTTTTAATAAGACTGCCTGAACGCAGGCCGCAATTATGAAAAGAATACCGTAGATCCCCGCTTGCCATCCAAAGGTTTCTGTAACTCTCTGCCGCTCAGGAATGCCATCAAGTTTTTTGATATGAGAAAATGATGTGTGCATGCGTTCTTCGGATAGTCTCTATCCTATTCAAGCTTATTTCAAAGACATAATTTGTTTTTCCCTGGCCGGTCGTCCCAGGCAGTCATTTTCTATTCTCTTCCATCACAACTCTTTCCATGCAGGCCAAATCTTTTTAAATTATTTTCTGCTCCACACAAGAAGAAAGACGACGAACAGAACTGCATAAAACCCGGCAAAGATGACGATAAATGTCGGAAGACAAAAAATGAGATCGGGAATTTTCAGTCCGAAAAACCATTTGATTCCATAAGTCAACAATGTCAGCAAACCGGCCAGAACCGCCGCATCAATATGCGCATGCTTATCGATTCCAAATGAACTCATGATTCACGCCTGTATTCCGTCTATTCCATGGCCTCTTGATTACAAAGCCAGCACGATCAGCATGATCACGACCGTTCCGCAAAGGATTATCGCCCCGAAAGCGGCCAGCATGTTGATGATGATGGCAAACCAGCCGAAATATTGCACCCACAATCCGGCAAGAATACCGATAAAATACCCGGCAATCAGCCCGGCCAGGCTTGTGAGCAACCCCAGCCAGAAAGAATGGGTTTCCATGCCTACCGGTATGCCGGCAAAAACATCCAGGATCACAAAAAAAAGAAACACACCGATTAGAAAATCACCGTAACTGGGCTTTTCACCCCGTTGCCCCATGAAGCTTGTAACAACAAGGACGATTGTTCCACCCACACCCAAGATACTCAGAATCCATCCGATAACGGACTTCTGAACAGCCCACGGGATGCCGATGATTGCCAGAATCACGCAAACCACAAGGGAAATGAACATTTCCGTGGTAGATGTAAAACTGGTCCCTTCGCTTTCCTTTTTCCTGAAAGGCAAACGGTTTTTCAGCAGTTGAGGAAAAAATCTTGTGTGAAATTCTCTTGAAAATAATTTTGGAGGAGGTGAATCGGTCATCATTCATCAATCCTGCTTTGGACCTGTAAAATCAGGCTTGGTTTTTCTGCTATCTTGAAATCCTTCCCCTGTGCATCCTGTTTCAGAAATCGATTATATCGATTACGACGAAACCATGTATTATTCCCTGATCACTTCCCGGGCGATAACGATGCGCTGTATTTCCGAGGTTCCCTCATAGATGGTTGTGGCGCGCGCGTCCCGGAAAAGGCGTTCTACTTTGTAATCTTTGATGTAACCATAACCTCCATGCACCTGAAGCGCCATGTATGCTGCTGAATTGGCCGTCTCCGAGGCAAACAGCTTGGCCATGGAGGCTTCCTTGGTAAATTTCAGGCCCCTGTCCTTGCGGTCAGCCGCAGCCAGGGTCATCCAGAAAGCGGCTTCAATCCGGGTTGCGGCGTCCGCGATCATAAACCGGATGGCTTCAAAAGAATTGATGGTTTTGCCAAACTGCCGTCTTTGCTTTGTGTAGGCAACGGCTTCATCCAGGCAGGCCCTGGCAATTCCCGTAGCCTGGGAGGCAATGCCGATCCGTCCACTGTCGAGGGCCAGCATGGCTACCTTGAATCCTTCACCGGGATTTCCCAGCATGTTTTTTACGGGAACTTCACAGTCTTCAAAGACCAGTTCGACCGTATTGGATGCCCTCAGGCCGAGCTTATCTTCCCTGGTCCCGATTTTAAAGCCGGGCATGCCCTTCTCGATAATGAATGCGGACAGTCCTTTGGTCCCCTTCTCCTGCCCTGTCCGGGCAATCAGATTGATCACGTCAGCATACTGTCCGTGGGTAATGAATACCTTCGTTCCATTGATAATGTATCTGTCCTTCTTCAAGACAGCTGTAGTCGTCATTGATCCGGGATCAGAACCGGCGCCTGGCTCCGTAAGTGCAAACGCACCGAGAAGGCCCCCTTCGGCCATCCCTATGAGCCATTTTTCCTTTTGCTCTTTATTACCAAACTTCAAAAGCGGCTCGGTGGAGAGGTTGGCCACCGACATGGTGACGGCACTTGATGCGCACGCGGAAGCAATTTCCTGCAGCGCCAGGGAGTATGCCACCGCGCCTGCGCCTGAACCACCCAGCGCGGGTGGTACCATCATGCCCAGAAGCCCCAGTTCGCCCATTTTTTTTACGGCATCCAGCGGGAAAATTCCTTTTTTATCCCACTCGGCCGCCATTGGCTCTAATTCTTTTTTTGCAAAATCTCCGGCCATCAGCCGGATCATTTCCTGTTCACTTGAAATTTCAAATGCCATAATGATCCCACTTTACGGAATATACAAAACAACGAGCAGCTCCGCTTGCTCATCGGATGGATTACTGAGCGCATGATGCAGCGCCGAATTGAAATGAATATAATCACCCGGTGACAGAATTCTCCTGTTCTTTCCCACGACAATCGACAACTTTCCCTTCATCACATAGATGAATTCTTCACCTTCATGATGATAGGCAACTCCTTCATGGGCGGTCCCGGGTTCGATTGTGACGCGGTACGCACCCAGATGCTTGTCGGAGCCCGATTTCGTAAGCTGAGTATACGCGTACGACCCCGCGCGGATTTTCTGGCTTTTCACCCTAGAGGAAGCCTTTTTACTTTCGTCGGCATCGAGCGACGCAACATCAACCTTTAGCGTCCGGCTCAGCTGCAGGACCAGCGCCACCGGAGGGGTAATTTTATCCAGTTCCACTTTTTCCAGAAGATCGGCGGGATATCCGGTTTCATGCGCCAGGTCTTCTATGCTCAACTTCCGTCTTTCACGATATTCGCGAACACTCCGGCCAAATGATTTTTTCTCGTCTTTTCCCTTTTTCATGACCCTTCACATTCAATGCAGAGGCTGATTCCACGACGGATCTATCTACCGTCCTCCATCCTACTTTAATTGTCCGGCTATCACTTCACTTAATACTTTTTGCGCCTGAGCCAGCTTCTTATATTTGGACCGAATCTTTTCCAGATTTCCGGAAACAATCGCCTTTAGCAGATCGCCTTCGATTTCGGCCACATCAATCCGCCGGTAATAGTCCATTGTCTCTTTCAGATGGGCCAGCACAATCTTGCCGGTAAGCAGCGGATGATTATTGGTGACATTGGCATCCGGAAATCTTGTCCCATGCTCCAATTCCACCTCCAGTCCGATACGAAAATCCTCCAGAGGAATCTTCATCTTCTCCACATTGACGATTTTGAGGATCTTAGCGGCTTCCGCGCCGGAGACATCTTCCTTTTTACGTTTGGACCAGTCGGCCAGCCCTGCTTCTTTACAGATTCGCGCGACTTCACTTTTCGTTACATATTCCGGTAATTTCATATTCCTTCTCCTTTTCTTTATTATATCCACTTGAGGCATCCCGCAAACACGATCATCATCAGGGCATCCACCAGAAACAACGTGGCAATCACGGCAACCTGCACTTTTGGCTTCCAGTCATAGCAAAGAAAGGAAACCACAAAAAATGGAATGTAAACGGTGACAAAAACCGGGAATGCCCCCCACCAGGAATAGACCCAGTGAAAAGCAGGTGTTTTCGCCAGAAAGATTTCAATAATGGAAAATAGAGCGGCGTTGACCACGGCAAAGAATATCCTGTTGTTGATACCCAGGATTTTCAGTTTTGGATTCTCGGGTAGAATTTTTGAAAGTACCAGGCCGGCAATGGAAAACATCAGGCTCAGTTCTATTCCAACCCCAATCAGAATCAGGAAAGACGTGCCTGTCGGCACTGTCCAGAGCGCATGTCCGCTGCCATGTTGAATCAGGGCATTGGCAATCTCGTAAAACCAGTGCACCAGATAAAGTGAAAGCCCGGCGGCAACGCCTTTCCAGTTTTTCTTGCTGATTTCATTGGTATAAACATAGATAACCAGAGCCAGAAGCGGAATAACATACCATTCAAAATTTTCGCCGCTGCGCAGAATACTTAATGCTTGCTGAGTCAATTCGGGCTGATTCATAAAGGGCTCCTTTTTAATAGTGTGAATCCGGTGAACTCTTTTTCCTCCCCGGCAGGCTTTTCCTCAACCATCTGTCTTACACGTTGCGATAACTGACTCAATTCATAACACAAATACGACACAAAGAAAAATAAACATTGTTAAAATAATAATTCATTTGACAATATTCCGGCTGAATACTATCGATCCCGCAATAAATTTCAATCCATCTGAAAAATTTATTGAAAAGGAGTAAAGAAATGAGCAAGAGACTGGAAAACAAAGTGGCGGTGATCACCGGCGGCACAAGCGGCATCGGTGAGGCAACCGCCGAGGTGTTCGCTTTGGAAGGAGCCAAAGTCATTATCGCGGGGCGTTCCGAAGAAAAAGGCGCGGCCATCGCCAAACGCCTCGGTGAAAATGTCGTTTATCAGAAAACCGACGTTATGATCGAAGCGGACATCAAAGCCGTCATCGATCTGGCGGTATCCCGCTTCGGCAGACTCGACTGTCTGTTCAACAATGCGGGCGGACCGGACCGCGGCACACTGGAGACGGTTACGCCCGAAGATTTTAATTACAGCATGAACCTGCTTCTGGGTTCCGTTATTTTCGGGATGAAGCATGCGGCTCCGGTTATGAAAGCGCAGGGTTCCGGCTGCATCATCAATAATTCCAGCATTGCGGCGATTCGCATGAATCAGGGCGGCTATCTGTATACGGCCGCGAAAGCTGCGGTCACGCACATCACGCGTCTGGCCGGCACGCAACTGGGGCCGCATGGTATCCGCGTTAACAGCATTTCTCCCGGCGCGATTGCCACGCCGATTTTCTGGGGCGGCTCTCAGATTTCCAATACTCTCTCGGCGGAGCAGAATGCCCGGAAGATGGAAAAGCTGAAACTGAGCCTGTCCAAAGCTACACCGACTCCCCGCGCGGGTCTGGATAAGGACATCGCCTATGCCGCACTGTATCTGGCTTCAGACGAAGCTGCCTTCGTGAATTGTCATGACCTGGTGGTGGACGGAGGAAGAACTTCCCTGTTCCGAGAAGGTTGATAAAATATATCCGGTTAACCGGAGCATAAAAAAAGCCGGCTTATAAAAGCAAGCCGGCTTTTTTATGTTTAAAAAATAAAAACTTATTTTACCGCATCCTTCAAAACCTTGCCGGCTTTGAAAACCGGAACCTTCTTGGCGGCGATTTTGATCGCTTCGCCTGTCTGGGGGTTTCTGCCTTTGCGGGCTTTTCTCTTGCTCACGGAGAAGGTGCCGAAACCCACCAATGTTACGCTGTCGCCCTTTTTGAGCGCTTTCTGGATCGCCGCTAATGTAGCGCTGACCGCTGCATCAGCCTCTTTCTTGGTGCATGTTGCTTTTGCCACTTCTTCGATTAATTCTGCTCTGTTCATTGGTCACCCCTTCTAAATTGTATTTTGGAAAACAGATGGAAGAAGTTATATCCCAATTTTAAAAAAAATCCACCTTTTTTTATAAAAAAATCAACGCAGCCTTTGTTTTGCCGCCTGTCTTTTATACTGCTTCTCGCCAAAAATCAGTTCCTGCTTTCTGATGAATACTTCCGTATCGGGAGGTACGGAATGCGTCAGCCAGACGTTTCCGCCGATCACGGAGCGCGCGCCAACGATCGTATCGCCTCCCAGAATGGTGGCATTGGCGTAAATTATCACGTCGTCTTCAATAGATGGATGACGTTTCTTCGACCGCAGCCTCCTGCATTCAGCCCGGGACAGTGAAAGCGCCCCCAGGGTTACTCCCTGGTATATCCGCACCCGATTGCCTATTTCGCAGGTTTCTCCGATAACAACACCCGTGCCGTGATCGATAAAGAAGCTTTCGCCAATCCGGGCACCCGGATGGATATCGATGCCGGTACGGCTATGGGCGTATTCCGTCATAATACGGGGCATCAGCGGCACCTCCAGCCTGTAAAGAATATGGGCAATCCGATAGACCATAATCGCCCAGATTCCGGGATAGCTGAAGATGATTTCATCATGCCCCTTGGCGGCCGGATCTCCGTCCATGGCGGCGCGGATATCTCTGGCCAGCCGTTCCCTGAGCCCGGGCAATTCCCGCAGAAATTCCACCGCAAGCCTGTGACCCAGCGGTTCACAATGAACACAGGCCTGGTTCTTGCGAATGCAGTCATGCCGGATGGCCAGGACAATCTGCTCGGCAAGAACTTCATACAGACCGACCATCTGCTGTCCCAGATAATATTCCAGATTGGTTGTGTCCAGACGGGTCCGGATAAAATAACCGGGATATAAAACAAGCGCCAGACGCCGCAGAATGTCAATGACCGCTTCCCGGTGCGGAATCGGCTCGGCGCTGACATGATCAAAACATCCCTGCCGGCTGCATGATGCAACCAGTTCATCTACAATTGCCGGAATTTCATCGCGGTAATGTTTGGCCGATTTGATTTCCTTTTTGCATTTATTTCCGTTTTTGTCCGTGTGTTTTCTCATACCTGTTTTCTTTTAATCCAAGAGCTGTTTTTTACGAGTTTTCATTGAGTGTTGCAGGCTTGTCCCGCCTCTTTCCAGAAAGGCGACATCCCGCGCAGCCGCTCGATAATCGCCGGCATTTTATCAATCACGAAATCAATTTCATCTTCCGTATTGTATATGCTCAGGCTGAACCGTATGGAGCCATGAGCCATGGTAAAAGGAACTCCCATGGCCCGCAACACATGTGACGGCTGCAGAGATCCGGATGTACAGGCGGAACCGGAGGAAGCACAGATCCCCAGTTCATTCATCAGGAGCAGAATGGCTTCTCCTTCCACGTACTCAAAGCTGATATTCGTCGTATTGGGCAGACGATTCTCTATGTCCCCGTTGACGCGGCTCTGAGGAATTCTGGCCAGTAACTCACGTTCCAGCTTATCGCGAAGCTTTTTTACTTCCGAGTTTTCTTTTTCCATATTTTTCAGCGCCAGCTCGCTGGCCTTTCCCAGCCCCACAATGCTAGGGGTGTTTTCCGTGCCTCCGCGCCGTTCCTTTTCCTGGTGGCCACCGATCAGAAAAGGCGAAAATTTCGTTCCCCGACGGATATACAGAACACCGATCCCCTTGGGGGCGTGGAGTTTGTGTCCGGAAATGGAAAGCATATCAATCATATTGTTTTTCATGTTAATGGGAATTTTCCCCGCTGCCTGAACGGCATCCGTATGAAAGAGAACGCCTTTTTCATGGGCCAGCCGGGCCGCCTCCTCCACCGGAAAAAGAACGCCGGTTTCATTGTTGCCCCACATCAGGCTGACGATGGCCGTGTCGGGCGTTAAACTTTTTTCCAGATTTTCCAGATCGAGAAGACCGTTTTTTCCAACGGGCAGCTCCGTAATTTTATAGCCCTGTGCGTTCAAATGGGAACAAAGGGCCCGGACCGCCGGGTGCTCGACGCGACTGGTAATGATGTGTTTTTTATCCGGTCTGGTAACCAGGGCGGAACGGATGGCCGCATTATCGCTTTCGGTTCCGCAACTGGTAAAGACGATCTCCTCCGGCAGAGCCCCCAGCAGAGCCGCCACCTGCTCTCTGGCAAGACGAATCTTCTGCCCCACCTGTCCGCCAAAGGTATGCATGCTGGAGGGATTCCCGTATAAGTCGGTAAAATAGGGCATCATGGCTTCCATCACTTCATCGGCAACTCTTGTCGTGGCGTTGTTATCCAGATAAATGGTTTTCATTTGGAAGCCTCCTCCACCATAATATCCGACGATACCAGTTCCCTGAGCCGGTGTTCGACGAAATCTTTCAGGGTGATATTTGAAGCCTTGCAGGTTGCACACGCGCCGCGCATAGCCACTACGACGCGGTTGCCTATGATATCGAGAATCTCAATGTCGCCGCCGTCATGTTTGAGAGAAGGACGGATCTCCCGTTCAATAGTCTCTTCAATCAAGCGAATCTTTTGCAGATTTGTAAGTTTCGGCTTTGCGTCTGTTTTTGGTTCGGCTTTTACCTGCTCGATAATTTGAGCGATAGCCTCCTGGCAGTTTCCACAGCCTCCCCCCGCTTTGGTGTAATTGGTAACGTCCTCCACGGTGGACAGGTTGTTTTCACGAATCGCCCGCTCAATTTCCTTATCGGTTACGCCGAAGCATTCACAGATGATTTTGGCTCCCGCTTCCAGCGACGGGGCACCCCGATAATTTTCGACCGCCTTTTCCAGTGCCTGTTTGCCCATCACCGAGCAATGCATCTTCTCGTCCGGAAGCCCGCCCAGATAATGAGCGATATCCTGATTGCTGACCTTCAGTGCCTCGTCAACAGTCATTCCCTTGATTATTTCAGTAAGAGCTGAAGAAGAAGCAATGGCGCTTGCACAGCCGAACGTTTTAAATTTGGCGTCCTTGATGCGCTTGTTTTCATCCAGTTTGAAAGTCAGTTTTAACGCGTCTCCGCAGGCAAGCGATCCGACTTCGGCCACACCGTCTGGATTTTCAATCTCCCCCACGTTTCGCGGATTCAGAAAATGTTCTTTAACTTTATCCGTGTATTCCCACATAAACACTCCTTCCACCTGATATGCAACCGGTTTTCGAAAATGGTTTGATCCGTACCGGTTAAATTCATTATTCAATTAATCTTTTTTAATTGCAAGTATATTTATAGTGTTTCCCGGCCACCCGTTTCAGATTGATTTAATTTAGGTCGCCGCTTTCTCCTGTCAATCATTTGATTATCTTTTTGCGAGTCATGTTCTTTCCTTATTCTAATTCGGATCATTTTACGGTAAAGTGGGATTCACAGCAAACAGGAAAGGAATAGAAGATAATGGTATTGAAAATGAAAGTGTTATTTCTTCTTATCTGCCTTTTCATCCCTTTACAGACCGTATTGGCAGCTGAAAAAATGACGGACAACTGGCATCTGGCCGGCTACACCAAATACCGTGACGCTGTTTTTGTCGATACGGCGCGTATAAGTTCCTCCTCCACCGGCATGTCGACGGTATGGATAAAGATTGCCCCGTCGAATAAGAGCAAATACCGCCAGATGATCAGCGAATTCCTCGGAGCAGTCCATAAGGACAACAGCCGTTTTAAATCCATAGAAATACTTTGCGACATCAACTGCCAGGATCATCTGATCCGGTATGTGAAATTCGTCTATCTGGATCAGGATCGAGACGTCATTCACGAATCTTTTGAAACCAGGCCTCAATGGTTGAGAATTGTTCAGGGCAGTCTCTGGTATCCGGTGGAAAAAGAAACCTGCACGGTTGAAAAAGCCTCATCCCGTTAGTGTATCCGCGTTCAAAAAAGGGGCGACTCAATCGAATCTTTTGACTGATCCGGCAATATGTTTTATCTGTGCGGTCAGATTCGTCACATAAGCGGTGCGTTCTTGAAATATGTTCCCCTGGACGTCATATTCAGCATGAACCATGTTCCGGATGGCACCTTCAACATCGCCGTTTGCGGCTTTCAGATAGTTTTCAATCTTCTCACGATACATGAATGTTTCAGCCAGAGAGCGCCTGAGAAATTCCATTGCATCTTCAAGAGTCAACACCCAGCCATGAGCCAGGCAGACCGTTTCAGGCTCAAGGGAAATCAGAAACATCAGGGAATTGATATAATCCTGGTACGAGGAAAGGAATTCCACCTGCATCATCTCTCCCTTTTCACCCTGCAGCACGCCGCACGCCTCGCTGGGGAACAGAACTTTGAGTTCCGGGATATAGAAAGACAACGAGTCTTTCGTATGCCCGGGCGTCTCATATACCCGGCAGGTCAGTCCGCCCAGATCGAATTCATCGCCCTGTTTCAGGACGCAATCCACCTGAAAAGGGCGCAGGGAAAGGTCTTCACCGGCAGTGTTATATTTGAACAACTCCGGATGATTGCCGCTCAAGCGGTTCATCATTTCCAGCACCGACGGCCTTTGCATCAGATCGGTCACCCTCTGATGAGCTCCGATCCTCAAGCCGGGAATGTGTTCTTTTAAATAATTCGCAGCGCCGACATGATCATAATGAGAATGGGTTATAAAAAGATACTCTAGTTTTCCCGCGCTGCCCAGAATGTCTTCCGTTAATGCGAGATAGCGCGGTCCTAGGAGATTTATCCCCGCATCGATCATCAGATTCTTTTTTTCACCGCGTATGATATAGATGGGATACCAGCTGTTTGGAATCGCAAAAATTTGATCGTGTATTTGTCCTTTTGCCTGCTTTTTCATGAAACACTTTTCCCGTATGTCTTTTCTTTTTTCCGGATACTCAAATTACAAAAGCTCCTGAATCTTTCTGCACAACCTGACAAATTCATGTTCTCTTTGCTCCTCCAGTAATTTTTCAAAATTCGTCTTAAACGGTTTTGCCCGCCAATCAAAATAACTCTCATAAATCGCCTTATCATCGATTGCATTCCGTATGTATCGAGCCAGGGATTCCGGGCTTTCCCAGTCCGATGCGTTAATGAAGCATTGATCGCCCGGCGCAAAATCTTCAATATTCGGCGCGCCCAGATAGATCGGGACCGATCCCGCAATCAACGGATCATAAAATTTTTCCGTAACATAATCTTTCGCAACGGCGTTTTCAAAGGCTATGGTAAACTTATACCCGGAAATTGTGCTCATCTTCGACGGATAGCCCTTATCGTTTTCCAGAATCCTGTTGCGCAGAACCTTCCCGTAAGAATGGATATTCAGGTAATTCATCAGGGTCTCAACATATTCCAGCCTGCCGCTTTTGTTGCATGAACTGGAAATAAACGCGCATACTTCTTTTTCATCCGTCTTTTCCTGAACCGGTCCCCTCAACAGCTTATCGAAGTCGGAATAAATGTAGGGTGCGACAATATCCGAGTTCAGACGATGGCTCATAATCAAATCAAAGGAGTTCATGAAATCTGGATGATTGAAATGGGGGTAATTGACTTCACATTCTTTAAACCAGGCAACCCACAACTGCCCCTTTTTCTTTACGAGGTGTCTGCTTACGGATGGTAAGCGTCTCAACAGAATATTCATAAAAGACGGGTAAAGGGACGGTAAATGGAAGACAACAGCCGCGGCATCCCGCATGAACCTCCTGTCGGTAGTCAGTTCAAAATCTTCCGGAATATCCGCCTCTTTGTAGTCCAGAGGTTGATTGAACATGGTATTGTAAAAAAGGATGAGGTTGTTTTTTTTCATTTCATTCGCGTGCAAATGGACCAAGTCAATCCTTGTTATCAGTCAGGGACTAGACAATATATGACCCGGTTTGATCAATTCGGCAGCCACGTAAAGTCCAGTTTTCCGGCAAATAATTTCTCCATCAGCATGATCCTATATCTGTATAATCTTTTTTGGACCAGCAGAGTCATCATTTTGGCGCCGTATAATGGATTGCTCATCAACAGGATAAGCATGGATCGAGAATACCAGGAATCATCTGCTACCCGCTGACATATCACTTTCAAAGTAAATTCATTCCATGAATCCTTTTGTTGTATTGAATCGAGCATAATCCTGATGTACGTTTCTTTTGAAAGAACCGGAGATCCGTCCGGATTGCACGCATTCTTCTTACTGGTAAGCTTATCCGGATGCTGTCGCACGCCGGAAAATGCCCTGTCGTTAATTGCCAGCCTTTTTATTTTTTGCATCATCAAGAACCAGAAAAGCGTGTCTTCCCCATGCCAGATATCCTCTCTAAAACGGAGGGAACCGATGACTTCTTTTCGGACAAGGCAAGAACCGATCGTAACGGTATGAATCAGCATGGCCGTTATTCGGTCTTCTTTCTCATATGCCCTGAGATTTACCGCACCAATGGCATCCCGGGGATAAGACACAGGATGACCTTTCCTGAAGCACACTGCTCTGGTAAGGATCATTTCCGCATCGGGTTCCCGCCTGATATTTTCAAAACAGGTTTCAATAAAATCGGGAGAAAGAACATCGTCATCATCGAGAAACAGGATCCAGTCTGCGCTTGCCCTGGAAATTCCCAGGTTACGGGCATGACCGGGGCCCTTGTTGGACGGTAAGCGAATAAGAGTTATGGATTCATGGAGATTATTGAT
The DNA here is from genome assembly GCA_963682015.1 of Smithellaceae bacterium. Lineage (GTDB taxonomy): Bacteria > Desulfobacterota > Syntrophia > Syntrophales > Smithellaceae > UBA8904. The sequence goes on along the minus strand of OY820932.1, from coordinate 4,485,648 downwards.
CCTGGAAAATTCACTTTCGTGTTCGGAATCAGAACCGTTGTCAATGATGATGATTTCCTTTGCCCGGACGGTCTGATTCAGTATGGACTGAACAGCTTCCGCGAGAAACATGGATCGGTTGAACGTCGGTATGATCACTGAGACGGTTATTGGATGCATCATTCAACCCTTTTACGATGATTCAGAATTTTTTGAAGACATTTTAAATTGATATCCGGCCGTCAAGAATATAATCTCTCGGCGCCGTGATGACGAACTATAAAAAACGCCGTCTTCCTTGTCAAATAAATATTTCCAGCATATCCAGAAAGATTATGAAGTTTTTCCGGGTGCATTCTTTTTGCGAAACAACATCCTGATAAAACTAAAATGTGTCAGACAAAATATTTTTCATTTTCTCCAGCTTGCTTTTGGCGTAACAGTAAAAGTTAATTAAGCTCGTTCCGCCGCAGCTAAAGTCTTTGAAAGGATATTGTCAACTAAAAACTTCGTACCCGCAAACTGCTGATAAAGCCTGCAAAAGAGCTTTCACGATTTGATGGAGGACTTGACGGCAGTGATGAAATCTACTGCTTTCTGAACCAACGAAGTCCTGATATTGACTTTCAGATAAAGATCTCCGGATTCTCCTCCCGCACGGCCGGGCTCCCCCATTCCTTTCAGGCGCAGTTGCCGTCCTGCCTTTGTTTCAGGGGGCACGGTTACAACAATCTCCCTGCCTGTTTTTTTACAGGAATACCTTATCTTTCCGCCAAGACGGGCCTGGTCTGGAGAAAGCATAATAGAACCAGTCACGTTTTTACCGTCTTCCGGCAGTTCTATACCCCACTTCTTTTTCAACCCATACCGGATCAATTTTTCCATGTACCCGGCCAGCGGTGCGCTTTTCCCTCCATCTTTCCCCGCACCCTGTCCGCCCCCGAAACCACCAACAAAGATCCGGCCGAAAGCGCCCGGCTCCCTGAATTCGAAGGTGCGGTATCCCGCTCCATACGCTTCCCTGAAGATCTCTTCAAAGTTTCTGTATCCGAAGGCTCGGCTTAATTCCTCAAAGATCTGACGGATGTCCGAGCCCCTGAAGATATCCTGCTCGGTGTGGGTCTGCCTGAACTGGCCATAGGCCGATGATCCATAGGTCTTTTTAATTGAGTCATATTCATTTCTTTTTTGGGAATCGGAAAGCACGGCGTATGCCTCGTTGATCGCTTTCATCCGCTCCGCCGCCTCCGGATTATTCTTGTTCCTGTCAGGGTGATGCAACAGGGCCAGTTTCCGGTATGCGTCCCGTACCTGCTTATGGCTGGCATCACTGGCCAATCCCAGAATCTGATAATAGTCTTTTTGTTCCATAATTTTCCATTTCCAGGAGTAGAATGCCGGATTATTCTGGATTATTGTACCAAAAAACCCGCCATCTGTGGCGGGTTTCATTCTTCCCCTGTTTTTTGCTTTTGGTGGAGGTGGCGGGAATTGAACCCGCGTCCGAAAACCTTCCGCTGGAGTTTCTCCGTGCGCAGCCTTCGTTTTTGAACCTTCACGCTGGCTTGCTCCCTAAGGCCGGATCTCACCGCGCTATCCTGTAAGGATTCGCCGCCCTCCTCCAGGAAAGAAGTTTGGCTATCCTGCCTGAATGACGTCTTGCCCAGCCGGCAGGAGAACCGGGTTTGACGTTAGCCGACTAAGCGGCTAAAGCGTAATCGTAGTTGTCTGCGATTATATGTTTCCTACCTGTTTAACGAGGCCTGTAGGAACCTCGGCACGCTTCTACAACTTCAAATGTCCCCGTCGAAACCGTTACACCCCCATTTTGTTTTGGATTAATATAACCCCCGACTGCCTGTTTGTCAAAGAAAAGAGTGTTTTCAGCATTCACCACGGGATTTGTGTTTTTCTCTTTCTTTTCTCTTTTCAGTCAGGCGCATTTGCCTTCTTTCTTCGGCCTCCTGATTCCGATGCTTGTCTTCGTCCGTTTCCAGGATCAGCGGCGGCAGGACAATCGGCCTTTTGTTGGCATCCAGCGCAACAAAAGTGAGATAGGCCGAACCTGTATGGCGTGTCACGCCGGTGATCAGATTCTCCGCCTCCACCCGCACGCCCACTTCCATGGATGTCTTTCCGACAAAGTTGACAGACGCCTTCAATGTCAGCACATCGCCGATATAGACGGGATGATGAAAGTCCAGACGGTCAATGGATGCTGTTACCACATGTGCCCGCGCATGGCGTGCGGCGGCGACGCCTCCGGCCGTGTCGATCAGTTTCATGATATCGCCGCCATGGACGTTTCCCGCCGGATTAGCGTTTTCCGGATTCATGGCCTGCGCAATAATCATTCTGCTTTCACTGACTTTTTTGCCTTGCATGTATCTTCTCCCCCTCCCCTCAATCCCCGCCCGCTGGGGGCGGGGAGGTGTCTGATCCGTCTTTTGATGAAAGGATGATTTGTGTTTTAAACCTTAATAAGTTTCGATTTGAAGTCCCTGGCAATCGTACGGCGCTCTTCACGCTGTTTAATGTCCTGACGCCGGTCATACAGCTTTTTGCCTCTCCCCACGCCGATTTCCACTTTGACAATGCCGTTTTTGAAATACATTCGCAGCGGCACAAGGGCAAGACCTTTCTCCCGCGACTTGCCATAGAGTTTCTTGATCTCGCGCCTGTGCAACAGCAGTTTGCGCGGCCGAAGCGGCTCGTGATTGGAGCGATTGCCGAAATCGTAATGACTGATGTGCAGCTCCCGCAGATAGACCTCATCATCCTTGACCACGGCATAGCTGTCCTTGAGATTGGCCTTGCCGGCGCGAAGCGCTTTAACTTCGGTGCCGGACAGAACAATGCCCGCCTCATAAATATCGTCGATATCATAATTGACCCGCGCAAACTTGTTGCTGGCGATAAGTTTGTGTGCCGAATTTTCTTTTGTCATAGTTCGATTCTACATGAAATTCAGTTTATTTCTACCGTTATTACAAAACGATTCAATCCTACCCGCACCTCCTTCGGAAAGGGTGGGTGTTCCATAGGAATTCACTTCTTCGGTTCCGACATCAGGTAGTCCGTCTTTACATGGCTCATGGCCGTGTAAATATTGTGACGAATGTCCGGATTGTCAACCTCCAGTTGATTCAGAAGTTTTTTAATAAAAATCCGCTTTGAATTTTCACTGGACGGACAGGCGTTTTTTACAGCCGGAAACCGACGTTCAAGACTGTATTTTTTCACAAGTCCTTCCCGCAGATAGGCCAGCGGACGGATGATGTGCAGTTTACCGCCGAAAATACTCTGACTGGGCATCATGGTGCTGATTTCCCGCCCGTAAAACAAATTGATGAGCAGCGTCTCGATGATGTCGTCTCGGTGATGGGCAAAAGCTATCTTGTTACATCCATTTGCATCGGCGATTTCAAAGATTCGCTTCCGGCGCAGGCGTGAACATAAGAAGCACGGATTTTTCCGGTTGAAATCCGTATGCGACAGGACGCCGATATCCGTTTTTTCCATCACATAATCATAACGGTTTTCCTGAAAATATTTTTCCATTTCCCGATAGGCGGTAAATTCAGGATCAAACCCCATGTCGATATTAACGGCGAGAAACGAAAAGCGCGGCACAAAAATCATCGGCGAATCGAGCAGATCCAGAAGCGCATAGCTATCCGCTCCGCCGGAGACGCCGATCAGCACACGGTCGCCTTCTTCGATCATGGCATAATCCATGACGGCCTTTTCCAGCCATTTTTTCAAATGGAGAAAAAGCTTTGTATTTTTTTCTTTATTGACGGAACCGCTTTCCACCTGTGTTTCTCTCCGATACAGAAAGCCTGCTGTTTCTCTTTGCGTTTTTTTGTATTGTATAACGGCAATGATTTTATTGTATATGCATCCAGAACAGGGAACTTAAACCCTTGTTCTTATGAATTGCATCCTTAATCCGTGCAAAGTTTTTGCGACTTACAAATCATTGTAATCACGTTTATCCGACTTCAGGCAAGAAAACAAGAATCACTTTGAATTCGACAGCAAGATCACACTCGGCGGACTGCCGTGTAGAAATTCAATATCGCCTTGAAATCGCGGCGTCTCTCTGTTATAGATTGGCGCAAAGTGAAAAGGAGGTTTTTTGATATGCCAGAAATCATTAATATTCATGCCAGGGAAATACTGGACTCCCGGGGAAATCCAACCGTCGAAGCCGAAATTACCACAATCTCAGGAATCACCGCGCGGGCGGCCGTGCCCTCAGGCGCCTCGACGGGCGAGCATGAAATGCTGGAACTGCGCGACGGCAATAAAAAAAGATACAACGGGAAAGGCGTGGAAAACGCCGTTAAGAACATCCTGCACAAGATCGCACCGGAAATCATCGGCATGGACTGCCGTAATCAGCGTGATATCGACTTTGCCATGATTGAACTCGACGGCACCGCCAACAAGGGAAAACTGGGCGCCAACGCCATCCTGGCCGTTTCGATGGCCTGTGCCAAAGCGGGCGCCGAGGTATCCGGACTTCCGCTCTACCGCTATCTGGGCGGCGTCAACGCCAATGTTATTCCCATGCCGATGTGCAACATCCTCAACGGCGGACAGCATGCCGACAACAACGTGGACATCCAGGAATTCATGATCATGCCGGTTGGCGCGCCCAATTTCAAGGAGGGCATCCGCATGGCGGCAGAAGTATTCCATTCCCTGAAATCCGTGCTGAAAGGCAAGGGGTTAAACACATCGGTTGGCGATGAAGGCGGTTTCGCACCGAATCTGAAATCCAACGAAGAAGCCCTTTCCTGTATCATGACAGCAATCGAGAAATCCGGTTACAAAGCCGGCAAGGACATCTTTATCGCGCTGGACTGCGCGGCCAGCTCTTTTTATGAAAAAGGAAAATACATTCTGGCGGCGGAGGCCAAACCCCAGAAGTCGGCGGAAGAACTGGTGAAATTCTACGCAGATCTGGTTGCCAAATACCCGATCATTTCCATTGAAGACGGTCTGGCGGAAGACGACTGGACAGGCTGGAAACTGATGACGGACGAACTGGGCGGCAAAATCCAGATCGTCGGCGACGATCTTTTTGTCACCAACGTCAAACGCCTGAACAAGGGTATCGAACTGGCTATCGCCAACTCCATCCTGATTAAACTCAACCAGATCGGCAGCGTTACGGAAACACTGGAAACCATGAGCCGCGCCAAAGAATCCGGTTACACCTGCGTGGTCTCGCACCGCTCCGGTGAAACGGAAGACACCTTCATGGCGGATATCGCCGTCGCCACCAACTGCGGCCAGATCAAGAGCGGTTCGCTTTCCCGTACGGACCGGCTGGCAAAATACAACCAGTTGATCCGCATTGAGGAAGAACTGGGCGATTCGTCCCGTTACCGCGGCAGGGAAGCGTTTTACAACATTAAACAGCCTGCGGCAAAACCGTCCAAAAAGAAATAAATCCAAATACTTAAAAGCGGCGTCTCTTCCCATGGGAAAGGCGCCGCTTTCTTTTGCTTAAAAACCCCGGAAACCAGCGAAAATCGCGGCTGAATCAACAATTATTTTTTTCCAAATTGTAGCATCCGTCACATCTATAATTCCCTTTCAGACAGATAATAATACCGTAAGAACAGTCGTGAGCTTGTATCGTGGTTGATCCGTCTTTCGCCCTGCTTCATTGATACAAGCTCCTCATCAGAATGTACGGCGGTTCAACCACGGTTTTAAAAGAGATTGGGTTATGAAAAAAAGCGGTTTGTTAATAAAATTTCTCTTTTCCGTTATTCTGACTGCCCTGCTGACGGCGGGATTGATATTCGTATCGGATGCTAGTCCGGATGCGGAAAACATCATTCCTGAAGATCTGTCCAAACACGGATTTTCCGGCTGCATGTTGGAAAAAAAACAAACCGGGCCGGGCATCCACAATATTGGCAAGGTTCAATTCCAGAATAATGTTGTTTCGAAAGGAACACCGTCGGTTCAAACCGGCTTCTCTTCTTATTCCGGCCAGGCAGGAATACTGCGAATGACTCAGGAGATAAAGAACCAGCTGGTTTCTTACCGTCCGGACATAAAATATGCTGAAGATTCTCACTTTCGGGAAGTCTTTATGGTCATCCATCTGGACAACCTTCTTTCTCCGGGCCTGACCGTGATGAAAAATCTGGAAGGGAGTAAATATTTGCTGGAATGGCTGAATACGCCCCCTGAGCTGATGATTACCGACAACATCAGCCTGAAGCCAAACCTATCGGCCAGCTACATGAAAAGTGACGATACGGCAACTTCGATCCCTCGTCATAGCGATCTAATCTTCAAGCCCCTGATCCGCAATCCATTTCATAACGGAGCGATATCGCTTTCCCTGCCGATTCCCCTGACAGAATCACTGACCATTTCGCCGGCTATCACCTACGCCTTCTCCATTAACGACACCGTTCGTCAGGAATACAGAGGGAAATCTCTGATCAACCTGATTGATAAAGACAGCGCCATCGTCTACACCGGCATTCATCTGAAATATTCTTTCTGATTCAACGGTCGAGCTATTTTTTTATTAACCCGCGTCTTTCTTTAACAGTCTAATAACCGATGATTCCGACTTTAATCTACTGCCACTCAACGATCTAACATGCCTCTAATGAGCCATGAAGAGACTTGCCCCCCTTGCCTTTCACATAAACGACGCATCTTTCAGCAAATCGATAAATGTGGTGTAATCGCCCGGCTCACGATAGATCTGTATTCGGCTCCGTCCACGGTTCATAACGTGATACCAGGCATCCGGATATAATATTCTCAATGGCCGAACCATTTTAGTTAACCTTAACCCGCGTCTTTCTTTAACAGCCTAATAACCAAAGATACCTATCTTCAACTACCCCCACCCAACGATCTAACATGCCTCTAATGAGCCATGAGGAGACTTGATAATCATATAAAAGGCACCTCCGAAGTATAGCAGAAGTCGAAACTGTTCTCTGTTATACTTTGGTTAAGAGACCAATCCAAACCAAGGAGGTGCTTGAATGGAATTGTACACGGCTTTTGATTTACATGCAAACAACAGTTATGGGGCCATTATTGATGAGGACGGGCGTAAGGTAACAGGGAAGAAGTTAAGCAACGATCCTCAAGTCGTTTTGAGTTTTCTGGAATCATACCGGGAAGCTATTCGGGGGATCGTTGTAGAATCGACGTTCAACTGGTACTGGCTGGTAGATGCTCTGATGAATCATGGCTACAAAGTTCATTTGGCGAACACAACAGCGGTACAGAAATACAATGGGTTAAAGCATTGCGGCGACAAGGAGGATGCTTTCTGGTTGGCGGAATTGCTCAGGCTCGATGTTTTGCCGGAAGGCTACATTTATCCAAAAGAAGAACGGCCAATCCGCGATCTACTGCGGAAACGTGCGCACTTGGTCAGACTGAGAACATCTTTGATCTTGAGTTTACAAAACATCGTCGATAGGAACTGTGGAATGCGGATTAAGGTGAACGACATTAAGCGTCGTCGAGAAGATCGTGTAGCGCCCTATTTCGAAGGAAGCGATGATTTATCTTTAACTGGGAAAGTCAGCAAAGAAGGCATTGATTTTTTCACCGTGAAGATCTTAGAGATCGAAAGATTCGTTGAGAACAAGCTGGAGTTGAAGCAGCCCTATCAATATTTATTATCTATCCCCGGCATCGGGAAGATCCTGGGATTAACCATCATGCTGGAGACAGGTCCGGTGGAACGCTTTGCAAAAGTGGGTAATTATGTTTCTTATTGTCGCAAGGTTTCCACACGATGGACCAGCAATGATAAAACCAAGGGTAAAGGGAACAAGAAGAACGGGAATAAATATTTGGCGTGGGCCTTTTCCGAGGTGGCAGAATTTTCCAGGCGATATGATCAACAAGCAAAAACGTATTATAATCGAAAAATGCAGAAGACCAATTTCATGGTTGCGCACAATGCTTTGGCGCACAAACTGGCGAGGGCAGCTTACCATATCATGAAGGATCAGGTGCCATTTATGCCGGATAAATTATTTACGTCGTAATCTGGCCGGGACGCTGAACCTAAAGTGGGGTTGGTAAAACCATGAGACTTGATTGGAAGAGCGTTCCGTCCTTTATAAACGTTATCGGCATCTTTACTGACCATGCCGCGAGCCACAAATGGGGTGGTTAACAACCATTAGACTTGTGAAACAACGATTGGACACGGCCTGGAACCGAAGATTTTCTGGTCCGCAAAAGCGGAAAGGGTCATACAGGGATGAGAGCTGCGCTGAGGCAAATATACGACATATGCACGATGAAGTTGTCCGCAGCAAAAGGAGTCACTATCCGCCGCGAGACTTTTGTGATCTATCGGCGGACAGCGTCTCTTTGCTATGGACAACTTGTTAGGAATAAAGTGCTCATCCGGTATGATCTTAATCCTGATGGGTGACTGGTGCAGTGAAGACTGACATCGAAACTTAAAGAAACTACGGTAGTGTGTAGAGATTGTCGACGGCGGCATTTTGGGCAATAAAAAGAAGCTACGCGAAAAAGAAAATTTATTGCCAGGGAATATATTTTTCTCTTGACGAGGGCCTTTTAATGGGTGACCCCCTTGCTACGGATTCATTAATTATTGTGGGCTTTGAGGGATTGTCACTCAATATTGGATTAATGTCTTGCATATGCATAATTGTATGCACATACCCATTTGCGTCCAATATTGATACTGATCCCCATTTTTTATTAATATTGATGACTCTACCCGTCACAGGCGCGTAGACACGTGGGTGCTTATTCTCTGGTTGACCCGGATCAATGGGGCCGAGAAATTCCGGTGTTCCATTTTCAATTTTATAGTAATAAATATCGACACCACCGTGTATGTATCTGTAAGTTCTTCCAGTTTTTTTATCTACTTTTGTACGTACATCATCATAATCACTTCTGATCGGGAGTTTGAAATCATTTAATACTGCGAGGTCACCACCACCATTAACATACGGTTTATATTTACCACTTTCTAATGAAGGCAGCATTTTCAGCATTATATCTTGAAAGCTCATTATTCCACCCTCCCAGTCGTTAATATTTTTCTTATCATTGTCCATTCATCATTAGATTGCCGTTTATACATCTCCAAATAAATAGTTGGGCCGTCCTCTGATGGATACAATTTTTCAATAAACAATTCTTCTTGACCGCAGCCGTCAACATCTAACGAACCGTATAAACGCAAGTCACCATCATCTAGTGTTACATCATCATACTGGCTAGTTATGAAATGTACTTTATCTTTCTCAGCACTAAATAATATCTCTAAATCGAACCGATCTGTATTTTCTGGTGTCGCATAAACACGATGATAAATACCAATATACATGACACCTTTGCGAGACGATACTTTTTCAAGAAGTTCGAGCTCGTCCCTAAACACGGCTGCGTGCTTCACTTTATATTTTTTTACCTCTTTTCTATCTTTGATCAAATCAAATATCTTTTCCTTTGCAAGCTTTGTTATCTCATCGACTTCCGCCTTCTGTATTGTTGTGCACAATGTCTGCGGTATTTCTTTGTATTCTTCAGGTACAGCCACGTAATTTATTGCTCTTCGTAATTCTTGGCCCCCATACGCTGGTCCTTCTTTTATACTGTTTGTTAATAATTTATCTTTGTATATTACACATCCATCCGCACAATCACCGTCACTATCAATGCTTGAAATAATCATTTCCCCTACTTTTTTATCAGCCAATAGTATTTTGTATTTTTTATTTTTAACAAACATCTCATTTCACTACTGTCCCAACGTTTTCGTAAGGTGATGATGTAAGTTATAGAAAACAATGAGAATAAGCAATAAAAAGTTATTTATCGATTTGAAATATTTTTTTCTGGAATGCCATAGTCTCGCATTAAATGGCGAGGAGATGGCCGATGAATTCTGGAAGAACGATATTTGCGCAGATCATGGACTATTTGCCGACTTACGAATTCCGGCAATGCGTAGAACGATATGCAGGAAACTACAAAGTCAAAAGCTTTTCCTGTTGGGATCAATTCTTAAGCATGGCCTTTGCTCAACTGACATACAGAGAAAGTCTACGGGATATTCAAGCCTGCCTTCGTGCAGCCAAACAGAAGACCTATCACATGGGCATCCGCGGAAAGATTTCCCGCAATACACTGGCTCATGCCAACCAGACAAGAGACTGGCACATCTACGCCGACTTCGCCCAAGTCCTGATCCGGAAAGCTCGACAACTTTATGCCAACGATTCGTTCGGCATAGAATTGGACCAAACCATTTACGCGCTGGACGCCACAACCATCGACCTTTGTCTTTCGCTTTTCCCGTGGGCAACGTTTCGCAAAAACAAGGGTGCGGTGAAACTGCACGCTCTTCTCGATTTGAAAGGAAACATTCCAACGATCGCCTTTATTACCAGCGGGAAAGTTCACGAAGTCAACATTCTCGACAAACTGCCGATAGAAGCAGGCGCTATTTACATCATGGATCGTGGCTATCTGGATTACGCGCGCCTTTACAGGTTACATCAATCAGCAGCCTATTTTGTAACACGTGCCAAGAGCAATGCCAGATACGATTGTTGTTATTACCAGAAGATCAACAAAACGACCGGTCTAAAATCCGACCAAGTCGTAACCTTACACGGCTACTACACCAGGAAAGATTATCCCGAAAGGCTCAGGCGTATTGCTTATTACGACGAAGCACGGAACAAGAAACTGATTTTTCTAACCAACAACTTCGCCGTACCGGCCCTGACCATCACGGAGATTTATCACAAACGCTGGCAGATCGAATTGTTTTTCAAATGGATCAAGCAACACCTACGGATCAAAGCGTTTTACGGTACGTCCGAGAACGCGGTAAAAACACAAATCTGGATAGCCATCTCTGTTTATGTTCTGGTGGCAATTATCAAGAAGCAGTTGAACCTGGAGGAGAGTCTCTACACAATTTTACAAATTATCAGCGTAACGCTTTTTGAGAGAATACCGCTTTTACAAGCGCTTACGGATATTGAGGTTGCATCGGAAAATATAGAAATCAGCAACCAAATGAATTTATTCGATTAACGTTGGGACAGTAGTGATCTCATTTAACTTTTTAAATCCAAATTTCTTTACAGCTTTTTTCTGACTATAAATCATGTTATTTTTCACGACAAAATATTTTTGAAAACCAATATGTGTTTTACCTTCTTCTTTGGACACAATCGCGTCATACAGATATAACCCATCGGGAAGTTTTATTTTCACTTTTTCCTCTGCTAACAAAGGTATTGCAGACAACACAAATGATACAATCAACATAATAATTATCTGATATTTTTTCATGCCGCCCTCCTTAAGCCTTCTTGCTCTGACTTCCTTCGCAGAACATTCCTGATGTCGCGTCCTTGTCTAAACAGAAGAACATACCCGCTGAACAGTTCGCCCCCATCAAGGAACCAGTTGGGACAATAGGCGCCATCACCGCCTACAAGCCCGCCTAAAACGCTGGAAAGGACGGCCCTCTCAATTTTAACGCTAGTACCCATACCAGGAATTTTTGATGTAACAGCTAACGCGCCATCAAGTGCATTCAGAAGAGTTTTATTGTATTGCCAACCAATGGTGCCGATGTCGTAGACTGGATTAGTTCCCTCTCCGTTTGGATAATATTTTGTTGTAGACATATTTAGGTCCCCCGTGATCTATTTATTAAGATTTCTGAATGGTTTTTCTGTAAGCAATCTCAAATAAGGCATTTTGAGCACTTTATCATCCCAATCTTTGAAGCGCCGCAGAAAAATTCCCCTATAATATGCATCGTCTGAAACACGCATTGCAAAAATTGAATCATCGCGACATATTCCTAGCAAATCCCCATCTGGTGAAAGAGCTACAGATGTTAAGGACCCAGCGTTATGCACAAGGCGATGCTTCCCATCCTCCGAATAAAGATAATACTTGCCCGATTCCGATTTTTCATAAATCATGACGGAACCATCTGCACTCAACAGGGGCCTTTGGGGAAAGCTCTCTTTGGGGAAGGATTGATACGGCGACGGAATCAGTTCCTTTCCTTTCATCACAGCGATGCCGGAAATCCTTATGCCTTTTTGACTCAACTCGATCATTTTATTATTGAAGTTACCAACATCCATTGCACGCACGCCCTCATAGACGCTCGGCATGCTCCCCCAGTAGATAAACCGTTCATCGTCCGGGAAATAGGTCAGATAGCCCAGGTAATAATACTCAAAGAAAGTCAACCGTGTCTGCTCGCCTGTTTCCAGATTCACTTCCCAGGCGTCGTACTGAGCAGCGGGGGTGCGGCCTTGCTCGCGAATTTGCGCCGCACGGGCGTAAAGGATTTTCTTTCCGGAATGAGAAAAGGTGGGGTAGAGTTTTGCGCCGGGACCAGTGGTAACTTTTTTGAAGTTCTTCCCGTTCGCGTCCATAACAGCAATCTGTATCTCGCTTAAATCCATACCGCCTTTGGGTTTGATGGGAATCACGGAAAAAGCGATTCGCTTTCCGTCATAAGAATACTTCCCCATCGTCCAGCGTTCATTTTTCGGGGATTGGTAAGCAGCCAGTTCTCCGGTTTGCAGGTCATAAACCTGAAGCTGGCATCCCTCGCTTTTACAGCGGTCAAACACTACCTTCTTGCCGTCATGGGAAAAGCTCAATTCACTAATCTCATCTTTATCGTCAAACATGGAAATACAGCCTCCTATCGATGTCATGAATAAAAAAGTCATCGCTGCAAATATCAATATATTGATCGCCTTCTTCAGCATCCTCTTTCCCTTCATGCCGCCCTCCTTAAGCCTTCATGCTTTTGCCCTACTTGCAGGCATCCTATACTGCTGCCTCTGTTTTTTATTTTGCCATCGATTTTTTTTAATTTGTCGAGGGGGTATAATATCGGCGATTTTCTCCTCCCCGTTCCCCCGATGATGATGTGATATAAAATTCCGGAAGTGTTTTGTTTGTGATTCAGGAAGGTCAAATTACTCTTCCATGAGTCGATCATTGTCTTCTTTTTCAGTTCCTTCATCACGTTCACTTGAGTTTCCACTGCAACGCCAACATGAATTTATGTTCGTGAGTTCCGGGTTAAACTTGGGGACACCCCAAGAATTCTAAGATTCTATTCATTCCAGCAAACTATATCCGGTTCTGCTGCAATCTGCTTGCCTCTCAGTGTGCTGCAATCGGTAATGGAAATGCGCACATCTATCTGTCTGTCCAGTTACCTGTAATCCTTCAACGTTCAGTAATTAACTCCCAGCCATTACTCTTTCTATCTGCTTTTCCCAAAAATAATTTTCCTTTTCAACTGACGAATACTTTTTGTATATTGACTTTCGACGGTAGTTTGCCGGGAACATCCAAGCATGCGCCGGTGTAACCGTCAGCCAGCCGCTCCGCTTTACTCTGAAACAAGTTATGCTGTCTTTTCTGATCTATCTATGCTGCAATGAGTTGAAATTTATTTACAGGAACTTGAACAGCCTGCGGCGCAGAACTTCCAGTTGCGCGCGGTTGTCTGTCAGGGTGTATGTGACTTCCGGCCTGCCGCTTTTTTCTTCCCTGGTCTGCGATACGATCAGCTCCGCATCCTGAAGGAACTTGATGGCGTTCTGATAATTGGCCTGCGAAAGAGCTTCGGCGCGCAGAATTTCTCCCTTGCGATACATCCGGTCGCCCAGGGGTCGTATTTTGGCCAGCCACTCTTTTTGCGTGAGCGGTTTTTTCTTCAGATAGACCATGCCGCGGGTCACGATCCAGTAGGATTCGAGGTAGTTATGAATGAGCCCGGCAAATGGTTTGAGTTTGGCGTCGCCTCTGCTTTTGATTTCCACCCACACTTCGCCGTCGCGCTCGGTGGTGACAATCAAGGATCTTGCGTGCAGGTACGCCAGCACGTCGTCCACTTCCTCTACGTCGTCCCGGGTTTCGTCATAGATGAACTCGTTCCACAAGAGCCATTTGAGGAATTTATAGTCGCCCATGATTTTGGCCAGCGACATGGCGTCTTCATGATTCTTGACCATGGACGTGGCGACAAAGCAGATCGGGACGAAAAAATGAAGAATATTATTTTTGTAGTATTCCAGATTCAGCCTCTTGGCATCGGGCAGGGAATAAACGATTTCCTGCATTTCCTCTTCCTCTTCATCGGCTTCAATCCTGGACAGGATGTCCGTTGAGGAAAAAATGTTCAATGCGTCGCCAATCGCCTTGTCGCGGTGCGCGAACGTTGCGGCAAATTTCACCTTGCGGGTGGACAGGTACTCGTAAAATTCGTTTAACACGGCGGCCAGCTCGTCATTGGATATTCCCCGCCGGTCATGGCTCAACAGGCCGGAGGACACCAGCGCGAAAGGCGTGACGACCGAAACCTTGTTGATTTCCAGGACGACTTCATAGCCAATTTTCCGGTAGAGGCTCTGACGTTCTTCCAGCGTCATTTCTTCCATGGGCTTTTCCTGCGCTTCCAGGTAGTCCTTCATGATGATCGGCTCGCCGACGTTGATATAAACTCGCCCGTAGCGTTTCCGCAGCACCTTCGTGCTCTTGATCATATCCACGGCGTTTTCCTGATCTTTGGGCACGCCCGCCAGTTCATTGAGATACGATTTTTCCTCGATGACGCGGTCATAGCCGATGTATAAGGGCACGCAGGCCAGATTTTCGCAGTACTTTTCCTGGTACGCCTGAAGGATCATCGACAATAGGCCGTATTTGGGCATGACCATTTTTCCCGTCCGGCTCCGGCCGCCTTCAATGAAAAATTCAAGAGGAAGGCCTTCTTTTAAAAGCGTGGCCATGTATTTGGAAAAGACTTCTCCGTACACTTCGTTGCCCTTGAAACTGCGCCTCAGGAAAAAAGCCCCGGACCGGCGGAACACATACCCCATGGGGAAGAAAGACATGTTGTTGCCGGCCGCGATAAACGGCAGCTGGATATTGTTTTTATAAAAGATGTAGGACAGCAGCAGGTAATCAATATGGCTGCGATGACAGGATATGACGACAAAGGGCATTTTCTTGGACAGGTTGCGCATTCTGGCCAGCCCTTCGGAATCCACGGACAGGCCGTCATATACGGTGTTCCAGAGCCAGGTCAGCGCCTTGAGCCAGATCTCGATGAACATTTCCTGATAGTCGGCGGCGATTTCGTAAAGATAGCGGCGCACCTCTTTGGCCAGGCCGGTGGGATCTTTTTTGCTTTTTTGCGCGTAATCATCCAGAAACCGGTTGAGCTTGGGATCATGCATCACCATGCCCATCAGTTCCGCGCGCGATTTCAGGGCGGGCCCGACAACGGCTGTTTTTTCTTTTTCGATCCGGTCGATCAGTTCGCCCCGCAGGTCCAGCACCCGCTCATCTTTAGTGAGCTGCCTGTTTGCGGATAAATAATCGGTCAGGTTGACCGGCTCGCCGGGAATGATAAAGGCCTGCGTGGAATACCGGATAAAAGTGATCAGCCTCCGCATGGAACCGGTATGCTCCATCTGCCCGAAAAGAATGTTGATCAGGCTCTCGTCTTCCTTCTCACGGCGGCGGCCGTAGGCCACCAGAACCGGAACGATGAAGATCGGAAAGGAGACTTTCCCCTGAAGGCTCATCAGGCTGGTCAGCGCGTCCTCGGCGGACCGGCTTTCAATAAACTCCGATTCTCCCAGGTGAATAATAATGCTTTCCCTGCCGGAAACTTTCCGGCTCATGAAATCCAGTTTGCCCTGGCGGGTGATGCGGTCTTTGCGGAAGCGGCGCAGGAAGGACGACCAGTAAAACTTCAGCATCAGGGAAAGGGGCTGCCAGAATGACATGTTCGCCCCGTGACTGTATCCGGGCATGGGAAGCCCCTTGCGGCCGGCAATCTCGGCGATGATCAGGCTGTTGAGTTTGCTTCTCTGCTTGATCGCATAAACGATAACGCCTTCCCCGGCCAGCTTCTTCAGGCTGTTGACGTCTTCATCGGAGATAGACACTCTGGACAGGTATTCCTTTGCTTTCCGAAAGCGCCAGATATCCTGCCGGTCGTAAATGCAGCCGGAGTAATATTCGTTTTCCTGGTAGACAATGTCTAATGGTGTTTTTTCTTTCATATGCTATACAGTCTGTTCTCCTGAACCAACGATCGTGATCGGCGAAAGGATCATGTTTCCTTTTTCTGAAATTCATCCGGAAAACGATCGCCCATATAGTCCTGAACATACGCCCTCACGTCGACGGCGTTGTTGAATGACATGGCTTTCTGAAGCAGTTCCCGCGATTCCGCAAGCGTGGACTGCTGAATGATTCTTTTGATGCGGGGGATTGCCAGATGGTTCATGCTCAATTCATCCAACTGCATCCCCAGTAAAATAAGGCAGCACAGGGGATCGCCGGCCATTTCCCCGCACATGGCCACGCGAATTCCGCCTTCGTGAGCCGCATCCACAATTCTCTTGATCAGTCTTAAAACAGCCGGATGCAGCGGTTCATACAGATATGTAACCCTTTCATTGGAGCGGTCGATCGCCAGAGAATACTGAATCAGGTCGTTGGTGCCGATGCTGAAATAATCGACTTCCTGAGCCAGTTGATCGGCGATGACGGCGGCCGCCGGCACTTCGATCATGGCGCCTATTTCCATCCGGTCGGCGATCTGCACGCCCTGATCCAGAAGCTCCTGGCGCGTCTCTTCCAGCAGCCGTTTGGCTTCCCGGATTTCTTCAATGCAGGAAATCATCGGGAAAAGAATTTTTACCTTGCCCAGGGAGCTGACTCTCCAGATTGCCCGCAGCTGCGCTTTAAAAATATCGACTTCTTTCAGACAGAAGCGAATCGCCCGCAACCCCATTTGTGGATTTAATTCCTTGGCCTGTTTCTGATAGTTGGGAAATTTGTCGCCGCCCAGATCAAACGTCCGGATGGTCGACCAAGCAAGATTCTTGTCCGTCACGACCTGACGATAGTTGTTAAAGTGATCTTCTTCCGTAGGCAAATCATCCCGGTAAATGTATAGAAATTCCGTCCGGTAAAGACCGATATGCTCCGCGCCATGGGTTATCGCCGAAGGAATCTCTTCAATAAACTCGATATTGGACCCGATGCGCACTAGCGCCTGATCCTTGGTCAGGGCCGGCAGCCGGGCGTATTTCAGATATTCGTCTTTGGCATCGTCATAATGGCGTTTCTTTTCCTCGTAACGTTTGAGCATGTCCGGGTAGGGATTGACAACCACCAGTCCGGAGGAGCCGTCAACAATGATATCGTCTCCGGTCCGGACAAAACGCGTAACATTATCGAGCCCCACAACAGCAGGCAGTTCCATCGACCGCGCGACAATCGCGGTGTGCGATGTGCGGCCGCCGCTGTCCGTGGCGAAACCGACAATTTTGTCCAGTTTCATCTGTGCCGTATCGGCGGGAGATAAATCGTGGGCCACGATAATCACGCCTCCCAGACCAACCTCCCAGACAATTTCATGCTTTTCGCCGGACAGGTTGCGCAAAATCCGCTGCACGACATACTGGACATCGCTGATGCGGCCGCTGATGTATGCATCGTCCAAGCCTTCAAAGATCTGTTTGTAGTGATCCAGGGTCATCCGGACGGCCCATTCGGCATTGACGCCCAGACGGCGGATATATTTAATGGTTCGGTTGATGAATTTTTTATCCGACAGCAGGAGAATGTGAACGTCTATGATGTAGAGCGGTTCGGTTACCTTTGTTTTTTTCAGGTTTTCCTGAATGCCCAGAAGCTGCTGCGTTGAATCCTTCAGCGCTTTTTTAAAGCGTTCCACTTCCCGGGGAACCAGGTCTTCGTTGTTCAGTTTATAGAAAGAGATTTGAGCATCCAGCGGATCAAATCGGTAAACTTTGCCGATTACCACCCCCGGAGAAACGCCGATTCCTTTCAGGACAAAAGTTTTTTTCCCTTGGTCAGCCGTCATGATTTGCTTTATTCTTCCCCGAATTTATTTTCAATCAACGATTCAATTTCCGCCAGAGCCTGCGTCGCATCACTGCCTTCGGCTCTTACTGTTATCATACCGCCCATCGGGCAGGCAAGCGTCAAAATCCCCAGAATACTCTTCCCGTTAACGGTCTGGCCGTTATACTCAATAAAAATTCCCGCCCGATATTTCTGGGCAATACGGACAAACGACGCCGCCGCGCGGGCATGCATTCCCAGTTTATTTTTTAATTTTAATGTTTTCATTTCCAGCACGTTAATAATTCTCTCGATGAATAAATCAAAAACAAAAGAGCCGCTCCGTACAAAATATAAATTTGCGACACACCTTTTTTAATCATGAACCAGCATAATAAGATGATCATCGCCATGGCCACCGCGACGACAAGACGAAAGGCTTCCGCGAAGATCAAATGCTCGCCGCGCAAAAGCATTATGCCGAAACCTGACAGAACCGCCAGCGACACCCACTGCACACGGGCGGCACTACGCGGTAAATCCATTTTACGAACAAATTCAATCGCCTGCTTGCCCTGCCGGTAACCTTCAAGAAATCCTTTCACCCTTACCCAGATAAATGCGGGAAAATAGATCAGAAGGAAGGCCAGAGGGGCCAGAATCCATCCCAATCCCGCCAGGGCGACAGCACAAATCCCCGCGCATGGTCGAAGGGCGCCCCAAAAAAAAGTATCGCCAATCGCGGCGTAAGGGCCCATCAGGCTCTGTTTAACCGTGACAATGGCAGAAGCATCTTCGCCATCGGGCCGCTCTTCTTCCATTCGAACAATCGAACCGATCAGCGGCGCGGACAAATACGGTTGAGTATTAAACATCTGTAAATGCCGGGTCAGCATCTCTTCTTCATCTTTTGGACTTAATTTCCTTTCTCGGAGCAGCGGAATCAGCGCGTATGCAAAACCAAGATTCTGCATGCGGCGAAAATTCAGCGAGGCATGAATGAAAAAAGATCTAAAAAATATCTTCGCCAAAGAACCTCTTGTCATTCTTTTACAGCCCTGAGCATATATCCTGATTATTTTCCTACTATTATGTGCCGAAGGAACTAACATAAATGACCGGCTAAGTCAATTTAATCGGGGAATTTCTTATCGGATCAGGCAATACCTGTCTCCTGCGGCCGATTCGTTCATAAATTTATGCTTATCAGAGCGCCTGATTTTTGAGATAATGAAATCCCAGCAATTGAAAGGAGACAATTTCTATGAGAAATCATCGTGTATTGATGGCCGGAACGCTGATGATCATGATTATGTTTATGACCGGGTGCGCATCCGTACAGGGATTCGGAAAATTCACACCGGATAATCGGGCAGGAATATCTTTTGAAGCCGGCCAAGTCAACCCGGATTACCGGTACTATCTCACGGGTTCCGATACCTATCCGGTTGCCATTCTGGCCTTGAACAAATCCTACTCCATGGGCAATGATTTATGGAAAGAAGTGCCCATGACTCCGAATTATTTAAAAGAAATGGTTACCATGATGCAGCTCAGGCTCATGGAATGCTGCCAGCAGTCGCCTTTCGGCTTTCTGGTTTACACCCCGGAAGGTAAACCAATCGGCATGATGTACTCTTACCTCGGAGTGAGCATTGCTTTTCAGGTGAATGATCGCATCGTTATAATGTATGGCCCGCGGGATGACGATCAATTGAAACGGTATCAGGGAAGAACCTACAACAATAAATAGCGGCAAGTGATCGATCTTATCAATAAGCTTTAATTTTTCTTGACAGGTCTTTTTTTTGCTGTTAATGACACGCCGGTTTTAAGAATATTATCGAATATTACGCACACTGGCGGTCTTTGTCCCGCTTCGCGTCATTAAAATTTGGGTATTATTTTATAAGGGGGTTTTTACAAAATGCTTTGTGAAACTGTTAAAAAAGGCGTGGAATGCGCTTTCATGAGCAAAAAGGGTTGTGGTTTTTTTGGCGGGAGCTGCTCTCCCATTATCGAAAAGTGCGGCGAGTGCAATAAGATTTTCGAATATGAAACAGGCAAGTATTGCAAGGTTTATCCGGATCCGAAAAGCAAATGGATGACCGGCAACTGCCCGACCGCCTCGCATGTCAAAATCGAAATCAAAGAAGCGCAAAAGATTAACCCGCTCAAAGCTTCTAAACGGGCAAGCAAGAAATAATCAATTCTGGTATTTCAAATGCGTGAAGCCGGCAAGGAACCTTGCCGGCTTCTCAGCTTATCATCTTTCGGATTTGCTCTAATTCCTTTTTCACAACGATTAGTTTTTCCCGATGATTTGTTGTTTTCACCGGTTTATCTTCACCGCGCATTTTGATCAGCTGCTGTTTGGCTCCGTTAATGGTAAATCGCTGATGATAAAGAAGATTACGAATGGTTAGCAATTCTTCAACGTCTTTTTTCCTGTACAGACGTTGAGACGTCCTGGTTCGCACCGGTTTGACTGTTTTGAATTCCGTTTCCCAGTAGCGAATCACATAAGGCTCGACACTCAGGATTTTACTCACTTCTCCAATACGGAAATAAGCCTTTTCGGGAATTATGACGCCTTCCATAAAATTCCTGAATCGTTACGGAGAGTAATGCGCCTCTGCACCCGAATCCACGGCAAATACACTTTGAAACCGGATGGTAAGAAACTTTTCCGGTTTCAAAGTCAGCAAAACGCAGTCAGGCGAATTTGTTAACCGTTTAGAGATTTACGCAATACCTGGGAGGATTTGAAAGTCAAAACCCGGCGCGCGGTAATGGATATTTCCTGTCCGGTCTGAGGGTTACGGCCTCTTCGGGCGCGTTTCTCTTTTACCATAAAGTTTCCGAACCCGGAAATCTTTACCCGCTCCCCCTGAGAAAGACTGTCTTTGATGATGTCAAAAACGGCTTCTACGATGTCCGCCGATTCCTTCTTGGAAAAACCGAGTTTTTCGTAAACATTCTGAATAATATCAATCTTCGTCATTTCCCTTCCTCCGTTTTTAACGTCATGTAAACTGTTAGGCTCTTATTTTTGCACCCGTCAGTTGGACAGTGTTGTGCACTATTTTTTCATGAATTGAATTGATCTCCGCATCCGTTAAAGTCCTGCCGAGAGCACGATAGGAAAATCTCAATCCCAGACTTTTCGATCCTTCATCAAGACCTTTTCCTGTGTATATATCAAATATTACCACATTTTCAAGCAAATCTTCATGTTGGCTTAAAACTATTTGAAGCATGTTTTCCGCTTCCATGCCGGCCGGGATAACAAAAGCAACATCCCGAGTAACAGCCGGAAATTTGGATATTTCTTTGTAAACAATACTGCCGCTGACTTGCTTTTCCAGTAAATCAACATTTATTTCAAACACATATGCTGTATTCTTGATATCCATTTTCTGCATGACGTCCGGATGGACCTGTCCTAAATAACCAATACGGGTATTGTTGACATACACGTCGCATGATTGTCCGGGATGCAAAAATGTATCAGATGTTTCCGCATGATATCGGTTAGTTCCAATCTTTAACTCATAAAAGATATTTTCCAGAATCCCCTTCAGATCATAGAAATCAGCGTTCAGTTTCGATCCCCAGAGGTCATCAGATACTTTCCCGGCTAAAAGACCGGCCAGCATGTTATTCTCCTGCGGCAATTCTCCGGCAGAACGGGCCTGAAATACGCGCCCGATTTCGAAAATTTTTAAATTCAGCGATGCATTATTGATATTTTTCTTCATGGTTTCCAGCAAACCGTAAACCATGGTGGTGCGCATAACGGACTGCTCTTCCGTCAAGGGATTTTTAATAACAACAAAGTTGCGCCTGGGGTCTTCCGTTTTGACAGAAAGATAATCAACTGACGCGGGAGTCGTAAAGCTGTAATTAATGATTTCCGAATACCCGCTTCCGATAAGCAGACAGCGAATCCTTTCCTCCAGATCAAGACGGGGAATAACCGATAATTCGCTAACGGAGACAGCCGGAAGCGTCGCCGGCACCCGGTCATACCCGTAAAGTCGAATAATTTCCTCAATCAGATCAATTTCTCTTTCAATATCGACCCTGTATGTGGGCGGTGTAACGGAATACTTGCCCTTTCCTTCCGGACTTACCTTCATGCCGATGCTCTTCAAAATGCGAACCACATCGCCGGGCGGAATTACTATCCCGATCATTTCGCGTACTCTGGACAGTCGCAGGGGAATGTTTTCGGCGGCCGTTATTTTTTGCGGATATTCATCCAGATAGTTTTTACAAATAGAACCTCCGGACAGATCGGCAATCAGCTGCGCCGCGCGATTGAGCGCACGAATCACGCCTTCCGGATCAATTCCTCTTTCAAATCGAAATGCCGCGTCCGTCGGCATTCCCAGGCGGCGCGAAGAACGGCGAATCGATGAAGGATTGAAATAGGCGCTTTCCAGGAAAATAATCTGCGTATCGTCTTTGACTTCGGAATTGAGTCCTCCCATGATTCCGCCGATGGCCACCGGTTTTTTACCATCGCAAATAAGTAAAGTATTATCAGGAAGAATGCGGCTTTTTTCATCAAGCGAAACAAATTCTTCTCCCACTTTCGATTTGCGCACAACAATTCGTCCCTCTTCGAGGAAACGAAAATCGAAAGCGTGCAGCGGCTGCCCCATTTCCAGCATGACAAAATTGGTCACGTCAACTACGTTATTAATAGCACGTAAGCCGGCGGCTTCCAGCCTTGCTTTCATCCAGACGGGAGAATCACCGATCCTGACGTTTTTGATCATCCTGGCGGTATACCGTGGGCACAGGTCGGCATCCTCAATGGCCACTGAGGAAAGAGAAGCGATATCTTCCGCGGATTCCTTGATCCTGACGGACGGTATTCTTATTTTTTTACCGGTCAGGGCGGCCACTTCGCGAGCCATGCCGATCATGCTCAGGCAATCGGAACGGTTCGGTGTGATGCTGACATCCAGAACCGTATCACCCAGGCTTAAGGCTTTCTCAAGAGGCAGCCCCAGGGTAAAACCGGCTGACAGGTGCATAATACCCGAGGCATCATCGCCGATTTGAAGTTCAGCTTCCGAGCAGAGCATGCCATCTGATTTTTCTCCTCTCAAAACCGTTGACTTGATCGTATAGCCGCCGGGAATAACCGCGCCAATTTTCGCCAGCGGCACAACATCGCCAGCCTGAATATTTTTCGCACCGCAGACAATCGGATAAGTTTCCGATCCGTCCGTGACATCGCACAAAGATAATTTATCCGCTCCCGGATGGGGCCTGACGGATAATATTTTTGCGACCACAACGCCGGAAAATTCAGGGGCCAGCGTTTTAATTTCATCTACTTCCAGACCGGACATGGTCAAACGGTCGGCAAGTTCCTGCGCCGTTAATTCCAGATCAACGTAATCTTTAAGCCACCTGAGACTGACGAGCATGAGACAAAGCTCTCCTAAAATTGTTTAAGGAATCGAATGTCGTTTTCAAACAGAAGACGTATATCGGAAATGCCGTATTTCAACATGGCAATACGCTCCAGGCCGAGACCGAAGGCAAAGCCGGAATAAACTTCCGCATCATAACCGACATTGTGAAAAACAGCGGGATCAACCATGCCCGATCCCAGGATTTCCAGCCAGCCGCTCTGACCACATACACGGCAACCGTTGCCCCGGCACATGACGCAGCGGATATCGACTTCCGCGGAGGGTTCGGTGAATGGAAAAAAACTGGGACGGAAACGCAGAACGGTGTCTTCGCCGAATACTTTTTTGAGAAAAGCAGTGAGGATGCCTTTCAGATCCGCAAAACTGATGCCGCGATCCACCAGCAATCCCTCAATCTGATGAAACATGGGCGTGTGAGAGACATCGGAATCCGGCCGGTATACCCTCCCGGGCGATAAAATGCGCACAGGCGGCTTTACTTTTTCCATGATCCTCACCTGAACGGGCGATGTGTGAGTGCGCAGAACCATATTATCTTCAATGTAGAAGGTGTCCTGCATATCGCGGGCGGGATGATCTTTGGGAATGTTGAGCGCTTCGAAATTATAATAATCCAGCTCTACTTCCGGACCTTCAACAACTGAAAAACCGAAAGAGGCGAAGATATCGCAAATTTCGCGTCGAATTTGAATGACAGGGTGAACTCTGCCCGGACGGATTCCTCTTCCGGGCAACGTCACATCGATTTTTTCCCTGGC
This sequence comes from Smithellaceae bacterium, assembly GCA_963682015.1. Classification (GTDB taxonomy): domain Bacteria; phylum Desulfobacterota; class Syntrophia; order Syntrophales; family Smithellaceae; genus UBA8904. The sequence goes on along the minus strand of OY820932.1, from coordinate 4,461,497 downwards.
CAGAATTTCTTCTTTTTTTCCCTGCGTCTGATGCGCCAGAATTTCTGTTATTTTTGCTTCCAGGTGCTCCTTCACTTCATTGCAGCGTTTGCCGAAAAGAGGCTTCTGATCAACTGGAACCAGAGATATATTTCGCAAAAGGCCGGTGAGCAACCCCTTGCGGCCCAGATATTTCGTTTTCACAGCCAGAATCGAATCTTCCGACCGTGCGCTTTCCAGCTCGGCCAAAGCATCTTTTTCCAGCTGCTCAATATCCCCGATCATGCCGCCTGCTCGCCCTTGGCTGTGGCTACAATCCTGGCAAATCCCTGCGGGTCATTTACAGCCAGTTCGGCCAGAATTTTGCGGTCCAGTTCGACGTTTGCCTTTTTCAACCCATCCATGAGACGGCTGTAAGATATATTGTTCAGACGGGCGGCGGCGTTAATCCGCGCAATCCACAACTGTCGGAATTCTCTTTTGCGTCCGCGACGATCGCGATAGGCATAACTCAGGGCCTTGTTGACGGCTTCCGTGGCTGTCCGAAGCAGACGGCTGCGCGCGCCAAAGAAACCTTTGGCCATCTTTAAAATTTTTCTTCTCTTCTTGCGGGCGGTAACGCCTCTTTTAATCCTAGCCATTTTCTTTAAATCTCCTCAATGAATACATCTCTTCTAATGCTTGATTGACTACAAATACGGAATCAGCCTCTTGATGGCGCTTTCATTTGCCGAATGCACCGTCGAGGATTTCCTTAAATTTCTTTTCCTCTTGGTGGTCTTCTTGGTGAGGATGTGGCTGGCAAAAGCCTTGCTGCGCTTCACCTTCCCTTTCGCGGTAACGGAAAAACGCTTGGCAGCTCCTCGGTGTGTTTTCATCTTTGGCATATCTTCACCTCTTTATATTCTCATTTTTTTATTTCTTTGGCGAAACAATCATGACCATGTTCCGGCCTTCGAGCCTGGGCTCCTGATCCATAATGCATTCATCGGTCAGAGCGGCTTTAATCTGATCCATGATTTTTCGGCCAATCTCGGTAAAAGCGATTTCACGGCCCCTGAACATCATGGATACTTTTACTTTGTCGTGCTGCTCTAAAAACTTCTTTATGTGTTTTATTTTTACCTGCAAATCGTGCGCTTCCGTCTTGGGCCTCAATCGGATTTCTTTTACATGAATAACCGTCTGACTTTTTCGGGCATCATGCAGCTTTTTGCTTTGCTTGTAACGATACTTCCCATAATCCATTATTTTACAGACGGGAGGATCCGTGTTGGCGGATACTTCCACTAAATCGAGACCGTCTCTTTCCGCATGGCCGATGGCTTCATCCAATGAAATCACACCCAGCGGCTGTCCATCCTCGCTGATGACTCTGACCGTAGCCGACTTTATTTCTCTGTTGATCCTTAAATCTTTAACTATACCGCACCTCCTGAGATCTTTGCTTGCTCAGTCCTACTTCCGTTTCTCACATGCATCCTGCACCAGGGCGATAAATTGCTCAACGGGTAACGCGCCCAGATTCTGACCGTCGCGCGCTCTCGGTGCAACTGTACCCCCATCCATTTCCCTGTCGCCGATCACCAGCATGTATGGAATTTTCTGTAACTGGGCTTGGCGGATTTTATATCCGAGTTTCTCATTGTCAAAGTACTTCTCGGAACGAATTCCGGCTGCAATCAGTTGTTCATGAACCTGCTGGGCATAGGGAATATGCTTGTCCGTTACTGTCACTATAACACATTGCGTCGGCGCCAGCCATACCGGAAAAGCACCCGCGTAATGTTCGATCAGCACACCCATGAACCGCTCAATTGCACCCAGAATAACCCGGTGAAGCATCACGGGACGATGTTTTTCGCCATCCGCACCGATATAACTCAAATCAAAACGCTCCGGCAGTGTAAAATCACACTGGATCGTGGCGCACTGCCATTTTCTTTTCAGTGCATCTTTGAGCTTAAAGTCGATTTTCGGACCGTAAAAAGCACCATCGCCCTCATTGACTTCATAGGAAATATTGTTATCCTTGAGAGCATTTTCCAGCGCATTCGTGGCCAGTTCCCAGTCTGCATCGGAACCGATGGAATGTTCAGGCCTCGTGCTTAATTCCACTTCATATTCAAAGCCGAAAATACCCATTGCATAATTAACGAAGTCCGCAATTGCGCGGATTTCTGAATTCAGCTGTTCGGGCATACAGAGAATATGAGCATCATCCTGCGTGAATTGACGCACGCGTAATAAGCCGTGCAAAACCCCGGTCTTCTCGTGACGATGAACGGTGCCCAGCTCAAAATACCGAAGCGGCAGATCCCGGTAGCTGCGGATTTTAGATTTGTAGATCAGCATGTGGGACAAACAGTTCATTGGCTTGATACCATATGTCTGTTCGTCGACTTCCGTAAAATACATATTTTCGCGGTAATGATCAAAATGGCCTGATTTTTTCCACAGATCAACCTTGAGAATCTGTGGCCCCATCACCATATCATAACCGCGTTTCAAGTGCTCTTTTCTTTCCCATTCCTCAATCAGATATCTCAAAAGCATGCCTTTGGGATGGAAAATTATAAGACCGGCTCCCGCTTCCTCATTTACCTGAAACAGGTCCAGTTCACGGCCCAGTCGCCGATGATCTCTTTTCTTGGATTCCTCCAATAAATTCAGATAATCTTTCAGTGCCTGTTCGTCGGCAAAACCGGTACCGTAAATGCGTTGAAGCATTTTATTTCTTTCATCGCCGCGCCAGTAGGCTCCGGCTACACTGAGCAACTTGAATGCCTTAATGATGCCTGTTGAAGGAATATGAGGCCCGCGGCATAAATCAATGTAATCACCGTCTTTATAGACGCTAACAACGGAAACGTCCGCAGGCAGGTCACGAATGAGTTCAACTTTGTAATCCTCGCCCTTCTTTGAAAACAATTCGACGGCTTGCTCGCGGGAAATTTCTTCACGGATAAACGGATAATCAGCTGCAACAATTTCTTTCATGCGTTTTTCTATCTTTTCAAAATCATCCAGCGTGAAAGTTTCCGCATATTCAAAATCATAGTAAAAGCCATCTTCAATGGAAGGCCCTATGGAGACTTTAGAACCCTGAAATACATCCTGAACAGCCTGCGCCATGACATGAGAAATACTGTGCCGCAATATGGCTAACCCTTCTTTGGACGAAATCGCGATTGGTTCAATGGTGGAATCTTCCTGAAGTGCAAAGCTCAAATCGACTGGGACACCATTAATTTTTGCGGCAACGGCTGATTTCAAAGCATCTTTCTGCCAGTTCTTGATAATTTCAGCCGCCGTTACGCCTGAGGAGAAGGTCTGTTCTTTCTTATCGGGAAATACTACTTTTATATTCATCATGTTACTCAATAAACTGCTGTTCCGATATGGATTTCATTTTAAAAGGGCATCACCATCTTGCTGATGCCCTTTTTTTCGGCATTTACGGCATATGTTCATTTCTAAAAAATGGTAGGCAAGCAGGGATTTGAACCCTGGACATCCACCGCGTCAGGATGGCGCTCTCCCCCTGAGCTACTTGCCTGTATCCAACTTTTAGCGTTTGGTGAACTAGCAGGAAAACGCTTATGTGTCAAGCAAATATCTTAATTTTTAGCCTCTTCTGGTGCGGATTTATTCAGGATACGAATCCCGCGAATAATGTAAACCAAACCGGAGAGCACGGTAAATAAAGCCGTGATCCAGCAAAGGCCGGTAATCCAATAATATGCAAAATCATGCGTAAATGCCTTATAAAGCAGGGTGAAAAAAATTGTAGCTACCTGCAGAAACGTTGTAATCTTGCCGACAATAGCCGGCTTGATTTCGTAAGCAACCGACATTAAAGTGAGAATCGCTATACCCAGCAAAATGATAAAGTCGCGGCTGATCACAATAACAGCCAGCCAGCCAGGGATAAGGCCTAAAATGGCGAATGTAACAAAACTGGTAACCAGGAGCAGTTTGTCCGCAATAGGATCAAGGTAAGCACCTAAGGTTGTCTGGCATTTCAACAGGCGTGCCAGCGTTCCATCCAGGGCATCCGTCAGACCGGCCACCATAAAAGTTATCAACGCCTTTTCATATTCCACCTGAATGAGAAATATGACAAAAACCGGAACGAGTATAATCCGCAATAATGATAAAAAATTTGGTATGTTCATTTGCTGGCTGGTCTTTTTTCTTTATTTGAGATTCTTTTGATCTCGGTTCCTGTTCCATTTTACCCAGTCATCCAGATCTTCCGCTTCCGTAAAAGACTCCGGTTTACCGGCTTTTCCATCAGCGGAAATACGAACTTTCTGCATCGATTTGACAATGTAAACCCATTGCTCCATGGATACCGGTTTGGGACCTTCTACCGCAGTTGGCCCGGCAACAGGCCGGGGAGGACCAATGGGAGCAACTTTCTGCTGCTGTGGTCTGGAAAGAGCCGCCACACGTACTTCGCCATCATATACCTTCACCAGCGCCGATTGGTCGGTCTCCACGTCAAGACGATAAATTGTACCGCGAACACCGGCAACGGCGTTGTGGCAGGATACATCAAATTTATCATCTTTTCCCGGCAAAGACTTACGCACATTGGTCCAGATTTTACCTGCAGTCATGGAAATCTCAATGGTACGACTCCCGTTCGCGCCTGTTTCAATTTGAACAAGTTTAAACTTTGTTTTCTCCGCAAAACGCACGATACTTTTGTCGGGGAGAGCTATTTCTATTCTGCTGTCGGCCCCCGCAGATATTTCACACCCGGCTTTGACGGAATCATTGGTTTTAAGACCCCGGGCTTCTTTTTCCTCTGGACACAGAACTGCTGCACTTCCATTCAACAGAGTAACTTTCGCTTCCCCTTTTGTCATTTTAACGGTCACCGGCGGTTTTGCCTGCAAGATTGCAGCACAGACCATCAGAATAACGATTGAATACAAAATAATTCTCAATTTTTTCATGGCTTGCTCCTTACATCTTACACCCGTTAAAAAAACCAATAATAGTCTGACTACCCGCGCAGTTTAGGCCCGTACGGCAACGTTTCCATTACTTTATCGACAACTTCCTCCATGGCCTCTTCCAAATCACCCCGGGATTTCATATTCAACCTCTGGGGAAGTAAATCAAAGCTTCCACTTGTTGACTGAGACTGTGCGTTCCAAATGGTCTCTCCCGTTTTTGCACTGCGCAGTATACATTTTACGGATACGGTTACCGGCGCATAAATCAAATTCATTCTTTTATGCTCCACAAGGGAACAGTACATGACCCCGTCGGCACCCACCAGTTCTTCCACTACTTTTGGAGGAATAACATCGTTCTTTCTCGCCGTCCTTCCCGCGGTTAAAGGTGTCAGTTTGCTGTCGATCATAGCCGTGTCAATCTGCGGATAACCTTTAAATCGCAGTTCTTCACAAAGTTTTGTCCGCAGCATTTTAGTGGCTTTGCTGTCCACTGTCCCGCCTTCGATGGGCAGTACTGCAATGACATTAACCATTTTAGATCTGGGGGCCTGGTTCGCGGTTTGGTCACTTTTCAAGAACGACGGAGTCGGAATCGTGGAAACAAGCGAACAGGCGCAAATACTCCCTGCGATTACAATCAAAAGCAGTAATTTAGAAACTCTCATTTTACCTCCTCTTTAACGCGCACGTTAATCACAACCCCCTGGCTCTTTTCTGGAATTTCCACGGCATATTTTCCCGTTTTTTCCAGCTCCGCTGACAAATTCTGAACGTCCCCCAGTACAACAAGATCAAACTGAACGTGTCGCCAATCGAACGAGCAGGGATAGATGCTTTTTACTATTTTGGAACGATTTTGTAAAAAAGTTTTTAAATAACTATATTCAGAATATTTTTTTATTCCGGTCAGGGATAAAGACACAGGAATGTTTGCTTTTTCTCCCGTCTCTTTTAAAACTCCTATTTGCAAAAGATCATTACGAACAGGCACCAGCGCTACTACAACATCAACATCCGCGATATATTCATTCTGCTGAATGTTTTCCGAAGTGATACGATAGTTCTTGATATAATGATCCACTCGTCGCGTGATATTATTCTTAATTTTCTGGAGCGCTTCAATTTCCGGTGTCTTCCCCGATACGGCAACCACTGTTTGTAGAATCGCTTTTTCCAATGCACTCTTCAAAGCTTCTTCCCTCGCACGGGCAATATCATTTTTTACAACCGGTGCCTTTCCTTCTACCTGAAGAGTGACTTCGGTCGCCGATGTCACAATTGTCTGGGCTGAACAAATCGAATACTGGCAAGCGCATACCGTGACTAAAATAATCATGAACAGAATATTTCGCATGACTTAATCCTGCCTCAATGGTTTATTCGCACTCACTGCCTTGATCTTTTCAATTTCCTGCCTGATCACACGCTCGGCAATCTCAGGGACAACCTCCCGCGCGATCTTTTCAATAATATCTTCTGCCCGCCTCATCACTATCTCATTGATCTGAGACTTTAAATTCTGATCCTCCACGATTTCCGTCAAATCGTGGATACGTTCGCCGTTTTGCTTTACCCGTTCATAATCCCGGCCATTTATTACAATGGTTTGCTGTGAATTCCTGTTATCCGCCGGTCCGCGTGCCTGACCGGATTTTTCATCATAGATTTCCGTCAGCTCAAATATTTCTTTCCCTCTAATCGTCCCGGGATCTTCCATCTTCCTTTATTTCCTCTCTACAGGCGCGAAAACAATAAAATAATTAGTTTTCTTTTGGTTTTGTTTTGGAGTTATCACAGCGCCATAAACTCTTCAAGCAATATATGCAGCGTTTTCAAGGATTCAATTTGCATCAGAAGCCGTGCGAATTTTGACTGCCAGATCGTAGATCTTTTTTCTGGGTAATCCGGTTTGATGCACTACATGGTCAATGGAATCACGCATGGACATATTTTTCTCCGACCAGCAGTGTAAAATTTTATCTTTTATTTCCTCTTCTGTAATTGCAGGACTGGAGGACCCCTGCCGTAGAATGACCGTAAATTCCCCTTTGGCTTTGGTCCCGGACATCTCCGCGATGATATCCCGAACGCTTCCGCGTTTAACCTCTTCAAATACTTTAGTCAGTTCACGGGCTACAACGATCTGCCTGTCTCCCAGCAGTTCATGAATATCTTTCAGCAAAGCAAGAATTCTCGATGGCGATTCATAGAATACAAAGGTCGTTCCCTGGTCTTTTATGGATTCCAGAAAACGGCGGCGTTGGTTTTCCTTTGACGGCAAAAAGCCGCAAAACCGGAAATCATCGGCAGGGAAACCACAAACGGACAACGCCGCAACTAAAGCGGAAGGCCCGGGAACCGGGATAACGTCAACCCCGTTCTCCCGCGCCAGATGAACCAGATGATGGCCGGGATCTGAAATGCAAGGAGAGCCGGCGTCTGATATATAGGCCACATTCAACCCGTCCTGAATCCTGGATAACACAACTTTGCTTCTTTCTCTCTCATTATGTTCATGCAGACTGATCATGGGAGTCTTAATCTGGTATGCGTTGAGCAGAACTCTTGAATGCCTCGTATCTTCCGCTGCAATCAGGTCAACCTCCTTCAGGATTCGAAGCGCTCGAAGGCTCATGTCTTCCAGATTACCAATGGGCGTGGCAACGATGTAAAGGATTCCCTGTTTTCGTTCTTCGCTTTTCTGCATATCTTCTTCATCAACTGCTTTTTATTGTTGACATCTGTATCCGGTTTCGGCTTTAATAGCAGAGATAAAAACAAATTACTACTGCGAATGATCATGGAATAATGAGAATGAAAAGAATATTAATCACCGGTGGTGCGGGGTTTCTGGGGTCTCACCTCTGTGAACGTCTTTTAAAGGAAGGAAATGACATAATCTGCCTTGATAATTTTTTCACCGGCAGCAAGAACAACATTATTCACCTCCTGAGCCATCCCCGTTTTGAACTGATTCGCCACGACATCATCAACCCGATTTATCTGGAAGTGGACGAAATTTACAATATGGCCTGTCCCGCTTCTCCCGTGCACTATCAGTTCAATCCCATCAAAACCATCAAAACCAATGTCATGGGAGCCATCAATGTTTTGGGAATTGCCAAAAGAACCAGGGCTAAAATTCTTCAGGCCTCCACATCGGAAGTCTATGGCGATCCCGACATACACCCTCAAAATGAATCCTACTGGGGACGTGTCAACCCCATCGGTATCCGCAGTTGCTATGATGAAGGAAAAAGAGCCGCTGAATGCCTGATGATGGATTACCGCCGGCAAAATGCCGTCAATACAAAGATCGTCCGTATCTTCAATACCTATGGCCCCCGTATGGCCATAAACGACGGCCGCGTTGTCAGCAACTTTATCATCCAGGCTCTGCAGGGAAAAAACATTACGGTTTACGGCGATGGCAGCCACACGCGCTCATTCTGCTACTGTAATGATTTGATTGACGGCTTGATTAAAATGATGAATTCCTCCGATGACTTTTTTGGTCCTGTAAACATCGGCAATCCGGGAGAATTTACCATCCTGCAACTCGCCCGGCTGGTGATCGATCTTACGGAAAGCAGTTCAAAAATTGATTTCCAGCCACTTCCCGCAGACGACCCGACACAACGCCGACCGGATATCTCTCTTGCCCAAAATAAACTGAACTGGAAACCACAGATCGCCCTGGAAAAGGGTTTAATCAGCACAATAGAGTATTTTCGTAATATTCTTAAATCCCCTTAACAATTGGAAGGAACGACAGCGAACATGGAATTCAAAAAAAACATTCTCTGTATCGGGGCGGGTTACGTGGGCGCCCCGTCTATGGTCATGATTGCCAGTAAATGCCCTGACTGCAAAGTAACAGTTGTTGATATTAATCCGCAGCGGATCGATGCGTGGAACTCCAATGACCTTCCGGTCTATGAACCGGGCCTCGAAGAAATTGTCCGAAAAACGCGCGGCATAAATTTGTTTTTCTCTACAGATGTAGAAAAGCAAATCAATGAAAACGACATTATCTTCGTCTGCGTCAACACGCCGACCAAGACCTTTGGTGCGGGGGCCGGCATGGCCGCTGATCTGCAATACTGGGAAAAAACGGCCAGGCAGATTATGGAGAATTCTCAATCCTCCAAAATCGTAATTGAGAAAAGCACCCTGCCTATCAAAACCGCTCTGGCGATGGAACGCATCCTTGCTTCGGGAAAGGGAGACATTACTTTTGATGTTCTGTCTAATCCGGAATTCATGGCGGAAGGCACCGCCATCAGCGATCTGGAAAATCCCGACCGTGTCCTTATCGGCTCACGTGAAACCCCGAGCGGCCTTGCTGCACGCCAGAAACTGGTGGATATTTATGCCCGCTGGGTGTCGCCCGAAAGAATTATCACGTCCAATATCTGGAGTGCCGAACTCTCCAAACTGGTGGCCAACGCTTTTCTGGCGCAGAGAGTATCATCAATCAATTCCATATCCGCGCTTTGCGAAAAGGCGGATGCCGACATTTCAGAAGTGGCTCATGCAGTGGGCATGGACAGCCGGATTGGCGCCAAGTTCCTCAAGGCCGGAATCGGCTTTGGAGGTTCCTGCTTTAAAAAAGATATTCTCAACCTTGTTTACCTTTGCCATTTTTATGGTTTGCCGGAAGTCGCGACTTACTGGGAAAGCGTCGTTAGAATCAATGAATATCAGCAGAATCGTTTCATCGCGAATGTTCTTCAATCGATGTTTAACACGCTCGCCGGTAAAAAAATATGCCTTCTTGGTTTTGCGTTCAAGGCGGACACAGGAGACACACGCGAAAGCCCGGCCATCCATATCACCCGCAAACTGCTGGCGGAACATGCCGAAGTGGTGATTTCCGACCCCAAGGCTCTTGCCAACGCCGCATTGGATATGGCCGATGAAAAAGGAAAAATCAACTACATTGAAGATCCCTATCAGGCGGTCGCTGGTTGCCATGCGCTGGCCGTCATGACGGACTGGGATCTATACAGGAAGCTCGATTACAGCAAAATTTATGACTCCATGGTTAAACCGGCATTCATCTTTGACGGACGCAACATCATCGATCATCAGAAATGCTATGAAATCGGGTTTAATGTATTTCCAATCGGAAAACCGGCATTAAGCCGTCTTTAGATGGAAATGAAATCGAAAGCGTTTTGAATCAGCCGGATGTCGTTTCCGGAAGGAAGCATCAAAATGGCCACGACATCAAAACGGGCACGGGTATTGATTTGATTTTTCTCCCGCAAATACCATTGAGCCAGCTGCGATATCTTTTTCTGTTTTTGAACTCCCACCGCCTGTTCGGGATATCCCAAAGCATCGGTTTTTCTGGCCTTGACTTCCACGAATACCAGTTCATTTTTATCCCGGGCTACAATATCGATCTCACCGATCGGACAACGATAGTTGGCCTCAACGATCCGATAACCGTTTTTCTTCAAAAAATCGGCGGCGATCTTTTCTCCCAGTTTCCCTGTATTGATTCTGCTTGAATCCTTATTGCCTGATTTCATGACCAGTCCAGTTCCGTCTGATATCTATCCTGTTCTTTTAAATGAAATGATCGTCGATGGATTTTGCACATTCCGATCTCCTGAATGATCTTGCGGTGCTCGGCTGTCCCGTATCCCTTGTTTTGGAGGAAATTATACCGGGGAAACTGCCGGTGATACATTTCCATGATCCGATCGCGGGAAACCTTGGCAATAATGGACGCGGCGGCAATAGAAACACTTTTCGCATCTCCTTTGACTAATGCTTTTTGAGGTGTTTCCAGGTCAATCGTATGCAAACCGTCAATCAAAATATAATCAGGGGCAACGGAAAGTTCACCAACCGCTTCACGCATTGCCTGAAGGGATGCCCGGAGAATGTTGATCCTGTCGATAAGGGCGGCATCGGCGGCCCCCACGCCAACAGCAATTGCATCTTCAAAAATCACCTTGTAAAGTTCATCCCTCTTACGGGAGGTCAGTTTTTTGGAATCATTAATGGCGATATTGGAATATTCCGGAGGGAAAATAACTGCGGCGGCGACAACGGGACCAGCCAGCGGCCCCCGGCCAGCTTCGTCAATACCCGCTATCCTTTGGTAGCCTTCACCGTAAGCAATCTTTTCGAAGGTATTCATTGTCCGGCGAAAAAGCCTTTCTCAAGCGGCAAAGCCCGGCTCAACATCCATTGGCCGGGCTTCAACGATTCTTCAGGCAAACCGCCCTGAGGAACTTTCTCACGGCGACTGCCCATATTTTCAGCAATATCAAAAAGGCATCAGTTATTGGCGGCTTCCTTGATTCTTGCTTTCTTTCCTCGAAGACTTCTCAAGTAATAGAGGCGTGAACGTCGAACCAGACCTTTGGTTACCACTTCCACACGGTCGATTACCGGCGAATGCATGGGGAATGTTCTTTCAACGCCGATACCGTAGGAAACTTTTCGAACGGTGAAATTCGACCGGCTGTTGCCGCGGCGCTTGCGGATGACGATGCCCTCAAAGGCCTGTATTCTCTGCTTCTGACCTTCAATAATGCGAACATAAACTTTTACGGTATCACCTGTTTTAAAGGCGGGAATATCGCCTCTCATTTGTTCTTTTTCTATCATTTCCAAAACATCCATTTTATATTTCCTCCTGCGATATACGCGATATAATTTTAATATTCTATCGGCTAATTCTATCCAAAATAACCGCAACGGCCGACCGCACCGCCAGGTGATTGTAACCGCTCTTTCCTTGAATCGGTTCCAGACAGTAATCCGCCTTGCTTACGACTTCCGGTGCGATGCCGTATCCTGTACCAAAAATTAAAAGATAAGGCAAACCATTATTACTCAAAAATTCCCTTAGTTTGCCAGACGTCAACAGATCTCCCTGAAGGTTGGCTCCCGTTACAATCAGTTTTGGTTTACAGTTATTTCGCTTTTCGATCTCATCCTGCACTTCACCCAGGCTGGATTTGATTGCAACTTTTTCGAAAGCCTCTTTTCTTGACGGGTTATATATTGCACCGTAACCCTGTCTCCAGTGATTGACAATTTTTCCCGCCAATTCACGCTGGGCTTCAATCGGGTTCACTACGAAGAATTTCTCCACATCGAAAGTCCTCGCCGTTCGTGCAATATCGTGTATGTCCATATTGGCAATGGCGGTTGTGACAACTTTGCCTTCTTTATTGATCACCGGATAATGTAAAAGAACGATATAAAGCATACCTGCCCGGGGAAGCTGAGTATTCATCAATATATCTCACCCCCGAAAAAAAGTTGACCTTACTACCTTAAATAAACCTGAAAATCAAGACTTTATATTTGATCGAACTGGATTTTTTCCAGTATTTTTTTATCTTCGTCCGAAAGATCGGCTTTTTCCAGCAAATCCGGTCTTCTTTTCCAGGTCCTTTTTATCGCCTCAATCCTCTGCCAGCGGTTAATCTGGGCATGATTCCCGGAAATCAGCACATCCGGCACACTCCAGCCTTTATATTCAGCTGGCCGGGTATACTGAGGATACTCCAGAAGCCCCCGGGAAAACGATTCTGTGTCAATAGAGGAATGATTTCCAAGCACTCCCGGAATCAGCCTGGATACGGTGTCAATCAGAACGAGTGCGGACAGCTCTCCTCCGGTTAAAATGTAATCTCCGATGGATATTTCCCGGTCAACCAGATGTTCCCGGATGCGCTCGTCAAACCCTTCATAGCGCCCGCAAATTAAAATCAAATGTTCTTTGGAGACCAATTCGGCTGCAATTTGCTGATTAAATGTTTCTCCCTGGGGCGTCATCAGAACCACCTCCGTGGAAATACCTTCCCGCCTTACTGCTGCCAGTGCCCGTTCTACCGGCTCAACTTTCATAACCATTCCGCATCCCCCTCCGTAAGGGGCATCGTCGGTCATACTGTGTTTATCTTCCGCCCAGTCGCGAATATTGTGTAACCCGATTTCTACAAGACCTTTTTCCTGAGCTTTTTTTAAGAGGCTGAAGCCTAAGGGAGAATGAAACATCTCGGGGAAAATTGACAGAACATCAAAACGCATCACGACAGTATGCCTTCCATTGGTTTTACAGTGATTCTGCGTGAGGCAAGGTCTATCTGCAAGATGGCATCGGCTATGGCCGGAATCATGTATTCCTCAGCGCCGTTTTTGCATACATAAACGTCGTTGCTGCCTGTCGGAAAGATGGATACTATGCGGCCCAGATTACGGCCTTCGGTTGTATAAACGTCAAGCCCGATGATATCCTGCCAGTAGTATTCACCGTCAGGGAGAGCTTTCAGCAACCCCCTGGGTATCAATAATGTACTACCAACAAGCATCCGGGCTTCGTCTATATCGGATACGTCTTTTAACTCGAGAAATAGAAACTTCCCGGCAGGTTCAATCTTTTTGATCCGGTGGCTACTTTTTATTCCGGACGGGGATTCCAGATAAACGACATCCAGCTCATCCAAAATGTCCGGTGATTCCAAAAACGACAGAGCCTTCAGACAGCCTCTGAGGCCGCGGGTCTTGACGACCTCCCCAAAAACAAAAAGATCCATTTATTATTCAATGATTTCCAGAACCGCCCGTTTATGCATTTTCGCGGAGGTTGCACTTAATATCGTTCGGATGGCTTTGGCTGTTCTACCCTGCTTTCCAATCACTTTGCCTAAATCCTCTTTGGCCACGCGCAACTCAATAACAGATGTCTGCTCGCCGATGACTTCAGTAACTTCCACTTTATCAGGGTTATCTACTAAAGATTGAGTAATATACTTTATCAATTCCTTCATCGTCAGCACCTCCACATGATTTTGGTTAACGCTTCTGGAAAATTCACTTCAATATTCGTACTGCTTGGTTAATTTAATATGATGTGAGGTTACGATTACAGCGCCATCTCATATCTTTAAAAACTACGCAACAGCATTATTTAGCGGCGGATACAATGCCTTTTGTCTTCAATAAGTTGGAGACCGTTAGTGTCGGTTTTGCCCCCTTGGACAGCCAATCTCGAACACGGTCTTCTTTTAAAGATATTTCTGCGGGATTTTTTTTGGGATCATAATTTCCCAATATTTCAAGAAATCTTCCGTCACGGGGATATTCTTTATCCGCCGCAACAATACGATAATACGGTTTACCTTTTGCACCCATACGAGTTAATCGAATTTTAACTGCCATCTAGTTTTTTTCCTAACCTCCTTTAAAAAATAGCGATTTTTTTTTCTATCATAATTTATTGGTTTTTAAAAGGGAAAATTCCTCATGAAAGATTTGATTCCGCCCTTGGTGTTTATTTTTTTCATCATCTTGCGAAGTTCCACATAATTCTTTAAAAGCCGGTTTACGTCCTGAACGGTCGTACCGCTGCCTAGAGCAATTCGTTTACGCCGGCGGCCGTCAATGATCAGATAGTTATTTTTCTCCTTTTTTGTCATTGAATCGATGATGGCTGTAATTTTCACCAGTTCTTTATCGTCAGGCTCAGCGTCTTTAAGGGCTTTGATTTTGCTCATGCCCGGAATCATTCCCATCATATCCTTGAGCGATCCCATTTTTTTGATTTGCCCGAGCTGGTTGCGGAAATCCTCCAGTGTAAAATCGCTCTTACGCAAGCTTTCCTGCATCTGCTTTGCAGTTTTTTCATCGATGGTAGCCTGCGCTTTTTCCACCAAGGACAGGATATCGCCCATTCCGAGAATCCGGCTGGCCATTCTTCCGGGATGAAATACTTCCAGAGCGTCAATTTTTTCGCCTATACCGACAAATTTTAAGGGTTTGCCGACAACCGCCTTTAAAGAAAGGGCCGCACCGCCGCGTGCGTCACCATCCATTTTGGTCATGATAACGCCGTCGATACCGATCAATTCATTAAATTTGGCGCCGACATTGACAGCGTCCTGACCGGTCATGGCATCCGCCACATAAAGAATTTCCGCCGGGTTGACCTTCTCCTTGATCTTGCGGAGTTCATCCATCAGCAAATCATCGATATGCAAACGTCCGGCGGTATCGATGATCACAACCTCGTAACCTTCTTTTCTGGCTTCTTCCAACGCTTCCGTGCATATTTTTACCGGATCACGCAGATTGCCCGCATCAAAAACTCCCGCTTTAACCTGCCTGCCCAGAACGGCAAGCTGTTCAATGGCCGCAGGTCGGTAAACGTCTGCGGAAACCAGGTAAACCCTTTTTTCTTTCGACAATAGCCTCGCCAGTTTGGCTGCGGTTGTTGTCTTTCCACAACCCTGCAATCCAACCAGCATAATCGGCGCTGGAATTCGCGAACCGAATTTAATGGAGGCGCTCTGATTGCCCATCAGCTCAATGAGACGGTCGTGGACGATCTTCACCACCTGCTGTCCGGGTGTGATACTCTCCAGTACTTCTTTGCCGATTGCCCTGACGCGAACATCTTCAACGAAATCCTTGACAACCTTGAAATTCACATCCGCTTCCAGAAGCGCCATGCGGATTTCCTTGAGAGCGGCGTTGACGCTCTCCTCGTTAAGAACACCTCTTCCCTTGAGCTTCTTGAATATTCCTTCGAGTTTTTCTGTTAAATTTTCAAACATGATTTATATCCTGATTTATTGACTCTTCCCCGTATTCTGGCCGACGGACCGGATGATACAATTTGTTTTCACCTTTTCGGAAATTTTTTCGGAAGCGGCCTGTGCTTGGGCCTTTGTTTCAAAGCCCGTGGCCATGACTCGATACCAGGTTCCCTTCCCTTTCAGCTCCACTTTTACGATTTTCGATGAATATCCCATGGCGGCAACTGTCTTATGAATCTGCCCGGCCTTTACTTTTTCTTTCATGGAGGCAACATGAAGAACATACGACGATCCGGCGGGAGACGCATTTGCCGAAGTTTCTTTGGCTTTGATATTCTTTTCCGCAGAGGGTGTCTCACCCGCCACAACCGTCGGCCTACTAACGGGTTCCCGGGAAGAAGCAATTTTTTCTTTGTGCGCTTCGGCAACCTGGGCCGACTGAGGGTTTTCTATGATTTGAGCCATCACATCAGGGTTTGTCTTTTTTCCCTCATCAGGTACCTGTGGCACGTGGAGGGTTTTTTGACTGGCCGGTGTACCGTTAGGTGCCTGTTCCACTGCGTTTTTACCAGCCTCCGTCTCTCTGCTTTCCAATTGCTTCACCGGATCGGCAATTTTGGCCGGTCGCCAGAAATATGCCAGGAAGCGTTGTGGTCCGGAAGCAATCTTTTCGGGATATGTATCCATGTTTCTTCCGACACCCACGCCCAGCAGGAATGAAAGACACAGCAATAAGGCCATCCCGGCGATCACGATAATCAATCCGGTGCTCCCCATTTTCCATTCAAATTTCTTTGTATTTCCTGAACCCATTGAATCCCCTCACATCTTTTCCGGCGCGCTGACACCCAGAATGGCAAGCGCGTTGGACAGCACAATGCGTACAGCGTCAACTAGAACCAGGCGCGCGGCGGAAAGCGACGCTTCCTCTGAGACCACTTTATTCTTGTTGTAGTAGCCGTGAAAGATTCCAGCCAGTTCATTCAAATAAAAGGTAATGCGGTGAACTTCTAGTGTTCTGGCCGCACCTTCCAGCATTTCTGGATAACGTGCCATCATTTTCAGAAGGTTTTTTTCATCGGGCTGCACCAGCAGCGCCGGATCGATATCTCCATAAGACGGTAATTTCATGCCCCGTTCCGTGGCCATGCGCAGAATACTGCATATCCGGGCATGAGCATACTGCACATAATAAACCGGGTTCTCATTGGATTGTTTTTTTGCAACATCCAGATCGAAATCCAGATGGCTGTCCGACCGGCGCATCAGAAAATTATAGCGGGCCGCATCTCTGCCCACCTCATCCAGCACTTCACGCAACGTGACAAACTCTCCGGATCTTGTGGACATCGCCACGGGTTCACCCGCCCGCAGCAGGTTAACCAGTTGCACCAGAATAATCTTTAAATCATCCTTTTTATGCCCCAGGGCCTGTATGGCCGCCCACAGACGGGGCATGTATCCATGGTGATCCGCTCCCCAGATATCGATCAGCAGGTCAAAACCACGGGCGAATTTATTGCGATGGTAGGCGATATCGGCGGCAAAATAAGTCGGATCGCCGTTTTTGCGGATTACCACACGGTCTTTTTCATCGCCGTAATTGGTTGTTTTGAACCAGAGGGTTTCGCCGTCCGAATAAATAAAACCCTGCTTCTGAAGGGAGACTAAAAGATTTCTGACGCCATTCTCCCTGTAGAGCTCCTTCTCACTGAAATAGCAGTCAAAAGTCACGCCGAAATCCTGCAGGTCCTGCTTGATCCCTTCAAGAATAACGCCTCCGGCAATCGCATTAAAACAGGAAATCGTCTCATCCTCGTTTTCGGTCAGATAGCGGTTCCCTTGTTCACGGATAATGTCGGAGGATATGTCCCTGATATAATCGCCGCGATAACAGTTTTCGGGAAATTCCATTTTTTCTCCCAGGAGCTCCCGATAGCGATAAAGAACAGATTTTCCGAGATTATTCATCTGGTTACCGGCATCATTAATATAATATTCTTTCGATACCTGATAACCGGTAGCCGTTAACAGATTGGATAAAACATCTCCGACAACCGCGCCACGGGCATGTCCGATGTGCAAAGGTCCCGTGGGATTTGCACTCACGAATTCCACCTGAACTTTCTTCTCTCCACCGACATTGACACAGCCATACCGATTCTTCTGGTCCAGAACTTCCCGTAGAATTTTTTGCCAGACGTTGTCTTTGAGGCGAAAATTCAAAAATCCGGGACCGGCGATTTGTATTTGACCGATGATTCCTTCCGAATCAGCAAGGTTTTCTTGAATGGCCTGGGCAATCTTTCTGGGATTCTGTTTGGCCTGAGAAGCCAGAATCATGGCCGTATTGGAGGCATAATCGCCATGCTCCGGGTTGGCCGGCACTTCAATTTCAATATGCGGCAACTGAACGTCCGGCAGCAGGCCTTTCTTCGTGCAAACCGTCACGGCATCGGCAATCATCAAAGCTAGTTTGTTCTTCATCTGACGCGCAACAACCTTTCTTGCAAAAAAAATGACAAGCGGCTTTTATCACTTGCCGCTTGTCATTGCAAACAGTATCGGTTGGTCGGTTTGATAACGCTACTTTTTAACGCATTTGTATTTCTACTTCAAACGTTTGTCCAGCCAGTACAGTACATTCACCGGGCTGGATGTCGTGGGCGGAGTTGTCGGTTGCGTCGTTAATGAAGAGATGCCCGAACCGCCGCTTGCCGTCATATAGAGTTTCCCCTTCCCGCTGATCAAAACGGAAGAAGGAATACCGATTCCTACATAAACAACCGTTTGCGCCCCGGTAAGATAGTCAAGAACATAGAGGAAACCATTCCCCGCTTGACCACAGGCGGTTGCCGTCCCCTGATTGGGGAGATATGTCGGTAAAAAAACTTTACCGGCGTAGACAATCGGATCTGAAATCATTTTCTCGCCTTTGGGACTCGAATACGTCGTCCCGTCGGACAGCGTCAATGTGTTAGTGGAAAGATTAATGTACCACCCCTGTTGTGTGTCAGGGGTCGTACATCCGGTTGTAGATGCCGAATAACAATAAAGGGATGAGGTAACATTTTTCAGATCGGCAGTGGTATATGTCGACGTAAAATCGGTGTCTTTAACCGCGTACAACCGGTTTTTTGTACTGCTAGTATCCGGGTCGGAAGCCGACGGTTTCCAGGTAGCGTCGTTATTTTCACCCGTACCCCAATACACCCATATATGACCATCGGGATCTTTGGTGGCCGTAGGTTTTGTATAGATTTGTTTATGTGTGTTGCTGGCAGTTCCCAGCCCGGATCCCCTTTCCACATCGGATGCCGCGTACAGGCGGCTGCCCGTCCAGTTGGCCGTTGTACAGGCGGTGTCGTAACTTGCTTGCCCGCACGACTCGTTTGTTGAGGGACAGAATCTGAATCGCCACATATTACCGCCGAGGTCTCCCATGTAGGCTGTGTCGATAAAACCGTCACTATCCTTATCGATTATGATGGGAGCTGCCGGAGCGGAAAAATCCATATTGCTGTTATTAGCATGCGTAAATTGCCAGATGATATTTCCAGTCGTCAGGTCCACCACGGAAAATCCTTTACCGGCGCTGTAAGTAGCCGTTGTATTGCAGGCATAGGATGTTGCTCCGTCAACCGACTTGCAGGCCGAAGGACTGTAACCTGCGCCGATGAACGCCACCCATCTTTCATTTCCGGCTATCTTCACACGGCCGATCTGCGGTTTGCTCCAAGGATCGCCCAGGTAAACCGCCTGCGCCGCGGTCGGGTTCAACCGTCCCAGAAGGGCAGGCCTGCTGTATGCCACGGAATTGGTAACATCCAGGGCGTAATACCCGCAATAATATGGCGTGGTCGTGGAATAGGTTGCGCTGTACCGTGTCGCAGTGGGAGCGCCGGGGTCATAGGGACAATAACAACTGGAACACGCGCTCCAAAGAAAATTACCTCCTCCCTGTCCCAGACCGAAAATCGTTACGGTTTTCCAGTCAGAAGAACTTTTGGTAGTTCCTACACCTGCAGATGAAGGAATCCAGACGTCGGTCACCTGAAGAGGACCGTCAATGAAGAACTGGTGAGTGGCAAGCGATGCGCGGTCCGCATGGCTGTTATGGGCGATAGGGGCCATTTTCTCGAGCAGATTGGGCGGGATAAAGCTCCAGACCTCATCACCGCCGGCCGTGCAATCCGTAGAACTGTTGCCTGAACGGAAAGCATGCAACTGGCCGTCGTTCGCACCGATCAGGACAAGCTGTTTACCGTTGGACGCCGTTCGCTGGTTGGCTGAGTCGGTCCGGAATGTTTCATACCCCGCGGCATCGCATTCCCGCGGATCGTAGAAGTTGGCCGTTGGCGTCTTCACAATGACCGGGTTGGTATGAAACGCGTCGCCCAGTTTTACGTTTTCGATATTGTATGCCGATTCTCCCCTGTAAAAACCAACAACTTGGGTGCATCGCGTTCCGCAACTGGAAGTCGACAGGGGTGAAACATTGAGGTCGGCGTCAAATATCGTCGCCGTCGTGTAACTGGACAGCGTATTACCGCTCGCGCCTTTATAGGTCCACATATTCCGGCTGCTTTGAGCAGCCAGCTTTGTCCCCGCATCCCAGCAAGGCGGTGTAATCAATCCCCCTGTACTGACGTTTATACTGTATTTATTCAAATGCCCTGGCCAGAAAGGTTCGTTGTTTGCGCCGGTAGTGTTTCTCGGTTCAAAGGACGCTTCGTAAAGAAAATTTTCCTCCTGTACGCGGGCGGCCGCGACGGCAGCCTGCGAG
Organism: Smithellaceae bacterium; assembly: GCA_963682015.1. GTDB lineage: Bacteria > Desulfobacterota > Syntrophia > Syntrophales > Smithellaceae > UBA8904. The sequence goes on along the minus strand of OY820932.1, from coordinate 4,441,188 downwards.
GAAAAGGAGTAAGTACCTGCGAAAATCAGAGAAATAACCGACCGGATCGCGGTGGAAAGCTCTGCTGGGTTCGTGGCCATAAAGGCATAACCGGCAAGGTAATTGGGACCGGGATCCGTTCCATTGCTGCACGGATTCGAGCCTACCGAAACCGCCGTGGTCGTACCAGCCTGTGTTGCATTCGGATTTCTTGTCCCCCCGTAATAGGCTGCCCAGTTTAATGTATTTTGAAGGTCCACCGGCATGTTTCCACCAAATCCGATGACGTAAACATCATATCCCGCATCTTTCAACTGTTTGGCCTGATACACGGGAGCCCGCCTCTGGGACGTGCCTGTGCTGCCATTCGCACTGCAGGAAATCGTATCCGCGCCATCGGTGATAAAAATAACCGATTTGGTACGGCAGGAAGCAGACGGGTCAACCGCCTTGTGATTGTCCATGTAGCGTTTAGCTTCACGCAGAGCGTATTGCAGAGGCGTATAACTGCCGTTACCGAATCCGACAATACATTCATGAGTCGGGCTCGTAGACGATGTCGATTCGAGCGTACCGCATGTATTGGACCCGTCCGTCGCGGGGGTGGAACAGGAATTGTTGTTACAATAAATGCTGGCATAAGGCGTGGTTGTGGTATACGCATCCGATGTCAGCGGCCAGGCCAGTTTAATGCAACTCGAGGAACTTGTGTACTGAACACTTGAGGAATTGCTACCGTTTGAACTGCAACCGGTAAACCGCATCAGACCGAGCCGTACACCCAGACTGGCCATATCCGCGGCATTGATCTGGTTGAGGCCGTCAGTGTTGGAGTCATTCAGAATGGAAAAAAGGGCATATTTGGCAATATCGACTTTTCTGCAGCGTACCGTGTGGCCTGTTCCGCTCGTTTTATAGAAGGGCTCCGTGCAGTCGGAAGCGCTCCACTGAGGTGTAGGGCTTGGGTTTGAAGAATAAGTATTGGAGCAGGAAGTTGTGTGCCCCGTACCGCTTGACGAATAAAAAGGCTCGCCGCATGTGCTGTCGCTGTACTTGGGTACAGAGGAACCATAATGTGTAGTGTCCTTGCTGCCGCTCGTGCAGGCCCAGTTGTGCGTTGAAGTACTGGCAGCGTAAAAAGGACCGGTAATATTACAGGTCGTGCCACTGACATATAAAGTGGGGCTGGTCGCCAGACAGGCCCGTGTATGGCCCGTTCCGCTTGCCATGTAATAGGGCCCGTCGGAACTGCTGCTGCATGAGGCACCGGTGACAAAATAATTGGCGGCATCGTCCTGCGGCGGACTATCCATACTCCCCGAAAGGTCGAGAACAATCAGGGCGTCGGGCGCTGTCCTGATCGTCCATAGATCTTCATCTGCGGCATAGCTCGAAAAAGAAAAAACCGCCGCCAGCAATAACACCATTATCGTCAGAATAATTTTTCTTGGCATACTCATGACCTCCCCTTCATTGTCTCATGATGGCTCTTCTTACTTCGTTCGTTCTTATGGATGGCCGGAATCCGGAACTTCTGAAACCGGCTTTCGGCTTCTGCAGAGGTAATGACTCTGATTTGGAACTAGTCATCTTTCGTTACTACTCCTGGACCGTTATTGTTTTGTCATTACGGGACCGTAGCCGATTCCAATCATCACAATGCGCTTTGTCTTATATGTCGAGTTTCTACCGACAACCGTCGCTGTGTAACGCATCAAAGCAGCCTCATCTAATGCATAGCCCGGCACTTGAATGAGCGCCGCATTTAACCTGGTTGGCACACAGATGGCAAACTCTGTATTTGCATCGACACCCGAAGCAATCGACCTCCAGATGTAATTGGGAACCACTGATGTGCAATCCTGGGTATACTGACTGGTGCTCGTCCAGGTTGTAGGATCATCAATGAATTCCTGCGCCAGCGTATGAATCCCGCTTTCTGTAGCAGCCAGCGCTTTTCTATCTCCGATGCTGAGACGACTGGCACCCAAATCTCCAACCGAATAATTAAGCGCCAAAAGGCCTACGGCCAGAATGATCATGCTCGCAATAATCGCCGCCAGGAGCGCAAATCCTTTTTCATTGTTTAAGATCGTTTTTTTCATCGTAATGGCAGATCCTTAATTATTATAATTTGGCACGGGTATATGATTTCGGACAACCACGCTGCTCGAATAGATCACCCTTTTCCGTGTGTTTGTGGTTTTGGGATCGGCATATTGTGAGTCCGCCACAAGTGTTATTTCTATCCGCCTGATATCCGGTATGCTTGTGGTGACCGGAGTCGTCAGTTCCGTTCCGGCGCCGTTATAATACCGGAAAACCGGCACTCCCGCTGCGTTATTTTCAACCAGAACTGTCTTACTCTCCGGACTGGCGTTTGTCGCGCCTAAAAAAGGTTGGCGATTATTGGCGCAGGTACCCTGACGCCTGGTCTCGCGCCAGATATATTTATTTGCGCTGTCATATCCGTATGAAATAATCTCATTGTCAAAATCACCAACAATTCCGCTTTCGTTTATATCCATTTCAAAGACCAGTAACGTAGCCTGGGCGGTTTGAATCCCTTTATTTAATTGATTCGAAGACGGATTCACACAATTCGCAGGATCCATCCAGATGTTTCTCAGGCTGCTGTTGTACGATGCCATTCCTATTTCCACGACCATCAGTTCCAGCGCAGAGCGGGCATCCTGCTGGGCAACAACCCTTCTTTCAAGCTTGGAAGACGAATTCTGCGCAGAGTCAACCGCCGCGTATATGCCCATCATCATCAGACTGCCGAGCAACAGGGCTATCACTGCCTCTACCAATGTAAAACCGTAACTGTTTTTCATGCGTTCGTACACCCTAGTGGAAATCTGTAAAACTCCTGACGGCTAACCGTCATGCTCTCTTCAATGTGTGACGCCTTACCGGCTCCTATGTTTGTCCAAGATACTGTAACGGTAATTAAATAAGACTCGGGGCTTGTGTTGGTTTGCACGACCGTTGTAACGACTGTATATGTCACATCCCCGGCAATGGCAGCCGTTTGTCCGCTGGAGTTCACGGTGGTTGTCTGACCCGCTGGAGCTGTACTGCAAGGGTTCATGATTCTTTCTTCATACTCCAACAGTGTCTTTTGTAATATACCTGCAGCCCGCCCCCTGTAATCGGCGTGAGATTGCGTTCTCCATCCTTCCGGCTGAAACGACAGCAGCGCCATAATCCCTACGCTGGTCAAAAAGATGGCAATCAATATCTCGACGATTCCCAAACCTTGCTTATTGTTAGTGTTCATGTGTTTAATGCATGGCAAAAGTAACATATGTCTTCCCTGTTGCATTGAATGTAATCCTCGCGGTCGAGTTTCGATTATTAACCAGAACAATGAAACCGCCAGCAGGGTTCATGATGCCCCTTGCTGTAAATCCTATCGAATATGTTGATCCGCCGCCGCCGAAGCTCTGGAATTCGATCCCATGTCCAAATTGCTCCGCCAATTGCTTGTCTCCAATAACTTCCGTTATATTTCCTGTTCCATCATTATAAGTTTTATTCATGACATAGTGGTTTCCCGAAATACTGAAAACCATTGTATAGGTAGGAGTTACCTGCGAAGCCCCTATGGCAGCGTATTCGGAAACAGCACGTCTCTTCATAGTATTGAAATCAGTAACAATATCTCTGGCCGCTGTCCGTAAATTGGTATTTTCTACATAACGCTGCCAGGCAAACGCTCCAATGCTCGCTATTATGCCGATAATGGCAAGAACAATTATCAATTCGACGATCGAGAATCCATTTTTCTTTTTTCTGCTCATGGATTTTCCCTTTATTTTTCCTTGTTGTGTAAGAATATATTACACTTGAATAAAAATGCTGTCAATTTTTCCTTTGGCCGTTCGTTCCTTGCTGCTTGATCATTGCAATAAACAATTACCTGGCAATATTCCCTCTTTTACCATTCAATAACGCATCAACAGCATGCTCGCAAAAGCTTGTCCCCAGAAAATATAAGCCACCGCCGCCGCCGACAGGAAAGGACCGAAAGGTACGGCATACTTTGTGTCCTTTTTTTGAATAACCATTGCGGCAATTCCGACAACCGCCCCGGCAAACGATCCGATGAGAAGAATGAAAATTAATGATTTCCAGCCGAAAAAGGCGCCGATCATCGCCAGCAGCTTCACATCACCCATTCCCATGCCCTCGCGTTTGGTGATGAAATAATAAACCAGAGCAATACACAGAAGTGTCCCTCCGCCAACCAGCAGGCCAATTAGCGCCTCGCGCCACGGTATTTTCACAATAAAAATAGCAGACAGAAAAAAAATGGGAATTCCAGGCAGCGATAAAATATCCGGGATGATTTGATGGTCCAGATCAATGAAACTGATGACGATTAAAACAGCCGTAAAAACGAAGAACGCCAGAAATTGAAGTGTCACGCCGAATTTTATAAATAGCAACAGGGAAAACAGGGCCGTGATCAGTTCAACCAGCGGGTAACGCCAGGAAATCTTTCCACCACAATCCCGGCATCTGGCACGCAGGATTAAAAAACTGATGATGGGAATGTTATCATAAAAGCGGATTGGATGCTGACAGTGAGGACACCGGGAAAGCGGCTTGACAATGGATTCTTTTGCCGGAATGCGGAAAATGCAGACATTAAGGAAACTGCCTACCGCGGCGCCGAAAATAAAGGCAAAAAGATTTAAAATCATGTCCAATCTCTTTTAGTTTCCAAGCTTCTTGATCACAGGTGATTTTCAGGGGTGCTGGACATTGCTGATATTGCCCGGCAGTCCTGCCGCCTTATCCCATGTCAAGACTTAGGCCAGTAACTTTGCGTCCCGCCTTTTCAGACGGTTTGCCCTTCTCAAGCTTCGCCACAAATCCTACTCTTTTTTCGCCAGAAGTCAATAGATTTATTGTGATTCCGATCACAAAATGTTTGCATTGACCGGGTCATTGAGGTAGATCGTTTCCATGAATGATGAATATTACATGAAACTGGCATTAAAACAAGCCGCCAGGGGCAAGGGTTACGCCAGCCCGAATCCAATGGTAGGGGCCGTGATCGTCAAAAACGGGAAAATGATTGGCCTGGGACATCATCAATGTTGCGGGCAAAACCACGCGGAAGTCAACGCGATCCAGAATGCAACAGAAGAAGTCGCCGGCTCGACTCTGTATGTAACCCTGGAACCCTGTTGCCATCACGGCAAAACCCCTCCCTGTACAGACCTCATCATACAGTATAAAATCAGCCGTGTTGTAATTGGCGCCACAGACTCCAACCCGCTGGTTTCCTGCCAGGGTATCCAATGCCTGCAAAGCGCCGGAATCGAAGTATCTTCCGGTATTCTGGAAGATGAATGCCGCAATCTCAATGAAGTCTTTTTTCATTACATGGAAACGGGACTGCCGTTTGTTACCGTTAAATATGCACAGACGCTGGATGGGCGAATCGCCACGACAACCGGCCAGTCTCAATGGATCAGTTCCCCCGCTTCTCTGAAATTCGCCCACCAGCTGCGCGCAGAACATGACGCTATACTTGTCGGCGCGGGAACTGTTCTTAAGGACAATCCCTCGCTGACCGTTAGACTCGTTCGCGGGCGCAACCCTTTGAGGATTATAGTCGATTCCGAACTGGCCTTGCCTTTAAATGCAAGTGTTCTGCAGAATTTGGACAAAATTCCAACTCTGATTGCCACCATTAAAAATTCTTCTGATTTAATGTTTCAAAAACTGGCAGCAACAGGCGTCGAAATAATCACCATTGAACCGGATGAACAAAACCATGTCAATCTGAGCAAACTGCTTAAAATTCTGTCGGCCAGAAACATTTCTTCCGTTCTGATCGAAGGCGGCGCACAAATCATTACATCCGTTCTTAAAGACGATCTGGTTGATCGCCTGGTCGCAGTGATCGCTCCGAAGATTCTCGGCAAAGGAATAGAAGCCGTCGGTGATTTGAATATCCATGATCTGAAAGACGCAAAAATGTTACGCGCAATGAGTATAAGGAAAAAGGGCGTGGACATGATTATGGACTGCCGCTTAATACCGCAATCACGCTCTGGGCGGCCTTTATCCCATCCAGTGCGGAACTGATAATACCTCCGGCGTACCCTGCGCCTTCGCCGCAGGGGTACAGTCCCCTGACGTTTTCACTTTGAGCATCAGCCCTTCTGCAAATACGTACCGGCGATGAGGTCCTGGTTTCCACGCCGATTAAATGAACAGACTCTGAAATAAACCCCGGCATTTTTTTTTCAAATTGTTTCAGGCCGTCCTTCAGTGCTCCGGTGACAAATTCCGGCATCACATCGGCCAGAGGCGCGGCTTTCACTCCGGGCAAAAAACTGGTCTGGCCTACAGCACCTGAAAATCTTTGTTCCACAAACTCGGTTATTCTCTGTGCCGGGGCTGAGTAGTCTCCGCCGCCCGCCTCAAAAGCCTTTTTCTCCCATAAACCGCGAAAATCCAAACCGGCCAGCGGTTTTCCGTACGTCTCGAAATCTTCTACCCTCACATTCACAACAACGGCACTGTTGGCAAACTCCCCGTCGCGTTTCCGCTTGCTCATGCCGTTGGTAATCACTAAACCGGGAAATGCACTGCAACCGATCACCTGCCCCCCGGGACACATACAAAAAGTGTACACAGAGCGATTCAATTCATTCACCGAAGCAGTAACAAAATACTCCGCCGGCGGCAGCAAAGGGTGTCCATGCCACTTTCCATACTGGATGGTATTGATCAGATCTTGAGGGTGTTCAACACGCAAACCCATCGCAAAAGGTTTGGATTGCATTTTTACACCACGGTCATATAAACACCGGTATGTATCGTCAGCGCTCTGTCCGATAGCCAGAATCACGTGATCGGCAATGATTTCCTCTTCCCCGTTAATGATAACCGCCGCCAATTTATCTTGACGGATGATAAAATCCGTCACGCGGGAGCCAAACCGAATAACACATCCTCTTTCCATCAACCTCTCCCGGATACGAAGGACCACATCCCGAAGCTGATCCGTTCCAACATGCGGCTTGGCATCCGTAAGAATTGCAGAAGACGCGCCCATGTCCACCAGTACTTTCTTCACCCATCCCGCATAAGGATTCTTTGTGCGGCTGGTTAATTTCCCGTCGGAAAAAGTACCGGCTCCCCCTTCACCGAAAAGGACATTGCTTTCCTGATCCAATAACCCTGTCTGCCAGAACGTTTGCACATCTCTGACCCGCTGGTCTAGAGGACTTCCCCTTTCCAGGAGAAGCACGGAAACGCCGGCTGTGACAAGCGTATACGCCGCAAAAAGACCCGCGGGTCCGCTGCCGATGACTACTACCGGATGCTCAGCAGACGATAAACCCTTTACAGGAGCGGGGCAAATATCCGGTATTTCTTGAAATGTCTGAATCTGTATATCATCCGGCATTGTTTCCGTTACATTCACAGTATCGTTTAATTCGATTTTTACCGCATAAACAAAAAAAGGAGGTCTGCTGCGTCTGGCATCCAGAGCTTTCTTAAGAATTGCCAGAGAGACAATGCCAGCTTCTTCAATTCCCAGCGCGCAGGCGGCCTTTTCCTTCAGACTGCTCTCCCGCTCACCCAAAGCCAGTTTTAAACCGTTAAGACGGATCGTCCTCATTTTTTCTCCATTGCAAAAACGCCATAGCTATTGTAAATATTGCAAAATTTACAGGTTATTTTGACAATTTATTAAATTAAAGCTGGTATCTATACATGCCCTGGTATGCCGTACATACAAAAAGCCGTCATGAATACAAGGCCAACACCGGTCTCTCTCAAAAAAGGCTGAAGACGTTTTTACCGGAGATGGAAGTCTGGAGCAAGCGAAAAGACCGCAAGAAAAAAATATCCGTGCCCCTTTTCCCGGGCTATATTTTCGTGGAAGCCGTTCTGGATAACGAAACAAAACTGACGATTCTGAAAACATCCGGGGTCGTCCGCATTCTGGGGAAAAAAGAAAATGCGGAACCGCTGCCGGTACCCGATGACAAAATTCTGGCCATTCAGCGAATCACGGATAAAAAAGTGGATATGTTTGCTATCCAGTATCCAAAAGAAGGAGAGCCGGCGCGAATTATGGACGGCCCGTTTGCCGGCATCGAAGGCACTGTAATCAAGAGTGATCTGGAAAAAGAGCTATTTGTCATTACCATTGATCTGATGCAGCGTTCCGTGGCCATCAAGCTTGAAGGTTTTCAAATCTCCAGGATTTGAACAAACACAAACAAGAGCAAATTGTGGTTTTAAAAATACTTGACATTCTGAACATTATGCGCAAGATAGCATCCGCCGCAAGCAATTGAAACATCGGCAAAAACGGTTTTGGGGATCTGTTTTGAAAGGATATATCAAGATAAAAAAAGAGCTTTGCAAGGAGTGTCATCTCTGCATTCATTTCTGCCCCAAAGGTCATCTTGTACCGTCCGGCGAGTATAATGCTCAGGGATATCACCCCGTCTGCGCCAATGAAGAAAACGAATGCAACGGTTGCGCCATCTGCGCGACGATGTGCCCGGATGTGGTCATCGAGGTTTACCGTGAATAAAGTACTGATGTCAGGAAACAATATTATCGGAGAAGCAGCAATCCGTGCAGGATGCCGATTTTACGCTGGCTATCCGATTACTCCGCAAAACGAACTGACCGAATACATGGCCGAACATATTCGTAATGCCGAAGGCGGTGTTTTCATCCAGTCGGAAAGTGAAATCGCCGCCATTAACATGATTGCCGGCGCCAGCGCCACCGGCGTACGGGTCATGACATCTTCTTCAAGTCCCGGCATCGATTTAAAGCAGGAGGGAATCTCTTCCATGGCCGCCTGTGAACTGCCCGGTGTGATTGTAAATATCATGCGCGGCGGCCCCGGCCTGGGCAACATCCGGCCCTCGCAGGGTGACTATTTTCAGGCGACCCGCGGCGGCGGTCATGGCGACTACCGTACGATTGTTCTGGCTCCGGCAACCTGCCAGGAACTGGCGGATTTGACCATGGATGGTTTTGATCTGGCGGACAAGTACCGCACACCGGTGATGATTCTGGCTGACGGCATGATGGGGCAAATGATGGAACCGGTTATATTCAAAAAGCCAAAACCCCGCAATTATCCGGAAAAATTCATGCTGCGCGGCGCGGGAACCGGAAAAAGCAAGTTCATCCGCGGCCTGCTTCTGGATCCGATTGACAGCGAAGAACACAACTGGAAGCTGGCTCGAAAGTATGAGGTCATCACCAAAAACGAAACGCTTCATGAAGAACATATGACGGATGATGCTGATATGGCCATCGTCGCTTATGGAACCGCCGCCAGAATCGCCAAAGGCGCTATTAAACGATTGCGCGAAAATGGAATGAAAGTCGGACTTTTTCGTCCAATCAGTCTCTGGCCGTTTCCGGAATTGAAACTGAGGGCGCTTTCGGCAAAAATCAAAAACTACATTGTGTTTGAAATGAGCACCGGGCAGATGCTGGAAGATGTCCGCCTTGCGTTGCAGGGTTATGCCAACATTGATTTTCATGGGCGTCCAGGGGGCGCCGTGCCGACACCAGCGGAACTGGCCAATGTCGTCGCCAAAATATATTCAAAAAAAGACTGATGGCCGATTAATTTGCTAAGGATTCGATGGACATGTCAAAAATTGTTTTCCAACATCCACAGAGTTTGAAACATAACGTTTATCATTATTGCCCGGGATGCGGTCATAGCATTGCTCACCGCATCACCTGCGAAGTCATCGACGAAATGAACATTCGAGGGATAACCATCGGCGTTCCTCCCGCAGGCTGCGCCGTTCTGGCTTATAATTATTTTGACATAGATATGATCGAAGCGCCCCATGGCCGTGGACCGGCTATGGCTTCCGGTATCAAACGTTCGCTCCCCGACCGAGTCGTCTTTTCCTATCAGGGTGACGGAGATCTTGCCGCCATCGGTATGGCGGAAAGCTTTCATGCCGCCAACCGCGGTGAAAACATTACCGTCATCTTCATCAATAACGCCGTTTACGGCATGACCGGCGGACAGATGGCGCCAACCACTATGTTGAATCAACGCACAACAACGAGTCCTGCCGGGCGCCAACAGGCGCTGGATGGTTATCCCGTTAAAGTTTCTGAAATTTTTTCCCAAATCGGGGGTGTCACTTATCTGGAAAGATGTTCGGTCAGCACTCCGGCTGGCGTTAATAAAACAAAAAAAGCCATCAAAAAGGCTTTTCAGTGCCAGATGGATGGCCTCGGTTTCTCCATGGTTGAAATCCTTTCCATGTGTCCGACCAACTGGAAAATGTCCTCTATCGACTCCTGTAAATGGATAGATGAAGTAATGGCCAGGGAATTTCCGCCCGGTATCTATAAAGACAATATCACTGCTCTGAAGAAAAAAGCGGAGGATTCGTTATGATCGTAAAAGCTTTTTTCTCGGGTTTCGGCGGGCAGGGTGTTCTGATGATGGGCATCAGCCTCGCGAATGCTGCCATGAACAAAGGATTGCACGTAACTTACCTGCCCGCTTACGGAGCAGAGATGAGAGGCGGCACGGCCAACTGCACTGTGGCGCTGGGCGATGAAGAAATTGCTTCTCCAGTAGCGTCAGAACCGGATTACCTTGTGGTGATGAATTCACCTTCCCTGTTTTCTTTTCAGACTAAGGTCACCAGCGGTGGCACCATCTTTATCAATTCATCCATTGTCAATGCACGCCCTATCCGTCAGGACGTTAAGACTATTTGCATCCCGTGTGCCGATATGGCCCAGGAGCTGGGTAACAACCGCGTGGCCAACATCATCATGATGGGTGCTTTTATCAAGAAATCAAAGGTCGTCACCCCGGAAATCTATCTCAAAAGTCTGGAGATGATCATGGGCAGCAGAAAGAAATCTCTTGCAGAGATTAACCGCAAAGCGTTCGCCGCCGGTTTTGATCATGTGAAGGATTAAAAGGATATTGTATGGCCGTTAAGCAAATTTCCGTTTTATTAGATAATGTCCCCGGCTCTTTCGCCAAACTCACCCATATTCTGGATACGGAAGATATCGGCAGGATAGCTGTTTCAGCCGCTAGTATCGAACACGACAGCCGGGTGCGCCTGGTTGTCAACGATCCCGACCGAGCCGCCGCACTGCTCAGCAGCTTTAATTTTAACTTTGAAGTAACACCGGTGCTTGCGGCGGAAGTTCCCCTGCATGCGGGGGGCATCAACGCCATTCTGAATCCTCTGGCCAACGCTGAAGTCAATATTTTGTATTTATACACCACGATCAATCGTATCGGCAAAGAAACGATCGTCATCATTGGCGTGGATAAGCTGGAAGAAGCCAGAGAAATCCTGACCGAAAACTGGATTCACCTGATCGGCGACGAAATTTACTCCATCCCTTAATGCTTTCTGATTAATTGACCATGCCGGTATCCGCAGAAAAAGAAAAAGCGCTTGCCTCGAAAATGCAGGAACTGGGGGTATCCGAAAGCGATCTTGAAGAAACCTTCGTGCGTTCTTCAGGCCCCGGCGGACAAAAAGTAAACAAAAGCTCTACCTGCGTTCATCTTGTACATATTCCTACCGGTCTCTCCGTCAAATGTCAGAAAGAGAGATCTCAAACGCTCAACCGTTACCTGGCCCGACGTCTGCTGCTGGATAAAATTGAAAAGCAGCAAAAAGGTTTTATTGCCTCCGAAAAAGATAAAATTGAAAGAATTCGACGCCAGAAAAGGAAAAGAAGTCAGAGGGCGAAAGAAAAAATCCTCGAGAACAAACACAGGCGTTCAGAGATTAAAGGTTTACGGGAAAAAGTTATTGTTGGAGACTAAAACGTAAGACAGATCTTGAGGACCAGACAGATATTTTTCATCTGATGATCAGACATAAAAAAAGGGAGAAGAAGTCCATTGTTATTTGCCTCTTCTCCCTTCGGAAGATAACTAATTATTTTCGATTAGCCCAAGCCAATCAGCTTGACAATCGGATTCGCAAACAGGATAACCAGAGAGATAACCAGCGCGTAAATCGCGACGGATTCTGTCATGGCCATACCGACCATCATGGTTAACATAATCTTACCCTGAGCTTCAGGATTTCTACCAACCGCATTCGCCGCACCGCTTGTTGCCTGTCCAAGACCAAGGCCTGCACCGACCGCGCCCACACCAATCGCAATACCCGCACCCAACAGAGCGCAACCAAGAACAATAGCCTTTGTGTAATCAACGCCAGCTGCAGCAGCAGGAGCCGCTTCGGGAGCCGCAAAAACAAAAGGAGCAGAAACAATAACCAACACGATCGCCAGCACTGAATAAACTAAACTCTTTTTCATTTATAGCCTCCTGATTTTTTTATGTTTATGTCCGATGCCGTTACGTCTTGTTTTTTTCTAACCTCCCTTCCTGAAATTTTAACGACTACCGGTCATTTGTAGACTTTTTTAACGATCAAAAACCAGATTGTCAAGATATTTTTTTAGAAAATGCGATTTTTTTATCTTCATGGCTGACTTGATTTTATGACGCAGGCAGGATAGGAATGCTTTATATGAGAACATTCAATGATCAGGAAATAAAAGCGGCACGGATTCTTCAACTCGATATACCGCTCGTGTCTCAACCCTTTGCGGAAATTGCCGGCATTTGCGGAATGAACAGCAACGCATTATTGCTCTGGATGAAGAATCTCTGCGAAAAAGGAATTATCCGAAAGTTTGGCGCCATTCTGCGGCATCAAAAAGCCGGATACGGCAGAAATGCTCTGATAACGTGGGCTGTTCCGTCTGAAAAAATCGAAAATGCAGGCAGACTTCTTTCCACACTGCCATTCGTTTCTCATTGCTATGAAAGAAAACCAGCCTTTGAAAACAATTATAACTTATTTACCATGATGCATACACAGAGCGAGGACATCATGCCTCTCGTTAATTCCATGTCCCGATTGATTAACCAAACTGACTTTCTTGTTCTCGAAAGCGGTCAAGAGTTTAAAAAAACTTCTCCGGAGTATTTTTGATGAGCCTGAAAACCGAAAGCCAATATGCTGTTGCCAGTCAGTTGATTCCTGGCGGCGTTAATTCACCGGTGCGCGCCTGGAAATCCGTCGGCGGTGATCCCGTTTTTGTCAGCCACGCGTCCGGAAGTAAAATTTACGATACAACCGGAAAAGAGTATGTAGACTATATTCTCTCCTGGGGACCAATGATTCTGGGTCATGCTCACCCGGAAGTGATCGACGCCATTTGTCGAACGGCGACGAAAGGAACCAGTTTCGGCGCTCCAACCGAAGCTGAAACCGATATGGCCCGCCTCATCTGCGAAGCGATTCCTTCCATTGAACAGGTAAGAATGACCAGTTCCGGTACGGAAGCCGCCATGACGGCCATCCGACTGGCCCGGGGTTACACCGGTCGAAAAATGATCGTTAAATTTGACGGTTGCTACCATGGTCATGCTGATTCCCTGTTAATTAAAGCCGGCTCCGGTGTGACAACCCTGGGTATTCCCGGCTCGCCGGGCATTCCGGATGAACTGGCCAATCTCACATTAAGTCTTCCCTATAACGACCCATCGACATTCACAGAGGCCATCGAAAAATACGCGTCTCAAATTGCGGCAGTCATTGTCGAACCGATTGCGGGCAACATGGGTGTTGTTCTCCCCCAGCGGGGCTTCTTACAAAAATTACGCGAACTGACGGCGAAAAATGGCATCGTCCTGATCTTTGATGAAGTGATTACGGGATTTCGCTTCACCTTCGGCGGCTACCAGAACATCATCGGCATCATGCCGGATCTAACCTGCCTGGGTAAGATTATTGGTGGAGGTCTGCCGGTAGGCGCGGTGGGGGGCAAAAGGGAGATCATGGAAAAACTTGCCCCAACAGGAGACGTCTATCAGGCGGGAACACTTTCCGGCAATCCGCTGGCCATGAGTGCGGGAACCGCTACCCTTAAACTTCTCAAGTCAAAAATGGAGTCTTTTTCATTGCTGACCGATACAGCGGATAACCTTTGCCGTGAAATGAATAAAATGTTCACCGGACGGGGGATTGCTGTCTGCATCAACAACATCTTTTCCATGTTCACCGCTTTTTTCCAGGATGGACCGGTAACGGATCTGACAAGCGCCTTGAAATCAGATACAAGCCTTTATGCCCGCTTTTTTCATGGCATGCTTAAAAATGGCATCTGGCTGGCTCCGTCTCAATTTGAAGCCGGCTTTCTGTCATTTGCTCACACGGCACAAGACATGGATCGCACTCTGGACGCCTGTTCAAGAACGCTCTCGAATCTCTGATCGGCTCATTGACAAGCCCGGTTCAATACGGTAATAGGTCTCGCCCTTTTGTTTCACCATATTGCGACTGCTAAGGAAAGTTGACCATGAAAAAAACACTGACGGCTGACTCTTTTCATGCTGGAAAAAATAAAATCGCCATTGTCGGTCTGGGATATGTCGGCCTGCCGCTGGCAGCGCATTTATCACGGCATTTTACCGTATTCGGATTTGATATCAGTGAAGCCAACATCGCTGAATTGAAAAAAGGTCATGACCGGACAATGGAACTCAGCGATACCGAACTGAAAAAAGCAAAAATTCGCTTCACATCCAAACCCGCCGATATTGCTTCGTGTAAACTGTTCATTGTCTGCGTTCCCACGCCAGTCGATCATTTTCACGTTCCCGATCTTGGTGCAATGGAAAACGCTTCGATGATTATCGGCCGTCGCATGACCGCTGGTTCTTGCGTCGTTTATGAATCAACAGTATACCCCGGAGTAACAGAAGATATCTGTGTTCCGATTCTCGAACGCGAATCCGGGTTGAAATTCGGCAGGGACTTCACGGTCGGATATTCACCCGAACGCATCAACCCGGGTGACAAAATCCATACCGTGGATAACACCGCTAAAATCATTTCCGCATCCGATACCGCATCGCTTGACCTGCTCGAAGGTATTTATGGCGCTGTCGTCAAGGCCGGTCTGCACCGGGCATCATCCATCAGGGTTGCAGAAGCCGCCAAGGTCATTGAAAACACCCAGCGCGACATCAACATCGCGCTGATGAACGAGTTAGCCATCATTTTCAACAAAATGGGCATCGACACGCTGGAAGTTCTGGAAGCCGCCGGAACAAAATGGAACTTCCTCAATTTCCGACCCGGCCTGGTCGGCGGACATTGCATCGGCGTTGATCCCTATTATCTGACCTACAAAGCGGAAAGCATCGGCTATCGCCCGGAAGTCATTCTTTCAGGACGCCGAATTAATGACAACATGGGGAAATACATCGCCGAAAAGACCATCAAGATGCTCATCGCCGCCGACATCCCTGTGAAAAAGGCCCGGGTGGCCGTTCTGGGACTGGCGTTTAAAGAAAACGTTCCCGATTTGCGAAATACCCGTGTAGTGGACATCATTAATGAACTGACGGACTACGAAGTGTCGGTGCTCGTGCATGATCCGCTGGGCATTCCCGAAGAGGCACGCAAACATTACGGCATTGATCTCGCTTCGTTAACAGATATCAGGGATATGGATGCGGTCATTCTGGCGGTTGCACACCACGATTACCTTGATCTTGGCCTGAAAGAGATTGCCGCCCTGTGCTGCAAAGGACGTCCGATTCTCCTCGATATCAAATCCGTTTTTGATCCGGATCAGGCGCGGTATCTGGGCATTCACTACTGGCGTTTATAAAAAAGGATCACTGTGAATGAAGAAGCAGTTATGAAAAAAGCTTTCATTACAGGCATTACAGGACAGGATGGGTCATATCTGGCCGAGCTTCTTTTAAGCAAGGGATATGAAGTTCATGGCCTGATCCGGCGCTCCAGCACGTTTAATACGGATCGTATTGACCATTTGTATCAAGATGTCCACGACCCGAACGCAAAGCTTTTCTTACACTATGGTGATTTAAGCGTTTCCGGTCAGATCATGGATCTGCTGGCATCGATCCGTCCTGACGAAGTTTATCATCTCGGCGCGCAAAGCCACGTGCGAGTGAGCTTTGACATGCCGGAGTATACGGGTGACATTACCGGCCTGGGAACGCTCCGAATTCTTGAATCGATTCGTAAAACCGGTATCAACACAAAATTTTATCAGGCCTCATCGAGCGAAATGTTCGGCGCCGCTCCGGCGCCGCAGAGCGAAAAGACCCTGTTTCAGCCCCGCAGTCCTTATGCCGCGGCCAAAGTCTACGCGTATCATATCGTCCAAAACTACCGCGACGCCTACGGGATCTTTGCCGCCAACGGTATTCTGTTCAATCATGAATCCCCGCGACGCGGCGAAACGTTTGTCACGCGTAAAATCACCCGTGCGGCAACGCAAATCAAACTGGGACTTAAAGACAAACTCTATCTGGGTAATCTTGATGCCAAAAGAGACTGGGGATTTGCCGGCGATTTTGTGGAAGCCATGTGGCTCATGCTTCAGCAGGATAAACCGGATGATTATGTCATCGCCACCGGCGAAGCGCATTCCGTGCGCGAATTCGCCGAAAAAGTTTTCAGCAAACTGGATCTGGATTATGCGCAACACGTCGCAGTTGACCCGCGCTATTTCCGACCCACGGAAGTTGATATTTTGCTGGGAAACGCGACGAAAGCGAAAAAAGCGTTGAACTGGCAACCGCAGATTACATTTGATCAACTTATCGATATGATGATCGCGACGGATCTGGAACTGGCCAGGAAAGAAAAAACGCTGATGGATGCAGGTTTCTCATACACCGATACCGGACGCATCAGTTGATATTATGTAAAGGATAAAACCATGTTGAAAAAAAAACGTGTTACCGTCACCGGCGGCAAGGGATTTCTGGGGCAGCACCTGATCAGGAAGCTTGCCGATTATAACTGTCAGAGCATCGACATTGCCGATTTGCCCGAATACAATTTAACGGACGTTTCAGACATACGGCGCATGTTCGAGGATAAGAGACCGGATATCGTCATCCATCTTGCGGCCAAAGTTGGCGGAATCGGTTTTAACCAGGAAAAACCCGCCGAACTTTTTTATGACAATCTCATCATGGGCACCCAGTTGATTCACGAAGCCTATCTGCGAAAAATTGAAAAATTTGTCGCTCTCGGCACGATCTGCGCGTATCCCAAATTCACTCCGGTACCGTTTAAAGAAGACGATATTTGGAACGGCTATCCGGAAGAAACCAATGCTCCTTACGGGCTTGCCAAAAAAATGATGCTGGTGCAGTCCCAAGCATATCGTCAGCAGTATGGATTCAATTCGATTTTTCTGCTTCCAGTTAATTTATACGGTCCGGGTGATAATTTTGATCCCCGTTCATCTCATGTCATCCCGGCTTTGATAAAAAAATGTTTTGACGCCATGGACAGCCGTTCGGACAGTATCGAAGTATGGGGAACAGGGTCCGCAACACGTGAATTCTTCTATGTTGAGGATGCGGCTCAGGCAATCAGTCGTGCAGCCGATTCCTACAATAAAAGTGAACCGGTGAATATAGGGGCCGGATTCGAAATTTCCATCAAGGATTTAACGGAATTGATTGCCCGTTTATCCGGGTTTTCTGGAAAAATTATCTGGGATACATCCAAGCCGGACGGACAGCCCCGCCGTCAGCTCGATACATCCAAAGCCTTGAATGAATTCGGATTTAAAGCGGCAACGGATTTGACTGAAGGATTGACCAGGACAATTGACTGGTACAGAGAAAACCGCCGTTTTTTGAACAAATAATGAACGGCGGTCATGTTTTTTATTGACTTTGTTTTCCTGGCATGTTAAGGAGCCCATCACGAAATGGATAGCGAAACCAAAAAATTAGCCATCCAAATGGCTTATGCCAGCAGCATCGGAATCGCAATGGTTCTGGCGATTTTTGGTTGCCTCATTTTCGGGAGTTATTTAGATAAGAAATTTGATTCCGGTCATGTGTTTACCATTGTCTTTCTTATGATTGGAATTACAGCCGGGTTTCGCAACATATATGTTTTAATTAAAAGAAATTTTCAGGATGAAGAAAACATCATAAAGAGTTTAAAAAGTGAACCTCATCGCCAAAGACCCGTTCCAAAAAAGACTTGAAATTGCCAACTGGATCATTCTGGCAGTTCTTTTTATCCCTTCCCTTATTTTTGCACCGTTTGATTTTTATCTGGGAGTTCTTCTTGGCGGCTTTATCAGCATCCTGAATTTCCATGGAATGGAACTCGGATTGAACAGTCTGTTTAAAAATCTTTCCGGCAATGTCAGAGGGCGCACGATGATCAGATATTATATCCGCCTTGCCCTGACGGCTGTTGTCCTGTATTTCCTGATTGTCACCAAAACTGTTGATACAGTTGGCTTAATTATCGGACTATCCGTGGTTGTGATCAACATCGCCATAACGGTGATCACTGCCCTGGCAAAAAAAAACTTTATTGAGGAGGTAGGTTAGAAACAAATGGAACCCCTAATTTTCTTCCACACGACTTGGCTCAAAGATGTGGGCATCAATATGACCATTGTTTTCAACACGTTATTCGTCATTGCGATTCTGACCGTGCTTTCATTCCTGGCTACCCGCAGCCTGCAGGTTTACCCGGGCCGGTTACAAAACGTGATGGAAGTTATCGTCGATGCGTTTCACTCACTGCTGATGGATACCATGGGAGAACACGGGAAAAAGTTCTTTCCCCTGATTGCGACCATCGGACTTTTCATTCTTACGTCCAATCTGATCGGAATCATTCCCGGATTTGAATCGCCGACGGCCAATATCAACACAAACGCAGCCATGGCGCTGGTCGTATTTTTTATGACTCACATAGTCGGCGTCATGACCCACGGAGTCAAATACCTCAAACAGTTTTTAGGCCCGGTCTGGTGGCTCATTCCACTGATGCTGCCCATTGAACTGATCAGTCACCTGTCAAGGCCGCTGTCCCTCACATTCCGGTTATTCGGTAACATCGCCGGTGAAGATATCGTTCTTCTGGTTGTGTTGCTTCTGGTGCCTCTCATTGTTCCTCTGCCCATCATGATTTTGATGATTTTCACATCCGTTGTTCAGACGCTGGTTTTCATGCTCCTGGCAATGATGTATATCGGCGGCGCGATGGAGGAAGGTCACTAAAACTTGAATGGTCGGAAAAGAAAATCGTATTCCGAACGTCAAGAAAACTATATTGGAATCCTCAAAAGCAGTTGACGGCAGATGCCGTCAACTGCTTTTTTCTTTTTTGAAAGCTATTCAATCCCTTGATTTACGAAGACTTTAATAAAAATATTTCATCTGATGCTTGACGATACGATTCAATCGTACTAATGACCTGACGTATAATTTCAAATTGGAGTTTTTATGCACAGCCTGGGAATTAATATCGGCTCCTCGAATGTCAAGGTAGCCCTGCTCAACGATGGTCACATCGTATGGAATACTGTAGAACCTCATGAAGGCAATTTTCTGGATACCCTGAAAAAAGTTCTGTTTTCACAAACGTTGCCTCAGAACATCAAAACGATGGCCACCGGCACCGAAGGTCGCCATCTATTAAATGTCAACAGTGTGATCGAACCGCTTTGCATTGAAGAGGCTCTGCAGCACCTGAATAATCAGGTGGATGCCGTTGTTTCCCTGGGTGGTGAAGACCTTGTTGTTTATACGATCGATTCCAACAAAAAAATCATCACCAGCTTTTCCGGCAACAAATGCGCATCGGGAACCGGAGAATTTTTTAAACAGCAGCTGGCACGGATGAACATGAAACTCGGCGACATTAACAACATCCCGAAGGATTGTCGCGTGCTGAAGCTGTCTTCCCGCTGTTCGGTTTTCATGAAAAGCGACTGCACCCACCGATTGAACAAAGGAGAAGCCAACACCGGCGACATTGTCTTGTCGCTCTCCGATGTCATGGCCATCAAAGTTGTCGATTTCCTCAAGCGCGCCAGAATCGAAAAAGGAAAAGTTCTGCTGGTTGGCGGTGTAACGCAAAATCCCTACATCCTGCAGTTTATTCGCGAGCGCATGCCCGAAATCGAAATTATCGTGCCCCCGGAGGCTCCTTATTTTGAAGCCTACGGCGCTGCGCTTCTGGCTTCATCTTCCGGCAGCATTCTGCCCGCCATGGATAAACTGTTTAAAAGCAGCCGGATTCAGTTTAAGCGTTTTAAAAGTCTGCAGACCGCTCAGGGCAGAGTTACCTATTTGCCGTCCCAAAAAGGCAAAGTTATCGCGGGAAGGGAATACATTCTTGGCGTCGACGGTGGTTCGACGACAACCAAAGCCTGCCTGATTGATATGGAAACGAACGATATCACTGCCTCGTTTTACGGACGCACCCACGGCGACCCCGTGGGCGCGTTGAAGAACTGCCTGACTGAAATGAAAAAACAAATCCGGGAAGATATCGGTGACGGCAAAATCAGCATAACACTCGCCTCGACAACGGGATCGTCGCGCGAAATTCTCGGCGTCTTCCTGGAAACACCCGGCGTATATAATGAAATCATCGCGCATGCCGTCGGAACGACATTTTACCGCAACGACATCGATACCATCTTTGAAATCGGAGGACAGGACGCCAAGTATGTTTCTTTGAAAAATAAGGTCCCCATCGATTACGCCATGAACGAGGCCTGTTCCGCGGGAACCGGCTCATTTCTGGAAGAATCGGCGCAGGGCGATCTGAACATTCCCGATGCCGCCCTGATTGGCGATATTGCGCTCGCAGCCAGAGAACCTTTGAAATTCGGGGAACACTGCTCCGCCTTCATCAATTCAGATATCCGCAATGCGGTACAGCAGGGCGCATCGCGTGAAGATATTACGGCCGGTATTGTCACCTCGATTGTATCGAATTATCTCAACCGGGTGGTCGGAAACCGCACCATCGGCAAAAACATCGTCCTGCAGGGAGGCGTTGCCAAAAACAAAGCCGTACCGCTGGCCTTTGCGATGCTGCTGGATAAAAATATCCTGGTTCCGCCTGATCCGGAATTGATGGGCTGTTTCGGCGTGGGCATTCTGGCCAAGCAAAAGGTGCAGGAAGGATTTCTCACCAAATCGTCTTACGATATTGATTCTATCCTCGCTACGACCATTGTTTACGAAAAAGAATTTCAGTGCAAGGCCTGCGATAATTTCTGCCCGATACGAATTCTAAACGTCAATGGGCATAAATACATGTTTGGCGGACGCTGTAATAAATACGCCAATATCCGTAAGAAGAAAGAATTCAACGAAGCTGACGTTATTGATTACATCGAACAGCGCAACGACATTCTCTTCAAGGAATGCGCGCCCGATCCTGATGGGCTGGTCAAGAAGAAAAATTTTGTCGTCGGCATCCCCCGCTGCTTCTCCATTTATACACTCTGGCCCCTGTATTCCTGGTTTTTCCATACCCTGGGCATAGAGACGTTTGTCTCCAGAGAAATTTCCGCCGATGGAACGGCGCGCGTGGAAAGCAGTTACTGTTTTCCGGCGGAAATCGCCCATGGTGCGGTACAGGATATTTTCAACCGCAGGATCGATTACATTTTCCTGCCGCATTTTCGCGATATGGAAAGTTACGAGCAAAACGCCCCTGCCAACTTCTGCCCGATCACGCAGAGTCTGCCCTACTATATCAAGAAGGCCTTTCCGGAAATTCCGGAAGAGAAATATCTGACGCCGGTCGTCAGCTTCATGTATGGAATCGATAAGGCTGCCGAACCGTTTATCGCCATGGCTGCTTCGCTGGGCGTAGGTGAAAACGATGCCCGAAGAGCCTTCGATCTGGCCTATGAAAAGCAGATGGAATGCTTTGCGAAATTCACGGCATTAGGCCGTCAGGCTCTTGAAGACGCTAAAAAAGCCTCGCGTCCGGTCATTGCGCTCCTCGGGCGACCCTACAACTCCTTTACCGCCGATGCCAATATGGGCATCCCCCGCAAATATACATCCCGTGGACATTCGGTGATCCCGTTTGACATCCTGCCTTTTGAGGACCAGTCCATATATCCCAACATGTACTGGTATTACGGCCAGCAGGATATGAAAGCAGGCGTGCTGTTGAGCAAAGAAGACAATGTCTTTGTGACCTACATCTCTAACTTCTCCTGCGCACCCGACTCCTTCATGCTTCATTATCTGAAATGGATGATGGGAACCAAACCTTTCCTGATTCTGGAGCTTGATTCGCACACGGCCGATGCCGGTGTGGATACGCGCATTGAAGCTTTCCTGGACATTATCGAAGGCTACCGTTCCAAGCTCACCGACATTCGCGAGGAGCGCTATGATAACGGCCTGCGCTTCATTAATAATCCCGGAGAAGATATTCACATCCGGAACACCGTTACCGGTGAAAAAATCGCGATTAAAAACAATCCGAGAATCAGACTGCTCTTATCCAACATGGGTCGGCTCTCGGCGGAACTCATCGGCGCCACTATTCGCGGTCTGGGGATTAACGCTGAAACCATGCCGGTGCCGGATATCTACACCCTGCAGATGGCCCGCAACCACGCCTCCGGAAAGGAATGCCTGCCGTCGCATCTGGTGCTGGGCAGTGCTCTGAAATACTTATCCTCCGACAAATACCGCAAGGACGAAATCTATATCTTGTTTGTTCCCACGACGACGGGCCCCTGTCGCACCGGGCAGTATTTCGTCTTTTATGAAAATCTCTTCAAGGATCTGCGTCTGGAAAACGTCGTCGTCTTCACGCTGGATTCCGACAATTCGTACAACGAACTCGGCACCGAATTTACCAAATATGCCTGGTGGTCGGTCATCATCGGCGATTACATGAAGGATGTGGAAACGTCATTGAGAACCTGCGCGGCCGACCCGGTCGCCGCGATGGAGAAATACGACCAGCTCTGGCACAGGATGATATCCGTGGCCGAACAGGACATCACCCGAGTCCTTCCATTGCTCAAGGATATCGCCGCCGAGATCGCCCGTATTCCGCTGGCCAGACAACTGGACGATTGCCCCAAGGTACTGATCGTGGGTGAAATTTACGTCCGGCGTGATGATTTCGCCGTCGATGAATTGATCCAGCAGCTCAGCATGCACGGCATTATCGGCAAAATATCTAACGTGGCCGAATGGGTTTACTACTGCGATTTCGTGCGTCACTACGAACTTAAAAAGAAGCTCAATCTTCTTCCCTGGTATCGACGCGTTTTCGCACAGGAATTCCGGGACATCATCAACTGGAAAATTGAACATGCCTATAAGCATAAGGTGGAAAAAGATGTCCGCAATGTACTGGGTGTGACGGGACTGGTACCGACAACACCACACAACATGAATGAAATCATGAAGAATACGGAAAAGCATTTCGTAAGCCACGAACTGCATTCGGAAATCAGCATCTCCAGCGGAGTGGCCGCCACGGCCATGATGGACGGCTACTCAGGCATAGTCAATATTTCGCCGTTTGCCTGCCTGATCGGCCGGGTTATTGAAGGTCTGTTCACCCCCTGGGCCCGCGAAAGAAAGTATCCGACGATCTCCATTGAAATCGACGGCAACCTGCTTCCTCCCAATGTACTCTCCAAGCTGGAAATCTTTATGCTCAATGTGAAACGATTCCGGGGAAAAGCGGACATCTCCACCATGGTGGAGCAGAAGGGCGCTAAATCCATTGCCATCGACCGCAAGATCATCCGATAAAAAAAGCGGGCAAAAGCCCGCTTTTTTTCCGTCTTGAAAACCCGATCTTCTGATTTTATTTTTTCGGGGGTTTAATTAACGCAACCGTCAGAACCAGACCGACTACAGCCAGAACAGCCGTGGGATAAAAAGCGACCGTGTATGTTCCAAATACGTCTTTGGCCTGTCCGGAAATGATGCCGCCGACAATGGCGCCAAGGCCGTAGGCAAAGAAAACCACGCCGTAATTACGGGCATAATCTCTCATGCCGAAGAATGTTGCTGTTGCCGCAGGAGCAATAGCGAGCCAGCCGCCCAGACACAGCCAGAAACCGATAAAGCTGACCGTGTAAAGGGTCGTATCGCCTTCCTTGGCAACAATCATGATCACCGATACAACCAGAATCATGATCAGATTGAGAATGGAGGCGTTACGGGGTGTAATTTTATCAGTGAGGAAACCGAACAGCGGACGGCCCACTGCGTTGAAAATGGCAAAGATACCGACCAGGCTTGCCGCTGTTTCTCCCGAGATTTTAATAATTTCGTTGCCAACCGGCTTGGAAATCCCAATGGCCATCAGACCGGCAATCGAACCGATCAGGAAACACAAAGACAATCCCCAGAAGGTTCCAGTTTTCACCATTTCACCGGGAGTATAATTGGCTGCCGCAACCGTACCGGCGGCAGGCGACCAACCGGCAGGCGTCCAGCCGGCTTCAGGAAACCGGAAAGGCAGGCTCAGGAGCACCAGAATAATACCAAAGGCGATGCCAAAATACGTAAACGTTGTCGGCAATCCGACAGAAGGAATCAGAATACTGGCTATCCTGCCGGTGATCAGCGCGGAGCCGCCGAAGCCTGCCAGCATCAAACCGACCGCCAGACCTTTTTTATCCGGAAACCACTTGGCACCCATGGACACCGGGCATCCATAAACCAGTCCAACCCCTGAACCGGCAATCACACCATACGTCAGCGTCAGCATCCAGATATTGGTGGCAAAGCTCGACAAGAGCCAGCCTAAACCAACAATGATGCCGCCGATAATCCCCAGTTTACGAGGACCCATTTTCTCCATGAAACGGCCACCGAAAAACATGGTAACTGCAAAAAACGCCAGGAAAACCATGAAAGGCAGATTGGCCTGAAACGCCGAAATACCCTGAAAAGCATCACGTACCGGCTTTAAAAAAATGCTGTAAGCATAGACCGCACCCAGACACAGATCCATGATCAGCCCCATCACAACAAACAACCACCTGCCGCTTTCTGCGGGCATTCCAAAAACTTTGACGTCCTTACCCATTGAATTCCCTCCCCAAATTAGTAAAAAATATGAAGCATGTCTCATATAGATTTGCATTTCAAGTGTCAACAAAAATATGTGGACAACGGTCATATTTTTCAAATAAGATATTTAAATAAATGAATTTTGATTAATCAGAATGCATGCGCAGCACAAAAAAAGATTCAGGATTTACGTTTGTGAATAAAAATCAGGTCAGCGGAATTCTCCTGTCGGGAGGCAAGAACTCCCGCATGGGAACCAACAAAGCATTTCTGGAAATCGACGGAATCCGCCTGATTGACAGAACGCTCGATATTTACCGACGACTCTTCAGAGACATCATTATCGTCACCAACGACCCTCTTGCTTACATGGAGTTTACCGACGCCTCGGTTGTAACGGATATATACAAAGGCAAAGGTCCGCTGGGCGGTATTTATACGGGGCTGTTTTACTCAAAAAATCCCTTCGTTTTTGTCAGCGCCTGCGACATGCCATTTCTCAATGAAGACTTCATCAAATATCTGATAAATCAAACAAACAAATATGATGTAGTTGTTCCTGAACTTGTCGAAGGCTATCAGCCGCTGCACGCTATTTACTCGCGCAGCTGTCTGCCTAACATCAAACGGTTGTTGCTGATGGATAAACTCAAGATCACAGGTTTTTATAGAGACATGCGCGTCCTTGCCATCGAAAAAGAAGAGATTCTGCCTTTCAACCAAGACGGCCGGCTTTTTCAAAATCTGAATACACCGGAAGATCTGGGGCGACACAAGGGATCCCCTTTCAAGAAAGAGGTTTTGTGAAAGTATTCGGTGTCTACAGCGAAGAAAATAAGAAGTTGAAGGATGAGTGGTTCTTAAAGACACTGGCCGATGATTTTGAGCTTCATTTGTTGTGCCTGGGTTCTAACAACGGCGGGCAGGTTCATTTCGCGTCGGATTTCTGGTTTAACGCGTTACGTAAAAGGCACGAATATCTTTGTCAGGCCATTTGGAATCATCCAGAAGAAATTATCTTGAGCATGGATTGCGATATTCAGTTCTTCGGTCCGTGCCTTCCGGTCATCGCGGAGGCGATACAGGATAAGGATATTGTTTTTCAAAGTGAAAATTGGCCACCGATGGGAACAGTCAACGCCGGTTTTGTTGCCATACGATGTAACGATAGAACACGCGATTTCTACGCGAGAGTGGCGGAAATACCATTTGAAACGATGCCGCTGGGAGATCAAACCGCGATTAACCAGCTTCTGTGCAATGAACCGGGAAATTTGCGCTGGGGTGTTTTCCCCGCACAAATCTGGGCCAGGTCACACGCTTGCGCACCACCCGTTGATATTATTGCGCACCATGCGAACTGTACTTCCGGTACTGCCTCTAAAATACAGCAGTTGAAACTGATACGACGCATGGTGTCGGCAAAACCGCTATCCTTATTCGGCCTCTATAAAAAGTTTTATAACTTCCGTGATACACGAATAAGATGATCTTCAGCAAATCGACAGGTGATTCTTGTTCTATATAATTTAACTTTTAACAGTATCCAAGATCCATTCACTTCTATCACCATACGGTAACAATAAGCTGATCCTATGATGTTTAGTTAAAGTTATGGCAGCCGTTTTCATTAAACCACTTGACAATTCCTGAACATTTGTTTAACAGAACTGAGCAATTGATCAGCATGAAAGACAGAGTGCTTTCCAACAGACGTGCAATGCATCAGATGAAGTCCGGCTGGTCAAAAGGATATAAAAGATGAGTGATAACCGGAAAAATATAATTGACGCCACCCAGCGCCTGTTGCAGACCCACGGACTGGCCCGTCTGACCACACGCGATATTGCCCGCGAGGCAGGAGTTGCGGAAGGATTAATCTATCACCACTTCAAGGATAAAGCGGAACTTATTCACGAAGTCGTTCACGAGCGCATGAGCGTGGCGAGAAATGTGTTGCAGAATCTGCCTCTGAAAGTCGGGCAGCAAACACTTTCGGAAAATTTGGAAGAAGTGTTGCAGGTAGTCTATGATTCCCATTATGATATTGCATTGATTGTCTGTTCGATTTTTTCCGATCATCAATTACGGACCCGCATGCAGGAAATCCTGCGGGAGAGAGATATCGGTCCCAAAAGCGCCATTGAAGGACTGGACGTTTATCTGGCCGCCGAGCAGAGACTGGGGAGGCTGTCCGAACAGATTAATCCTTCGACCGTCGCAAAATGCCTGTGGATGCTCAGTATTCAGATGGGAATGTTCGACCAGATGACCGGGCAGAAACCGGATCGCGACCGAACCCGGCAGGAAATCCGCCAGTATGTGCTAACGCTGATGAACGGCCTTGCGCCGCGTCCGGCATGTGAAGAAAAAAGTCCTGTGAAAAGCAGCAAGCGTAAATGAAAGTCTGACAATACTTATGAACGAATTATCGAGGTTCACATGAAAAATAATTTGAATACCGCGGTCGTCTATGCCTTAACTCTTTTTGTTTTATTGATGCTGGGTGCATGCGGCAATCAAAAAGCAGGCGGTCCGCCGCCTCCGCCTGAAGTCGCCGTGGTCACGATTCAGCAACAATCCATAACCCTGACCACGGAACTGCCCGGACGCACGTCTGCTTACCTGGTTGCCGAAGTGCGTCCCCAGGTCGGTGGCATTATCCAGAAACGGATGTTTACGGAAGGTACGGACGTCCAGGCCGGCGAGGCCCTGTTTCAGATTGATCCCGCACTTTATCAGGCGGCTCTGGAAAACGCGAAAGCCGCACTGGCCCGTTCGGAAGCCCAACTCTCGACGATTCAACTGAAAGAAAAACGTCTGAAAGAGCTTCTCTCTGAAAGAGCCGTAAGCCAGCAGGATTATGATGATGCGTCAGCCGCGCTCAAACAGGTTCAGGCGGATATTCAATACGGAAAAGCAACAGTGGAAACGGCCCGCATTAATCTGAAATACACTACGATTACAGCACCGATCTCGGGCCGTATCGGAAAATCGAGCGTAACGGAAGGCGCCCTGGTAACCGCTCAGCAGCCGTCCGCTCTGGCAACCATCCAGCAACTGGATCCGCTTTATGTAGACGTTGCGCAATCCACAGCGGATATTACACGCCTGCGTAACCTCCTCGCGAAAGGTCAGCTTGACCAGAACAGCAAAAATCAGAAGAAGGTCCGGCTGATGATGGATGACGGCGGCGAATATCCGTTTTCGGGAACACTTCAGTTCCGGGATATCAGCGTCGATCCGACCACCGGATCGGTAATCCTGCGCATGGTATTTCCCAATCCGAAAGGCCTTTTGCTGCCGGGCATGTTTGTTCGGACCGTCATTCAGGAGGGCGTCAACAAACAAGCCATTCTGATCCCTCAGCAGGGAGTATCGAGAGACCCCAAAGGCAATCCGGTGACCCTTATTGTGGATAAGGACGGCAAGGTCCAGCAGAAATCTCTGACTCTCGATCGCGCTATCGGTGATGTCTGGCTCGTCTCATCGGGCCTTTCCCCGGGTGAACGCGTTGTTGTTGAAGGAATGCTGAAAGTCAAACCGGGTATGCCGGTCAAGCCCATCCCGCTGGAAAAACGCGTTCAGGAAAGCTTGAATATGAAGAGTGCGGCTCCACCCGCCCAGACAAAGTAACGGGGACATCCAATGCTATCCAAATTTTTTCTGAATCGTCCGGTCTTCGCGTGGGTTATCGCCATCATCATTATGGCGGTCGGCATCCTGGCCATCTACAATCTGCCCGTTTCCCAGTATCCGCAAATGGCTCCTCCTTCCATTGCCATTTCCTCCTCCTATCCGGGAGCTTCGGCGGAAACCGTGGAAAACAGTGTGACCCAGGTTATTGAACAAAAATTGACCGGTCTCGATAATCTCCTGTATCTGTCCGCTTCCAGCGATTCGGCGGGCGGCTCCCGTCTGGAACTTACTTTTGCAGCGGGTACTGATCCGGATATTGCCTGGTCCAAAGTGCAAAACAAGGTTCAATCCGCGATGCCCAATCTTCCCAATGTTGTTCAAAGCCAGGGCGTCCAGGTCACCAAATCCACCCGCAACTACCTGATGATCATCGGGTTGATCTCTGAAGACGGCTCGATGGACGGATCGGATTTGAGAGACTACGCCAGATCGAATCTGGAGAAAATTCTCGCGCGAGTGCCCGGTGTGGGCGAAGTGGAAATGTTCGGCAGCGGTTATTCCATGCGCATTTGGCTCAACCCGGAAAAACTGACCAAGTATAATTTGACGATGGAAGATGTGTTGGCCGCCCTCAAAACATACAACGTGGAAGTGTCCGCGGGCCAGTTCGGTGGCGCACCCGCAGTGAAAGGCCAGCGGCTGAATGCCTCCATCGTCGTGCAAAACATGCTTTCCACCCCTCGGGAGTTTGCCAACATTCCTTTGCGGACCAACGCCAACGGCTCGATCGTAAGACTCACGGATGTGGGCCGTACCGAACTGGGTACGGAGATTTATGATATTGAAGTTGCGCACAACGGCAAGCCGTCCGGTGGCATTGCGATTCGCCAGGCTGCCGGCGCAAACGCTCTGGATACGGCCGATGCCGTGAAAGCAAAAATGGCGGAGATGAGCCGGTATTTTCCCTCCGGAATGAAAGTCGTCTACCCCAATGACACAACGCCATTTATTAAAGTGGCCATCAACGAAGTGATTAAAACCCTGATCATCGCCATTGTCCTGGTTTTCCTGGTCATGCTGCTGTTTCTGGGCAATATGCGCGCCACGCTTATCCCCACCATTGCGGTGCCGGTGGTCATTCTGGGAACCTTTGCCGTTCTGGGACTCTTTGGATTTACGATCAATATGCTGACGATGTTTGCCATGGTTCTGGCCATTGGTCTTCTCGTTGATGATGCCATTGTTGTTGTTGAAAATGTAGAACGCATCATGAGCGAAGAGGGACTGCCGCCCAAAGAAGCGACGGCAAAATCCATGGAACAGATCACCAGCGCACTGGTCGGCATCGGCCTGGTGCTGGCCGCCGTGTTCGGTCCCATGGCATTTTTCCCGGGTTCAACCGGCGTTATCTACCGCCAGTTCTCCATCACGATCATTTCCGCCATGCTGCTTTCCGTTGTCGTGGCGTTGATCCTGACGCCGGTTCTATGCGCCGCCCTGCTCAAACCGGTAAAGGCAGGCCATGAACCGGCGGAAAACGCCGTCTTTTTCGTAAGACCTTTTTTCCTCTGGTTTGATCGCGTGTTTTTCAAACTTCGGAACCGTTATGTGGGACTGGTAGAGCATTCCCTTTCACGCAAAAAACGCTATCTGGCGGTTTTTACCGTAATCATCGTGGTTATGGGTGTTTTATTTCTGCGCATGCCAACGGCATACCTGCCTGACGAAGATCAGGGCACCCTGCTGGCGCAGGTGATGATGCCGGCCGGATCAACCATGGAGCAGACCGCAGAGATCACCAAACAACTTCAGGATTACTTTCTGGAAAAAGAAAAAGATGCGGTCGATTCAGTACTGACCATCAACGGCATCGGTTTTTCCGGACGGGCGCAAAACAACGGCATGGTATTTATTCGACTCAAGGACTGGAATCTGCGCAACCGGCCCGAGTTGAAAGCGAAAGTCATTGCAGAACGTGCGACAAAAAACTTTTCCGGCATACGCAATGCCATGGTCTTTGCCTTTCAACCGCCGGCCGTTGTCGAGCTGGGAATGTCGCGGGGCTTCGATTTCCAGTTGCTGGACCGTGGCGGACTGGGGCATCAGGCATTGATGGGAAACCAGTATCAACTCCTGGGCCTTGTATCCAAAGACCCGAGAGTCATGAAAGTCCGCCCCAACAGTCTGGCCGACGTTCCTCAATACCGCATTGACGTTGACTGGGAAAAAGCCGGAGCTCTCGGTGTTCCCATTACATCCATCCACAATACGCTCTCAGCGGCCTTCGGCAGCGCCTATGCCAATGATTTTATCAACGCAGGAATGATCAAGAGGGTCTATATCCAGGCCGACGCTCCTTACCGCATGCTGCCCAGGGATCTGGAAAAGCTCTATGTCCGGAATAATCAGGGCAAAATGGTGCCCTTCTCCTCTTTTGCCACGGGACACTGGACCTCCGGTTCTCCGCGGCTTACACGGTTCAATGGTTTTCCTTCCATTAATATCTGGGGAGAACCTGCGCCAGGTAAAAGCTCCGGTGAGGCCATGCAGGCCATGATCGATGCGATGGAAAAACTTCCCAAGGGCTTCGGTTTTGACTGGAGCGGACTTTCCTACCAGGAACGGATGGCCAGTTCTCAGGCGCCGCTGTTGTATGCTTTTTCCATCTTTGTGATTTTCCTGTGTCTGGCCGCGCTTTATGAAAGTTGGACCATTCCCATATCCGTTTTGCTGGTGCTGCCTCTGGGAGTGATCGGCGGCATCATCGCATCGAGTTCCCGTGGACTGGCCAATGACGTTTATTTTCAGATCGGCCTGCTTACCACCCTGGGGCTCGCTACCAAAAACGCTATTCTGATTGTTCAGTTCGCGAAGGGCGGATTGGAGCGGGGAATGGGACTGCTGGAGGCAACACTGGAAGGAGCGAAGCTTCGCTTCCGACCGATTGTAATGACGTCACTTGCTTTCGGTTTCGGTGTTTTACCCCTGGCGCTTACCACCGGAGCCGGCGCGGGAGCGCAAAACGCCATCGGCACCAGTGTTCTCGGAGGAATGATCACGGCCACAATCCTTGTAGTCATCTTTGTGCCGCTCTTTTACGTGCTGATTGAAACACTGTTCGGCAAGCAGCTCAAGCAATCGCAAAACAAAGAGGTCAAATAACATGAACAGACTATCCATGAAAACCATTCAAAGCTGTCATATCGATGAGCATGGCGACAAGAAATCCGTCTCCCGATTCACACAAGGAATCTTTAAGATTTCTCCTTTCAGTCGAAATAACATTTATATAAAATTCCGTCTGCTTTTATCTTTTGTAATCATCCTTTTGATATGCGGGTGTACAATGGCTCCGAAATACGAACGTCCGGATGCTCCCGTTCCCCGCCAGTGGCCAACCGGCAAGGCCTATAAGGAAACAGGAGCGGCACAATCGGCTCAACAGGCAACTCAGCCGGCTTGGAGGGATTTCATCACGGATGCACGCCTTCGCGAAATTATCGAAATGACCTTACAGAACAACCGTGATTTGCGGGTAGCCGCGTTGAATGTGGAAAGGGCAAAAGCTATGTACGGAATCGGCCAGACAAGCCTTCTGCCGACAATCAACGCAACCGGGCTCTGGTATAAAGAGCGGGTTCCCGCTGATCTTTCCGCAAGCGGAAGCGCATACACCGCTGAAAAATTCAGCGTCAATCTCGGCATGACCGCATGGGAAATCGATTTCTTCGGCCGCATCCGCAGCCTGAAGGATGCCGCATTGCAGGAATACCTGGCTTCGGACCAGGCCCGTTCGGGTACACAAATTATGTTAATTGCTGCCGTGTCACAGGCCTGGCTGGCCCTGGCCGCGGACAGGGAAACCCTTCAACTGGCCGCAAAAACGTTGGAAGCACAGGAGTTGACCTATAAACTGATGCAAAAGCGTTATGATGTCGGAATGGCCTCGGAACTGGATCTCAAAAGAGTACAAAGCCAGATGGATGCCGCACGGGGTGATCTGGCCCGCTATACGCAAATGGTCGCCCAGGATGAAAACGCGTTGAATCTTCTGGCCGGTTCTCCGATCCGGATGGAGTTATTGCCTCCCGGTCTGGACGGTGTCAGCACACCCCGGGATATTTCCTCCGGACTCTCCTCCGAACCGCTACTTGGCCGTCCTGACGTGATGGTCGTGGAACACCGGTTGAAAGCGGCCAACGCCAACATCGGCGCAGCCCGCGCAGCTTTCTTCCCAAAAATTACGCTCACCACTTCCGTCGGAACCGCAAGCGCCGAATTGTCAGGTCTCTTCAAAGCGGGATCAGGTGTCTGGACTTTCTCCCCGCAAATCAGCATGCCGATTTTTGATGCCCGCACCTGGTTTGCTTATTCCGTCGCGAAGATCGATAAAGAAATTACCATTGCCCAGTATGAAAAATCCATACAGACGGCCTTCCGGGAAGTCGCCGATACACTGGCGGAAAAAGGAATGATCCATGAGCGAATGACGGCACAGCAATCGCTTGTGGAAGCCCTGGCCATGACCTATCGCCTTTCCGAAACACGCTACAGTAAAGGCATCGACAGCTACCTCTCGGTTCTGGACGCCCAGCGTTCTCTATACAGCGCCCAGCAGGGTCTGATCATGCTGCGACTCGCCCGGATCAATAACTCCATCAGCTTATACAAAACGCTGGGCGGAGGCATACGATAGCCGTTCAAGGTTGCCTTTCCCCTCTTTTCTTCGGCACCGGCTGAACCCATTTCTGGCTGGCTCCATCGTAATACCATTTATCGGGAAAACCTCGGCGGCGTATGAATGAAGGGCAGTCGGCCCAGCGCAAGAGATCCTTATAGGCATCATGAATCTTTCGAAAAATGATGGCATCCCCGCCGGCATCCGGATGATGGATCTTCACCTGCCGACGGTAAGCGCTTTTTACAAGTTTGGGTAATTCGGGCGATCCCAGTTCCGCTTTACTGAGACCCAGATAATGGAGGCTTTCCGGCTTTACGGAAGCCACCTTGATCAGACGGGGACGAACCAGTCCCTCTGATACATCGAGCTTTTCCGCCATTTCCAGAAGCATGCGCGACGCCATATATTTTCGTTTTGTCCGATGCTCCTCCGCCCACCAGGCTTCACCCAGCCGGTTGGCCATTTTTCCGAAATCGTCAGCCGGCCGGCTGCCTTTTGTCCGCAAAGCCTTGTAGCGAAAGACTTGACGGATATCGCGCACAATCACATCCATGACGATGATGTCCTCCGTGAAATAAAATGTGGCATGACGGGCGTTGATGGCTTCCAGCAATCCGGTGCGTGTGGTGAGTTTTTGCCTCAGGTGTTGACGGCATCTCACCGAACAGTAGCGGCGGTTTCTCATGTTTTCCGTTTTACCGCAGGATAAACAGGAACGAGGGACCGGCTTTTGACGGGAGGGTTTAATTTTTACCAGCATACGATAATGAAAAACAGCCGGTTCCCGGAACATGGCGAAGCCAGCTGTTTTGTAAATTCTCCAGCTAGAATTTATTTGGCGGCGGCAAGATATCCTTTTGCCAGCGCTTTATTCACATGCAGCACGCCCTTGTTCATATCCTTGAGGGGATAATCCGCCGTAATCACGGGCAGAGCGTCCGCTTCAGCCTGGGTTTTGACGACCGATCCTACCGGCACATAACGGCCGTCGGCAACCTTAACCCCCATCAGAATCACACCGGGTTCGATGACGCAGTTCCTGCCGACAAACGATTTGAAAACGAGCACTTTCATTCCCACAAACGTATCGTCCATGACCACGGCCGGCCCGTGAATCTGCACCTGATGCGCGAGAGATACACGGTTGCCCACATAGACCGCATATTTTTTACCATCTACTTCCATGAGATTTTTTTCCACCGGCTTGCCGTCCTGTTCCGTCTCCAGTGCGTGAATGACCACTCCGTCCTGGACATTGGTATCATTGCCGACAAAAAGAGGCTGGCCTTCATCGCCGCGCACACAGGCTGTCGGCGCAACCATTACGTTGCTTCCCAAAATCACATTACCGATCACCGCCGCCAGCGGATGAACAAACGTGCCTTCTCCGATCACCGGCTCGGACGCCTTCGCGCTGAAATCCGTTTTGACGTTCTTT
Source organism: Smithellaceae bacterium (assembly GCA_963682015.1). GTDB lineage: Bacteria > Desulfobacterota > Syntrophia > Syntrophales > Smithellaceae > UBA8904. Next base: position 4,406,514 of record OY820932.1, on the reverse strand, counting down.
TCAATCATGCATTTACCTCCGATTTTGATATGTTCATTTCAGGACTTTCTTGAAGAAAGCGTCCTGCGATTTCCTTTTTTACTTTTTTCTTTTTCCAGCAGATCAATCCAGATGGCCGCCACTTTCTTTTCCGTTTCATCAACGGAGCAGGAATTGTCAATCACGATGCTGGCCATTTTCACTTTTTCGTAAATCGGCATCTGACAGGACAATCGCAATTCGGCATCTTCCCGGCAAACCGCATTACGGGCCATCAACCGTTGAATCTGCTTTTCCGGCTCAATCATCACTAAAATGGTCAACTCAAACAGGTGTTGCATCCCGCCTTCAAACAGCAGAGGAACGTCCGAAAATACAATGGCGTTCGGATTCCGTGTTGAAATTTCTTCGAGGCGGGCCCACCACTCTTCAAAAACACGCGGATGAACGAGGGTGTTGAGCCGTTTGAGTTTTTCCGGATCATGGAAAACAATGGCCGCCAGCTTAGTGCGGTCGATTTTTTGATCCGGCCGTAAAATGTCGCTGCCGAAATGGTTGACTACATCCTGCCAGGCCGGCTTTCCCGGATCCTGAACTTCATGGGCCAGCTTGTCAAAATCAATCAGATAACCGCCCAGATGCACAAACATGTCCGCAACGGTTGATTTTCCGCAGGCGATGCCGCCAGTTAAACCAACATTCAACATGAGCTATTTCTTATTGAGGTCATAAATAATTCTCAGACCGTCCAGCGTCAGCATTTCTTCAATTTTTTCAATCGTTTTTGTTTCCGGCGCGACAATCCTTGCCAGACCGCCGGTGGCAATGACCAGCGGGTTGGTTTTGACTTCCGCCTTCATCCGGTTGACGATGCCGTCCACCAGTCCGGCGTAACCGAACATAATGCCGGCCTGCATGGCGCTGATCGTATCTTTGGTAATGATTGTTCTGGGTTTGCTGAATTCCACTCGCGGTAATTTGGATGCTCTTTCAAAAAGCGCTTCGCTGGAAATCACAATGCCCGGCGCGATACAGCCGCCCATGTATTCCCCCTTGGGGGAAACATAATCGAATGTAGTTGCCGTGCCGAAGTCCACAATAATGGACTCCCTTCGATATTTATCATAGGCAGCCACCGCGTTGACAATGCGGTCCGCGCCAACTTCCTTGGGATTATCATAAAAGATCGGCATACCCGTCTTGATTCCCGGGCCGACAATCAGCGGCTTGAGATTGAAATACTTGACGCAGAGAGGTTCCAGAATATTGAGCATCGGCGGCACAACGCAGGAAATAATAATGTCGCTGACGGCTTTGATCTCCTTGGCTCTCATCCGGCTGGACTGGTAGAGGTTGGAAATCAAAACCCCGTATTCATCAATCGTATGGTCGATTTCCGTACGGATGCGCCAGTCATGTATCAATTTTTCACCGTCAAACAAACCCAGAACGGTATTGGTGTTGCCCACATCAATCACTAAAAGCATAAAGTCCTTCACCCTTTCAATATAGTGGTGTCTCCCGCGGAGACCATGAGAATGGCTTTCCCGGGCGTCTCCAGCATCAGAGAGCCGTCATCACAGAGTCCCAGGGCCTTGCCGCTGGCTTTTTCTTCTCCGAAACTGACCGATACGGTTTGCCCGATCATCGGTGAAAGACCGAGCCATCTTTCCTTGACCGAACCGATGCCGTTTCGGCAGAGATCTTTATACCATTTTGCCATATTTTCATACAAACGAATTATCAAATTCAGGCGGGATATTTCCTGTCCCGTTTCGATCGCCATAGATGTGGCAATCTCTCGGATATCCTTCGGAAATTGATCCATGGTGATATTGACGTTGATACCGATCCCCACAACGACAAAATCTACGGTTCTGTTCGTCATTTTCATTTGCGCCAGGATGCCGCATACCTTTTTTCCGGCAATCAGGACATCGTTGGGCCATTTAAGGGCAGCATTACCTTTGCAGATGGAATTCAGCGTTTCCGCCACGGCAACGCCCGCGGCAATGGAAATCTGTCCTGCGCGCAGCGGATCAAAGGATGGTCGTAAAATGATGGATGTATAAATATTAGCGCCCGGCGGTGAATGCCAGATACGCTGCATTCTTCCTCTGCCCGCGCTCTGTTGGTCAGCGATGAGCACCGTTCCTTCCGGCGCGCCGGCCAGCCCCAGCCGAAACGCCTCATCATTGGTCGAACCGATTTCATCGTAATAATAAAGCGGATCGCCGATAAACTGACCGGCAAGCTTTTCCTTCAGCAATTCTTCACTCAGCTTCATGGTTTCTCGCATGGAACATCCAAAAGGCGGCTCCGCCATTCATCTTACTGAATATCAACAATCTTCTTCGCCCACTTCTTTTTCTGTTCCAGGTTGCCCAGACGCCCGTACATCACTTTCTGCGACTGGGGAGAACCGGCACCATGCATGGATTCGGCAAGTGCCGTTCCACCGCTCATATTTTCGATCAGCCGCAAAATCTTGATCCGATCTTCCGTTTTGATTCCGGAAATCCCCGTCAGATATTTTTTCACGTAGCGCCCCACTTCGGAACTTTCCAGATCTCCCTGAAAAGGCATGGTGGCGATAATTCCTCCGGCAATGTCATGCGCCAGCCGTGCAATTTCATAAATATGACGCGTTACATTATGTTTGGTCGTATTCGCCAGCAGCGGGTCCGGATAGTACGATCCGGAAGGGGTTTTGTATCCCATGGCGGAACAGGCGACGGAACCGCTGAAAATCGTCTCGGCCAGATGAATCATCTCGGCAAGCTTCTCTTTCACATGCGAAGCAGCTGCCGTACCCTGATATTCGGCGGCCAGCGCCGTGGCACCGATCAGAACGTCGGACACTCCGCCTTTGCACCCTCCATAATTCTGCCGGTGCAGCGTGGCGAACCGCTCCACAAACAAACCGGCCATGTCATATTCTCCACACAGAAATACGCGCTCCCAGGGCACAAAAACATCCTCAAAAACAATCAATGCCTCTCCCCCCACCAGGCCGAAACGCGGATTGCCGGAATCGATTCCGCATTCGAGTTTGCGTTCTTCATTGGTCTGACGACCGAAAATCAGCGTCACCCCTTTTGTATTAAGAGGAAAGGCGCAGGATAGCGCGTAGTCTTTATCTTCCGCTTTCATGGCCTGTGTGGGCATAATCAGGATTTCATGGGAATTCACGCTGCCGGTCATGTGGGCTTTGGCGCCGCGAATAACAATGCCATCAGCTCGTTTCTCCACGATGTGCGTAAACAGATCCGGATCCTGCTGTTTGGAGGGTGGCAGAGAACGGTCTCCTTTGGGGTCGGTCATTCCCCCCACAACCATGACGTTGGAATCCTGGACATGCATTAAATATTTTTTGAAGCGTTCAAAATAATCCGTCTTGTATTTCTGATCGATATCATAGGTGGTCATGTAGGCGGCATTGAGCGCATCGAATCCCACGCAGCGCTGGAAACACGAACCGGTTTCATGCGCGATCAGACGCAGCATCTGAATTTTCCGGATCAGGTCGTCAACGCTCTGATGGATATGGGTGAAACGGTTGATCTTCTTTCCGGTCAGGTGAGAGGTGGCTGTCATTAAATCTGCATATTCCGGTTGTCGAGCCAGCTCGTACGTCAGCGCCGCGGAATTGATGTGGGGCTGCAAAGCCGGATGTGCAGATACGTCATCCACTCGCTTCCCGTTGTAATAAACCGTGTGATGGAGATTCTTCAGGCTTTCGATATAATCTTCTTTTGTGACAATTCTCTTCATGGCCTTCTCCTTTATATTGAAATATTTATTGAAGAATAAAAAAGGATTGCTTCCGTGGCTCCCCATTACGATTCGACTGATCAAAGTGAGCAGGAAAGGCGGCATCCTGCTGCACATCAAAAACGACAAATGAATTCTTTTCAGGGCTTCCAACAGCCTGTATGCTTACAGTCTGCTTCCCTTCACTTTGAGGGAGATGTCCGCGGCGCGGACGGAATGGGTAAGTTCACCGACGGAGATCAAATCGACACCGGTAACGGCGATTTCGCGGACCCTTTGCAGGTTGACATTGCCGGAAGCTTCCAGCAGAGCCCGTCCGGCTACAAAATCAACCGCCTCTTTCATGGCGTCCAGCGTCATGTTATCCAGCATGATGATATCCGCACCGCACTTCAGCGCTTCTTTGACTTCCTTGAGATTCCTGGTTTCCACTTCGATCTTCAGGGTATGTGGCAATCGCTTCCTTTGAGCTTTCACCGCGGCGGTGATACCGCCTGCCGCCTCGATGTGGTTGTCTTTGATCAGCGCGCCGTCATAGAGACCTGTCCGGTGATTGGTCGCGCCTCCCATACGGACGGCCATTTTATCGAGCAACCTGAGACCCGGAACCGTTTTGCGCGTATCCAGGATTGTCGCTTTTGTTCCGCGGACGGCCGATACATATCTTGCCGCCTGTGTGGCAATACCGGACATGCGCTGAAAGAGGTTCAACGCAACACGCTCGGCCTGCAGGATACAAGACAGGCTGCCTGAAACTTCGGCAACCACATCTCCTTTTTTTGCCGGGCTCCCGTCGGCCATGAATTTTTTCACTTTGATGTCTTTATCCAGACATTGAAACGTAGCCTCAAAAACATCAATACCTGCGACGATGAAATCGTCTTTGGCCACGGCCAGTGCCCTGCCCTTCTTGCCGGGATCGACCGTAGCGTCCGTAGTGATGTCGCCGGTGCCGATATCTTCAGCCAGCGCGGCTTCGATTATTTTTCTTATCTGCGGAGAAATCATTTCTTATCCCAAAATCAACTTTTTGATTTGTCAGTTGCCGGAGTCGCGATCACTGTTCACCCTCCCTCAGTCCCTCCCCTCAAGGAAGGGAAGTGCAAGGAAAGGTCACAACGCCCATGCTTTTGGCAAGACATTTCCCTGCAATGTTACACCATCATTTCTTTCAGCTTCTTCAGAGCGCCTTCCAGAGCGCTAAATTTCTCCTGGAAGTCTTTCAATTTATCCTCTTCCTTGGCAATCACTTCCGGCGCCGCCTTGGCGCGGAAATCACGATTGGACAGTTTGCGGGAACTCTGCTCCAGATCTTTGGATACCTTGGCCAGTTCCTTCTCCAGACGGGCTTTCTCTCCTGCAAAATCGACAATACCGGCCAGGGGTACGAACACTTTGATTGCACCAACCACACCTGTGGCCACTCCTTTAGGCTCCACCAGATTCACGTCCACTGTCATGGACTCGAGATTGGACAGGTTGATGATGTAACCGCCGCCGGTTTCAATGGTCTTTCTGGTCTGCTCATCGGGAACGGAAACCAGCACTTTTAATTTCTGGGAGGGTGGAATTCTCATTTCGCCGCGAATGTTGCGGATTGAGGTAATGATTTCCATCACGGTTTCCATCTCTTTTTCAGCCGCTTCTTCACTCCAGGCTTCCTGCGCCACCGGGAAGGAACTGACCACGATAGAATTCTCGGTGCTTTCGTGCATCGTCTGCCAGAGTTCCTCTGTCACAAACGGCATGAATGGGTGCAGCAACTGAAGCATGACTCCGAAGACTTCCTTCATCGTCCGCTGGGTCGCCTGTCTTGCTTCCGGACCGATCTTGCCATAGAGTGAGGGCTTGCTGAGTTCCAGATACCAGTCACAGTATTCATGCCAGATAAAATTGTAAATGGCCGCCGCGGCATCATTGAACCGGTATTCATCGAGGCATCTGGTTACATCGGCGATGGTTTCATTGAGTTTGGCCTTGATCCATTTTTCGGGCAATAAATCGGGAGCGGCGGCGGATGCCTCTTCATCATAATCCGCCAGGTTGGAAAGTGTCAGTTTGGCCGCGTTCCAGATTTTATTGACAAAGAATTTGTACCCTTCGATGCGCTCCGGCGACATGCGGACATCGCGTCCCTGGGCAGTGTAAGCGGCCAGGGTGAAGCGAAACGCGTCCGTACCGTACTGGTCGATCATGGTAAGCGGGTCAATGCTGTTTCCTTTGGATTTGCTCATTTTCTCGCCTTTTTCGTCACGTACCAGCGCGTGGAGATACACGTCCTTAAAAGGCACGTCCTTCATGACATAGAGCCCCATCATCATCATGCGGGCCACCCAGAAAAATAAAATATCAAAGCCCGTGATCAAAAGCGACGTCGGATAGAATGTTTTGAGCGCACCGGTTCTTTTGGGCCAGCCCAGTGTGGTGAACGGCCAGAGCGCGGAGCTGAACCAGGTATCCAGTACATCTTCATCCTGTTTCAACGATGACCCGTCGCAAATCGGACACTTGTCGGGATCAACTGTCGAAACGATCACCTTCCCGCAGTCGCCGCAGTACCAGACGGGAATGCGGTGGCCCCACCACAACTGGCGGGAAATGCACCAGTCGCGGATGTTGTTCATCCAGTCAAAATAGGTGGCTTCCCAGGAGGCGGGCACAATACGGGTTTTCTTCTTGGTTACGGCGGTAATAGCCTTGGCCGCCAGCGGTTTGATTTTGACAAACCACTGCTTGGAAACCATCGGCTCGATGTCCGTTTTGCAGCGGTAGCACTGGCCGACGTTGTGCGCGTAAGGTTCCGTACCGACCAGATAGCCGCCCTTTTCCAGGTCGGTCACCACATTCCTGCGGGCTTCGTAACGGTCCTGGCCCTGATACCCGCCGCCGTACTCATTGATGATGCCTTCGCCGTCGATGACCGAGATGATTTCCAGCTTATGGCGCTGGGCCATGGCAAAGTCGTTGGGATCGGAGCCGGGAGTAATTTTGACCGCACCGGAACCGAATTCCATCGTGACATAGTCATCGGCGATGATCGGGATTTCTTTGTTCATTAATGGTAGGATGACCATTTTCCCGATTTTGTCCTTATAGCGCGGATCATCCGGATGAACCGCCACGGCGGTGTCGCCCAGCATGGTTTCCGGACGGGTCGTGGCCACGACGATTTCCCCGCTGCCGTCGGCAAACGGGTAACGGATGTTCCACAGGAAGCTCTGGTCCTGTTTGAATTCCACTTCCAGGTCGGAAATGGCGGTATGGCAGCGCGGACACCAGTTGACGATATAGTCGCCCTGGTAAATCATATCCTCATTGTATAATCTTACAAAAACTTCGCGCACGGCCTGAGAAAGACCTTCATCCATGGTGAAGCGCTGACGTTCCCAGTCGCATGAACAGCCCAGACGCTTGAGCTGATTGATGATCACGCCCCCGTATTTTTCCTTCCATTCCCAGACGCGGGCAATGAATTTCTCGCGACCCAGATCGTGACGGGACAGGCCTTCCTTGCGCAGCTGCTGTTCCACCACGTTTTGCGTGGCAATACCGGCATGATCCATGCCCGGCATCCACAGGGTGTTATAGCCCTGCATCCTTTTGAAACGGATGATGATGTCCTGCAAAGTGTTGTTCAGCGCATGCCCCATGTGCAGCATCCCGGTGACATTTGGAGGCGGGATGACAATGGAAAAAGCGGGAGCGTCGCTTGTATCCTTCGCGTGAAAAAATTCATTTTTTAACCAGTAATCGTACAGTCTTTTTTCGGCTTCCGCCGGTTCAAACGTTTTGCCTAACTCTTTTGCTGACATGAAAAATAACTCTCCCCTCTATAAATACACAAAAGGGCTTGCGCCCTTTCCGACTTCCTTTCCCGATGTTTGCCATTTCGAGGAGATTGGCGACGAGAAATCCTTGCCTTTTAATGTCTCCAGGATTTCTCTCTTCGGTCGAAATGACATTCACTTTCGTTTTAAAAGTCTTTTTTATCGCTCGTCGATTTTCAAAACTCGAAGCGGGACCCGATAAAGTCCCGCCTCGCAAATCAGGTAAAAACCGTTTTCAGTCAAACTTCAGCTGTTCTTTAACCTTGCGTATAATCAAAAGAGCATCCACGCCGGCTACGGGCTTAACAGGCGCGAATTCACCAGTCGTTAAATCTTTCGCTTCCATGATGCCCCTGGACGTTACCACCATGACCGCGTTGAAATACGGCAGGTCGGCGCGCAGATCGGGAAAAGGCGAGCTGGACCCGATAAACTTGGTCGCCAGTGCATTATCGCCCGTTACTTTAATTAAAATATCCTCCAGCATCATCGCATAAGCGGCGCGGGTAATCATCTCCTGCGGATGATAATTGCCGTCGGGATAATTTTCCAGGCCGCGCACACCGATTCCCAGAATGCCCTCGATATCCGCTTTCAGCGGATGGCCGGCAATGTCGTTGGCCGTCGGCTTGACCGGCTTTGCGGTCTGGGCTGCTTTTTCCGGATCCTTGAAAGACGTATCAAATGTTTTAGGCGTTCTCTTCTTGTAGAGCACATCAATTTTCAACTCTTCCATGAACAGGGCTGCCGCGTCTGCGCGGTTGATGCTTTCCACCAGGGCGATCTGCTTGCCCGTCGCGGAGCCGGGCATTGCCCGTTGAACCTTCTGAATAAAGTTCCATTCAGTGTCCGCTTTGGATATGTAATCCGTTTTCAGCTCCAGAACCTTTGTAAACATGAGGCCTGCGGCATTGAAATCATAAGCCTGCTTATAGGCCAGTCCCATAAAATAATAGGCAGCGGAATATTTCGGATCAATCGTTACCGCTTCGTCAAACTGATCCTTGGCGTAGGCAAGCCATTTCTTTTCCTTGCTCTGCGTGTAGTAGCGGATGCGGCTCACTTTATTGACAAGCCGTTCATCATCGGTTTTGGCGTATTTAGCGCCCTTTTGGAGACGGTCCCAGGCTCCGTTGAAATCCGGCGGGGTTATATACATTCTGACCAGACCGATGCCGGTATGCGCCTTGGAATATTTATCGTCAAGCTGTAGCGCGAGTTCAAATTCTCTCTGGGCATCCACGTACTTTTCCTGATCGAACATTCTCATTCCCGTAAAGAAATGATGTTCGGGAGTGTCCAGCTGACTGACCGGCACGCGGGCTGTGGGTCCGCAGGCAACAATCAGTAAAATTGCCGTAAATAACACCATCCCCAATAAAGCCTTATTTCTGCCCTTGCCGTGAAACATATTTTTCTCCTTTCTCTTACTAAAAGGTTGGCCCCTGAAATATTTTCCGATTTCTGGTTAAAAACACACCTTCTTAACTAGCTTCAGTGCGGTTTTAAGTCAAGTCAATATTAAGAAGCGTTTAAATTGATTACTGAACATCTTTCACAGGTTGTCAGGGATCATTTTTCCCAAAATGCTTCCCGGAAAAAAATTCTTGTACCGTTTTGCGAACATTTCCCGACTCATCCGGATCAAACCATTGGATGGTCTTATCCGCTGAAAACCATGTCATCTGCCTTTTGGAGTAAAGCCACGTCTCGCGGTTAATCAACTCGACCGCCCGGTCCCATGAATGCCGGCCCCGGATAAATTCCACGACCTGCCTGTAGCCCAGAGACTGCATGGCTTTCAGATTTTCCCCATACCCCCGCTCCAGCAGCCCGTGCACCTCTTCCAGCAGACCATCTTCCACCATACGCTCAGTCCTTGCGGCAATCCTGCTTTTTAATGTTTCGCGATCAACGCGTATGCCGACCCTGCACGCATCATAGGGACAATCGGCAAAAGCATGATCCTGCTGCAAATCGACGATAGACCGCCCGCTCTGATCCAGCACTTCCATCGCCCGGATGACGCGGACGGAGTCGTTGGGATTGATGCGCGCAGCCGCCAGAGGGTCCCGCGTCTTGAGCAGTCCATGAAGATATTCCCGGCCATGCCTGTCTCGAAGCCCTTTATAATAATTGCGGATGTTTTCATCGACCGGCGGCGTTTCAATGATTCCATGCAAAAGCGCGCGGATGTATAAACCCGTTCCGCCCGCAACAAACACGGGCCTGCCTTCACGGGCAAGCCCGGAGATAACCGTCCTGGCCTGCTCGGCGTAAAGAGCGGCGTTATATTCCTCGTCCGGATTGACGACATCGAGCAGGTGATGGGTTACTCTTCTTCGTTCTTCGGGGGAGGGTTTTGCCGTGCCGATATCCATATAACGGTAAACCTGCATGGAATCGGCATTGACGATGTGCCCGCCGAATATTTCCGCAAGCTCTATAGCCAGGGAGGTCTTTCCGGTTGCCGTCGGCGCGCCGATTACCACCAGTGGAATTTTTGCCGTCTTATTTTCTTTTAAACATTCTTTCGATTTCATACAGGGAAAATTGCACGCTGATCGGACGTCCGTGCGGACAGGTCGCGTTGTATGGTGTCTGCTCCAGGTCCCGGCATAAAGCGGCGACTTCTTCGGCAGGGAGTTCCGCGTTGGCCTTGATCGCCGTCCGGCAGGCCATCGACGCCAGGATTTTTTCTTTTCGTTCAGCAAGCGCGGGCTTTGCCTCGCCATCGCCCAGTTGATCCGCCAGATCGGAAATGATGTCCGCCGGAAGAACATGAGGCAGAGCGGCCGGCATTGCTTTGACGACAATCGCGTCACGGCCGAATATTTCCAGTTCGAGGCCGATGTCGGAAAGCATCGGCAGCGCTTCTTCGAAAAGGCTGATTTGCGCGGGTGTAAGGCTCACGACTTCCGGCATCAGCAGAGGCTGACTTACTGCCTTTGAACTGGCAGCCGCCTTCAAACGTTCCAGAAGAATTCTTTCATGCGCGGCATGCTGATCCACCAGCGTTACACCATCCGGACCGCCGAAAACCAGATAGGTGTCGGCAAACTGCCCCAGATACGAAAGCCCGGCAAATGTGATTCTTTCTGCGCCTGAAGGATCGTGTGCAAAAACAGGAACGTCGGACGCATTTTCCGTCCGTGTGAATAAATCCTGATCGATCGCCTGCCGCATGTTTCTCAGCGAATAAACTTCACCAGGTTGTTCCCGCACCGTAGGCACGTAAGATTCTTTCGGTCTCCAGAAGCCGGAGGCGGCAGATGAGGTTTCTCTAGGCGTCAGGCGATAGGCAAAAGAATCGGGAGATGTCTGTACCTTCGCGAGGCTCTGGGCCACCGTTCTGGATACCAGATCGTAAACTTCACGGGAATTTTTAAAGCGGACTTCCAGTTTTGCCGGATGAACATTGACGTCCACTTCTTCTCCCGGCAGATCCAGAAACAAGACCGCCGCGGGATAACGGCGCGGTTCAATCACCTGCCGGTAAGCCGCAAGAACCGCGTGCGTCATGGAATTATCGCGGATGAAACGTGAATTCACGAAAAGATAAATGCTTTTGGAATTGGATTTTGTATAGTCCGGCGTCGAGATGTAACCGGTAAGTCTCAGATGTTCCGTCTGTGCCTGAACCGCCCGGCAATGTCCGGCAAAATCATTGCCCATCACCATCGTCACCCGATCGGAAACGTCTTTGACTCCGGGCGCGGCAAATACTTCCCGGCCGTCTGTCGTTACCGTAAAGCGGACCTCCGGATGCGCCAGCGCGATTCTGGTGATCGCATCAAGACAGGCACTGTGCTCGGTTGCTTCGGTTTTGAGAAATTTGCGGCGGGCCGGGACATTGGCAAAAAGCTCCGTCACCGTGATCTGCGTCCCGGAAGGCAACCCCGCCGGAGCGATTTCCAGAATCTGGCCCGCCCGGGCCACCGCTTTTGTTCCCTCCAGATCATCCGGACGTCTGGTCAGCACCTCCACGCGCGCAACGGACGCGATGCTGGCCATGGCTTCGCCGCGGAACCCGAAAGAACCAACCGAATAGATATCATCCAGTTTTGATATTTTGCTGGTGGCATGGCGTTCAAAAACCAGCGCCATGTCCTCGCCGGCAATACCGGACCCGTTATCGACAACCCGAATTAATCCGGCGCCGCCCCGGACGAGTTCAACACGGACATCCCGGCCACCCGCGTCGATCGCGTTTTCGATCAGTTCCTTGACGATCGAAGCCGGCCTTTCCACTACTTCTCCGGCGGCAATCTGGTTGGCGACTTCTTCAGCCAGAACAATAATACGCTTTGACAATCTCTTTTCCTTTTCCGATGAAACAGTAAAAAGCCGCAGCCACCAATGCGTGACTGCGGCTCTGGTTATTTTGTCCGACCGCTGTGCTTAATCCAGAACAATCATCACCCGGCATTTTTTCATGAAGGATGCGTTTTCCGCCGAAGCGTTAATCTGCGCCGCATCGGAATTGCTGATTACCAGATCGGACCTGCCCATGCCGCCGGTTTTAATCGCTTTCACCGTGATGGGATTGGCCGTCACTCGGGCATTACTCTGGGCGGACGTCAAATCGCGGGCATATCCGCTCATGCCCTGCTGAATGGCATATTCACGATCGACGTTGGCGGAACCATAGATTTCTTTGCCATTTTCATCATAAATACGTGGTGACATGGCCGGACGCGCGGTGATGCCGCGTGCGTCAATCACCAGACCTGTATAAAGCACCGGAGCAGGCGGAGCGGGAGGCGCTGTTACAACGGGTGCCGGAGCTGTCGGAGCGGGAGCAGGTGGAGCGGGAGGCGCGGGGGCTGGCGGAGGAGGCAGCGGAAGCGTTTTACGCTTTTCAATTGCCAGAGGTACCATGATCTGCGACAGATTACCGTAAAGCGGCATGCGCAGGCGGACTTCCACGGTGCCGTCGGACATATACTGTTGATCCACTACCTGAGCGCCTTTGATCAGGCCTTCGACCTGCGTGTTGATGATATCGCTTTCCACGGTAAAGTCTTTGACGGTAGTTCTGGAATCGATCTGAACTCCCTTGGTAATTTCCAGCAGATTGCGGTAAGCGTCCACCTTTGCCGCGCGCAGGGCCAAAGGTCTTGCGTTGATTTTACCGACACTTCGATCCGGCGGAGCGCCGATACCGACCGCTTCGATGTACCCCGCGGACCAGTTTACCGATCCCTGGCCGATCTTTTCCACCCAATCCGACATGCCGACCGTATTCTGACAATAACCGGCCTGTGCCAGCAGCAACACCATTACCGCCAGAACCGCCATGGAAATGAATCTTGATTTCATATGCTCCTCCTTAAGGTTATCTTCTCAAACAATTGAATCTCTGAAAACGTGGTTAAAAGTAACAAAATATTCTCCGGGTTGCAACAGGAATTCCTCGTGGTTATTACAGTTTAATCCCGGGACGGGCAAATAGAGTTATGCTTGAAAGTCCTATATTTATATGGTAGTTGACTGCAACTGATACACTGACAGAACAACATGGATTCCCGCCTGCGCGGGAATGACACTTTATAGAATCAGTTCAGTAAGCGCAGTTTGCGGTTTAACCGCTATTTTTTTTAGAAGACAGGAGCAACAGAAAATGGATTACAAACAGACGTTGAATCTTCCCCAGACGGATTTTCCGATGAAAGCCAATCTGGCTCAGCGCGAACCGGAAATGCTTCAAAAATGGGAAGAGATGGGTATTTACTTCAAAATCCGGGATATGGCCAAAGGCAAGAAGCCTTACATTCTTCATGACGGCCCCCCGTATGCCAACGGCAACATTCATCTGGGCACGGCGCTCAATAAAATTATCAAGGACATTGTAATCAAGGCGAAAAACATGACCGGGTATGACGGCGTGTACGTGCCCGGCTGGGACTGCCACGGTCTGCCGATTGAACACCAGGTCGACAAAGAACTGGGCGGCAAGAAATCGAGCCTGACTCAGGTGGAAAAACGGCGCGCCTGCCGTGTTTACGCGGAAAAATTTGTGGATATCCAGCGCGCTCAATTCAAGCGACTGGGTGTTTTTGGCGAATGGGAAAATCCCTATCTGACCATGGCGTATCCTTACGAAGCAGCCACTGTCGCCGAATTCGGGAAGCTCTATCTCAACGGCAGTGTATACAAGGGCAAGAAGCCCGTTTACTGGTGCGCTTCCTGCAAAACCGCTCTGGCTGAAGCCGAAGTGGAATATGCTGATCATCACACGCCATCCATCTATGTGAAGTTCGCCTTTGATTCCGACATCAGCCAGGTGCTGCCGAAGCTCGCAGGTCAAAAGGTAAACATGGTGATCTGGACCACCACTCCCTGGACGATTCCCGCCAATCTTGCGATTGCCGTCAAGAATGATTTTGTATACGCTGCGGTGAAGATCAACGGCGAAGTCCTGATTGTCGCCAGGGAGATGCTGGATTACTGCCTGGAGGCCTTCGGTCAGCGCGGCGCGTCTTACGAAATTCTCGATGAGTTCAAGGGCGAAGTGCTGGAAGGTCAGAAATGCTGGCACCCTCTGGTGAAACGGCACAGCGTTCTGATTCTGGCGCCTTTTGTCACACTGGAAGCCGGCACCGGTGCAGTGCATATTGCGCCCGGCCACGGCCAGGAAGACTACGAAATCGGCCTGGAATACGGTCTGGACAATTATGCGCCGGTGGACGACGCTGGAAAATTCACGGAAGACGTCGAGCACTTCGCGGGCCAGTTCGTCTTTGACGCCAATGATAATGTCATTAAAAAGCTCGATGAGGTCGGCGCGCTTATGGGTCACGTTCCGCTGCAGCATTCCTATCCGCACTGCTGGCGCTGCAAAAAACCCATCATATTCCGTTCGACCGAGCAGTGGTTTATCTCGATGGAGAAAAATGATTTGCGGAAAAAGGCGCTCGTCGCCATTACCGATGAAGTACATTGGATTCCTTCCTGGGGACGCGATCGCATTTACGGCATGGTGGAAAACCGCCCGGACTGGTGCATTTCCCGCCAGCGTCTCTGGGGTGTGCCGATCACCGTTTTCTATTGTGCTAAATGCAAAAACGAAGTGCTAACCGGGGAAATTCTGGATCATCTGGTGGGTCTTGTGGAAAAAGGCGGCGCGGATGTCTGGTTTGAAAAAGAACCAAAAGATTTAATGCCGAAGCATACGGCATGCCCTCACTGCCACTCCACGGAATTTACCAAGGAAGTAAATATTCTGGATGTATGGTTCGACTCCGGCGTCAGCCATGCGGCGGTTCTGGAAAAACGCCCGGAATTGAGTTCGCCCTGCGATATGTACCTGGAAGGATCGGATCAGCACCGTGGATGGTTTCATTCCTCGCTTCTGGAATCCATCGGCACGCGCGGACGTGCTCCCTACAAAAGCGTTCTTACGCATGGTTTTGTGGTGGACGGCGAAGGCAAGAAAATGTCCAAATCCGTCGGCAACGTCATCGGCGCGGAAGAAGCCATTGCCAAATACGGCGCGGAGATCCTGCGTCTCTGGGTGGCGGCGGAAGATTACACGGACGATATCCGCATCTCCGAAGAAATTTTGAAGCGCCTGACGGAGGCGTATCGTCGCATTCGCAACACCAGTCGTTTCATTTTGGGAAATCTGTATGATTTCAAGCCGGGCACGGACAGCGTCGCATACGAAAAGATGCTGGAGATGGACCACTGGGCACTGCATCGCATGCAGGAAGTCATCAAAAGAGTAACGGAAGCCTATGAACGTCACCAGTTCCATGTCGTTTTCTTTACGCTGCACAATTTCTGCACGGTGGATTTAAGCGCTCTGTATCTGGATGTCCTCAAAGACCGCCTTTACACCAACAGGGCCGCCTCCCCGGCCAGACGTTCCGGTCAGACGGCCATGTTCATCATACTGAACGCGATGACGCGACTGCTGGCGCCGATCTTCACTTTCACATCCGAAGAAGTCTGGTCCTCGCTGCCTGCCTGGCCGGAAAAAGAGGAAAGCGTTCATCTGACGCAGTTCCCCGAAGTTAATGATATCTACTTCAACGCGGATCTGGGTGAACGCTGGAAGACCATGATTGAGGCCAAAAGCGAAATCGCCAAGGCGGTCGAACAGGCACGCAAGGATAAAATCATCGGTCATTCGCTGGATGCCCGAATCACCCTTTCCGCGCCGGAAAAAATGCGCGCGCTTTTTGAAACGCACATTGAGGATTTACGGGCACTGCTCATCGTTTCGCAACTTGCGGTGGCGGATGAAACGGACATTGCCAAACCATACCGAAGCGAGGAAATCAAGGGCCTGGCTGTCGGCGTGGAAAAAGCCCGCGGCACCAAGTGCGAACGCTGCTGGATTTATGAGGAATCGGTTGGAACAAACGCCGATCATCCGACGGTTTGCGCGCGCTGTCTGCCTAATCTGTAGATAGGAATGATACACGACTTACTTTTAATCATTAATTTTACACCCTCCCCTCTATCCCCTCCTACCAAGGGAGGGGAAGGGAATGAAGGAGTTGTCAATTGAAAAAAAATCTTACAATATTCATTCTGGGAGCCGCGGTCATTATCGCGCTGGATCAGATCACCAAATCCGCCGTCACGACGAGGTTCACACTTCATGAAGTTTTACCGGTAATACCGGGACTGTTCAATCTGGTTTATGTCCTGAATCCCGGGGCGGCCTTCGGTTTTCTGGCCGATGCTTCCGCAACTTTTCGCTATGTGTTCTTTATCGGCGTCACGGTTGTTGCCGCCGGATTGATTTTCTATTATCTGGTTAAAAGCAACCCCCGGAATCTGATGCTGGCCGGATCGCTCACGCTGATCTTCGGTGGCGCAGTGGGAAATCTTATTGATAGAATCCGCTTTGGCTCCGTGGTGGACTTTCTGGATGTGTACATCGGCTCCGCGCACTGGCCGGCTTTTAACGTCGCCGATTCTGCCATCACCGTTGGAGCCATCCTGATGATCTGGGAAATGATTCTGAACCGAAAGGAAAAACAGAGCCCGTCAAAATGAGTAACGTAAAACGGTAGACCGGAACATCCAATCTCAGGAAACCTGATTCGCAGAGACGCAAGCCAGCATGTCTTTCAGAGACACATCCGGGTGATGATAGCGTTTCTTGCGGGACGTCCCCTTCCCATACTGAATGGACGCTTCCGGACACCACTGGATGCAGGCAAAGCATTGATCACAATGGTGCTGCCAGGAAGGCCGGCCTTCCGTCATGCGAATATTCCGCGCAGTACAAATTTTCTCACAAATACCGCAGCCGCTGCACCGGTCATCGGCAAGGAATGATTTATCCATTTTACCGATATGCGGAAAAGACTTCCGGTATATCATTGAAAAGAAAGGGTTTTGCCAGAAAGGCCCCTTTTCCGGCGCCAGTTCTTTCCCGCCGCGGACAATCCCGGCAATACGCTCTACTTTCTTCTGCGCCACGGCAAATTTTTGCTGTTGTTTCTCCTGTGAGATGGCTCCTCGCCAGACGATGTAATTACTGGGCAGCTCAATGGAAAATCCCGACGCGAGGCGGATGTGTTTCCTGTCCAGAAGTTTCTGCAACTGAACCAGGGTGGCGGCTACCTGACCGGCATGGACGGCAACGGCAAAAAAATAAGATTCCGGATTTATTTTCAGACGTTCGATAAATTTCATAACAGGCGGCGGCACACCCCAGATATGCACGGGAAAAACCAGGCCAATTCGCTCCGACTCGCACAGAACGGATTCTTCTGTACTGCCTGCAAGAGAAATCAGATGGACTTCATCCAGAAAACCGGCAATCTTCCGGGTAACCCAGAGCGAGTTGCCCGTTCCGGTATAAAAATAAATTGTTGTCTTCATCAGGGGGTTAACTTGAGCGCCCGGTTGTATACGGTTTCCGAAAAACCATAAACCTGCGCTTTGTTAATGACGGCAAACGGCACATCCTGGCTGTCGTCTATCGCCTTTCTTTTTTCCGCCGCCTTCTCGTCCTGGTCCATATTGTATTCCGTAAAGGCCAGATTTTTATCCTTTAAAAATGTTCTAGCCTTGTCACAGTCCGGGCAGTTGTTTTTAGTGAAAAGAGTGATCTCGGGAGCTTTCTCCGGCTGTTTATCCGATGTGACGGTAACCTGTCCGATCGTCTGGTCGTAAATTTTCACATTCCGTGCGTTAACAGTTGACGGCGGCGGATAATCCGTAATGTGTACAGCGCCAGCTTCATCTTCCCATGAATAATATTCCGCGGATGTCACTCCAGCAAACATCACCGCCATCAATACCATCCCAAAAAATACGTGCTTTCTCATGAAGTTCTCCATTCTTTAGCGTCGCAGGTGCATGTCCGGCATTTTCAGATCAAATTCCTGCCAGGTTTCACGATACCCGCTCATATAGTAAATGAACGGGTGCAGGTTGATCTTAATATTTTTTATTTTAGCCGGAACGCTTTTAAAAATCAATTCTATTGTTACCGAAGTCTGCGTTTGAATTTCCACTCCGCGGCCGCGGCTGTCAATTTCCTGCATGGTTTTTTTCTGAGAACCCTGCCAGACATAGGCACGCTCCGGTTCGTGAAATTTCTGGGATTCATCGGTAACTCTGGATCTGGGCCATGAGCCGGGAAATGTAGAGTCGTAAAAGGCAATCTTTCGCGGTTCCTTATCCGTGTTGATGACCTCCACCAGCACACGCAGGCCTTCCTTGGTCATATTCACGCTGCGCAACTCAAACAGGCACCCCAGAGCATCTTTGACCGCCAGCGGACGGTACGTTCTTTTGAAAACAGGTACAGGCTTGGGCTTTTCCGGCAGCGGCTGGACGGTCGCGGCCGGCGTTTGTGTTGTCACTGGCGGCTGCTGCGTATCGGGAGGCGCTGACTGCGGTTCAGGAGTGCGGGCCGGTTTCGCTTCCTTCCTGGTTTTCACTGGCTGGGCCACGGCTTTCGCCGGTTCTTCACCGGAGGGCTGTTCTTCCAGAATGGTCCGTACACGAAATGCCATCTTCACCCGCACGCTGTCGCCTTCATTGACAAACGATATCAGACGAATCGCAGTGATTCTGGCTTCCGTGATGGACTGCGTGGCTGAATCCGACGTAACCTGGAAGTTGGTTACTTCCGTCGCGGAACTGGAGTGCTGGGTTTTCGCATCGTTCTTTACTTCAGCCAACTTATCCAGAATAACCTCCGCCGAAGCCTCGGCGGGAGTCTGTGAACCCTTGGTGGCTGCCAGCGCGGATTTGATGATAATGGACTCGTGAACGCGCTTTTTTTCCTGCAGAACGGCCTGCGCCTGTGTAAACAATCGTTCCGACGCATCCTTTTTGCCCCGGATATCGGCTACATCAACGCTGAGCTTATGATAACTGTCTTCCCGGCGTTTCAGAAGATTTTTCTGTGTCTCTCTTTCCGTCCTGGCCAGGCTGATTTTATTTTGCAGATTCAGTATCCTGTCCTGAAAGCTTTTTACCTGTTCGTTGAGTCCCTCCTCCGCCGCGGCATTGTTCTGGACAGTGTTCACAATGACTTTGTTTGCCCGATCCAGATCATAATTAGACGGCGAATATTTATTGGCCTTCAGAAACGCCTCAAGATCTCTGCGGGACTGAACGATGGACACCTTGAAGTCGGCACCTCCCGCCGCCTGGACCGCACCGCCCTTATTTTCCTGGAAGGGATAAAGCTCGTATCGTTTCAACCGGAGATAAGATGTCCCCTTGACGTTTTTATCCAGTTCGATGCGGATCGGCTCTTCATTGTTCCATTTGGCCGTGCCCTCTTCAGTGGCGCGAATGAAATCAACCGTCGTGACGTTATTGATCATTTTGGTAAAAGACTGGATATAGGTCCCCATGTGAGCGGCAATGAGCGGTGCGGAAGCAACATCCGCCTTCCCTTCCAGGGCATGGGCGCTGTCACGGAAACCCCGGGTGTAAATGACGGCAACCACGATTTCACCCTGTTTTTCAGTTTGCAGCCAACGCTTGAGTGCTTCCTGCTGCGCCTGAATATCCTGTTCGTACCGGCTGATCTGTCCGTCCAGGTTTTCAATGGTTGCGCGAATCGTTTTAATCCCTTTGGCGGATTCATCCAGATCCGTGGAAACCATGTGAAACTGCGTTGTGAGGTCATCTCTTCTTTTTTTCGCTCTCACGAATTCCTTATTCGCGGTGATAATGGCGTTTTTATAATCGGAATCTTCTCTTTCTTTCTCGTCTTCCACATCTTTCAGATTGGTGTTTTCTTCCTGTCTCGTGGAGAATGATTCGCGGTTATCCACCTCGGAACGGATAATTTCCCGCACCGTGTCACGGGAATCCGTGGACAGCGTAACCCATTTAATAACCGGCGGCGGTGGTGGTTTTTGCGCGGGCTGCGCCTGATGTTTTTGCGCTCCGGACGCGCTTACGGCTATAACGGCAAACAAAACCAGGGCCAACGGCAGATAGATTTTGTATTTCATCAAAAAACACCACTTTCCTGATCGAAGACACGTCATTTGTTTATCAGCTTTGTTAAGCTAACTAAAAAACCGTGCAGATGTCAATTTTTTTCCGGCCGGTCCTCTCTGATTTCAGGCAGCCCTGCCGGCATAACGGCTGGATGAATTCCTGCGATTTCTCCGGCAGCTTCAGGGTTCAAGGAAAATCTTTGCAAAAAACCATTTCCTTATGCAATAGTAAATATAAGGATATTGTATGATTCCATAGTGCGGGGGACGATCGATGAATAAAACCTATATTCTCGCCCTGGATCAGGGCACGACCAGTTCAAGAGCTGTTATTTATGACTCTGAAGGCGTCGCGGTGAAAATCGCGCAAAACGAATTTACACAGATCTATCCTCAGGCAGGCTGGGTGGAGCACGATCCCATGGAAATCTGGGGAACTCAGCAGGGTGTAGCCAGCGAGGTACTGGCCACAACCGGAATTGCACCGGAAGAGATTGCGGCTATCGGCATCACCAATCAGCGCGAAACCACGATCGTCTGGGACAGGAACACAGGCAAACCCGTTTACAACGCCATCGTCTGGCAGTGCCGGAGAACTTCTTCCATCTGTGATGAACTGAAATCCCGCGGGCTCGAAGACTACATCCGCGAAAATACGGGACTCGTCGTGGACGCCTACTTTTCGGGGACAAAACTCAAATGGATTCTTGATCATGTGGAGGGAGCCAGAGAAAAAGCAAAAAAAGGCGAACTGCTTTTCGGCAACGTGGATACATGGCTGATCTGGAATCTCACGCGGGGCAGAGTCCATGTCACCGATTATTCGAATGCTTCACGTACCATGCTTTATAACATCAAGAAACTGGCCTGGGATGATTACATTTTATCCCAACTCGACATTCCCGCCTGCATGCTGCCGGAAGTCAAACCATCATCCGCTGTTTACGGGGTCACCGACGCCCGCGTGCTGGGAGCGGAAATTCCTATCGCCGGGGACGCGGGCGACCAGCAGGCGGCTCTTTTCGGCCAGGCCTGCTACACACCCGGTATGGTCAAAAATACATATGGCACCGGCTGCTTCATGCTGATGATGACCGGCGAAAATCTTGCCCATTCCCAAAACGGGCTTCTTTCCACCATCGCCTGGGGATTCGGCGGAAAAGTTGAGTATGCTCTGGAAGGCAGCATTTTTGTGGCCGGAGCGGCGATTCAGTGGCTACGGGACAGCCTGCGGGTTATTTACGATGCACGCGACAGTGAATATTTTGCCACAAAAGTAGCCGACACCCATGGCGTTTACGTTGTGCCCGCCTTTGTCGGACTGGGCGCTCCCTACTGGGATATGTACGCCCGCGGAGCCATTGTCGGCCTCACCCGCGGAGCCAACCGCAACCATATTATCCGGGCCACGCTGGAATCCATTGCCTACCAGACCCGCGACGTACTGGAGCTGATGCGCGCCGAATGCGGTATTAACCTGCGCGAACTGCGCGTGGACGGAGGCGCCTGCGCCAACAACTTCCTGATGCAGTTCCAGGCGGATATTCTGGATGTTCCGGTGGAAAGGCCGGAAATTATAGAAACGACGGCGCTGGGAGCGGCTTACCTGGCCGGACTGGCGGTGGGTTTCTGGAAAGATCAGGCTGCAATTGCCGAAAAGCGAAAAGTCGATCAACGCTTCCAACCGTCAATGGACAGTGAAAAACGGCAAAAACTTTACGCCCGCTGGAAAAAGGCGGTTGAGCGCGCCCGCAGCTGGGAAGAGGATTAAAACAGGCACAAAGGGACAGAGGCACAAAGTGCAGGGAACGGTTTCAAACCGTTCCCTGCAACAAGGAATAATCCATGATCAAGACGGATGTCATCATTATCGGCGGAGGAGCCACGGGCTGTGGAATTGCCAGAGACCTGGCACTGCGAGGCATCCCGCACTGCCTGATTGAAAAGGGCGACCTGGCGGCAGGCGCCACCGGAGCCTGTCATGGCCTTCTGCACAGCGGCGGCCGATATGCCGTATCCGATCCGGTTGCGGCCAAAGAATGCTATGATGAAAATTTGATTCTGCGCCGCATCGGCCGGAAGTGCGTGGAGCCCACCGGCGGCCTGTTTGTACGCCTGCCCGGAGACTCCAAGATTTTCCGCGAACGGTTCCTGCGCAGCTGCGATGACATCGGCATTCCCACGGACATCCTGTCTTCGACCCGCGCGCTGGAACTGGTGCCCAATCTCAACCCGGAACTCGAAGAAGCCATCCGGGTGCCTGACTGCTCGATTGATCCTTTCCGCCTGTGCCTGCTGAATATGAAAACCTCGGAACTCAAGGGCGGCCTTAGTTTCATCCGGCACCGCGTAACCGAAATCGTTATGTCACATGGCCGCTGCATCGGCGTCAGGGCCGCCGACATGTCTACCGGTGAGGAGAAAGAAATCCACGGCAACATCATCGTCAATGCCTCCGGCGCCTGGACCAATCTCATCGCTGGACTTGCCGGCTGCGAGGTTCCCATCACCCTGTCCAAAGGGTCTCTGGTTATCACCAATCATCGTCTGACCGATATGGTCATCAACCGTCTGCGGCCGGCTTCCGATGGCGACATTATTGTTCCCAACGAAGCCGTATGCCTGGCCGGAACCACATCCCTGGCCGTGGAAGACCCGGATAAAATATCCATCCAGTCCAACGAGGTGGATACCATTATCGGCGAGGCTGGCCGCATGATCCCGCATTTTAACTCCACGCGCGTCATCCGGGCGTTTTCCGGCGTCCGCCCGCTGCTCAAATCTCAAAAAATCGACAGCCGCGAGATTTCGCGCGGCTTTCAAATCATCGACCATCAAAACGGCATGTACAGCATTGTCGGCGGCAAGCTGACCACCTTCCGGCTCATGGCGGAAAAAATGGTCGACACCATCATGAACGCTTTTAATCTGAAACGGGCCTGCGAAACGGCTGAAAAACCGCTGGACGGTCAGGAAGAATTAAGCGGATACCCCCTGTCCAAACGACTGGCGGACATGAAAAACATCGTGTGCGAATGCGAGTTGGTCACCCGCGGGGAAGTGGAGCGGATCATCGAGCAGACCGGCACCCGGCATGTCGGCGACATCTCGCACCGGACAAGGCTGGGCATGGGTCCCTGCCAGGGCGGCTTTTGCACGTTTCGAGCGCTGGGCGTCATGCATGACATGAATATCCTGACGGCCGATCAATCCGTTGACTCCCTGCGCGAATTTCTCCAGAGGCGTTTCCGCGGAATCCGTTATGCCCTGTGGGGAGATCAATTGCGCGAAGAACAACTGGTTGAATATATTTATCTGGGCATTCTTGCTCTGGGGAAAAACAAGTGAGCGTCATCGAATATGATGTGATTATCATCGGCGCGGGGGTTGCGGGACTGACCGCCGGCGCTGCGCTGGCCGGACAGGGGCTGAAAGTAGCTCTGGTCACCGCCGGCGAGCCTACCGCCTGCCTTTCCACCGGCTGCATTGACGTTTGCGCCCGCACTGATGCTCCGCTGGAGGCCATCGCGGGTCTTCCGGGCGATCATCCCTTTCATCTGGTTTCCTCAGAAGCGATCGGCCAGGCGCTGGCCGAATTTCAGCAGGTCATGGCCGAGATGGACCTGCCCTACACGGGAAGGCTTACGAAAAACCGCCGGGTGCTTTCCGCCATCGGCGCGTTCAAAACCACATGCCTCACTCCCGTAACCATGCAGGCATCGCCTCAAAGCGAAGATGAAAAAATACACATCGTCACATTTTCCGGCCTGAAGGATTTTTATCCCGGCTACATTATTTCCCGGATTTCCAACGCATCCTTTTCCACATACGCCGCGGGCGTTTCCACAACCATGGGTATCGCGGCCAATTTTGAGGACGATTCCTTTCTGGAAGCCTTTATTCTCTGGCTGGAAAAGCAGCACATCCACGAACATAAAATCGCCTTTCCAGCCGTTCTCGGGCTGGAATCCGCAGCATCCATTCTGAAGAAAATCGAATATCGGCTGGAACGGCCCGTTTTTGAAATTCCCACGATACCGCCTTCCATGCCCGGCCGCAGACTGTTTAACTGCCTCAAAGACTATTACCGCCGCCGCGGGGGAGTGATTTACTGGGGCTGGCCGGTTGCCGGCGTGGAAAAAGCAGGATCAAAGATTGAAGCGGTTGTTGTTGAATCCCAGGGCCGCCCCATGAGCCTTAACGCGAAGGCGTTTATTCTGGCTACCGGGTCTTTTGTCGGAGGCGGTCTCTGGGCAAAACGCGAAGGAATCATGGAAAAGGTGTTTGATCTCCCGGTCCTGGCCCCCGGGGAACGGGAAGACTGGTTCGATCAGGATTATTTTTCCATGAATCACGGCATCGGCCGGGCGGGCATTGTTGTTGATTCTTCCTTCCGGCCCGCAAATTGTCCCTGCGACAACATTTTCGCCTGCGGCGCCATCCTGGCAAACATGGAAGCCCTGAAAAACGGCTGCGGCCACGGGTTTGCGATAGCAACGGGACGGGAAGCCGCCCTGTCCTGCATGGAGCATCTTCGATGAAATACGAACACTGCATCCGCTGCACCATTTGTGTGGAAAATTGCCCCGTCTTTCGGGTCAATCCGGCCTTTCCCGGTCCCAAGCAGGCGGGCCCCGACGCCCAGCGTTTCCGCAGCGACCGGGAAAAATCCGTTGACGAATGGGTGCTTTTTTGCAGCCAGTGCAAACGTTGCGATATGGCCTGTCCCTGCGGCGTGGAACCCGCGCAGATTATCCTCCGGGAGCAGCAGCGTTACGGTATGGAACATCCTCATACGGCGGCACATCTGCTTTTCGCGAATAATTACTATCTCTCCACACTGGGATCGCTCACGGCACCGATCGCCAACCGGTTTGCCGCGACGAAAATCGGCAAACGAATTTTCCAGCGTCTGGGCATCGCCACGTATATCCCCTTCCCAAAATTCAGTTTTAAAACCATGCGAGGCGAAAAGAAAACGCGCAGCCGCGAAACCAGAAAGGTCGCATTCTTTTACGGTTGCTTCATCAATTTTTACCGTCCCGATATCGGCAGGAAGATCATCCGTCTCTTGCAGTCGTTCAAAATTGATGTGGTCCTGCCTCCCCAGTGGTGCTGCGGACTGCCTGCGCTGGGAAACGGCAACCTGGCGCTGGCCCGTTCTTTCGCCGTAAAGAATGTTTCTTCCCTTTCCAACTACATCGACGCGGGTTACGACGTGGTCTATACCTGCACATCCTGCGGTCTGTGTCTGCTGCACGACTATCAGGGAATCATGGAAATTCCGCAGGCGAAAAAAGTGGCGGAAAACAGTTACAACCTGCATGAATACATCCTCAAGCTGATTACCGAACGGGAGATCAAACCCCTGTTCAAAGAAGTCAACCGCGCCCTGGCTTACCATATTCCCTGTCATCTGCGGGCACTCAGGATTGGATATCCGGCCGCCGATCTGATGAGAATGATCCCCGGCCTGACCTGCCGGATTCTGGATGACGCCTGCTGCGGACTCAACGGCAGTTACGGCTTTAAAAAAATCAACGAGGCAACGGCGGTTCAGCTGGGCAGCCGCGCCGTGGCCCTGATTCAAAAAACAGGCGCCGGGGCGGTGATGGCGGACTGCGGCTCCTGCCGCATGCAGTTGGGCGGTTTATCCCGAATGGACGCCTTTGACCCCGTGGAAATCCTCTGCGAATCACTGGGAATCCGGGAGAAAAAATAAAGGGGCTTCACCGTTGAAGCCCCTTTATGATTTTTTGTTTCAAGAACTGATTTTTCTAGGCCCCGGCCACCGTGATCTTTCTGCGAATGATCCGGATCAGGAATCCCGTCATAACAATTAAAGACATCGCAATTCCAACGACCATTGCAGAGCCGAAGGTAAGCGCAAGATAAGCCACTCCGACCAGCGGCATTAATGCGCACCGGGTTATCAAGCGCAGTCCTTCGCTCTCAGCAATTTTTGCGGCGATCGGCGGACTGACTTCATAATAAAATTTTACAAAAGCCTTCCCCGGAGATGTTGTTAAAAGACAGCGGTCGCGGAATTCGCGTAAAATACTGACATGCTTCTCAAAAGGCGTGCCGAAGGCGGCCGTGGCGATGAAACATCCGCCTCCACCTCCGCCGCCTCCACCTCCGGCTGCGGTGGCTGATGCTTTGGTCACGGAAAACGTCACCGCAGCGGATGCGCCGCCACCCGGCGCTGGATTGAAGACGGTCACGGAGACATCCGTTACGCTGGCGATATCCGCAGCGAGGATTACCGCCGTCAGTTGTGAATCGGAAACATACGTTGTCACACGGTCTGAGCCGTTCCAGCGTACCACGGAATTTCCGACAAAGTCGCTGCCGTTAACCGTCAATGTGAAGTCGCTGTTGCTTACCGACTTGGAGGAAGGGCTCAAGCTGCTGATGGATGGCACGGGATTGTCTGTTATGGCAGCGGCTGCATTGACGATTCCAGCGCCACAGGTCGAGGTCGTGCAGTCGGATCCCGTCCCCGTGGGAAAGGTTCTCGCCGAGGACTGAATGCGCGACAACACCTGGGCCGGTGTAAGCGACGGATTGGCTGAAAGCATCAGCGAAATCACACCGGCTACGTGCGGCGTGGCCATACTGGTACCCCGGTAGAAAGCATAGGTATCTCCCGCCGGGCTGTCGACAGGCGAAGTTGTTCCCGTGTTCAGCGTGGACAGGATTTTATTGGCGGTAACGCCGTCACCCCCGGGGGCCGCGATCGTGATCTTCGTCCCGTAGTTGCTGTAAGACGCCAATCCGCCAAGACGGTTGACGGCCGCCACGGCAATCACATTGTCACAATTGCCAGGGTGGTAATTGGCAACATCGTCGCTTTCATTTCCGGCTGCCACAACGACTGATGCACCGGCATTATAGGCAGCCGTAATCGCGCTTTGCAAAGTGTAACTGCAAGAACCGTCTCCGCCCAGGCTGATGTTCAACACTTTTGCCGGATTGGCATTGGCCGGCACGCCCAGAACGGACAGCCCCGCCGACCAGCGGATGGCATCGGCAATATCCGAAGTGTACCCTCCGCATCTCCCCAGAACGCGCGCATGCAGGATTTTGGACGTCCAGTTGACACCGGCCACTCCTTTGCTGTTGTTGGTTTTTGCGCCGATGGTCCCCGAGACATGTGTGCCATGCCAGGAACTGGTGTCCGCGGGTTCACCGTCCCCGCAGGCGTTTGCCGCAACCCAGTCTCCAGGATCGGAAGGATCACTGTCCCGGCCGTCTCCATCATTGGCCGTCCATACGTCATCAATAAAATCATAACCCTGGACAATTCGGCTCGGGTCAATATCTGCATGGGGAACATAACCGGTGTCAATCACGGCGACTACGATGCTTGATGATCCGGTTGTTTTGTCCCAGGCAGAGGGAAGATTAATTCCTCCCGCTTCGCTGGACGACGATTTGTAATGCCACTGTTCGGAATAGCGGGTATCATTGGGTTCCAGAAGCTTATGCATCCGCGTGTCCGGCTCCGCATACAGGACATCGGGATCCTTTTTCAATTCCGCCGCAATGGTTCTGGCCTGCGCCAGCGTCATTTTTTGAGGCAGCTTGAGGACATGCGCGTTCCCGGACATGAAACGATAGTGTTTTAAACTGATGCCGGCTCGGGCATTGAGCCTGCCGACACGATCATGAACAGACTCCCCGGCGCCGCTGATACCAGCTGAAGCGTTCCGGACGAACGACGGGTCGCGGTACTGGATGATCATCTGATCGGTATGGCTGTAAGATGATAAAGACTTCGCCGGCGCAACGCTCTGGGGACCGCCGGCCCCGGTCAACGAGGGCCCGATCGCGGCCAGACCAATGCAGATCAATCCCCCCAGGAACAACGTCAGATACTGTGCTTTCTTTTTCATCCCGTTCACCACAATTTAAATAATGTCTCTTTCAATGATGCTTCATCATTGCATCCGGTTCCGCATACAAAACATCCTGCCTTCCGGACAGTTTCTCCAGAATATCCTTCACATTCACATGATTCAGTCCGGTCTCTACGCGAAACACATGTGCTCCTCCCGACATCGGACGGAAATAGGATATCTTCGCTCCGACCGCAGCGGAAAGTTCATCCACAAATTCAGGACGTGAAGGATCGGAAACATTATCCCTGAATTTAACGATAATCTGAACGGCTCTTTGTTTTTGCACGGCTGGTTTTGACCTGGCCTGATTATCCGCGGTATTGCCTGCCGTCGCCGAACATCCGGATGCAAAACAAACACAGGAGATGATGATCAATAACCGGCGGATCAGACATGGATAAAAATGGATCTTTTTCATGGATCAAACAAACGCCTCAGCATTAACCTTCAGCATCCCTGCTTTATCGTTTATTTTACCACTGGTTTAAAAAACAGCAAACATTTCTTCCTCTTACACAATAAAGGTATAACAGGGTTGATTTCCTGTCAATCATTTTCCCGGTCAGTTATTTAAGTTTTGTAAAGCTCCGGCAATTCCAAAAACAATGAAAGACCAGATGATTGATATCCTTGTTTTTTCCATGAAAGTCAGGACGGATGGTTCTTTTCTCTTTCCCGTACAAAACAACGGGGATCTTCGGCCAGATAGTCGCCGCTGTAAGCATGGGCCCGGCCGCGACATCCGCCGCAAACGGTTTTGTACTGACACTCTCCGCACAGCCCTTTAAGCTTTTCTTCGCGCCCGCGCAGGTCGGTAAACAAAGGGGATAATGTATAAATATCATGAAAACTTTTTTCGCGGATATTGCCGCCACTCACTTCGACAAAAGGACAGGGCCAGATATCGCCGTTGGCCTTGATATAAACAAATCCCCTGCCCGCGGCGCAGCCATGGAAAACCTTTCCCGCGAGTTTCAGGGGCCAGCCGCCGCGAATTCCGCCTTTTTCCAGAAGATATGGCCAGTACTGAGGTCCCGCCACCGGCTCGATAATGGTTTTTGCGGTTTTCTGTTTTTCGGAAATCAGTTCGCTCAAATATTTATTGGCGCTTTTTTTCAGAGTGGCTTTTTCAATTTTTTCCCCTCTGCCGACGGCGACCAGCTGGTACATGAGCATAATCCCCGCTCCGCTGCGGTCCGTGAAATCAATCAGCTCCGAGAGGTGTCGCATATTGTATTCCATGGCTGTCGTGTTAATCTGGAGCAGAATGCCCGCTTTTTTTGTCGCTTCCATGGCTCTGAGCGCCAGGTCAAAAGAGCCGGGTTTGTTGCGGACCATGTCGTGAATGGCCGGATCGGCCGCATCGAAGCTGATGGCGTTGCAGACGACGCCGTGATCTTTCAGTTTAAACGCCATTTCTTCATCGATCAGCGTCCCGTTGGTGGCAATAATGTTGGCCAGCCCGGCTTTTTGCGAGTGCTTCAGCAGTTCAAAGATATCCGGTCTTGCCAGCGGCTCGCCGCCGGTATAAATCAGAGTGCGAAATTCGCTTTCAGCGGCCAGTTGATCGATCAGTTGTTTGCCTTCGTCGGTCGTTAGCTCGTCCGCGGCCGCCTGGCCGCTTGTAGCATGGCAGTGGATGCAGCGCAGGTTGCATTGGCCGGTAACCTCCCAGACCGGGTGCCCCGGATAACCGATGCACCCCATCCCCCAGGCACCGTTGGCTACAGGCATGGAAGAAAAGCCATGACGAAGAAGCCAGCCCGGGAAATTCCGCCACCGGTTGAGATACCCCATCAGAAGCGTGCTGCCCAGTTGCCGGAATAAAAGAGAGGGTGGATTATAAAATGCTTTTACTTTAGTTGTTTTCATTTTCTTTTTAAATGTAAGCCAGGATAAAAGCCAGCGACGTCCCTATGTTGACGGCAATATTGAGTCCGCACAACTTTTCCAGGAAACGACTGTCTGCATGACGGTTCTTCATGAGCGCATAAACAATAAACAGGGCTGCCGCTGTAAATGGCAGGTAGAAGTAAATCACTTGAAAAGGAACCCCGAAGCAGGGTGAAATCATCATCGTCAGGCAGGTAAGCAGGTTAAAAAGGATATACACCATTTTGCCTTTCTGTATGCCGATCCGGTAGAGCAGATTCTTTTTTCCCGTTGCTACGTCCGCTTCATAATCGGGAAATTCGTTGAGAAGAATTACATTGAAAATTGAAAAACCGATCGGAAGCCATATCCAGTGGATGATCGGCGCGATGGAAGCGGTTTGAATGTAATACGCCGAAGCCACGGGAAGCCACCCGTAACAGAAGCCGATGAATACTTCTCCGAAACCCCGTTTCACCAGCCGGACAGGCTCTGTGGAATAGAAAAAGCCGGGAAGCCCTCCCAGAAATCCCAGAAGCAGCGTGTACGGCCCGGTCTTATATACAAACTGAAGAATAATCCCGATAGACAGAGCGGCCAGAAAGGCAATAATACTCGTCCAGAGAGCAACACGAGGGGGAATTTTCCCATCGATAAGGACCCGGGTGCCTCCGGCAAACTGATTCTGGTGAAGGCGGGCGGAAATGGCATTCTCGCGGCGATCAAAGTATTCGCCGGAATGATAGGTGCACAGCATGATCAGAATGACACTCAGAATGCCGAGCACAAACACTTCCGGATTAAAAGCGCCCGCCAGACGACTTGCAAGAAATGTCCCCAGAAGAAAGGGCAAAATCCCTACACTGTGAAACGGCGGCCGGGAAAGAATAATCCAGCCTCGTATTGTCTGCTTCAACGAATTGTTCATGTGTCCATTTCCGTCTTTATTTCACCCGTTCAATCATGTTGATTTCACAAGATGATCGATCGGCATGCCGGTCATGATGTCAGTCACGCGGTTTTCTAGCACATGGAACCACACTTGTCAAAGCACGTGCGTGCCGGACTAGAGACGATTTTGCACAGCTTGCAGTCCTCAGGATATTACGGACATCATGATGCCGGTTAACGCCGTCAGGACTGCATTGCGCCGGATGGCATGAATTTACTTTTTCCTTGATTGTTATTTTTTTATGTGTTAGGCGATGCGCGTGTTTGAAGCAGTTGACGCTTCGTCAGATGAGTAAACAAGCGGGTTTAAGCAAATCAACATGAGGAATCGGCCGCAGGCGCTGAAAATCAGCTTCCTGATTGTCAGCAAACCGGGCCTGAGGTTTTTATTCGGAAAAGTGATAGTTGCCTTAAACGGCAGAACACAGAATTCAACTTTCAACTTTGAGAACAGGAGGGGGTAAGGTATGACAAAAGCAGATTTAATCGGAATCATGGCGGACGAAGCAGGAATTACCAAAGCGGCGGCATCGACGGCGCTGGATACCTTCATTGCGGCAGTGTCCAAAGAACTGAAGAAATCCGGGAAACTGGGATTGGTCGGATTTGGCACGTTTTCTGTGGTGAAAAGAAAAGCCAGAGAAGGCCGGAATCCCCAGACGGGAAAAGCCATCAAGATCCCCGCGAAGAAAGTCGTAAAATTCAAGGCCGGCAAGACGTTGGCCGACAAAGTGAAGTAACGTTTTTTAATGTTCATTAAAACCAGGGCCTCCGCATTTCGGATTTGACAATCGGAGGCCCTCGTGTATTTATCCATCTACGGCAAGGAGTTTTGGTTTTGGTACGAAAAAGAATTCTCAGCGGGATGAGGCCTACTGGAAGACTGCATCTGGGAAATTTACACGGCGCTCTCAGAAACTGGGTTGATTTGCAAAACAGCGGCGATTACGACTGTTTTTATTTTGTGGCCGACTGGCATGCGATCACCAGTGAATACGCCTCCACGGAAGACATCCGGGCCAACAGCGTGAATATGGTCACGGACTGGCTGGCCGCCGGTCTGGACCCCGAAAAAAGCACGCTGTTCGTGCAATCGGCCGTCAAGGAACACTCCGAATTATTCCTGCTGCTTTCCATGATCACGCCGCTGGCCTGGCTGCAGCGCAATCCCACGTACAAAGAAATGCAGACGGAGCTGACCTCCAAAGACCTGTCGACCTTCGGTTTCCTGGGATATCCCGTACTGCAGGCCGCCGACATTATCATGTACAAGGCATACGGCGTACCGGTGGGCGTCGACCAGCTTCCGCACATCGAACTGACCAGGGAAATCGCGCGCCGCTTTAACTATATCTATCAGAAGGAAGTCTTTCCCGTCCCGGAGCCACTTCTGGCCAGCGTGCCGAAACTGCTGGGAATCGACGGCCGGAAGATGAGTAAATCCTACGACAATTCCATATATCTGTCCGACCGCGGCAAGGAGCTCAACCAGAAAGTCGCTTCGATGTTTACCGATCCGCAGCGGATGAGAAAAAAAGATCCCGGCGATCCGGACATCTGCAATGTTTTCACGTTTCACGGGTTGTATTCGTCCCCGGAAACCGTGGTCGAAATCAACCGGGAGTGCCGCGTGGCCGGAATCGGCTGCACCGACTGCAAGAAGATGCTGGCGGCGCGCGTTGCGGAAGCAATGGCGCCCATACATGAACGAATGGACTACTATCTGGACCACGCGCAGGAAATCCACGATATCATCGTCCGCGGCAACGCCCAGGCAACGGCCATCGCCCGCCAGACCATGGAAGAAGTTCGCCAGGCCGTAAAAATTTAGAGGTCTATGAACGAAGAACCCGCGACAGGATACGCCATTAAACTGGACGTCTTTGAAGGTCCGCTGGATCTGCTGTTGTTTCTGATCAAAAAAAACGAAATTGATATTTACAACATTCCAATCTCGCTGATCACGCAACAGTACCTGGAATATCTCGATATTATCAAATCCCTGAACCTGGACCTCGCGGGAGAATACCTGGTCATGGCCTCCACCCTGCTGCATATTAAATCCCGCCTGCTCCTGCCGGTGCCCGAAGAACCGTCGCCCGAGGAGATGGAAGATGATCCGCGCGCCGAACTGGTCCGCCAGCTTCTGGAGTATCAGGCCTTCAAAGATGCCGCCACCGAGCTTTCTCAGAGGCCGATTCTCGATCGTGATGTGTTCAAGCAGGGCACGAATCCGGAGGAAAGAAAAAAATCGCATACAAATGAAAATGAGCTGATTGAAGCAACCATTTTTGATTTGATTGACGCTTTCCATCAGCTTGTTTCCCGTCTGGACAAAGAGAAAAAAGATCTGCTGGAAATTGATTTAGAAAAGCTGTCGTTGACGGACATCATTAATGATGTCATGGAACGCCTCATGCGCGAAAAAAACCTCACCTTTGAAGAATTACTGGGAGAAAGAAAAGACCGCCGCCGGGTCGTTTATACATTCCTTGCCCTGCTGGAGCTGATCAAACTCAAAATGGTCAAGGCTTATCAGACGGCGGCCTTTGGCGTCATTCGCATCTTCCCGGCCGTGGAGTCTTAAATGGAAAATATTTCATCCGTTATTGAAGCATTGATCCTGGCGTCGGAATCGCCGATTCCCCTGGAAAAAATCTGCGCTGCCCTGGACGGGGTAGAAAAAACGGAAGTCAAAGAAGCCCTTGATCGTCTGATTGCCGGCTATGAAGAACGCCAGAGCGGAATCAGCGTCCAGGAAATCGCTGGCGGCTTTCAGTTTCGCACACGACCGGAAATGGCCCCCTGGGTTAAAAAACTGAAAGGCGCAAAGCCCGCTTCTTTGTCGCCGGCGGCACTGGAAACGCTGGCCATCGTGGCTTACCGGCAGCCGATCGTTAAATCGGAAATTGAAAGTATTCGCGGAGTTGATGTCGGAGCACCGCTGAAAAGCCTTCTGGACAAGAAACTGATCCGGATTGTGGGGAGAATGGATGTGCCCGGCAAACCGATCATTTACGGCACAACCAAAAAATTTCTGGAAGTGTTTAACCTTAAAGAGCTGTCTGATCTGCCGACCATGAGAGAACTCAAGGAGTTGACCGAACACCAGGAAATTCTGGAGCAGGAAACCATCGACTTCGATGCGGCTAACTCGGAAATCTGTGAGGAACTGTCTGCAGAAGCCGATGAGAAAGCCGATCAGGAAGCGTCCCCCGATGCCCCCCCGGAGACAAGTGTGGAAACGGGCACAGAGACGAGTATGGAAACCCATCAGGAGCTCCCACGGGAAACAGCGCCTGAAATTGCATCTGACGGGCAGTCCGGTACAGTCGACAAGGAAGAACCTTTCGCGGTCAATCACACCGAGGATAAATCCGTTTAATGAAAGAACGTCTCCAGAAAATTATCGCATCCGCCGGTATTGATTCGCGGCGTCACGCCGAAGCGCTGATCACGGCGGGCAGAGTCAGCGTCAACGGGGAAGTGGTCACCAAACTGGGCGCCAAGGCCGATCCTCAAAAAGACGTAATTCGCGTCGACGACAAGACCATTTCGGTTGAAAAAGATAACTACTACATCGCCCTGTACAAGCCCGCGCAATACATCACAACCATGTCCGATCCTCAGAAAAGGCAGACGGTTGTTGATTTAATCCGGGACATTCCGGAAAGAGTGTACCCCATAGGCAGGCTCGATTACGAATCGGCTGGACTTCTTCTGCTAACCAACGACGGAGAATTCGCGCAGAAAATTCAGCACCCCCGTTTTCAGATCCCCAAAACTTACAGGGTCAAGATTGCCGGGCGTTTAAGCAAAGAAGAACTTAAACAAATTGCCGGCGGCATCAACCTGCCCGACGGCGTGTTCCGGCCGGAAAACATCACGGTAGAAAAGATCAATGATAAAAGCACCTGGCTTCGCCTCACGCTGCGGGAAGGCAGAAACAGGGTCATTCGCCGTGGATTTGAAGCTGCAGGCCGTCAGGTAGCCCGCCTGGTGCGTGAATCCATCGGAAGCATCACGCTCGCGGGATTGAAGGAGGGGCAATGGCGTGATCTGACCAGCCGTGAAATCAACCAGTTGCTTCAGGAAACGAAACAAAAACGGTAAAAATATTCTTGACAATCGTCAAAAAATAAATAATAGTCGCTTCATACGAGCTGACCGCATCATCAATGTCAGTTGATTTAAGCTGTAAATAGTTTGAAGGAGGCTCTATGAACAAATCCGGTCTTATTGAAGCTTTAAGTAAGAAGCTTAACTTAACGGAAAAAAAGGCAATTGATGTTGTCAACCTTGTTTTCAAAGGTTTTACCGATGAGTTGAAAAACGGCGGTCGCATCGAAATTCGCGGATTCGGCAGCTTCGTCGTTAAAGAATATGGTTCCTATACCGGAAGGAACCCCAAAACAGGCACAAAAATCAAAGTTGAACCCAAGAAACTGCCCTTCTTCAAAGTAGGCAAAGAACTGAAAGACCGAGTAGACAATAAAGAATAATCCTGCAAGTGTTTGTTATACCAAAGAAGGGGACTTGTTTTTAAGCCCCCTTCTTTTTTTCTTTTTTCCATCCTAAAATTATTTTCAGATTGAAATTTGTGATCCGCAGAATGCAGGGAACGGCCTCAAACCGTTCCCTGCATAGTCGCCATGTTCATGTTGACTGAAAATTGAAACGAAATCCCCGTAAACGCTTTTCAGGTCAGATTGGCATTTACGAAATCCCAGTTAATCAGATTCTGGATAACCGCCGCCAGATAGTCCGCTCTGCGGTTCTGATAGTCGAGATAGTACGCATGCTCCCAGACATCGATGGTCAGAAGAGCTTTCTGTCCGTGGGCCAGAGGCGTATCGGCATTTGGAGTCTTGGTTATTTTTACATCGTTGCCGTCCAGAACCAGCCAGGCCCAGCCGCTGCCGAACTGCGTAACGCCGGCATTCTTCAATTCCTCAACGAATTTGTCGTAGCTGCCGAACGCGGCGTTGATTTTTGCGGCAATGGCTCCCGTCGGCGCCCCGCCCCCCTGAGGCTTGAGGCATTTCCAGTAGAAAGAATGATTCCATACCTGTGCGGCATTGTTGAAAATACCCGCCCTGGCCGGATCACCGGCGACAGCCTTGATGATCTCTTCCAGAGATTTTCCTTCCAGATCCGTTCCGGCAATAAGTTTGTTTAAGTTATCCACGTAGGTCTTGTGATGTTTTCCATGATGAAAATCGAGGGTGTTGGCGCTGATGTAGGGAGCCAGCGCTTCTTTCGCGTAAGGCAATTCCGGTAAATTGATCGGCATACTTTGTTCTCCTTTCCTTTATTTAATGCTTAGTATAGGCAGCCTGCCTGTTTTGTCAAATATTCCCGAAAAAAAACCGCCGTCACGAAAACTACAGGGAATAATAAAGTGCCCGGAATTTCAGCCAGATGGTATTGAGGAACCTGAATACGGCAAAAATCAGGGCCGGCACGGCTGCTTCCGGACTGAAAAGAAAAAGGGCGATTCCGCCGGCCAGGCCGTAATTTTTCATAGTCCCCAGAAGCAAAAACGATGAAATATTCGCACGGGAAACTCTGTAAAACCGGCTAATAACAATCAGACTGACCGTAACGACCAGAATTGCAGCCAGCGCAACCGAGGAAATCAGGATGATTTCCACCGGCCATTTGCGGATCAGATGCGCGTTATGGGCCGCCAGGGCATAATATATTACGAAAAAGCAGCCGTCCGAAATGATTCCCTCGCGGCTCTGGATCATTGTATCCAGGTTGCGGTCAACAGCGATCCTGGACAAAATAAGCGGCATCACAATCAACGTGACAACCAGAACGATCAATTTGTCGTAATGGATCGGAATAAACTTAAGAAAAGCCGCACCGATCAGCGGCGTCAGGATGATCGCCCCCACATACGTTCCGGCAAAACCGGCCATCGTCATTAACTGATCCGCGCGAATTCTTTCTCCCAGAGGCAGAACGGCCACAGCGGCGGGAACGGCGGCAATCAAAACCAGTCCAATCCATAATTTTTCATCGCGGATCAGATAGATGCTTCCCAGAATAATCAGATTACTCAGAATCAGGTAATTCATTAGATTGCCC
Source organism: Smithellaceae bacterium (assembly GCA_963682015.1). Lineage (GTDB taxonomy): Bacteria > Desulfobacterota > Syntrophia > Syntrophales > Smithellaceae > UBA8904. The sequence goes on along the minus strand of OY820932.1, from coordinate 4,369,674 downwards.
CAGAGAGCGCCGCCCAGGAGCTCTCTGGGTTTTTTGAAGAAACCACCGGGAAAACGGAGCAGCGCCAGCGTGTGCGTAATCATGAGCGCCGGAAGGACCAGAACATAAGCCACCGAAGCCGCCTGGGGCAGATAAAGTCCGAGCCCGATAGCGGCAACAAAAAGCAGATTGGAAAAATTCGCCAGAATCCTGATGATCGACATCGCGCTTCACCTCCGTGGAAAAGAGAGTTTTTTCGCTGTGAAAACCACTAAAAGGAAACCGATATTAAACAGAACAATTGTTGCTCCAGCCGGTAAATTTAAAAAAAAGGCAAAAATAATGCCGCAGACAACCGCCCCGACTGCAAAGCCCACAGCGGCAATCATTGTATTGCGGAAACTGACGGAAAGTTGCAAAGCCGTGAGCGACGGCAAAATCAGCAGGGCCGAAACCAGCATGATTCCCGCCACTTTCATGGCCAGCACGGCGGCCACAGCCGTCAGCAGAAAAAGAATCACGTTGATGCGCCGGGTTTTGACTCCCATACTCCGGGCCAGTTCCTGGTCAAAAGTCACCGCGAACAGATCATGGTAGTAATAGATAACCACGGCGACGACAACCAGAAAAACGATGAGGGCAAGGAGCAATTCGGTATTATTCACGGTCAGGATATTACCAAAGAGATAACTGAACAGATCAACGTTGAAGCCGCCGGAAAGGCTCGCCAGAATAATGCCCGCCGCGATGCCCAGTGAAGAAACAATGCCAATGGCCGCATCCGCGTTGATCCTGCGCGACGACGTCAGTTTATAAATCGCCAGGGAGGAAACCATCACGAGCGGCAATGCCGCCAGCGTGACATAAAGAGGGCTGATGCCGACAAGCAGCACAACGGCAACGCTTCCGAAGGTCGTATGAGCAAGACCGTCTCCGATCAGGGAGAAACGGCGCAATACGAGAAACATGCCCAGAAGAGCCGAAACACTGGCGATCAGCACGCCGGCAATCATCGCCCGCTGAACAAACCCGTAATGAACAATGTCCGCAAGGTCCATCAGCCGTTCTCCTTTGTTCCGTCATGTTGATGGCAGATAATATGCTGGCTTTCCGGACCGAAAATACCCGTCATATCCCCGGAAGAACAGAAGTCCTTGAAGGTTCCCGAGAAAACGACTTTCTTGTCCAGATAAAGAAGGCTCTGCGCGTACTGACCGATCATTCCACTGTCATGCGTGATCAGGATAATGGTTATTCCTTCGTTCCGGTTCAATTCCCTGGTCAGGGAGTAAAAAGTCTCCCGTGTTTCAGGATCGAGCGCAGTGGTCGGTTCATCAAAGATCAGCAGTTCCGGACGTCTCAGAAGCGCCCGGGCCAGCATGGCCCTTTGCTGTTCTCCATAGGACAGTTCACCGATCAGGCGCGCGGCAAGATGACCAATCGCCATCATTTCCAGCGTTCGCCTCAAAGCAGCCGGATCTTTTTTCGTGAGGCCCATTTGGACGATTTCCGTCACCGTGGCGGGAAAATGGGCATTAAGAGCGGCGAGCCGCTGCGGCAGGTAACCGATTCTTTGCCACTCCTGGAAGATGCCTGCCGGTTTACCGAACAGTTCAATCCTGCCCTCTTCCGGCGTTAAAATACGCAGAATGTTTTTAATCAGTGTGCTTTTGCCCGAACCGTTGGGCCCCACCAGTCCCAGATATTCTCCTGCTTCCACGGCAAACGTGATATGGCTGAGCACATCCATGCCGTCGTAGCGGAAAGACAAATCATCCACACGAATTACGGACATTGCATTCCCTTTTTCAGATTAACCAGGTTTCTTTCCATCAGCGAAATAAATGTTTCGCCGGCCTGAATATCTTTTTTGCTTATGTCGTGGCCATTGGAAAGTTTCAGAAGCTCGACGCCGGTTTCTCCGGCAATGGTCTTTGCCAGTTTGGGCGCAACCAGATCTTCATAATAAATATAGGCCAGCTTCTGTTTTTTGACCTGCTCAATCAACGTAATTATCTGCTGCGGCGAAGGCTCCGCGTCGGCCGACATATTGTACGCCGACAGATAATTCAACTGATAGCGTCCCGCCAGATAAGCAAAGGCCCAGTGGCCGGCATGCAGAATCGTTCTGGTTTTGCAGTGGTTTAACTGCGTAAGATACTTTCGATCAAGTTCCATCAGCCTGAGCTTGTATTTTGCGGCGTTCTTCTTATACGTTTCACTGTTTTTGGGATCTTTATTGATAAAGGCCCTGGCAATATTGTCGACCATTTTCTGCGCATTGCTGAAATCCAGCCAGATGTGCGGGTCAAATTTTGCGGCATGCCCCGCTCCTTCTTCCTGATGACCCTCCGGATGATCCGCACCATGATCATCGAAGACCGACAAGGGAAGCAACAAGGCCCCCTGCCCGGTTTCCACCGCCAGCATATTCGTTTTTTCCGCGGCGGCATTAATGATCTTGTAAGCCCATTGTTCCATATCAAAATTGGTAAACAGGAAGATGTCCGTTTTGCTGACCCGTACAATATCGTTCGGCTTCAATTCATAATGATGCGGGTCGGAAGCGGGAGGCAAAAGCATGGTGACGTTGACTTTATCCCCTCCGACCTGTCTGGCGAAATCATACAGGGGAAAAATCGTGGCCACCACTTTCAGGCGTTTGTCCGTTCCCGCGGGTTCATCAGCCTGCCTGCAGGAAATCAACAGAGACAGACCGATCAGCAGAATAATGAAAGCTTTCCGGTTGAATGTTCTCATGATCTGTCCTTTAGCGGCGGATTTTGCAACCGGGTTGCATGAAGACAGCCGTTGCAGAGTCCCGAAATATGAATTTCGATATGATCCACCCGGTAGTCGTCCCGCGATCCCGCTAATTGAAGAGCATGGGAAAAAGTCAGCGGAGTAAGACAACTCAGCATCCCGCACTGATTGCAGCTGAAATGCGGATGCACCGGATGTTCGGACGTTGCCATCTCAAAATAAACGGAGCCGCCGGAAGCCGATACATCCCGGATGATGCCCTTTTGCTTGAAGAGAGACACTATTCTGTATACGGTAACTTTGTTGATGTTTGTCTGTGTTTCCAGTTTTTCGCGAATCAGGCCGATGCTGAGCGGCTGATTGGAGTCTTGCAGGATTTTCAGCACAGCCATGCGCTGCGGTGTTCTGGCGATGCCCGCCAGCCGGAGGGTTTCCATAATTTTTAAATCGGATACTGTTTTTTTCATGATGAGTCCGTGTATCAAAATTGCAACCAAGTTGCAATAGTGATATAAAGATCCCTATGCAATGATCAACAGGCCGAACACGGGCCTGTACACATCCCGAAAGGAGGATATTTTAATGAAACCGATCGGACCTTTAATGTGGGAGCACCGCCTGATCGAAAAAATGCTGGGCGTCATGATGCGCCATATGGACCGTGCCGAAACCGCAAAGAAAATTCATCCCGTAATTGTGGACGTGGCGGTTGATTTCATTCGTACATACGCGGACCGGACGCATCACGGCAAGGAAGAAGAGATCCTGTTTCGGGATCTGGCCGCAAAAGACCTGACGGCCGACCTCAAAAAAACCATGCAGGAACTGCTGGATGAACACGTATGGGGCCGAAAAACCACAGGCCGCATCGTAGCCGCAAAGGAAAGTTATTTAGCTGGCGATGAGGAGAAACTCACCGAAATCATCTCTCTGGCGCGGGAACTGGGCGGCTTTTACCCCAGGCACATCGAGAAAGAAGACAAACATTTCTTTTACCCCTGCCAGGAATATTTCAGCAAACCCGAGCAGGAAAAAATGCTGGCTGAATTCTGGGAATTCGACCGGAAAATGATTCACGAAAAATACAACAGGATCTTCGACGAATACGGCCGGCTGTAAAAACGTATTTATATTCTCCGCCGGCGGAGAATATAAATCAGGTAGGGAACGGTTTCAAACCGTTCCCTACAATGTCCAACAATTTCATTTCTAAATCAAAGACGCTGTCGCGGCATCCCCGGCATACAGTGCACCGACAACCTGATACATCGTCATATCGACCCAAGGAAGATATCTTTGTTCTTTAAGACTTCTCCCTCCGGTCGAAGTGACATCCTTAATCTAGTCTTCCCCCTCGCAGGGAACGGTTTCAAACCGTTCCCTACAGTAGAATGAAATCAATACCTCCAGCCGAAGAACCCAAAGGCCAGCACATTCATAATCACCGGCACCGCATAAATAATCGCCACCGTCATTATTTTCGCCTTCATGGTTCTCAAACTGATCACCAGAATGGCAAAACAGAAGAAATGGAAATATCCGATCAGGAAAATCAGCCATATGCCTTTGAAGGACAGGTACCAGCAGGGATATTCCCAGACCAGGTGTCCGCCGATATTCAGCAGGCATTCGATAAAAACGCAGAAGGCGGCGTAACCGATGCCCCAGAACCATTTCTCCGGAATCCCCAGAACCTTCTCCTTCTTGCTGTCCGAAAGCGTGTGGTAGTATATGATGCCCAGAAGCAGAAACATGAACATGATCTCGATATTCCAGCCGACCGTTGTGCGCAGCGCCGTAGGCCCCGGCGTCGTCCAGAACGCCGAACGCCCCGTGATTGCCAGAATCCATCCGTTCCAGGTTTCGTTGAAAAAATCAACGCCGAAAATGGTCAGCCCGGCCAGAACGGCGTTCCAGTCTTTCGTCTTCTTCGCTTCCTTGATTTCTCGGGTGTAAACGTAAAAAACAATCGCCATCAGAGGAATAATATACCATTGAATCGTGGAAAGATCGCGCAGGCCGACTAACGCCTGCTGGGTTGCCTGGGTCATGGGAACCTCCTTAAAAAACAAAAAGTGCAATACAGTTAAGTTTGAAAAGTACGTTGACGTCTATTGGGGCAGCCTGATAATCCGCCCCGATACCAGAACATCCGTATCCTTCATATGATTGAGGCGCCGCAGTTCATCAACTGTAATAGAACTGCTTTTCGCCAGGGAAAACAGCGTATCGCCTTTTTTGACCGTATATTTTTTCAGAGGTCTTTCACCAGCGGATTCAGGCCGGGTTGCCGGAATAAGAATTTTCCGCCCGCTCAGGAGAGGATCGTTGATTTTCATGTGATTCAGTTTTAAAAGCATCGCGATGCTTGTTTCATTTTTTTCAGCGATTTTCTTCAGGGTATCGCCCCGCTTCACGCGATAGGCATTTGTTCTTACAGGACCGGCGGCATCCGCAGGCTTTTTAACCGGCGGCACCTCAACGGCGGTATCGGCCGGAGGTTTGGGGCTCTCCGCCTGAGGCTCAACGTCATCCCCGGGCTTAGCCTTATCGGAGACTGCCACGACGGAAGATGCATCGGAAAAATAATTTGCCACGGATGCGGCAACCGTCGATGCAATCGTCTTCCTGAATTTGACGGTTTTCAGCAATTTTTCTTCCTGGGCATTGGAGAGAAAAGCGGTTTCCAGTAGAACGGCCGGCGTATCCAGAAGTTTTAAAACACGGAAAGGCGCCTCCTGAAAGACGGGATATTTCAGGCTGTGCACGCGTCCGAGCTGATCGATCAAACCGGTGGCATATGTTTTGGACAGGTTGATGGTATTGGTCTGAAACATATTCAGGATGATCTCATCGGATTGATTCTTGCCTTCGCCATTCGGCACGCCGCCGATAATATCGGACAGGTTTTCATTATGGGCCAGCAGTCTGGCCGCCTCATTGGTGGCGCCGCGCGTGGACAGGCAATACACGGAACCGCCTTTTGCCTGGCGGTTTTTTGCCGCGTCGGCATGCACGCTGATGAAAAGGCTGGCTGCGTTGAGCCTTGCAACATCCAGACGCCTGCTGAAAGACACATAATAATCTCCGTCGCGGGTTAATACCGCGCGGTATCCGGGCATTTTATCGATTGTTTTTTTTATTTCGCGGCCCAGGGCCAGCACAACGTGTTTTTCGTAGGTCCCTTTCTTGCCGATGGCACCGGGATCTTCTCCGCCGTGCCCCGGATCAATGACGATGACTCTTTTTTTTTGCAATGGCTGAGTCTGGTCCTTGACGGGCTCCGGTTTTTCAATCTCTTCAACAATGACATCCACAACAACGCGGTCCGGCTTATCCAGGATTTTCTTCAACGTAAATACTTCCGTCGTGAGATGTTCTTTGAGGTAAATTTCGATTTTACAGGTATGATCATCCGTGGCTGTAAAAACAATCCGGCTGACGCCTGGCTTATTGATCTTCTTTTCGGCGGACAGGGTCGAACGAAAGGAGGCATTGGTAAATTCGAGGGTGATGACTTCTTCCGTGACCTTAAACGAATATTCCGGCGCATCGCTCAAATCAAAAACAACGCGTGTGTGATCAGGCGCGGCCCAGTGCCGGACATTCGATATTTCCGTAGCGGCGAATCCCTGAGAAGCCCACAGCAACAGCATCAGAATCGCCAGACCTGACAACCATTTTCGTATTCGTTTTCTGTTTTCCGGATGCATGACGCATAGTTAACAAATTTCCCGGACAACTGCAATAAAGAAACTTCAAGAGTTCAATGTTTAAGGTTTAAGGAACCAGTTGCATTTTCGGCACGTGGCGCAAAGCGGCGGAAAATGCGAACCCATCTGCTATCGACCATGAGCTGTGAGCCTTGTCTTTTACCCCTTGCCCCTGCGCTCCGGACACAAAAAAGGTTGACAAGCTCTCGGCTACATGTAATTTTCACCCCACAAACATTCATTTACGAAATGCTGAGGCGAGGAATGCAGGAAAATCGTTTTAAAGAGGCTTTATTGAATCCTTCCACCTTCCCGGTCACCTGGGAACTGGTGCCGGGCAGAGGCGCGAAAGAAGCCGCACAGGACGGGGCACTGAAACAGGCGGCTCAGGCTGCGGCGACGGATAAGATTCATGCCCTGACGATAACGGACAATCCGGGCGGTACCCCGGCCATGTCGGCCGACTTCATGGGCGCCGAAATTCTCAAACTGGGCATCGAACCTCTTGTTCATCTGACTTGCAAGGACAAAAACCGCAACGCCATTGAAAGCCAGCTCTATGCGATGGACCGCGCTGGCGTGCGCAACCTTCTGGTGATGACCGGCGACTATCCCGTATCAGGCTTCCAGGGAAGACCCGAACCGGTCTTTGATCTGGACCCGACCCATGTCCTGCAGCTGATAACGGACATGAACCGGGGAATCGAATATCCGGGAATCAAGGGTGTTGTCCGCCATCAGCCCGCCGATTTTTTTGCCGGCGCGGTTGTCTCCCCCTTCAAGGCCACCGAAGCGGAGCAGATGGTTCAATACTACAAACTGAAAAAGAAGATCGAAGCGGGTGCGCAGTTTATTGTCACCCAGCTTGGATACGATGTTCGGAAGTTCCATGAAATCCTGCTTTTTATAAAACAGAGCGGTTTCAACATTCCCCTGGTAGGCAACGTTTATATTCTCCCCTTCGGCGCGGCAAAAATGATGAACCGCAACGACCTGCCCGGCTCCGTTGTCACGGACAAACTTCTTGCGGACATCGACCGGGAGCGCAACGATCCCGACAAGGGAGAAGGGGCAAGAATTCTGCGCGCGGCCCGGATGTATGCCATCCTCAAAGGCATGGGTTTCAGCGGCGTTCATATCGGCGGGCACAATATCAAATATGAACAGGTAACGGAAATCATCCGCCGGGGAGAAGAACTTGCCCCCCGGTGGACCGACCTGCTTAAATACTTCGATTATCCGATCGAAGGCGGTTTTTATTACTTTGAAAAAGATCCTGCAACCGGTCTGAACCTGGAAACGCCCGTCAATCGAAGCTCCCGGCCCCTGGATGCCCCCATCGGCTGGACGTACGGATTTTCACGCTTCTTTCATCGCCTCCTGTATGAACCCGGGAAAAAACTTTACGGTATGATGAAGAGACTTTGCGAAAAAGTACAGGGAACAAAAATGGAAGGCTTTTTTCACACGATGGAACACATGGCCAAAGTCGCCCTTTTTGACTGCAAAGACTGCGGAGACTGTGCGCTGATCGATGTCGCCTACCTGTGTCCGATGTCGCAATGCCCGAAAAACCAGCGTAACGGCGCCTGCGGCGGCAGTTTTCAGGGATGGTGCGAGGTGCATCCCGGAAAGAAACAGTGCGTCTACGTCCGGGCCTACGCCCGCCTTAAGAAACACGGTGAACAGGAGCAGCTTGGAAAAGTCGTTGTTCCCCCCTGCAACTGGGATCTTTACCAGACTTCATCCTGGATCAATTACTACATGGGGAAAGACCATACCTCGAAGCGGCAGGAAAGATAAGCCTCCCTTTCCGAAAGGGAGGCTGGAGGGATTTCAAAGTAGTGATCATTCTCCAAATTTCCGGAACGCCGGAACATTAATCCTCCCTTTCCTAAAGGGAGACTGGAGGGATTTCCATTCGGGCCCCGATAATAATGATTCGCCGAATGATTTAGTCATTGAAGATTACGTCCGGATAGTGTAGAAGCACCCGACATGGGCAATTAGCTCAGCTGGATAGAGCGCTGGCCTCCGAAGCCAAAGGCCGTGAGTTCGAATCTCACATTGCCCACCAAGTCAAAATCCAGGACAGTCCAAAGAAGTCCATAAACCCGCCGAAAATGGCGGGTTTTTTATTGTTTATTGTCTAAGAACGCATTTAATGATCCGGTCGTAACACGCCATAGCCCGGGCGACACGCTTGATCTGACCGGAGAAATCATAGCAGAGACGCGAAGGATGGCCGTTATTTCTTTCTGTAAACATTCAGCCCGATCTTAACATTCTCTTTTTCCGGAATCGGCACATTGCCTTCCGTTGACGCAATGATAATGGTTTTTCCTGATGCAGACGGCCCAAACTCTTTGGTCACATCAACTTTGATCGTCAAAATATCGCCTTCCAGTTTCATTTCTACGTTTTTCATTCTATTCTCCTCCAATAATCGTACCTGTCCCGTTTTTAGAAAAATCTACCGGATTTGATTTAAATCCGACAATGAGATTACGGTAACGTTGCGATCCAGCGGGTACGATTCCCTGCCGGGGTAAACGATCCATAGATGACTCAGTGACAGCTCGGTAATGGCGGAACGCATAGACTGTGTAATCTTCGGTGCCTGGGTGTATTTGACCTCAATGCCATAGAGCCGCCCTTTCTTTTGAAACACCAGGTCAATCTCGGCGGCTGAATGAACACTCCAGAAGAAAATATCATCTTCTTTGAGCTGTGTTGATTTCACCGCCTCTTCCAGTGCAAAGCCTTCCCAAGAGGCACCGAGTTTCGGATGCAGCAGGACATCCTTTTTGTTTTCCAATGCAAACAGGGCGTGCAGTATCCCGGAATCACGAAAATAAATTTTGGGTCTTTTAACAATTCTTTTCTTCGTATTGGAATACCAGGGCCGCAGTTGACGGACCATAAACGTTCCGGTAAGCAAATCCAGATATCGTTGCGCCGTATGATCAGACACCCCAAGGCTACGACCGATTTCCGAGGCGTTGAATACCTGACCATGATAATGCGCAAGCATTTTCCAGAAACGCCCCAATGATCTGGCCGGAATATTGATGCCCAGCTGCGGAATATCCCGTTCTAAAAAAGTGGCAATGAAATCTTGACGCCATTGATAAGAGGCTGCCTCATTCGGGGCCAGATACGACCTGGGGAAAGCCCCTCTGATCCACAACCTTTCTGTTTTTGCTTCCCCCACCAGCCGGGATGAAAAACCGCCTATTTCCAGATAGCTGATGCGTCCGGCCAGCGTTTCCGAGGATTGCCTGATTAAATCCCGTGACGCAGAACCCAGAATCAGATATTTGGCCTTTTTGTTGCGGTCGGCAAGTACACGCAGGACGGGAAATAGATCAGGGGTTCTTTGAATTTCGTCAATCACGATCAGACCGCTTGCATTTTCCAGCGCCAGCAGCGGTTCGTCAAGCCGCTGAACATCGCGGGGATTTTCAAGATCAAAAAAAGTGGCCGCAGACGACCATTGCGAAGAGAACTGGCGTGAAAGTGTTGTCTTGCCGCATTGTCTGGGACCCAAAATAGCAACGACAGGATTATTCTTAACAAGCCTGTTTAATGTCTCGATCTCTGCGATTCTTTGAATTTGCATGACTTGAGAGTATCATGAAATCTCGACATGTCAAGTCGATATTTCACGGTAACGATGTGATCCATTTTGTCATTTGCGCAGGCGGGCACCCCGGTGGATTAAACATTAATGCAAATATCTAAGGAATATTTATAAACCGACAACAACTTATTTTCTCCGCAAAACATCCAGAATCACCCACGCGCCGGGGCGCGCTCGTAGGACCAGGTGGCCCGGACATGCATGGTGACCACGGAGATAAATGGACCTATCCCGGTTTCTTGTCTTTAATAGTTCCAATCCGCATGACTGGCCGGCAATTTATTCAGCTCGGTTTTCAATTTCTTCCAGTTCGGCAGACAGGTGTCCATGTAATAGAGGAATGTATCTTTGTGATGGCGTTCACGGAAGTGAACCATCTCATGCACGATAATATATTCCAAGCAGCGTTCCGGTTTCTTGGCCAGTTCAAGATTAATCCAAATCTTTTTCTTTTCCCTGTTGCAGGAACCCCATTTGGTTTTCATCTGCTTTACCTGCCAGCCGTTAACCTTGACCTTTAAAATCTTCTGCCATTTCTCAATTATGCTGGGTATTAGTTTTTTGAGCTCAGTGCGATACCACTCCGTCATAATGTCGTGCCGTTTCTGGGTTGTGGCTCCCGGCCTTATATAGAGTTCAAGATACGACTTGCTTCGGATGACGACTTTCGGCGGGGCTTGTGTTTCAATAATGTTCAATAAATACCTTCTGCCCCGGAAGTAATGGCTTTCTCTCTGTTTATATTCCCGTGGTGCAATTCTTTCTTGGCCTGCGAATTTTTGCCGGTGCCGTTTGATCCATCCCAATTTTGAAATGGCAAAAAGCCGGATGGCGTCTTCATTCATCTTCAGCGGGGCGGCAATGCGCACCCGTCCCGTTGGCGGATAAACACCAAGATGGATATTCTTGATGTCCTTAGAAACGACATCTATCTTAATATCGCCGATATTGATCTGTTTCATTGATACTCACGCTGATTTCGAACAACGTTTAAAATATATTCCGCATCGGGCTCTTTAATTTGATGTTCTTTGAGTTTTTCGGAAATGGCATATTTCACGGCTTTTGTTTTCTGAATATTGTCCCGCCAGCCGTCTTTTTTGGTTTTCAGAATTTTTTCATCCAGCTCATTGGCCAGCGCTTCATTATTGTCAAGGTTATCATACAAGGCTCGTTTAGCATTTGTATTCAAGGTCGCCGGGTATTCGGAAGTGGTTTCCGGTTTCATCACCTTGCGGGATGCCGCGATGATTTGCTGCAAATACTTTTCGTATTCCTGCGTTTCTTCTTTGCGCATTTTGATGAGTTCATCCAGAAGTACACTCATTTTCTCATAATACGCGGGGTTGGTCGGAGCTTTTTCAATGATGGCTTTCCGCAAATTGTTTTCGATGGTTTCGGCCATCGCCACCTTGTTCTTCTGAATGTTCTCCGGCAAGGCCTTAATAGCATCCTGCCCTTTTTCCACCAGCAGCTCCACCAGGCTTAAGTCATCAAAATTGGCCAGCATCCGGCTTTCTTCCGCGCCGATGTAGCTGTCAATCAAGTGCCGCATGGCCGGTTCGTACTGTTTCAAATCAACATAATCGCCGCTGGCAATCTGGATTTCCTTGCGCAGGTTTTCAAAATGCTTGACGTCTTTCTTGATCTGATCGGCTTCTCTGTCGGAATAGCCCGCTTCTTTCATTTCATCGGCGATGTTGGCATAAGCGCGGATCAGAGAAAGAGTAAGTTTGTATAAAGAGACCCTTCTCGGCTCGGTATCTTTCAGATCGTCCGGGTTTCCCGTGTCCTTGCCGCAGAAATAGCGGATGTGCGCCATGCTGTCTTGGGGCGGTTCCACCGGTTCGCACAATGCCTTGATGGCTTCCATTGCTTCGTCAAGCCGTTCTTTGCCTTTCTTCAGGCGGTCTTTCAATAAGCCTTCCACATCCGCTTTCTCGTACGCATCGAAAGCGCCCGACGTGTAATCGGTAAAAGCGTTCTTTAAACTGTCAAACAAATCCATGTAGTCAACGATGTAGCCATAATCCTTGTCATCGCCATCCAGACGGTTGACGCGACAGACCGCCTGAAATAGTCCGTGATCCTGCATTTTCTTGTCAATATAAAGGTAAGTGGCCGGCGGCGCATCAAATCCCGTGAGCAGTTTATTGACAACGATCAGCAGTTTCATCTGCGCGGGTTCATCAACAAATTTTGCTTTCACCTCTTTTTCAAACCGCTCCACTTTCTTGATGGCTTCTTCCGGCGATTCATTGAAATATTCAGCCAGCATCTTTTGATAAATCTCAAAGCGCTTCAATTTCTCGGTATAGCCTTCGCCGGTTTCTTCGCCTTTAATGTCGGCATAGCTGGGGATAAAAGATGTAACAATTGCGCAATGATTCAGCCCAGCGCTCTTAAACAGTTCATAATAGCGGCAGGCATTGTAAATACTGTCCGATACCAGCATGGCGTTGCCTCTGCCGTTTTGCAGACGTTCCTTTTTAGCCATGTCCATCATCATGTCCATGACAATCTTTTCCAGCCGCGATTTGGAACTGAAGACCTTCTTCAGCGTTCCCCACTGCTGCTTCAGTTCGGCCTTGGCAAATTCAGTTAATCCCTTTGTCTTTAAATCAAACCATTCATCAATCTTATCCATTGACGTAAGTTTCTGTTCAACGTCTCTGGCTTCATAGCGTAAATCCAGCACCACCTTGTCGGCGACGGCTTCATCAAATTTGTAGGTGTGGATGTATTTGCCGAAGATCTCCATGCTTGTCTGCTTGTCCGCTTTCAAAAGCGGTGTTCCGGTAAAACCGATGAACATGGCATCGGGCAGGAATCTTTTCATAGCTTCATGCAAATCGCCGGATTGGGTGCGGTGGCATTCATCCACAAACACATAGATGTCGCCTTTGGCTTTAAAATCGGTCGGGATGCTGCTTTTCAATTCCTGCAAATAGGCATCAACGTCGCCTTCTTCTTTCCCGCCGAACTTGTGAATCAGCGAACACATCAGCCACGGCGAGTTGTCGTTGAGCTTATCCAGCAAATCCCTGCCGCTTTTGGTGCGGTAAATGTTCTCCGATACACCTTTGTAAACTTTCTCAATCTGTTCATCCAGTTCTTCACGGTCGGTAATGATCAGCACCCTGCCTGCGGGATTGTATTCCCGTATCCACTTGGTCAACCAGACCATCGTCAGGCTCTTGCCGCTTCCCTGTGTGTGCCAGATGATGCCGCCTTCTTTGCGCTGAATATGATCCTGTGCCGCTTTCGTGCCGAAATACTGGTTATGCCTGCTTAGTTTCTTGATACCTCGGTCGAAAACGATAAAATCGTGAAGCAGTTCAAGAAAGCGTTCCTTATTGAGCAGTTCCACGATGTTTTTATCCAGCGGATAATCATATTTGGCCGCTCTGTCACGAATCGGTTTCGTCAGCGTCAGCAGGTAGTGATCGTTCTTATTGATTTCCTCGCTGACTTCCTTCCACTTCATAAAATATTTTTCTCTGGTTTCAATGGCGCCGTAGACAATGCCTTCAATGTCATTTCCGGCCATCACATACTGAACAGTGGAGAAAAACGGCTTGATGAAGATATGCTTCTGATTGTCCAGATTCTGGCGGATGCCTTCGGAAATGGAAATCGTGCTGCGTTTAAGTTCCAGTACGCCCAGCGCAATGCCGTTTACATACAGCACAACATCTGGACGCTTTTTGTGAATGCCTTTGATCGTGACTTCTTCGGCAACGGCAAAGTCGTTCTCCAAAGGATTCTTCCAGTCAATCAGCCAGACGCTTTCCTTGTTATGCCCTGTTTCCGGCTTGACGTTCACGCCGTAGCGCAGCATGGAATAAACTTCTTTGTTGACGTGGCAAAGGGATTTGCTCTGGTCGTTTACGGTCTTGCCGAACGCATACAGGGCTTTGTTAATGAGGTTGGGGCTGTATTTTTTCCTGGTGAGGTAGGCTCTGAGAAGTGCTTCTTCAAAATTGCTGTTGTTTTCCCGCTCTTCCCAGTTGCCGAGATAGTCGTATTTCAGTTCCTCGTGGAATAATTTAATTACGCGGTTTTGGGTTTCGCGTTCTTTTTTGCCGATGTCGCTCATATCAACCTGATCTTCCCCGTTAAGAGATTTTGCATCATACCCTGCTTGAGCATTTTGTATTTATCCAGTTTCTGTTCCAATGCTTCGATTTCTGCGTCCATGTCGGAAAGAATTTGGGCGATTTGGGTTTGTTCTTCAATGCCCGGAATCACAAACCTAAGTTTATTTATATCTTTTAAATTAACCACCACTTGAGCAGACCCTGCACTTGGCGCTAATATAAGCTTCCGTCCTATAGTTGAGTTAAAATAATGGACAAGGAATTCATTATTAAGTTTCCCATTAGTTCTAATTAATCCCACTGCTCTGGAGATATTAGCCCCAGCCAGATACTCAGGCGCTCTCGCAACTTCACCAGGATAACCAACCAAGGCTAACACAATATCGTCTGTTTCTAAAATTGTCCGTGAATACTCTTTGTTTTTAACATCTGCAATTAAAGGAACATCGGAGGTATTGATTCTTCCATCTTTTATATCACCACCTCTTAGCATTGGCGTCCCCGTATTTTGAAACACACCAGCTTTTACAACGCCATACGTAACGGGCATTTTTAAATAACTACTCAACGCAGTTTCCTTCCATTGTTTGTTGAAATATTTTATTCTCATTTTGCCACTTACAAGATTGTATGTTGTTCCTTGCTTGATGGCTTTCTTTTTGGCAATGAGTTTTTCTAATTCGGTAATGAGCGCATCGGCATCGTTTAAGGCTTCGGCAATAGCGGTTTGCTCGGCTTTGGTGGGGGGAATAGGGACATCCAAATTTCTTAATGCCCCCAATGATATGAATTGTTGTATTCCGCCATCTAAGTTGTTCTTAACATATTGCTGATAGAAAACAGAGAATAAGAGTTGAACCAAAAACTCACCGCTTACTTTTTGGGGCTTGAAAAGTGCAACATTCTTAATACAAAAACGTGGTTCAAAATCAACAAGGACACAGTTACCTATTGTCCCAATCATTGACATCAATATGTCGCCTTTATCCACTCTTGAACGTTTGTCAATATTCTTGGCATCTTCTAATGAAATGTAATTAACATCAGTAAAGTTAATCTTACCACACACAATATTTTTTGACGTAATAAACATCACGCCGCTATTAAAATATCTTGGAGATTCATGAGTTCCATCTCTGACGTCACAAATGGAACTCATTCTTTGAATTTCCCATTCACTTGGAATAAGTCCAAGCTCTGTGTGTTTAAATCTTTCTACCATTTGAAATTCATCTTTCTTAAATGATTTTCCACTTTAGCGGTCAGTTCATCGACATTTTTGCTCAACTGCGGCAGCGGTGTTTCATAGCGTTCGGCCAGTTCCTTGATGCGCTGGGTAAGGCGATGGCTGATGTTGTCCATTTCGGTGCTGATACGTTTTTGCATTTCCGCCATCCATTTCTTTTCCACCACGATGGTTTTGATTTCGTCGATGGTCAGCTTCGGATACTGGGCAATCACTTTCTTTTCCAGTTCGGCCAAGGCTGCTTTTATTTTAGCTTTTACCTCGACTTCTTCTTCCATCAACTTTTTATACTTGTGCAGCATATCGTATTCTTCGGCATTGTCGGCGGTTCGTTTGCCGATCTCTTTAATGCCTATAGCCATACTTTTTTTAGTAATTTTATACGTTTTCTTTTCTTCGTTGAATTCTGTAGCTTCCCATAATAATCCGTCTTCTACGGCATGTTCTTCCCGCAGTTCATCCATTGTGGCATTGAGCGCTTCCGCCTGCGTTTCCATGTCATCAAGGGCTTTTCGTTCCCTGGCAAAGTATTCCTGAATCATTAAAGTCGGCGGGATCACTGTGCCTTCCAGCCCTTCAATACCGGCCACCTCTTTGACCACTTCTTTGTCGCCTTTTTTTGTTTTCTTCTGGATGCGCTTTACTTCTTTGCCCGCTTTCCAGCCGTCGGCGGCCAGTTCGTAAAAATCGTCCTGCATGGTTTCCGCCCAGTAATCCATCAGGTGCTGATACATGGTGTATTTGTCAGTGAGTTGCCGGTTGTCATAATGTTTCAGCAGGTTTTCGGAAATTGTGTGTATTTCCTTTTTGGGTTTCAGGCCTTTGTCCAATTCCCTGGTGTAGGCGACGGTTTCTGTTCGCCATTTATTGAACACGCCATTCATCTTTTTTCCGAACGCGGTAAATTCCGGATAATTAAAAATAGTGTTTTTAATGTCATCATGCGCAATGCATAAGGTGGAATAGTTAGCGCGTTTACTCGGCTTAAACAGCGTGTTTCTCAGCGTAGGATAAACTTTCCAGTAACTATCCAAGTCATCAATATCACGGTGGGGAATGTCACCCAGCAAATGCGCTTCAATGTCCTGCAAGTCTTCTTCTTCCTGGCTGTCAATATAGCGGGGAATGTTCAGGTTGTAATCATTTTTCGGGTCGGCAATTTCAGAAACGGGAATAATGCACGAATACCTGGGTGTTTCAATGCGGTTGTTGAATGTATCCACTATCTTATGAATGTCCTGCTCACGCAGGCGGTTTTTATTGCCGTCCTTGATGAATCCCTTGCTGGCGTCAATCATAAAGATGCTGTCGCGTTTGTCGGCGTCTTCCTTATCCAGCACAACCAGACAGGCGGCAATGCCCGTTCCATAAAACAGGTTGGGCGGTAAACCGATAATGCCTTTGATGTAACCTTTCTGGATAATCTTTTTGCGGATGTCGGCTTCGGCATTGCCACGGAATAACACGCCCAGCGGCATAACAATGCAGCCCTTGCCTTTTGATTTGAGGGATTTGATCAGGTGCAAAAGAAAAGCAAAGTCTCCGTTCTTTTTGGGCGGCACGGCATCATAACCGTCAAAGCGATTGTAGGGGTCATTGTTCGGGTCCAGACCGTTCATCCATGATTTATAGCTGAATGGCGGATTGGAAACGCCATAATCAAACTGTTTGAGTTCGCCCGTGGTTTCATCTTTAAACTCTGGCGCGGCGAGGGTATTGCCCTGCACGATGTCGGCATCGGGATTGCGATGCAGCCACATATTCATCACCGCCAGGGCGCGGGTGGCATTGTCGTTTTCCTGCCCGTAAATGGTAATGCCATGCGGCGCTTCATCTGCCGATTTCAAAAGCAGCGAACCGGAACCGGTTGTGGGGTCATAAAGAGATTCTGTCTGGCTTTTGGATTTGCTGATGCCGATGACTTTCGCCATGATCCGGGAAACTTCCGACGGCGTGTAGAATTGGCCTTTGCTCTTGCCGCTTTCTGTAGCGAAATGCCGCATCAGGTATTCGTAAGCATCGCCCAGCAAATCATCATTTTCGGCGCGGTTGCTGCTGAAATCGAGTTCCGACTTCTCAAAGATGGAAATGAGATTGGTTAATTTATCAACCTTATCCTTTCCCTTGCCCAGCTTTTCATCATCGTTAAAGTCCGCAACGGTAATGACGCCCGTCAGTCCGTTGGCATGGGCAAATGCGCCGATAATTTTATTGATTCTGTCTCCGATGTCGGCTTTGCCCTTTTGTTTCACCATGTCGTAGAAGCTGGCATTTGTTGGTATGTCAATCATCGGATCTTTCTTGTCGGACACGTATTTCATGAACAGCATAACCAGCACATAGTCCTTGTATTGGCTGGCATCCATGCTGCCGCGCAGTTCATCACAGCTCGCCCATAATGAACTGTATAATTCAGATTTTTTAATGGCCATTATCGTTTCTTCTTTCTCAATCATTAGGGCCTTGAGCTACAAGCTCGCCGCCCATTCTGGTCTTTTGATATTGCCTGATGAAGCGAGATGAATATTACAGCTCCCGCTATGTATTCATTGAGATATTTTTTTCGTTACCTTTTCCAGCTTACCAACTGCGGATGCTTTTCTTTCAACCATTTGATGATTGCTTCATACAGTTCTTTCACAAAACCAATTAATTCATCCACGTCATCAGCACCGGCTGCGCCAACATAATCATATTCCGCGGTGTTTCTTTTATTGCGGCAGGTATCCAGATATTTTGCGTCTTCTTTGAAAGTATTTCCTAAAATCACGGGCAATGCCTGAATCGTGCGGTAATGCTGCAGGGTCTTTTCCGGTTTGTAGCCCGAAGCGTAAAGTAAAATGGTGCACAGCTTCAAGGCCGCGTTGTAGGCAATGCCGAAGCGCCAATCAGCCGAAATGCTTCCTGATGCATCCTGCAAATCGCGCTCAACAATCATGAACAAGTCGCTGATTTCCTTTTGACTGGTTTTGTGAGGTTTTAACCAGCCATTATCAGCCCATTGCTTTAAGCTCATCTTCCGTACCTGTTATAAATATTTTGGGTGACTCAAGCACTTCCTGAAGAAAATGATCTTTTTCTTTTTTTCTTTTAATGAATTCAATTTCAGTTAACCGATAGGGATTAATTTCCCGGCCAAGTTGCTCCGATGCATCCATCAACAGACCGGTCAGTTTTCTGAGGCCGATATCGCCGATGACCATCAGATCAACATCGCTTGCTGCTCTTTCTTCTTTTCTGGCAAAAGAACCAAAGACAAATGCAATCTTGATTTTCGATTCCGCGGACAAAGCATTTTTTAATACATCGGCAAGCCCGCTGGTCTTGAGCACAAGATTTCTGATTTCCGGATAAAGAGGGTGTTCAGTATTGGCTTTGTAATTGATGCGATTGCCGTCCTTGATTCTGGTTATGATATCCAGTCGCTGTAATTTTTTGATTTCCTGCTGGACAGTTCCAACAACGAAACCTGTCCGTCTTTCGATTTCTCGCAGGTGAAGGCTTTGTTTTTCGACGCCAAAGAGGATACGAAAAATTGCCGCGCGAATATTCGATGATAGTATTTCCGCTAAAAGTTCCATGGTGTGTATGTATATACCATACAATTGTATGTTATTACCATACAATATTTATTGTTTTTGTATCAACCATGCTCAGTTTTGGAATATAAGCTTTCCGCATGACTTGCTATTTTTATTGCGCTGATGAAGCGCGATGAATATTACAACTTCTTGAAAAGATTGCAAGAATAAAATGCGGTGCCGGGGAATAGTGAATCTTGGATGGCAAACGTTAAAAGAGCCTGCTGTATCCACTCCGGCGCTGCCGCGCCATCCGGCATACGCCGGACTGACGCGTCCGCCAGCGTCGGATAAAAGAGGCAATTATGCATGGTGGATGGCGCAGGATTACTTCTTGACGGTAACGGACGCCTGAAGAGTGGCTGCCCGCTATCAACCTCATTCCTCATGCGTGAATCCATCAAGGATGTTTTTTGATAAGAAATAAAATTCAGGACACCGGAGGATTTGCATTCCCCGCACGCCCGGCGTTGCGCCTCAAAATCAGGCATTGACCGGCTGCTATTTCTCTCCAAAAACGTCTGCCGTAAAGACCTCCAGCTTGACGGCCGGGTCTTTCCAGCTATCCGGCGGCAAGCCCGCTTTTTGAGAACAAAGCTCCGTCAGGAAGCGTTCTTTGCTCCACCCGGTCTCGGTTGCCACCTGCGGCAGGAACACGCCGCGATTCAAATATCCCCTGCTTACGATGACGCCATGTTTGCCGAGTTCGATTTCGTCCGCATTGCGGACGGTGCGCGGCCTGGAGAGGACCGAAATCTCGATATCAATATCTTTTAATTCATCGGCTTTGACCGGTCTGAACCGGGGATCATGGGATGCCGCGGCTACCGCCATTTCGCTCACGGTCTGATAAAGCGGTCCTTCTCCGAGAATATTGCCGATGCACCCGCGCAGCGCCCCATGCTTGCTCAGGGTAACAAACGCACCCTCCTCCAGCGAAAGCCTCGGGTCCTTTTCATGATACTTCGGGGCTTTGCCGGTACGGACAAATGTATCGAGCGTCTCGTGGGCAATTGCCAGAAGCCGCTTCTTCTGCTCCGGGGACAAACTATTTTTTGTCCCCATATCCTCTGCCATGGCAGACATATCGCGATAAAACGCAATGGACGCATATCCGACAACACTGGAACTGTCGCCCGTCGCATCCGCGGAAGTCCCGTAATGCAAAACTTTCACTTTGTTGAATCCGCGTACAGTGGCATAGAGCATTCCCGCCGCAACCACATGAAAACCGTCCACCTCCATCTGGCGGGCGGCATGCCCGTTCCATAATCCGTTGATATCCATATCCTCGATTGCCTTCAGCCCCCGGGCATCGATTGCCTTGGCTTCTTTCAGGGAATGAAAATGGGACTGGTCCACGCTGATATCAATTAGCACATCTGTCCGGTCGCTTATCGCGGCATCGAGAGCGGACGCGATGGTTCTGATCATGTCCGCATCCGGAGGATAGCCGACAATCACGGGAAGAATTCTGGCCGACGGGAAAACCTTCTTGATCAGCGGCAGCTGGGTTTCCACCGAATTCTCCGGCCGGCCCTCGCTTCCTTCGAATACATCCCGGCGGAAAATGAATCGCTTATCATAGGCCATGAACCCTGCGGCCAGTTCCGTGTCCACCTCCAGCGGCCCGAGAGGCGTCTCAAATGCGCCTTCCGGCCAGACGGAAGCGCCTTCAAAGGAATACTGATGGGATGGCGCGAGAATAACAACCGTGTTCACCTTCCGGGAGAATGCGGCCTTGAATCCGAAAACGGCCGTCGGCGCGGAATACACATACCCCGCATGCGGAGATATGATAATTCCTATTTCCCCGTTCAATTCCGGCAGGACGGCTTTTTTAAGATAATCGTCCAGCATGTTGCCAAGCTTGCGCGCATCGCCGGGATACCACGTGCCGGCCAGCGCCGCAATCTTCACATTATGATCAGCAAAAGACCGTGCCTTCATAACCATCCCCCTGATATCATCATATTTATGTAAAATATAAGGAATCTGTCCGGTACAGTCAATTAAATAATCATCCGGAATTTGCGGATCAAAGGGCATTTCGACCCATCAATTCCACAATTGACATTGATTACCGGATCACATAAAGAATCGTCACGGAGACGGAGACTGCATCCATAATTCCGGCAGAAACCATGTCGATTCAAACACAGGACTTCTGCGATACTATTGACCCTGCCCGGAGTGATGAACATTCTCAGACAGACAGCAATTGCCAGAGGCCGGATGAAACCTTCTTCCTATCCATCATAGAGATATTACGAATGGAGCCACAAAATATTTTGATTGATCAATCTTCTCATTTTTACAGCCGCTGGCGGAAAATATCCGTCCTGGGGCTTCTGGCTGTCTGGCTTTGCACTTTCACGGCCTTTGCCGAAGAAAATATTGCCGCGTACCCTCCCCTGCCGAAAGGGTACAAATCCATAAGAGTCTTTGACAACCAGGGGAAATACGCGGGTCGCATTCTTCCGGCCAAACGGTACTGGACCGGCATTGACCAGATCCCCGTTTTTCTGCAGCAGGCGCTCATTGCCATTGAGGATGCCCGCTTCTATGAGCACGGAGGAATCGATATGCGCGGCATCGCTCGCGCCCTGGTCAAGGATGTCATCAAAGGACGGATGGCTGAAGGAGGCTCAACCATCACGCAGCAGCTCATCAAGAATAAATATTTCCATGGAGAGAAAACGATCAACCGGAAAATCCGTGAAGGCATGATGGCCATGGAATACGAAGAGAAATACACCAAGAAGCAGATTCTGGAAATGTATTTCAACGAAGTCTATTTCGGCAATGGAGCGTGGGGTATTGCTCAGGCTGCCCTGCTGTATTTTGACAAATCTCCACAGGATTTAAACGAACTAGAATGCCTTCTTCTGGCCGCCACGCCCAAAGCTCCCAGCCGCTGTAATCCGCTGGGCGACCAGACCAGGCTTGCCGCGCGCAAAGGCGTCATTCTGGAAAACATGGTCACCCTGAAAATGATCACGCCCCGAAAGGCAAAAAGTCTGCGTACCCGTTCCGTTACCGTCATCAAACCGGGGAAAGCGCCGTATTATCTGGCTCACGTCCGCTACAAACTCGGTGAGCAGTATGGGCCGGAAATCATTGAACAGGGCGGATTGGATGTCATTACAGCCATGGATCTGCCGCTCCAGACTCTGGCGGAAAAGACGCTTGCGGAAAGCGTCCGGCGCATTAATCCCGAGCTGCAGGGCGCTTTACTGGCCATGGACCCGGGCAGCGGGTATATCCTTGCGGCCGTGGGAGGAATTGATTTTAATCAGAGTGCCTATGATCGGGTCTTTTTCGCGAAGCGCCAGCCCGGCTCGGCCATCAAACCTCTGATTTACGCGGCCGCCCTGGAAAAAGGATTTACGGCCGGCTCCATCTTCAACGATGATCCCGTAACGTACAACCAGGGAAATAATAAAACATGGACTCCCAAAAACTATCACCACAAATACGATGGGGAGTTGAGCCTCAGACAGGCCCTTGCCCATTCGAATAACATCATTGCCGTAAAACTTCTTGACGCCATCAGCGTTCCCTACTTTGAAGAATTTGCCGCAAAACTCGGGCTTCCTTTGCGCTCCCCCAACAACCTGTCCCTCGCGCTCGGCACCGATGAAGTCACATTGCACGACCTGGTTTCCGTCTATATCCCGCTGGCCAATAACGGCATTCGCCCCCAGTCCAGAATGATTCTGCGCATCTTTGACCGCAACCGCCAGACCTGGACGGAAACCCCCGCGGCCCAATCCCAGGTTCTTTCCGCGGATGCCGCCTTCATCATCACCCGGATGCTCAAGGACGTTCTTATCTACGGCACGGCCCGATCATTGAAAAGTTTCAGCCTGAAACGGCCCGCCGCGGGAAAAACGGGAACAACTGACGAATACCGGGATACGTGGTTCATCGGCTACACCCCACAGATGATTGCGGGGATCTGGGTCGGGTATGACAAACCCAGACCGGGAGGACCCGGCTTCTCGGGCGGAGCGATATGCGCCCCCATCTGGGGAAGTTTCATGCGCGGCGCCCTGGCGGGAAAACCGGTCATCGATTTTTCGCAGCCTGAAACAGTTGTATCGGTGATGATCGATCCGGCAACAAACGGGCTGGCAGTCAAAGGATGTCCCGAGAAGCGGGAAGAATTCTATATTACGGGCACGGAGCCAACCAAACCCTGCGCAAAGCACAAAGGCCCGGACGATGAACCAAAAGATGAAAAGCCGGCGGATGACGGGCAGACGGTTGATCAGCCTGACGCCGGTGCTCCGCCCTCGCCTTAGCGGGTGAAGCGCTGATGGATGCGGGTAAAAATGCAGCCATGTTTTCTCTGGTGTATTGAGAAGATAAAGATTTATGATACAAGAATCCTGACGGAAAGGAGGAGATTTGATCATGGCTGTTTTCTTTGAATCGGTAACGGGAAAAAAGAAACCTTATGTTGAATCGCTGCGAAAAATCCTTGAGCAATTCCAGATGCCTTTCTCTTCCGGTGATCGCGTCGGCATCAAGCTGCACTGGGGTGAGAGGGGAAATAAAGGCTTTCTGCCGCCTGACTACGCGAAAGAGATTGCCGGCTGGCTGATTGCCGCGGGAATCAAGCCCTTTATTTTCGATACAACGGTGCTGTATTCCGGCGGCCGCCGCACCGCATCGGATTCCCTGCAAACCGCCGCCGGGCACGGCTATACTCCCGAATTTCTCGGCTGTCCGGTTATCATTGCCGACGGCGTGGACGGCAAAGACATCATCCTGCTGCCCGCCGGTTACAGGCATTTTGAAACCGTGGAAGTGGGATCGGTCTTTGACAAGGCGGACGGGTTTGTCATCTTTTCCCATGTCAAGGGGCACATGGTTTCGCTGTTTGGCGGCGCCATCAAAAACCTCTCCATGGGTTTCGCTTCCCGTGCGCAGAAACAGCGGATGCATTCCGACTATCATCCCATTCTCAAGCAGGAGCAGTGCACCCGTTGCGGAATCTGCACCGAAGTCTGCCCGACCGGATCGGCCGCAATTCTTGAACCCGGCTATCCGGAATATGATTTGCAAAAATGCATCGGCTGCGCTCAGTGCATCGCCATGTGTCCCGAACTGGCCCTGGAAATTTTCTGGGATTCGGACGCAATGGTTTTTCAGGAAAAGCTTGTGGAAACGGCCGCCGCCGTCTGGAAGAAAATTCATAAAAAATCCATCGCCATCAACGCGCTTCTGAATATCGTTACGGAATGCGATTGCCTGGCGGGAGAACATCCGGCTGTCAGCCCGGATATCGGCTTCGCCGCCGGTCATGACCCGGTGGAGCTTGACGAAGAATCGATCAGGATCATCGGAGCGGATGTTTTTGAAAAAATTCATCCCGGCATCCCCTGGCGCCGGCAGTTCTCATACGCCCGGGAAATCGGATTTTAAAAAAGGGCGCGTTCCCTGAACACCCCCTTATTTCAAGCAGAAACCGAACGAACCATCAGCCTGCCCCCCGCAGGCGCGCAAGTCCGGCGCATACCGGAAAATTGGCATAAAGAGCCGGGGCATTCAATGCAGGGCACGGTTCACGATCGCGCCATCCAAAACACACAATATATCTCTGAGCTTTTCTTTAGAATCACTTAAGTCCATCAAAATCCTGCCGATGGTAAAGGGTAGGCAAACATACCGGTCATTGCCGATTCGAAATCGGAAAAACGGATGTCTGAATTATTTCGACACAATACAACGGGGAGCAAATCTTATGGCGACACAGTCAAAGCAGGGAATCCTTTTGGAAAGCGGAACGAATGAGCTGGAGATCATAGAGGTTTTCATCGATGAAGAAAACGGTTATCGCGGCCACTATGGCATCAATGTCGCAAAAGTGATTGAAATCATCAACATGCCGGATAAAGTAACCACCCCCCCCAGCGCGGCTTCATTTGTCCATGGGGTTTTCAATCACCGCGGAAAGGTCATTATGATTCTGGACCTGGCTAAATGGCTGGGCCGCGTGCAAACCGGAAGCAATAACCGCATCGCCATCATTACGGAGTTCAACGACATTACATCTGCGTTCCTTGTCACCGGAGTGACCAGAATCCACCGGACAAGCTGGGCAAACATCAAACCCCTGGACGGTTATCTGCAAAATCTCTGCAACGCAATCACGGGCACCATTCTTCTGGAAGGCAAAACCGTGCTCATGCTCGACCTGGAAAGGGCCATCGGGGAGCTCGACCCCCGTTTGAGTGATCCGGGCGCAGCAAAAAAAGAAAAGGAAAAAGAAGAAATCCATCCCGATACTCTCCACACCCGGAAAGCTGTTCTCGAAACACCCCGCTCTGAAGCACCACGTCCTGAAGTGACGCATACTGAAGTAGCACATACTGAAACAGATACCCCCGGCACAAAACGTCCATTGAAGATACTCCATGCCGACGACTCCAAAATGATCCGCACGTCCGTAAAGCGGCTTCTGGAGGCGGACCAGGAATGCATTGTCCAGTCAATGGTGGACGGCAAACAGGCATGGGATTATCTGGAAGAGCTTAAGCAGAAAGCGGCAAATGAGCAGAAAAGCATAAACGAATTTATCGACCTGATCCTTTCAGACATCGAAATGCCGGAAATGGATGGCTATCACCTCTGCCAGAGAGTGAAATGCGATCCTGATCTGCAAAGTATCCCTGTTGCTCTTTTTTCTTCATTGATCAATGATAAGGTAAGACACAAAGGCGAATCCGTCGGTGCCGACGCGCAATACACCAAACCCGGCCCGGCCGGGCTGGTGAATGATCTGAAAGAACTTCTCAACCGTCGGTAATCCCTGCCCCCTCCTTCCCTCTTCCGGTAACTGCAAAGGGGAAGGTTACCGCCGGCATCGGTGGCGCAATGCGCCGGTGGTGGTCAATGCAGTGCGTATTCTCCAAAAGCACCGAAATCAACGGATGGATCGAGGATCATTCCCGGCATGCCTGTCCCCCGCTGGCGGGGGTGGCGCACTGCGCCGGGGGTGGTCAATATGGAGCTTGTTCTCCCAACCAGCCGAAATGAGCAGATTGTTTGGCAATAATATCTCTGCCGCAAATGCACAGTGTGCAAGCGCGATAAAATAGCGCGGCAAAATTCTTTCTCTGCGGCGGATGATTGAGAATAAACGTAAATAAAGGCACCTGTCCTTCTTTCTTTCAGACTTTCATCCTGTCACCATTGTGATGACACAGCCCTTTACTTTGCTTGACAGGCAAAGTTCCTTTTCTTATACTCA
Source organism: Smithellaceae bacterium (assembly GCA_963682015.1). Classification (GTDB taxonomy): domain Bacteria; phylum Desulfobacterota; class Syntrophia; order Syntrophales; family Smithellaceae; genus UBA8904. The sequence goes on along the minus strand of OY820932.1, from coordinate 4,343,388 downwards.
GATCCTCACAGTCGATACCACCTGCAGAGCATATTCATTTGGCCCGGCAGGTTATAATCGATAACCGCTTTCAAGGAATATTCACATGAAGAAGTTTCGTTTTTACCGGTGTGCGGTTTTAATGTTGATGGCCTTCATTTTCGCAAGTACTGCCGGTTGCGGCGGTTCGGGTGGATCCGGTGGTGCGGCTGTTCCGTCAGCGACGGAGAAAACCAGGTCCTGGAAGATGGGCTTTTATTATACACCACCCCGATTCGGAAATATTGCGCTGGCTCTGGAAAATATTGATCGTTTCAGCACCCGTGCCGAAGTTGTCATGATCCATGAGGAACTGCCGTGGGATCTCCTGCTGGACGGATCAACAGCCATGGCCGACATTCTGAATACAAAGCAGGACCTGATTACCTATCTGAAAAGCAAGGGGCTGAGCATCTACTTCATGGCAGACCTTACCGACGGCCTTTCCCGCGGCGAGGAACCGCCAGCGCTGAGACGTCTGGGCCGGAGCATCACGGAAGTCGCCGTTCGACAGCGCTACCGGGACTACGTGCTGGGATTTGTGAACCGCTATCAGCCTGAATTTGTGGGTCTGACGGCGGAGACCAACCTGGTTCGGCAAATGGCCGACCCGTCGGTGTATGCCGCCATGATACAGGCGGCCAACGCGGCGGCAGCCGATCTGGTATCCGCCGGTGTAACAACGCCATTGTCCGTCAGCGTCCAGGTGGAAACGGCATGGGGTGTTCTGGGCGGCAGCGGCACATACGCTGGCATTGAACAGGACCTGGCGGATTTTCCGTTTATTCAAGTGCTGGGATTGTCTTCCTACCCGTATTTTGCGTATTCCACACCTGAAAATATTCCGGACGCTTATTACAGCCGTCTGCTGAACGGACGGTCCCTGCCGGTGGTCATCTGTGAAGGGGGATGGGTTTCTGCAAGTGCCGGTTCCTACGTGTCATCACCATCGCTTCAGGCAAGATACCTCAGCCGCCAGGCCGATCTGCTCAACATTGTCCAGGCAAGAGCAGTCGTCCAAACTCTGTTTACAGACATCGACCTGAGTTCCGTACCCGCTCCTTATCCGAGCAGTCTACCGCTTTTTACGTCTCTGGGGCTGATGGCGCTTAACAGCGATACGTTTCAGGCCAAGCCGGCTCTGTCGGTATGGGATGAATTGTTTGCCCGTCCTCTGAAGTGAGTGCAGTCGCACTAACCGCGTCTATTGTTTCCCTTCAGAGGAGCCGCGGGGGAAGGTTTTTACGCCAGCAGAAGTGACGTGAAGCGACTCCTATCTCTTTGCGCTCCTCTGATACTCCTCAACACGCCTTGCGTACTTTGATGTCTTCGCGGCTTCAATGTATTTTTTCTGTCTGGCCATTTCCATCATTTTTTTCAGGCTCTTTAACGGCATTGCCCTTATGGAACCGTTGGCAGCCGCCGCCGGTATGCCCCGGCCAAGATCCGGGTCTATTAAAAACGTTACCCGTGTATTCTTCTCATCCATCCACTCAAGAACAAACAGTGAACTGAAGGACGGCATTCTGACATATCCGTTGCCTGAATCGTGAGTCATTTCATTGGTGGAATTTGCGTATATGAAGCACTGCCCTTTTTCGTTTCTGCAGACGGTTCTGCTTTTCAGCACCATATCCCTGTCTTTGAAAAGCGCAACGTGCTGATGCATCCAGAATATTAAAACATCGTTTTCGTCGTCCTCCACTTTTAACATCCTGGTTTCCGCGCTGTCGTGCATCCATTCGGGATAGCCGGCTATATCCCTTAAAATCACCCCGATAACATCCATCCTGGCCGCAATGACGCACGTAACTTTAGCCGCAATGTAATCCTTGCCGGCCACCGAACTTGTATATATCCGGCAACCGTCTTCATCTCCGGCATATTTCCATTGATATTTCTCGGCAGCAACGCCTGTGGATGAAATTGCGAAAATCAACATGACTACGGCAAGAATAACCTGTTTTGCTCTAGTGTTCATTTCAATTCCTCGACACGCTTTCACTTCCCTTGTTTATGCGGAGATTTCGCACGAAAGACACTGCCCTCTTCAGCCAATCCTGAAGGACATCGTCATCGTCTGCTGCTTCGCCTGATACCATCACCCAGCCTTTGAGCGGCCGTCCAGTGAGATCGAATTTTCTGGCGTGGGGCTCCGTGAGCGCCTTTTCATAATGGTCGACGCCCACACGGACAATCAGATCTTCTTGAATAATGCCGCAGACCATATTGCCGAAAAGCAAAAAGCACAAACCGCCGAACATCTTCTTTTCAGCATATCCGGGCTCTTCTTCCAGGGTCTCCCGGATTCTCTGCGCCAGTCCTTCATCGTAAGACATTGGTTATCTCTTATAAAAAATTATGCTCTTTCTCTCTCAGGTCTAGTCTTCTAATTTGTCCGGACAACCGTTTCTCAGTTTCAATAGTACCTGTAACGATTACTTCGTCCTTTTCGTTAAAACGCGTTCATTTCTTCCGTAAAACATCCAGCAGGACCCAATCGCCGGGAGCACGCTCATAGGACCAGGTACGCCAGCCATTCATGGCACGCTTTGTGATCGCAACGGCTGCCAATGAAGGTGAGCTGTAACTAGCACCTTTGAATAAGATTGATCCGTCTTTTCGGACGATGGCTTTATGGAGTTTGCCCTTGTATCGGAAGCGGATTTCAAAACGATTTTTTACATACGGCGCGAGAATGGGTTTGCGTCCTTTTTGCTCTGCTGTTTTTGGTTTTGAAACTTCTTTATTTTTCTTCAAACCAAGGCCTACGAGTTCTTTTTGTTGTGCATCCGTTATCGCTTTCTTGAAAACGGGCTTCAAGTCGGCTGCTTTGATGAAATTGCCGGATACTTTATTGCCTTTCGGGGATGCTATCTTCAGGACCAGAGTTTCCAATTCATGAAGATGAGAGTCATTAATCGTCAGATAGACGCTAAAGCTGTCCCAGGTTTGAGCGTGTCGGTCGGTTAGATGCGATTTCAATCTGTTGCGCAGATTAGAAGCCAGACCAACATAATACAAACGGCCTTTGCTGTATAAGGCATATACCCCATGCCTGCCTTTGACGTATTCTTTCAGAATGTGTTGATATTTTTCCAGAGCCGTCCGGGAAATATTTTCCAGATGCTGGCTGACAAGTTGGCCTTTGGTTCGGTACATCATTCACCTCGTAATTTGAGGAGTTTAATCGCAATGTCCAGTTTATGCACTACGATTAGCCCTGACATTCTTTTGCACCTACATCGATCAATGCATAAACAGTTACTAATTCCTTCTGAAATTCGCGCATTAACCATCTAAGTGATGACCAATCTTCTAAAAATGATTCTAAAGCAGGAAATTCTTTCTGACGTTCGATAGGTGAAAGTCTGGGATTACTTTGATTATCCCACCAATGGCGATAATTCACCTGCCACTTTTCTAAAAATGGCCTAAGAACAATTGTCATTACTTTATTGACCATAACGCCAAGATGTTCTTGATTGTTTCCACCAATTTTTCCAACCGGAAATTTCTTCATGATCCCCCGCGCTTCTTGAAAAAATCTAAATAGTGAATCAAGGCTCTCTATATAAAGCTCGCCCACAAAGTTAGTACAATCGGAATCTCTATGCTTTCCTGTAACGGCAACACGCGTTGACATTTCTGTGTAAAGTTCCCATGCACATTGCCTGTCTTCTTCGGTTAACTCAGCACCAAGCTTTATAATCTTTAAATCCAATGTAAAAGATCCTTTAGTAAGTACTGGCATAGGCCTATCATCCATTTCTTGACCGCATAATCCGGTCATTTGTTATCAGGTTTTTATTTTTGGAATTTGCATTTTCAATACAGGTCTTCAGATGATCTATTGTTAATGATTTCCAACTTGTCCATATGGCGTAGCCAGAATCAATATTATCTTGCAATCTATCTGGTTTATGACAACGGCCTAACTGATCAGGTATATTGTTCGCCAGTTTCACACCAATAAGGCCATGCTGTTTATCAAGCGTTGCTTTTATCTCCCAATCAACATATTTTCGCCATCGTGTTTGAGGGCCACAAAGTACAATTGTGCATGATGACCCCGAAATATAGTTTTCGCGTATTCGCCTCATAACATAATCAGCATCTTCACTATCAATACGTCGGTCTACAGAATTGTCCTGTATCACATCATATTGCTCTGAGAAGAATCTTGCGAATTCATCATAATATGCTTGATCGTTATCATGATGATAGCTTACAAATATTTTTCGTTTAACCGGCAGCTTTGGCTGAATTCCCAAACCATACATACCAATAGCACTCATGTTGATTACACACTCCTTTCCACTATTGTAATTTCTTCAGGTGTAAGGTCGTATAGTTTATAGACTAGCCGATCAATTTCAGTTTCGAGTTTGGAAACATCCGGGCCGTCGGGGTCGGCGAGAATTTTTTGTGCACGTATGCGGATAGTATCATTTTGACTACTTTCAAACTTGATTGGAATTTGTTCCATATATTGCGAAAAATACCGAACAAAGCCGCCTCGGATTGAAGCCGTTATTGTGCCATAAAACCACCAAACAAGTTTTGAATTGAGAAGACCTAACAATTGCATATCGGTCACCGGAATGAAGTAAGTCGTGTTGCTTGAAAATGATCCACTTTCATCCAGTAAGAATTTAGGATGTTGTGCAATATCGGGGTAAATGATCTTTGGTCCTTCAAATTCCTGGTAGTATGCACAAGATCTTAACTCCCACCAAAACTGACCTTGATCGTCTCTTTTCTTCAGTTTATCTTCATGTGCGGATAAATATTGATAGATCGCAGGATAAGTCTTCAAAAAAATATGACGGGCTTTCGCCTCTGTTTTTTCCTTTGACCAGGACCATTCTTTATTTGCGCTGCTGGGGATGGTAATCAGGTACAACCCCGCCCATTCTGCTTTCCATTTTTTAATATCTCTCCCACGTAACCAGGGCTTGATAAGTTCCGCGCTCTTTGGATCTTCAGCAATCAGTTTTTCTCGCGTGGCCTCATCAATGACAAAGGCTTCATTGAGACCCGTTTTAATGCCATAATAAAAACGGCCCTGAACATACTCACCCAGCGGCTTTCCGGCTTTTCGCAATTTATCCATCAGCGCCAGTATTTCCGGGCGCTCTAGCGTCCAGCCTTCTTCTTTCAGGTCGTCCGGTGACAGTCGAAAGCCGATTTCCTGGATGGTTTGTTCCGGGTTTTCAATCTGTGCAATATTGGTGAAGGTAGCGGTCAAAACTTCACCCCCACCCCAGCCCGCCCTCATCGAGGTGGCGGGTGTTTTTTGAATTAAAATGATGGACGGATAAGTCGTGGCATCGAAGATGGGCAGGTCGCCGAAATCGATCACCTGCTTTGGCATAACTTCTCTTGCCAGAAGACGGCGGGTGTTTTTGCCATATGATGTGCGCATGAATTTATTGGGAGCGATAAAACACAAATGCGCATTGGCTCTCAGCAGTTCAATCCCCTTTTTGTAAAAGTACGTGTACAAATCGGCCGTGCCGCAATAGAATTTGGCAAAGGCTTTGGCCAGATCGGGCTTTAAACTTTTAATGGATTCCTGCCGGACATATGGCGGATTGGCCATGACCACATCAAAGCCATTCTTTTCATGGAACACTTCGGAAAAGTGGTTATGAAAATCAAAACCAATTTGATAACCAAAAGTCTTTAATGAATTTTTGTACCTGTCATTGATTTTTTCATCGATCTTGCTTTTCAAGGCATTCTTCTTTGAGGGATTCGTTTCGCTGAAATGATCATGCTTCAAGGCCTCAATCTCTTTCGTGACATCCGAATCCCATCCTTCTGGAAAACCTAAAAGCGAATTTCCGCAGACGACTTTATAGTCCAGGTTAGGGAGGGGCTGAATTTTCCTGATGTCGTCTTCATCGACCACCAGTGAAAGCCAGAGTCTGAGCTTGGCAATCTCCACCGCTCCGGGGTCAATATCCACGCCATAGAGACAGTTTTCAATGCACTGCCGTTTGAAGGCATACGGCGTTCGGTTATTGCTTTGAACAAAGTTGGAAAGCACATTGCGCGCGCGGACGATCTCGCTCATCATGCCGACGGGAAATGCGCCGCTGCCAATGGCGGGATCGCAAACCCGAATCGAGGCCAGACTTTCGTCAATTTCTTTGGCATTGGCGCGGATGCTTTCCGGCATTTGAAAATAATATGTGCTGGTTTCCCGGCCTCCTTTTAGAACACGGGCTTCATTTTCCGCTATCCGCTCCCCGTAGTGGATGAGCGTTTCAATATCTTTTTCCGGTATGGCCGTTGTTTCGTGGTTGGCAATGGTCAGGTCAAGCTGGCCCTTGACACCAATGTTGCCGAACATGTCCGTTTGCGAAGCACCGGGTTTTTCATATACAACCGCGCCGCCGTTGAAACGGGTAAACAGATAATGGATAAGGCTTTGCCTGCACATGTAATGAACAATCTCACGCGGCGTGTAGTAGGTGCCTTTAGATTTGCGGTCTTTGACTTCCAGCAAGTTTTCAAAGACCTTGCCTAGCATTTCCGGATCGATGGCCACTTCTTTTTCCAGCGGTTCGTCTTCCTTGACGGTGAAATTGTAACGGTCGAAAATATCCAGAATGCCGTTTCCTTCATCGCCCTCTTTGGTTTTCCGGTTATTGGAAAATAAGTCATTGGAAAGCAAAATATCCGTATGCACCCAATCGTAATTGTTCATGGGATCGAAAAGCCCGCCGTTGAGAAACGGGATTTTGCAGTTGAAACGGCTGTAATAATGATCGTCGTGACTGCGGTCGATGCGCAAAGCCTCATAAAAAAGCGGTTCCAGAATGTCGTTGAAGAAATTTTTATAGTCGCCGTGTTTTTTATCGAAGAGTTCTCTCAGGAACTGTTTGGACCCCATACCCCAGGCCTGATCACGTCCTACGCCAAACCAACCTTTCTTTTGCAGGAAGTACAAAAAGACAATCTGGCCCAAGAGCTTCTTGGCAAAGTCAACGGTGTTGACGTTCTTGGCGGCAAAGTCGTTTTTAATTTTTTCATCCTTTACAACAACGGCGTCGAGTTCATCCTTGGTCCAGTGGAATAATTCTCGGTATTTTTCAAAAAATTCTTTGGTGACGGTTTCAATATTGAAAGCGTCTTCCAGTTCGGCCAGTGTAAGATGATGCTGATCATCGGCAATTCTCGGCGCCAGCCGGCTTTGAACGGTGTGACTGCTTTCATTGGCTCCGACCAGAAACGACCATCTGCGGGCGGGGGTTAATTCTTCCTTTATCTTCCCATTTTCATCCAGCCGGTAATCCATCCGGACGAGAGAGAAACGCCAGTCCGCTGGATCGGGCGCAACAAAGGCGACCAGACCGGCGTCTTTCTGATCGCGGTCCTTGAGATAGTGGGCAATGAAATTGCGCTGGCTTACGCGCGCCCGGTCCAGCGAGGTTTCCTTTTGCAGGTAAACGATCAGGATATCAATTTTCTTGTTATCGGGGTCCGTGTAGGTGGCAATGCGCTCGTAGGTCTTGACGTACGGCTTATACGATTCCGGCACATAGCCGTGCGCGTGAAAGGCTTTTGTTTCATCGTATTGATTGAACAGCTCCCGGGTCAATCGGATAAAAGCAGCTCTGTCAAATGACCGCCCTAATGTTTCCCGTACTAAATTCCTTGCCTGTTGCTGATCCATGTCAAATTCATTTTCCGATCTGCATTTGCCGCTGACTATTCTTTTATAATATCCGTCATTTTCTCCATTAGTGTGAATGCGCCTTTATCAAATCTGGAAAAGGCAAACCATTTTTTACCCAAATCTTTCAAAGAAGCGCCGAAATGATAAACGGTTATTCCGTCAATCATGATAAACCGATCGTGGGCATTGTGAAACTCTTTTACCGTAATCGCCGCGTATTGCTCGTTGTATTTCTTAACATCCAACGCAAGCTGTTTGGAAATCGTTTTGGTCAGAACGGTAATTTTCACTTTCTTGCCGGCTTTGGAAAGCAATGTCAGGGTGGCGTCGTCAACGTAGTTGTCAATCAACACAATTGATTTGCGGGCGGTGCGAATCAGGTCTGAAACAAACTGATAAGCATCAAATATCTGTCCATCGAAGAAAATGCCCTGTTTCGGCTTGATGCTTTTGGCTTCAATGGCGTTGAAAATCTGTTCAAATTTTTGATCGGCATCCGCTTTGTATTCGATTTGCTTTCTTTCCACCGCGCCCAAACGTTGAAACACTTCCGCATTAGAAGCCAGAAACCTGCGCATGGCCACAAAGGCATTAATGACCTGGATGCTGATCTGAACGGCCTTAGCGCTTTTCAACACCCCGGACAGCATCGCCACGCCCTGTTCGGTAAAGACAAATGGAAGATACCTTCGGCCACCCTTTTGTTTTGAGGTCACAAATTGTGACCTCAAATATTGCTGATTTTTTGAGGTGCCAATTTGGCACCTCAAATGGTTTTCGTTCTCTAAGGTAACCATTTGTGCCCGTAGAAGCTTATTCTCTTCCGTTGTCAGTTGAAAACTGAATTCCTGCGGAAATCTGTTTGAATTTCTTTTGACCGCTTGATTCAATGCTTTGGTTTCTACTTCATAGAATTCAGCCAAATCACTGTCCAGCATAACCTGAACACCACGGATGTTATGAATTTTTCTCTGAATGTTTTCACTTTTTATCAAGGCATTTTTGTTCATGCGGGATTCCCTTCCGATATTAATGGCTTCCACATAAATACACGGACAAAATCACTTCCCGTTTTCCGGTAACCTGCGGCGTTTGTTCCGCGTAATGGGCTTCCAAAAGCCGGTCCGGTATGTGCATTTGGAGTATGGCAAGAACTTTGAAAGGATTGTTCAGCTCGTTTTTCAATTTACTGAGGGCTGCCAGCGTTTCCCTGGTGGTTTGCTTGGGCAGGCCTCCTTCTCTGAGCTCCCGCAATACCTTTTTAACGTACAATTCCTGATCGTCCGTGAACTGCTTTGTATCCTTCAATGCGGCCTTGAGAATGGTAAGGATCTGGACGGCGCTGTCGCGTCCACGCTTACTTTGCAGTTGGGCCATTTCTTCCGTGGTGGCAAAAATGAACGCCTCTTTGTTTTTGTCCAGCAGCTCATAGAATATTTCGGGTAGCTTTTGCCGGTTATCATTAACCTGACTTTCAATAATTGCGGCGGCGGATAGAAAATCAAGCTCTTTAGCTTCTCCCTCATTTGCTGCGGAAAAAAATTTCTGGAGCTTTCCACGCCGAAAATAGGTAATCAGCGATTCTTTATGCTCCTGGTCCATTTTGGCTGTTCTGGCTTTTTTAGGCAGGCGCTTGATGGATGCAAATAAATCGGGCTGGGTATCTCGAATATCTTTAATGACTCGCAGATATTTGAGTTCGCTGGCTTCGTTTTCATCTTCACCGGTAAGCGTCGTCTTGGATACCAAACGGTTGAAGAGTTCATGGGAACCAACCGGTTCGCCCTCCGTCAAAAGCGCGGCATCGCCACCCAGCAGAGTGAGAAACGCGTTGATCTTGGCTTCCGCCGATTCCCGCAGCTTGATCTCATCATTGCCCTGTTGCGAGGGAAAGAAATTAAAGGTGTGAATTCTGTCATACCTGGTATCCAGCCGGTTAATGCGGCCAACTCGTTGCATCATTCTTGTGGGGTTCCAGGGAAGGTCATAGTTGATGACCACATTGGACCGGTGCAGATTGACGCCTTCGGAAAGGACTTCAGTGGAAACCAGAATACGATAATCATCAGCGGGATGTCGCGCTTTATCGTCAAAATTCCTGATGACGATGTCGCGTGTCGCTTCGCTGGAATCGCCGGTATAGCAAAGCGCTGATGCGGGGAAATGCCCATTGATATTTTTTGCCAGATATTCGGCCGTTTCCTTCGATTCCGTGAAAAGGATCAGTTTGCTTTCTTTGAGTATTTTATTCCGGCTCAGTTCATGAAGAAATTTAACAAGCTTCGGGTCTCTGTCGATTTTCTGCCACAATAGCTTGATTCGGCGCAATATGTCCAGATCGCTTTTCAAGTCGGCAACGAAGTTCTTTTCGTCATCGGCCCGGAATTCATCGGAGCCATATCGAACAGCCTTTTCTTCATCGATAAGCTTCTGAATGGCCTCGTCGTTGTCATTTTCCAGCAATTCAAAAATTTTATTCGTGTGCTTCTTGCTTACATAGACATTGCCTTTTTGAAATTCCTGAATAAACATTTCGTAAGAATGTATAAAACGATCCACTGAATTTTTAAAAGCAAAAAAGCTGCTTTCCAGCCTTTTGACCAGCAGAATCTTCATGAACTTGCCCATGTTCTTTTGCGATTGCTCCTCCAGCTGGTCAACCTTGCCTTTGAAATAAAGCATGGGCATGTAACGGGTGTATTTGAATTTTTTGGAGATCAATTCAATGGTTTGATTGAATACGTCATCTTCCGTATCGTTCAGTTCGTAAAATAACGGCTCGGGATTTTCCACATCGGGAAATTTCAACTTTTGCTTCTTTAAATCAGTGTCAAAGTATCTGGCAATTTCCGTCCGTGTCCGGCGCACCATTAAATATTTAAGAACTTTTTCCCGGATTTCCCGCGCATTGTCCTTGACGGTTTGAATATATTGGGCATGGTCCCTTTGCCGGTCCAGATTCTTCAATTTCTTATCCAGCCCGGTAAAGAATGATTCCAGATCGGGCAGATTAGGTATCGTGCTTTTCTTGGCTTTTTGAAAAAGCTTGATCTGGCTTAAAATATCCTTCGGTGAGTTGTTGTAAGGCGTTGCCGTAACCAGGATAACTTTTTTGCCTCGACATATCTGGGCCAGCTTTTCGTAGGTGACATTCGACTCCGTCCGGAATCGGTGTGCTTCATCAATAATGATGTTTTGATATTTATCCGTACCTCTTTCCAGGATATCGTCCAGTTTTCCGATAGATTCGAAATCAGCGTGAATTCTGAAATCGGAAAAAGCATTTTTCCAAGAGCCCGGATTATCTTTCTCCAACAACATCGGCGGAGCAATCACCAATGTACGGCCTTCAATCTGACCGGCCAGCATGGTGGCGATATATGTTTTCCCCAAACCGACAACGTCCGAAACAAATACGCCGCCGTATTCATCCAGTATTTTTTTAGCGTTCAGTACCGCCTGCTCCTGATATTCAAGTCTCTTGAAGTCCACCGGCAGATATCGGGCAAATATTTCATCGCTCTGGCTTAGCTCGTCTTTGAAATATTCATACAATAGCTTTAAATAGAGCTGATAAGGCGTGATGTTTTGGTTCAGCCAGGTTTTGTCTTCAATCGTCTGAATATATTTTTCACTGACATCGACTGAATCTTTCCAGAGTTCTTCAAACTTCTTTTTGGCAAAATCATGATCGGCGCTGTTTTTTAATTCAACATTGAATTCCAGGTTTTCCACCAAGCCGGCCTGTGTCAGATTGCTGGAACCGGTAATGACACGTCCGATATCTCGATCACCATCCTTAAAACTCATAATGTAAAGCTTGGCGTGAATATTCTGCGACGGATACGCGCGAATCTCCAGCTTTTGACTGCGTATCCACTCTATAAACCGGACAACACCCTGTTCCACTGTGCTGCTGTCCGCGGAGTCTTCCATTTCCTTTTCCAGCAGACCTTCTATCTCTTTCTTTGTTTCAGCATGGGAAAATTGAAGGGAGGTCTGTTGTTCTTGTTTTACCTCGCTCAACAGGTCATGGGTTTTCTTGTTGGTGCTGATACCGATGAGGATTCTAATTTTTTCTGTTTTTTCCAGTGCGGGATAAACGGCATAAAAGCCACTGGTATAAAAATAACCAACCAGACAATCAAAAAGTCTTGTATCTTTTATTAAGACATCAAACCGGTCTTTGAGATGTTTACCTTTTTCGTTCGTGATGAAGGTCAGATCAGTTGTCATTACTTTTATCTTTAATTTGCTTTGTTTGATGGATCGTAAAGCATATTACAACTTCCTAGAAACATTGCAAGAAAAAAGAGGAAAGAAAGGGACAAGGTTTATCAAGGACTGTAGTCAGCCAGGCTGTAGACGATCAAAACGGAGTACATGGCAGCCGAAACGTTACATTTCATTTTACGGAACCTGTTTCAGAAACGAGATTGAATCCGCTTGCCGGATTTCCCCGGCCTTGAGGCAATTTCATAGGGCCCGGGCTGATTTATTTTTCCGGCGGATAGCCCGTGATTCTGGCAATCTTTCGATAAATGGCATCCAGGTTGCCTGATGATTTCTTATAGACGTCGTTGAATAATTCGGTATAAATTTTGTGGTTTCTTTGCTGGGGTTGAAAAGTTTTCCCTCTGCGGACCATCGCCGCCACTGCTTCTTCCATAGTAGGATACATTCCCGTGCCGACCGCTGCATCAATCGCCGCACCCAGGGCTGAAATCTCGGAGGTCTCCATACGTGATGCGGGCAGATTAAACATATCAGCGGCAATCTGAACCACAACATCGCTTCGCGATCCGCCGCCTCCCACACGAATTTCTCTGACGGGTATTCCTGTTTTTTTCCGGACGATCTCCTGCATGCGGCGCAGTTCAAAACACAACCCCTCAAATATCGCCCTGTAGATATGTGCTCTGGTATGAATATCACCAAATCCTATAATGGCGCCTTTCGCATATTTGTTGTTCACCGTCGGCGACCAGTATGGCTGCAACATGAGACCCATGGCTCCCGGCGGGATGTCGCGGATGACTTCATCCAGCACAACCTCCGGCGCGACTCCGCGTTTTTTCGCCTCGATGGCTTCCCGGTGGCCGAATTCCTGCTTGAACCAGGTTACCATCCAGAAGCCCCGGCTAATAAACATCTCGATATCCCAGGCGCCGGGCACGGCGGCGGGCCAGGTAAAGAAGCGCAGTTGCGAATCGCTGACGTATTTGCGCGTGATGACTTCCATTGCCGTGCCGGTTCCGAAACTGATTACGGCAATCGAAGGGTCAATGGCTCCGGCGCCTAGCAACTCGCACTGTTTGTCCCCGGCTCCCACGATCACGGGCAACCCCTGCGGCAGTCCCGTTTCCTTCGCTGCTTCCCCGGTAATAAAGCCCAGAATTTTATCGGGAGGGTAAAGATCAACGCAGTGTTCAGGTTTAATTCCGAACGCGTCGTAGACGAAGCTGAATATCCCGCCGTACCAGCTTAAAGCCTTGTAATCGAACGGCCATATCCCGGCCATCATTCCGAAGGAATCGTGAAATTTCCCTATAAGCTTCCGGACAAAAAACCCCGAGGCCTGAACAAATTTATGTGTTTTCTGATACACGTCCGGTTCATGCTTCCTGATCCACAGAAACTTTGAATTCTTCTGCGAATAACGGATTGCTTCATTCAGACCGATCACATTTGTAACAAGGGTTATGGCTTTATTCAGGGGCGGAACATTGTCAACGGTGCGCTGATCAAGCCATATTATCCCCGGGCGCAGTGCGTTGCCATCCTTATCCATCGGGATGATGGTGCTGCGCTGGCTGGTCAGGCCGATACCGGCAATTTCACGATGATCAACGTCGATCTTGGACATCAGGCCGCGGCAAACGGCGCAAAACTTGATCCAGTAATCCTTTGTATCCTGTTCGGCCCAGCCCGGCTCCAGGGAAAAGTACGGCTCGTAGTCGGCCTGCTCGATGGCAAGCATTGTTCCGCTGCGGTCAAAAAGAACGGCACGAACGCTTTGCGTGCCGGAATCCACCGCGATAATATATTTTTTCTCGATCACCCTTCGCCTCCAGATGAATTACAGACAGGAAAACATACCGGTTCTTTCAACCTGACGAAAATAAATGAGTGAACTGTGCTGATCACTTCCCGAAGTATTTCCGGATCGGCAGACAGCGGTCGTTCTGCTATCTGCGCGGTGGAACTTCATCCAGCCCCAGCTGGCCGCCCGGGTTCATGATGCCGTGCGGATCGAAGTGCCGTTTTAAAGCCTTGAGAACTTCCATCTGTTCCCGCCCCAGATGTTTTTCCATCCATGGCGCAAGCAAACACCCCACGCCGTGATGATGGCTCAGGGTCCCGCCGTATTTCATGATATTGTCAATCACACCGTTCTGGAATGAAACGTATTCGCTTACATCCATGCGGGCCAGAAAGATGAAGTATAGATTGGTGCCCTGCGGATAGAAATGAGACGCATGGGTCATGCAGATGGTTTTCGGCCGCTTCTTGACGAATGCGCGCACTCCCTGGTGCAGGCGATGGATATTGTCCCAGGTTACCGATGCCTCCAGCGTATCGGTAAATATTCCGTAGTCGTTGAGATCCTCGCGCATGTATGGCTCCGTGTAGCGGGTGTGCTCCCATTTGCGCGCCGCATAGCCGGTCAGCGACATTGCACCATGCTTGTGCGCAATAGCTTTGATCTTCTTTGCAACCAGGCCGGTATAATCTCCGTCTCCCTCAACGTTGCCCAGACTCAGGCAACGCTCCATGGGCCGGAAACCCCTGCGGATCAGGAAGGAATTCACAAAGCCCGGAACGCCATACAGTTTCAACCCCCTCTCCGTTTCCTCGGGGTCCGATATGCGGTAGACGGCGGGCAGACCGAATTCACCCTGCATAATTTCACGGCTGGCATTCACTGCCGCTTCCCAGCCCGGATACATGAAGCTGAAGTGTTTTCTGTTCTCCGGCATATACCGGAATATCCTCATGGTCACTTCAACCAGAATACCGAAAGCGCCTTCCGAACCTTTCATGATGTCGTTTATTTTCGGTCCCGTTGCCGAGGCGGGGTAATCAAGGGTCTTGAAATTTCCAGCCGGTGTTACATATTCCTGGCTGAAAACGATCTGGCAGGCATCTCCATAATAGGTGGAAGCCTGTCCAGAACCGAGGGTGACAATCCACCCGCCGACCGTCGAGTATTCAAACGACTGCGGAAAGTGGCCGCAGGTATAGCGGCGTTTGCAGCCGAAGCGTTCGGGAGCTTGGTTAAGAGCGCCTTCATAGGCGGGTCCGAACATGCCGGGCTGCACCCTCGCGGTCTGGTTGAGCTCATTCACTTCCAGAAGGTTGTTCATGTGGGTGCTCAGCACCAGTGTGACACCGCCTTTGTAAGGCCGGCAGCCGAAGTTGACCGAAGATCCTCCGCTGAAGACGGTGACGGGAATTCTTTCGGCATTGCAGTACCGCACTATTTTTTGGATGTCCTGCTTGTCCCGGGGATGAAGGACAATATCGCATACCTCGCGGATAATGCCCTGGCGCAGCTCCAGGATTTCTTCCGAGGTCTTGGCGGACGAGTATTTCACGCGGGAATAATCGTCATGCGCCGCGTTTTCACTGCCCACAATGGCTGCGAGCGCCCGGAGATGCTCCGGGTTTAGATTCGGCGGACGGCCGAGAACAACCTGCTCATTGCCTTCGTTTTGCTTTTGCGAGAAATCGGTATCGCTCATGCCGAATTCTTCCTGCATCATTTTAACCCAGGCGTCACTGGGGTGTTTAAAGTGATGTGGATCGCCATACTTGGCTATGGAACGGTAGGTTCCGGGAGCCGGAGCCTGTTCCGTCCAGTTCGGCCTGAAATATTTCGATTTCGGCATCGGTGTTTCCCTCCGTTTTGAGAATTGATGCTTTTTCTCAGTGCACCGGGATTTTTAAAAGATCATTCGTCTGCCCGATTTCTCTCTCCATCCGTTCACGGCTCCATGCCAGCATTTCGGCGGCCTTTGCAGCCACTTTTCTCAGCACTTCTTCGCCGGGGTTTCCCAGTGTCCCGATGCCGGTCCTGCGCATGATGATGTCCGGCAGTGTGCGTGCCATTTCAGAGCGTATGGCGTAGACCACCTGCGCCATGATTTCTCCGTCATGGTTGAGCGGTTCGGCAAGGGCGTTATCTGCAAGTGCCAGCTGCATAATTTGTTTGTATTCCGTCCCGTAATTGCGGACAAGATATTCGAGCGTGGTAGCGCCGAGTAATTTATTCTGTCGGTTTGCCTCCAGCAGAAAAACATTCAGGTCTTTGATTTCGCACCCGCGAAGGTATTCTTTTTTCGTGATGCTTTTACCGGGCTTGCGCCCCATTTTCTTTTCGATCAGCGCCACGCATGACTGGGCCAGATTGCGGCTGGTGGTGTATTTCCCGCCTTCCACGGTGATCAGGCCATCCAGCCCATTTCCCGCATTGTCATATATCTCGTACTTGCGTGAACAGGTATAAGTCTCTTCCGTCTGTTCTTCCACAAGCGGCCGCAGGCCGCCATACGTATGCTTTACATCCAGGTAGTTCAGTGTTCCATCGCCGAATGCGGCATTGACATCCTCAATCAGTTCCATGATGCTTTGCCTGGTGACCTGATAATCATCCGGATTGCCTGTGTAAGGCTTGTCCGTGGTACCGATGAGGGTGTGACCGCGCCAGGGGATAAGAAAAAAGTGTCTTCCTCTGGCAGTCATTAACCCGACCACATATTTACCGGAGATCAACTTTCTGTCCGTAATGATATGGATGCCTTCAGATCTCCTTAACGCACCGCAGGCATTGACTCTCGACTCGGTCATTCCGAGAATCGTATCGGCCCATGGTCCGCCGCAATTAACCGTAACTTTGGCGCTAACGGCAAACGTTTTTCCGGTGAGCAGATCTTTAACAGTTGCACCGGCAACTTTTTTCCCGCCGTCAAGATTGAATCCTTCCACTTTTGCATAGTTTGCCACCCTGGCTCCATAGGCCACCGCGGATTTGATAAACGCGAGGGTCAGTCTTTCCGGAAATATGCTGAGGCAGTCGTAATAGATGGATGCCCCGGTCAGGCCCAGGGGCCTTACATTCGGCTCGTTTGCGAGAACGGCCTCCTTTGAGATTGTCCGGTGCATCGGAATTTTCTTGCTTTTATCCCATGTCCTGTTCTTGTCAAAGGACAGGGCATCATACAACAGCATGCCGATTTTCACGGCCCACTTGTTATTTTTCAAAGGGGTTCCGGTATGCGTTATCATTATCGGCTGCGGGTAAACAAAATTCGGAGCGATATTTTCCATGACGCGGCGTTCCCTCAGTGATTCACGCACCAGGCCGATTTCTCCGTTCGCAAGGTAACGCAGTCCTCCATGGATCAGTTTGGACGTTACGGCGGATGTTGCCCAGGAAAAGTCCTGCTTTTCCACCAGCGCCACTTTCAAACCGCGGGTCGCAGCTTCATATGCGGCTGAAGCTCCGGTAATGCCGCCTCCGATGATCAGGACATCAAAATGCTCATTTGCATAAGTATCTATAAAACGATCCATGCCAACCTCTAGGATTTCTTTTTTGCCAGATCTTTTTTAACCGCCTCTTCGGCGTACTCAAGCACATCGGTCATGATGCGCCGGGCCTCTTCGGGCTTCTTGCGTTTTATGGCATCAAGGATATCGCGATGAAATTTTCGCGATCTTTCAAGATTGCGTTCGTTGTCAAAATAGAGGTAACTGTATTCCCGGTTGAAATGATTAAAGAAATTCAGCATGATGATATAAACGATATTGCCGCTTGCATGAGCAATTGCCTCATGCACCTTCATGTCTTTCTCACACATGTCGAGACGCTTGTCCGCTATGATTTTTTCCAGCCTGGAGATGTCCGCGGAAGCTCCTCTCTGCGCCGCCAGATAAGCCATCTGGGGCACGATGATCCGTCGAACCTCAAGAATATCGCAGATGGTTTCGCCATCTTCATCGAGCCGGCTCGCCGCTTTGATAAGATCAAAATTGCTGCTTTCCAGATAATTCTTTACATACAGACCGTCACCATGACGCACATCAATCAATTCCAGATGTTCAAGCTTTCTCAAAGCCTCCCGAACCGTGGTACGATTTACCTTAAATGATTCGGCTAGTTCCCGTTCGGTGGGCAGTTTATCACCGGGCGCGATGTCCCCCGAGATGATCTGCCGTTGAATGATATCGACAATTTCTTCGCTGAGACGAGAGCGTGTTACGGACTGGGCAAATAAGGCGGCGGCTGGCATGTTTATTCTCCTTTTCTGTGTATCCCCGATATTGGTTCAGTGAATCATTGGTTCAACCAATATTCCTTTTTTGATCTTTTGTCAAGAAGAGATCGAAGTCATGGGATTGAATTCAGGCGTTATAGAGCAGTACACATCATTCCGCCCTGCCGGTTCAATCGTTTTTCAATTGAACCGAACCTTTCCGGATCTGTTTGTGTGATGGTTCGAGCTTAAACAGGGATTGTGATTTCAGTTTCAGTCAAGTCAAAGACGGCCTGTTGCTCAAATACCCTTTTCGCTTGCCTGAAAGCGTTTTGTATAAATACAAGACTTGTGAAAGGTAATGACAAAACTCAACTTTCTCTCAAACAGTTGTTGTTACTGATCCTTCACTTCGCCTTGCTTTATCAGGCAAAACACTTTCAGTTGCTGCTCAAAGAAGTAATGTTTGGCCAACAGCCCGAAAAATGTGACCAAACACAGAGCCGTTTTTTACGGCGCCCTTTCCGGAGCGGATGATTATCTTTCTTTCTCTTCCTCTTTGGTCACCTTCCGGACTTTATCGGTCACCAGTTTGTCGACATACGACGCAGGCAGAATCTTCATCATCCGGTATTCGAATTTATTGTCGGCTACGATGTAGCGCAGCTTTGGCTTTGCGGCGGTAAGCGCCGTATAGACAACCCGGGCTACTTCATCCGGCGGCAGTCCGCCGGTTTTGCCTTTACGAATGGCATAGCGCCCCATGGCCATGGCATCTTTCAGGAACACGGATTGAACCTGCTCTTTGTTCGAGATATCTTTTTCGGCCTTGCTCCAGATCGGTGTCCGGATACGGCCCGGTTCGATGATAATCACTTTCATCCCCTGCAAAAGAATTTCACGTCTTAGAGAATCCGCGTACCCTTCCAGCGCAAACTTACTCGAACAATACAGCCCCACAAACGGCGTGGCAAAGAATCCGCTGTCGGAACTCATCATCACAATCCGGCCGCCGGCCTGCAAAAGCAATGGAAAAACCGCCTGCGTAATCTGATGAACGCCGAAGAGGTTGACTTCAAATTGTTCGCGCAGTTCCTCAACGCTGACGTCCATGAGAGGACCGACTTTTGTGATTCCGGCATTGTTGACCAGTCCGAAGAGGCCCGTTCCATCCTGCTCGATGATTCTCCTTGCCTCCAGAACATCCCGGGCGTCCGTGACATCAAGTTTGACAGGTGTGATATTCGCGTTGTTTGCGAGCTCTTTCAGATCGGCGGGATTCCTCGCTCCCGCATAAATATGAAATCCACGGGTCGCAAGATACCGGGCGGTAGCCAGCCCGATTCCGCTCCCGGCGCCCGTGACAAGAATTGATTTTGTTCGGTTGGACATGCGTATGGCTCCCACTGGTTTGCAGGCTGATTCATAAAAAAATCCCCGGAAGACCGAATCCTTTTCTCCCGGGGATGTCAAAAGTAAAAATACTTTCCGCTAGAAGGTCAGTGTCAGCTTGTTGATCAGCAGGTAATTGTTGCGAACCTGAGCCGTTGGATCGAAGCCTTTGAAGTAATCGCCGGTAAACAGGTAACCCGCGCCCATCATGTAACTCAGGTTGTTGGTGATCTTATACGTTCCGATCAGGTCAATTTCCGTTCCGTATACGTTGGATACGGCCTCGGGAGCCATGCTGGGAAGCGTCTTGCTGTCTGCCAGTGCATAAGAAACGGTAGCCATCACATCGAGCTTTTCAAACGGCCGCACACCGCCGCGCAGTTGGAAGAACCAGGCATTGTACATTCCCGTATCGTCAATGCCAAAAGCCTGAGCGATAAAATTCATGTTGGAGCTGGTCAGGTTATTGCCGTTCATCGTGCCCGCCCAGTACTGACGCTCATTGTTAAACAGGATGAGTGTCGGGTTCCAGTCGATTCCACCGGTCAGGAAGCCGCCTTTTATCTGGCCTTCCGTGTAGAATTTATTCCAGTCGTTTCCTGCAACATAAGCAAACGTACCGCCAAGATAGAATTGCTTGATATCAACCACGCCGTCAAGCCAGCCGATCAGGTTGTTGATCTTCAGGTCGTGACCATACGGGCCCGGCCAGACTTCGGCTTTAATGTCGCCCCAGGCGTACTGTACTTCTCCCTGAAGCTTAACAGGCCCAAGCTGCAAAATCGCGTAAGGCTGCAGGCAGAAGATATTGCCTTTCGTCTCGCCTTCCGTCACCAGCCGGTTGCTCCTGTCGCGATAATAAACACCCAGCAGACCGACTTCAACTTTATTTTTCCATTTGTAAAAAAATCCCGTTTGAAATTTATCGGTGTCGTTGTCCGAGGCAAATGCCGGATTTTTTGCCGTCCGGCTTCGTTCTTTCATTTTGATGATCTGGAAGAATACGCCGCCATCCGCCTCGGTTCCGGCAAACCAGCTGATCATCCCCTGAGGTACGGAACTGTCGCCAAACACGGTCCCCCATCCACCGTCATCCTGATATCCCACCGAAAAAAGACCAATCGGAGAGATATACTCAATATATGCCCAGTCAAATGCAATGTTCTCATGTTCCGCCATCGTACCCGCCGAACCTCGATCCAGCGGCGCACCCATGTAACCGCCCATGCCGTCCGAAACCATGGACGCCGAGCGACTGGCGCCCCAGGCTCTTTTCATCGCATCAAAACGCGTGATCAATTTCAGGCCGGGAGAAAAAACAAATTCGGTTTTGACACGAAGCATCTGATAATAGAATGCAGTACTGGGCCCCTCGGCAAAACAAGGCCCGGGGGGCGGTCCCGGATCCAGATGATACCCGCCATCTTTTAAAAAATTGGTTCTGTCCTGGTACATTCCTGCCGCGAAAAAATATCCGCTGAACAGAACATCCACCGCGAAGGCCGAAGTGTTAAAAAGCACGACCAGCGCTACCGATAGAAAAAACAAACGCAACCTTTTCATTCTCTCCCCCCTCATTCTGAAAATTTAAAAATTAAGACCTTGTAAACCGGCTTTTGTAAGGCCTCCCGTAACTCGTTTTACTCTCCTTAAAGTTGAATATTCATTTGATTCCCTTTTTTAATCAAATCATCTTGCATCCGGGTATTTTTAATGTTATTAACTTAACGTAATTAATTTAATACTATTAAATTTTGAAGTCAACAATTTTTTGTACTAATTTGAGTTTTATTGAAAGTATCCTGCATGCAAAGTATGATACGTTATAACTGATGATCAGTTCCGATAAACTTCAGCCAGGGAGGTAATCTGTCACCCATGTCATTATATGAAAGCGAGAAGAAAAATGTATTGGAGGCCAGTTTATGGCTCTCTGAACAGGGCTACTTCGGTTCATTGAGAGGCTCGGGCGGCAATGTTTCCGTACGACTTTCGGAAAGCGCGATGGCCATCACTCCCTCGTCCGTCAAATATCAGGAGATGACCTTTGAAGACATTTGCGTTGTGGGATTCGACAACAAAGCGATTGAAGTAAAAACAGGGCTTAAACCGTCCATCGAAGCGGGTTTGCACGGCATCATTTATGAGAAGCGGCCGGATGTCAACGCCGTTGTCCATACCCATCAAATCTATGGCAGCGTCTTTGGAGTGCTCAATACGCCTATTCCCGCCCTCTTTGATGAAGTGTCGCTCGCGCTGGGACAGACGGTGGAGATCATCCCGTACGCTCTGTCCGGGAGTCCGGAACTGGCCGCCAACACGGGCGAAAAGCTTTCCAACAACGCCAACGCTTACATCATTCAGAATCACGGCATTCTGGCGCTGGGCAAAAATCTGGACAAGGCGATTCTGCATGCGGAGCTTCTGGAAAAGCTGGCGCACATATACTGTCTGGCGCTCTCCACGGGGAAACCGGTCTGCACGCTTCCCGCATCCACCACTGATTTTGTCGCGGCCATGCGTCAGATGGAAGTGGAAGCGGCACAGAAAAAAAGCGGGAAATAAAATTTATTAAGACAACAAAAATTGCCTCTTTATGATCTCCGCCAGCGGGGGTGTCACACAAAGTGAAGCAACTGGTTGTCCCCCTCCGGAGGGGGATTAAGGGGGAGGGTTTTCAAAGAAAAGTCTATCCTGATGCTGCCCGTAAGAGTCAGGAACAACACCGTCCCCTGCACACCCGCCAGCGGGGGACAATCGAAATGTTTTTATTTCTTTTGCGGCAGGAATTCGCGAAACAGCATCCCCAGCATTCTTCCGACGTCGTCAAGAATCTCTACGGTGATCCTGTCGAGAAAATCCAGTTTGGAAAGATTTTCCTTCTTGAAAAGAACCCGGGCGGCGTCGGCCGAGCAGCGGTTGATTTGCTCCGCGGCATCAATCTGGCTGTGCGGGTCCATTTGATTAAAAGCATCCAGCAGTTCACGGCCGAATTGATTGAGCAGGTGATAAAAAATCGGATTGTGTCTTTTCCGGGCCCGTTTGATATAGCCGTTCAATTCCGCCTGGACATCCCATCCCGCGGCCTGCCCCTCCCGCGCACCGTGAATCAGGGCCTCACCGAATGGTTTAAATCCCTCGCGAAACCGGCGCTCGACATAAACTTCATGACTCTGATGTATGGCCGAAACAGTTTGAAATAATTCATCCCTGGCTCTTATTTTCCGGATCAGGTAAAAGCCGGGAAGCGCTTTCACATGAAAGGGCTGGCCCAGATCAGCCAGATAGTGACTCGCCCGTGACAAATAGCGCCACCCCCAGTAGTCGTTGCCGTTATCGAAAGCAAGCTGCGCAAAGTTCTTATGAACGCGGAAGGATTGCGGAACAATTCCGTACGTTGTGCCCAGAAGTTTAAACTGCATGTGCCGCCAGCCATGCGAACCGCCCATGATTGGCTGATTCTTGTGAAGATTCAGATCGTGATCCAGATATAGATCCGGCTCTGTACTATACAGCACCAGCACTTTCCAGGGTTCGATGGTTTTTGCCGGCGGTACATCCAGGGCAAAATCGCCGTTTCGTTTTTTGTAATCGAAAGACCACAGAGGATCCAGTTGACGATGTTCCTGATAGCTTTCCTTGTATACATCGATATGCTTGGGACCGGCAGGCCAGATTTTTTCCGCCAAACGGGGATTGGCCCGGACGGAGACCTTCGGCAAATCAGCAAGTCCTTCGACAGCCCCAACGGCATAGTAAGCGATATATTCATGGGAAAACCAGGGAGACCATGCTTGAGGAAGGTTCGGGTCGTTGTGTAAAAAATAATTCAATATCAAATCCCTTTAATCGTCGAGAACGGTTCTTCATTCCGGCAAATGCCGGATGAACCGTTCCCGACGATTAGTTACTACAGCACAAGCGATATCTGCAACTAAATCTTGAAATCGGTCTTCTTGCCCCAGACACCCAGGGCAACGCCCAGCTCTTCATGATCCTTGGCGTATTCTTCCAGTTTGACGCCTTTGACCGCGGCATCAATGGCCTGCCTGAGAGCCCTAGCGCCTGCCCTCGGTCCCTGGGGATGGGCATGAATTCCGCCGCCGGAGCCGATCATGATGTCGCGGCCGACGGCGTTGACAATATCGGATACATTGGCCGGTGTGATTCCGCCCGACGGCATGGGCATGGTCGGCTTCAGATTGCCCATCGGGAAGGTAAGATTCCGCACCGTATTCATGAAGCGTTCGTGCATATACATGGCTTTCCCTCCCATGGAGAAAGGCAGCACAATGGAGTCCGCGCCGCATAAGCGGGCAAATTTTCCGAAAACGATCGGCGACGAGACTCCCTGATTGGGCGACATAAAGTATGTTCCCGCAAAGTCCATGTGGGCCAGAATGGGAACATTGATGGCCGGATCGTCGGCCAGTGCACGCATGGCTTCCGGTCCCACAGCCAGGTAATTCACCATCATTGCGTTGGCGCCGGCATCAATGCAGCGATGCGCCAGATCGAACATGCGCGGGAGACGGTCGGTAACGTTAACCGTGTAAAGCGTATGCTCACCGGTTTCTTCAAATACTTCTTTCTCAATTTTCATATAGGTCTTTACGCGCTTCACCGCGTCGTTATAACGCATGTTGGCGATCAGTTCGTCGTCCTTGATGACGTCACAGCCACCGAGAGCCGCCTGACGGAAAAGCTCCGCTCCAACCTCCAGCGGATAGCCGCTGCATGGTTTGATCATGTTGTTGAGCAGCGGCCGGTTCATCTTCAGACCGAGCGCCTTCCACCACCCTTCCGTTCCGAACTTCGGACCGTTGTACTGGTTGAGTGTGGCTTTGGGAATGCGCAGGTCGAGCAGTTTGAAATTGGGCACCATGGAAATGTTCCCGATGACAGCGGTCAGCATCATGGGCAGTTGATCTTCAACATTGGCCGACGGGAATGCAATTTGCAGAATGTACTGCCGTTCGGTTACGTCCGCCGGAACCGCGTATTCATAATAAGGGGCCTCATAAACACCGATAACCTTGGCCACATGGCCCGCACGTACTTCCGGTGTCTCGCCCGGTACGGGAACCCAGGTCCCGGTGGTCTGCTCGATGGCCATCACCTGACCCATGATGGCCATATCCCATGCTTTATCCGCCTTGATCCAGTAAGTGGCAATCACGTGATCTTCCATGTCGATGCCTTCCGGCAGGGCAATGGGTTTGTCATCATACGGACCGATCTTTTTGGAAACCGCCATGTTTTTCTTTGCTTTCATAAATGCAATGCTCCTTTATGTCATTCTAAGTTTAACTTCTGGGAATCAGGGAAAGTACGTATTCCCACACCGCCAGCGTTTTCTTTAGCGATTCATCATCATGCTGCATGCAGGTGTACATGCGGGTTCCGGCCAGTGTGCACAGACCGTGAGCCATGGTGATGATCTGATAGTTGTCCGCGACTTCTTTCCGGCTGAAAATCTGCAGAAGGGCGTCGGGCGCTTTCAAATCCACGGAGAAGAATGCCGTCGTCATGTAGTGCATAATGGCGCCGAAGTTGTAGACAAAGAATCCCAGGTCGGGACGCTTGGCATAAAGATCATTGAGGGCTTTTGTTAATTTATCGGCATAGACCGTCGCCTTTTCCACAGCATTATTCTCTTCCATATACTTCAACGCGTAATAGCAGGCGGCCATGGAAATAGGATTGGCGGCCAGCGTGCCGCCGACAAAAACCTTCTCTCCAATGCTGCCGGCACAGACTTTCATGACATCCTTTTTGCCGGCCACCGCACCCGAGGACGGATAACCGTGTGTGATAATTTTCCCCAGCACGGTCAGATCGGGAATGATGTTGTAAAATTTCTGGGCGCCGCCCATATCCAGACGAAAACCGGTAACCACTTCATCAAAAATCATGAGCGCCTCATACTGATCGCACAGTTTACGAATGGTCCGGTTCCAGTCCGGATGCACGGGATGTGCGCCGGATTCACCGCCGATGGGCTCCACCATGACGGCGGCCACGCCACCCTTGTCCTGATTGTCTTTGAAGGCTTTTTCCAGCCCTTCAAAGTCGTTGGGTGCTACATCAACAATGTGGGCGAAACATTCCGCCGGAATTCCCTTTGCTTCCAGATTGTACGTCTGGGGGATATGGACGGAATAGATCATCTGGTCCGACCAGCCATGATAGCTGCCGCCGATCTTGATGATCTTTAGTTTTCCGGTATAAGCCCGGGCAATGCGCAGAGCCGCCATGTCCGCTTCCGTCCCGGATTGAAGGAAGCGCACCATTTCCACACCGGGCATGTGCCGGATTATTTTTTCTGCGGCCAGAAGCTCGTATTCCGATGTGAGTCCGGTCGCCGGCCCTTTCTCCCGTATAATTTCTATGATTTTTTCATCGAGCGGCTCATAACCGTGTCCCAGAATAATCGGTGCGCCGCACATCAGGTAATCAATGTACTCGTTGCCGTCGACATCCCACATCCTGTAACCTTTGGCCCGATCCATGGCCAGCGGAAATGGCTTGTTCTGGCTTAAATTGTGCTCGACGCCGCCCGGAATCATGGATTTTGCCTTTTCAAATATCTCGATGGACTTCCTGCAGCGTTCGGCATAAAGCTTGTGCTCCGACGCCAGTACGTCTTTAGGAATAGGACGCAACGGTCTGGCCAGAATTTCATCTTTTCTTTTCATTATCTCCGCGTATTCCATAGAATATCATCCTCCTCATTCATTACCCGGTTTATATAGAGCACACGCCTTCACGATTCTTGTTCATGCGGGCGCAGGCCTTTTTCTGGGCTTTGTAATATGTGGTAAACTCTTTAAACAGCTCATCGTAAATTTTTCGGTTTGCCGGATCGGGTGTGTATTCAGCTTTGATTTGAATCGTTTTGGGAATGTCTTCCAGGGTAATGTATTTCAAGGCCATGGCAGCCAGAAACGCCGCGCCCCGGGCGTTGGAATAGATCGGATCTTTCACCTGACGGATCTTCCGGTTGAATATGTCAGCAAAAATCTGTGACCAGACATCGGAGTTGGCGCCGCCGCCGATAAAATTCAGATATTCAAACGGCCGTCCCATGAATTTTTCCACAGGCGCCAGGAGCCATCTGGCGTTGAAGGCAACACCTTCGAAAACCGCCCGGGCAATATCTTCACGGGTGTTTTCCAGCGAGAGGTTGAATATGGAAGCCCGGATGTGGCAGTCATCCACCGGAGAGCGCTCGCCATACAACCAGGGGGTGAAAAGAACGTTATTGGCTCCGGCGGGCACACGCCCGACAATTTTATCCAGGACTTTATAAATGTCCGGTACGTTCTGCTCCATCAGCAATTCATCCTTGTGGTAGAGAACATTGTCGCGAAGCCAGGTCAGACATTTCCCTGCGCATTCCTGTTCGGTAAGAATGAGATAACGGCCGGGAATCGGGCTGGGAAAGGATCCGAAATTGTGGGCGATGTCCGTTTTTTTGAAAGGAACATGCGCCGATATCCAGGATGACGTACCGATGTAAATATGGCCTTCATAGTCCCGAACCGCGCCGGATCCCACACCTGCCGACGGAACATCCGGTGTTCCTCCGATCACGGGCGTTCCCCGTTTCAAGCCGAGTTCCGCCGCTACTTCGTTTTTGATCGGCCCCAGAATATCCATCGATTGAATCAAGTCAGGAAGCTTCGCCCTTTCGAGCCCGTTCATTTTCATCAACTGGTCATTGTAGACGATATTGAGTGGATCGCGATTGTCGGTTACCCAGTGGAGCAGAATGGAATCATACGTAGCGGCAAATTTGCCGGTAAAACGCAGGTTGATATAATCTTTGGGATCAAGAAATTTGTATGTTTTTTTGTAAATATCCGGCCGATTCCGCTTGATCCACAGAATATGACAGATGGGATCTTTTCCGGATTGTGAGGGCGCGCCTCCGGTCAGTTTCTGCCAGGTCAGCAGTTTAAACAGAGGGTATCCCTGAATCTTGAAAGCCCCCTGCAATATTTCCTTCACGGATTCAGCCCCGCGGCTGTCCATCCAGATGAGACCGTTCATCAGGTGGTTGCCCGCTTCATCCACCGGAACCGTACCGGACCACTGGGTAGTCACACTCACGGCAACAATGTTATCGGGCGAAACCAGATTTTTTGCGATGACTTTCCTGGCCGTGTTCATAATGGCCGTCCACCAGCCTTGTGGGTCCTGTTCGGCGCCGCCATCGGGAAACAAAATAACGGGTGTGTCCTGAAACTCGCTGCACACAACCTCTCCATAAATCGAGATCAGCGCCGTTTTGGGACCGGAAGTCCCGAGATCAACGGCTAATATATATTTATTGTCACCCTTCATTATTTCACCTCAGAGCAATTAATGAATATCCAGACAGCCATCATTCCATTAAATTCGTTTCAGGATATTTTCAGAAGCGATATAAAATCATCCGATAACGCATTTCATTGCATGATCAATAAGCGTATTGAGCTTCATTTCCGGATCATCGGTAATCTGATAAAACACACCGCTATTATGCAGGGAAATGATGCCATGCAGTGCGCTGATACTCTGGATGGCCAATAATTGCGGGTCAACCGGATCAAGTTCCGGCTTGCTTTCCCGGTATTCCCGAATCACTTTCACGGCAAGGAAAAAAACCTTCAGTGAACTGCGAAATTCATCCGTGGATTGGGCTTCCAGCGGCGTACCGACATAGTCACTGTACTGCCGGATAGCCCTGTTAAACATGATGTCGTAAATGTTGGCGTTGTTTGTGCCGAAATCCACAAAAGCATAAGACATGCTTTTATAACGCTGCAGTGGGGTATCCGCCATTTCAACAACATAACTGACCTTGTCATAAAGCATGGCATAGGCTTTTTTGTGAATGGCGATCAGAAGTTCATCTTTATTGGCAAAGTAATTGTAAAGATTTGCCGCGGTCATTTTCATTTTAGAGGCGATTTTGGCCATCGACAGGCCCTCATATCCATTTTTAACGAGAATCTTGAACGCATAATCAAGAATCCGGTTGCGGACCGCATCTACTTCTTCAACACTTCTGGTAACTTTGGGCATAATAAAGCATACTCCGTTTTCTTTAATTTAATGGTATTAAATTAACATTCTTAAACTTTAAAGTCAACGATTAGTTTACTGATTACGCTAATTATTTTACAAGTACCCGTTTTCCTTGAACCAGTTGATGGACTTCCTGATGGTCAAATCAACAGGTGCCTGAGGCAAACCGAGTTCATTCACCGCCTTGGAGCAATCATACCATTCGGTCATCCTGGCAATCCTTACTTCGCTGGCGGTGACATCCGGGGGCTTTCCCGTCATTGAAGCGTAAAACTCAAAGAAATGTCCCAACGCAAGGGCTACATTAAACGATAATTTTAGAGAGGGCGGTTTTACACCGGCAATGTCCGCAATCAGCCTTATGTAATCATAAACTGTAATATTTCTGTTTCCTAAAAGATACCTTTCACCCACTCTGCCCTTTCTTGCAGCCAGGATATGACCGCAGGCAATGTCCTCAACATCGATAATATTTACGCCCCCGTCTATGTATCCGGGCAAATTCCTCTTCACGACACCAATAATCATTTGCCCTGATGGTGACGGCCTGATGTCATTTACGCCAATGACAAGCGTGGGATTAACAATGACAACCGGAAGCCCGCGCATGGCAAAAATTCTTGCCTCGTTTTCAGCGATATACTTGGACATGGAATAGTGGTCTCTGGCTTCCCAGTAATTAAAAGTTGCCTCTTCATTTACCGGTACGGGGCCACTGGCGCCTATCGCGTTATTGGTGCTGGTATAGACAACTTTCTGTACTCCGGCCTCCAGGGCTGCCTTAAGCGATGCTTTTGTACCTCCAACATTGACTTCATAAAGCAATTTAGGATCCGGCGCCCAGTGAGCAAAATAGGCTGCCGTTAAATAGAACGTGTCACAGCCGGCAAGTGCTCTTTTCACAGAATCACCATCACGGATGTCTCCGTATGCTTTTTCCACATCGAGTTGATCGATGTTCTGAGTATCGCTGGTTCTTCTTATGAGAACGCGAACTTCTTCTCCATCTTTAATCAGTTCCCTGACAATGGCTGAACCGATGAAACCTGTTGCTCCCGCCACAAGGCTTTTCATTTTCTCCTCCGTAATCAATATGGATCAGATCGCATCGGATTTTATCATCTTGGATTCTCGAAGCATGATGTTCAAAAAGATATTCACGAGCAGGAGAACAATAAATAAAATCATGGCCGGTGTTTTAGAGGGACTCCCCCCTTCCGCAATATCCATTCCGAAGACAAAAAGAATTCCGGAGATCTGTCCGACCAGCATAAGCAACCCCTGGGATGTCGCTTCGGGTGCAGGATAACAGATTTCCGCGCTGTATTGATAACTGATGGGACCATTGGCCATCAGGAAGAAACCGAAGATGAAGCTGCTTGCGATCAGAAGTGAATAATTTCCGGCAAAGGCAAGCCCGATGAGACCGGGAATGGCGCAGATGGTTGTGAGTACCATGAAAAATTTTCTTTTCCGGAAGCGGTCCGAAAGAACAGGCAGTGTGGCGGCACCGATAATTCCTCCGATCATCATTAAACCGCCGACAATTCCTGCCTGTGTGATGTCAAAACCGCGCGGGCTGATAATCTGTTCAATCCAGGTAGTCACGGCATTGAATATTCCCAGCCCGGTAAAGAAAATGATCAGCAGAATGATCATATCCCGCTGTTTAAAGATGTGTTTCAGACCGGCAAACACGGCAATCCGTTCGTCGTGCCCTGCCGGACAGGGCGGCGTAGGAGGGCACTCCCTGTTAAAAATCAGGAAAAGAATGGAACCGGTCAATGTGGCCACTCCGTAAAACATCAGCATGTTTTCCATGCCATACGCTTTTAAAAGAGGCGGCGTAAGGACCATGGCCGCAATAATTCCGACAAACTGCGCCAGCACGCTGATGCCTGCCTGCGTCGCCCTTTCGCTCAGCGGAAACCACCGAACGCCCACTTTGGTAACGGCATTCAAAATAAAAGGCTGCCCGACGGCAATACCAATCTGAGCAATGACCACCATGATATAACTGGAACCGCAGAACCCTTTGATAAAACCGAAAACGCCTAACAGGGCCGCTCCGATCCCGATCCCGATTCGAATTCCTTTCGTGTCGATAATATAGGACGCCGGGATGGAGATAAAAATGTAAACGATCATAAAAATTAAAGACAAGAGATCAATCTGCATGGCAGGAACATTGTAAAACTTGACCGCCTCACTGGTAATGGGTGCAAAAGTGATCCACTGAATCTGCATGAAAGCATTGATCAGGAAAAAGACTGCCAGAACTACCCATCGATACCCGTAAACTTTAAATTCCGTCTGTTCCATCATTCCCCCCCTCTTCCGGAATAACTGAAATATTGCTTGTTTTTTTCGAGATGCTGATATACGTTAATTTAACATTATTAAGTTAATATGGTTAAATTTTAAAGTCAATTATTTTTTTAAATAAAGCACCGTATTGTGAATCAGGCTTCATGGATGATGCAGTTTTGAAATAGGTCGTCTAAAGCATCATTGTATTAAACAAGCATAGTCAGGGAGGAAAAAGGATGAAAAAAGTTTTAGCAGGTCTGATTATTTTTTTGTTTGTTGCAGTCTTCTCCAGCATACAGGCAAACGCAGAGAGTTCCCTCGCCGGCGTCTGGAAACAAATTGAAGATCAGGGCGTCAATAAGGGAAAAGTTGGCTCCCATATAGAGATGTTTGAAAAAAACGGCATTTTCTACGGTAAAATTGTAAAACTGCTGCTCGATCCGCCGGATAAAATCTGTCCCAAATGCCCCGGTGAATTAAAGAACAAACTTCTGGTCGGCATGATCATTATGAAGGATATGAAAAAAACAGGGAAGATCGATAAGGAACAGGGTATTGAATACGCGGGAGGAACCATTGTCGACCCCGATTCCGGAGACGTATACAAATGTAAAATGTGGTTGAAAGACGATGTACTGACCGTGCGGGGATTTATCGGCATCAGCCTGCTGGGCCGTTCTGCACAATGGTTCAGACTTAAATAAATTTGCATCTCTGGCGTTTCCCTGCCTTCTCGAAAGGCGGGGAAACGTTTACATATCCGCGTAAATAAAGCCAAACATAATCCTTGATTTTCCAATAATCCTGTTATAGAAGGCCTCAACATCACGAATAAGGTCTCTCCCCTTGCTCGCAACAAGAATTGCGGGCTATAGAGCCGAAAGGAGGAAATTTTGAAGAGATACGAAGTTATCGCTATTGTCAAAACCGATGTGCCGGAAGAAGATTTGAATGCTATTATTGAACGGTCTTCCAACATCATCACCGAACGCAAAGGGGTCATCGCCAAAACCGAGAAATGGGGCAAGCGGCGCCTGGCCTACGAAATCAACAAACAAAAAGACGGTTTTTACTTTTTCATCGACTATGCCGGCGACGGCTCCATCGTGGCCGAAATGGAACGAAATTATAAGATCGATGACCGGGTTTTAAAATTCATGACCGTGACCAAGGAAGGCGCCGTTACCCGTGAGGGCATGGATGCGGAAGCCGCCGCCGCGGAAGTAAAACGCACACAGCGTATTGAGACGGAAAATGCGGCGGCCAGCAGAGATGAAAAACCGGCGGGCGAAGGAAGATCGCCAAGACCAGCGTTTAGAAAAACATTCCATCGCGAAGACAATACACAGAGAGGGGAATAATCATGGCTATACCGAACGGCGAAAGACCATCACGTCCGCCCCAGAAAAAGTTTTTCCACAGAAAAAAATTCTGCCGGTTCTGTACGGACTCCAATATAAAAATTGATTTCAAGAACCCGGTCATTCTTAACAACTTTGTCACGGAACGTGGCAAAATCATGCCCCGGAGAATAACGGGCAATTGCGCCTACCATCAGAGAGAACTGACGGTGGCAATTAAAAGAGCTCGTACGATCGCCATCATGCCTTTTGTCACTGCGGAAGGCCGATAGTTTTTACAGTACCGGCCGGTTTTATTCCTGCGGATGAAAACCGGCCGGTCTGATTTTACCGACACGCATTTACTTGGTTGATTAACACCATTATCCCTTTTTTCAGCGCAGGTTACGATTCTTGACACAACCGAAACCATTATCCGCTTCCAGCCCGTTTTTCCGGCTGTTCATGATCATCACATTTTTCTTAACTGCATCTTTAATACCATTCATCGGCCTGCTGTTTATCCTGACCCTGCCGGTTTTAATTTACACAGAATGCTTCCTGAATGAACCGGGGAGAACGTTGATCGCTTTACTCGCCGGACTTTGTGTTGTTTTAATTTTTCTGTCTTTCATGCACACAGTACTGCCCCTGTTTCCTCTTATCGCCATGGGAGTCGCCGGCATGCTGATTGCCTGGACGGCGCGAAGAAATTATTCCACCGAAATCGTCGTTCTTTTACCCTCCATCCTCATCCTGTGCGCTATTGCCCTGTATTTTGTTCTGGGTGGCATGCACCTTTCCCTGACACCCTGGCAGTTCGCTGAGAAGCATATTTCCGAAGCGGTTGACATGAACATAAAATTATACAGCAAGCTGCCGCTGAGTCCGGAAGAAATCAAAGCCGTCAGCGACAGCAAACCGCAGGTTATTGAACTTTTCACCAGAATTTTTCCATCCCTTTGCGTGACCGCGGTGCTTCTCACCACCTGGTTGAATATTCTTATCGGTAGTCAACTGTTGCAGCGATCCGGCATCGTCCTGCCCGGTCTTTCGGGGCTTGCCGAATGGAAAACGCCCAACATCATGGTCTGGATCTTTCTCGCCGGAGGGGGATTAATCTTTGTTCCACAAACGCAAATCAGTAGTTTCGGCATCAACGTTTTTCTGATCTCGTCTTTTGTTTATCTTTTGCAAGGCCTTGCTATTGTTAGCTTCTTTTTCCAACGAAAAAATATCTCCATGTTTTTCCGCTGGTTCTTTTATTTTTTAATTGCGATACAACAAATTCTTATGATAGCAATAATCGCCGTTGGGTTTTTCGACCTGTGGATTGATTTTCGTAAATACTTCCGTAACGACCAGACAACTGAATCAAGTTAAAGTATCATTCAATGCGAACAGGAGGTTTTCTATGAAGGTGATTTTAAAGCAAAACGTACCTTCTCTGGGCAAGGCCGGAGACCTGGTTAAGGTCCATGACGGATATGCCCGCAATCTGCTTATTCCAAAAGGAATGGCCGTTGAGGCGAACGATCAGAATATCAAAGCCGTTGATCTGGAAAGGAAAAACCTCCAGCAGAAAGCACAAAAAGAAAAAAGCCATGCGCAGGATCTGGCAGGGCAACTGGCCAACGTAACACTTACCTTATCGCGCAAGGTGGGCGACCAGCATAAGATTTTCGGTTCGGTCACCTCCAAGGACATTGAAACCGCACTCAAGGAAAAAGGATTCGATATCGACCGAAAAATGATCATTCATGACGAGCAGATTAAACATCTCGGCGAGTTTAAGATTAAAATCAAGCTTCATTCTGGTATTGAAGCCGAATTGAAACTACAGGTTGTCGGCGAAGAATCATGAAAGACATCGATCCGGCTTTATATAAACTGCCGCCTCAGAATATTGAAGCGGAGCAATCCATTCTGGGTGGCATACTGCTTGAAAACAGCTCCATTAACGCCGCGCAGGAAATCATCGGAAAGAACGATTTTTATAACGAAGCGCACCGGAAAATCTTTTCCGTAATCGAAGAGCTCAGTGATAAGAGCGAACCGGTCGATCTGATCACTTTAAGCAACGCCCTCAAAAACAAACAAATGCTCGATGCGGTAGGCGGCGCAGCATACTTGGCCTCACTGGTGGATAACGTTCCCTCCGCGGCCAATGTCGCCAACTATGCACGCATTGTCAAGGAAAAAGCTGTCCTGCGGGGACTGATCGGATCGGCAACCGAAATCATCAACAGCTGTTACGAAACCGGCTCGGACGTGGACGAGGTGCTGGATCACGCTGAACACAGTATTTTTGAAATTTCCGAAAACAAAATCCGGACGTCTTTTCATCCGATGAAGGACATCGTCCGGGAAAGTTTCAAAGCAATAGAAGACCTTTTCGCCCGCAAAGAGCTGATTACCGGAGTGCCCACCGGTTTTGACAGAATTGATGATATGACGTCCGGTCTCCAAAATTCTGATTTAATCATTATTGCCGGACGCCCCAGCATGGGCAAAACCGCCTTTGCCCTCAACATTGCACAGCACGCCGCGCTGGAAACTCAGACACCCGTGGCGATTTTCTCGCTGGAAATGTCCAAGGAGCAGTTGGCTTTTCGTATGCTTGCCTCCGAAGCCAGAGTAGACTCCCAGAGAATGCGCAAGGGGTTTTTAGGCGAAACCGACTGGCCCAAGCTGACCACTGCGGCCGGCCGTCTATCCGAAGCGCCGCTTTATATTGATGACACGCCCGCCATTACCGTTTTGGAAATGAAAGCAAAATCCCGCCGCCTGAAAGCGGACCAGGGGCTGGGACTGATTGTTGTGGATTATATTCAATTGATGCGCGCCAGCAGCAATTCCAATTCCCGCGAACAGGAAATATCTGAAATCAGCCGCTCGCTGAAAGCCCTGGCCAAAGAGCTGAAAGTTCCGGTGATCGCGTTATCCCAGCTTAATCGAAAAGTGGAAGACCGTCCAAACCGCCGTCCGCAAATGGCCGATTTACGCGAATCCGGCGCCATTGAACAGGATGCGGATGTCATTACTTTTATTTACCGCGATGAAGTATATAACAAGAATGACGACAATCCGGAAAAAGGAAAAGCCGAAATCATCATTGGCAAACAGCGTAACGGCCCGACGGGAAGCGTCAAACTGGCCTTTCTCAATCAGTTTACAACATTTGAAAATCTTGCGCCGATGGAAAGCCAGGGACACATGGAATAGAATACATCCACCGGCCACGAATCTTTTCGGTTTTGAAATCAGCATGAGGCAAAAATGAAATCGAAAGTCGTGATTGTCAATGACAGAATGCAGAAGAACTACCGATACGTTCTGACGAAACCGGCAGGCAAGGATTTTGACCCGGAATTCCAGCCCGAACTGACACCCAGGCAGATGCTGGAACTGGGCGTTTTCGGCGGCAAATACATGACCGATTGCCGGAATGAATTTCCTTCATCCTGGTTTGCCAGAGCCAAACTCTGTCCCGATCGCCACGACTCGAAGCTCAACTGTTTCGGCGTCAACGCCTCCAAATCTCTCTCCTACTGGATCGCCAGAGGCTGGATTCACGCCGATGATCCACGGGGCTGGTTCCAATGGTATTGCCGCTATTATATGGGTCGGCGCTGCGCCGACGACAGGCGGCAGATCAAACGGTGGAAAGCCATGAAAAGACACATCGCTCAGTTGCGTAAGCACTGCCCGGCGGGCGATCTCAACTGCCGCCGCAGACAGCGTCAGGCCCTGCTGCACTGGGCTTATGACAGCCGGACAATTTAGCACAACCGGCGTAAACGTTGTTTCCTCATCCTTTCGTTTTTCAGCCTGCCGCCTGCGGCAAGTTAGAACACTATAAAGGAGGATTCATCATGTGTCAGCGAAGTAAGAGAGTGCTTTCCGTCTTCTTGATGTTGTTTCTGTTGTTAACCTCACTTTTTTTGGTTTCCGCACCATCATCGGGTGCAGCGGTTAAGCCAACCCCTCCGGGAATGATCAACACAGTCCTGGGACCGATCTCTCCGGACAAACTGGGTACAACGCTGGTCCACGAACATTTTGTCTTTGCCTATCCGGGATGGTTTGCCGACGACACCATCGCTCCCATTGATGCCAAAGCAATATACAAGACCGATCTGGCTGTAATCAAAGCCGCGCAGAAATGCGGCATCAAAACCATCATCGACGCCACCACAAACGATGTCGGCGGTCGCGATTCCATCCTTTATAAAAAACTGGCCAGGAAAACCGGTCTGAACATCATCTGTTCCACCGGTCTTTACACGGAACATGAGGGTTCGCCGGCCTACTGGTCAACCAAAGCCATCTGGGGCATGGATATATCCAAAATGATGTCCGAGCTGTTTATCAAAGAAATCACTCAGGGTATCGGAAAGACCGGCGTTAAAGCCGGAGTCATCAAGATAGGATCCGGCCCCAAAATGTCCTCTTATGAAACCGCCGTCCATAAAGCCGCTGTCGTTGCCCAGAAAGCCACGGGTGTCCCGATTATCACGCACACGGAAGGACCGACAGGCGGAATCGAACAGGCCGAACTACTGCTATCGGAAGGGGCTAATCCAAAGAAAGTCATGATCGGCCACGTATCCAATTCCAGGGATATTGAATACCACAAAGCGATCCTGGCCAAAGGCGTCTACATTGCCTTTGACCGTATCGGTCTGGACATCATCACGCCTACCGATGTCAACGTTAAAAACATCGCGGAACTTTGCAAGCAGGGCTTTGCCGGGCAGATCATGCTTTCCCATGATACTGTAAATGTCTGGCTGGGACGGCAGACCGTATTGCCTGAAAAATTTCTACCAGCGTTTGCCAACTGGAGAATCGATCACATTTCCAGGAACGTTATTCCTGCGCTGAAAGCCCAGGGTGTAACAGATGAACAGATCAAGACCATGATGGTGGATAATCCGAAGAACTTGTTCCTCGGAAAATAGAATAAATAATCACTACTGTTTTAATTTAACCGGCACTTTCTTCTTCGAATCAGTAAGCAGAAAGTGTCGGTTTCTTTCCGCTTCGTCAAAGCTGCAGGAATCCCTGCTCCTTATGCTATATTTTTCACGTTTCTCATTTTCTAACGACCGTAGCCTCTGACTTACAGCCTTGATGTCACACTTCTCTCCTCACAAACAAAAAAGGCGCTCCATTTCGGGAGCGCCTTTAACGTTAGATCCTAAACTGAATTATTCACCCAGTTTTTCGCTCGCGATTCTCATGCTGTAGAAAGAACGATACACGAAAATCAGAGCGATGACGAAGCAAATTGCAGCAATCGCATACTTCGCGGTCTGATTGGTCATCGTAACGGCAATTTCAGTTGCCAGAAGTCCGAACAGGGTCGTGAATTTGATGACCGGGTTCAAAGAAACCGAAGAGGTGTCTTTGAAGGGGTCGCCGACGGTGTCGCCGACAACACTGGCTTCATGCAGCGGAGTGTTTTTCATCTTCAGATCGACTTCAACAATCTTTTTGGCGTTGTCCCAGCAACCGCCGGCATTGGCCATGAAGATCGCCTGGAACAGACCGAAGAAGGCAATACCGACCAGGTAACCGATGAAGAAGTAGGGGTTAAAGAACGCCAGCGCCAGACACATGAAGAAGATCACGATAAAGATGTTGACCATACCCTTCTGAGCGTACTGTGTACAAATCTTCACAACTTCTTTAGAGTCTTCGATAGAGGCTTCGGCTTTGTCCAGATTAATGTTCTTTTTGATGTAAACAACGGCTTGGTAAGAACCCGTGGTAACCGCCTGGGTGGAAGCGCCGCAGAACCAGTAAATGACCGCGCCGCCCATGATCAGGCCCAGAATGATTTCCGGCTGAACCAGAGACAATTTTGCAATAACATTGCCGAAGAGACCTTCGAGCAGGATGATGATACCGAACACCATGGTGGTGGCGCCGACGACTGCCGTACCGATCAACACGGGCTTGGCTGTCGCTTTAAAGGTATTGCCGGCGCCGTCGCCGGATTCCAGATAATGTTTGGCCAGTTCAAAGTCAGGATTAATGCCGTATGCGCTCTTTACAACGTCTTTGGCATCCTTGCGGGATTCGATCATGGACAGTTCATAAATGGACTGCGCATTGTCGGAAACCGGTCCAAAGCTGTCCACCGCGATGGTTACCGGGCCCATACCCAGGAAACCGAAGGCCACCAGACCAAATGCAAACACCGGAGCTGCGAAGGAAAATGCCGGCGGCATCAACGCCATAACAGCGGCATTCTTGGAAACCAGATAAGCAATAAACATCAAAAACGCGATAACCAGACCCAGCCAGAAGGCGGAGAAGTTACCGGCGACCAAACCGGAAAGGATGTTCAAGGAGGGACCACCCTGCTTGGACGCATTAACGGTTTCTTCACAATGACGGGAAGACGTACTGGTGAAGATTTTAGTGAATTCTGGAATCAGCGCGCCGGCGATGGTTCCGCAGCTGATGATGATGGACAGTGCCCACCACAGTTCAGCGTATTTCGGATCAAGGCCGGAACCCAGCAGAACGTAACTGGCTGCGAACGTAACGACGATGGAAACGATCGAGGTGATCCAGACCAGGTTGGTTAACGGATGTTCAAAATTGAATTCTTTCTTACCGGAAAACGCAGCGGTGCTGATACCGTTGTTGACAAAGTAAGAAATCAGCGATGTGAGGATCATGAGGATTCTCATGGCGAAAATCCAGATGATGAGCTTGCCGCCCATTTCGGGGTTTTTAGCCAGAGCCAGCGCCAGGAAGGTAATCAGAGCAACACCGGTAACACCGTAGGTTTCAAAACCGTCTGCCGTGGGGCCGACGCTATCACCCGCGTTGTCGCCCGTACAGTCGGCGATAACACCGGGGTTTTTCGGGTCGTCTTCGGGAAGATGGAAGACGATCTTCATGAGGTCGGAGCCGATGTCGGCAATTTTGGTGAAGATACCGCCGCAGATACGCAGAGCGGAAGCGCCCAGCGATTCGCCGATGGCAAAGCCGATGAAGCAGGGACCAACCAATGCCGGGGGAATGTAGCCCAGAATCATGATCATGAAGAAAAGTTCGATGCTGACCAAAAGAAGGCCGACGCTCATACCGGAACGCAGGCAGATGTTAACGATGTTCAGGGGGTTGCCGCTCAGAGAAGCAAAAGCGGCGCGGGAGTTGGCTACGGTGTTGATGCGGATACCGAACCAGGCCACCGAGTAGGAACCCAGAATACCCAGAATCGAGCAGATCAGAATGATCACGATTTCTCCCGCAGGCATGTGAGATAAAGCGCCAAAGTAGTACACCATACAGATGGCGATAAGGATCCATAACCCGACAAGGAATTTACCCTGCTGGAACAAATAGGTCTTGCAGGTTTCCCAAATCGTCTGGGAAACATCGAGCATGGCCTTGTGTGCCGGCAAATTCTTGGTCTGCACATACTGCAGGATACCAAAAATGAGCCCGACGATGCAGATGATCAAACCAACATTGAGAATCATCATCCCGGTAAGCTGACCGCCCATAAAACTGACCTGGGTCAGGTCCGGCAGCTTGATGTCTGCCTCACTGGCCAATGCGACGCCAGCGGTAAGCAGGATCATCAGACCGCTCAGTAAAAATGTCCAGATACTTCGTCTATCCTTTAACATTAACTAGTCCTCCTTTTTTCGTAAGTTTATATTTTTTGTCTGGTACTTGCTTATCGCTTTCTGCAGACCGTTTAAAACGATTTCAGCGCTCGCATCGGCCGCCCGCTTGATGACTTCGGGCAACATCTCTTGTTCTTCCTTCCGGAAGGGCTCCAACACATAACCCTCAATTCGGGATTTGTCAACTGGTTTGCCAATACCCAGTCTCACCCGCATAAAACCGGTGGTTCCCAAGTAAGTCTCGATAGATGCCAGCCCTTTATGACCGGCAGTCCCTCCTCCTGCTTTCAGCCGGAGAGCACCGAAAGGCAGGTCCAGATCATCGTGAATAACGATGAGATTGCTGATTTCCATTTTAAAGAACGATTGCAGTTGCCTAACCGAAGTACCACTCAAATTCATATAAGTTTGAGGTTCGACCAGAAGAACATTTTTCCCGGCAATAACCCCTTTACCCCATAATGCGTCGAAACTTTTCTGTTTCAACTTTATTTCACAGGAATCCGCCAGCTTTTCCAGGGCCATAAATCCTATATTGTGACGGGTCGGCTCATATTTTTTGCCCGGATTCCCCAGACCGACAATCAGAAAATCCATTTGCTCCCTCTCTTTTTTTTGAAAATGAAAAAGTATTTTTTCCCAAACAGAGGGAAGCATGGTTTCCTATCCGGTATTTGACGTCTGTTATTTTTCCTTATCCTTCTTCTCTTCCTTTGCAGGTTCTTCTGTTGCGGCTGCTTCACCCTCAGCCGAAGCTCCTTCAGCGGCGGCAGTCTTTACAACTTTGACTGCGGCAACCGATACAACCGCTGCATCCAGCGGATCCAGATGGGTTAAACCTTCAGGAATTTTAACATCTTTCACTTTGATGGAATGACCAATTTCCAGTGCCGTAATATCGACATCGATATGATCGGGAAGATCGGCAGGCAGACATAAAACCCTCACATCCCGTTTGATGTGCTGGAGTTCTCCGCCGTTTTCCACGCCAATGCATTTGCCCGTAAAATTGAGGTCGACATCAAAAGCGAGTTTCTTTTTCATATCGACTTCATAGAAATCAGCGTGATATAG
This sequence comes from Smithellaceae bacterium, assembly GCA_963682015.1. Taxonomy (GTDB): domain Bacteria; phylum Desulfobacterota; class Syntrophia; order Syntrophales; family Smithellaceae; genus UBA8904. Next base: position 4,302,575 of record OY820932.1, on the reverse strand, counting down.
CTTCCCGGTCAAAGGCTGAGTCTGCAACTCCTTAATCAAAGAAAGCTTCTCGATTTTCTTGCCGCCGTCATCGATAATCAGCTTAATGAACGCATGATCTTTCTTTTCCTTGTGCAGCTTCAGCAGGTCACTGCTTTTTACGGCCAGCGGTATATTTTCCGTTGATCCACCGTAAAAAATCGCCGGCACAAATCCTTGTTGTCTCAACCGGCGGGCGGGACCTTTCTTCTGTTCTTTACGGACTTGTGCCGCCAAATCAGTTATTTCCATTTACCCCTCTCCTCCTAAATAAATAATGAATGTACTGAATCGTTATAGTAAATGCGACGCACCGCCTCGGATAAGAGACCGGACACCGACAGTACTTTAATTCTTGAACACTCCGCAGCTCTTTCAGACAGCGGAATCGTATCCGTAACAATGATTTCTTTGAGACTGGAAGACTCCAGCCGATCAATGGCCGGACCCGACAACACAGGATGTGTGCAGCAAACGGAAACCTCCAGGGCGCCCGCATCCGTCAAAGCCCTAGCCGCCTGGACAACCGTTCCTGCCGTATCGATCATATCGTCCAGAATGATAACCCGCTTTCCCTGAACATTACCAATAATATTCATTACCTGGGCTTCATTTGGCCCTTCCCGCCGCTTATCAATAATCGCGAGCGATGCCCCCATACGCTTACCGAAAGCACGAGCCCTTTCCACACCGCCCGTATCCGGTGAAACGACAATGGTATTTTCCTGATAATTTCTCTTCATGTAATCGATTAAAACGGGAGTGGCAAAAAGGTTATCCACGGGAATGTTAAAGAACCCCTGAATCTGGCCGGCGTGCAAATCCATGGATAAAAGACGCTGCGCACCCGCCGTTGTAATCAGATCTGCGACCAATTTCGCGGAAATCGGCGCCCGGGGAGCAACTTTTCGATCCTGACGAGCATACCCATAATAAGGAACAACCGCGGTAATACGACCGGCCGACGCCCTCTTCATTGCGTCTATCATAATGAGCAGTTCCATCAGTGTCACATTTACCGGGGAACAGGTGGATTGAATAATAAAAACATCCATTCCACGAACATTCTCATCTATTTCGACACGGGTTTCACCGTCGCTGAACGTGGTCACATTGGCTTTTCCCAATGAAACACCCAGTTTTTCACAAATTTTATTTGCCAGAGAGATATTGGCGTTTCCTGAAAAAATCCTCATTCTTTCTAACATTTAACCGTTCTCCACGATACTTAATGGCTGGGGCGGGAGGATTCGAACCTCCGAATGCAGGAACCAAAATCCTGTGTCTTACCGCTTGACGACGCCCCATCGTCCTTCTATAAAATTAAATACCTAGTGATTTCAGCTACTAAAGTGATTGGGCAAAGAAAACCAGACATTCTGAGGAAACTTTCTTCGATATAGCATCCCGCGCTTCTTTCGCCGATTTCTCATTTGCAAAAATGCCAAACAACGTTGGACCGCTGCCCGACATCAATGCACCCAGGGCGCCTTCTTTCACCAGCATTTGCTTAAAATCATTTAATCCGGGATGCATCTTTATTGAAACCGACTCTAAATCATTATGCAATTCCCGAATTACGTCACCTAGTGCGTAAAATCGCGGAATGCTATAACTATTTTTATTCTTTGTCAATGTTAAATTCAGGCCTTCATAAACCGCTTTTGTGGAGAGAGGAAAGGCCGGATTGATCAAAACCAGATTCAATTTTGGCAGATCAGAAATGACTTGCAGTTCATCTCCAATGCCTGTTGCGAAAGCTTTGCTCCCAAAAATAAAAAAGGGAACATCTGCCCCGAGTTTAGCTCCGATTTTCATCAATTCATTCTGACTAACGTTCAGTGAACACAAGTCATTTAAGGCCAGGAGCGTTGTCGCAGCATCAGAACTTCCACCGCCGAGGCCGGCGGCCGATGGGATTTTTTTTTGCAGAATAATTTCGACGCCACCTTGATATTCCGTATAATCAAAAAGCTCCCTGGCGGCGCGATAGATCAGGTTATCTTCATTGGTGGGAAGATCCGTTCCCGGACACGAAAGAGTAATTCCCTCCGGACACGGGGAGAAATTCAGTTCATCGTAAATGGATATTTGCTGCATCAGAGAAGCAAGGTCATGATAACCGTCGGGACGCTTCCTCAACACATGCAGAAAAAGGTTGATTTTCGCGGGCGCGAGACGCTGCATGTCAACCCTTTTCTTTAACGTATCGCATTTTTAATTCGTAAAGTACTCCCTGGATCAGTTTCGTTTCATCTGCATTCAGATTGCCCCTGGTTTTATCATGGAGCATGTCCAAGATATCGATGGTCTGTTTGGCAGCCGGAAGATTCTTTTCCGCTTTACCGCCTTCATACTCAGGAAAATCGCCAAAGTGAAATAACGCAGAGGTGGAAAGCGAAATAATAAAGTTAGTAAAATTAATTGGCGGATAGTCGAAATCCTCTTGAGATTCTATGTTACCATCCTCTTTCACAGCCGTCTGGCCTGATGGAGGCGGTTCTTCCCGCTTCTCCGGTTCCTCGGAGAAGCGTCTGTCCTTAACGACAAATCCTTCGTCTTTTTTTTCTTCTGCCATAGATCCCCCCCTCGATATTTTTGTAGGGAACAGTCACGACCGTTCCCTACCTTTTATCCTTCGATCTTGGCAGGGAACGTTTTAAAACATCCCCTGCTCTATTATTTTTTACTAAATGTAATCTCCCCTTTGGATACACCGATGACAATGTGGTTACCTTCCGTAAATTTGCCCGCCAGTATATCGAGAGCCAGCGGGTCCAGTATCATCTTTTGTAAAGCGCGTTTGAGCGGTCTTGCTCCGTAAACCGGGCTGTAACCCTGTTCGGCTATATATTTTTTCGCCGCATCTGTCAATTCGATGGAGAGTTTTCGATCCTTTAAACGCTTGTCGATTAAGCCCAATTGAATGCCGACAATCCGGTTGATATCCTCAAGAGTCAGGCCATGGAACATGATGATATCATCGATACGGTTCAAGAACTCCGGCTTGAAAGTCGCCCGCAGCGCTTCCATGGACCGATTCTTCTTTTCTTCTTCATCCAGCGACGGGTCCTGTATCCACTGGCTGCCGACGTTGGAGGTCATGATCACCACCGTGTTCTTGAAATCGACTGTCCGGCCGTGTCCATCGGTAAGCCGACCGTCATCTAGAATCTGCAGAAGGATGTTAAAAACATCCGGATGGGCTTTTTCTATTTCGTCAAAAAGCAGAACGCTGTATGGCTTGCGCCGGACGGCTTCAGTCAGATAGCCTCCTTCATCATAACCCACATAACCGGGGGGAGCGCCGATCAGACGGGCCACGGCGTGCTTTTCCATATACTCGGACATGTCGATGCGGATCATGGCCTGCTCGTTGTCAAACATGAATTCCGCCAGAGCCCGCGCCAGTTCGGTTTTCCCCACACCGGTCGGCCCCAGGAAAATAAACGATCCGATGGGGCGGTTCGGGTCCTGCAACCCTGAACGTGCGCGTCTGAGCGCTGCGGATACGGCCTGAATACCATCATCCTGGCCGATAACTCGCATTTTCAGGCGTTCGTCCATGTGGATCAGTTTCTGCACATCGCTTTCCATCATCCGGGCCAGTGGAATGCCCGTCCAGTTGGCCACTACTTCCGCAACGTCTTCGGCATCCACTTCTTCTTTCAGCATCTGTTTGTTCTTCTGGGTTTCTTCCAGTTTGATCTGGTCTTCCTTCAACTGTCGATCCAGTTCCACTAGCTTGCCATAGCGGATTTCTGCGGCCCTGGCCAGGTTGCCTTCCCGCTGCGCATTGATTTCCTCGATCTTCAGCGCTTCCATCTGGCTTTTGATCTGCTGAATCTTTTTGATGATGTCTTTTTCCGAAGACCAGTGCATCTTCATCTGGTCCATCTGTGACTTGAGTTCCGCCAGTTCCTTTTCAATCTTGTCGCGTCTTTCTTTCGCGGCCTTGTCCGTGTCTTTTTTGAGCGATTGTTTTTCGATCTCCAGCTGGATGATCTTGCGGTCAATCGTGTCAATCTCGGACGGCATGGAATCGAGCTCGATGCGCAGGCGCGACGCGGCCTCGTCAATCAAATCCACCGCTTTATCCGGTAAAAACCGGTCGGTGATATAACGGTGAGAAAGCGTCGCCGCGGCGACAATTGCTGAATCCTTGATGCGCACGCCGTGATGGACTTCATAGCGTTCTTTCAGACCACGCAAAATGGCTATGGTATCTTCCACGGTGGGTTCTTTAACCAGCACCGGCTGGAAACGACGTTCCAGAGCAGCATCCTTCTCAATGTACTTGCGGTATTCGTTGAGGGTTGTCGCTCCCACACAACGCAGTTCACCTCTCGCCAGCGCAGGTTTGAGCATGTTGGAAGCGTCCATTGAACCCTCCGCGGCACCTGCGCCCACCATGGTATGAATTTCATCGATGAACAGAATAATTTCTCCCTCAGCGCTGATCACTTCTTTCAGGACCGCCTTGAGCCGTTCCTCAAATTCGCCTCGATATTTCGCACCCGCTACCAGCGCACCGATATCCAGGCCAATGACGCGCTTGTTTTTCAGATTCTCCGGTACGTCGCCGTTGACGATACGCTGAGCGAGGCCCTCCACAATAGCGGTCTTTCCGACACCGGGCTCGCCAATGAGAACGGGATTATTCTTTGTCCGTCGTGATAATACCTGCATGATGCGTCGGATTTCTTCATCACGGCCGATTACCGGGTCAAACTTCCCCTTGCGGGCCAGATCGTTGAAGTCTTTGGCATAGCGCTCCAGTGCCTGATATTTACCTTCCGGATTCGGATCCGTCACGCGCTGATTACCTCTGATATCAACCAGTACCTTGAATATATTGTCTTTGGTGATTCCGTTTGCGCGCAGGCTTTTGCCCGTCTGCCCTTCCTTTTCCTCGGACATCGCGACCAGCACATGTTCAGCGCTCACATATTCGTCTTTCAGCTGCGCCGCTTCCGTCATCGCTTTATCAAACAGCTTGTTGAGCCTGCCGCCCAGATAAACCTGGCCCGCTCCCGCGCCGCCGACGCTGGGTTGTTTTTTTAAATAATTGTTTATTTCCTGCTCCACTTTCTGGGGTGAAGCATTGAGCTTATGCATGATCGCGGCAACAATTCCGTCTTCCTGCTTTAAAAAACAGACAAGAAGATGCTCCGGTTCAATGGACTGGTGGCCCATTTCTCCTGCCAGCGACTGTGCGTCCTGCAGCGCTTCCTGTACTTTTAAAGTGAATTTATCAAATCTCATAACCTTCCTCGTTTTATTCCACTGGTTTCTCAATCGTCACAAAGAGCTTTCCGTTTTTGAAGACGCTGACATTACCCGATGATTGCGAAATAACCATTGCTACTGCTTTCGTCACGTTGGTAATGCCCGCCGCGGCGATGTGCCGGCTGCCCAGTCCTGATGGGAAATCCTTGCTCTCAAGTGCCGCGCTCAGATGACGTCCTGCCGTCACGATCACCCCGTTGCCTTTGATGATAAACGCACCGTCGATTGCGGAGAGCTCCTTGATGGTTTCTTCCAGTTCCGGGTTTAAAATATTTCGATCCGTTTCCGAGTATCCCTTGAATGGATTGATGATCATCTGGCGGGACAACTGCATGACTTTTTCATCATCTCCCATAACAAAAATGGTACCGACTTTTCTCGTTTCGCGCCCCTGAGCCGCCAGTTCGCAGGCAATGTTCAAAACCGCATTAAATACTTCCGGCTGCACGGCTTCCACGACATCGTTAATGTCTTCGGAGGTCAGGATTTCAAATTCCCGGCCGACATCGATAAAGAAAATGCTGTCCGCATAGCCGAACTTCGGCACTCCGGAGAGGCACACAATTTTATCGCCTTTTTTAAACAATCCGGATACAATTCCCTTGGCAATCGCAATTTTAATTTTACCCACCCGGGTTAAGTTAACGCTGGGGATATCAAGTTTTTTAGCAATCCCGGAGAGTTTATCCGGCATGTCTTCATCTTCCCCCATCACAAGAACGAAATTAACCGACTTTTTAACATCCTCGGGAAGATCGGCAAGCTCACTTCTGATATCCACACACACCAGAACACAGTTCGCTTTTACTTCCCGGGCCAGTTTAATGGCCGATTCAATCATCGTCTTATTAACGGATTTCATTTCATTTCCCCGGATCTTTTCCCATACAATAAACATTGAGGATTTGGCTGTCAAGCAGCGGCTGATGATTAAAATTGCTTGACCGTAAATACACTCTCCGATAAAAAGCAACTATGTTGAACTTACTAGGGAGGGCCTGAACGTTGAAGTTACCCGTTGTCACCGGCACTCTTGACTTATATATCACCGAGATTAACCGTTTTTCGCTCTTAACCGCCGAGGAAGAATTCAAACTGGCCATGCGTCTGAAGAAGGACAATGACCTGGAAGCGGCGGAAAAGCTCATTGTTTCCAATTTACGGTTTGTCGTCAAGATCGCCCACGAATACCGCAACTACGGTTTTAAACTGGCCGATCTCATCCAGGAAGGAAACATCGGTCTCATTCATGCGGTCAAAAAATTCGACCCCGAAAAAGGCTACCGTCTTATTTCCTACGCGGTCTGGTGGATTCGAGCCTACATTCAAAATTACCTGATCAAGTCCTGGAGCATCGTCAAAATCGGCACCACCCAGGCTCAAAGAAAACTTTTCTTCAAGCTCAGCCAGGCGAAAAAGCAGCTGGAAACATTGTCCAAAAAGAATCCCGAGTTCAGCGAAATCGCCGATTCCCTAGGCGTGAAGGGCTCTGAGGTTGCCGAAATGGATTTGCGCATGGGAACACGCGATCTTTCGCTCAACGAATTTATTAATGAGGATGGTGATACGTCGCATCTGGATTTTCTGACGCATGACGGGGACGATCAGGAAACATCGCTGATTAAGAACGAGGAACGGAGCCTTGTGAAGCGGGACATTGCCGGCGCCCTGGCCAAATTGAACGAAAGAGAGAGTTACATTATCCAGCATCGCGTTATGGCCGATGACCCGTTGACGCTTCAGGAAATTGGCGACAAATACAACATCACGCGGGAACGCGCCCGCCAAATAGAAAAGCAGGCACTTAAAAAGGTCCAGCTGGCACTGCCTTATCTAAAACCGGACAATTAAAACCATTCGAAAAAGGGGCAGGACATCACCCGGGTGAAGGTGCGCCTGCCCGCCGCTGGAAATCCATGTTAAAAATTACCGATCAGCTTTCGCTGCCGGTGCACTGCCCCTGCCCGGGTTGAACCCTGGATATCCATATCCTCCTGCTCATCAATATTCGCCCTGAACATGGACATCACGGATGACAGGCTTTCCGCGTTGCCTGCATTCTGCTGCGTCGTTGTATTAATTTCCGCAATCGCGTTGTTTACCTGTGCAATCCCCTGTGACTGCTCCTGAGAAGCAGCGGAGATTTCACCCATCAGAGAAACCACTTTATCCGAACTTGCCGCAACATCACTAAATACCGCATTGGTCATCGTAACCAGTTCTTCACCTTTTTTTACCTTTGTAACGATAGCATCAATGAACCCTGACGATCCCCGGGCGGACTCCGTTGCTCGCATCGCCAGATTCCGCACTTCATCCGCTACAACGGCAAAACCGGCCCCGGCCTCGCCTGCCCGTGCGGCTTCCACGGAGGCATTGAGCGCCAGCAGATTTGTCTGAAAAGCAATCTCATCGATGCTTTTAACAACTTTTTGCGCCTGCTGGCTGGCCTGAGTAATCTCCTTCATCGACTGGGTCAGTTCATTCATGGTTTCTCCGGCTTTCCTGATTGCATCTTTCGCCGATATCATCAATTTATTGGCTTCACCGGTATTATCTGCATTTTGTCTGGTCATTGAAGCAATTTCGTCAAGCGAGGCGGACGTTTCTTCAATGGCGGCAACTTCTTGAGACGAGGAGTCGGAAAGCGTTGTCGCAATCTCCAGGGCATGTCCCACAGCGTTGCCCATCTTGATCCGCATGGTATTCACGGATTCAACAAGCTCTCCGATCTCATCCGTGGATTCCACGTCAATATTTTGCGTCAGGTCTCCATCGGCCACTTTCTTCATGACATTGATCGTTTCCCGAACCGGCTTTAAAATCATCCGGGTCACTGTCATACTGACCACAATGGACAGAATGACGGCCAGGATAAAGAGGATCACAAACGCCGTTACGGTAATATTGAAACTGGTTATTGAACGGGAGTAATTCTCATTGCTCAGCTTGTTTTCAAGGGCATGAAGATCGGAAACGATTTTGTTTAACTGACCGTACTTTTGATCGGCGACAGCCGCATAGACGCCGCCCGCGCCCGTTGGAGCGAGTTCCAGAACCTTTACGGCGGCTTTCTGATAGTCAATAAGCTTATCGTGTGCATCCTTAAACAATTTCTTCTCCGCTGAGTCCATATCTTCATTTTTCAGCATTTTACGCGTCAGCTGAACATCTTCCTCCATAGTGGCAATTTGCTTCTTAATCAGTTGATCCACTTCGTTCATGTCGTGGCCGGCCGCAATCCAGTTCATTACCCGGGCAATGCTGCCCTGAACATTGGAGATATCATTGAGCAGTTTGGAACTGGCCTGATATCCCTTGAATCTGTTGTTAAAAATATCATCCAGCGCCGCCTGCTGCATCAGGATGCTGTAAAATGTTCCCGCTCCCAGGATAAAAAGAAATACAAGGACAACAACAGGTGCCAGAAGAATTTTCCTGCCCAGTTTCAAATGATTGAAAAAATGGTCCATTTCACTCCCTCCTACTTATCGTTTTATACGCTTCCGCCGTATTCATCAGACAAACAGGTACAAATTTTGGTGCTATGCCATCTTACAAATTACATCCAGAAAAGCTGGAACATTCTCAAATTTTTTTTGTACTTTTTTTGATTACATGACTGATTTCACGCATCATTTCAATAACCTGCCGCAATTTCTTCACCATTCAACCATCATAATGCGCAACATATCTATTCAGTCAATACTTTGTGAACTGCAGGGATGACATTCCCTTGCTTATATCGCTCATATCGACAATTCATCGACGGCACTTGAGGAATTTTGGATATTATTCAAAATTTTTGAAATTATTTATTCGCAGAATATAAGGGGACCTAAATCAGATCAGGAAACATTACATCCACAAAGAATAGATCTTAAACCATAAAATCTTGGTATATTCCCTCCACACCTTCCTCCAGTTGGATGCCTGTAAGTCCCAGACGCGAGGAGGAACCGGATCAAAGGGCGTCGGTGAAAAATAAACTTTCCGGTGTTCAAATTCCTTTTTCACGATGATTTGAATCCGGCGCATATGATAAGGCGCGCTCACGAAGATCGCAGACGTCCGTCCATATTTCGCCATTACTTTTTTAGCTTCTATCAATTCCAGATGGGTGTCTTCATAATACCATGGCGCAACCGGATTGCTCTTCGAGTTTGGATTGCGTCTGTTTTTTTCACTTGTCAGGAGAGTAATCCGTCCCTGCTCCATGTGATAGATTCTGCTGTATGCCGGGATGATGAGATAGTCGGCCATTCCCGCATTCATTAAATTCCGTGCATGCTGGTAACGGGGACTGAATGTAGGGCCAAGCAATACGACAATGACATCCGCTTTCGTATAGTTTGTTGAATATGCCAAATACCCGGGAGCGTAAAATAGCGCCACCCCGGCGGCCATCGCAACTATCCCGCCAATCAGCAGGATCTTTCTGCAGCCTTTCACGAAAATATCCTTGACAATACAAGTAATTATTTATATCAGAACACGAATTTTATGCAAGCCGCGATAAATAATTCAGACGCTAAATAGCTCTTAATTATTACATTTGCAAAGATTTTGTTCACACTATGCATGATACGGCAACAAACAGACAGCCAATAATAGACCCCGAAAAGAACTTTGATGATTCTTTATACGCCAGTATCATGGAAACCATTGATCTGGGCATTGTCATCCTGGGCATTAAAGAACATAAACTGATCTTCAAGAATAAATCCGCCACCGATATTTTTCAAAACAACCAGAATTTACTGGAATACCAGAATCTGCTGTCTTTACTTTTAACGGACTACGGCACCAGACCTGAAGACGAGATTTTCGGGAAACACTACACACTGCGCTTTAAAAACCGCCTGCTGGGTTATACGCCTTACATGATCGCGGACAGCTACATCTGGATTATCATCCGCGATATTACGGAAAGGAGCAGACTGGAATCCATCGCGGAAGCGGTCAATTCCATGGACAACATCAGTTACGTCTTTTCCGGTATCCGGCACGAACTGGGCAACCCGATCAACTCGATTAAAATGACATTGAGCGTGTTGAAAAGAAACTTGAGTGAATACTCGCCCACAGCGGTGGAAAAATTCGTGGACCGGGCCATGACCGAAATATCCCGCGTTGAATTTCTTCTCCAGGCTCTGAAGAGTTTCAGCATTTTTGAGAATCCGGACATTCAGGATATCCAGATCGATGACTTCCTGACCCGCTTTATCGCGCTTGTTGGCAATGATCTGCGTCAATCCGGCATCAGCATAACCAAAACCGTCGAAGCGAACGTCAAAGCCATCAACGCAGACCCCCGCCTCCTGCATCAGGTCATGCTGAATCTGATTACCAACGCTTCCGACGCGCTGACGGGGAGGGATCCCCGAAGAATCCATATTCGAGTCGTCAAGCATGACGGACTGATTTCAATCACGGTTGAAGACAACGGCTGCGGCATGTCGGAAGACACGCAGGCCAATCTTTTCAAGCCTTTTTTCACAACGAAAACCCGCGGTACGGGTCTGGGACTGATGATTACGTTAAAAATGGTAACGCTCATGAAAGGAAACATGGAGATCAAGAGCGCCAGAGACAGAGGAACAAGAGTAACGGTCATCATTCCCGAAGGTCGCAAATAGCATGCTGAAGGCCAGAAGAAAAATCCTGATCATCGATGACAACGATATCTTTTGTGAATCGGTCAGCGATCTGCTCACCGATGAGAAAACGGACGTTCTCACCGCCAATACCGGAAAAGACGGATTAAAAATCTGCACGGAAAATAAAATCGACGTGGTGATTCTGGATCAAAAACTTCCGGACGTGGAAGGAGTATCGCTTTGCCCTTCCATCCTGAAACAAAACGAACAAACCAAGATCATTTTCGTCACCGCTTATCCCAGTTTCAGCAACGCCGTTGAAGCGCTCAAAGTAGGTGCCCACGATTACCTTTCCAAACCTTTTGAAATGGCCGAACTGGAATTAACCATCAAACAGGCCTTTCGTACGCAGGAGCTGGAGAAAAACGAACAGATCCAGAACTACCAGAACACAAGGGAAACCGAAGAATTTGAGCTGGTCGCCGGACATGGCATTTTCGATGAGATCACCAGATTGATTGACCTTGCCGCGGATAGCGATGCGCCGGTCCTCATTACCGGAGAAACGGGAACGGGGAAAAATATTGTGGCGCGGGCGATTCATCTGAAAAGCACCCTGCCGCCCAGGCTCTTTCTTATTGCCAATTGCGCCGCTTTTCCCGAAAGTCTCATCGAAGCTGAATTATTCGGCTCAGAAAAAGGAGCTTTTACCGGGGCCAGTTCTTCCCGCAAGGGCATTTTTGAACTGGCCGAAGGGGGCACCCTGGTGCTCGATGAAATCGGTTCCATGCCGATTCATCTGCAATCCAAACTTCTGGGCGTGCTCGAGGAAAAGAAAATCCGGCGCATCGGCAGCGAAACCGTTAAACCTGTCAACGTGCGCGTAATCGCGGCCGCCAACAATGACCTGGAAGAAGCCATTAAAGAGAAAACATTCCGCAGCGATCTGTATTATCGGCTCAGCGTCATTCGTCTGCACATTCCGCCCTTGCGAGACAGAAAAGAAGACATTCCCAAATTGTGCGAATACTTTATTGCCAGAATGTCCCGTGATCCAAATATTCGTCTTTCGAATTCCGAGCTGGAAATACTGATGGACTATACCTGGCCGGGAAATGTTCGTGAATTGAAAAATGTGATTGAACGTTCCCTGATCATCCAGCGCAATCAACCGCTCCGGCCATCTCTGCTTCTGAAAAACGGCATAACGGCAACTGCGGTCGCCGTCCCGGTCGTCCAGGAGGAAGGCGATATTCTGCCTCTGGAAACCGTGGAAAAAAATTGCATCCGGCAGGCATTGAAAAAATTCAACGGCAATTATTCACAGTCCGCAAAAGCGCTGGGAATCTCCCTTTCCACACTCAAGAGAAAAGTTAAATCATATCAACTGTAAGCCATGATTATCAAACCGGCGGGAAAGGTCAAAATAGATCATTCAGCCTGACCCTTCCCCGCATGCTTTCATGGCGGGAACAATAATATATTCATAGCAATATCAATTGTTTATAATTTTTTATCCGTACAGGCATATCCTTTGCTAGGCAATATGAAACGGTTTTCCGTTGATGAATAACGATCTAATCATACCCGGAAAAGAATGTTTGTAATATGGCAAAAGATGCAACCGACCATGGAAAAATACAGGAAACAACTTTTCCCATAAGCGGCGTCGATGACATGGACAGTCAAATTTCCAAAGCGACTGCCCGAAAGGTTTTAATTGTTGATGATGAAGAACCGCTTCTTTTAAGTATTGATGACGGTTTAAAAATCTATAAAAATTACTTCACGCTGCTTACGGCTACTAACGGCATGGATGCCGTAAAAATATTGAAGGCAAAATCCCGCATCGATCTGGTCATCACGGATTTAAATATGCCGAAAATGGACGGGTTTGAACTTTTGACCTATATTAAAAGAAACTTTCCCGACCTCCCCGTTATTCTGATGACGGCCTACGGCACGCCCAAAATCGAAGCGATTGTTCAGGAAACGGGGTTGTTCAGTTATCTGGAAAAGCCACTCGATATCAACGTTATTGCCGAAAATATTTTCGCCGCACTGGATATTCAATATCCATAAAGGAAAAGGGGAATCGATCACACAAGGAATTTTTCATGCCGAAAAGAAGCACATATATTAAAAAAGATGAGATGTCGGATGCCCCGCAGGTTGAAGAACTCCTGAAAAATCTTGAATTTCACAGGGCCATGCAGGATATTACGGGCCGGATCAACGGTGCACCCACCCTGCGGGAAATCCTCATTGACATCAAAGAAGACATCCGCAGACTTTTTAACATCTACCTCCTGAATATTTATGTCATCGACAAAGAGACCAAGGAATTATACACCCTGCAGGGCATCGGCGCGGAAACGAAAGAAATCCGTTTCCCGATCGACGATACAACATTCGCGGGTTTTGTCGCCCAGAAGAAGAAAACGCTTCACATCGCCGACGCCTACAATGACCGGGAAATCAAAAAAATCCACAGCGCGTTGAGATTTGATGATTCTCTGGATGAGTTAAGCGGAAATACAACCAGCCAGATTCTGGCAGCCCCCATTATTCACGACGGCATTATTCTGGGCATCTTGGAAATCATGAATATCAAAAACGGCGAAACCATTGATGATTACAGCCAGATCTTTCTGGATGAAATCGAAGTATGCCTGGCCCGGGCACTCTTCATGCATCTTGATTTTACCGTTGCCGGTCAAAAGTTCAGCGCCAAGCTGGAAAAATTAATTCATGACGGCGTTATCAGCATTGAACAAATGGATCAGGCGTTGAAAGAATCCTTCCTGACAAAAGTCGACCTGGCCGCCGTGCTGATCGACCGGTTTAACGTTCCGAAACAGACCGTCGGCGATGCTCTGGCGGATTATTACGACTGTCCGTTTACCGCATACAGCGACGATCTCCACGTGGTGCAGGGCCTCCTGACCGGTATAAAAAAATCCACGCTTGTTAACGGCCTCTGGATTCCACTTAAAATCTTCAAAGGAAAAATCCATGTCCTGATCGATGATCCCTTCAATCAGGAAAAAAGACGAGAAATTGAAAAAGACCTGGAAACTAGTTTTATTGAATATGAAGTGGCGCTGGCGGATGATATTTTAAAATTAATCGAACGGGCATACTCCGAGCAGGAGGATGATGCGCAAAAGCGAAGGAAATTTTCACAAATTCCGCAGGTAAACCGGCCAGCGCCGGATATCATCGCGCCACCGTATTTTGAAAAAGCAAGAACCACCCCGCAGGTCCAGATCGATCCTCCCCGCGAAAAGACAACCATTTCTCAACCTGCAACCAGGACCAGACCGGTAAAAACCATCGTTGAAGTGGAGGAAACCGAAGCTTTTCCATTTACGGAAAGCGAACCGGCGCCTCCGGCTCAACCCGCTGCTCCCGAGGCAAAACCTCTGCCCAAAAGTTCCACGGTGATCACCGACGAAACGTTCACGCTTCAGGATATTCCTCAATCGATCCATATTACGGACATCCCGGAAAAACCGGTTATCGCCGTGACGAAACAGGAAGGTTCAATCCTTCCAGCCTTAACCAGCATCATTTTCGACGCTTTCGCCCGGAACGCGTCTGATATTCATTTCGAACCGGATTCGAAGCAGAATAAAGCAGCCCTGCGCTTCCGGATGGACGGACAATGCTTCGCGCGTCAGCCCGTTGAACTTTCCGAATACAAAAAAATCATCGATGAGATCAAGACCATTGCCGCCTTCGACCCGAAAAACCATTCCTCCATCCAGGAAGGAAACCTGAACATCAAACGACCATCGGGCGAAGAAGTTCACCTTCGTATCACTTTGATCCCCACACGCGACGGCGTGGAAGACGCCATCTTTCATTTTATCCCCAGAGCCAAACTGGTTGCACTGGAACTGCTCGGACTGTCGGAGCACAATTACACCAGTCTGGTCAATATCCTCCAGCAGCCAAGAGGTGTAATCCTCGTGGTGGGACCGGCCCATGCCGATCTGACGTCCACGCTTCATGCCTGTCTGAAAAGCATCAACACACCGGACAAAAAGATCTGGACGGCGGAAGATACCCTGGACATCGTTCAAAACGGGTTGAGACAGGTCCTTATTGATCCGAAAAAAGGACTGGATTATCCCCGCGTCCTTCGCACCTTCTCAAATGCCGATCCGGACGTCATCATGGCCGGGCAGATTCATGATCCGGAAACGGCCCGACTTTGCATGGAGGCCTCTCTGAAAGGGCGCCTCGTTTTAAGCACCCTGCAAGCGGACAATATTCCCGATGCTATCGAAAAATGTCTGGATACCGGCTTAAGTCCGCTGGTATTCGCGGACGGCATGCTGGCCATGATGGAACAGCGAACCATTAAGACTCTTTGTCCGAAATGCAAGGGGAAATACCATCCCAGTCAGGAAGAATATGATGAACTGGCTCAAATATACGGGAAAGAAGCCTTCGATAAACTCAACATTCCTTACTCGAACAATATCAGTCTTTACCGCCCCATGGGATGCGACAGCTGCAACCAGACCGGGTATACCGGCCGGTGCTGCGTCTCCGAGATCTTCATCTTCACACCTCAGATCAAACGCATGATCCGGCGGAAAGAAAGTGTCGAATCGATTTATCGGACTGCCCTGGCGGGCGGCACGACCACACTCCTGCAGGACGGCCTCTTCAGGGTTCTTCAGGGACAGAGCGATTACAGGCATGTGAGGCTGACCTGCCTGAGATAGAGAACGGGCGGGCTCAGACAGTTTGGCTGTCTTACACTCCATTTCGCCAAGCGCCACAACGCTTCGGTCATGATTCGCAGAAGTCATCCCTCGATGCAATGAAGATTAATTTGATATTTTTTGTAAAAGAGTAGAAACGTAAAAAATAAAAGTACTATTCGTTGTCCCGTTAATCATAGATGACCCAAGTCATCTATCAAATCTTCCAGCATATAACCTCTGCCATTTGGTTCGTCATTTTCTTCTAAGCCGTTTTCCATTAATTCAATTCCTACTGCCTCTCTGAGCGCCTCTCTCATGTCTTCCGTAAGCGGCGCCTTACCGATCAAATCTATAACAGGCAATAAAGAAGGATTGTGTTTGGAAACCACATCTTTTAACACTTCTTTTATTTTCATGATTTCATATTCACTTGGACTCATTGTAAATTCATTTCCCCTGTTATAAAAAAATATATGATCGCATTGTGAAAACAGACTAAAATCACGACAATTTATTTTTGAGTTCACTCAGTTTATTGAGGGCTTCCAGAGGCGTCATGGATGAAATATCGAGCCCGCGCAATTCTTCCAGAACGGAATCGTCGCTTTCCACGAAAAGACTGAGCTGCGGATTTCCTTTCGGGGAAGCCGCTTTGCCGCGGGCAATGCGCGGCATGCCAATTTCGTCAAACTCCCCCTTTTCCAGATTGTGAAGAATTTCCTTGGCCCGGACAATCACATCCTGCGGCACGCCGGCAATCCTGGCCACTTCAATGCCGTAACTGCGGCTGGTCCCGCCTTCCATGATCTTTCGCAGAAAAATGATTTTCTCACCCCATTCCTTTACGGCAATGTTGTAATTTTTCGCCCCTTCTTTGGAGGCGGCAAGATCCGTCAGCTGGTGATAATGCGTGGCAAAAAGCGTGCGCATTCCTTTCCCGCCGAAATCATGGATGTACTCGGCCACCGCCCAGGCAATGCTTAATCCGTCAAATGTCGACGTACCCCGGCCTACTTCGTCCAGAATCACCAGGCTGCGACTCGTCGCATCGTTCAGAATCCGGGCCGTTTCCATCATCTCCACCATAAAGGTGCTCTGTCCTTTAAGCAGACTGTCTGACGCGCCGATTCGCGTGAAAATTTTATCCACGACGCCGATGCGGGCTTTTGTTGCCGGAACAAAACTGCCCATTTGCGCCAGAAGAACAATGAGGGCCACCTGTCGGATATACGTGGACTTGCCGGCCATGTTGGGACCGGTAATCACCAGCAGGCGGTTGCCCTGCAAATCCATCAGGGTATCATTGGGAACAAAACCTTCTTTTTTCAAAGCCGACTCCACCACGGGATGGCGTCCGTCCCGTATGTCAATGACATCCTCTTCATCGATTTCCGGACAGACGTAGGAATATTTTTCCGCGACCTCCGCGAGCGCGCAAAAGGCATCCAGTTCGGCCACGCGGAAGGCGTTATACTGGATATCCGGAATATGCGGCATCAGATTCTCGCGCAGTTGATTGAATATTTCGTTTTCCCGCTCGCGGATTTTATCCTCCGCCGTCAACACCGTTTCTTCAAATTCCTTCAGTTCCTGATTGATATAGCGCTCGGCGTTAACCAGCGTCTGTTTGCGCACGTAGGAATCCGGCACCAGCGAAGCGTTGGCTTTGGTTACTTCGATGTAATACCCGAAAACGTTATTGAATCCGACTTTCAGGGAATTGATGCCGGTGGCCTGTCTTTCCTTGGCTTCCAGTCCGGCAATCCATTTCTTTCCGTCGCGGCTGATGGAACGCAGACGGTCGAGTTCTTCATCGAAACCCTGAGCGATAAATCCTCCGTCCTGCGCGCGCGGTGGCGGATCGGCAACAATCGCGCGGGTCAGCAAATCGACTACTGCCGACATGTCGGTCATCTCCTTGCGAATCGATATGAGCGAAGGCGCGGTAAAATCCGCAAGCAGAGATTGCAAACCGGGGATAACGGCCAGTGATGTCTTCAAAGCAATCAAATCGCGCGGCGTCGCCACACGAAGCGCGACGCGTCCGGCCAGCCTCTCCAGATCGTAAACGCGGGAAAGGGTTTTGCGCAGATCGGCCCGCGCCAGATGGCTGTCCCTGATTTCCGCTACGGCCGCCAGCCTGGCCCGGACGGGTTCGGCCGCCGCAAGCGGATAACCCATCCACCAGCGCAAACGCCTGGCGCCCATCGGCGTGAGCGTTTCGTTGATCAGCGAAAAAAGAGAACCGGCGCGGCTTCCATCCTGCAGGGTGGCAAAAATCTCCAGATTCCGTCTTGCGGTATCATCCAGCATCAGGTAACTCTGCGGCGCGTACTTCCGGATTTCGGTGATATGCGCCGCGCGAATCATCTGCGTGGAATTGACGTACTGCAATATGACGGCGGCGGCAATCCTGGCCACCGCGGAAGCCTCCATGTCCGATTTTTCCAGAACATCCGCGGCAATCTCCCGGCGGAGAATTTCGTCCGCCCGATCCGGCTCAAAACACTCGTCATCCATGGAGTTGACACAGCCGGCCTGCATCTGCGCCTCCAGCATTTTCTTGAGCACGGGATCCGGAAAAGTGTTGCTGATGATCAATTCCTTGAATTCCAGACCGCTGATCGAGGAAACCAGCGCATCGCGTCCGGCAAATTCGCCGATATGAAATTCACCGGTGGACAGATCAAGAAAGGCCAGTCCCAGCGAAGAGTCCCGGGCGACAATGCAGGCCAGATAATTGTTTTCACCGGCTTTCAGATTCTCCTCATCCACGACGAGCCCGGGCGTGATCACGCGGATGACGTTTCTCTTGACAATTCCTTTCGCGTTTCTCGGATCCTCCACCTGCTCGCAGATAGCGACTTTAAAACCTTTTTCCACCAGCTTGGTGATATAGGCCGAGGCGGCATGGTAGGGAAAACCGCAAAGCGGCACGGCGTCTTCTTTGGATTTGTTGCGGGAGGTCAGGGTAATTTCCAGGATGGGAGCGGCTGTCAGGGCATCTTCAAAAAACATCTCATAGAAGTCGCCCATCCGGTAAAACAAAATGCAGTCGGGATATTTTTCCTTGATTTCGACATACTGCTTCATTGCGGGAGTGAGGTTGAGTGTCGCGTCTAGCGCCATTTCCCGTCATCCCCCCGCTCCAGATCAATCACATCCGGCTTCGGGCGATTATTCGTGTCCGGCCGGTTAATAAACCGGTTGGCAATCCAGCTCACGATGCTGATGATCAGCGACCCCAGAAACGCCCAGAAAAAACCGTCAATTTCAAATCCATGAACAAAATAAGCCACCAGAAGCAGCATTAACGCATTGAGAACAAACGCAAAGACCCCCAGGGATAAAACAGTCAACGGCAGCGTCAGGATCAACAGGACGGGCCGCAGGAAAGTATTGATCACCCCCAGAATGGCGGCGGCAATAATTGCCGTCTCGAGCGACTCCACCCGGATTCCGGGAAGAATCGTGGAGGCAAGCAAAATGGCCACGGTAATAACGAGCCAGCGTGTCAGAATAATGAGCATGATTTTCCCTTGTAAAGCTAACTTCATAAATACTTAATACGGACTTTCATCCTCCACCGTTTTTTCCGATTTTAAAAATATCCAGGTGATACTGAAACCACCCATCCAGGAGGTTTTTGTCTTGACCAGCGGACTGTCTTCGAACACCGCGCCCTGCAAAAAATCAGCGCTGAAAAAAGTATGAAACATAAACTGCTTGTAATTCTTTCCCAGGCCGACTGTCAGTGTTGAACCGCTGTAACCGCCGCGTGACTCATACACCGGACGCCCGGCCATCGCGTAAAACGGTTCGACTTCATAAAAATATTTATGGTAACCCCGGTCGGCAAACATTGGCCCGGTGGAAACTCCAAAATAAAGTCCCGTCCCGGGAATCACGTCGCCTTTCTCAAAATTGAGCCTCGGACTCACGACAAAGCCTTCATACCGCACGGAACGGAAATCCGTGGAACAAACCGCACGAACGGGCAGTGACGCGCTCAACCGATACCTGTGCTCCCGGGAATCCAGCAGTTTGATGCGCAGCGCCGGCCCGAATTCAAACGTGGGATCCAGATCCGGCATGCCCACGCGTGCCCCGTTGTCGTCGCTCTTCACCGGAACGGCGCCGTAGCCGCTTGCTTCCAGCGTCACCCGGTCGGTTTTGAAAATCCGGGCGGCAATCCGCTTATCTTCCAGCCGGAAAACTCCGCCGCGATACACGGCATAAGGAAAAGGAAGAAAATAAGGCCGGTATTTGTCCGAGCCCCGGTAGTCGGGCATCATGAGAAAGCCACCGCCGATGCCCAGTTCCCACAGCGGCTTTTCGACGGCAAAAAGCTTTTGCGGAACCGCCAGCAATACAAGCAGTAAAATTAGAAGGACCATCCGGCGGAAAATCATTCCCTGTTCCCTTCCTGCCCCGCCTGCCATCGTGTAGAGGCGATCTTTCATTGATCAAATGTCGTAAACTGGTCCTTTTTTGCGCCGCAGACCGGACACTCATCCGGCAACACGCCATCCGCCACATAGCCGCAGACTTTACAAACGTGGTAAACCGTTTCGCGTTCTTCCATAAAATGATTCATGGCCTGTTTGTACAGTTTGGCGTGCTTTTCTTCCACATCGCGGCTCTGGCTGAAATGCAAAAGTGACGGTTTATCTCCCGCCTGCTCGGCCATTTTGACGAACTGGTCATAAGCGACTTCCGCAACGGTTTTTTCCGACTCGAAACTGGCCGCCAGATTTTCTTCCGTTGACTTGATTTCCCTGAGCACGCGGAGGGCGCGCTTCCCGTGAATTTCCTCGGAAAAAGCAATCACCCGGAAAAGCCGCGCAATCTGTTTATAACCTTCCTGATCCGCCTTTTCCGCATATAATTTGAGCCTTAAAGCGGCCTTAGCTTCGCCCACATACGCCTGCTGAAGCGCTTCGCGAATTTTTTCATCCATGCGTTCACTCCTTCACACGGGTAAAAATTTATGCCGGGGAAAATTCACTCTTCTCCGCACCGCACACCGGGCAGCACCAGTCTTCCGGCAAATCCCTGAATTCCGTCCCCTTGGGCACACCGTTTTCCGGATCCCCCTGGGCCGGATCATATTCATAACCGCATACGCCGCAAACATACTTTTTCATTTTTCACCTCCTGATAAAAAAGGATTTATTCTAACCGGAAATTCTTTTTCTCAGTTCCACTGCCAGAGTCTTGCCCAGACTGGAACATTTTTCCAGCACGTCATTTCCGGGAACATGTTTTACGGTAACCGGTTCGGCAACCATCTCCACTTTCATATCCCGGAGAATTGCCTCGAGATCCTTGACCGATTCACCGCTCCAGCCGAAGGAACCGAAGGCTGCGCCGATGAGGTTGGCGGGTTTCAAACCTTTCAGGTACGTCATGACATCCGCCATCTGAGGAAGCATGTTGTTGTTAAGTGTGGGAGAGCCGACGACCAGCGCACCTGCCTCCAGTACCTCATAGAGCACCTCGCTGCGATGCACATCATTCATCGATAAAAGTTTTACCCGTACGCCTTCCCGGGCCATGGATTCGGCTATGGCCTTGGCCATCATTTCCGTGGAATGCCACATTGTCGCGTAAACAACGACGGCTTTGTTGGCCGGCTTCTGTAACGCCCACTTCTTATAGCGCTCCAGGATAAATCCCAGATCTTTGCGCCATACCGGACCGTGGTCCGGCGCAAAGATTTTTATAGCCCAGCCGGTGGCCGCCACTTTCTCGAGAGCCTTCAAAACAACCGGTGAGTAAGGCAATACGATATTGGCGTAATAGGTTGCCGCCTCATACTCTATCTGGTCGGCCGGCAGCTCATCGGCAAACCGTTCAAAAGTCGCCAGATGCATGCCGAATGCGTCTTGGGAAAACAGCAGGCCGTCTTTTTCCAGATACGAAAACATGGAATCCGGCCAGTGAATCATCCGGGTCTCCAGAAATTTCAGTTCCATATTCCCCAGAGACAGCGTTTCACCGTCCTTGACGGCCTGAATGTTGTAATCGGAGTGAAAAATATCTTTCAGGGTTTTAACGCCCATCGCCGAGGCAAATACTTTTTCAGGTTTTACCCGGTCAATTACCTTCAGAAGACAGCCTGAATGGTCCTGTTCGGAATGATTGGAAACAATATAATCAATTCTGGAAGGGTCGACCACGGACGCTACACGCGCCAGCATTTCCTCCATAAACGGCGCTTTGACCGTGTCAATGAGTGTTATCTTTTCCGCCATCACCAGGTAAGCGTTATACGTGCTTCCGTGAGGCGTCTGATAGCCGTGAAAATCGCGGATGGACCAGTCAATGGCTCCCACCCAGTATACATGTTCGCTGATCTGAATCGCTGAATAAATATCCGTCATGAAAAAATCACCTCAAACAAGTAGTAGGATTCGTAATATAAGTTTGAAAAGGAAGACGTCAACCATTATTTATCATGTCCGCGCCGGCATCAAATGCTTTCAGATTGGCGGCGCATTTGTCCGCTGAAAGCGTCTTTCCGATTTCTTTTTCAAACATCCGGCGGTCAAAAGATAAAAGACCTGTTTTCGCCAGGGCGCCGATCATGACAATATTACTCAAGACCGGGTTGCCCAGTTCCAGGCCAATCGAAGTCGCGTCAATCATCCAGAAAGCCGCGGATAATTTACCAAATGCCATCCTGAGGGCCTCATCGGATGGGTAATCCCGTTCACCGGTAATGACGCCGATGGGATAGACCGGACGGGAATTGGACAGAACATGCACGCCGGGATTCCCGTAAACCGTGAGAACCCGCAGCGCTTCCAGGGGTTCCAGGGCCACAACAATATCCGCCCCTCCTTTCGGAATCTGCGGACTCTTCACCGCCTCGGACGAAATGCGCAGATGGCTCATCACCGAACCGCCCCGTTGCGACATGCCGAACGTCTCGCCGATTGTAACGACATACCCGGCATCAACCAGCATGCCTGCCAGCGTTCGCGAAGCCATGACGTTGCCCTGGCCGCCAACTCCGGTCAGAATCAGGTTTTTCGATGTTCTTTGCAGAGCTTTTTTCATTAAACATTTCTCCGTAGGGAACGGTTTGAAACTATTCCCTAAATCTTTGTAATCGCTTTCTGCGGACAGATCGACGCACAAACACCGCACCCCGCGCAGACGACTTCATCCACAACAGCCTTTTTCTTCGCCCGGTCCCAGGTCAACGCCGGGCAGCGGAAAATCCGGGTGCACAGGCGGTTGCAACCGCAGGCGTCCCCAAGACATTTTTCTTCGTTTACATTCACCTGAAAAGTTTTTTTACCTTTCTTTTCAGGACTCAAGGCACAGGATTGATGCAGGATCAGCACTTTGACCGATCCCTTTTCTCTTAGAAAATCCGTCAGGATTTTACTGGTGGCATCCAGATCAAACGGATCGGCAATCGCCACTTTCGCGCCGATTGCACTGCATATCTCCGCAATTTCAATAGCGGGAACCGTTTCATTGAGCGCGCTAACGCCAAGCCCCGGATGCGGCTGAAAACCCGTCATGGCGGTTCCCTGATTATCCAGCACGATGAAAGTAATATCCGCGCGGTGATGATGAGCGTTGATCAGCGCCGGAATCACGGCGTGGTAAAAAGTGGAATCCCCGCAAACCGTCAAAATGGGTTTATCCAGGCCGAAACGATCCAGCTTGGCAAATCCGCTGGCCAGACCCGTTCCCGACCCCATCGAATGGAGCGTCGGCATCGTATGATAGCCGTTGGCCGGCGTCAGCGCCGCCATCGAATAGCATCCGATGTCACCGCAGACAAATCCTTTCCGGCCGTCGAGCGCTATGGCGTTGTGGATATTCCAGAAGGAGGCCCGGTGCGGACAGCCCGCGCAGAATGTCTGCTCGCGCGGCGGAATCATGGCCATGGTTTTGGCAACTTCCGTCTGGTAAGCGGCCGGAAGTGATTTACGCCTGACTTTCAGAATTTTGCCCAGTGCGTCGGCCACGATATCGGGATTGAGTTCTCCGGCGGCAGGCAGGGTTCCGTCGTATTTTCCGAAAAAGGTTTTGCCGCTCATCAACTTCGGTCGGCCCGCGGCAAGAACCTTAACGTTTTCTTCCAGAAACGACATGACTTCTTCGACAATCAGAATTTTTTTATTCCGGCCGAGATATTTTTCCAGGAGTCCGGACGGCAGAGGCCAGGTTGTCCCAAGCTTGAGAACTCCGACACGTTTTTGCAGCCCCAGCATCTCTGCGGCTTCCATGGCATACAAAAAACAGGCGCTCGAGGTGATCATCAGCAATTCGGGTTTTGCCGGACCGGCATACCGGTTGAAAGGGCTTTTCTCAAAAAGCGCTTCTGCGACTCTCAATTTTTGCTGATGCAGCAGATGCTTGGCCACTACCGGCGTGCTGATCATGGGACCAGAACTGGAATCCATGATCGGACCGTTATATTCAAACCGTGCCTTGCGGCTTTTTACCGGAAGCTTGCCGCAAACCACGTTGCCGCTGGCATGGGACATTCGCGTGACCGAACGCACCATCACCACATTGCCAATGGTTTCGGAAAGTTCAAACGCCCACTTCGTAAGGTCTTTGGCTTCCTGAAAGTCCGCCGGTTCCAGAAGCGGTATTTCCAGCATCCGCGCAAAATAGCGGGATTCCCCTTCATTGACTGAGGAAAGTGCACCCGGGTCCTCGCAGGACACCAGCACCAGTCCACCGCGCGTCCCGGAAGCGGTCAGATGAAGAAGGAAATCGGAAGCCACATTAACACCGTTTTGCTTCATCACCGTCATGGATCTCAAACCGGAAAAAGAAGCAGCAGCCGCAACTTCCAGAGCCACTTTTTCGTTTACCGACCACTCTACGTAAAGATTCCGTTGCCCCGCGACAGAAGCCAGCGACTCGATCACTTCGGAAGACGGCGTTCCCGGATACCCCGTGGCCACGGATACGCCCGCTTCCAGCGCACCTCGCGCAATGGCTTCATTGCCCAGAAATAAAACTTTCGCTTTGGCCGGTGACAACAATTTGCTCATACGTATCTCGTTGTTCGTATCTCGTCGATTGTGGTTCGTCTCATGCAGGGAACGGTTTTAAACCGTTCCCTGCATTTATTTTAAATATTTCTTCGCTACCGGATCGTCGTTCTTCAGGTACAGTAAATTCTTCGCCGAACGGCTTTTTCCCACGATATTTTTCAGCGCCTTCTTCTTTTTTTCCACCGCCGCGTTTTTCAACTCCTGAAGAGCCTGAACCGGGGCTTCCCGGATTTCCAGAATTCCTTTTTTCCGCGCCAGATCAATCAAATCCTGCCCGGAAGCACTGCGCACGATCACCTGATTCCAGCCGCGCATTTCTTCGGCATCACCGCCGTAGCGGGCGGCGCCGACGGACAGGTCGGCAAACTCCGCCGTACTGTCCATGCAATATCGGCAGGCCTCCCGAACGCAGGCGTCTATTTCGGCCATGGGAACATTCGTCAATCCCTGAATTGTTTTCAATTCCAGAACATTTTTCCCCGCCGGAATATCCATGCCGATGATCGATTCCGCGGATACCGCATGTTGCCGCAGAAGCCTCTGAAATTTTTCCACTTCCAGGGTCCAGCCGCAGAACAAGCCGATCACCAGTTTCAATTGATCAACCTTCCGGTATTCCTTCACATCCGCCGTTTTTATCCTGGCCAGCGCCAGCGCCTGGCAGGGTGTTGCCACAATACCGACCGCGCGCAGATCATTTTCCGGCAACTGATGAAAAGCGGCAACGTTCGGGGAAACCGTAAACCTGCTTCGAGCGTAGCTTTGCAAAAGCGCCGGATCATCGATCCGTTTTCCTTCCTGCTCAAGTCCGCCGTTATGGGAAGCCACAACTGCGGCGTCAATCATCCCTTCCCCCATCGCCAGTTGCAGAAGCGCCGTAACCGTCCCCCCGTGCTGGGTCCCGAGACGCAGATCCGAATTACCGGCCCGCGATAAATAATACCCTTTCACCGCGCCAATTTCCGGCGTCCAGTCATCAGCATTAAAAAGGCTTCTCCGGATCCGTTCGTAATCGGCGGGCGTCCGGGGGCAAAACGCATAACACTTTCCATCCGGCAAATCGCAGTCAAAAAGCTGTACTGTACGGTCGTGAAAAATGACCTGATACGGACAAAGACCGACACAGGCTCCGCAACCGGTGCAAAGGCTTTGTTCTAAAACATTTTTTCTAAGTTTTATCTGCGAGCCAGGCTTCTTTTTCATGGAGCATCCAAAAACTGTGATGGGCGTTTATATCGTATCCCGGAATTTGAGGCAAGCTAATGATGAAGATACATTCAAGTTATTGTTTTGAATCATTATACCCGATAAATGCTTCCGGAGGAAAGCGATCTCTACCTGAATTTAAAGATATTTAATTGAAGTTGTTGACAAGCGTTCAGACTTGTATTATGTAGCCGCTGAATTTTTCCTGTAATGACTGGGAAATGATTCAAAATGTTACCGAATAAATAATGCTCCCCAGTAGCTCAGTCGGTAGAGCAAGTGGCTGTTAACCACTGGGTCCGTGGTTCGAGTCCGCGCTGGGGAGCCAATACAAAAAGCCCGTTTGCAAAAAACGGGCTTTCTTTTTTAAGTATCATGGTTATTCATTTCGATTGAATCTGTATTCGCCCCAGCACCGGTGAGGCAGTACAAAAAGTCCTTTCTTTCGAAAAAACGGGCTTTTTGTGCTTTGAATATTCCTTGACAATGTCCCTCTCCTTTCATTAAAAGATAACGCTCGTTTTGCGGTTTACGGATCAAACCGGATTGCACTGCCACACACCGGACAAAATTCTTAATGTCCTGCGGATCGGCGCTAGAGCTAATCATTAAAATCAAATAAAAGGAGATGATCTGATGAAAGACGTAGTCATTGTTTCGGCGTGCAGGACAGCTATTGGAACATTTGGAGGAACCCTGAAAGACATGATTGGCGCGCGTATCGCGGCGGTGGTCATGAAAGAGGCTATTAAACGGGCCGCTATCGACCCGGCGATCATTGACGATGTTCGGTTCGGCTGCTGCCTGGAATCCTGTAACACACTAAACGTTGCCCGCGTGGGCGCTCTGATGGCCGGCATTCCGGAAACCGTGACGGCCGTGACAATGAACCGCGTGTGTATCTCCGGAATGGAAGCAGTGCTCAGCGGCACGGCCATGATTAAAGCCGGCATGGCCGACGTCATTCTGGCCGGCGGCGTGGAACACATGTCCGGCACCCCTTATGTCAGCTTCGACGCCCGCTGGGGCGCCCGCCTTCAGGACGTCACTTTTATCGACTCCATGATCCGCGCGCTGCACTGCGGCTCCTATGTCATGCCGCTTGGCGACGACGGCCCCGTCAAATCCGGCCAGCCGTTCGAGAGCTTGAAAGGCAAACCCTATATCATGGGGCACACCACGGAATTGATCGCCCAGCTGCTGAATATCAGCCGTCAGGAAATGGACGAAGTCGCTCTGCGCAGCCACAACGGCGTTGAACGGGCCACCAAGGAAGGAGACTTCAAGGAAGAAATCGTACCGATCGAGCTTCCCCAGAAAAAAGGCAAACCGCCCGTTATTTTTGACAAGGATGAACATTTCCGCCCCGGATTGACCATGGAACAGCTGCAGGCGCTGCCCTCGGCATTCATCCCCAAAGTCGGCAAAGTAACGGCCGGCAACTCGTCGGGGCTCAATGACGGCGCCTCCGCCATGGTAATCATGTCGGCTGAGAAAGCCAAGGAACTGGGATTGAAACCGATCGCAAGGATTCGCTCCTCCGCGCGCGGCGGCTGCCATCCTTCGGTGATGGGTCTGAGCCCTGTTCCGGCCGTGAGAAACCTTTTGAAGAACGATCCGAAGCTTTCGCTGGACGCTTTTGAGCTGATTGAAGTCAACGAAGCCTTTGCCGGACAGTATCTGGGATGTGAGAAAGAACTGGGCATCAACCGGGAAATCACCAATGTCAACGGATCGGGCATCGGGCTGGGTCATCCGGTCGGCTCCACCGGCTGCCGCATTATTGTCACACTGATTCACGCCATGAAGAAACGCGGCAAAACGCTGGGCATGGCCACCCTGTGCGGCGGCGGCGGTGTTTCCATGGCCACCACGATTGAGATGTTATAAGAGACAGGATATCAGATTAAATGTAGGGAACGGTTTCAAGCCGTTCCCTACATTGTTTTTCAGGCTTCCGCAATCCGCCGGGATATTTTTTTCAGTTTGCTGATCATGTGACGCAGCATCACGGCTTTCTTTGCATCACTGTCTTCCAGTGCCTGCCAGCGCAGCACTTTCAATTCGCGGATTTTTACTTTGACTTCGGGTTTGGTCAGCTTGACTTTGCCTTTGGGCTTGTGGTGCTTGTGCACGTGCCCTTCATCCTTGATGCCTTTGGCCTGCCTGATGAAGGCAACCAACTCCTCCTTTTTCATGTCGTGAATGGCCTTTTCATGCGGGAACCCGGCTGCCATTTCCCGCAGTTCCTTCACGGTTAACTTCTCCAGGTGCTGATCATCATGGGGTTTGTGCTCTTTTTTGTGGGTTTCTTCGGACATCGCTCATAGACCTCCTTAGTTTTTTTAGGAACATCAACTTGCAATGCTGGAAAAATAATATGTGTGATTGACTTATACCACATCCCCGGTCGGGGTTCAATCCCGCAGGCGGGACAGTAATCAGGAGAACCGGTCCACCAGTTTTCTTGTAATTCTGCCGCCCAGCGTCTCTCTGGTCTTGAGTGCGCCGTGGGGACAAACCTCCACGCAGCAATAACAGCGGATGCATTTTTCATAATCAAATTCAATTCTGTCCGTCTTTTCCCGGATGGCCCCCGCCGGACAGATGGTCCAGCACTGATTACACATCTTGCACAAAGATACATCACAGACCGGCCAGGCCAGTGTGTGCCGGCGCAGAAAATTCTGCAAAATCGGCGGACCGAAAACCAGGGGACCGCCTCCCGGCAGTTTGAAGCCGGCAATTTTCTGTATTTCGCCGTCCAGATCAAATGAAGGAATCAGACCGTCCCCGTATGCGACTTTCAGAATCGGCACATTTTCATAATACACGCGGATCATTTCGCAGACGACCATGTCCAGGGCAAAAGAATCGTCGGAACCGATCAATACACCGACATTCCGGGGAGTGCCGCCCCTGCCCGGACCTTCACCTTCCAGGGCCAGAATGCCGTCCAGAACGGATACCGCGGGTTTTACGGCCTGATGAATGGCAACCAGCAGCCTGGCAAACGCCATCGTATCGACTCCCGCCCGCATATGCCACTGGGATTTCTTGAACCCGACAATGCAGCCGAACATATTCTTCACGGCCAGCGTCAAAAGCATCTGAGAGTGCGTTTTGAGTTTGGGAAGATTGATGATGAAATCCGCTTCCAGCGCATCACGTGCAATTTCAATGCGTCCGTACGGTTTTCCGATGTCCGCTTCCGTCACATCTTTAAAGGGCATGCAGACAACCGGCAGCCCCCGGAGCACCTCCGTTGTGCCGTTCTGTTTGAGAATTTTTTCAAAGGAACCGATTGCCGGAGAGTCGGATACCTGCGGGCGCGCCCCTTTTTGCAGGATGTATTCCACGGCGGCCCGGATCACTTGCGGATGGGTAAGGACCGCATCTTCCGGACGCGCGGCGGAAAGTACGTTGGGTTTGACAAGCACACGGTCACCGGGCTTGATCCTGTTTCCGGCCAGCTTTTCGAGCATGTCAAAAACGGTCTTTTGGACCTGATCATACTGATATTGAGCGCGACGGATTATGACAGTTGCCATTCACTTTCACCTGACATGCAGTTCTGCATGTTTTTACCATGTTATTCACCTGCCGCACAAGAACCTTCCACTTCATAACGGCGGTTAATTGTAATTGACACCAACCCGTGTTTTGCCATATTTATTGATCCTGCAAAACCGGAATTGCACGACACAAGGCGTAGGGCATTGATTCGTCTCTCGAAGGAGGAACAACCATGGAACCGACAGAGATTTTGAAGAAAGAACATCAACTGGTTTTGCTGATGCTCAGGATCATGGAAGCGGTCTGCTCCAGACTGGAGCACGGCGAAACCGTAAAACCGGAAGACCCGGCCGCAATGATTCAGGAGGAACCGGTATGACGATGAAGATACGCTGCTTACTTTTGCTTATGGCCGTCGGGCTGCTTTGCGGAGCGGACATGCCCGTGGAACGGCCCGGACGCTGGGCACAGCCGATGATTTATTCGACGATCGGCAACCTCCACAAAATCGGCAATGATGTATACCGGGCGGAACAACCGGAAGAAAAGGACATTCCTGACCTGAAAAAGCTGAAGATCAAGACGCTCCTGAATCTGAGAGAATACCATGAAGATGATGCGGCTTTTCAAAAAAACGGTTTTAGCCTTATCCATCACAAAATGAGCGCAGGCTCCGCGTCAGTTGAAGATCTGATCATCGCCCTGAAATTGCTGCATAAGGCTCCCAAACCCGTTTTAATCCATTGCTGGCATGGTTCGGACCGAACGGGTTTTGTTGTCGCGGGCTATCGGATTATCTTCCAGAAATGGACGCAGGAAGCGGCCATTGAAGAACTCCGGCTGGGCGGGTTCGGCTATCATGCCCAGACTTATCCAAACATTATCAAGACCCTGCGGGAAATGAATGTGGAGGCGGTCAGGAAGTCCGTTTTGCAGGAACCTGATGCCAGATAAGGCCTACCGGCGGTATCCGGAAAACTCCATATTCAATCCGGAAAAGTCCGGTAAAAAAGACTCTTTCCGCACTTCAACGGAACCGTTGCCGGTGATCTCCAGCCGGATTCTGACGAACGTGCTTGAACCGAACACCCTGTGAATGAAGTTACGAAGCACCGGGTTATTTGCTGCCTTTACACGAACATCCGCGGGAAGGATGACGGCCCCTTTCATTTCAAGCGCTGTCCGTGAGGACGCCGTGGTTAGAAAAGGAAACTGTACCCGTTCGCTTCCCAGCGCAACTACCAGCAGAGCATCCGAACACACCGGATTGAAGTTTCTCAGTTCCGCGTCATATCCCTGCCCTTCCCGTCCGGTGCGGATATGCCCCGAAAGATGCTGGTCAATATCCGGACCCGGGTCGGAAGCATTCGCACCGGTGGATAACAGGGGTTTTTGCAGCGGCTGATCCGTTCGAATAAAATTCCATGTTGCACCGTTGATCGATTTGGAGAAAAAACCGCTTTGCCCTTCCGTGTTGACGCCTTCAACCCGGAGTTCACGGGCATCGTTGCCTTTTCCCGTCTGCATAATCATGACGGCACTGCTGATCCTTCCAAGATTGGGCGGGATGGACGGCTGCCTTTTCCATTCTTCCGGAGGCAGCGTACGCGCATCCACCTCCTCAAAAGGATCGCGCACTCTGCGTTCATAGGTGTATCGCAAAAAGGGATTGTTGCCCAGCGTATCGTAGTCGGCAAGCCGGGTATACATTTCTCCGGCGTCATTAATGATAAAAAGCGTGGAAGCGCTGGCGGCAAGCGCCCTTGCCCGGAACCGGTTGCGTAACGGCCCGCAAACGCAGGAGGAAAAATCGGCGGGCAGCCAGGGATCGGCATAATGAATATTCAGACCATCTTCACTCAAAGTGTAAAGGGTTGTCACTCCCGCGGAAATGGGATGAAAATTCCCATCGATGTCGGAATAACCGCCTGCAAACGGTCCCCGGTGAGAAACGGACCAGGAGCGGATTTTTTCGGGAAGCCGGAGGTTTTTGGAAAAAGGCTGCCCCCAGCGGTCTGTCCATCGGCGGGTACGCCATTTCATATAATAGATAAAACCGTCATTCCCCACGGCGATCAGATTGTCTCCATCGGCAGACAACTGTGTGACAAACGCAGGAGGATTAAATCCGCGAAGGCCCGGTATCGCAAAGGATGTAGTACCGGGCAGACCCGTTTTCCCCAGTAACTGCCATGGAACAGCATCCGATTCCGGCGACACCCTGCCCCTGTACCATATTTTCCCCTCATGAATCGCGACGTCAAATTCATGCGTAAAACTCCGGGTCGGGCTCTTCATCCAAATTTTTTCGGGAAAATCGGCGGCCTGTGAGGAAAAAGCAAGGACGAGCAGACAAAAAATCGTAATATTTCGCATATCAACACCGGTTATGGAAGAGTTCGCCTCAGAGCCTCAATGCCCCGAACGCCTTCGAAAATCCGCGCAGACCCGCCTTGAGCGTTCTTCATGTATAAGCGGACGAACTCCAGGGTCTGGCCGGCGTATCCAATCGAGGGAACCGGCTCCTTGTGATCCAGCATATACAGAACAAGCTTTACGATTTCACCGGCCGGCATTGTATCGCGTCCCGCTTTTTTGATCATTCCCGGAACGGGAGGATCGGGTTTACGGACAGCCTGCTTTTGAA
This sequence comes from Smithellaceae bacterium, assembly GCA_963682015.1. Lineage (GTDB taxonomy): Bacteria > Desulfobacterota > Syntrophia > Syntrophales > Smithellaceae > UBA8904. The sequence continues at coordinate 4,270,543 of OY820932.1, read as the reverse complement.
CCAGGAAGTTGATATCCGGATGATAAGCCCGGTATAAAAGTTCCGTGCAGACAAGCTTGTCGTCGGTGAAAAAATCAAAATCAAAATCATAGGGGCGGCCGTGATATCTCAGCGCACGCCTGATGGCTGCGGCAACTTTCGCCTCCTGCTCCGCGGGAGCAAACTTCGGCCGGAAAATGCCGATGTAGTCTTTTTGCGCGGCCTCTTCCAGAGAATTGAAGACCACGCCCTCGGAAATTGCTTCGATCACCATTGCCGGACGATTGTCTTTTTGTGAATAGTAATTGGGAAGAATGTTTTTGGCAATCCAGGGATCTTCCGCAAGCGTTGATCCGTCGGCCAGCTTCAATTTCGACCACTCCTCTTTGGGTCCCAGGTACAGTATGCCATGCGGCCAGAAACCGCCCAGAAATGCGTTGGACAGATAATAATCCGTCCGCTCCACCAGCAGATCACCGGGCTTTAAGTGGGCCCTCATGTCCTTCATCTGCTCATCGGTGATAGCCGGAGATGGATTGGAAACTCTCGTATCTCCGATCAGGGTGGCCACGCTTACCGTGGCCCGGTAGAAGGGAAATTTCACGGTATTTTTCATCTGGGAATCGAGAATCTCTTTAAAGATGCGGGTGTCGGATATTTTGTTTTTGGAAAACGTCCGGTGATTGCGTTTAATCCTCTCGGCGGACTTGCGTAACCTTTCGGAAAGCGGTGAGTCCTGAATATTGGAAGCGGAAACTTTTCTGTCCAGGGAACGCATGCCCTGCAGATAGCGAAGCAGCGGAAATCCCAGTCTGCTTCTCATCATATCCTGGATCGCCCCGCCGGGAATCCGGGTGGAAATTCGGCCTTCCACATTGAAAAACCCCGCGGGGACCTCGGAATCAAGAATCTTGAAAATCGGGTTGCGGTGATACCATGTTTCGTCAAAAACATTGATGGTGGAACGGCCCCCGACCACCGTGTTGAGAAACCAGTCGAGATAGGTTCGATGCATGCCGGAGGCATCCGCCAGGAGCAGGCGGACTTCAGGACCATAAGCAAATCCGGCACTGGTTTCGGCCAGTTTCCATCTGGCCATGGTATTCTCCAGCCGCTGGAGGTTCAGCATCACCCGAAACTGAATAAAACGCGCATCGGTCAGTTCCGTCTCGGAAAAAAATTTTCTATCGCCGGCTTCTCTCATCCTTTCCATCGCCGTGTCGATCAAATCATCCAGGCGGATGATATCGAAGCGAAGTTCGTCATCGATCCGGTCCACCTTTTCAAAATCGCGTGTCAAGGCCGCCAGCAGCTCTTGATGTGGTTCTTTCCGGAACCAGGCAATCGAATGATTCCGGCTGAAATGATCCGCCAGAAGATTCAGCATCTGATCGTCGGAAATCAAAGAGGGAATATCCGCACCTTCCTGGGGGGCTTTCAGGATGATCACAAAACCGAGCTCTTTCTTATTGAAGCTCAGGATAGGCGCTCTTTGCGTTGAATCCGGCGCAAGAAAGTGAATTTTCACCGCAAAGAAATCAAAAGATGCCCGCCGGTATGCTTCCCGAACCTCTTCCAGCTGGTGAAGCAACATTCGCTCTTCTCTTGCGCGAAGCCCGGGGTTTGTGAGGTCCGCCCGCCTGTTGGTGGAAAAAGAAGCGGTCACCTCCAGCGGCATATGCCAGTGATCGCGCACAAAACCGCACAGACGCCTGACGCCTTCGGCGGCAACCGTTTCATCATCGGAAGCACGTTCACCAAAGGTTACAGCTTCTTCAAAATCGCGCGTAAACCATCTCCCCTGTCCGGCAAAGACCGATACGGAACGATTGAGTTTCCTGAACCATGATGATTCTTCCGTTGCTGTTGTCACGGGATTCTGCGCCAGGTTCAACACCATCGGCCCGGATAATGGAGAGGCGAGAAAACCGACCTGTTTTTCGATCCTGTTGCGGGAAAGATCCAGGCTCTGCAAGGCGGCTTCTTTTGAAATGAAGGAAGCAGGCAGCTCCATCAGCAGATTTCCAGCCAGATCGATAATCTGCAGAAGGTCATTTTTGGAAAAGACTCCTTCCGGCAGGCTCTGTAAGCGATTATCGGAAAGATAAACGGCTTTGAGATTCGGGTTACCCTCAAAGACATCGGGCGCGACAGACGAAATCCTGCAACCGGATAAATCAATCCGTTTCAACCCGTTCAGCATGGTCAGCCCCTGTGTCAGGGAAGTGAGCGGGTTGCGGGCCAGAATCAGATTCTGCAGATTTTTCAGACCTGAAAGGACCGATGGGTTCAGTTCGCTCAGGTGGTTTCCTTCCAGATCGAGTGTCTGAAGACCGTCAAGACCTTCGAAATCACCGGGTTCCAGTCTGGATATTTCTTTTGCGGAAAGCCGCAGATAGCGGATGGCGGAAAGCTCGGCGGCACGGATCGCCTTGCAGCGCACCGGCGCTCCACTGCCGGCGATGAATCTCTGGATATCAACTTCTTTTTGAATGGCAACTCTTACAGGCTCACTGCGGCTGCAAATGGAAATATATTCGGAAACAGTCTTTTCATCCGCCGCATAAAGAGGCTGGAACGTCAGCCCTCCAATAACCGATGCGTAAAGAATAGCTACAAGCATTATATTTTTAAATATGTGAATCATAAGGATGCGGTACCATAACACAACAAAAAAATGTGAATCAAGAAAAAAGTATTAAAAAAGCAGGCTTCAAAGGAGAAGTGGTTCATCCCCCTTGTCACCTTTCTCCACCCTGCCTGTCTTATCCTTATTGACAGCGACTTCGTTTTCGGCTTATTCTCTTTACACAAATACAATGTATTCAAACGACAAAATACATTCGGAAAATAAAGACTCAACAACGGCGCAATTTTTGTAACGAAGGTTCAGGACATTGGCCATAAAAAAAAGAACCCTTTTCAAAATATTTATCATAATCGCACTTGCGCTTGCGGCGCTTTTTGTGTCGGCCTGGTTTTTTGCCTCCCGACAGTTGTCGCACCTGGAAACCTACAAAACGTCCCTCACGGCAGCCTTAAGCGAAGCGCTGAACCGCGATGTGACCTATGAGACGGGCAGAGCCACCCTGACGCTTCGCAAAGGGCTGGCGTTACAATTTACTAATGTCGTGATCAGGGAAAAAGACCGGTCATCCGATTTGCTCAACGTCCAGACCGCCTGGGCCCGGGTGGATTTGCTTCCGCTGCTGATCAACCGGGTAACTCTGGGAGAGGTCGTGCTGGACAGCCCGCGTCTGTCTTTAAAACGCAATCGGGCAGGCGAGCTGAATATCGCCGATCTTCTCAAGATGGATGAAAAGCAAAAGATGGCGGTGACGTTTAAAAGAATTACCGTTGAAAAAGGATTATTGACCTTTTCCGATCAGGCGACAGCCGACAAAGAGCTGAAAACAAGCATTTCGAATATATCCTGCCGCATCCATAAATCCCGCTTCAGCAGTAAATCTTCTTTTCACATCACGGCAGCCGTCCATGAGGACAAAAACCAGGGGGAACTGACCCTGGACGGTATCTATCGTCCTGCGCCTTCCGAAAGACCGGTTTCGGAAGGCAAGGTAGAGGCTTCCATCCATTTGAAAGGAACAGACCTCCGGCATTATCTGCCCTATCTGAAGCCTCACGCGCAGATTGAAGACCTGGCCGGTCGTCTGGATACGGAGGCGACGCTTTCCGGAACGCTCCTCAGTTTCATGGTGAAAGGAACCGTCTCGGTGAAAAATGCCCGATTGCATTATCCGCAGGTTTTTCACGGACCGGTTAAATCACAGGCCGTTCATGTACAGGGCACCCTGACACGCAATGCCGGTGACCTGCGACTGGATGTCACGCGTCTGGCCCTGGATCATCTGGAAGCCACGGGAAGCTTTGCCCTGAGCGGAATGGACCGTGAAGACCCGCTGCTTACGACAACCGCCGCTACATCGATTTTTTCCCTGAAAAAGATCCATTCTTATGTCCCATGGAAGATCATTCCCGGAGGAGTAGGTGAATTTATTGAGGAGCATATTCCGGATGGCGATTTTCGTCTTATCGAAGGAAAACTGGACGGACGTCTGAGCCAGATCAAAAACATCAATCTGCCGGAGAACGCCGGCGTCCTTTCCATCCGGGCGCAGGTAAACAAGGGGATATTCTTCATTGGAAAGACAACACCCGTATTTCAGGACCTGGCCGGCAATTTGGAGTTGATCAACCGGCAATTCATGCTGAAAAACGTGAAAGGACTTTTCGGCGCATCGCCATGCAGCGTGGAAGGCGGCATATCCGACTTTTCCCTGCCGACTCCCACCGTTTTCACCGCGGAGATGACCCTGCAACCCGCCCGGAGTGAAATCCTGTGGCTTCTGGGAAATGAGCAATTCCATGATTTCAGGTTCACCGGAATCTCAACACTTCATCTGTCCGGAAAGGGGCCGGCGGAGAGTTACCGTATCGGCGCCCGCTGGGATCTGATGAATGCCTCTTATGCCTTTCCGGAAATCATGGAAAAGCCGAAAGGAAGATCCAATACACTGGAGTGTGAAATCATCCTGAATAAAGATCATCTCACCGTCCCTTCCTTTCACTACGATCTGCCGCCGATCGGCATCCACGGAAGCGCCGAGGATCTATTTGCGGCTAAAAAGTCCGTCTCTTTGAGCGTAAAATCCAGAGCATTTGATTTGAGAGAAGTATCCCCTCTTCTGCCTGATCTGCGGGCGGTTGATCCGAAGGGAACCTGTGAAATCGACATTGCCGGCCTGGGGAATTTAGGCGATCCTGCTTCTTTTCGCTGGAAGGGAAATATGTCGCTTTCCAACGTTACCATGAAACCGCCCGGCAACGTCAGGCAAATGAAAGGTCTGACGGGAAAGGCCACCTTTCTGGGCAGCCGGATGGAAACATCCCTTTTCAAAACCAGCGTTGGTGACAGCCCCATACAGGCCAAATGCGGGATTGATAATTTTCAAAAACCGAAAGTCGCCTGCCAGTTTGATTGTCCGCTGCTCAAAACCGCGGACCTGGGATTACAGAGCCCGGAAGGAGAAATCAATTTTCAGAACGTAAAAGGGAAAATCAGTTTCGAAGACAAATATCTTCATGTGGACAGGCTGTCGTTCAGATACGCAAAGTCCCGTTTCCGCCTGTCCGGTGATGTCCGGGATTACGCAAACCCGAAGATCACGGCATCCCTGACTTCTCCGTATATCGACTGGGATGATGTTGCCCGTTTGATGACCCTGAAAGATCCGAAGCGCACCAGCGGCTCCTCTTCGGAAGTGGAGCTCCATGCCGCCGCTCAGGTGGATGCCTTCACCTTCCATGGCATCGATTTCAACAAACTCAATACCCGCCTGGCATATGCCGGGGGAATCCTGAATATCGAAAATCTGGAAGCCGGCTTATTCGAGGGATCCCTGAAAGCAAAAGGCAGGGTGGACACGCTTCCCGACGGCCAGAATCGATACCAGGCAAGCCTCTCACTGGACCGGGTATCGCTGGACAGGCTCCAGGGTTTTCTGGAGCTGGAAGACCGCACGGTAACGGGCAGGCTCTCCCTCTCGGGAATCGTAACCGCCACGGGCAATAATGAAGATGATCTGAAGAAGACGGCTGCGGGAAGTATTCAGTTTAAAGCTGAAAAAGGAGTTTTAAAAAAGTTTTCGGTTCTTTCCAAGATCTTCTCCCTTCTCAATGTGTCTCAACTGTTCAAGTTTCAGCTTCCGGATATGGCCCGAGGCGGAATGCCCTATAAGAACATCACGGCGGATGTCAATATCAAAAACGGCGTCCTGACCTCGGACAATTTTTTCATAGACAGCGATGCCATGCAGATTTCGGCCGTGGGGAAAATCGATTTTGTCGGGAAAATGCTGGACAACACTGTAGGAGTCCATCCTCTGCAGACCGTGGATAAGATCGTCTCGAAGATTCCCATTGCCGGCTGGCTGGTCACCAACGAAAAAGGCAATCTGATCACCGTCCATTTCAAAGTGGAAGGAACCTGGGACAACCCCGACGTAAAAGCAATCCCCGTGCAGTCAATCACCAAAGGCACGCTGGATGTTTTCCGGCGGCTGTTTCAGTTGCCCGAAAAGCTTGTCACGGATACGGGAGAAGTCATCCTGGGGCACTGACCTTCTTGTATCACAGCAGAAACGAACCCGTGCATTGCCATTCCCGCCGGCGGCTCAAACAGCTGCCATCGCTGATCTACCGCTTCGCCAAGAGCCACAACGTTTCGGGCATATTGGATCACGGCACGCCCCGGCTCAACTGCTCTTATAATCTTCCCAGTACCTCTAACCCATAACCTATAACCGGCGCCATGCGTCTATCTATTCTGAATCAGTGAATAATAATTGACATCAACCGACTTTTGGGATTATTGTCTTTACCGAATTCAAAGCACCACACAACGACGCGTTAAAGATCCTGTTTGTTAAAAGTGAACACGATTTTTCCAGACAAGCAACAAAAGCCGGCCAAAGATCAATGGCGAACCGGCTCCCTTCGATTCTCCGATTTTTGAAATAACTTTTATCCCGGAGGTGGTGTAATGGAAAACAATCCTGAAAAAATAAAAGCCCGGGCCCTGTCCGATTTCGCAAAATTCATCGGCCCGATGAAGGTCCGAACGATGAAAGCGGCCGGAATTGACATCATCGAAGACAGGCGCGAAGGGGTCAGCGTCTGGGACATCACGGGCAAAAAGTACATCGACTGCCAGACCGGTTCCGGCATCATGAACGTAGGACGGCGCAACCCGGATATTGTTGCCGCCCTGAAAACGGCCCTGGACACTTACGATATCGGCGTTTTTCTCCTGTGCTCGAAGCCAAAAGCCGACCTTGCCGGAAAGCTTGCCGAGATCACTCCCGGTGACTTGAAATGCACCATCTTCGGCGCAGGCGGGGGCGAGGCCAACGACGCGGCACTGAAGATCGCCCGCGGCTATACGATGAAAAAGGAAATCATCTATACCGAGAAAGCCTATCACGGCCATACCGGCTTTGCTCTTTCCGCCATAGGGCGCAACGCCTATAAAGAACCGTTCGAACCGCTCATGCCGGGATTTAAAATGGTGCCGTTCGGAGACATAGAGGCCATCAGGAAAACGATCACCGGCGATACGGCAGCGATTATCCTTGAGCCGATCCAGGGTGAAGGCGGCATCAACATTCCGCCGGACGACTACCTTCCGCAGGTCCGCAAGCTTTGCGATGATCACGAAATTCTGCTGATCCTCGATGAAATACAGACCGGCTTTGCGCGAACGGGAAAGATGTTCGCTTCCGAGCACTGGGGGGTTGTCCCGGATATTATGACCGTTGCCAAGTCGCTGGGCGGCGGCATCTACCCGATTTCGGCAACCGTCTTCAAGAAAGAGATTCAAGACTTCTTTATCCCGCATCCGTTCATCCATCTTTCCACCTTTGGCGGTTCCGATCTCGGTTGCATGGTAGGCCTTGCCGTGATCGATTACATACAAAAACACAACCTTGCCGATCATGCTGAAAAGATGGGCGCAAAATTCCGGGCCGGGTTTGAAGCACTGCTCACGCAGTATCCGTCACTGCTTTTGGAGGTTCGCCAGAAAGGCCTGATGATGGGCTTGCAGTATACAAACGAATCCATCGGGCCGCGTATGACCCGAAAGCTGGCCGACCGCGGTGTTATCGCCATCTATACCGGGAATGATCCGAGCATCTGCCGATTGATGCCGTCACTCGTCATCAGTCCAGGGGAAGTCGATGTTGTCCTCAATGCTCTTGCGGACTCGATGAAGGAACTCTCCGGAGAAGCAGGCCTCGGCAAAAACGATTAATCCATATCAGGAGGAAACCCATGGCGACAAGTCAGGAAATTCTGGATGCGCTGGCTGATTACCAGAAACAGTGCAACGATAATAAAAGATTGCGCAAGATGCAGCGGGACTGGTCGAAGCTGCTTCATTTCGTGGCGGAGGACACAGGCGACAAATTTACCATGAACGTCGTAAAGGGAGAAATTGTTTCCTATGAACCGGGCGTAACCGGAACCCCCGATATCATTGTTACGACAACCAGCGAGAATTTTTGCGACATGTTCTGGGGGGATCTGAACCCTTCACAGAAATATCTTCAGGGAGAAATCCGCGTCAAGGCGACCCAGGAAGACATCGTTCGTCTGGACGCCATTACCATGATCATCTGGCCCGACACCTAGGAGGACTTCATGACCGAACTGAAAAAAGTATTAAAGCTGAGAACCGTTGTTTCCGCGTCCACGGGTATGGCCATTGCCACGTCATGCTATCTGGCCGGCCTTCAGGTAGCCACCATCCTTGTCGGCGAACTGGCCTGGATTTCGATTCTGGTGGCAGGATTCTTATGCCTTTTGTCCTCCATGTGTTTTTCCGAACTCACCTCCCTCTACCCGTCGGCGGCGGGAATCAAACTCTACATTCAGCATGCATTCAATGAAAAGGTTTCCATGACCATCAGCATGTTTTACGTCACTCTGGGGATTTTCATGGTCGGAGCCGAAAGCTTTCTGCTGGCCAGCGTCCTTTCCAGCACTTTTCAGGTCTTTGATCCTTTTTATGATAAATTTCTGTGGATGATTTTTTTTATTGTAATCGTCATGGTGATCAATATCAGGGGAGTATACATTACCGGCCTTGTCCAGGACATTATGACTTACGCCATGGTTGCGTTCATGATCGGCGTTGCCGTTTATACATTCGCCACGCATAACGTCAACATCACTCTTGCCGCCCAGAGCGCCAAATTCACGCTGCAGAACATTATCCAAGCGGCGGGAGTCGGCGTCTTTCTTTTTGTCGGGTATGAGTGGGTTGCCCCGCTCGCGGAGGAAACGACCGATTACCGGCTCATCGGAAGGGGTATGCTCATGGCCATCGGCCTTCTTACCGTCACATATTCACTTTTCATTGTGGCCATGTTCGTGGGACTCACGCCCGAGCAGCTGGCCAGCGGCACACCGATCCCCCACATTGTTTTCGGAACCAACCTTTTTGGCGTGGCAGGCACCGTATGTTTCCTTATCATGAGTATCCTCGCGTCGGTGACATCGTTCAATTCCGGGCTTCTCAACACATCGAGATTTTCCTATGCCATGGGACGGGACAACGTTCTTCCCCGGTTTTTCAGCAAGCTTCATTCTTCCTACGCGACACCGTGGGCAGCCATCCTCTTCCTTGGCGCAGTAGCGATCATCGTGAGCCTGGCCACACTATATACGGAGAAGTATCTTTTTATCATCCTGATGGCGGCGGCGCTGGAATGCTTCATCTACGTTGTGGCCGCTGCATGCGTGATCAGGCTCAGGAAAAAATATCCGGATAAGGAGAGGTCTTTTAAAATCCCACTGGGGTACACCATCCCGGTCATTGTCATCGTGGTCTTTACCGGCCTGATGATCGGTATTTTTGCCGACGTCAGCCGTGACTATACGGGAAAAGAACTTTTTCAGAATTACTGGGTGGCCGTGGTCATGGCCGGTTTTATGCTTTTCATGATTTTTTATACAGTAGTTGTTGTACCCATCTTCAAGAAGAAAGCGGCTGAAAAAGAAAAGACAAGGGTCAGGAGAAGACCCGGCAAAACCTGAAAAGATTACTGCTTCAGAGGATGCCTTCTTTCATTTCCCTCCCTTGATGCGAGGGATTGAGGGATGGTGTGAACGTCCCCCGCTCGCTCAGAATGCCCTGCAACTGTTGCTCATAAACTCATTACGCAACAGCCGAAAGAACCAAACAGTTCGTACCCCTTACATCTTCCCTCCCTCGATGGGAGGGATTGAGGGAGGGTGTGAATGTCCCCCGCTGGCGGGGGCGCGGGGGGTGGTGGAAACCTCCTTTGTCAATTCCTTCTGTACCCTTGCTTTACAAAGACTCAACTCCAGCGCTCCGTCGTCATTCCCGTGAAAACGGGAATCCAGAAAAAGAATCTATAAGGTTACAGCTGATCCGGGGCATCCCGCTCGCTCAGAATGCCCTGCAACTGTGGCACTAAGGCTCGCTTCAGGCGACGGCAAAACTCGCCTGCGGCTCAGACAGTTGCCATCGCTGATCTTCCGCTTCGCCAAGAGCCACAACGTTTCGGCCATATTCGCGCACGACATCCCCCGGATCAACTGCTTTTATTAATCCTATTCCCCATCACCTATAGCCCATTGCCAATGACCCGAGCATTACACCTATCTGTCTCGAATCAATAAATAAATTATTGACTTGCCGCCGGTATTGCCTTATTGTTCAAACAAACCTGTTCATCGGATTAATGTAAAAGTTGCGGATGGAAAATGAATTTAAAAATTAATATCCCAGAAGAGAAAATCGTGGCGTTTTGCAGGCAGAACAGTATTCGCAAGCTGGCATTTTTCGGCTCTGTATTGCGCGACGACTTTTCTTCAGACAGCGATGTCGATGTGCTCGTGGAATTTGAACCCGGCGCACGGGTGGGACTGCAATTTTTTAAAATGGAAAAGGACCTGTCCGAAATTCTGGGACGTAAAGTCGATTTAAACACTCCGGGATTTCTCAGTAAATATTTTCGTGAAAAAGTCATCGCTGAAGCCGAGGTGCTTTATGACGCAGCATGACAACACCGTCCGTCTCCGGCACATGCGCGATTACGCCTGCAAAGCTTTGGCTATGATACAGGAACGGGCGCGCGATGATTTAAATACTGACGAAATGTTATCTCTTGCCTTAACCCGGGCTATTGAAATCATCGGCGAAGCCGCAGCAAGAGTAACCCCGGCGTATCAGACAAATCATCCACTCATTCCCTGGCCGCAAATCATCGGACTGCGTAACCGGCTCATTCATGGGTATGATGCAGTAGATCTCGATATTCTATGGAACATCATTCAAAATGATCTTCCCCCACTGATCGAGCAACTGACAATAGCCATCGAAAAGAAACAATAACCGACATGTTTTCCAAATCGAAAAAAAACATCACAAAATCATCCGGCAATGTATTTATCGATTTAGGTTATTCGCAGGACGAGGCGGCCATTTTGCAAATGCGGGCCAACCTGATGGCTGATCTTCGAAAATTCATTGCCATGAAAAAATTGACCCAGAATGAAGCCGCAAAAATTTTCGGCGTCAGCCAGTCGCGGGTTTCCGACCTGATCACCGGAAAGTGGGAGAAATTCAGCCTGGAAATGCTGATTACGCTGGCTACAAAGGCAGGCACGTAACACTGAAAATCGCCGCATAAAACCAATTCATTCCTTATGCCCTTCCCTCCCTTGATGGGAGGGATTGAGGAGGGTGTGAATGTCCCCCGCTGGCGGGGGCGCAGGGGGTGGTGGAAACCTCCTTTGTCAATTCCTCCTGTACCCTTGCTTTACAAAGACTCAACACCTGCGCTCCGTTGTTATTCTCGTGGAGACGGGAATCCGGAAAAAGAATTTATCCGGTAGCCTACCGCCCATAACCTATGGCCCATTGCCTATTCTATGTATCCTATCTATCCTGAACAGTTGATTAATCATTGACAGAATGCATGCTTTGGGATTATCGTTTCGCTCAATATTCTTGATATCAGCAGATTCAGAAAAAGAATTTTTTATTATTAAGGTGGGCTGAACATGGAAGTTTTAACGGCTTTGGATAATAAATTTAAAGAGAACCTGAACACTTTTTTATTACAAAAAAATATAGATTACAAGGCACTACTGTCCCAACGTTTTCGTAAGGTGATGATGTAAGTTATAGAAAACAATGAGAATAAGCAATAAAAAGTTATTTATCGATTTGAAATATTTTTTTCTGGAATGCCATAGTCTCGCATTAAATGGCGAGGAGATGGCCGATGAATTCTGGAAGAACGATATTTGCGCAGATCATGGACTATTTGCCGACTTACGAATTCCGGCAATGCGTAGAACGATATGCAGGAAACTACAAAGTCAAAAGCTTTTCCTGTTGGGATCAATTCTTAAGCATGGCCTTTGCTCAACTGACATACAGAGAAAGTCTACGGGATATCCAAGCCTGCCTTCGTGCAGCCAAACAGAAGACCTATCACATGGGCATCCGCGGAAAGATTTCCCGCAATACACTGGCTCATGCCAACCAGACAAGAGACTGGCACATCTACGCCGACTTCGCCCAAGTCCTGATCCGGAAAGCTCGACAACTTTATGCCAACGATTCGTTCGGCATAGAATTGGACCAAACCATTTACGCGCTGGACGCCACAACCATCGACCTTTGTCTTTCGCTTTTCCCGTGGGCAACGTTTCGCAAAAACAAGGGTGCGGTGAAACTGCACGCTCTTCTCGATTTGAAAGGAAACATTCCAACGATCGCCTTTATTACCAGCGGGAAAGTTCACGAAGTCAACATTCTCGACAAACTGCCGATAGAAGCAGGCGCTATTTACATCATGGATCGTGGCTATCTGGATTACGCGCGCCTTTACAGGTTACATCAATCAGCAGCCTATTTTGTAACACGTGCCAAGAGCAATGCCAGATACGATTGTTGTTATTACCAGAAGATCAACAAAACGACCGGTCTAAAATCCGACCAAGTCGTAACCTTACACGGCTACTACACCAGGAAAGATTATCCCGAAAGGCTCAGGCGTATTGCTTATTACGACGAAGCACGGAACAAGAAACTGATTTTTCTAACCAACAACTTCGCCGTACCGGCCCTGACCATCACGGAGATTTATCACAAACGCTGGCAGATCGAATTGTTTTTCAAATGGATCAAGCAACACCTACGGATCAAAGCGTTTTACGGTACGTCCGAGAACGCGGTAAAAACACAAATCTGGATAGCCATCTCTGTTTATGTTCTGGTGGCAATTATCAAGAAGCAGTTGAACCTGGAGGAGAGTCTCTACACAATTTTACAAATTATCAGCGTAACGCTTTTTGAGAGAATACCGCTTTTACAAGCGCTTACGGATATTGAGGTTGCATCGGAAAATATAGAAATCAGCAACCAAATGAATTTATTCGATTAACGTTGGGACAGTAGTGATTACAAGGATATTGACATAAAAGCGCGAGCTATTGCAGCTATTGGACAAATATCCTCAAACGCTAAAGGTTTACAGGTAAATCAGATTGAAATTTCATTAATTTATAATGAAGTATTTTCTGACTTAATACTTTCTTTGTATTTCACTGCATGCGCCATCGACAAACCAGCACAAAGCATCTTACGAAGAGCACTCGAACTCGGAATCGCCATTATATTTCTCTGGGATCTTCCTCATATATTCTATGGATGGAAGAAACATGATTACGATCTAAATTTTAATGAAATGTTGGAGCATCTTTCAAAAAATGCTTACATAAGTTACCTTGATGCTCTAGATATCAAATGTAGCAATGGTCAATTTTACGACTTCAGTGAGACAAAACGTTTATATAGGATATTAAGCAATACAATTCATGGTAAGATTTCGACGCATGAAACTATTTTACCTGATAAGTTTTCTTCAAATCCAGAAGATTGGAAACATAACCTACTCTTAATCAATAGCGTAGAAAACATACTGCTACACCTTTATGATAAAAGGTTTCCTGAGTATTATGCTACAATGTTAGAAATGATGCCAACAATAAACTTAAAGTAATTAGGATTATGCAATGAAAGACAACGATATTGACTTATTGCAAGCGGCACGGTCAGAAGACTTATTATATGATCAAATATCGCAATTGACCGTTTTAGGTACTTTTGAAAGAAAAGTCATCGATACCCTTAAACAAAGCGGCGCTCATCTTGTCCAAGGATCGAGAGGTGTTGGCAAGTCAATGTTAATGCGCCAAGCTGAAGTAGAAATGGATAATGAGTTCACAAATTCTAAAAAGTTGGCGGTTTATGTTAATTTTAAAACAAGCACTCTATTGGAAGGTGTAAAAGCAGAAAAACGTGATGCTTTTCAGATATGGGTTGGAGCAAAAATACTTCAAGCTATTTATGATAAACTCATCAAGCTCGATTTGGTTGGCCACGCAGAAATTCAAGACCCTTATTTTTCAGTTTTCGGAATTAAGTCAGCTAAAGATATTCAATCTGAATTAAGAGAAAAAATTCATTTACTGCAGAAATTAGCTATGACTTCTAATAAAGAAGCAATTATTGAACAAATAGGTGCTTCTTTTTTAGATAGAGTAAATGATGTTACATTTTTACTTGAAACGCTGAAAGAGATAGTTACAGCTTTTGGCATCGATAGGCTCATACTTCTTTTCGATGAAGCAGCACACACTTTTATACCAGCACAGCAAGAGATTTTTTTTGAAATTTATAAATTATTACATGGTGGACAAATTGCTGTGAAAGCGGCTGTTTACCCAACTGTTACTTCATACGGACGTAACTTTGAGATCGGCCATGATGCAATTGTTATTTCTATGGATAGATTTGATACGGGCACAGCAGGAAGACAAGCAAATAGAACGCTATTCAGAGATATGCTATCTAAGCGTATACCCAAAACTGGCCAATTGAGAAAAATGCTTTTTAGCAAAGGTTACTTGTTAGATCAATGCATAGACTTATCAACCAGTAATCCAAGAGCATTTTTCCATTTGCTTGTGCGAACCATAGATAAAGGCTATACAGACAGAGCATTACTACTAGCCACGCAAGAATTTGTTGACCAAGAGCTTTTACCATACCACATGAATCTATCAAAAAGACTGCCCAAATATAGTCACCATGTAAGAGTTGGTTTTGATATGTTAAGAGGTTACATAATTCCAGAAATCAGAAACAAGAATTTTAGATCAAAGGTTTCAAATTACCAATCTGCTTATTTCACCATTCAGCGGGATATGTCACCTAATCTTAAGCTTGCATTTGACATACTGTGCTATTCAGGTGTGTTATCTGCCCAAGGAACTGTTAAGATTGCCGAGAGAAAAACAGGATTGCGATATATGGTACATCTTTGCCTCCTTTTTACAGAAAAAGCATTTTCATCAAAGAATATATCTGAAGCAATAAATGCATTAAGTTTAACTGATTATCGCGAATTTAGTAGCACTGATAAGCAGATAGAAGCATATCTCGACCAGCTAAAAGAAACATCCGACAGATGTCCAAACTGTTCGGCAAGCATTGATCCAAATGCGAAATTCTGTTCTCAATGTGGTATCAAAACAGAGGTGGGTTCAATAATCGGCCCTTTATTGGACGAAACAGTTAATGCACTTTCAATCAGTGAAAAATTAAAGGCTCGCATTCAACCAAATTTTCCTAAAGTCGGTGATATAATTCAAGCACGTCGGGAAGAAATAATGAGAATTAAATGGATTAAAGAAGTACGTTCAAGAATTATCAAAAATGCGGCAGATGAATTTATTTCAGGTTAGCAAATAGAACGTGTATAAGTAATAATTCATTACTATGACTAACCTCACAATCGTCACACACGACCAAATCCGACATCCCCATTATCTTCTTCATCCAGAAAATTATATTTCAGAAAATGGCGTGGTTTTTCATTTGGATTCGTCTATCAATCATCAACATAACCCCATAACAAAGAAAGGATAAACGTATGAATTTTCATTTCAGTGTGGCTCCGGTTCTGTCCTTGATTGCCGGTATTGTTATTTTTGTTTTCCCCAAATTTTTAAACTATATCGTCGCGATTTATCTGATTATCATGGGGATACTGGGACTTTTCGGTTCCGGCAGCGGCCGCGTTGTTTTATAATAGGTAATGGTTTGACCATACATGATGAATACAAGGCAAGTGATGAATACTCTTTCCGGCGGCTAGATCTCTATAGTGTGTGGTTCCGCTTAAGGTAACCGCAACTGATTTTGGGATGTTGTTTTTTTATCAACCACCTCCGTCACTTCGTGACACCTCCGCCAGCGGAGGACATGAACCGGCAACATTGGGAGTCGTAACAGCATCAACATTGAAAAATAAAGAAAGTTTATCCTGTCATGAATCAACTGATCATTGAGAAAGCCGCTCCGGAAGATCTCCCTGCCATTCTGGATTTACAGAAAAAAGCCTTTCTGGAAGTGGCGCGCTTTTTTCACCTGAAAACCCTGCCGCCGCTGGAACAGACGCTGGAGAGCGTTACACAGGAATTTGAAAAAGGCATGATTTTGAAGGCGTGTATCGAAGACTGCCCTTCGACAAAAAAAGGCCTGGATTCCCGCCTCCGCGGGAATGATCAGACGATTGTCGGTTCTGTGCGAGCTTATCAGAAAAGCGACACCTGCTTTATCGGCAAGCTGTTTGTTCTTCCGGAATATCAGAATCACGGTATAGGCAAAGCTCTGATGCGGGAGATTGAAAACCAATACCGGCATACCGTAAAACGCTATGAAATATTTACAGGGATGCGCGATCCCCGCAACCGGCATCTGTATGACCGGCTGGGCTACAAACCTTTTAAGACCGAAAAGCTGAATGATGAAGTAACGTTTGTATATATGGAGAAAAAAGCATAGAATAAATACGCTTTATGTTTCAAAAAAAGATTTCTGTGCCATTGGACGCGCGCCCTTTGCGGCAGACGCGACTCGCGAGATACTCCCCCGCCCCGGTGAGCGGGCGTTGAGAGAGCGGGACAGGCGTTGATTTCACGCTCCACCACCCCCTCCCATCAAGGAAGGGGAGATTAGAGTTT
Source organism: Smithellaceae bacterium (assembly GCA_963682015.1). GTDB lineage: Bacteria > Desulfobacterota > Syntrophia > Syntrophales > Smithellaceae > UBA8904. The sequence goes on along the minus strand of OY820932.1, from coordinate 4,253,914 downwards.
ATTCATCAAATAACCATTTTATGGAACTGGTCAAATGGATTCATAATGACAATAAAAGTCTCATGGTTTACGGGAGGATATTTTTATGAAGACACAATCCGGAACATTCAAAGCGAAAGACGGATCATCTATTTACTGGAAGGGCTGGGTTCCCGACAACACACCGAAAGCCGTCGTACAGGTCATTCACGGGTATGCCGAACACATTGACCGTTACGGCAATGTGGTAAACGTGCTTGTCCCGGCGGGCTACGCGGTTTTCGGCACGGACCACCGCGGGCACGGACACAGCGACGGCAAGCGCGGTCATGTGAACAGTTTTCAGGATTTCATCGACGACGAAAAGCAGTTCCGCCGCGAAGTCATCGATACCGGATTTCCCGGCCTCCCCTGCTTTGTCCTGGGCCATTCCATGGGCAGCCTCATTGCCATGAATTACATTGAACAGAGTCCGGAGGGCGTAAAGGCGCTGGTCCTGTCCGGCACCGGCTCGCAGCCGGGAACGGATATACCGCCAATCCTGATCACTGCTACTAAAATTCTCTCTAAAATACTGCCTTCCATCCATGTGAAATCGCCGCTGCCGCCGGAATTCATCTCCCGTGATCCGGAAGTAGTCAAGGCATACGTGGATGATCCGCTGGTTTACAACGTGATCACTCCCCGGCTGGCGCATGAAATGAACCGCCATGTGGTTATCGGCGCACAAAACGCCTCGAAAATTCAAGTTCCGGTTCTGATTCAGCTTGGCTCCAAAGATACCGCCTTCTCGAAGCAAAGAGAACTCTTTGATCTGGTGGGAGCAAAGGATAAAACCTACAAGCTCTATGATGGCCTCAAGCATGAGGTCTATAACGAGCTGATTGACGACCGGACGGTGGTGCTGGCTGATCTGAAGCAGTGGCTGGACGCGCATCTTTAAGAAGACGGTTCAAGGTTCTACATTCTGCATCACAGATATATTGATAAAGTAATCTGCTTCGGCTATATTGCCGTCCGAAAGCCGGCATTACGCATGCTTTGAAAGCCATATCAAAAAATGGAAACATATCGTTTGCATCTTCATATTCAGTTCAGATCATCGTTGACAAAATCAATATGGCTTCGATATCCCCGCTCATTCTAAAACACATAAGGAGAAACATATGGAAAAATATCCCTGGTGGACAGATAAACAGATCAGGCTCGCTGATGAAGCCCAACAGTTTACCGATGAAGTGCTGATACCGCTCGGCGAACGAAACGCCTGGAAGAAAGAATTCAGTACCGAAGCCGTGAAGCAGATGGCCCGGCAGGGCTGGTTCGGAGCCCTGGTTCCGAAAGAATACGGCGGGCACCTGGAAGACTGGGGCGTCACCGGCGCCGCCATCCTCAACGAAGAAGCGGCCCGGGCGGGAGTTGTCGGCCCGCTGGGAACCACCATGTTCGGCAGCGCAACGCAGCTTGTTCATAACGGCAGTGATGAGCAAAAAGCCAAATGGCTGCCTCCCATGATTCGCGGAGATATCCTGGGCTGCATCACCATGACCGAACCGTATGCCGGCTCCGACATCGCTTCCATCGAATCGACGGCGGTTCGGAATGGAGACTGTTACATCATCAACGGCAAAAAAAGATTCCAAACCACGGCGGCCGCCGCCGATCTTTATCTGTGTTATTTCCAGACCAGCAATAAGCCCGAAGACAGAAAAGCCTACCGGCACCTCAGCGCTTTTGCGGTGGAAAAAGGAACGCCGGGCTTCCATGTGGAAAGGGTCAACGACATCATCGGCATGTTCGCCAATTACAACGGCAACCTCACCTTTGACGACGCCCGGGTTCCCGTCTTCAACCGTCTGGGAGAGGAAGGAGACGGCTGGAAGATCATGATGGGCGGCCTGAACGTGGAAAGAATTCTGAATGCCGCCCCCATTGTCGGCATGATGCGCGAATGCATGCGCTACGCAAAACAGCACCTGGAGCGGCGGCTGCAATTCGGCCAGCCAACCGGAGAAATCGCCACCAATCAGGCCAAGCTGGCCGACATGATCTCCAAGTTTTATCTGAGCAGGCTGGTGCTTTATTATGCCGCATACTCGGCGGATCTGGGCCGCGAAGTCCCCATTGAAGCAGCCGTCTCCAAGCTTTATGCCGCGGACTCGCTCATGGAAATGGCCGTGGAAGCCATTCAGTGCATGGGCGGCAACGGCGCCCTGAAGATTTATCCGGTGCAGCGCATCATGCAGGACGCCAAGCTCTCGCAAATCGCCGCCGGCACCTCGGAAGTGCTCAAATTGCTTATTTACCGCCAGGGCACAAGGCGCATGAAGGATGATTTGAAGGTTCCGCTGCGCATGGTCGATCCGGAGATGCAGGTTCCGCTGCCCGTTGGAAAGCCCCTGCCCCGCAAACCGGCAAAAGACGAAAAGGATGTTCTCGCTGTCCTTGCGGAAAATTACCGTGTGAATCCCGGCCTGCATATGACTCCGGAAGACATCCGGGAATTCCTTGAGATCGGCAACGCCGATCTGGTAAAATTTCTGGAAAGCCTGGAGAAAAAGGGTTATGCAGGACTGTACAGAACCCGCAGCGGTATCGCACTGGCCCGGGTTACCCTGACGGGTCTCCAGGCGGCCTACCCGCCGGACTATTACCGCCATATTCCAGGCTGGGCGAACCCCGGAGACATGTTTTAACGGGTTAAAAACTGAATGAAAAGGAATGAAGAGTATGCTCACTGAAAAAAATCTTGAAAAGTACGCGGATGTTCTCATCTGGGCACTGGCGACGGCTAGGAAAGCCGCTTTGAAAAAACAGGATATTGTTCTGATTCAGTATGATCTTCCGGCCCTGCGGCTTGCAGAAATTCTTTACGGACGTCTCCTGGACATGGGCGTTCACACGGTGCAGCGTCTGGCGGCCACGTCCGGCATGGAAAAAAGTTTTTACGAAAAAGCCGATCCGAAACAGCTGACCTTTCTTACTCCCGGCGACAAAGAGCTTTATAAAAACATAAACGGCCGCATTTTCCTGCACGCGCCGGAGTCGCTCACGCATCTCAAGAATATCGACCCGGCCAAAATCGGCAAGGCAATTGTTTCCCGCAAATCCCTGAAAGACATTCTCGAACAGCGCGAAGAACAGCACAAGTACAGCTGGACGCTGTGCCTTCTTCCCACGCAGGAACTCGCCCGCCAGGCCCAAATGCCCCTCAAACAGTATACGGCGCAGATCATCAAAGGCTGTTATCTGGACAAAGAAAATCCCATCGCCGAATGGCAGCACATTCACAAAGAAGTTACCGCCATCAAAAAGAAGCTTAACTCTCTACCGGTCAAATACTTCCACATGGAATCGGCCGGTGTGGATTTGCGGATCACACCCGGCGACAGGCGCAGGTGGCTGGGCGTTTCCGGTCACAACATGCCCAGCTTTGAGATTTTTCTTTCTCCCGACTGGCGCGGAACGGAAGGTGTGTTTTATGCCAACCTTCCCTCTTTCCGCAGCGGCAATTATATCAAGGACGTCCGCATTACCTTTGCCAGAGGCAAAGCCGTCAAAATTGAAGCCGGCGAAGGCGAGGAATTTGTAAAAAAACAGCTGGCCATGGATGCGGGCGCCTGCCGGGTAGGAGAATTCTCGCTCACCGACAAACGGTTTTCGCGAATCGACCGTTTCATGGCGGAAACCCTCTTTGATGAAAACTTCGGCGGAAAAGAAGGCAACAGTCACATCGCCCTGGGGGCTTCTTACAGCGACACGTTTGCCGGTGATCCGGCAAAACTGACGCCGGCCATGAAAAAGAAAATGGGGTTTAACGATTCCGCGCTGCACTGGGATATCGTCAACACGGAACCCAAAACGGTCACGGCGCATCTGACCAGCGGCAAGAAAATGGTGATTTATGAAAAAGGAATATTCAGGTAAATCAATGCTTAAGACACACCATCCCGTATATGCCGGGATGCAGGCGCAGACCTGTTTCGGTAATGGGCTTTGAAAGTCGATACAAACTGGATCAGGCACTTCACATAACGACTGGTTATCGCGCCATACGGAAATCAATATCATGACCGGCGCAAAAACAATGAGCGGGAACGGCAATGGCTTCGGATCAGAGTTTTGTTGAATACATCGCGGACCAGATGGCGGCCGCGGGCAGGATTACATACCGGAAGATGTTCGGCGAATACGCCGTCTATTGTGACGGCAAGGTTGTTGCGCTGATTTGCGACAATCAGCTTTTTGTCAAGCCGACTGAAGACGGCAGGGCTTACATCGGCAACGTGTGCGAAGCGCCGCCTTATCCGGGCGCCAAAACGTATTTCCTGATTGAAGAGGCTTATGAAGACGCGGATTGGATCAGCGGTTTGATCCGTCTGACTGCAAAACAGTTGCCGCCGCCCAAACCGAAAAAAATGAAAACGAAAAAACAGAAGATCTAGAAGAACCACCCATGCAGAAAATCCCCTCCAGCATCATTGACTTTCACGTTCATCTGTTCCCGGATAAATTGTCGGACGCCATCTGGAACTTTTTCACCAAGGAATACCACTTGGGCATCCTCTATAAACTCTATTACCGGGAATGCATCGAGTATCTGCGGGCTCGCGGCGTTGAAAAAATCGTTTATTCCAATTACGCTCACCGTGACGGCATTGCCGAAGGGCTGAACGATTGGAATGTTCAGGTGCTGGAAGAATATCCCGACCTTTACTGCTTTGCGGCCTATCATCCCGGCGACGCAAACGCCCTGTCTTACGCTGAAAAGATTCTGAAGCATCCGAGAGTGCTCGGCATCAAACTGCATTTCCATGTCCAGTGTTTCCATCCGCATGACCGGCGGCTTTTCCCGATGTATGAACTGGTCACCGACCGCAAGAAACGGGTTCTCCTCCACGTCGGCAACGGCCCGCTGGGCAATGAATTCGTCGGTCTGGACCACTTTAAAGAACTTCTTGACCATTTCCCCGACCTTCCGGCCAATATCGCTCACATGGGCCGTTATGAGTATCAGGGTTTCATGGACCTGCTCGATGACCATCCCGCTCTGTATCTGGACACGGCCTTCGCCTTTTTCAAGGAACAGCAGGGCCAGGGGGCGTACGACCTGGGCTGCGACCTTCTGGAAAAATACCGGGACCGGATTCTTTACGGATCGGATTTTCCCAACCTGATCCTGCCGCGGGAATCGGAGCTGGAAACCCTGTCTTCCTGGAATCTCTCCGACGAGTTTTACAGGAAAGTCTTCTACGAAAACGGCATGAAACTTCTTTCTTCTGGCCAAACCGGGTAGCCGGGGATTTGATATTGACTAATCAGCGCCCTTTTCATATACTTTCACCAGTAATACCAAATGCTTTCAGCAGAGTGCTCCATGTTTCCTGTCCGGTCGGTTTCATCAATGTTAAGCGATGTGATTGCGGAGGCTCTTCTGTTCCGGGTCCGTCTCTTTTTGAATGCCAAGCACAGCCAGACCCGGTAATTTTTTCTAACGGACAGACCGGGAACTTCTTTTGATGGCATGATTCAGACAACGATGGATGATTTGGCATCCGCCGTGCAATGATCATAGGAACTGTCAATTCGCCCTCATTTTATGCTTGAACAGAAGAAAGGAGCATGGAAATGAAGAGAAGAACTTTCTTGAAGTCCGGTCTGGTCGTAACCACATCAACCCTGATTGGAACGAATGCCTTGGCTCAGACATTACAGAAAGCCGCCGAGCCCTTTGTTTTCCCGGCTCCTGTTTACAGAACGCTTGGCCGAACCGGCCTCAAAATTACCATTGTCAGCTTCGGGGCGATGTTGACGCCGGAGGCGGAAGTGATGGAACTCGCTTTCGATCACGGCGTTAACTATGTTGATACGGCGCGCAGATACATGGGAGGCAAGAACGAGGAAATTGTCGGCAGGGCATTGAAAGGCAGACGCCAGCGGGTTTATGTAGCGACAAAGATCCAGCCTGCTTCCATTACAAAAGCGGCTATTTTCAAGGACGTGGAGACAAGCCTCAAAAGCCTGGAAACGGATTATGTCGATTTGATCCAGCTGCACAACCTTACCGATGATATCCGGATTGTTTCTCCCGAAATCCGGGAAGCACTGGTGCGGCTGAGAGAACAGGGAAAGGTTCGATTCCTCGGCGTGACCTCGCACACAAACCAGGTACAGGTTCTCAATGCCCTGATGGAAGACAAAGACCAGTTCTTCGACACGGCACTGATCGGCTACAACTTCAAAAGCGGCAACGATTTAAAGGAAGCCATCGCCAGAGCCGCCCGGCACAAAATCGGCATCATCGCCATGAAAACACAGGCCGGTGGTTATGAAACAAATCAGATGGGCGCCATCAGTCCTCACCGGGCAGCCCTCAAGTGGGTGCTTCAGGATACAAACGTCACGGCAGCCATCCCCGGCATGCGCAATATGTCCGAGCTCCGGGAAGACATCGGGGCAATGGGCCTGAAACTAAGCTATTTCGACGAACTGATTCTGAAACGCTACGGCGCAGCGATCAAACCCTTCTACTGCCACTTTTGCGGAAGGTGCGAACCGGGTTGCCCCAAAGGCGTCGAGATCAGCACGATCAACCGTTGCGTCATGTATGGAGAAGCATACAAAGAGACGGAGCTCTCCCGCTCGACTTACCGTGAAGTTCCTGAAGCGGTATCGGCCAGTGCCTGCCTGGACTGCGAAACCTGTCAGGCCAGATGCGTAAACGGGCTTGATATCCGGGCAAAGATGGAACGGGCCAGAAAATTACTGACATAGGGGAAAACGTGAACCATCAGCCTCTCATCAGCTCACATCACACCGATTGCCGCCCGCGGCTTCACCGGCGTCCGTCCGATCACAGGTTATTATCCGGCAGGCGTTCACGGATCATCAGAGCCGTCTTCGTATTTGTCATTATTCTTTTCACCATGACCATATCCGATCCGGCCCGCGCAGCTTCCGTCCCGATGAAAGATATTCTCCCGGCAAAGGATTTTGCCCGGGACTGGAATGTTGACGGCAAAGTTGAACTTTTTGATAAAGACACCCTTTTTAATCATATCAACGGAGAAGCCGAACTTTACTTTCCCTATGGATTTGAATTTCTGGTCTCGGCAAATTATGTCCATAAAAAGAATCCGGATTTATCCCTGACGGTCGATGTCTACAAAATGGGTTCCGTCCTTGATGCTTTTGGCATTTACGCAAATTACCGCAAGCCGACAAACGCATGGGTGTCCGTCGGCGCAGAGGGGTTTGCATCCCCCTCCCAGTTGCTCTTCTACCAGGACCGATATTTCATCAAGTTGCAGGTCACGTCCGATACGAGCCTTCCGCAGGAAACCCTGCTGGCCTGCGCACGGGCCGTTTCGCGTAATCTTCCGGCGGGTTCGGGACCGCCCAAAGAACTGGAGGCTTTGCAGATTCCGGCGCTTGTGCCCAAAAGCGAACGGTATCTTGCAAAAAGCCTGCTGGGATATGCCTTCTTTCGCAAAGGCATGATCGCCGATGCCGGAATCCAGGATGAAAAGATGCAGATATTCGTCGTGGCCGAAGACACACCGGCCGCGGCCCGCAATACGTTCAACCAGTATCATGCTTATCTGAAGGCGGAAGCGCAGAACATTCAATTGACCGAACATGCGGGGCAAGCCCTGATCGTCGCCGTTGATCCTTTGTACGGCGGCGTACGGGTGGAACAATCCGGCCGGTATGTCATCGGAACCGTCCGGGTCAAAAATAATACCGTGGCCGAACGGATCCTCGAACAGTTGCGAAGGCGCATCCGTACACAGGCAGGCGATTGATCCGGACAACAGGGAAATCCGCTGACGGATAATACGGAAAGGTTCAGGTAAACAGGCAATGAATCGCAGAGATTTTCTTAAAACCACAATGATCACCGGCGCGGCTTTCATGATGCCGGGCTCTCCGGACTTCCTGATCAAATCACTGAATGCCGCGGAAAAAATCGATCTTTCCGTTGCCCACGGCGCTTCACCCGCAAGAATCACAAAAGCCGCAATTGATGGCCTGGGCGGAATCAAAATGTTCATTTCCAGGGGGGATGTTGTTGTCGTAAAGCCGAATATCGGCTGGGACAGACTTCCGGTCTATGCGGCAACGACCAACCCGGAAGTGGTCTCAACCGTTGTTGCTCTGTGTTATGAAGCGGGAGCCAAACAGGTCAAGGTATTTGATCATTGTGTTCTCGATCCGCGGAGGTGCTACAAGCAAAGCGGCATTGGCCCGGCGGCAACGGCTGCCGGCGGGATTGTCAGCTTCATCGATGATCGGAAATTCCGCGATATGAAACTGCCCGGGTATGCCCTGAAATCATGGCCTCTTTACACGGAAGCCATCGAGGCGGACAAGCTGATCAATATTCCGGTCGCCAAGACCCATGGCCTTTCCAGGCTTACCCTGGGAATGAAGAACCTGATGGGAATCATGGGCGGCAACCGCGGCCGGATTCACCAGCGCATCGACGACACGCTCGTCGATCTGGCCATGACCTTCAAGCCCGCACTGGTGATCCTGGACGCCGTTCGAATCCTGACGGCCAACGGGCCGCAGGGCGGCGATCTGGCCGATGTCAAACAGCTCAATATCGTAGCGGCGGGAAGGGATCAGGTTGCCATCGACGCTTTCGGCGCCACCCTGTTCGGCATGAAGGGGGCCGACATCGGCTGTGTTGTCGCCGGACAAAGAGCCGGCCTCGGCATCATGGATTTAGCCAGATTGAAAATTAAAAGGGTTGATGTCTGATGATTACAGTGGTTTTTTCATTTCATTCACCGGACGGTAATGACTTTCTATGATCAGAAAAACTCGCATGACAGCGCAGGGGATTTTCCTTTTGACCTTTTTGTGGCTCTTCCTGCAGACGGAATCGAAAGGGGCCGACGATCTCGGCTATCCCGTCAAAATATTCCTGGATGCCGATCCCCTGATCTTCATCACCACCCTCCTTTCCAGCCACACATGGTATCCCGCGTTCTTCCTGGCCATCGGAGTCATCATTGCCACCGTGATCCTGGGACGGGTCTTTTGCGGCTGGGTTTGCCCGCTGGGAACCATCAACAATATGATTGGCGCTTTGCAAAAGCGTCGCCCCCGGAGAGCCCCTTTAAACTGGCACTGGCTGAAATACGGTCTTTTGATTTTTCTGATCACGTCATCACTTTTCTCGCTGCAACTTGCGGGAATGATCGACCCGATTTCTTTCCTGATTCGTTCCCTCTCACTGACCGTTTTTCCTTCGCTGAGTTTTGCGACAAAGGCCCTTTTTGACACAATCTTCGGCTGGAATATCCCGGGTCTGGTTCATGTTTCCGAGTTTATTTATGCGATTTTCAAGAAACTCTGGCTGCCCTTTCAGCAGCCCTTTTTCCTCCAGAGCGTCTTTCTGGGATTCTTATTCGTCATCATCCTGAGCCTCAACCTTCTGGAGAAGCGCTTCTGGTGTAAATACCTCTGCCCGCTGGGCGCGCTTTTAGGCGTACTTTCCCGCTTTGCCATTTTGCAGCGATCGGTAAGCGAGGGCTGCAACTCTTGCGGAGCCTGCTCATTCGACTGTCAGGGCGGCGCCACCCCGGATCAAAAAGAAAAATGGCATCAAACGGAATGCATGGCCTGCATGAATTGTGATGATGCCTGCCCCCGGGATGCCGTGAAGCTTGGATTTTTCAAAAAGACCCCGTCAGCGCCCATCGACCTTGGCAAAAGAAGAATCGTGGGGATGATCTTATCGGGTCTGGCCATTGTCCCGATGATGAAAATTACCGGAATCAACAAACAGGCGGGGGCATCCGACCCCCGGCTGATCCGGCCTCCGGGATCGCTGGATGAAAAACAATTTCTGGCCCGGTGTGTAAAATGCGGCGAATGCATGAAAGTCTGCATCACCAACGGACTGCAGCCGACATTCCTCGAGGCGGGTCCGGAGGGAATCTGGTCGCCTGTTCTGATCCCGCGCATCGGTTACTGCGAATATCGCTGTACGCTCTGCGGACAGGTCTGTCCGACAGGGGCGATAAAAAGGCTGGAACTGCCGCAAAAAGAAAAAGTGAAAATAGGCCTGGCCATGATCGACAAAGGGCGATGCCTGCCCTATTCCCACTCCACCCCGTGCATTGTCTGCCAGGAGGTCTGCCCGACACCGAAAAAAGCCATCTGGCTGGAAGAAGCAAAGGTCATGAATGTCAGCGGAGGCATGGTAAACGTCAAACAACCGCACGTTGATCTGGAATTATGCATCGGCTGCGGAATCTGTGAGACAAAGTGCCCCGTTCTCGGTCAACCGGCGATTTATATAACCAGCATCGGAGAATCACGATCCACGGACAATCAGTTATTACTGCCATCGATCAGGAAATATTGAAACCGCGTCCGCCCGCAGCATGGAGGGACATTACTTAATTTTAGCCGGACAGGCCTTCAATAAACGCAAGTACATTCTTGCCCAGAACGGCATGGTTGTAACCGCCTTCCAGAATGCCGAAACAGCCGCCGGAATTGCGTGTTGCCGCTTCCCGCACCAGCTTGCCCATATACGTGTAATCCTCGGTTTTGAGCAGACCGCCCCAGTCATTTTCGTGATTATCGAAACCCGCGGAAACGGCAATCATATCCGCGTCCGTCTTTTCCAGGGCGTTGGTGACGGTCTTCAGATAGGCATTGCGGTCCTGGCCGCCGGGATTAAGAATATCTACAAATCCTTTCGGTTCCAGAATATTGATATTGCCGTCGCCCACATGCAGGTCAAAATCCAGGATGAACGCTTTTTTGATTTTATCCTTTCGTTTGAGTTTGAAAAGCGCAATGGACATGTTGTTGAAGTAGCAGAAGCCCCAGGCGCTGTCGGCGGAGGCGTGATGTCCCGGGGGACGGATCACGGCAAAGCACGGTTCGGAAAGACCGATCTCGGCGGCCTTGATCGCCCCGCCCGCGGCCAGCGCGGCGATATCATAGACTCCTTCGCGGCGGACTTCGGCGATATGCCTGGGTGTGTGAATAGCCGCGATGTCTTCTTCCGAAGCAGGCTGCGGTTCGATATAATTCACTTTACCCGCCAGGGCAAATTCTATGGATTCGATTCTGCCGGGATTGGACGCGGGATCATACGAATAGACCTGCTTGTATTCTTCCGAATAAACGACCTTCATATCCTCCTCCTTCTTCAACATTCACTCAGGAAACCTATTGAGTGCAAAGCCTTCAGCGTGTTTTTCGACACCGGAAGGCTCTCCAGTTCTTCGGGGGAAAACCACCCGGCCTCATCGGCATCGTCCGCGCCTTTCGCTTCTCCTGACACGTAGAGCGCGGCAAAATCGACTACAACAAAGTGAAATTTAATTTTTTCCGACTTGTCGCGTTCAATCAGATCAAACACATAAATGCATTCACCCACGGCAATCGTCACACCGGTTTCTTCGAGGATTTCCCGGGCTGCGCAATCCTGCAGAGTTTCTCCCAGTTTCAGTTTTCCACCGGGTATCGCCCATAATCCCCTGCCGGGCGGAACGCCTCTTTTCACCAGCAGAATCCGGCCTTCGGAAATCACGATGGCGCCCACCCCCACACGGGGGAAAGGCGGATAATCCCTGGCGCCGCCATCATTCATTGTTCTTCCGTCTCCTGCAAAAAAGAAAACCGGCTGGTCAACCAGGGCTCCGGGTGATGATTATAATTTCTTTCCACAAATTTTACCCGCCTGTTTTTGCCGATCAGCAGGATCGTGGAGGAGCGCGTGCCGTAAACCGGGCTGACGATAAACATCGGCGACAGCATCCTTTCCCATTCCAGATTGACGCCGGTATCCGGCAACCGGCTGTCCGGCGGGAAATGACGATCCTGAAGCATCGTAAACAGCGCCTCTTCCAGCTCTTCGCCTTTAAGATCGAGCGCCGCCTTGAGCAGTTTTTTACCCCTGGTCACTTTGGGCCAGGGTGTATCCAGCAGATGATTACTCAATCCGTAAATACCGGGCGATAATTTTTGCGCCCCGCCCCGGCTTCCATAAACCAGGAGTTCCTCCGGATCTCCCGCAAGCAGATTAAAATCGTTGTACAGATGCGCTTCGCCGGATACTTTCTTCAAATAGTTCTCCGCTCCGGAAGCTCCTACCAGATACCGGCTGACCAGTTTGCCCCGGGAAGGCGCCGTGTTTTTCCAGGATGCCGGATCGCGATAGTTGGTAATGGCCGCAAATTTTCCCTGCCGGGTAACGCCCAGCCAGGTCCCTTTTTCCTTGAGATCGATTCCCGCCAGCACATGCGGATGTCTGGCCCAGAAATCCGCCGCGGCGGCAGGACGGTCGTAAAATTCATCCCGGTTTGCCGCCAGAATCAGACGGTAGGACGGGTGCACATTGTAGGCAAAAAGAATCAGACACATGATCAACAGCCTGCTCGATTGCGGACGATCCGTAGGGGCGAAAAATTTTTCGCCCCTACATCGTTTTCAATCTTTCTAAAATTTTTGTCATCGTTTCGCCGGCCGAGGCGTCGATACGCACATCGGCGTTATGATCCTGCTCGGTCGGGCCTTTGTTGATAATCACCAGATCCGCCCCGGCCCGCTGGGCCTGAACCGGAACGTAAGCCGCGGGATAGACGACCAGCGAAGAGCCGATGACAATCATCAGATCGCATTCCTCGGCTTCCCGCATGGCCTGCGCCAGCGTCTGCTGCGGCAGGGCTTCGCCGAAGAAAATCACATCCGGTTTGAGAATGCCCCGGCAGTATTCGCAGGTGGGAACTTCTTCGGAATTGGCGTAATGCTCCCGGATCAGCGCAATCGGGTACTTCTTATGACAGTTCAGACAGATCAGAACCTGCATGTTGCCGTGCAGCTCGCGAATCAGATCGGGAGAGCTTCCTGCCTTCTGGTGCAGATTGTCGATGTTCTGGGTTACCAGCGAGAGGAGCTTGCCCATTTTCTCCAGTTCCACAATGGCATAGTGCGTGGCATTGGGTTCGGCGTCCTCCATAAAGCCGCCTTCCCGCAAACGTTCCCACATTTTCTTGCGCGTTGCGCTGGAGCCCAGAAACTTGTCGATGGTAAAGTCGTCGGGATCGTATTTTGTCCAGAGTCCTCCGGGACCGCGGAAATCCGGAATGCCGGATTCCGTGCTGATTCCGGCCCCCGTAAAAATTACAACCTTCTTCGCCTTGGCAATCATATCCGCTACTTTATTGATTTTTGCTTCCATGGCTCCGGGATACTCCTTATGCAATATTCGGACAGCGATATGAATACACCAACTCTTTTAAAAATCAAAAAGAAAAAAACCGGCCGGCGGATGTCTTTTCAGAAGTTGTGAAGACAGGACTAAGATGAACTTAGAATAACTTTGTTGCGGCGCTGTTCATCGCGCCGATCAATTCCGCTGCGCTGCCTCCGGTCACCATCCGGCAAACACTGCGAACCGCCCGTTCGTAGGTCTGAAGCACTTGTTCCACGTCGGGATTCCCGGCAACAATTTCGGCGTAAAGCTCGGGACTTTCCGTGAACACTTTCCGGATAATGTCCGTCTTGGTTTTGAAAACGGGCGTTGCAAACAAACTCACTTCCGCAAGAGGAACACCGGCTTCGGCAATCGCCATGCCCAGCGTAATGGTGTTCAGATGATTCAGCGCCTGGACGATGGCCATCATCCGGTCGTGCTCTGCGGGAGTCCTTTCCAGAACCGTATAACCTGTATTTTGAAAGACGGACTTGATCCACGTGTACCAGAGATCACCTCGTCCCCTGCACAGAACAATATTATGCCCTGCCGGGTCCTTGACGGCCGGGCCGAACAGAGGGTGACAACCGACCACCTCGGCCTTGCAATGCTCCAGCATCAGATTCACCGGCTCTTTCTTGAGCGACGTCAGGTCCATCAACACCTGACCTGTTTTCAGAAGCGGGCCGATCTGGCGGATCACGCCGGCCGTTGCGTCAATCGGAACGGACACGACCACGACATCACAAATCCCCGCCGCATCAGATGCCGTCATGGCGGTTTTTCTTCCGGTGACATGAACAACGCAGCCTTGCGCGGCCAACAAACCGGCCAGCCAGCGCCCCATGCCGTTGGTGCCGCCAATGACGCCTACGGTTGTTGGCTTCATAAACGCACCGCTTTCTGCCGAAGCCAGTGATCGGCCAGCACCAAACACACCATCGCCTCGCATACGGGCACAATCCGGGGAAGAACGCAGATGTCATGACGTCCCTGGATTTCAATAACAAGCGGATTGCCCGCAATATCCGCGGTTTGCTGCGGCAATGAAATGGAGGGAATCGGCTTGCAGAATACCCGGAGAATAATGTCCTGCCCGGTTGTAATGCCGGCCAGCATGCCGCCTGCGGAATTTTTCGAAAATCCCTCACGGCCCATCGGATCATTGACTTCGGAGCCTTTTTTTACGGCAACCGCGCATCCGTCGCCAATTTCCACAGCTTTTACCGTTCCCAGGCCCATGAGCGCGCGGGCCAGGTCTGCATCGATCTTGTCAAACACCGGTTCTCCCAGGCCGGCCGGGCACCCCCTCACAATGATTTCCACAACGCCGCCCAGCGTGTCGCCCTCCTGGCGAACCGCGGCCAGCCGTTCTTCCATCACCTGTGCAGCCTGTTCATCAGGACAATACAAAACGCTGCCTCGTGTTCTTCGCTTTAAGTCCTCAAAAGACATTTCCCGGCTGGAATGAATTTCGATGCCGCCGATGGCTTTGGTGTAAGCCAGAACTTCGATCCCGGCGGCGTGAATCACTTTTTCGGCAACGGCCCCCGCGGCGACGCGGCCCGTGGTTTCCCGGCCGGATGCGCGTCCCCCGCCGCGCCAGTCACGTACGCCGTATTTTTGAAACCAAGTGTAATCCCCGTGGCCGGGCCGGAATACATCTCTCAGGTGAGAGTAGTTCGACGGGCGGGCATCCGCATTGCGGATCAGAAGTGAAATCGGCGTACCGGTGGTTTTTCCTTCAAAGATTCCGGAAAGGATTTCCACCCGGTCCTTCTCGTCACGCGAAGTGGAAGCCGCTCCCCCGGATGGTTTGCGGCGGTCCAGCGCCTGTTGAATATCGTCTTCGGCCAGCTCAAGAGCCGCCGGACAGCCGTCAATTACCGCGCCCAGCGCGGCGCCATGCGATTCGCCCCAGGTCGTCACACGGAACAAGGAGCCGAAAGTATTACCCGCCATATGCTCTCCCGCTATTGTTTATTTCTCAATCTTTTCTTCGTCTTGTTGATTTCGGAAACTATGCCTGTTTCCAGCAGATATTGATAAATTTCTTCGCTCACCCGTACAACACTTTTGCCTTCCGTGTCCACCGCAAAGTCGGCTGCTTCCTCATAAACGGGAATACGTTCCTGTAAAACGGCGGCCGTTTCCGCAACAAGGCTCTCGCCCGTCAAAGAGGGACGGGTTTGTTTCTTCTCTTCATCACGCCGGAGTCTTTCGATCAGGTCGGCAAGCGGCGCTTTCAAATAGACCAGAGGTCCCGTTTTCTTGAGCGCTTCCCGGTTTTCCGCTGAGAGGACAGCTCCGCCGCCTGTGGAAACAACGCCCGGACTTTCGCCTTCGAGCAAGGCGATCGCTTCGGTTTCCTTCTCGCGAAATGCCTTCCAGCCCTGGCCGGCCACCAGCTCTTTAATCTCTATTCCCGCGGCCTCTTCAATCATTTGATCGGTATCCAGAAACGGTATTTTCATTTTTTGGGCAAGAAGCCTGCCAACCGTTGACTTGCCGGATGCCCGGTAACCAATGAGAATAATTTTCATACCTTCGCCAGCTCCTGCCAGAACCCGGGAAAGGATTTATCCACGCACTTTTTGTCGGCGATCCTTATCCCCGGGGTCACCAGGCCCGCAACGGCAAAGCTCATTGCAATACGGTGATCGTTGTAGGTTTCAATATCCGCTCCGTGAGAGGTTCCGCCTTCGATCACCAGGCCGTCCGGCCGTTCGGAGGCGGCAATACCGATGCGGTTGAGTTCCGCCGCCATCGCGGCCAGGCGATTGCTTTCCTTGATTCTCAAATGCGCAACATTCGTAATCAGCGTTCTGCCTCTGCGAAACGCCGCCAGAACGCCGACCGTGGGCACCATGTCCGGCATATTGCCCATGTCGAAAGTCAGATCTCCCGATTTCAATTGTTCGGGGGCGGATATTTCCACCCAGTCGCCGCCGTCCGTGATCCGGCAGCCCAGCTGTTCCAGAATATCCAGCAGGCGGATATCGCCCTGCGCGCTTTGTCTTCCGACGCCGGCAACGCGGATGTTTTTTTTCGTAAGCGCGGAGGCCAGAAAAAAATAGGAAGCGCTCGATGCGTCTCCTTCCACGGTATAATCGCGGCCCTCGTAAATCGTCTGCGTGCCGACCAGGTAATGACGGTCGCCGGTGCGCAGAATTCTGGCGCCGAACTTCTCCATCACATTGATGGTCAGATCAATATATGGCATGGAAACGATGCTGCCGGTGAGTGTCAATTCGATTCCTTTGGCCGTGTAGGGCCCGCATAACAGAAGCGCGGAAACGTATTGGGAGCTTTCAATATCCGCCAGGGTAATCTTTCCACCTTTGAGACCGTTGGCCGTAATATTCACGGGCGGGCAATTGTTGCGGCAGACAATGTCTACGCCCATATCCTGAAGCGCTTCAACCAGGGGGCCGACGGGTCTCTCACACAACCGCTTCTCGCCGGTTAAAACGTATTTTCCCCGTCCCAGGCAAACCAGCGCCGTCAGAAACCTGAGCGCCGTGCCGTTGTTGCCCAGAAACAGCTCATGACCGTAGCCGGCAATCGCGCCGCCCGTTCCGGTTACGGCAAAACCATCGTCCGCCGGTTCAATGCTGGCGCCCAGTTCCTTCAACCCGGTCATCAGATGAGCGGTGTCCTCCGCCACCAGTGCGCGCCGGATTAAGGAATTCCCGTCAGCCAGTGCGGCGGCAATCAGGGCTCTCTGCGTCAGACTTTTGGAACCGGGAACCTCGACCATGATCATTCCTCCCGGTCCTGGCGAATCAGTTTTCAAGAGTTTCCAGCCTTTCCCGGACGGTTTTTCTCATCAGCGCCAGGGGCGCTTCCCTTCCCGTCCACAACTTTAATTGTTCAGCGCCTTGGCGGGCGAACATTTCCAGACCGGAAATGGTTTTACAGCCCTGAGTCTCGGCATCCAGAAGCAGTTTGGTCTTCAGGGGATTGTAGATCACATCCACCACCATCTGATAGTTCACCAGCGCCGGAGCGGGAACCGGCGAGCGATGAATCCGAGGATACATGCCCACGGATGTTGTATTGATGAGACCATATGCGGATAGTTTGTCCAGCGCGGAGAACGGATGAAACGGACATCCGAAGAGAGCCGCCAGAGCTTTTCCCTTTTCCGGAGTGCGATTGACAATGATCGGCTGACCGCCTTCTTTTTGAATGCCGTAAGCCGCCGCCCGCGCCGTGCCTCCCGCGCCCAGAATCACAAACTTCTTTCCTGTAATATTCGTTTTCTCCCTGATCGCCTGCATCAACCCCGACCAGTCCGTATTGTATCCTGCCAGTCGTCCCCGTTCATTCACAATTGTATTCACCGCGCCCAGGGCGGCCGCATCCGGATCGATCTCGTCCAGATACTGCAGGACTTCCGTTTTGAAAGGAATGGTTACGGACGCACCGCGGATATTCATTCCCCGGATACCGGACATGGCGGCGGCCAGATCCGTGACACAAAAGGCGCTGTAGTGGCCGTCGATCTGCATCGCTTCCAGCGCCCGGTTATGCATGAGCGGCGAGAGACTCTGCCGGACGGGGTTTCCCAGCAATACGAAACTGGGCGCTCCCAGAGGCAAAAGCCAGGGTTGACCCATGCAACGGCTGTCGCGAAGGAGATGCTGAAATACCCGCATCGTCCGAACCGTCAACTGACCGGGGGCGGATTTCCTGCCGCCGGGCAGGACGGCAAATCCCAGAAAACTGCCGCAGAGCGGCGCCATCATACGGCTGATCTGCCCCTGATCGCCCATACACATCGCGATAATTCTTTGTCCCTGCTTCCTGGCATAGGTAATCAGACTGAGTACTTTCAAATTGTCATCCATAACCCGGGCGGTGGGAACCATCTTGATCAGATCAGCGCCGGTTTGCGCGCAGGCCTGAAAGATTTCTTTCATTTTCGCAAGCGACGGCGTATGCGCAAGATCATGCCAGGAAACAATGACTTGAGTCTCGCTTTTTTGCCTGCGGCAAAATGACCGGAGTTTCTTGATTTCCTTTTCGCCGTGCGCCAGCTCAATATCGATAAAGTCTGCTCCCAGCAGAACCGCCTGCTGAAACAGGGCCATTTTGGCCGCCCTGCTGATTTCTTTTTTTCGCTTTTCGGCGGGGCTGTCCCCCGCGATCAAAGCGGCTTCTTCTTTTCTGCGGCAGGTGACAATGATTTTAACGAGGCCCGATGCGCGGCGTGCCGCCGCGATCAGCTGCTCCAGATTGCCGTCTCCGATCAGATCCATGCGCAGTTCAACGGCATCCGCTGCGGCAGCGCTTCTCTCAATGGTCAGGATTGCATCCTTTTGCAGTGAATCGGTAACGGGTATGCAGATCATAGTCCGTCCTTGGCCCTGGGATAGGACCCCAGGATCTTCAAGTGAATCGTTTTATCTTTTAACTCATCAATGCAGTTTTTCACCGCTTTGTCCCGGATATGGCCGATGATATCCACAAAGAACAGATAGGCCCACATTCTTTCCTTGACCGGATGCGATTCGATCTTCGCCAGATTGATCTTGCGTTTGGCGAAAGATTCCAGCGCCCGGTGCAGCGCCCCGGGAAAATCCGGCGTGGCAAAAATAATGGATGTCTTGTCGTCGCCCGTGGGCGTTCCCTCGCCGCGCCCGATCACCAGAAAACGTGTTGTATTGGTGGGATTATCCTCAATCCCCTTTGACAGCATGTTCAAACCATAGGTGGAGGCCGCCAGCGCGCTGCCAATGGCCGCGGCGGTTTTCTTTCCTTTCACCATCTGGGCGGCCGCCGCCGTGCTTTCCATTTCTCCCAGCGCGGCGTTGGGCAGATGAGCGCGTAGCCAGGCCTGACACTGCGCCAATCCCTGAGGATGCGAATAAACATTTTTGATGCCTTTGAGACTTTTCGACGTGGATATCAGGCACTGACTGATTCGCAGATACATCTCCGCCTGAATCGCCAGCGGCGTCAAAACCAGCCGGTCCAGCGTCACATTCACCGATCCTTCCAGTGAATTTTCCACCGGCACTACGCCCCATTCAACGACTCTTTTCTCCACTTCGTCAAAAACACGGGCGATGCCCTGCTGCGGCCAGAACTGGCTGGACGCGCCGAAATGCAGTCGCGCGGCCTGATGGCTGAAGGAGGCCTCCGGTCCGAGATAGGCAATATTCATTGGCTTTTGCAAATCCCGCGAAGCGGAGATGACTTCTCTGTAGATCGACGTCACCTGCCGGTCCGAGAGCGGTCCTTCGTTGAGGTCATGCAAATAGTTCATGACGCGGGCCTCCTGCGTCGGATTGTACACTTCAAGCCCGGCCTGTCCTTTTACTTTGCCGATGCGGACGGAGATCTGTGAACGTTCGTTGAGCAGGCGGATGATCTCCCGGTCTTTCATCCTGATCTCTTCTCTTAACGCTTCCAGCGACAGCTTCATGCTTTCATTTCCTCCAGAACACCGGCGATCACCGGGTCAGTGACACTGCCGTTAACAAAAGGCATGCCTATTTTTTTAACCAGAACAAAATGGATCACACCGGCTTTCTTC
Organism: Smithellaceae bacterium; assembly: GCA_963682015.1. Classification (GTDB taxonomy): domain Bacteria; phylum Desulfobacterota; class Syntrophia; order Syntrophales; family Smithellaceae; genus UBA8904. Next base: position 4,234,163 of record OY820932.1, on the reverse strand, counting down.
TTCTTGTCCATTTTCAGGCGGGCAATCACTGCGTCGGATGAAACGGACGCTTCAATTCTGGTCGGCAGCCCGGACTGCGCAATGACCTGTTCGATTCTGTCCGCATCCGCTTTCTTCAGGTAATTCATCCGGACCGATATTCTGGCCGCGGCAATCATGCCCAGCGCCACGCCTTCCCCGTGCGACAGGGAATAATCCGACACGGACTCCAGAGCATGTCCCAGGGTGTGCCCGAAATTCAGAATTCTCCTCAAGCCCTGTTCCCGCTCATCGATCTCCACAATCGATTTTTTGATGCGGCAGCAGTTCTCGACAATCTTCAGCAGATGGGAGGACTCCCGGTTTCTGATCGCATCCATATTCTCTTCCAGATACTTGAACATTTTATCATCTTCAATGATGCCGTATTTGATGATTTCAGCCAGACCATTTGCATACTCCTTATCCGGCAGGGTATCCAGGAAATTCAGATCCGCAAATACCATGCGCGGCTGGTAAAAGGTTCCCAGAAGATTTTTCCCCTCGGGCAGATCCACCGCGGTTTTTCCACCGATGGAACTGTCCACCTGGCCGACCAGCGTGGTCGGGATCTGAATATACGGCACCGAACGCATGTAGACCGAGGCGATAAATCCGGTCAAATCCCCCACCACCCCGCCGCCCAGCGCAATCAGAACGGTTCCCCGATCCGCGCCCAGCTCCAGGAGTTTTCCGGCGACATTCATGACCGTCGCAATATTCTTGGAGGATTCACCGGCGGGAAATTCAATGAGCGAGACATTCATCCCCGCGTCCGCAAAAGCCGCCAGCATCTTCTGCCCGTGGAGCCGGTTGACATGGCTGTCGGTAAGGATGACATAGCTCGACGCTTTCATATTTTTTGCGACGAGCAGAATCACCCGGTCCATAATTCCCCTGCCGATGCGGATTTCGTGAGACAATAATGTTTTTTTATCCAGATTGACCTTCAGCGTTCTCATCATTCACTCCATTTTGTCAGTTGCGCATTGCTTTGGCCAGTGCCCGTACTTCGTCCATCATCTGATAAAATTTTTCCGGCTTCAGCGACTGGGCGCCGTCGGATACCGCTTTTTCCGGTTCAGGATGCACTTCCACGATGATACCGTCCGCGCCTACGGCCACCGCCGCGCGCGAAAGCGGGATCACATATTTCCAGTTGCCCGCCGCATGGCTGGGATCAATCATCACCGGGAGGTGCGTCAGGCTCTTGAGCACCGGCACGGCGCTGATGTCCAGCGTGTTGCGGGTGGACGTTTCAAACGTGCGGATGCCCCGCTCGCAAAGAATCACGTTGGGGTTGCCGGAGGAAAGGATGTATTCGGCCGACATGAGCAACTCCTCGATGGTGGTCATCATCCCCCTCTTCAAAAGAACCGGTTTGCGCGCATGACCGACCTTTTTAAGCAGGGCGAAGTTTTGAACATTGCGCGCCCCGATTTGCAGAATGTCGGCGTAGGATTCCACCAGATCGACATCCGCCGGATTGACGACTTCCGTCACCGTGGGCAGCTCGGTTTTCTTGCTCACGGCATCGAGAACCTTCAGGCCCTCTTCTTCCATTCCCTGAAAGCTGTAAGGAGATGTCCGCGGCTTGAAGGCGCCGCCTCTCAAAATCTGCCCGCCGCCTTTTTTTACGATATAGGCGCTCTCCAGCAGTTGTTCTTCGCTTTCAATCGCGCAGGGGCCGGCCATGACTACAAAATCCGGGCCGCCGATCTGGATGGAGCCCACGCTGATCACCGTATTCCCTTCATGCGATTCCCGGCTGGCCAGCTTGTATGGTTTAAGAATCGGCATGGTCTTTTCCACACCGGGAAGCGACTCGGCATATTTCAATACGGCTTTATCCCGGTTGTCGCCAACCGCTCCGATAATGGTGCGCTCCACGCCGCTGGATGGATGCGCTTTGTAACCGACAGATTCAACCCATTTCACCACATCCTCAATCTGTTTTTCCGTTGCATGACTTTTCATGACAATAATCATATTTACCTCCCTCAAATGAAAAAGGCCATGGCTTTTGCCGCCATGGCCTTTAAAACAGAAAAGCCATGGTCAGCGTCCTTTCGGTCTGTCCATGGCTGTGTTGGTTTAAGTTACCTTACAACGTCCTCCTCAGCGACAGGCAGACCGACGCATAATAATAAAACCAGTAACCAAAAAAAGTGCTGTTTGCGTTTGTCTGTCTGTTCATTGAAAAAAAACCTTTTTCGTAATTCTGGCGCTATATAAACGAGAGGCTCGCGCTTGTCAAGAAATTATTTTTCGTCGTCCGAGTTTGATAAACTCCTTGACACCCGAAAGTTCATCTTTTATGATTCTAACCATAAGTAATTGAAAATGCGTTTATATACGTTCACATCCGGGTAAATGACGATTAACGGATAGCTTCCATCGATCCTCATTGGAGACATGCAGAAGATGATAAACACGGATAAAGAACTGACCCAAAAAGCCATTGCATTGCTTCCCCTCCTGAATACAGCCATTAAAAGTGTCCGTCTGTACCCTCCGACAAGCCTGTCCGTTTCCGGAGCTAATGAAAAACTGTTTCAGGCCCTGTCCAAACTGCTGGACGAAGAAGAAACGATTTTCTTTACTGAATCGGAAAAGTCCCTGCTGATCTGCGGCAAGGCTTTGCTGCAAAAAGATCAGGAAAAATTCCTGACCCTCGCCCTTCTCAATATTTTGCTCGGTCTCGGCATTCGCAGCATCTCTTTTCGCCGGGGTCTGGAGAAAAGCGAACTGGGGCATTTCATTGGTTTGCTGGCCGGAAATCCGGACAACATACAAAATGAAGGCGGCCTGATCAAAATGATGTCCGATTTAAATATAATCCATGCCAGCGTCGATGAAAAAGTTTATGTGGCCATGGACAAGGGGCACCAGGTCCTGGCCAGCATTGATAAGACGGATGATCAGGTCACCCGGTTTTTCATGTTGAATCAGCCGGATATGGATCCAGGCTCTCCGCAGTTCCGCGAAATGATCAAGAACCCGGACGCCATATCGCGGGCGTTTGAAACCGGGTTGTCAAAAATCCTTGAACAAAAAGTAAATATGACTTCTGTCCAGTTTTATGAGAACCTGGACAACCTGCTGTCTCTTGTCGATAATATCGCCGAAGGGCTGGATGGCGAAGGCAAGACCGCATTGTCACGGCAAATCGGACAGGCGATGATTGACATGGACTGGAATGTCTCGGAACAGATGACCCACCGGAACATCCAGCATCTTCTCGGCGGTCAGCTTGCCCGCTATCTGACGGAAGAACTTACGCAGAGCAAACTGGATGCCGCAGGCGGAGAAAGTCGCAAAGAAGCACCGAAAAACAGACTTTTACAGATTGCGGAAAAATTCGGGATCAAACTCCAGGATTCCAAAACGTTGTTTGATGAAGCCTTAATGTCTTATCTGCCGCAGATCGTTGAACAGCTCGTCGCCCAGAGACATCAGGAAGCCATGGAAAACCTGCTGGAGCGTCTGGCCGCAAACCTGCAAAGCGCCAATACCGATGTGCGCATCAGGGCAGCCAGAAACCTGGCGGACATCCTGGAGCGTCTCCCCGGCGAAGTCAGAAACAAAGTGGTTGAAAAATTGTCCGGCCAGATCATCTCCTGGATAAAAAACGAAACCGTTTTTTCAGAAGAGTACCAAAGAATGTGCGTCATCCTGAAAAACGTGACGCAGGATGCCATTTCGCAAAAGCATTTTTTCGAGGCATTGAAATATCTCCATGCATTCAATGCGGTTGCCGAGGGCAACGGCGAAAAAACGGGCGCGGCAAAAAAACTGGTCACGGATCTCCTCAGTCAACTGGCCGCTCCAGGCAATATGGACATTCTGCTTCGTGAAATCAACACCCAGGAAAGTGAAATCAAACATGATGCAAGCCTCGTAATGGCCGCGCTGGGCACCAACGCCGTGGAAGACCTTCTGGATCAACTGCTCAGCAATACCGACAGTGACGAGCGCGTTCGAATCATGCATTTAATCGCGTCTCAGAAAGGAAAGGCCCTGCCGTTGCTCAGCGCGAGAATCGAAAAAGACGCACCCTGGTTCTACCTGCGCAATCTCGCTTATATCATGGGACAGATCGGCAATGAAGAAAGCGCTCAGGTGCTCGCACCGCTGCTGATGCATGACAACGACAAACTGCGGCTCGAAGCCTTGAAAAGCATTTCCAAGACAGGCGGCAATCAGCGGGCAGCCATCCTGCTTGCGGCATTGCCCGGGGCCAATGAAGAATTTAAACCAAGTATTGTGGAAGCACTGGGCCAGTCAAAATCCGTTGAAGCCGTTCCCGTCCTGATTGACCTCCTGAAAAGCAAACCGTTGATTGCATCCGCCGCCAGAACAGCCCTGGAAGAGAAAATTTGCATTGCCCTGGGCGCCATCGGATCAGCGGACGCCATTCGACCGCTTACCGATATTACCTCCTCTACATCGTTTCTGAATCTGCGCTCCTATTCGGACAAGGTAAAAGCGGCGGCGGCAACTTCGCTCCGAGCCATCAAAAGGAAAACCGCATAAACCAGCCGGATACTTCTTTTCAACTGATTTGTTCCCGATTGTCCGCAGATTCGTCCTTCAATCCCCGTCCCCGCCAGATCATGTAAATGGCGGGATAAATCATCAGCTCCAGAATCGTTGAAGAAAGAACTCCGCCTACCATGGGCGCGGCAATGCGCTTCATGACATCCGCGCCTGTTCCGGTGCTGAAGAGAATCGGAATCAGCCCTGCCAGGATCACACAGACCGTCATAATTTTCGGCCGGATGCGTTTGACCGCGCCGAACATGATGGCTTCATGCAGGTCCGCCCGATTGTTGAGATGCCCTTCCTTCTTCCATTTTTCGTAAGCCAGATCAAGATACAGGAGCATCACCACACCGGTTTCGGCATCAAGCCCGGCCAGCGCGATAATCCCCACCCAGACCGCGATGCTCATGTTGTAATTGAGCAGATACAAAAGCCAGAACGATCCGACCAGCGAAAACGGAACAGCCAGAAAAACAATTGCGGTTTTCGTTACTGATCGCGTGTTGAAGTACAGCAGGATAAAAATAATGAACAGAGTCAACGGAATAATAAGCTTCAGACGTTCATGGGTTTTCAGGATATATTCGTATTCACCGCTCCAGACAAGACGGTAACCTTCCGGCAATTTCAGCGTGGAGGCCTTTTGCCGGGCTTCATCCACGTAACCGCCGACATCGCGCCCGGCGATATCGATATAGACATAAGACGTTAAAAGCCCTTCCTCGCTTTTGATGGCGGTCGGCCCCCGCAGGATACGAAAATCGGCCAGTTCGCCCAGCGGAACCTGCAGAATGTTTCCCGCGGATGCCATCGAGTTTGCACCGGTTGCAGCGCCTGTTTGCGTCATCACCGGCACCAGAATCCGTTTGAGTTTATCCACATCATTGCGCAATTCGCGCGGATAACGGATATTGACGGGATAGCGCGCCCGGCCCTCCACCGTGGTAGTCAGGTTCATGCCGCCTACGGCTGTCTGGATGACTTCGTTAATATCATCAACGGATAGACCGTAGCGGGCGATGTTTTCGCGGTTGATCACCACATCCAGAAAATAACCGGTGGCGACGCGCTCCGCATAAACACTGCGCGTTCCGGGAATGTCGCGCAGGTGATGCTCCAGGACAATACCGATCTTTTCGATTTCTTCCAGATCAGGCCCGAGAATCTTGATGCCCACAGGCGTGCGAATGCCGGTGGCCAGCATGTCGATACGCGCTTTGATGGGCATGGTAAAGGAATTGGCCACGCCGGGGATATTGAGCGCATCATTCATTTCGTCTTTGATTTTTTCGACCGTCATGCCCTTTCGCCACTGGGATTCCGGTTTGAGATTGACGACCGTTTCAAACATCTCCAGAGGCGCCGGATCGGTGGCTGTCTCCGCGCGGCCCGCCTTACCGAAGACCTGCGCCACTTCCGGAACCTTCAGCAGCAGTTCATCCTGCATCTGCAATAGCTTCGCCGCTTCGGAAACGGATGCGCCCGGCATGGTCACCGGCATGTAAAAGAGCGACCCTTCATAAAGGGGCGGCATGAATTCGGAACCAAGTTTGATAAACGGATAGACGGTAACCGCCAGGATGATCAGGGCCGTAACAATCACCGTTTTGCGAAACCGGAGCACGACATGGACGACCGGTTCATAAATCCTGTGCAAAAAACGGCTGATCGGATTTTTCTCTTCGGGGCGGATTTTCCCCCGGATAAACAGCGTCATCAAAACCGGCGTGAGCGTCACGGCCAGAAAAGATGAAAACAGCATGGCAAAGGTTTTGGTGTAGGCGAGCGGCTTGAAAAGCCGTCCGGCCTGCGACTGCAACGTGAAGACCGGCAGAAACCCCACGGTAATGACCAGAAGCGAAAAGAACAGTGACGGCCCCACTTCCCTGGCTGCGGCAATGATTACATCCACCCGGTTTCCGGGCTTACCCTGATGCTCCCATTCTTCCAGCTTCTTATGCGCGTTTTCCACCATGATGATGGAGGCATCCACCATCGCGCCGATGGCAATGGCAATGCCCGAAAGGCTCATGATATTGGAGGTCACCCCCAGATAATACATGCAGACAAAAGAAATAATGATGGCAATGGGCAGCGTGATAATCACGACCAGCGCACTGGGCAGATGAAACAGAAAGACCAGGCAGACTACGCTGACCGCCACGGCCAGTTTGAGAATCTCATCCTTGAGGGTGGCAATCGAGCGGTTGATGAGATCGGAGCGATCGTATGTCGTAATAATTTTGACGCCCTTGGGCAGACTGGGCGTTATGTCGCTTTTAATTTTATCCTTGACGCGCTCAATCACGTTCAGAACGTTTTCACCGAAGCGCACAATGACGATGCCGCCGGCCACTTCCCCTTTTCCGTCAAGCTCCGCAAGCCCCCGGCGGATTTCCGGTCCCAGCTGGACACGGGCAACGTCTTTTAAATAAACCGGTGTACCGCCCGGCCCGGCTCCGACCGCGACATTTTCCAGATCACGGACGGATTGAATGTAGCCCCGCCCTCGCACCATGTATTCGGCGCCTGAAAATTCCAGAACCCGTCCCTCCACATCGCGGTTGCTTTTACGGACGGCCTCCATGACTTTCGTGATGGGAATGTTGTAAGCGCTCAGGCGATTGGGATCGACGGTAATCTGGTACTGATTGACAAAGCCGCCGATGCTGGCTACTTGGGACACTCCCTGCACGCTTTCCAGGCCGAGCTTCACGAGATAATCCTGAAGCGAGCGCAGCTGCGCCAGATCCAGCTGCTTGCTTTCATCAACAATCGCGTAGGTAAAGCCCCAGCCCAGGCTGGTGGCATCAGGCCCCAGCACCGGATTGACGTCGGCCGGTATTTTGTTTTTTACCGCCTGGAGATATTCCAGAATGCGGCTTCTGGCCCAGTAGATGTTTGTGCCTTCTTCAAAGATGACATAGATAAAGGAACTGCCCAGGAAAGAAAACCCGCGTACGGCCTGCACCTGAGGCGCAGCCAGCAGCGTGGACGTAATCGGATAGGTGACCTGATCTTCCACCAGGTCAGGGCTTCGGCCCGCCCATTCGGTATAGATAATGACCTGTGTGTCGCTTAAATCCGGTATGGCGTCCAGCGGCGTGTTTTTCAGCGTCCAGTAGCCCCAGACAACAGCAAAAAACACAAACAGAAAAACGACGAATTTATTGCGGGCGCTCGCTTCAATGATTTTTCCGATCATACCCAATCCAGCAATGGACCCATAAGTTAATTTGTGACAAAATAATTTTTACAACTGCAAGTTATCGTCTGACAATCATTTATCACCAAGCTTGTCATTCCTCGTCGCAACTGGAATCATTGTCATTCCGAACGTATGTGAGGAATCTGAAAGGCTTGAATTTATTGAGCCCAGGATTTCTCGCTTCGCTTCGAAATTACCGGAACACCGATCACGACAAAGCCTGCAAGTCCGGAATGACGTCCTTTTCCACATTTCATGACTTTCTTTTTCCGCGCAGCCAGTGGCTTCATAAACACCTTTTAGAGGCAAGGCATGCAAGGCCTGGATCGTGAGACGTACCACTCGGTACGTTGAACGATACAGGACGCGGCGCAACGCAGCATATGGACTTTTGATGAAGCCACTGTCACCGCGAAGGCAGGGGCTTAATCCCCTTCAACTGCGCTTCCGAATCCACCAGGAAATTGGCCGATGCCACCACGTTTTCCTCGCTTTTCAAACCACTCAACACTTCCACATAGCCGTCTGCGCGCAGCCCTGTCCTGATCTCACGCGGCTCGAAGACACCGCCTCCCCGATCCACGTAGGCCACCGTGGCCCGGCCCGTATCAATTACGGCGGATTCCGGAATCACCAGCCTGCGGCCCAGATCGACCTTCATTTCGACGTTGGCAAACATTTGAGGTTTCAGCTGCATGCGGGGATTTGCCAGCTTGAACCGTACTTTCGCCGTGCGCGTCTGCGGCGCCAGATCAGGATAAATGTAGTCGATATGAGAGCTGAATTCCGCCCCCGGAATCGAAGCTACTGTAATAACGGCCCGGCTTCCGACTTTGATCAGCGGCAGTTCGTATTCGTAGATATCGGCAATCACCCAGAGCGCGGACAGATCCGAAATATCGAACATTTTTTCTCCCGGCATCACTTTCATGCCGGAGACGACCATCTTTTGCGTGACATAACCACTGACCGGCGCATAAAGCGTGAGCGTCCTCAGAGGTTTTCCCGTTGCAGCCATCTGTGCAATCTGAACATCGGAGATATCCCACAAAAGCAGACGGTTGTGTGCCGCATCCAGCGTGGCCCGGGCGTCGCGAGCCAGCATTTTTCCAACTTCCGATGATGCCGCCTTTTTTTCACCGCCATCATCCGCCGCTGCGTCTTTCACCCACTTTAAAGCCGTTAGATATTCCCGCTGGGCGGCAACAAGCTCCGGACTATAGAGTTCAACCAGTTTGTCGCCTTTCTGAAGATACCCGCCGGTGGTGCTGACATAGAGCTTCTCTATCCACCCTTCTATTTTGGCGTTGATCGTGGCCTGACGGCTTTCATCGGCCTCCATTCTGCCGACGGTGCGAATAACCTTCTTCACCGGCTTTACGGCAACCCTGACGGTTTTCACACCGATGAGTTTTTGCTGCTGGGCGGATATTTCCACCTGCGGGATATCCCCCGGCGGCTCGGCGACAGCTGGTTTGCCGGAAGGTGAGGCTGCCTTTGTCTTGTCCGTTAAGACCGCAGGCGATCCGTGACCGGAATGATTCTGCGCAAAACCCGACATCCCTGAGAAAAGCATCAATAACGCAGACAGCAATACTGTGATCCATAATCGTTTCGACATGATCATTTCTTTACTCCCTGAACTTCAAATCCGGAGGCAACGGCATGCAGCCTGGCCAGAGCCTTCTCGCGCTCCATGCGCTGGGTCCAGTACAAAGATTCATAATCGAGCAGCGTTTTGACGCGAGCGATGACGCTGACAGCTTCCAGTCGGCCGGTCGAATAGGCGGTAAGCGTCTGTTCAACATCCTGTCTGCTTTTGGGAAGAAGCCCTCTGGAATATATTTCGATCAGTCTCTCGGATGACCGCAGCATGGAATAATTATCACGCACGGTCGCTTCAATCATCAGCCGCGCAGCATCCATTTCCCTTCTGGCCAGATCAACATTGGCTCTGGCTTCCATCTCGGCGGGTTTTTGTCTGGTGGAAAAAAAAAGTGGAATATTGAAGGTTGCCGTGGCCGCCCACATGTCCTTGAATTCACCGGTGCGATTAAAATAGCTGCCGCTCAGGGCAAAGTCCGGAAAATATTCTTTCCGGGCCATGGAAAGCCGGCTTTCGGCCGCCTCGATCATCCTCTGGCGTGACTGAATTTCCGGGGAACTTTCAACGGCCATCTCCATTGCTTTTTGAAGATCCGGTTCAAACGGCCTGTATTCGGGCTCAACTGGACTGGGGAGCGCTTTGCCGGAAGTACGACCAATGACGGCAAGGAGCATGGCTTCCAGTGACAGGATTTTCTGCCGGAGCATCTCCCCTTTTTCCAGCAGCATATATTTTTCGGTCTGAGCCATGACGACATCCTGCTGCATGGCCTTCCCCGCACCATAGCGTGCAACTGTGAGTTCTTCGATGCGGATCAGCAATTGCCGTTTCTCGCCGAGAATCTCCAGATTCTTATTGGCCGCAAAAAGATCGAAATAAAGCTCCTTGACTCGTGCCGCCGTCTTGAGCTTCAGAAGTTCATGCATCGCTTCCAGACTCCGGGCGTCACGGGCAGCCATTTCTTCTTTGAGTTTGCGCTTGCCCGGAAAAAGAAACTGCTGGGTCGCCGAAAACATCCATTGCGATCCCTGCATTTCTCCGTACGTATAACGGTCAAATCCTTCGTTCTGATACCCGATCATCAACATGGGATCCGGCAGGCTGCCGGCCTGGGGGACTTTCAGCCGGGCAACCTCAATCCTGGCCTGAGACGCCTTGATTTCAGGACTGTTTTTCAGCGCTTCATCAATTAAACCTTCAAGCGCCGGATCGCCATGAACCGATGTCGCGGCAATGAGAAAAAAAGCAAATATCAGTAGACAGCCTTTCAGGCCTTTACTTGATATCAACATTCAATTTTACCGTCTGTGTCGCAGAACCACGGTTGATTTTAATATTGATAAACCAGGGTCCGGACATGGAGAAATTAATATCCGCCTGGTAACTTTTATTTTTCAGCGTCGTTTTGGTTTTATAATTCATCGCGTGCATGCCGGGCATGGGGGGCATTCCATAATCGATGTTTACCACGGCATCCGTAATTTCCTTGCCGGCTCCATCCCTGATCATTATTTCCGCCTTGTTGATTCCGGTGACCGGCGGGTTTTTATCAATTTTAACCGTAACGCTCAGGTCACCCGCTTTTTTAGTGATCTCATAGTCTTTTGCCATCGCCAGTCCGACACTGAACACAAGAATGATTACCGCTATTGTGCTTATGAATCTTTTCATTGTAAACCTCCCCTGCCATGTTTTTAATTACTATAGTACAGATAGTAATTGCTCAAAAAAGGTTTGTCAAGAAGCTACAGTCGGTAAAGCGCCGGAAAAACAGAAACAGCCTGTACAATTTGCAGGAACTTTATTTTAGCACGGAATCGATAATATTTCGAAGCCGGGAAACAGCCGCTGACGGATCATCCGCCGAGCAAATGGCGGATACAACGGCCAGACAACCGGCACCCGCTTCCACCACCGCCCTGGCGTTGGATTCATTAACTCCCCCGATCGCCACCAGCGGATGGCGGCTTAGGGCTTTAATCTTTTTGAGACCATCGAGTCCCCAGGGTTCCTTGGTGTCGGTTTTTGTCGGCGTGGCGAAGACAGGACTCACGCCAATGTAATCCACATCCAGCTTTTGAGCTGTCTCGACATCTTTCCAGGTTTCCACGGACAACCCGATGATGGCCCCCGGACCCAACAACCTGCGGGCGGTCTCATACGACATATCCTCCTGTCCGATATGCACACCGTCCGCACCGCAGGCGAGCGCCACATCAATGCGGTCATTGATGATCAGAGGTACATGATAAGGGACAAGCAGTTTTTTAACGGCTTGAGCCTCCTCCACAAATGCGCGGGTGGATAATTCTTTTTCACGCAACTGGACATAAGCCGCCCCTCCCTGTACGGCCAGCAGGACAACTTCCGGAAGGGGTCGGTTGATGCACAGGCCGCGGTCGGTTACGAGATAAACTCCTCTCATGGCTATTCACCGATTTTCAAATGTTTGCGGATATCATCCGCCGATAAATGATAAAAGACATCCAGGATATTCACCTGGAGCGATCCCGGTCCCGCCGATTTTTGCACGGCGATTTCCCCGGCGATCCCCATGACAGCCATCGCCTTGGCTGCGGCCAGAAGCCCGTCTTTCTCCACGGCGGCGAAAGCGCCGCATATCGCGGTGGCCGTACAGCCGAGCCCCGTAACCCTGGTCATCATCGGATGGCCGTTGGCAATCTTAATGACCCGGTCCTGTGCAACCACATAATCCACTTCCCCGCTGATGCAAACGGCGCATTGCCTTTCCCGGCTGATATGCTGCGCGGCATGAATAGCTTCTTCAGAAGCGGCTGTACTGTCCACACCCTTGGTTTTCAGCCCGTCGTCGGTCAGCGCAAGGATTTCGGAGGCATTACCGCGAATGATTGTCGGCTGACCGGCGCTGATCAGTTCCCGGGCCGTCGATGTCCGATAAGGGGTCGCCCCCGCGCCGACCGGATCGATGATGACAGGCACACCCTGGGCGGCCGCTCGGGCAAAAGCCCTGAACATGCTCCGAACCCAGGGAGGACTCAATGTACCGATATTGATAACCAGAGCGTTTGCCATGGAGGCCATATCCTCCACTTCTTCTTCGGCATGGATCATCACCGGCGATGCGCCGATGGCCAGAAGCGCATTGGCCGTATTGTTCATAACCACATAATTGGTGATGTTATGAATCAGGGGACTTTTCGCCCGAATATCTTCAACCGATTGATAAATTTCCGCCGCCGTCAGTTTCATAGAAATGTCTCCTTTTGTAATATCATGATTATACCGATTGACTTCAAAGGATAACGAGGCGGCTAGGAGGAGGCTCCGCAGGCGTATCAATGATACGTCGAGGAAGCCGACAACGACGCCAACAAAGTTAGCCGAAGAAGGCACATCGGTATAATAAAAAACCCTTTCGCCATGCTTGGGAGAAAGGGTTTACAACAATGTCTCTATTCTCCCTTCGCCGGCATTATCCGGATCAGGTTCAACGGGTATAATCTCAGACAGGTTGTATAACCCTGCCACCCCAAATTTGTTTTTTGCTTATCAAGCATAATCATTTTTGTCAATCAAAGGATATAGAATTCTTCCCTTTCGCCGCGGACGGTCAGGAAGCGCTGAAAATACTTGTCCATGGCCAGGCCCCGGCGCAACTGCATTTTTTTCTGATTTCCGGCCAGGCCCGCCTTTTAATATTTTAACATTTGAGACCAGGCGTGGTAATACGTCTTCAGGAAAGGATATCTTCATGAACAAAAAGCCTCTCGTCTTTGGGATCGGTCAATGCTCCCTGGACTACATCGGTCTGGTGTCTTCCTATCCTCCGCCGGATGTCAAATGTGAATTTTCCCATATGATCATACAGGGCGGCGGCCCCGCGGCCACGGCGCTCGTCGCGCTTGCACGCTGGGGAGTCGACGGTTACCTGGCGGGAGTCGTGGGCGATGATGATTTTGGAAGACAAATCACGGCGTTTCTTTCCGATGAAGGCATTGACACCTCCGGCCTGCAAAGCCGTCCCGAACGGCATTCCCAGTTTGCGTTTATCGTCAGCGAACCGTTGCTTGCCCGCCGCACGATTTTCTGGCAGAGACCGACAGGCCACCCGCTTCTACCGGATGAACTTGACCCAAACATCCTTCTGAAAAGTCAGGCGCTGCATATCGACGGATTGTTTCCCGATGCCTGCCTTTTTGCCTGCCGTAAGGCCCGGGCAGCCGGAATCCCCGTCATCCTGGACGCGGGAACCCTGCGCGATGGCATGCTCGAAATCATTCGGGAAAGTGACTGCGTCATTACGTCCGAGGTTTTTTCCGGCGCGTTTTCCGAAACACCCGTTGAAACCTGCCGCAAACTCGCCGGCATGGGCGTAAAGCTGTCCGGCGTCACACTGGGTGCAAAAGGCTATATCGCTTTTGTCGACGGACGCTTTATTGAAAAAAAAGCGTATCCGGTAAAAGCGGTGGATACGACCGGCTGCGGCGATGTGTTTCACGCGGGCGTTACCTATGGAATTGTCTACCGCTGGAATTTTGAAAAATCGCTTGATCTGGGCGCTTGGGCGGCCGCTCAAGTCAGCATGCAAATGGGCGGACGGGCTGGAATTCCCTCCTTGCAGGAACTGAAAGTAAAATTTGGAATTGCTCCATAAAGTAAACCATCCAGGGAAAGTGGACATTTTACGAGTAAATACCGCATATCTTCTCAAAATATCCATTGACATCCCTTTCATTGTTTATTAAAGTTTCTCCACTCAACACAGAACTTCTTTCCTTGTCACCATTGCATTTCACATTGTCAGGCGCTGAGTTCGGCAGGGAAACAGAATCAACAATTGTTCAGAACAAAAAAACAACGTCAATTAAGTTATCAATTTTTCAAAGAAAGGAGAAAATGATATGGTTAAAATTATATTGTGTGTGACGTCTATAGCTTTCGCTGCTGCTTCGGTTATCCAGTGCTGCGGACCCGTAATCAAATAATGATCAGTGCATTGCCCCGATACCCTCTTGGCTATCCTGAATGCGGTTTGAATAAATCCAGGGCTTGCTAAAAAAACAAGATCAACAATTATTCGGAAAAAGCATCATCCGTTAAGTTATCTACTTTTGAGAAAGGAGAAAATGTCATGGTTAAAATCGCATTGTTTATCATGGCAATGATCGTCGCCGTGTTACCGGTTGTCAAATGTGCCTGCGGCAACTAGTAAATTCATTGAGTTCATCAAACTTTTTCACCAGTATTGCTAACGAAAGGAGAAAACGACATGGTTAAGATTGCATTATTTATCATTGTAATGATCGGGGTCGCAATTCCGATTGTCAAGTGCGCAGTATAGCGGGGTAAAGGATTTCTTCCCCGGACAAACAAAAACAACCATCCGTGGTATATCCAGCCGTAAACAGAACACCGTCATAGCCTTGGCGGTGTTTTTGTCTCTTCGGAAATCCACCCGCAGCATATTGCATCACGACACTGCCCCCTTCAAGGAATGCCGTCTTGCGGCAGCCGTTAAATCATTTGACAAAGAGACCGACATCCATTATACTCGCATGCAAGTAAATTGCACACAAGGATGTTTTATCGTCTTATGCAGGAAACCGATTGTATCTTTTTTCAATTTGCCAAGACCTATCAACTGAGCAGCCGCTTTCTTTCCCAGAAAGTTTCCGAACTCAACCTTACCTCCGTCCAGGCCATGATTCTGGGATTTCTTGATGCCGAAGATCAGATCACATCAAGTGAACTGGGAAAAAGGGCGGAGCTGGACAGCGCAACGCTCACAGGCATTCTGGACCGGCTGGAAACCGCGGGTTTCACCGAAAGAAAGGGCAACCCCGACGACCGGCGTTCCATCCGTATTCATCTTACCAAAAAAGGCAGAGAAATAGCCCGGGAAGCAAGCCGGGTGATCGCCGAGGCCAATAAAGAGTTTTTGCAGGTTTTATCCGAAGAACAAAAGCGGAATCTGCACAGCATCATTTCAACCCTGCGTCTTTCCGCCCCGCGCGGTTGATGACGCACATTACCCCCGGACAGGATGCCGGAGAAAAGGAGCAACTATGGGAACGATTCATAAAACCGGCTGTGTCCTCTGTGCGCAAAACTGCGGTCTGGAAATCGAGGTGGAAAATAACCGTATCATCAAGGTCAAACCGGACAAATCCAACGGCAAAAGCGAGGGCTACTTCTGCCGCAAAGGCATGAACGTCGCCTATCACCAGCATAACGCCGACCGGCTGAAATATCCGCTCAAGAAAGTCGGTGACAAATTCGAACGGATTTCCTGGGACCAGGCCATCGATGAAATCGCGGCCAAACTCAAAAGCATTATCGATCAGTACGGTCCCCGCTCCTTTGCCTACATGGGCGGAGGCGGCCAGGGCTGCCACTTTGAGGTGCCCTTCGGCGTGCGCCTGATGCGGGGACTGGGCTCCCAGTATCAGTACAGCGCTCTGGCGCAGGAATTTGCCGGTGCTTTCTGGGTCATCGGCCGAACGCACGGAAAGCAGTACTTGCACGACGGGCCGGATGTCGATAACACGGATGTCCTTCTGGTGCTGGGCTGGAACGGCATGCAGAGCCATCAGATTCCGCAGGCCCCCCGCAAGCTGCAGCGCCTCTCCAAGGATAAAGACAAGGTCCTGATCGTCGTCGATCCGCGCAAAAGCGAAACCGCAAAGCTGGCCGACATTCATCTGCCCATCCGCCCGGGCACGGATTCCCTGCTGCTGAAATCCATGATTTCCATTATTTTAAAAGAGGGATGGGAAAATAAAGAATACCTGTCCAGCCACACGTCGGGATTCGATTCGGTCAGATCCTGCTTTGAAAATTTCGACGCCCGCGCCGCCGTCAAAGTCTGTGAACTGGATTTCGATCAGGTCCGTGAAGTGGCGAAGCTCTATGCAACGCGCAAATCGTCCCTGCGATACGACCTGGGCATTTTCATGGGACGCCACAGCGGGCTGAATTCCTATCTGATCGTCATCCTCCAGTCGATCTGCGGGAGACTCTGCGTTCCCGGCGGCAATATCATTCCCGGCCACATGATGCCCATCGGCCCCTCGAGCGATGAAAGTGACGCGAAAACCTGGCGGACTGTTGCGACCAATGCTTTCCCGGTTTGCGGCGTGTTCCCGCCCAATGTCATGCCGGAGGAAATTCTATCCGATCATCCCGAGCGGCTGCGTGCGGTTTTCGTAAGCGGTCTGAATCCCCTGCGCTCTTATGCCGACACTACCGCTTATGAAAAGGCATTCCAGCGTCTGGACCTGCTCGTCACCGCGGAACTGGCCATGACGGAAACGGCCGCCCTTTCCCATTACGTTCTTCCGTCGCGCACCGGTTATGAATCATGGGACGGCACCTTTTTCCCCTTCACCTACCCCGGCATTTACTTCCAGATGCGGCGTCCCATTGTCGAACCCGAAGGAGAACCAAAAGAACAGGGAGAAATCGACCTGCTCCTGGCCGACAAGCTGGGGCTGATTCCACCGATACCGGAAAGTCTTTATCAGGCCGCTTTTGAAAGCCGTGCCGCATTCGGCAAAGCCCTGATGGAGTACGCGGTCACGGAACCGAAAGCCCTGAAGGCCATGCCGTTTATCCTGGGAAAGACGCTGGGCAAAGCCCTTGGCTCGGTTCACCTTGCGGCGCTCTGGGGCATGCTTCAGGTGGCCCCCAAATCATTATATAAAAATGCCATCCGTGCCGGTTTCCAGTCCGGTCCCGCTCTGGGCGAAGAACTGTTCCAGCAGATTCTGGATCATCCCGAAGGCATCTGGGTGGGCAAAATCGATCCGGACGATAATTTTGCGCAAGTCAAAACTCCGGACGGCAAAATCAATCTGCTTATTCCCGAACTGCTCGACGAACTGAATACGATCGAAGCGCATAAAGAAAAAGCCGCGCTCACCCTGCCTGCCGAATTTCCTCTTGTCCTCATGGCGGGACGGCACATCGACAAGAACGCCAATACACTCATGCGCGATCCCGCGTGGAACGAAGGCAAGCGCGCCTGCACACTGGCGATGCATCCGGACGATGCCGCAGCATTGAATCTGCAGGACGGCCAGCACGTGCGCGTAACCACGGAGGCCGGTACGGAAGAGATCGAGCTGGAAATCACCGACACGGCTCGCAAGGGCCACGTGGTCATCCCGCACGGCTTTGGCCTGGTATACAACGGTGTCAAGTACGGCGCCAATGTGAACCGCCTGACTAAAAATACGAACCGCGATCAGTTCGGCACGCCGCTGCACCGTTATGTGCCCTGCAGGGTGGAAGCTGTCTGATGCCGGTTATGGCAACAGAATATAACAGGGTCATTCCCGCGAAGGCGGGAATGAAGAACTTTAAGAAATGCTGGATTCCGGGTCGCGCTTTGCTTGCCCGGAATGACAAAATAATTTTAAAGGAGACATTATGAGTGAACTGGTAAAAATCAACATCGCGGACCACATCGCGGACGTCCGCTTCAACCGGCCCGATAAATTCAACGCGTTGAGCTTCGATCTGATTGACGCCATGGCGGCCGCCATCGACCGGCTGGCCAGGGAACCCGGCGTGCGCGTGGTCGTCATTTCCGGCGAAGGCAAGAGCTTCTGCGCCGGGCTGGATATTGAAAATTTCGCGGCCATTCAGTCCGGAGAAAAAAGATTCCCCAATCTCACCGATCGCTATCAGAACAAGATTTCCAACATCTACCAGTATATCGGATACGGCTGGAAAGAGCTGCCGGTGCCCGTGATCGCGGCCATCCACGGTGTGGCGATGGGCGGCGGCTTTCAGATCGCCATGGGGGCCGACATCCGTTTCTGCACGCCCGACACCAAATTCTCCATCATGGAAATGCGCTGGGGGCTGATTCCGGATATGAGCGTCACCCAGACCATCCGCGACATCGTGTCCATCGACGTGGCCAAGGAACTGATCTATACCAATAAAATCATTCTCGGCGAAGAAGCGCTCCGCCTGAAACTGGTGACGCATGTCTGCGAAAAGCCCCATGATGACGCCATGGCTCTGGCCAGAGAAATCGCTTCCAAGAATCCCGATGCAATCCGCGCGGCCAAAAAACTGCTCAACGAGGTCTGGCACGGCGATTCCGCCCGCGGACTCATGATGGAATCGGAACTGATGATGACGCTGATGGGAAGCCCCAATCAGATCGAGGCGGTTACCGCACAGTTTACCAAACAGCCTCCCAAATTCAAGGACCCGGCATAACAGGCGAACCGCCCGCATGGAGACGGGAAACAGCGATGAATCTTTTTGATCAGGACATTGCCCTCACGCAATTGGAGAATTCCCGCTTTGCCGGCGTTGTCTCGGACAACTGGTCGGTCAACGGAAACCCCAACGGGGGATACCTCATGGCGATGATCGCCAGCGCCATGATGCAGGTCAGCGATAAAAAGGCGACTCCCATCCTCACCGCAAACTATCTTTCCCGCTGCATTCCCGGACAAGTGGAAATCCAGGTTTCGGAAATTGCCCGTTCCAGGCAGTTTTCCCGTTTTGAAGCGCACCTTCTCCAGGAAGGAGAGGAAAAGATCAGAGCTCTGGGAACCTTCGCTTCCGAAAGCAATGACTGTGTTGTTGAACGATACGAGGCCGGCGCCCCGGAACTGGCGGCCGTTGGCGAATGCATGTCCATCCCCTCCATGCCCCGATACACCCTTTTTGACAATCTCGACCTCCGGCTCGACCCTTCCTGCACCGGCTGGATGACGGGGCAAAAACTGGCGGAAAAGTCACTGAACAAGGGTTATTTCCGGTTTCGCGACGGACGCCCGGTGGATATCCTGTCCCTCTTTCTGATCATCGATGCCATGCCGCCCGCGGTCATGTCTTCACAGGGCGTAACCGCCTGGGTTCCGACCATTGAGCTTTCAGTCAGCATCCGGAATCTGCCACAGACCGGCTGGCTGAAATGCAGCCTCAGAACCCGCTTCATCACCTGCGGCCTCCTGGAGGCGGATGGCGAAGTGTGGGATGAAGAAGGCAACCTTGCGGCCATCTCACGGCAGATCGCCCAGTTCAAGAAACTGTGAGGCCTCATGACGCTTACGCATCACATAAAAAAAACCGCCTCTAAAATCGTAAACTACCTTCAGAATTTCACGCCGCGCGAGGATACCTATGCCCTGGAGGGAAACGAAACATGGCTGAACCGCCGTGGGGCCGCGGATGAGCGTACCCGGTTTGTCCGCTCCAACCCGGAGGCCTTCCATGATCTGGGCATCGGCGCCGTCATGAATTCCGTTTTCGCCGCGGTTTCCCGTCAATATGAAAAAAGCAACGTCAGCGACAGAGAATACATTGACGATATATTTCATTATCCGGTCAGTGACCGGGAAGAAATCGGCAGGCGGCAGGAAACCGTCTTCGAGCTGCAGGACAATGAAGCGCTGTGGCATTCTCTCCTGGCCGTCAAATCCAGCCTGGATACCTGTCTGTATGACGAACGATACCGCAGCGCCATAAACGGCCTGAAATCCCTTCAGGACGCGGCCAATATCATGGACTTCGTTTTCAGCATCCGCAACATGCCCAACCCCGTTTCCATGCGGCTGAAACGCATCAAGGATCTGGGGAATCGATTCGACGCGGATACAAAATTCCGGGAAGCGGAAAAGTTCGTCCGGGAAATCTATATCCCGTTCGGCGTGGGCGACGCCATCGATGACAACATGGATTATCTGAACTCCATCAGCCCCGTGGGATCGAGGAGAGAGTTTTATAAGAGGAACCGGATTCTTCTGGAAGCCACGGAAAAGATGCTCACGGAAGAACCTTTCTCGCAGTTTCTCAATGATGAAGCGGGGGCCGTCAACCTGTTCAGGACCATGAAGGCCAGGCTCGACATCTGGCATAAAGAAATCTTCAGCTTCAATCTCAGCGGCGTTAACTTGGAAACGTGGGGAAAAAACGAGCGCAGGCGATACGGGGATTTGATGGAATACTGGCTTTCGCTTGTGAACGAGGCGGTTTATTCCCGGATTCCAAAACTGGAAATCGGAGATTTATCCTCGGAGCTCGGTTTCTATCTGGGTACCGCGGCCCTGCAGAGAAAATGGAAGTCGGACGGCTTTTCCGTCACGTGCCCCACCATCCTGGATAAAAGAAGCATCAGCGCTTCCGTGATCAACAGCCGCAATACATCTCTCATGGAGCGGCTTCCCGCCGAGCGCATCGTCGGCAACGATATTCTATCGGACAAGGATCATAATCTTTTTGTGATCACGGGCCCCAATAACGGCGGCAAGACCACCTACATCCGGCAGGTGGGACAAATGTATTGGCTTGCTCATCTGGGCATGGGACTGCCCGCCGATCAAGCCGAACTGAGCCTCATTGACGCGATCTTCACCTCTTTCAATACCGAAGACAATACAGCGGAAGGCACAGGGTTATATCTCACGGAATTAAAAAGAATCGCCCAGTTTTCCCGCCCCGCCGCTGGACAACCCCGCATGACCCCCTATTCCGTCGTTTTCTTTGACGAATTCGCCAACGGCACGGATCACGAGGAATCGGTGAAGAGAACGAAAATCATCCTGGATTATTTAAGCCAAAAAGGCGTGACGGCTTATTTTACAACGCACAAGCACGAAATAGCCGATCTGGTCGAAGCGGGCCAGCTGCCGGGGGCAGTCAACCTCGGCGCCGAAGTCCGGCCAACCGAAAATGGCATGGAAACAACCTACAGAATTTTGAGAAACGCCAAGGAAAAAAGCTACGGCCACATTCAGGCGGAGGCGATGGGCATCACCCCCAAAGCTTTGCGGGCCTACCTGACCGAGGAGATCGCTCAAAACATCTATCCGATCGAAGACACCAGAATGAAATTATAATGAGAGATGGAATTTCCATTCCATCCACAATTAACCTGACATCCCAATGGAGGTATAATAATGGTCGAGATTAAACACCGAACAATAGAAACAAACGGAATCCGGATGCATATCGCCGAAGCGGGAGAAGGCCCGCTGGTCCTGATGCTGCACGGATTTCCGGAGTTGTGGTACTCGTGGCGTCACCAGTTCACGGCTCTGGCCCAAGCCGGTTTTCACGCCGTTGCCCCGGACCAGCGCGGTTACGGACAGACGGATCGCCCGCAGGCGATCAGCGATTATAACATTTTTCAGCTCACCGGCGATATTATCGGCCTGGTCAATGCACTGGGCGATCCCCGACCATTCATCATCGGTCACGACTGGGGGTCCGTCGTCACCCAGTATTGTGCCGTCCTTCGGCCCGATCTCTTCCAAGCGGTTGTCTTGTTGAGCGTTCCCTACCTGATGCGGGTGCGGGGAACCACGCCTCCCATTCAAATCATGAAGAAAATGTATGGAGAAGATATCTTTTATCAAGTCTATTTCCAGGAACCCGGAAAAGCCGAGGCCGATCTGGAAACGGATGCGCGGCGGTCCATGGGGGCGATGCTCTATTCGAATTCCGGCTCTCCGCCGCCCGAGAAGCGCTGGAATTTCGTCTATAAAAAAGGCGAAACCCTTTTGCAGAATTTCGCCTATCCGGACCGGATTCCTGAATGGCTGACAGAAGCCGATATTGATTATTTTGGTGAGCAGTTTGCCAGGTCTGGTTTCAGAGGCGGGCTCAACTGGTACCGCAACATCGATTTCAACTGGCGGGAAACCCCGTTTCTGGACGGCGCCAGAATTCTTCAGCCGACGCTGTTCGTAGCAGGGGATGCGGACCCGGTCATCCGGATGTATAAAAAAGCCGTCGATACCCAGGAGAAGGTTATTCCAAACCTGAAGAAGAAGGTTGTCCTGCCGGGTGTGGGCCATTGGATCAACCAGGAGCGGCCCGAGGAAGTCAATCAGTTGATCCTGGAATTCCTGAAGAACGAAAGCGCGAAATAGATCAAAACTTTGTCAACACTATTTTAAGATCATTATCCGGGAGTGTAATGATGTCACTGCCACGTGATCGGCGATGCCAGGGAATCCGGAAAAGCGCTGGACGCCATTTGGGAAGGAGCAGCAATCGGAGAATATTGTGAAGACGACTTGCCTTAACTGAGGTGGCAGTTGCATCGGGGCGCTCCCCGGTGCAACTGCGGCGTGTTTGAGATACTTAAATACTTTAGGGTGTCCCGTATTGCGCATTCACAAGTCATAACAAATCCCATCCAAGATGAAGTTGTCGGGCACTTAATCAAGTCGACAGCACAGATTCCTCCATTCTCGAAAGTAACCGTCTTGCCGTTTATTCGGAGACCATTCAGGAGCAATTTCCATTTTTGGAAAAATTTATGATCACTTAATTTGGTCTGAAAGTATTGGTTGAAATGGATTCTAATTTTCTGAACAGCGTTTTCTGACAGTGTCGCGCGTCTTGCTGAACCAAATTGTTTTGGTGTTGCGCCAACGTTAGGATCATTTCTGTCTCCTTTGGGGTTGTTGAATACCACCCAAATGAGGCTATCTTCGATATTTCCAAAATGCGATACCGGAATTGTCTGAAATTCACCAGGCTGGCAGAAAGAGGATACTCCTTCTGGAGCTAATAAATCAATACATGCCTCGCAACGATAGAGATCACAATACAAATTCATTAATCTTTTATTCCTCCGTGAAAATAATAAAAGCAATATGATATGAATGGTTTCTCTTTTAGGCACATCTTAGATAGGTTTTACAGATTATGCAAGTTTTGGAAAATTAGTATTCTTGGACAACCCTGCGTCATCCTACTCTTCACTCTTCACATTTCACGATTCACAAATTAATTCTTGCTTTCCTTTCAACAAGTTGTATATTGTGCCCCGAAGTTCCAAGACGAGTTGTGGGGAAACTGGTAAATACTCAACCCCAAGCTGCACGTAGTGGGATTAAAGACACACCCAATAAATCCAGCCCCCATAATTTTGAGTTCAATTGAACTGACGAGATTACTTCGTTAAAATAATTTGAAAACGGGGATGCGGATTGTGTGAACATGATTTAAAAAGGGCACAGCGGAGGAAGGAAGTTAATAAGTGATTCCTGAGAAGTAACTGCCTTTTCAAGAAAAATGGTAAAATTCATTTTTCTAATAGGATGAAATTACGGCACTTTAATTTTGCATAAACAGTCAATTTCCTCAAAAACGGGGTTACTTCTCAGGAATCATAAGTTAACGGCGTCCCTCTGTTCCCGAAACCGCTAATACCGCAGGCAACTTTGGATGATTAAAGTTTGGCTGGAGAAAAGTAAGACGCAATAAATAGGCCCCATTTATCTCACGCAGCCTGAGCTGGAAATTAATTAAATGTTATGTCTCCAGAATTACTCAAATCATCAATCTCAATGAAACAAGATTGGTGAAAGAAATAAGGGAATTTACCCTAAGCGATTGAAAGAGATTGGAGGAATCATGAAAGCCTTTTTGTCACATTCTTCTAAAGACAAAGAACTAGTTTTGGCGGTAGCTAATCAACTGGGTCGGCAATACGCAATTGTGGATCAACAAGTTTTTGAAACTGGTAACGATCTTAGAGAATTAATAATGAAATATCTGGACGAGTCATCCGTGTTTGTGCTTTTTGCAAGTAAATGTGCTCTCGATTCGTCCTGGGTCCAATTCGAAGTAGACGAGGCATTTATGAGAAAAATCCAGAGCAACATCTCTAAGTGCCTAGTTTTTCTTATCGATACAATCAACACATCTGATGTTCCCGCCTGGTTGAGAAAAGCCGTGATAAAGCAGACTTTATCGCCAAAAACAATTGCTCGAGAAATTCGCTACCATCTTGATGAACTGTTTCGGCAAAAGGATCAACAGTTCTTCTACGGGAGAAATAGTGATCTGATTCGGTTACAAAAGGAATTGATGCCGATTGATGGAAGTGACGCACCTAGATTTTTTGTCGTTAATGGATTACCTGGTATAGGAAGAAGATCTTTTGTAAGAAGGGGCGCCGCTGATTTTCTGAATTTAAAAAGAAGCGTCATCATTAAAATCGAAAACTCAGAAACAATTCACGATATCGCTATTTCTATTGCAAGCCATCTAACGCTTTTTACCTCCCTTAAAGCCTTTGAATCATCTGCATTAAAATTGAGAGCCTTGAGCGAAAAAGATGCCGTATCAAGAATAATAGATGACTTACGTGCGATGACAAGAAATGGCGAAGTCCCAATTTTTTATGATGATGGAGGTATTATTGATGAAAACGGTGATATTACGACGGCAATCGGAAGCATTTTATCAATGTTTGCTACGGATGATGAAGCATATCTAGGGATAGTAACAAGACGAAGACCATCGGATAGAGGCATCCCCTGTGTCCCTATCGATCCCATAAATACGGATGATGTGAAAAGATTGTTACATGCACTGTGTGGTGCTATGGAGCAAAAAGTAACAGTCCCTCAAATAAATGAATTGGCAGATTTTATTGGTGGTTATCCCCCTTCGGCACATTATGCATGCAAACTTGGCAAAGATTACGGGATTGAATTAATATTGAAAGATAAAAGCAGAGTAGTTGATTTCCGGGCAGGCGCATTTGTAAAGTATTTGAAAACGGTCGCTCTTAAAGATGCGCATTATGATGCCTTAAAATTATTAGCTACTTATAGTCCATTACCAATTAAAGTCATAGGCGATGCCTTGGGGCATAATGCAGAGATTCTTAGTTCATTAATCATATTCTTGAAAGACCATTCACTCGTAACAATAGACGAGCATAATAATTATTCAATAGCAGACCCAGTAAGAGATGCTATAAATAGAACTGTTGGATTTGCAGGTGATAGCGAAGCGAAAAAGGTAATAGACAGCTTAAATGAAATTATGAAAGAAAGTGACGCAGAAATACCCCATGTAGATGTAATACGTGTTGCCTTCAGAGCAAGGGCACTGACTAGTGACCCGGATTATAAATCATATTTTCACTTTGCAAGTGACCTCATCCGGCTCACAAAAGAGTATTATCATAGGCGATTGTATAAAGACGCTATTAATTTTGCAAAATTGGCACTTGAAGAATTACCAAGCAATAGCGAAATACATGGTTTTCTGATCAGGGCATTTGCACAAGAAGAAAGATTTCCCGAATCATTAAAGGCACTAGAAAATGCTAAACGTTATTTAACTTTGAAGGATTATTATTATAACTTGGGTTTTTATCATAGGAAGGACGGTGATATTCGGAAAGCTATTAAGGCGTATGAAAATGCTATTGATAATGGAAGAGGGGGCGTTGCTGTCTTCAGAGAGTTAGCGCAATGTTTCATTGAAGTAGATGAAGAACCTGAAGCCTTAAAATACATCAATAAAGCGTATAGCTTAAGACCTGACAACAAATTTGTCGTTGATTTGAAAGTAGCCATTGCAGTCAGAGTCGGCAGTGAAGAAGATGCTAGAAACGGCCTAAGTCAATTGAAATTAATTGAGGACGACAATTTTTATAAACACAGAGAATCAACAGTTGAGCTTAAGTTCGGATCGACAGAACGTGCATATTCTGCATCTAAAGAAGCCATCGCCTTATCGGCTAAACCAACATTTAGTATGATTGCACAACTTGCGCAATGTGCAATTAAAACTAGGAGATTACCAGAAGCAAAGAATTTGATTGACGACATAATGAGCATGAGGAAGCACAAGGACGTTGCTGTCGGCTTAAATTGTAGATATTTGATTGAAAAAGGCGACTTTAGGGATGCGCTTATGTCTCTGAATGAGTTAAGAAGAAGTGATAAAATCATTTACAAATACATGAAGAGGGATGCAATAACGGGATTACTTGCAAATGCATCATTGCCAGATAGTGATAGGTTACGATATGAGGCTGAATTAGGGCAATTACGTACTGAGCTAGAGAGTTATAAATTACCTGGGATTGATTTGTTCTTGAATACCGAACTGTAAGATCAGCAGAACGCAGGGACAGGGACGAACACAGGGACGAACACAGGGACGCTGTTAACTTATGATTCCTGAGAAGTAACTGCCTTTTCAAGAAAAATGGTAAAATTCATTTTTCTAATAGGATGAAATTACGGCACTTTAATTTTGCATAAACAGTCAATTTCCTCAAAAACGGGGTTACTTCTCAGGAATCACTTATTAACTTCCTTCATTATGGGCGCTACGTGTAAATTGAAAAATCCGCAGTTGCACCGGGGTGTGACTTCGCGAATCATGGTCGAGACGTTGTGGCGCTTGGCACGGCGTAGCGTCAGACAGCCGAACTGTTTGAGCCTGAAGGGCGAGTTTTCGGCTATAGCGTAGCAAGCCGTATTCCATTCCAGATCAGGATGCTGCCGCGGCGGCAAGGAGGAGGCACCGGAGGCTTATTGGCAATACGCTGAGGAAGCCGACGACGCAGACAACAAAGGCAGGGGCAAACTAGGGGACGTACGTCAAAATATCAATCGGCCAACCATCATCTGAGGAACCCGCAGTTGCACCGGGGTGTGACTTGGCGAATCATGGCCGAGACGTTGTGGCGCTTGGCGCGGCGTAGCGTCAGACAGCCGAACTGTTTGAGACCGAAGGGCGAGTTTTCGGCTATAGCGTAGCAAGCGTAGCGCCGCATTCGAGGACATTGAGCGAAGGCATGCCCCGGTGCAACTGCCACCACCACCTCCGGCGCTTCGCGCCACCCCCGCCAGCGGGGGACACCATCGGGAAACAGCATCCCCTCACTTTCCTAGATCACCTCAATCCCCTGGATGCTGAATTCCTTTCCCGTTGCGATTTCATAGCGCCGCTCATGACAGACGGGACACAGGATATTCTCGTCGGTCAGCAACTCCACATCAACGGGGAAAACCTCTCCGCAGTTCAGACAGTGACAGGTGAGCGGAACCTTGATGACCAGAATTTCCGCCTCGGCAGCGATGGTATCCCGACTGATATAGCGGAAATAGCGCCGAAGCCATTCTTCCTTGAGATCCCGCAGGGCTCCGAGCTCAAGCACAATCGTGACGACTTTCTCGGCCTTTGCCTTTTCCGCGTAGAGGCATGCCCAGTCCAGGATGCTCTTTGTGATCGGGAGTTCATGCATTTCGGGTTTTCTAATCCTTCTTATTCACCATTCGCGCGGCGGCCCTCTCGCGGTCGATGGCGACTCGCTCCCGGCCCATCCGCTCGCACATATCATAGAATTTCTCGTCCTGGGCGAAGGTCAGCTGATCATCGGGCTTTCTCTCCAGGATGAGCGCCTTCGAGGGGCAGGTTGTCACGCAGAGGCCGCATCCCATGCATCCTTTGCTGTCGTACTCGACTTTGTCGTTCTCAGCGGCTTTCATGTTCTTCATGGGGCAGCGATCGATGCAGGCGCCGCAGTCGACGCAGAGATCGTCGTTTTTGACACAGGTGTAGTTGCTCCAGTTCTCGAAGCTGGACCCCAGGCTGATCTTGGCGGCCATCAGGAAACCGCAGTGGCACTTGGCACAGTTGCAGAGGCCCTGGATCTCCCGGGTGTGGCCGCAGCACAGGTAGTTTCCGACCGCCTCGCTCTTTCTGATCCGGTCGAACATCTCGTCCTTGCTCACGATCCTGGGATGGCCGATCTTGTTTTCCAGATAATAATCCGCCGTCTGGCCGAAATAGTAGCAGACGTTCAGGTCATCGGCGCAGCTGCAGCGCTTCTTGGCGTGCAGGGCCACTCTCCGGCAGGCGCAGTCGCTCGCGACAATAAGGTCCTGCTTCAGAATGGCGGCGGCATAATCATCCCCGGGCAGGAGCTTCCTGTCCTTCACGATATCGGCGCGGATGGGCACCACTCGCGACATCGGAAGCCGGTAGTCCATGAATGACTTCGCAAACCCGCTCATATAGAGCGTTCCCATGTTCTTGGCGTCGGTGGCATCGATACTGTCCACGTTGAACTCCCAGAGGCCATGGATGTAAGGGACGATGCGGTACTTCTTGGAAAGGCCGTTGCGCTCCCAGTACATGAGGTGTTTCTTCGACATGTCTTCCAGCCTGGCCTCGGCCTGTTCATGGGACATCACGTAGTGCTCCGCCACCGCCTCCACAGTTTGGAGGCCGGACTTGAACCGGATGAAGAACTCCGCATCCTCTTCCGTAAATATCTTTTTCAGAAAGACCAACTCGGCCCCGTTTTCCGTCTTCGGATAGCCTTTCGTCATTCCGTCAAGCTTCTGCCGTAATTTTTCCCAAACGTTTTCCACTATTCAAATTCCTTTCTGTTTGCCTTTCTGAACGCTCATCCGAATGAAACCGGATTTCCAGCATCAGAATCAACTCTTATTTCATCGCTGCCGCTTCCTCGCCTGCTCAACTGTCGACACTTACCATCTGTCGATCAACGATGTCCAGTGTTTCCGCTCAAATTGCAAGGCATGAACGCCGCAACAATCCGACGTCCGGGAATCATCAGTTCCTTACCTTAAAAATACCTGCGGACGACGCAGACAACAAAGGCAGCGTTTGATATGGGATGGAATTAGCGCCACAGTCGAGGACATTGAGCCAAGGGCAGGAACTCCGGCGTATGCCGGATACCCCGGTGCAACTGCCACCACCACCTCCGGCACTTCGCGCCACCCCCGCCAGCGGGGGACATCAAATGTGCAATACGGCACATCCTGTAATGTCCCCATTGACCGCGAAGACAATGACATCGGCGCTCCCCGATTTCATTCCACCAGCAGCAGGCAATATTTATTTTGCGTCTCCGACTTTTCTTTCAATGTGTGAATAGGAAACCCGTTGTTTCGCGCCGTCTGGAAAACATCAATGCCGCATGATTCCATGGAAGGTCTGGCCCTGTGTCCGAAACGGCAGGGTTCATTCTTGATCTTTGCGCACTCCTTGCATGCTCCACACGGGCCGGAGATGAACACCAGGGCCTTATAATACCCATCCTTGAAAACCTGCCCTTCCAGTTCGATCAGTGCTTCCATCAACCGGGCGGATTTCTCCCTGCGTTCGGGCGCCTTCGGCGCTTCGAGATGAAAGAGAATGGCGTGTTTGTAATCATCGAGGACCTTTCTTGTCTCCTCCGATGTCGGTGTATGAGGCGGACAGGAATAGCTCAAGCCATAACCAGGACAACCGAACTGGCATTTCAACCGGACCCAGGGCGCCGTGATGACACTTGCCGGGTCAATCGGTTTGGCATGGGTAAAACCTTTCTCAACAGCCTGATCGCAATATTTATTAAGATCGTTACTATTCATTATTTATCCACCTGCCATCCTTCCTTTATTCAGGATTCCTCTCTTTGATGGATAAGAGTCTTGGAATCCTTCATGAGATTTTCCCCCATCCATAAAGATCATATGATCTCTATTTCCCGAGAAACCTGGCTTTGCCAGGTCCGTTTGTTAGCAACGATTTTACGCCCAGCGGAAGATCCTCTGTGTCGAAAATGCGGGGAGCCAGTTCCAGAGTTAAACGATCAGCCTCGGCCAATCCCTTTTCCGCATAAGTATTGATAATCCGCTTCGAGCATCCGAGGGCGACCGTTGCGCCGTTGTCCGCCAGGTTCTGCATATAGGCCATGGCTTTTCCGTTAAGGTCCGTCTCCGGCAGCAGCCTGTTGATGATATTCCATCTCTCGAAATCTTTAGCCGGGTAGATGCGACCGCCAAGAACGATTTCCTTGGCGCGACTCACCCCGGCGCGAGCCGCCAGCCGCTGGGCGCCGCCCCCGAAAGTCAGGGCGCCGATCGTCACTTCGACCTGTCCGAATGCTGCGTTTTCAGCCGCCCAAATCAGATCGAAAGCCAGCGCAACCTCCAATCCTCCGGCAAAACAAAATCCTCTGACGGCAGCCATGGTCGGAAATGGAAACGCTTCGATGGTATGCAAGAGAGCATGAAATTTCGTGAATCTTTCTCTGACGGCCTCGGGGCTCATCCCCAGAAAGATATTCACGTCGGCGCCCGCGGAAAAACTGCCCTCGTCCGCCTTCAGGATCAATCCCCGCAGATGACATTCGCCCGCCTTTTCCACGGCATCGCTTAAATCTTTTACCAGTTCATTGCCCAGCAGATTCATCGGCGTATCCGTAAGCGTGATGACACCCAGCGCCCCAATTTGTTCGAATTTAACCTTTGCCATCTCATCCTCCTTTGAAAGTTGAGTTACGTTAGTAATTTGAACCAAGGGCCTTCTGCAGTTCCTTCCGGCCGATGGGCGGGATCGGAACCTCCTCTTTTTCCGTCATGACAATCGCCTCCATGGGGCACCCCACCGCGCAGACGCCGCATCCGAAACAGCGGTCCATATCGATGACGGGAAGAAGTTCAGGCATGGTCATCGCCTTGGCCGGGCATCTGCCGATGCAGGTTTCGCAGCCGGTACAGGTTTCCGGATTGATCTGGGGCTGATAGCCGGAAGAAAGGGCCAGCCCCGGTTTAGGCTGGCCCAGAGCGTCTTTCAGGATCATGCAGTGGCACGAGCAGCAGTTGCAGATGAAATCCAGATTCTGCACATTGAGCCCCGCATGAACCAGACCGGCCTCGGCACAGGTCTTGAGAACCTGCTTAGCCTCTTCTTTTGTCAGCTGCCTTGCGACTCCGTGATCGATAAAGAATTTGGCACCGTCTCCGAAGAGCATGCAGACTTCCATCGGCATGCCGCAGTCGTCCTTTTCATTGAGAAGCTTGGCTTCATGGCGGCAGAAACAGGTATACACGGCGATCGGATCGGCCTTTTCCAGATAGTCGTTCATCTGATTGAAGGTGTGCACTTTCGATTCCGCCCGTATCGTCTCGTTTATCGGGACGACGCGGTTCTTTGGAAAACCGGCCCGTTCCGGAGGGGGCGTCATCTTGTCGAAAGCCGTTTTGTAGGCATGGATGAGACGGGCAATCCTGCGGTCCTTTTCCGTGAACTTCCCCCGTGCGAATTGGAATTCGAAGATTCCGGGAACAAACGGGACGGCGATATAGAAGCGGGTTCCTTCCTTATTGACGGACATGCACAGGGATTTATCGCACATCCCTTCGAGGACGGACTCGACGCCTTTAGTCGATTTTCCCAATCTTTGGGCGATCGTCTCCGCGGTGATCATCCTGGAGGTCATCAATGCGGCTACAGCCGCCTCTTCCGGTGTAAACAGTTCCTCCACCAGGGCGTAAAATTCCAGGATGTCCTTCCCCGGGTAGCGCCCCCCGCGGCGGGCCATCTCCTCGCACAGCCTCCCGTATGCTTCATCAATCATTTCCGCTCTCCTTCTTTCTTGCCTGTTCGCGTTCCTCAACAACGCAATAGATGCCTTTGCCTTCCCGACCGGGAGTGAAGCATTGATTATCCGAAAGGCATGTTGATTTGCGGCGGTCGCCGGCCTTCCAGCGATTGATCAGGGCGGGTTCCCGGATGAAAGGCCGGCACATGGAGATGTAATCCGCAACGCCTTCTTCCATGAGGGTCTCGGCCACTTCCAATGAACGCAGGCCGCCCACCAGGATCAGCGGGATAGAAATCCGTTTTTTAAAGGCCCGCGCTTCTTCCCGGAAATAGGCCTCGGCTTCTGCTGAATTGATGCCCGTGCGGCTGGGCATTAATTTTTGGCTTCCGACCATGCCGCCGCTCAGCTCTATGGCATCGACGCCGAAAACAGCGAGGAGTTCAGCCACTTGCATCGAATCCGCGAGCGTCAATCCATTTTCGATAAAATCCTGACTGTTCATTTTAATCAGGATGGGGAAATCGCTGCCGACGGTTTTCCGGACCGCCCGAAGCACATCCAGGACGATCCGGGCGCGATTCGCAACACTCCCGCCGTATTCATCCTGACGCCGGTTAAAGGCCGGAGAGAGAAACTGATTGAGAAGATAGCCGTGTGCCGCATGGATTTGAACACCATCGAATCCTGACGCCCGGGCTCGCCCGGCCGCAGCGGCAAAAGCCGTTATGATATGTTGGATGTCCGGCGCCGTCATTTCGTGCCGCGGCGATTCCATAAGCCCTTCAAAATCGGAAACCACAAGCGGTGTCCGTCCGCTGATGGTTGCGGCGGCCGCCTGGCCCGCATGGGCCAATTGAGCCACAACTTTTCCGCTCGCGGCGTGGACCGCTGCGGTCATTTCCTTCAAACCAGCCATCAGATCGTCTTTGTAGATGCCCACTTGCCAGGGGCCGGCCTGCCCTTCCGGGCTTACGTAGGAGTGAGAACTGATGATCAATCCCACGCCGCCCTTTGCCAGCGCGGTCATGGTTGCGATGAGCTTTGGAGTTACGGCGCCGTCGCTGGCGGCCATTCCTTCCCAGGTTGCCGATCTCACAAAACGGTTCGGCAGGATCATCTTGTTAATCTTGCTTTCTTCGAATAGTCTATTCATTTTTATTTTCCCTCGCGTTCTGTTTATGGGTTTGTTTTTTTTCGTCCGCGTCCGGGACGCTGAAAATTTTCTTAAATTCATTGATCCGCCTGGGCACTCCCATCACCCGCATGGATTCAAAAATCTCCCTGCGTTCATTACGTTGTACGGTAGTGAACGTGGCTATGGTTTCCGGTGTTGTGTTTATCTTGATATCGGCGTCAGACGCATCTCCTGCCGCGCTTGTCCATTCATCCCCGGCAAAGGAAAGAAGGTAGGTGCGCTGGGGAAAGTTTATCGCATAAACAGCCGGATGGGATAATTGTTTATCCCGTTTGTTAAGCCATTTCGCCAACCCTTTCATCAACCTCTCGCTATTAACCACTTCACCCGGCAAGGGCGGACGCATGGCATAACGCTGACCCCAGGAGAACAGAGTTTCAATGAGCGGTCTTAAATCCCCGCCGGCAGGTGTGAGCCGATACCAGACCTCACGCCGCCCCGACTGGCAATCGCGTTCGACGATGCCGCCGGCTTCCAGCTCCCTGAGGCGCAATGTCAGCCACTTCGGCGTGATATTGCTCAAACCGGTAAGGAGATCGGTAAACCGCTGCGGTCCTTCCAGCAGATCCCGGACGATCAGCAATGACCACTTATCGCCGATCTTCTCCAGCGTCCGCGCCACCGGGCAAAAGTGCGAATACCTTGTCGCCATGATTGCCTCCTTTCCAATAAATAGTATCAAAAAGATACTTTAAAATTGATACAATGTTATTTCAACCGGACTGTCAAGAGAAATTTTTAAACGACAGGCGAGGAAAGTTTCCATCGCACCGGGCGAGTTGCCGGATCAAATAATTTAAAGAATTTGCACAAACGTTACTTCCGTAAGATGCAGCGTCATAAAACATATTATTGCCACTTGAATAATTACAGGCTTCGTGCCAGTTTCGACCTCAATAAATATTGTTCGCATTTTATAAACTGCAAAGAAAGTTGAGAAAGCACCATGACCATGAATCCGGCAAATACTGCTCCGGAGAACGCCTTCCAAACTGCGGGCCCGACGGCAAAGCGCAATGCCGTTTGTCTTTGCACCGATCGAAGAATGCTGATCCCCGCACTGTTCGTTGCCGACGCGGTCCGGTCTTATTCGACGGCTTCGGCGAACCGGTTTGACATTCTGATTCTTGCAAAACCCGCGGACGTGACGGATGTGCACCGGCGATGGATAGAGCAGCGTCATATCCTTCTTTGCGAAGACATGGACATGTCGCGGTTCGAGGGTGTCGGCAAGTTCATGGAGCGGCTGAGTCCGGCAACGCTCATGAAACTATCGCTGGCCGAACATTTTGCCGGTCGCTACGACCGGATTTTGTATCTTGACTGCGACCTGACCATCCACGGCGATGTCGGTGCGATTTTTTCGCTCGAAACAGCTCCGTTCGCGCTGGCAGCCGTTCCTTCGGGTCGAATTTTAGTTCATTTACGTGAGGAAAAGCGTAAAGAAATTGAAAATCATTTCCATCAACTGGGCATGACCAAACCCTATCGCTTTTTTAATGCCGGAGTTCTCTACATTAATGTGGAAAGATGGAATCGGGAAAACCTGGGCCGGCGGGCGCTGGATTTCATCCGGCGGAATCCCGATCTTTGTTCTCTTCCGGATGAACACGCACTCAATGCCATTCTTGATGGAAACATCGCGCAATTAACTCCGCTGTGGAATACGGCGCCTTACCCGCGCTGGCAGAAAAACAGATTGGTTAACAAGAACGTGGTCATTATGCACCACATGGGCCATGAAAAACCATGGCGCCGCTTTGTTTACGGCAAGAAACTCTTCTTTCCCGACCTCACGGCCTATCACCTCTATCGGGATTTTCTCAAAGATTCCCCCTGGCCGGAATGGCTTGACGAACAGTTTAACTGGCGCGATTTGTACCTGAACGTCAGGGGAGAAATCGGACGGGTCCTGCACAGGCTGAAGCTGAGAGGAACGTGGGAAGAACCTTCAGCCCGGCAGCTGCAGGCGTATATCGATGCCGTACGGCATTATCAGGAGAATGAGCGTTTTATCGATGTGGAGCAGGGAATTGTTATCCGGGAAGACGGGAAATTTCGACTGAAAAATACGGCCGCAACCCGATGATAGTCTGTGTAAACAAAAAACCGGACACCGTATACGCGGCGGACGATGAAGCGTGGGATGAAGCAGGCAACCGGGCAGACATCGCCAGACCCATCGCCCGGGGCACGTGCATTCACTCTTTCAAAAAGCATTCATCATTGAACAAGCGTTATGATTAATGGTCTCAGACGTTTCTTTATATTTTGCCATCCCGGCGCAGTGAATGCGTCGCAATCCCTATCTGTTATTACGAGCCGCCTCTCAGGCGGCGTGGTAATCTTGTCTGATCAGACATTTATGAGATTACCATTTCCCGACATTTAAGCATCACCATTCGACCCATCAGCTCGCAATTATTAACGGTCTCATAATTGTATTCACATTGGTCATGCCGGCGAAAGCCGGCATCCAGGAATTCATTAAACTGGTTCCCGGCTTTCGCCGGGAAGACGACTGAAAAGAGATCCCTTATGTTGTGAATATTATTTTGAGACGATTATTAGCTGGAGCATTTCCGGCGGCATGAGAAACCAGGTTGCGAGTGACCGGCCGATAATGTGTCCTTTCGCGTCGTACAGGACCGTTCCGGTGAATAATTTCCTGCCATCACTCCCGGTGGGCCAGGCGGCAACAACACAGGGCTCGCCGCAGCGCAGAGGCTTTTCGATCCGTCCGATCAACCTTCCCAGGAAACCGGGTTTCGTATCCGTCAGTTCCCATAGAGCATAGGCCCCCGGACAGTCCAGGGCAGTCCAGATAAATTCCGGCCGGACATAACCTAGTTCGTCGCCATACTCCTCTGTTGGCGTCCAGGGCGCGGCAACCATGTTGGTGCCCGGAACGTGGCCGGGGTGAATCCTCAGGCCTTCCCCTTCCGGCACATCCGCGCCGCAGCAAAAACAGATGGGATGAATGCCGTGTCCGGTCACGTGGGTATAAGGCGTCGGTTTCAGGGCAATGGACGCCTCAGCGGCCCGGACGGCTTCTTCATAATCCGGGGCATCCGGCACCAAGAGATCCAGAACACCCGGCTTGGCCGAAATGATCATCTGATCGCCATCCATCAGGTAATACGTCCCGTCGTCGCCGGCGCAAATTTGCAGTTCCCGGTCCAGCGGCGTGGGGCGTTTGATCATGACGTCAATCACACCGTCGATGTATCGGGCAAAGAGGCTGCACACGTAACCGCCATTGGCAATGTCCGGCGGGCCTTTATATATGGATGGGATGGTAACGCTGCATAGCGGTTTCAGACTGGCTTGCTTATTTGCTTGAGACATTGAAATTATCTTGTTCCTCCGCTTATTTATTGTTGCGCAACATCCCTTGCTTATCGGGTTTTGTTTGTCAATATTTTTCTATAGCCATCGCGGTATCATCATTAACCTTGTCCCTTCAGGGTGTTTAGAGATGGAATTAAATACATCTAAAAGAGATTACTTGACAATTTTGACAATCATGCATAATGACGATCATTATTCAGTTGTACCAGTTTCATTAACTTAGACATATTCCCTGGGAAAAACCCCATTTGGCATTTGGTCCTTATTATCCTGATATGCCAAATGCCGTTTTTTTTAATTTTTCTTATTATCAAAGAATTTTTAGTTTTTCGCTCTCAATAAAAAATGTAAGAGGATATCGAAAAGTCATAAAAAGCTAAATCAAGTATATTTAATGTTAACATTGTGAGGATGTAATGAAAATCATAATTTTAATACTTTGTTTATTTATATCCCTCTTAAATTTTGCCAACGCGGGAGAAATGTATAAATGTATTGATCGAGACGGTAATACAATCTTCACGGATATGCCGCAGGACGGAATGAAATGTGACTCAAAAGAAGACGAAATAGAGACAACGAATATAAAGCATGCTATTTCAGATGGCATTTATTTATTAGAAGTCGAAATGATATTTAGTGACAGGACAGAGAAAAAAACTGAACAGCTAACGATAACGGTCACTAATGAAAATGGAATAATCAAACTTGTTAATCAAGAGCAACCTAAATATCCTATACTGGGGCGAATGGAACAGAATGTTTTTAGAGCACATATAGGCGACGCAGGAGGGAGACTCGATTTTGTTGGTAAAATTCAAAGTTTAAACACTATCAAAGGTACTATCAAAGGAAACGATGGAAAGAGTAATATTACAGGCTCATTTTCTATCCAAGCAATGAGCAATATCATAAAGTCAGCATCCAATTATTATAGTAATTGTACTTTAGGATGCAACAAAGCCAATAAATGTGACTCTGCTATGTCAGATAGAGACTTAAAAGCTTGCCTTGACTATTGCAGTCTTATACAAGAGATGATCGACAAAAAGTCACCATCATTGGGTAAAAAAGATTTTATAAGACTGTTCAAAGGAATGGAATGTTGCGCCCGTGCCAAGTCCTGTGAAGATTTCAAGATGTGCCAAAAACAATATAATTGAGCAACATCTTAAGATAAGGTTTTTAGTTGTGCGTTAAGAATATTTTTATCAATAATCGATAACACAACATAAACTAGCAGAGGGAACCAGGATCAAGTCTCTTCATGGCTCATATTGGATAGATTAAAGAAGATAAGGAGGCATTATGCTGTCACGTAATCTCGGGCAATCAGGGATTCCCGTATCGGCTATCGGGCTTGGATGCATGGGACTTTCCGAATTTTACGTAAATAAAGGGGACGGTTCTATTTTAGTGAAGTCGGATATTGAAAATAAATAGAACCGTCCCGATAAACGATATTATTCTTCAGACTCGTCAGGCCGTATAAACCATGGAGGTTCAAATGCAATGTAAACGCTGTAAAAAAGATTTCTCTGAGAGCGAATTGATCACAGTCAATTCCACATTGTTAAGAATAATGGCATTTTGTGGAATGGCTTTATCAATGGATGAGCGCTCAAAGCGTTATTGTCCGGTTTGCGCAAAGTCTCTTTCGCGCGGAGCATTATTCCTTGCTATACTTGGAATTATCTCTGCGCTCTTTGCGATCATGCGTATGCTATAGTATAAGCACAAAATAAGTCATATCCCAATGTGGTGCCGGTTTATCCGCTCCAGGAGAGCTTTTCGTCGTAAGAGAGTGATTATCAAAAGGAGGTTAAGGGGGACACCCTGAAGTATTTAAGTATCTCAAAGACGCTGAAACTGCCACCACCTCCGGCGCTTCGCGCCACCCCCGCCAGCGGGGGACACCAGGACGATAGTCAAGTCTTTTCATGGCTCATATTGGATAGATTAAAGAAGATAAGGAGGCATTATGCTGTCACGTAATCTTGGGCAATCAGGGATTTCCGTATCGGCTATCGGGCTTGGATGCATGGGACTTTCCGAATTTTACGGGGAACCCACGCAGGAGTCGGAGGCCATCCGTCTGCTCCACCGGGCCGTTGATCTGGGTATTACTCATTTTGATACGGCGGAAATTTACGGCCGGGGACAAAATGAACAACTGCTAGGTAAGGCTTTTGCCGGACGCTGGGACCAAATTGTTCTGGCGACCAAGTTTGGCCCCCAGCGGGATCCGGCCACGGGCGCCTTCCTGGGGGTGGACGGCTCTCCGGCCAATGTCCGCAGCTCCTGCGAAAAGAGTCTTAAGCGTCTGGGTACCGAAAAGATTGACCTGTATTACCTCCACCGTGTTGATCCGGAAACTCGGATCGAAGATACGGTGGGCGAAATGGCGAAGCTGGTTCAAGAGGGCAAGATCGGGGCTGTCGGCTTGTCAGAGGCTTCAGCCAGAACGATTGAGCGGGCGCATGCCGTTCATCCCGTTGCCGCCCTTCAGACCGAGTACTCGATATTCAGCCGTGATATTGAGAAGGACATACTCCCAACCTGCGTGAAGCTTGGCATCAGCCTCATCGCCTACTCGCCCCTGGGCAGGGGAATGCTGACCGGCCGCTACAGCTCAGCCAGCAATCTGCCAGCCAGCGAGACTGATTACCGGGCTCAGATGCAGCCCCGGTTTCAGCCGGGAAATATCGAGTCTAATCTCAAGCTGGTGGAGGCGATCATGGAGATTGCAGCCCGAAAGGGATGCATGGCGGCGCAGGTTGCTCTGGCCTGGGTGCTGGACCGGGGAAATCATGTTGTTGCCATTCCGGGCACGACCAGGCTTGCCAATCTCCAGACCAACCTGGGAGCGCTTGACTGCCGGCTTACGGATGAAGATCGAGGCGTTCTCAATCATCTGGCTGACAAGGTTCTGGGCGACCGGTACTCCCCTGAAGAGATGGAAGGAGTCAACCAGTAACCGTTGCGAGCCCTGTCTGGCCAGCCGGGTATCGGTCCGGACAGACGGGCAATACAGCAGCAAATGGCATAATATCCGATAACGTCCCGGGTCGCCCAGGTATTGGGTCAATCCAGTGATTATTTCGACCGGAGGGAGAAATCTAAGATTTCTCAGTCGCTTCGCTCCTTCGAAATGACAAACCAGCGTTGACATGAGACTAATATTTTAATGGAACCTCCTGATTTACAGCATTCTCCAGAATATACAGGACGCAATCATAAGCCTGCGCATTGGGTTCAAGCCTGCCGATCATTTTTATCAGATATTGGTCAAGATCAGATGCAGAAACGTTCAGATTAAATGTACTCAGGGTTGACGACTTACGTCTTCGCTCTTCAAGGCTTTCTTTTTTCTTCTCGATCATATATTCACACCACGCCAATCTCAGCGATTCGTCGACGTTGGCGTACTCACCCATCCTCGTCCCGCCAACACGCTTAATCGCCATTTCCTTGCCCTCTACAGCATCCTTTGCCGCTTTTTCTTCCAGGGACGTCTCGATCTGATTGATCTTATCCTGTATTCTTTCTTTTGAGGAGGACAAACCAAGCGCCTTTTGGTAATGAGCAAGCGCTTCCTTGGGCCGGTTTTCCTGAGCCTTCAGATCTCCCATCGCTTCGTAGGAAGAAGGAAGATCCGGACATTTTTTCATCGCTGTCTGGCACTTTTCCGCCGCTTTGAGTTTGTCAACATTTTGAAATTCTCCCTTGATGTATGACTCCAGCTCATTATCCAGTGATTTACAGCTCTGCCCGCAGCCGGTAAGTCCCGCAACAGCAATTCCAAGCACAA
This sequence comes from Smithellaceae bacterium, assembly GCA_963682015.1. Classification (GTDB taxonomy): domain Bacteria; phylum Desulfobacterota; class Syntrophia; order Syntrophales; family Smithellaceae; genus UBA8904. The sequence goes on along the minus strand of OY820932.1, from coordinate 4,194,309 downwards.
GCATCGCGGCTGACAACCATCTCATCCATGCAAAGTTCTTTTTCTCAGGTTTCTGTCTCATCTGTAATGCTTTCTCCTTTCCGTTTATCCCGGCGCCGGACGAAATCCGCGACGCGACCATCTGCGGCGCGTTCCGGTAACCGGATTTTTTAAGTTTCTTGAAAACTGCGACGCATAAATACCGCCAGAGCTCCATATCATTTCATATCCTATACGTTCTTTCGTGACCAAATTTATTTTATTGAATGACACCATGATATATTAGGTCATTTACATTTCTTTTTCAATTCCCACTCAACGGTTGTTCATGCATCACTACTTTTTCCGGAAATCGGGAAATATATGGGAGAAATATATGGGACGGTTGTCCCGATAAACAAACGGACGGCGTCAGTAGTAGTTCACGGCATTCATAAAGCTCGTTGCATCCATGTTGCCTATGCCGCCCCAGAATACCGGCCAGTTCAGGTCGGTAACCGGGCTGAAGCCGGACGAGTAGGCACGGCCGGAATAATAGTGATGTCTGTAGAGCGCCTGCTTGGCACGGTCAAAAACAAGTTCCGGGTAAAGCATCATCAAAGAATCATTCAAAGGACCATGCATGCCATAGGCGGTCGAGAAGGTGTAGAAGCTGCCGAATTGCGGTGGATTGGCCGCCAGATCGCAGTTGAGGACCTTATAATCAAGGGCCGTAAGCGATGCCGGAGAAAACGTGAAAATCTTGAAGGCGGGGTTGTTGCCGAAATAGGGAGCGATGCCGGGTGTGATTTCAAGCACATTCCTCGGCGATATGATGCGGTATTCGTCCATGTGGGTATGGGCTCCGAGGATGAAGGTGATGAGTCCGGGATATTTCGCGAGTGTTTTCAGAAAAACGTCCTGATAGTTGCCGTTCCACATCATGGTAGCCGTGGCGATATGGCCGTTTGCATCGACGGAATGGGACGTTGTGGTTTCATCCGCTCCCGGAGGCACGTGCATGAGGAGCCATACCGTCCTGCCCCGGGCCTGGGCGGACGCAAGGGCTGAATCGAGCCATGCGAGCTGGGCGTATACCGCGGTCGACATGTCACTCATATATTGATTGGGAGGCGAGAACTCGAATGTATTGAGCCCGATCACGGTCAGATTCGTATTGGCCACATCCGCCAAATAGTATCCGCCGTCCGTGAAAGTTGAGACGAAAGTCGGCTGATCCACGGAGCCGTTGAGAAACTGTGCGTAAAAAAGCTGCGCCGTATTGGACAGAAATGCGGCATCAGGTCCGAGGCCCGTGTAGGAATCGGCATTTCCGACGGCGAACAGGACGGGAACGTTTCCCACGGACGCGCGTACCTGCTGCATGACAAAGGCAACCGTCTTGTCGGTAAAGGCTTTCATCGCCGCAATGTCTTCCGCAGTTGGCTTTGCGGCATTCGTGGGGTCGTAAAGTTGAAAGAACGTCTGCGGAAGGCCATGCCCCAGGAGATCACCGGTAAAAATAATGAACGGACTTCCCCCCAGATTCCGACGCACGCTCGAGAGGGTAATTGCAAGCAAAGGGTAGTTCGTATCCTCCCCCCACGTTGACGGCGCCGCAATAGACGAGGACTGGAAAATTGCCGCCCACTGGCTGGGGTCTGAGGTGTTCAGAGCCTCAAAGAGAGAGGGGTCGTAAAATGGATTGAAATGAATATCGGAGACAACGATCACGGAAAAGCTGCCAGTGTTCATGTTGGCGTTGTTGCCGCATCCGCATGCAGCAAGCAGTACCAGGGCAAGAACCGGAAAGAACGATTTTACGGCGGAAATTCTTTTCATATTCGTAATCCTCATCGGCAAACGCCGGAAGTGAGGCCATGCAACTTCAGGAATGATAGGGCAAGCATCTTCTGGCGGGCAATATTCTACGGTGATCCGGTTGGCCTGCTATTTATTTTATCGGTACTTACGGGGAAATCTTTAAAGTAGGATCGGTGAACCCTCCAGACGCTCTCATCGATAAAAACTTGAAAGTGAAAACGTGTGGTCACCCACGGACGAAGAGCGGCGAAGGGGACACCAAAAACTCAGAGGGCCAAATCTCTTCTTGGCTCATTTCCGGCTGTTTTCCGGGAATCGAGGGTCGTCATCTCAAAAATCCCCGTGACGGATTCACGATGTTTCTTCCTGCTTTGCTTTGAATCTTCTTCCGTAACCGATGCCGAGTTTGGACATCCTTTTTCTCAGCGTGCTGGGATTGACACCCAGGAGGCAAGCGGCGCCGTCCGGTCCGTGCACTTTGCCGCTGGTTGTCTGTAGAGCCTTGCGAATGTGGCCGGCCATGACCTCATCCATGTTAAATGATTCTTCGACGGCGCCTGCAGGACGGGCACTTGATGCCGTTTTCTTCGGGATGAGCGAATCGGCAAAGGTAATCGTTTCTCCCCGGTTCAGGATCAGGGCTCGCTCGATGACATTTTCCAGTTCCCTTACGTTTCCGGGCCAGTCATACTCGAGCAGGCGATTGATGGCTCCGGCTTCTAACTTTGGCGGGCGGGGAAGTTTCATATCCCGGGATTTCTTTTGCAGGAAATAGTCGACCAGTGCGGGAATATCCTGCCTTCTCTCCCGCAGCGGAGGAATCAGAATCGGAAAGACGTTCAGGCGGAACCAAAGGTCCCGGCGAAACTGATTTTTATGCGCCATCTCTTCCAGGTTGCGGTTGGTGGCGGTAATCAGCCGGATATCCACAGGCACCGTGAAGGTGCCGCCTACCCTTTCAATTTCTTTTTCCTGCAGCACCCGGAGCATGCGGACCTGCGCCTGTGGAAGAAGCTCTCCCACTTCGTCCAGGAAGATCGTCCCGCCATGAGCCCGTTCAAAGCGCCCCCGTTTTCGCGCATCGGCGCCGGTGAAAGCGCCCTTTTCGTGACCGAAAAGCTCGCTGTCGAGCAGCGTGTCGGGAATAGCGCCGCAGTTTACCTTGATGAAGGGGCCGCCTCTGCGTTTGGAGAGATAATGAATGGCGTTGGCGATTACGTCCTTGCCTGTGCCGGTTTCCCCCAGAAGCAGGACGGGACTATCCATCGGCGCAACCTGATGCGCCATGGCCATGATGTCTTTGAGCCCCGACTTTTCGCCGATGATCCGGTCTCCGTGGAGATCCCGCAGTTCCTTCTGCAGGTAGCGGTTGTCGTCGGCCAGGCGGTCTTTGAGGATGGAAAGCTCACGATGCTTGAGGGCGTTGTCCAGAGCGATGGTGAACGGTTCGGCCACCAGTGCCAGCAGCCTTGCATGATGGGCTTTGTATTTTTCCCTGCCTTCCGCCCGCAGCGACAAAGCCCCTCCCCGTCCCGGCCCGATCAGCAGGTACAGAAGCATCACGGAAGATTCGGAAGGCTTTCCGTGGCGGATCATCGTTTTGACCAGAAGGTCCCGCTCCGGATGATTGACGATCTTGACCGGTTCCTGTTCTTCTTTCAACTTTCCGCGAAGCGGGGTGACTTTATCCATCACGTAGCTTCCGGAGGGGCTGACGCGGGCAATGGTGCGCATTCCGCCCAGTTCCGGTTCGTACAGATGGAGCCCCATGGCATCGAGCGGCAGAAATTCCCGAAGATACTGAAAAGCCCGGGACAGCGCCGTTTTGATATCCAGCGAACCGCACACCCTCGTGGTGACCTGCCGGAAAAAATCATTTTCATCGACCATGCTGCTCCTCCGTGTATGGAAATAGATCCGCCCCTGGCTGACAATGTCGTAATCCATTTTTTAAGTCATTTCGACCGCAGGGAGAAATCCATTTCCCGAGTGCAACCAGGGATCTGTAAGATTCCTCACATACGTTCGGAATGACAACTTTTCTAATTGCTGCATAATCTGTTCGTCCGGAATGACGAGAAGAACAGTTACGCCCCGGCCTTCCGGGGAGAATCAATGCTTCAGTTTTTTATCACAAATTGTACCATGGGACAATTTTTTATTGCGCCATGGGACAATTTGACCGATAATAAACAAGGAACCAGCGGAAATAATGAGGTATTTATTGTGGCATGGATATCGCTAGTATTCTGTGGATGAAGTGAGATCATTTCGACCGCAGGCGTTCGCCCGGCACATCCGGCATGCGCCGGAGTTCCTGCCGGGAAAATCCAGGGCGCGAACATAGAGACGGATCTCTGGATTTCCCGGTCGTTAACACTCTTTTGTAAGGACAGGCCGGCTTTGACGAGACACTGGAAATAAAGATGGAAATCAAACCGGAAAAAGTGTGAATATACGGTTCACCTGGCCGTAACTGAACCGTAAAGCAGCAGAGAAAGAACCGATCATAAAAAGCTTTCAAGGAGGGAATATGTCGTTACAGAATGCAACTGAAAAAGACGTTGTAAAACAGGATGCCGTTTTCGACGCCGTGGTTGTCGGCGCGGGAAACGGAGGCCTGACAGGGGCTCTCACGCTCAGCAAGGCCGGGAAAAAGGTTCTGCTGCTGGAGCGGCACAATATCCCCGGCGGCTGCGGAACCACCTTTCGGCGCGGGCGCTTTGAATTTGAAGTGGCGCTGCACCAGCTCTACGACATCACCAACAACTACCGCGGCGAAAAAGGTTTTCTGCGTCAAATCTTTGAGGAGCTGAACGTCTGGAACAAGATCGAATTCATTATGCAGAAGGACGCCTTTACCCTGGCGATTCCGGGCGTGGGCGAGATCACGCTGCCCGGCTCCCACGACGGTTTCGTACAAAAGCTCCAGGAGCTCGCCCCGGACAGCGCCGACGCGATCCGCGATTATCAGGCCCTGGTGGACAAAATCGGCGCAGAGTCGGGCCTCTTGTACGAAAGCATCGCCAATGATGAACCGCTGACGCCAGAGAAGGCCCCCCTGATCTTTGAATACGGGGCCAAAACCGGCAAGGAAATGCTGGACCGATATTTTAAAAACCCGATGGTAAAAGGCGTGTACCGGGCGCTGTTCGGCTATCTGGGCATGCCGGTCGACCGGGTTCCGTTCACGGCCCTGGCCGCCCTGTATGCGCGCGGCGAAGGCACCTGCTACGTGAAGGGCGGCTCCCAGGCCATGTCCAGCGCGCTCGCCGATGAATTCATGGCGTCGGGCGGCGCCATCAAATTCAATACAGCCGTCGAAAAGATTCTGGTGGAAGACGGCACGGTCAAGGGGGTTCTGACGGATGCGGGCGAACTGTACCGGACGGACACGGTCCTTTGCAACGCCAACCGGATCAACGTTTACGTGGATATGATCGACGAACAGCAAGTTCCCGAAAGCGTGTTTGCGGACCTGCGCGTCTCCACTCCCAGCATGTCGTCTTTCGGACTTTTCATCGGCCTGGACTGCACGGCCGAAGAAGCCGGCATCAAACATGCCACAAGCTTTATGGCAGCGCCGATGGGCGGCCCGCGGATGCGCTACGACGTGGGGCTCCGCCAGACCCAGGTTATCCCCGGCGGGTACATGTCCTGCTACAACATCGATGATCCCGACGCCAGTCCGAAGGGAACCAGCGTCCTCACGATTCTGTCGAGCCAGATGGCCGATGCGTGGATCAGCCTGCCGCCCGAAAAATATCATGACGCAAAAATGGAATACGCAACCAAGCTGCTGGATTTCCTGTACCAGTTCTATCCGAACATCCGGGGCCACATCGAAGAGATGGAAGCCTTCACCCCGATAACGCTGATGCGGTATATCCATTCGCCCGGCGGCAGCATTTACGGTGTGGACGCCTATTTCAAAGACCTGCTCGCCAGCAAGATGCAGCCCCGCTCCCCCATCAAGGGACTTTATTTCTGCGGCGCATCGCTGCTTTTCGGCGGGTTCAACACAACCCTGACTTCCGGCTATGCGGCGGCCAAACTGATCATCAAGGATTCGACGGGCCGCGTACCCAAAGACCCCACAACGTTTGAAGGCCTGGACGGCCTGGATTCGATCCGGAAGGAAATTGAAATCGGCCGGAAATACAATCTCGACCACCGGTGCAACCGTGGCGGCATCAAGCGGGCGCTGGACGTCCTTCATCCCAAAAGTATCGAATACCGGGTAACGGAAATCCGGAAAGAAACGAAAAGCGCAAAAACCATTCGGCTGACGCCTGCTGGCGGATATCTTCCGCCGTTTGTTCCCGGCCAGTACATCAATCTGGACGTCGAAATCGACGGCATCCGCACCAGCCGTCCGTACAGCATTTCTTCGCCCGCCTCGGAGCGCGCGTATTATGAAATCACGGTAAGGAAAACCAGAAACGGATTTGTGTCGGACTACCTGCTCAAGAAGCTGAAGGTCGGCGATGTTCTGACCAGTTCGGGACCTGCGGGCAACTTCTACCGGATACCGGACGTGCAAGGAAAGAGGCTTGTTTTCATTGCCGGCGGCTCGGGGATCACGCCTTTCATGAGCATGCTGCAAACCGATTCTGCAAAACTGAGCCGGGATTATTTGATTGACCTCATTTACGGCTGTGTAAGCGATAAGGATATCCTTTTCGAATCAAGACTGCGCAAGCTTGAAAAGGAAGGCCTGTTCCGGATGCATCCGGTCATTTCGGAACCGGGGGCCCAGTGCCGCGAGCGACAGGGATTCATTACGGCGGACATCATCAAAGAAATTGCTCCGGACGCATCGCAGTGCACGTTTTTTCTATGCGGGCCTGCCGCCATGTATGATTTCGTTCTGCCCGAACTTCAAAAGCTGGGCATTCCGGCGCGGCAAATCCGCCGGGAAGTTCAGACGGCGCCTGCCGATCCCACCGGCCTGCCCGGCTGGCCTGCGGGCATTGACGGGAAAAACAAATTCACCGTCACGCTGCCGGACGGCCGCAAGCTTAAGGCCCGCGCAACCGAGACTGTGCTGGCCTCGCTGGAAAGAAGCGGTGTTGTTGTTCCGTCTTTGTGCCGCAGCGGCGAGTGCAGCGCCTGCCGCACCAAATTGATTTCCGGCAGGGTATTCCATCCGGGGTCGGAACTTTTGCGCAAATCGGACATGAAGTTCGGATACATTCATCCCTGCGTGACCTACCCGGTCAGCGATATTGAAATTCTGCTGTAAGGCATATCAACTTTTTTATGGAGATTCACACGATGGAGATTTTGAACAGATTATCCGGCACAAATTCAGACCGGCAAGAAATGGCGCGAAGAAACGATATTCTTTTTTCGTCCGTGGTCATCAACAAAATGGTTGTTCCCAATCGAATTCTGATGCCGGCCATGCATCTCAACATGATCGAGTCATCATATATCGGGGACCGGATTGTAGCCTTCTATGCGGCCCGCGCCCGCGGAGGCGCAGGCGCCCTGATCGCCGGCTATGCCGGTGTCAACGAATCCTCCGGTGGTCTGGGCATCATCGGCGCCCATAAGGATGATTACATCGAAGGTCTTGCGCGGTTGAGCAAAGCCATGCAATCCGGCGGAGGAAAATCCGGCCTGCAACTGAACCATGCCGGCCGCTATGCCCATTCCATTTTGATGAACGGTCAGCAGGCCGTGGCGCCTTCCGCTGTCTTTTCCAAGTTTACCCATGAAATGCCCCGGGCGATGGAATTGGATGAAATCAAAAAAACGATACAGGACTTTGCCGATGCTGCCGTAAGGGCTAAAAAGTCGGGATTTGATTTTGTCGAGATTCTGTCCGGAACAGGCTATCTCATCAGCCAGTTCCTGTCGGAAGTGACCAACCAGCGTGAAGACGAGTACGGCGGGTCCTGGGAAAACCGGATGCGCTTCGGCCTGGAGATCGCCGCTGCCGTCCGCAGGGCCGTGGGCAACGATTACCCGGTGATGTGGCGTATTAATGGAAATGATTTGATGACCGGCGGCATCGGCAGAATCCGACAGCAGGAATATGCTTCACTCATCGTTCAAAACGGAGCGGACGCAATTTCCGTGAATGTCGGCTGGCACGAAGCCAGAATCCCGCAGCTCGTCACGGAAGTGCCGCGCGCCGCCTACGCCTACCTGGCCCGCGGCATCAAGGAATCCGTGAATGTGCCGGTGATTGCCGGACACCGGATCAACGACCCGCAAACGGCCCGCGAGATGATTGCAGACGGCCTGTGCGACATGGTGGCCATGGGCCGGCCGCTGATTGCTGATCCGGACCTGCCGAAAAAGGCGGCCGAAAACCGGGAAAAGGAAATCATTCACTGCATCGCCTGCGCCCAGGGATGCTTCGACCATCTCTTCGTGGTGAAGCCCGTGGAGTGCCTGTGCAATCCCGTGGCGGGGCATGAACAGGAAATGGCGGACAGCAGGACAGACAGCCCCCAAAAAATACTGGTCTGCGGAGGAGGTCCCGCGGGAATGTCTGCCGCAGCCGCGGCTGCCCGGCGCGGGCACAACGTGGTCATCTATGAGAAGAGCGGACAGCTCGGCGGACAGCTGCTGATTGCCGGTGCGCCTCCCGGCCGCGAAGAGTTTACCGTGCTCGCCAGAGATTTGCAGGCACAGCTTGAACCGGCCGGCGTTAAAAAAGTCGTACTCGGCGAAGAAGTGAATGAGGATTTGCTCGACCGTGAAAAGCCGGACGTTGTCTTGCTGGCGACCGGCGCCGTGGAAATTGAACCGCCCATCCCGGGTGCCAGGCTTCCGCATGTGGTCGGCGCATGGGATGTGCTGGCGGGCCGCGTTCAAACCGGCAAAAACGTCGCGATCATCGGCGGCGGAGCGGTCGGCATCGAAACCGCGCTTTTTCTGGCGCAGAAAGGCACCCTGCCCGCCGATGCGGTCAAATTCCTGCTAATCAACAAGGCGGAACCCGTTGAGGATCTGTATAAATTCGCAACGCTCGGCACGAAAAAAGTCGTCATCATCGAGATGCTGGAACAGGCCGGCAAGGATATCGGCAAGTCCACGAGGTGGGGAATGATGCAGGATCTGCATCGCCATCGCGTGCGGGTCAAGACCAATACGAAGGCAAAAGAAATCACGAAGACGGGCGTCATGATTGAAACGGAAAACGGTCCCGAAGAAATCGCCGCCGATACGGTTGTGCTGGCTCTGGGGTCGAAATCTTATAACCCGCTTGAGGACATCTGCAAACGCAAGGGCATCCCCTGCAAAGTCATCGGCGATGCCGGACAGGTGGCCAAAGCTTTTGACGCCATTCATGAAGGCTATAAAGCCGCCTGTGAATTATGAGCTATGAGAACAGGGGAGACAAAGTAATTTTATACGCCTGAAAAGGAAAACGTCCGTATATTCTCGTATACGAATATACGGACGTCCAGCACAGCCTTTGTTAGCCGGCCCGGATTACTTGGAGAACAACAACAAGGGCACGGGGCTCTTGGAAATCTTCTTCACCTGTTCAAATTCTTTTTTGGATTTAACCCACCAGACATACAATTGGGGCTGTGAGAATTTGCCGTACTTCACGGTTTGTATGGTCGCAACTGAAATAATCCGCGCATCAGGTGTCAGGCCAAAGAACTCGTAAGGATATTTGTCGCCCAGCATCGGGAAAACTTTCGGGAAAGCCGCGCGAATCGCCCTGACATCGGTTGCGGTACCGGCAATGACAATGGCTTTTGCCAGTGCATGCATGGCGGTGAAGTTCATGGCAGCCTCCGCTGTCAGGTTTCGTTTGTATTCCCTGGTGTAATCCGCTGTGAAAGCGGGAGACGCCGGGAAGATGACGCTGGATATTTTGCATGCACCGATGGTTCCTTCCAATCCGAGGGGTTTTGCCATTACGGAGGAGAGCGTCTCAAACTTGGCCTGGTCGATCAGCACGAATCCGCCCTCATAACCTTTCGCCCGGGCCTGCTCGATAATCAGCGCCGTTGTGGCCGAAGGACCTCCGATCAGCATAAAATCCGGGTTGCTTTTCAGCGCATCTGCAAGAGGTTCGGCATAATCGGTTCGGGTATAGTAATTGGTCGATTTATCCACGGTGACGACACCGCCCTTCTTTTCCCACTCCGTCCGGAATATTTTACGCCATGCGTCTCCGTAAGCGCCTGCAGTGGTTACAATCGCGCATTTTCGCCAGCCTTTTTCCCAGGCAAGATTAGCAAACAGCATATTATAAAGAGCAAAGGACGGAACGATGGTAATATAGAGTTTGTTGCCTGTTTCCGATGCCTGAGGCACACTGGTGTAACCCATAAGCAGAAATTCATTTCTCTTATCCGTATTGACTTTCGACAGGGCTGCGATGGTCGTATAAACAGGATTAAAAATGGCGACGGCTTTTAATTCCTTGCGCATCTGAATCGCATTGCTGACGGCAATCTCGGGGTTGACGCGGTCATCCATCTTTTCCAGTCTGAATGTATATTTTTTTCCTTCAACGATGATACCGCCGGACTGGTTGATTTCATTGACGGCCATTTCCAAGCCATTTAAACAGTCCTGGCCGTATTCACCGGCCGGACCGCTCAAGGGCCCTGTATAGCCGATAACGATTTCATCTGCCCAGGCAATGGCTGCCCAACCGATAATCCCCAGAACGATTGCCGTGAAAAAAATAAAACCTTTAACTCGCTTCATATTTCCCCCTCATGTTTGGTTGTAGACTCTTACTTTTCCTCCGTTACCAAAACTATAAAAACATCATAACCATGCATACCTGATGAATTCAGCCGCCATTCATTTTTCACGGTGTATTTTTGCGTTGCTGTGAAATTTCTTTATTTCACGTCTCAAAACATTTAATAACATCTCCCTGAAGACCGCCGTTCAGACGGCAACCTTTATTTATCAGCTTTTCCCGACGCGCCGTCGATACTTTTTTTCATCATGGATAAATCGTTTACTGCCTGTTGTAAATTTTTTATTTATTAATAAATGCAACTTTATATATTGATATGACTAAACGGACGTTTGTTTTGCTTCTGCCGGATGTTACCGATTTTGTCAAGTGGTTTTATGATCCGGCTTGCACCGGAAATGTTCATGAGCTTTCACACATGATGCCCTTGTTTATCCGGATATAAATGAGTGGAACAAGGTCATTGCCTGCCGACGACGCCAGGCAGGTGGCCAAAGCTTTTAACGCCATCCATGAAGAGCGAAACGCAACTCGCGAAATATGGAAAAAAACCCAAGAGGTTTTTTGATAAGCGGAACCGGCCGGCATGGAGCCGTCGTATCGGCCGGCCTGATGCTCCGATAAATCGTTATTTTCCAAACCAACCCGGTTTGCCGGGCAGGAGAAACCGAAGCCGGAGAATCCTTACCCGGGTCATCCCTCTCACCAATCAGCCTCTTCCAGATCGCCCGGTTGGCTAACATCTCCATTCACACTGATTTTCCTTTCAACAAAAACAGCATCTCAACTGGCCGGACATAAAGAATTTATTGACATTTTCATGTGATTACTATATCCAGACGTCAACGTTACAAATAATTCATGTCCAACCACAAACAGAAGAATATAAAGGTACACTTTTTCCTTAAAAAAGTGTATGCTAACAGTGTAAGCGAGTAATTGTACTGCTTGAACTGAAAAAGATTGATACGAACCATGAAGAAGAAATTTGTAATAGCCGCTGTTATTCTACTAGCCATCATTATCGCTGGAACATCTTTATATTTGTTTTTAACAAAGACCCCTGCTCCGTCAAAGAAGATACTCCCGTCGGGCGCACAAATTGAACTGCCTGTAAAACCGCAGGATAATTTACCCGTTCAGGATGATACCCTGGATGCCAATTATGAAACGGCGGGAAGATGGTTCGGGCTTTGTAAAAGGCACTCTGTTCATTCCATCGACGATTTTCGCAGGACGGTAGACGGCGATCCGGTCCTGAAAGCGCATTTTGCGAATTTCAACTGGAACAACGCAAGATTAGGAAGATTGGAGAACTCCACGAAAGCGTATGTGGATTACAGGAAGGACGATACAATTTTCCGCAAAAAAACACCAATCGTTCTGCCGGCCGGTGACCAGTATATTACCGACGGTGTTTTAATGATCAGAACAAATTGCTGCAATACTTATAATCCCTTGAACGAATTAGATATTGACCCGGCCGCGGGCCCGTCGCAAACACCGGCGCCCATGGCGCCACTTCTGGCGGATACCATGGCATTGCCGCCTCCGGAAACCATTCACACTCCTCCTCCGGAAGGCACTTCTTCGATGACCCCTTCCTCAACGGCAGCGAGCAACAATCCTCCCATCCCGTTACCGCCACCGGTATACCCTCCCCCGGGTTATGATCCACCGGAGAGCAAACCGACCGATAATCCGCCGACACCGCCAAAAACACCTATACCGGCCGCGGCATGGATACTCGGGACCGGTCTGGCTGTATTGATCGGGTTTAGAAAAAAAATTAAAAAGTAATATACTGTACACGAACAAACCAGTCAGGACGGGATAAACAGTATTCTTTTTCTATTTTTTCCCTCTGCAATAATGACCGAAATATCAGCTTTTCAGGTTGAATACCGGCGCAATTAAAACTTGTTGTTCAGATTTGGCAGAGATCATGCCTTTAGAGACACTTCAAATTATTCAACGGCCTATCCAAGTTATGCTAAGATTGCAGGCAGATTTATTATCCTGGATTAGTAAATGACCACGCCGGCAACCGTCATGATGAATGTGGCCAGGAATCCCGGCAAAACAGCGCTAGGTTTGTTGATTTTGTGCCTGCTCGGCGGCCTGATCGTCGCCCGATCCGTCGTGGCAAACAATTTTCTGCATTTTGATGAAGAAGTTTTAAAGAAAGTGGAGGAAAAATGCGGTAAAGATGCTACCGGGCGGTTGCTGTCCTGGGAAAGTCTCATGCGTGAGGAACAGGGTAAATCGGAGCTGGAAAAGCTCAGCCAGGTCAATTCATTTTTTAACAAACTTCCCTATGCGGAAGATATCGATGTCTGGGGCGTGAAAGACTACTGGGCAACACCGATAGAATTTCTCTGCAAAGGAAGGGGAGATTGTGAAGATTATGCCATCGCCAAATATTTTACTTTAAAAACCCTGGGCATTGCGGAAGAAAAATTGAAAATTACCTATGTCAAAGCATTACAACCGAATCGCTCTCACATGGTCCTCGCTTATTACAATAAGCCCGGAGACGAACCACTGATCCTGGACAATCTTATTGATGCGATAAAGCCGGCTTCCCAGCGTAACGATTTATCGCCCATCTTCAGCTTCAATGGCAGCGGACTCTGGATGGCCCAGCAACGCGGACGGGAGAAAGCCACGTCCGGGGTTCGGCTTAAAAAATGGGATGACCTCATGAAAAAAATGTCGGAAAATAGCCTGTGAAATAAAAGAAAAGGAAAAGGATAAAGAAATGTCTCTATATCGTCAGCTCATCATTTTTACCCTGGCCCTGTTCCTTGTCCTCCTGACGGGGACATGGCTCGTTACATTTGAAAGCACCCGCTCATACCTGATCAATCAGCTGGAATCACACGCCCAGGACACGGCAACATCTCTGGGGATTGCAATTTCTCAATTTGCAGCAAATAATGATCAAGCCAGCATGGAAAGCATGATCAACGCCACCTTCGATCGCGGATATTATCAGACCATTAAATTCATCAGCATAGAAGGAAAGGTTGTGACGGAGCGCAATCTTGAAGAAGTCAGCGTTGAAGACGTGCCATCCTGGTTCATTGCTTCAACTCCCACCCTCGTCGCCCCGGATGCAAACGCAAATGTCATGCAGGGATGGCGCCAGGTGGGAACGATTTATGTAAAGAGTCATTCCGGATATGCTTATAATGCGCTGTGGCAAAACACGGTCAGGATGTCCGTATGGTTTTTTGCCTGCGGCATTTTTGTGCTCCTGGTTGGAGGATTCGGCCTGCACATGCTTCTGCGTCCGCTGAAGCTTGTCCAACTCCAGGCGGACGCAATCTGCCGAAAAGAATATGCAACGCAGGAGCATCTGCCGCGGACAAAGGAGCTTCGGCAGGTGGTCATTGCCATGAACAGGATGACGGACAAAGTAAAAGAGATCATCAAAGAACAGGAAAGCATTGCCGAAGGCTTCCGGGAACGTGCTTACCAGGATTCCTTAACCGGTCTGGGAAACCGCCGGTATTTTGAGGCACAGATCCGGGCATGGCAGGAACAGCGCGAGGTCATCTCCGGCGGAATCCTCTTCCTGATCCAGCTCCACGGACTGCAACAGCTTAACCAGCAAAAAGGCATGCAGGCAGGCGATGAACTGTTGAAAGCGTCAGCGCTCGTCCTGCGCGATGTGACGCAACCTCATACCGACTTCGCTCTCGCCCGTCTTGCCGGCGGTAATTTCGGCATTTTCCTACCCAGCACACCTGCTGAAAATGCCAGACAGATTGCAGCGGATATGACCAATGCCTTAAGCCTGCTTGCCGTGCGTAAAATATCCGACTCGGATAATATAGTCCATGTCGGCGCCGCCACCTGTGATGCTGCCGCGTCTCTTGACTCTCTGCTGGCAGAAGCTGACCTGGCATTGCGGATAGCACAACAGACGGGACCCAACACCTGGCATGTCCGGGCTGTCTCCAAAGAAACGGACAATCTGCCGGCCGGAGAACACGACTGGAAGAGCATCCTGGAAGATGCCTTAAAAGCACGAAGAATCCGTCTTGCGGTTCAGTCCGTATCAAAAACGGCGGACAGGAAGAATATCCTTCACCTGGAGATCTTCTCGAAACTGGTCCGGGAAGACGGCAGGGAATTTCGCGCGGAAATCTTTTTACCCTATGCCGAACGCCTGGGACTCCTTCCCCTCCTGGACCGCATTGTCCTCGAAGAAGTGATACGCCTCGATCGCCGCAAGCTCGGCGTCGACACCGTAGTCGTCAATATGTCTTCGATGTCTCCAGGCGACCGGACATTCCGGGAATGGCTGTATGAGGCACTGCGCGCCCTTCCGGCCTCCGCGCCCCGTCTCATTTTTGAATTCGCCGAATTCGGAGCCATTCGCAACCTGGATGCAATCAGAGAGTTCAGAAACACCGTCAAGGAGTGGGGCCACGCCATATCGCTCGATCATTATGGCCGGAGTCTCTCGAAACTCGGCTACCTGCAGTCTCTCATGCCGGATTTTGTAAAAGTCGACCGCGCTTACACGCAGGAGTTGAAAGATTCGGCGACGGATAGTCGATTTTATTTAAGTTCCCTGTGCAGTGCAGCCCACAGCATTGACGTCAAGGTAATTGCGGAGGGCGTGGAAACGGAAGAACAGTATCAACGACTTAAAGAGATGAACATCGACGGCGTGCAGGGCTATTTCATCGATCATCCGAAAGCGATCGCGGAATACCTGTCCGGCAGTTAATACGGCCCGGTTGCGCATCAAACGCCGTCTTCGACATTGATCATGAAGGAGAGATATTTTATGAGTCTTTCTGTTCCCGCCGGCGCCCGCGCGAAAAAATCCCCGACCGCCCTGCTGATGAGAATTTTACTTGCGGTTGTGGCAGCCGTCTTCAACTTTCGGCCATCCTGTAAAAAATACCTGAAAACAAAAGATGGCTGGATTGATCTTACCTGCGGCCTGAGAACGGAATCCCGTTCCGTCGAGTGCGCTATCCGCTTTAAAGACGGCAGGGTAAACGTACTGGGAACGATCCCTGAAAAAGCGGATGTGATGATTGTCTTCAAATCCGATGCCGTCATCAAAAAACTGCTCGCGGCCACACCGTCCGACCAGATCTTCATGCTGCTCAAGAGTGAAATGCGGGTTGAAGGCAGCATCATGAGCCTGAATCTGTTCTTTTTCCTGTTGTCCATTCTGATGAGCAAAAAGCAGATCGGGCAGCTCCAAAAGGAAAGAAGGCTTTCCCGGGAGAATGAGATCCGGAAAGCCCCTGTCGTCCGCAAAGAACTCAGCGAAGAACTGAAGGCAAGGCATGCCGCCCGGCTCAAAGGCGAAAAGGTCGACAAAGGGGTGCAGTATCTTGAAGATCCCTATCTCCCGGAATACGGTCTGGATGATTTTCCCCGGCTCAAGACATTTCTGGATGTCCATCTCACGGAAAAACCGGAAATATGCCCGGAGCTGCCGCAACTTGTCACCCGGTGGCATCGGGAAAACGGATTTGAAACGGACAAAAACGGCCGCCCCTGGGAACCGGTGACCCGCAAGGCCCTGGCTTATAAATATCTGATGGAAAACCGCAAACCGATCATCGGCAGGGATTGCCTGCTTGCCGGGACGACCACCAGCAAAAAGATCGGCTGCATCGTATACCCTGAAGGAAGCGGCGGCATCATCTGGAACGAGCTTTTCACCATTCCGCACCGGACCTACAACCCCTTTGATATTTCCGAAGACACCCGGAAACTTCTTCATGATGATGTGTTTCCCTACTGGGCTCACCGCAATTTCCGGGAATGGGTCCGGGACAAATACGACAACCCGCTGTGCCTGCAGATTGACGAACGCTACGCCTTCTATTTCAACTGGAAGCAGGCGACCATCTCCCACACCATCCCGGATTTTCCCAAAATCCTCCGTCTGGGGACATCGGGAATGATCCGTGAGATCAGAGATGAACTCCAGAAGACCGGGGCGGATCAGGAAAAGAAAGCGACGCTGGAAGCGATGATTCTCACCCTGGAAGGCCTCACCGCCTACTCGAAAAACCTTGCCGCCCAGGCGGCGCGTGATGCCGCGTCGGAAACCAGTGACGACCGCCGGCAGGAACTGGAAGAGCTTGCCCGCGTTTGTGCACAGGTGGTGGAAAAACCCGCCCGCACCCTGGCGGAAGCCGTCAACGCCATGTGGATCACCTGGATCGGGCTTCATATGGAGAGCATGAACGCCGGTTTGTCTCTGGGACGGCTTGATCAGTGGCTCCAGCCCTACTTTCTGGAAGATATGAAGAAGATTGATTCGCCGGATGAGCGTTCAAAATATATCCGGGACGCCATCGAACTGATCGGCCATTTCTTCATGCGCTGCACCGATCATTTCCCGCTCACGCCGGATCTGGCCAACTTCTATTTTGGCGGTAGCTCCTCCGACCAGGTCATTACCTTGGGCGGAGTCACGCCGGAGGGGTTGGATGCGGTCAACGACATGACGTACATTTTCCTGAAAGTGACGGAAATGCTCAGCCTGCGCGACCCCAACATGAACGCACGCTATACGCCGGGCGTCAACAGCGACGCTTATCTGAAGCGACTTTGCGAAGTCAACCTCATTACCGCGGCAACGCCGTCCATGCACAACGATCACGCCATGTTTGCCGCGCTCACGCCCATGGGCTACGATATCCGCGATATCCGCAACTGGTCGGCAACGGGATGTGTTGAGCCCACGCTTTCGGGCAAGCACATCGCGCATACCAACATGCAGATGATGAACATGGTTGCCGCCCTGGAAATGGCCCTCAACAACGGATGGCACCCGCTGACGGACTGGAAACTCGGTCCGGAAACCGGCGATATTGAAAAAAGCGATTTTAAAAGTTTCGACGATTTCTTCAACGCTTTCACGAAACAGTTTCAATACCTCATTGACCGTTCCATCGATTACAACAACCTGCTGGCCGAGGCGCACCAGTATCTGAGGCCGACGCCGCTGCTTTCTTCGCTGATCGACGGCTGCATCGCCAAAGGTAAAGACGTGACCAAAGGCGGCGCAACTTACAACAGTTCCGGCACCGCCATTGTCGGCCTGGCCGATGTCACTGATTCGATGATGGCCATCAAGAAGCTGATCTTCGACGAAAAGAAAATTGCCTTTGCCGATCTGAAAAAAGCGGTAGACACCAATTTTGAAAATAATCCGGCCCTGCTGGCCATGGTGCGCAAAAAAGTCCCGCTGTTCGGTTCCGGCAGCGCCGAAGCGGTGGATATGGCCAACCGCATCACCCGCTGGTCGCACGATCACTATGCCAGCCTGCCGCATTACCGGGGCGGCAAATACACCACAGGATTCTGGACCATGTCGCAGCATGTCGCATTCGGCACTCTGACGGGCGCGCTTCCTTCCGGTAGGCAGGCGGGCAAGCCTTTTACTCCGGGCCTCACCCCGCAGGCCTTTGCTTCGAAAAATTTACTCGATAACATCCGGGACGTTGCGCGTCTTGATCCCGTGAATCTGAACAACAACATCGCTTTCAACGTCAAGGTGGTGCCGTCCGCTGCCGACACGCGGGAAAAAACCGTTCACAATATGTTTTCCTACGTGAAAACCTATTTCGATCTGGGCGGCATGCAGATGCAGATGAACGTGGTCACGTCGGACATGCTGCGTGACGCCATGGCGCATCCCGAGAATTACCGCAATCTCATCGTCAGAATTTCCGGCTACAACGCCTACTTTGTTACCCTGAACAGAGACATGCAGCGGGAACTGATTGAACGGGCTGAATATGCCGTCTGACACCATTTCGCTTGTGTGTTCCCTTCGGGATGCACGTTCCGGTCTTCGGCTAACTTTGTTGGCTGCGTCGTCGGCTTCCTCGACGTATATAAAAATACGCCTGCGGAGCCTTCTCCTTGCCGCCGCGTTATCCTTTGAAAGCGAAACGGTGTAAGGAGATATCGATGGAAGATTTAGAAATCAAGACACCGCTAATTTTTGAGATCAAAGGGAACGCGCTGGATGACGGTCCCGGTATCCGGTCCGTTGTCTTCTTTAAAGGATGTCCGCTGTCCTGTTCCTGGTGCCACAATCCCGAAGGCAGGCGGACTCAGATGGAAATCGCGTATGACCGCAAAGAGTGCATAGGTTGCGGCGCCTGCGCAGCCGTCTGCCTGGCAAAAGCCGTGTCTCTCCAGCATGTCCACCATATCGACCGCTCAAAATGCACGCTCTGTTTTGAATGCATCGATACCTGCCCGGCGGGTGCGCTTACCCGCGTGGGCCGGCCGATGACGGTTGAAGAAATCGTTGATGAGGTTTTAAAGGACAAACCGTTTTTCGATACATCCGGCGGCGGTGTAACCTTTTCGGGAGGCGAACCCGTTTTATTCATGGAGTTCCTGTCCGACCTGCTCAGGCATCTTAAAAAGCACCGGATTCACACGCTGCTGGAAACCAGCGGTTTCTTTGATTTCAGTAAATTTGAACAACTGATTTTCCCTTACCTGGACGCGATCTATTACGACATCAAAATTCTGAATAATGATGCGCATCGCCGTTATACGGGAGTGTCCAACGAACGGATCCTGGATAACTTTGAAAGACTCAGCAAGAAAGGAGTATCCCTGCTGCCGCGAACGCCTCTCGTGCCCGGGATCACCGACACTCCCGACAACATCCTCAACATCGCCGGATACCTCGCGAAGCTCAACATAACCAGGGCGGCTCTTTTATCATACAATCCGCTGTGGCATGATAAAATGACCAAGATCGGCACAGACTCGCCTTATCGCAACGATAAAATCATGACATCCTGGATGGAACAGGAAGGCGTTGAACGCTGCCGGAAAATATACAGGGATGAAGGGATCGAGGTAATCGCGTAACTTTTGCTCCCCCGGGCAATCCGAACGGGTTTCTTTCAAATTCCTTTCATGTCTGCCCGGCATCCACGTTGCGCACTGCCCGCAAAAGACGCCGCAATTCATTCTGTTCCCTGTCGCCGAGCACTGCCAGAAAATCCCGGTTGGCCTTTTCCATTTTTTTCCGGATACGGGGAACGATTTCCCGACCCTGATCGGTCAGGCAGATATGAATGGCCCGCCGGTCGCTGGGATGACGCCGTCTTTCAATCCATCCGGAAGCCTCCAGCCGGTCAATCACGCCGGTGAGCGTAGCCGTGTCCAGGCCGGTTCTTTCGCTTAACTCCCTGGCAGTGGTCGAATCCTCCTGCCCCAGGAAATTCAGGACCATCGCCTGAACGGCCGTCAGGTTCGTATCCGCGAGCGCCTGCGTCCAGAAGCGAACCCCTGCCTGCTGGGCGCGGGCCAAAAGAAAAAAAATGCAGTCTTCAACTCTTGCGGGCATAAAGCACTCCTATTTATTTCGTATACTAATTACTTGTAGACAAAATATCTCAAAACTGATATGGCGTCAACAAAATAGTCGCAGGAGGATCAAAATGAAAGCCATACGCACTCCCGATAAGCACTTTGATCATCTTCCCGGATATAACTTTCAACCTCATTATCTTGAAGTGGACGACAGTGAAGGCGGCGTACTGCGCGTCCATTATCTGGATGAAGGGCCGCCGGCGGCCAAGCCCGTCCTGCTCATGCACGGGGAACCTTCCTGGTGTTATTTGTACCGGAAAATGATCCCCATCATCGTCAACGCGGGTTTCCGGACGATTGCCCCGGACCTGGTCGGATTCGGCCGGTCCGACAAGCCCTTGCAGCAAAGCGATTACACCTATCAGCGTCACGTTGACTGGATGACGTCGGTCCTTCGCCATCTCAGTCTGACCGGCATCACGCTTGTATGCCAGGACTGGGGCGGACTGATCGGACTCCGTCTGGTGGCCGGCAACCCCGAACGGTTCGCACGTGTTGTTGCGGCAAATACAGGGCTTCCCACCGGCGATCATCCCATGCCGGATGCGTTTAAGGCCTGGCGTGAATATTCGCAGACCGTGCCCGATTTTCATGTCGGCGGCATCGTCAAAGGCGGTTGTCTGACCCCGCTTCCGGATGATGTAATCGCGGCCTATGATGCCCCGTTTCCCGATGACACGTATAAAGCAGGAGCGCGGATTTTCCCGTCACTCGTTCCAATCACCCCCGACGATCCCGCAGCCGATGCCAACCGGCGCGCCTGGGAGGTTCTTTCCCGTTTTCAAAAACCTTTTCTGACCGCTTTCAGCGACGGCGACCCGATTACCCGCGGCGGCAACAAGGTCTTTCAGAAATTAGTCCCCGGCGCGGCAAACTGTCCGCATGCAACCATCCAGGGCGGCGGACATTTCCTGCAGGAAGATCAGGGCGAACAATTCGCCCGGGTGGTTGTCGATTTCATGAAAGGCTATCAGTAAATAATGAAGGAAGAAGGAGAAGAATCATGTCTTTTATCATGCCCACCAGAGATCAGTTCAAAGAGCTCATGTCCCAGGATTACAAAGGCCCGATCGTCATGGTCAATCTGCTGAAATTCAAAAAAGACGGCGGCAGGGATACCTACCGGAAATACTACGAGGCTACAAAAGAGTTGTTTTCCGGGAAAACGATCGGTCGCGTGATTTACCGCGGCAACGGGCTGATGCCGGTCATCGGCAACGAACAATGGGATGCCATTGCCCTTTATGAATATCCGTGCATCGAAGCATTCATCGAGATGAACCGATCCAAAGCCTATCAGGATGTTGTGCCCTTCCGCACGGAGGCCCTGGAGGATTCACGCCTGTACTGCACAATTCCGGAATCGACGGATTAGGGGCGGAACACGGAAAGCACTGTGTCCCGGATCACCTCTCTGTCCGGATGGATACGGAAGAATGATCGAACGTTCATTTTATACTTGACATTCGACCTTTCAGCGTAGAAGTGTTTATCAGATCGGCCAGGCACACGGGAATGATCTCCGTGACATGAACGACATATTATTCTTATCAAATGGAAGGATATCTCAAATGAAAAATTCGGCAAATCTCGACTTCTTATTTCATCCGCAAACGATTGCCATTGCCGGCGTTTCGGAAAATGTCAACAAATTCAATTTTGGTCTGAAATTTCTTGAAGCTCTCATGGAATTCGGCTTCCCGGGAAAGATCTATCCGGTGAATCCCGCCGGCGGCGAAGCCAAAGGCATGACCATCTACAAGAGCGTTAAAGATATTCCCGAACCGGTGGATTATATCATCTCGGCCATCCCTGCCCCTTATACGCCGCAGCTTGTGGAGGAAGCCGCTGAAAAAGGCGTGCGCGCCATTCATTTTTTCACCTCGGGCTTCGGTGAAATCGAAAACGCCGACGGCAAACGTCTGCAGGCGGAAATCATTGCCAGAGCGAAAAAAGGGGGAATCCGCGTGATCGGCCCAAATTGTCTGGGTCTTTATTGTCCGTCCGGTGGACTGACATTCAATGGTGACTTCGGAAAAACCCCGGGTTTTGTGGCCATGATTTCCCAGAGCGGCGGCAATGCCGCGCACTGCATTCAGGAGGGAACCGCCAGAAGCGTGTTCTTCAGTAAAGTGATCAGCATGGGCAACGGCGCGGATCTTAACGAGTCGGATTATCTGGAATATCTGGCCGGAGATGAGGAAACGCAAATCATCACGGCCTACATCGAGGGAGTCCGCCAGGGGCCGCGGTTTTTCAAAGCCCTGAAAGCCACCGCCCGGACAAAACCCGTCATCGTCCTCAAGGTCGGCACGTCCGAGTCCGGGGCCGAAGCGGCGGTGTCGCATACGACGGCCCTGGCCGGTTCCGATCAGGTATGGGAAGGAGCGCTCCGGCAGGCGGGCGCCATCCGCGCCAGCAGCATTGAAGAAATGATGGACGTCGCCGTGGCGTTTCAGCACATGCCGGCCCCCGCGGGTAATCGGGCTGTGATTGTCGGAATCGGAGGGGGAGCGAGCGTGATCCTGGCCGACGAATTCAGTCATGCGGGACTGGCTCTGCCGAAACTAGGTGATCCCCTGCGGCAAAGTCTGATGGACATCTTCCCTTCGGAAGCCGGGCGGATTTTCAAAAATCCCATCGACCTCAACCATTTCGAAACCGCCGAAAAATTTTTCAGAACCCTGAAAATTCTGGATCAGTGCGAGGAAGCCGACATGCTGCTGATCCATGTTGCGTTTGACCATTTCGGTTTGATCTCCAAAACGGAAAAGGAACTCTGGGTGGGCACGTTTCTCCAGTTGATCGGCCAGAGCAAGAAAGATCTTGCCAAACCGCTCGCGGTCATTCTGCACAGCCACAGTTCCGATACCATGAAAGTGCTGGCGCAAAAAGCGGCCCGCGAACTTGCGGGGCTGGGTATTGCGGTCTTCCCTTCCATTCCGCGCGCAGCGCTGGCTTTGAGCCGGTTTGCCCGCTACCACATAAGAAAACAGTCGATGTAAAGCTCGTTCAGGGCGTTTTTTGAATTCACCGGGCTCATGGCCCGATATTGCCGGGCTCACAACAGAGGGATGCGGTTCCAGACGGCATCCCTTTATCTTATGATCCTGCGCGTCCTGACGGCATTTTCTCTCAAATTCCCTCTCGCCAATCCCCTGTGGCGCTGATCTGAAATATCGTATATAATAATCTTCAAACGGATCGCTGATTGTTCATTAATGAATGATGGAGGAATCTGCTGTTGCTGCGAAAATTCATCATCAGGCTCGGCATAAAGAAGGGCACGCTGCTGATGACATTATTCAGTGTCGTTACTTCCATCATCATTTATCTTCTCGCCGCATCGATTCAGGGTTCCTTCCGCCCTGTCGGAATCATTGTATCGATCCTCGCACCCTCCGTGATTGCGCCCAGTGTATCTTTTATTTTGTTTCGGGTTTTATTTTCTCTGTATGCGGCTCAGGAGGAACTGCTGCAGGTACGCAGCAATCTGGAAAAGCATGTGGAAGAGCGGACACAGGATGTCGTCGCGGTTATTCAGCAGTTAAAGGATGAAATAAATCAGAAGAAACAGATTCAGGAGGATCTTCAACGCCTGAGCCAGAGAAACGATGTTGCGCTGCAAATCGCCAATGCGGGACCGTGGGAGCATGATGTGGCTACGGGCCTCTTCACGTTTGACGACCGCTACTATTCTCTTCACGGGATCACCGTCGGGGAAGCAGGCGGCTATACCATAAAAGCCGAACCATTTATTGATAAATATATTCACCCTGACGATGCTCCGCTTTTGAGGTCCATCATCAATCAGACGGTTATTCTGAAAAAGCGGGGCGATAAATATGAATTTGAAATGCGGATTCTCCGTGCCGATGCGAGTGTTAGGAACGTCCTGGTGTCGTTTCGCGGAGAAAAAAATACTGCGGGAAAATACACCAGGATCTATGGCGTCACACAGGACATTACAGAGCACAAGAGGGCTCAGGAAGCCCTTCAGGAGTCGGAAAGCCAGTTCAAAGACCTGGTGGAGAAGTCCATTGTTGGTGTCTACCTGATTCAGGATAATGTCATTAAATATGCCAGTATTGAATTCGCCAACATATCGGGATACCGGGTTGAAGAGATTACCGGTCGTCTGAAAATCCATGAAATCATTCACCCGGAAGACCTGCTCATGGTGCAAGATAACATTAAGGACCGGATTTCGGGGAAAATTAAATCTCTTCATTACGAATTTCGCATTCTCACGAAAAGCAAAGAAGTCAAGCACGTTGAAGTATACAGCTCCCAAACCGTATACCAGGGACGAGCTGCCATCATCGGCATGATGATGGACATATCAGAACGCAAGAATGCGGACGAAACCCTGCGCCGCTTGAGTTTTGCCGTTGAAAAGGCCGCGGAAGACATCGTCATTACCGATCCCGACGGCATCATTCAATATGTCAACCCTGCTTTCGAAAAAATCACCGGATACTCCCGCAGTGAAGCCATCGGGAAAACGCCGAGGATCCTGAAGAGCGGCATCCATGACCGGACTTTTTACGAGCACCTCTGGACCACCATTAAAGAAGGGAATGTATGGAGCGGCCGCATCACCAATCGGCGAAAAAACGGAACACTGATCCAGGAAGAGGCTACCATCAGCCCGCTTTTAACATCATCCGGCAAACTGACCGGGTACATCGCCCTGAAGCGGGACATCACCGAAGCCATGAAGTGGGAAGCGCAGTTGCGGCAGGCCCAGAAAATGGAAGCCATCGGAACCCTGGCCGGCGGTATCGCGCACGACTTTAACAACATCCTGGCCTCTCTTCTGGGTTATACCGAACTGGCTAAATTCAAGACCACGGACAAAGCCATTCATCCCTTCCTGGATCAGATTCTCAAGGCCTGCGACCGATCGAAGGATCTGGTGAAACAGATCCTCACCTTCAGCCGTCAGCGTGAGCAGGAAATGAAACCCCTTGCCGTCACTCCGATTATCAAGGAAGCAATGAAACTGTTGAGATCTTCCCTGCCAGCAACCGTCGAAATCCGCCAGTCGTTCAAAGCAAAATCGGATACGGTGCTGGCCGATCCCACGCAGATCCATCAGATCATCATGAACCTCTGCACCAACGCCGGCCATGCCATGAAGGACAGGCAGGGCGTTCTGGAAGTGCGCCTCGACCAGCACACCCTCTTTCAGGACGGCGCGGAACTGAAGGCAGGCGAATACCTGCGACTTACCATCGGCGACACGGGAACGGGTATTGACCCTTTAATCAAGGAAAAAATTTTCGACCCGTTCTTCACGACCAAAAAACCCGGAGAAGGAACCGGATTAGGGCTATCCGTCGTGTACGGCATCGTGAAAGACCACGGCGGCAGCATCTCCGTGGATAGTGAAGTCGGAAAAGGCACCGTCTTTTCAATTCACCTTCCCCTGATGAATATACAGGCGGAGCATGAAAACAGGCTTACCGCGGCAATGCCGGAGGGTAACGGCCATATTCTCTACGTGGACGATGAAAAGCCGATCGCTTCCCTGGCCCAACAGATACTCGAATCCCTGGGATATCAAGTAACCGTGCGGTTCAGCAGCCTGGACGCCCTGGATGCCTATCGTTCCATGCCGGAGCGCTTTGATCTGGTGATCACGGATATGACCATGCCGAATATGACCGGCGCCTCCATGGCCATGGAAATGTTGAAGATCAGACCGAATCTTCCTATTATTCTGACCACGGGCTACAGCGAAATCATCGACGAAGACGCGGCCAGAAAAATTGGCGTGCGCGAGTTTCTCATGAAACCTGTTTCCATGCCGCAACTGGCTCAAGCCGTAAAGCAGTGTCTGTCACAATAGGGAGTAAATATGGAAGAATGGATCACCAGAGCCGCCCGGCAGTTGATCGAGAGCAGGCATGCTATCGCACTTACCGGGGCCGGAATGTCCACCGAATCAGGCATCCCCGATTTCCGGGGCCCTAACGGCATCTGGACGAAAAATCCCGATGCCGAAAGACAGGCTTATGAAAGTTATTTCAAATTTCAGCGGGACCCCAGGCAATACTGGATTGAACGAATGACCGGCACATCGTGGCTTAAGGACCTGATCAACGCGCGCCCCAATCCCGGCCACCTGGCGCTTGCCGAACTGGAAAAAATGTCCATCCTGAAATGCGTCGTTACCCAGAACATCGACAACCTCCACCAGAAGGCGGGCAGCAGAAACGTGCTGGACTACCACGGCAACATTTCTCTGCTGCGCTGTTTCGAGTGCGATGCCCGGTTCGATCCCGCGGAATACGAGCTGGACAGGTTGCTTGCGGAAGATCGCCTGCCGCCTTTATGCAGGAAATGCAATGGTGTTCTGAAATCGGATGTAGTCCATTTCAATGAAGCGATCCCTCCCGACGTTGCCGAAGAAAGCCGGGAAGAAGTGGAACGATGCGACCTGATGCTGATCTGTGGAACGTCGGCGGTTGTTTATCCCTTTGCCATGCTTCCCCGGATGGCCAGGCAAAACCGGAAAACCACCATTATTGAAATCAATGCCGACCCCACGCCACTGACCAGGGAAGGCGTTTCCGATTATCTCATCCAGGGAAAAACCGGCACGGTTTTACCGAAGATTCTGGAAGAAGTGAAAAGGAGTGCCTGAAAAAAGCCTCCTTTCCATCTTCATCGTAACATTTTTCACTTCCCGCAATATTATTGAAAGTCGCCCGGAATACGTCTATGAAGCCTTTTTCGTCATCCTGGAAACAATCAGCTCCATGGCCAGATTTTTCCCGATGGACTCGGTCGGCGCGAAACGTCTGATAAAATCAATCTCCTCGTCTCCGGGACGCTCTGTTTCCTGAAGATCCGGAGAGATTTTCAGATCCCACGGTACTTTCTTTTTCACCGCCTCCACGCGAACACCCGGATGCACTTTGGCCAGATACATTTCTTTCGTCACCGGATCGAATTCAAAAATTCCCTGCGTGCTGACCAGTTTGGTCGGGCCCGTCCCTTTGGGGAAATGCCCGGTTTTGTCCCGGCTGTCGCCGCCATCCAGGTAACCGGGCGACGTCCGGTACGGAAGTTTCTCCACAAACTCGCCGCCACGCATGGTTAGAATGGTTCTTTTGGCATAGGAAATGAAATCCGCTGCGCCCCCCGATCCCGGCAGTCTGGTAATTGGATCGTAATAGTCGCCGATCACCGTCGTATTTACGTTTCCATACTTGTCTACCTGAGCGACTCCCAGAAAACACACATCCACAAACCCCCGGTACGTCATCGTGAATGCCGAAAACAAATCCGTGGCGCAGGAGAAGCCGCGACAGGACAGGCAGTCGGCGATATGATTGGGGGGGACGGTCGGCTGAATGTCGATGATTCCCGATTCCATCATCAACGTTGCATGCGGAGCGAAAAGAGCCTTGGCCAGAGCGCCTGATATCATGGGAATGCCGACGCCCAGGACGACATTTTCGTAATCATGGATTTCCTTGGCAATCGCAATGATCAGCAGTTCGTTCAAAGAATAGGGCTTACTCATACAGCACCCCCTTGTCCTTCATAAATTTTTCGAGCTCATCCAGCGTTATGCCCAGCGTTCTTTCACGGTCCTTGTCATCCCAAACGGATGTGAATGCCGCTCCGTAATTTGCCGGCGCCGAATAGAAAGCCCGTGCTTTAAGGTTGTTCAGGGTATTCAGGCCATAACGGTCTATGTGATGTTTGAGATAGGCTTCATGATCGGGGCAGCCGTAAATCCATTCGTCAAGCCAGGCCTGCGTCGCTTTTTCACTTTGCAGGGCCATCATGAATACGGCAAAAGCAAGACGGTCGGAATTGTAATAACCGACAACATCCGATGGATGAGCCCCCAGTGGCATTTCAATAACCGCGTTCACCCGGTGGGCCGGAATGATCGTAAAGTGCGGGCTGGCCTGGATAACGTCGTGTTCGACGATTTCTTCGCACGAAACGATAATGCGTCTGCTGGCCAGCGCAGCCGCCTGGACGCTTCCCATGGCGCCCCAGTACTGCGCGTTGCCGAATTTGTCCGCCCGCTGCACATGAATGACGCAGACGTCCGGATTCAAGGCCGGAACCAGAACCGTGTCTTTGCCGGTAAACGGGCATTGGATGACTTTATACTTGTCTTCACCCATGAAACCCCGTTTTTCGAAAAGATCCGTATGGATGATTCCTTCGAAAACCGGCTGAAAACTGAAACCGTGCATACCGGCCACCAGCCGGGCATTGTAATTGAAGTTCGTGTAATCTTCGAGCTGGAGTTTCCCCGATTTCCATGCGCGGGCCACGGCGGAACCGCCTTCGGTGCCGCCTGCATTGAGCACGTAAGCGGTGACCAGGCGGTCGACGCACCCTCCGGCTACCAGCACTTCATCGATCACATGGCCGGACTGCGAGCAAAATGTAAGTTTTTTCTTTTTCTGCCGGACCACCTCGTAGACCAGGCCGCAGGCCATGCAGAGCGTGTAATTGCCGATGATGAGCGTATCGGAGTCGTGGACAAACTCAGAAATGGCTTCCCGGGCACTCATCCTTTTGTCCTCGTGTTGTGCCATAAATTTATTCTCCTCGTTCAGCGACGGGACGCAGGAATTGCGCCTGTCTAAAAAAAGGTGCGGCGAACAACCGCCGCACCTTTTTCTTTCAAACTTCTACTGCTTTATTCTCCCCATTCGCTCTTGCCCTTGCACCGATCCAGATTCTTATCCATCGGCGGCAGGATTTTGGAAGCGGGGACCACCCAGGCGGGACCGGCCGCGGACGTCTTATCAAACCAGTAATACGGCGGGATCGTCATGGATATTTTCTGTTCTGCCGGAACAACGTACTCCGTGACAGACATGGACTGAATGGGTTTATGATCGCAGGCGCGCATTTTGGCGACTTTGCCGTTGGCAAACTGGAAAACATCGCCTTCCCACACCTTGATGATCTTTTCGGGATCCACGCTCTTTGCCCTTTCGATTACACTGAAGAGCCAGTAGGCCGATTGACCGTACAGTCCGATTCCGCCGGTGCCATGCTCGAACAGCTTACTGTTGTAGGGAGCCGTTTTCCATGTCTTCCACTGTTCGTGCCAGGCTTTGTAGAACTTCACGTAATCGGGGTGATTTTTAAAGGCTTCCGGCATATCGTAGAGATCGACATGCACCAGTCCCTTCGTTCCTTCGATACCGACTTCATGAAGCATATTCGGCTCATCCAGAAACAGGTTGGCAAAGGGGACAGTGATCCCCATGCTCCTTGCCTGCTTCAGCAGGTTGCTGGCATCTGGAATCCAGTCTCCGGTATAAACGACTTCGGCATTGGAAGCCTTGATCTTGGTCAGATACGGAGCAAAATCAGTGAGGAACAATTTGTGATAATCCTCGCCGACGATTTCCGCACCCGGATAGTATTCCTTTAAACCTTTCTTAAAGCCATCCGCCAGACCGCGGCCAAACGAGTAGTCCTGACAGAGGATGTAGAATTTCTTTTCTTTTTTGCGGATCTGGCCGTAATAGTATGCCATGGCACGGCCCACCTGCTCCGTCGTGGGAGTCGTCATGAAAGCATATCGGTTAAAATTGGTGGCATCCTGCAACTCTTCCGCCAGAGCTCCTTCGTTTACCGCGATCACCTTGTATTTACCGGCAACTTCATTGATGATTTTCATCATATTGCTTCCGGACGTTCCCATCAGAACATGGACTTTTTCCTGAAGCACCATCCGTTCGCAAATCTTTTTGCAGATATCCGGTTTGGACTGATGATCCGCTGCGATCACATCGACCAGTTTCTTTTTCCCGTCAACCCAGATGCCTCCCCGCTTATTGATGTCGTGAGCGGCAAATAAAATCGGCGTGATGTGGGCGATTCCGTTGAGAGCCCCCGGACCGGAGAAGGAGTTCACGTAGGCGATCCTGATCACATCACCTTTCGGATGGACAAAATTTGCCGGATCAAAACCGGTCATATCCGACAATTTTTTCAAATCCACACTGCCCTTCGGCTTTCCCAGTTCATCCGGCGCTATAGCCTCTTTAACAGACTTTCCGGTCTTTGCCGGCTTTGCGGCCGCCGCAGTCATTGGACCGGACACCATCCAGACCAAAAGGCCAAGCACGCTTACCAAGACGATCAAACCTTTACCAATTCTCTTCATCCCAAGCCTCCCTTTTCTTTTTTTATTCGGTGCAAACCTGTCCGACCTATAATTTGAACAGGTTCAAATTTTAATAATAAAACCGGCTTTCCTTGTCAAGCAATTTTTGAACATGTTTAAATACTGGAATATCCTTTTATCCACCGGCACTTGAACAGCCTGTACGAACGAATACCTGAACCGCATTTCATTTCAGCATCGCTTTTTTCTGTTTTACGAAAGCAATGAAACTATTCATATGCAAAGTTTTGTGATAGGAAGTTGCGGACAGTGCAAAAAGGCGGGAAAGAGAACAGCAATGACACGGGAAGAAAAAAGCAACAATATCAAGAGCGCAATTATCGAGGTCAGCGGCCGGCTCTTTGTGGATCAGGGTTACTCGAAAACAACGATCCGGCAGATTGCCCGGGAAGCGGGCATCCAGATTGGTACCATTTACCACTTTTTCCGGGACAAAGAAGAGATCTTAATGAAACACTCCAATCAGATCGATTCTGATTTAATGGCTCGCGTCGAACAGGTTATCGACAATCCCAATGATTTTATCCTGAAATACGCGCTGTACCGGGCGCTGGAATTCAAGATCGTCGAAAAGTCCGACAAGATTGCCGAACTGTATCTGGAGTCCTACAATTCCTGGCGGATGACGCAATTGATCCTGCCGAGGAATATTCAGAGAAAAAAATTATTTTTTCACGAATATAACAAGAATTTTACCAAAAAGGATTACTATCGGTTATCCTTGGCACTCCGGGGCATGCGCCAGATCTATATTGCGGATCGCGTCAATACAGGCATAAATCGATTTAAGGAGATCACGCCATTCATCATCGAAACGGCTCTCTCCTTCTTCAACGTACCCAGACAAAAGAGGGAAAAGGCGATCGCCAGGGCCATGGCCATCGCCGGGAACAGGCATGAGGTCATTTATGGCTCCATCCTGGGATATCGGGAGAAAAGCCGTATTTCGTAGCGGTCGTAAGCCATCAGCGGCAATGGTCCGGTGAGATTCCCTGAACAACCGCGAAACAGACATTCCCGCTATCTCCGGGGTGTCCGGATGTTTTTTCAGAAAACAGAAAGGACCTGCATGCAGGTCCTTTCCCTTTCTTATCATTTTTTTACCAGGCCGCGGAATCAGGCTTCTTTCAGGAATTCATCAATCATCGGATTGATGGCTGCCGCCTCTTCATGCTGGATCCAGTGCGAGCATTCATCGAATTTGACCAGGCGGCCGTTGTCGCAGTAGGGCATGGACTCGTCGGGCGACTGGGGAATCTGCGCGATATCGTTCATCCCCCAGAGAACCAGGACCGGCATCCTGACCCGGAAATCTTTCGGCTGTTCCGAAGGCGCCTGAAGCGCTGCACGGTACCAGTTTACCATGGAAGAAAAAGCGTCAGGCTGCTTGAACGCCTCCCGGTATTTTTCCAGCTCTTCCTTCGAAAAGGTGTTCGGCCGGGCGCTTTCCACGATCAGGTCGAGCGGCCACTGAAAATCGTTGGCGGACGCAAAGACTTCCACGGCTCCGGGAATCTGGAAATAGAAAATGTACCAGCTTTTTTCCATCTGCTTCTGGGTGCCGAACAAATGTTTGCGGAAGACCAGTGTGTGCGGAACATTCATGATGACAACACGTTTGATACGATCGGGATATTTGATGGACACCCACCAGGAAACGGCGGCGCCCCAGTCATGTCCGACCAGAAAAATCTTGTCCCGCTTGTAGAAGTCGATAAGGCCGATGGCGTCCTTGGCCAGTTCATCGATCTTGTACGGCGCAAGGCCTTTGGGTTTTTCGCTGAGATTGTATCCGCGCTGGTCGGGGACGACAACCAGATAACCTCTTTCGGCAAAGTATCCGATCTGCTTGCGCCAGGCGTACCAGAATTCGGGAAAGCCGTGTAGAAACAAAATCATGGGACCGTCCGCAGGCCCGGATTCCATAACATGAAGTTTGACCCCGTTTGTTTCAATGTAACGTTCTCTTAAATCCATCTGAAAATTCTCCTTCTTTTATTGTGACTGATGGCATGCAGCCGTCAGACGTCTTGCTTTACGGATTTTCCGCAGGCCTTGTGTCCAATGCCCGACAAATATTTTCTTGCCGTTGGTTGTGATCAACGCACACCGCGGAAGCTACACGACCTGAACCCTGTCCCGTGTAAAGCCAACCACTCGAATTGATGCACCGGGTAAACGGTTTGCATCCGCGATCACCGGCACCTGAATTCCATGGAAGTTGCCCGTCTGGTCCCCCGTGAGCTCGCCTTGATCACCGATGGAAATTTTACACTCTCGATCCATGTACGGAACGACCATCACCATTCCCGGCCCCTTGAGTCCCGCGTACCGTCCGAGGCGAATCACTGCAATCCTCTGCTGCTCGGGTACCACGCGCATACTGAAAGCCAGAAGCAACATGACCGCAATAATGAATATGGTCTCAAACATTCCTTCGTTTCATCCTTTCTCTAGAAGCTCTGCACTCCCGTTAATGCCTTTAATACTATGTTTCCCATCATTGCGGCAACTGATATTCACGGGTTTACCCTCGTTCCCGGCATGATGGATCTGCCGTTATCTGGTCATAACGGGCTTGACATAGCAAGCTTTTTTGTCTATTGAGTAACCGTTAAACAGGTATCTCTTCAATCATTTAAAATCGTCCGGGAATGCAAGAATAATTTTTTATCAAACATGGAAAGGAGTTTTTATGCAGCTTAGAAAATTTGCCGGTTTGTTGTTGATTTGCTCATTTTTGATGTTATTGATTTCCTGCAGCAGCAGTGACGAGGAGATCATCTACAGTCCGCCTTGGAACGTTACCGCAACCGAAGACACGTGGCTCAAGGATAATCCTTACAACGACAAGCACGACGGTGGATGGGTTTACTCCGCCCGGGAAGATGTCCTCTATGCCATATACGGAAATGACAACAACGGTCGAACCCTCTACCGCATTGATCACATCAATCACACCTCCTCGGTCGCCACGACTTTTGCCTATAACCGCCACGGAGCGCATCCGGTTATCGACGATACCGGCACCTGCATCTATATGCCTCCCTCCAGCAGCTCGAGCCAGCTCGAACGGTATAATACCGTAACCACTGCTCTTGAGACCCTGGCCGTGGCGCCCGCTTCGGGCTCATTCTCGCACGGCGCCTGGAAAAACGGCAAGCTCTGGATCGTTCTGAGCGATCACCGGCTATACAGCTACGACCCGGTGGCCAACTCCTGGAGCGCCTCCCTGTTTAACTTCGGCAGGGATGCCAACGTTGCCGCTTCCGCCTCGTCATCCAACCTTATTTACATTCTTGACGAGGACGGATATCTCTCCTCCTACGATGTAACCACAGCGACCACAACCTCGCTCACGGCCGATCCTTACGGCTTCTTGCTCGACGGCAACGGCCAGTTTACCTGGTTCCGCACGACATCCAATTCCGTCGGATACCTTTACGCCGCGGGCGGAGCCGAGACCGCCACTGTCCCTGCTATCTACGACATTGCCAAGGACACCTGGCACGAGCTCAGTGATCCGCAGTATCCAACCGATTACGTGGGACATGCAACCTTCGACTCGAAACGCTACAGACTTTACGTCACCGGACTGGAATACTCGGTCTGGTATTACAAGTACTAGCGCCGAATCCTTAAGGCCGCCATGCAGGGGCTTTTCTAACGAAAAAAGCGCCCGGAAAAATCCGGGCGCTTTTTTTAATCGGAAGAAAACGGTTTTACGCACACCCCTTTCTTTATCTCTTTTCCTGAATCCTCAGGCCTCGTGCGCCTTCTTTCCGTAAACGCGTTCGTAGGCCGCGCAGTACGGGCAAAGGCCGCCTTCAATGTGCTTCACAAACCAGAAGGCGAAGCCTTTCTGTTTTTTGCGGGCGCGTGTGCAAACCGGACATTCCACGCAGCGCTGAGCCATCTGTCTGTCTTTTTCGGTGATCGTTCCGTTGTTCATAAGGTTCCCTCCTTTACGATACTTTTTTAAGCAGCCAGGCCATGTTCTGTCCCAGGACTTTCATGATGTTGAGACCTTCCTCGTCCTTTTCCACATCACCGGGTTCCAGCCCCACTCCCACATTCCAGTAACAGGAACCGGGCACGATCATCTGATTGTAAAGGAAAAAATGGTTAAGCGCGTCAAAGGCAAAAACACTGCCCGCCCGCCGCACCGCCACAACGCCGGCTCCAACTTTTCTGCGATACAAAAACCCGTTGGCGCTCGATACCATTCCCGCCCGGTCGATGAGGGCTTTCATTTCGGCGGTGATGTTGGAAAAATAGGTTGGAGATCCGAAAAGAATGCCGTCCGCTTCGATCATTTTTTCAATGCATTCGTTCAGGCCATCATTTTTTACCGCGCATCGCTTATCCTGGTTTTCAAAACACTTGAAACAGGCCAGGCAGCCGGCTATCTTTTTTCCGCCAAGCTGTAAAAGTTCCGTCTTTATGCCTTCCTGTTCCAGCTCCTGAAAAACGCTCCGGATGAGGATGGCTGTATTTCCCTTCTTTCGCGGACTGCCGTTAAATGCGACAACCTTCATGGATTTTCCCTCCTGCATATCCTTTTCACCTCTTCCGGACCGTGTTGGATTTGAACTGCAAACGCACTCTCAAATCGTTGATGTCCGGCCTTGAAATCAAAACCCGATCACGCACGGAATCAAACGTATCCATATTTTCATACAAAATCAAATAAAATCAGAGAACCATTGACTTCTCTACAAGTATTAGCATCATAAGGGTATGCGGAGCAATAAAATACTGATGGAAGGAGGCATGTATATGGATATCAAAGAATGTGCGATTTGCGGGTATAAGAGCGATACGCCGTTTAAGGACGACGTTTGTCCTTCCTGTAACCAGACATTCTGGAAATGCAGGGAATGCGGATTCGTCCTGAAGGCGGACAATATTCCGGAACAATGTCCGAATTGTTTCAGGAAATGCGAATTCAGAAACGTCACCTGCTACACACCGGAATGCGGCGGTCCCGGACATATCGACAAAAAGCTGTTATAAGGGATCAAAAGAGTGTGCAGGCTTCATGCGGAACAAAACCGGATTATAAATTCTCCCGGAAAAAAGTACCGCTTGTTCAGTCGCCCCAGAGGTCGGGGTCGACGACGCCGATCTTGATGGCGTATTTCAGGAGTTCAAACCGGTCATGGATATGGAGCTTATTCATCAGGCTCGACCGGTGCTTTTCCACCGTCTTTTTGCTGATACAGAGAAAATCACCGATCTGTGCCGTGGACTGCCCCTGGGCCACGAGGCGAAACACCTGCTGTTCCCGCTCCGTCAGCAGATCGTAGCCGCTGACAGCCGGCGCGCCGCCCTGACCCTTAATATATTTACTGATCACTTCCGCCTTTAACTGGGAACTCAGAAAATATTCACCCCGCACCGCCGCCTGTATGGCCTGAACAACATCCGAACTGGGAGAGGCTTTCAAAACATAGCCCAGTGCGCCGGCAGTCAATACCTCCTTAACGAAGCTTTCCTTGGCGTGCATGGAAAAAACAACGATTTTCGACTGCGGCGACACATCGCTTATCAGGCGGGCAACCTCCAGTCCGGACATGCTGGGCATGGTAATATCAAGCAGAACAACATCCGGATGAAGCAGCCGGACTTTTTCAACGGCTTCCCTGCCGTCGCCCGCTTCCCCGACAACTTCCATATCGGGCTGGCTGTTTAAAAACTGTTTGAGTCCTTCCCGGACGATACTGTGGTCGTCCGTCACCAGGACACGAATTTTTTTCAT
Source organism: Smithellaceae bacterium (assembly GCA_963682015.1). GTDB lineage: Bacteria > Desulfobacterota > Syntrophia > Syntrophales > Smithellaceae > UBA8904. Next base: position 4,158,492 of record OY820932.1, on the reverse strand, counting down.
GGTGCGTTTCCCCCTCACACCGGTATCTCTACACGGATCGCCGTGCCTTTACCCTGCTCCGAGGATACTTCAAAAGATCCGCCCAGGGACAAGATCCTTTCCTTCATGGCCACCAGCCCGATTCCGTCCTTGCGCCTGCTTTTCTTTTCGTTTTCCGGAGCAGACAATCCAGCGCCGTTATCCCGAATGGTCAACATCACCTGAGGATGACTGTATGTGAGAATGACCTCCACGGCCGTTGCCCGGGCATGTTTGGCAATATTCGTAAGCCCCTCCTGAACAATCCGGTATATGGCCAGTTCAATTTCGGGACGCAGACGCTTCTTGAAACCGAGGGTCGAAAAATCGACATGAATCCCCGGCTGATTCACCCTGAACTCTTCAACGCGTCTCATCAGCGCGGGAAGCAGCACGATCTGATCATTGAATTCCGGACGCAGATAGGAGGTGTTGTCTCTGGCGATATTCACCAGTCTCTCCACGCTGTGAACCAGCGCCTCGCTGCGCCGCCTCTGCTCCGCATACCTGACGGGAAGCGTCTTGAGCAGATAATCGAGATTGAAGCGCATGGCGGTCAAAATCTGCCCCATTTCATCATGAAGATTGGCCGCCAGGATTCTTCTTTCTTCTTCACGGATCTTCACCAGCCGCCGGGAAAGCTGACGGATTTCCTCTTCGGCTTTTTTGCTTTTCGTGATGTCGATGAAATTGACGACGGCGGCCGGCTTTCCCATGTACATCGCATGCGTGGCGCGGATTTCCGCCCATGTCATTTTGCCGTTTTTATCGATATACCGGAACGTATACTGCTCCGGCGTAAACTGCGCCCTTTCCCGCATCGTGCCCCGTTCCTTGACGACGGCCCGGTCCGCCGGATGAACATGACGCCAGAACTCCACCCCGATGAGCTCCTCGGAGCTTTTATAACCAAGCATCTCCGCGCAGCGCTGATTGGTAAACTGGACCTGCCCCCCCTGATGCACCAGAATGGCCGAAAGAGAACTCTCCACGACAGTCCGGTATTTTTCCTCCGACTCTTTGAGAGCCTGCTCGGCCAGCTTTCTTTCCGTGATGTCCAGAATACAGCCTTCATAGCCGACAATGCCCCCCCTGGCGTTACGGCATGCGGACTCCGTGACCCGGACATCGAAAACTTTTTTATTCATCCGGCAAAACCGGGTTTCGCACTCCTGAACGCCCCCCTGGTCGGCCACGAGTTTCCGGAATCGCTTTCTGTCGCTCGCACTGACGTAGAAGGAATTAATGGAAACTTTTCCGATGAACTCCTCACGCGATCTGCCGCCCAGCATGGTTACACCAGGAGCATTCATATCCAGAAATACGCCTTCTTCATCGGTGATATACACAAGCGCCGGGGATTTCTCAAAAACACGTCTGATCCAGCGCTGCGGGGCCCGGGCGTCGGTTTCCGAAGGATGTTTTTTCTGCATTTTCTTAACCATAATCCGGCTTTATCTTATATGATGCGGACGGTTCAATTCAAGGCATTTCTATGTCGGCAAAGTATGGTCCGCCCTTGCGAATCTTCACGTGGAAACTCCGCTGAAAAAGTGCCCCGTTCTCCGGGCGGGAGAATGGGGCACTTCCATGATCGGCAAGCTTCCTGACGCTTAAACAGGCAGGACAGCCTTTCCGTATTTACTCGACGCCGCTTTTCCCCTTGCAGCGATCCAGGTTCTGATCCATCCAGGGAATGACTTTTTCCGCCGGGATATCCCAGGACGGTCCGCACAGTGAACTGCCTTTCACCCAGTAATACGGCGGCATATTCATCGATGCCTTCTGCTGGTCCGGCTCCACGAATTCGCACATCCTGAATCCCTGGACGGCCTTGTGATCGCAGGCGCGCATTTTGGAAACCCGCCCGCTTACAAACTGGTAGGAATCTCCCTCAAAAACGGGAATGATCTTTTCCGCATCGGTGCTCCCCGCCCGTTCCATGACGCTGTAAAGCCAGTACATCTGCTGTGTCCAGAAACCATAGGTTCCCCAGGGATACTCAAACGTAGCGCTGTTGAAAGGCGCCACTTTGAATTTCTTCCATTCATTTCTCCAGACCGTGTAGTATTTCTTCATCCCCGCATTGTTAAACTGCGGGCCGGCCATTTCATAGTGCTTGATGTTCATCAGGCCTTTGGTTCCTTCCACGCCGACTTCCGCCAGCATGTTCGGTTCATCCATGAAGAGATTCGCAAAAGAAATATGGATTCCCATCTGTCTCGACTGTTTCAGCAGGTTTGCCGCATCGGGAGACCAGTCGCCGGTGTAAATGACGTCGGCGCCGGAGGCCTTGATTTTGGTCAGGTAAGGAGCAAAATCCGTAAGGAAAAGTTTATGATAATCTTCGCCGACAATCTGGGCATCCGGATAATATTCCTTCAAACCTTTCTTGAAACCGCCGGCCAGTTCGCGCCCGAAGGAATAATCCTGGCAGAGAATATAGAATTTCTTTTCTTTTTTGCGGATCTGGCCGTAATAATAAGCAACGCCCCGGCCTACCGCTTCGGTCGAATCGGATGTCATGAAGGCATAGCGGGAGAAATTGGTTGCATCCTGAAGGTCATCGGACAAAGCCCCGATGTTCAGGGCGATGACTTTATACTTACTGGCCACTTCATTGGCGATTTTCATGATATTGCTTCCCGATGTTCCGATCAGGACATGCACCTTTTCCTGCAGAACCATCCGTTCGCAAACTTTCTTGGCGGCATCGGGTTTGGACTGGCTGTCCGCCTTGAACAGCGCAATCTTTTTCTTCTTGCCGTCAACCCTGATTCCCCCGCGCTGATTGATGTCGTAAGCGACAAAAGTAGCGCACAGCCAGGCCATCTGACCGTTCAACGCTCCCGGGCCGGAATGAGGCCATACAATGGCCACGCGGATCGTGTCGCCTTCGGGGTTCACCCAGTTGGCGGGATCCCATCCACTCATGTTGCCCATCTTGCCGGCGTCAAAAGACGCTTTCGCCGCCGGGGCCACCTGCGTTTTGGCGGTTCTGGCCTTTGAAGCTTTCTGTTCTTTCTCCGCCATGGACAGTGACAATGTGCCAAGCAGCAGAACACACATCAAAACCATTACCATTATTTTGCCCGTTCTTCTCATTTTTTACCTACCTTTCTTTTTTAATCGGAGATAACACCATGTTCAGGTCTTGCTCCGCCAGCAGGACCGATACTCCGGCCCCGTTGATGCCCGCATTTTGCGGTACTATGTTATTAAGATAATTCCTGATGAAAGAATACTGGGGGCTCCCCCCATTTGAATGGAGGATGACCCTACTTTCAGGCAGGAAATATCAAAGAACACAGGGTTCTTTAACTGCAAAAGCAGAGGGATGAGACAAGCCCACCCTCTGCTTTTGGTTTGATCGTTTGTTTTTTGCCATCCGCCAAAGAGAGATTTCTCCCTTCGGCCGAAATGACTGAAAACGACACGGTGGTATTTCGGTTATCTTTTCAGATTCTCGATAATCGTCACAACGCCCTGGCCGCCGCCGCAGCAGGCCCCAAAGGTTCCAAAACGGCCGCCCCGGCGGACCAGTTCTTTCATGCACAGCATGGCGATGCGCGCTCCCGATGCGCCGTTGGCATGACCAAAGGCAATGGCGCCGCCGTTGGGATTCCAGTTGTCCATGACCACCTTCTGACCGGTCTGCTTTTCCAGTTCCCGGATTACCGCGATATTCTGGGCGGCAAAGGCCTCGTTGCATTCGACAACGTCGAAGTCCGCCAGCTTGGAAAGGCCGGCCCGCTTCATGGCAACGGGCAGCGCATACGCGGGCGCCACACCCATGATGGAGGGATCCACACCCCATTCGGCGCTGGCGACCCATCTGGCCAGCGGCTCGTACCCCAGCTCTTTGGCTTTCTCAGGCGTCATCATCAATACGAAGGCGCTACCGTCATTAAGACCGGAGGAATTGCCGGCCGTCACGGAGCCGCCTTTCTTGAAGGCGGGCGGCAAAGCGGCAAGCCCGTCCATCGGGGTAAGGCGGGGAAACTCATCCACTTTGAAATCCAGCGGCGGTTTCTTCTTTCCCTGCGGCACGGGAACGGAAATAATTTCATCGACGAAATAACCCGCTTCAATCGCTTTCTTGGCCAGCGACTGGCTGCGGAAGGCAAATTCATCCTGCTCCTGGCGGGAAATCTTGTACAGGTCCGCCAGATTCTCCGCCGTCAATCCCATTTCGAAAGGAAGGTAGGTGGTCTTTTCCTTGGACGGAGGCTGAAGCTGGAAGTCCAAGAGCTTGATGGAATTGAGCCGGTAGGGTTCCACGCTGGTCGAGTATTTGCGGGGAAGCTGGCTGAAGGATTCCATGCCGCCGGCGATGACGATGTCCGCCATGCCTGCCAGGATTTTCCAGGCCGCATGATTGATGGAGTCGATGGCCGAACCGCACTGCAGTTCCACGGCGGAAGCCGACGTCGATTCGGGCATTCCCGCATACAGAAGCGCCCATCTTGAAGGATTGATCGCATTGGCGGGATGGAAGGCCATGCCCATGTAAACATTATCCACACGAGCCCGCTCGCAGATCTTTGTCTTTTCCACAAGACCTTTCAGGCCCATACCGGCAAGTTCTTCCGCCTTGAAATCTTTCAGGCTGCCGCCCAGACGGCCAAAGGCGGTACGCACACCGTCTACAAAAACAACTTGTCTTTTTTCCATTTGATGTTCTCCTTTATTTCATCTTGGTTAAGGTTCCGGACGCTCCGGCGGTCATTTCCCGCCGTATTCGTAGAAACCCTTGCCGGTCTTCCTGCCCAACCGGTTTTCGTCCATCATCGTTTTAAAAAGCTGCGACGGTTTATAGCGCTCCTCGCCCGTCATCTCGTACATGGCTTTCATGGCATTGCCGCACACATCGACCCCGGCAAGATCCATAATCTCATTGGGCCCCATCGGCCAGTTGCAGCCGAGCTTCATGGCCTGGTCGATGTCTTCCGCGGAGGCGGAGCCGTTGAGGATCATATTACATGATTCATTGTAAATAAGACACAAAAACCGGTTGACGATGAATCCGGGAATATCCCGGACGACAATCGGCGTTTTTCCGAACTGTTTGCAAAAGGCGATGGCCCTGGTTTCCGTGTCCTTTCCGGTCTTGTCGCTTGCGATGACTTCCACCAGTTTCATGACGGGAACCGGGCTGAAAAAATGCGTCCCGATGACCCGCTCCGGGCGGGAGGTTACGGATGCCAGGCTGGAAATGCGGATGGTGGATGTGTTGCTGGCTAGGATGACATTTGCCGGGCAGACCGCATCCAGTTTGCGGAAAATATCCTGCTTGAGTTCCAGATTTTCAAAGACCGCCTCCACGACCATTGCGGCGCCTTCAACCGCCGCGTTCATGTCGGTCGATGCCGTCAGCCGAGAAAGAATTCCTTCGGCCTGCTCACCGGTCAACTTGCCTTTGCTGACCTTGCGTCCGATCAGATTTTTAATATTGGTCACTCCGCGATCAACAAATTCCTGCGCGGTATCCACCAGCGTGACATGGTATCCGCCTTCGACCGCAACCTGCGCGATACCCGCGCCCATGGTCCCTGCTCCTATCACAACGATTTTTTCAGTCATTCTTTTTCTCCTTGATGTCATCAACAGATTATTGTTTACGCCAGCAGTTGATTGGCGATGATAATGCGCTGAACCTGATTGGTTCCCTCGTAAATCTGGGTGATCTTGGCGTCCCGCATCATGCGCTCTACGGGATACTCCCTCGTGTAGCCATAGCCGCCCAGGCACTGAACGGCGTCCGTGGTCACTTTCATCGCCACGTCCGAGGCGTACCATTTGGCCATGGACGAAAGCCTGGGAATGTCCGGCGAATCGGGCTCGGTGTCGATGAGCGACGCCGCGCGGTACACCATGGTGCGGGCCGTTTCCACCGCCAGCGCCATTTCCGCGATCATCCAGCGCATCCCCTGGAAGGACGCGAGCGACTGGCCGAACTGGCTGCGTTCCTTCGTATAGCTGATCACGGCGTCCAGCGCTCCCTGCGCAATGCCCAGCGCCTGGGCGCCAACGGCCGGACGGGTATAGTTGAACGTCTTCATGAGCACCTTGAAGCCGTTGCCTTCCACGCCGCCGAGCAGCCGGCTTTCCGGCACGAAGACATTGTCAAAAACCAGCTCCCGTGTTTCGGAGCCGTGTATGCCCATTTTATGTTCCTCTTTGCCCACGCTAAATCCTTGATCGCCTTTTTCCACGATCAGCATGCTGATGCCCTTGTTGCCCTTGGATTTGTCCGTGTAGCAGACCACGACAATAATTTCCGAAACGCCGCCGTTGGTGATGAAAATCTTCGACCCGTTGAGCAGATAGCCGCCGTCCACTCTGGTCGCCGTCGTTTTCATTCCCGACACGTCGGAGCCCGCTCCCGGCTCGGTAATGCCCGTGGCGCCCAGGCACTGGCCCGAAGCCAGCCGGTAGAGATAGGTCTTCTTCTGTTCTTCGGTTCCCCCGATGAGAATCGGGTCGCTGGTGAGCGCCTGCGTCGTCAGCATGACGGATGTGGCCGCGCAGCAGCGGGCCACTTCTTCCACGGTCAGAATCATGGAAAGCATGCCCGCTTCCGTTCCGCCGTAAACTTCCGGAATCTGAACCCCCAGAAGTCCGTTTTCGGAAAGGATTTTGAAATTGTCCCAGGGAAATTCTTCTTTCTCGTCCACTTCGGCCGCGCGCGGCGCAAACTGTTCCACCGCAATCCGCCGAACCGTATCTCTCAACATCAACTGATCTTCTGATAATCTGAAATCCATTGTGTTTCCTCCTGAAAAAATATGCATCTTGTTCAAAAGCATGATGCATGCCAGAGGGCAACACAATTGTATTGCATTGATATATATGGAGATTTTATTTATTGACGAATCGGCGAAAATTAAATATGTAAACTTATGAGACGCCTTCTGTAATATTATGTAACAGATGTAAAGGATTCAAAGGGCCCCATGAAAAAAAACCACGTCATGCGCAATGCATCGGAAACTGAAAAAGGAAGGCTGGAAAGCAAGCCTTTCGTCAGCCGCCGCGAGCAGCAGGGCCCCAACTACTACGACAAATTCCAGATTATCAAGCGGGAATGGGAAAAATTCATCGCGGGGGATAGCGCTGTCGACCGCAAGATCGTAACCGATGAGGCATTCGACTCCTGGGTGATCTGCAAACGTCTGGGCGTAGACCCGATCCGGATCCCGCATCATAAAATCCTTGCCGGGCGGGACCTGAAAAAACTCCTGGAGCATAACGCCTCATTCATCTGCATCAGCCGCCCCTTCATGCAGAACCTTCACAAATTCCTGGCCGGCTCGGGATTTCTTGTCGCCCTTTACGACAGCGACGGATATGTGCTGGAAATCATCGGCGACGAGAACGCCGTCAATCACGCCCGCCGCGGCGAATTTGTGGTCGGCTCGCTGTGGACGGAGGAAAGCGCCGGGAACAACAACGTGGGCACGGTTCTCAGACTGAAAAAACCCATCCAGATTTTCGCCGCGCAGCATTACCACCGTTTTTTCCATAACGAGACGGATTCCAGCGCGCCCATTTACAATCCCGAAGGCGAACTGATCGGCGGGATCTGCCTGACGGGCCATTATTACCGCGCAACGCCCGATACGCTGGGCATGGTCATTGCCGCCGCCCAGGCCATCGAAAACGAAATGCAGACCCGCAAAGCCGCCCGGGAGCTGCAAAACGCCTACAGTTTTCAGAAAACCGTCATCACCTCCATTCCCGAAGCCCTGATCGCCATCGACAACAACGGCCTGGTTTCGCTCATCAACGACAACGCGAAAAAACTGCTGTTTCCCCGGGTGGAAAATGTCGTGGGGCAGCCGGTCAACAAAATCTTCGGCAGGGAAAATTCCCGTTTTCTGGCCATGATCCGGGACCAGGAAACCCTAACGGACGCCGAAGTCCGCATATTTACCGGCAAAGAGGGTTATGACTACACCGTAACCTGCAACATCATCGCCGACGCAGACGGAATGACGACCGGCAAAATCATCATCCTTAACGAAATCAAGCGGGCCAGAACGCTGGTGACGAAGATGATCGGCGCCAAGGCAAAGTTTTCTTTCGAGGACATCCGCGGCAAGAATCCCCGATTCCTCACCACCCTTGAACAGGCGCGTGTTGTTTCGCAAAACAGTTCCAACGTATTGCTGCTGGGAGAAAGCGGCACGGGAAAAGATGTTTTCGCCCAGGCCATTCATAACGCAGGCGACCGGAAAAACGGTCCTTACGTGGCCATCAACTGCGCCGCCATCCCGCGCGATCTGATCACCAGTGAATTGTTCGGGCATGAAGAAGGCGCCTACACGGGATCACGCCGCGGCGGCAGCCAGGGGAAATTTGAGCTGGCCGACGGCGGAACGATTTTCCTGGATGAAATCGCCGAAACCCCGCTGGAACTGCAGGCCGTGCTGCTGAGGGTCATTGAAGACAAGTCGATCGTCCGGATCGGCGGAAGCCGGGTCCGTCCGGTGGACGTGCGCATCATCGCCGCAACCAACCGGGACATCATGAGCGAGATTCGCAGGGGAACGTTCAGAAAAGATCTGTATTACCGTCTGAGCGTGTTTTCCATTCATATGCTTCCCCTGAGCGAGCGGTTGGACGACATCCCCCTGCTGGTCGATAATTTTGTGCAGAATCATGCACGGCATGCCGGAAGGAAAGTGAGCCGGGTCAGCCCCCGGGTTATTGACGCTTTCCAGCAGTACAACTGGCCGGGCAATATCCGCGAACTGCAAAATTCGGTGGAGAGGATGCTCAACTTTGCCCGGTCCGACGAACTGACCGTGGACCTCATCCCCGAAGAAATCCGTCAGACGTCAACCGGTCCGCATCACCTGGAACCGATCATGACTTCCCGGGAATTCGAGCGGCAGGCCATCCGGAAGATGCTGCACGGCAAACTTAAAAAAACCGAAATCGCCCGAAAAATGGGCATTTCCCGGCCGACGCTGTACCGCAAATTCAGGGAATACAAGATTTCCTGAATTTACAGAAAGGAGTGTCGCCTCCGGAAGGTTTGCCTCCTGCAATTTTCCGCCCTTCCCCCCTGCCCGAAGAATTCACACACAACTATTGACCCGGGCGCTCAGTAATGCTATCGGAGCATGTCAAATCACGATCATGGGGGTGCTTATGACTGTTCAGAATCGTATTGCTGTGTATGCAGGTTCATTCGATCCGGTTACCATTGGCCACCTGTGGATGATTAAAGCGGGGTCCGGCCTGTTTGACAAACTGGTCATCGCGGTGGGAACCAATCCCGGCAAGAAAAGCCATTTCACACTGAAAGAAAGAATCGCCATGCTTCAGGAATCGATAGCGGGGTACAGCAACGTCTCTATCGACAAATACCCCAACAAATTTCTGATCAAGTATGCCGAAAGCATCGGGGCGAAATTCATTATAAGAGGAATCAGGAGCACGACGGACTACGAGTATGAAAAATCCCTGAGTTATGTGAACCGTCACCTCAATTCCGAAATAGAAACGATATTTTTACTGCCCCCCAGGGAACTGATCGAAATCAGTTCCAGCATCGTCCGCGGGCTTGTCGGGCCTGAAGGGTGGGAACACGTGGTCGGCAAATACATTTCGCCGTCCGTTCTGGAACGATTAAAATTGAAAATCAAGTCATAGGCCGGCCTTCCCTCTTTTGAAGTGCGTCTGACGCTTCCTTACAGAACAGGGGGTTGCACCCCTTTGTTCAGAAGAAGTTTATGACATCCCGATTTCCTGTTACATGGAATATTCAAAATTTGCAGGGAACGGTCGCGACCGTTCCCTGCCGTGTCACAACGTCATTTCGACCGAAGGTGTGAGCCCGGCGTATGCCGAGGAGAAATCCAAATCCCGGGTGCAAACAGAGATCTTTCAGATTCCTCACATACGTTTGGAATGGACATTTATTCTAATTACGACACAGCCTCGCAGGCAGCGAAGCGCGCCGCATCCGGCATGCGCTGGAGTTCCTGCCGGGAGAATCCAGGATTTCTAAACGGCGTTTTCCTGCGGATTCCACACCCGCAGCCAACGTCACCTCCCGTTGCAACTGCATGTTTTTTCTTGCATTATTTTAAAGAAGTAGTATCGTTCATCAGGCATCATTAAAGATTCATGAATCGGCAGTCGGAGGCTGAAAACCGATGTTTCATGACCCGCCCCCCATTTTTCCACAAGACGGTTTCAAAAATTATCATGACTCCATAACGCTTCAGGCATCTTGTTTTTCAAACGATTCGTTTTTGTTATTCGAAAGGATTTTTTATGAAATACATCGGAAGAGACCCTAAAGAGAAAATGATCTCCAGGTTTTCCAAACATGTTTCATCGGGGAAAGCCGAATTTTTCAAAAGTGTGGACATCGACTTTGTCTTCGGAAAGAGAGAGGGGCCTTATGTCTGGGATGCCGCGGGCGAAAAGAGGCTGATCAACTGCCACTGCAACGGCGGCGTATTTAATCTCGGGCACAGGAATCCTCAAATCATTCAGGCGCTGATCGAGTCGCTGGGCGAGCTCGACATTGGCAATCATCATTTTATCAGCGAGCAGCGGGCGGTTCTGGCCGAGCGTCTGGCCGAGCTTTCGCCCGGCGGCCTGAACTATAACGTTTTCGGAGCGGGCGGCGGCGAAGCCATCGATCTGGCCATCAAACTGGCTAGGGGATATACAGGAAAGACAAAAATCATCTCCGCGACGGGCGGATACCACGGCCATACAGGGCTTGCGCTGGCCACCGGCGATGAGCAGTACCGCGCGCCGTTCGGCCCCAATATGCCCGGCTTTGTGCAGATTCCCTTTAACGACAGGGAAGCCCTTTCCGGCGCTGTCGATGAAACAACCGCCGCGGTGATCTTTGAAACCATCCCGGCAACCTGCGGCATGCCCGTTCCCGACAAGAGCTTCTACCCTTTTGCCAGAGAGTTGTGCGGCCAGAAAGGGGCGCTCCTGATCATTGACGAAGTGCAGACGGGGCTGGGACGGACGGGCAAACTATGGGGCATTGAACATTTTGAAACGACGCCCGACATCATGGTGATCGGCAAGGGGCTTTCCGGCGGCATCTACCCGATGAGCGCAACGTGCTTTAACGACGGGCTGCAGACCTTTTTCCACAAAAACCCGTTTATACACATTTCCACCTTCGGCGGCGCGGAAGTCGGCTGCCCCGTGGCCGCAAAAGTGCTGGAGATTTCCTCAAGCCCCGCATTTCTCGATCATGTCAACGAACTGGCCGCCTTCTTCCAAAAGAGTTTTGAAGAGCTGCGGACCAGACATCCGGAAATTCTTGTATGCTTGAGACAGCTCGGGCTGATGATGGGCATCGAGATGGTCAATGACATCTGCGGACCTGTTCTGACCAAAGTTGCCTACGACCACGGCATTTTGAGCATATACGCAAACAACAACAAAACCGTCAGCCAGCTTCTGCCACCGCTCAACATCGAAAGATCCGTCGCGCAGGAGATTATCGAAAGACTGGATCTGGCCCTGACAGACACCAAGAGGATGCTGAATTTATGCTGAAAGACAAAACAGATGCCGGCCTTCTGGAAAAATTCGAAGCGGGGCTTGACCCGCAAAATCCCGATCGCAGCCCAATACCCGCCAGGATCATCGGCTACGGCGAGATGAGCACCATCTTCGTCATCAACCATCCCGGCCAGGAAAATATTGCCTACAAACGCATGCCGATCTTCCGGTCGCAAGATGAAATGGAAAACTATGAACGCCTCTTCGCGCAATACAACACCGGGCTCGGGAATATCGGCATCCGGATTCCGGAGTCCACATCGGCAAGAGTGATACCCGCTAAAGGCAACAGCGTCATCTACGTGGCGCAGGAAAAACTGCCCGCAGCATCCATCGGCAATGCGCTGATTCATCAGCTTGACGAAGATTCCGTGCGCCGGCTTTTTTTGTGCGTGCTTCGCGACCTCGGGAAAGTGTTTGCATCCAACCGGGAGCGCCCCTCTCTTGCCTTCGGGATTGACGGCCAGATATCCAACTGGGCGGTGAAAGACTACCGGGAAGGCAAACCCGTAACGGAAGAAACGGAGCTCTTTTATATCGACACCGGCACGCCGCTGATCCGCAGGGAAGGCATCGAGCAGTTAAACCCGGAACTGTTTCTGAGGAGCACGCCCTCTTTCCTGGTCTGGCTGATTCGGCTGTTTTTCCTCGAAGAGGTCATGAACCGCTACTATGATTTCCGCAAGGTGACGATTGATCTCATCGCCAATTTTTACAAGGAACAGCGCCCGGAATTCATTCCCATGCTTGTTGCCGCGGCCAACGGTTTCTTTGCCGGCGGAAATGCGCAATCCGGCATCGCCCCGATTACTGAAAAGGAGATTGCCGCCTATTACAGGGAAGACGCCACCATCTGGAGGGTGTACCTGGCGTTTCGCAAGATTGACCGTTTTCTGCATTTGAAAATACTTAGCAAACCCTATGTTTACATCCTGCCGGGGAAAATAAAACGGTAAACGGAAATAAGGGTATTCATTTTCGGCGGCGTTGGAAATTTCCGTCGCTTTCCTGACATCGGACGCTCCTGCGGCATTCTCGCCAGGGTCGTTCGGCGGAATTGCCCTCCTTCGAAAAAGCCTGATTCCGAATCGATAGAAACGATTTTATCTTTTCAGCAATTATGATATCAAAAAACCATGATCGATATGAAAACAGCAAATCATTGTTCCGGACAGCCTCATAATGACAGCGTTCTGTTCCCGGTTCATCCCGGCGATGAGCCCGGATTTCTTTTCTCCGCCCGAAAATTTGCGGCGAAGAGAACTGAACCTTCTCAACCGGTATTCATCAAAAGGTTCATGGCGGTGTGCCGATGAACAGCGGAGATCCGGTGCTGAAAAAAAAGCTGTATCTGGTCGCGTCGCTGCTCCTTTCTGTTATTGTTGTGGGCACCGCCGGATTCATGCTGATCGAAGGCTGGCGGGTTATTGACGCGCTTTATGCGACAGTGACGACGATTTCGACGGTGGGGTATGGTGATTTTGTTCCGGTGACGGTTGCCGGACGTATCTTCACCGTTTTTCTGGTTATCACCGGTGTGGGCACCATGCTTTACGCCGTTACGATGTTCGCGGAAACAATGGTGGAGAGCAGGCTGAAAATAATTCTGGGAAGGGGCAGTATGGAAAGCCGGATTGAACGGATGAAGGATCATTACATTATTTGCGGTTACGGGCGCATGGGGAGTCTCATCTGCCGGGAAATGGCCAAAGAGAAGGCGCCCTTTGTGATCATTGAAAAAAATCCGGAAGTGATTCAGCGGATCGATGATGAGGGCTACGTTTACTGCCGGGGGAATGCGACGGATGATAAAACGCTGATCCAGGCGGGCATCAAGCGGGCCCGGGGAGTCGTCTGCGTTCTTTCCTCCGACGCGGAAAACCTGTACGTCATTCTGACGGCAAAAGAACTGAATTCCGGCGCCTACATTTTATCGCGCTGTGAAGAGGAAACGTCGGAGCACCGCCTGATACGGGCAGGCGCGGATCGCGTGATTTCCCCGTACGCCATGGGAGGGATGAGGATGGCCATGGCCATCCTGAAGCCGGCCATGATGGATTTCATTGAAATCACCACCGGGCGTCAGAGCCTGGATCTCCGCATGGAAGAGCTGCCGGTCATGGACGGTTCGGCAATCATCGGCGAGTCGCTCGCGTCATCGGAAGTTCACAAGCAGTACAGGCTCATTATCGTGGCCGTTAAAAAAGATTCCGGGAAAATGATCTTCAATCCGGAAGCCGGATACATCATTGAAAAAGGCGACCGCCTCATCGCCCTGGGCGAGGATGACGACGTCAATTGCTTCAACCGCATGTGCACGTCGCCGTAAAAGGGGAGCCGAAGTACATCCCCGGAAGACCGGAAGAAAATATTATGAACGATGCAAATATTCTGATTATCGGCGCCGGGGTAGCCGGGCTGGCAATGGCTTCCGAACTGTCTAAAACTTACGGCGGCATTGCCGTTGTGGAACGGCACGGCAAATATGGCCAGGAAACATCATCCCGCAGCAGTGAAGTGATCCATGCCGGAATCTACTACGAACCGGGTTCTTTAAAAAGCCGCTTGTGTCTTCGCGGGAATGAACTTCTGTATCGAATCTGTGAAGATCATTCCATACCTTACAATAACTCAGGCAAACTTTTAATCGCCAAGGAAGAAAAAAGCTTCCGTAAACTGGATAGACTCTACCAGAGAGCCCTTGGTAATAAAGCCAAAAATTGCAGAGTTGTTGACGAAGCTGAAATTCGGCAGATCGAACCCAATGTAAGGGCTAAAAAAGCCATCTACTTCCCGACTTCGGGTTATGTGGATTCAGAAAGACTGATGTCGTTTTTTGAAAATGATTCCATGAATCATGGAGCGATATACCTGTATCATCACGAGGCTGTTTCCATAAGAAAGCATGATGCGGGATATGCGGTCAAGGTTCGGACCGCGCGCAATGATGAATATGAAATAACCACCGGCGTGCTGATCAATTCGGCCGGACTGCACAGCGACAAAGTATCGGAAATGGCTGGAATGGACGCCGATGCGCACGGCTACAGAATTCATTATCACAAGGGAATTTACTTTCGTGCCGTCCGGCAACTTGAAAAATATCCCAAACTACTCATTTATCCGCTTCCGCCGGACGCGGGAAATGTAGGGATTCATACAACCCCGGATATGAACGGCGGTATGCGATTGGGGCCCCACTTTTCATGGTCGGACAGTATCGATTATTCCGTTGATGATTCAATGCATAATTTTTTCTTTGAAGATGTTAAAGGTTACCTGCCTTTTCTTGAATATGGTGACCTGCAGCCCGATATGTCCGGAATTATGTCATGCATCCAGAAACCCGGTGATAAAATCCTGAGGGATTTCGTTATTGCCGATGAATCAGTCAAGGGCTTCCCCGGACTGATCAACCTGGTCGGAATCGACTCTCCCGGTTTAACCGCATCACCCGCGATTGCCGAATATGTCGCAGAATTGGCAAAGAAATATTTCTAGAATCTTCCTGCATGGAACATCCATTTCTTACGCAGGCGATTACCGCTTCTCCTTTAGTGTCCCTCGCTGGCGGGGGTGGCGCGAAGTACCGTGGGTGGTGGCAATCTTTTTCCTACGTCATTCCCGCAAAGGCGGGAATCCAGGACTTTATAGTGTGGCAGTTGCCCCGGATGACAACCAATAAGAAATCATCATTGTTTGCTGAAAGCCTTATCTGGTGAGGGTTTTACATGCTAATTTGATGTTTTGAAGAAAGTTGTTTTAGAAATTTATTATTTTACCGGCGTCCCCCTCGGTTCACTGTTCTCCCGCTAACTGTTTTTATTATTGCATTGTTATTCAGAAGCTGTATGATGTTTCCGATCATGCATCATCAAGTAATCTCAATGTGTTAACAGGGGGTGAAAAATCTTGCATTCCAGTACCTGATTCTGTTTACTCCCTGCGCAAATATTTTCCATGATGTGGTAGGGCACGCCATAATGTGCGAAAATGGAGTTAAACATTAATTGCGAAGGAGGAGCTTCACGATGAAAAAGAGTTCAAGAGTTGCTGTTTTTATTGTATCAGCATTCGTCCTGGCTGTTGTCACGGTCATGCCGGGTATGCCTTCATCGTCTTATGCCCAGAAGGGGTTACCAATTGTGATTGGCTATATTGGATCGGTGGCTTCACCCGGCACCAGGCCATGTATGGACATTCAGAAGATGGCTGTCGAGGAAATCAACGCCGCCGGTGGCATGAACGGACGGCCCATTAAATACGTTGTTATGGACAACAAGGGCGACACATCCCTTTCAGTAGAAGCGATACGAAAACTCGTTATTGAAGACAAAGCAAAATTCATTTTTGTAGAAGGCCGGACGGAAATCTGTCTTGCCGTGCAGGAAGCTTCGGGCATGTTGTTCAAAGAATATCCCCATATTCTGGTCTTTAACGGTCCGGCCGGTTCTGAATTAACATCGCGTATTTTAAATGAAGCCCCCAAGTACGACCATTGCTTTCGAGACTGGCAACCCGAGGCGGCCTATTGGGCCCATATACGGTACTACTTTACCAAATATTTTCAACAGACACTGAAGGCAAAGAAACTCGCCATTCTCTGGGAAGATCTGGCCTGGACCACGGAATTCCGGAAGGGGATCAGCAATCCAAAGCTGCCGCCCTGGGAACAACTGGCCAGGGAATGCGGCCTGGAGATCGTTTACAGCAAGGCGGTCAAGCCCCGGGGCACCATGTATCTCCCCATTCTGCAGCAGATCGCCGAGTCAAAGGCGGACTTGATTTACTATATGAGTTCCTGGTTTACCGATTCTGAATCCTTTGCCAAACAATGGTCCGATTCTGCGGCCAAGAATATCCCTGTCTGCTTTGACGGCGGGGTAGCCATGACGAAAGACTTCTGGCGCATGACGGGCGGCAAGGCGCTGGGTGTCATGTCCATCTTTACTGATCTGGATATACCCCTGACGCCCACAACCATTCCGCTTGTCAAGAAGGCAAACGCACGGAAAATTCCCATGCAGCTCCATGTCCATCTTGCCTATGCCGACATCTACCATATGAAGGCGGCCATCGAGAAGGCAAAGGGCGACGCCGACATCAAGAACCTGATCAAAGGCATGGAAGATGTGGAGACCGTCTATTCACTGGGAAAGATGAAGTACCAGACCGAGAAGATCAAACCATTCTATCACTCGACAATGAGAGTGAACCCCAGGGAGCCGTATAAGACCTATCCGGGGCACTTTCTGCTGCTCCATGCCCAGTTCCAGGAGAACGGGAAAATAGTTTATATCTCTGCATCGGATACGGAAGATGAAAAGGCCATGCAGAAATTTGTCAATCCCGCGGCCTACAAGACACCTGCCGAGTTGAGAAAACGATAAGAAACCATTACAACCGAACCGGAAAAGGCAGCCGCTCTCACGGGGCTGCCTTTTCTCTTCCATATAACAGAGTGATGGAGTATCGTGCGGGACGCTCGGGGACGCCCTAAAATTATTAAATATCTGCTACGATTGTTGGCAGCAATTTATGCATTCTATTGGTACCGGTTGGGCATCAACTTTTACAACTTAAATACTTAAGGGCGTACCGCATGCTACGGAATTTTTCTGCGGGAACATTGGGTTCAATGTCCCCCGCTGGCGGGGGTGGCGCGTACCGGGGGTGGTGGCAGTTGCCTCGGATGACAACCACAAATAATACTTCAGACCTTACCCCTGAAAGCCTCGTCTGGTGATTATTTCGAGCGTGTCCGCAAGAAGATATTTTTATAGTTATCAACTTGATTCACTGGATTGATATTTTGATTCCTGAGAAGTAAGGCCCCTTTTTTGAAGTCATAAAAACGTCCATGCGCATGAACACTGATTTTCGGGCACAGACGTTTTAGCATTTCTTAAAAGAGCCTCCATCGCGTACATAAACCACTGAAAAATACCTCTGAAAAAGGCCAAATGGGTCTTGGCCCATCTCTTGATATTGCAAGCGATCAGTTTGCAGGAGACGGCGAAGAGGACTTTAACCATTTTGCGGACACGGAGTTTCCCGATACCGTATGACCGCTTCAACTCAGAAAAAGTGGCTTCAATGCCGGAACGGATTTTATAACGCTCTTTCCATTGCAGCGTTTGTTGATCGGCATACATCTGATCTCTCAATCGCAGTTCTGCAGTGACCTCCAATCGGAAGTCGCCGATGGTGTCCTGCGCCTGGCAGCCGCGCTCGCGATGGTTGGGAGCACGCACCGGGCATTGATCCAGCATCGAACATGCACGACAAGTATCGCCGTCAAAGATGGCATGGAGCGAACGGTTAGTTTTGTTATTGCTGCTGAGGACACGGTGATCGATTGGACTATGCCCCATCGGGCATTTTGTAGCATGGCCGTTTGAATCGTATTCGAACTGATGTCTGCCGACAACATCGCCTGCCAGACGAGCCCGATTGACCGGCGCCATAAATTCGACCTGTTGCTCGGTGATTTTCAGGGCGGATGGAACCGAGGGATAACCGCCGTCGGCAAAAAGCGTTTTCGGTTTCATGCCTGCTTCGCTAAGCCGTTCGATAACAGGAAGGGCTTTGCCGATATCCGATCGACCCGCGCCATGGACTTCGTAGTCGGTGATGATTTCCGGTTTATCGGAATTATTGCAGGTTTCGGCGACATGAAGGCTGTATCCCGAACCCTTGTGCCCGTATGAGGCATCAGGATCATAGGGCGATTGAAGGGTTATTCCCTCCGTCCTTTTCTTAACCGTTATCCTGGAGTTCGTATCTGAATCGGTATTGGTATTCGGCTCTTTCTCATATTCGCACTGCTCCGAAAACAGGCGTGTCAGTAACTGGTAGGGCTCGGTAGCTTTGACGATTTCATCTTGCTCAAAGATAGTGATCAGGGTGTAGACATACCAGGCGAGTTCTTCTAGCTTCACTTTCTGATCCGCCGGCCCAAGGCCAAACCAGCCTTCGGATTCGGTGGTATGCCATTTTCGAATGTCTTCGGGGACGGGCAACATCTGTTCTTTACTGAGGCTTTTCAGGAATACGTCGAGGGTATCGGAAAACAGCGACATTCTCCCGCGAATGCGAATGTTGGAAATGATGTGGCTGGAATCCAGCCGCTGGTCCTTTGTGGACACTTCCAGCTTTTTCAGCGCCGAATCCCGGATGCTGTCAAAGACGTTTCGCACCAACTTCATCTCGGGGTCTTTGGCGGCCAGGCGGCGGCGAAACTCCACCAAAGAACGGCGGGACAGATAATCGTCTTCTTCGTTGATGTCCAGCGCGTATCGCCAGCGAATGTCAAAACTGAATTCGTCCAAGGCTTCCTGATCGCTCATGTTGTTTGATTCTTGCAACAGGCACAACCCCAGCAAGCGTGCAATGCTGAAATTGGGACGGCCTGTTTTCCCATAAAGAAATGCGTATTGATCTTCTTGACGAAATAGAATGGGAAGAATCTCGACTTTGAAAAAATGCGCCCATGAAGATTGTAATCGCTTACATAAACTGGCAGATAGCTGCTTGTCTATACCGAATAGCGTCTGTTGGGGGTTCGTTCGTTTATACATGAGCACTTTTATATTACCAACACTACTATCGCAAGAGTTACTTCTCAAGAATCGAATAGTAAGTTTCTCACCATATTTGCCACAGTGATCAGATGACCAGGATAGACAACCTTACTCGCCTCAATCATTGACAATCGGTATTTAGTATCATACTAAGCTTACCAGATGCTGAATTGCAGGATCGTGCCGCCTTTTTAAGCCTGCTCGCTGCCATTGCGAACAGCTTGAAATCAACGCTTTTTTTCGGCGGCGGGCGCTGAGATAAACGGGATTTCCGTATGGAGGTAAACCATGGACAAGCCAATGACCTATAAAGGCTACTCGGCCAAAATTGAATACAGCGACCAGGACCAGTGTCTGGTCGGTCGGATTTCCGATATTCGCCATTCCATAATTTTTCAGGGCGATTCCGTGACGGAAATTCGCCAGGCCTTTGAGAAAGCCGTGGACGCTTATCTCGATCGCTGCGCCGAAAAAAACGAAGAACCGGAAAAGCCTTCCGACGGCCGCGAAGTCGTACGCATGAGTCCGGCGCTGCACAGCATTTTAGCCCTGGCCGCCGGGCAGGAAAATAAGAGCGTCAATGAATGGCTTGCCGACATGGTCAAAAAGCCGAAAGGCAAGAAGGGATAGAGGGCGACTGTTTCGTTGATCACCACCTCCGTCACTGCGTGACACCTCCGCCAGCGGAGGACAGTAAATGGCATGACTTCAGCGAATGATGACCGAAACGCCGTGGCATCATCAGTAACCACGCAGGGGAAATTTCTTTTCAACAAAAACGATTTGACGAAATATAAGTTCCCTTACTTATTCCATTCTGAATTTGGGATGAGATGCGTGTAACGTTCACAGATTTCCCATATGATGACATCAGGCTTGTTCGCCAGAATATACTGCTTGTCGGTTTCGTCAAACATCTTCCATCGATAGTCCGCTCGTGAGAATAAGGCTGATGTAAACGGTACCAGAACATCAAAAAAAGAATCGCGAAAAATAATAGCGGCGGGCAATGAATGATCACTGTTTTTTGTCAGAACACCTCGGGGACCTTCATTCTTTACGTATGCAAATCTATCGGTCCAGCTTTTCCCTTTCGGCGTAAACTGAACGAACGTCTTTCTTCCAAAAGACTCTAATCCAAGTATTGGAGCAATATCGCCGCCACCTGACACTGTTTCGGCATGAATTTCGTATTCAACATCCGGAAATGTTGTTTCAGGCATTTTTTTACGCAAATCCGCCAACAGTAAATTAAAAGCATGATAAGCGCCCAGCGCATTCCAGTGCGAACCGGTTTCTTCGTATAAGACAGTGCCTTTATTTTTTTTTGAGATCAGCAAATCACGCGGGAACAGATATTCAATGTTATGTTTATCCAAATAGATTGAAAATTGATCCGTCCGGGTTATCCCTGACGGTCTTTCGATGGGATAGTATTCCGGATACACATTATGTTTATTGGGCACAATTAAAAACAGGAAGGTGATGCCATTTTTTTTGCACCATTCCGCTCTATTTTTTATTTGATTTGCAAACTTAATTACCGTTTCATTGTCCACTAAATTACTTTTCAGAAAATCTGATAAATTATCTCCGTCAATTTTCCGAATATAGAACAACCACTCGTTTTTACCAAATATTGCCTGATCATTACCTGCTTTATTCAGCAAATTGTACCTCAAATATGCATTTAATTGAATCAGGCCTTCTCTGAATCCAAACCGATCATTTAAATAGAAATTAATATGCATACATATATCTGAATTAAAATTTTTTGTCTTCTCGTCGAATAATTTCGGAGATGGAAACAACTCTCTTTTTTCCATCTTTGAAGCAGAACTTTTTGTATCGAGACATATGAATGGCATCAAGAGCAACGCTAAAAAGATTGTAATAAAAACATATCTTATGGTTTGCAATGTCATCCCTCAAAATTTAAAATAAATAAAAGGCGTGTAAGAACTGCCCGCTATATTAACAAAAGAAATAGTGAACAAGAGCAGCAATACGGCATATTTTAAAGAAATCGCAACAGATTCAGGCATCGCCTGCCACACGTTAGGCCATACTTTGCGCCACCATGGGAATGCAAGCAATATCCCTGTTAAAAGAATTATATAAAAATGAATGTCAACGATTAAAAGCAGTTTTGGCGAATTTGTTATGGCAATACCGTTCACAATAAAATCAGAATAATTGATTCCGAATAATTTCAGAATTATCTTAACACTATCCCCTGTTCCTACCCTGAATGGCACCCAGAGCAATACTACCACCAGTATGGTATATAATCTTGAAAAAAAAGATGATACGGGATTCATGTCCGTGCCTGTATTTTTCCCAAACCATCTTTCAGCTGCTATCATTAATCCATGGCCGCACCCCCAGAGGATAAAGCTGAAAGAAGCTCCATGCCATAAGCCTGTTACCAGGAAAACAAAGATGATATTTGCTATAGTTCGATATCTGCCTTTTCTATCTCCGCCCAGAGGGATGTATAAATAGTCTCTGAACCATGTAGACAGGGATATATGCCATCTTCTCCAGAATTCGGTTATGGATCGCGATATATAGGGATAGTTAAAATTCTCTACTGTTTTAAATCCAAGCATCTTCGCTACTCCGATAGCCATATCGGAATAGCCGGAAAAATCATAATAGATCTGCAATGTATACGCCAGAGCGGCAATCCATGTGTAGTAAGTCGATACAGATTGAAACGGGAGATTAAATATCCCGTCCACGACTTCCCCGAGAACATCGGCGATTAATACTTTTTTTGCCAGGCCTATAATGAATCTTTCAATTCCCTGCGTGAAGCCTGTTGTGCTAAAGGTTCTGTTAGCTATCTGCTCATTGAGAAAATCATACCGCGAAATAGGACCGGCGAGAAGTTGGGGGAAAAATGCAATGTATAATCCAAGATCTAAAATATTTTTCTGAACCAGTTCAGGTCTGCTATATGTCTCTATCAAGTATGATATTGACCGGAAGGTGAAAAAAGATATTCCTACTGGAAGAATCCAGTCTTTGATCGGAATATTGGTCAGGTTGAATAAATTCAATAATTCATTTAATAATCTTGCGCCAAAACCAATATACTTAAAATAGAAAAGCAGTAATACATTAAATGACACGGATATCGCTAATGTATATTTCCGATGTTTATATAATACATTTTGTCTCTCTTCCGAAAGAAACAACCCGGCCTTATAATTGACCAAAATTGAAATGATCAATATCAGAACCGTTCTTGGTTCTCCCCAGCTATAGAAAAGGATACTAAGAACCAGCAGGAGGATATTTTTGGCTTTTAATGATGGGATCGAATAATAACATAAAAGAGTTAATGGCAAGAATGCTATCAGAAATGTAATTGAACTAAACGCCATTAATCATCTTTCCGGAGCGGGAGTAATTTTCTTTTATTGATTACATCTTGCTTTGGTTGAAAAAACATCCCTTTGAAGCTCATAGCATTTTGCATATGATCTCTGAAGAAAAACGTATAATAGCTGATATGATGGTGTCAACGAAATTATGGACACAAAAAAGTTTATACAGCAAATATCCAGGGGGACAGGAGAAATGCCTCCGTTGTCTATTGTGTAATCCGGGTGGACAAATTCAACTGCTTATGGATGATCCTTTTTTTCAGCCGGAGGAAATACGATTTTGAAGGGATCGATGCCGATGGCTACAAGCGGTTTGACCGTTGAAAGATCCGGGAAGTATTCTGGATTGATCTTCATCGACTGAATCGACGCAAGGCGTCCCCACCCGCTGCCGCTGAAGCTGGTCTGCAGAAAGGAGCCCGGATTTCCCTGCATGAGCGGAAAAGGCAAAAGCTTTGTGCTGACGGGAAAGCGCGGCCCCCACGTTTTGATTTCCGTTTGAAAAAACGTCCCGCCTTCACCGGCGACTTCTATTGTTTCCACTCCGCCCTTTCCGGAGAAAACAAATTTTGCCAATTCTTTGGGAATCGCCCAGTTTTTTCTTCCATTCAAAACGCTGTTCATCGTGGAGACATAAATTTTCGTAATCCTGTGCCATCTTCCGCCGCACACATGAACTTTCCCCGGGATAAAGAGCAGCTCCGAATAAGGCCCGGCATCGGATGCCGCATAATCAACGATCATCAGGGCACCCAGGCCGCCTGCGGGAGTGATTGCGCCATCCTGCGGAAGGAATGCCTTCTCTTTCAGAAATTCCCGACTGAATTTATACAGAACCATGAAGCCCCTTCCCGTGAGCTTCCAGGGTGCGGGCACGGCCGGCACGCGAATGGCATCATTTTCAGGATCAACCAGAACGTTTGCGCTGGTTCGATATTCCATGCTCATGTTTGTCGTCCTTGCGGCCTGGAGAAATCTGGAATGGGCGCCGACATGGCTGCCCTCCAGCGGGCATACCGCGCCATGTAGGATAAAGACCGGACGGCTTTGCGGGTTGTGAGATAAAAGGGAATGCCGCAGCGTTCCGCAATTTCACCGAACTCCGTGACCAGTTGCTTCGCGGGCCCGTAGCACCAGGAAACCATCGGCTTTTCCCGGCAGGATCCGATGTAGCGAAGCAGCTCTTCATAATAGGCCGGTTTCAATCCGTGCGAAACATAGCCGTTGAGATATATGCAGTCGATGCCTTCATCGGCCTTGAGAATATCAAAACACTTTTTGTACATATCGAATATACCCGCTCCCGCCGTGGCCGAAGCCGGCCCCACATCAACGGGGTGGCCGCCCAGCGTATCGCTCAGGGCGGCCAATTGTTTCCGGCTTTCCGGGGAAAGCTCCCCGAGGGTCAGACCGTATGCTTCGGCGGTGTCGATGCACTGGATTCCGATGGCGCCGGAAAAGGTGATGACACCCAGACGGTTGCCTTTTGGCAGAGTAAACCGCAGAAAAGGCGTGGCGCAATCGCGAAGATCTTCGTACTCCTCCACCCGCAGGGCCCCGCCCTGCTTTAAAACCGCCATATACAGGCTGTCGTTCCCGGCCATGGAACCCGTGTGGGAAGCCATGGCGCGGGCTGCGCCGGGGGACCCGCCGGGCTTGAGACACAAAACGGGCTTCTTCAGAGAAACCTTTTTCAGAACCTCCAGGAATTTTCCGGGCCGCCTGGTGTGTTCCATGTACAGGGAGATCACGTCCGTGCTGTCGTCATCTGCGAGATATTCCAGGCAGTCCGTTTCATCGATATCGCACATGTTTCCCAGGTCGATCACCTTATTGACGCCGGCTTCGTATTCATTCCACGCCATGGCCTGCGGACTGTACATGCCGGTCTGAGTGATTATGGAAAGCTTTCCCTGCCTGTTGTATTCATAGCCCCGGTCATAGGGAACGGTGGTAAACCAGTTTTCGGAACTGAAAACTCCGATGGTGTTCGGCCCCATAACGCGTATGCCGTATGATTTGGCAATCGCGAGCAGTTCCTCCTGTCTCCTTTTTCCTTCCGGCCCCGCTTCACCGAACCCGTCGGAAACGATGACGGCGAACTTTACACCCTTTGCTCCGCACTGGTGCAGGATGCCGGGTACATGTTTGTAGGACGTGACGATAACGGCCAGTTCGGGCACGGCATCCACCTCTTTCAGGTCCTGATAAACCCTGATGCCGTAAACGGTTTGCGCGGCGGGATGAACCGGGTAGATTTGCCCTTTGTAGTTCCATTTCAGCAAATCGCCGATAATGACGCCTGCGCCGAAAAACCAGTTTTCCTGCATGCTGCCGAACAGAGCGATGCTTTGCGGATTGAAAAATGGATCCAGAAGATGAGCCTTTCCAGTCATGCCGTCTGTACCTCGTATTTATGGAATCCCGATTAATATGATTTGCAAACTTACCTGTGTGCCCGCGCTTTTTTCCGGATGTCCGCATACCGGACCAGCGCGTGCATGGCGCGTGCGGCTTCCTCCGGCGTATCGCAAACCGGGATTCCCGCCCCTTTCAGAATGTCGATAACCATGTCATGGGCCACCCGCCGGAACCGTGTTGTGATAATGGGCTTGCCGTATTTCGCGGGCAGAGAGGAAAAATAATCCGCGCCTTCCAGAGCCCTCTTGGTCAGATCAAGCAGGGGTCTTGGCAGCCCGGAAAAACCGAACATGTCGCTCCAGGCCGCGGGGTTGATGGGCACGTTGGATATCACACCGTCGATATAATCGCAGCTCAGCAGTTTCTCCACCACGGCCGCTTCTTCCATGCTGGTGCGGGAGCTTCCCGCGAAATCCACGGGATTGTTCGGCCTGGGCGCGTGCGGCGGCAGGCCCGCCATCAGGCTCTGAACGGTGTCGCTGTCCAGTTCCGGCACTTCCAGTCCCAGGGACGCGCAGGCATCGGCCGTAACCACGCCCTGGCCGCCGCTTCCCAGGATGGCAACTCTTCTTCCCGGAGGAAGAGGCTGGCAGGCCAATACTTCCGCCACATCGAAGGCGTGGAGGGTTTCATGCACCCGAATCAGGCCGGACTGGCGGCAGACCGCGTCGAATATTTCATCCGAGCCGGCAAGCGAAGCGGTGTGCGACTGCGTTGCCTTGCTTCCGGCGGACGTGCTGCCCGCCTTGTAAATCACAATGGGTTTATGCTTCACCACTTCCCGGGCCAGGTTCATAAACCTCTTTCCGTCCTTGAATCCTTCAATATAAAACACCAGCACTTTTGTCTCTTCATCGGCGGCCAGGTATTCCAGGTAATCCGCCGCATCCAGATCCGCCTGATTGCCGATGCTGATGAATTTGCTGAGCCCGTAGCCTTTTGTTCCGGCGATTTCCGAAAGAGAAACGCCGAATGTCCCGCTCTGGGAAACAAAGGCAATGGGACCGGCTAGCGGCGCCTTGTCGAAAGACAGGCTCAGCATTCCCGCCCTGCTCCAGATCCCCATGCAGTTGGGGCCCACAAACCTTATGCCCCCTTTCCTTGCGATGGCGACCACTTTGTCTTCCAGAACTTTTCCTTCTTTTCCGACCTCGGCAAATCCGGCGGTGATCAGAACAACTCCCCCGACGCCTTTTTCCACGCATTCCTTCATGACATCCGGAATCTGCTGGGCGGGCACGGTAATCACGGCAAGATCAACCTTTCCCGGAATATCCAGAACGCTTTTGTAGCTGGGCAGGTTATTGATTTTCTCTCCCGTTCGGTTGACGGGATAAATGGTTCCACGGTAACCCGTTCGCAGCGGGCGGTTGATCATTCGGAATCCCCATTTTGCATGGCTCTGGGAAGCTCCGATGATGGCGATCGATCTTGGTTTGAAAATGGGATCCAATTGTTCCACAATAGATTTCACGAGCGTGCGCCTCCTGTTTAGCATAGATGCACCATAGTCGTTTTTATGTTTTGAGTCAAATGAACATGAATACTCATTTGCGGTGTATCCGGGCAGGCATCCAACCGGTGCATGCAAACATCTTTGCACGGCAGCGCTTATGGCCGCAATTTATGCTCTGGCCGGAACGGCGTCTGGTTTCTCAAATACTTCGATCAGCACCCGGTCGGGGCCTTCGAGCATGATGTATTTCAGATCGCCAAATTCCCGGATCGGTGTCCGGAAGCTGAAGCCCTTCGCCTTCATGTGCGCGACCAATTTGGATATGTCATCCGTGTGAATGCCCAGGTGGTGCACGGCGTTTTTTCCGGTGTCTTTGGGCGGCTGATCGTAAAAGTTGATATGCCCGGTCCCGATGCGGATCAGGACATTGCGCACTCCGGCAACAATTTCATCAAACACGATCCCGGCGCCGAACATTTCGCGATAAAACCGGATGCTCTCATCAAGATCGGATGCAAAAAGATGGACATGATGCAGATTGCAGTTCATACGGAGAAACACCTTTCACGGAATCTTCAATCGAAATAGTCCCGCATTTCTTTCGGGATGGCGTTTTTGTCGACCTGAAAGAGTTCTATGAGAACATTGTCCGGCGCGGGAACCATGATATATTTCCACACGCCAATGTCCGTGATGCCCTTATTGAACGGCACATTCATGGCTTTGAGCTTTTCCACGACACCCTGGATATCGTCGGTTTGTATCCCGAAATGATGGATGCTTCCCCTGCCTGAAAACGAGGGAGCCTGGTCGTAAAAGTGAATGCGGCCCGTGCCGACGCGCATAAACACGTTTCTGGCTCCCGCCATGCTTTCGTCGAGAATGACTCTGCCGCCGAAAGCGTCCCGGTAAAATGCCAGGCTCTTTTCAATATCGGAGGCAAACAGATGCACATGATGGACATGGTTCATGAACTGACTCCTTTCGTCATTTTGTTGTCCCCCGCTGACGCATCCGGGGGAATCCAGTCACCCTTTAATATTCCTGGATTCCGGATCAAGTCCGGAATGACCGAACAAAGTTTTGACACAGTCCGGCAAACCGGAATTCGGCTATTATCCCCCGCTGGCGGGGGCAGGGAGTGGTTGCATTCAATTCACCTTCAATGTTCGATTCTTCCACTCCATGCTTCGTACCACCTCCGTCACTGCTTGACATCCGGCAGGAACTCCGGCGCATGCTGGATTCGCCGGACTGGCGCGCCGGCGGAGGACAACCGCCTCACCGATATTTGCACCACCTCCGTCACTTCGTGACACCTCCGCCCGCGGAGGACAGCAAACGTCATGACTTCAATTGCAATACCTCATGTGGTTCACTTTTTGGCAAAACTGCCGGCAATAACCCGGGCAATTACAAACATGTGCTGGCGGACGGCTTTGCTGGTCCGGCCGGGATAGTTCCGAAACGTGATCAGCACGCCGTTTAACGCGGCAAAGAAAGCATGGGACAGCAGCCGGACAGGCTCCGGCTTCTTGAGTTTCTGAAACATTTTATCAAACTGATCAAAAACCCGCCGTTCCGCAGCGTTGAG
This sequence comes from Smithellaceae bacterium, assembly GCA_963682015.1. Taxonomy (GTDB): domain Bacteria; phylum Desulfobacterota; class Syntrophia; order Syntrophales; family Smithellaceae; genus UBA8904. The sequence goes on along the minus strand of OY820932.1, from coordinate 4,130,469 downwards.
CTTTTCGATCTTTTCCGCCGAAAGCGACCCGTCCAGCATGAAATGCGTCATCATGCGGAAATACTGATCGTTGTCCATCAGATAGGTGACATAGGCGTCGGTGACTTTCAGAATGTCCGGCGTCTTCGCATTTTCAATCAGCTTCCCCAGCGTGTCACTGATTTCCCCTGCCCCCTGTAAAAAGGCTTCGATAAACAGCGACTGCTGATCGGGAAAATAGCGGTAAATGGACGCGTGCGAGATTCCCGCCTCCCGGGCGATGTCCCGGATGCTGACTTCATTGAACGGCTTGACGGCAAAGACACGCTCGGCGGCTTCGATAATAACGGCCTGGCGCGCCAGCTTGGCCTCGCTTTTCACATGGGCAAATGTTTTGTTTTGTTTCATGTTCTGCTTCATAGGGCGTTTTTTATATCACAGATTATCCCGGAACTGAAAAAAAACTTGACTGCGTTACCACTGGTTTGTATAGTAACCACTGGTTACGTTTTTATCAATACTTTTACGGGAGGTCAGGTTTATGGAAATCAATATCGGCAAAATGTTAGCCAACCGCGCTTACCTTAGCCCCGGCCTGGAGGCTTTCTCCGGGGCCGGTTATCGGTTCAACTTCCGCGAAGCCAATGAGCGGGCCAACCGTTTTGGCGCTTATTTGAAGAAAAACGGTCTGGCCTCAGGGGATCGGATCGCCGTCCTGTGCAAAAACAATGAGCACGCGACGACGGCGCTGTTTGGCGCGGCCAAAATCGGCGTTATCACGCTCATGCTCAACTGGCGGCTCCAGGTTCCGGAGCTGGCCTATATCCTCCAGGACAGCGGCGCAACTCTCCTGCTTTACGATTCGGAATTTGCGCCCGTCGCCGAAACGCTGAAAGGTCAGACGGCTGTGAAGCAGTTTCTGAACGTCGAACCCGGCAACAAAGACAATGATTTTGAAAAGGCCCTGGCCGCCGCATCGCTTGCTGAACCGGCCTGTGCGGGCTTCGGAACCGATCCGGCGGTTTTGATGTACACTTCAGGTACCACCGGCAGACCAAAAGGCGTCATGCTGACCCATGACAATCTGTTCTGGGCTTCTATCGGTCTCACGCATACCATCGACTGGTCCTGCAAATACCGCTTCCTTTCCGTCGCGCCACTCTTTCACATCGGCGGGCTTGCGCCGATTTTCGGCAATGTTCACAGCGGATGCACAACGTTCTTTGTGCCCGCGTTCGATCCGATTAAAATCTGGGACGTCATCGTCACTGAAAGAATCAACTTCATGATGTCCGTTCCAGCCATGCTGATGTTCATGCTCTTTGCGCCGGACATCGACAAAAAGGATCTGTCCGCGCTTAAACATGTGGTATGCGGCGGCTCCGCCGTGCCCCGGAGCCTGATTGAGACCTATGTCAAAATGGGCATCAGGGTCGAGCAGGTTTACGGTATCACGGAATATTCCGGCGCCGTCACCTTCTGGGTTCCCGACATGGGCATGGACAAGTCCGACTCGGCCGGCAAGACGGTTTTTCACGGGCAGGTTAAAATCCTCAAACCGGAAAGCGACGAGGAACTGCCGGCAGGCGAAGTTGGTGAAATCTGCTGTTTCGGTCCGCAGGTATTCAAAGGCTACTGGAACAACGCGGAAGCCACAAAGACGGTAGCCGGGAAAGGCTATTACCGCTCCGGCGACATGGGCAAAATCGATGCCGACGGATTCCTTTATGTGGTGGACCGACTCAAGGATATGATCATCAGCGGCAGTGAGAACATTTATCCGGCCGAACTGGAACAGGTCCTGATCCAATGTCCCGGCGTTGCCGAAGTGGCCGTAGTGGGAAAGCCGGACACCAAATGGGGCGAAATTCCCGTGGCCTTTGTGGTGAAGAAACCGGATGCAGCACTGATGGCGGAAGAAATCATCGCCCATTGCAAAAAGAATCTGGCTTCCTTCAAATGCGTCAAGGAAGTAATATTTATTGAGGCGATTCCCAAAAATTCTCTGGGGAAAGTCCTGAAGAAAGAATTACGTTTACAGTTCAATTAAGGAGGTCCTTATGTCGTTTGCCGATAGAAACAACCCTTATTCCTTCAATGAATTCCTGGACTGGCGAAAGTCAGTCGATTACTACGCTGATGATCCGTTTATCCAAAAAGTGGTACGCCACTTCAGCGGCGATCTCTGGCAAAAGGTGGATGCCGAAGCGCGTGCCGTTTCCGCCAGGGCCTCCTACCGCTGGCGCGATATGGCCGAGCGGATCAGCCGGCCGGAAGAGCGTCCCTACATGCTGCATTACGACGGGCACCACAACCGCATCGACCGGATCGTGCGTCCCCGCGATACGGAAATCATGGAAAAAGAAATTTTTTCGGAAGCATTCTTTGCGGACAAAACATCGCCCTGGGTCAAGCTGATCAAGATGTACATCATCTACCAGAACGGCGAAGCCTGCATCGGCTGCCCGGTCACCTGCACGGAAGGCCTGGTTGAGCTGCTCTCCAAGTACGCCGATTCGCCGGAAACCAGAGAAATCCTGCGGCACTGCAAGGAAGGCATCAATGGCGACTTCGCCATCGGCGCACAGTATTTGTCTGAAATCCAGGGCGGGTCGGATGTGCCTTCCAATGTTCTGGAAGCCGTGAATGATAACGGTGTCTGGAAACTCTACGGAACCAAATATTTCTGCTCCGCCACGCACGCGGATTATGCCGTGGTGACGGCCAAGCCCGCGGGCTCTGAAAAAGTCGGCCTGTTTGTCGTACCCTCGTGGCTCCCGGGAAACAGAGAAAAGGAAATCCGTAACGGCTACACCATCGACCGCATCAAGTGGAAAATGGGCACCAGCGAACTGACCACGGCGGAACTCACCTTCACCGGCGCGGTGGCCTACCCGGCCGGGCCGCTGGACAAGGGCGTAGCCAACGTGGTGGGCATTGTGCTCACCTTTTCGCGCCTGACCGTGGGGCTTTCCGCCGCCGCCTTCATGACGCGCGCCGTGCGCGAAGCGGAAAAGTATGTCTCCTTCCGCGATGCCTTCGGCCTCAAGCTCAGTCAATTCCCTCTTGTGGCCATGCAGCTTAACCGGATTAAACAGACCACTGAGCGGACAACGGCCGGCGCTTTCAAACTGTACCGCGATTTTATGAAACTCGCAGGCGGCCTGAAAGGCAGCCAGGGAGGCGACGAGCCAATGCCGGCGCGACGCAACCGCTTCAATGTCCGCGAACTGATCATGCTGCAGAAGATCGCCGCCTCCTGGGACTGCACCGACGTCATCCGCGAAGCCATGTCGCTTTTCGGCGGTCACGGCGTAATGGAGGATTTTTCATGTCTGCCCCGCCTGTACCGCGATTCGGCCATCAACGAACTGTGGGAAGGCCCGCGCAACGTGCTGCTCACGCAGATCCACCGCGACTTGCAGCAGGCAGCCACATGGTACAAGCCGGAAGAATTCGTTGTTGAAATTCTCAAGGGGCTGGATTCGGCGCAGGTCAAAGAAATAGCGGAAGAAATCAAAACGCTTGTCGCGCATCCGCACCTGTTTGGCATGGACGAGGCCACCATTGATGTCTGCCGCCGCTGGGACGCCTTCTGTCACAAATTTTTCCACGCCTACCAGGACCTGGCCGTGAAGGAAATGGAAGCTGCGGGTTGATCAACGACTGATAAAAACTGGAATGCCTGCAAATCAAGGAATGGTTTGCAGGCATGGCCATATTCGTCATTCCGGCGAATGCCGGAATCCAGAAGTTGATTGAACCGGAAAGTTTAAAGATTTGATCCCCGATCCCACCCTGAGAAACTTACTATTCGATTCTTGAGAAGTAACTCTTGCGATAGTAGTGTTGGTAATATAAAAGTGCTCATGTATAAACGAACGAACCCCCAACAGACGCTATTCGGTATAGACAAGCAGCTATCTGCCAGTTTATGTAAGCGATTACAATCTTCATGGGCGCATTTTTTCAAAGTCGAGATTCTTCCCATTCTATTTCGTCAAGAAGATCAATACGCATTTCTTTATGGGAAAACAGGCCGTCCCAATTTCAGCATTGCACGCTTGCTGGGGTTGTGCCTGTTGCAAGAATCAAACAACATGAGCGATCAGGAAGCCTTGGACGAATTCAGTTTTGACATTCGCTGGCGATACGCGCTGGACATCAACGAAGAAGACGATTATCTGTCCCGCCGTTCTTTGGTGGAGTTTCGCCGCCGCCTGGCCGCCAAAGACCCCGAGATGAAGTTGGTGCGAAACGTCTTTGACAGCATCCGGGATTCGGCGCTGAAAAAGCTGGAAGTGTCCACAAAGGACCAGCGGCTGGATTCCAGCCACATCATTTCCAACATTCGCATTCGCGGGAGAATGTCGCTGTTTTCCGATACCCTCGACGTATTCCTGAAAAGCCTCAGTAAAGAACAGATGTTGCCCGTCCCCGAAGACATTCGAAAATGGCATACCACCGAATCCGAAGGCTGGTTTGGCCTTGGGCCGGCGGATCAGAAAGTGAAGCTAGAAGAACTCGCCTGGTATGTCTACACCCTGATCACTATCTTTGAGCAAGATGAAATCGTCAAAGCTACCGAGCCCTACCAGTTACTGACACGCCTGTTTTCGGAGCAGTGCGAATATGAGAAAGAGCCGAATACCAATACCGATTCAGATACGAACTCCAGGATAACGGTTAAGAAAAGGACGGAGGGAATAACCCTTCAATCGCCCTATGATCCTGATGCCTCATACGGGCACAAGGGTTCGGGATACAGCCTTCATGTCGCCGAAACCTGCAATAATTCCGATAAACCGGAAATCATCACCGACTACGAAGTCCATGGCGCGGGTCGATCGGATATCGGCAAAGCCCTTCCTGTTATCGAACGGCTTAGCGAAGCAGGCATGAAACCGAAAACGCTTTTTGCCGACGGCGGTTATCCCTCGGTTCCATCCGCCCTGAAAATCACCGAGCAACAGGTCGAATTTATGGCGCCGGTCAATCGGGCTCGTCTGGCAGGCGATGTTGTCGGCAGACATCAGTTCGAATACGATTCAAACGGCCATGCTACAAAATGCCCGATGGGGCATAGTCCAATCGATCACCGTGTCCTCAGCAGCAATAACAAAACTAACCGTTCGCTCCATGCCATCTTTGACGGCGATACTTGTCGTGCATGTTCGATGCTGGATCAATGCCCGGTGCGTGCTCCCAACCATCGCGAGCGCGGCTGCCAGGCGCAGGACACCATCGGCGACTTCCGATTGGAGGTCACTGCAGAACTGCGATTGAGAGATCAGATGTATGCCGATCAACAAACGCTGCAATGGAAAGAGCGTTATAAAATCCGTTCCGGCATTGAAGCCACTTTTTCTGAGTTGAAGCGGTCATACGGTATCGGGAAACTCCGTGTCCGCAAAATGGTTAAAGTCCTCTTCGCCGTCTCCTGCAAACTGATCGCTTGCAATATCAAGAGATGGGCCAAGACCCATTTGGCCTTTTTCAGAGGTATTTTTCGGTGGTTTATGTTCGCCGTAGTGACCTTTTTACAAATTGCTCATGCGGCTATGATCGAATTACGTTTTGCTCGCGCGCATGCGCTTCGTTTGAGCTAAAAAGGGGCCTTACTTCTCAGGAATCACTATTTTCAGGGTGTCCCCTTCTGCATTTTTCCCCGAGAGGTTGAAATCTTGGTTCTTGACATGTAAGTGAATAAATCGGAAATTAGCACGTTGAATCAGGAATGTACTTCAAAAAATTATTCTACAGGAAGGATGGAAAGAAAAATGAGAAAAGTTGTCATTGTCATGTTGGTATGTGCAGTAGCGCTGTCCTTTTCGGGACTGGCAAGTAAAGCGGCGGCATCCAGTTCGGACGATATTAAATGGATAGCCAAGTGTATGAGTGATAACAGTGACCAGGGACAATCGGCTGAAGTCGTCCGGAAATACTGTGAGTGCATGGTCTCAAAGATGGACGACGACGAGACTCAATCCGTCACGCAATGGGAAAAGAGCCACCCGCAGGAACGAAAAGCATGTGATAAAGTAGCAGGCTGGAAGTAATCCGATGGAAATCGGCTGCTGCAAATAAAACGCACGCGGCCAGTTGAAAAGCGCTTTGATCCGAATATTAATTTTCATGCCGCGCCGGCAAACCACAAATGGTTTGCCGGCGTTGTCGTTTCAAGGATTCCCGCCGGTGGAATCCGGAAGTCGATTGAACCGGAAAGTTTCAAGATTTGCCTCCGTTATTCCGGGCCGGCAGTTATTATTTTTTGTCTCTTATTTTCACATGGCATTCATCGCATTTGCCTTTGATGGCGCCAATCTTTGTCTTAACGGCGCCGGCATCTTTTGCAGTTGCAGCATCGGCGGCCTCTTTGGCGAGAGATGCGAGGGCCAGGGTGATTTCCTTAGCCAGAGGGCTGGGCAGCTTGCCTGCAGTTGCCTTTGATTCCGCTGCAAGTGTTGTGGCGTTTTGGGCAATGGCATCAAATTTCCCTTCGGCAAGACTCTTGTTCATACCCTTGAGCAATGCAGCTCTATCCTGCATGATCTTCTGGGCGGGGCGCAACGGCTGTTTGTCTTTTTCAGCGGCAAAGGCCAGGGCGGTTACGGCAAAAATGACCAGCACAAAAAATAAAACTGTTTTTTTCATACGCGACCTCCTCTGTATTTTATTAAGAATATCAATACCATATTTTCTGCAGGAAAGTCCATTGGATTCCATGCCGCAGGTTTTTGTAAAGCCAGGGGCAATTCTTTTCCCCGGCATTTGACCGGGGTATTTCTGATCAACAGCTTTTCTTTTGCCAGTTCCGGATCATTTTTAAATTTCATGCGCAGGGGCCGGAATCAAGAAACAGATTGAATTGTCACGACTAAAGATTTGCGCCCTTCTATACGCAGCCGGCGGAATCTTAAAGTCAGCAGGTAAATTGTCCGTCTGCAGCGTATACACAAAACCGCTAATTTCTTTTGATCGAAGCACCGTTCTCACTCACTCTACGGACGATATTGCCTTATGATCGTTCAGCCTTTTCCCGTACCGGTATTTTCCGGAACGCGAATATAAAATAATTCTTGACACGATGTCCTTTTATTGCTATCTATGAATTGTACGATAATCGTATAATTCATAGATAGGAAGGTATGCATGATGGTCAAATCTCTCTCTTCTTTGCCGGCAAGGCCGGCCATTCCCCTCATCCTGCTGGGCGTCCTGAAAGGTTATGTAGATAATCCCCTGCTGATGATGACGAAGGTTCTCGTCAGGATGCGTCAAATCAAAAAGCATTTACCCGGGAATATACCGGCGGATCTGGCCAACCTGGCGGCGCTGGTTGCGTCCTTATATGAAGTCCTTAAATCAAGGATGGATCGCGAACGAGCTCTTTCCATCGTCACGGCAGCGATTCTTCCTGCCGGACTGGCCGTGCAGCTTGCCAATTTCCGGTTTGTCGAGGAAATCCGCAGCTTCGAAAATCTCATCGCGAATCAGCAGCGCGTCAACCGTGAGGGCCCGACGCGCCTGAACAGGATGGAAATCCTCAAGGCCGACGGCAGCAGTTATGTATTCCGTGTTCACCGGTGCCAGTTTATGGAAGCGTTTTCCGCACTGGGCGTCCCGGAATTGACACGTGTGATCTGCGTCATTGATAACGCTGTTTTTAATACCTATCTTCCGGATGAAATTCTGTTTCACAGGAACGGGACCGGTCACCGGATTGTGGACCAGGCTCCTTTTTGCGAGTTTTATTGCGTGCATCGCACACCGGAATCCAATATACAGGAGGGAAACAAGCCATCATGAAAATCGGAGAAGACCTTACACGTCAAACGAACCAGTTGCTGCATGGATTGATCTTCAATCTGCACATGGATCATCTGGGATTCTGGTCGGAAGCCTTAAGCGACATGATGCCCGTGGATCTGCATCTGATGAAGATGATTTCCGAGGCCCCGGAGATCATCATCGGCGAAATCAGAAGCGCCCTGGGCGTGCCGGCAAGCACCATGAGCAGCATCGTCAACCGCCTGGAGAATAAAGGGCTGCTCAAACGCACCATCAGTAATCGGGACAGGCGCTCCTATGGCCTCAAGTTGACGCCGAAAGGTGTTAAGATCCAGGCGGAACATGAGCGGGTCGATCTCCTGATGGCCGGAAAAGTTCTGGAAACACTCCATGATCCGCAAGAGCGGGAAACGCTGATTCGACTGCTTTTCAAGGTTGTCCGGAATCTGGAAACCGGTCAGGCATAATGCCCGAAGGTCGGCTGGATATTTTTTGAACACACTCCATAAATATTAAAAGGAAAATTTATTATGAAAAAATCAGTAAAGTTTATTGTCGGAGCGGTTATTTTTCTTCTGGCGCTCGGTGTAGTCGCTTTCAACTTTCAGAACCAGTCGTTGCCTCTAAATGCCGTGACACTGCATGAAAAGCTGGTCGGAGCAACGGATCATTTCAAAACGTTCAGCATGATCAATCACCTTCTCTTGATCATCGTGATTCTCGGCGGCTATTTTTGGACCGCCAGAAGAAATGTTCTGTATTTATCATTTATGATTTACCTTTGCGCCTGCGCGGCAATCTGCGGGTTTATCGAGGGCATTTATCTGAATTGTCTTTACTTTCCCGCCATTGCGGGACTCATCGTGTATGCCGCCCTAACCGGAAATCTCCGTTTTGATTCAGGCGGATTGTCCGTGCCGGAGAAAATCGCCGGCGGCGCTGCTCTTGCCGGCGGCTTCTGGTATCTGGCTTTGGTGCAAAGCCCGGTATATGTAAACGCCCTGATGTATTCTCCTCTGGGGATCGTGAATTGCCCCACAACGCTGACTCTGTGCGGGTTTCTGATCCTGAACACGGAAAAGGAACATCGGCCGCTCCATCTGGAAATCTTCGTGATTTGCGGCGCGCTCTTCTTCGGAAGCCTGGGAGTTCTGACAATGGCTGTTTATTTTGACATCGTACTCATTTCCGCAGCCCTGTTTATAGCGGGGAGGATATGGAAACAAGTCCGGGCATGGGAAACCAAACCTGCATGATCGAACGGTACTTTGTAACGGACATATTCTTCGGCAATGAGACGCCCTTCTGCCAAAAGTTCTTCCACGCCTGTCAGGACCCGGCCATGAAGGAACACAAATCTATAGGTTGAAGTACATTTGATCAAACATAAAACGCCTGCAAACCAAGGAATGGTTTGCAGGTGATGTCCTATATTGTCATTCCCTTGGAGATGGGAATATAGTATTTTCGTATTTCCGGCAAAGGTCGGAATCTGAAAATTATGGAAGTCAGCTGAATGTACAATGTTAGCAATCTATTCTTTCATCAAATTAAGTATTATGTTCCCCGAATTCCCGCAAAATAGTAATTGACAATAAATACTATTTCGAATAGCTGGTCTATACGAGTCCTCATTTCACGCGTAAGAAACTTTTCAATCTTCTTCATTATCAAGCATTCATCCTCATCCGATGATTTACTTTATCAAACAAATATTCTGGTATGGAAATAAGAGAGAGGTATTACTTAAACTTGCCAACGACAGCCTCCATTGGGTTACATTAACCTGATGGAGGTATCAATATACTATTGTATTTGATGAATAAGAACATTGTCACAATTTATAAATCTTAAATAGTTTAAAAGAAAGGATATGTTATGAAAAGCAAATTGTCTCTTTTAATAATTCTTCTATTCTTTTCATTCTCGCTAACTGTATCAGCTCAGCTTCCAGATGTTAGTGGTCTGAAAAAAGTAGCCGCTTATAAATTGTATGAATCTATTGAAAAATTTGCATTAGCATATATGGAGCAAGACGCAGAAAACGCAAAATCACGAATACGAGTCACATTATCGTTAGATGGAAGCAACTGGGCAGATGCTCAATTTCCCGACCTGCAAGTAATTCAATTAAAATTTACATCTGGGGTTGGTATTTGCGGAAATGAAAAAGGCGACAAGATTATTGTTGTTTTCAATGATACAAGGGGTGGAATTTATCTAGTAGAAGGATCAGTGACTGGGACAACTGTTTCTTGGTCTACCCCAGCTAAATATCTTTCTGTTGATAACGCAAAATCTGCACCTTCATGCTCGATACTTCCCAATAATCTCATCCTCATTGCTATTCAATCTTCTACGTCTATGACAGTTCATGAATATTATAAAGGTGATGGTTATGACGAAATTGTTGGACAAGCCACGCCATTACAATTTAACCAAAATACTGAGGGACGGCCATCTATTGCAACAATTCACGACACCTCATTAATGGCATGGAGACAATGGAATCAAAATGATCAACGATTCGACATAGTTCTTGCGCAAGGACAAATGATTCAAAGTGGGCCTATAACGAATTTTCTTTTTGATCCATACAAAAGTGGATTGCTTCAGCTTAGGGTTAGTGATGTTGGACCATCAGCACTTAGCGATCCCATTTTAGCTTCAGATGGAAAGAATTTCTATCTAGCTGTTATTCAGTCAGAAAAAGGGTCACCTTTGCACGGATGGAGGGTTATTTTGTACAAGTCAATCGGGGTGGATCTCTTTTCGGGATGGCAAGAGTACGGATCTATACCTCTAAAAGTTCATAATCAAACTCAAATTGGATTGGCAGCTCAAGAAGAAGCAGGTATGTTTGTATCCGCAAAAATTAGGGATTTGTCCAGAGGGTCAAACGAATATGAGACTCTATTATTCACAGGTGGAACATGGCATGCTCTTTCCACCGCTCCTTGGTTAAATGCCCAAGGCGCGTCCTATCGTTCTTTTGGTTTAACGCGATTTGGTGTACACAGACATTTTCCCTTTAAAATAAGACCATCAGCATCAAAATGAATAAAGGTGTATAACTGATTGAGGCTGATTATACTTAGGATCAGCCTCAATCAGTGTTTTCTATAAAAGAATCCGAGACCGGAACGGAACACCCGTAAAAAATTGATTTCCCGATTTGAAGCAAACACAGGAACCTTATTCCGACAACCTAAACTTAATTCTCTTGATCGGCGCCTTGAAAAGATTTATAAATTCTGCGTGCTATGAACATCCGACATTGTTAAAGCAGATGTTCCGCATCACATAACTCGTATTAAGAATCGGTTTACCGCGGGAGGCGTTTATGTGCGATACTTGCGCAATGGGTCCGGAATTCACCGGCGCCGGCATCAGCATCTTCGGGAAGAATTCGGACCGGGAGGCTGATGAAGCTCAACTGGTTGTGTCCTCACCTTCAAATACCTATCCTTCAAAAGAAGAACTTCCATGCACCTACATTGCCATTCCGCAGGCCGCGAGGACGTTTGCCACGGTCCTGTCCAAACCTTTCTGGATGTGGGGCGCGGAGATGGGCGTAAACGAAAAAGGCGTGGCCATCGGAAACGAAGCGCTCTTCACCCGGATCAAGTCGGAGAAAACACCGGGGCTCATCGGCATGGATCTCCTGAGACTGGCCCTGGAGCGTAGCGCCGTCGCCGAAGAAGCGGCACAGACGATCATCGACCTTCTGAAGAAATATGGACAGGCAGGACCGTGCGGATACCGCGACAAGAAATTCAGCTACATGAACTCCTTTATCATCATGGACCGGCAGGGCATCATCAAGCTGGAAACGGCGGGCCGGGATTGGGCGCTCGAGCGCCCCGGCGGTTATGCCGCAATTTCCAACGGGATCACCATCACCCGCGACTGGGATGCATCATCGCTTGAGGCAGGCACGGATTTCAGCAAATTCACCGATCCCCTGATGACGTATTTTTCAGGAAGCGCTTTCCGCAAAGATTCCAACCAGGATGCCATTGTCCGGGCCAAAGGTAAAATCGGCGTCGCCGATGTCTTTGCCATGTTGCGAAGCCACCATGCCGATCTGCCTGCCAGCGGATTCAACCGCGATGTGTGCATGCACGCCTCCGATCCGCTGATCCGGAAGTCTCAGACAACAGGCTCTCTGGTGGTGGAACTGCACCCGGAAGATCGTTTCAGGATTTTTGTCACCGGAGGGTCCGCCCCGTGCATGACGGCTTTTAAACCGTTTCTTCCCGCCGCACCCTTTGCGGACCTCGGCACCGGGGACGATCAGTACACCGGCCAGTCCTTCTGGTGGCGGCATGAGACCTATCACATCAACGCGATCCTGCGTTATGAAAGTGTTCTGCCTCTGGCGCGGAAATACATTGCAGACAGGGAAGCCGAGTGGGCGGATCGTCTTTCCGCTCATGAGTGGACAAGCACCGATCCGTCATTGACCGGAATTTCTCACGAAGCATTTCGCGAGTCGGACCGTCAGGAAAAGGCCATCCTTGACAAAATGAAAGACATCAAAGAGACGGCCTCCGCTCTGGCCGGCCGGTTCTGGAAGCGGATGGCCCGCCGGTCCGGTGTTGCGCTGTTATAAACCACTGTAGAAGATCTGATCTTTTTTCCCCTCATTGGCATTGCTCCTTCCGCCTTTCTGTGCTAACGGATTTTTCTGCCCGAATAATGTTTGCGCAAGCGCGAACAAAACACATGTTTAGGAGGAAAAGAACAAATGGAAGCAAGACCCTGGCACAAGTATTACGATCCCGGAGTACCACCCTTTTTTAATGCACCGCGCATCACCGCGCAGGAAATATTGGGTGCATCCGCCGCGTACCAGCCCGACAAAGTCGCGCTGGATATGTACGGATCAACGATAACCTTTCATGAACTTCGACAAATGTCCCTGCGCATGGCCAATGCCATGGTGAAACTGGGAATCAAAAAGGGCGACCGGGTCGGTCTGGCGCTGCCGAACTGTTCCCAGTTTGTCGTGGCCTATCTGTCCATTCTGACGGCCGGCGCAATCGTGGTCAACCTGAATCCCATGTATACTCAGGGCGAACTCAAGTTCATGATGGAAAATACCGGCGTCAGCGCACTGATTACCTTTGACGGCGCCCTGCCGACTTTCCGGCCGCTGGCGAAAGAACTGGGATTAAAGAATGTTATCGTAACGAAGGTTACCGACTTCATAAACGGTATGCCCGTCAGTTCGGCCAAAAGCCTGGATCTGGAAGCCGGATGGCAGCATTTCTCGGAATTGCTGGAATCATCAACGGATGCGCGGATCCCCCGCATCAGCATCACATCGGATGATCCTGCGCTGATCCAGTTCACCGGCGGTACGACGGGCCTTCCCAAAGGGGCGGTCCTTACCCATTATAACATCGTATCCTCCGTGCACATGGGTTCTTTCTGGTGTCCCAGTTTAATGACCTACAGCACGATCCAGGAACGGGCCGTTCTCAGTCTGATCCCGTACTTTCATATCTACGGAACCATTTCCGCCATGAACTGGGGATTGTTCAACTGCGGCACTCAGATCATTCTGCCCAGATTCGACCTGGACGAAGTGGTCGCAACGATCGCCAAGTATCCCAAGATCACTTATTTCCCCGCTGTACCGACGATGATCACCGCACTGCTGAGCCATCCGAAAGTGAAGGAAATGAATCTGGGAAAAAGATTTTCCTTCATCGGCTCCGGCGGCGCCCCCATGCCGGAGGAGTTAATCTGGCAGCTGCGTGATCTTGGCGTATTTTTCTTTGAAGGATACGGCATGAGTGAATCCACATCGGTCGGCGCCTGCAACCCGGTTACCGGTCTGAACAAAACCGGTTCGATCGGCCTTCCGTATTTGAATATGGACGTTCGCCTGGTGGATATCGAAAACGGCGTTGACGATGTAAAGCCCGGGCAGCCCGGTGAAATCCTCATGAAGGGTCCAACCATCATGAAGGGTTACTGGAACAATCCCGAAGAGACGGCCAATCAGCTCAAGGACGGCTGGCTCTACACCGGAGATATTGCGATAGCAGATGAAGACGGATTCCTTTTCATTGTCGACCGCAAAAAGGATATGATCATTGCGGGCGGATTCAATATCTATCCCAGGGAAGTGGACGAGGTTCTGTACCAGCATCCCAAAGTAAAAGAAGCGGTAACCGTCGGCATCCCCGATCCTTACCGGGGAGAAACCATCAAGGTTTATGTCACGCTGAAGCAGGATCAGACCTGCACGGACAAGGAAATCATCAACTTCTGCAAGGAAAAACTGGCCCCGTACAAAGTGCCCAGGCTGGTTGAATTCCGGCCCGAAATTCCCAAGTCGGCTGTCGGAAAAATTCTCCGGAAAATCCTGCGGGATGAAGAAATAGCCAAGCAGAAGAAATAAGAATAATGAACCTGCCGCTGAAGCCGGTTCCGGTCGTTTTAACGCGATCGGAACCGGCCGCAGCGCCTCATGAGCGTGCAACACGTCCTCACTTTTTTGAGTTTTTCCTTGGATAAATCCAGGTATGTTAGCAGCAAACAGAAAAGTCCAATTTTGTAGCACGTGATATGTCCGCTTTTAACGATGTTCAAGGAAAGAGGCGGAGGGCGTAGCCTGAAGCCCCTTTCCTTCGGTTTTGGCGAGCGGCGGACTTACGCTGCCTTGTCTTTTTTCTTTTTCTTTAATTGTCCATTTTGGTCATAATCGGCCAGTTTACGCGGCCCATGAAAGATTGCCAGAGAGCCGTCCATGTAACGGTGGATGTTTACTTTTGCCCGGACGTAATGACAGCGGTATTTATCCGGCGGAATCTGGAGCGTAATGTTGTTAAAGACCACGCAGTTGTCCGAAGTGACAGTCCGCTCGTTGTGTTCGCAGAGAATGTCCTCTAAATGGGCTCCCACCCATGGGACAAACGCGGAACCTTCCTCCTTTTAAACTCCTTGCTACGTCCCTTAAATTGCTCCAAGCGGCATTCAAGGCACGCTCTCGTGTCAAAGAGATTTGAAAAACAGAGGGTTGTTGACATTCAACACTCTTTTTGCAAAAGTCAAAAAAGCGATGATGTGCTGAAGGAGGCATTATGATCCAGATACGAGACGGTAAAAAAGCAGTCAGCTTTGACGGATTTGTTTTTGAGCTTTTCGGCATGAGCGGCGGTAAAAGTCACAGGTATTCCGTTGATCAGATTGAAAAGATCGGCCTTGCAGATGGTAAAGGGGAAATCATGCTCATGTGCAAGCTTCCGCGCGGCGGTGGTTTCGGCATGGCCTTTTCCATGGCGAAACGCGGGGAACTGGAGCGCCTGGTGGCGGAAATTGAAAAAGCCCGCTCAGAAAATAATCAGATTCTTAAATAGAACTCTGGTGCATATGATTAAACCATAGGAGAAAATCAGTTAATCTCCCTCCCTTTTGAAGGATGCCCCAAATTGTGTCCGGGACGAATGCCCGGAAGCCGGCCGGCTACCTGGACGCTTACAGTAAGCTCTTGAATTATCGGTTTTCGTCCAGGTTGTTAATGCTATAGCGGCAGTAAAAATCATCAATATTGATTTGATTTCGACCATATATTTGTGTATAAATTTATCCGTTCCCGGTTGTCGGGAACATTTTACTGACAGCAATTTCAATATTTAAAAAGTATTTAATCCACATCACCGGAAGGCCTGTAAAAACGGCTTCTCTCATTCTGTTTTTTTTGTTAGTTTTGATTTTTTGGCAAACTCGGATTGTATAAAAGATCAACACGGAAACGTCATATGGGGCCCGGGCGACTGCGAGACGGATTCACACAGAGCCAAAGTACTCTGCGCCAAAGTCGGCGGAGGAGCAATGGTAAGCCAGAGATGGGCTGTTTTACCGACAATCAATCAGGGAGTGACGGAAATGAAGGTTAAATTTATCCATGCAGAACCCGGCAACGTCGCAACAAATACAACAGTTGAACTCTCCGAGGCGGAAGCCGTCAAAGCCGTGATGAACGGCGACGCCATTCTCGCCTTACCCGAGTCCTCCCCAAAAGATCAAATTCCCGACGAATCCATCTCACCCGCTGAAACAACAATGGCAGGCCACAGGCCAAAGCCTGTTGCAGAAACGCTTGCGGACATTCCCCCCGATATCCGCAAGCGGGCAAACTTGCATATAAAACAAGCCGGCAAATCAAAGCTGGCACCGGAGTGGAAGAATGCCCGCCTCTCCAAGCGCGCCGACACTCTGTACCGGCCCGATATTTCCGATCCCGCATACTATGTTCTATACGTGGAAGCCGGAGGACAACCACGCGGGTATCTGGTGCTTTCGAGCGACACACACGATTACCCTGTTGTTTGTTGGAGCCCGAAGGGCACTAGCCCCGCCGACATTCTCCGTAAAAAAGCGGAAGCCGAAGGTCGTCAACCGGTACGATTCTATCGCACGGATGTTCACTATGTCGCCGAAGGCATGGATGGGGAAGTTGCCGCCAGTACGGCACCGGGCTTTATACGCCTGCGTTCACTCAAACCGCAGGAAGGCGAACGCATCTCCGAAACCCGCGTTGCCGAGCCGGTTCCGGTTTCCTGGCAGGAGGAGAAAGAGAACTTTGCCGCCCTGCACGGCGCCTACCTGCAGGGACTGCATCGACGCGCCGCAGCCGCCTGGGAAACCAGCGGTTCGCCCGGCGTTTCCAAATTTCGGTCGAAAAAACACATCCCCTGCATGCCGCCTTTGCTGCATAAGGCGGGTGGAAGAGCCGGCGACACCCTGGACGTTAAAGTGCTCTCCAATGAATCTCTGGGACCAACGCCGCCCTACAGGCAACTTGAACCCAACGAAGGACCCAGCGACTGGTCATACCACAGTGGCTGCGGTGCAACTGCCTGGGCCATCATCTTTGCATGGGCAAGCCAGCAGGCCATGCTGCGACGCGGTTTATGGGCCAATTACACGGCGCTCGTCCGCCATGACGGGATGGACAGCAAGCCCGCCGACTGGCCGCCGTGGGCCATGGTCGCGGCTACAGATGAGCTATTGCCGAATGGAGTTGCCTGGTATGATGAGGCTGCAAAGAAAATGACCTGGGACATCTCCAATATCATACAAACGCACATGTGGGGAACATCCGGGTGGGCGGCTCCAAACCAGGTAGACGACGTTCAGGATTATATTACCAATCTCGGGATTACCGAAAGTCAGCTCAAAGCCTGGACAAACCACATTGGCGGTGCGCATACCGACGATATCCTGAATTCCGCGATTGATCTGGTCGCCTCTTACAGGATTCCGGCAATGGTCGGCATTGGCGATCTTTCTCACTATGCCGTGGCAACCCAGTGGACATGGGATCAGAATACCCAAACCCATCAGTTCTGGCTGAATATGGGACATGGCGGCTGGGATGACGCGTGGCATGTCGGCGATTTTTTCCTCGCAGGCACGATCATTCCCCAACAGGCCCCCCAGCCTTATCCGCGGTATCAGCAGCTCGGAATTCAGATCGTGAGTGCAACTTACGGAGGAGTGGCGCAGGATCCCAAACCGGACGTCACCGCGCAACTGGCCTGGCAGTGGAACAACCACATCATGCGTGACGTATCGGTAAACACCAATTTGGTCATGACCGATGATCCCGCTCCAGGTCAAACCAAGATTCTGGAAGTATCTTACACATGCCTGGGTGAGGCTGGTACACCCGTTCGCACGGTTTCCGCCAACGAAGGAGACCCCATCTGCCTGACCAGTCTGTCGCCCGGATCACCAACTGTTCCGGGTATGCCATACCGTCCCTTCCCGCTTTGGGGATATGTCCACCTTCAGGACCGGGGCAATGTTGATCTGCACGATGACACTTACAATGGAACCAAGGGCGAGTCCCGCCGTCTCGAGGGATTTATGGTCAGCAAGGGCGGCGCCCTCCCGGGTGTAGACATAGAATACATGGTGCACATACAGGGCATTGGCGACACCGCTTGGACCAGGGAAGGAAACTTCATCGGCACAGGAAATCCGTCGCGCTGCATCGAAGGAATTGCTTTCCGACTAACGGGATCAAATGCCAAGGCATGGGATATCCTCTACTGGGCTCACCTTCAGGATACCGGCGACACGGATCTTTGCCGCAACGGCGTTTTCTGCGGCGCGCGCGGGCAGTCCCGCCGCATCGAGGGATTTTATGTTGTGCTGGTTCCCCGCCTTCTTTCATTTAACGTAAAAATCAGGAACACCGACCCATGGGGAACCGATGGATGCGGACACCGATTCCAGCTTACGGGATCAACTATAACCCTTAAGGCGCTGGTCAGTAATATTCAGACCCCTTATCCCTTAAAAACAACAACCTTTCTCTGGCATCTGCCCGGCGGCGTCCTGCCGGCCGTCCCGGACGACAAGGCTTCTATCACGATCACCCTGCCTGATCCGGGCCATTTTCTTGTAATCGTGGATGTTGAGGTCACGGCGGAGATTGTCGTCGCCGGTCAGGTCATAGCGATCTCAAACAAATTATCCGTCAATTTTGAATTTGACGTTCTCACGGACTCACAGGCGAAAATGGCCATGGCGCTGTGCAACCTCTGGCAGGATACACTACCCATACACCGTTTTGTTTTCCCGGAAGATCGCATGCGGCGACGTTTAACAGCCAGTGAAGAAAAATGGATTCTTTCCACATCCAAACGCATTTCCAGGATGGCCGGAGCGTTTGTTCAGAAGCTGAATGATTTAACAGGCAAACAAAATAATTTGAAAACTTTAAACTCGAAAAACACAATCATTAATATGCCTGATGCAACCGAAGGCGGCGATACGCCGCCCAAAGTGAAACGATCCGCCCGTAACAAAAAACCGGCTGGAACTCGTAAGCCGATAAAGAAGAAGCTCACTGGCCGCCCGTTGCAGAGGAAAAGCCGGTACCAAAAGAAAATATCCGATAGATGAGTTTGACGTATTCTCAATTATCTAATGTATGAAGATTGCAGCATGATGGTCAATCCATTAAAAACATCAGACAATTTCAAGGGTGAAATATGAGCCGCCTTCTCGTTAACCGCAACTTCATATTTCTTCTGGCCATCGCAAGCGGACTGGCTTTTCCGGGACCGTCGGAATGGACGAAACACGCGATGATGCCCGCTCTGGCATTCGTGATGACGCTTGCCACCATCAACGTCCCCAATGATTATTTCCTCAAACCCCGAAGCATTATCCTGCCGTCGCTGTGGGGTATCTTCATGACGTACGTCGTTCTCGGCGGCGTTATTCTGGCGCTGAGTGCTCTGCTGATTTCGGACCGGAATCTCTGGATCGGCTTTGTTCTCATTGCGGCGGTTCCCCCCGCGGTGGCAGTGATTCCTTTCACGGCCATTCTGGATGGCAACGTTCAGGATACCCTCTCCGGAACGGTTGCGTCCTATCTTGCGGCGTTGCTGATCATGCCTTTCCTGATGTGGATTCTGATTGGAACCGGTTTTGCCGATCCGTACAAGCTTGTCCGGATTATGCTTCTGTTGATTGTTCTGCCGCTGGTTTTGTCACGGGTTATTCTTTACTTGAAGTGGCATGACAAAATAGCATCAATACGCGGAGGCCTGACGGACTGGGGATTTTTTATTGTTCTATATTCGATGATCGGCGTGAACCGGAATCTGCTATTTGAAAATCCGTGGATGATCCTGCCCGTTGCCGGTGTTGCGGCGGTCGCAACGTTTGGCCTGGGATTTGTCATTGAAAAAACCGGCGGCCTTTTGAATCAGGATCCAAAGAACATGGTCAGTCTTGTATTGCTGGGCACGTTAAAAAAATCAGGGAATCGCGGGCGGCCTGGCTATTGCGCTGTTTGAAAAAGAGGCCGCCGTACCATCTGCCGTGTACAGCATTCTTATGATTCTGTATTTCATCTGGCTGGACTGGCGAAAAAGACGGCAAGAACCCACACCGGAAAATGCGGAGTAGTTATGTCCGGGAGGATCATTTTCTCCCGGGTTCTTAATCATTCTGTTCACGGGTGGAATCTGTCAGCAAGTCCTGGAAGAACGCGGCCCCCTGAGTTTTTTCATCAATATACGCTTTGACATGCACGCTTTTCTGGAATATCCTGATTCAAACTACCCTTCATGGGAAAACAGATAAGACGATAAACAAGCAGGGATAAACTTCACATGATAAAAAAATACCGGATGATGCCACTGATTATTTTCTTTATGATTATTTTCCCCGTGATCGTTTCGGCATCATCAAAACCCACCCTGGTTTTACAGAAGAACTACGGCGTTCATCCCGCCGTGCTCAAATATTCCGAATACGAATACAGAGGAAGCATTGTGAGTGTCGTCCTTTCCGATCCTAAATATTTTCATTATTCGATCGCTTTCGCCAATCCACCCAAACCGGTCAGCCAGTTTCACCATGAACATCAGAATGCGCTGTTGACGATTAACGGCGGCTACTGGGATTATCATTATCTGCCAACCGATCTTTGCATCGTGGAAGGAAAAGTCATCAAACCCGTAAACACAAAAAACAGTCATTACGGCCTGTTTGCGATTCGGTACAACGGCGACGTTGTTATCGACAATTTGAAGGATAAACCTCTGAGCAAGACGGATTTGAATGATTTTATTTTTGCCCTGAAAAGCGGCCCCCATTTAATCAGAAACGGAATACCGGTTATATCCAAATCCGTCAGCCAGGATGCAAGAACCGTAATCTGTAAAAGCAGACAGAACCAAGTCCTGTTCGTAATTACAAAGTCCAGAATGATGACATACGCCGAGATGACCGATTTTCTGATGAATTCCGGATTTGATATTATTGAGGCTTTTAATCTTGATGGTGGTTCTTCAACCGGTTTCGTCCTCGGCAGGGGAACAGACAGAATATTCAGAGACACGGTAAACATTGCCGACGTTATCCAGTTGATCATGAAGGTTCAGCGTTAAACGGGTTTATGGATCACGTAGACGGGATCAAATCTTTGTTGGAATCTTCAATCCTTCCTTTGCCGGAACAACCATACCCGGGCTGATGTCTGAATACTCTTTTCGCTTGCCTGAAATCAAACATACAGTTACATCAAACACTCCCTTCACACCCGTGAGCAGGGTACGAGAAGTGGCGCTGTTTCCGATTCGCCGGCTGGAAATGATCTGCGTGAAAGTTGTTCCGGTTCACATGGAAACCCCGACTGAGACTGCTCCATAAAGAATACCGGACATCGGGGCCACTCAGCATCCCCATCTTTACATGCATAGCCTTTGTCCATTATCTTCTGTGGAAAATATTCTTGACACACAAGAGAACGTTTCTTATACTGCCACCAACAAAAAGGAAGTTCTTATTCATTTCAATTAAGCATAACCGAAACCGGGATTCATCAAACCGCCCAAATATAAACCGTTAGCAAATACGGAATAAAATAGATGCAGATGGGAAAGGGTCGAGAAGCGGACAAATGCCGCATGAAAGAAGGCTTTCTCTTCTTGAATTCTATTATTCAGTTTATGTTCAGAAGCGTATTTCGTTTGCATGAGAGTTATTGTTCCGAAAAGTTCAAGGAGGTATTTTATGCAGCAAAAAAAATCGATGTTGTTTCTTTTAAGCTTGATCGTGTTTGTGTCTTTGAGTTTAGTTTCCTGCGGCAGCGGCGGAGGCGGCGCGATGTCTGTCGCAAACCCTCTAACCGTCTTTGTAACCTCAGTTAAAGGGTCAGGTAACTTAAGCGTATGGTCGGATGCAGGCGGCGCAACCGGTTTGGCGGCGGGAGATGCCATCTGTCAGGCGCGTGCTAACGCCGCAGGGTTGACAGGTACATACAAGGCATGGCTTTCAACCAGCACAACCGATGCGTATTGCCATATTCAGGGATATGACAATCATACGATATCCGATAACTGTGGACGATCGGCGCTGCCTACGAACGCCGGTCCCTGGGTTCGCACGGACGGCTATCCATTTGCCAGGACGATAGCCAAGTTAACTAACGACGGCCAGGTTTTTACCCCCGTCCGATACAACGAAAACGGAATACTTCTTTATGACCAGCTATATTTTACCGGAACGAAGGCCGATGGAACAGCAGCTCCGAACAATTGCTCCGATTGGACGAACAGCACAAATTCGGCATCTGCCAGGTTTGGTTATACGGAAGGCACTACAGGCATGTGGACCGATGAAGGCGGGATTTTATGTGACGGTTCCATTCGATTGATTTGTTTTCAAACGGGAACCGGCGGGTCGCTTCCCAGCATGACCTCGCCGTCCGGATCTAAAAAAGTGTTCGTAACATCGACAACCTATGATGGTAACCTGGGAGGTTTGTCCGGCGCCGATGCAATGTGCCGCGCAGCGGCGCAGGCAGCGGGGCTTGCTAACTATTCAAATTACAAGGCCTGGTTATCGGACACAACTAACAATGCCGGTACGCGTATTACCTCAGACGGTCCCTGGTACAGGCTCGACGGCGTAAAAGTGGCGAGTAACAAGGCCGCCCTCACCGGCACGTCCAGCGCATCTCTTTTTACCGCCATCAGCCAAACTGAAACCGGTTCTTATGTCGGCCAGTACCAGCTGGTATGGACGGGAACAGGGGATAATGGAGTGGCGCTGGGAGATCGTTGTGTTGATTGGAACAATTCCACCGATAGCCATCTAGGCCAAGTAGGATATGCAACCTTGTCCAACAGCAGCTGGACGACCGCAACCACTTTTGCCTGTACGAACATGCGTGCGCTCTATTGTTTTGAAGATTAGAGCGGTTGCCTGACCGGCATGGAATGGTTAACTTTGTCCCAACAGTGCCCGGATTTTTTCCGGGCACTGTTTTATTTTGGTGATTTTGCCAGGAGGAGGATGCTTAAGTTTCCAATTTTATTTGCAACTGCTTCCGCTTGAATTCCTGGCAACCGTACACTGGCAACAGATATTGATTGTGCAGCCGGCAGATGCCCGTCGAGCAGGGATTCATACTCAAAATCGATACCCGCAAAGACAAGGTTCGACGGAATCGGCAAACCGGCCTCTTGCAGAGGTTGCTTTTCTCGACCTGGGTTGCCGGTTGATCGACTTCAAAAACATTCAGTTTTTGGGCCCACGCGGGTTGCCGGTAGGTAAACGTATACAAGACTGATTTTTCATGTTCCGGCCCGTTTGAATCTTTAACATAAAGTGTCGCCAGCGCGCAGCCGGTTGCCACAGAGAGGAGTAAATATGAAAAACATTATTTTTGTGTTCTTTATTTTATTTTTTGCTTCCGCTATCAACGCCAGCGCCCTTCTTACGTGCACGGACAGTGATGGCACATCGATCATCACGGATACGCCGAAAGAAGGAATGAAGTGCGTCGTTTACGGGGATGGTAACAATGCGGATGGCAAAAGCAAGCGATCCGGCAGATCGGATACTGAATCGGCCCAAACACCTAAATTTCGCGATTCAAGAATCAAAACAGATGAGACGGGAGGAATTTACATCGACAGCCGAGACTGGCAGCGGCAAAAACTGCGGGAGGCAAACGAGCGTACAAGAGAAAGAAAAAGACAAAGGGCCGAAGAAGGGCAGTAGCGCTTTCTGAATATTTTCAGTGAATATTACCGGGAAAACGCCGACATGATAAAAGCGATTATTCGACCCATGGATCTAAAAAAGGACATGGATGGAGCGCTCCGGTGTTTTAACGAAGGATTTGAAAAAACAAGATGGCCGCATATCAGACATGCCGGGACCGGTTTACATAAAGATGCATTGACGTTTTTTTATAAAATGTCGACAGACCATTTTGCCGCTGAGGTGGATGGAGAGATCTGCGGTATTATTTTGGGCGCGGTTCCTCTCAGGATAAAATAACTAATTCCCGCCAATATATTTTATTATTTATACATGATCCCGAAGACTCTGTTGAATGTCTATGGCATGAATAAGCTTGCTTTCAAAATGGTCGTCAGATGGTCTCCGGATACCTGCCCTATACCTTTCATCAGCCTCATCGATGGCCCAGGTGCGAAGTTATCCTGTTCACCATGAGCAATAAGTACAGGGGACGGGGCATGGGCAGAGGTCTGATGGATCGACTGGTGGATCTTGTTTGCACGCGCGGCTATGAAGGAATCTACGTATGGACGGATACCGCGCTGTCCTACCGGTTCTATGAGTCTTACGGTTTTCAACTGGTAAAGAGTTTTGATATGAAAGCTTACAAGTATTCCATTCCGAACAAATCGTTCACCGGCCTGATTTATTATTACAAAATTTCCCGATAAATGATTTCCAATCCGGGGAGCACAACATTTAATTCCGACCCATCGCCTGCAATCCGTCAGCGCAGAGTCCGGCAAGGCCAAAGGTGTGTTCTCGACCCGCTATCACCCTGGGAAGCGCCACCCTTTCATCCCTGGCATCCCGCAGAGCTCCGGCCAGTTGCCCGGCAAGATCGGGAAGCCGCTCTGCAACAAGCGGTGCCAGGGCTGCCGCCGCACAGGCGCGGGACGGATCGCTTTTTGAATTATGCAGAGTAGCGATCAGATCTTCAGGATACACGAGGCGGCTCAATCGTATTGCCTCGGGCGTCAGCACCCACTCCCCTTCGGTATCACGCTCGAAAAGGGGCAGGTTGTGAAATAAGGTTTCAACCGGCGGGATGGACGGCCGCGACAGTACCCCTCGGGCCTGAAGATCGTACACCTGTTTCGGCAGGCGCGGAGCCAGCAGGACATGGGCCTCGGCGCGAAGCACCGGATCTTCGCCGGAGTCGGCAAGGGCGGCATATAACACCTTCTCTGCCCTGCCTCCCTGATCCTTCAGCGTTGCCAAGGCGTTGTAGCTGTGAAGACGCGTCCAGGGGCGCAACCGGCGATTGGCAATGTCCGTCTCCAAACCGGCGGCGATCTGAGTAAAATCGGAAGGCGTTAAACAGGCGTTTACGGTCTCGGCAAGCGCGGCAGCAAGGCTGCGTTCGCCCTGCGATGGCGCTTCCTGAGCCATCGCAATCTCGCGAAAAGATATCAGCAGATCAATCGCTGCCGGACGTTTGTCCGGTTTGAGTAACTGCCAGATCATTCTGTGGGCAAGCCAGGCCTCCACCGCCACGGTGCGATTCCAGGCCCGCTCGGAAAACTGCCGGTTGTCGGCGATGCGCCTGCGCAGAAGAGATTCCAACCGTGGTCCGAGTTCAGGCTTCATGCGGACAAACGGCTCGGCAAGAGCGATTGCGCCCAGCACGCGGTCAGGGTCCGCATCCGGATCGTTGAGCAGAGCGAAAACTTCGTTTTTGTCGATGCCAGCTATGGATTGGCCGGGAACAAGCGTTGAAATGGAGGGCACCGTAACTCGATCGATCACCGTTCCCTGCAGCTCCGGAATGCGATCCGGCATCCAGCGCATAATGGCGGAGCGGACAGCGGATTTCAATTCAGCCGGTTCGGCCGGATCATGAAGCGCGGCAATCAGCAGGTCATCGGCCTGACGTGCCGCATCCTGCCCTTCGGGTGAAGGAACCGGTTGATTACGCTGTACGGAGGCTGCCTCAGACGCCAGTATGGACAGGGCTTCGCGGGCCTGAATACGCTCTTTCACCGGTCGGTTGCGATCAGCCACCCGCCCGACCAACAGGGCCCCCACCTGTGCGACAGGGATCCGGTTGGCGCCGAGAGCGCGGAAATGCATTCCCAGCGAAAGCCCCAGACCGGTCGTCAGCATGGCGTCAATCACTTCATTCAGAGCTTCCCATGCCCCGGCCCCGTCCAAAGCTGCAAAAATCAGGGAATGAACATCACGAGCACGGGCGCACAGACGGGTCTGGACGGGTTTTGGTTCCATGCGGCTGTCACGGCACAATGCAAGCACTTCCGCCGAGAAGGCAACCGTATCTTCGGGAACTATGGAAGCCAGCCCTTTGATCATCTCCAGGCCTTCGATAACCATCGCAACATCGGTCGATAACAGGGCGGCACGCACGGCATCAGGGGCGGCGCATAGGCATGCCATGGTTCGGGCCGCACCTTCCAGCACCGGCCAGGACGACAGAGACGGCAGAGGATCGCCGGCAAGACCGCGCTTGCGGCGCAGCACGCTTATCAACCCGTGAAAAATATTCCGGGCATGCAGGATCAGGCGAAGGCGTCTCTCGTCCGGTAAAGCCCGATCCAGGATACATTCACTGAGTGGTTCCCGCAGCGCGCTCAACTTTGTTTCCGGAACGGCACAGCGGATGGCAAGCTCACAGGCCTGCTCAATATACCCGGCGGCAACCAGACGCTCCACGGCACCGGCCTGTAGCTCACCGAGCGGGGCTGCTCTGTCATAGGGAGTCTCCCGCACCCGTGCCCAAAACTGACCACGGCGGGCATAGGCGGACTCCGCCACCGCAAGCAGTCTTTGCCGCCTCGGAACGGGATCATTGGTTCCCAGAACAATCCGCACGGCCAGGGCCTCCTCAGCAATATGTCCATACATTGTATCCGGAATGCGGGTAAGTAAACGTTCATCGTCTCCGGCGTCTCCGGGCAACCAGCCGAAAAGAAGCAGGCCGTCCGGAACGCCCACCGTCTCATCCGCAACCATTTCCCACAAACGTTTTGCGCCAATACAGGCGGCCAGATTCAATTTCTGTTCGAGCGATAAATTCCGCACATCTCTGAGCAGGGCTGTGTCAATCGACTGCGGGGAGGGTTCGCCCACGGGAATCATAAAGGGCTCCGTTTGGTCCAGGATGCCGCCGGTCGGCAGTTCACGCGCCAGGACAATGCCCGCCGCATTGGAATGGGCAAGATGACGACGCACAAAGGATGAAGCCCGGGTTGCGAGCGCCGCCCATACCCCGTCGATGAGCGGGGCGGGAGCGGGCTTCTCTTGCGGCCAGGTGCCATAAATGAGCGCGGGTCCGGCAACCTCGAACTCGACTGAATCCCGGCCGCCCAGCGGATCATCAACCAGAAAGCACGACGCATCCCACTCCAGGGCGAGGGCGTGTCGGCATGCCGCACAGATAAGATAGACCTGGGTTGCCATCGGCTGTAATAATTCCTTTCACCATGTAAGAGTGAAACACCTGCGGAGATTACATATCAAATCTTTTCAGGAACTGGAAGAGCAGGTATATGCTTTCCATCTCTTCTCTTTGCATGGCAATACTCAGCGACTGATAAAATGCTCGCTTCCTGCCTCTGCGTCATCGGCTGGACCGGCGCACATCAAAAAGCGTTCCCTGAAATCCATTTCCGTTCGAGTCGTTTCTGGGGAATCCTTTATTTACAGGTAAAATAATCCGGGTAAAGTTTTTTTGCGCACTCCGGACAAATGCCATGGGTGAATTCAGCATCGGTATGCTTTGCGATATAAGATTCAATCTGATTCCAGTACCCGTTATCATCGCGAATTTTTTTACAGGAGGCGCATATCGGGAGCAGGCCGCTTAATGTTTTGATTTCTGACAGGGCCTGTTGAAGTTGTTCGTTTGTTTTTTTCAGTTCATTGGTGCGGGCTTCAACCAGTTCCTCCAGGCGGTCTTTGTATTTCGTCAATTCCTTTTGTGCTTTTTCCAGTTCTTCAATGTGTTTTTGCAACTCAGGATAATAGCTCTTCCGGAAAGAATGCCTGCCCAGACCTAAAAGCTTCTCACGGACGGAATCCATATCTTCTGTGTAATCTTTATCTTCCTTCATGGATCAGAGCGCTTCCTTAAAAATCACTTCAATATCCCGCCTGCTGGCTTTGCGCGGATTTGTATAGATACAGGAGTCTTTGATTGCCTTTTTGGCCAGGTCAGGGATATCGCTTACACTGACACCCATTTCACCAAGTGTTTTATCAATGCCCACGGATTTCTTTAATTGATTGATATAGGACAATATCGCCTCCCTTTTTTCAGAGGTATTCATCCCCCGCAGGTCAAGCCCCATCGTTTCACCAATGACGATATATTTATCGGCGGCCTCATTGAAATTAAACGCCATGGCATGCTCCACCAAAACGGAGTTGCACTCTCCGTGCGGAAGGTCCAGCAGTCCTCCAAGGCTGTGCGCCATGGCATGAACCGCTCCCAGGATGGAATTGGAAAACGCCAGGCCGGCCTCCAGGCTGCCATACATAATCTTGCTTCGCAGAACAATATCGTCGGGCGCTCTGACCGCTTCGAACAAATTGGTTGAAACCGTTCGAATGGCTTCCAGCGCATGCATATCCGTAATCATCGAGCTGCCGGTCGATACAAAGGCCTCTATACCGTGAGTTAATGCGTCCATGCCGGTGCACGCGGTCAGATAGGGATCCATCGTGGTTGTCATGATCGGATCAATTAAAGCAACATCGGGAATAACGGCATTACTGATGATGGCGATCTTAACCTTATCCTCCATATCTTTTATGATGCAAAACTGAGATACATCGGCGGATGTACCGGCGGTTGTCGGGACGCAAATCAGCGGGGGCATTGGCACATCCACTTTATCGATTCCCTCAAAAGAAAGAATATGCCTGCGGTTTGTGCTGACGATGGCGATTCCCTTGGCGCAATCCATGGGGCTGCCGCCACCCACAGCCACAATGAGATTACAACCCTCGCTTTCATAAACTTCGGCGCCGGCCATGACCTCTTCAGATTTTGGGTTAGGCGTGACAGCCGAAAAAATTGTATACGGCAATCCTTCTTCTTCCAGGCTTGAAGCAATATCTTTAGCCCATCCGGAAGCAATTACGCCGGGGTCTGTGACCAGCAAAACCTTGCGTGCGCCGAAGTTGCGGGCATACTGGCCCGCCAGTTTCCGCGCCCCTGTTCCGAAAACAAACTCAGGGGCTACAAATTTAGTCAGCATACTCTTCCTTATAACCTGTTATTCGTTTTATGGTTTGCCAGATATTTTACTGACAAAACAACTTTTGACTGGATTGATACTTCGTCATGAAATGCTGCAGCAGATACAACGGATTCAATCTTCAAATTCTTTCATTATGGAATAAAGCAGAATTTATGCCAGGGGCTTCAAGCAATCCGGCGGCACTCAACCATTGAATGAAGCCAAACGCAAGAGTAAATGATATTATAGATAAAATATTAATGACTATGTCCTGTTACATTATTTATCCACTATGGTTGCCATGATTATAATTTCCAGAAAAAAGCATGAGGGTATAAAACAGAAAATTAAATACGGGAAAAAGATTATTCCTGCCTGATAAAATACGGAAATTCTGTAATTTGTCCGGAAAAGCCGCACTCACCATGAAAGCAAAAAGCACATTCTTGTTCTTTTTTATTTTCACGGAGAATTCTCCTATTCCGGGAGAAGAGCGTATATAAATCAATCTGAGGCATGATCATATTGACCTGAAACGCCGCTCTCCCTATACTCCCGGCATGCACAAAGAGATGAACAGCGGACAGATTTTGACTTCCCACCCCTTCGATCCCATCCTTCCATCTGTCCGGAAGCATTCCGCCGTTGTTCTTCATGCCCCGCCTGGTTCCGACAAAACCACGCAGGTTCCACTGGCGCACCTTGATATTCTGCCGCTTCATCAGGGACGGATTCTGACGCTGGAACCGCGGAGGATCGCCGCTGCCTCCACCGCACGGTAAAGATTATTCCGCGGTTAACACAATATTTGATTTGCTGATTCAGGCACGAATCAGTTTTCCGAGTCCCTCCTGTTGGAGTATCATAACCGGTTACCATAAATTTGCGGTCTTTCGTCGGATGACGCGTTATCCGCTTTTGTTGTATGACCATTTTTACATTCTCTTCGATAATCTGATGATTATTTGCTATACTTAAACCATGAAACGCATTTTTCACATAACGGCGAAGCGGCTGGCATTCATCGGTCTGGGCATTGCGCTTGGAATCTTCTCCGGCACGGGCTATGCGCAGCAGGGCGGCGGCACCAATAACTGCCAGACCTGGGTGGGGGACCACTATGAGACGAGGCCGTGCAACTTCAGCGCTCCGCCTGCAAAGCAGCCCAGAGGAGGAGATGCTGAACCGGTCGTCCCGCAAAAGACTCCCCGGGAGCGTTCAAGAGAGAAAGACCTGGAGGGAAAAGCGTTTCTGGACAGGGGTTACCTCCAGCCGGCGTTTGAAAAATTTAACGACGCTCTGAAGTTCGACATTAACGACAGCGCGGCATACTTCGGTTTCTGCCTTGTCCTCGGGCGCGGAGGAAATCCCGATTATGTGGAAGCACTTCACTATTGCGAAAAGGCGGCAGCCCTTGACAAGGAAGCAATATCAAGCGTCTGGGGCTGGGACAAAGATGCGCTGAACAACAAGATCAGCCATTTGAAGGGGGAAGCCCGGCGTCAGAAAGAAAGACAGGACTTTTATCTCTGCAATAAAAACTTCGAAAAAATGGATTTCGCAGGCGCTGCGTCATGCCTGGCAGGCTACCTGAACCACCATCCGAACGCAGACAACAGGCAGCTTGCCTGTCAGATGAAAGGCACGGCACTGACGCGCCTCGGGAAATTTGCAGAGGCGGAGGAAGCCCTTCACCAGTCCTATCTGGCAAATCCTGATGCCGCGCTTTCGAATATCACTTCACGGAAGCATCCGAACCTTGCAGACAATCTGTGGGACCTGGAAGTCAGCCGGGCGCTGGCCATCCCCGACAGCGGTATCGATAACACTTTAAAGAAGATCACCCTTTTCCAGATGAGCCTGAGGTTCAGGCCCGACGACTACAGAAGTCTCTACTGGCTTGCCCAGGAAGAACTGAAGGGAGCCTATTACAACATGGCTTTTAACCATCTGGACAAAGCAGAGAAACAGTGGTTCGCGGAAAAGTGCCCGACCTGTGTATCCATGACAAATGACGCTCTGCGCGGACCGTATCCCGACAGACGCCCGGTTCCAGGCGCTCCCTACATCGGACGACTGGAAGACAACGGCCAATCAACCGCGTGGTATCCTCCGGACATAGAAGGACAGAAGAATGAAGCATTCCGGATCGTCAATTACGACGCGCAGGAGCGGCTCAGCAAGGCTCGCAACCAGGTGGAGAAAGGAATCGGAACAAACAAGGAACTGGATGCCGCGCGGGAACAAATGGCCAGGGCATACATGCAAATCGGTAACCACGAAAAGGCGTATGAAATTTTCAGCGGCCTTCTGGGCAAATATCCTCAACATCCGGAATACAGGCATTTGAAAGAAGTTCTCTCCAGAATCATCGTACACAAACCCATCTACAACATGGAAGCAAGACGCCAGGCCGAAATGACAAAGAAAAACGGCCAGTGGAGCGTCCTGCACGAGATCGATCAGAACGTCAAATGCATTGCCGGACAGACTTTCGACGGGAACGGCAGCTGCATCAACAATGGTTTCAGGTGGCCGATCGTGCTCGGCCGCGAATAAACTGCCGAATCCTTCAAGTGCTTCTTTTTTCTGTTTTCACAAAATTGTAAACCGCTTTCTTCCATGCGTACACTTCGCAAAAATACGGAGGTTCCCGGGAAGATTACC
Organism: Smithellaceae bacterium; assembly: GCA_963682015.1. GTDB lineage: Bacteria > Desulfobacterota > Syntrophia > Syntrophales > Smithellaceae > UBA8904. The sequence continues at coordinate 4,099,255 of OY820932.1, read as the reverse complement.
CGAATGGTGAATAACGCATTCAGAAATAGATTCAACATGATTGTATTGACATGCCTGCCTGCCCTCCCCTATACTTCAGGCATGCAGAAAAATGTTCTGAGCAGAAAAAGTCAGCCTTCCTACCCCATCGATCCCATCCTTCCGGAACTGCAGGCAGCCGTCCGGAAGCATTCCGCCGTTGTCCTTCAGGCCCCGCCGGGCTCCGGCAAGACCACGCGGGTTCCCCTGGCGCTTCTGGATGTCATTCCGCCTCAACAGGGACGGATTCTGATGCTGGAACCGCGGAGGATCGCCGCTGTCTCCGCCGCACGCTGGATGAGCGGGACACTGGGCGAGGAAATCGGCCGGACCCTGGGTTATTCCATCCGGTTTGACAGCCGGGTCTCGAAGGAAACCCGCATTGAAGTGATGACAGAGGGAATTCTGACAAGGCGCATCCTGGCCAATCCTGGGCTTTCTGGCATCGCCATGGTCATTTTTGACGAATTCCATGAAAGGAGCCTCCAGGCGGATCTCGCCCTCGCACTGTGTCTCGATATCCGCCACGCACTGCGTGAAGATCTGAAAATCCTCGTAATGTCCGCCACCCTGGACGGAGGGCCGATAGCAGACCTTCTGGACGGGGCGGCAGTCGTCAGCTCGCAGGGCAAAGCCTGGCCGGTTGAGGAGCGCTACTGCGGAGATCACCCGAATCAATCCATTTTGACACGAACGACGGATGCCGTCCTGAGAGCGCTTGCGGAAGCGTCAGGCGACATTCTCGTTTTTCTGCCGGGAGCCGGGGAAATTCGATCCGTGCAGGACAGGCTTGCGGAAACATTCCATAGCAAAGCAATAAAAGATATTTCACTGCATTCACTTTACGGCGATTTGCCCTTTGAAGAACAGGAGCGGGCAATCCTTCCCGCCTCCCGTCGAAAGATCGTCCTGGCAACCAACATCGCGGAGACCAGCCTGACCATTGAAGGGGTCGGCGTGGTGATTGACGGCGGCCTGACCCGGAGGCTTCAGTACGATCCCGCAACCGGCATGAACCGTCTGGTCACTGTCACGCTTTCACAGGCGTCGGCCCGCCAGCGTGCCGGCCGCGCCGGCCGTCTCGGGCCGGGTGTCTGTTATCGTCTTTACAGCAGCCACACCTTCTCATCGCTGATTCCCTTTGCCCCGCCGGAAATCGCCATTTCCGATTTATCGTCGCTGGTTCTGGATCTGGCCGCCTGGGGTGTCCAGGACCCTGCCCTGCTTTCCTGGCTTGATCCGCCGCCTCCCGCGGCCTGGCGCGCGGCGCAGGAGCTGCTTCGAGAACTGGGCGCCCTGGATGCCAGGAGCTTGATCACACCAGCAGGTGTCGCCATGGCGCGTCTGCCGCTTCATCCCCGTCTGAGCCGGCTGCTCCTGAAAGCGGCTGATCTGGGCTGCCCGTCCACCGGAGCGGACCTGGCGGCCCTCCTTTCCGAGCGGGACATCATCCGTTCTTCCGGGTCATCGTTTGCACCGCCGGCCGAAGGTTTGGATATGACCGAACGTTTGCGGCTTTTGCGTCAGTGGCGGCAGAAGAAGAATGCGGCCGGAGGAACCGACACACAGGCATTGCGCATCATTGACCGGACAGCGCAGCAGCTGCTGCGCCTGGTGGACAGGACACGAGACACTCGCGAAGAAGATGCCGGCGCTCTGATCCCGCGTCTGCTTGTTTGCGCCTTTCCCGACCGCATCGCCAGAAAGCGCGAAGACGAAGGCGGCCGCTACGTTTTGCGTTCAGGAAGAGGAGTGAAACTCTCCGCGAAAACCATCGCGGCCGGAAGCCCCTATATTGTTGCACCCGTGGTGGACAAGGGTGAAAAGGCGGAAGGCATCGTGCACATGGCCGAACCGCTGACGGAGAGGATCATCCGCGAAGAACTGGGTGGTGAAATCGAGACCCGAAGGCGCATCGAGTGGAACAGGCAGGAAGGCCGGATGGTCGCTATGCTTGAAGAACATCTGGAAGCAATCGTTCTTTCCGCAAGACAGGTAACTCCCCCGGAGGAGGAAGTGGCCTTGCTTCTTTGTGAAGCCATCCGGTCCGGGACCGCTCCGATCACCTTCAGCCGGGAAGCCCGGCAGTTTCAGGCCCGGACGCACCTGATGAAAGAAACTTATCCCGAAGAAAGCTGGCCGGATCTGTCCTGCGAAACGATTCTCTCAACGCCGGAAGACTGGCTTGTGTCATGGCTTACCGGCATCCGCAGCGCTCAGCAGCTTTCCGCCCTGAACCTTCTGCCCGCACTGACCGGGAAGCTCACCTGGGACCAGCGTCGCCTTCTCGCGGAACGCGCCCCTCTGACCATTCCCGTCCCCAGCGGCCACAGTATTCCGATTGATTATGTTTCCGGCGAGATTCCGGTTCTGGCCGTCAAGCTCCAGGAGATGTTTGGTCTGGCCGATACCCCGGCCATAGCCGGCGGACGGGTCAAGTTGCTGCTTCATCTCCTCTCGCCGGCCCGCAGGCCCGTTCAGATCACCCGGGATCTGAAACAATTCTGGAGTACCGTCTATCCGCAGGTGAAAAAAGAACTGAAAGGCCGCTATCCAAGGCATCCCTGGCCCGACGACCCCTGGAACGCCGTCCCGACGAGAAAGACAAAAGGCGGAAACAGATGACGGGGAATAAACTCCCGTTTCCGTTGCCGCTTGTTTTTTGGCCTTCCATTGAATATAATGGAACAAACATAGCGATAACACCTTCGATACCTGAGTTCCCTGCACGTCCGGCATTCTAATTTGGAAATCCTTCTCCTTTCAGCACACTCTGTTACCCATCTGACCTTGATCCGTTTGCCGTTAATGTTGTCAACCTTTTATTCTGTTTTTCATCTCAGAAGGGAGGCCGGTATGCCACTCACAAAACTGAAAGAATTTCTGGATTTCAATGATGTGAAGTATGTCAGCATCAAACATTCCAGAGCTTACACGGCGCAGCAAATCGCCGAGTCCGTCCATCTGCCGGGACGGGAACTGGCAAAAACCGTCATGATCAAAATCGGCGGCAAAATGGCCATGGCGGTGCTTCCGGCGACGGAACGCGTAGACATGGATCTCCTGAAAGCTCTTGCCGGAACGGAGGATGTATGTCTGGCCGGCGAAGAAGAGTTCAGAAATCTCTTTCCCGAATGTGAAGTCGGGGCCATGCCGCCTTTCGGCAATTTGTTCGGAATGGATGTTTATGTGGAGAGAAGTCTTGCCAGGGACGAGATCATCGCATTCAACGCCGGATCGCATACGGAGTTGTTCCGCATGTCCTACCGGGATTACGAAAGACTTGTCAAGCCAAGGCTGGCAAGGTTTGCCGCCTCCAATTACTGAAGCGCGGAACGGATGCCGTCTATTCCGGCTCAATAAAAAAAGAAAGGAGAAACAGGTATGCCGATTTTTATGATGTTCGGGAAATACAATCAGGAAGCGTTAAAAAACGCGTCCGGAGAGCGGACCAAAAAGGTCGTGAAAATCATCGAAAAAAACGGTGGAAAGATCGTCTCCATGTATGCCGTCATGGGAGAACATGACCTCGTTTTGACGCTGGATTTTCCGGATGCGGACAAAGCCATGTCCACCTCGATCGGCCTCAACCGGCTGACCGGCATCTCCTTTTCCACCTCGCCGGTGGTCGATGTGGAGCAGTTCGACCATCTCCTGTCGGAAGCAAAAAATATCTGAAACCGGCGTCTTCAACACCCCGGAACACATGGCAAATGCGAAAGCGCTTGTTGCGGATTTAAAGAAAACGGGGGAAAACAGCCAAACACAGAAATTCTGCTACCTTGCCGATAGCAGAAGAATCATTTTGTCACCCTGAATACTCCAGCTCAAGGGATATGCAAACCATCCTCTTTTCTCCGTAAAAGAGGATGGCCTGTCCATCACGCGTCCGAATCAGGGTACGGAACTTTTCATTGGAGTCTCATACTTCGATTCATTTCATTTTTTATCTGAAAAAGGACCGTCCGCTGGCAACCGTCCTGTCAAATCCGGGCCTGCGCAGTTTTTCACAAGGCGCAGTTCTTTGCCGGCCATACCGTGATTGATCCATTCCACGGAATCGACGAGTTTTTCGGTCGGATAATGCCCGAGACCGCGTTTGCTGAACTTTATCCATACTCTTGCACACCCATCGAATATTCCCGACACGAAAGCGACGGGACTGGCCGTCGGCTTTGCATTTATTATTCCGTCAGCAAGTTACGTAAATAGCGGACGAAACATCGACTGCCACGGGATGTGAACCCGATGGTTCCGGGTAATGCCGGAGCGGAAAAAATCCTTGACGCACGGCCGGAAGTTGGCAATTATGGCAGGGCAGCGGCCAGACCGCTGTTCGCGGTTATGGCCGCGTGGGAATGATTATGTGCCGCCGATCCTGTTTCCCTTGCGGCAGAAACACAGATGGTCGTCCCGAAAAAGGAAACCCGGATGAAACGCTTTTTTTCCAATCTGCCTATTCGATACAAGCTGCTGCTGAGCACATGCGTGACAATCCTTTTTGTCATCGCCCTGGGTGGTCTGGCGATTTATCAGGTGGCGAAGCGGACTGTCGAAACCAGTATCGAGGCCCAGTTGACCTCCTCCACGGACATGATGCTGAACATGGTGAGAACGGCGGCGGATGTTTCCATAAAAAACTACCTGCGTTCATCGGCCGAAGCCAATAAAATGATCATCGAAAACTATTATAAAGAATACAGGCGGGGCCGGATTACCGAAGAGGAAGCGAAACGCAGATCGCGCAATGTCCTGTTCAGTCAGACCATCGGCAAAACGGGTTATATTTACTGCACGAACAAAGACGGCATTGCCATTGTCCACCCTGTTCCCGGCGTTGAGGGACGAAGCTTCAGGGATCTTGCTTTCGTGCAGGAACAGATGAAGCGCAAAGAAGGCTATCTGACCTATGAATGGAAAAATCCCGGCGACGCCTCCATGAAGCCGAAAGCCCTCTATATGACCTACTTTGCGCCATGGGACTGGATCATATCCGTTTCTTCCTATCGGTCGGAATTTATTCACCTGATCAGCGTCAATGACATCCGCAGCAGCGTTCTTGCCATGCGTTTTGGGAAAACGGGTTATTCCTTTATTCTTGATTCGCGGGGAAACATCATCGTTCATCCCTCGCTGGAGGGCAATATCCAGAATCTGTCTGATCCCGATATGATGGAGTCAGCCCGGCGCATCATCAGGCAGAAGGTCGGGAAAATATCCTATTACTGGAAGAACCCCAGCGAAAAGAAGCCTCGTGAAAAAATCGTTATTCTGAACTATATCGAAGAGCTCGACTGGATTATCGCCGCCTCCGGATATGTGGACGAATTTTATGAACCACTCAACAACCTGAGAAACGTAATCATCTTTGTTTCCGGGCTGGCTCTCACCATCGTGTTTGTCATCACGCTCTGGATCAGTTCAGCCATCACGAGACCCATCAAAAAGCTCATGGGTTATTTTGCGGCGGGCGCCACGAATGATTTCTCTGTGCGCATGAAAAGGCCCTCCCGGGACGAAGTAGGCCGTCTGGCCCGGTACTTCAATATGTTCATGGAAAAGCTGCAGCAGTACAGTCAGTCGCTCCACGCGGAAATTCAGGAACACAAACAATCGGAAAAAGCGCTGAGAGAAAGTGAGGAGAGGTACCGCACGCTCACGGAAAACACGCCGGACATTATTTACGAAACCGATGCCGGAATGAAGGTGACCTATCTAAACAAGGCAGGATATCAACTCACGGGACATTCCCGGGAAGATATTGAAAAAGGTCTGACCATGAAAGACCTGATCGGTGAAGCGGGTTTCAATGAGATATCCGGCCACATCGATCAGAAGCAGGACAAATTTCTCATCGTCCATAAAATCCCCCGCAAAGACGGATACCACATTTTCGGGGAAAACAATTGCATCGCTCTTTACGACGATGAGAGCGATCTGGCCGGTCTACGAGGCAGTATCCGCGACATCACGGAAAAGCAGAGGCTTGAGGAACAGCTTCTACAGGCTCAGAAAATGGAAACCATCGGCACCCTGGCGGGAGGACTGGCCCACGATTTCAACAACGTTCTGGGAGGCATTGTCAGCACGCTGTCCATTCTGCAATACGAAATAGAAAAGGGACAGAACATTGAACCGGAAATGCTAAAAAAATACATCCAGATCATGGACAAATCCGGGCAGCGGGCCGTAGACATGGTTCAGCAACTGTTGACCCTGTCGCGCCGGAGCAACACTCAGTTTTCTCCCGTCGATCTGAATACAACTATCCTGAATGTGAAAAAAATCTGTAACAACACTTTTGACAAATCCATCGAGATCCGGATCAATCTTCCACGGGAAAAGGCTATTGCGCAGGCCGATGCGACGCAGATGGAACAGGCGCTCCTGAATCTCTGCCTCAACGCCGGCCACGCCATGACCATCATGCGCCCCGAATCAACCCCGAAAGGCGGCATCCTGACCATTGCCATGAAAAAAATCCATGCAGACACGGATTTCTGCAAAATACGCCCGGAGGCGAAGCAGATCGACTACTGGCGGCTCTGCGTTGATGACACGGGGGTAGGCATGGAACCGCAGACCCTTTCCAAGATATTTGTTCCGTTTTTCACGACCAAGGAAAAAGGAAAGGGAACGGGTCTCGGCCTCTCCATGGTTTATAACATTATTCACCAGCACCAGGGTTTTATCAATGTCTATTCCGAAGCAGGCAGCGGCGCGACGTTTGATGTTTATATCCCCGTCCTCTATGGCAAGGAGGTTGCTGAGGCAGTTGAAAAACGCTTTGAACTTCCCCGGGGTGAGGGGATTGTCCTTGTGGCCGATGATGAAGAAGTCATGAGGCAGACGGCTGACACCATCTTGAGAAAATGCGGTTATGAGGTCATCACTGCGGCCGACGGAGAACAGGCGGTACAGATCTTCGAACAGCGGCATCAGGAAATCAAGTGCGTGCTGCTGGATCTGGTCATGCCCAAGAAATCAGGAGACCAGGTGTATATGGAAATGAAAAAAATCAGCAGCAGAGTCAAGGTTATCATGACATCGGGTTTCAAGCAGGATGAGAGAGTGACTTACGCCCTGGATCAGGGCGTAAACGCCTTTATTCAAAAACCTTACACCCTGGAGAATCTGGCAAAACTAATCGCCGGCATACTGGGTGGCTCATAAGGGATGCCTTCCCGGATCAAGCCCCTTGCATAACGGTCAGGAAAACCGCCGGGGAGATTCAGGTAAAAAATCCTGAATTCCCCTAGAAATCCTTGAAACTGTCCTGCTCAAAGGGAATCACATCTTCCGGCCGGGCCGGTTTGTCCTTGGTCACGGGGCGAGGCGCAGCAAGCAACTGTCGGCCCGCCGCCGGCTTAACGGCTTTCCGCACAACCGGTTTTTTCTTAAGCGCCGCGGAAGATCGATCCTCGGAAAGCATATCGCTTTTGCCGTAAATAAGCGCGGTCAACGTACCCACCTGGTCCTTCATTTTGAAGGATTCAGCGTTCATCTCCGCGGAAGCGCTGGCCGATTCCTCGGCGCTGGCCGCCGTATGCTGGACAACCTTGTCCATCTCCGCCACGGCCCTGCCGATCTGGCCGATACCCTGCGCCTGTTCATTGGAGGCAACCGCAATCTCGTCAATGAGCTGACCTATTTTGTTGGAAATCTGTATATTTTCCTTGAAGGCATTCTGCGTCTGCTCCGTCAGATCACGGCTGTTTTTAACAGTCACAATCGTATTTTCAATAAGGCTGGAAGTGTTTTTAGCCGCCTCCGCCGCCCGCATGGCCAGATTGCGGACTTCGTCGGCGACAACGGCAAAACCGGCGCCGGCTTCGCCGGCTCTCGCCGCCTCCACGGCGGCATTCAAGGCAAGAAGATTCGTCTGAAATGCAATCTCATCAATCGTTTTAATGATCTTTCCCGTTTCTTCGCTGGACTTGGTTACATCCTGAATTGCCGTTACCATGCGATTCATCTGACTGTCCACTTTATCAACAATCTGCTTGGCTTCGACCGTCAATGCCTTGGCTTGAGCTGCATTATCGGCATTTTGTTTCGTCATGGACGACATCTCTTCGAGAGACGATGATGTTTCTTCCAGTGCCGCTGCATGTTCCGTAGCGCCTTCCGCGAGAGTCTGACTGGACGTGGTTACCATACCCGACGCGGAGTTCACCTCGGTGGCGGATTCTGTAATACTGGAGGAAATTTCCGTTAATTTTCCGATCAGGAACCTCCCGACCATGACGAAATTGGCCACCATGATAGACAGGCCAAGCACGGAGCAGATGATGACAGCCATCAGATTTTCCAAACCGCCCAAGCGATGCAAAAATCCGGCATTGCTGATACAGATACAAATTCCCGGAATCAACCAGAGAAAAATCTTGTAGGTCAGGTTTTTCCCGTAAATGGCCCTGAGGATCAGGGCAACCACACCGGAACAGGCTAAGTTTAAAGCAAGAATAATAATATATATTATCAATAATTCCATAGGGCATCTCCTTTAATCTTGACGTTAGGTTGAGTCATAACCATGACGATATGCACTTCTATCGGTCCTTTGTGCTTTCAACTTTAATATCCGGAGATGATTTTTTCTTTGAAATCCGGTGGAATCGGGAAGAAACCGGTGGGACGAACCGAACCGGAGAATACTGTTTATTAATCAAGACCAGGTAAGACGCATGGAGGTGTCAGGATACCCTTCCCAGCTTTTGGATAAGAAGCTGAATTGAATATTCTTCGCTCCGCATAATTCCATCCCCTGTTCCAGCCACCCCTGAATAATATAATAGAGGGGGATGCACCGTGTATCGAAGTTAATCAATTTGAATACAACCTGGTTTTTTCCTTCAACAATTACTTCAACCCTGCTGAAATCGAAAAAGCGCTTATGAACCATCTCATATTCACGAATAAAGCCAATCGGGTCCCGACCATCCACGAAAGAGCTGTAAATACCGGTCAGTGCAGCCTTGCACTCCGCCCGGCCCCACCCTTTGGCGACTTCCGGATTGCTTTTTCCCATAACTTCATAAACCGCTGTTATGCAGCGTTCGTAAATATCAAAGGGACACCATGAGCTGGGTAAAATTTTAGTTCCGATAAACTTCCGGTCTTTATCGGTAAGATACTTATTGAAAGCACCGCTCTTGTCATGCTTGATGGTCTTTACCAGATTAATAAAAACCGAAGCTTTTACATTCATGGTCCGTCCTCCCGAAATTTATGCATTCAGGTTGTCCGCATCAGATTTCACAATACATTTTCTTCAGAATCCCTGCATTCAGTGCGGCTTTCGGCCGTCCTTTTTCGTATTCATCATTTCCTGCATCAGCTCATCCACGGTCACTTCCTTGTAACCATAGTCCTGAAAAATTGCGGCATCGTACATCTCTTCCAGTTTCCGGAGTTGCCCCAGCGCGGCTTTATCCTGGCTGAAGTCGCTATCCATCAGCCCGGCCATGGCGTCTCCGGCTTTTTTAAGATCACTCAAATCAATATTCAGAGAGGTAAGAGCAAGAACCTTTTTCAAATACTCGTAACCGATTTTTGCATTGAATGCTTGAATATACGGCGGGACCCTGGCGACGATGCTGGCGGCCTCAATACCTTCCCTGCGTGCATGCTCCACAAGCAGTGTGGAGAAACTGCAAGGCCCCTTGTAATTCAGCAGTGGAAACGATTGAAATTCGATTCTCATTTCCGGATGGCTGAGCACGGCATAAACGGTTGTTTCCCGGGTATGGGGAACCTGGTCATAAACGCCTCCCAGAATATAGATCCGGGAAGCCTTGTAGCGATTGGCCATGCTCAAGATGGCGGCCGTATATTCCGGCCACGCAACGTTCGGTTCATGACCCGTAAAAAGGATCAGATCGCTGCCGGCGCCGCTTTGCCAGTAGAAGAATTCATTGGCGGGTTCATCAAGAGATTTGACCAGACCTTTTTCGACAACCGTCTGGGGCCGCATGACCTGCTCCGGATCAAAACCCGGGACCTGCCAGATATAAAAATACCGCGAATCGATCGAAGCGAGTTTCCGGGCCTTGAGTTTGCGGCGCAGGTAGTCAATACATCCCGTTCCCGTCTCCCCGGCATTCAGCCATCCGCGGTAACCAATCAGAATATAGGGATTGACAAGGTCGGGGGTATCCTGAACACTGAGAATGTCTTTCATGAATTCACCTGTAATGCACTCTGCTGATGTTTTCTATATCGCAAGCCGGTTAAACCGCCTCATCAAGGCAAACCATAATCACATAATGATTATGGTTTGTCCTCTTTTAACAGTCAAGTATTTTATTGTTTCGAGTAACGGGTGAAAGATTTTCGCCGGGCCTTCCGGAACACTATCCGCGACCAGGTAAAAAGTTATAATTTAATACCTGATCAGCCATTGAGCACATCACTGAGTTTTCGGGCAAGATCACTCATGGAAAAAGGTTTCTGAATAAAGTTAACCCCCTCATCCAGCACACCCCGGTGAACGATCACATTCGTGGTATAGCCGGACATGAACAGGACTTTCATTGCCGGCCGCATGACCATAACTTTTTCGGCAAGCTCTCTGCCGCTCATCCCCGGCATGACCACGTCGGTAATCATCAGGTCAATCTGCCCGTCACCTTTTTCGAAAAAGAACAAGGCCTCTGCCGGACTTGCGGCAGTGAACGCTTTATAACCGATCGCCTCCAGCATTTCCGCCGTCAGGGCGCGCACCATGTCGTCATCTTCCACCAGAAGAATCGTGCCGGTGGCGGTTGTGGTCAGCGGCTCAACTTCTTTTTTCTTCTCCGTGGCTTCATCGCGGCTGCGGGGAATATAAACGGTAAAGGTAGTGCCCTTTCCCGGTTCACTGTATACATTGATGAACCCTTCATTCTGTTTGACAATACCGTAAACCATAGCCAGCCCCAGCCCGGTCCCTTTTCCCGTTTCCTTGGTCGTAAAAAAAGGTTCGAAAATCCGGCCCAGCGTCTCTTTGTCCATGCCAACGCCGTCATCGCTCACGCCCAGCATGACATAATCGCCGGAGAGAACCCCCGGATGTATGCGGCAATACTCTTCGCTGAGGTTCACGTTCCGGGTCTCAATTGTCAGTTTGCCTCCATTTAGCATTGCATCACGGGCATTGACCGCCAGGTTGATGAGAACATGTTCCATCTGTGACGGATCTACTTTGATCCTCCGCAAATCGTCGCCGGGATAAAACTTCAAATCGATATCTTCGCCGAGCAGGTGGAGGATGGTTTTCTGGACGTCGATGATCAGATGATTCAACTGAACATTCTGAGGCGCGATGATGGCTTTCCTGGAAAAAGCCAGGAGCTGCCGGGTGATATCCCGGGAACGGGTTGCCGCTTTTTCAATCTCCTGCAGGTCTTTGAGCAGAGAATTATCCCCGGGTATCCTCATTCTGATCAGTTCAGCGTACCCGAGGATAACGGTAATCATGTTATTGAAATCATGCGCCACGCCGCCTGCCAGACGTCCGACGGATTCCATTTTCTGCGACTGCAGAAGCTGTTGTTCAATTTTCGCCTTTTCTTCCTCCGACTTTTTACGCCCGGTAACATCGCGAACCAGAATGCGGAACCCTTTTGTCTGACCGGATGCATCCCGCAACACCGCGGCGCTCATTTCACAGATTCGGATTGATCCATCGCTGCGAATCGCTTCATAATCCAGCAGGAACTGCGGCCTGCCGGTCTGGTACATCTCAATGAATACTTTTTTAATATACGTGGCTACCTCGGGCGCATGGAATCGCCGGTAATTCATTCCCACCAGATCATCACGCCTGTATCCTAGCAGCCGGCAGGTTGCATCGTTAACAAACGTAATGTTGCCTTTTACATCATACTCCGCATACCCTTCTTCCATGGTTTCCAGAATGCTCCGGTATCGTTCCTCGCTCTCGCGCAACGCTTCTTCCGCCCTTTTATTTTCCGTAATGTCGCGTACCAGAGCCCGGAAGCCGACAATTTCGCCTGTTTTGTCACGGATAATCGAAGTGTTCGCCTGATGGACCCTGACGGTCCCATCCTTGCCGATGGCCTCATAACTCAGCAGGCTTTCGACCTTGTGCCTCTCATACATCCGGGAGTATGTTTCTCTGAGATAACGAATCGTGTCCGGCGTGTGAATCATCCGGTAATTTTTCCCGATCATTTCTTCGCGCGTATACCCCAGCATCCTGCAGGCGGCATCGTTAAGAAACGTATAGTTTCCTTTCAGATCCGTCTCAAACAACCCTTCTGCCATGGTTTCCAGAATAGACCGGTATTTCCTCTCCGTGTCCAGATAGAGTTGTCCTTCCCTGATCTTTTCCGTGATGTCGATCGCCACACCCCGGAATCCGGCCGGTTGGCCGGATGCGTCGATCACGAGGGATATGGATAACTGGGCGGTGATGGAATGTCCGTCCCTGTGCAGAACCTCTAAATTAATTGTAGTCTTTGGCTCTCCGGTGTGGAATATTTCGCGATAAACCTGTTGTATTCTTTCAATGTTATCCGGTTTGCAATATGTCTGAAAATTCATGCCCAGAAGTTCTTCGCGGCTGAATCCAAGATGATTGCATGTGACATTGCTGACGAAAGTGAAGCTCCCTTTCAGGTCAAGCTCAAAATAGGAAATATCCAGATTTTCCAGAACGCCGAGATAATCTTCCACGCCTTTTCCGAACGGTTCATCTTTCATCCTGCCGGACCATCTCTTTCTTTCAAAAGGAATCTGTTTGCCTGACGGCGTATTAAAATTTATGGACTTGGATTTTTAAATAACCTGATCCCTTCCAGGTTGCAAGTAAATTGCATATCCTTATCAACATTCACAATACCAGAAGAATCTGCAGGTCGCAGACATTGGTGTATGTCGGTCCTGTCTGAAAAAGGCAGTTGTGATTCTGAAAGAATGAGTACGAGTCGTTGTCAATCAGATGCGCTTCGGCTTCGTCCGCGATCATCTTCATTTCGTCCATGAGTTCCGGCGTCACGAACGCGCCTGCCGCGTCCGTCGGTCCGTCACTGCCGTCCGTTCCGGCGCTGAGAAAGAAGATGTTTCGGGCATCCGGGTGGATTTTATGCAGCTCGCAGGCAAATGCCAGTGCCATTTCCTGATTTCTTCCGCCTTTGCCTTTGCCGCGGATCGTCACGGTTGACTCTCCACCGGCAATCATTACGACAGGTCTGACAAATCCGTCCAGACCGAGATCAACCATTCTGGCCAGCCGCGCATAATACATACCCGCTGTGGATGCCTCACCCGTCACGCCCGTGCCAAGAATATGCGCGCCGTAGCCACGATTTCGGGCGGCCTCGCCTGCCGCCTGGCAGGCAACATCGTTGTTCCCCAGAATGATGTTGACGGTGTTGCTGAATACCGGATCTTCCGGTTTTGGGGTTTCGGGAATATGGCCGTCTGCCCCCCGAGCCAAATGATCCATTACAGACTTCGGCATTCTGTCGTAAAGCCGGTACCTGCTGATCAGAGCCAGTGCATCCTGAAACGTTGTGGGGTCGGGTGCGGTGACACCCGACGCAATGGTGTCGATGCGGTCGCCGACGACATCCGATAAAATCAGATTCAAAAGCCTCGCGGAACCGGCCATCCGGGCAAGGCCGCCGCCTTTTATACCGGAAAGATGCTTCCTGATGCAGTTCACTTCATCGATGTTCGCGCCTGATTCCAGCAAAATCGAGGTCGTTTGGCGCTTGTCCTGAAGGGTGATCCCGCTGGACGGCATGCACAACAGGGAGGATCCACCGCCGGATATCAGATTGATAACCAGCGTTTGTCTGTCGGCCTTCTCCAGCAATTTTGCGAAAGCCCTGGCGCCTTCCAGACTTTTTTCATCGGGCACTGGATGCCCCGCTTCCAGAAGGCGGATTTTTTTCAGAGGCTGACCATATCCGTATTTTGTGACAATGATTCCGGAAAAGACTTCTTCCCCGAGGATATTTTCGAGGACGGATGCCATACGGGCAGATGCTTTGCCCGCGCCCAGAACGATGATTTGATGATAAAAAGAAAGGTCTTCTGAAAAGATTTTGCCCTGAGAATGGACCGTGAGCGTCCGGCCGGTCTTTCTGACGGAGGACGAAATCAGGCCGGCCGGATCGACTTCACGAATCGCATTCCAGTAAATATTTTTCAGGTCGTTTACACAGTCCAAAAAATACCCGCTCAATTATCATAATGCTGCCACGACCCTAAACTGTTCATCTCCTCTGGAAATGTCAAGCATGGATCATCTGCCGGCGGACATCTTTTTTATCTCCTTTCCAAGGGGGGATTCAGGGGGATCTGATCTTTCTTTCAGATCTTCCCTGGCCCCCCTTGATAAGGAGGGTGCGTCAAATTAAAATCAACTGTAAAACGGTTAATAACTTCTATGCCAGTTCCCAGGCCGCTCGGGCCCCTTCTTCCGTCGCTTCGATGATTCTTCTGGGTGTACGGGCGTCACCGACTACCACACCGGGAATATTCAGTTGCTCCAGAGTCCCCTGAAGCGTGTTGACAGGCTTCATGCCGGCGGCAATCACCACCTGATCGACATCAGATATTTTTGACGTCTCTTCGCCCATAACGAATTCTACAAATCCATCACCAATAGCCGTGACTCTGGCGCTGAATATCATCGGGCAGTTTCTCTCACGCAGGCGGTTGTGCAGCATAAATCCGTGGGATGTAATTTTCAGAACCGGCGAGCGTTTCAGCATTTCCAGAATCGTCACCTTGCTCCCTTTCTCACTCAGATAGTCCGCCACTTCCATGCCGATTAAAGCGCCGCCGATGATGACAATGTTTTTCCCGGGCGCAACTCTGCCGTCCAGAATCTGCCAAGCATCACAGACGAATGGCTTATCCAGGCCGGCAACGGGGGGCACCAGTTTTTCTCCGCCGGTGGCCACAATGACATAGTCCGGCTTTCCTTCTTTGAGCAGGGCTTCTGTGACTTCAGTTGCCTCCTTGATCTGCACCCTGGATTTGCGGACCTGGCCGATCTGCCAGTCAATCCACTCCCCGTATATTTCCTTATGCGGAGGAACCTGCGCATAGCGGATCTGCCCGCCCAAGACATTTTTCTTTTCAAACAGAGTCACTTTGTGTCCCAGCCGTTCGGCCTCTGAAGCGGCTATCAGCCCTGCGGGTCCCGCTCCCACAACCCATACATTGCGGGAATTCTTTGCCGGTCCCAGAGGATAGATGGTCTCCTGCCCTGTTTCGGGATTGATGGAACAGCGGATGTTCCCTTCTCCCAGCATCTCTCTTTCAATGCAGCCTTGGTTGCAGGCAATGCACTGGCGGATGTCCGCCGTCCGGCCTGCTCTGGCTTTGATCAGAAAATCGGGGTCGGCCAGAAACTGCCGGCCGAAAGCAATCAGGTCCGCTTCTCCCTTTGCGAGGACCGCATCGGCATCCGCCGGGTCCGTGAAACGGCCAACACCGATGACGGGTGCGCCGGTGACTTCCTTTATTTTTTTCGACAACCAGATATTGAACCCGGGTTTGTATTCCGCGGGTGCCTGAGTGATGCCACCGGGGCTTCCGTGGGTGCCGAAAGATGCGTGAATCATGTCCGCTCCGGCTTTCACCATATCCGGGATGATGGTCTGCATGTCTTCAACACTGTATCCGCCCTTGATAAACTCCTGTGCGGACAGCCGGATGGAAATCGGATAATCCGCTCCCACCCGCCGGCGGACCTCGGCAATAACCTCCAGTGCAAAACGCGAACGTTCTTTCAGGGTGGCGCCGCCATACTGATCGGACCGCTGATTGGTCAGAGCCGAAAGAAACTGCGTGATCAGATAGCCATGGGCGCCGTGGATTTCCACGGCATCAAAACCGGCTGCGCGCGCCCGTGCTGCCGCCGATCCAAAACAAGCAATAACCTCCTGGATGTCGTCAATCGTCATTTCCCGGGGATTTCCCTTGAAAACAATGCTGGGGATTGGCGAGGGGGCCATGGCCTTACCCTGCCCCAGTAAAAAGAGGCTTTCCCGGCCGGTGTGATGAATCTGCATGGCAATTTTACACCCCTCTTTATGCGCAATGTCGGCCATCTTTCTGAGCCCTGGAATAAAGCGATCGTCGTACGCGCCAAGCTGGCTCGGACCAACCACGCCGCCTGGATGCACGCCGGTAATCTCCGTAATGATCAGGCCGGGCTGTCCCTTGGCGCGGCGGGCAAGGTAGGCCAGATTCTCCGCACTGACGGTTCCATCCTTGTTTCCCAGGTTCGATCCCATGGGGGGCATCACCACCCGGTTGGCCAGTTCCATCGATTTGACCTTCAAAGGTGATAAGATGTTGCTGAGTGTACTCATCGTATTCTCCTTTTAGTTTTTTTTTCCGGCTATTGTGTTACATGGGTCTTGAGATAAATTCAAGCATTTGATTACCATACATAAAACACAAAACATGCAATCGATGTAATATCAACAACATAACTTCAATTTATTAAAAAACGAGCGTTTACTCGGCAACTCCTTTTCAAGACGGAAGAAGCTCTTTACCTGGAAAAAACCTGTCTCAGATTACCTTTGGCCGGCTGAAAACAAAACTTCTTGACGGAACCGTTTTCATCCGGTAAAAAGTAAACATACGCTTGTTTTGTAATGATAGCGTATAGCGCTGCATTTATTAACATATTGATTAAGTTTTTCACTAAAGGAGAAAAATTTTGGAAATCAATAGATTTGATCGTAAAGTAGTTCTGGTAACGGGAGGCACTTCCGGGATCGGCAGAGCCACCGCGCTGGCTTTTGGCCGGGAAGGCGCACAGGTAATCATTGCCGCCCGACGGGAAAACCTGGGAAGGGATGTTGTCCGTGAAATAGAAACAGGCGGCGGAAAGGCTGTCTTCATTCGAACGGATATCCGGGTACCTGAAGACATCCACCGTCTTTTTCAGGA
Organism: Smithellaceae bacterium; assembly: GCA_963682015.1. Taxonomy (GTDB): domain Bacteria; phylum Desulfobacterota; class Syntrophia; order Syntrophales; family Smithellaceae; genus UBA8904. The sequence goes on along the minus strand of OY820932.1, from coordinate 4,082,308 downwards.
AATCACGACACGGTATGGACGGCTGGATATTGCCTTCAACAATGCCGGGGCCAGCTCCGTGAGCATGCCGCCCGCGGCCAAGATTCAAGAAGAAGAATGGGACGATATTCTGGACACCAATCTCCGCGGCACCTGGCTGTGCATGAAGCAGGAGTTGAGCATGATGCTCAAGCAGGGATTCGGTGTAATCGTCAATACGGCATCAGTGCTGGGATTGAACGGAGAATACGGACTGGCCCATTATTGCGCGAGTAAACACGGCATTCTGGGGCTGACCAAAACGGCGGCACTGGAATATGCTCATAAAAATATCCGCATCAATGCCGTTTGCCCGGGACCGATCCGCACTGAAATGATGGAAGTACCCATGGCGCGTTATCCCAAAATGAAGGAATTGCTGCTTGCCAAAACACCCATGAAGCGAATGGCCGAACCGGAAGAGATCGCGGGCGCCGTGCTGTGGCTGGCCTCCGACGAATCGGCGTTCATGACGGGAAAAGAAGTTGTTGTCGCCGGCGGACAGGGCGTTGTTTCGTAAGCACCGGATTGCAGGAAAGGAGACACCATTTGAAAACAAATCGTTTTGAAGATAAAGTTGTTCTGGTCACCGGGGGAAACTCCGGCATCGGCCGCGCCGCGGCACTGGCCTTTGCCCGCGAAGGCGCGAAAGTCCTCATCGCCGCCCGCCGGGAAGAACAGGGAAACGCAGTCGTTGAGGAAATTAAAAGCGCAAAGGGAGAGGCTCAGTTTGTGCGGACGGACGTCACCCAGAGGGAAGACATTGAAAATCTCTTCAGTGTCATTGAGACTCAGTATGGCCGGCTGGACTGCGCTTTCAATAACGCGGGCGTCAGTTCCCCGACGATGAAGCGGTTCGTCAATCTGACCATGGAAGAATGGAACTGGATGATGAACACCAATGTAAAGGGCGTCTGGCAATGCATGAAACGGGAAATTCCGCTGATGCTGAAAGCGGGCGGCGGCGCCATCGTCAACAACTCGTCCATTGCCGGCATCTGCACGGAGATCGGCCTGTCCGTTTACGCGGCCAGCAAGCACGCCGTGCTGGGCCTGACCCGGGGCGCCGCTCTGGATTATGCCCACCGGAAAGTACGCATCAACGCCGTTTGCCCGGGATTCATCCACACACCCATGCTGGAAGAACCCTGGAAGACCAATCCACAGATTCGGGATATCACACTGGCGCAGGTTCCCATGAAGCGTTTCGGCAAGCCTGAAGAAATCGCCAGCGCAGTCCTGTGGATGTGCTCGGATGAAGCATCTTTCATGACCGGCAAGGAAATGGTCATCGGCGGCGGGCAGACCCTCCGCGCTTGATTCTGCTGGAAATCTTAAAACCGTTCAAAAGGCGAAAAGTCTCTTGAACGGTTTTTTCGTTATTGCATACGGGGAAATCTGCCGCGCAGCGTGTTGATAAAAGCGCGATCCGCTTTTGAGGAAAATATGCCAACCGGTGAAAATCCTCTTCGCCAGGCAAGATAAAAAGTTACGAAAAGGGCAACAGCCGTCACAGCGACATTCGGCCATGCATTTAATTCCCATTGCCCCATCCAGGAATATTGAACGTCCTTAAAAACAGGAAAAAAGTAAGAAACGGCCCAGATCATTCCATCCGGACCACGACCGCTCAGAATGTCTCCCAGCAGGTGGAGGTGAAAACCGACCAGGACAAGAAAGGCTGTGAGCCATTTCTTTCTGGCCGCAAGATACCCCGCCGAAAAAAGGAAACAGCCGAAAAAAATATTATGGGCCAGGACATGATGAAACTGGCCGTAAAGCGTAAGACCCTCGCCCGCACTGCCGATCGTAAGATCGCTGAGTATTCCCAGACCGTCAACATCGGGGATAACCGCCGCCGCGGTGACCAGAGCACGGTCGCGACGCTCCAGAGAATTAACATTGGCAATAAGCCAGCCGGCAAGAAAATGGGTTACCGGATTCATTCGTACCTCCTGCTTTTGTCCCTCTGTCCCTTTGTGTCTTTGCGCCTCTGTGCCTTTTTTACCCTTACCCCAGTTCATAGAGCTTCATTTTCCTGTACAGCGTTGCGCGGGAAATATTCATTTTTTGCGCAATACGGTTTTTACGCATCTTTGAATTCAGCATTCGGGCAAGCATCATCCTTTCGGTATCCTCGGAGGCGTCCATATCCTCGCGCGGTTCCATCGTATGGCTCGGGCGGCGGATATGTTCGGGAACCAGTTCCAGCGTCAGCTCCGGTGTCTTGAGAAAGTTGATCATGCGTTCAATGGCGTTTTGCAGTTCACGGATATTGCCGGGCCAGGAATAATTCATAAAGGCCTCGATCACTTTCTTATCCACATGCGCAATTCGTTTCTTCATGGTACTGGCGTACCGCCTGATAAAATAGTCCGCCAGCAGCGGGATATCGTCCAACCGGTCCTTGAGCGGAACCATCTCGATGGCGAAGACGTTGGCGCGGTAATAAAGATCCTCACGGAAATTGCCTTTGCGGACTTCTTCACGCAGGTCTTTGTTGGTAGCGGCGATAATGCGCACATCCACCGGCCTCACGCGCGTGCCGCCGATGCGCAGGACGGATTTGTCCTCAATCACCCGCAAAAGAGCCGTCTGCAGTTCCAGTGGCGTTTCGGCGATTTCATCCAGAAAGAGCGTGCCTCCGTCCGCCAGTTCGAACTTGCCCTGATTGCCGCCGCGCCGCGATCCGGTGAAGGCGCCTTCCTCGTGGCCGAACAATTCGCTGGCAATCAGTTCCCGGGGAATGGCGCCGCAGTTGATGGCTACATAAGGACCGTTCCTGCGATCGCTGGCATTGTGGATAGCCTGGGCGAAAATATCCTTGCCTGTACCGCTCTTTCCCAGAAGCAGCACGTTCGAGGCGCTTTGCGCCACCATTCTGGCTTGATCGACCGTCATCAGGAATCGCGGATTCTGACCGTAAATGTCGTCAAAACTGAAATTGGCGGATGCGCCCATCATTTTGGTGACCATGGATTTGGCGCGCTGAATTTCGTTGAGGAGAATGATCTTACCGATCACTTTCTGATCAGGGGAAAGGATGGGATTGCAGTTCAGGGTATAGTCGCCTGAAAAATTGTTGGATAAGATACGTATTTCCGTATCCGTGATGGTTTCATTATTTTCAATCAGCGTGAAAAGCTGAGTGTTTTCCGGAATAAAAATGTCACGCAGACGGCGCCCTTCCACCTTCATATTGACCAGGCCGAACTTTTTGTGGGCAATATCATTCATCAGCGTCACGCATTCCCTGGAATCCACCGCAATGAGTGCTTCCTGAATGGATGAAATCACTGTCTGCTGGTAGCTGGCGGCCACCCGGCTTTCCGCCAGCGCCCGGCGAATCTTAAGTTCATTCTCTATCGCATTGGCGGCGGCGACAACAATACCCAGCGTATGGGGATTGGCGCGGTAATAACGCCCGAAAATGGTAACGATGCCCGCAAATTCACCATCCGCATCAAAGATCGGAGCTCCGCACGCCGTCGTTTGCTGATACAGACGGATGTAATGCTGAGGACCGAATACCTGCATGGGCTTTTTGTAAAAGGCCACTGCGCCGGCGACATTATTCCCCGAATATTTTTCAGCCCAGCAGGCTCCGACATATCCCTTCGCGGTACGGATTAATTTCTCTTCTTCCGGATCGCCCAGAACTTCCAGAACATAAGCGTCGCGGCTCACCAGACTGAACAAAAAACCGGAACCTTCCAGAAAGCGGTAAAGACTTTTCATGAAAGGGCGCCCCACATCGATTAACTCCTTATTAACGGACAGCAGTTCCTCCAGTTCCTTGCCCTCCAGCACTTTGTTATCCGGTTTAGCCAGCGGATCGACACCCAGCCTGGCGCAACGCCACCAGGATTCGAGGATATCCTCCGGGATAATGGACGGGTCAACCCTGGGATCACCTGATATGAATTTACGCCACTCCAGAAATGTTTCCTGATAAAATTTTTCATAATACTCCGCTCCGATCAGGTTAATGTCCCGGAGCAGTCTTCGATTGTCTGATTTTGAAACTTCGGTCATTGTCTCTCCAAATTCTCAAACAATAGACAAATGTCTCACAAATGTATCAACATCGTCTCACTGAGACGGCAGTGAATCATCATTTGACACAAAAATCCAGCACAAAAATAAAAAAACTAACATTATCAACAATATACAACAATAAACAATTTGGCATGATGAATGCTAATGTTTAATTGATACAAAATTATTGTTATCGCATTTTACATTGGAGGAAAATCGTTTTGCAAACTAGACCCTGGCAGAAAAACTACGACTACCCCGTACCCACTTCAATTCGCTTCCCGAAATTTCCCGCGCAGAATTTTCTGCATTTTGCAGCTTCGCAATATCCTTTCAAAGCTGCCACTGACTTTTACGGGTCCGAAATGACCTTTTCCCAGGTGCGCACGCAAATGCTGCGCATGGCCAACGCGCTGGTTCAGATGGGCGTCAAAAAAGGCGACCGCATCGGGCTCGCGTTGCCCAACTGCCCTCAGTATATCATTGCCTACTACGCCATTTTGTCCGCCGGCGCGATTGTCGTCAATATGAATCCCCTGTATACCCATGACGAACTCAAGTTCATGATGGAAAATACGGCAGTAAAAATTCTGGTGACATTTGACGGCGCTCTGCCCACCATGCGTCCTCTGGCCAAAGAGCTGGACATGGTCCTGATTGTCACCCGGGTTACGGACTATATCACAGGACTGGGCGTCAGCACCGCAAAGGGATTAGAGCTGGAAGAGGGCTGGCGTCATTTTTCAGAATTGATTGAAGGTTGCAGCAACACGCAGCTCCCCCGGATCGCATTCGCCCCCTCCGACGCCGCCCTTATCCAGTTTACGGGAGGAACAACCGGCCTGCCCAAAGGGGCGCTGCTCACCCATGCCAACGTCGTGGCGGCAACCATGCAAAGCACAATGTGGGGTCAGCACATCACCCTTTGTACGCCTCCCGAAAAACGCAATGTTCTGGGGATCATTCCCTACTTTCATATTTACGGCAACACCTGCTGCATGAACTGGGGCATGTTCAACGCCGCCACACAGGTGCTGGTCCCCCGTTTTGACCTTGATGAAGTACTGGGAATTATCAAGCGCGTTGATCAGATCGGCTATTTTCCGACGGTTCCTACCATGATCACGGCCATCATTAACCATCCGAAGGCGGCGGAAATGAACCTCGACCAGCGGTTCCGTTTCTTCAATTCCGGCGGCGCACCCATGCCACTGGAGCTCATCCAGAAAGTGAATGACCTCGGCATTTTCTTTGGTGAAGGCTGGGGAATGAGCGAGACCGCTTCGCTGGGCATTTCCAATCCGATTATGGCCAATCGCCCCGGATCCATCGGCGTGCCCCTCATGGAAAACGATGTCCGCCTGGTCAGTGTGGAAAACGGCATTGACGAAGTCAAGCCCGGCGAACCGGGTGAAATTCTCATTAAAGGCCCGTCGGTCATGCAGGGCTACTGGAATAATCCGGAAGAAACCCAGGCACAGCTCACCGATGGATGGCTGCACACCGGCGACGTCGGACAGGCTGATGAAGACGGCTATATTTACATCGTGGACCGTAAAAAAGACATGATCATCGCCGGCGGTTTTAACATCTACCCGCGGGAAGTCGATGAAGTGCTCTATCAGCATCCCAAAATTGCCGAAGCGGTTACCGTCGGCGTTCCGGATGTATACCGCGGCGAAACCGTTAAAATCTACGTTGTGATGAAACCGGGCGAAAAAGCGACGGATAAGGAAATCATTGATTTCTGCCGGACCAAGCTTGCCGCTTACAAGGTTCCCAAAATCGTGGAATTCAGGGAAAGCATCCCGAAATCCGCCGTGGGCAAGATTTTGCGTAAAATCCTTCGTGACGAGGAAGTTGCCAAAACCAAAAAGTAACACATACCCGGCTCATTTCAGAGAGCCGTAACAGATCCCCTTTTTTTCCTGCCGAAGAGGAAGAGGATCTCGGGGGGTACAAGGCATATCCAACATGTCTTCCCCGGGTCCTCTTCCTCACCTTCCTCCTTTAATACAATGGCGTTTTCCATGCCATGGGATACGGTAATGATCCCGCCGCAATCCGTCTCCAAATCTTCATTGACTTACACACTGTACCTGCTTATATTATCAGGGAAAGAGGGTTTTACACTGTGTTTATCTGATTACATCTAATTTTCCGCTGCTCAGAACTCATCCCACTATAACGGCAATTTTGATCATCCTGGAAAAGCCCATCATGGATTAGTAAAATGAAAACCACCGAACAACTTGAAGATGAACTGGCCCGGGCGAACGAACGCCTGACCGGCCTGGACAGGATGCTGTGCGAAAGCCGGGAAACCGAACAGGCTCTCCGCAAAAGCGAGGAACGCTACAGAAACCTGGTTGAAAATACAAGTGACTGGATTTGGGAAACGGACAAGAATTTTCGCTGCACATACACCAATAGTCGAATCAGGGATGTTCTCGGCTTCGAACCGGAAGAAATCCTGGGAAAAGCTCCAACCGAATTTATGTTAACGGAGGATGCTGACCTTGCGGGACCTTTTCTGGATAAACTTCTGTTGAAACCGCGCGCCTTCTTCGGACTGGAAAGCAGGCAACTGAATAAAGACGGCTCGACACGCTGCCTGGAAGTCAGCATCGTTCCCGTCTTTAATGAAGATCAATCTCTGGCGGGCTTTCGGGGTGTCACACGGGATATCACCATCCGCAAGAAAATGGAGGAAGATCTTCAGACAGCCGAGGAGCGTTTTCGTCTGGTTTCACAGGCAGCCAATGATGCTATTTATGACTGGAATATCGTTTCCGGAACACTCTGGCTCAGTGAATCGTATCACTTGATTCTGGATTTTCAGGAAAATATGAATCACTTCAAGTGGTGGAAAACTCGCCTTCATCCCGCGGACAGGAAGCGAATCATGACCCGTCTGCGTTCCATCCAGAAGAGTCTTTCCGACGTCTGGATGGAAGAATACCGGTTCCGCCGGGCAGACGGCCGTTATATTTACATCATCGACCGCGGGCAAATTATCCGTAATGAAAAAGGACGCCCCGTCAGGATTGTCGGTTCGCTGAGAGACGTCACCTCACGCAAACTGGCGGAAGAAGCTCTTGCGTCAAGCGAGGAAAATTATCGCCGTCTGATCGAGGACAGCCCCATTGGCATCATTGTCTACTCCCCCCACGGAACGATCATCATGGGAAACCGCCGGGCGCAGCTCCTTCTGGAAACATCCGAAGCCGATATGCTGGGTAAATCCCCCCATCAGCCTGCATGGAAGCTTGTCCGGACCGACGGCCGCCCGATGTCACCGGATGAGCATCCTGTCAGCCTTGCCATTGCCCGGAATGCCCCGGTCAATGACATCCTGATTGCTGTTATACGACCTGTCAGCGAAACGACCGGCTGGTTTCTGGTCAATGCCCAGCCGCAGTGGGATCAGGAAGGCAATCTGCTTCGGGTCATCGAGTCGTTTATCGACATCACCATGAGGATCAATACCCTGGAAGCGCTCAGTAAAAGTGAAGCAAAATACCGATTCCTCACGGAACGAACAAGCGACATCGTGTGGACACTGGACAACAATTTATTTTTTACGTACATCAGCCCTTCCGTCAAGCGGGCTCTGGATTACTCTCAAGCCGAACTTCTGGGACACAACGTCAGTGAATTCATGCCCCCCGAAACGTTTGACAGGGTAAAGGAAATTCTGAATGAGGAGATCATCCCCGGTCAACAGTCACCGGTTGATCCCAACAGGAACATCACCATTGACACCGTTCTCCTGCACAAAAACGGATCCGTTGTCTGGTTTGAAAATATCGTCGGCTTCATCCGGGACAAAGAAGATAACGTCACCGGAATATACGGCGTGTCCAGGAATGTCAACGAGTACAAACTGGCCCAGGAGGAAAAAGAAAAGCTGATCAGCGAACTGAAGCAGGCTCTGGCGGAAGTCAAAACTTTAAGCGGACTGCTGCCGATCTGCTCCAGCTGCAAAAAAATCCGGGATGACAGGGGATACTGGAATCAGCTGGAAGGTTACATCACCGATCATTCCGAAGCGCTCTTCTCCCACAGCCTCTGCCCGGACTGCGCTGAAAAACTCTACGAGGATATCGATCTCTTCAAGATTAAAAACCGTCAGAAAATCTAGCTGTTCCAGACACGGAATAAACCCCTATAGTGCTTGACCCTGCCGCCTTTTCAGTGTAGGAAAATCATCGATCATCCGAAAAACCATGGGCCGTTGGAATCCGCATGTCCCGTCATTTTTCGGGCCGTGGAATGCCGGGAAGAAGCATGCCGGCAGAAAGCATTTCAACCCTCAACCGCAAAAGGAGACAGCCATGAGTGATTTCAATGGACCCAAGATAACCGAAATTAAAATGAACACGAACAATCTATACAGGGAAGAAGCATTTACGGATTTGACCTACGCCACCATCCGCAGGCTTACGCCCGTAAAGATCGACGGAACACCGGACGAAAGCAGGGAACCTCTCTTCACCGGCATGGCCCAGCTTATGTCTCCCAACGGACCGATCCCGGTTCAGTGCCTGATTGAAGGGGCGAAAACACTGGCTGAAGCCGCCGCCAAACTGCCGGACGCAATTGAAAAAGCGGTTCAGTCGATGATCGCGGAAGCCCAGGAAATGCAGCGCAAGGAAGAATCGCGGATCGTCATGCCCGGACGATAAGATCGCCGCTCCCGGGAGAAACCGGGCGTTGCGAATTCTCCGGAACGCAAAATCGGGAATCAATACCATGTCCAGCTACGAAACATTGTACCAGCGGAAGCTGACTACGCCGGACAGGGCCGCGGAAATTGTCCGGGACGGCGACAACCTGTTCCATGGCCTGGCCGTCGCGGAACCGCCGGCCTTGCTGAACGCCATCGCACAGCGCATACGATCGGACAACCTGAAAAATCTCAAGGTCTATTCCCTGCTGCCCCTTCACCACGCGGCCCAAACCGTTCTGTCACCCGATCTCTGCGACACGGTCCAGGCCTACTCCTTCTTCATCAGCGGCGCCGACCGCTCCCTGGTGAAAGTGGGGCTTCATTATTATGTTCCCGGCTACTACCACCAGATTCCGCGGCTGATCACGGAATTTATCGGCGTGGACGTCATGGTAACGACCGTTTCCCCCATGGACAGGGCCGGCTACTTCACCTTCGGCACCGTCAATGACTATACCTCCACGGCCGCGAGAAACTGCCGGCGACTGATCGTGGAGGTCAATCAAAACATGCCCCGCGTCTTTGGCGATTCCCTGCTCCATATCTCCGAAGTCGACGCCATCGTGGAAAATCATGTCCCCCTGATGGAATTTCCCGTATTGCCCGCCGGCCCGACCGACAAAGCCATCGGCCGCATCGTTGCGGGCATGATTCCCGACGGCGCCACCATTCAGCTGGGATTCGGCGGCTTGCCCAACGCCATCGGCGGGCAACTAACCGGCCACAGGGATCTCGGGATTCACACGGAAGTGTTTACGGCATCAATGATGGATCTGATTCAGAAAGACGTCGTCAACGGAAGAAAAAAAACAACCCATCGCGGCAAGCATCTCTTCACGGGCACGCTGGGAACCAGAGAGATGTATGATTTTATCCACGATAATCCCAGCATGGAAAGCTATCCGGTCTCCTACACGAACGATCCCGCCGTGATAGCCCGAAACGAAAATATGATCTCGGTCAATTCGATTCTCGAAGTGGATTTGCTGGGTCAGTGCAACGCCGAATATCTCGACGGTTCGCAGTTCAGCGGAACCGGCGGACAACTGGATTTCGTCCGGGGCGCCTTTAATTCCCGCGGCGGAAAGTCCATTCTTGCCTTCCATTCCACGGCCAAAAACGATACCATATCCCGGGTTGTGTCGCGCTTTGATCCGGGAACCGTCATCACGACGCCCCGCATGGATACGCACTACCTGGTCACGGAACACGGTGCCGTGAATCTGAAAGGCAAATCGACACGGGACCGGGCGCTGGACATCATCAGCATTGCCCATCCGAAATTCCGCGAAGAACTGCTCAGGGAAGCGGAAAACATGTATTTGATTTAGACGGGAAATTCATATCGACCGGACAGCCAACACATTCATGGAGGGAACTTTATGATCAAAGATACCATCGCCACCTGGCACAAAATCGTCACAGAGAAAGACGCGGCCGCGCTGGACAACATTCTTGCCGAAAACGTCGTCTTTCATTCTCCGGTCGTTCATACTCCGCAGGCGGGAAAGCCGATCACCTCGCTGTATCTGACGGCAGCTCTGCACGTCCTGAACAATGACAGTTTTCAATATCTGCGGGAAGTAGTTGCCGGCAATCAGGCCGTCCTGGAATTCCAGACCGTCATTGACGGCATCACCATCAACGGCGTGGACATGATTACATGGGGAGAAGACGGCAGGATTAACGATTTCAAGGTCATGATCCGGCCGCTTAAAGCCGTTAACATGGTCCACAGAATGATGGGAGAGATGCTGCAAAAGATCAAGTAACGCCCCGTATCCGTACGGGGATTTCATGAGGACATTCAAAACATAAAAGGAGGCCGTATGAAAAGAAAAACAAAAATCGCTCCCTGGGCAGGATTTGTCTTTGTATGGCTGGCTGCCGCCGTTCTGGTCTTTGCACCGGTGTCTCAGGCCAGATCGGTTGTACCGGTGGAAGGAGCCGCTTTCAACGTTTCCCAGTCCATTAATGACAATCTGAAAATTTACACCGGCAAAGAAGTGGTCATCCATCTGCGCTCCGGAAAAAGTTTCCAGGGGTACGTTAAATCCGTGGGAAATCACTACATCCACCTGGAAAAGCTGTCCGGCAGGGATTTTTACGATGCCCTGATCCGCATGGAAGACATCAGCGCCATGGAAGCCAAATTCCGGGACATGAAATAGATGCCGTCAGTCAATCATCATAAAAACACCTGGGAGATAATGACATGAAACGCTACGAATGGATATGGATTGCAGCCTTGCTCCTTTTGGTTCTATGCCCCCTGCGGTTTTCGGCATTCGCCGAAACCCGATGCAGCATCGTTCTCATGGACGCCATGATCGACAAGGATTTCGGCGCAAAAGTGGTCTGGGATGACTGCAAATGCGTGGCCTCAAAAAACATCTTCACGATTTCCGAAGGAAAATCCATCCCGGCGCAAGTCGAGATTCCATCCAAACTGGCCTCCTGGGGTGTCGCGGGTGCCAAACCGGGGGACAAGCTATCCATCACCTGGCTGGAAAGAGACAGATGGCTGGTGGAACATTCGGTCTCGGGAAAAACCATCAAATGGCGCTGGAGAATGCCTCTGCCCCCGCCGGGGCAATAAAAATAAATCCGGCCTGATCCGGAGTAAATGGACACGAGGCCATACGCAGCGACTCATCAACCGGCCGGCGGCCCGGCCTGTTCCTCAAGCACAGTCAGCCGGAAGCCGTCCCGTTCCGGTTGCAGGATCAGGCCGCACATGCGGAAACGTCGCCGGAAGGAATTTATTTTTTTCTCCTCGCGGGGTGTCGCAGACAAAACGTCCCTCCCCCCGGGTTTGATGGTAATCCGAATGCCTTCACCTTCCGGATAAGCGGTCATTGAGATGGCGGGCGGATGCGCCTGCCCGATCCATTCCAGAAAATTCGTAAGTGTGTCGGAAAATCGCCCGGCGGCAACTCTTGCAAAGGGAAGATTACCGTCCGGCGTAAAAGACACAACAGGACGGCTGCCCGCGGGCTCATGACCGATGCGTAAAACGAGAGCCGCCAGATATCTGTCGTAGTCGTCGGCATCCTCGATGATCGTTGCATCCTGATGCGGGCTTGCCTGCCAGGCCCGGACGACACCGGACATCAGCTCGTTGATGTCCGCGGGTATGAATTCCTCCAGATTGCGGCATCCGCTGGCAATGCCGATAAAATCCAGAAGCAGAGAGGTTCCCCGGTTGATCATCGACCGGGGCAGAATTGCGCCGAGCGGTCCCGGATCAAAGAGTAACCTGATTTTCTCCACAAGGTGTAAAGCGCCGTGGGCAAATTCCACCTGACGGATTTTTCCGTCGTCCCGCAGGCGGCACAGATTGCGAAAATCCATCAGGCAGGCGTCGATCTGATCCATAGCCATCACCGTTTTGCAGCGACGGGCGGCTTCTTCTTCCTCCAGCTGCTCCAGTTGATAAGCCACATAGAGGAGGCGGCCGGCAATGGCGGAAAAGACTTCTTCCGCCTCGTCAATCAGCTCCAGCGCATAATCCACAATTTGAAAGAGACGCTGCTCGTTCATCCGGGTAACGTCGCCCAGTTTCGATGCCTTCCGTTCCAGCTTTTTGAGAACTTCACGGGCTTTGTCCGCCGGAATGACGGCCCCGTGGCCGGGATAACAGTAGCGAATGGGCATGTTGTCCAGCAGCCACCGGACATGTCGCAGGGTATCGATCAGATCCTCCCGGCGCCAGCCGGAAATCCCGGCGACCATCGGATTGGCCGCGGCGAGCAGATCGCCGATGAAAAGCACTTCGCCCGCCCGGATGCAGATGCTGTCCGGACTGTGGCCGCAGGCCGGATAGAACTCCATGGTATCGCCTCCGCCGATGGAAACCATCTGGCGAACATGCGCCATCCCGCCATCTGCCGGCACATTTTCCATCCACAGGTTGAGCATGGTTTCCGGCGCAAGACGGATGCGTCGGGGCATTGCTCTTTTTCTGTCCTGTCCGGTCAGCAGCCGGATATCGGGCTGAATGGACGGAAAAGGCATTCCGTAAAGTTCCGCAATGGTATTGCGGGCATCTCCTTCGATCAAAAAACCGGCGCCCTCTTCCTGCACGGCAATCCAGACGGATGTGGACGTCAGCAACTGGCGCATGCTTCTCAATTGCAGAGAATGATCCACGTGGCAGTGAGTCAGGTAAATGACAACGGGACGGGAACGCTCCTCTACACATTCCCGGATCACCCGGAGCAAATCCGCGCTCTGGGCGGCCAGCGCCCCGGCATCGATCAGGATAATCTGCTCCGGCGTGCGGATCAGGCAGGAATTGGACGACAGAAGATCCGGTTTCCGGAGGTAGGGATAAATTTGAGCATGGCGGGTTTGGCCCAGCGGCTGCCAGGCCTGATTGATCAGCACGGAAGGCTTCCTTTCCAAATTCCGGTTTACCGGTTGACAGCGAACAATGTAAAAAAAGCGCGGCCTGACGGCCATCGATCGACAACCGGCGATCTAGCGCCGGTATTTTTTATAGCCGAACCACGCCCAGATCAAGCCCCAGAGAACAATGGCGGGACAAATGCCGATGAGGAAAAAGCGAAAAACATTATCTTCCCAGGGTTTCATATAAATGGTGGTTCCCGTTACCCACAGCAGGGTGACCACGATGGCCAGACGCATCCAGCCGGTCAGCATGACATCCGGAACCATGCGCCTGCCCTGAAACACGGGCTTGCTTTGCGGCGCCGGTCTTGATTCTTCTCTGGAGGAGGACCCGCGCTTCATCAGCCGCGGAATAAAAATAACCGCGGCGGCAATTGCAATCACAATCAGAATCTCCTGCATCATCATTCCTTCAAAACGCTTTTCCTTTTGCCCGCATCCGTGGATCAGGCAAACCGGCCCTGTGGCTATAGCACACATTGATCAATATTCCCACCATTTGAAAGATGCCTTGAAAAGAGACATTGACAAACGAACCGATAAGAAGCAAATTTGGAAACACAACTTTCGGGAAAGGAGTCTTATCATGAAACGTTTATCATGCATCCTTATGGTTGCAGTCCTGACACTCATCGCGGCGGGTATGTTTGCAGCGGCCGTCGCCGCCGGTCAGGATTCAACCTCTTCTATCGAACAGACTTTTCAGAAGGCAAAGCAGGACTACCTCGATAAAAACCTGAATTCCGCGTCGGAACAGATCAGAAAGGGCGCGGCCTATATGAAAGGTCAGGCAGACAAAGCGTCCGCAAAGGGCAAAGAGGCCCTTGCCGCTTCCGCCCAGGAGCTTGATAAACTGGCGGATGACGTCAAAAAAGGAGTGGTCAGTTCACCAAAACGCATGGAAGATGCCTTTGCGCGCGCCCATCTGGCTCTGGCTTCCAATGAACACGTCCGGGCCACGGAATCCTGGGGACAGAAAAAGCGCGATCAAGCGGGTGAGGCCCTGGAATCCGCCAACAAGCATCTGGAAAAAAGCTTTACCTGGGCCGGACAGAAAATTGAAAAAGGATCGAAGGATGCTCTGAAAAAATCCGAAGACCTCGCGCTGAAACTGAAGAAAAAAGGAACGCTGATAGCCGATGAAGTCGGGAAAGGATTGCAGAACGCGGGCAACGAAATTGAAAAGCTGGGAAAGAAAATTTCATCGAGATAATCCTGTTTTTAAATCCATAGCGCGTATGGAACCCAAATCAATATTGATGATACAAAATTTGTAGGGAACGGTTTGAAACCGTTCCCTACATCAGTGTTTATACAGATCCTCCAGTTGCTTTTCATATCGTTTGATAATTTCGCGGCGGCGCAGTTTAAGCGTCGGCGTCAACTCCCCAGAGTACTCGGTGAAATCACCGGGCAGAATCTTGAAGTACTTGATCTGTTCGTAAGACGCCAGCCGGTTGTTGACGGCCTTAACGTGGGCTGCAACGGCCTGCCGCGCTTTCTCCCCGCCGGCCTGTTCGTCATCCGCGCAGTTTTCCCGCCGGACGAAATTCTGCAATTCCTGCTGATTGAGGGTGATCAGCGCCGTCAGGTATTTGCGGCGGTCGCCGTACACCATCACCTGGCTCACCAGCGGCAGCGCGCGGATGAGGCTTTCAATATTCTGGGGAGCAATATTCTTTCCGCCAGCCGTGACGATCAGGTCTTTCTTGCGGTCCGTGATGCTGATAAATCCTTCAGAGTCGATCGTGGCGATATCGCCCGTGTGAAACCAGCCGTCGGCGTCCATAGCGGCCGCCGTCGCTTCCGGATCGTTGTAGTAGCCCTGGAACAATCCTTTTCCGCGCAGCAGAAGTTCGCCGTCTTCCGCCAGTCGGGCTTCCATTCCGGGGATGATCTGCCCGACCGTTCCGAACTTGAAACACTCCGCGCGGTTCACCGCGGCCGGCGCCACCGTTTCCGTCAGTCCGTACCCTTCCAGAATCAGAAGCCCCACGGCATGGAAGAACTCCAGAAGATACATCGGCATGGGCGCTCCGCCGCATAACAGGTATTTGACCCGGCCGCCGAAGACATCATGGATTTTCCGAAAAACCAGCCGGTGCGCCACGGCGCGTTTGAGCAAGAGCATCGGCGGCAGGGGCCTTTTGTCGCGACTCAGGCGCGACGCCTGCATCCCGACATCCACCGCCCAGTGAAAAATTCGGCGCTGCATGGGCGATCCCGCGTCCATCATTTGATAAACCCGGTTGTATATCCGCTCGAAAATCTGCGGAACGCTGACCTGAACCGTCGGATGCAACTCCTGAAAATTGTCCACCAGTTTATCGATGCTTTCCGCGTAAGCGCCGACAATCCCCAGATGCATGGCTGCGTAAACGCTCATCCGCTGAAGCATGTGGGTGAGCGGAAGAAAACCGATGCCGAAATCACTTTCTTCATAATGATGCATTTTCGTGGCATTGATGGCCGTGTGATAAAGATTGGCCTGCGTGATCATCACGCCCTTGGGAGGCCCGGTGGTTCCGGACGTGTAGGCAATGGTCGCCAGATCGGAAGGCTGCACGGCCCGCCAGACGGCTTCAAAACGGTTCGGAGCGGAGCGGTGCAGAGCTTCGCCCTGTTCCAGAAAGGCATCCCTCGTCATCACACCCGGAGGATGTGAATTGCGGGCGGTTTCAAAGAGCACGATTTTCTCCGGCAAACCGGTTTTGGCCTGAACCTCCCGAAGCCGTTCGAGCATCGCGTCGTCTTCTGCAAAACAGATTTTGAGGCCGCTGTGCGAAACGACGTGCTGCATTTCCCAGAAGCTGGCGGTGGGATACAGACCGATGGTAACGCCGCCGGCTGAAAGAACGGAGACATCCGCTTCGCTCCATTCCCGGCGTGTCCGGCTGGCAATGCCGCCCCTGTCTCCTTTTTGAAATCCCAGGGCGACAAGGGCCATGACACCGACCGGCAGCATGTCCCGGGCCTGCCGCCAGGTGATGGCGTTCCATTTTCCGTCCTGTTTGGCCAGCGACATGGTTCTATCACCGAAGCGTCGGGCCTGATTCATGAAAATACCGGTAACCGTCGGGGGATCGTACAAAGGCATGGTTTCTTTTACTTCAGGATTTGTGTTCACTGCTCGGAACCCTTTTGAGCTCATCTTGCACACACCCTTTATACTTCGTCAATACCGGAATTCATCCTCCCGGATCAACGAAAATGCCAATAGACAGGCAACCTGTTTTCCGATAGCCTGCTGCTCAATGCGGGTAATCATTCGAAGTGACAACTCTGCGGAAAGGGGAAAATTGACACAGGAAGATCCAATATACAGACAGCTCCAGATTCAACTGGATCAATATCCGATCGGCTATCCCGCCACCGCAAGCGGCGTGGAAATCGACATCCTGAAATATTTCTTCACCCCGCGGGAGGCTCGGATTGCACTGTGCCTCACCTTGCGGTCAATTCGGGCGGCTGCCATCCGCAAACGGCTGACAGATCAATTTGGCATCGATCTGTCTCAAAAAGAGATGATCGAGGCGCTGGAAGAAATGTTTCAGAAAGGCGTCATCCGACGCTCGGACGGCGCCGGTGAACCGCGATACGGCATTGCCATGCTGGCCGTTGGCATGTTCGAATACCATGTGGACGACCTTACTCCCCGGCTGATTGAAATGATGCATCAGTATTTCGACGAGGCCTTCGGCGCGGAATTCTTCCGTTCGTCCCTGCCCCAGCTGCGCACCAGTCCTCATCTGAAGGCTATCGTTCCGGACTATCTCGTCAATACGTACGACAACATGCGGCACTTCATCACCCATACGAAGGAAACGCTCCATGTAGCCAATTGTGTCTGCAAGCAGGGGGAAGCCCTGGTTGGAAAACCCTGCAAACGGACCGACAACCACGAAGTCTGCATCCTGATCGGATCGACCGGCTACGCGGCGCGCGGCCGCGCTCGCGAAATTTCCAAAGCTGAATGCCTGGCCATCCTGGATATGGCCGAAAAGAAAGGTATGGTTCTGCAGCCCGGAAATTCAAAAAAGCCCAGTTGCATCTGCATCTGCTGCGGCTGCTGCTGCGGCGTTCTGACAACCGCCAAGAAAGACCCCCGCCCTGCCCGTTTTTTCGCAACCAACTACACCGCCGGCATCGACCCTTCAACCTGCACCGGATGCGGCATCTGCGTCAAGCGCTGCCAGATGGACGCGATTATTGTGAATGACAAAATCTTTCACGTGGATCTGGACCGCTGCATCGGCTGCGGTCTTTGCGTCACCACCTGCAAACCCAAAGCCGCCCGTCTGATCAAGAAAGACAAGCTCACCGTCCCGCCGATGAACACGGAAATGCTCTACCTGAGTATTCTCGCCGAAAGAGCCGGCCGAAAAAAGATGATCGTCAACATGCTCAAACTGCTTTTCGGAAAGCCTCTGTGACACATCATTTAACAATCTTATAAAAGCTTTAACATCGGTCATTCCGGCGCATTGACTGTGTTGCAATGAACAGGGAATGATCCATGTGTCTTTTCAATCTCCCCCGCTGGCGGGGGCAGGGGGTGGATTTTTTTATCTTCATAATGATAATACTTTACACCTTGTGACCTTTGAATCCACCTCCGTCACTTCGTGACGCCTCCGCCAGCGGAGGACATTAAAGTTCTTCGTAACAAATTCTGGCAGGCCGGAATACGGCATCAAGTTAAATTGACCCCGGCTTTCGCCGGGGGTGACGATTACGATAAAATATATTGTTACTATTATTGGACGATCAATTAGTTATATAATTCATCAATATTGAATATTCTGAACACCGGACCAATTTCCCATAAAACCAACTTGTTTTTTTAGTCCTTATAATCGTGAAATGACAGGCAACAAATTTCATGATCCTTGATTTTATGATGATTTTTGCTTTTCATTTTGTCCTGAATAATATAGTGTGGCAACACTTTTCGTAAAAAACCAAGTTGGTATATTAATTGTCGGGCAAGGAACAAATATGAAAACAATAAAATCAATGGTCCTAGCGATAACCATCATCTCTTTATCGGTTATTGCGTTTAATGCTGAGAGTGTCACGAAATCCTCGTGGGATCGGTACATAGATCGTACGTTCCAATCGATTATAGACCAACATAGCGAAGCTGTTGGGGAAGCCAATATTCTCCATTCAGGAAACGATTTCGCTTCACGCGTCACGGTTGTTTATATGGGCAAGCACCGGTTGCTAACTGTGAGCCGAGCAAGGTTTCTCGACAGTTTCTTTACTGTCTTTACTGATAAACCGAAAATACGGGCATTGTATGAATCTGAAGTCCTGGTACGTGAAGGTAAGCGGCAGTTCTGGCTTCCCATTCAGAAAGAGCTTCTCCCGTACTTGCTAGAGGAGGTTAAGGAAGGGCAACATTTTATCGTATTTGCAACGTGGCTCGGCGGATACAAAGATGATAAAGAGTTTGAATGGGTATTTACTGTTACTGCAATCGATTCTTCACAAAAAGAAAAATGACAATCTGCCGGTGTGATGAATTATGAGTGCCCGACCAGTCAATCCACCCGATCACTACGCTCCGGGTAATTTTTTCGTAGCAGCACCGAAGTAAACTCAATTATGAATTCTCTTTTTATTACAGTTCCTGCCGCATTGATCCCGTCTTTCGTCATACTGGTTTATATCTATCGCAAGGACCTGAATCGTGAACCGATGCGGGAAGTCATACGGACATTCGTTCTGGGCGTGCTTTTGATTATCCCGGTGTTAATCTTTGCCTCTTTAATCCGTGACACAGTTGTAGCAATCGAACAACCATATCTGAATGGATTTCTTTCATCATTGCTCCTGGCGGCAATACCGGAGGAATCGTTCAAATTCATGTTACTTATTCTTTTCTGCATGCGAAGAGCAGCGTTTGATGAAGAAATGGACGGGCTGGTATATGGCGCAACCGCATCCCTGGGATTTGCAACGCTGGAGAATGTCCTTTATGTCCTGAAATCGGGGTTCGGCGTTGCAGTTTTGCGCGCTGTAACATCCGTTCCGTCTCATGCATCGCTTGGCGTCATCATGGGTTACTACCTGGTCCAATGGAGATCAACCCAAAAGTCCGTTTTCTTCTGGATGGCCCTGTTCGTGCCGATTGCTTTACATACGGGATACGATTTTCCGCTGATGACAGGCAGGAATCTGACAAAAATCGCAGCTAACAATCCTTCTGTTTCAATTTTGCTGATAATGTTGTTTGTTGGATGTATCACTGTTGAGTTCTGGTACGCCAAAAAGGTCTTGAATCTGGTTTCCAGACGACAGGTGCTCGCACCGGCAATTGAGAAAGAGCCAACATAAGTTACTCCGGCATGAATGCAGATTGGATTATTCCATATATACAGGGGTCAAGCATAACAAAGACAATCTATGACCCTGTAACGCCAATTCCAAACCAGTCCAGTATCGTGGCGTTGGCCTCGCGCGGATAAGTGTGGGCCAAGTCCTCGATCACCTTGAGTTTGATGTCCGCTCCCGCTTGATGCAGGTTCCGGCAGGATTGAACGGTCCAGTTCAACGGAAAAATCCAGTCCTGCGCGCCGTGCACCCATAAGATTCGTTTTCCTTTCACCTGCGCCCAGTCCACCGGCGGCAGCGCGCAGGCAACGGGGGCGATGGCCGGATAGGAGCCGTTTCCGGAAATGCCCATTGCCAGGGCAAAGGTCCCGCCGTCGGACATCCCGGTGAGCAGAATGCGTGACCGGTCAATGCGGACCAGCGAACAGACTTCCTCCAGATGACGGACAAGGGGGCGTTCGTCCACTTCAATGCTCGTAATAGACCAGGTCATAGCCTGAGAGGTGGGTACAAAAACGATAAAGCCCCGGCTGCGGGCATACGCCACCCAGCTCCAGAGAAAATCCCGCCCGTGGCTGTAGCCGCCGTGCAGGGCCACGACCAGCGGCCAGTCCCGGTCATGAGTGTAGGTTTCCGGAATGAAGAGCGAGTAGCCGCCTCGCCCGTGCGGATGCCGCGACTCGCCCATATGGATCACGCCGGTCTCGATGTGTTCGGTTTTTGCAACATCCGTATCAACTGAAGACCTACCCGGCTCCAGAAAGTACCGGTTCACTTCGGGAAAGATGCCGCACAGGGGAAAGAGCGCTTCCTGCGCGCGGCAGAATTTGCGCGCCGCCCTGAGCGCCGCAATGTAGGCGGCCTGAAGATCTTCTTCATTGGCAAAAATTTTGATCGCGCCGGAAAGAAAATCCAGCGCCCGTAACAGTTCCGATTGGATGCTTTCTCCGATATCGCCTGTAAGCAGCGCTTCTCTTGCGGACGTAAGCGGTTCCAGATGGTCAAGAAGCTTTTTCCGGATCTCCGCAAGTACAATCGGGTTGAGCCCGCGCAGTCCCTCGTCAAACGCTTCAAAAGCGCGGATCAGCACCGACACGGTGTTTTCCTGATTCATGATGATTTTTCAGCTCCAAGAATATCGTCCACGGCTTTCATCGCGGAGGAAAAGCTGATGTCGCCGGAACAGCCGTCGCCGCGAACCGTATCGCCTGTAAAGTAAAGCCCCTGAATTGTCGGGCAGGAAATATCGGGCCTGTGAGGTTTGGATTGAGCAGGTGTCAGAACGTTGCCGTTCATGACCACCGCCACGATTTTTCGTTCTTCAACAACTTTCGGTAAAAAATCCGGAAAGACGGCCGCAATGGTATTTTTCAATCTCTGTTCCGCCTGCTTCACAGCGTTTTTATCGCCGTCAAAATGCCAGGGCAGCATGATGCCCCAGGTGGACAGGTATTTGCCGCGGGGCGTAAACGAACTGTCAACATTGGACTGGAAGCGCGCCCAGATCGGCACGTCAACGCCTAGAATGCCGGAACGAATGTCGCTGACCGGACAGCTGGTAATGAAATCGATCACAAAACCGGAACTGTTCTCAATCTTTCCGGCGTAGTCCACTAAAGGCGCCGGCAACAGCTTGTGATCGATCAGTTGCAGGATCAGCGGCAGTCTGGCGGCAAAAATGACATGGGGTGCCGAATAAGTCGTTTTGCCCGTTTTGACCGCCAGCACCCGGCCGTTTTCAACAAGAATCTTTTCCGCTTTTTCATGCAAATGAATCCAGCCATTTTTTTCGACGTGATTTTTTAAAATAGAAAATAGCCGGATGGAACCACCCCGGGGCTCGCCTACACCGACTCCGGCCGCCAGCGCTCTTTGCAGGAAATCGATCACTTCGCCGGCGCTGACTTTTTCAGGATCGGGACACATGATCGTCATTCCCAGAAACGGCAGGAATTCTCTTACCTCGGAATTGTGAAACCAGGTTGAATAAAAATCGAGCAGGGTTTTATCATACCAGTCCGCCGGATTTGCCTTTTTGATTTTGGAAAACAGCGCCAGAAGCACAAGGCGCGCCCGGAAGGACAGCATTTGTGTTTTGAGAAATCCCAGAGGACCCTCAGGCCGCTCCCAGAGTTTTCCCCTGAAGATCAGCCTGGCATCTTTTGCCTCCGGCAGAAAATCGATTTCATCGCCGAGTCTTTTAAACACCTGATTGGCCATGCCCAGATGCGCCAGACGATGCGAATGAGATCCGTATTCGCGCACATAGCCTTCATGGTCCCGGTTGGAATGCGCCCGGCCGCCGATCATACCCCTTTCTTCCAGAACCAGGACCCTGCGGCCGGCATGCGCCAGGAGCGCCGCCGCGCTCATTCCGGCATAGCCCGCCCCGATGACGATGACATCCGCCATAAAGCTCTCCTTCAGAAAACCATGTTTATTTTAACACCTTTTCCATGCAGATCAAAGCCATACGGGCAAAATAGATAATATAAATTGATGTTTGCATGATTGTAATATAAAATGTTCAATAATTTCTGCAAGAAGGACTTCATGTATGCAAAATAATGTATGGGTTGTCCTGGAATATTATTTTCATCCGCTCGTGCCAATATTCAACCGAATCAACTCAAATTTTTTCAAGCTTCTACGATATCATTTGCTGATGTTGATTTTCGTCTGCTCGCTTTTTTTGCCGGTTTACGCGGACGCAGGTCAAGCCGCGAAGGTTCTGATCATTAATTCCTATCACCCGGGGTTCAAATGGACGGACGACATTGTTCTGGGGATCAAATCCGTCCTCAATAAAAATGAAGATCTCCGGATCGAGTATATGGATACACGCAGAGTGTTCACCAGGGAATATCTGGATAATCTCTATCAATCCTTTCGGATCAAGCTGAAAAACGAGCGCTATGACGTCATCATTGTCACGGACGATCCCGCGCTGGAACTCGTCATTCCTCTCCATAAAGAACTGTTTCCCGCAACACCGGTCGTCTTTTGCGGCATCAATGATTTTACGGACGCAAAACTGAAAGGAGAAACACTCTACACGGGCGTGGTTGAAGACATCGACTTGAAGAGGACCATCGAGCTCATCCACAAACTGCATCCAAAAGCAGCCAGGATTATAGCGCCGGTTAACACGAACGCAACCGGCCTGGCCAACAGACGACTGCTGGAAAAAACAATTCCAGCGTTTAAAGGGATATTTAATGTCGAGATCGTTCCTGACCCGAAAATCACATCTTTTCTGGAACAACTGAGGGACTTACCGAAAGACGAGTATATTATTCTTCTGATGGGCCGCTTCAAATCCATGCAGGGTGAAGATATCCCCCTGAACGCCAGTACGCCGCAAATTGCCCAAACCGGATTTCCGATTTACAGTCTCTGGGATTTTTACCTGGGTCATGGGATTATCGGGGGCAGACTTACCAGCGGTTTTTATCAGGGTAAGACAGCGGGTGAAATTGCCCGACGAATACTGAACGGAGAAAGAAACATCCCGATCGTCAGGGAAAGTCCGAATGTTTACATGTTCGATTTCCAGGAACTGCGGCGCTTCGGGCTCGACATTAATCTTTTACCGGAAGGAAGCATCCTGATCAACAGGCCGCTGTCTTTTTACACCCGATACCGTGACGCAATCCGGGTGGCCGCAGTCATTACCCTGTTGAGCTTCATTGTTATTGCTTTTCTAGCCATCATTATTCTGCAGAAAAATAAAGTTCAGAGGGAATTACATGGCTATAAGACCAATCTGGAATCCATGGTGGAAAAACGGACATCGGAATTGAATGCGGCCAACAAAGCATTGACCACCGAAATCACCGAACGCAGACGGGCGGAAGATGAGCTCCAGAGAACCAACAGGCTACTGTCCGTGATTCTGAACAACAGCACGGCGGGGATTGCGCTGGTGAAAAACAGAGTGTTTGAGTGGATAAACCCCCGGTTATCGGAAATGTTCGGCGTTACGCCGGAGCAATGCCTGGGGGCTTCCACACGGATAATCTATCTGGATGACGAATCTTTTAATAAGATAGGCTCGGAGATTTATCCTCTCCTTGCCCAGGGGAAAAAAGCAACCCTGGAAATAGAGATGCGTAAAAGCGATGAATCCTCTTTCTGGTGCCACATGGAAGCAAAAGCGCTGGATGCCTCAAATCTCGAGGATGGCATTATCTGGACGCTGGAAGACGTCACCGAACGCAGGCGGGCGGAAGATGAGCTCCAGAAAACCAACAGGCTTCTGTCCGTAATTCTGGACAACAGCCCGGCGGGGATTTCACTGGTGAGAAACAGGGTCTTTGAGTGGGTTAACCCCCGAATGCTAGAATTATACGGCCTTTCGCAGGCAGAATGCCTGGGGGCTTCCACGCGGATTATCTACCTGGATGATGAATCATACAATACGATAGGCGCTGAAGCTTACGCTATTCTTGCTCAGGGAAAGAAGGCAAGCATTGAATTGGAGATGCGCAAAGGCGCCAATTCATCTTTCTGGTGCCGGCTGGAAGGAAAAGCGCTGGACGCCTCGAATCTTCAGGAGGGTACGATCTGGACCGCGGAGGATATCACCGAACGCAAAATGGCGGAAGATGATCTCCGGAAGGCTCACAGGCTGCTGTCCGTAATCCTGGACAACAGCCCGGCGGGAATTGCTCTGGTCAGAAACAGAGTTTTTGAGTGGGTCAATCCCCGGATGCCGGAATTGTTCGGCATATCGCCCGAACAGTGCCTCGGGGTTTCCACAAGGATTATCTATCTGGATGACGAATCGTTTCGTAAGATGTACGAGGAGGCTGCACCACTTCTTCTTCAGGGAAAGAAAGCAACCATTGAAATGGAGATGCGCAGGGGCTCCGACTCGTCTTTCTGGTGCCGTCTGGAAGGGAAAGCACTGGACCCCTCGAATCTCGAAGAAGGCGTCATCTGGACGGCGGAGGACATCACTGAGCGCAAAATGGTGGAAAAAGAGCGTTTGCAGCACATCGCGCAGCTTCAGCAGGCCCTGTCCGAAATCAAAACATTAAGCGGCCTGCTGCCGATCTGCACTTCCTGCAAAAAAATCCGGGACGACAAGGGGTACTGGAACCAGATTGAGGGCTATATCGCAAAGCACTCGGGGGCTGAATTTACTCATGGACTTTGTCCTGAATGCACCAAAAAACTGTATCCTGATTTTTATAACAAGATCCTGGATAAAAAATAACGGTTCGACTCCCTTATGCCGTTTTGTTTTCAGGCTGCCCGGCCGCAATCCCACGGGTGAAAACAACGGGACCCTGATCCTTCTTTTTCTTCAGCATTCTTCCATATTCATCCCTGTGCTCATTTGCCGTATGAATTTTTTTATTGACAACCGGACACAAGACATATATTTAGTTCACACTAACTAATTACTGAGGGCGCATGTCATACAGTCTTGTTGAAATAATAGAAATACTGACCAAGTTGATCGGCGACTGGGAAATACAGTTTATGAAGGAATATTCGGAGGAAGGATTTACCGCCCGCCAGATTGAATACATTGATTTGATCAACCGGCTGGGACACCCTACTCCGGGAGAAATTGCAAAGTCGCTTAAGTTAAGCAAACCATCCGTAACGGCTATTATAGATAAACTTTCCGACAAAGGATACGTCGAAAAGTGCCAGTCTGATGAAGACAGACGCTCTTTTCACGTTCATCTTTCCGCAAGGGGGAAAAAACTGGTCAGGATGCACAACGAAACCCATCAGAGGATTGCCGATCTTTTCAACAGGAATCTGGATGAAAAGGATCTGAAAACACTGATCACCCTTTTAAATAAGGTTGTCGCGAAAGTATAAATTTTTTTACGCAAATAGTTAGTTTATTCTAACTAATCATAAGGAGGTTAACATGAACATCTTTGATTATTTTCAAATCTCATCGCTTGCGATTTTCCTGGCGGTCTTCTGGGGACGGACTTTCCGGCTCAGGCAAAAAGGCACTGAAGTGATCCGTCTGGGCAGCGGAAAAAAAGGGGCGGCGGCTTTCCTGGAAAAAAGCTTCCTCATTTTCTTCCCGCTGTGGCTTTTTGAAATTCTGGCAACTTCCCTGCATCTGAACATTCAGATTCTGCCCGATGTCCTGATAAAACCGTTTTTCAGCGGCGTGCCGGTGCAAACCGCCGGCCTCTTCACGATCTGCTTCGGCATTCTTCTTTTCATCGGCGCTCTGATTTCATTTAAGGCGTCCTGGCGTATCGGCATTGATCCGGTGAACCCCGGCAGGCTGATTACCACCGGCATCTTTTCCCTGTCGAGAAATCCGGTCTTCCTGTCCATGGATCTTTATTTTCTGGGCACATTTTTCATCACCGGCAATCTTTTTTTTCTTCTGAGTTTTGTCGGCATGGCGCTGGGTTTTCATTTTCAAATTCGGCAGGAAGAAGTGTTTCTTTCCGAAAAATTCGGCAAACCATATCTCTCTTACATGTCGCATGTTCGCCGGTATGTTTAACTACGACAAGAAAGGAGCGACACCATGACAGTCGATTTTCCGGTCGGCACCTATCATTTTCACGATGAACCGAATTTCAATTATCAGATGAACCGGTGGACGGTATTCGGAAACCTGCCTGTTGACGTTATTCGAAAAACAGCGGAGAAAATCAAGGGGCTTCAGGATTATTGTGATGAGTTCCTGAAACTTGCCGAAGAAGCCGAAGCAGGTGGAAATACCCGGCATGCGGCATTCTATTACCGCGCGCTGGATTTTTTTCTTCCCTATGATCACCCGGGAAAAGAAGAAATTTACGATCGGACCGTTTCCCTGATGAGGGAATATTATTCCCCCTGCTTTACGGAAAAAAGAATCCGGGAAAGCCGCGTTCCCTATGATTCCGGAAAACTTCCCGCCTGGTACGCACCCGCCAATTCCGCGGCTGCCAGGGGAACCATCCTCCTGACCGGAGGCTTTGATTGCCTTAAAGAAGAGCTTGTGCCTGTGCTCATTTATTTTTCTGATGCCGGATACGATGTTTACTATTTTGAAGGTCCCGGTCAGGGAGAAACGCTGATTAAAGAAAAAATCGTCATGACCCATGAATGGGAAAAGCCGGTTGCCGCGGTAATGGATTATTTTCATCTGGATCAGGTAACTGTCATCGGCCTGTCCCTGGGCGGTTATCTGGCGCCCCGGGCCGCGGCGTTTGAAAAGCGAATCACCCGGGTCATTACCTGGGGAATCATGCATGATTTCTTTACTGTGGTTGTTTCCCGGAGAAGCCGCCTTCTTGAATTTCTCATAAGATCCCTGCTTTTTTTGAAACTGTCCGGCATCCTGAATGTAATCGTGCGTCTTAAAATGAACAGAGACGCCTATACCCACTGGGGAGTGGAACACGGCATGCATGTGCTCGGTGCATCAACACCCGCAGAATACTTCCGAAAGTTGAGGAATTATTCTCTGAAAAATCTCGGAGATAAAATCCTCCAGGATGTCTTGCTGACCGGCGGAAGCGAAGATCATTTTGTGCCGATTTCTCATTTCTACAAGGCGATGGCGAAACTGAAGAATGCAAGGTCGGTTACCGGAAGAATTTTTACTGTTCAGGAATCAGGCGAAAATCACTGTCAGTTTGGAAATATCGGACTTACACTGGATTTTATGGTAAACTGGATTAAGTTTCAAAACGGCAGATCATAAATTCACCCAACAGGAGAAGAAGCATGGACGGAAATCAAAAGTATTTGGGCTGGGAAAAACCCGGAAAAGCATTGATCACCGGCGCTTCCGCCGGTCTGGGGTTGTGTTTTGCCAGACACCTCGCGCAAAAGGGATTTGACCTGATCCTCGCGGCCCGTCGCAGGGACAGGCTGGATCAGGAAGCGAATAAAATAGCCGCCGATTACGGCGTCCGTTGCGAGGTCATCGCCGCGGATCTTTCGAATATGGAAGAGATCGGCAAAACCGCCGATTATATAAAGCAAATCGACAATCTGGATATTGTAATCAATAATGCGGGCTTCGCGACAATCGGTTATTTCGCCGATGTTCCGCTGGAAAAAACAATGCAAATGTTTCATCTGCACATGACGGCTTCCGTCCTGCTTGCTCATGCCGCGCTTCCCGGAATGCTGAAAAGAAAACGCGGCGCGATCATCAATCTTTCATCCATCGCCGCCTTCACTCTGACGCCGGGCAATGTGATGTACGATGCAACCAAATCCTTTCTTGCCGTTTTTTCGGAAAACCTCCAGCTGGAAGTTCAGGATGCCGGCATCCGGATTCAGGCGCTTTGCCCGGGCTTCACCCGCACGGAATTTCATGAAGTGGGCGATTTTGAAAACTTTGACAAAAGCGTTATTCCGGGAGCATTATGGATGACAGCCGAAGAGGTTGTGTCTCTGTCTCTCGCGGCGCTGGAAAAAAATAAAAATGTCGTCTTTATGCCGGGCTGGAAAAACCGTTTTTCCACCTGGCTGATCAGACACAGCGCGTTGCTCAGATCGATCACTCAAAAGAAAGTGGAAGAACGAAATAAAAAACAGGCTTAAAACTGGAAATGAAGAAAAAAAGAGTCCTCTCCAACGTGGCGCTGATCGGGCTGGTCAGCCTGTTTGTGGATATGAGCACCGAAATGGTTTATCCGCTGGTGCCGCTTTTTCTGACAACCACGCTGGGCGCGACACCGTTCATCGTCGGGGTCATCGAAGGCATTGCCGAGAGCATCGCCTCGCTGCTCAAAGTATTCAGCGGGTATGTCGGCGACGTGCGCCGGAACAAAAAAAGGCTGGCGTTTGCCGGATACTCGGCGTCGGTGATTTACAAAATCATGCTGACCTTCTCGATATCCTGGCCGGGTGTTCTGGCGGCAAGAGTCGTCGACCGGGTGGGCAAAGGCATCCGGACGGCCCCGCGTGATGCGCTGGTCGCCGAGTCGTGCAGCGAAAACAACCTGGGCGGATCTTTCGGCCTGCACAAGATGCTGGATATGCTGGGCTCGTCGCTCGGCGTCGTGCTTGCGTTTGTTTTTGTGACAACCGGCTTGGGCTTTCACAATGCGTTTTTGTTTGCCATCATCCCGGCGGTCGTCGGGCTCGCGGTTATCCCCGCGATCCGGGAAGACCAAACCCGAAGCATGGACTGCGAGAAGATGTCTTTCCGGGACATGAAACTGGATGCCCGTCTGAAACTGTATCTTGCCGTCATTTTTCTTTTTTGCCTCGGCAATTCATCAAACGCCTTCCTGCTGTTAAAGGCTCAGGAAAGCGGCTTTTCGGTCTCCCAGGTCATTCTGCTGTACCTGGTTTTCAACATCTCATCATCCGTCATCGCCTTTCCGGCGGGCAGGCTTTCCGACCGCTTCGGAAGAAGCAGTATTCTGGTGCCGGGCTATCTGATTTACGGTCTGGTTTATCTCGGATTTGCTTTTGTAAGCGCGAAGGCAGGAATTGTCTTCCTGTTTATGGCATACGGCGTATACAACGCTTTTATCAGCGCGGCGGAGCGCGCATTCATCGCGGAAAACGCACCGGCCGGCATGAAAGGTACTGTGCTCGGGCTATACGGCATGCTTCAGGGCATTGGCCTGCTTCTGTCCTCCATCATCGCCGGACTGATGTGGACCGGCATCAATTCCACCGCGCCGTTCTTATTTGGCGGAGTCACCGGTATCGTTGCCGCTCTTCTCATTGCCGTTATCCTGGGGGAGAAGAAAACACTCGGAAACAGCTCCATGCAGGGCTGATCCGGTAATCTTCCAGACGCTGTTCGAACTGTTTGCGGGCGGCCGCCGCATCCCAAGTCAACGCAGGCATCCGGATTCTTTATTCTTGACAATTCGCATATAACACAGTCCAATGACCTCATTCTCACGGTTGCAGTCAAAATAAAGGCGCAAAGGAAAGTGATCTCTTGATGAAGCATTAAGGTCAGGTTACAACTCGCTGAAGAAAGGGGCTAACCATGAAACGTCTTCTTGATATTTCTTTCCGTCTGTTTACTTGAAAATGCCGGAATGATTGATTCGCTGCCGGAAAAAGCGGCAACGGCGGCTCAGCAAATTATCCCGCTGCGCCCGCTCCCCGGAATAGCATTTATGACTATGACGCGGAATACGGCGCAAGTATCATCGATTCACTGACCTGGTATCATACCATATAAGGCAGCGCTCACATTTACCGGACAATGAACACATGGAATCCATATCGCGTAATTTTGATGCACACAAAGCTTTCATACGATTTTCCTGAAAGACGCCGGACCGGGGATGGCGTAGTTGAAAAGACAGAGAACCGTCCCGAATAAACGGCTTTCGACGAAGGTTTTATTCATAACCGTCAGGAGGTTGATGCCATGAAAAGAACGAATCATCTTTTAATATCCGCCTGTATCCTTTTTACTTTCACCCTGCTCATCACCGACTGCGCCCAGGCGCCGCCTTCTATAGATCCCGAGCCTCAACATCCGGAACTACTGTTTCACCCCGAAACCACCTATCAGACGATGACGGGTTTTGGCGCGGGCTTGAACACCAACTATTACATCAACCTGATCTCGAATCCATCGGACTGGGCAAGGGCCTATGATTTGCTTTACGGCCCGGGATATAATGGAACAAGGCTCAACATTGTTCGCTTGGTGGTATCCACCACGGCAAAGGAACTGCCTAGCACATCGCCTCTATACGCACAGGGTTTAAGATACGACTGGGGAGCAGATGATGTGACGTTGTCGATGTGGAGCGCGATTCAGCCGGTGCTGAACAGAATCAAGCCCATTATCTATGCCGTGCCGTTCAGTCCCCCCGTTTCCTGGAAAATCGCCACCGCTCAAAATCCTTACAATCCCAACTGCAACATCAATCTGGATGCCCGTCTCTGCGGCGGCGAACTGGATCCGGACCACTACGAGGATTATGCCGGCTACCTGACGGACTTTGTGGATTACTATCATAAGATTCTTCACGTGGATATTGACGTTCTGAGCATTCAGAATGAACCGGGTATTTCAGCTTCGTGGCCATCATGCATCTGGACGGGTGAGCAACTACGGGCTTTCCTGATAATTCTGACGCCGATGCTGCGCGCCCGCGGGTTGAATGCCAAAATGATGCTTTCAGAAGGAACATCCTGGTCCGGCGCCGCGGCGCATCTGGCGCCCACCGTCCTCAACGACGATTCCCGGAAGCTCCTGGACATCATGGCCACCCATTCCTATCTGAATCCGCAGGATCCAGGACGGGCCCTGTTTGCCGCAGCCTGGGAACAATACAAGCTGCCGGTCTGGATGAGCGAGATGTCGCTGATGAACATGCAACCGCCCGAAAATGACGATCCCACCATGAAAGCGGCTCTGAGCATCGCGGAATACATGCATCGTGATATTTATGCGGGGCGCGCTTCCGTCTGGATCTATTGTTTTGCCATATTTACTTACACTTTTCAGGGCAGCATGGGAGTTCTCTCGCCGGCCGATCAGCCGGGCCGGGAAGGACAACTGATTGTTCCCAAGCGCCTTTGGGCCATGGCCAATTACAGCCAGTTCGTGAAGCCGGGCTGGAAGGTGATGAAGGTGGATGGTTCATTGGGAGGAATCTCTTTGAACGAAACCAATACCACGGGGTTTATCAACCCCACGGGTGACGGTTATGTCATTGTGGCCATCAATAACACGGATGGCTCCAGGAAAGTAACCTATCGCTTCGGCAATCGGTGGTTCATTGGCGGGAGAATAACTTCATATTGCACATCGGAGCAGCATGACTTAACCCCCAACGTGGTTTCTCTTACACGCACGCTCAACAGTTTTACGGCTGTCTTGCCGCCAAAAAGTGTGACGACGTTCAAGGGCGGCATTATTAAAGTGCAGATTTTACCTTATTCCGGAAATGTTATCATGCATCCGCAAACGGAAGACGATTAAATCAATTGCATTCACGCCAGACGACTTGTCGTTCAATTGCTTCGATTTTGCTTACAGCCTGACGGCTTCACGTGCAGCGTCGTCCCATTTCAGTCGATCGGGATATCGAAGGAGCGGATATTAAAAAATGCTTATCTTTTCCGGTTACACAGGCCGGCAAATCGGCTGCTTGACAGTCCCCGTGGATAGATGGTAGGAGAAAGCCGCATTATTAAAGAAAAGGTTTTTATGCAGCGGTCCCGTATTCAAGTCATTGTCTTCCTGTCGCTTGCC
This sequence comes from Smithellaceae bacterium, assembly GCA_963682015.1. Taxonomy (GTDB): domain Bacteria; phylum Desulfobacterota; class Syntrophia; order Syntrophales; family Smithellaceae; genus UBA8904. The sequence goes on along the minus strand of OY820932.1, from coordinate 4,050,590 downwards.
GGTTTTTTCCTGGGCGTCATGGCCATTACGCTTCATCACCATGACGGTTTTTTCTTACTGCCCGGCTGTTCCCTGTGCAAAGTCAAGACATCGTTTTCAGGAACGCTTAACAAAGCCAAAACGGATACCGCGCCCGCTGCACTGGTTGGCTGTCTTTCCGTCGGGGTGATATTCCTTTGTTTATCCGGTATCCTGCCCGGCAGAAAAGCCGTCTTTATTGATTCACAAATCATCGAAAATTACCCCAATAAAGCGCCTCCGTTCCTTCTCTAACGGCGGTCCTGCTTCCGCATCAACTTTTTTATCCATTGTGAATTCAGACTTGTTCCCGACAAACGGGACTGTGTTGCAAATGTAACAATGTTATTCGTCACCCCGATGGATCGGGATGATCAATCTAAACTTTAACTGAAGAAGGAGAAATAAACCATGAATTGCCCGGTTTGTAACGTTGCATTAGTGATGGCTGAGCGCCAGGGAGTAGAAATTGATTATTGTCCGCAATGCCGCGGCATCTGGCTGGATCGCGGAGAACTTGATAAAATCATTGAACGGTCGGAGCAGCAAAACACATCCAAAGATCCCGCACAGGCCACTGAACAAGCCCCCGGCTATAACAGGGATTACAAACATCATGAAGATCATTATTACGACAAACATCACGACAAACACGGTCATCATGATCATCACAGAAGGAAAGGCTTCCTTCGCGACTTGTTTGATTAAAAAGGATGGCATCATGAGAAAAATTTGGATATGCTTAATCCTGATCTGTATCGCCCTTTACGGTTGCGCAGACGGATTAAAAGACGTAGAGACGCTCTATACCGTAAAAGTAACGGGAAGCGAAAAGCTGAAATTCAGCGGACATTATTCCTTTGTCGGTGTGGGGGGCGTACCCAAACCGGTTCGTATTGAAGCTGTCGTACCCGCGGAATATAAGGGAAAAGGTGTTGCTGCGGTTTGCGTTTTCCGCAAAACAACCGCAGAAGGAATATTAAAAGTCGAAATACTGAAAGATGGAAAAGCAGTATCAACTTCGGAAACGGAGCAGCCCTATGGGGTTGTTTCCCTGGGTAAAGTGCCGGATACAAATTCCATCATCAATAAAATACTGGGAATGATCCTGGGATAACAACCTGAGGAATTTGATGGAACCCTCACTGGACAGAGACAGGCGATTCAGCGTGGCGGATCGGGCCATTACCATCGGGTTCTGGCTCAACGCCATCCTGATGGTAATGAAGCTTCTTGCCGGCCATTACGGCAATTCTGAAGCCGTTTTTGCCGACGGCATTGAAAGTGCGTGCGATTTCATCGCTATCGTCGCCACACTAATCGCGCTCAAAATTGGCCGCAAAACTTTCGACGATGATCATCCATACGGCCACGGCAAGGCGGAATGCATGGCCGCCATTATGGTGTCGCTTGTCATTTTTGCCGCCGGCTTTGCCATTCTGTACAAAGCCATCATGACCTTTGTCGCGGAAAATTATCCGGAACCGCAAATCATCGCCGTGGGAGCCGCAGCCGTTACCATTGCCGTTAAAGAAATTCTTTTCCGCTATACTCACCGGGTAGCGCGCGAACTGGAAAGTCCGGCGGTAGAAGCCGTTTCCAAAGACCACCGCAAAGATGCCCTTACATCGATTGCCACATTGGTCGGCGTAACCGGTGCATACTTCGGCATTGGTTTTTTGGATCCTCTGGCCGCGGGGCTGACGGCTTTTTTCATTTTTTATATCGGTTGGGAAACGCTCAGTAAAGCAACCCACGATTTGATGGACGGACAGCCTCCACGGGATACTCTTGCCAGAATTTGTGAAACCGCCGGCGAAGTTTCCGGTGTCGACAAAGTCCATGAAATACGCGGACGGCGCTCCGGCCAGTACCTGATCATCGATCTGAAGCTGGAAATGAATCCGGAGATGACCGTAAGACAATCGCATGAAATCGCTGATCAGGTTAAAGGTCTCATTTTCACCCGTTTTTCCAATGTCGGTGATGTCATGATTCACGTCAATCCCGGTAACTCGGATCATAAAGACTTGATTAGATTGTAAGCGATCCATTGCCACTTGACTTGTTCGGGATCAGCCTGCTATTAAAAAAAATGTTACGCGACCGGGGTCTTTCCCGGCCGGCAAAGGTTCCGGGAGAAGATTACGGCTATCCGGCTTGAACTTGTGAAAGATGTGGTTACCTTTTAACAGGGATATTTCATGAGGTGTCACATGAAAAGTCAGTCTTTTCATTTCACGGTGTACATGATTCTGGCGTTTTTCATCCTTTCGGGAACAATTCACGCTAATGACAACCGCAGGCCCAGCGGTGAACTGAAAAGTTACCGGGGGGTCGCACTCGGATCGGTAAACGATTTCCGCGAAAATTCCATCCAGGGCATACAAAAAGTTGACCTGAAAAAGTACCGCCTCAAAATAGACGGCCTGGTCCGTCATCCTCTTTCATTCACGTACGATCAACTGAAATCATTTCCCCATCAGAAAAGACTTATCACCGTTCACTGCGTTGAAGGCTGGAAGGTGGTCGTACTGTGGGAAGGCATTCCCATTTCGGAATTTACAGCGCGGGCCGGAGTGGAGCCGGGAGCCAACGTGGTCATCTTTCACGCGCTGGATGGTTACACGACATCGCTGGACTTAAAAACCGTGTCCGGAAAAAATTTAATCCTTGCCGATTCGGCAAACGGCATTCCGCTTCCGGCCCGGTTGGGTTTCCCCTTCATTCTGGTGGCCGAAGACAAATGGGGATATAAATGGGCGCGCTGGATCGAACGGATTGAATTCTCTTCCAAAACCGACTATCGTGGTTTCTGGGAAAAGCGCGGTTATAATAACCGCGGCGATCTTTCAGGACCTGAACTGGAAGAACAGTAACGAATCCCGATGGCGCAAGCCATAGTCTTGTATTTGGATGAAATCATTCCGGGTCCGGAAGACAGAGATCAGGATTGCAAATATGCGGAAGCGGATCTATATCTGTGTTGCCTTTATTTGTTGCCATGATACAAATATCCCGCAATCCGTGAAAAAGCATTTTGCAGCGGAAAGTGATCCATAAGCATTTAACTGCCCCGGGTCTGACCAAGGAGGGAAAACAATGAACCTTGTTGCGCTGGCCGACGAAACCATCACAACCTTCGGTGAATACCCTTTTCTCGTCTTTGACGATCGCACATACACGAACAAACAAATCATCCGGGAGGCCGATCGCCTGGCCGCCTCACTGAAGAACATCGGCCTGCAAGCGGGAGAAAGGGTTGTGGTCATGCTGCCGAATTGTCCGGAAGTCATCATCGGCTATCAGGGCATCCTTCGCGGGGGCGGCGTCATCGTACCCCTCATTCCTCTTTTGACCGAAAAAGAACTTTCACACATCCTGGCCAATTGTGAAGCGGTTGCCATGATCACAACCGGAGACATCTTTTTGAAAAACGCCAACCTGCTCCGGAAGCATCCAACCGTAAAGCAGGTTATGATCACCGACAACGAAGCCATGCCGGGAACCCTGTCCTTTGGTCAACTGATTGAAAGGCCGCCGGAATCCTTCCACCCTCCCCGCATCGAGGCAGACGATCTGGCGGTGATCCTGTATACGGCAGGCACAACGTCATCACCCAAAGGCGTGATGCTGACGCATAAAAACCTGTATTCCAACGCCGTCAATGCCGCCCGCGCCCATGACACCCGGTCTTCGGATATCACGCTGGTGGCCCTGCCGCTTTCGCACTCCTTCGGGCTCACCTCGATGAATAAGGCATACAAATACGGCAATCTGCATGTCCTGATGCGCAAGTTCCAGCCGGAAGAAGCTTTCCGTCTGATCGAAAAGAACAGGGTAACTGATTTTCCCGGCGCTCCGGCAATGTTCCTCGCCATGCTCGCCAGTCCCCGGGCGGATCAGTATGACCTGTCATCGCTGAAAAGCTGTCTTTCCGGGGCAGCGCCTTTCCCCGTGGCCAGCCTGCTTGCATTTCAAAAGAAATTCAACTGCACCATTTATGAAGCATACGGCCTTTCCGAAGCCTCGCCGGCCGTGAGCACCAACTATCACAACCGGCCTACCAGGCCGGGCTCCATCGGCCAGCCCATTCCCGAAGTGGAAGTACGGATTGTCGATGACGACGAAAACAATGTGCCGCGCGGAGAGGTGGGCGAGCTGCTGGTCAGAGGACCGAATGTTTCCACCGGTTATTACAGACTTCCGGAAGAAACGATGCACACGTTTCGTAACGGCTGGCTGCACACGGGAGACATGGCCCGGATGGATGAAGACGGTTACCTGTATATTGTGGAGAGGAAAAAGGATCTGATCATCCGCGGTGGATTCAATATTTACCCCCGCGATCTCGAAGAAATCCTTTACACCCACCCGGCTGTTCAGGACGCGGTGGCAATCGGCATTCCCGATCCCGTTATGGGCGAAGAAATAAAAATTTACCTTGTTATAAAAGACGGCGCACAGACTTCCATAGAGAACTTTCATCATTACTGCCGTGAACGTCTTGCGAAAAACAAGTGGCCCAAACAAATTGAACTGGTGACGGCCCTGCCCCGCAATCCCATGGGCAAGATTCTTCGCAGAGAACTGCGCCGTCAAAATGTACAGGGGTAAAAAAACCTCGGGTTACACAACGAAAGCGCCATACTGATTTCACCGTTCAACACCAGACCGTAATCCCGGGAATGTTCCGAAAGGAGACTCTTCAACTTGTCGTGGACTCCTGTATTGCTTTTTTTTCGCCGTATCCCTGCATGCCTTCTGTAATGTCCCGATTCATCGGGATCGGATCATTCGCCGTTTACCGTCCTGATGATTGAAGGCAACAACGCCATCCTGAGAGAAGCCACGGAGATGCGGCATAAAAAAGCCTTGAAATCATTATACTGATCATTTAGTAAAAAAAGACGGCCGAAATGAAAGAATCGAAAATGCAGGCATCCGTCTCACGAATTCATGTCAGAGGTATTACGAAATGAAACCGGCATCCATCCTTTGCACCTTGATCGTTTTGATGCTTTTAACGGGCTGCGCTACCGTGGTTTATCGCGTGCAGTCTGACCAAATTCCTCCGATGAGCAAACAGGAAGCCCGGGACAATCTTGAACTTGCCCTGTCCCTTGAAGAACGAACAGTAGGAATATCAAGAAGCAATCTTGACGGCGATAACCTGGTCATATACCTCAGACGAAAGCAGACCACCGTATTTACTCTTCAGGCCATACCGGAGGAAATCACAAAGGAAGGAAAACTCTTTGTTGTTAATTTAAAAGCTCATTACATGATTAAAAATCCTGTAATGAAACCCGGACTGAACGCTTTGCCCCATTATTTCAAATCACTGGAAGACGCCAGGCTATTAGTTGATTCAGGCTATGTATTGAATCGGCAGTTATTTAAAGACCAGTCGACAGGCACGGGAAAAATAACGATTGCCAAAGCATCCGAAAGCTCATTTCCACCGTCAACCGGCAGGGAAGCAGCGACAATAACCCCAACGGCCGCAAGCAAGACACCGGAGAAAAAAAACCCGCCCGTAAAGCAGGAAATACCTGTTTCGACGGCTGCTGAAACGGAAAAGCCTGCCATCACGATTACATCGCCGGCCCCGAAGCAAATTGTAAAGGAATCAAACATCACCATCTCCGGTGTGGCGAAAAGCAAAGTCGGCATTGCCGATGTTTTCGTCAACGATCAGCAGGCCGCCCTGGATGAAAACGGTCAATTCTCGGCGGAGATCCTGCTGAAAGTCGGCCCGAATGAAATCAAGGTTACGGCCCTGGACGTCAGAAATAACCGATCCGCGAAACAGTTTGTCATCCACCGGCAAAAAATGATTCCGACGAAAGGCTCCGCATCCACTAAGGCGACGGAAAAGGATGTTCCCAGAATCAGAATTATCTCGCCGGACATTACGCGGGCGGTTTCGATTGTCGCCAGACAAAATTCTGTTACCGTTAGCGGCATGGTGGAGAGCAAGTCGGGTGTCGTGGACGTAACGGTGAACGGCCAGCAGGCGGATCTGGACGACAGGGGAAATTTCTCCGCGGAAATCCCCCTGAAAGTCGGCCAGAATGAAATCTTTGTTACTGCCACCGACATTTTAAGGAACCGGGGATCGAAAGTCTTCATGCTCGATCGTGCCTCCGGGCAGATTGCCGCCTCCAAACCCGCTGTTGCTACTCAGGAAAATACTTTCCAGCAGGCCAGGTACTATGCACTGATTATAGCCATTCAGAACTATGAAAGCCCGGATATCGCCAAATTGGATTACCCTTTATCTGACGCCAATCGCCTGATCAGCACACTGGTTACCCGTTACACCTTTGAAAGGGACAATGTCCGGTTCCTGCAGAATCCGGACCGAAGAACCATCTATAAAACCCTTCAGGAGCTGAAATACAAGCTTACGGATCAGGACAATCTGCTGATTTTTTACGCTGGACACGGATACTGGGTAGATGACATGAAAGAAGGCTTCTGGCTGCCCCGGGATGCCGCGGGTATTAACGACCCTTCGGACTGGGTTCCCAACAGCTCGATTCGCAACTATGTCAAGTCCATCAAGGCCAGGCATATCCTGATCGTTGCCGACGCCTGCTTCAGCGGAGGAATCTTCAAAACGCGTGATTTGAGCCCGGTCCGGCAGATGTCCATCGAAAAGATTTACGAGCTTCCCAGCCGCAAGGCCATCACCAGCGGCGCCATGAAGACGGTTCCCGACCGGAGCGTTTTTCTGGAATACCTGCTCAAGCGGCTCAATGAGAACAGGGAATCCTATCTGGATGCGCAGATGCTGTTTGCCAATCTTCGGGAGGCTGTCATCAACAACAGCCCTTCCCATCAGACGCCCCTGTATGGGGCTATTTCCGAAGTCGGCGATGAAGGCGGCGACTTTATTTTCGTCAAAAGACAGTGAAATGATATCATCCTCTAATCCACTGCTTCGCATACCTGACCTGTAAACGTTTTTATTGCATGGAGACGGCGCTTTGTCATGGACTCTTGTTTTGCTCATTCTGTTCGCAGCCGCGCTGCATGCCGGCTGGAACGTCCTGATTAAATCGGAATCGGGCGATTCATCAAACACCATCCTGATCATTGCGGGCAGTGCCGCAATCGGCATAGTGTTTTTGCCTTTCGTTCCCCTGCCGCTGGCGGCCAGCTGGCCTTACCTCGGCGCATCCGTCGTCATCCACATTATTTATTTCGGCATATTGCTTGTGGCCTATAAAAAAGGCGACATGAGCCTGGTTTATCCGCTCATGCGCGGCCTTCCTCCGATGCTGACCGCGCTGCTCGCCTCCATTCTGCTTGCGGAATCCTTATCCTTGAAGGGATGGCTGGGCATTGCCCTGGTTTCAACCGGCGCTCTTGCCCTCACGGCGGATTTTCGCTTCTCCAAAACATTTCACCCGGCGCCGGTCCTGTGGGCCGTTCTGGCAGCGGCGATTATTGTCCTTTACACGCTGGTAGACGCCAGAGGGGTAAGGCTTGCAGGCCATGCTTTCAGCTACACCGGCTGGATGCTTTTTCTTGTGGCCATGCTGTGTCTGATTGCCATGCCGTTTATCTATGGTCGTAGTGTCTTTCCACGGATTCTTAAAAACTGGAAGCAAAGTCTGATTGGCGGTTCCTTCACGTTTGCATCTTACGGCATCGCCCTGTGGGCCATGACTCATGCGCCGGTTGCACTCGTGGCGGCGCTGCGCGAAACCTCCGTTTTCTTCGGCACCATCTTTTCCGCTCTGATTCTGAAGGAACGCGTCACCCCGGTTCGAATCCTCTCCATCCTCCTGATTGTGGCGGGCGCGATCGCCATCAAAATGTCCTGACCATGGAATGGCCCGCCTTCCGCTGTAAAATACCGGTTATCCACCACACAAGAACTGCTCTTGACGGCGTTTTTCTTTAGTGGTAGCGTCCGCGATCTTAAAAACGGGGGTCCTGCTGATGACCGCATTTCTGAAATTTCCCCACACCGCTGAGCACAGGGAAGCGCTTTTATGAATGCGCAACGACGTTCCGGAATCGTCAATCTTTTAACTGGCATCCGCGATTCACGCCTGGTCTGGGATATGATGGGATCGCTCTATAACCGGAGAATTTACAACGCCATCAGCGAGCTGTACAATCATATCGCACGGGAATTCACCCCTGCAGGACAGGTCCGCATCCTGGATGTGGGCACAGGCCGGGGCTATATCTCTCTCCAACTTGCGGCATGGAATCCCCGAGCCATGATCACGGGGATTGATTATTCTTCCATGCAGGTCCGCCAGGCGGAGAAACTCCGACAGGAAAGAAAAATCGCAAATTGTTCTTTCAGCCGGGGAAATGCGATAAAAATTGCCTTTCAGGATACGCTTTTTGATGCCGTGGTGAGCGTCGGATCCATCAAACACTGGCCGGACGGCGTTCAGGGACTCCGTGAGATTCACCGTGTTCTCAAACCCGGAGGACGTCTGGTGATATCGGAAACCGATCAGGAAGCGTCGGACGAGGCCGTCCGGCAGTTCGTAGACCGCTTCAAAATCTGGTTTATCCCCGACAGGCTTCTTTTCTGGGGTTTGCGAAATGTTATTTTTGCACAGAGTTATTCGGGAAAAACGCTTGCGGACGCGGCACGCCGGGCGGGGTTCCGCGATGTGGAATGTCAGCGGTCACCCACCTGCCCCTACGTGATTGTAAAGGCCCGTAAATAGCTAATCTGATTACATTGCAGAGAAACCTCTTTCCAGATCGGCGATGATATCGTCAATGTCTTCAATGCCGACGGCCAGGCGGAAAAGATTATCGACAATGCCCAGTTCGTAACGCTGTTCGCGGGTGTAACGGTAATACGTCACCGTAGCGGGGTGCGTAATTAAGGTTTCCACGCCGCCCAGGCTGGGTGCGATGTAAATCATTTCCAGCGCATCCATGAACCGTTTGGCCGCGTCCAGATCTCCTTTGACGGTAAACGTAACCACGCCGCCTCCGCCTTTCATTTGCTCTTTGGCGATGGCACAATGAGCATGGCTGGACAGGAAGGGGTAATAAGCCTTTTCAATTTTCGGATGCTTTTCCAGATACTCGGCGATGATCAAGGCGTTTTCGTTTTGCGTCTTCACCCTCAGCGGGAAGGTTTTCAGCCCGCGCAGCAGAAGATAACAGCAGTGCGGATCAATCACGCCGCCCATGGATTTGTGCAGTTCGCGCACTTTATTGACCAGTTCTTTTTTGCCCAGGAGCACACCGGCCAGGATGTCGTTATGACCGGCCAGATACTTGGTGCCGCTGTGAATCACCAGGTCAATGCCATATTCGAGCGGCCGCTGGTTGTACGGAGTGGCAAAGGTGGAATCAATAATGGTAATTACTTTATGCTTTTCGCCAATTTGTCTGAACTTGACCATGTCAAACACATTAAGATAAGGATTGGTCGGAGATTCCGAAAAAATAAAACGGGTATTTCCTTTAATGGCTTTATCCATGACATCATAATCGCCAAAAGGCACGATCGTGCACTCGATGCCAAACCGTTTGAGATAGGACCGGCAGAATTCCAGAGTTTTTCCATAGCAATCATCGGTAATCACGATATGGTCGCCGGATTGCACCAGCGCCAGAATGGTGGTTGTAATGGCCATCATACCTGATGAAAACATCAGGGCGTCTTCAGCGCCATCCAGCACCGCCAGACGCTGCTCCGCCACTTTTTCGGTAGGATTCCCGTAGCGGCCGTATTCATAGCGTTTTTTGGCGTTCTTGGTGTAGGCTTCTATTTCCTTGCTGTCTTTGAAACAATAGGTGGATGACTGGACAATGGGCGTGGTAATTGAGTCGGCATAGCGCATCCGATCTTCGCCCGCATGAATGGACTTGGTAAAAATTGATTTCGACTGATCTTTTGAACTCATGGCATCCTTTCAAAAAAGCTAAGATTTTTCGGCAAGAAACATTGCTTTTTCTGCGACGCAGTATAAAAAGAAGGGTTCTGGATGTCAATGGACAATTTCAAGACGAATGGCCCGGATGGGTATTGACATTTAAGACCTTAATCTCTAGATTTAAGAAAAATAATTAAGGATATGTTGTCATGCCGATTTATGAATTTGAATGCGATAAATGCAAAAAACAGTTTGAAGTCGTTACCCTGAGTTTAAGCGAAAAACCCAAAGCCGTGTGCCCGAAATGCAAATCAAAAAAAACCCATAAACTGATGTCCAGGGTCGGCAAAGGCAAATACGGATCGCTTGGCTCCGGAAAGTCAAGTTCCACAAGCGCTCCGGCCAGTTCCGGCTGCTCTTCCTGTTCTTCCTCAAACTGCTCTTCCTGCGGACATTAAACTTTCAGCAATTCCTTCCGGAAACGGCGGTTCATTAAAAACGCCGTTTCTTCGATCCCGACCATTGAACTTCAGCAAAATTATTTCTCATTCTTCGATTGACGATTTTCCGAAAAGAGGTATAATAGTAACCACATCGGCACATTACGACACATGAATTTTTCTCCCTCTCCTTTTTTTATGCACCGGCAAGGTGGCTTCATCTGATTTCCTCTTTGTGCGTTTTCCACTTTCCTTTTCACTTCTTCATTCACACTTCTTCTGTGCGTCGCAGCATCAATGAGGTCCGGCCCTCCGGCCTCAAGCGATATTTACCGGTTTTGCAGGTCGGTGCGTAACGTTTAGAGAAAGTGAACCCTCTTAAGCAGAAAGGAGAAAAACGATGAGCAGTATTTATAAAGTCATTGAAATCATCGGCGGCAGTGACAAGTCATGGGAAGATGCAGCAAAGAAAGCCGTGGAAACGGCAGCCAAAAGTCTGAAAGACATTCGGGTTGCGGAAGTCAAGGAACTGGACATGCGTGTTGATAAAAACAAAGTCGTTGAATACCGTGTAAAATTGAGAGTATCGTTCAAATATACACCCGGTTAAGATTACATCCTGATATCAAGTACATCGGGTCGTCTGTCACCACAACCATTCTTTACTGCTTGTAGGGAACGGTTTAATACCGTTCCCTACAAAATATTATACCCGGGCAGACTCTTGCAGCAATCCGCCTTACAGATGAATTCCCCCTGCAATAAACATGGCAATGCCCTTCCGGACAATCATTACGCCGATAGCCGCCAGCAGCAGGCTGATGATCTTAGAGACGGCCTTGGACCCGGTTTTACCCAGTACGCGGTTAATCAGGGGCGCCATCATGAACATCCCGCCCGCAATCAGAATGTTCGAGGCGATGGCCAGCGATGTGATCACAGCGCTGTGTTCATTGACCAGCAAAAGCGATGTCGTCAGCACGGCCGGGCCGGTGATTAAGGGCACGCCGATCGGCACGGCGCCTACGCTTTCGGGATCAACCTCCAGAAGTTTTTTCTCCGACGCCAGAATATCCCGGATGGAAAGGACAAAAAGCAGAGAACCGCCCGCAATCATGAAATCAGCGACACTGATATTGAGAAGCCGGAAGATTCCGGTACCCACGGCGATGAAAACCAGAGCCACCGCCAGCGCCGTAACCATCGATTGCAGGATGATCCTGCGGATCACCTTTTTTTCCATGCCTTCGGTAAGGTTGATAAACAGCGGCAAAAGACCCACTGCGTCCACAGCCACAAAAAGCGGCACAAAACACAACCAGAATGAAGTCATGATGAAACCCTCTGAGTGCTGCCGGGATACAGCGCCCTATCCTTTTTGATTACGCACTCCACGTGAAATATACTACTTTTTCGACCCGACCATCTTGTTTTTAAGCTCGTTCAGTCCGGCCCACATCTCCTCCATACCTACAAGTTTTTTCACATCTGCCTCTGAAGACCGGATTACGCACGTCGGCGTCTGATCGATTCTATATTCTTTCCGGAGAGCCGCCATTACCGGATAAAGCGATTTTTCATCCATCGGCTCGATGGCAATTCTTTCTTTCTGCAGAAAGGCCTGAAGATCGCCTTCCGTGTGAAGCTTCTTATCCTGCGCCGCTTCGAAAAGCTTCTTACGGACATGCAGAATACTGCCCGCATCAGGCCTGGCATTGGCCGCATATAGATAATATTTACTGTAGAACCTTGTTTCCCTGTGAAAAGGCAAGTCAACAAACGTGATTTTTACCTTGCCGGTGGCCAGCAGTTTTTTCAACAGGGGTTCCGCCTGCGCATCGATCAGCTTGCAGGGCGGGCAGGAATAATCCGCAAAGATGATCAGTTCCGTAGGACCTGTTCCCAGAAAAGGGATCACCCGCTGTGCGGCCGCATCGGATACAAAAGCGGCCAGAGCCATCACAATGGCCGAACAGACGACAAACAATTGAAATCTCCATCTTCCAAACATAGCCAGCAAACCTCCGCTCCCTATCGATTGATCATTACGGTCTTTTCAAAAACCGGAGGGCACGCCAACCAAGTCGGCCATCGCCCCATCGTGTCACCAAACGGTTGTATTTGGAAATCGACATTATCACAATCGTGGACAAAAGCGCAATCGCCATCCAGCCGGATTGTTGTGACTTCGATCTGCAGCCAGTCCAGAGTCGGCATTGTCTGAAGATCCCACCACCTTTTAAAACGGGTTCCCCGGATGCGTTTTTGCAATTCATCGGTTATCTTTATTTGCACCATCCGTCGATCGGTGTGTTCCTTCCTGTCTCCCTGCTTAGCCAACCCATGCCCTCGCCGATCAATCGTTGCAAGATCAGGATTGATGAATCATCTCACAGGTTACATTTTGCTTATGGCTTCTTCCATCCACTGCCGGATTTTTTTCTTTTCCGGTGTCGTTCCCACCGAAACAACTTTTTTATTAATCACCAGCGCCGGCATCCCCATTACCCCGTACTTGCTTATTTCCCGCATGTCGGTGACATGGATCATCTCACCCGGCGCATTCATTTCGGCAAGAACATCCCGGACATCGTTTTCCAGCCGGTTGCAATTGGCGCAGCCGGGCCCTAAAATCAGCACTTCCAGCGCCGTTTGTTTTTCTTCTTCAACAGGCTGTCCAAGGAATTTCCTGAATTCACGAACAAAGGCCTGAGCATAAATATTCCCGGCACTGCCGGGAATATAATTCTTCCCGGACAGTCTTTTGATCATTTCCGTACCGATCGCCTCATCGGTCTGTCTGGAATAATCGGAGGACATATCCGCCATCGTTTTTTGCAATCCGACGATTCCGATCAGATTACCTTTAACACGAATTTGCGTCACTTCGTTTTCCGACATGATGATTTATTTTCCTTATCAGATCCGCCTTTTTTCCGTGCCCCTCACCGGGGAGCCTCATTTCACCGCTCAGGTGCCGCCAAAAATCGGGATGCCGCCGCGCAGGTTTACCTCCGCCTGAAAACCAATAATGACCTTTTCATTTTCCACAATCACGGGCACCTGCATCCTGCCGCCGGAGAGAACCAGCATCTCTTTCAGTTTTTCCGGGTCTTGATCCACATTGACGTAGACGGCCCTGTCGCCATAGGCTTCCCGAGCCTGATTGCAAAAGGGTCAGGTGTCCGTTCCGTAAATGATGATCTTTTTTTCCATCTGCCTGCCTCCTTCTTTAACAGAAATACCTTTCCTGAAACATCAGGGCAACCGTGACCAGTCCTATCATCACCGGCACTTCCACCAGAGGCCTGATGACGGCGTCAGGCGCTGCGCAGGCATGATTGCCAATTACCGCAATTTCCGGCGTAAGCGCAAGTGCAAAATCGTCCATGAGTCATTATCGTAGCGGTGTCTGAACGGGACTGGCCGGCAGGTTCGAGAAATCCTTGAATCACGACAGCATTGCCCGGAATACGGAATGCCCCTGACATTCTATTTTTCCGGAATTTTGTACGGAATCAGCATCGGCACTTTTGAACTGTAGGCCAGGTACTGGTTTCCGAACTCCCGGTGCAGGTCCCGATCTTCCAGAACGGTACCGATAACGATCCAGCCCGTCCACAGGATGTTGAAGATGAGCCGGTCCAGCGTTAGAACCGGACAGGACCACACCAGAACGATCATGAACAGGTACAGAGGGTGACGCGTCCATCTGTAGGGTCCCTTCACCATGATCCGCTGCGTCTTTTCCGGTCTGTGGCTGATATGGCGCATCAAAGGCTTGACACCCAGCGCATCGAAGGACCCGAGAGACTTAACGCCCCAGGCAAATCCCACAATGCAGATCAAGAACATTCCCCGCAGAATCCAGTATGTGATCCCGTCGGCGGTGTAAATCAGCGTGGAGGATTTCTGCCAGAACATCAAAACCAGAAGCAGCGCAGCACTGGAGATTAAACCGTAAACGGCCTGGTGATATGGCTCCGGAACAAACCGGGCGAGGCGATTCCTGAAGCCTCTGCGAACCATGATACTGTGTTGCAGAAAAAAAATGACCGATAAAACAACGTCAGCCACTAATGCGTTCCGTTCGGTAAGGCTTAGATCAACAAGGGTCCAGGAACCGCTGAGAAGAAAGATGGCAAACAGGACATTGGATACCGCAAAAAGTGCAAGCAGCCCCCAGATCAGCATCATGGTTCCGGGATGTTTTTTGACAAGCTCGGAATTTAAAGTTTTATTCAAAAAACCGATCATAAAATCCTCCCGTACATTGGCCGTTGAAAATAGGCCGCCCTCAACTATGATTTCTTCTTCCCATCACTGCCGTTCCAATCATCCCGACTCCGAGCATCACGAGAATCGCCGGCCAGAACATGGCAATCACTTCAGGTGTAAACCACCCGGCGAGTTTCCCGAACCAGAAAATTCCAATCACGATCATGAAGATCCCACAGAAAATGCGGCAACCTTTTCCCGCATGCATTGCACCGCAGGAATGCCATCTGCCCATCGATTCATTGGAATGATTATTTTTAATCATAACGCGGTTCCTTTCTTATGTTAACATTCCCAATTAAGAAATAACCTTTGATCAAATTATCCTGTCATCGTCACCCCGGCAAAGGCCGGATTCCCGCTATTGGACTGAAATCGCGCCGAAATCTTTGCGAGAATGACCTGTGTTGATAAGATCATCGGCTGTTTTATGATTTCATCTTTGAGCTCCTGTATTCGTTTGACTTTTGGGCTCTTTGTTCTCTGTTTTGCAGAACCTTTCCATGTTTGAGCAAAAATCACCGAAATCAACTTTTCCATCTTTTCCGGAACAAAACTGCTTCATCATGTGTTCACACGCCGAAAAATTAAATTTTTCGCCTTTTTTCTCGTCGCCTCCCGACTCGAAGCATCTGCTCATCATGGAACAACACGCCTCAAACCCCGAACATTTGATTTCTTCCTTATTGGTGGTCATAAAGTCCTCCTTTCTCCTATTTCTATATTTCGATATATTTCGAAATATACTAACGACCGCCTATTTGTCAAGGGGGATTATCAGGGAATGGAAACACTCACAGAATCAAGCGTGATTATAATATGTTACGAATTTTTAATAAGGATGATTTCGCTGATTTTCCGGAAATGGCTTACTTGCATTTCAGGTTTCCGGTCAGATATTGCACCATCGCCCGGATGGTCTCCTCGTCAGGCTGTCAGAGAATGGTCTGTCCGCGCTTTTCACAATGAATGAGGCCGGCGTTGCGCAGTTCTTTCAGATGATGGGAAATAGTAGAAAGAGCCATGTCAAAATTACTGGCGATATGACACACGGACGGCCGCTTTTCCTCGTCCAGAGCAGCTTCGCAACGGCCCATGCGGATGTTTTCAAAAACGGCAAGACGCGTTTCATTGGAGAGTGCTTTAAACGCGGCGGCAACACGGGTGATGCGTTCCATTTCCTTGCGGCGTTCCTCTTTTTTCGTTTCTTTCCCCAAAGCGTTTCCCTTTAATTCGATATTTTCATACTCTTCGAAGTATCAATATATTTTTTAATTTATTCTGTCAATTGTTTTGGCTTATTAACGGTCTTATACCGGTCTTCGAGATTGACATATCAACGAGACTTACGTAAATTTTGCTTCAGTAAATCATATGATCAGGCATTGAGAAGCGATTATGTCCGGTGCAAATCAAAATCCGAAACCAGCCTTCCTGCGGCGAATGGCCGAATGGCTCGGCATCAACCGGGCCATGATGGCTGTTCTCGTCGTTACTGCAGGCATGGGGTTCTCGGAAGAAATCTGGAGAAATTTTCTTTCGCTTTACCTGAAAGAGACAACCGGCGGCGTCCTTACGGCCGCCAAGTACATGGGAATTTTCGCCGTTTTAGTCAATCTGCTTGAAGGCTTCGGATACATCATCGGCGGTCAGATTGCCCATCGCCTCGGCGCGCGCATTGCGATGCTGGTTTCGGCGCTGCCGATGATTCTGGGGTTCTCGATTTTGCTTGCAGCGCATCAGCCCTGGCTTATTATCCTCGGCGCTTTGTTCATCACGAACTGGGAGCCTCTCTCCGTTCCGGCCACCTTCGAGGTTGTGGGCGGCGAAGTGGCCGAGAACCGGCGCACTATTGCATTTGCCGTACAGAGCATTCAGAAGCGGCTGCCCAAAGTTCTCGGCCCGCTCGTCGGCGGACTGGTCATGATGATCGGATACTGGCTGAACCTAATACTGGCTTTTGGCCTGATATTTATCACAAATCTGGTTCAGTTCCGACTGCTCCGGAAACTCAAGCCGACACAGGATCCGGTCAAAATTCCATTCAGGCAGATTCTCCGCGACATCCCGAAGGATTTGCGGACATTGCTGACCGCCGAAATTATTCTTCGGTGGGGAGACTGGTTTGTGCGCGATTTTGCCGTTCTGTATGTGGTGGGCGTTTTGCTGCGCAGCAAAGTAGAGGCGGGAATGCTGCTGGCCGTCACCAGTCTTACGGCCCTTTTAACTTACATCCCCATGGGGAAAATCATCGACAACACGAAAAGCCCCAGACCCTTTATCGGGATCACCTTTATATTCTTCGCTCTGTTTCCGCTGAACCTCGTGCTGCTGCCGCGCTATCTGCCGCAGCTGGGCATACCGGTCATGGCCGCGCTGGTGATTGTTTTCATCCTCAACGGGCTCAGGGAACTGGGAGAACCGGCGCGCAAAGCGCTCATCTCCAGCGGGTTTCCGAAGGAGACGCGCGCACGCTCCATAGGGCTTTACTGGGGCTTGCGCTCGTTTGCTTTTTGTCCGGCGCCGCTGATCTCCTGGTTTCTCTGGAGCAGGATCGGCCCGGAATGGACTTTTCTGATCGGCGGGGCCATCGGCATTCTGGGAACCATCTGGTTCTGGACCAAGGTCAGAATCAAAGAAAGAAACATACCTTAGAAAACGATTTCAATGCCTCCCGACCTAAAAAAACACTTCCAAACATCTTCTTTTCTGCTACGGTTTCTGCCCGAAGGTCCATTGATAGCCCAGATAGGCGAAAAATCTGTTATCTCCGGCAATATCGCCTCCGGCAGAAAACAGGACATGGTGATTGTCATTTAAATCGATGATTCCACCGATGTTAAATCCCGTTTCGTCGCGCCCATCATCTGCTTGTTTGCCGTAATAAAAGACTTCCGCGCCCAGAGCAAAACCTTTTGTAATATCCCGTTGAACCAGCCAGCCAAACTGCCAATAGTTTTTATGGTCTGCACCGGGATTGATCCAGTATCCGCCGCCGCCGTAAGTCGTCCATGGCCCCCGGCTCTTTTGCAGCCACAACGGCAAAAATGCCGACAGGTAGCCGCTGCCCAGCCCGCGATCGCTGTCTCCGGTAGGAAGATGCATCAGCGGAAAGACGCCGATCTGCGGGATTTTTTCTGACTCCTGAACAAAGCGGTATTTCAGACCAAGCTCCGTGTCTCCCAAACCGTAAGAGGTCGATCCGCCGTCCGGATGGGAAAACGCAAATGGGACGAGAATATGAAATTGAACGTCAGGGATAATGCCATAATTGAACTCCAGATGGGGCAAGGTTCCTGTTTTTCCATCCCGGGATTCCGTGTAAATCGAGGAGATATAGAGTTCTCCATGTCTGTATTTCACGGGTTCGGGGTCGTCTGTAACAAAGGGCGGACCTGACCAGGCAGTTGCGGGAATAAAGATGAAGAAAAGAATTGTCACTGACAAACGATTGAGGGGAATTGAATGGCGTCGTATCATCGCATTTTCCTCCGACATTCGACAGTTGGCAAATTTTAACAAAACGTCCCTGCAAAAGCAATAAATGCGACAACCGGCCAGGAGGGCGCTCTCAAAGACCAGACAATGAAAGCATCTAGCTAAAATC
This sequence comes from Smithellaceae bacterium, assembly GCA_963682015.1. Lineage (GTDB taxonomy): Bacteria > Desulfobacterota > Syntrophia > Syntrophales > Smithellaceae > UBA8904. Next base: position 4,032,372 of record OY820932.1, on the reverse strand, counting down.
GCTTCCGCTTGATTCTTTATTTTTCCTCCTGGTTATTTATTGCGAGCCCCTCACCGAGGGGCCTCATGACACCGATCAGGTGCCGCCCAAAAGAGGTATTCCACCGCGCAGGGAAACATCGCCCTGAAAACCAATCGCGACCTTCCCGTTTTCCACAATCACCGGCACCTGCATCCTGCCGCCGGAAAACGCCAGCATCTCCTTCAATTTTGCAGGGTCGTCATCGACATTTACATAAACGGCCCTGTCGCCATAGGCTTCCCGAGCCTGTTTGCAAAAGGGTCAGGTATCCGTTCCGTAAATGATGATTTTGTTTTCCATCGGCCGGTCTTCCTTTTTTAATGAAAATATTTTGTTTGAAACCTAAGCGCAACGGTCACCAGGCCGATCATGACCGGCACCTCCACCAGCGGACCGATGACGGCGGCAAAGGCCGCGCCGGAATTGATCCCGAAGACGGCAATGGCCACGGCAATCGCCAGTTCGAAGTTATTGCTGGCTGCTGTAAAGGCCAGGGTGGTTGTCCTTGAATAATCCGCTCCCAGTTTTTTCCCGAGATAGAATGACACGAGAAACATGAGCACAAAGTAGATGAGCAGGGGGATCGCAATCCGCAAAACGTCGAGTGGCAGCGTAATGATCAGATTGCCCTTCAGGCTGAACATGACTACAATTGTAAACAAAAGCGCAATCAGCGTCAGCGGACTGATGAGCGGCACAAAACGCGCATGATATATTTCTTTCCCGACGGCCTTCACACCGATCAGGCGAGTCAGGGCGCCGGCGATGCAGGGGATTCCCAGATAAATGAAAACGCTTTCGGCGATCTGCCGGATGCTGACATCCACAACACTGCCGGAAAATCCGAAGTACGGCGGCAAAACGGTGATGAAAAACCAGGCGAACACGCTGTAAAAAAGCACCTGAAAAATGCTGTTGAAAGCTACCAGGCCCGCGGCGTATTCCGTATTGCCTTTCGCCAGTTCATTCCAGACGATCACCATGGCAATGCAGCGGGCCAGACCGATCATGATGAGGCCCACCATGTAGGCCGGCTTATCCGGCAGAAAAACAATAGCCAGAATAAACATCAGGACCGGCCCGATCACCCAGTTCTGCATCAGCGACAGCCCCAGGACTCTGCCATTGCGGAACACCTGCGGCATTTCTTCATACCGGACTTTGGCAAATGGCGGGTACATCATCAGGATCAGCCCCGCAGCAATGGGAATATTGGTGGTGCCAACCTGAAAGGAATTGATAAAGGCTTCCACACCCGGAACAAAATACCCCAGCCCCACACCCAGCAGCATTGCGGCAAAAATCCAGACCGTCAGGTAACGATCCAGAAACGACAATCTACGACCAATGTGTTCTGACATAAAAGCCCTCCCCTGGTAGTGCAGGGAACGGTTGCAACCATTCCCTACACGATATTTGAAAAATGCCGTATCAGCGTACCTTTGATTTCATCACGCACACGGCGGAATTCACGCAAAATATCTTCTTCTGAGCCGGATGCCCGCGCCGGATCATCAAAACCGATGTGGATTCTTTTCGTCCTGCCGATAAACAGGGGGCAGGACTCATTGGCGTTTCCGCAGAGGGTGATCACCTCATCGAATTGCTGTCCGTCAAATTCAGAAAGATTCTTGGACCGCTGAATGGAAATATCAATACCGATTTCCTTGAGGACTGCAATCGCCGTCGGATGGACAAACGTGGCCCGGGTTCCCGCAGAAAAGGCTGCCAGCCGGTCACCCATAAAATGATTTGCAATGCCTTCCGCCATCTGCGACCGGCATGAATTGGCCGTGCATAAAAATAAAACTTTTTTCATCAGTAGACCCAGTTGAACAGAAAACCGACGGCCATAATGCCACAGGACACAACGCCGACAAATATGGCGATTAACGGAAGTTTGATGACCTTCCTTAAAATGATCATCTCCGGAAGCGACAATCCGATGACCGACATCATGAAGGCCAGCGCCGTTCCCAGCGATGCGCCTTTCTCCAGAAGCGCCTGAAGAATCGGAATAATACCCGCGGCGTTGGAATACAGAGGAACGCCGATCAGCACGGACAGCGGCACGGACCACCACGCCGATTTGCCCATGATGGACGCCATGAAATTTTGCGGCACATAATCATGAACGACGGCGCCGATGGCGATGCCCGCCACAATGTAAACCCAGACCTTGGAGACAATCTCCGTAACGGCGGTAAGCCCCGCCTGGATCCGGTCTTTAAAGGTAATCTTTTCTTCTTCGAGTTGAAAGTTTCCCACCTGAATTTCGTAAACCCATTCTTCGACAAACCGCTCTACTCTGAGTTTGCCGATCACCCATCCGGAAAAGATGGCAATGAGCAGTCCGGTGGACATGTAAAGCAGGGCGGTCTTCCAGCCGAACAGCCCGAAAAGCAGCACCAGCGCCACCTCATTGATCATCGGGGCGGCAATGAGAAAGGAGAAGGTTACACCCAGCGGAATGCCGCTTTCCACAAAACCGATAAAAAGCGGAATCGCCGAGCAGGAACAAAAGGGCGTCACCACGCCAAGGCCCGCGGCCATGACATTGCCGATAAACAGAGGCTTGCCTTCCAGCGCCTTACGGGTTTTCTCCGGCGAAAAATACGACCGGATGATGCCGACAACAAAAACGATGACCGTCAGCAGAATGAACACCTTGGGCGTATCGTATAGAAAGAAGTGGACGGCCGCCGTCAGCCGGGACGTCTTATCCATCCCTAAAATATTGTAGACCAGATAATCGACCGCCGGTTCCAGAAAAATGTAAAACAGAACCGCCAGCGCGATGAACACAAACGGAACAACACTGTTGAACTGGCGTTCTCTGTCCTGATTGGAAGCACAGCACTCGTTCATCTTATCTTCCGCCGATCATTTTTTTAAGATCATCCGCCGTGGGCAGCTTGCCTGCAACTTTCACCTTGCCGTCGATGACCAGGCCGGGCGTACTCATCACCCCGTAGGCCATAATCTTCTTGATGTCCTTCTCCTTGACAACTTCCGCCGCAACGCCGGTTTCCTTCACAACCTGCTTCACCAGGTCTTCCAGTTTGTCACAGCGCGCGCAGCCGGTCCCCAGGATTTCAATTTTCATGACTTCCTCCTATTTTTTGCAGCACTTCATTATTTTTTTGTGCTCCTCGGCGTTGGCGGAAATCACTTCTTCCACGCAGCCGATAAAGTCCATGACGCAGGGACAACGCAAGGTATAATAAATGCAGTTAGCCCTTTTTTCGTCGGAAACCAGACCGGCGTTCTTCAAAACGCTCAAATGTTTGGAGACCGTGGAGGTATCCGCGCCAACCATTTCGGTGAGTTCGTTGACGCAGCGCTCCTGCTTTTGAAGTTCTTCAATCATCAGCAGGCGACTGGGATGTGCCATGGCCTTGAGAATCCTTGCGCGTGCTTCATATCGGGTTCTGAGAGCTTCTTTCATACATCGCGCCTCCTTTCGTATTTGGTCATTTAGCCAAATAGACACAATTTGTCAAGAATTTTTCAGGCAAAAAATGTTCTTGACCCGTCTAATACTTCATAGTTTATGATCCCGTAACCATTGGCCATGGAAAACAGAACCGTGAAAGGATCAAAATCAGATGGGAAAAGTAAACGTTGAACAGTGGGTCGAACTGTTTCAGGAAATCGGACTCCAGGAGGCCGACATGAAAAAGTGGCATCGACTTTTTGAAAACAGACACCCGGAGGGCCATCAGAGTTTCCTGGAATGGCTTGGTCTGGATGAACAAAGGATTAAAGACATCAGAAGCATGTAGTTTTCGGATCCGGTTTTGAACAGGCAGGCATGTTCAAAACTGGATCAAGACCGGAGATACAATGACCTACACCATTTCGGAAATCGCAAAAAAATTCGGGCTATCGAGAAGCACGCTGCTTTATTACGATAAAATCGGTCTTCTTTCACCGCGGGAAAGAAGCGGTGCCGATTATCGCATTTATACCGAAAGAGATAATCAGCGGATGGAAGAGATATCGCGGTTGAGAAACGCCGGAGTATCCCTGCGAGCCATCCAAAAACTGGTCGGAGGCGGATCATCCCAGCGCATGGAAATTCTGCGGCGGCGTCTTACGGATATCAATGACGAAATCAGCCGGCTCCGCCGTCAGCAGAAATTTATTCTTGGCCTCCTCGACGACAAAGCGCTGGTCGGCGCGACACGAGTGCTCACCAAGGAGCAGTGGATTCAATATCTGCGTAAAGCGGGGCTGGATGACGCGGGGATGAATCGCTGGCACAGAGAATTTGAAACATCTTCTCCGGAAGCGCATCAGGATTTTCTGGAATCTCTGGGACTGCCCGACGAAGAGATCCGCCTGATCCGGAAACACTCCAGCAAGCCGGCAAAACCTTATAAGACAAAGCACAGGGGGTAGTGTCATCCTTAATTGACGACGGAGGCAATCTGTCTGCCCACCGGGGAAGGCCTGCCCAGCGCAACTTTCAGATACTCCAGCATCAGCTCTCCAACGATCTGCTCCCTGGGAGCTGCAGCATACGTATCTTTTCTGACCGCCCCCGAATCTATCTTGCCGCTCTGAACAGCCAGGGCCAGCCGGGCCTGTTGCAGGGCCGTGTATTTATCCAGCAAATCGGTCTGAGACAGGGACGACAACCGGGAACAGGCTGAAGCAATCTGTCCCGGCGCGGGCAGATTGGGTGATTCCAGAATAATTTTTGAATTTTTCGCGTATCGCTTGATGCCCCGGATAATATGCTCCGACTGCACAAAATTAATGTCGTTCCATCCGGCCCGAAGCCACTGGAAAATGCCGCTTCTGACCATCGCCGGCGAAGAACCCGCCTCGATATAAACGGCTACCGAGAAATAGTCATAGATGTAGGATTTCACCCAGCCGAGGCCCGTCCTTGCGGAACCGGGCTCGCCCGAGTAATAGTAATTCCAGTCTTCGTCATTTCCAAGAATCACGCCTTTCTTCCCCACGTCGGATACTCTGGCCTGCTTGGAAATCGTAATAAGCGTCTGATGCCCTTTGTAATTCATAAGAATCAGCGTTCTGTTCAGATCATATTCATAGTAGATGCCGGTATTCAGATCCGGCGTGATGGCGTCGCGCTGCATTCCGCGAATGATCACGGGTTTGCCGTCCGCGGCAATCGGGGTCCATTTGCTGGGCAGTTTTGAATTTTTCCCGGACTGGCCATGCCACAGGGAATAACGCAGCGACGACGGGCTGGTAAGAATCGCCGGAATCTGCCCGTTGTATGCGTAATTCACAAAACTGGAAAAGTTGATCCGGGTGTCAAATTCATAATAGCCGCCGTGCGCCTCATTAAATTTCGGAAGAGCGGATTCCTTTGCCGGTTTGGCGCCCAGAACATAATCCACCAGCGTGGCAACGGCCTGTGTATCCAACGGAGCCCTGGAATCACCGGTAAAGCCGACAAGCTTCAGGGCTGCGGCGGGTACGGGATGGGAAGCGTCCGAAAGGGCAACGGCGCGGGCCGGCTGCGGATAAAACACGGACGAAAGAAAAAGAGTCAGCAGAATCAGAGGGAACCAAAAGCCGGCGATGGATTTTAACGTTTTCTTTATCATGGAGGAATCATCCATTTCTTTTTTTATTTAGCGTGCTCTACCTACAAATTTTTTCCAGCGATGTAAAGCAAATAGATATTAACGGGAAAGGTCCGAAATTCATTCACGTAATTCCTGCCGTTCGTTCGGCGGATGTCCTTCGCGCAGCACCCGACGGGATCGGGAAGATGCGGCAGGCAACTTCCGTCATTCATCCGATGCCATTTATGCCGTCTATTTCGTCAGCATCGTGCCGGTGTATGGGTCCATCCAGACAATACGGATATTGCCGGAAGAACCATTTAAATCTCCGATCGGAGCCGTTTCGTAAACAGGAATCGTTCCATTCAGCGTGTCATTCACCTTCAAATGGCCGTGGCCCACAAAGATCCCTTTAATTTTGTTCTTATAGGTTTGCAGCACAGCGTATAGAGGATCGCCGCTCCTCACCTGAAAGCTTTCGCCGGCCGCTGACCAGGTTGTTGTTGAATTATTGTCAGTGATGACCGGATGGTGCAGGAAGATCAGGCAGTAGGATACATCCGTTTTCTGAAGCTCATCGTCCAGCCAGGAGATCTGCGCGTCATAAAACGAACCTTTGCAACTTTTTTCAGTTGTGGAAGCGGGACAGGCGGTGTTGTATTCAGGGCCGTGGACGGAGTTCAGGACAATGAATCTTACACCCTGATAAACGAATGAATAGTAAGGATCGATTCCCAGCACTTTCTTCCAGATTGCTTCCATGGCTGCCGGATCACTGGAAGTGATTCCCTCCGGCCTGGGGCTCGTATTGAATCCGTCCTCGTAGTCGTGATTCCCCAGTGCGACATAGTATGGTTTGCCGAGCGAGTCCATCATCGACTTGAATCTTTCGGCCGGGTTATCACCTCCCACACCGTAATCAGCCGGATCGTGAGAAAACAGGCATCCCACGTTATCACCGGTCGTGATGACAAAGACAGCATCGCTGTGATTCGTCTGGATGGTGGACAGGGCGTTGCTGAAGTTACTCAGGTTTCCGGAATAATACGTATAGTCAGGATTTCCCGGGAGACGGACATGAATGTCCGAGAGAATGATGAACTTGAAGGAATCTTTCGATGGATTGAGTTCCTGGCTGACGGCACCGCCGCCTCCCCCGCCGCCTCCACCGCAGCTGACGATGATCAGTAAAGCACTCAAAAGGAAAATTCTTGTTAAAGAAACGACTCGATTCCCGGCACAAACAATTGTTCTGGGCATAGATAATCCTCGTAAAAAACGGCCAGGGGAGACGGATCATCCCACGGCCTGCATGATCATAACACATTCCTGACTCGGTAAAGGACAGGAACCTTATATTCAACCTGTTTCAGGGTAAAACTTTTGTTCGACTTTTTCAAGAAGGATTCGCACGCGGAACACGAACAGTAAATCGTTACTTTCCCCACCCGCTGTATGGGTGAACACACAGATTGGAATTGAAATACTCCGGATTGCCGGTCACCTCTTGTCCCAGCCAATCCGGTCGCTCCAGTGGCTGGTCTTCCCTGTCCAGTTCAACCTCCGCGACAATCAACCCGGCGTTTTCACCCAGAAACTCATCCACTTCCCAGGTCAAATCACCGCACGGAGCGTGATAACGAATCTTCTCCAGGATCGGGCCGTCACAGATTTTCAACAGCTCTTCGGCATGAGCAAGCGGAATCTCATATTCATACTCCGCTCTTGACGCGCCGGTACTGATTCCCTTGACGGTCAGAAAAGCAGATTCCCCAGCGATACGAACCCGAACCGTCCTTTCCCTGTCCCGGTTCAAATACCCCTGACAGATGCGGACACCCGGTCCCTGCCGCCAGCCGTCTCCGCTAACCAGGAACTTTCGTTCAATTTCAACAGGCATTTCTAACCTTTCCGTCCCGGCATATCCGTCCGAGTCGTTGTGATCGACCACAGAAAAGGCCGCTCCATCCCTGACGGATGAAGCGGCCCCGGAAGCAGTTCTTCGCTGAAAACCCGCTTAGTCCAGAACAATCATGACTCTGCATTTCTGCAGGAAAGTCAGGTTCTCTTTGGCCGCACGGATTTTATTGGCGTCGTCATTACCGATGACAAATTCCGACATCCCGGCGCCCTGGGCCTTCATGGCTTTCACGGTGATCGGGTTATTGGTCACTCTTTCATTGCTCTGCGCGGCGGTCAGATCGCGGGCGTAACCGCTGATGCCCTGCTGAACGGCATAGTCTTTTTTCACGATCAGGGTTCCGTAAACCTCGGCGCCTGTTTCATCAAAGATCTTGGGCGACATGGCCGGGCGTCCCGAAAGTCCCCGGCAGTCGAGAACCAGGCCGGTATATACTTCATCCTTCGGAGCGGGTTTTTTGGAGAAAGGCGCGGGCTTGTGGTCTTTCATGTCTTCTTTCTTATCGTCGGCTATGGCCTGAGGAATGATGGCCTTGGCCACGCCGGAAAGCGGCATGCGCACGGTGACTTCCACGGTGCCGTCGGACAGGTATTCTTTTTTGACGATCTGCGCTCCCTTGACCATACCGCTGATGGCGGTGTTAATCACATCGCTTTCCACGACAAAATCCTTGACGGTGGTTTTGGAATCAATCTGGACGCCCTGTACGGTTTCCAGCAGATTCCGGTATGCATCCACCTGGGCGGCGCGCAACGCCATAGGCCGGGCCTGCGGCTTGCCGTAATACTGCTCTGGAGGAGCACCGGTGCCGACGGCTTCTATATACCCATCCTGATAGTTGACCAGACCCTTGTCGCCGACCTGATCCGTTACTTTGGATTCAATAATTTTTGTCCAATCCGACACACCTACCTTGCCATCCTTGTTCTCCTGGGCAAAACCGGTGCCGGCGCACAAAAGAAGGATGCTGACAACGATCGCCATTCCCGCCTTATTGAACAACTTCATAGAAACCTCCTCGATTCAAATGTTAAAGAGTAAAATAATTCATTGCGTTGACATTCACCGCTTTATAGCACAGTTTCCGGCAAATTCCGAAATTTTTTATCCACCGGGAAAATCTGAAGAACGTCTGAACGATCTGTTCTTCATGTTCGAACATATTGGATTTACGGGATTATGATCAACCACCGGCATTAGAATTTTCTCTCGGCTCCCCCACCGCCGGATGTGCCGCCATCCAGAAACTGTCCACCGGATCCGCTTTCCGGCGGCAACTGGGCGGCAATAACTCCGGGTGTCAGAGCGGCGGCAACATCCGCGGGATTGATGCCGGAGTTTCCCGGTTTTAAAAGTTCTTTTGCCGTAAATCCAAAGCGGTTCTGGCGTGGGCCTGCCTCAAGCCAGCGGCTCAAAACCAGCGAAAGGATAATTAGAAATGCTCCCAGAATCGCGGGATCCCATGCATAGCGTGTCCACCCCAGATAGCTTTTGTTTGTCGCGAGCGTGGCGCAGGCCATGATGAAACTGGCATTCAGGATGAGGGGTCGGCGGCTTTTTATTCCCCAGACTATTCCCGCAGCCGGCAGAATAAAGGCAAGAACGTAAGACGTCCAGTACATCCACTTCGGAAACGCATCCGGTTTAAAATGACCGCTCCCGGTTCCTCCGGCCATCAGGTCGATCAATCCCGAAAGATGAAGGTTGACGATCACATAAATCGCACCCAGAAGACAGGCCTGCACCGTCGTTTTTTTATCTTTCTGAAAATCGAAAGTCTGACGGCCGGCGGTAAACGTGTAAAGAAAGATCAGGAACAGGATTCCCATCACGCTCAGCCGTTCCACCGCAACCGGCAGGAAAAACTGAAACGGAAGCGCGCAAAGGGCGGTAATTCCGATAAACGCCGCGTATAAATATCCGGCGCGCAGATAAACCATGCCCGACAACGCGGCAAGAATCAAACAGGTGATAACCGTGATACTGGAATGATTCAGGTGGAATTCGTGGGCCAGGATTAAAAAACTGATCACCGGAAGAATCATGCCCGCCAGAAAAAAGGCTTCCTCCAGGCCGTGCCGGTATAAGTGCCAGTGCGCAATGATAACTTCCGCCGCAATCAAACAGGCCACGCCGAAAAACAAAACCAGGCCGGCCTGGATCTTATCGCCCTGCCCGTCCAGAAGCCAGCCAAACAGTCCTACCATCGCGCCCGTAAAAACAAGCGTAAAAACAAAAAAGAGCACGCGGAAAAACAGGTTGGTCTGACGCAGGCGCGGATCGGCTTCTTCGCTGATCCACTGCAACTGCTCCGCGGTAATCAGACCGGATTTCTCCCAGACCGCCGCCTGTTTGCGGATATAAATATTTTCTTCCTGCTGCGGCGTATAAAGACCGGGGCTCATGACGCCTCCCTGAATTTACGCGACATTTTAAAAACCAGACCGATCACCGCGAGTGAGGTAAATATAAAATAGGCAAAAACGAAAAACGTCTGGCGGTGGAGCAGATCAACCGTCACAATGCTGATGCCGATATAGCCGTAAATCACGGCATACAGCAGGTAAAGAAATCCGCGAACGTTGACGGCATAAAAGGCAAGCAGAGCGCAGACCAGCATCAGCGCCGGGAAATAAAGCGAAAACAGCTTATGCTCGGCTATACCGGAAATAAAGGCCACGCAGATAAAATGGATGCTGAAATTCAGATAGATATCGAAGAAATGTTTCTTGATGTCCAGATGACGCGAAAGGATTCCCAGACCGCCGGCAATCAGCGCATACGTAATGGCGTAAAGGCGATAATTTTCCGCAAACGAAAAGTATCGGTGCGCGGACAGTGTAAAGCCGAACCAGGCGGCAAGCGTGGACAGAGCCAGCGACAATACCAGACGGTTGTCAAACCGGTATGCAAAAAAAAGAAACAGAGCCGCCGATATCAGCAGATAGTTTTTCCATCCGTCACCCAGCACGTGAAACTGCGTTTCGACATAGGCAATGTCCATCGCGAAAAAAGCGCAGCCGAAAAATAATACATAATCAAAGGCGATGCTGGGCGAGGCAACCTCACCGCAGTCAAAGCCGCCGCCTTTCCGGAAACAATAGACAAAGGCAGCGGCGGCGCACAGGCTCAACGCCGAAACAACGGCCATGTCTCCCAGGTCAACAAAGTATTTCCGGATCGTCATCCCGACGCCGGCCAGAACGAGCAGGATACCGATATAAAGCAGAAAGCGCATTTCACGATGAACCGAATATGCGCTTCGCTCATGCAGATTCAGCAAAAACCCGGCCTGGGACGCGCCGAGTTTTTTTTCGTCTCGCATTCTGGACAAAAGTTCATCTACATTCATGATTTGCAAAATTTCTTTTTAGTAAATGAAGTGAGTCTTTTGCGAAGAGAGTAAAGGGGGCAGTTTAAGATGTCAAGGACAAAGATGGGATAAAAAGCCTGCGTCCGATGACGTTTATGGCATAAATATTGATTAATCAAAAAAACAGGGCGACAGGAATAAGGAAAAAATAGTTCGCCGGCAGCGGAAGGGAAAGAGTAATTTTACACAACTATTTAATTATGCTTGATTTTAACTCTATAAGCATTATAACTTTGTTCAAAGCTGGTCTTTATCGAGGAAACTGGCGGCGAACAAATTTGTTACACACAGAATGTATAGCCAGGGAGAATTAATCTATGACACCTTACACCCGAGTCAGCACAGGCGTAAAAGGCCTGGATGAAATCCTCAATTACCTGCAGATGGGCGACAACGTCGTCTGGCAGGTTGACGACATCGCCGATTACAAACGGTTTGTCGATCCCTATGTAGAGACGGCCAAGGCCCGCAATCACCGGATTGTCTACATGCGCTTCGCCAACCATCCACCGATCCTGGAAGACGGCACGGCCGACAGGATTTACAATCTCAACGCCAACAAGGGATTCGAATCCTTTTCCACCGAAGTGCACACGATCGTCCGTGACGAAGGCCGCGATGTTTTTTATGTTTTCGACTGCCTGTCCGACCTGCTTTCAGCCTGGGCCACCGACCTGATGATCGGGAACTTCTTTGTCATCACCTGTCCCTACCTTTTTGAGTTGAACACGGTGGCGTATTTCTCGATTTTGCGCAGCCGCCACTCCTTCAAGACCGTGGCACGGATTCGCGAAACCACACAGGTGCTGCTCGATGTATACAACAACAAGGGCAAAATCTGTGTTCACCCGCTCAAAGCCTGGAAACGTTATACACCAACCATGTTTCTGCCGCATATTTTGGAAGGCGAAAAATTCGTTCCGATCCTCAACAGCGCGGATGCCGCCAGCATCCTGTCCTTCCTGACGGACCGCAACGCCACCAGCGGCGTGCGCAATCTCGATTACTGGGACCGCATCTTTCTTCAAGCCAACACCATCCTTGAAGATCCGGAAGCGGTAGAGGAAAAGCAGAACATGATCGAAACCCTTTCCCGTGTGCTGATCGGACGGGAAAAAAGAATGCTGTCTCTGGTCAAGGAATATTTCACGCTGGAAGATCTGGTGGAAATCAAGAAACGCCTCATCGGCACGGGGTTTATCGGCGGAAAATCCGTAGGCATGCTGCTTGCGCGCAATATCCTGCGCAAGGATCCGACGTTCGACTGGAGGGCCGAACTGGAAATGCACGATTCCTTCTATATTGGCTCGGATATTTTTTACTCCTACATGGTGCAAAACGGCTGGTGGAAGCTGTTGATGTCGCAGAAAACCGAGGAAGGATATTTTGAAGTCGCCCGCGAACTCAAAAGCAAAATGCTGTATGGCGCCTTCCCCGACGAGGTCAAGGAACAGTTTCAGCTCATGCTCGAATACTATGGTCAGGCGCCGATTATCGTCCGTTCCAGTTCGCTCCTGGAAGACGCATTCGGCAATGCTTTTGCTGGAAAATACGAAAGTCATTTTTTGGTCAACCAGGGAACTCCCGAGGAACGCTACCGGGCTCTTGAAGAAGCCGTCCGCAAGATTTTCGCTTCCACGATGAATGAAGACGCCCTCACCTACCGCCTGCAGCGGGGCATGGCCCATCAGGATGAACAGATGGCGCTTCTGGTACAGCGGGTCTCCGGCTCGCATCGGGACATCTACTTCTTCCCCGGCCTGGCCGGCGTGGGGCTTTCCTACAATACTTTTGTCTGGCAGAAAGGCATGGACCCGAAAGCCGGAATGCTGCGGATTGTCTTCGGCATGGGAACGCGCGCCGTGAATCGGGTGGAAAACGACTACCCGCGCATCGTTGCCCTGGACGCACCGCTGATCAAGCCTTACGCAAAGCTTGAAGACATCAAGCGTTTTTCCCAGCACGAGACGGATGTTCTGAACCTGCGCGACAACGAATTCCAGACGGTCAAATCCACGGATCTGCTGAGCGTGGACCTCGTACCGCGCCTGGATTTAATCGTGGAAGAAGACACCGCTGCCGCCGATTATCTCCGCTCGCAGGGCCGAGATACAAGGGACGCTCTGATCATCTCGTTTGATAAGCTGCTGTCCGCTACACCGTTTGCCGAAAATATGTCCCGGATGCTCAGGACGCTGGAACAGGTTTACCGCTACCCGGTGGATATCGAATTCACCGTCAACATGAATGCACAGGGCAAATTGCAAATCAACCTCCTCCAGTGCCGGCCTTTCCAGACCAAGGGACACTATAGCCGCGTCGAGCTGCCGGAAAAAACGTCCAAATCCAAGATTCTGATCCGCCAGGAAGCCAATTTCATGGGCGGCAGCATATACCAGGCGATTTCCCGCATTATTTATATTGATCCCCAGGGTTACGCCAGGCTGCCTCTCACGGAAAAATATGAAGTGGCCCGGCTGGTAGGGAAGATCAACCGTCAAATCGGCCGGCGTGAAGTCATGCCGACGATTCTTCTGGGCCCCGGACGCTGGGGAACCACCACGCCGGCCATGGGTGTTCCCGTAACCTTCTCGGAAATCAACAATATCACGGCCATAGGAGAAATCGCCTATCAGGACGGCTCTTTAATTCCTGATCTGTCTTTCGGAACGCACTTCTTCCAGGACTTGGTGGAAATGGATATCTTCTACATGGCCATTTATCCGGAAAAGGAAAACGTAGTTTTCAATACGGCCTGGATGAAGAAACAGCCGAATATTCTGACGGATCTGATGCCGGATGATGTGCGTTTCGTGGATGTGGTGCATGTCTGCGACGTGCGGACCAAGGATGTAAGACTGCTTTCCGACATTGTAACACAGAAGATGATTTGTTTTCTTGGGAAATAAAAGAATCAAAGGGACAAAGGCACAGAGGCACAAAGAAAAAACAGAAAGGGCCGCAGTCTTGAAAAGATTGCGGCCCTTTCTGTATTAAAGGAGGAGGCTTCCCGGCGGATGACCAACAAACGCCGGGAAAGCCGAAGACACCAGGCATATGTAACGACATCGTTACGCGCCTGGATTTTTATCTCTCGTAGGGGCGAAAAATTTTTCGCCCCTACATATTCGTATTTACACGATCCCGTAAGCCAGCATGGCTTTGGCAACTTTGGTAAAGCCGGCGATGTTGGCGCCCGTTACATAGTCGCCCTTCCTGCCGTAGGCTTCCGCCGTATCAAAGCAGGCTTTGTGGATGCTCTTCATGATGATGAGCAGACGATTGTCCACTTCTTCACGCGTCCAGTTCAACCTGAGGCTGTTCTGGCTCATTTCCAGACCGGAGGTGGCCACACCACCCGCGTTGGCTGCCTTGCCGGGACCATAGAGGATCTTGTTTTCCTGGAAAATCTTGATTGCCTCGGGCGTTGAGGGCATGTTTGCGCCTTCGGCCACGCAATAGCAGCCGTTTTTCACCAGCGCCGCAGCGTTCTTGCCGTTGATTTCGTTCTGGGTCGCGCAGGGAAGGCCGATGTCCACTTTAATGCCCTGTTCGCGGATGACATCCCAGATGTTTTTCCCTTCGTAGCAGACAGCCGATTTATACTTGCCGACGTATTCCGCTATGCGGCCGCGCTTGACGTTTTTCAGATCGAGAACGTAATTGCATTTGTCATTATCGATGCCGGCATCGTCAATGATGGTGGCCGACGAATCACAAAGAGAAATAACCTTGCCGCCCAGCTGGTTGACCTTTTCCACCGCATACTGCGCCACGTTACCGGCACCGCTGATGGCCACGGTCTTGCCCTTGAAATCCAGGCCGCGGGTTGACAGCATTTCCGCCGCGAAGTAAGTGGTGCCGTAACCGGTGGCTTCCGGACGAATCAGGCTTCCGCCGTATTCCATTGCCTTGCCGGTCAGAACGCCCGTATGCTCATTACGGATTTTCTTGTAGTAGCCGTACATGTAGCCGATTTCGCGTCCGCCCACGCCGATGTCTCCGGCGGGAACATCCACGTCCGCGCCGATATGCCGGTACAGTTCGCGCATGAAGGCCTGGCAGAATCTCATGACTTCACCGTCGGACTTGCCCTTCGGATCGAAATCGGAACCGCCCTTGCCGCCGCCCATCGGCAGCGTGGTCAGCGAGTTCTTGAAAATCTGTTCAAAACCCAGGAACTTGATGATGCCCAGGTTCACGGAAGGATGGAAGCGCAGGCCGCCCTTGAAAGGGCCGATGGCGTTGTTGAACTGGACGCGGAAACCGCGGTTGACCTGAACATTTCCTTTGTCGTCCACCCAGGGCACGCGAAACTGCATGGCGCGCTCCGGCTCGACAATCCGCTCATAGATATTGGCTTTCACGAATTCCGGGTGTTTCTTTACGGTGGGTTCCAGGGTTTCCATAACCTCTTCGACAGCCTGATGAAACTCGGGCTGGTCCGGATCGGTCTGCTTCACTTTGGCGATGACATTTTTAATGACTGACATAGTTCGTTCTCCCTCTCAATGAAGTATTATTGCCGGTTTGAACAGCATTTCTCCAAAAAATTCGGAATACGGCAACCGTTTGCCGTATTCCTACTGACAAAAGACGGTTTTGTCAAACACAAATTTGTATTTTCTTAATTTTTCCGATTCATTTTTGTATCATTCCCGTCTGCAAAACCGCCTTGCCCGGCTCTTTCGTCCGATAATCTCGTACACATATTCAGCATTTATTAAATATTGACGGCTGGAGCGGAATGCCGTATATTTTTTTAATACATTCCAGTCCCCTGATCCAGAACCTTCACGAAAAGGAGAAATGTCATGAAACGTATCCTGTCCGCCGCGGCCATTTTTTGCTTTTTCATTTTTTTGCATCTTCCGGGCAATGCCTCCGAACCGGCCGGCGTCGAATTCTTCAGCCCGCAGGGAACGGTCAAGAAAGTGCGCCAGGTCAGCGTTCGGTTCTCCGAGCAGATGACGCCCTTCGGCGATCCCCGGAGCGTAACCGATCCTTTTGAAATCTCCTGCTCCGCGGCCGGATCGAGCCGCTGGGCGGACGGCAAGAACTGGATTTATGATTTCAATGCCGACCTGTCGGCGGGCATCCGGTGCGACTTCAGATTAAAGCCGGGACTGAAAAGCCTGGCCGGCAGGGCGCTTGAGGGGCAGCAGGTTTTCTCGTTTTCCACGGGCGGCCCCGCCGTCATCCGCATACAGCCCTATGAAGGTTCCGACCTGGACGAAGAACAGATTTTCATCCTGACGCTGGACACCGAACCGGACATTCCGTCCGTTCTGGAAAACGTAACCTTTTCCGTGGACGGAATCGCCAGTCCCATCGGCATCCGGATCATCGAAGGGAAAACCCGGGATAAACTTCTCGAAGCCAACTACTACCGGCGCTCACGCGGGATCCGACGGGCGCATGCAGATCAAAAAGAACCGCCGCTGATTTTAATCCAGAGCAAGCAGCGATTTCCCAACAACACTCAGGTCAGCCTTGTCTGGGGAAAAGGAGTAAAATCGAAAACAGGCGTAGCGACCGAACAGGACCAGATTTTCACTTACAAAACCCGCAAGGAATTTCATGTGGAGTTTTCCTGCGGGCGGGAAAACCCGCAGGCGGACTGCATCCCCTTCCTGCCGATGACGCTTCAATTTTCCGCTCCCCTTTCCCGGGAGCAGGCCAGAAAAATTATTCTTAAATCGTCCGAGCCGAAAGCGCAGGCAGCACAGGCGCCAAAAGGAAAAACCGCCAGGGCGCCGGCCGCAACTCCCGGCCCGACAGTATGGAAACCCTCGCTGGATGCGGAATCCAGTGACGTGTATTCCGTCTCTTTTGCCGGCCCCTTTCCCGAAAACGGGAAATTCACCGTCGAACTGCCGCCCGGCCTGAAGGACGACGCCGGAAGAAAACTGGTCAACGCCGGCCAGTTTCCTCTCCGGGTGCGCACCGCCGCTTATCCGCCGCTGGCCAAGTTTTCCGGCCGTTTCGGCATTCTGGAGGCCAAAGCCGGAGCGCTTCTGCCGGTCACGGTCCGCAACCTGGAAGCTTCTCTCAAACTCTCCTGGACAGGCATCAATGCGTCCCCGGCCCCGACTCCGGCCACGCGTGTAACAGGCAAAGTGCTCAACATTCAGTCGGACCGCAGCGGTGAAATTCAAACCTGGCTGCGCAAAGTGGCCACGGTTTCGCGGACCAAATCCGTTTTCACCGCGGAACCCCGGATCAAACGCTTTGCCCTGCCCAAGCCGGGCGGCGCCAAAGCGTTCGAGGTCATCGGCATTCCGCTGGGCCGTCCCGGTTTCTATGTGATGGAGCTGGAAAGCCGCATTCTGGGAAAATCACTTCTGGGAGAAGACCGCCCGATGTATGTTCAGACCGCGGCGCTGGTCACCAACATGACCGCGCATTTCAAGCAGGGCCGCGAATCTTCGCTGGTCTGGGTAACCACGCTGGACAAGGGACAACCGGTCAACGGTGCTTCCGTGATCATCCGCGACTGCCGCGACAAGATCGTCTGGAGGGGTAAAACCAACGCGTCGGGCATTGCCTCCATCGGCCAGAAACTGCCGGGAGAAAACGAACTGCCCTACTGCCAGTTCAAGGAAGACGAAGACCACGAATACCGCTACGATGAAAGCTACCAGTTGTCTGGAATACAGGGCGGCCTTTTCATCACGGCGCAAAGCGGCGACGACATGACGTTTGTACATTCCAGCTGGGATCAGGGCATCGAGCCCTGGCGCTTCCAGCTCAACCAGGAGTCCTACACTGCTCCCGCCATCGCGCATACGATTTTCGACCGGACGCTCCTGCGCGCGGGCGACACGGTGCATATGAAGCATATTCTGCGCGAGCATTCAGCATCCGGGTTCCGGACGATGGCACAGGCAAAATGGCCCGCCAGGGCGACCATCACGCATTCCGGAACAGGCCAGAAATACGAGTTTCCGCTCAAATGGGACGCCAGAGGGGTTGCCGAAACCACATGGGCCATCCCCAGGGAAGCCAGACTGGGCCATTATTCCGTCGATCTGAAGGATTTTTCCTCCGGCGGTTTCCGCGTTGAAGAATACCGGATTCCGCTGATGCGGGGCGTGATCCAGCCGCCTTCCGTTCCGCTGATCAGCGCGCGGCAGGCCACGCTGGACGTGGGCGTGAAGTACCTGGCCGGAGGCGGCGCCAGCCAGCTGCCGGTAAAAATGCGCGGTGAAGTCCGGCCAAAAACGATCAGCGGGTTTGAAGGCTATGACGATTTTATTTTCGCCAACGGCAAGGTGACTGAAGGCGTCAAAAGACACGGCGAATACGATCCGGACGAAGCGGAAGATGCCGGACAGGCAAAGACCGTCAAACTGCCGGTGCAAAACCTGACACTGGACGCCACCGGATCGCTCCGGGTCAACATCGATAAGCTGCCGCTTTCGGACATACCCGCGGAGCTGGCCGCCGAAATGGAGTTTGCCGACCCCAACGGAGAAATGTCCACGGTATCATCGCGCGTGCCCCTCTGGGCTTCCCGGTATCTGATCGGCATCAAGCCGGATTCGTGGGCGGCTTCCAAAGAGTCTCTGAAGTTTCATGTGGCCGTGGTCGATCTTGCCGGCGCGCCGGTGATCGGCGCGAACGTCAGGGTGGATCTGCTGCAGCGGAAAAATTATTCGCACCGCAAGCGCCTGATCGGCGGCTTTTACGCCTATGATCACACCACCGAAACTAAAAATGTCGGAATGATCTGCGAAGGCAAAACCGGCACGCGCGGCATTCTGGTCTGCCAGGCCAAAGCGCCGGTTTCCGGAAATGTCATCCTGCAGGCATCAAGCGCGGATACGGACGGACGGAAGACCACAGCCAACCGGGACATCTGGGTGGCGGACAAGGAAGACTGGTGGTTTGACGTAAGCGATTCCGACCGGATGGATCTGCTGGCGGAAAAGAAACGCTATGAACCGGGCGACCGGGCCGTCTTCCAGGTGCGGATGCCGTTCCGGGAAGCCACGATTTTAGTAACAGCCGAACGGGAAGGCATTCTGGATGCGTGGGTTTTCCCGCTGTCGGGGAAAAATCCGGTCATTGAAGTACCGGTTAAGCCCAACTACGCGCCCAATGTGTTTGTCTCCGCGATGGCCGTTCGCGGGCGCGTGGCGGATGTCGCACCCACCAGCAAGATCGATCTGGGTAAACCGGCTTACCGGCTGGGAATTGCCGAAATCAACGTGGGGTGGAAAAACCATGAACTCAGGCTGTCCGTCGTTCCGGATGCTAAAGTCTACAAGGTCAGGCAGAAGGCCCGCGTTAAAATCAGGGCGCTGACCGCTTCGGGCCAGCTTCCTCCCGCCGGAGCCGAAGTAGCGGTGGCCGTTGTCGATGAAGGTCTTCTGGAACTGATGCCCAATCGAAGCTGGGAGCTTTTGCAGGCCATGATGGGAAGGCGCGGCACCAGTGTGAAAACGTCAACCGCCCAGATGCAGGTGGTGGGCAAACGCCATTTCGGCCTCAAGGCCGTTGCCCCCGGCGGCGGCGGCGGGTTGATTGCCGGCCATGAACCCACGCGGGAAATGTTCGATTCGCTCCTTTTGTGGAAGGGGCGCGTCTATCTGGACGCCAGAGGCGAAGCAACGGTCGATGTGCCGCTCAATGATTCTCTGACCAGTTTCCGCATCGCGGCGGTGGCCACGGCCGGAACCGGTTATTTCGGAACCGGCTACGCCTCGATCCGCTCCACGCAGGATCTGATGATTCTTTCCGGCGTTGCGCCCATGGTGCGCGAAGGCGATTCCTTCCATGCTCCCTTCACGATCCGCAACACCACCGCGCAGGCCATGAACGTTCAACTCACGGCGGACGTAACCGGCATTGCCGGCAAGTTGCCTCCCCTGACGCTGGCACTCGCGCCGGGCGAAGCCAGAGAAACCGGCTGGAACGTCACCGCGCCCGTCGGGCGGGAAACGCTGGTCTGGACCGTCGCGGTGCAGGATGTGAAAACCCGGGTCACGGACACCATCAAAATCACGCAAAAAGTGGCCGAAGCCACGCCCGTGCATACCTACCAGGCCACCATCACGCAACTGGAAAAGCCGTATCGCCTGACGGTGGAGCGTCCCGCCGACGCGCTGTCGGGAAAAGGCGGCGTGAAAACCACCCTCAAACCGAAAATCGCGGAAGGCCTCGACGGCATCATGGACTACATGAAAAGGTATCCCTACACCTGCATGGAGCAGAAAGTCTCCATCGCCGTAGCATTGCGCGATGAAACGCTCTGGAAACAGACGATGGCCAAGCTGCCCGCCCATCTGGACGGCAGCGGCCTTGTCCGCTTCTTCCCGATGAGCTTCCTGTGCGGCTCGCCCACACTCACTTCTTATATTCTCGCCGTGGCTCAAGAAGCGGGATGGACGATTCCCGAATCATCCAAAGAGAAGATGCAGCAGGGCCTGAAAGGGTTTATTGAAGGGAAAACCATCTGCGCTTCATCGTTTGCCACCGCGGATTTGAGCATCCGGAAGCTGTCGGCCATTGAGGCGCTGTCGCGTGAAGGCAAGGCTTCCGCTTCCATGCTGGGCTCTATTAGCATCGAGCCGAATCTGTGGCCGACTTCGGCGGTCATCGACTGGCGCAACATTCTGCGCAACATCTCCGATATTCCCGACCGAGAAACCCGCATCAGGGAAGCTGAACAGATCCTCCGCGCCAGGATGAATTTTCAGGGCACGACCATGGGCTTCTCCACGGAAGGCACCGACCGCCTGTGGTGGTTGATGGTGTCGGTGGATGTCAACGCCGTGCGCGCGCTGCTGTCTCTGATGAAAGAACCGACCTGGAAGGAAGACATGCCCAGGCTCGTGCTGGGCGCTCTGGCGCGGCAGCACAGAGGCCACTGGGATCTGACGGTGGCCAATGCCTGGGGCGTGCTGGCCATGGACAAGTTCTCCAGAACGTTTGAAGCCGTGCCGGTGGGAGGCCAGACCGTCTCCACGATCAACGGACAGGCCAGAACGCTGAACTGGAACACTGACCCGAAAGGAAAATCGGAACTCTTCGCCTGGCCGCAGAAGAAATCAACCGTCAGCGTTTCTCACGGAGGAACAGGCAAACCGTGGCTGACGGTATCGAGCCTGGCGGCCATACCGCTCAAAAAGCCCTTCTCGAGCGGATACAAGATTAAAAAGACGATTTCTACTATTTCGCAGAAGCAGCCGAACCGCTGGAGCAAAGGCGACGTGCTGCGCGTGCGCCTGGATCTGGAAGCGCAGGCGGACCAGACCTGGGTGGTTGTGAACGACCCGGTTCCCGCAGGATCGACTGTTCTGGGCGGAGGACTGGGACGGGATTCGCAGATCCTGACATCCGGCGAAAAGAAGGAAGGCTGGGTCTGGCCGGCGTTTGAAGAACGCTCCTTTGAGGCTTTTCGCGCCTACTATGAATTTGTACCTAAGGGCAACTGGCGCGTGGAATACACCGTGAGACTCAACACGAGCGGCACATTCCACCTGCCCGCAACCCGTGTGGAAGCCATGTACTTCCCCGAAATGCTGGGCGAGTGGCCCAACGCTGTGTTTACGGTGGCGCCTTAAGAGGCTATCAGAGTGATAGGCTGTAGACTGTTAGGCTGTGGACTATCAGGCTGTGGACTATCAGGCTCAGAGGTTGTGCTTCGCGCACAGTAGGGAACGGTTTCAAACCGTTCCCTACAACAAGTCTTTCAGGCAAGAATATGGTGATGCTCCATTTAATCCCCTCTCCCTTGACGGGAGAGGGTCAGGGTGAGGGTGAAAACCGGCACTGCCACCACTCGCCGGAGTGAGTGCCGGACTGCCAGACGGTAAGACTCAACTGTGGAGTTATACACACTGTAGGGAACGGTCGCGACCGTTCCCTGCCTCCAAATGAAAAACAGGAACTTGTCCCCCTCCGGGAGGGGCACAAAGAAACAAAGACAATGGCAACTTCCTTATATTTGTTATACAAATGCAATCATAAATATTGACGAAGCTATAACTCAACTACTTGAAAACAAAAATCATAGGGAAAGGCGGCAATGAGAATACACGGAATGTATAAGACATTACTTTTATGGTTGAGTCTGTCGTTATTCATCATCCTTGCGATACCAACAGCGTCAACTGCATCTATTACCCGGGACGAACAGGTGCGCTTGTGGTCGGCACTGATCGAAGCAAAGCAGACTTCACCGGCGGGTAAACCGGGAAAGTGGAATATCATTGAAGGTATCACGTTAATCAAAAAAGTGGATGACGCCAGTTTGAAAGCGTCGGCGCTGGCTACAATTATCCATTATTATGATGACAAAGATAAGATTTGGTATGGGAAAGAAATCAATGACGAGACAACTGCAAAATGGTCAGACAGAAAAAAGATATTGCTGGAAGATGCGGAAAAGAATGCGGACAAATATCATCGTCATCTGGATACCCTGTATAAAGAGCGGGATGAAGCCAGGAAAGATTATCCGGATAAGAAATATACATCCGGTATCGGCACTGCACTGGTTATGGAGAAATATTTACGGCGCAACCGAAATGATATTGCTCGGGCCACAAGGGATTTTGCAGCAAACAGAGGGTTGGCAGTTGATGTGCACGCCGGGAAACATCTCCGCTTTGATGAGATAGCCGGTTTCATTGATCGTAATATTCCAATTATTTTAAACCCAATCGCTACGGATAATTATCTGATCTGTGTTGGTTACATTAAGAGAAGCACAGAAGAGTATTTAATTACAGTTGATCTGAATAAGATTCTGTTTGAAGAAGTCTCTCATGCCGATGGAATAATAGGTAAAGGCGAATGGGCAAAAAAGAGGAGAGAGACAGCAAAACAATACGATAAGCAATTTGGGCTCCTCAAAGGCGATAAGAAATTTAATCTTAAAGGCACTCTACAAGTTGGTATTGGAATTACAGATTATCGTCAAGGTGACTATGCAGGATACGTCATAACGGATTTCAAATTGACGGAAGACAGTTTTGAAAATTACCTTCGGCTGTTGAAAAACCAGTAGTTGAACCGTAGGGAACGGTTTCAAACCGTTCCCTACCTTAAGTTCATCAGGCAAGCATATGGTGATGCTCCATTTAATCCCCTCTCCCTTGACGGGAGAGGGTCAGGGTGAGGGTGAAAACCGGCATTGCCACCTTTCACCGGAATGAGTGCCGGACTGTCAGACTGTAAGATTCAACTGTGGAGCTATACATATTGTAGGGAACGGTCGCGACCGTTCCCAACTTGAGAGGCTTAGGGGCATAAAATTTTTCGCCCCATTCAAAAGCAAGATGAAATATTTGTTAAAATATTTACTGCCGATTTTATTTTGCGGAGTCTTTTGGACCGGCGAGGCCTCGGCCCTGCCCTCTTTTACGGAGGTCCGGGCTTCTCATGTCAAATCGGATTCCCTGCTTCTGGACCGCAACGGCGAGATTCTGCACGAGTTGCGCATTGATAAAAACAAGCGGAAGCTGGACTGGACGGCGCTTGGCGATATTTCGCCGTCTCTCAAAGAAGCCGTCATCTGCTCCGAGGACAAGCGCTTCTATGAGCATGCCGGCGTGGATTACCGGGCGCTGAGCGCGGCAGCGGTGCATTACCTGACCGGTTCCAGCCTGCGTGGAGCCAGCACCATCACGATGCAACTGGCATCCTTTCTTAACCGGAATATCGCCGTGAAAGCCGGAAAGCGCTCGCTTTCCCAGAAAACCGCGCAAATTTCCCTGGCACGCGAAATTGAAAACCGCTGGACGAAAAACGAAATCCTGGAAGCTTATCTGAATCTGGTGACCTTCCGGGGAGAATACACGGGCATTGCCGCCGCTTCGCGGGGGCTCTTCGGAATCAGTCCCCACGGGCTGGACCGGGCCCAGTCGCTCGCCCTGGCTGCACTGATCCGTGCTCCCAACGCCGGCGCAACCGTTCTTGCGGACCGGGTGCTCGATCTGAACCGCCGCCTGCACTGGTCCGTGCCGGAATCTGTCGCGCGGGACAAAGTTCAGGAAATGATCCTGGGAATCGACCGGACGGAAAAGCGCGCCTCCCTGGCGCCGCACGCGGCACGGCTCCTCCTGAAAGAAAAACCGGCCGGGACCCATTTGCGCTCAACGCTGTCAGCCCGTCTGCAAAAATTCGCGGCAGATCAGCTCGCCCGGCAGGTGGATGCTCTGTCCGGGCAGAATGTCAAACAGGGAGCGCTTGTGGTTCTGGACAATAAAACCGGTGACGTGCTGGCCTACTCGAGCTACAGCGCAGAGCCGGAGGCGGGAACTTTTGTGGATGGCGTCAGGGCGCTCCGGCAAACCGGATCAACCCTCAAACCTTTTCTGTATGCCTCGGCCATCGACCGCCGCATTCTGACGGCTGCGTCGCTTCTCGACGACTCGCCGCTGGACATTGCGATTGCCGGCGGGATTTACCAGCCCGGCAATTACGATTCCGTCTTCCACGGACCGGTCACCGTGCGGGTCGCACTCGCATCTTCCCTCAACGTTCCGGCAGTGAGAACCCTCACGCTGGTCGGTCCGGAATCCTTCCTGAACATTCTCAGGAAACTGGGCATCAGCTCTCTTACGGAATCCGGCGATTTTTACGGGCTTTCGCTGGCGCTGGGCTCGGCCGACATGAGCCTCTTGGAGCTGACCGACGCCTACCGGGCGCTCGCCAATACAGGCCTGTGGAGTACAGCGCGCCTGTCCTATGATTCTTCTGCGCCCTCCGCCTCTCCTCAAAAAGTATTTTCGGAGGAGGCCGCCTTCATTATTTCGGATATTCTGGCGGACCGCGACGCGCGCAGCGAAACCTTCGGGCTGGAAAACCCGTTGGCCACGCGCTACTGGACAGCCGTCAAAACCGGCACCAGCAAGGACATGCGGGACAACTGGTGCATCGGCTTTTCTCACCGCTACACGGTGGGTGTCTGGGTGGGCAATTTTTCCGGCGAGTCGATGTGGAATGTAAGCGGCATTACCGGCGCCGCACCGGTCTGGAGCGCCGTCATGAATGATCTGCATGCCCGCGATACCGGTTTCCAGCCCCGGCCGCCGAAAGGATTGATCCGGTCCGCGGCCGGCGGAAAGAACCACCGCCCGGAATGGTTTCTGGCCGGAACCCAGCCGGATTCCGATTTATCCGTCAATCATCAGGCCAATGACCGCATCATTTATCCGCCTTCCGGAACGGTCATCGCGCTGGACCCCGATATTCCCGCCCACTTGCAGAAGATCAGCTTTGTCGCGCAAACCGGCAATGAACGGCCGGTGCGTTGGACACTGGATAACAAACCTCTGGAATACCGGGAATCAACCATTCTCTGGACGCCCGAACCAGGCCGGCATGTTCTGGCCATTACCGACAGGCAAAATGAAATTATTGATTCCGTGAAATTTGAAGTCAAATAGATCCCGTCGGCGGGTCAATCTCCGGGGGCGGGTCACGGTGGAAATAATCATCACTGAGGAAAAAGCTCACGACAAGCAAACGTCGGACTTGCACACCCTCTCCAACAGCACGCTGCTGCGCTGAGCCCGGAATGCAGCTGGCCTACCTTCGATACTTGATCTTCTTCATCTTGTACATCCGCTGGTCGGCGCTGGAAATCAGTTCGTCGAGGGTTGCGGGCTTCTGCGGATCAAATATCGCGTCGCCGATGCTGATGGCCAGTTTGTATTTGCTGCTTTTCCGGGCATTAAGGTTGTTGACCAGCCGGTACAGCCGGAGCAGAAGTTTTTCCATCAACGCCGAATTGGCGTCGACGACGAGAATGGCAAATTCGTCCCCGCCAACCCGGGAGATAATATCGGATGCCCGGAAGGTCTGCGTCAGTATTTTTGCGGCGGCCACCAGCGCCCGATCCCCTTCCTCATGACCATGCTTGTCGTTGATGTCCTTGAGACCGTCCAGGTCGGCAAAGAAGAGCAGCATGCCGCTGGCTGAACGCTGGGCTCTTTTAAGTTCGCGCGTCGCCAGCGTAAAAAATCCCCGACGGTTGTATAAACCGGTCAACTGATCGGTCAGGGCCATTGCTTCCAGTTCTTTTTCCATTTCACGGCGCCAGGTAATATCCGCGCCGAAAAGGGCAAGCCGGGCAACTTCGCCTCTCTCGTTGCACACGGGATAAATGACCTGATCGATATACCGTTTATTGCGAATATCTTCAAAGCGCACGGGCATGGAGGTGGCAACAACGGTATCGGCCTGCTTCCTTCTTTCTTCCGCGGTTTCCGCCGGCAGCAGACCGAAATAATTCGCACCGATCATATTATCGATTCGGAGGCGCAGACGCTTTGCGGAAGTATCGTTTGCCGCAAGGACGGTCCCGTCCTTGTCCAGAAGCAGCAGGGTTTCGGTAACCGCATTTAAAAGCGCCCGCTGGTTGTTTTCCGTTTCGTGCATGATCTCCTGAGACCGTTTCCCATCGGATAGTTCGCGGACAATGCATAAAAGGATCTTTTCATTTCCCTGAACCGTTTCCAGCGATGTCACTTCCACCGGAAATCTTTCTCCGTTTTTCCTGACATGAACGGCCTCAAAAGAAATGCCGCCGGGAACAGCCGCATCGGCATGAAAAACAACCTGTCCCTTCGGTTCGGCGGTGGTCAAATCATCCATCATCATGGATCGTAATTCTTCGATGGTGAATTGATAGGCGTTGAGCGCGGCCGTGTTGGCATCCAGAATCTTTCTGTCCTTCAAGCGAACGGTAAAAATGATATCCCGGATGTGATGAAGGAGAAACTCGTACTGCTGAATTACATTGCTGCTTATGCGGTGATCATCGTCTCTGCGTCTGTTTTTTCTTCTGTCTGTAATAATCATTTGAAACGCACCCCGATCCATTTATTAGAATTTTTTTCAAAGACCTGCGCGCCGAAAAGACGCGTTTCATATAACCGAGATAATGCATAATGACACGAATATTTCTTCATATAATATTTTGGCGCTGAATACAATCAGTTCCATAACCCGACATGGCCCTATCCGTAGAAAATGGATAATTTTGTTGAAAAACGCCCTGCTTTACATTAAAAATAACACAGTTTAAGGTGCCGCCATGAAAAAAAAGAATCGTATCGAAATAGCGGTCCGTTTTGCAGTTCTGGCGTCCGTTCTTCTTTCCCTGACGGCCTGTGCCTGTCTGCAACCGGTCCCGAAAGACAAAAACGCCGCGCGGCTGTCGACGGCTGAAAAAACGGTTTCCTGTTCAAGCCAGGCTCTGCTGGTGACGGAGGAGAGCTTCCTTTTCTTTCATTCCCGGAAAGTCTACGCGTTTGAAAAAACGGATGCGGTGTGGAGGCAGGTCATGGAACCCATGATCGCCGTTATCGGCAGAAACGGCTTCGCGCCGGCAGGCGAAAAACGGGAAGGAGACGGACGAACCCCGTCCGGGCTCTATCCCCTGAGGCAGGTTTTCGGGTATGCCGAATCGGCCGCTACAAAAATGCCCTACCGGCAGGCCCTGCCCGACGACCTCTGGGTCGATGATCCCAACGCTCCGGATTACAACCGATGGGTGAAGCAAAACGAAACCCGGGCTCTCTCTTTCGAAAAAATGAGGCGCGAGGACGACCTTTATAAATACGGAATTGTCATTGAATACAATACGGATCCCGTCCTTCGGAATTACGGGAGCGCGATTTTCCTGCATGTCTGGGCGGGTTCCGGATCCCGGACGGCAGGATGCGTCGCCGTTTCCGAAGAAGACCTTCTGAAAATTCTCGCCTGGCTCGATCCCCGGGCCCGTCCCGTTATCCTGCTCAACCCCGATATGGAAAAAAAGGAGGACTCCCGATGAAACATAAGATCTTTTCAGTACTTTTGCTGGCCATGACAGCGCTTTGCCCGATTGCTTCTTTTGCGGCGGCTTCAACCGATGTCATGCCTGATACGTTTGTTCACATCGAAAAAGTCGTTCCCGACGCCCTTCTGGATATCCGGTATTACGGAGAACATAATTTTCTGGGAACCCGGGTAGACGGCTATCTCGCCCCGACCTGCATCCTGACGCGTCAGGCGGCCGACGCGCTGGCCCGGGTGCAAAAAGACCTGGCCCCTTTCGGTCTGACCATCAAAATTTACGACTGCTACCGTCCTCAGCGGGCCGTCGATCACTTTGTGCGCTGGGCCGGAGACATTAACGACACCAAAACG
The DNA here is from genome assembly GCA_963682015.1 of Smithellaceae bacterium. GTDB lineage: Bacteria > Desulfobacterota > Syntrophia > Syntrophales > Smithellaceae > UBA8904. The sequence continues at coordinate 4,004,357 of OY820932.1, read as the reverse complement.
CAAAAAGAGTTTTATCCCACCGTGGACAAACGCAACCTTTTCCGCGACGGTTATATTGCCGAACGCTCCGGCCACAGCCGGGGCAGCACGGTGGATCTGACCATCGTCACGCTTCCCGCGGCCATTCAACCTCCATATCAGGCCGGCGAACCTCTGAAAGAGTGCTACCTGCCGGCAGGTGTTCGCTTTGCGGACAATTCTCTGGACATGGGAACGGGATTCGACTGTTTCCATGAACTTTCACACCCGGAAAACAAAAATATCGGCCCGCAGCAAAGAAGCAACCGTCTGCTGTTAAAAAACCTGATGGCAAAACACGGCTTCCGCAACCTGCCCGAGGAATGGTGGCACTTCACGCTCAATAGTGAACCTTATCCGGACACATATTTTAACTTCCCGGTGAAATGACGCACATGAAAAAGAAAACTCATTCTTTTCTGAAGGCCTACGGATTCTCCATGCTGCTTACTGCCTCTCTGATTGCCGGAGCGGCACTCGGCCTGATCTTTCAAAAAGACGCGGCCATACTGAAGCCGCTGGGTGATGTTTTTCTAAATCTCCTCTTCATGGTCATCGTCCCGCTGGTCTTCTTTTCGATTGCCTCAACCGTTGCTTCGATGACCGATCTTACGCGTCTGGGTAAAATCCTCTCCGTGATGGTTTTGATTTTTGTGGCAACGGGGTTGATCGCCTCCGCCGTGATGATTGCCGCCGTGACGATTTTTCCGCCGGCTGCCGGGGTCAACATTCCCCTGCCCGCTTCGCCGGATATCCAGCAGCTCAGCGCCGCGGATCAGATTGTACGAGCTTTCACGGTTTCCGATTTTCCCCAGCTCCTGTCCAAGAACAACATGATGGCCCTGATCGTTTTCTCCATCCTGGTGGGACTGGCGGCTTCCGCCGTCGGAGAAAAAGGAAAAACGTTTGCCGGTTTCCTGGCATCCGCCAACAGTGTGATGATGAAGCTAATTGACTTTATTATGTATTATGCTCCCGTCGGACTCTGCGCCTACTTTGCCTACCTGGTGGGTGTTTTCGGACCGGAACTGCTGGGCTCTTACGCGCGGTCGATGGCCGTTTATTATCCGACGGCTATTGCCTACTATTTTCTTGCTTTCAGCCTGTACGCATTTCTTGCAGGCGGCGGGTGGGGCGTAAAAAAATTCTGGTCCAACATTATTCCTCCATCCCTTACGGCGCTGGCCACCGGCAGTTCCATGGCGACCATCCCTTCCAACCTGCGGGCGGCCAATCAGATCGGTGTACCCAGAGATATCAGCGAAACCGTTATCCCGATCGGTGCAACGATTCACATGGAAGGGTCCTGCCTGGCCGCTGTACTGAAGATTGCCTTTCTGTTCGGCATCTTTCAAATGCCGTTCTCCGGCATCGGGACCATCCTGACCGCCCTGGGTATCGCGCTTTTGACCGGTGTGGTCGTCAGCGGCATTCCCGGCGGCGGAACGATCGGCGAATTGCTGATCCTGTCTCTGTATGGATTTCCACCGGAAGCTTTCCCGCTCATTACCATGATCGGTACGCTGGTGGACGCTCCCGCCACGATGCTCAACGCCGTGGGCGACAACGTATCCTCCATGATGACCGCGCGGGTGCTGGGCGGAAAGAACTGGATGGCAACATAAAGTTCAGGGATCACAGTCAACGGTTCTACGTTCCCTGATTCAAAAAAAGCCGGGTGAGAATTCACCCGGCTTCATTTTTACCTCACAGCATGCAGTCTAGAAAGTCAGCGTCAGCTTGTTGATGATCATATAGTCATTATTCAGGTCGCTGGGGGTCGTTTTAACTTTGCCCTTATAATAGTCGCCTGTGAAGAAGTAACCGGCGCCCAGCATATAGGACAGGTTATTGGTGATTTTATACGTTGCCGTAACGTCAACTTCCCACCCGTAGGAGTTGCTGGCGTAAACGGATGTCGGATCACCGGCTGTCGCCCAGGGTTTCTTGTCCGCCATGGCGTAGGAAACAGAGGCCATGATGTCCAGTTTATCGACGGGCCTTACGCCGCCGCGCAACTGGAAGAACCAGGCATTGGTCATGGGACCGCTGTCGGTGCTGCCGTCATAGCCGCTGAGACTGCCGACCCACTGTCCCCGATCGTAATAGTTAAACATGATCAGGCAGGGGTTCCAGTCACGGCCGCCGTTGAGCGAACCGCCTTCGAGCTTGTTCGCGGTGCCCGGATCATCACCGGACACGTAAGCAACCGAGGCGCCAACGTAGGCCATCTTAAAATCGGCGGTAGCATCCACCCAGCCGGACCACTGCTCCATTCTGATATCCGGACCTAAACCGGCATATTCCTCATACGCTTTCGCCGTGCCGGTAGCATAATTGAGTTCCGCCTGCAGAGCCACTGGACCAATCTGGGCCATGACATATGGCGTAAACAAAAGATAAGTCATTTTGTACAAGCTTCCGGCCACCGGTCTGTTCTCCGCGGAACGGTAGTAATTAACGTTAAAACCCGCCTTGCCGCCTTTCCAGCCGTAAATACCTTCAAGATGATAGACGTCATTGTCCGCATCCGTCCACGTAGCAGCGTTCTTAGCCGTAAAGCTTTTTTCCTTTACTTTGGATATAGTGGGATTGATGGTCAACGGTCCGTATGTGTAAGAGTATTTTATTCTTCCCTGAGGGGCGCTGTTGTTGCCGAAAATCGTGCCCGTGCTTCCGTAATTCATATAACCAACGCTGAATACACCAATGGGTGATTTATATTCGACGTAGGCCCAGTCGATAGCGATGTTTTCGTTTTCCGCGACCGTTCCGGCGGAATCAACGGCCGGCTGTGCAGCTGTGTATCCTCCCTTGCCGTCGGAAATCATCGATGCGGACCGGTTGGCGCCCCAGGCTCGTTCCATGAAATCGGCGCGGGTAATCAAAACCAGGCCGGGACTGACAATAAAGTCTGTTTTCAGTCTTAATCTCTGGTAATAAAAAGCGGTGCTGATGCCCGGATTTACATATACATCCGCCACTTTGTAAGAACCGTCTTTACCTGACTCCATGGCAGTTGTTTTGCTGGCCGGCTTGTAATAACCGTTTTTATTTAATGATGTTTTATCCAGATACAACCCTGCCGCATAAAATTCGCCGCTGAATTTTACATCCACGGCAAAAACCGCCGCGCTGAAAACCACAACAAGCCCCAGCGCCAGTGCAACAACCCACAATCTCTTCATTCTATTTCCTCCTGAACCATTTTCTTACCCGCAGACCGGGTTTATTACCGACCGTGCCCACTTTGCAATTGCCGGCGAAGTATACACCTGGTTCATGACAGGTCAATTACAGGCCGGTAAACATTCAACAGCATATAAAAACTTCCTGATTGCACAGGAAATGTATCAAACGGGATTCCCGCGCTAAAATAAGCGAAGGATTATTAGCATTTGAGAGGGTTTTTGTAAATGAAATTTTGTGATTTTTTGTAAGAATAAGTAATTTTTAAGTTGCATATTCATTATTTAAAAGATTGATTTAGCAAAATTTGGCGGCATCAGGCAGGCATCAACGGTTTTCCAAAGAAACTATAGATAAAAAAAGCAGGGAGCAATCCCCTGCTTTTTTTATCTTGAACCGAGAACTTTGAACCCTGTTCTACAGCGGTATATTATTATGCTTCTTATCCCTGCGTGCTTCTTTCTTGTTTTCCATGGCGGAAAGCACAGCAATGATGCGCCTGCGTGTCTGAGCGGGAAGAATCACTTCTTCAATCGCACCTAATGATGCAGCGTAATAGGGATTATTGAACTTCTCCTCATAATCCGCGATCAGTTCGGTGCGTTTAGCCGCGGGATCGGACGCGGCGCTGATTTCCGCCCGGTGAATGATATTGCAGGCTCCTGCCGCCCCCATCACGGCAATCTCCGCCGTCGGCCAGGCCATGACGTAATCCGCCCCCAGCTGTTTGCAGCACATGCCGATGTAGGAACCGCCGTAAGCCTTGCGGGTCACGACAGTGATTTTCGGAACCGTTGCTTCCGAATAGGCATGCAGCAGTTTCGCCCCGTGGCGGATAATTCCAGCCCATTCCTGCTCCGTTCCGGGCATGTAGCCGGGAACATCGGAAAACGTAAGCAAAGGAATGTTGAAAGCGTCGCAGAAACGGATAAAGCGGGCGGCCTTGTCCGAAGCGTTGACGTTGAGAACGCCGGCGTAAAACATGGGATTGTTGGCAATCACCCCAACGGGTTTTCCCATAACGCGGATGAGGGCGATAATGATGTTTTGCGCCCACTGCTCATGCAGCTCGAACATTTCATTATTGTCGGCCACTGCCTTGATAACGGCTTTCATATTATAGGCGCGGGCCGCCTTGTCGGGGATAATCTTGTTCAATTCCGTGCATTCCCGATCGGGACTGTCGGTGGTTTCTTTAACAGGTAAAGGTGAATGGCAGCTGTCCGGCAGGTAGGACAGGAGAACTTTAATCTTATTGAGGCAGTCGGTGTCGTTTTCCGTAACGACATGGCACACGCCGCTCTTGGAGGCATGGGCTAGAGCTCCGCCCAGTTCCTCCTGCGTGACACTTTCCCCGATGACGGCCTTGATGACATCCGGACCGGTGATATACATGTAGGATGTATTTTTGACCATGAAGATCCAGTCAGTCAGCGCCGGGGAATACACCGCTCCTCCCGCCGTAGGTCCCATAATCGCCGTAATCTGAGGGATATATCCGGAAGCGACGGTATTGCGGTAAAAAATGCCGCCGTACCCTTCCAGCGAAGGAACGCCTTCCTGGATTCTGGCGCCGCCGGAGTCGTTAATGGCGATAAACGGCTTTTGCGCGTCCAGGGCCATATCCATGACTTTCCAGATCTTCTTGGCGTGCATCTCGCCCAGGGTGCCGCCCGCGCTGGTAAAGTCCTGGGATGCGGCAAAGACGGTTCGTCCGTTCACTTTTCCAAAACCCGTAATCACGCCGTCGGCGGCGATCTCTTTTTGGTCCATGCCGAACAGACTGGAATGGTGCCGTACAAAAAGCTGCACTTCCTGGAACGTGCCCGGATCAAACAAAACGTCCAGTCTTTCCCGGGCAGTCAGTTTCCCCCCGTCATGCTGCTTGGCAACTGCTTTCGCGCCGCCCATCTGCATCAAGGCCTGAACCTTCTCCTCAAAGTTCCTGATCTTTCCCTGCGTCGTCCCTTTTGCTATATCGTCGCCCATCAATAATCTCCTTTATGTATCGAGTTTTTATCTTGACCCTCCCGGGGGCGTAAGCTACTATCGCGCCCGGTCCGAAGGTAAATGTAGATTGGTTTTGTGCTTAACCTTTTTGGAAAAAACTGGCAAGCCTGATTTATTAAACATGCGGAATTTTAAAATTATTCTGGAGTATGACGGCGCAGCCTACTGCGGCTGGCAGAGGCAATTAAACGGTGTTTCCATCCAGCAGATTCTGGAAGAAGCCGTTGAACTCATCCTTCATGAGAATGTATCGATTATCGCCTCCGGACGCACCGATGCCGGTGTGCATGCCGCAAACCAGGTGGCCAGTTTCAAAGTTCAAAGCACACTCGCAACCAACAAAATTTTTCTCGGAGTCAACAGCGTTTTGCCCGACGATATTGTCGTGAAATCCGTGCAGGAAGCCCCGCCGGATTTCAATGCGCTAAAAGACGCGAAAAGTAAAATTTATTTGTACCGGATCAAAAACCAGCGTCTGCGTCCCGTGCTGGGACGCCAGTATTACTGGTTTGTCCGTTACCCGCTGAATGTGGATACGATGCGCGATGCCGCGTCCTTTCTCATCGGCGAGCATGATTTTTCCTGCTTTTGCGCGACCGGATGTGATATTCAGAACCGCGTCCGGACCATTACCGGAATCGACATTGTCGCCAGGGGCGAAAACATGCTGGAATTTACGGTTGAATCCGGCGGCTTTTTGCGGCATATGGTGCGCAACATTGTCGGCACGCTGGTCGACGTGGGCCGGGGGAAGATGAAACCGGATGATTTGCCGGAGATTCTTGCGTCCCGCGACCGCAAAAAAGCGGGAACAGCCGCGCCCGCCTGTGGTCTTTTCTTAAAGGAGGTTATTTACTGATAAAATGAAAGTATTACTGCTGGGACATAAAGGAATGCTGGGAAGCGATTTAATGGCGCAGTTTAAATACCGCCATGAAGTAATCGGCATGGACAGGGAAGAAATCGACATCACGCGTGCATTTGAGTGCCGCAACGCCGTGGCCGACACCCGGCCCGACCTGGTCATCAACGCCGCTGCATACACCAACGTGGACGGCTGTGAAACCGCCAAGGATGAGTGTTTTGCCGTCAACGCCGAAGCGGTAAAAAACATTGCGGAGGCATGCCGCGACCGCAGCATCCCCATTGTTCATTACAGCACGGACTACGTTTTTGACGGAAACGGAACCCGTCCCTATCTGGAAGACGATCCCTGCAATCCGATCAACACGTACGGCGCATCCAAATTAACCGGTGAACATCATCTGCGCCGCATCACGGACAACCATCTGATCATCCGCACGGCCTGGCTTTACGGAGCCAAGGGGAAAAACTTTGTGCAGGCTATTCTGGAAAAAGCCAGGGCAACCGGCAAGCTGACGGTGGTGGATGACCAGACGGGGTCGCCTACCTGCACACGCGACCTGGCGGCGGCCACGGAACTCCTGGTGGATAAAAACGCCCGCGGCATCTTTCATGTAACCAACCGCGGCTGGTGCACCTGGTTTGATTTCGCCCGTAAAATTCTTCAGGAAGCCCGCCTGGAAACGGTAGAATTGCTGCCGATCAAAACCAGCGAACTCGTGCGCGCGGCCAAACGACCGGCTTACAGCGTCATGAGCGGGCAAAAATTCATAACGGTGACCGGGAAAACCATGCAGCCCTGGCAACTGGCGTTTTCGGATTACTACAGGCACATCACCAGCCGCACCTGCTGCAGCGAAGTACAGATCATTCACTGATCCCCCGCGGGTTATCGTGGTGGAAACGCTTGCGGGAATTCCCCTTTTTTTCAAAATGAATTCTTGCCCTGACTGTGGTAAAATACCGGCAATTCAACAGGATGGAGGTATCTTCATGCAAACGGTTTTCAAACGAATATCCTTCTGTTTGATCCTTTTTTTCGCTCTGGTGCTCCAGAGCTGTTTTATCGCCACGCAATCCACCGTCATCTTGCCTGAAGTCCGTTCTCTGTTTGAAGGGGAATATAAAATTGATCCGTACATGAAGGACCATGTTCCCGTATCGGTCGCGGTATTACCCTTTGTCAATCTTTCTGAAAAGAAGGAAGCCGTGGACGTATTGCGTCGCGGGTTTTACAACCATTTCAGCTCGCTGCCGTTCCGGGACATGGAGCTGTATAAAATCGATGACCTGCTGGTCGGAGCCGGCCTGACCGATGCGGACATGATCGCCAAAAAAACTCCACAGGAACTGGGAAAGATCCTGGGCGTGGATGCGGTCGTTTACGGTTCCATCTCCAATTTTGACAAGTTCTTCTTGGTCATGTATTCACAGGTCGCCGTGGGCGCGGAAGTCAAAATGTACGACACCAAAACCGGTAATTTTCTGTGGAGCGGCAAGCACACCGTGCGCAAGCATGAAGGCGGTTTTTCCACCAATCCGGTCGGTATTGTCGCCACGGTGATCGTAACCGCGCTCAACGTTCGCGACATTCAGCTGCTGCGCGCCAACGATGATCTCTTCCGCGAGATGGTCAAAACCATTCCCGTTCCCTCGCTGGCTCAGGCCATGCGCCCCCCGGTGATCACGCTGCTCACGCAGGATTCCAAAAACGTTCCGAAGAAAGCGGGAGATGAAATCAAGGTCGTCATCCAGGGCACGCCGAATATGAGGGCTTACTTTGATCTGGGGAACTTCAAAAAACACATCGACATGCAGGAAGTTGAACCCGGCGGCTACTATGGCGTTTACAAGGTTCTGCCGGGAGACAACGTCGAAAAAGCCATTGTCACCGGCTATCTCAAAGATGATGGCGGCAACGTCACCCAATGGGTGGATGCCATCGGGTCCGTCACTCTCGATACCACGCCGCCGGACAAGCCCGTGAACATCAGGAGCACCGGACGGAACAAACTGGTTGGCCTGCGCTGGGACAAAGTTCAGGCGGCGGATCTGGCCGGCTATATTATTTACAGGTCTGAATCGCCGTTATCCGGCTACGCACCCGCTGGTAAAACGGAATTCAACGACTTCATCGACACGGATAAAAATCTGACCAATGCGAAAATGTACTATTACCGCATTACCGCCGTGGACTTCGCCGGCAACGAAAGTTCGCCCGCACAGGCACAGGGCATGCCGATTGCCCCCGGGCCGACGTCTGTTTCCGGCGCCATTGAAGCGGATACGACATGGTATTCCGGCGCCAGCCCGTATATTCTGGAGTCGGATGTAATCATTAAGGACAAAGCGCTTCTGACCATTGAACCGGGAGCGGAAATTCAATCCGGAGGAGGAGCGCTGATCGTTGAAGGGCGAATTTCCGCGGAAGGCGACAATGAACGCATTATCCGTTTTGATTCGGTTAAAGACGGCCAGCTATGGCCGGGAATACGCTTTGCCCAGGTCAAAGACCGGGAGAACAAAATGGCGTTTGTCCGCGTGCGTAACGCGCAAACCGCGGTGACCTGCCAGGCCTCCTCACCGGCAATTGAAAAGTCCGAATTCACACAGAACTACGAAGCACTCAAAATCCAGGGAGCATTTTCCAAACCGCTTGTCAGCAAAAGCATGATTTATAAAAACCGGGGGGTTGCCGTATCGATCAGCGACGGAGCGGCGCCAAGGATTCTGGACAATACCATCCAGGATAACGACAACGCCGGCCTCCTGGTGCATTCCGCATCGGCCCAGATTACCCGCAACACCATATCGCGCAACAGGAACAGCGGCATTGTAGTCAAAGGCAGTCAGGCCGCCATTTCCCACAACAACCTGGTGGATAATCAGCCGTACAATATGGCCGGTGAAATGACCGGCGCCACCGCAGCAGCCGTGGACAACTGGTGGGGCAGCGTGAAGGTTCCGGAGATCCTGGCCGGCATATTCGGTCGGGTGGATATGCGGACCGTGCTGGATGCTCCCTGGCCGCAGGGGAAACCCTTGACGGTGCCGATCCTGGACAAGAATCTGGCTGGCCAGATTAAGGCGGATGCTTATCTGATTCTGTCCAACAGCCCGTACCGGGTTATTAAAGACGTAGTGATCGACGGCGGTGCAACCCTGTTTATCGAACCGGGTGTTGTTCTCGAATTTGAACAAAAAACAGCTCTGGTTACCTTCAACGGCGGAGTGATCGCACGGGGAACCAGGGAAAAGCCAATCCGCTTCACCGCGGCATCTTCCTCGCCTTCCCCCGGCTTTTATGTGAGCGCCGTCCGGTTTTCCGAGACAACCAGAGTTAACAGCTCCTTTGCCTACTGCATCGTGAAATACGCGGCAACCGCGTTTGATATTTACACGGGTTCACCGGAAATATCCTACAGCCATATCTCGCATTCTTCCCAGAACGCCATCTACTGCCGCAAAGACGCCACGCCGGTGATTTCCTACAATACCTTTGCTCAAAATCAGGGAGAAGGCGCTATTACCTGCGTCGGCACGGCCAATCCCAAAATTTTCCAGAATAATTTTATCGGCAACACGGTGGCCATTCAGAGTTTTTCTTCTATTTATATCGATGCACGGAACAACTGGTGGGGTGCGCCTTCCCCGGATCTCAGGATCATCTGGGGTGAAAACATCAATATCAAGCCTTTCCTGAGCAAACCCAACCCGGATGCGTTCCGGGAAAGCCGCTGATCATCGGAAAGGGTTTCACATACGGCGCTCCGAAAAGGCGATTACTTCCGCCGCGCGCATTTGATTGAGAAAATTGACATCGATAATCTTCTGGATCAGCCTTTTCCGGTCGATATGGCCGGCGTATGAACCGCGCATCGTGTAAATATTGGCGGCGCCTTCATTCCAGTCCGTAAACAACCTCGCCACCTGATCAGACAGAAAAAGGGCCAGTGCATACTTCAGCGCCGGAGAAGGCAGATGGGCCTGATCCGCTTCCACAAACGACGGCGCATGATGCATCAGGACGGCCTGCGACATCAAATCCGAGAAGTTCCAGCGCTCCAGAATGCAGCCGCCGATTACCGCGTGATTAACCCCAAACAGACGATCCTCCTCCCCGATCAAAAGGCCCATGGGATATTCGCTTCCCTCGCGCGATGTCCGTCGGGAATTGTGCGACATCTCCATCAGGATCAGTTTTCCTATATCGTGGACGATTCCCAGGGTAAAGAGGGTTCCCAGATTGAGTCCTTCAAAAAGATCGTGGAGGTGCTGGGCACAGACGCAGACGAGATTCGAATGCCTCCAGAGCTCCGTTACTGCCGTTTTGTCTTGAGCCGATCCGGCATTAAACATCTCTCTCAACCCCTCCCGGTAAATGATGTTTTTGATGTTTTGCAACCCCAGGATCATGAGTGCATGACCGATGGAATCAATTTTCTGGGTGACGCCGAAATAGGAGGAATTGGCCATTTTCAGAACTTTTGCCGTCATTACGGGATCGGACGTAATGCTTTTGGAAAGTTCCGTCATCTGGACCGCGGGATCTCCAAGAAGCTTTTGCAGCCGGAGCTGTTCGGCTCTGAACCGGTCCATCCCCGCCAGTTGGGCCAGGGCTTTTTCCAGTATCCCGGGATCGATCTGTTCCCGAAGACGGGGAGGCGAGGCTTCCGCCGGCGGCTGTTCATCGAATATCCGGTCGATGCCCTTCACCAAATGATTCCGAAGGTCCCTGTACAGACTGGAAGAGTGTGCATCTCCGGCCGCGGAAAAAGTGGGAGGTGTCTCAGGAAAGGTTGAATCCTTTTCCGGGGAAGGCTGGCGCACGGCAACCGGTGCAGGGGAAGCAGCTTTAATGTTCCTGGACGTTCGGGCGGTATCGGTCGCATTGCCGGACTGCCGGATCAGCACAAAAATAATCCCGGCAATGAAAACGGCAATCCCCACAATAATCATCGTCATGCAGACAACCCTGCCTAAGCGAATTGAACGTGCAGCGAGAGACAGTTTTTCTCCGGATCAATGTACAGCATTATAATCAATGTTATATTGTCCTGCAAATGCTTTTCTGCGAAAGGGCTCCTTTCATTAAACGTCATACAGGATATTGAATTCAACGGATGCTCGATCAGCTGATCCGCTCATTCAGATGACCGGCAAGCCTCTTACCCAGCGCAGCCAGCGTCCAGACAACCGGAAGCCCCAGTGCTTCTGGCATCACGCTTGCGTCGCAGCAATACAGGTTTCGAAACCTGGTTTCGAGATTCGCATCCACCACTTCACCGATCCGGCAGCTTGCCGAGGGATGGGCGCCTGAAGGCCGCAAAGCAATGATGCTGTCATCTTTCGCCCCCGCTTTTTTCAGCACATTCCTGATGATGCTGACGCCTTTATTCAGTTTTTTCCGGTCAGTTTCCGTTACCGGCTTGGAAAAGGAAGTTCCGCGGTAGATCTCTCCCGAAATCGTGTCCCGGATCTTCACCATAATGCCGGAATATTGCCGGAATCTGGCAACCTTCGGAATACTGGTGATGCCCAGAAAATAAAGCATGACAAGAAACTGCGACCAGTTCGGGAATACGGGCAATATGGCTATGCCGTCAGATTCGTAATGCTCGAGTGTGCCCACGGTCATCGGATTGGCTTGTACCGTGCTGATGCCCGGCACGATTCCTCCCACAAACTGCAGCCAGTCGCAGGCGAACCCCTTCCCCGCTTCATCAACACCCAGCCGCCGGAGAATATGGACATTGGAAACCCCCGTTGAAAGAACGACGGTCTTGCCAAAGTAACGTTGTTTACGCCCCCATCTGCTGGTTTCCACCCCGACTGCCCGGCCGTTCTCCACGATTACATCCGTTACTTCTGTATGCAGCTCCAGATCGGCTCCGTTCCGGACAGCTTCGTCGCCGTAATTCCTGGCCGAAAACTTGGCGCCTTTCGGGCATCCGAGCATGCAGTCCGCGCAGCCCTCCATGCATTGCTCAGGGTCAATAAAATTTCCCATTTTTTGCCAGTTATACCCGGCGGCATTGGCCGCTTCCATCAGCCGCAGGTTAGCCTTTCCGACAAGATGGTCCGGCATGATGTGCACTTTCATATCCCGGCCCGCCTCTTCCGTTTCCACGGAAAGGTCGATCCCGAACGGCGAAAATATCGTTTGAGGAGGCGGAACGGCACAGCCCGCTGCAATAACGGAAAGCCCACCGTAGTTGCTGGCGAAGGTCACGGTGTATTTTTCTTTGCTTCTGATCAGGCCGAAATTCTGGAGGATCATGGCCATGGTGACGGTAGTGCCCATCCGGTCAAAGCGACCGCCTCTTTCCAGCATCAGGACGCTCCTGCCTTTCCGTGTCATCTCCCTCGCCACGGTTGCACCGCCGATTCCCGTTCCCGCTACGATGACGTCGTATTCCTTCTTCATGAAATCCTCCCGGATGCTGAATCGCCCGTATGAGCGGCAGCAGCATATTCTTTTTTAACGATGTCCATATCCAGGGGAACCGTTTTGTCCGGATCCTGATAAATATGGATTGCTCTCCCGGGACAATGCTCCATGCACAAACCGCATCCCAGGCAGAGTTCTTTTTTATAGATACGTCTGTCTTCATGAAAGACAACGGCATCAAACTGGCAGAATCGAGCGCAAGCGCCGCAGAGACGGCATGCTCCGTTATGATGGCGCATGGAATAGCCCGAGTCGGCGTTCATCGTAAGTTCGGAGTTGAAGCGCCGGGCGAAGCGCGACGCCTGAAGGCTTACACAGGTTTCGATGTGACAGTTGCAGATGACGCCGGTGCTGCCTCCTGTCGCCACCTTGAAAAAAGCCTGTGTGACGTACCCTTTTTCCCTGAACTTTCTGACAAGGTCGATGGCTTCCTTTGGAGTAATCTTTCTGGCGTTGTATTTCTTACCGCACCGGTCCAGCCAGAACTGTGACGTCTTCTTTCCCACGCTGATGCAGGAATTGATGGTCCATTCCGACGCGTTCAGGGTTTTTTTACAGGGGCAGTCCATGACGGCAATGAAGTCCGGCTCCTGGAAAAGGATTTTGTAAGCATAATCAAATGGAATGATCTTTTTGTTCTTCTCGGTAACGGCTGATATGTTTTCGTTGAGTTCAAGGATTTTCGTGACGTTTTCGCCGGAAATCACTTTTGAATGGTAACGGGCTAAAGATGCCCGGAGAACCGGATTGATCGGTTTGAACCAGAATAAATATTTCGCCAGGAAGGAAAATACCTGATACACGAACCATACATAAGGATAATAAAATGAAAAATAGAGGTAATTATGCACAGCCTTATCGAGCCTCCAGCCGTGCTTCGCCATCAAAGCTTTCGTTGATGCTCTCATGTGTGCATCCATGACGTAATAAACCTGACGTGTCAGGTCTGAATATTTTGTAATCATATGAAATAAAAATGTATTGAAGTCAAGGTTAAATCATCATATGGTAAATAAAAAAGATGTGACCGGTGGAAAGCATGAAGGCCGAACTAAGAAAAAATCAGATTCTCGACGGGGCTAAGAAGCTGATTGCCCGCAACGGATATTATCAGACCCACGTGGAAGATATTCTGCGTGAAGTTAAACTCGGGAAAGGCACCTTTTACCTGTATTTCAAGAACAAGGAAGAACTGTTCATTTCGATTCTGGAAAAATCCCTTGATGACTGGGAGGAGGTCGTGCTGAAAGCAGCAACGGACACGGGCCATAAAGACCTGCGCAGTTACTTCAAGTCCCTGATCATCCGCAGCCTTTATTTTTTTAAGAATAATGAAGACCTCTGCAACATTTATCTTCGCATCGGCCCCGGCATTAACGATATTTTTGAACCGTATATCGAAAGATTCGAGCAGAAGATGCTGAAGTATGTCACCGATGAGCTTCAAAAGGGAGTTCAGGCCGGTTTTTTCCGAAAAGACATGAATATTGATGTCATGGCGAATGTTCTGGTCGGGGCGCTTTTACGGATCGCCTACTATTACTTTATCGTGAAAAAGGGGAAACGCGGAAAACCGAAAATCGAGGATATTGCCGAAGAGTTCTTCTCTTTCATTACCTCCGGCTTGCAGCGCCCTTCCATGATCTAATCATTGCGGATGGAAACATCGTCGCGCTTTCTGAAAGCAAATCGTAATCAAGATGCGCGAAAACGGATAAACCTGATATTGCCGCACAACCCGAAGACCATGGAATGATGTGAGCCGTGCCGTCTGAACGATGATGTTTTTTTCAAATGAGCTTGAGGTGGTGCATCAGACGCAAGCCATGCTTGATGTTCAAGCCAAACGTAACGCCCAGGATGCGCAAATAAAAATGCGGCGCCTTGTATTCCACGAATAAGAAGTGATTGCCGATACTGAACAGAGGAATATTCAAGTAAAATACGTGTGCATATTTTCTTTTGCGTAAAGGTTCAATAAGACCATAATAAAAATCCCGGGGGTCAAAACGGTAGGCAACTTCCGTTGCATACTCCAGGACCCGTGGTTTCCATTCATCACGACTGTATTCATGGTCAAAAAACAAAAAGAGTCCGAACAAATGCGTCAAAAGAAATTTATTTTCGCGCGCCAGATCATATTTTTTGAGATGTCCGTATAGTTCCTCCACGGCTTTGAGCCTGTCCACCTTCAGCGGACCTTCTTTCTTGTACATTTTATTCATAATAGACGCGGAACGCTGGATATAATTATAGAAATATTTATCAACAAAATAGGCATATTTGCAGTGCGAAGTGTAGGAGTATAAAAAGGTGTTGTCCTCAAAACAAATCCCCTGCGGAAATTGAATGTCATACTGCTCGATAATTGATTTTCTGAATATTTTATTCCAGACGGTTGACGTCATATGGATCAAAAGATTGTTACTCAGTATTCTTTTGCCGGTAAATATAATTTCATGATAATCCTTGCCTCCTTTAACGGATATGTTGTCTTCTCCGACATCGCCATCCAGCACATTTGCCGCAAACACCACAAGATCGATATCCTCGGTGAATCTGGAAAGCGAATATTGATAGGTATCGGGCTCAATGGTGTCATCGGCATCGACAAAGGTAACAAAGGAACCGCCGGCAAGAGCCAGGCCTGCGTTGCGCGCGGCGGATACCCCGCTGTTCTGCTGAGTAATGATTTTTATGCGCGGGTCCTTTTGCGCATACCGAGCAAGAATTTCCTGCGAATGATCCGTAGAACCGTCATTTACACAGATCACTTCCATATCGCCGCAGGTTTGGCGCAAAATGCTGTCCAGGCAGCCCGCCAGGTATTCGCCGGCATTATGTACAGGGACTATAACACTGAGAGTGGAACGTGCAGAGGTCGTCTTCATTTCTGATCCCGATCATCCAATCTTTCAAAATGGATAAAAAGAAACATTGCTGGAAAATAATTCTCGGCCGTGAATATAGAAAATTAGGTCTCATATGTCAACATCGTCTTGCCGGTATTTCAGAGTTCTTCCGGTATTTTTCTTCCGCAGAAAATGATCAGCGGCGTTTCACCCTGCCTGAGATTAATCCGTTGACATCAATATTGAATTTCCCTATAGTCCCGCAGATTCTATCATGTGGAGCAGCAGGTGATTTATTTTCGCAATGTCAACCTGTCTTTTTTAGACAGGCAACTGTTTGATGACATCAACTGGACCATCCATCCGAAGAGCCGGATCGGTCTGGTCGGCGACAACGGCACAGGCAAAACCACGCTCTTTCGGGCCATTCTCGATCAGGTGCATCTGGATTCCGGATTTATCGATATTCCCGACCGCAAGCAAAAAAAAATCGGTTACCTCCCCCAGGACATGGTGGAGCTGGAAAATCTGGAGTTAATTGAATATCTCCGCCGGAAGAGCGGGATCGCCGAACTGGAAGACACCATTCGTTCCCTGGAGCAGCAAATCGGCCATGTAAAACCCAACACGCACGAATACAGTGAACTCACCCGCCGTTATGCCCGCCTGACCGCTGAATTCTCCGCGCGCGACGGTTATGCCTTTGAATCCCGCGCCAAACAAATCCTCAAGGGTTTCGGTTTCCGTGAAACCGATTTTTCGAAAACCTGTGACTCCTTTTCCGGCGGCTGGAAAATGCGCATTCTCTTAACCGCCATCCTGCTGGAAAAGCCAGAGATCATGCTGCTGGACGAACCCACAAACCACCTGGACACGGAAAGCATGGAGTGGCTGGAAAGTTACCTCAAGGATTATCCGGGCACCATTCTGGTCATCTCCCACGACCATTTCTTTCTGGACAAAATCGCCACGCAGATTGCGGAACTCGCCGCACGGCACATTCACATCTACAAAGGCAATTACAGTTACTACCTGACCGAAAAGGACCGGCGGCGCGATGCGCTGCTCAAGGAAATGGAACTGCAGAAAGCACAGATTAAAAAGATCGAAGAATTCGTAGAGCGATTCCGCTACAAAGCCACCAAAGCCTCCCAGGTGCAGAGCCGGGTCAAAATGCTGGAGAAATTTCAGGATGTCAGGCTCGAGGGCAGTGGACGCCGTGTTGCCATGAGATTTCCGGAGGGCAAAAAGAGCGTAAAGGAAGTGGTCAGAGCGAGCGGCCTGGGACATTCCTATGGCGACCTGAGAGTATTTTCCAACCTGAACTTCACGCTGTTCCGCGGCGACAAGGTTGCCTTCGTCGGCGTCAACGGCTCGGGAAAATCCACTCTGTCGAGGCTTTTGAGCCTATCGGAAGCGCCAACCGAAGGCGTTGTCAGATACGGTGATCATGTCAACATGGCTTTTTTCTCGCAGGAAAGTTCTCAGAATTTAAACTACGACAGTACAATCTGGGAAGAAGTCAATACCGTGCCGACGGCCGCCGACGATCAGGTAAAAAGAAATCTGCTGGGCGCTTTTCTTTTCTCCGGCGACGACATCTACAAATCCGTGGGCGTACTTTCCGGCGGTGAAAAATCGCGTCTGGCTCTTTTGAAAATCATGCTGCTGGACACGAACTTTCTGATTCTCGACGAACCGACCAACCACCTGGACATTAAAACCAAGGACGTCTTCCAGAACGCTCTCATCCATTATTCCGGAACGGTGGCCATTGTCTCCCACGACCGTTATTTTCTGGACCACCTGGTCAATAAAGTGTTCGAACTCAAAGACGGCGCCATCAACGATTACCCGGGCAATTATTCTTATTTCATCGAAAAGCGCGCCCAGATGGCCGCCGCAGGCTCAGGTGGAAGCGAGCACAAAGATTCCGGAATCCCGGCCGATCAAACCCCGTCGCTGAAAGAAAAAAAAAGGATGGAAGCGGAAGAACGCAACCGGCTGTCAAAAATCAAAAATGCGATAAAAAAAGAACTGGCGTCTGTGGAAGAGAAGATTGCCCGGCTGGAATCCAGGAAAGCAGCCAACGAGCAGGCGCTGTGCGACCCGCAGACGCACAGGGATTCGGTAAAAATCAGGGAGCTTCAGATTGATTTAAAAGCGGTGGAAAACGACCTGGCCGCGGCCTACCATCTCTGGGAGGAACTCAGCGGCAAGTTGGAAGAGGAAACGTCGGCAATTTAATTCCTACGCTCCATCCAGTCCCGACCGCTCCATATGCTGATACCAGGAGGCCGGATCGGACAGAAATTCTTCCGTCTCCTTTAGCGACAGCAAATGCTCGCGTTCGACCCCGGCCAGCATATTGAAAAACGCCTTCTCTTTTGGATCCATGCACTGTTTTTCAAGTTTGGAATACAGCGCTACCCCGCGAGCTTCAAAGTCAATCGCCGTGCGCACGGCTTTGAGTTCGTCCTCCGTACCGTTGATCCGGGCCGACTTTTTTCCCGCCATGGATTTCAGGATGGTGCCGGCCAGTGATTTCTTGACTTTCAGGGGGACGGTGGCCGGCCATTTCTTCTGCTCGGTCCACTTGTCATGGAGTTTTTTCAGCATTTCGTAATGTTCTTTTTCTTCATCGGCAATCTGCTTGAACATGTTTTTGCCCGCCATATTCCTGGTTTTCCGGGAATGTGCCAGGTAAAACTCCTGCTCCTGAAGTTCATTTTCCAGAGCAAAAGCAAGCGCGTTCATTCTTTTGTCCATGTATACCCCCTTGCATGGAGACCATATTTACGCGACATTATAGAAGATTTTATAAATTCAGGCAATACGTTTTTCATACTTCAAATAGCCGCTGCTCAATGTCCCGGACATACTCCGCAACATTATTGCAAAGATCGGAAACACGCTCCAGATGCCCCAGCACTTCCACAAAGAAGGGACCCGCCTCTGGGCTGCATTCCCGCCTGTGAAACCTTTTCAGATGATTATCCAGCGCCTCCTTCACCCGGACATCTATTTCCTCCTCGCGGCATATCACATCCTTCACGGTTTGTGCGTCGAACGCTTCAATCAGCAGGGAAGCATCCGCAAGATTCCGCTCGACCAGGGTGAGAATTTCGTGAAATTCTCTTTCACCGCAGTCGCTGAATTTGATTTTTCTCGAAACCTGCTCCACGGTAAGCGCGTTCATCGCCTGGATATGATTGCCGATGCTTTTAATGTCTCCGGCCATGGCTGTGTAGGCAAAGATCCGGCGGGACAGTTCGGCGGACAAATCGCGGCTGGATACCTTCCAGAGAAAGCGGACAATCTGGGCGCGCAGATTATTCACCACCATCTCAATATAGGCAATATCCTTGCTGCGTCCCACCTCATAGCGGGACATCAGCGCGACGGTTTTGCCCAGCATAATCTCGACCAGTTTCGCCTCCCGCTGCAATTCTTTCTGCACATGGTCCAGCGACGCAACCGGGTTCATCAAATCACTGCGGTTAAGATACTCCGGCCAGACGGGCAGCGCTTCGTCAACGCCCGGCAATATCTTCTTCATCAGCTCGGCAAAAGGCCGCAGGAAGAAAATAAAAACGATAACAATCAGGAGATTGACTAAAAAATGAGCCCAGACGATCTGCTGGGCAACACTGCCGGACATGCCCTTCAGGATATCCAGAAAAAAGGGGAAAAAGATCAGACACAGGAAAACACCGCCGCATTTAAAAATCAGGTGAGACATGGCGGTTCGCTTGCCGCTGACATTGGCTACCGTTGCCGCCAGCAAAGCCGTCACGGTTGTGCCGATATTGGCACCCAGAACGATAGGGACGGCGTTTTCCAGCCCGACCAGGTCCTGCTGTGCCAGAAGGGCGAGGATGCTGATCGGTATGGCGGAGGCATGGACAATGGCGGTTACAACCATTCCGAGGCCGAGACCGAAAAGCGGATTCTTGGCTTCGGTAAAAAAATGGACAAAGTCAGGAGACTCCTTGAGCGGCGCAGCCGCTTGGCTGATCATTTCCAGTCCGAAAAAAATCAGACCGAAATAGAAAATCATTTCGCCGGAAGCCTTCCATTTGCCCCGCCGGGTCATCCATAAAAGGCCGCCAATGGTAATAAAAAAAGGTGAAAACTCCGTAAACCGCCAGATCACAAACTGCACGGTCAGCGTGGTGCCGATATCCGCGCCCAGGATAATGGCCAGAGAGCTGTAAAAGCTGATCAGGCCCGCGCTGACCAGGCCGATGGTCAGCGCCGTTGACGCGGAAGAACTTTGAAAGACAACCGCGGAAATAATGCCGGTGAACAGCCCGTAAAGGGGTTTGTCCACGGCATACCGGACCAGTTCCTTGATCCGGGCGTTCATCATTCGGCGGACACCGGAGGACAGGCGAATCATGCCGGCAAGAAATAAGATGATGCCGCTTGCGGCCATGAGCATACCTTGCATGGATTCACCCGATCAATCACTGTTGTACGTAATGAAAGATTTTGAAAAACAGGTTCAGCCTGAAACAGCCGGTTTGAGGTTCTCCGGCGACCAGGCTTTTTGAAGCCGTCCGCCGGAGAAAATCATCCTCATCTCTATCAGTCTACTTTTCTGAACATCTTGCCTTTGGCGCCGCAGACGGGACAGGTTTCCGGCGCTGCCTTTTCCGCTGTAAACCCGCAAACGGGACATACATAGTAGCTGTATGCATCTTTCGCGGTATCGAGAGAATCGAGCATTTGCTGATAAAGCCCGGCATGGATCTTTTCCACTTCATTGGCAAAATGAAAGGACCGCTCCGCTTCTTTATTTCCCTCGGCTTTGGCGCTCTCAATCATGGCCGGGTACATGCTCTTGAATTCGTGGGTCTCGCCGGCAACTGCTTCCATCAGGTTTTCCTTCGTGGAACGAATTCCTTTCATGGCCCGCAGGTGGGCATGGGCATGAACCGTTTCCGCTTCCGCCGCCGCGCGGAACAATCTGGCGGCCTGGGAAAATCCTTCCGCGTCTGCCTTGGCGGCAAAGGCCAGATATTTGCGATTAGCCTGCGACTCTCCTGCAAAGGCTTCTTTCAAGGCGTCTTCTGATTTGGACATAATTTCCTCCTTCTGATTCCCTTATTTTCGTCATGTCGTATTTTGACAAAATTATAATGAAACTACAAGCGTAATTTATGCAGGTGCAGGTCATCCCATCAAACACTTTATCGTTGACAAGCGCTTCCGGATTCAGTTATAAGGTGCAACGTCGCATGAAATCAGAATTGCCCTGTTGAGCTTCATTATCATTAACGGATTACGATAAAGGAGATAACGCATGAAGGAAGACTGCATAGCATCGACGACTGTTGCCTCCGATCATCCTTTAACCTCTTTTTTTCCACGACCCTTTCAAAATCATGAACTCCTGATCATGACCGGTACCGAAAAGAAATTCCCGCGGGAGAAACTCGTCAACAAGGTCAATCACCTGAATTTTATCGATGGCAACCTATCGGTCATCTTTTCAGACCGCCACAATCGGCGGGATATCGTGATGAAAGCCCGCCCGCAGCCCTGCCTGGAGGACAAATGCACCTGCCTTCCGGCACCTGACGGCATTTCATGGGAGCCCGTCAAAGATTATCAACCCAGCTTTTTAATGATTGACGACGGTCTTGGTGCTGTTATTGCGCCCGTCGAGCTTGCAAGCCTGAACCAATCGGCATTGACGGTCAAGATTCCGAAAGAATGCATGATCAAGACCCAGCGAGCCGTTCGGCGCCGCATCTGCGACAATCTGACGTGTGACATCCGTCTGCCGGACAAAAAATACAGGGGCATCCTCATCGACTTCACTCCCAAAGCGTTCAGTGTCCGATTATCGGATGGGCAGGGAGTGGAGAACCTCGATCCTTCAGAAACGGCTCAAATCGATATTTTTCGAAATTCCACAAAACTTTTTTCAGGTCCATGCCGGCTGGTGCGCAACGGATTAAACACTCCTGACAGGAGAATAGTTTATGCGCCTCTGAACGAGAGAATCCAGTTGTTCCCCCCGCGGAAAATTCGAAATACCCGCTGGCGAACTACTCCGTCTTTTACCATACGCTACCGGCACCCCTTTTCTCTCGAACAGGTGGAAAGAGACACTTTTGATGTTTCCACATCCGGTTTCTCCATCAGGGAGAACCCTGAAGAACAAACCCTGATGGCAGGAATGATGATTCCTGAACTGTCAATACACTATGCAGGAATCTCGGAAATGACCTGTTCGGCGCAGGTCATTTATCGCCGGGAAGACGACCAGGGCGCGATTGTGCAATCCGGACTGGCCATCACGGACATGGATGTTCTCTCTTTCAGCCGGTTCAACCACCTGGTCGGCATGAACTTTGATTCCAATGCTCATGTGTCCACAACAGTCGATATGGAAGCCCTGTGGGAATTCTTTTTTGACACTGGCTTCATTTACGGCGAGAAATATCAGCATCTTTATCCGCACCGGAATTCGTTCAAAGAAACGTATCGAAAATTATATCAGGACAATCCCGAGATTGCCCGGCATTTTACCTACGAAAAAAACGGCAGAATTTATGGTCATATTTCCATGATTCACAGCTATCCACCCACCTGGGTCATTCACCATTTTTCAGCCAAACCCATGGAAAGCAAAGTCCCGGGATTTCTGATTTTGCGCCAGATCACCCACTACATTAACGGCTACTACAGATTTCTGTCACATAAAATGGATTACGTCATGACCTATTACCGGCCGGAAAACCGAATCGTGGATAAAATTTTCGGGGGTTTTGCCCGGGAACTAAACAATCCCCGGGGCAGTTCTCTCGATCTGTTTTCTTATCTTCACCGGGACAAGTCGTCTGCTGAAGAACAGGCATTGCCTGCCGGATTTACCGTAAACCCTTGTTCCGCCGGCGATCTTGAAATGCTGAAATCCTATTACGAACGCGTTTCCGGGGGTTTGCTTCTGGACGCATTCAGACTCGATCTATCCATGAAACCGCTGGAAGAAACCTTCCTGAACGCAGGTTTTAAAAGAACATGCCGGACGTTTTGCCTGCGCTTCGAAGAGGCTCCCCTTGCCTTTTTCATAGTCAATCAATCCGATCTCGGTCTGAACCTGTCCGATCTGCTCAACGGCATAACCATCATCGTCATGGATGAAAAGAAGTCGACCTGGAAGATTCTTTCGTCCGCCCTGCAGACGCTGGATTCTTTCTATGAAACGGATCATATTCCTCTGCTCATTTATCCCGCACGATACGCGGAGGAGCATGGCATTCGAGTCGACAAGCAATATCAACTCTGGATTCTGAGAAATGATCCCTATTCCGAACAATACACCGACTACATGGGACGCAAATTCAGAATGAAATACACGAGCACAGCCAAAGAATGAACAATACACCTTTATATAACAGTACGATTATCAACACATACCTGGAGTATTTAAAGACAGACTATCCGGGTTTGAATTTCAAGGAATTGCTGGAGTATGCGGGAATCGCCAATTACGAAATCGAAGACAGGGGACACTGGCTGACCCAAAATCAGGTCAACCGTTTTCATGAATACGCCAGCCGCGCTACCGGCAATCCGGACTTTCCCAAGCAGGCGGGAAGATTCATCACGTCACCCAAATCCTACGCATCCAACATTATGCGCCAATCCGTAGCGGGCTTTCTGTCTCCGACAATGGCCTACTGGGCAGTTGAAAAGATCGCTCTGAATCTGAGTCGTCATCTTACAATAGAAAGCAAGAGCACGGCGGACAACAAAATAGAAATCATTGCCAGTCCGCGCGCGGGCGTCAAAGAAGAAGCCTTCCAGTGCCAGAACCGCGTAGGCATGTTTGAAGCCGTCGCTGAAGTCTTCACGGGCAAATATGCGACCGTTGAACACCCCGAATGCATGCACCGGAGCAGTCCGCACTGCCGCTATATCATCACCTGGGATTCCCCTAGGTCGATGTTCTGGAAAAAAACAGGATTGTACGCCATGCTGGCGTCAGTGCTGGCCTCTTTTCTGTTTCTGTACTTCCTGGCCGTCCATGAATGGCTGATCGGAACGCTTTCGTCTCTGTTACTGTCCACAACCATTCTGCTGTTCGGGTCCGTCCAGCGCAATCGTGAATTGGCCGCCAATCTTCAGCAGCAGGGACGGACAACAGATGAAGTCATCGCACAAATTGATCTCCGCTATAATGAATCCCTGCTGATCCGCGAAATCGGCGAGGCGGCTTCCAGCATCCTGGACCCCCAGGAACTCTTGAATTTCGTCACGGACGCCCTCCACAAACGGTTGATGTTCGACCGCAGCATCGTAATGCTGGCCAATCCGGAAAAAACCAAGCTTGTATACAGCGCCGGTCACGGCTATACGCCGCATGAAGACGCACTGCTGCGCAGTCTGGAATTCAATCTCACCAATCCCAATTCCAGAGGATATTTCTATCAGGCTTTTACCAATCAAAAACCTTTCTACGTGGACCGTTCGGAGCATCTGGAAACCAATCTTTCGGAAAAGAGTTATAAATTAATCGGCGATCTGGGCATTCAATCATTCATCTGCGTGCCCATTGTCCTGAAAGGAAAGACAGAGGGCATTCTTGCGGTTGACGTCGGCGGAGTCAGAGCCAATCCAACGCAAAGCGACGTCAGTTTGCTGGTCGGCATTGCACAGCAAATCGGCATCAGTCTCAATAATGCTCTCGCGCATAAACAGATCCTGGAAAGCGAGGAGCGGTTCCGCAACCTCAGTGATAATTCGCCGGATGTCATCTATCAACTGGATACGGATGGCAGAATTAAATACGTCAACCCGGCCTGGGAAGAAATTTTCGGACATCGTCAGGCCGACCTGTACGGGAAATATCTGCACAGTTTTCTGCACCATGAAGACCGCAAAGCCTTTACCGAAATCTTTCAAACGATCCTTGCAGAGAAATTAAGAATCCGGGATAAATATTTTACCTTTTTTAATTCAAAGGGTTTGCAGCGTTATATCACTCTGACGGCTGCTCCGGACACGGATGCTGAAGGAAAGGTCATGGGAGTGGTCGGAACAATAAAGGACATTTCGAAACTGCGCGGCATGGAAGCGCAGTTGCTCCAGGCCTCCAAACTGGAAGCCGTAGGAACCCTGACGGGCGGGATTGCCCACGATTTCAACAATATTATTCAGGCAATCATGGGATACAATCAACTGATGATGTCCGGCAGATTTGATAATGAAACGGATATGCACTATCTGAGAAATATCGGCGACCTCATTGAACGTTCCCGGAATCTGGTAAAACAGTTGCTGATATTCAGCAAAAAAGTGGAACCGTTTTCCAGCAGCGTAAACGTGAATAACGAAATAAAAAATATTCACAGTCTTCTTGTTGAATCAATCCCCAAAATGATTGAAATAAGAAAAGATCTTCGTGAAGACATTTTCTCAATTAATGCGGATGCAACGCAAATCGGGCAGATCATCATGAACCTGGTCATCAACGCCCGAGACGCCATGGGCGACAGCGGTGTCATCACCATTAAAACCGGCAATCTGATTCTGACGGAAAAATGCTTTTTTGGCGGCCTTCCCCTGGACCCCGGCATCTATGTTCAGATGTCCATTACGGACACCGGATGTGGAATGGATCCGGATGTGGTTCAAAGAATTTTTGAACCCTTCTTCACAACAAAAGAGCATGGAAAAGGAACGGGACTGGGACTTTCCGTCGTTCACGGTATCGTTAAAAACCATGGAGGCATTATTTACTGTGAAAGCAAGCCGAATCATGGAACAACCTTTTTTATTATTCTTCCGGCGTCCATCGGGGGAAGCAATCCTCAAGCCGTTCAGGAATTGCCCAAAACAAGCGCTTACGGTACGGAAAAAATCCTGCTGGTCGATGACGAAAAAAGCATTCTGGAGACGGTAAGAGACACCCTTAGTTTATTTGGTTATCAGATTGTGACAGCCGAAAGTGGTGAAAAGGCGCGGGAGCTGTACCAACTGCATCAGGACGATATCGATCTGGTGATTCTGGATCTGATCATGCCCGGATGCGGTGGGAAAAAATGTCTGCATGATTTGCTGGAAATCAATCCCCATGCCAGGGTGCTGATGACCAGCGGCTATTCCAGCAGCCAGCAAACGCAGGAACTCACCCGGGCGGGCGCTGTGGGATTCATCCATAAACCCTACCGTCCGGAGGATTTGCTGGTTTACATCCGGAACATTATCGACAACCAGCAGAGTTAATCGGGAAAGGGCTTGTTTCCCTTGCAGAGCAGCAGAGGCGTGTAGGTAAAACGTCGGGGATTATCCAGATAATAAAGCATATCTTTCTGAAATTGGGGATATCCCCCCGGATAACCCGGATCAATCAGGTTCCTCATGGTTTTTCCCGCAATTTCAATCTTTTTTGTCAAATTAAATTTGTCGCCCTCCTTCATCGGGCCGTAGAAAAGATTATGCGCCATCAGCTCCACACATATATTTGCCAGACCGGCGTCATACAGGAAAGAATATAACTTCCGCCCGATAAAGGTGTCAAAATTGAAACGTTCATCCACGGCGTTCATAATTTGATGAAGCATGGTCAGGGTTGTCTGTGATATTTCATGATGGATCATGCAGTTATAATCCAGATCGAGCAGGCACAGACAACCTCCCGGATTCAGACATTCGATCATATTTTGAACAATGCGGTCGGCGCCGACGCGATGATACTCCAAAACAAACCGGACCCAGATCAGATCGAATTTTCCAAGAGGTTCTGCCGGATCACGCAAATCATGCAGCATAAATTCTATCCCTCTTTGAGCGCCATAGTGCGCCCGGGCATAATCGACGCGCCCGGGGGAATAATCCACGCCGACGACACTGCCGCCGGGCTGCGCCATTTTTCCGAGAATGGAGGTAGTAATTCCGGCTCCGCATCCGGCGTCCAGGACGCGCATGCCCGGCGAGACACCGCACCAGAGCGCCTGCCTGCGCACGGCATCCGGGTTTGTTTTTATATCCAGACGAATGGCTTCTTCATCGCTCTCCATGAAATATTCATCGGCAGGGATTGTACGACCGGACGATCTGTTTTGCATAATCCGCTCCAGAAGAAAAATGAGAAATTCATTGCGGATAACGGAAGACTGCAGCTTCGGCAGCATTCCGTTGCCACTTCACACGGCAAACGTCTTAACAGATGGAGCACTTTCGTGCAAGCGAATTACTCTGGAAAGCCTTTTGGAAAAGTTGTCAGGCGGTTTTTCTGCCTGCATAAGGCGGCAGCAGTCTCGCCCTTTTCCGGACAATCCGGAGATATTTGCCGAGTCCGACCGAATTGAACTGGTCTTCGATCACATGCTCAAGCGATGACGTCTGGTCGTATCCGGCGGGAAGCGCAAGCGGCTCAATGACCAGATGATTGTGGTGCCTCATGAAACTCGCGTATACATACTGTATGGCAAACTGGGTTACTCCGGACAGGGTGATATTGTCGGCTTCCACTACGATTCCCTCATGAAAGATTGTCGTCTTGAGGTAGTCCGGTAACGCAAAGATGTCGATAATTCTTTCCGTCAGGTAAAGATGATATTGCTCGATAAAGGAGTCGTTGATCCTTTCATCATCTGCGGCATGCAGTTTTTTGTAGACGGTGAGAATCATCCGGCCGATATCCGAAAAAAGTCCGCCAAGCTCAACTTTCTTGGCCATATCGTCACGCATGCCGACTTTCTGCGCCATAATTTTTCCGACAACGGATGAGGCGAAACAGCGCGCAAACAACGCTTCAATTTTCTCGTCATCAATGGCCAGATGATGCAGGGCCAGGATAATGATCAGCGCCTTCGTGTGGTTCATGCCCAGGCGGGTGACCACTTCATAAAAGGTATGAATGCTTCCTTTTTTCAGACTTCCATAGTACGCGGAATTGGCAAAGCTGAAAATCCGCATCAGGATGTCATGCCCGATGTGGATTTTGATCATTTCAATATCCCGCTCGCTGGCCTCGACATCATCCAGAACGGTCAGTACCTGCGGAGAAAAACCGAGCGTCTGTTCATCCAGCATTTTGGCTTCAATGACATCGAGAATTTCCAGAATTTCTTCCTGATGCATGCTTGACTCCTTCCGTTCGATGGTTCTTGCTTCAACGGACACGCTGCCGGACGCAACGTTGTGCTCAGTATCGGCCCGTCAAAATAAATGCCGCCCAGTCAGATGGACCATATCCTGCGTGAATCATCCCGTTCTGGGCCGCTCTCAGGGCATCCGCAGCACCGATTCCCTTCTTCCTGTTTTCAAAAAACGTCCGCCAGAACACCTTTTCCGCTTTTTCTTCTATATTCCAGAGTTTCATCAGCATCTGCGGACTGACGGCATAAAGCCATGCGCCTGTCAATGTCGTTTCTCCCGCCTCGGTTGTCCATCTGCCCTGTCCGAACCGGCAGTTGCTCAGTAAAGTCAGGCGCCCTCTCGTCCTCAGACGGAAAACATCAGCAAGACCCGTCTGTGGTTGATCAGCAGACCGTCCGCAACGTCCGGCGGGAAACGGATCTCTGAAATCATTCTGCATCACCACTTTAATTATATCATAATTTCCGGATAATTTTTGCAAATCATTTACGGAGAAGTTATTCAGTACGACGTCTGCCGCCTGTGGATAAACTTTTTTAAAAGTGTCAATTTCCGGAGTGGCTCGTGTAACCGGATATGGTTTTTCGATGCATGATTCATCCGTCAAAACGATCGCCTGCCCCGTATCCAGCATGGATGAATCGGTAAGCAGGAACTTGAGAATACCGGTGTGGGGCACCTGGAAAATAGAAAAGCCGTCCACGAGATAAGACTTTACATAACGCATTGCCGCAAAAGGCAGGTTGTGCAGTGTTCCATGGGACACAAAACCCACCCTGTCTCCGTAAACAAACGGTATGACCGGTTTCAGAAACGTGTCGTAAACTTTCTCGCCCAGCGTATCGGCCAGACCTTTGTCCCGGATTGTCATCGCGTTAAGCCAGGCTTCCACCAGACGGTCGACCTCGCGGCGGGACATGCGGATTTTTTCCTGATGAAATCCATTTTTGCTGACCGCCCAGATATATAAAGATTCCTCTCCGACATAATAGGTAAAAAGGGTGGTATTATGATCCAGCAGACGCTGAATTTCATCCACCCGGGACGGAGCAACCCCGATCAGCGCATATAAAGCTTCGTCTTCGGTCTGGATTCCCGTAAGCAAATTCCTGCAGGACTTCCTGTCATTCTGAATTTTTTCAACCGCGTTCGAAAATGCGGATCCTCTCGCCCCGGACATCAGCTTTCCGTAATTTTTCTCCATCGTTTGACGAAGCGCGTGTATCTGCCCGATGCGTGCAAGCATAATATCCGTCTTCCCGATCTTTGCGCTCGACAGACGCTCCGCCAGGAAGGCCCCCTTCGACCGCTCGGCGGTTTGAAAAGCGCCCTTTTCATCTCCTCCGGCCACATGAAAATCAAGCAGTGTCTCGTAGATTGTCTGTCGGCTGAAAACACGAATTCCCCTGAAATTCTTCTCACAGGAAATCCAGGAGGCATTTTCTTCCCAGAGCGCAAGCGCCCCGTCCAGAGCCTGGATGGTCCGGCCGATATCGCCCGTCTGCCTGGCCTGATGGGCCAGAATGATCTTCGCCCAGATCGAATAAGCAACCATCTGATACCGCGCGGCAATTTCGTCCAGAGCTTGAGCGGCCTGAATGCCCGAAGCGGGATTTCTGTCCAGAAGATACAGATGACTGAAAAAGAAAATATTGTCAGCCTCACCCAGGCGATAATCATCTTTCTTCGCCAGGCTTAAAGCCGTATGCAGATGTTTTACAGCCTCGGACGGTCTGCCCGCAATTGCATGGGCCAGCCCCAGCAAATTGTATGCGTCGCAATCCGCCGGCGGCGGAAGGATCTCGGGAAAATAACGATAAACAGTTGTATGACGGATATCCCTGTTTAACGTCGGAATCTGCTCCAGCTGTGGCAGGCAATCGGCCATTTTGCTGCGGACATCCTGATAGAAGGTTTCATCGAACCCGAGCAAACTCAATCCGCGGGCAGCGGCCGGAAGATAATCCGCCAGAATCACGGCCATACCGCAACCGACCGCGGCGTCCCGTCTGAGCAACAACCAGTCGATATTTTCAGAATCCGGCGGGATCCGGGCAAGAGACTCCATGAAATATTTTTGCGCTCCGGTATAATCACCTTTATTCAGATAATAATAACCGTAACTGCACAGGATAAAGGCATGACATGGGAAATCTGTCCATTTTTTCGCCATTTCTTCCAGAGCAAGAAATGCGGCTTCCGTTCGTCCGGAATTAATCAGCGCGGATATTTTCCGGTAAAAGGCGGTCCCTTCGCCCGGGACATTATTCCGTTTACGGAATTCATCCATCGCCTGATTGAAGAAATGAACGGAGCGCTGAAGATCTCCCTTCTTTTCGAAATGATTTGCCACGCGCATGAACAGATAGGGGACAAGCCGGTCATCCATCAGGCTGGCTTTTCTGATTGCGCTGGATTCACGAAAAGGAATATCGGCGTCGTAAGGCCCATGAAGTTTTAACGGGGTCAGGAACGCGGGAGGCGCAGGCAGGGTCTCTGTCAGAGAAGCGCATCCCCATATCACGAGCAGGAATCCTGTCAGCAGAAACCATTGTAGACAACGAAAGCAATTCTGACGCATGATCAAGTCCGCTCTTTTCCTTTTTGGAATGTACTGAATGCCAAGACCGTCAACGCCATAAATTTCGTTATACTATTTCAAGAACCCCTGAATGATCCGATTCACCGCCTGATCATAGGTTAATCCCAGACTCATCAGCTTGGTCAGTTGATCACTGGCTATCTTACCGATTGAGGCTTCATGCGTCAGTTCCGCGTCAGGATGTCCCGCCTTCAGGGAGGGCATGGTTTCATTGGTGCCGTTATCCATGATGATTGCGTCGCATTCAATGTGACCGAAACATTTGTTCTGCGCATCCATCGTCGCATAGAACGTCTGCCTGGAATTCCCCTTCATAACCGACCGCGATATCATGTTGGCGCGGCTTCCCGCGCCTTTCAAAACAATGTTGTTCGTGGAAACAGCCGTCTGATCGCCATCCGTAAGCACCCGCTCCGTAATCAACAGCAGGCTCTCCGGTCCCAAAACGGCTTCATTAATCCGGTTGGCTTCATCCACGCCGGCAATCTGAGTCAATTCCATTTCCGCGCGACCACCCTCAGCCAGGAAAACCTTTGTGGTTGGATTAAGCGATCTTCGCCCCCGGCCATCGCCTGAGGCGTAGTGTTTCTCGACATACGTAACCTTCGCACGCTTTCCAACCTGAAACTCGTGAATCCCCGCATGCCCTTCCGGTTCGGATGAGCCGCAGTGGATGCCGCATCCGGCAATGATCGTCACTTCGGCGTCATCTCCGATAATAAACGTGTTATAGACAACATCGTAAAGACCAGCCTGACTCAAAATCACCGGAATGTGAACCGATTCATTTTTGGTCCCCGGCTTGATGGTGACGATGATACCCGTTCCATCGGCGTTTGTTTCAATATCGATGTTGGCCGACACCTGCCGGCTGAGCAATTTGCCGTTTTTCCGTATATTGTAGGCCCCCTTGGGTAATCCCTCGAGATCGGCAACCGTTTTTAACAGGGTTTTATCGATAACATCCAGCATCCCGTTCTCCTTCGCAACTGTCCCGGTACGTACACACACTCAGATCATCCAGAAGCGGCATGGCGCCTTTCAGGCTTCCGTTATAAGCAATTCTTCCCGAATCGATGATGATGATCACATCCGCAGCCTCTAAAAAAGCTTTATTGTGGCTGACAACAATCGTCGTGGTCGTCGGGTGGGCCGCCAGTTCCTTTTTCAAAAGATTCACCATCGGTCCGATGGTCCATAAATCAATCCCGGTATCCGGTTCGTCATAAATGGCCAGATGGGGATTGGCGGCGATGGTTGTCGCCAGTTCGATTTTCTTGATTTCTCCACCGGACAGTTTTGCATCAACCTCTTTATCCAGAAAAGATAGAGGACAGATGCCCACCCGTCCGAGAATCTCCAGAAGTTTATTTTCATCATCAATACCCGTGGCAATCGTCAGCAGGTCTCGAAAGGTAATCCCCTTGAAGCGTGCCGGCTGCTGAAAACTGTAAGCGATGCCTTGTTTGGCTCTCTCGGTAATTGTCAGAGGGGAGATATCCTGCCCGTCGAAAAGGATGGCGCCCCGTGAAACCGGATTGATTCCCATGATCAGTTTTGCCAGTGTCGTTTTGCCGCTGCCGTTGGGTCCGGTGATCGCATAGAATTTTCCATCTTCAAACGTGAAATCAATTCCGTCGATGATGTTGCGCTGTCCATTGCCGCTTTCCTCACCGGCGGAAACCGTAAAATACAAATTTTTCAATTCCAGCATGACTTGAATCTGCCTTTGCTCTTCATTTTGAGTTTTCAGATATATGCCTGTTTGTTTTCTCTGTCAATAGAGAAGGGACAGCACGAATTGCCTCAAATAGAATGTTACCGAAGGGGGGAGATAAAAGAGGTACGTTGACTCATAAACCGATGTTACCGAGAAGAGAATCAGGAACGGAGGTTTTTTATGAGTCCTCAGGCCAAGGAAGAATATTTTGAGGTTTTGTATAAGCGCTATAAGGAGGCCAGCCGTAAGGAAAAGACGAAGATCATCGATGAATGTTGTGCCACCTGTGGATACCACCGGAAACATACCATCCGGCGTTTAAGAGGGTATAAGCGGTTTACGAAACCGAGAAAAAAGAAAAGAGGAAAGCCTTCAGTCTATAATAAGGAAGCGATTATTCGGCCACTGAAACAGATCTGGCTGACCGCCAATCTCCCATGCTCCAAAAGACTCAAGGCCATTTTACCGTTGTGGCTGCCTAAATATAGCGAACATTTCGGTTCATTAACGGGAGACGTTATCGCGGTTCTGCTGGCCATATCTCCGGCAACCATCGACCGGATTCTCAAACCGGTCCGCATCCGGTATCAAAAACGAGGGAAATCCACAACGAAACCGGGCACACTACTGCGTAAACAAATCCCCCTCAACACCAATCAGTGGGATGAATCCCGACCGGGCTTTCTGGAAGCGGACACCGTCGCGCACTGTGGCGATTCTCTCTTGGGTATGTTTGTCTATAGCGTTGATTTTACCGATATTGCCACGGGATGGACCGAACAAAGGGCCGTTTGGGGCAAAGGTGAAAAAGGGGTTCTGGATCAAATCAAAGATGTCGAGAAAATGCTTCCCTTTCCTCTGCGTGGCTTTGATTCAGACAATGGGGGTGAGTTCCTCAACTATCATCTCCTGCGTCATTTTACGAATCGTAAACAGCCCATTGGCTTTACCCGTAGCAGAGCTTACCACAAAGACGACAATGCCCACATTGAACAAAAAAACTGGACCCATGTTCGCCAGTGGTTCGGGTATCAGAGGCTAGACAATCCCAAAATCGTTCCCCTCATGAACGACCTCTATCGTAAAGAATGGCGTCTCTATCACAACTTTTTCCTCCCCTCTGCCAAACTCATTGAAAAAGAACGCATCGGATCGAAAACCATCAAGAAGCACGATCGTCCTAAAACACCTTATCAAAGAATCATGCACTCTGAATGTATTCCACAAATCACGAAAGGTGCCCTCACAAAACAGCTTGAACGTCTTGACCCTTTTGAGCTAAGAAATATCATAGAAATGAAGCTCAAAAAGATTACCCGGCTTCGGTAACATCTTTTATGAGGCAACGTTTCCATCACATGCTCTTCTTTCGGTAACATTTATTTATGAGGCAATAGGAGCAGATGCAAGGATCAAGGTGGAAGGCGCAAGCTTCAGACAAAATAATGACGTTCAATCCTTTTCAACCCTGCTCCTTGTATCTTTTACCTTGATCCTATTCTTCTCCTACGCGGGGAGGATAACCGGTGATGTCCCGGATTTCCTCATAAAGAGGCTTTAATTTTTTATACATCTGCATGTAAACGCGTTTGTAAAGCTGATTGTATATTTTGTGAGTCTTGTGATCCGGTTCAAAGTACCGTCCGATATGCGTCATCTCGGCAACCGCTTTCTTGAAGTCTCCGTGCAGATTCAAACCGACCGCCGCATCAATAGCCGCGCCCAGCCCGGACGTTTCGTAAACATGGGAACGCGCCGTCGGCATGCCGAATATGTCGGCGGTCAACTGCATGGCTGCGTCGCTTTGCGATCCGCCCCCGGATACCCGCAGTTCCGTGATGTTGATACCCGTGCGCTTTTCCTGCCGCTCTTTCCCCTCCCTCAGGGCGTAAGCCAGACCCTCCAGAATGGCACGGTAGAAATGGGCTCGATTGTGTACATCTCCAAAACCGATCACGGCGCCCTTGGCTTCCGGTCCCGGTACTTTGATGCCGGGAGACCAATAAGGCTGAAGAATGAGCCCCATGGATCCCGGCGGCACTTCGTGCAGGAGATTTTCAATCAGCGTTTCCACTTCAACACCCCGCTCTTCGGCAATCTGCTGCTCCAGGTGGGCAAATTGCTCCGAAAACCAGCTGACCATCCAGTATCCGCGATAAATCATAATCTCCAGGCTGTAGGCATCCGGCACCGCCGATGGATAGGGAGGAATCAACGGAATCGCTTCAACGTATTTATAATGCGTCGTATTGATGGTGGCGGTTGTCCCGTAACTCAGACAGCCAACATGCGGCTCCAGGCAGCCGGCGCCGATGACTTCACAGGCCTTGTCCGCCGCAGCGGCAATCATGGGCAGTCCCTCGGGAATGCCGGTATCCTCCGCCGCCTGCTTTGTGATCTGACCCAGCACGCCGGCAGGATCAATCAAATCGGGCAGCATTCCCGCATCAACCGGAGTGACCTGCCATTTCCAGTTCCAGGAAGGCGCCCACGTCTTCTTTTTGTAATCAAAGGGCACATATCCAACCTGACATCCGACGGAATCGACAAAACGGCCCGTCAGGCGATAGGTCAGATACCCTGACAAAAATAAAAATTTATAGGTTTTCTTCCAGACGTCCGGTTGATAGCGTCGGATCCAGTTGCTCTCCGCCTCCGCTTGCAGGTAAGCCACTGTCTCACTCATTCCCGACAATTTAAACGCCAGCCCCCACAACCCGCCGACCGGTTTCAACCCGTTGGTCCGCCGCTGATCAAGCCAGACAATCGCCGGCCGGAGCGGTTTGCCGTTCCTGTCGACATTGATCATCGTGCAGCGCTGCGTGGTCAGGGCGACTCCTGCGATGGCCTCTTTCGGCACCGATGTTTCGTGCCAGAGCATCTGACATACCTGGCAGAGCGACTTCCAGTAGTAGTCGGCATCCTGCTCCGCCCAGCCCGGCTCGCGAGAAACGTAAGGCTGCAGCGGCACTCTTTTTTTATAAAGCAGGTTCCCTTTTAAATCAAAAATCAGCGCCCGGATGGATTGCGTGCCGTTGTCGATGCTGAGAATCAAGTCTCTGCTCATGAATCACCTCTCAAGTAAAACCACGATCAAAAGAATATTTGTCATCACGGGGATGCTGATTTTGATGACAATGCACTCCGTTTCTTCATAGCATTGAATTGCTTTTTTTCAAATACCGTTTATTGTGCGTTCGGGAAAACGAAAGGGAATGGATGAAAAACGAAAGAGGATCCATGTTCAAATTTAAAGAGCAGGAGACTTTCGTCTGCCTGCTCTTTAAATGAACCGAATAAGTGAAGTTACTTCTTGGCCGCTTTTTTGACAACTTTCTTTGCTGCGGGTTTTTTCGCGGCTTTCTTCACGACCTTCTTTGCTGCGGGTTTTGCGGCCTTCTTTACAACTTTCTTCGCTGCCGCTTTTTTCGCGGGTTTCGCGGCCTTCTTTACTGCTTTCTTTGCTGTTGCTGTCATTTTCGTTTAGCCTCCTTTATTGAGTTTACGTTCTTGCCTGGCAATCAGTTGTCTTCTTTTGGTGCTAATTTTACTTTATTTTTTTCATTCGGTCAACAAAAACTGTAATAAATCTTTCACTTTTTTTATTTTTTTATTTCGGCGAAAAAAATTTCGACAACAAAGACAAACGATGAAAGCAACCGGTTGATCTTTTTTTTCAGTGAAACGCATCAGGCAATCATCGGCTATTCCACTGCTGGCGGGGCTTTCAGCGTTCTTGCCTCTCACAGATAGTTTTTCGCACCGAGATAATATCGCGCATAATACTCGTCAGACAGACAATCCATACGAATTTTTTTTCCGCGTGACGGAGCATGAATAAATCGATCCTCCCCGATATAAATACCGACATGCGATACCGTTCCCCGTCCATTGAGCGCAAAAAAAACCAGATCACCCTTCTGTAAATCCTGCCGCCGGATGTTCTCGCCAGCGTCATACTGCGCGGCCGAATGGCGCGGCAGGTCCAGACCATTGAGCTGATATACCGTCATAGTGAGCCCGCTGCAGTCAAATCCGGTCTCGGCGGATGAGCCGCCCCACAGATACGGAACACCGATGAAGTCTCTCGCGCTTTTTACCAGAGACTCTCTTAAATAATCCGCTCCGAATTTTTTCCTCTTGAAAGCCGCGTATTCTTCCGGGAGGACAATATAAAATGATTCGATTACACCGGCGCGCTGCAGGGACTGCGCCCGCTGACGCGCCTGTTCTTTCGTCGGATAGTTTCCGAACCGGACTTTATACAGCCCGTCGGCGGCTTTGTAATAAGTGGCATCCAGGCCCGAGCTTTTCAGATTCTCAGTCAAACGCACGGCATTTTCCACATTGGCGAACGCTCCCGCCTGGATCGTGTGTCCCATGATCGCGAGCGGACGCTTTTGCGGCGGCGGTGTCACCGGCCGCGGTTTTGCCTCCCTGCCGGCGCAGGCATGCAGCAGAAGACCAATCATCAGAATCATCACCATGCCTGAACAGATTTTTTTCACACGATCCATCCAACATTCACCGATTACCGCTGGAGGATGAAATCCAGCGGGTTTTAACAAAGGCCCTTGCCTCCTCTTTCGTTTGCACCCTGTTTTCCAGTTGTTCTTCCTCCAGCATATGAAGAATTTCGCCGATCAGCTTTCCCGGAGGATATCCCATGGCCAGAAGATCATCCCCCGTCAACAATCGCGGCGGATGCAGGGCTTCATGCTCCAGGTTCGTCAACCGGTCTTTACAAAATTCGTAATGGTCGATCATGCCATGGCTGGCCAGGCAATCCAGTCGATGCAACTCCAGATGCAGGTGAAAATCCGGCATCCGCAAAAACCGTTTCAGACGGGCGGGCCGCATCTTCTGCACATTCATGAAAGCCATATGATGATGAATCAGAGCAATCACCCGCTCACGCTGAACGCGGGAGAATCTCAGACGCCTGGCGATGTCTTCGCCGATTTGTTCGCCAAGCTTCGTATGATCGTAAAAATGGACGCCGTTTTCATCTTCCGTGCGGGACAGGGGCTTGCCCACATCATGCAGAAGCGCGCCCCAGGCCAATGCGGGAGGCGTATCCGGAGCGGTTTCCGATGACAGGATTTCCAGCATCATCATGGTATGCTTCCACACATCTCCCTCCGGATGAAAGCGCGGCGGCTGCTCTATACCATGCATCCGTTCAATTTCGGGCAGGATCCGATCCAAAAGCCCCGTTTCCGACAGTATTTCGAATCCCCGTCTGGCGCCTCCACGCGTCAGAATCTTCTGAAGCTCATCTGAAATCCTCTCGGCGCTGATTTCCCGGATTTTCTCAGCATGATCGGCAATGGCTTGTCGGGTTTGGGGATGAATGGAGTAATCCAGATTGGCGGCAAAGCGGACTGCCCGGAGCATCCTCAGATAATCTTCACGGAAACGGATGGATGGATCTCCGATCGTCCGGATGGTTTTTCTTTCAATGTCAGCCCGGCCGTCTACATGGTCGATGATTTCACCGGTTACCGGATCCATGAGCAGTCCGTTTACGGTGAAATCCCGGCGCAGGACATCTTCCCGGGCCGTGGAAAAACGAATCCCGGATGGATGCCGTCCATCCTCATAAGCATCATCACTGCGGAATGTCGCCACCTCGTAAGGCTGATCATGCTCAAGCACCACGATGACGCCGAACTTCGCCCCGACGGATACGGTACGCTGAAAAAGCGTCTCCACCTGATCAGGAAGGGCGGATGTGACAATATCATAGTCCCCGGGAATAACGCCGCGTAAATGATCCCGGACGCAACCGCCGACGAAAAAGGCTTCAAATCCTTCGCGTCTCAACCGCCGGATAATTTCTTCCGCCCGGAAACGCTTTTCATCTTTTTGATCGTTTGCCGTTCGGGTCAATGGTTCATCCCTGACGATTATCGTTTTCCCAGTTTAATGGCGCAAAATTCGCCGCACATGGTGCAGCCTTCGTCGTTCGCGCTTTTACTTTTTTCCAGAAGCGCAACCGTTTTTTCCGGATCGATGGACAAATCCACCTGTCCCTGCCAGTCGAAATTTTTCCGGCATTCGGACATTTTTTTGTCCCGCTCGCCTGCTCCCCGGAGACCTTTTGCAATATCGGCGATATGCCCGGCGATTCGCACGGCGATGACGCCGTCGCGGACATCGGCAAGCGTGGGCAGGCGCAAATGCTCGGCGGGGGTGACATAGCACAGAAAATCCGCGCCCGCCGAGCCGGCGATGGCCCCGCCGATGGCGGATGTGATGTGATCGTAACCGGGTGCAATGTCCGTCGGCAGCGGTCCCAGAACATAAAACGGAGCGCCCTGACAGATTTTTTTCTGCAACCGGATGTTCGCTTCAATCTCCATAATCGGCACGTGGCCAGGCCCTTCAATCATCACCTGCACTCCGGCGGCGCGGGCACGTGCAGCCAGCTGACCCAGAAGAATCAACTCGGATACCTGCCCCTGATCGGTCGCATCGGAAATGGCACCCGGACGCAGGCCGTCCCCCAGACTCAAAACCATGTCGTAATGGTGTGCGATTTCCAGAAGACGGTCATACTCCTCGTAAAGCGGATTTTCACGGTTGTTGCAGTGCATCCAGTTGGCCGTCATGGAACCGCCGCGGCTGACAATACCCAGCACCCTGCCCTGCGCTTCCACTGCGGCCACACTCGCCCGGGTAACACCGCAATGCACGGTAATGAAATCAACGCCGTCGCGGCCGTTTTCCTCAATCACGGCAAACATATCATCCGCGGTCATATCGGAAATGGCTTTCTTCATCGCCAGCATTTTCACCGCCGCCTGATAAATCGGCACCGTGCCGATGGCCACCGTGGATTTTTCCATTACGGCTTTGCGAATTTCCGCAAGATTGCCGCCCGTGGACAGATCCATCACGGCATCCGCGCCCGCTGCAGTCGCCACGACCAGCTTTTCCAGTTCCAGAGTCAAATCATTATTGTCTTTCGATGTTCCGATATTGGCGTTGACCTTGGTCCGCAATCCACGGCCGATGGCCAGCGGCCGGATGGCTGTGTGATTGACATTGCGGCAGATCACGATTGTACCATCAACCATGCCCTGCCGGATCCATTCCGCTTCAACGCCTTCGCTGGCCGCACTGGCTTTCATTTCATCGGTGATGATGCCGTTGCGGGCTTTTTCCAACTGTGTCATTTTATCCTCCAAACTTGTTCATGTCTTTTCCCTGAAATATTCACCGGCCCGTAACCTTTCCCCAGGGTCAGTGAATGTTCAATTGCTTTTGTTACCATCATCTTTGCCTGCTTCACGGCTTCGGAAACACATTTTCGCTGCGCGAGACCGGCGGCAAGAGCTGAAGCGAATGTGCAGCCGGTGCCATGCGTGTTTTTGGTTGAAATCCATTCTGCATGGTATTCGTGATATTTCGCCCCGTCATACAGAACATCAACACCGCCTGCTTTCCTGCACCCCGGCAGATGTCCTCCTTTGACGACCACGTTTTTCACGCCGGTTGACAGAATCAGCGCCGCGGCTTTTTTCATCCCCTCAACAGACCGGATGTTCAAACCCGTAATCGCCTCCGCCTCGGGAATATTAGGGGTAACAACCCGGGCAAGGGGAAGCAGCTTTTCAACAACTGCCCGGCGGGCTCTCTCCTCCATCATCATTCGGCCACCCTTGGCGATCATCACCGGATCGACCACAATATTCTTCAACCGGTATTCCATTACTTTTTTCACAACGGCATCAACGGCGCCCCGGGTCAACAGCATGCCGGTCTTCACCGCATCCGTACCGATGTCGCCAAGCACCGAATCGATCTGCGCGGCAATAAACTTCGCCGGCACGGGCAAGATGTCCTGCACGCCCAGCGAGTTTTGCGCGGTGAGCGCCGTAATGACGCTGGTGCCGTAACAGCCGCAGGCGGTAACTGTTTTTAAATCGGCCTGGATTCCGGCTCCGCCGCCACTGTCCGAACCACCAATGCACATCACCCTGACCGGCGCTGTCATTTAATCCGCCTCCGGGAAAACATCTTTTTGCCAGTAACGAATCACCAGCAGATCACCCGATTCCACCTGAATGGACGCCGGTGACGCGATAATTACATTGCTGATGCCGCGCGATTCCGGCGGGGAAAGATTTTCACGGGTGAGCGGATATTGAAAACCATCCAGCGTAATGCCCCGGACATCACCACTCAGCGCCACGAGCGACACCGTGCATCCGACAGCCTCAACCAGTTGCGTTTTATCACCGGCGATAAATATTTCACCAAAGTCATCGACCAGACGCGCCGGAATGCCGGCCTGTCGGGCGCGCATCAGCAGATAAATGTTGGCCAGTACATGATCCACTCTACCGCCCAGCGCCCCCCAGATCTCAATGGACGACGGACGCAGATCCATCGCGTGGTTCAGCGCCAGAGCCGTATCGGTAAAATCCTTGTCCGTCGGGTAACGGAGAATTTGAACATGACGCCGTTCATAATCGGCCAGTTGTTCCGGGGAAAGAGAATCCATATCGCCGACCACCACATCCGGCAAAACCTGCGCGGCGGCCAGATGGCGTGCGCCCCCGTCACAGCAGATCAGCAGACGATCTCCTGCTTCCGAAAGCTTTGCCCGGAAAAAGTCGACACTTCCGAGACGCCCGCCGCTGACAATGATGATATGCTGTTGCA
This sequence comes from Smithellaceae bacterium, assembly GCA_963682015.1. GTDB lineage: Bacteria > Desulfobacterota > Syntrophia > Syntrophales > Smithellaceae > UBA8904. The sequence continues at coordinate 3,963,855 of OY820932.1, read as the reverse complement.
TCCTGATCCTCAAAAAAAAGCCACACCCTTTCGCCCGCAAAGGATATGGCTTGAAATCGTTTGTAAAGAATCGCCACTCCCTACGCCGGCATTACCCGGGTCAGGTTCAAAGGGTATAATCTCAGCCCGAGACGGGCACCCCTGAAAAAAACTTATTATATTCGACATTAAATTGCAATTTGTTTTGTCGGTCTCGGAGGAGGCGGTTACTCCGCCACAGATTCATATCGATGGCCGACCGGTGGGTGGAATCACTTTTCGCCGCGGTAAACACACCCGGATTCGGGGCTTTCCTGGACAACAATTTTACTCAATGGAGGAAGAACAGGTTTCAGGCGGCGCCAGATCCAGCGGCACAGGTTTTCCGACGTGGGATTATCCAGACCTTCAATGTCGTTTAAATTCTTGTGATCCAGTTGTTCCAGAATCGGTTCAAAGACGGCCGTAATATCGGCAAAGTCCATTACCCAGCCCATCCGAGGATCTTCCTCACCGCTGACATGAATTTTCACCCGGAAAGAATGGCCATGCATCCTAGCGCATTTATGACCGGAAGGAACACAGGGCAGATAATGCGCGGCGTCAAATTTAAACACTTTAAAGATTTCCATTTTTTTATTCCTTATTTCACTCCCAGTATTTTATGCAACTGCAGACCGATCCGCCACTCGGGATGCGCCAGAACATATTTCACAGCCAGTCTGGTTGCTTCTTTGCGATCAATGCCATCCATGGGCTGCAGAAAAAAATGCCGGAACTTCAAGCCGGCGAAGTTTGCCGGATCGGAGCCCGCCTGCGGATAAATCAGCTTCAATTCATCGCCCCTCTTTTGTTTCAGGATGGTTCCGGCCTTGGGGCTGACGCAAAGCCAGTCAATACCGGCCGGCGCCATAATGGTGCCGTTGGTTTCCACGGCAATCTCAAAACCTTCTTCATGCAAGTCGCTGATCAGGGCCTGATCCATTTGCAAAAGGGGCTCCCCGCCCGTACATACGACGAAAGGGCTGGCTGCTTTATTTTTTTTTGCACGCCAGGCCAGAGAAACTTTGTGAGCCAGTTCAGAGGAGGATGGGTATACTCCTCCATTCATGCCGTCCGTCCCGACAAAATCCGTATCACAAAAAGAACACTTCGCGGTTTGCCGGTCTTCCTCCTTTCCCGACCACAGGTTGCAGCCGGAAAAACGGCAGAATACGGCCGGTCGCCCGCTATGGTAACCTTCTCCCTGAATTGAATAAAATATTTCTTTAATGCGGTACATTCCTCGTATCTCGTACCTCGTATCTTGTATCTCGTATCTCGTATCTCGTATCTCGTATCTCGCGGCGGCGGCGCGTTCGGGGAACGCTCCCTGCTGTTTCATGTTTCACATGCTATATTTTACCGGATCATTGATCCCCGCTTCATGAAATCCCTTCAGCCTCAGCAGACAGGAATCGCAATAGCCGCAGGCCGTGCCATCTTCTCCCGGATCATAACAGCTGTGTGTCAGGGAATAATCAACACCGATTTCCATTCCCCTGTGGATAATCTGAGCTTTGGTCAAATCAATCAGCGGCGTGTGAATTTTCAATTTCAGCGCTCCTTCCACGCCGGCCTTGGTCGCCAGGTTGGCCATTCGCTCATACGCCTCGATAAATTCGGGTCTGCAGTCCGGGTATCCGCTGTAATCCAGGGCATTCACGCCGATAAAAATATCGAATGAACCGATCACTTCCGCCCAGGCCAGGGCATAGGACAAAAAAATGGTGTTTCTCGCCGGAACGTAGGTAACGGGAATCTCCTTCCCGAGTTCTTCCACCGAACGGTGCTTGGGAACAAGAAGTTCCGACGTCAGGGCCGATCCACCGATCCGGCGAAGATCAATATCCACAATCAGATGACGCGATGCGGACATTGCACAGGCAATACGCGCGGCAGCCTCCAGTTCTACCATGTGCCGCTGGCCGTAACGGAAGCTCAACGCGTACAGATCAAATCCCATGGATCGCGCAACAGCCAGCGTGGTTGCTGAATCAATGCCACCGGAGAGCAAAATCACGGCTTTCTTCTTCAATGGATCGGATGTGTTCATCATGATAAAAAAATGTATGTAATGCTTTTAAATTACGCCGCCGATCAGGCCTTGCCTTCCAGACGAAAAAGCTTGCGGGTATTGGCCGCCGCCGCTCCGGCGACTTCCTCCCACTCCTGCCCCCTGATCTCGGCCACTTTTTTTGCCGTATGGACAATGAAAGACGGTTCGTTCCTTTTCCCGCGATGAGGTGCAGGTGTAAGATAGGGGCAATCGGTTTCCAGAAGGATGGAATCAAGAGGCGCATGCCTTACGACATCACGCAGCACTCCGGACTTATCAAATGTTACCACACCGGGAATGGAAATGAAGAAGCCCAGATCGATGCATTGCCGGGCCATGGTCCAATCGCCGGAAAAGCAGTGAAAAACACCTGAGCGGATACTGGAAGCTTTAACCAGGCGAAGGGTTTGTTCATGAGCGTCGCGGTCGTGAATGATCACCGGCAGTTTCAGCTCCGAGGCCAGTTCCAGCTGCCGGGTGAACATTTCGATTTGTTTTTCACGGGGAGAAATATTGCGGAAATAATCGAGTCCAATTTCGCCGTAGGCGACCACTTTCGGGTCCGAAGCCAGAGTTTTCAGTTCATCCAGTGTCTTTTCCCCGGCGCGGGCCGCATCATGGGGATGTACTCCGACCGTCGCATAAATATTTTTATACTGCCGGGCAATGGATAATGCTTTTCGGCTCAGGCCCGCATTGGTTCCTACCGTAATGATACAGTCAACACCCGCCAGCCCGGCCCGCTCGATCACCTCCCGGCGGTCGGCATCGAACTCTTTCATTTCCAGGTGGGCGTGGGAGTCAATTAACATAACCCCTACTTTTCACTTTGCTGAAACGGAATTTCTTCTGCATTCTCCGACACGTCGGGAAGTTTTTTAAGAAGACTGGCTAAATCTTTCTCCGACAATTCACCGGTCAGCAATTTGCGGGAAATAATCCGGCGATCGATTTTCAGCAGCTCTGCATTTATTCTTCGGGACATTTCGATCCTCCTGTAAAATATTATATGGAATTTATAATCATTTCATTTAACCGTGGCGGACTAGTAGTATATTTTGAAAACATTATCAAGCCCCAAGAGTTCACGGATTGCTCTTGACATTCGATCGTTTTTTTACAATGGTTGAATCAAAATTATTGACTTATGAATACAGACAGTGCCGTTTCCCGGCGGGAAATTAATTAATTCTATGGCGATTCGACTGATTCTTGTTTGCAAAGAAGGACCGGCAAGACAAGCTTATCTGCGTGAAGCAACATCCATCGGCCTCGAGGTGGATTCCGTTCCGACATTCGGCGACCTTTTCAAATCCATGATCACAACCGCCTATCACGGTGTGATGATCGATCTGGTCACCAGCGTCAAGGCATCCCGTGAAGAAAAAGGTGTTGTTCAGGACATCCTGGATGCGTTCCCGGTCATTCAGTTGAAGTGGGATCCGGAAACAAATAATATCCACACAATATCGACGGGTTCATCCATGAACGTCAACTCTCTGGCACATTTCGTGGCCCATGAATGCCAGATTTTCAAACCACGCGCCATACGCCTGAACGTGCGAAAGACGATGCACTTCAATGTTCTGTTATCCAGACACAAAGATATGGCGCAGGGCATCGCAGAAAAAAGCATAACCATCAACCTCTCCAAGAGCGGCTGCTTTCTATTATCCTGCCAGGACTGGTCCGACATATCCGATATCTGGTTTGTGATCAGTGAACTGACGGATAAAAGGCCGATCCCTGGAGAAATCCGCTGGCGCCAACCCTGGGGCAAGGCCATGACTATGCCCGGTTTCGGTGTCAGCTTCAAGAGCATACTCCCCGGGCAGTTGATTCAATTAATGGAACAATATTCCATATCCTGAAAAAAAATTTAAGTTCACAGCCCCGTCTGCCGTATATATGAGTATAAACACATATACCAGGATGATCGATCAATGGAAACAATGGTTTACAAAAACAAGAATGGTGCCTCCGATGTCTCGCGCAAACTCAGTGAAGGCAAAAAACATCTAGAGGACGGCAATATTTTTTCCAGCATCGTCACGCTCCGGGAAGTTCTGGACGCGTTTATCAACCTGAAGAAAGTGCAGCAATTCGAAAAAAACAGGCTGGCCGGCGCCATCAATGATTTTCAGCGCACACTGGCCGCTTCCCAGGAATTTAATGATTTGTATGGCAAGGTTTATTTTCGTGAAAACGATTTTACAACTTCATATGACTTCCTGTGCCAGCTCATCAAGATCAAGGAAGATGAAATTACCGACGTTCTGGTCAACGAAACCGTCGGTCAGATGCTTAACCTGAACTATATGAGCCGGGAAGACCAGAAAACAACGAAGTTGATGGTATCCCTCGTGGAAAGAGGGGAATTGTCCGCGCTGCGGGAACTGGTCAGCGCCAACGACGGTCTGGGATCGCTGGTTCTGTCTTTTTACAATGAAACCGGGATCAACCAGAGACAGTCGGGCAACGTCGACAGGGCGATCATTGAATATAAGAAAGCCCTCTCCGTTTCTCCAAATGATGAAAATCTATACTATAATATAGCCAGAGCCTATATCGAAATCGGTCAGACACAAAACGCTGAGGCCTCAATTGATCAGGCGTTGCTAATCAATCCGCAATTTTACGAAGGTTTAAAGCTGGCCAGCTACATCAAAAACCGGGCTGATTGAAATCTTACCTTTTCAGACGCGGGTCAGAAGCGTCCCGTATCCCCTCTCCCAGCAGATTATAACCGACAACCGTAATCAAAATCGCCAGTCCGGGATAAAGAGAAAGCCACCATGCAATATCGATATTGTCCTTTCCCGCTGTCAGGATGTTCCCCCAGCTTGGCGTTGGCGGCTGTACACCGATTCCCAGAAAACTCAATGCCGACTCGGTGAGAATCGCGCCGGCAATGCCAAGGGTGGCGGCCACGAGAATAGACGCCAGCGCATTGGGCAGAATATGCATGAAAATAATTCGCGCGTCGTTTGCGCCAATAGCCCGGGCCGCCGTCACGAAGTCTCTTTCCCGAAGCGATATAAAATCCGCCCGCACCAGGCGGGTCACTCCCATCCAGCCCGTCAGTCCGATGACGATCATGATGTTCCAGATGGACGGCTCCAGAAAAGCGATAACCGCCAGAATCAGGAAAAAAGTGGGGAAGCAGAGCATAATATCAACAAAACGCATGATCACCGCGTCAATCCAGCCGCCGTAGTAACCGGCAACGGCGCCCAGAATTGTCCCGATCAGAATGGCCAATCCCGTCGCGACAAACCCGACTTTGAGCGAGATGCGCGCCCCCCAGACCATCCGGGAAAGAACATCCCGCCCGAGTTGATCCGTGCCGAACCAGTGCTGGCCCGATGGCGGCGCGAGCACATTTTTCAGATCAATCGCGCCGGGATCGTAAGGCGCAATCAGCGGCGCCAGAAGCGATACGACAAAAAGCAGAAGCACAATTCCACATCCTGCCAACGCGAGTTTGTTTTTATAAAACATTTCCCAGAACGTCATACTAAGAAATCCTGATTCTTGGATCAGCTATGGCATACGATACGTCCGCAATTAAATTCCCGATCAGTGTCAATATCGCTCCGATCAGCAATATCCCCATAACCGTCGGATAGTCCCTGGCCATGACCGCCATATAGAACAACTGTCCCATACCCGGAATCGCGAAAATCGTTTCAAAGATCACACTGCCGCCGATCAGTCCGGGAATGGACAACCCCAGAATGGTAATCGCCGGCAAAAGGGCGTTACGCAGCGCGTGTTTGTATATCACCTGCCGTTCGCCGAGCCCCTTGGCGCGCGCCGTCAGAATATAATCCTGACGGATCACCTCCAGCATGTTGGCCCGCATGTAACGGGAAAGCCCCGCCAGTCCGCCGAAAGCGGAAATAAAGACGGGAAGGATCAGATGTTTACCCAGATCGATCAGCCGCTCCCAGGCACTGAGATATTCATAGTTCAGCGATCTGAGCCCTGAAATCGGCAGCCAGCCCAGATTAATCCCGAAAAAGATCATCAAAAGCAGCGCCAGCCAGAACGTCGGCACGGCAAAACCTATGAAGACAATCACCGCGGTCACTTTGTCGAAAAGCGAATCCTGATGAACAGCCGATAAAACACCGATCGGTATGGCCACGGCGATGATGATCAGAAGAGAAAGCAGGTTAATGATAATCGTAATGGGAAGGCGTTCCATAATTTTTTCAGAAACCGGCCGGTGATCGGAGGAGAAGGATGTGCCCAGATTTCCTCGGCTGAGTTTCTTAAGCCAGGACCAGTATTGAACATGAACGGGCTTATCCAGCTCGTACAGGCTCATGAGCCGCTCTTTCAGCTCGGCCGATGCCTTGGGATTCATCTGCGTTTGCAGATCCGTCGGCTTTCCCGGCGCCAGATGCATTACGAAAAAGCAGATGATCGTAATCCCGAGCAACAGCGGAATCATGAAGAGGATTCTTTTGATCAGATATTTAAGCACCTTGATCCTCGCGGCACATGGTTAATTCTTTTTCTCCGCATCATCCCAGAGCGGCATTTTCTGCAGATTGGCAACCGACTGCCAGAGATGTTCCTGCGCGTGCGCTTCCAACGTGACCGTCGGCCGGATCTGAAATTTCTTTATCGCGGCAAAAAGATCCGCAAACGGGAACGTCGCCGCCCCCACCGGAAGATGCTCATCGAACTTGCCGAAATTGTCATGCAGATGCAGATGCCCGATATGGCGGCCCAGCTGGTCCATCCACTCCGCAAAAGGCGTGCGGGCAAAGACGTTAAAATGCCCCGCGTCAAAACAAAAGCAAACCCAATTCGAATCCAGCGCTTCGATCAGGCGCCGCAAAATACCCGGCTCCTTTTCGTAAACATTTTCCATGGCAATAACGGCGCCGGCATCTTCGGCCAGAGGAATGAGCTGTCGCCAGAAACCGACGCTGTTTTCCAGCCACAGGTCATCGCAATTGACATAATAACGGTCGTCAAAAGACGGATGGCAGACGATTTTCAGCGGACGGAAGAAGGGCGCAAGTTCAAACGCCTGCCGGATTCGCGCGAGAGAGGTCTCACGAATCGAATCATCAAGGGCGCCCGGACGGAGATCCATGAAGGGAGCGTGAAACGTCACCTTGAGTCCCGCCTCTTCAAGTATGGCGGCTGTTTTTCGGCATTCATTCTGATCAAGCGCCGCCAGCGTATAATGGCTGAAGTAGATTTCCAGATTGAGCCTGTTGTCTAAAATCATCGGCAGATAACGGGAAAGAAGGTGATAGGGCATGTGCGCGTGAATTTTTTTCAAGATGTCTTGCATGTTCAAACCCTTTATTAAAGAAATCGGGAGAGTTGATTTACCACAGCCGTTTTTTTTTCACAACACGAATGAGGCGCGTAAAAAAGGCCGACAGCATCAGCGGACAGTGCAAAGCGCTCCTCCAAGTAACCTGTCAGACTATAAGGCTACAGTCTATTGCCTCATTTTAATTCCGTATTGTCAACTTTTTGTAATTGTGAGATAGAAGAAATAATTGCAGGGAACGGTATCAAACCGTTTCTTACTGTCTGTTTACAAAGGAGGATCATTTGGCCGTAAAGAAAAATGAATCGGCGCGGCGTCTTTTGTTATGCATCAATGCCGTTTTGCAGAAAAAAGCGAAAAACATCGTCATTTTAAATGTCAAAGAACTGTCGTCCTTCACGGATTACATGCTGATCTGTTCGGGGGCAACCGACCGGCAGGTGCAGGCTGTCTCATCCGCCATTCAGGAGTACCTGAAGAAAGAAGGCATCCGCCCCCTCGGTGTGGAAGGAGAGGCAAACGCCGAATGGGTGCTGCTGGATTACGACGACGTTGTGATCTCCGTTTTTCAGGAATCGGCCCGGTCATTTTACGGACTGGAGAATCTTTGGGATGCCCCGCGGATGGATGTTGACGAAAATGCCACGGAAGTTAAAAAATTGAGCAAGGACATGGCTTGACTGTAAAAAATTTTGTTTCGGAAATCTCCGATGTGCTTTTTCCTCCCCTGTGCCTTGGATGCTCACGGGTTCTTCCAGACAATCCAGGCGCGGTATTCTGTCCCGACTGCAGCAATCAGATCACTTTCTTAACCGGCGGCCGTTGCCCGGTTTGCGGTATGATCTTTCCGGATTCGCCTTCCGGAGATCATTTATGCGGTTCGTGCATTGAACAGAGGCCCTGGTTTACCTGCGCCCGTGCCATCGCTGCATACGAGGGTTCTGTTCTGGAAGCGATTCACCGTTTCAAATACGGCCACGATATCACAACAGGCTCCCGGCTGGCCCGGTTCATGGCAGATTTTGATTTTTCCGGCATGAACTGGAGCTGTTTTGACTTGATCCTTCCGGTCCCTCTGCACATCAAACGTCTTCGTGAAAGGGGTTTCAATCAATCGCTGATTCTGGCCCGGACACTTGGAGAAAAATATGGCATCCGGGTTGATTTTTCCTTGCTAAAAAGGCGTAAATTTACTTTAACGCAAACAGGTCTGGACAAAAAGGAAAGAGAAAAAAATACAAAAGGCGCTTTTGAAGTCGTCCACCCCGGGCGGCTGAACGGCAAAAACATTATCCTGGTCGATGATGTTTTTACGACGGGCGCTACGATCAACGAATGCGCCAGAACGCTGAAGAAAGCGGGTGCGGAAGAGATCGCCGTACTGACCCTGGCCAGGGTTCTGTAAAAATCGGAACCACCGGATCATTTTAACGGGAAGAGTTACGACAACCTGACCACCTTATATTCTATGAGGTCAAAGGAAACGGCGCAAGGTCCCGTGAACGCTGCCTGCATCCGCCAATTAAGGAGACACCGTGGACAAAATACTGGACAGAAATACCCTGAAAGAAAAGCTGGACGCGATCCGCAAAGACGGAAAAAAGATCGCTTTTACAAACGGCTGTTTTGATATTCTTCACGTCGGCCATGTACGTTATCTGCAGGAAGCCCGCAAAACTGCCGATGTCCTGGTTCTGGCGCTCAACAGCGATACCTCCGTGCGTTCCCTGAAAGGTGAAAAAAGACCGCTGGTGCCGGAAGGCGAGAGAGCGGAAGTCCTGGCTGGCCTGGAATGTATTGATTTTGTGACCATTTTTTCTGAACTGACACCACTGGAGCTGATTTGCTATCTCAAACCGGACGTACTTATTAAAGGAGGCGACTGGCCGGAAGATCAGGTGGTCGGACGCAATGAAATCAAACAATGGGGCGGACACGTTACTATCGTTCCGGAAGTCAAAGGTAAATCCACCACAAATATAGTGGACCGTGTAATTTCTGTTTATTGCGCAGATAAGCTTTGAATTCATTACATTTTTCACGATACGCAAAGATGTTTTGAACCGGCTGCCGGGTATGAATTTTTTACTTTACAAACCTAATACCATTAGGTAAAAGGCAGGTTCTTACATTAAATCGTAAAGGAGTGGCAGCATTGGAAAGACAAACGACCTTGAAGCCGGAAAAACTGGAGGCATTTCGTAAATTGCTCACCCAGAAGATCAATGAGCTGCTGAATGAGGCAGGCAGAACCGTTTCGGAAATGACCAACGGCAAAGAGAATTTCCCCGATCCCAACGACCGGGCTTCTCTGGAATCCGATCGCAATTTTGAGTTGCGCATCCGCGACCGGGAACGCAAGCTTATTGTAAAAATGCAGGAAGCCATCAAACGCATTGACGACGGCACTTACGGCGTCTGTGAGTCCTGCGGCGGCCCCATATCCGAAAAAAGGCTGATGGCCCGCCCGGTCACCACCGACTGCATCGAATGCAAAACCAAACAGGAAAAGATGGAAAAACTCAAAGGCGAATAATTAATGATTATCGACTTTAAAAAGCCCCGCAGGTCGGGGCTTTTTTTATTATCGACCGGATTCAGCTCCATCATTTATTTTTTAACTTAAACATGGTAATCAGCGCCCATGTATGCTCAGGTTGCCCTCAATATTCCGGCGAGTAAGCTTTTCACTTACGAAATTCCGGAACATCTCGTTCCGGCCGCAGCCGTCGGCAAGCGGGTTTTTGTGCCCTTCGGCAACAGAAAGCGCACGGGCTTTATCATCTCCCTTCGGGAAACGTGCGAGATAGCCGAAATCAAAACCGTCAGCCAGATTCTTGACGAAGAGCCGCTCTTCGATGAAAAAGATCTGCAGTTTTACAACTGGATTGCGTCCTATTTTATTTATCCCCTGGGAAAAACCCTGGCTGAATTGATTCCCTCCGGATCGGAAAAGAAGGATTTCCTCTGGGTAACATCAGCCGCAGAGTCCGTTGACGCAACACCGTCGCCCGCACAGAAAAAAATTCTGGAAATGATCCGTCAGTATCCGCAGGGTCTGGCTTTGAAGGATCTGATCAAAAAATCCGGTCTGAAAAATGCGGCCGTTGTGCGAAGTCTTCAGATTGCCGGACTGGTCCGGATCACTGCCCGGGATAAAAAACAGCTTTCCATTCGCACGCAAAAAGTAATCCGTCTTTTGGAAAGCCCGCCGGGCGCGGTAAAATTAACACCGCGTCAGCAAACAATCGTCGATTGCCTGAAAAAAGCCGGCCCGATGGAACTCCGGGAACTGATGGACGCGGCAAACGCAAGCGCCGACATTATGAAAAGACTTCTGGAAAAAGGCGTTGTGGCGGCAAGTGACGAAGAATTCATCCGGAAAGCGGATCTCACCAGTTCCCTGGAAACGCAACATAAAAATTTTGAACTCAACGACGAGCAGAAAAAAGCGCTTTCCACCATTCGCCGTTTTGTCGATGAGGGGACGTTCCATCCGGTCCTGCTGCATGGCGTCACCGGCAGCGGAAAAACGGAGGTGTATCTTTCCGCGATTGATCATGTATTGAAAACAGGCGGCACAGCCATTTACCTGGTTCCGGAAATTGCCCTGACTCCGCAGTTGATCTCCCGGATTACGGGTCGTTTCGACAGTGATGCAATCGCCATCCTTCACAGCGGCATCGCCGAAAATATCCGTTATGACCAGTGGCGGCAGATCCGGCGCGGCCGGATCAAACTGGTCATCGGTGCACGCTCCGCGTTATTCGCGCCGCTTGCGAATCTGAAGTTAATCGTTGTGGATGAAGAGCATGATCCCTCCTATAAGCAGGATGACCGGCTTTGCTACCATGCCCGCGATCTGGCCGTCGTCAAAGCCAAATTTGTAAACGCAACCTGTGTTCTCGGATCGGCCACGCCGGGCGTGCGCACTTTCTACAACGCCCGGAGCAAAAAATACGCCCATCTGGAACTGACCGGGCGCGTCAATGACAAGCCCCTGCCCCGGATAGATATCGTCGACATGAAAGTGCAAAAGGAAATACACGGCAGGGTTCCAATTGTTTCCGACATGCTGGTTTCAGCAATAGCCGAAACGCTGGACCGCAGCGAACAGGTGCTGCTTTTTCTGAACAAACGCGGCTTCGACACGTTTCTGGTTTGCGGCGACTGCGGTTATAACTTCACCTGCCCCAACTGCTCCGTCGCCCTGAAGAGTCATCTGGCGGAAAATCTCGTCAAATGCCACTACTGCGACTACACGCAAAAGGCCATGCCGCTTTGTCCCCGGTGCCGGGGAAGCCGGATCCTCAACTACGGCGCGGGAACGCAGAAGCTGGAGGCCGAACTGCAAAACCTGTTTCCCCGGGCCCGCATCTCCCGGATGGATTCCGACACCACCGCACGCAGGGGGACTCAGGAAAAGATCCTGGCGGAGCTGGAACAACGGGAAATCGATATCCTGGTCGGCACACAGATGATCACCAAAGGCCATGACTTCCCCTCCATCACCCTGGTGGGCGTGATCTCGGCGGACACGGCGCTGAACATGCCCGACTTCCGCGCCGCCGAAAAAACCTTTCAGATGCTCACCCAGGTTGCCGGACGCGGAGGTCGGGGCGGCAAAGCAGGCCGCGTCATCATCCAGACATTCAATCCCGGGCATTACACGCTCAGCCACACACGCGGCCACAACTATCCTTCGTTTTATGAAGAAGAAATAAAATTGCGAAAGTCGCTGGCCTACCCGCCTTTTACGCAGATCATCAACCTGCGCTTTTCGTCGATCCAGAAGAACATTCTGTCTCAAACCGCCCGGGAACTGGAGCGTGAAGCCCGGATGCTCTGCGCCCGGAACGGCAACGTTGTGGAAATCATCGGCCCAGCCGAATCGCCGCTGGCCAAAATCCGCGGCGAACACCGCATGCAGATGATGATCAAGGGGAAGGACGGCAAACTCATGCATGCCATGGCATCCGAGCTGGCGGAGAAACACGGGACGAGTACGGTGAGAATTACGATTGACGTTGATCCGGAAAACTTCATGTAGGTGGGGCTGTTGAAAAATGTCCATCTACGGCGTTGCGCTGCAAACCGTCCCGCTCAACGTATATCTGTATACGCCTCGCAGTCCGTTTCTTGCGCGCCTTGCATCTGAACATTTTTGAACAACCCCAAACATCCGGCCGCCTTGAGATCATCTTTGATTGGAAACCGGAATAAGTATCAACGCTCTGTAGGGAACGGTTTCAAACCGTTCCCTACAGAGTCTATGCTATGCTTGAGATATTCGGTGGCTGAATATTTCCCTGCTGTTCGAAACCGCCGTCGATCATCCCGTCCTTACCCGCAATGCCGAAAAGAAGTTGACGACGGCAATGGCCGCGGCCATCAGAAACACATACTGATATCCCAGTTTCACCCAGATCAGGCCGCCGATGAGCGCAACGGCGATGGAAAAAATATGATCGATGGATACGCCCATGGTGAGCGTCTGCGTGATGTCCTCGGGGCGCACGGCAATTTTCCGGAGATAGGTCGCCCGGGCCATGCCCACCGACAGCAATAACTGATCCGTGATAAAGCAGGCGGAGGCAACAATCAGCGCAGCCTGCTCAGAAAACAATTCCCGGGAGTAGCCGTAGCCGATGCAGACAAAGACCAGAAACACCGCTTCCGAAGCCAGGATAAAGCGCTCGCCGAGTTTGTCAATGGCTCTCCCGAGCACGGGTTTGAAAAAAATCCCGATCAGACCGCCGACAGTCAAAAGCGTCGCCAGCATCTGCGTCTTCTGGCGGAAAACGGTCACTAGAACCCAGGGCGCGAAGGTCAGGAAGATCTGCTTGCGGGTTCCGTATAAAATATTAAGCCAGTAGAACAGACGGTATTCTCTGCGCAGTTTAAATTTTGCAAGCGCCGTGTAAGGCTGGTCCTTCTGCATGCGGTATAAAAGCGCGGCAACCATCAGGAATCCAAGAAACGCAACGGTGTAGGACATCCGGAAGGTCAAATCAAAGAATTTGAATCCCAGAAAAATGGAAAAGCTGCCGAGAATCATCGCCACATTGGCTATGGCGGAAAACTGCCCCAGCCTTCTGCCCTCCTGGCCTTTGACAGCCAGTTCCATGCCAATGCTCTGGTTAAGCGGAATAAACAGATGTTGTCCGACACTGAATACGAACAGCCATACCAGCATCACCGAAAAACCGGGCGAGGCAAAACCGATCAGAACAATGCCCGCGGCGCAAAGCAGATTGGCCAGAACCGCAAGCCGGCGCGAGCACAGAAAAAAGAAAAGCGCCGAGAAAAAAACAACGAGAAACCCGGGAAGTTCCCGGGGAAGCTCCATAAATCCCCGCTGCCAGTCCGTAATGAAAAATGTCTCATTCAGAAAATTGTTAAACGTAGAATCGACAATACTCTGGGAAAAACCAAAAATGAACGTCGCAGCCAGAAACAACCGAAAATCGCGGGGAAGTCTAAACCAAATCTCTTGAATTTTCCGCATCATATCCGATGACTGGATCCTTTCACCTGCTGCCAAGCTTCATCCAGGCCCTTTATTGATGAAAAGCTAAAGTATTTCAACTCTTTTTTCGATAAAGGAAATGATGGCAAACGAATTCCCGGGGAAAAAACTCACATGAAAATTTTATTAGCGGATGACGATGCCAATACGATCAATCTCCTCTGCAAGTATCTGAAGGAATGGCAATTTGAAGTAACAACCGCCGGAAACGGCCTGGAAGTCATTAATATCATTAAAGATGGTAATTATCCTCAACTCATCATTCTGGACTGGTTAATGCCGCAGATGGACGGAGTGGAAGTCATTAAAAGAGTCCGGAAAATGGAATTACCCAACCCGCCTTATATTATCCTCTTCACGGTCCAGGATGAAAAACGAGCCATTATCGAGGGTCTGGATGCGGGAGCCAATGATTATGTAACCAAGCCCTTTGACAAAGACGAATTTCGCGCCCGAATCCGTGTCGGTGAAAGATTTATCAAAATGCAAAATGCTCTTGCCGAAAAAATCGCCGATTTACAGGATGCCCTTACGCAGATCCGCACCCTGAGGGGAATTATTCCCATCTGCCTGTTCTGCCATAAAATACGGACCGACCAGAAAAGCTGGGAACGGCTCGAAAAATATATCAGTGAGCATTCAGAAGCCGAATTCAGCCATGGAATATGTCCGGAATGTGCCGCAAAGCATTACCCGAATGTAACCGAATGATCTTGAAGGAACATAACGCATGTACTGTCGGGCCGGACGACCGGACTTCTTCCGGGAGGAATGATGAACATTGATATCCGCACAATGATCATTATCACAGGAATCACCAACATCCTGCAGATCATCGTCATTTTTTATCAATACCTGGCCAATAAACATTACCCGGGCCTCGGATGGTGGGTTCTGGGATTCATATCGCTGCTCATGGGCTTTGTGCTTCTTGCCCTGCGCGGAACGATTCCTGTCCAACTGATTACCGTCATTATCGCCAATGTTCTGGTCCTGATGAATTCCGTATTTTTGTATATTGGAATCTTAAGATTTCTGGACAGAAGAGAAAACCGGCCTCTGCTTGCCTCATTTATCGCTCTGTTTGTTCTGTCATTTTCCTACTTCACGTACGTCAAACCCGATATTACTTTCAGGACCATTATTATTTACACGGCATCGGCCATGGTCATGCTGTCCACCGTCTATTCCCTTTTATCTTATAAAGGACGATCCTTCAGGGAAACGATCTGGTTCAACGCTGTTCTTTTTCTGGTGATGGGGTGCTTTCTGATTTTTCGAGCCGCGGTAACGCTTACCGTCGATCCGGTTTCCGGTCTTTTTACCGCAACCATGATGCAATCCATTTCTTTTCTGTTTTTTTTCGTGCAGGGAATTCTTTTGACATTCGGGTTGATTATCATGGTCAACCAGCGTCTCAATGCCGAAAACAGTGAATCCAGGGAAAACCTGGAACAAATTTTCAACACAAGTCCGGATGCGGTCCTGGTCACCCGCCTGAACGACGGGAAATTCGCAGCCAGCAACGACGGCTTCACGTCGATGACCGGTTTTGAGCGCGCCGACGTGGCCGGCAGATCCATCCTGGATTTTCAGATCTGGGTCAATCTTTCCGACCGTGAAAAAATGATTGCGGCGCTCACTGAAAAAGGCTTCTGCAATGATCTGGAATCGGTCTTTCAGCGAAAAGACGGGGTCCGCTTCAACGGAACCCTGTCGGCCAAGATCATCAATCTGCAGGGCGTCGCTCATATCATCAGCGTCACCCAGGATATTACCGCCCGTAAGCAGGCGGAACTTGCAATTCAGGAAAGTGAATCTCTGTACAGGACCCTGATCGAAAACGCGGGGCAGGGCATTGTCGTTGTCCAGAACGGCAGGATCGCTTATGCCAATCGGTCTTTAGAGCGGATCATGGGTTTTTCCGCAAAAGATATGCAGAGTATTCCCTTCACGGAATTTCTCCACCCCGACGACAGGGATATGGTGTTTCGTTACTACCAGAAACGACTGTCCGGTGACATTGACATTCCGTCGGTTTATAAATTCAGAGTACTGGTGAAAGACGGAAGCATTCTGTGGTTCGAAATCAATGCCGTCATGATTGAATGGAAGGGCCTCCCGGCAACGCTGAATTTTCTGACGGATCTCTCCGAACGCCAGCGTACGGAAGAAGCCCTGCGTCAAAGCGAGGAGCGGCATCGTCTTCTTGCTGAAAACGCCACGGATGTCATCTGGACAATGGACTTTGGCGGACATTTCACCTATGTCAGTCCTTCTGCGGAAAAAATGCGCGGCTATTCGGTCGATGAGATTTTGAAACAATCCTTTGACGACATGCTCACGCCGGAATCCGCCGCAATCGCCAGGGTGCGCCTGTCTGAGGCCATAGATGATCTCCGAAATGGAATGCCGGGCCAGACCTTTCGCGAAGAACTGGAGCAGCCCTGCAAGGACGGTTCAACGATATGGACGGAATCAACAATCAGCGGCCTTTACAATAATACGGGAGAACTGATCGGTATTCTCGGCGCCAGCCGGGACATCACGGAGCGCAGGCGTACTGAAAATTTAATACGCGCGCGTCTGGAACTGCTGGAATTTGCCGCCTCGCATGCAATTAACGACGTACTCCAGAAAACACTGGATCAGGTCTGTGAACTGACGGGAAGTCTGATCGGGTTTTATCATTTTGTGGAAAGCGACCAGAAGACGCTTTCTTTGCAGGCCTGGTCAACCCGAACGCTTCAGGAATTCTGCAAGACCGAGGGCTACGGCATGCATTACCCGATTGAAGAAGCCGGCGTCTGGGTGGATTGCGTTCATACCCGGAAGCCGGTGATCCATAATGATTATGCAACACTTCCGCATCGTAAAGGCATGCCCGAAGGACACGCCCCTGTCATTCGGGAGCTGGTTGTGCCCATTATCAAATCGGGAATAATCGTCTCCATCCTGGGTGTAGGAAATAAATCCACCGATTACACCGAAAAAGACACTCAACTGGTTTCATTTTTTGCCGATATCGCCTGGGAAGTAGCCGAACGCAAGCGGGCCGAAGCGGCACTGATCGAAAGTGAATCGCGCTATGCCATGACACTTAACGCGGTCAATGAAGGGATCTGGGACTGGAATGTGCAAAACAACCATGTTTTTTTCAGTCCTCAGTATTATAAAATCCTCGGTTACGATGACGCCGAATTTGAACCATCGGAAAAAGCCTGGCGGAATCTGGTTCATCCGGATGACCTCAACAGGGTTGAAGAAGAACTCAGGAAAAGCGTCGAGAGCGGAGAAAGCTTTCTGATAGACTTCCGAATAAAAATGAAATCAGGAAGATTCATCTGGGTACGTGCGAACGGCAATGCCGTATTCCATGATGCGGAAGGAAAGACGGTGCGAATGGTCGGAACGCTCAGTGACATTACCGACCGGAAGCAATCAGAAATTTATCATACGCTCGACGCGGCAGTCCTCGAGATTCTCAATGCTTCGGAAGATTTTCAGAAATCCGTACGACAAATCCTTACAGCGATTCAGGAAGCCACGGGCTGTGATGCCGTCGGCATCCGCCTGCAAAAAGATAATGATTACCCTTACTATGATCAGATAGGTTTTCCGAATGAATTTCTGCGCACGGAAAATTCACTGCTGAGCTGCGGCAGCTGCAGCACGCAGAACAACATCCCGGGAAAAGACATCATCCCTGAATGCATCTGCGGGCTGGTCCTTTCCGGGAAAACCAATCCGCTGCATCCGTTATGTACGCAGGGGGGAAGTTTCTGGACCCGCAACATGTCCGCTTTGTCCGCCCTCCCCGGCGGACAGGACCTGAAGTTTCATCCCCGCAATCAATGCATGCATCATGGTTATGTTTCTCTGGTCCTGGTGCCGATCCGCGCCAGACAGAAAATTATCGGTCTTCTGCAACTTGGCGAACGACGGAAAAATCAATTCAACCCGGACACTGTCGCCATTCTGGAAAGCATCGCCAACCATGTGGGCGAGACGCTGGTCCGCAAGCAGGCTGAAGACGCACTCAAGGAAAGTGAAGAAAAATACCGTTCCATTCTGGAAAACATGACGGAAGGATATTTTGAAAGTGACAGCAGCGGCCGCATTACCTTCGCCAATGACGCGGGGCTGTACCTGATGGGTTATGAGCCGCACGAACGGGAAAAAGTCTACAGGAGCCACTACCGGCAATATACAACACCGGAAACATACGAAAATATGAAAACGGCGTACAGGCAGGTCTATCAAACCGGCCAGTCCCGTGTACTGGATGATTACGAAATTGTTCGCCGGGACGGCAGTATTCGAACACATCAGATGAGTGTCGTATTGATAAGAGACGCCTCCGGGAACAAAACGGGTTTCCGGACCGTGGTCAGAGACATCACTGAACGCAAACAAACGGAAGACGCTCTCAAGGAAAGCGAAGAACGATTCCGGCAATTGGCGGAAGTCTTTCCGGAAACCATCTTCGAAGCAGACTTCGCCGGCAGGATGACCTATGCCAACCAGCATGGCCTGGATAAATTTCATTTAACACAGGAAAATATTGATGCTGGGATCAATATTATCGATCTGGTCGCGCAGTCAGATCGTTCAAAAGCCCGTCAACGGATTGAAAACAGGCTTAAGGGCATGACCGGTGGATTCCTGGAATATAAAGCGCAACGCCTTGACGGTGCGAACTTCGATGCGATGTGCTACCTGGCTTTGATGAATAAAAAGGGTAAGACAGCAGGATTCCGCGGTTTCATTCTGGACATTACCGAGCGTAAACAGGCGGAAGCCCTGATCCTGGAAGCCCGGGATAAGGCCGAAGAGGTCAGCCGCGCCAAAAGCGAATTTCTCTCCATGATGAGCCACGAAATCCGCACACCGCTCAACGCAATTATCGGCATGTCCGAACTGCTGGAGGAAACCAGACTCGATGAGGAACAGAAGAAATACGTCCATACTTTCAAAAACGCAGGAGAATCTTTGCTGCACATCATCAATGACATTCTGGATTATTCAAAAATAGAAGCAGGAAAGATTGAACTGGAGCGGGTGCCTTTCGATTTAATCGGCATGGTGAAAAGCACATCGGAAATCATGGCCATGCAGGCCCGCCAAAAAGGCGTTCAATTAATCGTCGATATTCGACCGGATGTCCCCGGCGACCTTACAGGAGACCAGCAGCGCCTTCGCCAGGTTCTGATCAATCTGATCGGCAATGCCATTAAATTCACCGAGAAAGGAGAAATATCCGTCAGGCTGGAAAAGATAGATGAAAACGCCCGGGAAAGAAAATGCACTGTCCGGTTCTCCGTAACCGATACCGGCATAGGAATTCCCCGGGAAAAGCTGGAATATATCTTTGAACACTTTTCGCAGGCGGATACTTCCGTAACCAGAAAATTTGGCGGCACGGGACTGGGACTGGCCATCTGCAAAAAGCTGATCGAATTAATGGGCGGACAAATCCTTGTCGAAAGCAGAGTGGGAAAAGGCAGCCGCTTTTATTTTACTCTTCCATTTGATTTACAGGTACGGGATGAAACAATCCCACCGGAAGGGATACCGGCGAATCAGAAGGCCCCGAGTCTGGAAAAGACGCGCGAAGGCGCTGAGGATCTCTCTGCCGTTTCACCTCAACAAATGAGACCTTTGAATATATTGCACATCGAAGACGCGGAAAATAACCGGATGATCATCCGGTCTTACTTCAAAAAAACGCCCTTTCTGGTTGATGAAGCGGTCAACGGTCAGATTGGTCTGGATAAGTTTAAAGCCGGACACTACGATCTCGTCCTCATGGATATGCAGATGCCGCTGATGGACGGCTATACGGCAACAAGGGAAATTCGCAAATGGGAAAAAGAAAAGGGGCTGCGCGAAGTTCCCATTCTTGCACTGACGGCGCATGTTCTGAAAGAAGATGTGGAAAAAAGCCTGGCTGCCGGTTGCACCGGTCATCTGACAAAACCCATCAAAAAGAGTGATTTAATTCAAGCCATCACGGCGCATGTCCCCTGGAATAACGAAAAAATATCCATTACGATTTCGCATGAACTGGAGGATTTAATTCCTCTGTTCATGGAAAACACAAGGAAGGACATTCATACGATCAACGATGCCCTTGTGCAGAATGATCTGGAAACCATCCGGCGCATCGGGCACAGCATGAAAAGTTACGGTACCGGTTACGGATTTGATTCCGTCAGCGCCCTCGGCCGAAAAATTGAAAGGGCGGCGGCGGATCTCAACACCGTTCTTGTCCGGCAAAGCATTCATGAACTGACGGATTATTTAGACAGGGTGGTGGTCGTTTATGACCGGTGATGAAAAAGGCAGTGACTCCGGCCGGGAAATCCGGAGCATGGATCATAAAATAAAAATTCTGATCGTCGAGGACAGTCCGAATATCAATCTGATGTACGACCGCGGACTTCCCGGCGCCGTTTTTGAAAAGCGTTTTGCCACAAACGGCCAGGATGGTCTTTCGCTTTTCAAGGAATGGGGTCCCGAAATCATGATTCTGGACGTGATGCTGCCGCTGCTGTCCGGATACACACTGCTGAAAATCATTCGCCGGCAGATAAAGGACGACGCCACGGCTGTGATCATATCGACGAGCCTGTCGGGAAAAGACGATGTTGCCGCGCTTGTGCAACTGGGCATACAGGGCTACATTGTGAAGCCATTCGTAATGAAAAAAATCGGCGGACAGATCCTGCAGTATTTTGCCGGAATCAATCCGGCCCGGGCTCAAAACGCTCTGTTCGTATACAACGGCGTCATCGAAAACCTGATTCAATCTTCGACCGGCACAAAAATATCAGGCAGAGAGGATGAAGATGAAAAGATGATGCACTGTCTACCGGACTTTACGGAGGAGGAGTTTACCGGATCAATGACCGTGGAAGATTTTTTCCGTGTTTTCGAAAAAGACCGGTACAATGTGACGTTCTCGTCTGAAAAGAATACTCTGGCCAGAATGAATGAGCTGCTCCAGCTCCCCAACCTGTATGAGATGATCCTGGAAAAGAAAACTTCGATCAAGATTCCGCCGGGATTGAATAAGCTGCTGACGGACTGGCAACCTTACCGGAATGCCGACTACGTCAGGCTCACGGTTACTTCAAAAAGGAGGATCAGGATTGCAAACCGTCTTTTGCTCCAGGCGCTTTACCCCGACCTCCTGCCGCCAATGAAGAGCGCCTCAACCTAGGCGAACAAAAAAACGGCGGCAGGTTTTCCTGCCGCCGTTTTTAATCATGATTCACGGGATAATCGCCGCAATCAGCTTTTCATCTCCAGACGAAGTCTGTCCTGATAGTACTGCGTGATCTCATAGACGGCATAATCGATGAGCAGCATGATTCTCATAACGGAATCAATCGCCTGATTATGCTCAATGGCGTTGATAAATATCGCCTGGAATTCCGCGTAGAGCCACATATGCCGGCGCATCATATTCAGCGCGTAAATGCATTCATGCAGCGGAATCCCCAGTTCGTAACAGGTCCTCGCATAATGCATGAAAAACTCCTGCGCCTTTTCATAGCGGTTGGGTGCAATCAGCATGTTTCTTAACTGGCTGTAAAATTTGATCGCCTGCAGCACCAGCTTTTCGCTGGGAATATCCTCATAATGCGGGGTTCTTTTATTTTTTTTAACATCAGCGGCCCAGTGTCCCGCAATTTCATCAATATTGGCTTCCAGCACATCCAGCAACTTGATCGATTCTACCATATTCCAAACTCCTTTCTCCAATACTAAGCCTTTGGGAAACGGAAATGTTTTTACTTCTTCCCTTTTTCCTTTTTCATTAGTTCCTGGTATTCCTTGGTTACCTCATAGGCCGCATAATCGAAAAGAAGGATCGTACGGCTTAACGTATCCAGAGCCTGCCGCTGGTCGATGCCGGAGCTGAAGATCGTCTGAAATTCGGCATACAGCCAGATGTGCCTTCTCAAGAGAATAAGAGCATAGACCGACTCATCCATGGGAATTCCCATGGCATGACTTTCCTGAGCATAAGTGCGAAAATATTTTAATGTGCCTTCACTGATTTTTTCCTCAGCAAACATTTTACCGAAATTGTGATAAAATTTTACACCATGAGTAATGATCCTGTCTTCATCCAGTTCTTTGAATTTTTTTGTCCGGGCATTATTCTGCACATCCATCGCCCATCTTTTGGCCATTCGTCCCGCATGCTTTTCAGCCAACTCTACATACTTAATGGCGTAAGTTTTCATGCCTGCTCTCCTTTCCGTTTATTATTTGCCGAGATCGTTTCCCCTGTTGATTATAATATAAAACATGAAATTGAAATTGACAATAGGAATTTGTCAGAAAACCACCGGTCACCGGTAATTCTTGACACTTCCCCGTTATTTCCATATAGGGGATCAAAATAAACCGGGATATTAAAGAATGATCAAACCACGTATTCTCTTCATGGGCACACCGGCTTTCGCTCTGCCCGCCCTGGAACAGTTACATCGCCATTCCTATCCGATCATTGCGGTTGTCACGCAGCCGGATCGCCCCGCGGGACGGGGGCAGAAAGAAGTCGCCCCGCCGGTAAAACTTCTGGCGGAAAAAATCGGGTTACGCGTTTTGCAACCGCATAAAGTAAAAGATCCGTCTTTTCTGGAAACTCTTGGTCAACTCAATCCCGACATGGTGGTTGTGGCGGCGTTCGGCCAGATTCTACCTGGAGCCGTCATCGATTTTCCGCGTCTCGGGTGCCTCAACATTCATCCTTCGCTTCTGCCGAAATACCGCGGCGCCGCCCCGCTCAACTGGAGCATCATCCGCGGTGAAACAACAACCGGCGTAACCATCATGCTGATGGATGAAGGGATGGACTCCGGAGATATTCTGCTCCAGGAAGAAACCCCGCTGGGCGGGGACGAAACCTTCGGTCAACTGCATGACCGGCTGGCCGGCCTCGGCGCGGCGCTGCTTCTCCAGACCATCGAGCAGGTAAGGGCCGGCTCCGCTGTGAGAAAGAAGCAGGATGCATCGCTGGTCACTTTCGCTCCGCGCCTGACCAGGGAAACGGGGAAGATCAACTGGAACGACAGCGTATCGAATATCGTCAATCTCATCCGCGGACTGAGCCCGGCGCCCACTGCGTATTCATTCCTGGACGGACAGATTCTGAAAATATACACCGCGGAAGGCCGGCCGGCTATTGCCGAAGAACAGCCCGGTTTTATCGGCAAGGTTGAGTCAACTGGCCTTCCGGTCGCCGCAGCCGATGGCTATGTCATTTTAAAAGACATCCAGATGGCCGGAAAGAAAAGAATGTCCGTCTATGATTTCCTGCGCGGTTACCGCCTGAAGGAAGGCAGCCGACTGGAATGAATGCTGTTAAGCCATAGGCTGAGATATTGTCCGGAAAAGAAAGGACGGGAAAAGCGCATGACGCGGTTCAGCATCTTTAATACCCCGGTGTTAAAAAACATCCTGCGGGGACTGTCATGGCTTCTGCTGAAATTGACAGGCTGGAAAAAATCCGGCCGACTGCCGGATGAGGACAAATATATTGTTGTCGTCGCGCCGCACACCTCCAACTGGGATTTGTTTTACGGCGTTCTTCTGGCGTTTTCCTTCAAACTGGATCCGCATTTTATTGCGAAAAGCCAGTTGTTTCGGCCTCCGTTTGCACCCTTAATGAAATGGATGGCAGGTCTACCGGTTGACCGGTCTTCACCGCACAACACCGTCGAACAGATGATCAAATTATTTGCCGATCATAAAAAATTCGTACTGGCTCTGGCTCCGGAGGGGACCCGTCATAAAACAGCCGGCTGGAAATCCGGATTTTATCATATCGCACTGAAAGCCCGGGTTCCAATTCAGCTGGCCTTTCTGGACTACGCAAGCAAGAGCGGAGGCGCCGGTCCGCTGATTCATCCCACCGGTGATCTGGAGCGCGACATGCAGGCCATCCGCGGTTTTTACCGGACGGTATCGGGTAAATTTCCGGATAAAGCCTGTCCTGTCATCATCGGACCGAAAGCATGAAAAAAACCGCACGTCATATCGCCGTCGATATCTTGAATGCCGTTTCACAGGGACACGCCTTTGCTACGGATCTGCTGAATGAATCCCTGGAGGAACATCATCTTTCCAGTACAGCGGACGGACGCCTGCTCACGCATCTGGTTTACGGCGTCCTGCGCATGCGGGGGCATCTGGACTGGATCCTGGCGCGACTCTATCGCGGCAACTTCACAAAAATGGAGGAAGGCGTTAAAAATATCCTGCGAGCGGGCCTGTACCAGCTTAGATTCAGCGACCGGTTGCCTGTTTTCGCTGTAGTGGATGAAACAGTCAAAATCGCCAAGCGAGAAAGCCACGCAACCGGCGGGCTGGTCAATGCCATTCTGCGCAGTTACCTGCGCAATGCGGATCAAATATCCTTCCCTTCCGCGGATAAAACTCCTGTAGAATATATTGCGGCCTGTTACTCCCATCCGGACTGGCTGGTAAAAATGTGGCTCTCCATTTTCGGCAGGGAAGAAACACTGGCGTTATGTTCAGCCAATAACGAGCTGCCTCCCGTAACCATCCGGGTCAACACACTGAAAATTTCCCAACAGGTTCTGCAGGACAGGCTTGCGGCTGAAGAATTCTCCTGCACCCCGGCCCGGTTTTCTCCCGACGGGCTTGTCCTTGCGGATGCGCCCAAACCTCTCACTCAAACTCTCTTCTTCAAGGACGGCTCACTGCGGATCCAGGATGAAGCGGCTCAAATGATCTCCCGGCTGGTGAATCCTCAGCAGAACGAAAGCATTCTGGATGTCTGTGCAGGCAGCGGAGGAAAAACGAGCCATCTGGCGGCGCTCATGAAGAATGAAGGCCGGATCACGGCGCTTGACCGCGACATCGGAAAAATCACCCAACTGAAAACCGATGCCCTCAGGCTGGGCGTCTCGATGGTTGAAGCATTGCCGGTGGATCTCAGCCATCCCTTATCGGCCGTTTTTTCTGAAAAATTCGATCGCGTTCTGGTGGATGCTCCCTGCTCCGGAACCGGTACACTCAGACGCAATCCGGAAATCAAATGGCGGCTCAGAGAATCCGACCCGCTTGCCTTGTCGAAGACCCAGCAGATGATACTCAACAACGCCTGCACGGCCGTCAGAAAAGGCGGCCTGCTGATTTACTGTACCTGTTCCCTGCACCCCGCCGAAAACGACGAGGTGGTTCGACGGTTTTTAACGGATCATCCCGGATATACCGGATTGCCGCCGGACAAGTCATTCCCGGCGGATCTCACGGATAATGCCGGTTTTTTAAGGACTTATCCACAACGGCACAATATGGATGGTTTTTTTGCCGGGGTTTTGCTGCGCCGGAATTAATTTGACGAATCCGGCACAAACATGCTACTTACCGAGCCATATTTTTAAGGAGTATTTATGTTTGTTCAGCAGATGCAGGTCGGTCACATGGCGGTTTTTGCTTATCTGGTTGGCGACTCCGTCACCGGCGACGCGCTGGTGATTGATCCAGCCGACAACGCTCACGAAATTCTTACCATAGCGGCAAAAAACAATTTAAGCATTCGTTACATTGTCAATACGCATGGTCATGTGGATCATACCGGCGGCAATGCCGAGATGAAAAAACTCACGAGCGCCGGAATTGTTATTCACGAAGCCGATGCAGTGATGCTTACTTCCACTCCCGCGGCCATGCTGCGGATGTTCGGCGCGGCACAATCACCGCCGCCCGATGTGCTGGTCAAAGACGGTCAGATCCTCTCCGTGGGAAATATTGAACTGAAAGTGATTCATACACCGGGTCACTCACCGGGCGGCATCTGTCTTTATACTCCCGGTTATATCTTTACGGGCGACACCCTCTTTGTGGAAGCGGTAGGCCGCACCGACCTGCCCGGCGGCTCCTGGCAGACAATGTATGACGCGATCAAGACAAGGATCTTCACCCTTCCGGATGATACAAAAGTAATGCCCGGCCACAATTATGGCCGGATGCCGACGTCCACCATTGGTCATGAAAAAAAGTATAACCCCTATGTCCGTTAAAGGAGTGCGCAAATGACGACAAAAACCATTTCTCAGACCAATTTTCCCAAATTGAAATTTTTAAACCGCGGCAAGGTTCGTGACCTTTATGCCGTGAAGGATTATCTATTGCTTGTGGCCACCGACCGGATTTCAGCCTTCGATGTCATCATGCCCAATCCGATTCCGGGCAAAGGAGTCATCCTCAACAAAATGTCCGCTTTCTGGTTCAGACAGATGGAAGACATTATCGGGAACCATATTGTCTCCACGGATGCCGCCGATTTCCCTCCGGAATGCGCTCCCTATTTTGAAAGCCTGCAGGGCCGCAGTATGCTGGTCAAAAAAGCAACGCCCCTGCCCGTGGAATGTATCGTGCGCGGCTATCTGTCCGGTTCCGGCTGGAAAGATTATCGCCACAGCCAGACCATTTCCGGCATTAAACTGCCGGAGGGGTTAAAAGAATCCTGCAGATTACCGCACACGATTTTCACGCCGACCACCAAGGCGCCGGAAGGAGAACATGATTCTCCAATCACGAGAGCCGAAATGGAAGACCTGATCGGCAAAGAGCTGACCGATCAGGTGATCGAGAAGTCTCTGGCGATTTACGAAAGGGCTGCTGCAATGGCATTAAAAGCAGGCATCATCATTGCTGACACCAAGATGGAATTCGGCCTGATGGGAAAAGAACTGATTCTGATCGATGAATTACTGACACCGGATTCTTCGCGCTTCTGGCCGGCCGATGACTATGAAGAAGGCCGATCGCAGAAAAGCTACGACAAACAGTTTTTGCGCGACTATCTGCTATCCCTTCACTGGAACCAGAAACCGCCGGCGCCCGAACTGCCGCCTGACATCATCGAAAAGACCCGGGCGAAATATGAGGAAGCATTTTCCCGCCTGGTAAAATAATCCTTTCAGGGCTATTGACAGACGAAGAACCGTTATTACATTACGCCGTGTTTATCCGCACGGCGTCATTTTTTCTGAGGAGGAACTCTCTTGAGCATAAAAAAACTGCCGGATTACCGC
This sequence comes from Smithellaceae bacterium, assembly GCA_963682015.1. Taxonomy (GTDB): domain Bacteria; phylum Desulfobacterota; class Syntrophia; order Syntrophales; family Smithellaceae; genus UBA8904. The sequence goes on along the minus strand of OY820932.1, from coordinate 3,936,862 downwards.
TTAAAACAAAAAATACTGTACATCGATAAGACATCTCCCGAAACGCTTGTTAACTACGGGGAATTATATCTGGCGGAAGGCGCGCTGTCCGACGCACTGGATTTTTACGCCAAAGCCGGAAACCGGCCGGGCATGCAGAAGATTAAGGACATCGCGCTGGATGGCGGCGACTCTTTCCTGTTTCAAAATGCATCCAGGGCGCTTGGTGAAGAGCTTCAAGACACGGACTGGGAAACTCTCGCCCGAAACGCCGCCGGACATGGGAAATACTCGTTTGCCAGGCTGGCGCTGGAGAAAATCAATAACAGGGAACGTCTAAGCGCGCTCGCAGATTCAATCAAAGCGGAGGAAGCAAAACAAGGCGCATGACCAAGAAGGATTATTACGAAATTCTGGGCGTTGGCAAAAATGCCTCGGATGAAGAAATCAAAAAGAATTACCGCAAAATTGCAATGCAGTGTCATCCGGACAAGAACCCGGGCGACAAAGAGGCGGAAGAACGATTTAAAGAAGCCGCCGAAGCCTATGAAGTCTTAAGCGACAAGCAGAAACGGGATATCTACGATCATTACGGTCATGCCGGTCTGAGCAACACCGGATTTCAGGGATTCAGCGGTTTTGATGATGTATTCTCCAATTTCGGAGATATTTTTGAAGATGTATTCGGTTTCGGTCGCTCCAGAGGACGCGGAAGAAGGCAGACAGCCCGCGCCGGCGCCGATTTGCGGTATGACTTAAAGATATCTTTTCTGGATGCGGCCTTCGGGATTACAACAACCATCGATCTGGAAAAATATGAAACCTGCCATGAGTGTAAGGGAACGGGCGCCGCGCCCGGAAGTTCTCCCACAACCTGTCCGACCTGTCACGGAAAAGGACAGGTGATTCAATCCAGCGGTTTTTTCACGATCAGTTCCACCTGTCCCCACTGCCACGGTCAGGGCAAGTTTATCTCCAAACCCTGCACGGCTTGCCGCGGCGCGGGCAAAGAAAAACAACGCAAAACCGTTGACCTGAAAATACCCGCCGGCGTGGAAACCGGATCGAGACTGCGTTTGCGCGGCGAAGGGGAATCGGGCGATCAGGGCGGTCCGAACGGGGACCTGTATGTTTTTCTTCAGGTGGAAGATCACGAATTCTTTGTCCGCCAGGAAGACGACATCATCTGCCGGGTTCCCATCACCTTTGTCCAGGCCGCGCTGGGCGGCACGATCACCGTGCCGACGCTGGATGATACCGAGAAAATTAAAATCCCCAGAGGCACGCAAACCGGCCGCCTGTTCCGGCTCAAAGGTAAAGGCATACCTCACCTCCAGGGCTATGGCCGCGGAGATCAGATCATCGAAGTCTTTGTCCGGATTCCCACGGAACTGACCAGAAAGCAGGAGGATCTTTTACGCGAATTCGAAAAGCTTTCGTAACGCCATCCCGTCTATTATGGAGTTGCAATACCCACGACAATATGGTTAAACCGGATTCAATCAAACCCCCTGGAGGAACAAATATGAAATTCAACATGTACCGTCTTTTTGCCTGCCTATTTGTTCTTTTGATGATGTCCGGATGCGCCGCGGTGCTGGTTGCGGGCGGAGCGGCGGTGGGCGCGGGAACCGGAACCTATATTTACGTCAATCGCGAACTGAAAACGGACTACTCCGCTCCTTTTGACAAAGTATGGCGCGCCTGTGAAAAAACGGTGGCCGATTTACGGGGCACGGAAGTCCAACCCGAAAAAGAAATCGCTCAGGGTAAAATCAAAGCGGTAATCAACGACGAAAATGTGAAAATTGAAATCACCTACCGGTCCAAGAATCAAACCACCGTCTCCATTCGTGTGGGCTTCCTTGGAAATAAACTGTCTTCACAGCGTCTTCACGATAAAATTGCCGAAAACCTGGCCACGATTTAATCCATGATCAATAAAAGGCCGGGGCTGGCATCCGCATGAATAAAAAACTTCTTTTCGGCATAGGATTGGGCATTGTCCTGATCTATTTCTCGCTTCGCGGCATTAATTTTCAGGAAACACTCGCTCATCTGAAAAAAATCCATCTGGGCTATGCCGCTTTGTCTCTGTTCTTTATCGTTCTGATGCAGGCGCTGCGCTCTTACCGGTGGGGCGTTATCCTGGAGCCGCTCGAAAAAATTTCTCAGTTCACTCTGTTTGCCGTCACCTGCGTCGGCTTTCTGGCCATTGCCGCCATTCCGGCGCGAATTGGCGAACTGGCCCGGCCGTATCTGATCGCGAAAAAAAGTTCCATCAAAATGTCTTCGGCGCTCGGCACAGTCATTGTGGAACGGGTTCTGGACAGCCTGGCGATACTGGCCATCATCGTTACCGTTCTGGTTTTGCAGGACCTGCCATCCTGGATGATTAAATCCGGGATTATTTTTTTCACAGTGACACTCTTGCTGATCGTCTTTGTAGTGGTAATGGTCTGGAAAAGAGAAACAGCCGTCGCCGTCATTGATCGTATTCTGAGTGTTCTGCCCGGTAAAGTGGCGCAAAAAGTCAACGGTGTCATCCATCATTTCATGGATGGTTTTCAGGTCATTACCGATGTAAAAAGGCTTCTGTATCTTTTGCTTTTATCCGCCGTGGTCTGGATTCTGGATGTTGCCGCAATCTATTCTCTGTTAACGGCGTTCGGCTTTAACCTGCCGATTCTGGCGGCCTTCGTGGTCATGGTGATTCTGATTGCCGGCATTGCCATTCCTACCGCGCCCGGTTTTATCGGCAACTGGCATTATGCCTGCATTCTGGCATTGACACTGCCTGCATTCCACTTAAGCAAACCGGAAGCTTTTTCTTTTGCTCTTGTATATCACTTTCTGTCCATGCTTGTGCTAATCGTTCTGGGAGTGAGCTTCCTCCCCTTCAATAAATTTTCCATATCGGAACTGACGAAGCAGATGAATAAAGCCGACGAACCGTAGGGAACGGTCGCGACCGTTCCCTACATTTTACGTCTGATCCTTCGTCACGACTTTCAGGGATTTGAGTTTTTTGTGGAGATTACTGCGTTCAAGGCCGATGGCTTCAGCGGTTTTGGAAATATTGCCGTCGTACTCCTCGAGCTTCTTGATAATGAACTGCCTTTCGAAATCCAGCCGCGCATCTCGTAAGGAATCGCCGGTGCCGGTTGTCGTCTCCGCCGCGGCCGCCATTGTTTCCGTTCTCACATTAAGTTCAGGAATGTCATCCGCCCTGATTTCATTGGACGGCGTCAAAATAATCATCCTCTCAATGATGTTTTTCAACTCGCGGACATTGCCCGGCCAGTCATGCGCCATCAATTTTTCCAGAGCGCCTTCGGTGATCGTTTTGAGCGGCTGGCCCTCCTTCGCCGCAAAATCCATCAGAAACCGCTCCGTCAGAGACGGAATATCTTCCTTTCTTTCCCGAAGCGGTGGAACGCGAAGCGGAATTACGTGCAGACGATAATACAGGTCCTGCCGGAACCGGCCGGCTTCCATTTCCTTCTCCAGATCCTTGTTGGTCGCGGCCAGCACCCGTACGTCCATATCGATGACTTTATTGCCACCGACCCGTTCGAATTTCTTTTCCTGCAGGATCCGCAGAATTTTCGCCTGCGCCTTGAGACTCATATCCGCTACTTCATCCAGAAAAATGGTCCCTTCATGGGCCAGGTCGAATTTGCCGCGTTTTTTTTCGGTCGCGCCGGTAAACGCACCCTTTTCATGCCCGAATAATTCGCTTTCGATCAGTTCCTCGGGAATCGCGGCGCAGTTCACTTCGACAATCGGTTTGAGCGATCGACGGCTCAGATGATGGATGGAACGCGCCACGAGCTCCTTGCCCGTCCCGTTTTCTCCCATAATCAGAATCCAGGCGTTGGTCGGCGCGACAATACCGATCATCTCCTTGAGTTCGGTGATCACGGGGCTCGTTCCGGTTAATTCGTACTGGTGCGATACTTTTTGCTTTAATAAAATATTTTCTTCTTCCAGGCGAACCAGATTGAGCGCGTTATTCACCAGAATAATCACCTTGTCCAGCGACAGGGGTTTTTCGATAAAGTCAAAGGCGCCGAGCTTCGTCGCCCGCACCGCCGTTTCAATGGTTCCGTGGCCGGACATCATGATGATCAGCATATTCGGATGGGCGGCGTGAATGGCTTTCAGAGTTTCCAGACCGTCAATACCGGGCAGCCAGATATCCAGCAAAACCAGTTGCGGCATTTCCTCGGAAACGATTTTGATCGCTTCTTCGCCGCTCCCTGCCGTCAATACCTGGTAACCCTCGTCTTCCAGGATTCCTTTTAACGACCGGCAAATTTCAAATTCATCATCAACAACAAGAATCGTTTCATTCATGGGATTTTTCTCAACTTACTTTTTTTACCTATAAATTAAACCTCCGAAACGGGCAACTGAAAAGATACGATTGTCCCCGTCGGATAGTTGTCATTAATGCTGACCTGCCCTTTGTGATCGGATATGATGGAACTGACAATGGCCAGTCCCAACCCCGTTCCGGATTTCTTGGTCGAAAAATACGGCTCAAAAACCTTGCGTTTGTAACTGGCGGGCACGCCCGCGCCGTCGTCCGCGACGGCAACGGTCACTTTCCTGTGATTTTCATCATAGCGGATGAGCACCCCGATATGACCATTTTTCTTATTGATGGAGGCAACGGCATTATCCAGCAGGTTAATCATCACCCGGTTGATCTGCTCGGCATCGAGATTAAACTTCGGAAGCCTTTCATCCGGACTGAATTCAAAAGAAATGTCTTTATGCGCATCCACAAAAAGGTTGACCGCCTCGGCCACCACGGCGTTGAGATCGCTTGGCGCCATCGTCGTCACGGGCATGCGCGCATAACGGGAAAACTCATTGACCAGATTCTTAAGCACTTCCACCTGATCGATGATCGTTTGTGTGCACTCTTTAAAAACCGAGCCGTCTTCACCCAGCTTTTCTCCATATTTGCGCTGAAGTCTCTGCGCCGAAAGCTGCACGGGCGTTAAGGGATTTTTGATTTCATGCGCCATGCGCCGGGCCACTTCGCGCCATGCCGCCGCCCGCTCCGCTTTCTGCAGCTCCGTCAAGTCTTCAAACACAACGACAATTCCGGAATCATTGCCTTCCTCATCGACAATCGTATTCAGGGTCAGAAGAACCGTTAAAGCCCTGTCCTTCAGCATGAACTCCAGTTGTTTTTCCAGGATCCGCTCGTTACTGTCTTTCATTTCCTGCAAAAAGGAATCGACCAGCAGCAGGTGCTCTTCATGTAAAAGTTCCCGATAATTCCGAAACAGATACTGTGAAGCGTCAATATCAAACATGGCTTCCGCCGCCCGATTGATCGTTGTGATCACACCGTTTTTATCGGCGGAAATCACGCCCGCGGAAACATTGCGCAAAACTGCGGCCATGTATTTGCGCCTTTCCTCCAGCGAGGTATTGGCCTCAATCAGGCCCGCTTTGCTCTTCTGCAGATCATCGGTCATGGAATTGAACGATTTGACGAGAATACCGATCTCGTCATCCGCATCAATGTTAATGCGGCTCGCCAGATCACCCTGGGTGATCCGGTTTGTCGCCTTCACCAGATCCTGAATGGGATTTGTAATGCTCTGGGACAGCGACAGGCCAAACCATGTCGCCAGAAAGATAATCACCAGCGTTACAATGGACAGCACGAAAATATAATTATACTTAATCGGATTCTTGAGCAGTTTGATCTGGCCGTACCGTTCGGATGCTTCGGCGATGCGGCGCAGTTTGTCGACGAATCCCTGCGGAACGTTGTAACTGACGGAAACACGGCCGATGACTTCCGTGGGCACGGCGTAGGAAAAGACGGGAGCAACACCGACGATCGCCTCACCGGAACCGGTAGCCACCACGGTATGTACTTCCTTGCCGGAATAAACATCCTCCAGCATTTTCGGCGACAAATATTTAGGGACCAGAAAATCAGTTCCGGTTTCGGCGAACACAACGCTTTTGTTATTGAAATCAAAAAAAGCTTCGACGCGTCCGACCTTATAATTTTTCTGTCGTTGCGAAAGCAGGCTATTGAGGTATTCGGCTCTTTCCGTTTCATAGAGACGGTTTTTGGTGATATCCGCGCTGATCTGACGGGCGTTGAACTTGGCCAGATCCTCTCCCTGAGTGTAATACACCTGGGCAACTTCCAGCGACCGGTTCAGAGCGTCGCCGATCTTGATGTTGAACCATAGCTCGATGGAGTAAGCCAGGAAATTTATGGCAAACAGAAAAAGCAGGATGGTCGGCACCAGGGACAAACCGACAAACGCGGCAACCAGCTTGGTGCGCAGCCTAGAGCCGATGACGCCTTTGCGACGTTCGGAAAAGAGTTTGAAAACGTTGCGGACAATCAGAAAAATGAGAAGGAGGATCAGGATGATGCTGATGCTGGTCAGGCCGTATACCAGTATATTTGCGGATATCGGCAGCTCCTTGCGGGAAGAAAGCTGGCTAGCCACAAGCGTAAATATGATCGCCAGCACGCCAACCACCAGCATGATAATCAGTTCACGCCGGCGCTTTCTTATTTCTCTTTCATCGAGATAGACTTTTCTTGATTTTTTTTTAATATTCATTCGTCGATGGATCAACTTTCCAGCGGATGGAGATAAAAAACTAATAAGAGAATCTTATTTTATACAGTGGAGTTTCCACATCCCACAGGGAGACGAAAAATAAAATATACTCCATGCTGAAAGGCAGCCTTACTTTATCAATCTTCACTCTGGCCTGCACATAGTAGCTGTTGCCCCTGGATAAATAGGAAATGGGAACAATGGCAATTCCGTTTAAATCTTCCATGACTTTTTGCGCGCTTACATAATCCTGAAGAATCGCGGGCTGAGTTGAACCGTTTGTGGTAACGGAAAATACTTTTTTCAAATTGTCATATTTAATCGTGCGCTGAATTTCCTTCCGGACAACATGCCGGTTCCAGAGGTACGACCGCTCCTGATAGACATCCAGATGAAGCGTAAAACTGGCGGGAACACCCGCCATAATTGCTTTTTCCATATCTGATTTAAAACAGTCCGCCAGTCGCGCATATAAAAGCACGTTGTCGGTTGAACTGGTGATCAGCAAATCCACCATCCGCGGTTTCATATCGGCCTCAGTCACCATCGGCATAACAATAATGATGAGAACGCAGACACAAAACACTTTGCTCCAGTAGTGGATATTTCTTTTTATCATGTCCATTTTTATTCCATAAAAACTCAGTTCTCCCGTTTCCAGGTGACCTCTTTTTATCCAGCCATGCGTACGCCCCGTTTGCCCTGATTTTCGCCAGCATTCCCGCCTGCGGCAAACTGCGCTCAAACCTGTAACGAAACGCTAAATTTATTAAGGAATTATAATAGGTAACCCTTCGATAAAAATCAAGGTTAATTTGGAATGGATCGGTCCGTTATATCTGGACGGCGTCCAGAATCGTAAAAGAAGGAATCTTGCAGGATATGTATTTCTCGGATTGCTGCTGTTCGTAATCCGTGATGATTTCCCAGCTTTCCTCATGGTGCATAAGTTCTCGCAATAAAAGATTATTCAGCCGATGCCCCGATTTATAGGCGACAAGATGACCGATAATCGGCATTCCCAGCAAAAACAGGTCGCCGATGGCATCCAGAATTTTATGCTTGACGAATTCATCCGGCATACGCAGACCGTCTTTATTGACGACTTTTTCATCATCGAGGATAATCACATTATCCAGCGATCCTCCCAGTCCCAGACCTTTGGCCTGCAGGAATTCCACTTCTTTCAGGAAACCGAACGTCCGTGCATTGCAAATGTGATCCTGATAATTTTTATCCGAAAAAACTAGGTTGTAGGTTTGCCTGCCAATCGCCCGGTGCTTGAAATCGATTTCATAGCTGATTTTAAACTCACCCGAAGGCAAAAGTTTTGCGCTCCCCTCGCCTTCCCGGACGGAAACGGGTTCTTTAATCAAAAGCATCTTTTTAGATTTACCCTGCGGCTTGGTGCCCGCCTTCTTGAGCATATTTACAAAGGGCAGCGCGCTGCCATCCATAATCGGAACTTCAAAAGAATCCAGTTCAATCACGGCGTTGTCCAGTCCCATGCCGCTGAATGCGGACAGAATGTGCTCTACGGTGGAAACTGTAACGCCGTCATTTCCAAGAGAAGTAGCCAGTGTCGTATCGCAAACACTTTTAAAATCGGCCGAAATCGGTCTGGCATTCGGCAAGTCCATGCGGAAAAATACAATTCCCGTATCGGCAGGTGCCGGCCTGATGGTCATGTTCACCTTGCGCCCGGTGTGCAAACCAATACTGGAGCAATGTATTTCTTTTTTTAAAGTACGCTGCAAATGCATATCTTACCCTTAATTGGACTTTAAACCCATTTAGCAATAACCATACCAATTCCAAGACAAGGGCACAAACTGGAAATACATTGTATTTACTTGATTTTTACATAATAAGATTTCAGCTGTCTGTTTATTTCCGGCTCCGGTTGTGTTCAAAACAACACACTGGACAAAAAGAACGACCATAATATATAATATATTGATTTATTTATAATATCTTTCTTTTTCACTATAAATGCAACCGCAGTACGGCTGACGGTACATACCCAATTCCTTCGATATTTTAACACCTTCGTTCCATCCGACACGAAAATCCTGATAATGAAAGGGAATACCTGCCTGACGACCCAGCGTCTCGCCGATCTCCCGGATCAGATCATGTTTTTGATAACGGCTGTAAAGGAGCGTGGAGGTAAAGGCATCATAATTTTCTTTCTTTGCATGGTCGACCGTATAGCGAAGACGGCTGGTCAGGCAATAAGCACATCGCTCTTCCGGCCGGGTGGCAACCTGGCTTAAAAATTCCTCCAGAGGGTACCCTTCCATCCAGACGACTTTCAACAGAATTTTTTCCGCATAATCCTGAAGGGTTTGACGGCGTCGCGCGTACTCCATATAGGGATGAATGTTGGGGTTGTAAAACAAACCGGTCACGTCATGACCGTGCGTTCTCAGGTCCTTGAGCGGAAAAATCGTGCAGGGCCCGCAGCAGATATGCATCAGTACTTTCATGAAGCCAATGCCTCCCGGATTAAAACAGTTCCTTCTGAGCGCCCGCCGCTTTCAAACCGAAATGATCATAGGCCCTGGAGCAGGCCACGCGGCCGCGCGCCGTTCTCTGCAGATAACCTTCCTGAATCAGGTAGGGCTCATAGACGTCTTCAATCGTCACCCGCTCTTCGCCGATCGCCGCCGCCAGACTCTCCACGCCGACCGGCCCGCCGTTGAATTTTTCAATCAACGCCAGAAGGAGCTTGCGGTCCATCTGATCAAAACCCTTCTGATCCACTTCAAAAGCATCCAGCGCCTGCCGGGCGATTGCCCCGTCAATGGTTCCATCCCCTTTCACTTCCGCGTAGTCCCGAACACGCTTGAGCAGACGATTGGCAATGCGCGGGGTGCCCCGCGCCCGGCGGGCCAGCTCTTCCGCGCCTGCCGGCGTCAGCTTGACACCCAGAATGGAAGCGGACCGTGAAATAATCACGGCCAGTTCCTGCGGCGTATAAAACTCCAGTCGAAAGTGCATGCCGAAACGGTCGCGCAGCGGCGAGGTCAGCGAGCCCGCGCGCGTGGTTGCGCCCACCAGCGTGAATTTGGGAATGTCCAGTTTCATCGACCGGGCGGAAGGCCCCTGGCCGATCAGAATATCAATATGGAAATCTTCCATGGCCGGATAAAGAATTTCCTCGACCACGTGGGAGAGCCGGTGAATCTCATCGATGAACAGAACTTCGTGCTCATGCATGTTCGTGAGGATGGCCGCGAGGTCTCCCGGCCGCTCGATTACCGGCCCGGAGGTGACTTTAATATCCACGCCCAGTTCCCGCGCAATGATGTAGGCCAGCGTGGTTTTACCCAGGCCCGGCGGGCCATACAGGAGAACGTGGTCCAGCGATTCGCGCCGCTTGCGGGCCGCTTCAATAAAAATCGCCAAGTTGCTTTTCACCTTGTCCTGGCCGATATAATCGGCAAGCCTGGGCGGACGCAGACTGATCTCCAGCGAATTTTCATCTTCGGCGCAAACCGGATTGATTAAGGGATTTTTCAGATGAGCATCCATTGTTTTCTACCTGAAATCGGCGGGCGTCAGCCCGCCAGAATCTTCAATGACTTTTTCAAAAGCTGATCCATTGCCGGTTCTTCTCCGGCATCACGGGCCGCTTTATCCAGCGCTTCTCTGGCTGCATTGGCTTTATACCCCAGATTCACCAGCGCGGAAAGCACATCTTCCCGCATCGCTTCATTAAGCTTTTGTTTCGTATCGGCAACCGGGATGGCCTCCGCCGCCATTTTCTTGATCACCTTTTCCCGGAGCTCCAGAATCAGGCGTTCAGCCATCTTCTTGCCGATGCCGGGAATCGTCACCAGCCTGGCCAGATTGCCGCCGGATATCGCATCCAGCAGTTCGGCCGAAGAAATCCCAGAAAGGATATTGAGCGCCACTTTCGGGCCGATGCCGCTTACCGAAATCATCAGCTGGAAAAGCTCGCGTTCCTCGCGAGTGTAAAAGCCGAACAGGTTGATGGCATCTTCCTTGACCGATGTATGGATGTGCAGAGTCACCGCCTCGCCGGCTTCCGGAAGCTCGTAAAAAGTGGTCAGCGGAATAAAGACGCGATAACCGACGCCCTGCGTATCCACCACGATGTGCGAGATACCTTTATAGGCAATTTTACCGGAAAGCAGCGCAATCATATCAAACCGCCTGTTCCTTCAGAAAGTTGGCCTGACAGATGGCAACAGCCAACGCGTCCGCGGCATCTGCGGGCGGGACGGCCGCCAGCTTCAGAATCGCCTTCACCATCATCTGCACCTGGCGTTTTTCCGCCCGGCCGTAACCGACAACCGCCTTTTTTACTTCCAGCGGTGAGTACTCAAAAACGGGAATTCCTTGATCAGCGCAGGTATAAATGACGACACCCCGCACCTGCGCCTGCCGGATCAGGCTGCGGACGTTTTTCCCGTAGAAAATGTTTTCCAGGCTGACCGCCTGCGGACTGGTTTCAACGATAACAGCGCTTAGCTCGCGGAAAATATCCGTTAAAACTTCGGACAGAAGGGAATCTTTGCGGGCTTTGATTTCGCCGTGACTCACATGACGCAGGTAATTGCCGCTTTTATCGATGACGCCGTAGCCTGTTACATGGGAGCCGGGATCAATGCCTAAGATTCGCAAATTACCTACTTTCGATTATAATCGGTTCTTGATTTCCTAACTCAACTTCTCCATGACATCTTCGTCGATATCAAAATTGGAATAAACGTTCTGAACATCATCGTTGTCTTCCAGTTTCTCCATCAGTTTCAGCATGGACTCGGCCTTCCCCGCTTCCAGCTTGACGGTGTTGGAAGGAATCATGCTGATGCGCGCTTCCAGATGCTTGATCCCCTTGTCGTCGATGGCTTTTTTGACCGCCTCAAAAGAAGCCGGTTCCGTGACAACTTCAAATTCAGAATCTTCGGTTTTCACATCTTCCGCGCCGGCGTCCAGAGCCAGCTCCATTAATGCATCTTCCCCGATTGCTTTCTTGTCAATGACGATGCTGCCTTTTTTGGCAAACATCCAGGCCACACAGCCGTTCTCACCGAGATTCCCGCCGTGCTTGGAAAAGATATGCCGGATCTCCGCCACGGTCCGGTTTTTATTGTCCGTCATGATCTCCACGATAACCGCCGCACCGCCCGGCCCGTATCCTTCATAGGTAAATTCTTCATAGGCGTTTGCACCGTCGCCGCCGCCCGTGCCTTTCTTGATCGCCCGTTCAATGTTGTCCTTGGGCATGTTCTCTTCCTTGGCTGCCATCACCGCCTGCCTCAAACGGGCATTGCCTTCTATGTCGCCGCCACCCAGACGCGCCGCCAGCGTGATTTCCTTGATAATTTTGGTAAATATTTTACCGCGTTTGGCGTCAATCGCGCCTTTCTTCCTTTTGATGGTGCTCCATTTAGAATGGCCGGACATAGGGTACTCTCCTTGCAAAAAGATGATCTTGCATATTTTTTTGCCTCATAGCATAAGGCGATAAGCTTGTAAAGTTAATTAGATATTTTACCAGGAGGTTTCATTCATGAAGTCCTACCGCGAAGAATTATGGTTCAACATTCCCCGGAGGCGGGCCTTTATCAACATCACGGACAAAGTCACTGAAGCTTTAAAGAAAAGCGACATTCAGGAAGGTCTTCTGCTTATCAACGCCATGCACATCACGGCGTCGGTCTTCATCAACGATGATGAGTCCGGCCTGCATGCGGACTATGAAGACTGGCTGGAGAGGCTGGCTCCGCACGAACCCGTTTCTTTTTACAGGCACAACCGCACCGGCGAAGACAATGGTGACGCGCACCTGAAACGGCAGATCATGGGGCGAGAAGTCGTTGTGGCCGTGACCAGGGGCAGACTGGATTTCGGACCATGAGAACAAATCTTTTACGGCGAATTCGACGGCGGAAGAAAGAAAAGGGTGCTGGTGAAAATCATCGGAGAATAAGAAAGCTTGGGGCTTTTACACGAATTTGTATCTTTCCGAACTCAAAACCGCCCGTAATCTGCAAATGGATTCGGACGAGAATAAAGACCGTTGTGTCTACTACATATCATTGCTGTGTTGCATGACCATCGGTTAATTCGGACAAACTTTTTCGGGAAGCCAACATAATACAAGTCTGTCAGGTCGAACCTTTTCTGGAACGACCTGACAGACTGCAGGCGGTTGCCTAATACCAAATATTGATTACCGGTTTTCTTTAATTTCCAGTTACCATAATTGTCGCTTCAGCAGTATTAATCTGGCTCCAGGATGAGGAGGCACCATCCCATTTCCAGAGACCATAACCCGTAAAGTTCGCATATAAGGACGAACCAGATGCTGCTATTGTTGTTGCTTCGGTTGTATTGATCTGGCTCCAGTTGGTCCCATCCCATTTCCAGAGACCGTAACCCGTAAAATTCGCGTATAGATATGAACCGGATGCTGCCATGCTTGTCGGACCGGTGGTATTAATCTGAGTCCATGTTGCACCGTTCCATTTCCAGAGACCATAACCGGAAAAGTCTGCATACAGGTCCGTACCAGACGCCACCATTTTTGTTGCCTCACCCGTATTAATCTGGCTCCAGGCTGTACCATTCCACATCCACAAACCGTACCCTGTGAAGTTTGCAAATAGATTAGAACCACTGGATACCATCTGTGCGGCTTCTCCGGTATTAATCTGGTTCCAGTTGCTACCATCCCATTTCCAGAGACCATACCCTGTAAAACTGGCATATAGATTGGAACCGGATGCAACCATGTTCACGGAATTACCCGTATTAATCTGGGTCCAGGCAATGCCGTTCCACTTCCAGAGTCCGGATCCGGAGAAATCAGCATAGAGCAGTGAACCAGAAGCAGCAATGCTTGTCGGTGTATCCGTCTTTAATTGACTCCATTTGCCCAACTCCCACTGCCAGGTACCCGCAGATCCCGAGTTCGCCGTATAAAGCAACTGATCCACATTGAATATGATCGGTCGCATCATGTCGTTCTCTTCATGGCTCAGGATATGGCAATGCCATACATATTCATGACCGAAATTGGTTATCTGGTTGGTCTGGGACACCGCCAGAGGCCCGCCGGTTAAAGGATCGATCTGCGAGAATCCCATCATGGAATCCAGAGGCGCCATGGGATTGAGAGGCCGAACACTATTCGGCAGAGGGAACGGAACCTGGGGAATAATGGGTCGCAGAGCTACGATTGTATCTTCCAGCGGACTCACTCTTATGGTTTCTTTCCAGCCCAGTTCATTGGTCTCGGGAAGTCTGATAAAGCCGTCCCAGCCGACACGGTTGATTAGCTGTACATCGAAAAGATGAAAATGAATCGGATGCGTATCGACACCGTTATGCGTAATTTTCCAGATTTGAATTTCGTTGGGCATAAGTTTCTCGGTAGCCGGATCTACATAATTTTGAAGTACAAAGTTCGAAATGGCAGCGTTTGTGAAAGGCACCTCAAGCCCCAGTTTTGCCGCCATCCGGCCATAGTCATCAAAGCTGGCTCCCATCTCGTCATGAATGGCTTTCGGTTTCATCGGATAGTTATTCACAACCGTTCCGTCAACCTTCTGGAAACTCAAAGACGTATCAGAGATTCTTGAAATCCCCCAGGTGGGCCACACGGACGGGAAGGTTGTGTTATAGGTGGTATTATATGCGGTTTGACCGACAATAATGGGTTCCTGCCCCTGCTGGAAAGCACCGGGTGAGGTATTGTTTGTTTTAAACGCCGTCTCGATATTGTTCAGTATCGTGCTGCTGTAGTAGTCCGCGGAGGCAGTGCTTGACCCGGGTGTGCCATCCACAACTATTTGCATAACGGTTCGAATGTTTGGACCCACACCGGGAGGAATGGCCTTATAGCCCCCGATATCCGTACGGTCAGGAGCTCCCGTGTAATAGTCAAAATGGGGATCGAGGGCAGGAAATGCCGTCGGCGCATCGTTGTATAAAATAAGCGTGTCTCCGGCTGACAAACTGAAGTCCACCACAACATCAGCCCTTTCAGCAGGCCCCAGAATCAGAGCCCCCCCGGCAACATTGCCGAAATTAAACAGAGTGGGATCAATAACCCAAGTGACCGGACGATTCGGCAAAACAACCGGTTTGGGTAAAAAACCACCTTCCGTTCCAATTTGGATAAAAGCGGGACCTCTTGTGGCTGGATCGGGAACACCGCCTTCCCTGCCGTCCGCAGGCCAACCGGCCGGGAATCCGGATGTATAGATCGCCGGCACCATACCGACTTCTGTCAGGCTGGTATAAATCGTTGCATCGGCTGTTGCACCTGTTCCGCCTCCATTTGTAATTGTAACGGAAACTGGTGCTGTGTACCCGCTGCCCACGGTTGTCAGATTGATAGCGGTAACCTGGCCGCTAACGGAATCGATTACGGCTTCAGCCGTCGCTCCCTTGCCTGTGGCACCGGTAATTGTAACGGTGGGAACGGATGTATATCCGCTCCCCGGATTGGTCACCGTAATGGCAGCAATAATCGGGGTCGCTTTGTATAACTGAAGATTCAGGAATCTGTCGTGTGAGGCGTTGAGTATTCTCAAGCGATAAGGTTTGGCTTGAACGTTAAGCTTTGGATATGCCGTCCCGTTGACGATCATCGTGTCCAGAAACGCTTCAGCGGTCCATGAGGGGTTTGGTGCCGCAGGCATCTCAGGTGAAGGAGAAGACGTCCAGTCAAAGTAAGGGTTCGCGATTGGGCCGTTAGCAATACATAGAGGGGGAACGGCATTAGGAGATGATCCACATGTCGGTGTCGGGGGAAAGAACCAGGGACCATACATCCAGCGTCCCATGGGATTTCCGCCACTCATGTCCGGGTTATATGGATTCTGTGCGGGCATGTAAACATGCGGCCACCACAGGTCTCCGGTTGTGGGCGTCAATGTAACCGGTTTTCCGGGTGCGGATCCCCACGCCCAGGTTGGGTCTGTGGTCATGATCGTTGTTGCATCCACAAAGGTTTTATCCTGAATGATCAGAGGAATCTGTGTGGACGGTATTGTTTCTGCAGCAAATGTGCGGCCGCCAATCTGGCCCCCGTTCACCATTGCCGTTTCAACAGGGTCCTGAATCAAATACCCCGCTGCCTCGCCTGCATAGACATTAAGGCGCGTAATGCCCCATGCATGGTCATGATAAAACATTAATCGCGCGCTTTGTTGATTCGTGTAGTAAAACGTCTGTCTTCCCGGGCCGGGATTATTTGTAGCTCCCGACGTAGCGCAAGTAATCTGCCCCGCACAGGCTGCAATGTAACTCCCACCCGCATCAAACCACATGTCCGGAACATAAGATACGCTCACTCCTTTTCCGTATGACTGATCTTCTGAAGCGGGCGTTATCCACTGGTGCGGTGTCCCATCACTGATCCAGGGGGTGCGGCCACCGTGAAGGTGGAGTGTAGCCCGGTTTTCAGAAAAGACGCCCATCATCGTTGACCCGGTAGGCTGCTTGGTGACAGGGTCGTAGTTGATCTCGTAAGCTCCTGACCCCATAACCGTTGTATCGAGCGGCAGAAATAAGGAGCTGCCACCCGGCAGTCTGTTGATGAATTTAATGCGTATCGCCCGGTTTTTCTGCGCAATAATCAACGGACCAAGATAATGCGGCTGGCCAACCTGTACCCCATTGATTTCCTGAACATATCCGCGAAGTTTGGTTCCACCCGATGTGGCTGCTTTTTTATCTGCATTATTGAGATCGGGAAAGTATGAATGCATTTTTTCCCGATACTCCACGAGAGCAATTTCATAGTAGTCATCATTGGGGAAACCCGAAAGCGTTTGGGGCTGTGCGGTGGGGATATACTGGCCCAGATTATTTGCATTACACGTAGTCGCCGGGTCACATCCCGGAGCCCCAAGTCCGGGCAGTGTGTCCACAAACTTTGTCAGCGGCGGACTGCTGGCCCAGTTCGGAGTTGTTCCGAAATAATTAGGTATAAGGTATCCGTTGGATCCCGTAATAAGCGTCTGGGCAAAAGTCTTCTCAACACCACATGCAAGTCCGGCGATAAGAAATGCCATACTTACAACGACGATTAAACGTCCGGTATTCATACTTCCCTCCTTCTGATTGGATTTACGTTATAACCTCTACTCTGCCTGCTTAATATTACCTGCATAATTCCGGAAATTTGCGAAAAATCATTCGCCATTTTCCATGATAATATAAGTTAAGGAACAATCTTGCACAATAATAGTTTAATCAATGAAGAATGATAGGCAAATGCTACCATTAAATCAAGAGCACTTCTCATGATATGTAAGTCTAGCATCCCATGATATTAAAAAAGTATTAGCATCATGATCAATGACTAAAATGAACCTGTTATGATAGATTTTCCCTATCAATATCCTATCTTTTAATCATTATTGCATGTTTTGGACAATCCGATATTATATAGAAAAATTAGAAAGAATGACCATGTTTGAACCCAAGAACATCCTAGTCCCGACTGACTTTTCAGTTTATTCCGATTACAGTTTAAAACAAGCTGTTGACATAGCAAAGTCCAGTATTAGCCTCTTCCACGTTATAGATGACGGATTTCAGCAATGTTCCGTTGATTATTGCCTGGACGAGGGAACGGTCCGTAAAATCGTGAAAGACAGCATCGATTATGCACAGGAAAAATTGCTTCTGGAAGCCAAAATGGTAACTAACTCTAACCCGGATATGAGTATTGATACCAATGTGAAGCGCGGCATCCCTTATGAGCAAATACTTAACGAACAGGAAGAAAAGAAAATTGATCTGATTGTCATCGCCTCGCATGGAAAAACAGGAATTTTAAAAAATCTGATGGGTGGTGTTGTTGAAAAAATTCTTCGAAGATCCACTTGTCCGATATTGCTAGTTAGATGCTAATCATAGACAGCTTCGTTATACATGTGATTAGCTTCATTCGTCAGTGACATCAATAAAATCTACGTTTTCTTTTTAGAATATAGCATATAAGGAATGGCATCCATCTTTGAAAGGGAAATTGTAATGAGAACGAATTTTACAAGGGCATTCATCGTGTTACTGGTGTTGCTGGTGTTTATGGCTCCTCAGATAAATGCGGAAGATAAAATGACGCTGCAAACCCAGAAAGATAAATTGAGCTATGGTATTGGCGTGAATGTGATCAGGAATCTTCGTCAACAGGGTGTTGAAGTAAACATCGATGCACTATTGCAGGGCATTAAAGATTCTTATACTGCCGATAAGATTGCCTTGAGCGAAGACGAACTCCGGAAAGTTATGAAATCACACATTGGAGAAAAGCAGGCGAAAAAGACCCTGATCGCCAGAGAGTCTATATTGGATAATAAAAAGCGCGGTGAAACATTTTTGGCCAAAAATACGAAAAAGGAAAGCATTGTTACACTTGCCAGCGGCCTACAATACAAAGTTCTGAAAGAGGGTTCGGGAAATTTGCCCAAAGAAACGGATGTTGTTTTTTGCCGGTATCGGGGAACGCTTATCGACGGAACTGAATTCGACAGTACGGATCCCAAAGGACAGCCTGCAAAATTGCGGGTGGGATCCATTATTACCGGTTTTAAAGAGGCCCTGTTACTGATGCCGGTTGGTTCCAAATGGCAATTATTTATTCCTTATCAGCTTGCCTATGGCCACAGGTCGAGCGGACGCGAAATCGAGCCTTATTCCGCTCTCATCTTTGAAGTTGAGTTAATATCAATCGATTCCACCCATAAAAATTCCGGAGAGAAATAAAGCAATCATAATACCGAATTGCCTCAAATAGAATGTTACCGAAGGGGGAGATAAAAGAGGTACGTTGACTCATAAACCGATGTTACCGAGAAGAGAATCAGGAACGGAGGTTTTTTATGAGTCCTCAGGCCAAGGAAGAATATTTTGAGGTTTTGTATAAGCGCTATAAGGAGGCCAGCCGTAAGGAAAAGACGAAGATCATCGATGAATGTTGTGACACCTGTGGATACCACCGGAAACATACCATCCGGCGTTTAAGAGGGTATAAGCGGTTTACGAAACCGAGAAAGAAGAAAAGAGGAAAGCCTTCAGTCTATAATAAGGAAGCGATTATTCGGCCACTGAAACAGATCTGGCTGACCGCCAATCTCCCATGCTCCAAAAGACTCAAGGCCATTTTACCGTTGTGGCTGCCTAAATATAGCGAACATTTCGGTTCATTAACGGGAGACGTTATCGCGGTTCTGCTGGCCATATCTCCGGCAACCATCGACCGGATTCTCAAACCGGTCCGCATCCGGTATCAAAAACGAGGGAAATCCACAACGAAACCGGGCACACTACTGCGTAAACAAATCCCCCTCAACACCAATCAGTGGGATGAATCCCGACCGGGCTTTCTGGAAGCGGACACCGTCGCGCACTGTGGCGATTCTCTCTTGGGTATGTTTGTCTATAGCGTTGATTTTACCGATATTGCCACGGGATGGACCGAACAAAGGGCCGTTTGGGGCAAAGGTGAAAAAGGGGTTCTGGATCAAATCAAAGATGTCGAGAAAATGCTTCCCTTTCCTCTGCGTGGCTTTGATTCAGACAATGGGGGTGAGTTCCTCAACTATCATCTCCTGCGTCATTTTACGAATCGTAAACAGCCCATTGGCTTTACCCGTAGCAGAGCTTACCACAAAGACGACAATGCCCACATTGAACAAAAAAACTGGACCCATGTTCGCCAGTGGTTCGGGTATCAGAGGCTAGACAATCCCAAAATCGTTCCCCTCATGAACGACCTCTATCGTAAAGAATGGCGCCTCTACCACAACTTCTTTCTGCCTTCTGTGAAACTCATTGAAAAAGAACGCATCGGTTCAAAAACCATCAAAAGACATGACAGTCCTAAAACCCCATATCAAAGAATCTTGGACTCTGAATATGTTGCACAAAACATAAAAAATGCTCTCTCAAAACAACTTGAACGTCTCGATCCTTTTGAGTTAAGAAACATCACAGAAATGAAGCTCAAAAAGGTTACCCGGCTTCGGTAACATCTTTTATGAGGCAACGTTTCCATCACATGCTCTTCTTTCGGTAACATTTATTTATGAGGCAATAGGCTGGTGACAATCAGCACGGAAGGAAAAATTATGGATGTCAATCAATCAACCGAGTCGGCCACGGGACTGAATCGAGAGCAGCTGATCGGAAGTGATTTTTCGGATTATTTCACACAGCCGTAAAAAGCCATGGAAGGATATCAACTTGCATTCCGGCAGGGTGCGGTCAGGGACTACCCCTTGGCCATAAGAAATGTTTCAGGACAGACCATGGAAGTATTATACAATGCATCTGTAGATAAAAATGAGCTCGGTGATGTACAGGGGATTTTCGCTGCCGCCCGTGATGTAACAACACTCCGACACATCGAAAGAGAACTTAAGGCGGCGCATGAAAAACTGGAATTGCGCGTTCAGGAAAGAACCAATGAACTACGGAGAACCAACAAAGCGCTGGAGTCGGAAATAACAGAGCGTAAAGAAGCGGAAAAACTTATCGAGCAAAAGACCCACCAGTTGGAAATCACCAACAGCGAACTGGAAAGTTTCAGCTATTCCGTTTCACACGATTTACGTGCACCACTTCGTGCGATCGACGGTTATGCCAGAATGATTCTGCGCGACCATGCTCATCAATTCGATCTGGAGTCAAAACGGAGATTCGAGTTGATTAGAAACAACACCCAGATCATGGGAAAACTCATTGATGACCTGCTTTCCTTTTCAAGGCTGGGACGGCAGGACATCAACATGACCAGGCTGGACATGGAAAGTCTGATAAACGATACCTGGAAAGAACTGCAAATTATAAACCCGGAAAGGCTGTTGAACATCAAGATCGATGAAATCCCGCCTGCTCGAGGCGATCGGACTCTGATCAGGCAAGTTTATACCACCCTGTTTTCCAACGCTATAAAATATACGAAATCCAAAGACAACGCCTTGATTGAAGCGGGAGGGTTCACAAAAGCGGAAGAAAACATATACTACGTTAAAGACAACGGCATTGGTTTTGATATGAAATACTATGATAAGCTCTTTGGGGTTTTCCAGCGTTTGCACAGTCCGGACGATTAAGAGGGTACGGGTGTTGGATTGGCGATCGTGCAAAGAATCATTCACCGGCACAAAGGACGTGTTTGGACTCAAAGTCATATGGGAGAATGCGCCGCTTTTTACTTTTCTTTACCGCGAAAGGATTGATGGTTGAACATGAATTACCTGGACCTGATCATTATTGAAGATAACAAGCACGATATAGCAATGATCATGGATGCGCTCCATGAGTCCGGAATCGATAAAACGATGTCCGTATTCCGCGATGGCGCCGAAGCTTTAAAATATTTTTCCGATCCTGCAATCGTCGATGCAGCGGGAAACATTGGGTTGCCGAAACTTGTCTTGCTTGACCTCAAACTTCCCAAAGTGAACGGTCTTGAAGTATTAAAATTTTTAAAAACCGGAGAAAAAACGAAATATATCCCTGTGGTGATTTTCACATCCTCCAATGAAATAACGGATCGACTGGAAAGCTATCGGTTAGGTGCCAACAGTTACGTGGTCAAACCTCTGGATGCCGACATGTTTGCTGATTTTGTCAAACAAATTACGCAATACTGGACCACCATGAATACGGATATCCACTAAGTATCTGGAATTAAATTTATTGATATTGCCGACGAGGGAAGATTGATGCAGACATTGCGAATATTAATACTGGAAGATGTCGCGAGCGATGCCGAACTGATGGAAGACGAACTTAAACAAGCCGGCATCATATTTTTGACCCAAAAGGCAGCTACGCGCCTGGCTTTTCTCGATGCAATGACAGCTTTTCAGCCGGATATAATTTTGGCCGACTATAATCTCCCGGGTTTTGACGGCCTTTCCGCACTTAAAATTGTCATGGATCGGTTTCCCAACATTCCTTTCATTTTTGTTTCCGGCGCACTGGGTGAAGAACTGGCTATCGATCTCCTCAAGCAGGGAGCAACCGATTACGTCTTGAAAAACAAGCTTGCAAAACTGGGACCTTCAGTCAAGAGAGCGCTTGATGAATTATCTGATCGCCGGGAAAGACAAAAAGCGGAAGACGAATTGATTAAATCGGAAAATAGATACAGAGCGATTTTTGACAATGCCGGCACGGCCATGATCATTGCGAAAGACAATGACACTATTGTTTTATCCAATTGCGAATTTCATAAACTCACAGGATACGAAAAAGAAGAGATTGACCATAAAAAGAAATGGTCGGATTTCTTTGAAGTCGACGATTGGGAGAAAATCAGAACACTGAAGAAATCTGTTACGAATAGCGTGAAAGATTCCATCGATTCTCTGAAAGTATGTTCGATCAAACGCGGAACTGACGTTAGAGACGTCATCGTCAACCTGGCGGCTATAGCAGATACCAGTGAATATGTTGTCTCTTTTCTGGATATCACAGAGAAGAAAAAAACCGCATTAAAGCTTAAAGACTATGAAAACGAGATTCATGTACAAGCCGTCAATCTTGAAGAAACAAACACGGCTTTGAAAGTTCTGTTGAGACACAGGGATGAAGATCAAACCGCCATTGAACAAAAAATCGTTGCCAATATAAATAAACTCGTGTTCCCATATCTTGAAAAACTCGAGACCATGAAGTTGAACGAAATTCAGCTGCAACATCTTGACGTGATAAGAACAAATCTTAACAGCATCATCTCACCATTTTTGCGGAACCTGACCATAGAACAGCGCAACCTGACGCCTCGTGAAATACAGATTGCCGGTCTGGTGAAAGATGGAAAAACAACCAAAGAGATTACAGAGATACTGAACATATCCTCAACAGCAATAGATTTTCACAGAAAAAATATCCGGTTAAAACTTGGCATAAAAAATAAAAGAACTAATTTACGGTCATTATTGCTTTCGCTTTCGAAATAACATGCAACCGCGATAAACACCGTTCTCGTTCAGTGCATTATGGGTTATTAATGGTCGTTCTTGGCGGATATTTCTGGGGACGCTGGGGCATGACGGGTCCCGTTCCTCTCTGGGCCGGATTGGTGGTATCGGATGGACGCAGACCAGGCACCGGCGGCATGGCTGGAGCCTGCGGCTTTGATGGCATCGGTGAGGTGGTGATCGCTTGCGCCGGCCGCTGCGTCGCGGTAGTTTCCGTCGCCTTTCGGTCTTTC
This sequence comes from Smithellaceae bacterium, assembly GCA_963682015.1. Taxonomy (GTDB): domain Bacteria; phylum Desulfobacterota; class Syntrophia; order Syntrophales; family Smithellaceae; genus UBA8904. The sequence continues at coordinate 3,914,044 of OY820932.1, read as the reverse complement.
TCATCGCGCAGATTCACCACCATTTTATCGTCGCCGCGCACCAGGACAATGTTTTCGGGATTGACTTCCGTCAGCTTGTATCCGCCGATCATCGCGCCCTGAACCACCGGCGTCTGGCGCTTGCCTCTTCCCGGCGTCGAATATGGGTTTTTCTTGTCTTCGATGTAGGCGATTCTTTTTTCACTGGTGATGATCGCGCCGTAAAAAATTATTTCCGGCCGGGCAATCTGCTGCTCAGCCTTTTTTTCCAGAGGCATCTTTCGCTCCGGATGAAATAAATTCTTTTCCGTCACCATCACGAAGTCCAGGCTTGTCGGCATATTTTCGACAACGGCAGCCTTCTGCTGCGGGAACAATCCTTTTTCACTCCGCGGAAGGTCTGTTTCCGAATCGAACATATTGAAAGGGCGCAGGAAATGCTCCGGAGACAAAACCAGATATTCCCGGACGTTAAAATCAGCGGCGGCACCCTCTTTTTTCATGACCGTCTTCAAACGCGGCACGTTGACTTTGACGTCGGCATTCAGAAGCGGATAAACCAGTGCAAAGAATAACCCGGCCGCCACCGCAAGCAGAATCAGATTCAATATATTGACGTTTTTCAGAACACTCTTCATAGGCTACGGTCCCGTCAGCGCCGCCACTTTCAGTTTCACAATCAATTCCCTCGGATCGGTGAAGTTGCGAACCCGCACATCGACTTCCTTTACCACCAGATAAGGTGTCTGGGTTTCAATGGTCAGAAGCGTATCGGAAAGCGCGCGAATATCGGGGAAAACCGCGTCGACCGTAACGCTGATGATTTTAAACTTGCCGGCCTCTTCGGCCTTTTCCACCCTTTCACTGTTGATAACACCGTTTCTGCCCGTAATAATTCCCTTGACCGCGTTTTGCAAATTGGCGGACGCAATGGCAACGGTTTGGGCCGCCATCATCTTATCTTCCTCTTTTTTTCTGACTTCCTTGAGCTCGGCAATCCGCTTCTCCACGGCCGGCTTCTCCGCAATCAGCGCGGCATATTTTCCCAGCAGTTTCATTTTGGTGTCACGCTGGTCTTTCAATTCATCGGCCTGACGGTAGAGATTGACAATGCCGTATTCATAGACCAGGAAAACAGCCAGAATCAGGATGACGGGTATGGAAATGATGAGCAGTCTACTTTTTCTTTTCATTCTTCATCTCTGCTTTCGCGTCTTTTTTGCCCCTGTCATTCTTTAGTTCCATTTTAATCACAAAGCGGTCATTGTTCTGCCGGGGATCGCGAAACGTGGGTGACGCAAACTCCACCTTCTGAAAATATTTTGAATTCTCAAGCTTCAGGATAATGTCCGTTGCGGAAGAGGAATACCCTTCGATCTCGGCGGTTTTCTCCGTGATGCGCAGGCGCGTCAGCCAGGTTTTGGGGGGCAGAATCTCCGTCATGTCCCGGATGATGTCCATGGTAAGATCGCTGTGCTTTTTAAAGTCACGAATGCTTCCGATGTCCGCTTCCAGCGCCGCGGCTTCATTCTTCAGCGTCTCCACTTTTTTCACGGCAGGTTTGAACGTTTGAATATGCTGATCCATTTCATCCAGCTTTTTCTGTTCGTAACTGAGCGGCAGGAACAAATAAAACCCGACGATCGCCGCGATGACCGCAACCAGCACGATGGTCATCAGAAAAGGCGTCCCCGTCCCGTCCCGGTTGTCCCGGTTGAGCAGATTAACGCCGTCCGGTTCTGCGCAAAGCTCGCCCAGAGCCCCGCCCATAGCCGCGACAGACAGGTCTCCGGAGGTCGGGGGCCTGTTGATTTTAATATCTTTTCCGATATTCAAAACCCTGCCGGTCTTGAATTTATCCCGCAGGGCGGTGAAATTCGCTTCACCGGCGTCAAGAACGATAGCCGGCCGCCTGCCCCGGTTGATCATTTCCTCACTCAGACCGGCCGCCCGTTCAACAACACGATCCAGGGCTGATGAGTCACCGGGATCAATGGTTTCGAAAACGGATCGGCGAAGCAGAGAATCACCGATCAAACCATATTCGCAGGCTCCCCGGTGCAGCGACAGATAAACGGCGTCCGTTTTCGGATAGGTATGACCGATCAGGCTTTTGAAGGCAAAAGAACTGACAACGACTCTTTTCACTTTGATATTTCTGGGTTGCAGCGCATCCAGATACTGCTGCACCTGATCCGCCCGGACAACCGCAAGCAGCAGTTTCACGTTCCGGTCATCCTCGCCAATCACGCAATAATCATAAAATGCGTTTTCCCGGCCGAGCGGCGTGAGCCGGTCCAGTTCGAAAGAGAGGACACGGGAGAGGTTTTCCCTGGCGGCCAGCGGCAATTCCACCGTTTGGACAATGGCCCAGTTTCGGGGAATACTCAGGACAAAAGACACGCGCTGGATTTTGTATTCGTCCACAAAACCGGCGACAACCGCGGCAAGATGTTCGGGGCTGACGGGTTTCTTTTCTTCAAGCGGGTAATACTTTTGATGCCGGACCGTAAGGCGCCAGAGCGCTTTTTCGACACAGACCAGGCCGATGCCCTCTTCCTCTATGGAAATGCACACCACCCTGGCAAAAGAAAACGCCTGATCCGCAAGGCTCAACGTCAGGAAGTTACCGATCGCCCTGCCGGCTTTTTCAGCTTTCTGATAAACGTCATGGAGTATCTTTGGGCTGCTGTTCATCTTTAGGTATCTCTATCTGCGCCGGGCTTTGATAATAAAGTATTTTATAATGACCCGCGCTTTCAATCCTGACCACCGACCTGAGCGCATAGCGGCCGCCCGTCGGCGCTTTGTAGCCGACTGCCTCAATGCAGTAAATATTGGAATCGGCCGTCGTCACAAAGGATGCGATTTTCGCGAAGTCAGCCGTTGATAACATGGATTGCAGACTTGAACCATCTTTTTTTGTATTGTCCGCCTGCCGGTAGTTCTGAATCGTCTGAATCATATCATCCGTCATCGAAGGTATCGCCCGGAGCACTTCCGGCGAAGCTGCATTGATATTAATCTGCGCGGACGAAGTATAGACCGTCAGATATTTAATCAGACCCTGCTTGCCGTCCGCACCGTACAGAATGTCCCGCGTCATCCCCCGCACCAGCATAAGCTCCTCCAGGTTGTCAAAATCGGCGTCCTTGGCTTTGTAGGGATTGGGGAGGCTCATATAATATTCCGTTTCCGCCCCGTTCAACCGGTGCAGATCATCTTTATCCTTCCAGTCCAGAATGGAATCGCAGATAATGTCCGCCTGATTTTTATCCACACCCAGGTTGACCAGCAGATTGTTCAGCACGACAACGCTCGCATCGGTCAGGAGATTGAGGTTGATTTTCCCCGTTTCATCCATGGCGGCAAACCGGTAATGCCCCTCACCCGTATCAACCTGATGAAACGATCCGTCGGGTAAATATATTTCCGCGTTTTCCAGAGTGACCGCATTATTTTTATACATGTTGCGATAGAAAATTTCCAGAATCGCCCGGTTCATGCCCGCTTCGGCCAGATATTTGTTTTCCACTCTCTCCTTGTACGTCAGCGTCGAAAACACTTCCGTCCTGACCATCGCCGCAAATACAAAGGTGAGTGTGATCAGGAGCGTCATCACCCACAGGACGACAACCAGGGCGACTCCGTTATGATTTCTGATGATGTTCATTGAATGCATTCGTTCCATAACCGGAAACAATAATCTCCAGCGTCACTCTCCCCCGCTGGCGCGCTAGTCCGGCGTATGCCGGAGGGGTACAGGGGGTGGTTGCCTTCCCGTACCGGCTTCTACCACTTGCTACATTTTATGCCGCCCCGTCTCACGACCTCTTTACTCTCCCCCGCTGGCAGGGGATTAAGGGGGTGGTTTTTGCCATCGGAACGCTCATGACGTGATCTTATTTCTCCGATGACCCGCTCAATCTCTCCAGCCACACCGCCAATATTGGTTAACACTTCTTCGTCGGTAAATCTCAACACATGATACCCCGCCCGCGTGAGTTCGTCCGTCCGGTGTTTATCTTGCACGGATTTAAAGTCATGCGTAATTCCATCAACCTCGATCACTAAACGCAGCTCCCTGCACATAAAGTCGGCAATATAAGTCAGAACCGGCCTTTGTCTTCTAAATGGATAACCCTGCATTTGCCTGGCGCGAAGAACGTATTTCCATAAACAGGCTTCGGCTCTGGTCATCTCCTTGCGAAGTTTGTTTGCAAGCGGTCGCAACGATTTATTGTAATCGCACAAGTTATCTTTTTTCATACCCCCTGCACCCCCGCCAGCGGGGGAGACACAATACCTGTTGAACTCCCAGACGTTCTCCATCCTGCGCTCCTCCGGCAGGAACTCCGGCGCATCGGGCATGCGCCGGACTAGCGCCCTCACACAGCGGGAACCGTGTCGCAATAAACAGCGAATGGTCCATGTGTCTTTTCTATCTCCCCCGCTGGCGGGGGATTAAGGGGGTGGTTTTCAGCCATCTTCATCCTGTTAATGAAGTTACACCTTGCGATCGTCGAATCCACCTCCGTCACTTCGTGACATCCGGCATACACCGGACTAACGCCTCCCGCCAGCGCAGAACATTAACGTCCTTTGTGACACAGCCTCGCGGTGGAGAGTAAGCGCCCTGGAAACTCGAACAGCACTTTTTTTACCGCCACTCTCGCACACACACTGAAAAACGCATCGGATCATTTGGTCACAACAGGCTGAGTAGCCGCTCCTGCCGACGAAGCGTCGGCACGAATAAAGACATCCGCCGTTAATATTTTTTTCTTCGGGCCGTCAACAAAGGAAATTCTGATTTTTCGCGGCATGTTTTTCTCTTCATCCGGCCAGCGCTCGACCCACTTGCCTTCCGTGAGCGAGTTTTCCAGGTAATATTCAAATGAAATCGATTCGTAATCCTTTGTTAACCGTGCCTCGTTTCCTGCATCCATACCCAGCACCCGTTCCTCGACATACAACACACTTCGGCCCCGATCATCGGTTTTCAGAAAATACCGGACCAGGCAGTTGCCGCCCACGCCCCGCCAGATCGAATAATTGCTGGCAAACGAAAGCTCATCCTTTTCACCGGTAAAACGGCTTTTCTTGTCCGCCTGATCCATGTAGAAGCTGGCAAAAGCGGACTGGATCTGGGATTCCATGAGCGAAAAAACCGCTTTTTTACGCTCCAGATATTCTATTTTCTTTTCACCCTTCTCCACCGTTCTGTGGGTCATCGTCAGCGCGCCGGTCATAAATGCCACGATGACCGCCAGCATCGTAATGGCAATCAGCAGCTCAAGCAGGGTAAAGCCTTTCTGATTCAATTCATATTTCCTGTATCGCATAAATTTCTTTTCGTGCCCCTGAGCGGAAGGAAAACACCCACCTCCCCCTGCCCCCTCCAGAGGGGGACAAAAGCTTTGATACCCTCCGCTCCAATCTCGATCGAGAGGGGGACAAAGCCGTCATGCCACCCCACCTCATGCCCTTTTTATTCTCCCCCGCTGGCGGGGGATTAAGGGGGTGGTTACCAACTTTCAGCGTCAGTCCGGCGCGCACCGGCGTGGGGAAAAAGCATCTGTTCTCGCGGGACATGCAGGCCCTTATCTACTGTCCCCCGCCGGCAACAAATCATTGATTACTTTTCAGGGCATCGGATCTGGAAACCGTTTTTGCCGTTTTCAGAGTCACCTCCCTGGCCCCTTTTTCCTTCGCATAACGCACAGACAGTGTAATCTCCATGAATTTTACCGACAGGCCTTCCGTGCGCTCCTTGAGCGTTTCAGCAATAGTGACATCATAGGCATATCCATCCGCATCGGTTTCCTGCCATGTTTTCTCCTCGGACAGATTGCCGCCGAGCACTTCACGCATTTTTTCATTGGCGCGGTCGAGGGTCTCGATCCGCTCGTCGGATGAAGCCAGATTGCGCAAATTGGCTGAAGAAAGCTGGATGACGGATACGACCACCAGACAGATCAGAACCAGCGAAACCATAATCTCCAGCAGGGTGAATCCTTTCTGGTTCAATTCTAATTCCCCTTTCCGCATGAAAGCACCTGCCTCCCCCGTAATCCCCCTCCAGAGGGGGACAAAGCTCTCATGTCCTCCGCTGGCGGAGGTGTCACGAAGTGACGGAGGTGGTACAAAGACCGCAAAAAACCTCCCCCTGCCCCCTCCTGAGGGGGACAAAAGTTGTGATACCCTCCACTCCAATCTCGATTGAGAGGAGGACAACACGGAATGACGAACACAGGATTTCTTCTGCAAAGGCTGTGAACTATTGATTGTGCTCATTCTCGTTACCGTTTGTGATATATGCCGTCTGTATCGGATCGGCCTTGATCTGAATCACGCGTTCCTCCCTTAAAACCATAATCCGGGTCCATGAACTGGAACCGGCGGCATCATAGAAAATGCTGTAATGACCTCTCACAACCGGTTCGGCCTTGATATCGGATTCGTAAATTTCCAGTTTGATCTTTTCCGGAATGGTTTTGGCCGGGCGTCCCTGAATGCCGTAATTTCCCGCATCCAGATCAAACAACACCGCCTGCCTTTCATTTCTGGCAAGAGCCAGATGCCTGGCATACCGGAGTGTCGCCGTGATTTCCCCCGCCACCGCTTTTTGTCTGGCGCCCGACAGCCTGTTGGCGAACAAGGCGGCGCTGATGCCCAGGATCAGGCTGATCAGCGTAATCACCAGCAGGATTTCAATCAGGGTAAATCCCGCGCGCCGGTTTCTTTTTTTTCCTTGCATGGCAGCATCCTGCGTTAAAAAGGAATATCCGTGATACTGAATATCGCCATCAGCAGGGATATCACGATAAAACCGGTCACCAGGGCCATGCCCAGAATCAGCGCCGGCTCCAGAATGCTGACGAAACGCTTAATCGATACTTTCAGGCTTTTTTCGTAGGTATTGGCCACCTTGATGAGCATGTCGTCCAGCTGCCCGGTTTCTTCGCCGACCTTGATCATGGACATGGCCAGGTCCGGAAAAATACTGGCGTCGGCCAGCGGCTTGGAAATGCCCTTGCCTTCCTTGATCTCTTTGCTCACCCCGTCCAGCGCCGAGGAAACAACAAAGTTGCCGATAATATCCTTTGCGTTTTTCACCGCCTGCAAAAGCGGCACGCCGCTTTTCAAAAGCGCCCCCAGCGTCCGGCAGAACCGGGCGGTCTCCAGCTTTAAAATGACATCGCCCATCAGCTTCAGTTTCAGCTTGTCCCAGTTGTACCGGCCTTTGTCGGTTTTGAGATAGGAGCGCGCCAGCAGCCACAAAACAGCCATCGCCAGCAGAATAACCCACCAGAAGGATAACAGGGCATGGCTGAAGGCGACCAGGATTTTCGTGGAAAAGGGCAGCTGCGTTCCCAGATCGGCAAGAATCTGCGTGAATTTCGGCAGCACAACCGTCACAATCACAATGATGGACAAAATGCCGGTAATCACCAGGATCACCGGATAAATCATCGCGGAGAAAACATGGTTTTTTAACTCTTCCGAAGCCTCCAGAAATTCGATCAGCTTCTCCAGCACCATGTCCATGGCGCCGCTCATTTCCCCGGCCCGGATCATGTTGACATACAGCGTGGAGAACACCCGGGGATGTTTCTGAAGCGCGTCGGAAAATGAACCGCCTTCCCGGATGGACTTGAGGATGTCAAAAATCACATCCTTCATCTTCTGGTTTTGAGTGATGCCGTGCAGAATATTCAGACTGCGGTCCAGCGGCAGGCCGGCGCTCATCAGCGTATGCAGTTCCGTCGTAAAGACCTGAAGTTCGCTTCTGGCCGACCGGTAAGAAAAGGCATCTTTTCCAAAGCCGGATTTCACTTCCCGGATGCTCAGGGGAACGGCGTTTCCGTTTTTCAGTGTGAGTTCCACTTCATGCTCGCTGCGCGCTTCCATCTCGCCTTCGGATACGGCGCCGTCGCGGTTCATGGAGCGATAAGAGAAAGTGGGCATCAGATCTCCTGCGTCGCGCGGAATATTTCATTGATGGTGGTCAGTCCCGCCTTCACTTTCATCAGGCCGTCTTCCATCAGCGTGCGCATGCCGTTTTTCCTGGCCGCCTCGCGAATCTGCATGCCGTCGGCGTTCTTGATAATCAGCTGGTGAATGGCATTGTCCATCGTAAACAGCTCAAAAATACCGGAACGGCCCAGAAAACCGGTATGCGCGCACTCCTCGCAGCCCCTTCCCCGGTAAAGTATCACATTGTTTTCCGGGAAAAGTTCCCGGGCCCGTTCATCCTTCTGGGCTTCCGTGTCCACCTCCCGGCAGTGGGGACAGATCACCCGGACCAGGCGCTGGGCCAGCACGCCGCGGATGGTGGCCGCCAGAAGAAAATTGGGCACGCCGATGTCCAGCAGGCGGGTGACGGCCGTGGGCGCGTCATTGGTATGCAGCGTGGAAAAAACCAGGTGCCCGGTGAGCGAAGACTGAATGGCGATTTCCGCCGTTTCCAGATCGCGGATTTCGCCGATCATGATAATGTCCGGGTCCTGGCGGACGATGTGCCGCAGGATATTGGGAAAATCCAGGCCGATTTGCGGCATGACCTGGATCTGGTTGACTCCCTGGAGGTGGTATTCAATCGGGTCTTCCACCGTGATAATTTTCTTGTCCGGAGAATTGATCTTGTCCAGCGCGCCATACAGCGTGGTGGTCTTGCCGCTGCCGGTCGGGCCGGTCACCAGAATAATGCCGTTGGGATTCTTGATCAGATTATTGAACGCCGCCAGCGAATCCGCCGGAAAGCCCAGCGCGCCCATGTCAATCTTGATGCCCTTCTGCCCCAGCAGGCGCATGACCAGGCTTTCGCCATAGAGCACCGGCACGCTGGAAACGCGCACGTCGATTTCCGCGCCGCCGACTTTGAGCTTGATGCGCCCGTCCTGGGGAAGCCTGCGCTCCGCGATATTCAGCTTGGCCATAATCTTGATGCGGGAAAAAATGGCGGCCTGGAGTTTCTTGGGGATAATCTCGATATCATGCAGGACGCCGTCGATGCGGTAGCGCACCCGGACTTCGTTTTCGAACGGCTCGATGTGGATGTCGCTGGCCCGGCTCTCCACGGCCCGCGTGATGATGATATTGACCAGCTTGATGATCGGCGCTTCGGAGGCCAGGTCCTGCAGGTGGCCGACATCTTCTTCCTCCGGAATGTAATGAACGGAAGAATCGTCGTCGATGTTTTCGATGATCTTGTTGATGTCCTTGACATCCTGGCTGTAAAACTTCTCCAGGTGATCTTCAATGGCCCGGCTTTCGCTGGTGTAGATTTCCAGGTTTCGGGAAACGGCAACCTTGATCGCGTCGATCACCGCCTGGTTGTATGGATCGGCCATGACGATTTTCAGGGCGTCTGTCCTTAATTCCAGCGGCACGATCCTGTTTTCCCGGATGAAGCGCACGGAGAGTGTCTCCATCACAAACGGAACCTTGGGGAAATCCTCCGGTTCAAAATATGGAACGGTTGACTGCAAAATCATAACCTCTCAGAAATGCAATGTAATATATATTTTGCAGTGTCAATACCACGATATTTTTTCGTTTTCCACGTGTTTTTCCGGGAGGGGCAGGAATGTTTTTCGGTTTTTTCCGGTCTGCATATGCAGCTCCGGCGGCCGGAGATTTCCTCCGGCCGCCGGATAAAGGAAGGTCAACGTTAACCATGCGCGGAGGATTACATTAAAACAGGTAATCCCCTTTATTGCCTACTGCTGCTCATAGCCGGTTTCAGTTTGTAATTCTATTCTGCGCACCGCAATCCCCCACGTGGTGTCGCCATAATTATTCGCGAATTTAAAGGCGTAATACTGGTAAGCGTTGGTGTTTGTCAGAAGAATATAGCGCGGGTCCGCCACGTTGCCGGTAATGTGCTGTTCGAAAGAAGACTGCGAAGTGGTCAACTGCGTCCACCCCGTGTCTGATCCGTAAGTCAACGTCGAAAACGCATTCGCGTCATTGGAACCCCAGAAAGTGAAATTCTGTGCACCATGGTTTGTATTGCTTCCGCTGTTGTGCCCATTTTCATAATAGATTCTTTTAATCACTTTGGCCGAACCCAGATCGATATGGAACCGCTGATTGGTCACATTGCCCAGAGCAGCATGCCACGAGTTTCCTGAATTGCCGCCGGTCAATGACTTGGTCGGATCGGTGGCATAGTAAGGCGGCATTCCCGTATAAACGGTTGTTGCCTTGACATACGTATCCGTATGCGCCGGGGGATACTGCGACGCATAGGTCATGGCCGCCATGATGAACGGACGCCAGGCCGTGCCGTTGCAGAATTCCATTCTCTTGTATGTGCCGTCATATCTCGTGGCGCCTTCATTTGCGGAAGTGCAGCTTGATGTGGATGTTCCTATCCGGATATCCCCGTTGACATCCAGTTTGGCCGCCGGGGCTGTAGTGCCGACGCCAACGTTGCCGCTCACGGTCACATTGCCGCCGGCATTGATGTTTGTCCCCTTGATATCGCCATTCACGTCCAGCTTCGTCGTCGGCGTTGTCGTCCCGACTCCCACATTCCCGTTCACGATCAAATCGCCGTCGGCGGCGTAAATATTGATTCCCCACAGCATGACACTCAGCATGATTGCAACCGCTAATATTCTTCTCTTCATAATCGATCTCCTTATGGATTATTGATTCGTCAATACGAAATTCTTGATATTCAGCGTCCCGCCGCCCGCGTAGGTCTGCACTTTTCCCTTAAGGGTCGTGCTGCCCGTGATCGCCGTGAAACCGTCATTGTAGCCGCCTTCAATCGCCACCGTTACGTTCCGGTTGATGTTCAGGCTCTCCGTAAAGGTTTTTGTCTTCACCCTGATCGTGGACCCGTCGGCGGCGGCGTTATAGGCATCCTGCAGCGTTAAATAATACGATCCGCCGATATTGATGTCCGTATACTGGATAAACACCGCGCTGATGGTATGATTTGCCGTGACACCGGTAAACGTATAACCGGTCACTTGCCCCACTGACACCCCGTCGACCAGCACGTCCTGCAGAACATAGCCGGCACTGGGCGCGATGCTGAAGCTCTGGTCGGCAAAACCCGCCACCGTGACGGCGCCTGACGGCGATATGCTCCCGCCGCTGTTTGCCGATGCCGTGATGGTCACCGGTATGGTGCTTCGCTTCTGCAGGCGGTTCCCTACCGCGTCATACTGGTATTCCACCACCTGGCCGTTGTTGATATTCTCCACCCGGATCAGGCGGTTCAGGTTGTCATACGTGTACTGCAAATTGTCGGCGGCAAATGAAAAGGTCACACATCCCAGACTCATCAGGATCGCACTGATCAGAAACCATTTCCATCTTCTACAACTCGCTGTGCTTTTCATCTCTCCTTTTCCCTTTCGCGTGATTATTGATTATTCGTCTTATCGGCATTCACCGCATCGTTCATTCATTTCTTCACTATCCCCCGCCGGCGCGTCAGTCCGGCAGCTTGCCTTGCCCGGCGCATGCCTGAGCATGCCGGAGGGGTTCAGCTCCCACTCGGTTTATTTGTCCCCCGCTGGCGGGGGTGCAGGGGGTGGTGCAAGCATTTTGGCTCAATCAGAGGTTCGAAGCATCACAACTTGAGCCATGAAGAGACTTGACCCCCTTGCCATCTAGGTGTAGGCTGCCGCGGCGTTGTTGGGATATTGCCACGTCAGCATCCGGCCGGCATCGTATCTCTCGTTTGGTTTCATGAACGATTCAAGAATCAATTTAACACCTGCTTTTGAACCTCAAGTATCTCTCCGCATACGAGAAGTTTGTTATTCTAAGGGCTCTCTTGGCCGCGGCCGACTTTTGTTGATGTAGAGAAGAGATTAATATAGTCACCGAGTGTTTTCATTTTTTTTGCTAAAGAACCATCTACTTTATTTTCATTTAATTGTTTGTAAGCAATATGGAAAAAATCGTCGTTTAAATCTACAAACGGAAACCATTTCAAACAATATGATAATTCATCTTCAAAACTATCTTGTGGTCTAAGCTTGGTTGCCGGAATTCTTAATGCTTTAGCCGCTTCATTCCATAAGTCTTCTGCTTTGTTTTGGGAGATATCTTTAAAGTATTCTTTATAAATTGTTTCAAAAGAAATATCTTCTCTTTTAATAAATTTATTCGCCCTTAAACGATGTGAATATCCCAATCCGAATATAAAATAAAATAATACTGGAAGAATAATAAGCCAATAGAAATTCATAATTATCACCTTTAGTATGCGCAATTATCACTTGCACATTGTGTGGCACACATCATTTCAATTGCAAAAAGATAATTACCATAAATTAAAAATCCAACAGAACTACCACGGCCAATTATTCTAAATATATTTGTTCCTGATGCTGCCGTGCCTTGACCTAAACCTGCCACACTCGGAAGTGATGTATATGGTGAACCACCCATACTTGGTAAGCCAAACCAGCTTTTAGGAAACGGACCACCAGCGGCATAAAGAAGTCCTTTACCAAGTGCGTTAAATGGGTCATAAGCTTCAATGCAATTGCTTAAGCAAGTTAGAAAGTCTTGTTTACAGCAGTCTGTTTTCAACCCTGAAGGATCTTTTCTTATTATTGGATTATTCCCCACATACGCATACTGATTAATCCCACCCTTGAACCCAATCGGATCCCTCGTAATAAACCTCCCCGCCTTCGCATCGTAGTACCTCGCTCGGTAGAAGTATAGCCCCGTCTCCGCATCGTATTCCCTTGCCGTATAAGTATAAGGCTGAGTAATGGAGCCCGTCTGCTGCTTGATGATTCCGAAGTCGTCGTAGAGGTATGTCTGCACGACAGCGCCGGATGTGTTGGTCATCGCCCCGATGCTGCCCAGGCCGTCGGCATGGTAGTAATACGTGCCCGTATACTGCTGAACGGCCAGCGGCTCGTCTATGCCGGGGCCGTGCGCATACCGTGCCGTGATCTGGTTGGCGGCGTCATATTCCAGAATGATGCTGGCATTGTCATAGAGATATTGCGTGATGGTTCCGTCGACGTTCTTCTGTATCCTTCTTCCGAACGGATCGTACGTATAGGTAACGATGGTTGCGCCGTTTACGGATACCTGAATCAGGCGGTTCTCATCGTCGTAGGTGTAAGTCGTGACGGTCGTCCCTTCCATCTTGCTTACCCTGTTGCCGTTGGCATCGTAGGTGTAGGTTGCCGTGTTGATGTTCAACTGCTCGTTGGCGTTGTCGTAGGGCATGTTCTCCAGCAGGTTGGCTCCCGTGGAGGTGGGCAATGTATCTTCCCGGTTGGTTCGGTTATGCACCTGGTCATAGGCATATATCGCCTGCATGAGGGTGGCACTACTCTTTGCATGCTGAACGCTCAACAGGTTGCCGTCGATGTCGTATGTATACGTTGCCGCCGCCCCGCCGGGATACGTCAGGGTTCTGCGTTGTCCGGCATCGTCATACGTGAAGATATAACTGCCCGTGTTATTGGTCAGGCTGGTCAAACGGTTGAGATCATCATACAAATACGAGGTCGTCACGTTGTCCGGTGTAAGCATGGAGGTGCGGTTGCCCGTATTGTCATATCCATAGGTGATGGCCCGGGTGTTGCCGCCCAGGACCGCGGTGGCGCCGGTCATCCGGTTGGCCGCGTCATAGCTGTAGCTATAAGCAATGACGGCATTTGCGGCGGTCAGGATATTGCCGTTTTCATCATAGGTGAACGTGTCCGTGGCCCCGCCGGGATACACACGCGTCAGCATCCGGCCGTCATTGTCGTAAGTGTAGGTGATGGTGCGGTTGTCGGGCTTGGTTTTGGTCAACATCCGGCCGTTTCCATCATAGGTATAGGTGGTGGTTCCGCTCAGGGGATCGGTTTCCTGGGTCAGTCTTCCCGCGGCGTCATACGTATACGACGTGGTGTGGGATAGCGCGTCGGTCAGCGCGGTGATCTTGTCCGCCCCGCCGCAGCCGCTCGAACAGCCTGTCGGGCCGTAAGTCATATTGGTTTGGTTGCTCAGCGCGTCGGTGATCCGGGTCAGGTTGCCGCGGTGGTTGTATGTATATCCGGTGGTCCGGCTTCTCGCGTCGGTCGCGGTGAGGATATTGCCCTTGTAATCATAAGTGAAATAGGTGTCGTGCAGGCCGGGATCGGTAACTTTTGTCATCTGGTTAAGTTCATTATAAAAGTAACGGGTAAGTCGTCCAAGCCGATCCAGCGCGGTAAGACGGTTGCCCACAGCATCATAAGTAAAAGTGGTTCTCTTGTCATAAGCATCGACAATAGCGGTCAGGTTGTTTTGCGCATCATATTCAAAGGATGTAGGTTTGCCGCGGGTATCGGTTATGGTATGGATGTTGCCCTGCGGATAGTAGGTATAATAGGTTGTGGGTCCCTGATTCTGCGCATCCGCCGGGAAAGTTACCGAAGTCAAGTTGCCCGATGTATCGTAGCCGTAAATAGTTTTGAATCCTCTAGGATCGATCATCGTGGCCACCAGGTTCAGGCTGTTGTAGGTATAGATGGTCGTATGACCCATCTGATCGGTCATGGTCAGCATGTTGCCGTTGGCGTCGTAGGTGTAGCCGGTATAGGTGCTGTCCGGATACGTGATTCTCGTCAGGTTGCGCTTGTCGTCGTAGGTATAGGTGGTGGTGTTCCCCAGCGGATCGGCCTTTGCCGTCTTCACCGCGTACACCGGATCGTAGGTATAGTTCCAGGCGCTGCCGTCCTTTTCCGTAAACGTGGTCTGGGTCGATGAGGTGTAGCTCATCGACCGCGTCTTATTTTCCGGGTCGGTGGACGACTGGATCTTGCCGTCGGAAGTGTAAACATACGTGATGGTAAAGCCGGCGGGGTCCGTCTTGGTCAGCATGCGGCCTTCACTGTCGTAGGTGTATGTCCAGGCGTTCCCGATGGGCGGCGTCACGGAGGTCAGAAGTTTGTTGGATACATCGGAGACATCGTAACTGAGGGTATAGGTCCTGCTCAGCGCGTCCGTCACCCCCGTGATCACCCCGGATGTGGTGGTAATCGTCCAGGTCCGGCCGTTGGGGTCGGTGATCAACGCCAGGGCGCCGCTTGTATAGGTCAGGGTGGTGGTATTTCCGTTGCGGTCCGTGACGGAGGTCAACTGGCCCGTGCTGCTATAGGTGTAAACCGTGTTGTGTTTGGTTGTCCGGGTGTAGGTGCCGTCGGTATTCTGGACGATCCGGCTGGTGTCCCCGCTGATGTCCGTCGGATAATAAACACCGCTCGTCGGACGGAAATCGATCACGTTGTCATCTTCCGTTTTCAACGTGAGGATCGCTCCGCTGCTCATGGAGGTCAGGCTCTGGTTGTACTGGTGCGTCCACTTCTTGCCAAGAACGCCGTTAATGTTGTCGATGCTGTTATACGAAAGCGTCAGGATCCCCACGTTCTGTGAATGGAACAGATTACCGCTCTTTAAATTACCGGAAGAATCAAGTCCTTGGGAATTAGAACAATCATCGCCCGTTTCGTTGCAACCCGGATCGCCGGAATTAAACACAGCTGCAGGACAGCAACCATCCGCCTTTTGTTCCGGACTGCGTATGTCAATTGGTATTCCAGGAACATACCTATTATATGTTTGATCACATAGCCAGCATTTCTCACAACAAGCACTAAAACTAATTGAATAATTTGCGGTGTGATATGGAAACTCGCATCCACTTGTGTAAGTTGTGTCTACATACTCCATGTTGCAATTATATGCATCACGATTACTATTTGCATGACAACTATCTGTACCGGAAACTTGTCCACAGCTCCCGTAGGAATAAACCCAATATGCACGAGGCCATTTTGTACCGTAATAGGTATTAACTGCAATCGTTATACATACTTTTTGCCCTTTTGAATCCATCACACAAACTTTGGCATTGTTTTTACAATCGGTATTGGTGGTTGGTGTTGTATAGTTAAAGTAACACTCATTATCAGTGCAGGAAAGTGAACCACCACCTTCTTTACTCCAAGAATAACTACCGGTACCATTCTCGGCAAATAATCTTACGGAATCGTTAATAGATGACTTGACGCTACCTTTGGTCATACCATTGACGGTCAGTTGCGCCCACGCAGCCGGAACAAAAATCAAACTGATGAATAAAGTAATAACGAGTAATACAAAAAGATGGGTAGTTTTCCTGCTCATCAACATCACTGCACCTCCACAAGTATATCTGCCAAGAATTTCTTCTGCTGTCGTTTGAAATTATGTGCTTTGATGAAAATTGTAATGCTTTGAGGAAATCATTTCCTCATTGAGTTTGTCCTGCTAGCATAAATACTTTCCCGGGAAATGTGACGCACATCACAAATCCGTCGAATCCCCGGGTATCGTCTCCTGCAATGCAACGGCGACCTGGTTCTAATGGATGTGGTGCTTGTCTTTCTGCCGACTGCTGCCGTTGATCTCAATTTTTAAAATATGTACGTCAAGTGTAAATTGTTGTGACCGGCGAAGCTTTTATTTCTTTCAAAAAATATTTGCAAACATTTTTTGAACGGATCTTTCAGATTCATCACGACGGTTAATGATTTTTTCGTATAACCTCCGGTAATACTTATGCTTGTTTTGACATATCCGGCATCAAAAAAATTAGTCTCGATTTTCATGCAAACAACAGCCGGCAGGAGCACACGCTCGTTTTTCCGTATTCGGCCGGGGCACGGTTGATGGATGGGTTAGTCGTTTCTTTCGCAGGGGCAATCATGGCCGGGCAACAGCCTTTGAATTAAAAATACCTGGAGCCATCGGCCTGACGGATGCGGTGTGTACTCTTTCATATTTCTGGATTCCGGGTCGCGCTTCGCTTGCCCGGAAGGACGATCATGACGAATGTGGAATGATGAAAACGTCAGCGGGAAACTTATTATTTTTACGGGCGGCCCTCCCGTGCGCCGGCTTCGCTTTTTTTCAGAGCCTCCCGGATTTTGGGGCCGAGGTCGTTTATGGAAAACGGCTTTTGAAGAAACTGGACCTCTTCTTCCAGCACGCCTCGGTGCGCAATGACATCGGCCGTATAACCGGACATGAAAAGCGTGCGAATTTCCGGATAGGCCGCCCGGATCTTTTCCGTCAGCTCCCGGCCGTTCATACCGGGCATGACCACGTCCGTCAGGAGCAGATCGATCTTTACATCCCGGGCATCGGCGATACGCAACGCTTCTTCCGGATTTTGCGCCGAAAGCACGCGGTAGCCCAGTTTTTCCAGCATCAGGGCGCACATTTCCCTGATGGCCGGTTCGTCCTCAACCAGAAGCACCGTTTCTCCCACGGCAAGAGGCGTCTCTGAAACGGCTGCCTTATCCATTTGTTCAACATCTCCCGGATGGCACGGCAGATAAATACGAAGCGTTGTGCCTTCCCCCGGTTCACTGTAGACTTTAATAAACCCGTTGTTCTGCTGAACAATGCCGTAAACCGTCGCCAGCCCCAGACCCGTGCCCTGTGCAACGCCCTTCGTCGTAAAAAAAGGTTCAAAGACATGATCCATAATGTCCCTGCTCATGCCGCAGCCGTTGTCGCTGACCGCCAGCATCACATACTCGCCGGGACGATAATCCGGAAGATCCGGCCGATGCGTTTCATCAAACCTTGTCACCTGCGTCTCGATAACGATTTTTCCTACGCCAGCAATGGCGTCGCGGGCATTGACGCACAGATTGACCAGGATCTGCTCGATCTGCGACGGGTCGACTTTTACGGCGCCCATCTTCTTTCCCGGATGCCAGGAGATCTCAATGTCCTCGCCGATGAGGTGGCGCAGCATGTTGAACGTGCTTTCGATGGTGGTATTGATGTCGACGATCCTGGGGGAGATGGTCTGCTTGCGGGCAAAGGCCAGCAACTGCCGGGTG
Organism: Smithellaceae bacterium; assembly: GCA_963682015.1. Classification (GTDB taxonomy): domain Bacteria; phylum Desulfobacterota; class Syntrophia; order Syntrophales; family Smithellaceae; genus UBA8904. The sequence continues at coordinate 3,896,201 of OY820932.1, read as the reverse complement.
ATGTCCGCCGACCGCTTGGCGGCGTTTTGAATCTGTTTGAGCTTGTCGCGCAGCGGGCCGGTTGCGGGAACATCCAGCAATGCCAGTTCGGTATATCCCAGGATGACACTGAGCATATTGTTATAGTCGTGCGCCACGCCTCCCGCCAGCCGTCCCACGGATTCCATTTTCTGGGCCTGGGTCAGTTGATCCTGAAGTTTCTTTCGATCTTCCTCCGCCCGCCGGGCTTCCGTAATGTCCCGAAACTCGACGGACCGGACCGTTTTTCCTTTGTAGGGGACATTCCGGGCTTCCAGCCGCAGCGGATATTCCGTCCCGTCCTTGCGGACCCCTGTCGATTCATAAGGTTTTTCATAACCGGACAGAATATTTTTCATCACCTCATTCCTGGATTTTTCCGCAATCAGCAGCAGTCCGTCCATGCCGATCAATTCATCCTGAGAAAACCCGGAAATTTCAGTGAGCCCCTGATTGCAATCCAGGATGACCCCCTTGTCGTGAACGGCGATGCCGCCGAAGGATGCATTGTGCAGGGCTTCAAACCGGGCCTCGCTTTCGCGGAGGTTCTGTTCGGCCTGCTTGCGTTCCATGATGTCGTGGTAATTGCCGAGGATGCCCTGAATATCCGGATCATCCAGAAGATTGCTGCCCGTCAACTCGATCCAGCGGTATGTGCCGTCCTTGCACTTGTACCGGAGCTCCATGGTGCCGACGGCATGAGGAGTGCTCATCAGGTCGCGTAAAAACCGTTGCCCCGATTCGATATCGTCCGGGTGCACATTATCCCAGGTGTTGGCCCCGACAACGTCTTCCGGCTTCCAGCCGAACATCTTTTCGATATTGGGGCTTTTGTAGCGATTGATCCCATTTCCGTCGATGATGACGATGACATCCCCGATGTTGGAGACCATTTTCCTCTGCATGGCCTCGTTTCTTTTCAATGCCAGTTCCGCCTGTTTGCGTTCGTCGATGCCGACAATGGAGCCGATAACCGTTTCCCGGTCGGAGAGTATGGCCGAGGAAATCAATACCCAGATCGGGCTGCCGTCCCTGCGGATGACTCTGGTCTCATAATCCGTCACAAAACCATTTTTCTGGAGAATCGCGTAATAATCATCCCGCGCCTTCGTGTCCGCCCAGACCTCCCAGGCGTTGAGCTCCGTCATGCATGCTTCTATGCTTGAATAGCCGGCAAGCTCCGCATACTTCTGATTGATCTCCAGGAGCCTGCCGTCGATTGTTCTTCGAAAAAGGGCAACCTGCGTGCTGCTGAATAAAGTCTGATATCTTTTTTCCCACTCTTCCAGCGCTTTTTTCGCGCATTGCTGATCGGTGATATCAATCATGACCACGGACAAACCGACACTTCCGCCGTTTTCGTCTTTTACGGGTAACCGCCTGGACTTAAAGCAACGTATCCCTTCCGGGGTTTTCAGGTATTCTTCCGTTTCCGTGAGGTTTCCGGAGTTCATGGCAAAAAGATCGTGTTCCCGGATTCGGGCGGCGATTTCCGAGCCGAACAAATCAATATCGGTTTTGCCCAGAACTTCATCTTCCGTCAGTCCGGTTGTGTCCTCCCAGGCGTGGTTAGCCTGAAGATATTTTCCATCATGGTCTTTCCGGATAAGCGGGATACCAATATTTTTAATCGCGGGGTCTGCGGGGAGGAAGGTTTCCAAAAGGGAGCCAGCACAGTCTGGAGTATCCGGCAATCCATTAGCGGGTTGCTGCAACATGCCGTGAACCTCTGAGTGTCTGATATTTTTGTTTATTAACCCTTGCGCCAACCGGTTTGATTATAGGAAACAGGGTATGCCGTGTCAAGGGGATTATGGCGAACGCCTTCTCTCTTCTCCTGGTAACATTTATTAATGAGGCGACAGGAGAACAGTTTGCGATTTGCCCCGGTTCTTTCTAAAAATTGAAAACCGGATGAGCAATAAATACCATACCCAAACAAAGGCCGGCCTGAACATCCAGTGGGCCCTCATCAATGCTGCTGTGACCGCGGGCGCGACCCGCTCCATCCAAATCTTTGCGATATTCTCATTGACTTCACCAATAAGTCCTTGTAGTTTTTTCATGTAAATAAAAGAGGAAACAGCGATCGCGGACTGATATTTTCAAATGCGTAACTTTGTTGGAAACCCGGTATTTGCGGGCGCCCCATCAGGTTCCCTCATTCCGGACGGCGCCCGATTTTTGCGATAAATTTCCGTATCATTTAACCTGTCCGTCGCTTCTTAGAAATGGAGTCGTGCATGAAGGATTACGGTATCGATCTTAAGCGGCAGGGGCACATTGCCGTCATTACCCTCAACCGGCCTGCAAAACAAAATGCCTTCGACCAGCACATGTGGGATTGCCTGGATCAGGTGCTGGGCGAGATTGCAGCCGGCCTTCCGCGGGCAATCGTCCTGACCGGCGCGGGCGACAAGGCTTTCTCGGCCGGATTCGACGTGGACCCGGCAAATCCTTTATTGAAGCCATTGCTGGCCGCCATGGAAGGACGGGATAAAGGCCCTGCTCATGATCTCATCGGCCGCATCAGGGCAAGTGTCGACCGTCTTGTTTCGCTTCCGGTCCCGGTCATCGCCGCTGTTAACGGACTGGCCTATGGCGGCGGGGCCGAGATTGCCTCCCGCTGCGACCTGCGGGTCATGGACCCGGGCGCCGTGATTTGCTTCTCCGAGGTGCGGCTCGGCCTCATGCCGGACCACGGCGGCGCCGTGGGGCTCACCCGTCTGGTGGGAGCGTCAAGGGCGGCCGACCTCATCCTCACCGCCCGGAAGGTAGGAGCCCAGGAAGCCTTCCAGCTTGGCTGGACCAACCGCATCAGCGCGCCCGGAAAGGCTCTTGAGGAATCAATGTCTCTTGCCCTGGCCATTTCAGAAAACGGCCCCCGCGCCGTCCGCCACGCCCTCTCCGTGATCAGGAGAACCGGCGATCTGACCGCACAAGAGGCCCTGGACCTGGAAACGCATGAAGCGGCCGCCCTCATTGCCAGCGGCGAATGCATCCACGGGGTTTCCGCCTTCCTGACACGGCAGAAGCCCGAGTTTCCGGAACCCGGCGAATCATGATAGGCCGGACTTAAGAAAAAAGGATGAGCAGCAGATTCCATATCCAATATAAGGCCGGCCTGATCTTCCTGACTTCCGCCAGCAATGTTGCTGTGTTTGCGGGCGTGGCTCACCGTGAACTTTATTCAATAACAAACACCATGATGGACTGAAACCCGAAAGGTGACGGGGTGGATTGATATTTTGCAAAATCTCACCCGCAGCCCCAACTGTCAGGATTAAAGATTTTACCCCAATTGTTGCACAGGTAGCCCGGTAAGTCCCATGCACTGAATATGCATATCGCTTGATTTTATTTCATTACTTCATTAAAGTATTTGCACGGCAGATTCAGATATAAGAAATCCAATGTGGTCGTGATATTCATATATGGATGAAAAAACAAAAGAATGGCTGGCCCAGGCTGAATTTGACATTGAAACGGCAGAATACATGTTTCAGGGAGGCCGGCATTTCTATGCCGTATTCATGTGCCATCTTGCCCTGGAAAAGGCATTAAAGGGCGCTTATCATAAGAAACTCCTGGAAGCGCCGCCCAAAGTGCACAACCTTGTATTTTTGATCAACAGGATCGGCGCCAGGCCGCCTGAAGAGCTTGGCAAATTTATTGTGAAACTGAATGAAGCAAATATTGCAACACGCTATCCGGAAAGTCTTGAAAAATTACATGAGGCTTATACAAAAAGCATTACCCGGGACATCATTTCAAACACAAAAGAGGCATTGGCATGGATAAGGCAGCTGCTCTAGATGCGATCGCGCGCTTCAGCAAAGCAATAGAAGCCAGAGGGATCAGAATCAACAAGCTTATCCTCTATGGTTCTTATGCCCGGGGTAATTATCGGGAAGGCAGCGATATCGACCTGATTCTAATATCGGAGGATTTTAACAACCGCGATTACTGGTCGAGAATTGACCTTCTTTCCGAAGCTATCTATGATGTATTCGAACCGATTGAGGTTGTCGGATTTACGCCTGAAGAATGGGACCAGCAGACATCACCACTGTATGACTTTGCCAAACATGGCGAAGTTTTATATGCAGCCTGATGACGATATCCGGAACTTATTCTAACGATAAGAAAGCAGAGAGTTTTAAATTCAATACAACTGTCTGTAATCTATATTCCAGAACACGTTCCCATTCCTCTCAATTTAAGCCCAGGCGATTGCGGAATGGCATTTATTAAAGAAGGCCGCTAACCGCATTGATGCTGAAGAATGTCGCCTTTTATCAACCTGGAAGTTCCCGGGCATCCCCTCTGGTTGACGAGGTGATTTTATGTTACACGAAACAGAAGCCGGTGACGGGAGTGCTCCAATCAACCCGGTGAAGTTTAAAATAATGACCCGGTTTCCCGGGACCGCGGAGATGGAAAAGGCATCATGAACATCCTGGAAACAAAAGATTTGCAGCACAGTTTCGGCCCGCTAAAGGTTCTGTTCGGGGTGGACCTGCAGATCGCCGAAGGGGAGCGCCACGCGGTGATCGGCCCCAACGGCGCGGGCAAGACGACGCTGTTTAACGCCATTACGGGAACCTATCTCCCGACAGCGGGCAAAGTATTTTTCAAGGGGAAGGACATTACGGGATTTCCACCCTATAAGCTGGCCCGGCTCGGGATTGGCCGGTCCTTCCAGATTACAAGTACGTTTAAAAACCTGACGGCGTTTCAGAACATTCGGTTGGCGATTTTGTCGAAAAACGGAATCCGGTTCAATTTATTCACCCGGGTGGACAAAATGCAGAAGGTCACCGAAGAAACCCACGAGATGCTCAAGCGGGTCAATTTGTATGACGACCGGGATAAGCCGGCAAGCGCTTTGTCCTACGGGAAGTCCCGCGCGCTGGAGATCTGCACGGCAATGGCGACGGACCCGGAGCTGGTGCTGCTCGACGAGTTCGCGGCGGGAATGTCGCGTCCGGAAATGCTCGCCGCCGTTGCGCTACTCAGAAACCTGACGGAAGGAAAGACGGTTGTGCTGATCGAACACGATATGGACGTTGTCTTTTCGCTGGCGGACCGGATCACGGTTTTGCATTACGGAAAGATTCTGGCAACGGGAAAGCCCGAAGAAATCCGGCAAAACAAGGATGTGAAAACCGCGTACCTGGGAAACCAGGTACTGAAAGCATTCCAGCGCTGATGAAAACGGATAAGGTGAAACACATGTTACTGGAAGTCCGAAATCTGAATACCCACTATGGCCAGAGCCATGTCCTGCAGGGCATCAACCTGGATATTGCCGAAGGCGAGCTGGTAGCGCTTCTGGGACGCAACGGAATGGGAAAGAGCACGGCGCTCAAGAGCATTATGGGCCTGGTGAAGATATCTTCAGGGTCGGTAAAATTTAACGGCAAGGAGATTGGCGGGTTTTCGCCCTACAAGATCGCCCGGGCGGGAATTGGTTACGTTCCGGAGGAAAGAAGAATTTTTCCCGAGCTCAGCGTGCTGGATAACCTGATGCTGGGCGTGAAAGGCGGAAAGATCCGAAATACCAGTGATCCGAATACATGGACGCTTGAGCGGATCTTTCATCATTTTCCGAAATTGGAGGAACGAATCAATCAGGCCGGCGGAACATTGTCGGGCGGGGAGCAGCAGATGCTGTCCATCGGGCGGTCGTTAATGGGAAACCCGAGGCTCCTTCTGGTGGATGAGCCGACCGAAGGCCTTGCTCCGATCATGGTTGAAGAGGTCCGCAACGTGCTCGACGACATCAATCGAAATGCCGGCGTTTCCATTCTGCTGGTGGAGCACAACCTGCAGGTGGCGCTTTCCCTGGCTCATCGAATCTACCTGATGCAGAAAGCGAGTATCGACTGCGAGATTACTTCCTCCGAGCTGGATTCGAACGAAGAAATCCGCGCGAAGTTCCTGGAAGTGTAAAGAGGTGTAGAATACTCGGAATTCCCGGAGCATCCCCGGTAGGCTGTTGAAAAGCCCTGTTGGGGCAGACTGTTCAGAAAGGATTGAATCATGAAGCGAGCGCTGGATGGAATCAAGGTGTTGGACATGGGCAGCTACATCGCGGCGCCCTACTGCTGCATGATGCTGGCGGATCATGGTGCGGAAGTCATTCGCGTGGAACCTCCGGGAGGAAAAGTCGACCGCGAACTGGGACCTTTCGCGCCGGACGGCCAATCGATGACCTGCGGCCTGTCCTATCAGCGAAACAAAAAGAATATTACCTTGAACCTGAGGACGGACAAAGGCAGGCAGATCCTGGATGAGCTTGTCAAACAAACGGACATCCTGGTCCACAACAGCCCGAAAGGCACGGAAGAAGCCGATATTTTTGATTATGAACGGCTGAGCAGGATTAATCCGGCCTTGATCGTTGTTGCCGTATCCGGTTTCGGACAGACAGGCCCCTATGCCGAGCGCCCCTGCTTCGATGTCATAACTCAGGCCATGTCCGGTATCATGAGCTTTACCGGGTATCCCGGCGATCCCCCCCTTCGCCCGGGTCTCAATTTTATTGACTTCAATACGGGAGCCCGGGCGGCGCTCGGCGCCATGCTGGCCCTGCATGAACGTTATCATAGCGGCGCGGGACAACTGGTGGATGTTGCGCTTTTCGATGTCGCATTCGGAATGGCCGCGGCTTCGGGTTGCGCTTCCGAGTACCTCGTTAACGGGGAAATCAGGAAACCCGTAGGCAACGGGGGCTTTTATGCATATTGTTGCAGTGTCCGGGTAAAAGACGGTTATGTGGTGATGAATATCGTTGGTAATAACATGTGGCGGCGCATGTGCCAGATCCTCGGGCGGGAAGACATGATTACGGATCCCCGTTTCCAGGACAATCTTGCCCGATACCGCAATTATCAGGACGTGGATGTGATCATCGGGGAATGGGCTGAAGACAAAACGGTTGCCGAAGTCATGGCCATTCTGGACAAGGCCGGATTGCCGTGCGGACCGGTTAATGATGTTCCCGCCTCGCTGAAAGTTCCCCAGGTCGCGGCCCGGGAAATGCTAGTTGAACTTGTGTATCCGGAAAGCGGGACTGTTCCCGTGCCGGGTGTTGAGATTAAATTGTCCCGAACACCCGGGTGCGTTGCCCGGCGGGCATCCCTGCTTGGTGAAGACAACGGCGCCGTTTATGGCGATGTTCTGGGATACAACACGAAAGATTTGGAAAAATTAAAAGAGCAGAAAATCATATAGCATCATGGAACATCAAAGTTTGGAAGAAGCGCTAAGCGCCGTCATTCCTGCGCAGGCAGCAAAGCCCGGTGCATCACGAGGGAATCCAGGATTGTAAAAAGCGGTGACGGAGCCAATGGATGTTTTGAAGAACGTCGATTCAGAAACGTAAAATTCCTGAAGTGGCCGGGCTGTTTCTATACCTTGAAATATCATATAAAGCATTTGATATTTCAAGGATGATCTGATAGGCTGCATCCATGAAAATTATTGAAAGACGCATAGATGACGAAGCTTTAACCCGGTTGATGACCATTTTTCCGGTGGTTGCTATTTTAGGCCCCAGGCAGTGCGGTAAAACGACACTGGCGAAGATGCTGAAGGCCGACCACTACTTTGATCTGGAAAATCCGCAGGATGCCGCCCTCCTGGATCAGCCCCAGCTTGCGCTGGAAGATTTGAAGGGCGTGATCGTGATCGACGAGATTCAACGCAAGCCCGATCTGTTTGTGCTCCTCAGGTATCTGGTCGATCAAAACAAAAAGCGTAAATTTGTCATTCTGGGCAGCGCCTCCCGGGATCTGATCCGCCAGAGCGCAGAAACGCTTGCCGGCCGCATTGCCTATCATTATCTGGGCGGTTTCCGCCTTACCGACATCGAACCGGCGAAGGCAAAAACGCTATGGCTTCGCGGCGGACTGCCCCGCTCTTTTCTGGCCGCATCCGATGCAGTAAGCCTTACATGGCGCAGTTCGTATATCACGACTTTTCTGGAGCGCGACATTCCGCAGCTGGGCATCCACATTCCGGCGCGAACACTTCGGCAATTTTGGACCATGCTGAGTCATTATCACGGCCAGATCCTGAACTATGCCGAACTGGGGCGGTCTTTCGGGGTCTCCGATATGACGGTACGCAAGTATTGCGACATTCTGGAAGGCACTTTTATGATCCGCATCCTCCAGCCGTGGCATGTCAACATCGGCAAGCGGCTGGTAAAGCGTCCGAAGTTTTATTTACGCGATTGCGGGCTTTACCATGCCCTTTCCTCTATCGAAACGGCAAGGCAGTTGACCGCCTGGCCCAAGCTGGGCGCTTCCTGGGAGGGTTTTGCGTTGGAATGCGTGTGCCGCAGTCTGGGCAAACAGGATTCGGAACTTTATTTTTGGAACACACACGCCGGCGCGGAGCTGGATCTTTTCTGGCAGAACAAAGGCAAGAACTGGGGTGTTGAGTTCAAATATGAAGACGCCCCGCGCCTGACCCGATCCATGCAGATTGCCATGCAAGACCTGCAACTTTCAAAATTATGGGTGGTCTATCCGGGCAAGAAAGAATACCTGCTGGCAAAAAATATATCTGTCCTGCCGCTGGAAATGATCGGGGATAAATTAGTCTAGCCGTCGGTTTTTTTACGCTTTGCTCCATCAGGGCACTGGGTTACAACCATGATTCGCTGCAACCACGCCCCGGCGCAACTTCGAATTATTTTGGGTTGGACCAAAAAAGAAATGATCGATAATTCAGTGTTGTGTTCCCTGAATTATATATCCAATATGCTTCTCATGAGCTATGAAGAGACTTGCCCCCCCTTGCGAATAAGCCGCTCCACATGAAATGAAGCGGCTCATTGTAGAGGTAAATAAATCTCTGTCAGCCTTTGATCAGTCCATGTTGAAGCAGGACATCGCGCAAGACTTCACGATTCTCAGGCCGGAGAGGAACCAACGGCAAGCGAAGTTTTCCGGATGGCAGCCCCATCATCGCCAGGGCTTCTTTGACCGGGACAGGATTGGTCTCAATAAACAGGGCCTGTACAACTGGCAATGTTTTGAAATGAATCTCCTGGGCTTCGTTGATTTTGCCCGAATGATACAGATTGATCATTTCCCGATATTCCTTCCCGATAACATGAGCGACAGATAATATTCCGCCATCCCCGCCCAGAGACAGCATCGGAAACGTCAGCGCATCCTCTCCGCAGAGAACATAGAACTTCTTTTGGTTTTTTCGTGTAGCCCGGATAATCTCCATGGTGATCATCATATCGCCGCAAGCATCTTTCATTCCTGTGATATTGTCGATCCCGGAAAGTGCAATCATTGTTTTTGCTTCAATGAGCCGCGCCGACCTTGATGGAATGTTATAAATAAAAAGAGGAAGCTTTGTGGACATGGCAATCGCTTCGAAATGTTTCAAGAGCCCTTCCTGTGTGGGTCTGTTGTAATACGGACATACCTGTAAGCTCGCAGAGACACCAATGCCTTCGGCATGTTTTGTCATTTCTATGGCTTCCTTGGTGCTGTTGGAGCCTGTCCCGGCCATAACAGGCACACGTCCTCTGGTTTCGTCGACCACAATTTCGATAACCCTTTCATGTTCACGGTTATCCAAAGTCGGGGATTCTCCGGTTGTGCCGCAGGGGACAAGACCGTCACACCCGACTTCTTCAATATAGTAATTGACAAGCCTGCGCAGTCCCGTTTCGTCGATGGACAGGTCATTTTTAAAGGGCGTAATGATGGGGATATGGCACCCGGCCCAGGATGGTATTTGCATATATTCTCCTTTCTGTTTCAATGACACGATTTCAGTTCGTTTGGATAATCATATTGTTTTGGCAATAAAAAAGCCATGGGGCTTACCCATGGCTTCAAGGAATGTATGTTTTACAGGCATTAACGCATACGCGTCCTCAAACCGATGGGTAGCCCCAATCGCTTGACTCCTTGCTTCTTACCTGTGTTTCTTCCTGCTACAGAGAGGATATTCATAAATTATCCCGCTTGTTCTTTTTGGTTTTAAAAAACATAATTTGATTATTCTGTCAAATGATTTCCCGGATGAAACCGGGGCCAAATCATCATTTTTGACATTTCAATCTGTTCCTGGATTCCCTGTCATGCCCCGGTGCAACGGCCACCACCCCCGGCGCTTCGCGCCACCCCCGCCAGCGGGGGACACCACGACAAAGGAGCCGGATTCCGGCCGAACTTCCGCATGCGCCATCCGGTTATTTATCCCACATCCTGACAACCGTTCTGCCCTTATGCTTTCCGGATTTGATGCTGTCCAGTTCTTCCGTGACACCTCCCAACGAAACTTCCGCGGCCAGCTTTTCCATCCAGGGGAATTTCCATTTATCGGCAATCATGTCCCAGGCTCTCTGGCGCAGGGGCATCGGGCAGTTCTGGGAATCGATGCCGAACAGTGTCACGCCGCGTAAAATGAAGGGAAACACCGTCAGTTTAAGATCCGGCGAGATGACGTTCCCGCAGCATGTGATGGCGCCGTACCCGCGGATGGACCGTATGGCCGAGGTGAGGACATCTCCGCCAAGCGTATCAACGCATTTCGTCCATCTTTCTTTCAACAGAGGCCGTCCACTTTCATCGACCAGTTCGGCCGGCTCAATGACGCTTTTTGCGCCGATCCCCATCAGAAATTCCCGCTCATCCTGAAGGCTGTTGAGCGCCGTTACGGAATACCCCGAATGGGAAAGAACAGAAACCGCGATGCTTCCCACACCGCCGCTTGCCCCCGTAACCAGAATCTCATCCGCCGGGTCCATGCCGAAATCCACCAGACGCAGAATGGAAAGAGCCGCCGTAAAACCCGCCGTTCCAAAAATCATACTCTCTCGCAACGACAATCCCGCGGGTTTTCTCACCACCCAGGAAGAAGGAACTCTGATATACTGCCCCAGGCCACCGGATGTATTCATTCCCAGGTCATAGCTGGTCACAATTACCTCATCGCCGGGTTTGAATTCCTTCGCGCTGCTTTCTTCAACGATGCCCGCCGCATCGATCCCCGGCGTGTGAGGGTATTTCTTGGTTACGCCCTTGTTCCCGATGGAGGAAAGCATGTCTTTATAGTTCAGAGACGAATACAGTACTTTGACAAGAACGTCTCCCGCCGGGAGCCCGTCAACCGACAATTCTTCAATTGCCCTTTGAAATTGTTTTTCAGCCGTTTCCCGTATCATCAACCCTTTGTAAGTCTTGTTTCCCATAACGACCTCCTTTTGATGTCTGAATTAAAATGACTAATATGTAATTTAACCTGATCTTCTTTCCTGTTTAGCCCGGCAAAATGGAAAACCGTCTTTTGCCGCCGGATTTTTCAGAACCGCCATTCTCGATCAGGGCACATCCCCTGTTGTTCCCTGACGTGAGTGCCGCCGATATTCAATCAGGGGCAAAGGAAAGAATGGCGAAAGAATGGGTTTTGAAATATCAGTTTCATCCTTCTCAGAAGTGCCATTGATCACTCCCGCACTTCTCTTCGCAAGTAATCGAACTGACCATAATGGGGGCTGGATTTCTTAATGTGACTGTAATCCGACCATGTGCAGCTTCGGGGTCGAGCATTTACCAGTTTTCCCCACAACTCGTTTTGGAACTTCGGGCACACTATAAAACTTGCTGAAAAGAATGCAAGAATTAATTTGTGAATGGTTAAGAATAGAGAAACTTTAGTATTTCAGAATCTCAAACAGTCAGCAGTTCAAGAGGGGTTCGTGACTTACAGAAGCTCCTGAAAATCTCCCCTGGTCTCTCTTTACAAAAGAGGGGAACACCGGTGTTGAAAATGGTGCTACTGAATTTGCCCGAGCGGTGATACAATGAGCGCCAACAAATCAACCGGAGTTGGATCGGCATGAAGATATTCCCCTACAAAAAAACCCTGTTTGCCTTTATGGTTGTCATTCTTCTGGTTGTTTCCGGCCTGATTTTTTTCAAGCCCCTGTCATTGCTTTTTGTCAAACAGGCCGTCCGGGAAAGGATGGTCCGTCTGGACACCAGGCTGGACGATGGATTGCATGCCGTTCTGTGCGGAACGGGAAACCCGCTGCCGGATATGGAACGGGTCGGTCCCTGCATCGCCGTCATTGCCGGCAGACATCTTTACATCGTCGATGCGGGTGAAGGCGGTACCCGGAACATTATGCTGGCCGGTCTTCCGGCGGGAAAGATCGAGGCCATTCTGCTGACCCATTTCCATTCCGACCATATTACGAGTCTTGGCAACATTATGATGCAGCGCTGGGTGAACGGCTCCAACACCAGGCCGCTGGAGGTAATCGGGCCGGAAGGTGTGGAAACCGTTGTTGCCGGATTTAACCTGGCTTACAAGCTTGATTCCGGCTATCGAACCGCGCATCACGGTGCTGTCATCTTTCCGCCGACCGGAGCAGGAGGTGTTGCCCGTTCCTTCAAACTGGGACCGCAGGATGATGCATCGGTGATTGTGCTGGATCAGGACGGGATTAAAATCACCGCGTTCAAAGTAGATCACAGGCCCGTTGCACCGGCCGTGGGTTACCGGTTTGATTACCGGGGAAGATCGCTGGTGATCAGCGGAGATACTGTCCCCTGCCCATCGTTGGTCAAACATTCTCGCAATGCCGACCTGCTTCTGCATGAAGCGATGCAGGCTTCCATTGTGAAGATGATTGGGGACGAATACCGGGCATCGTCCAATGCCGCGCTCGCGAAAATCATGTCGGATATTCCGCAATACCACACCAGCGTCGAAGACGCGGCAAAGATCGCCGCCGAAGCCCGGGTGAAGCACCTGGCGCTTTACCACATCCTGCCGGCGCTGCCCTCCTCCTTTGTGCTGCACCGCGCATTTCTTGGCGATTCAAAGAAATATTACGCAGGCCCCGTCACCATTGGCGTTGACGGCATGCTGATCAGCCTGCCGGCGGGCAGCAATGACATAAAGGTCAAAAAGCTTTTTGATTGAAGCCGCGCAAACCGGAGCTTCATTTCAGCTTGTTCAGAAAAACCCGGAAGACCTCCACGGGCCGGGCGCCAGTGATCCGGTCTTTGTTGTTCACAATGAAAAGAGAACGATCCCCGTGTCTTTTCAATCTCGCCCGCTGGCAGGGGCAGGGGGTGGATGTTTTGTGATCTTCATCATGATAACAAGCTACACCTTGTGACTTTTGAATCCACCTTCGCCACTTCGTGACATCCGGCATGCCCAGGCATACGCCGGGTAAACTGCCGGACTAACGCCTCCGCCGGTGGTGGACATTAAAGTCCTATACGACACAGTCTCTCCGCGGGAATGCCCATGTTGATACTATTGTGCAACCATTAACAACCACGGCGGGAAAGATTAACGATCTTTCTCTGAAGCCTGATCCGTTTTTGTTATTTGTTCCGCCGGGTTCTCCGTGCTGTTCATTTCCTTTTTAAATCCTCGAATCGCCTTGCCCAGAGACCCGCCGATATCACCCAGCTTGCCGGGTCCGAAAATGATCAAGACGATCCCCAGGATGATCAGCATGTGCATGGGTTGAAATAATCCTTCAAACATAATTCAATCTCCTTTATAACCTCTCCCAAAATCCCTCCTCCCGCACCGCAAACAACCGGCACGGAAGGAGGGCCCGCTAAGGAGGGAGAAACAATCCCGTCACCCGGGCCTCGGCCAGGCTGCGGATGCCGGGTATATCAGGAGTTCAAACAACCTCGTTCATGCGGGCTGTTTTTATCCTAATAAACATCAAAATTCGAAAACGGCGTCACGAATATGCGACCGTCTTCCTCACACATTAAAAGTAAGCGACGTTGTTTACTTTCGCGATGTTGGTATATTTTGCGCAAAAAATGGATACTAAACCGGAGGCGCCCGGTCGGGTTGAAAAAAGATACTTGGAGATGCCGGTATGAGACATTCGCTGAAATGCTTTAAATAATTTCTGATGACAAGAAAAGAATAGGGCGAATCATATTCACTTCTCGGCAGATTCTTCGAAACCTTCCAGATGTGCCGCTCACCGTCTCCCGGATCATCATTATTCAGGATCTGCTGCAGGACCGGCTTTGTATTCAGGGAGGGGGGTTGAAATGTGAAATCATCGGCCGTAACAGCACAGACGAGCAGAAAGATCAGGATATGAAACAGTTGGGGAATGATTTGTTTGCGAAGTTTTGACATTGTAAACCTACATTCTTTGAATGCCAGCTAAAGTATATAGAACTGCTTTTGTGAAAACAAGATCTTTTTTGCCGGTTGCGGAGGCCTCTCATTTCAGTTTGTTCAGAAAATCCCGAAAGACATCCAAAGGTTGTGCGCCGGTGATCTGGTACTTGTTGTTCACGATAAACAGGGGGATGCCGGTCAACCCGAGCAGCCTCCCTTCTTTAGAGGCATCAGCCAGCCTGGACGCATAGCGGCCATCCTCGGCCGCGGCCAGTGTTTCTTTTGCATCCAGGCCGCTTTCGGCCGCCACGTCGCCAATCACATCCGGATGGCCGATATCGCGGCTTTGGGTAAAATAGGCAAGGAACATGTTTTCATGAAACGCTTCGTAGAGCCCCCTGTCGCGGGCATACTCCGAAGCCATCAGCGCCAGCCGCGAATTGGAAAGCAGCGTGTGTTCATTGAAGACGATGCTCAGTTCCTTTCCCCGCGCCCGCAGGTTTGCATAAAACGGCGCCAGGTTCATGCCTCTGAAACGCTCGGCCAGTGGCATGCCCGCAGGCGGCGTTTCCGGGTGGAGTTCGTAGCTCACCCATTCATCGTGGATCGGGTATTCCTTCTTCAACTGATCGACAATAGCCTTGCCGATATAGCAAAATGGTCAGACATAGTCGGAAAAAATTCTGAAATTGATCATGATCCCACTCCTCCCTTGCCGGAATATTTTCTCCTTGTAATAATGTCATTTCGAATCCCGACGTATCGGGATGAGAAATCCGATGCGGAAAAAAGATATCTCCCGGAGTGAAACCCCGCGTATGCGGGGGTCGATATGACAGCCGTAACATCACACCGGAAACTTATACACCCTGCTGCTTAGTGATGATTTTATGGGCCTTCCGCCGGCGGCTTGTTTTCCGGCGGACGTCGGCGGAAATCACGCTGATATTACCGTCAACCTCCAGGACAGCCAGGTCCACGTCCGGCAGGGAAGCAACGCCGTGCTCCCGGATCACTTCCATCAGTTCATCTTCCGTGATGCCGTTGTTATTCAGATTGGTGGTCAACACTTTTCCTTCAAACACCAGCATGACTGCTTCCCCCTCAATGGCTTTGCCAAACGAGGGAAAGTAAAACTGCAATTTTTTCAGAAGAGCGTTGACCACAAACAAAGAAGCTGCGGCGACCAGACCGCCCGAAAGCGTTGAATCGGGGCCGACCATTGCGTTTTGTACCGCGTTGCTGATCAGCAGAATAAACACAAGATCGTAAACGGAAAGCTGCGCCAGTTCCTTTTTTCCGAAAATACGGATGGCCAGGATAATAAAAAGATAAACGGCTACCGAACTGAGAACAATCCGCACGTAATTGTTTTGCAAAATTTCCATCATCATTTCCATCCCTGATTCCGTTTTCCGGTTCTATCTCACCGGTGTGAGCTGCTCCCAATGCTGATTGGAACCGATGTTGGGATTGTAGCCCGGGCTTTCCGTAACGATGTATTCTCCCAGATTGTTGGCCCAGGCGTTGCCGTAGCCTGAGGGCAGTTCCACTTCTTTACCGGCGCGAGCATCATGATACCGGTCCACCCCGCGGATATAATCGCTGAAATTCTGCGCGATCCGGTCCTGTACCTGCTGGCGGCGCTCCCAGTCCCGCTGCTGATCTTCGCGCATTTTACTGCCGGCCTGCGCCACCATTTCACCGATGCGGCCGATGGCCCGGATGTTGCGCATCTGCTGCTGGGCAAGCATTTCCTTCACGTTGACCACTTTGGCAAACCAGGCCGGATTGACTTTCAGGGAATAAATTATAGTCTGCCAGGTTTTGGTTTTGGAATCCAGCTTTCCTTTTTCATCCTTAAAGGAAAAGACATAATCAATAAACCAGTAATTGATAAAATAATTGCCGGAATAACCGGAACCGGGTAACGTGATCACAAACTGGCTCACGGCGGCAAAGATTTCTTCCTCCATCTGCCTGCCCTTTTCCGGGTACTCGATCCTCATTTTTCCACCCTGCGCGGATGAGCGAACCCCCTGCACCGGAACGCCTGCGGCCAGTTTGGCCAATTCCGGAACATTTTTTTCACTGGTGATTCTGACGTTTTTCATGCCCCGCCCGGAACCGGGAATAATCACGCCGGTAAACGCTTCATGAAGTCCGATAGGCTCGGCGACCAAAGAACCGAAACGCAGTGATCCCGGAGGATTGGTGGAAAGAAACATCCGGTTGTCGGTCCAGAAATAGGTGCGCGTGGGAAACAGGTTGAACTCTTCCGGACCATTGGGGTTATAAAAACAGAAACGCGACTGCGCCGGCAGCGCCGGGTTGGACGACCACTTGATGGAGCCCTGCGCCTTCCAGCCCTTGGGAATCAGCAGGCGGAACGCTTCCATGCCGGTCATGGGATCGATATACTTATACGTTACAAAGGTCTGGACATTCGGCGACGATGAATTCCAGGCGGAGGCATCCCGGGTGCATACAACCGCCAGAACGGTGGAAATCAAAATGGCAATAAAAATGGTTCGAGACATTTTTGAAAGTCGCATGGTTTTACCCCCTCTGCAAGGTTTACTCAGCCGTGTTGCTGCGGTCCGGTCCGGTGAATATACTCAAAGCCATTTTTTGTTTCAATGGAAAAGAATGGCGTTTCCGGCATTTTGTTCCGGGCGTATTTAAACAAAGAAGCCCCCGGCTTCCACCGCGACCAGGGGGCCGGTCATCGGCAGAGGCTCGGGGGCTGTAAGAAGGGGCAGAATTGGTTATCGCCGGTACTATAAATATCCGTAAGCCAGCCAGCCTCCGTCAATATTGACGATGCTGCCGGTCATGTAGGAGGATACATCGCTCGCCAGATAGACGGCAAGCCCCGCAATATCCTCGACTTCTCCTATCCTGTGCTGGGGGGTACGCTTCAAAATGGCATCCAGGGAAATGGCCCCTTTGTCGATGACATCCTGCACCAGCTCGGTGCGCACATATCCGGGTGCGATGGCGTTGACGCGGATATTCCGGTCCGCCCATTCAATCGCCAGCACCTTGGTCAGCTCGTTCACCGCCGCTTTGCTGGCGCAGTAGGCGGCTCTTTTCGGCGCGGCCAGAATGCCGTTGACCGATGAGATATTAATGATATTGCCGCCGCCCCGGGGAATCATCACCCGGGCCGCGGCCTGCGACGCAAAAAATACACTGTATAAATCGGTTTCCATCGCGGCCCGCCAGTCCTCCGGTGAAAGGTCCTCCGAAGCGCTGCCCATGGTGATGCCGGCATTATTGACCAACAGATCCAGGCGGCCGTAACGGTCAACGGTCTTCTTCACCATTTCCTGGATGCTTTCGACTTTTCTCACGTCCACGGAAACGGCCATGGCTTCGCCGCCCGCCGCCCTGATTTCGCCCACGATGCCTTCCAGAACATTCAGAGACCGGCTGGCCACGACCACGCTGGCTCCTTCGCGGGCAAAAGCCACGGCAATCCCTTTGCCGATTCCCTTGCTGGCGCCCGTTACGATGGCCACTTTATCCTTCAGTTTCATAATATCCTCCGCACCTCGTTACGCATTCTTCGCGGCGCGCAACCCGGCTTTCTTTCTGATGGCGGCATTGCGCAATTCCACGGTCAATTCACGGCCGGCGGAAAGCTCCGGAGCAAAATCGCGGATGAAATCGATTTCCGCGTCCGTCGGTCCTTCAGTCCGGGCCAGATCGGGAGATACCTTCAAATCCCAGGGAATGTCTTTTTTAACGGATTCGAGGTTCACGCCGGGATGAATGGTTGACAGGTACATTTCTTTGGTCACCGCATCAAACCGGAATACGCCCTTGGTGCTGATCAGCGCGGACGGCCCGGAGCCTGCGGGAAACAGGCCCGTTTTATCCCGGCTGTCTCCTCCCTCCAGGTAACCGGGGGAAGTGAAATAATCCAGTTGATTGACGAACGTTCCTCCCCGCATGGTGAGAACGGTCCGCTTGGCGTAGGATATGAAATCCGCCGCGCCGCCGGAACCCGGCAGCCGCATGTCCGGTTTGTCGTAATCGCCGATGACGGTCGTATTGAGATTGCCGTATTTATCGACCTGCGCCACGCCCAGGAAACAGACGTCTACAAAGCCGCGGTAGGTTGCCGTAAAGGCGGAAAAAAGATCCGTGGCATAGGAAAACCCGCGGGCGGAATGCGCGTCGGCGATGTTGTTCAGAGACAGCAGAGGTCGGATGTCCACGATGCCCGATTCCATCATCAGCGTTGCGTGCGGCGCCAGAAGCGCTTTAGCCAGAGCGCCCGCCGTCATCGGCACACCCACGCCCAGAACCACGTTTTCATAATCATGGATTTCCCGGGCAACGGCAATCGCCAGCAGTTCATCCAGCGTATACGGTTTACCCATAAACTTTCCCTCTCTCTTTCAATAATTTTTCCAGCTCCGGAAGCGTCACGCCCATGCTTCTTTCCCTGCCTTCACGATCCCAGTGCGACGTGAAAGCCGCGCCATAGTTGGCGGGGGCGGAATAAAAGGGTTTGGCCCGGAGCTCATCGAGCGCCTCGCTGCCGAATTTCTGAATGTAATGATTGATATAAGAGGCGCGATCCGGACACCGGTACACCCATTCCTCCATCCAGGCCGCAAGCCCCTCCGCCGAGGCCGCCGCGGAGGAAAACAGGCCGTTGTACATGAATGTATCCACATTGTAATATCCGAGAACTTCCGTGGGATGCGCTCCCCAGGGAGCCTCGACGACGGCGTTAACGCGGTAGGCCGGAATGATCGTCAGATGCGGGCTGGATTCAATGATGCCGTGATCGACAATCTCTTCACAGGAAACAATGATTTTTTTACTGGCCAACGCGGCCGCGGCCACGGAACCCATCGCGCCCCAGTACTGGGCGTTGCCGTCAACATCGGCCCGCTGAACATGAATAACGCAGACATCGGGATTCGCCGCCGGAACGGTCAGTTTATCCCTGCCGGTGTACGGGCATTGAATCACCCGGAATTTGTTTTCACCCATGAAAGTGCGTTTCCGAAAGATGTCCGTCACCATGACGCCTTCCAGCACCGGCATAAACGAAAAACCATGCATCCCGGCCACCAGCCGGGCATTGTATTCAAAGTTGGTGTAATCTTCAATTTCCAGCGTCCCGGCATTCAACGCCCGCTCAACGGCGGAACCGCCTTTCTTGCCGCCGGAACGCATCACATACGTTGTCACCAGACGATCCACGCATCCGCCGGCAACCAGGACTTCCACATCAAAAATGCCCGACTGCGAATAGAGGGTGAAGCCCTTTTTTCTCTGCCGGGGAATCTCATAAACCAGTTCGGCGCAGCTTCCTACGGTATAATTGCCGATCACCAGTTCGTCGCCGTCATGGACGAATTTTGCAATCGCCTCTCCGGCGCTCATCACCTTGCCTTTTGCTTCTCCCATACCCAACATCCTCGCTTCTCGTTCATCCAATCGGGCTCAGCTGTTCCCGCCCCGTAAGGGAAGACCCCTTTTACCGTCGCCGGTATCCGGGGTCCTCCCATTGAGGAGGGGGATCATCTAAAAAACGGTCATCTGTAAAATAACCGTACGGATGTTATTTCATCTTGCAGTTTGTCTCCGCGCAGGGAACTTCCACGGACTTCGCGGGCGTCATACCCTTGGAGGCCTCAAACGCATGCTTGAAATACTTGGTCTTGGCCACGATTTCCGTGTACCAGTAAGGCACCTGTGCCTGGTGATCGCAGGCCCGCATGGTCCAGACGCCGGCCGGTCCGTCATAGGTCAGGCCTTCCCAGGCCTTGATGACGGCCGCTACGTCGGTCGTTCCGGCTTTCTTGACAGCCTCGGCCCAGAACATCGTGGCGATGTAGGCCTTGCCGCGCAGCCAGGTCGGATAATATCCCTTGTCTTTGTAGAACTTCGCGACAAACTCTTGATTCTTCTTGGTGGGAATGGAAAGCGTGTAGATTTCCGCGCCCATGTTCCCGATCATCAGTTTGTCATTGCCCAGCCCCTGAATCGTTACTTCGTCATTGATATAGTAAGAGAATACTTTTTGCTTCATACCCATGGGGCGCCCCTGCTTCAGAAGCAGCGTCAGGTCGTTGCCCCAATTGGGTGTGAAGATGACGTCCGGTTTTGCCGCGATGAGCTGGCTGGCGTAGGGAGCGTAATCCTTGGTGCCGGCCGGATGATACAGTTCAGCAACGATCTTCGTCTTGGGGCTGATCTTGGCTAACTCTTTTTTGAAAGCAGCAAGGGCTTCCTGACCGAAAGAATAATCCTGGGCGATAATTGCAACCTTTTTATATTTCATTTTCGCAATCAACTGAGCCAGAGCAAAAGAACGGCTGTCCGTACTTCCACCGGGACGGAAGAAATTCTTGCTGCACTTGATGCCGGTCATGCTGGCGGCATCCATGCCGTAGGTAAACATGATGACATTCTGCTTTTCCGCAAGCTGCTCCATGGCGGCGCCGACAGAACTTCCCGTGCCGCCGCAAAAGAACTTCACGTCGTCTTTCAAAATCAGACTTTGCGCCTTACGGGTGGCGACGTCCGGTTTCAGTTCGGAATCGATTTTGATGATTTCCACCTTTTTTCCCAGAAGGCCGCCGGTCTCGTTGATGACTTTTACGGCGTACTCGACGCCGTCCAGGTAGCGCTCGCCGATATCCTTGAACGTTCCGGACAGCGGTTCCGTGACACCCAGCTTAATCGTATCTTCGGCGGCCACCGCAAAAACAGGCAACGACAACATCAGGACGGCTGAAAGAAAACACAAACCGAAAACTATTTTTTTTCTCATAAAAACATCCTCCCTTTCTTTATGCAGTTCTTTATCGCTTCAGGGGATAAACCCCGAAACGCCAACCCGCTTCTTCACATCAACCAGCGCCCGTCGTTGAAACGGAAATTGCCGGCTGTTATACCTCCAGATAATTCTTCCGGACATCCTCCGCGGCCATCAGTTCTTCCGTATTGCCGGAAAAGACAATCTGCCCCTTGCTCATAATGTAATACCGGTCCGCGACCTTGACGGCCGCCTTGAAGTTCTGCTCCACCATCAGGACGGTGACGCCCGATTTTCTGACCGTGGCCAGCATATCCAGGACGTCTTTAACGATCAGCGGAGCCAGCCCCTCCGTGGGTTCATCGACCAGGATGATGCGGGGATTGCCCATCAGCGTCCGGACGACCGTGAGCATCTGCTGCTCGCCGCCGGACAGGTGACCGCCCTTGTTGTTTTTTCTTTCTTCCAGGCGCGGGAATAATTCGTAAACTTTCTCCACCGTCCAGCCGTTTTCCGGGCGCTTTCCTTTGCCGCCGCCCTTGATTCCCATCAGGAGGTTTTCGTGGACGGTCAGGCTGCGGAAAATCCGGCGGTCTTCGGGAACGTAGCCGATGCCCGTCCGGGCGATTTCAAAGGGCTCCCGGCCGAGGAGTTCCTGATTGTCAAAGCGGATACTTCCCTGACGGGGTTTCACAACGCCCATGATGCTTTTTAACGTGGTCGATTTTCCCACACCGTTTCTCCCCAACAGACAGACGAGTTCGCCCTCCTTCAGGTCCAGAGAAACACCGTGCAGAATATGGCTTTTATCGTAATAGCTGTGAATGTCCCGGACTTCTAGCATGATCCTTCCCCCAGATAAGCGTCCTTCACCCGCTGGTCGCACCGGATCTGTTCCGGCGTGTCCGAAACCAGAATGGTGCCGTAGTGAAGAACGGAAATGGTATTCGCCAGCGAAAACACCACCTCCATGTCATGTTCGATGATGATCAGCGTGTGCCCCGCCGTGACCCGATCGATCATCCTGATGGCCTGATCCGTTTCCTCGCGTGTCATCCCCGCGGTCGGTTCGTCGAGCAGAATCAGCTCCGGGTCCGTGGACAGGGTGATGCCGATTTCCAGGGCCCGCTGCTGTCCGTAGGACAACGAACTGGCCGGCTGATCCTTGACGGTCATCAGGCCCACCTGCTCGATGATCGACTCCGTCTTCTCGCAGAGACTCCGGTTCGCGACCGGCCGCTTGAGAAAATGATACCGCAATCCCTGATGAGATCGGACGCCGGAAAGGATGTTGTCGAAAACGCTCAGCTCCTGAAAGACGTTGGTGATCTGGAACGACCGGGACAGCCCATGGCGGTTCAGAACGTGAGCGGGCTTGCCGGCAATGTTCTTCCCTTTGAACAGGATCTCGCCGGATGAAGGCTTGAATTTACCGCTGATGATGTTGAACAGGGTCGTCTTGCCGGCGCCGTTGGGTCCGATCACCGCGTGCCGCTCCTTTTCCCGGACTTGGAAGTCTACTCCTGTCAGGACTTTCAGCCCGGAAAAGTCTTTATGAATGTTCCGGATATGAAGATAGTCGCTCATCATGTCGCTTCCTCCGTACGATCGGCCCTGGGTCCGTTATCGTCTTTTTTGCCGAAAAATCTCTTCCAGCCATTCGTCAGGACATCGGACAGCCCGCCGGGAAGGAACAGCACCATGAAGACAAAGATAAAGCCCATGAACAACGGCCACCGGTCCGTAATATTGCTCAAATAGTTCTGGAGGATAATATAAACAAAGGCGCCCAGGATCGGCCCCCAGAAGGTCTTGGTTCCCCCGACAAACGTCATCAGCAGCACGGCGGTCGTCATGTCGATGCTCACCGCCGAGAGGGAAACAAACTGGAAGTGCAGCGTGTAAAAGATGCCGGCGAGCCCCGCGATGGCGCCGGTAAACGTAAAGAGAATCAGCCGGCTGATGTTGGTATTGTAGCCCAGAAACTTCATCCGGTCTTCGTTTTCACGCATCAGGAGCACTGTCTGCCCCATGGCCGTTTTGGTGAAATACCAGCAGAACACGATGGCAATGCCGACCACAACCAGCGTCAGATAATAAAAGGGAACAAGCTTGGCCAGTGGAACCGTGGTAAAGCCCAGAGCGAGGTCCGGCCGGGTGATGCTCAGGCCGTCGTCGCCGCCGGTCACGGCATGCCACTTGGTGGCGATGGCGTAAAAGATAGCGTTGAAGGCCAGTGTCAGCAGCGCGAAATAGGATCCCTTATGCCGCAGAAGCAGAATACCCAACACCAGTCCGGTGACAATCGTACCGGCCAGGCTGATCGCCGCCGCGCTCCAGAGAGACAGCCCCGGAATATGAATGATCGCGATCGCCGTCAGGAAGGCTCCCAGGCCGAAAAACGCGGCATGACCGAAAGACAGAAGCCCGGCATACCCCAGAAGCAGGTTGTAGCTGACGGCGTAGAGCGAGAAAATGATGATCTCGTTGAGCATGTTCAGATGATACTGCTTCAGGACGGCGGGCATGAAAGCCGCCACGATAAACAGGACAACACCAACGATGAAAGGAGCATTTTTGGTTTTCATTACGATTCCTCCCCAAAGAGTCCGGAGGGCTTAACGATCAGCACGGCGGCCATCAATAAATAAACCAGGACCATCGATAACTTCGGGAAGAGCAGAACACCAAAGGACTGGAGCTGCCCGATGAGCAGCGAAGCCACAATGGCGCCGCCCAGGCTGCCGAAACCGCCAACGACAATGACGACAAAGGCGTCCAGCAGAATTTCCTGCGCCATCCCTGGAAACGTCGACAGCAGCGGCCCCGCAATCACGCCGGCAAATCCGGAAAGAGCCGTGCCGAAGGCAAAGACCCCCATGAACACCAGCGGAACATTCACGCCGAGTGTATTGGTCATCTCGCTGTCGTTTACAGCAGCCCGGAGAATAATTCCCAAACGCGTCTTATAGAGAATAAGCGCCATAATCACTCCGACAAAAACCGCACAGGCGAAAATGAAAATGCGGTAGATTGGATAATCAATGCCGAAGATCAGAACAGTCTCGCTCAGGAATCCGGTTACATTGACGGCCAGCGGATAATTGCCCCAGTACCACTTGACCAGTTCCGTGATGATGTAGGCCAGACCGAAGGTCAAAAGAAGCTCCTGGACATGTCCGTAGCGGTGTACGCGTCTGAGCAGAAACCGTTCGACGAGCGCGCCGATAACAAACAGGAGGATCGGACACAGCATCAGCGCCATCCAGAATTGCCCGGTCATCTGCATGATGATCGTATAAGAGAAATAGGCGCCAAGCATATACATGGCGGCATGCGCGAAATTCAGAACGTTCATCATTCCGAAAATCAGGGTAAGACCCGCCGAGACGAGAAAAAGAAGTCCGGCATAGGCCAGGCCGTGGAGAAAAAAGACGGGAATATCGCTCATGTCTTTTCCTTTCTTTTGCAGCCCTTCCGGCGCAAGGAGCCATCCTTGAGGTGAAACGGCCGCAGGTGTTATTGTTATTTAGCGCCGGCGTTGAAAATGACCATGAAACACTTGACGGCATTCTTCCCCACGGACTCTCCGAAATGGGGAATGCTGGAATCAAAGTAAACACAGTCACCTTCTTCGGCTATAAATACTTCCGAGCCATGCTGAAATCTCATTGTTCCTTCGAGAACAAAGAGGATCTCCTGGCCTTCATGCTGGTAGAGAATGCGCTTTTTCGCATTGACGGGAAGCGTCAGAACAAAAGGATCCATCAATTTATTTTTGAATTTGTGAGCCACCGCCTCGTAGGAATAACCGACACTCGTGCCGGTCCGCGTGATTTGCGGCCGCTCGCTTTTTCGGACCATGCAGATCGATGCGGCCGGACTGTCTTCGCCGAGAAGCGTGGAGATGCTGACATTGAGGGCACGGGCGATGATTCCCAGTGTGGAAACGGGAGGAGCCTTAACGGACTTTTCGACTTTGGACAGATAGCCTTTGGTAAAACCGGTTTGAGCGGCAAGCGCTTCCAGGGTCACCCGCTTGTCATTGCGCAGCGCCTTGATCCTTCTTCCGATATCCGCTTCATTGATGACGGGCTGCTGTTTCATTTCAGGAAACATGCTCCACGATGGCAAAGGAAAATTTATCTTCTAAAATTTGTCTTTTCAAAAAATTTGCCTGCCGCGATTGTATTCTCATGGGAAACTTATATTTCATATTGGTAAACTTTTGTCAACCGGTTAAAAAAAATTTTTAATTATTCGTTTTGAAGGATTAAAAAGCTTATTTTCTTTAGGAAACAGAAAATCGCGAGACGGGGGGATTTTCGCTCAAAATCGGATCTTCCTGCTTTTATGATGATGGTAATAACGCAGCGGAATGACCAGGACAAAAAAAGGAATCGTATACATCGCGGCCACCAGCGGCTCCACCGGTCCGAAAAACCTGGAGGAAAAAACAATTACCAGCACATTGTTGATGTTCCCCAGCATAACCGCGCCGGCCAGATGATTATGCAGCGGACCTTTCCGGAAAAAGAAAATGCCAACGACGCAGTAAACCGCCGCCAGAACAAAAACGACAACCGTCGCCATGAGAATCACGGACGGTTCTTTTTTGAAAAACGGCGCATAGCGGTAAAACACGCCCAGGTTAATCAATGCAAACATCAACAGAGAGACAGGAAACTGGATTTTCAAAATCGGCGCTACCAGGCGGGGCGTCAGGTAGCGGATGATTTCCACCAGGATGATCGGTATGAAAATGATCGTGGCCAACATCTTGAGCATGGCCAGAAAGGAAATCGTCACCTCCCGGGCAATCACGATCTTGATCAGGGCGGGCAGCGTAAACGGGGCAAGCACGGACGTGATCACGACGACCACCAGCACTAGCGAGGAGTTTCCCTTGACCATGTTGGAAATCATCGGAGAAACGACGCCCGTTGATACACCCGTCAACAGCAGCGCGGCAAGCGCATACTGCGGGGCTACCATATAAAAAACGCCGTATATCACTGCCGGCAGAAAGGCCAGTTTCAGGACCGTAAATCCCAGGATTTCCCGGCTGTGGCCTTTGAGCGCTTTCCAGACATCAATCAAATCGATGGACAGATAACTCAGAAAGAAATTAACCATCAGGCAATACATCGGCCAGTTTTGAAAGACCGATCCGAAGTCCGGGAAAATAACGGCCGCGGCCATGGAGGAAATGACCACGAAAACAAGCACGATATCATTCAGACGAAAAATCGTATTCATTGTTATTTATTACCAGATAGTGTCTATGCTATCAACATCTTTCATTTTTCTATTATATTGACTTACGGTCACTTTTCCCATAAGATCCCTCCATTAATTTACCGGGCAAAGGAGAAAACAACTATGGCAGCAAATTTTGTCTATTCAACACGTGAGCACAAATTTATTTTGAAAGAATGGCTCGACATGTCCAGGGTCTTCGGCCAGGGACGCTTTGAAGGAGGATACTCCCTTGACGAAGTCGATTCGATCCTGGAAAACGCTCTGAAAATCGCCAAGGAAGTTGTCGCCCCCACCAATGAAGACGGCGATAAACAGCATGCCGTGTATAAAAACGGCAAGGTCACCACGCCCGAATCGTTCAAGAAACCCTACTGGACCGTCCAGGAAAATGGTCTGGGTTCGAGCAACGCCGATCATTCCGATCCCAGCGCCCTGCCCCTGTGCGTCATGGGCTGCACCAATGAATACCTGGCCGCCGCCAACGCCGCCTCCGGTCCTTATGTCATGGCGACCACCGGCGCATCGGGCCTCATCCGCGACTTCGGCAGCGAAAAAGTCAAAAACATCTTTCTGCCCAAAATGTATTCCGGACAGTGGGCCGGCACGATGGACCTCACCGAACCCAACAGCGGATCGGACGTCGGCGACATCATCACCAAGGCCACTCCAACGGATGAGCCGGGCATCTACAAGATCGTCGGCACCAAATGCTTCATCACCGGCGGCGATCAGGACATCACGGAAAACATCATCCACCTGACGCTGGCCCGCATCGAAGGCTGCGCGCCGGGCACCAAAGGCATTTCGCTGTTTGTTGTTCCCAAATTCTGGCACACCCCGGATGGAGAAAAAGGCGAATTCAACGACGTCAACTGCGGCGGCGTCGAACACAAGATGGGCCTTTGCGGATCGGCCACCAGCATTATCAACTTCGGCGAAGAAGGAAAGTGCCGCGGCTACCTGCTGGGTGACACTCCCGCGGACGGAAAAGGCGCGGGCATGGCCCAGATGTTCCAGATGATGAACGAAGAACGAACCGTCACGGGGCTCGCGGCGCTCGCGGCCGCGACCGTCTCTTACAATAACGCGGCACTGTACGCCGCCGGACGCATCCAGGGCCGTCAGCTCACCAATCCCAAAGCGGGACGCGTCTCCATCATTCATCACGAAGACGTGCGCCGCATGCTGATGTATCAGAAAGCCATCACCGAGGCCAGCCGGGCCATGATCGCCATGTCCTACTACTGCATGGACGTGATGGAAAACACCAAGGATGAAAATGAAAAGAAACGCGCCAGGGCTTTCGTGGAAGTCAACATTCCGATCGTCAAGGCCTGGTGCTCGGACCTGGCGTTTTTGAGCATCTCGGAGGCCATGCAGTGTTACGGCGGCTACGGCTTCTCCGAAGAGTACCCGATCGCACAGCAGCTTCGCGACTGCCGCATCTACCCGATCTGGGAAGGCACCAACTTCATCCAGTCCATGGACCTTATCGGCCGCAAGTGGATGATGGCCGGAGGACAGGTATTTAATTCCTGGTTTGCCGAACTGGAAAAATTCGCGGCGGACAACAAGGACAACGCTGCCGTGGCCGCGGAGGTGGCGCTGCTGGCCGAAGCGCTCGCTCAGTACAAGGACATCCAGGGCACCATGGCCGGCTATCTGGGCCAGGGAAAGTTCGGCATGATCGGTTTCTTCGCTACAAGGATTCTCCACGCAACCGGTTACATCTACGGTGCAAAACTGCTTCTGGAGCATGCACTCATCGCCCTCAAAAAGATTGACGCCATCGGCAAGGAGCATTTTGAGTACCCGTACTACGCGGGCAAGGTGGCATCAGCCAAATTCTTCGCCCACAACATTCTGCCCAATGTCGGCATGATCCTGCGCGTCATCAAGGAAGGCGACAACTCGGTGATGGAAATCCCCGAAGCATCCTACATGCTGGAAGGTTAATCGAAAAGAGCGGAAGTCATCAGCCTGCCGCTCCAGTAATTATGGAAAAGCCGCAAGTGCCGCAAGGCATTTGCGGCTTTCTTTTTTTTCACGGATTGGATTATTTTGTTTTTTTGAAATAAGGCCTTTGCTTGCCTGGACCGGATGGCGGGCGCGTGGGAAATTCCGGTGACGGGGATCATCCCATCCGATCTTCATGTTCTGATAAAAAATCAAAACGGAATTGCTTGGCCGTTAGATCCTGCTGGTGCTGCCGGCAACGACCGGATTTCCATGGGACTTCATCAGTTCAACCAGGGCCAGAATATTTTCCTCCCATACCCTGCGCTCCTGGACTTTAAAACCAGCCATGCCATAGTCCATTCCGAGAGATGCATATTTTTCAACCCCCAGCGGACGATACGGAAGGAGCTGCACCTGGGCCACGCGGTTGCCGAGCCTGTCCCGAATGAACAGAGCCGTGGCCGCCATGTTCTCCCTGCTGTCATTGTGGCCGGGAACGACAGGGATCCGTATGACGAGCTGTTTGCCGCTTTCGACCAGGCCTTCAATGTTCCGGAGAATGCGGGCATTGTCCAAACCGGTAAGCGCTCTGTGCTTTGCGGGATCCATGTGCTTGATGTCCGTGATGATGAGATCCGCATGAGGCGCAACTTTTTTCACAATGCCCGGAACAATGGCAAGCTCCGTCTCCAGGCACGTATGAATGCCTCTGTCCCTGCACTTTTTGAGGATTTCACGACTGAATGCCCACTGCACCAGCGGATCACCGCCCGACAGGGTCACTCCACCTCCGGAACTTTGATAGAACTCGGTATCGGCCATCACCGCATCGACGATTTCGTCCACCGTATAGGTTTTTCCCCATACCATGAGCGCATTCGCTGGGCAGACATCCGCACACTTCAGGCAGTCGCTGCAGATGTCCCGGTTGATGCCGGCAATCTTCCCGGCGTTGATGGTAAAGACGCTGCTCCCCTCGGGACAGGCGGACAGACACTGGCCGCACACATCGACGCCGATGCAACGCCTGGTATAAATGCCGACCTGGGGATCAGGGTTCAGGCTTTCCGGATTGCTGCACCATCTGCACCGAAGCGGACACCCCTTGAGGAAGATCTCGGTCCGGATGCCGGGTCCGTCGTGGACGGTAAATCGCTGGATGTTGAACACACAACCGCTGGTGCAGTTGCCGCGGTTTGCCGGCGCACTATTTTCTCTGTCATCGGAGTTCATGAAAAAGTCCCTGCTGTCGGATCTTCATGATCCGTGGCTGAAACGGTCCGGTGCGCCACAGCTTCACGCTTGCAGCCCCCCGGTTCAATCAAAGGATAATTCCGTCCTTCCCAGGATATCATACTGCAGGGGCTTGCTCAGCTCCACGAAGTAGGCGCTGTATCCCGCCACCCGCACCATGAGGTGCCTGTACTGATCCGGATGCGCCAGGGCGGCCTCGAGGGTCTCCCTGCTGATGATGTTGAACTGGCTGTGCATTCCCTTCCGGTTGAAGTACACATCAAGCAGAGAGATAAGGTTATCCCGGCCCGCTTCCCCTGCAATGCAGGTTGGCGTAAACTTCCAGTTGAGCAGCGTCCCGTTGCCCGCTCGGACATGATCGAGCTTGGTGACCGATTTGGCGATGGCCGTCGGCCCCTGGACATCGTGCGATCCCGCATAGGTGTGAACCGCCCCCAGGCAGTCGGAAACAGGTTCCAGAGCTTTCCGCCCGTCCGGTGACGCCCACTGCACCAGCCCCAGGGCGACATTGCACGAAACGGAATAAACACCGGGAAGGTATTTGCCGCCCCGGGCATTGGGCCTGTTCTCGACATATTTGCAGTAAGTATCGTATCCGAACCGGGCGAGATCGTCCGCATAGTCGTCGTCGTTGCCGTAGTGGTGGACCTTGTCGCTGTTCACCAGGGCATACAGGGGCTCGTGGCCGACCCAGTTTTCCTCCAGAGCCTGGAGCAGCTTCACGCCGGTAACCTTTTTCTCTGCAAACACCAGCTGTTTGATCGTGGCCAGTCCGTCAGCGACGGTGCCCACGCCCACGGCCTGCGGTCCGGTGAAATTATAATGGGCCCCGCCCGCGGACACATCGAGGCCCTTCTCCGTGCAGTCGTCCATGAGGGTCGAAAGATATGGCAGGGGTTTCAGCCGCTGATGGACACGGTCCATGATCTCAATCCCTTCGATCATCAGATCGACCCAGTATTCCATTTGCCGGTCATAGGCTTCCAGCACCTGCTCGAAGGAAGTGAAATTCGCCAGACTTCCTGTGGAGGGGCCTATCTTCTTGCCGACGCCGCCGCAATTTTCCCACCGCGGACAGTGCTGCCCGCACCCGATGCAGCGGCCGTCGTTGATGGCCAGCTCGAGAACCTTGGATATGCTGAAGTAAGCTGCATCGTGCCAGCCGTATTCCTTCCCCCCTGCATCGATCTCCACGCACCCCACCACATGATAGTTCCGGGAATCCGCAAGCGTTCTCCCTGCCTTCAGGGATGCCGGAATCGCCGCCTGGTCGTTGAACACCTTGGGCTGACCGGTGCCGATACGGATGACGTTCGCCGTCTTGATCTTCAACTCCCATGGAGTCTTCTCGTGCCAGCGGATGGCAAGCCACGGCACACCCACCCGGACATGGGCCTCGGCGTCGAGGCACATGAATGTGAGATCGTTCGTGGCGTCGTTTCCATCCCTGTCGATACCGCCGACCGTTATGGAATCTCCGCCCATCCCTCTGCCGGAATTCGGGATAACGGTCATGCGGTCTCGGAGCTTCGTCCACCAGAGATGTTTGACGAAGTAGAGCTCCAGGAGCTCCTGGAGGGACTCCTGCGTCATGACGCCGCTGTCCAGGTCTCCCCGGTAAAATGGATACAGGTACTGGTCGAGCCTGCCAATGGAGACCGAGTGGCCGTTGGACTCGATCAGGATGATGGTGGTGGCAATGAACAGGAGCTGGAGAGCCTCCCAGAAAGACCGCGGAGGATTTTCCGACACCCACTCACAGTTTGACGCGACCTGCTCCAGGTCCCTTTTCCTGAGCTCATTCCGCTCCTTCTTCGCCATCTCCCCGGCCAGAACCGCATATCGCCTGAGATAAGCGGATGCCGCTTCGAGAACAATCCGCTCCGCCCGGTAAAAATCCTTCTTTCCCGGTTCCGAGCCCGCTGCTGATTCCATTTTTTCGGCCACCTGCTTCTTCAGGCCGCCGAATCCGAAACGGAAAAGCTTTTCGTAATTCGCCTGGGTGTGGCCGATCCCTCCGTACATGTAGAGATTCAGGAGATAGACGCCGCGGCCCGCGTGCGTTCCCTTCTTCTGTTCCCCGGTCATTTCCGCGAGCATGGCATCCTCCAGAGTCTTCCCCTTCCAGTACTCCTCGATCCCCTTGAGTTTCCTGACGCTCTTTCGGTCCGCGGAGTAGACATCATGAAGACGCTTGTGCAGGGGATGGTTCCTGATCTCGTCCATTACCCACGTGAAGGAATGCTCAGGAAATATCGGGGCGGACTTCATGGGCGCCGCCATCTCCCCCGCGATGAGTTCATCGGGGACGATGGTGATATTCACATTCCTGAGCACATGATCGAGGGCAAGCGCACACTTTACAACCTGCGGCTCACCCGCATGTTTTTTGTAGGCCTCGGTGAGGAGACACGCACGTTGATGATCCACCGTGAATTCACGATCCAGTGCATATTTGCGGAAGCGGTTGACCCTTGGGAAAGGGGAAGGGTTTTCGTTCAATCCGGACTCGGCGACGGGCCATTCCCTGTCATAGGGTTCGATGCCCCCCGGCATCATTTTCCGGGCTTCGCTTTTTTCCATCGTCTGCGCTCTTTCCGTTATCATATATTCCTCCCGATATCCCCGTTACGGGGCCATCATCTTTGCCAGTGCGGTCGAGAACCACATGAATTCCTTGAAATTGCCGTCGATAACCAGCTTTTTCTCGGTCATGGCAGCCAGGGACGCCTCCTCGTTTTTGCAGGTCATAATCCTGAAGCCCGTGTCAGCATCGCACCACACGAGGGCGACGTCGGGTTTCTCCAGCGTTCCGGGGATCGAAGATATGCCCCCCTGATCGAACACGTACACACGCCCCAGGTCCTCTTTTGCCGCCCTGATGGCCACCCTGAGCCTCTTGTTCCGGATATAGTCTTTGAACGTCTTGTTCATCCTGGCCGCTATCCTCATTTTGCCGTAGAGGATGAGGAGAAGAAGCTTGAATTTCATATCCCGTACCTCCTTCATTACATTGCCGGGTGCAAAGCCCGCCAAGTTTTTCCATGACTATCCATCTTGCAACATCGGCAGGACGGCAGGAGCAAATCGGAATCTCCTGCTCCCAACCCTGTGATCCTCTCTTCCTTCTCCAAACCATTCTGCCCGGCCGTCGAGGTCGCTGCGGATACGAAACCAATCTTCATGCCAGGCCCCTTGTGCAACCCGGTTGTGCAATCAACCTATTCTGCCGTCTGACGTCTCACCTTTTTCAATGAAACGTTCCGTCCCTGCCAACGCCCGGGCTTTGAACTGCGTGTGTTTTTCACTTTCCGGGCTTCTACTTCACGAACCAATATTTCGTGGAGAATACGCTGAAACTCCTGCCTCACGGAAACCGGGTTTTCGTGCATGTAGTTGAGCAGCGTATTGTTCAGCCCCGCGACGTAACCGTGCAGGGTGCTCCAGACGGATAAGAGGATGAAGCGCGCATCCCTGTCATGAAGGAGATAACCTTTACCGGCGCATGTCATGATGGTCCCGAGGGCGAGATTAACGACCTTCATGGCTGTTTCCAGTTCCAGACGCGCCGCCGGCTCCAGCGGGGAACCGATATAGTCATTGTATTTGGGCACATGCCAGGTGAACATGAGGTTGTAGAAGTTGGAGCTGTCCAGTCCAAAATCGATATAGGCGTTGGCAATAGCCGCCATTTGCTCCATCGAGTCTTTCAAATCGCGGCATGCTGCGAGCATGGTCTCATAGAGCCGGGAGAATCCCCTGGTGAGAAGGCACAGGTAAAGATAGTCCTTGCCCTGAAAATAACTATAAAGGGTGGGCGATGATACCCCGATCTCGCGGGCAAGCATCCTCATGCTGAATTCCTGATACCCTACCCGGTTCATGAGCTCCAGGGCCTGCTGGAGGATCTTTTCCCTGATAGCGTCGACTTCTTCCGGTTTCCTTTGTATTCTGGGCATGGCCTGATTCCGGTGAAAATTTATTTAACAGCATTACAATAACGCCGTTAGGCTAACACGTGTTAAAAATATAGTCAATACGTTTATCCCGTTTTACGGCTTCATTGTTCAGCTCTGTAAAATCGTGACTGGAGTCGTCAGGTTCTTGCTCCGATCCCATGGGTAATGAAGCAAGCGTCTGTACTCGTGACTTTCTTCATCATTCCAGCTTGCCAAACTTTCCTTTTCTGAAAAGGTACAGGTAGAGGAGAAATCCGTAGATTGCAAGATTCACCACAACAACCAGTCCGCCGAGGATATACTGCGTACAGGCGGTGAGGCCGGAAGGATAAATAACCGGGACAAGATAGCGCACAATAAAGTCTCCGCTGTAAGGGGTTTCGCCGCCCAGTTGACGCAGATGATTTTCCAGCGGAGTCAGCGGACAGATCCAGCCGGCAAATTCAATGACGGCTCCCCAGAGGACCGCGGGCAGGTGCAGAAAGGCCGCCTTGGGCCAGCGCAAAACCAGCAAACCGCCCGCCACGACAAAGGCAATAAATAAAAAATGAAAAACAATCACAGCATCGGCCAGCAGTATATACATGTTGCGTCTCTTGATTTAATCAATCGCTCCCGTCTTCTTTAAAAGATCCCTGACGGCTTCGGCAAGGCGGCGGTACCCGGCCGCATTGGGATGAATCAGATCTGACTTCTGCGATCTGTCGGACAGAATATCGGACAGCGTCTGTTCCTCCAGCGGCACTTTTAATTCTCCGGCAATCTCGCGATAGAGCGGCTCAGGCTCAACGGACCATCCCAGAGCGGGAACGGCAATCAGCACAATCGCCGCACCTTTCTGCCTGGACAGTTGAACCATTTCCCGGATATTGGCGGCAGCCTGCTTCTTATCCAGCCTGCGCAGATAGTCGTTTCCGCCCAGGCAAATGATGATCAGTGCCGGTTTTTCCTGTTCCAGAACCCCAGGAAGACGTGCCAGGCCTCCTGAAGATATTTCTCCCGGAACACCGGCGTTGACGACCCGCCGGCCGATCAATCGTTCCAGAACCGCCGGATAACTTTCCCCGGGGACCGCCCCCGTGCCGAAGGTGATGCTGTCACCAAAGGCAACGATCACATCGTCTTTTGCCAGCGGGGATAATTGGGGAGGTTTCGAACAGGCAAGTAATATCGCGGCCGCCAAAATCGCCAACAATAGAAAAAATATTTTCCGGCATTCTTTCATCGTGCGCACCTCCGCCAGCATCCTGACTGCTCCATTGTTTTTTATTTTACCACTTCGAAAAGGTTTATGCACGGCATCAATAAAGCTTGTCGCGGCATGAAATCATTTAAGGGCAGGAGGACGACTTATCACAGATGATCACCGTAACAACTTCATTATCCTCTTTTTTATTTCTCCTTTCGGCAACGTTCTATTTGGGGCAATTCGTACGGGATATTTCGCTTTTGTTTCTTATTTAGAAAGTGTATAAAGATAACAAATCATCGGAAACACTCACGACCTCTTGATGGTCAGGCATTAAAAAGGAGGAAATCGTAATGCACAAAATATGCAAAATCAGCTTTCTGATATTCATCACCCTTATCCTGATTAACGGCTGTGCCACGCTGGAGCAGAGAAGAATGGATAAAGAAGGGGCGCTGGATGCAACCAGGACCTGGTTCAAATATCTCGATGAATTGAATTACGAAAAATTGTGGGAAATATCATCCGATTTACGAAAACTCGCAACCAAAAAGGAAGATTTCGTGAGAGCAACCAGAAGCATGCGCGAACCGATGGGAAAGATGCTTGAACGGAATTTGCAGGTTAACGACAAGGCGGCGTTTATCCAGTACTATCCTGACGGCGAATACAGAAGGATTGTATACTGGAGCAAGTATGAAAAGAAAGATTTTGCCAGAGAATATCTTCTTGTGGTTAAAGAGGGTGAACAGTGGAGGGTTCTAGAATACCTATTGCTTTAACAGAGTTTATACCGCCTGTTGGACCTGCACGCATATCCGAAGTCGTTGCAAAATGATGCAAAGGATCATTGAAAGCGGGCCATGTGTATCGGAAACTGCATGACCCGCCGGAATTTACGCTGCACCGATTCCAAAAATAATAACAATCCGTTAAAATCCATCCAAGAGAACCAAGATCTTCGGCCGGTTTGCCAAACACCGTCGAGGCAAACTCACGGCAGCTCCCTCTTCGTCCGGTTGCCCCCGTAAACATCGCGGATGCTCATATTGCAGACACGTTGCAGTCTTAATTTAAGACCATAAATAGACCAATATTTAACCATTGTATCCTGTCAGCGGGTGTGGTGGAATCAAGCCGTATCCTAATGTCTTACGGAGGTTCAGGAAAAAATGAAAAGTGAACGGATTGATGTCAAAGGAATAAAGCTCAATGTAATCGACGTCGGTTCAGGTCCGGTGGTTCTTCTCATTCACGGCTTTCCAGACACTTCCCTTGTCTGGCGGAATCAAATACCGGCCCTGGTGAAAGCCGGCTATCGGGTGATTGCTCCGGATGTGAGAGGTTTCGGAAAATCCGACAGACCGTCGGAAACACAGGCCTACGATCTGACCAGCCTGGTGGGCGACATGATCAACCTGATGGACACGCTGGGGATCGAGAAGGCTCACGTTGCGGGGCACGACATGGGAGCCGCCATCGCCTGGGTTATGGCCAGCTTCTTCCCGCAGCGGGTGAACCGCCTGGCCGTTCTTTCCGTCGGGCATCCCATGGCCAACCGGGAAAAAAAGAGCGTCGAACAGCGTGAAAAGGCCTGGTATATGTTACTTTTCCAATTCAAGGGAACAGCGGAAACGCTTCTCCAGCAGGATGACTGGAAGCTGTTCCGGGATATCCTGCGCAACCACAGCGAGCTGGATAACTGGACCAGAGATTTGTCCGAACCGGGCGCCCTGACGGCGGCGCTGAACTGGTACCGGGCAAACCTGAGTCCGGAGAAAGAACTTGCCCCGCCTGTCGCGATCCCGGCGACCAGGGTACCTGTTCTGGGTATCTGGAGCAGCGGCGACGCCTATCTCACGGAAAAACCGATGCTGGCCACGGAAGCCTATGTGACGGGAGGATGGCGTTACGAAAGAATCGAAGGCGCAAGCCACTGGGTGCAGCTCGACGTCCCCGATCAGGTAAATCGTTTGCTCATCGATTTCTTTGCAAAAGGATAAATACCCGGAAAGCAACTGCTCTGACCCGGCCGCCAGCGGAAAACCAATTCCCTGAAAACCGGTATTTTCAATCATACTGACCCTTCACCCGTCAGGAACTGCGCAATGCACCATTCTGCATCGCGCAGTTCCTGTTTCGATAGCGGAACCGACAGCCACGGTTTATAACAGTTTGGATTTCACCGGCGTCCTGTAAAAATGCAACGGTCATGGATCCACGAACTTTCATTGTTGCACCTGTATCCTTTGAAAAGAATACCGAGCCTGTTTTTCACCCGACAGGCATGAAACGTATTTCGTTGACAGATATAATGGTTCTTCTTATACTTTTGAATATGACGCATGGCGATCAGATCCTGATCGCCATGTAAACCCGGGAGACGAGAGATGCAGCCCAAAAAAAACACGAGGAAGAGTCCGACAAACAAACAATCCACCATGAACCGCAGATTCATCAAAAACCAATCACGCAAGCCCGCCGGTCGCAACGAAAACCTCGGCAGAATTCCCATCCAGTATATCGCTTCGATGCTGGATAACGCACAGGAAGCCATTGTGGTCATGCAGGATGAAGTGCACAAGTATGTCAACAAGCGCGCATCGGAAATCGACGGCCGGCCCGTCAGCGAGCTGATCGGCAAACATATGCGCGAAACAACCCATCCCGACGATTACGGGACGGCGTTCCGGAGCCATCAAAAAAAACTCGCCGGGCAGCCCGTCAACAAGTACCGGTACCGGGGTATTAACAAGAACGGACAGGTGATCTGGCTGGAAATTATCGGCACGGCAATTCTCTGGGAAGGACGCCCCGCCGTCTTAAATTTTGTTACCGATGTCACCCGGCAGGTGGAAGCGGAAGAAGCGCTTAAAAAATCGGAGCGCATGCTGTCGGACATCATTAATTTCCTGCCCGAGCCGACTCTGGCGATCGACCGGGAGGGGAAGGTCATCATCTGGAACCGGGAGATGGAGAAAATGATGGGCGTGAAGGCGGAGGCGATGCTCGGCAAAAACAATTATGAGTATGCGTTGCCCTTTTACGGAAAACGAATCCCCATGCTGATTGACATGATCCAAAACCCGGACAAGAAAAGTATCAAACGCTACGCATACTTCAAAAAAGAGAAAAATTTTCTTTATGCGGAACACACTTTCGAGCTCAAAGGCGAAACCCGCTGGCTGTGGTGCAAAGCCAGTCCGATCTACGACCATAACAATCAATTGATCGGCGCCATAGAATCCATGCAGGATGTCACGGATTTCAGAAATGCGGTTACGGAACTGGAGCATAAATCCCTTCACCTGGAAGAAGCCAACACCGCCCTGAAGGTGCTGCTGGAACATCGGAAAAATGATCGCAGCGAAATTGAGGGGAAAATCGTCGGCAACGTGAAAAGCCTGATGATGCCTTACCTGAACAAACTCAAGACCACCCGCCTGGACGCGACTCAGACCGCTTACCTGCACATCCTGGAGAGCCATCTGGCGGAAATCATCTCGCCCTTTTTGACCAATTTAACCATCCGTCAGGCCAATCTGACTCCACGGGAAATCCAGATTGCCGATCTCGTCAAGGAAGGAAAAACCGCCAAAGAAATTTCACAGATGCTGAACATTGCCGTTCATACGGCCAACAATTACCGAAAGCGGCTTCGGAAAAAGTTTTCTCTGCAGTGCAAAGACAAGAACTTAAGAGCCCATCTTCTTTCTTTTACATAATGGTCTATTTGAATGACCATCAATTAGCCAGTCTTTGATTATTGCGCATTTATCCCCGCTGTGATGTTTTTCAGGAAAATTTTGGGGAAAAGACAATGGATCAGAGACCCTGGTATCGCTTTTATGATTACAATGTACCCGTCACCATGCGGCAGCCCCAGCTTGCCGTTGCCGATCTGCTGCAGATACCGTCCAACGCCTGTCCGGACAAGGATGCCGTGCATTTCCTGGAAAGAAAAATAACCTTCTGGGAACTGCGCCGGCAGGTCCTGAGAATGGCCAACGCTCTTTCCGGCATGGGTGTTCAAAAAGGCGACCGGATTGGTCTTCATTTGCCCACCTGCCCCCAGTATATCATTGCCTACTATGCGGCGCTGTCCCTGGGCGCCATCGTCGTCAACCTCAATCCCGTCTATAAAGCCGATGAACTGGAAGGAGTGTTTAACAATACCGGTATTTCCGTTCTTTTTACCATCGATACGGCCATGCCGACGGTGATGCAACTCGCCCGGAGTGTTGAGATCAAGCACATCATTGTCACGAGGCTTCACGATTATGCCGGTGCGCGGATAACGGAAAACAAATCTCCGGTTCTGGAAAAAGGCTGGTCTTATTTTTCCTCCGTCCTGGAAAGTTGCGGCGATACCAGGCGACCTCATGTCGATATTTCTCCGGATGACCCGGCCCTGATTCAGTTTACCGGAGGAACGACAGGCATTCCCAAAGGGGCCGTCCTGACGCACGGCAATGTTGTTGCTTCCACGATCGGCCAGTCCCTCTGGATCAGTCCCAGACTCCAGTTGACCCCCCCGGAGCGCCGCTTTATCCTGGGAGCGATTCCCTTCTTTCATATCTACGGCAATATCGCCGTCATCAATATTTCCGTTTTCAACTGCGCCACACAAATCCTGGTGCCCCAGTTCCAGCCCGACGAGATGATGGACACCCTGTCGAAATACAGTGAAATCCTGTTATTCCCGACCGTTCCGACCATGATCAGCGCCGTTATCTCGCATCCCCGCGCCGGAGAATTGAGACTCGACAAGAAACTGGGCATGCTCAATTCGGGAGGCGCGCCCATGCCCGTCGAAACCATCCGCCGCATCCGGGATATGGGCATCTTTTACAGCGAAGGATGGTCCATGAGTGAAACGACCTGCGCCGGAACCCAGAACCCGATTCTCGGCTGTTCAAAGACGGGCAGCATCGGCATTCCCGTCATTAACACGGATGTGCGGCTGGTGGATCTTGATTCCGGAACACGGGACGTCCCCCCGGGGGAACCGGGAGAAATGGTCATCAAGAGTCCAACCGTCACCCGGGGCTACTGGAACAATCCCGGGGAAACCGCACTGCATATCCGCAACGGATGGCTGCACACCGGCGATATCGCCACACAGGATCAGGACGGTTTTTTTTACATCATTGACAGGAAAAAAGACATGATCATTGCCGGCGGCTTCAACATTTATCCACGGGAAATCGATGAAGTACTCCACCGGCATCCCAAGGTCCAGGCCGCGGTATCCGTCGGCATCCCCGATGATTACCGGGGAGAAACCGTCAAGGCATTTGTCGTTCTGAAGAACGGAGAACAGGCCGGCGCCGAAGAAATCATTTCCTTCTGCCGGGAAAAACTGGCCGGGTATAAAGTTCCCAGACTCGTGGAATTCCGGTCGTCTCTTCCGCAGTCGGCGGTTGGTAAGGTTTTGCGGCGCATGCTCCGGGAAGAAGAGACGGAGAATCGGAAAACACGTAAATAGCAGAGGTAATATGAGAAGTTCAAAAACATTTTATGGGAGGTGGAAAATGGAATGCCTGAGAAAAGAGCGATTAATCCCGGTATGTTTTCTTATTGGTTTCTTACTGCTGGCGGGTGTCTGCGCAGCCTCGGCCGCCAAATCAGACAGACAGCCAAAGGCCGCGAAAGCGGATTCCACGGATCAATGGCAGGCCAGACCCAACGCGGCCTTTGATGTGAACCAGATGAGTGACATGTCCGATTACGATCCGGGAACATCCGTCGTTCCGTCGGGAGACACGATCAAACTGGCCGTCGTGGTTTCCTATTCCGGACCGGCTGCCATTCAGGGGCAATGGTATTACACCCTCGTTCAATGGGCGGCGCATGATATCAACAAGCGCGGCGGCATCTGGGTTGACGGAAAGAAGAAATTGATTCAGGTGATCAAAGCCGATCACATGAGCAAGCCGGATACCTGTAAAAAAGTGAGCGAACGGATGGCCCTGCAGGAAAAGGTTCACGCTTACCTGGGCAGCGACGGCAGCCACTATGTCAAGATCATCAATGAAACCGCCAATAAGTATAAAATCATTTCGGTCAACTTCGGCTCGATGTCCGACGATCTGCAGAATGCAACGAACTTTTCGCGTTACGCTTTTCACCCCTACTTTTCGATAGAACAGACCGGTCGAGCCCTGGCGTATTATTTCGGCCAGATCCGGAAGAAAGAGAAAAGTTTTTATATTCTCAATCAGGATTACAGCGGCGGCCATCTGCTGGCCGATGCATTCAAAAAAGGGCTGGAGGAGTATTATCCCGACGCCAGGATCGTCGGCGAAGATTACCACAAACTCTTCCTGACTGATTTCATCCCTTACCTGGAAAAAATCAAGGCCTCCAAAGCCGAAATCATTTACTCCGCTGACTTTATCCCCGATGCGGCCAATCTTGCCAAGCAGGCGCATGAAATGAAATTAAACATCCCCATCGCAAACCTTTTCATGAACGATGTCAGCATGCTGAGGGACATCGGCGTGGAGGGCACCCGGGGATTTATTCATATCGATTCGTTCGATATGCCGGATCCCTTCAAATCCCCTTCTTATACAAAATATTACCAGATCTGGCAGAAAGTATCCGAAAAATGGAAAGCCCCCTATAACAGCGAGTCCGTGCGCAACGTCGGATTGGTGGGTAACGGAGTTTCCGTCCTGATGCAGACATACTGGCTTCTGAATGTCATGGAAAGGGCCAAAAGCACCGATCCTGAAAAGATCATCCGCACCTGGGAAGGCGACACGTATCGCTTTGTCAACGGTAAAGTCGTCAAGATGAGAACCTGCGACCATAAAGCCATCATGGACCTGGGAGTCAGTCTGTACGTCCCGCCCGAGGAGCAGAAAATATCCATGACGATTCCGCCCTATTACTGGTTCAAGGGATGTTCGTACACGGGGCCGACGTACAGGGTGCCGGCCGCTAAAATTCTGCCCTGGATGGATCAGAAGCTGGACCGCTGCAAAGGCAAGAACAACTGGGGTGAGTGAAAAGTCATTTTCCGGAACAATGAGAATTTTTGAGCACAACGGTTTCAAACGGTCCGGATCGGTGCAAAAAACATGAAAATAAAAATCAGGAGGATAAATTAATGATTCATTCAAGACTATGTGATTTGATCGGTGTCAAATATCCGATCATCCAGGCGGGCATGGGACCGTTCAGCAACAACAACCTGTGCGTGGCGTCCGCCAACGCAGGCGTTCTGGGATTGCTGTCGACCAGCGGGCTTTTCAACAAAAGCGAGCAGCCCTGGGTATTTGACGCATTTGTGGAATCCGCGGAAGCAAACCACGAGGACGACGTGGCCACCATCATGGAGAAACTGCTGAAGCGCACCTATCGTCTGGTCAAGGACAAGGGGGGAATTTTCGGTATCAACGTGATGGTGTCGACTGAAATCAAGGATCAGTCGCTTACGATTATCGATACCGCCATAAGGGTTCGGGAAGAAAATCCCGACATGAAAAAACACTTCAAAGTGATTTTTACGTCCGCGGGAGATCCCGTCGGATGGAAGGACAAGATCAAGGGCGCCGGTTTCACCTGGATGCACGTTGTTCCTTCCGTAAAAGGCGCCCAGCGCTGCAAGAAGGCGGGCGTGGATGTCATTGTCGCCTCGGGGCATGAAGGCGGATTCCACACCTCGTGGGAGCCCGTCCATTCAATGATCCTGCTGCCCGCCGTCGTGGAAGCGGTCTCGGACGACAAAACCCTGGTAGTCGGCGCCGGTGGGTTCTGCGACGGCAAGACTCTGGCCGCGGCCCTGGTGCTTGGTGCGGACGGCGCGCAGATGGGAACGCGCTTCCTGACGACGCAGGAGAGTGATTTCAACACCATGTGGAAAGAAAGCATCGTTGAGGCGGGCGACCGCGGAACAGTGGTGGCCCGCGGCTTTGTCGGTCCCGCCCGCTGGCTGAAAACGCCCCGCAGCGACGAGCATGCCCGAAACACGCTGCAAAAATCGCCCGGCGTTTTCCTGGGAACACCCGACGATTATACAACCATGGATATGTCGCTTATCCGGTTCGAATATGAATCCATTGAAGCCGTCTACAACGGCGACAAGGCAAAAGCGCTGATGGCGGCCGGTGAAGCCGCGCAGCGGATCAATGACATCCCCAAAGTGGGCGATATGGTGCAGGGCATGGTCAAAGAGGCGGAAGAGATTCTCACGGGTGTTCAGAGAAAATTCCTGTCCTGAGCGGCACTAAAATCCTTCAGGCAAACCGGAAGATCCCGGCAAAACGGGAAAGACGGAAACGTACAAGACAGAAGATTGCAAAGGCGGTTTGAATAACCGTAAAAAAAATACAATATAATCGGAGAAAAAAATGAGTAAAAGAGAAGTCGTATTTGTTGATGGAGCCCGCACGGCGTTCGGCACATTCGGGAAGACCCTGCGGAATTTTACAATAGAACAATTGGGCGGTCTTGCCCTGAAAGGTCTGGTGGAGAAATCAAAGATTCTGGAGCGCGGCGGTGTCGTCGATGCCGTGTATGCGGGATCAGCTCAACCCGGCAATTCCGCGCTGAACCTGGCGCGCTGGGTAACACTGGCCGGCGGACTTCCGGAGAGCACGTCGGCATCTTATATAGAGATGCAGTGCGGTTCGGCAATCGATTCAATCAACCATGCAGCTTATCGAATTCTGTGCGAGCATGCCGATATCATGATCGCCGGCGGCATGGAATCCTACAGCCAGTGCCCCTGCAAATTCTCCATGTCTGCGGAGCCGTTCAAAATGATTCCCCCTCTGCCCATTCCGTTTTCCCTTTCCCCCACGATGGATCCGGCGACGATGAATATGGGGTTGACGGCGGAAGCCCTGCAGAAGATGTATAATATTTCGCGTCAGCAGCAGGACGAATTCGGTCTGCGCAGCCAGATCCTGGCCAGGAAAGCCATGGATGCGGGATACTTCGTTGATGAAATCATTCCTGTCATGGTTCCGCAAGGCAAGAAAAATCCGCCGCTGGAGTTTAAAGTGGATGAACATCCCCGCATGACGTCGATCGATGCGCTTTCCAAATTGCCTCCGGCATTCGTCAAAGACGGAACCGTCACGGCGGGCAATTCTTCCGGCCGCAACGACGGCGCGGCTTTTGTGCTTATGATGAGCCGGGAGAAAGCGGAGCAGCTGGGCTACAAGCCGATGGCTAAATGGATTGCCGGCGGCGATTTCGGCGTCGATCCCAAAATCATGGGAATCGGTCCGGCTTACGCAGTGCCACTGGCAATGAAGCGCGCAGGCAGAAAAGCTTCGGAAATCGATGTCTGGGAATGCAACGAAGCCTTTGCCGTGCAGAATCTGGCCGTGGCCGCGGAACTGGAAAAACAGCTGGGCGCAAAAGTGGATTGTTTCAGCGACAAATGGAATCCCAACGGCGGCGCGATTGCCTTTGGTCACCCCAATGGCGCGTCGGGCGCACGTCTGTGCATGTTCACCATGAAGGAACTCATCCGCAGAGGCGGCAAATACGGCTGCTTCAGCTCCTGCTGCGGCGGCGGGTTGGGTGTGGCGACGATTATCGAGAATTTGCAGTACTAAGACGCTCAGTCCGGCATTGCGGGATTGATGCAAGGTAATCATCGAGCGAGGGCTATTTACTTTACGAAAGGACAAAACAAAATGAAAATAAACGAAGTGAAAAACGT
This sequence comes from Smithellaceae bacterium, assembly GCA_963682015.1. Taxonomy (GTDB): domain Bacteria; phylum Desulfobacterota; class Syntrophia; order Syntrophales; family Smithellaceae; genus UBA8904. Next base: position 3,851,928 of record OY820932.1, on the reverse strand, counting down.
ATGTGTGGTTGGCGCAGGCAACATGGGACATCAGATAGCGTTGCAGTGCGCGCTTTCCGGTTACAAAACGGTCTGCACGGATGTCGTTCCGGCTGTTCTGGAAAAAGCCGCAAAGTTTGTGGACGGCTATCTGCCCGGCCGCGTTCAGAAGGGAAAGATGACGGAAGAACAGGCGAAAAAAGTAAAAAGTCTGATTTCCTTCACCGGCGATCTGAAAGAAGCCGCCAAAGACGCCGATGTCGTCATCGAGGCCGTTCTGGAGCGCATCGATCTGAAGCGGAAGATCTTTGCCGACCTGGACAAATATGCGCCGCCCGCGGCCATTCTGGCAACCAACAGTTCTTTTATTGTGAGCTCGCGGATTGCCGACGCCACCAAAAGGCCCGCTCAGGTCTGCAATCTTCATTTTTTCAATCCGGCGCTGGTCATGAAACTTGTGGAAGTGGTTCAGGGACCGCATGCATCGGATGAGACGGCGCAGTGCATGATGGACTTCTGTCTGAAAATCGACAAGGTTCCGATTCTGATCAAGAAAGAAGTCGACGGTTTCGTGCTGAACCGGATTTTCAACGTGATTCACAAGGAAGCCATGTGGATGCTGGAGATGGGCGTCGCTTCCGCGGAGGATATCGACAAGGCATGCGTATACGGCGCGGGCCATCCCATGGGCCCCTTCCGCCTCAACGACCTGACCGGACTCGATCTGGCTTACGATGTCTGCATGGGTCACTTCCATGAATCCGGAAATCCGGCCGAACTCCCGCCGCCGAGCCTTGTCAGGAAAGTAGTGGAAGGCAAGTTCGGACAAAAAACCGGCGAGGGATGGTACAGCTATAAAAAGTAGCCGGATGGTTCACAATCAGATTAAGGATGCCGTGCCCCCGGACACGGGGGCACGAATCTATCGACTGAAGGAAAATAGGATGCTTACCAGGCAACAGCAGATAGACGGAATGCCCTCACTCCCTCCTTCCTTCCACCGGCCCTCGGGATCCTGTCGTTCAGATTCTACCCTCTTCAAGAAACGTCAAAAAACGGATCTCCCGCCCGACATCAACCTGCTATGACCTTCTTTCGGAAAATGTTCCAAATACGGATCGGATCCTTGCTCATGCAAGTAACGGCCCGCAAAAAAGCAAGTGATGTTTTTTTCGTAAAATGCCGTTTCTCAACAAAATCTTTTTATGGTACATATTCCATTATTAAATCCATCCAGAGGAATCAGGCATGTTCGACTGGTTTGCCAAACGCCGTCGTCGCAGACTCATGGAAGCGCCCTTTCCGCCGGGCTGGGAGGCAGTTATCCGCCATAACGTGGCATATGACCGTCTGTTGAATGACGATGAACAAAAACATCTGCGCGAGCTGATTGCTGTTTTCATGGCCGAGAAAAACTGGGAAGGCTGCGGGGGCCTTGACCTCACGGATGAAATACGCGTCACCGTTTCCGCCATGGCCTGCCTGCTGATTTTGAACCTTCCACATAATTTCTTTGAAAACGTTGAATCCATTCTCGTCTACCCTTCCGATCTGATCCTGCCCGAACGAAAACTCGGCTTTTTTGAAATGGCGCTGGAACCGCTGGAGCCGGCCTATCCCATTACCGGCCAGGCTTTTGAACAGGGACCCCTGATCCTGGTCTGGCAGGCCGTGAAGGAAAGCATCCGTTACACGGGATGCGGTTATAACGTGGTCTATCACGAATTCGCGCATAAGCTGGATATGCAGGACGGCGTGGCGGATGGCACTCCGCCGCTTCGAGACCGCGCGGAATACCGGGACTGGGTCAGGACCTGTTCGCGTGAATACACGAAACTCTTAAAGGACGTGGAAAAAGGCAAACGGACATTTCTGGATGAATACGGCGCGAGAGACGAGGCGGAATTTTTCGCCGTGGCCACGGAGCATTTCTTCGATCAGCCGCTGCTCATGAGGAAATCCACACCGGAGCTGTACCGTGTTCTGAAAGAATACTACCGGCAGGACCCGGCCATGCGCGAGGAGCAATACGCCCGCGCGGCGCAAAAGGGATAAACCGGCTTCCTTCCGATACAGGAGCTTGCATTGACACTTCAAACAAAATGGATAAGACTGATCTATGCAGCGGCGACGGGCAGCCGGAAGCTTCGACTGCTTCTCACGCCCGTCGTCGGTCTTTCCTACTTTTCTTTTTCCATGCTGTTCGTGATCGGAGCATTTCTGCTGGACAGGTGGCTTCAATTTCCCCGGATTCCCCGCTCACCGATCAACCTGATCGTATCCATCCCCTTGATCGTCATCGGGCTGTCTCTGGCCGGCTGGTGCGTGCTTCATTTTTTGAAAGTGAAAGGTACCCCCGTACCCTTCAATCCACCTCCCGTTCTGGTAACGTCCGGTCCTTACGCCTGCATCCGCAATCCAATGTTAAGCGGGGTTTTCCTGTTTCTCTTCGGAATTGGCTTTGCCTTTCAATCCGTGGCCCTGCTTTTGATCTTCACGCCGCTTTTCATTTTATTCAATGTCCTGGAACTGAAACTCATTGAAGAACCGGAACTGGCCCTGCGCCTGGGACAGGATTATTTGAACTATAAGAAAAAAACACCCATGTTTTTTCCAAAGGTATGGTAACATTCTGAAAAAAGGGAGAAATGGCTTATGATCGAATACATGCGGCGGCATGAACGCTATGTCAGGGAATTTCTGGGCTCTCACCCCGCAAAAGATGCGCTTGCTGAACTTCTGGCGTATCATGTTCAGCAGATTGCCTGGATGCAGCATGAACGCATGGCTCATCTGATCACGATGATGTTTGTCTGCCTTTTCTTTCTTCTGTCCTTCGGATGGACACTCGTCAATTTGACGGTGCCGTACATCCTGCTGACGGCACTGTTCCTGGTCCTTTCAGCCGCCTACATTCTTCATTATTACCGGCTGGAAAACGGCGTGCAGGGCTGGTACGTCCTGTCCGATGAGATCAGGGTAAAACTGCGGGAGACGAAATAATCCGCGGTCGTTCCTACCAGCTTCCCGATGAACCGCCGCCGCCGGAGGAACCGCCACCGCCGGAAAAGCTGGAACCGCCGGAGCTCCAGGAACTTCCCGAACTGCTGGAACCGCCGGAGTGCATCGTGAATCCGCCGATCTGGGCGGTGCCCGTCTCCCTGAGGTCTTTGGCCGCCTTGCTGTACCATTTTGTATTTCTTAAAAGCAGTTTCGCCACCGGATAAACCACCAGGTAGGTACCCAGTATGTAAAGAGTCGCCGTGGAACCGACAATAACAATGGGAAACATCGCCCAGAAAGGGATCAGGAAAAAATAGAGGAACCAGCCGACACCCGGCGTCAATATGCCGATCACCGTGAAAAGGCCGATAATGCCGAAGATAAAAGCACCGAACAGGATTTTTTCGGTAATGGACATATCCGCCGCTTCCAGCACGCTGGTTGATTTTTGCGCTGACGTCGCGGCACCGTTGCCGGATAACGCCTGTGGCGTCTTGCCGCCCTCCAGAACGGCGATCACGGCCCTGACTCCTTCATCAATCCCCTTGTTGTAATCGCTGCGTTTAAAATTCGGCGTCATGACGTCGCGAATAATGCTGCCGGCCACACCATCGGGCATGATCCCTTCCAGTCCGTATCCCACTTCGATGCGCATGCGCCGGTCTTTCGGCGCCACCAGAATCAGAATGCCGTTGTCTTTGCCTTTCTGCCCCAGTTTCCAGGTATTGAAAACGGTATGCGCGTATTCTTCGATGGAGACACCGTCAAGCGAAGGAATCGTCAGCACCGCAACCTGGTTGCCGGTTTTATCTTCATGAGTCTTCAGGGCGGCGGTTATGTCTTTTCGCGCTTCGTCGGAAAGAATCTGAGCATTGTCGGTCACGCGTCCGGTCAGGTAAGGAACTTCCACAGCGGCCAGGGCCTGGAAAGCCGTAAACAGCAGGATAAAGATCAGGGTGATTCGAAGCGTTTTGGTCCTCATGTTCCCTTTTCCTCAATGACATCATCGGGCAGGGAATTCTCCGGGCATCCGGATTTTCCGGTTGTTGATATGTTTTCTTCAAGACTTTTCAATCCGGCCACTAATGCCTGTCCGGTGCGTCCCGCCGTCAGGTCCGGCCGCATGGAATCGATCACCCTGTGGATGGCCTCCTCGCCAAATTCTCCGGCAAGCCCCTTATCCGGCAGCACGACAATTCGCCTTTCAAAAAGACTGACCATCAGCAGCACCGCCCTTCGGTCCCGCGTGGCGAAAAGCTCCCGGGACAGAAACAGAGATTCCGCGTACTGCTTTGTTTCCATCTCCGCGCGATGCGTAAAAAGAAAGAGCCGCGCAAAATCCGGGACAAAAACAGCCAGCAGCGCAAAGCCCGCGCCCGCCGCCAGCGTCAGGACAATCGCCAGAAGAGCCGCCTGCACCGAAGAAGCAAGGGGTCCCTTGATGTTCATCAGCAAAACCAGCAGACCGGCCAGGGACGCGCCCAGCGCGAACGCTTTCCAGGGAATCTCGGCATACGCGTCACTCTTTCCGATCACGGCCAGCACAACCTGTGCGCCTGTGCGTTTTTCCGCTTCGGCGATTCGCTGATCCAAAACTTTACGTTCTTCATCGCTTAACGAATGTTTCATAAATTCACCGGATGGATGGGACTGGATTTTTTATTTGCGGGTCAGTATAGGAAAAGCGTCGGCGGCTGTCAATGAAATAAAATCAGTCGCGCATGCTGCCATGTCGTTTCAATCAGCAGGTCACAGCTTTTGAAATAAAATCTTTATTCCTCACCGGTAAAGTTCAGTTCCTGGAGAAATTGCCGCAGGGCGTCGGCCATCTCTTTTCCTGTTTGAAAACGATCCCGGGGTGATTTTGCCAATGCGCGATCCAGAATGTCGTCCAGGGGCCGCGGAATGCCGGGACGCGCGGTTGAAGCCGGCGCGTGAGACACATGCATGATCTGCCGCGAAAGGGCCGCCAGGTTGTCTCCCTGAAAAGGTTTTGCGCCGGTCAGCAGTTCATACAGAACGCAGCCAAGGGAAAAGAGGTCCGAGCGGCCGTCAACCTCCGCCCCGTTGATCTGTTCCGGTGACATATACGGGGGTGTTCCCATGATGGACCCTACCTGAGTGAGTGTAGATGAGGCGATCTTGGCAATGCCGAAGTCCATGACTTTAACCTGCCTCTCCGCCGTGAGCATGATGTTGGCCGGTTTGACGTCCCGATGAACAACTCCCTGCCCGTGCGCATAATCCAGAGCCCGGGCCGCTTCGATGATGATGGTACAAACCTGACGCCATGAAAGCAGGCTGTCTCCGGCAATAAACTGTGCGAGGTCTTTCCCCTCAATGCATTCCATGGCAATGAACGACAGACCTTTCTCGTCGCCGACATCAAAAATCGTGACAATGTTGGGATGAATCAGTTTGCCGGCGGCCTGAGCCTCTTTGAAAAAACGTTCTTTCATGCCCTGGATGTCGCGTTCCTCATATAAACGGTCGAAGCGGATGGTCTTGATGGCAACCGGCCGGTCGATGATCGGGTCTCTTCCTTTATACACAACGCCCATCGCACCGTGCCCCAGCTCGCCCAGAATTTCGTATCGTTCGATTTTCCGGAGGGGGCCTGCCGTTTCCATTCGGACCGACGCCTCCGCCTCTTCGCCGGCGGGCGGCAGAACCACTGTCTCGTCGTCGATTTTGCCCGTTTCCCTGATGACGGGCCTGGATGCCATCGCGGCCGACATTGCGTATAGCAGGATAACCAGCGCTCCGGGGAAGAATATTTTCAGCCATAATCCCTGGAAAAAGGCGGCAACAGAAAGGCCGCCGAGACAAAATAAAACCACAGCGGCCATAATCAGCCGGATCACCGGGCGAACGACAGGCAGCAAAAACGCAAGCAAAAGCCCGATGAACAGAATCAACCCGAATTCAGCAAAGGCAACCCAGACCGGCCGAACCAGAAAGCGTCCCTGCAGGATGGAAGCGGCCTCCTGGGCGTGTTTTTCCACACCGGGCAAGCGGCTGGAAAAAGGCGTTTCCATCAGGTCCTGGACGCCGGCGGAAAGCCCCGCCGCCGTGATTCCCACAAAAACAATCCTGTCCCGGAAAGCGTCTTTCGTTTTTCCTTCCAGGACATCGGCGGCGTTGTAATAGCGGAATGTGCCGTTACCTCCGTAATAATTCACAAGCGCCATCCCGCGGATATCCATCGGCACGGAAGTCTTTCCCAGGCGCACGGACACGCCGACACGGACTGTAATATCTCCCCGGGTCAGGCCGAAAGCCTGTGCGATAACCTGCATGCTGAAGGAAGGATAGCAGGCGTCCCGGTATTTGATGATCATGGGCGCCCGGCGCACGATGCCGTCCGGATCCGCCATTACGTTGATGTGCCCGAGCGCTTTCACACCCTGAGCGATTTCCGGCGAAGGCGTAAAAAGATTCGATGCGGAAAGCAGCGGATAATCATTGATCTTCTTGGGATCGTCGTACAGAAGCAAAGACTGGGATTCGATCGCAGCGCCGCGATCATTGGCGCCAGGGCTTTTTGGGGTTTTATCGAATGCGAAGTAATAAGGCAGGACAACATTACCCGCCCGGCCGACGGCCTCTTTCAATGCCTGATTCTCCGGTTCGTTCTGCCCGACGGTTTCCGGAAGGAAAACAATATCCATGGCGATGATTTTAGCGCCGGCCTGCGACAGCCGGTTGATCAACGCCGCGCATGTGCTTCGCGGCCATGGCCATCTTCCCACGCGAGAAAGGGAATCGTCGTCAACGGCCACAATAACGATTTCGGAGGGCGGTGCAATGGGTCCCCGGACTTTGAAAGTCAGATCGTAAAGCTTGCCGTGGATGGTTTCAAAAACCGGCAGCGGGATAAAGAAAAGAACGGCAATGCCAACCATCAGGCAAATCCCCAGAATGGTGACCGCCCATCTGCGTTTCCTGCTGATTGTCTCTGAATTAGCCATTGGACTGTTTCCCCCGCGTTACCGCAGCCTGCGGATCGGTTGGAAATCCGCGTCCCTTTCCTCGTTCCAGCGAACCCATTCTTTCTGCCTTTCATGATCGATGCTGAAAGAGACGGGCCGGGGGATGCCCTGATCGGTTACGGTAATCTGCTGTGCTTTTTGAAGAATAATTTCCGTCCATTCCTCACGGGAAACGGTCGAAGGCCCTGCAACGGGTCTTGGCCCCTGCACTTTCCGGGGAACCTTAAGAACAGCCCGGGAACCGTCGGCGGCCGGCCCCGCGGACGGCAGCGGATTCCAGACGGCCACCGCGCCGTCGTAGACCTGAATTTCCGTCAGGCGTTCATTTTCGACGTTGACGTGATAAACCGTCCCCTGGACGCCTGCAATGGCCGTGGGCGTCCTGACTTCCAGGCGGGAAGACGGGTTGAACACCTTGCTGGCCCTGGTCCACAGCTTACCGAGGGAAAGCCCGACGCTCGTTGTTTCTTTGCCGGAAACAGGTTCCGCATCCAGTTGCCTGAGCGTCAGATGGGTGTTTTCAGCAAGCCTCATGACGCTCTGGTTATCCAGAATCAGTTCGGCGCGCGATCCGGGCAATACCCTGATTTCGTCTTTGGCTTGCAGAATCTGATTGGGGACGGCGGCGGACCACGCCGTGCCGGCGCCCGTGCGGACCTGAACCTGCCCTTCGAGATACGTAATCACGGCCTTGTTCGCCGCGGCTCTTACCCGCGGAAGTTCAGCGGGTTTTTGCGGTTCTCCGGGTTCCTGCGGCTTTTGTCCGTCGAGACGCATCTTCATCAAGGCCGGAGCCGGAAATCGCAGTTGCTGCCCGACATAAATCAGATTCATGTCCCGCACGCCTGAATTTTCCTTCCGCAGCATTTCAAGAATATTCTGATTGTACATGCCGTATATCTTGAAAGAGATATAGCTGACCGTGTCTCCCCTGCGCACCGTGACAAGCCGGATGTCATCGGCGCCGGAAATCGCTGCAAAAATCGGCGGACAAAGAAAGCCCGTCATTGCCAGGCAGAAAAACAGCTGAACTCGAGATGTCATCGGACCAAACCTCCGCATGAACACAAGAAACAGGAGACATCATATGCGGTCACCCATTCATCAGACAGTTTGAAATGTCAAGATGAAAGATTGAAGCCGCGTTTTCCATCGCCGGCATTTCCGGTCGCGGATGGAATTCTTCAGACCAAGCCGTTCATGATTGCGGCAAAGCGCTGTTCCAAATCGCCCGGACTTTAGCCAGTGACATGGCCAGATAATCGCGGTCCGGGGAGAAGACATCAAGCGTTATGGTTTGATCGTAGCCGGTCGCCTTTTCTCTCCCCATCGGGAATTCACAATTTGTCCAGTCCCATGCTTTTAATTTTAAAGTTGTCCTTCATTCCATCCGGCATTAATTTGCACATGACGTTTGCCGGCTTCGCGCCGGGGCCGGCCAGATAAACCTGCCTGGGCTTCGGCGAGGTGAGCGCATGAATAATCGGCTGCGCCGCCTGCTCCGGGAGGAGCCCCTTTCTTCCGGCGGACGCAAAGAATTCGAAAGCTCTCTTCTGCCGGGTGGCGTAAAGCTGATGAAACTCGGGCGGGAAGTGGCTGGCAATGTCCGTCGTGGTCTTTTCCACACGGTCCCATAACGCCGTTTGCACGCCTCCGTAAATCATGAGGATGACTTTCACGCCGAAGGGCTTCAGTTCCATCCGCAACGCTTCGGTAATGCCGTTGACCGCCATTTTCGCGGACGAATAGATGCCGTGAAAAGGCGTCACCCACAGGGACGTCAGCGAACTGACATTGACAATCCTTCCCCGCGTCTGGCGAATCATCGGGAGAAAGGCCTGGGTCACCGCCAGCAGTCCGAAGACATTGGCTTCATAGAGCCTGCGGAAGTCCGCCATCGGAACATATTCCAGGGCGGCCCGGAAGGAAACGCCCGCATTGTTCACCAGCCCCCACAATCCTTTCCCACCCAGCACGTGGGCAATCTCATCTCTTGCCCGGAAGATGGTTTTCTCATCCGTGACATCCATGAGCACCGGCGTCAGCGAACCGGAAGCGGCCCGGCGAAGATCGTCGGCATCCTCCTTTTTTCTGACGGAAGCAAAAACAGGATATCCAAGTTTGGCCAGCTCGAGCGCCGTGGCTCTCCCGATGCCGGTCGATGCGCCTGTTACAAAAATCGCCCCTTTGCCTTGTTCCATCTCCATTTATTCTCCTTCCTTTGGTATCTTCTTTGAATTTCATATTACGTCAGGGAAGATAAAAAATCCAACCAAGATATCTGATCAAACGAATCTCCCCTCCGGATGCCCCAAAATAATATTCAGATAAAAAAATTACCGCTTTGGTGGTATGTACACGGCTTCCTTTTTTCTATATATACTCATGCTATATATCAGGAAATCAAGTACAGCGCCTGCTTTTTTGTATTTTCCTTTGGATCTTTACAGGATCCGATGTGAGTTTGTCATCAAGCATCAGGGAGGGGTTCGTTCCAGTTTTTTAACAAACAAACCAAAGAGGAGGTAGATGCATGAAGGGTACAAAAGCAGGCAAGTATCTTAAAAGGCTTGTCGTTGTCGGGGCACTGCTCATCGCGGCTGGCTGTTCGCTCCTGAGCGTTCCGATCATCACGAGCGCATCACGGAACGATGTCGTCAATCTGGGAGATTCCATCTTTGCACTCTCCGGCGAGATCCAGGGCTTTCTGCACAGCTGGTCCGGTCAGACGTTTCGCCGGTATGCGTTGTCCGGGTCCATGGTCAGCCACATATCGGACCAGTATGACGACGCAAAGGCCGACGATTCCAACATCAAAACCATCTTCATGGATGGCGGCGGCAACGACATCCTGATCCCGGCAGTGGCCTTCGACCCCTACAACTGCAAGGTCGACTGGTGGGAATCCGGGCTTTCGTCAACGTGCAAGGCCCTTATTGACGATGTGTACGTGGACATCGTGAACCTCCTCAACCAGATGGGCAGAGACGGTGTGAAGAACATTATCTATCAGGGATATTCCAACCAGAAAGACGGTTATATCAGCTCCGCAAAACTGAACCAAGCGGTCTCCTATGGTGATGCAAAGATGGCCCTGGCGGTAGCGAACGCCACGGCAGCCTCCAACTACCGCGTGTTCATTGATCCGCGGTCGACCATTGTACCCAGCACCGACCTCAAATCCGACGGTGTGCATCCCAACACCGCGGGATCGAAGAAATTTGCAACCCTGATCTGGGCCAAGCTCCAGCCAAAACTCTAACCTGCTCGAAAGGGGCGCGGGCCAGGGTGACCGCGCCCCTTTTTTTATCCGCGTTTTGTACGGCATCGATTGCTGACCAAACGATGAGGAAATAAGACCCCGGTAAAAAAGGATGAAAGCATGACCAGAAAAAAAATATTCGTGTTTGCCGCCTTATTCATCATTGCCATGGCAGCAGTATCGGTGCTTTTTCTTGAATCCGGTCCCAAAGAGAAAGACCATGAAAACTCGTCCATCCTGTCCGGTATTTCCAGAATCCTGAAATCCGATTCACCCGCACCCGTCCCTTCTTCAACAAATGATCCTTTCGCCGATAAGATTGTCAGTGAACTTCAGAAATTCTATGGCCGGACGATAGCGGATAAAAGTGTTCAGGCAGGCCTTTTAGCCATCAGAAACTTCGTCATGGGGCATCATCCGGAAAACGGGAAGGCTTACTTCCATAATATTCTCAAGCGGGCTTTTCCCGAATACGCCGACGAAATCATGCAGACTCTGGAAAAAATCGACCAGTACAACAACTGGCTCATGGAGAACGGGGAACGGTTCAAAAAAATGAATGCAAGCGCACGGCTTGCCGCCATGGAAGAAAAGAGAAAGGAACTCTTCGGCAAAGACGCGGAGAAGATCTGGTCGGGTGAACTCCTGGCATCGGATGCAAGAAAGGCAAAAATGCAGGACGCTCTCGCCTCGCTGGATGAAGCCCGGGGCATGTCCCTGGACCAGAAACTGGACGCCTACAAGCGCTCGCTCCACGAAAATTTTGACGGCACGTCGGAGGCATTCATCATGCAACAGGGTGTTCTCCTCTCCAAGGTTTTCTTCAGTCTTAACTCCGTCCAGGAAGAACTCAACCGGCTGGGCCCCGGCGAACGCCAGGAGGAGATCAACAGGCTGAGGGCAAAAATGGGATTTACGGAGCGGCAGATTGAATCCATGGCCAGGCGTGATGCCGACAATGCCAGCCGCTGGGAGGCCGGCCTCAAGTACATGGAACAGCGCGAAGTCGTTGTTCAGCAGTATGAGGGCCAGGAGCGAGAAAACAGACTCAGTGCCCTTCGGAGCGAGCACTTCGGCGACGAGGCGAATACCGTTGCCCTTGAAGAAAAGGATAATTTCTATCGATTCAAAAGACCGCACATCTGGGGCAGAAACTAGCGCAGTGTCTTCGTAATGGCTTTCTCTGTCACCCCCATCCATCCATCAGCACCGCCGGAAGTTCCCTGATGCTCGTCAAAATCTTGCAGGCTCCCGCAAAACCGGTGCCGCGCGTGAATTTGCTCGGGATCACAATGCACCGGATTCCGGCGCCCACGGCCGCGGCAAGCCCGCGTGGCGAATCCTCAATGACCAGACACTCCCGGGGCAGGAAACCGCTGATTTCCAGAGCCTTGAGATACGGCTCGGGATGCGGCTTGAAATGCGTGCAGTCTTTCATGGTCAGAACAAATTGAAAGTAAGGCAGGAGCCGGGACTGCCGGTGAATGATCTCGAAATGTTCATGGCCGGAGCTCGTGACGATCCCCATCACATATTTTCCCCGGAGGACATCCAGCACTTCCCGGACACCGTCGATCACAAGAGGCTTTCGGGTAAGCAGTTCGGCATAAAGGTCGTCACGGTCACGGCGCAGCTTATAAAATGCATCCGTTCCCGGCTTTTGAGCCAGTTGAAGGACGCTTCCCCCGTTGGTAAGAGAAATCTCTTCAAACTGCTCCCATTCCAGGGAAATACCCGCACCGGCGAGGATCTCCCGGTTGGCCCTGAAAAAAATCCCTTCCGTATCGACCAGAACGCCGTCATTGTCCCAGAAAATTGCCTTGATCATCTGATCTCCTTTTTTTCCTCACTTTACACCTCCGGGAAAGAGACAACAACCGGAATAGCGCCTCACTGGAAATCCCGCAATCGACATTTTCTCCCTGCCATACATCTCTCCGCGTGATCGGCTGTCCATGAGTCGATCAAAGATTGGATCTGAAAAAAGAAGGCCTTCTGATTTCAGAAGGCCTGAATAAAATATTGTGGTCCGGAAATTTCGCCAGGAAACCGTTCAATCCAGAGATGCGCTGATGATCATTCTGGTCTTATCCATAAGTTCAGTTATGTTTTCTTCATGATATCCCTTAACGGAAATCGGCTGGTGAATCGTCATGGTCACGCCACCGGGCTTCAAATCAATGCTTCCTTTCGGCAGGATTTTTCTGGTGCCGCTAATGGTAACCGGAAGAACGGGCAGTCCCAGATCAATGGCCATCCGGAAAGCGCCTTTCTTGAATGGTTTCAGGAGCCCATCGCTGCTTCGTGAACCTTCCGGGAAAAAGACAACGGACGTCCCGTTTACAATTTTAGCCTTGGCGGCGTTGATGGTTTCAACAGCACCTTTCGAATCGGATCGGTCAATATAAATATGCCCGAGAACTTTGCATGCCAGACCGAGCACCGGAATCTTCTCCAGCTCTTTTTTCATGACCCATTTGAAATCGATCCCCAGCCAGCCGTAAAGGACGTAAATGTCGTACTGACTCTGATGGTTGGCTACAATCACATAGGAAACTCCGGGCTCAATGTTTTCTGCGCCGGCGACATTCACGGTCATCGGAGTAAAAAAACTGTTGATCCGCGCCCAGAGTACGGCAGAAAATCCTCCCGCACGTGTCGTGGATATGAGCGAAACGATAATGGCAAGCGTTCCGCAAATGAAAGTAGTTACGATCAACAGGGGAAAAATGAAAAGCCATTTATAAGGCTGGTAAGCTGTCCGCGTTATCCAGTCTTCGCTTTTTTCCGCGAACAGTTTCAGGTTGCCGGAAAATTTTCGCCGGTCACCCAGATATCTTTGCCGGTATACTTCAATAAAATCTTTGGCCGCGTTTACGAGTCCCATATCATCCCCGACGAAAAAAGTTACTCAATTGATTTCTTTCCGGTGATTATTCCGGTTAAAGCTTGTCTTTCACTTCGTTCCAGAACAAATCAACCCCCTCTTTCCATCCTCTTAAATATTTCTCGGAAAAAACATTGAACTTATCCTGCGCCCTCTGACCTGTTACCGTTATCCGCTTTCTATATTTTTCAAACATATTGGAAAAGTAATCTCCCAGCTCTTCATCCCCGACGGGGTTCTGGTAAGGGGTCCAGGCCAGTGCATACTGAAGCTCATGGTAATGGGCGGTTTTGCACCATTCGAGACCGTCTTTTTTTCCGCATTCCGTAATGTTGAATTCATAATCGATTTTTTCTTTTTTCAGGCGGTCCACAATGGATGATAAATCGATTTCATTTCGAATTTTGGATGTCAAGGCCTCTTTCTTCTGGATCATTCCGGCTACGGCGTTTTGAAATACCCTGGAAAAGTTCAGGGTGGTTTTCCATTCTTTCATTTTTTCATACAGATCATCGGGAACGCTTATGGTTACTTTCTTTGCCATATCAATACCTACTTCTTATAAGGATACATACTTTTTAAAAAAATACATACTCTATAAAAAAGACCGTGTCAATCGGCAAAATATGGCGGCAGGCTACCGCTTTAAAAAACATTTTTCCCGTTATAATAATTTTCCCCGGATATTCCCCAGAGCGTTGCACATCAAGGGAACAGGCGCAGTAACGATTGTACATTGCACCGTACACGCAAAGAAAAGGCAGGGCCAAACGACCCTGCCTTTCGTTTTACATTACAGAACTTATTTTTTTATTCTTCGTGAAACTTTTCTACGTAATCAATCGTGCTCTATTCATAAATAATTTCATCCGCCGCATCCGCTTCCGCGGCATCTGCATTGAAGTTGCGCACCGGACTTTCACGATTCAGCAAATGTTCTCTGTACCACTCGTGACCGATAATCATCGACATGACTTCACTGGTGCCCGTCCAGATGGAAGCCAGCCGGAGATCACGGTAGATCCGCTCCAGAGGCAGGACGTTCGTATAGCCGATTCCGCCCACGACCTGCATGGCGTTGTGGACAACTTTCTGGCACGCTTCGGTAATGAACTTCTTGCTCTCGGAAATCATCCGGCGCGCCTGATCCCTACTGACGGCGGGGCTGTCCACGGCGCGGGACGTCGTGTAGGCCAGTGAACGCGCTGCGTCGAGAAGCATCGCGGCTTCGGCGACCTGAAAACTCACTCCCTGGAACTTGTTGATCGTTTGGCCGAATGCCTTGCGTCGTGTCGTATAATGAGTGGCCACATCCAGCGCCACACGGGCCGGTCCAATAGTCATTGCCGCCGTTCCCAGCCTTTCCGGAATCATCATCGTGTTAAAGACGGCATAAGCGCCGTTAACCTTTCCGAGCACATTTTCCTTCGGCACGACGGCATCTTTAAAGACAAGCCGGGCTGTGCCTCCGCCACCGCAGCCCATCAGATTATACAAATATTTTGTTTCGACACCGGGACCACGGTCAACGATGAAACAGGTGATTGCCTGCTGCGACTTGGCTTCCGCGCGCAAATCCGTCCGGGCATAAACAAGAAAATAGTCGGCCCCTTCCCCTCCGACGATAAAACGCTTCTGCCCGTTCAACAGAAAATGATCTCCTTGGTCAACGGCCGTGGCTGTAGCTCCGAAAAAGTCTGAACCGCCTCGCGGTTCCGTCAGGCATTCAGCGGCAAACTTGTCGCCTTTGAGCAAAGGAACAACATATTTTTCCTTCTGCGCATCCGTCCCGTGTATGCATAGAGCATCGCCGACAAGATCCGGACCTGTTCCGAACGCACAGGCAATCATGTAACCCAGAGTACTGACTTCTTCGATGACCATGCAATCCGTAACCCAATCCATCCCTCTGCCGCCCCATTCCTTGGGATGCCGGCACCCCACCAGGTTGCGGCGTCCGGCTTCTCTCATAATCTCCTTTGGAAATTTGATAATATCCTTATCCATATCCAGAATGGTCTGACGGGGAACCCATTTCACAAAATCTCTGATTTCTTCTCTCAGGGCCAACTGTTCTTTCGAATATAAAAAATCAAACGGCATATTTCTTTCTCCTTTGTATTTTCAGGTTTGCAATTTTGCTAGTCATACATCTCCCGCAGCTGGTATTTCATCACCTTGCCGCTGGGGGTATGTGGCAAAGAATCCCTGAATTTGAACATTTTTGGAACCTTGTATCTGGCCAGTTTATCGCTCAGGAATTTCTTGATTTGATCTTCATTGATGCCGGAGTCCTTCGCGCCCACAACAATCGCCGCTACGGTTTCACCCCATTCCGGATGTTTGAGGGCAATCACTGCGACTTCAACCACGCCCGGACAGGCGCTGATGACATCTTCCACTTCCTTGGAGTATACATTTTCTCCACCCGTAACGATCATGTCTTTCGAACGATCGACCATGTAAAGGTAGCCATCCTCATCCAGCCGTGCAACATCGCCTGTTTTATACCAGCCATCCGTAAACGCTTCAGCGGTCGCCCCGGGATTATTGTAATAGCCTTTCATCATACAGCCGGACCGAAACCAGATTTCTCCCGTTTCACCCGGTCCGGCCGGCACAGTCTCTGACTTCATAACTTTCATATCGACTCCGGGATTACCGACGCGTCCCAGTGAACCGGGCTTACGCAGCTGATCTTTCGGACGAAGCACCATTCCGGTGGGACCCGTTTCGGTCATGCCGTAGCACTGATACCAGTTTTCACATTTGTATTTGGACATGATCATCCGGGCTGTTTCGCGGCTGATCGGTCCTCCGCCGTAAATCATCGTTTTCATCGAGGACAAATCGAACTGATCAAAATTGGGAAGCTGCAGAGGCATGATATAGGAAATCGGGGGTCCGAAAAAAGCCGTGCATTTTTCGTCTTGAATGATCTGGAGAAAGTGCAGGGGATGATATTCCCTCAGAAAGACGACGGTTCCGCCGACTATCTGAATTCCCGCAAACCAATTATTGATGGGCGACGAATGCCAGATCGGCATGGCAATCAGCATGCGGTCGTCTTCATCCATCCGGACAACCAGGCCGGAAAAGATCCCATTCAAAGCAATGCTCTGATGAGTGATCATACACCCCTTGGGTTTGCCCGTTGTACCGGATGTATAAAGTATTTGCGCCAGATCATCATCCCTGATCTCAGCAGGGGAAAAAACAGATCCTCCCGAAACAAGATCATCAAAGCTTTCGCAAAAAGACGCAGCTGTATCCATGCTCAGCTTCTGAACGCCGGTCTTCACTTTTTCCGCTACACCGGCCAGGGCACCGTCGAAAAGTAAAAGTTTTGAGCCGCTGTTTTCCAGAATATACTCTACTTCCGGAGCCATAAGCTTATGGTTGATCGGAATAACCACATTTCCAGCCATGAGGGCTCCAAAATAGGCAAACACAAAACTGACCGTGTTCTGACTCATGATGGAAATACAATCGCCCTGCCTGATTCCCCGGCTTTGAAAAAGTCCCGCGGCCTTTTCCGACATGGTCTTTACATCTGAATAGGTATACCCTTTGCCATTGGCCCGCACGGCATCTTTATTCGGATGTTTCCGTACATTTGATTCCAGAAATTCCAGCAAATTCATATTTTTATCCTCCTTTCAAAATATTGTTCCCTGCAAAATCAAAATCATCAAACTCATATTGTTGTTGTTGCCTATAACAAATTGTTGTATTTTCTGTCAAGCTGAATTCCGGGATATCGTGATAATCGGTTTCATGGATGGCTTTTTTTGTTGCGGATAAAAAGAGATCAGCTTCCAAACGTCAGCCGGATGATGCTGATCATCCGGGACGGGTTTCATGAATACAACCATTAAAGCTGACTGGCGATGATGGCTTTCTGGATCTGACTCGTTCCTTCGACAATTCTGGTCAACTGTGCATCCCGCTGAAGTTTGTCCATCAGCGCGGACCGGTAAATTCCTTCCTGGCCCAGAATCAGCAATCCATCGCTTGCAGCCCGCACGGCCAGTTCGGATGCAAATAACTTGGCCATGGACGCAGCCGATGTGTAATCCACACCCTCATCAATGAGCCGGCAGGCCTTCCAGACCAGAAGACGCGCGGCTTCCAGCTGCGTGGACAACTCGGCCAGCATGAAAGCAACTCCCTGGTTGCTGATAATCGGCCGCCCTTTGATGTTTCGTTTTTTTGCATAGTCCAGAGCAAGCTCGATGGCCGCCCGGGCCAGTCCCACACAGGACGCGCCAACCAGAACGCGCCCCCAGTCCACTGCCTGCATGAGCGTGAGATAGCCGCTTCCCGCGGGGCCGATGAGATTATTTTTGGGAATCTTTACATTGCGAAACGAAACCTTTCTCATGGGTACTCCGCGATATCCGGATTTGTCATAATACGAACCATAACTGATTCCCGCGGATTCCCGGGGAACAATAAAAGCGTTGATGCCTGAACGGCCCGGGTCATTTTCCATACTGGCCCACACTACAAAGAAGCAGGCATCTCCGGCATTCATGACCGGGTTTTTGGTTCCATTCAAGACATAACATCCTTTTTCCAGGCGGGCAGTCGTCGTGAAGGAAGAACTGTCGGACCCGCCTTTAAATTCCGTATGGCAAAAGCTGGCAATGCCTTTTTTCGGATCCATCATTTGCGGAAGAAATTCCATTTTCTGCTCGTGTGTTCCGGCAATCAGCATCGTCTTGATGGCGTGAAGATTCGTTTGATAAATGGATGAGAAATCACCTGATCCCCAGGTAATTTCTTCAATAAGGACAGCCAGAGTAACGCAATCCAGCTCTTTGCCGCCATATTCCCTGGGAATCAGCAAAGCATTGAGATTTTCCCGGGCCATAATCCGGAGATAGCGGGAATCAATTGAGCCGGGGGCTTCCTGATCGACCGGAATGACCAGCGGCCGTAATCCGGATTCGGCCAGTGCGTGAAATTTTTGCTGGATGGCTTTTTGTTTTTCGGAAAGGCTAAAAGCGATCATTTTACTCCCCACGATTGTATTTCTGCCACTGTATGTATTCCAGCACGGCCTTGCGCTGCGCCGGCTTCAGTTCTTTCGCCTGAAGGAGGATCTGCTTCAGATAGGGCTCCTTGATGATTTTCGCAAGATCACTTTGCCGGGATTCGTTTTCTTCGATGTTTTCCAGAAAATAGGTAAGAGGCCGATGCAGAATATTACTTAATTTCTCCAACTGGGCAAAATACAGACGCCGCTTCCCGAGTTCATAATAGGAAAGAGCCGCTTGCGTGCAACCCAGAAGTCGGGCCAGTTCTTCCTGGCTCATGCCCGATTCTTCCCGGGCTTTCTGCAGTTTCCGGCCGATTTTTTCATAAGCTTTCATGCGATAATTCCGGATCGATCATTTTCCATGAGTGTTTTTCTCACAGAAGATGATGAAGGTCAAGCCGGCAAAATTCGCTCCATCCCGAGCAATCAAGACAGGTCGGCAAACAGACCGAGTTTACTTTCCCGTGCAACTGCGCAACAGGGGAGAGAGTCCCGCTTGAATTCGTTTCCAAAAACCATGAATATCTGATAGGAATTCACCAGCATGGTGTACGCTCACGAAGTAATTCAAAGGAAGAAAATCATGACTTCTGAAAATATTCCCGTAATCATCGGCGCGGGCCAGGTGACCCACAGGGAGGCTACCGGTGTAATCGGCGGATCACCGGTGGATCTGATGGCCGAGGCCGTAAAAACCGCGGCGGAAGATGGCGGTCTGACCGGACAGAATCTGGAAAAGGCTGATCTGCTGATCACCACGTCTCTTTTTTCGGATGACGGCATTATCAATCCGCCGGGATGCGTGGTCGACAAACTGAATCTTCCCGCTGCACGATGCATGGTTTCCGGATTCGGCGGCATCATGCCGCAGGCCATGCTGCACCACGCCATGAAGGCGGTTGCCGAAGGCAGTGCCGGTCTGGTTATCCTGACCGGTGCCGAGGCCCAGTACAATATGCAGCAGGCAAAAAATTCCAGAACCTTCGCAGGGTGGAATGTAACATCCGGGCATCCCGGCCTTCCGCCGCTGACGGCTCTGGGGCTGTTTGACGGAGCCTGCGAAACGGAGCACATCCACGGCCTTTCGCTTCCGGCAACAAGCTACCCCTTGTTTGAAAATGCCCTTCGCCGGCGCTATGGCCGCACGATTGCGGATCATACACGGGAGATCGGCCATCTGATGAGCCGCCTTTCACAGGTGGCGGCCCAAAACCGCCGGGCCTGGTTTCGGGAATCGTTCACACCGGAAGAAATCATTACCGCCTCGGATGCCAACCGCAACACCGCTTTCCCTTACACCAAGCGGATGAATGCCATGCTGCTGGTCAACCAGGCCGCAGCCCTCATTGTCACGTCGGAAGCGCGGGCCCGGAAAATGGGGCTTGACCCGTCCGGATGGGTGTATGTACACGGCTATGCCGAAGCCAGTGATCACTGGAATATCCTGGAACGGGAAGGATACGGCTTTTCCCCGGCTATCGAGATTGTAGGCCGCACCGCTCTGTCGCAGGCCGGTGTAACCATTGACGACATTGATTTTTTTGATCTGTATAGCTGTTTTCCGGTTGCCGTGCAGGTAACCCGCGATATGCTGGGAATTGCCCGGGACGATCACCGTCCGCTTACGATCACCGGCGGACTGCCCTATTTCGGCGGACCGGGAAACAATTACGTCATGCACTCCATGGCGCAGATGGTTGAAGTTCTGCGCCAGAATCCCGGCAGGACCGGGCTTGTCACCGGCAATTCTTTTTATATGACCAAGCACTCGGCGGCCGTGTGCTCCACCAGGCCTCCCCAAGACAATTCGGCGGCTACGGCGGATGTAAGTCTTTGCCAGAAGTCAGTTGACCTGCGGCCCAAACCCGGGATCAACCCGGAGCCCAAGGGCCGTGCCACGGTGGAAACCTATACCGTGACCTATGACAGGAACAATTTACCGAGCACGGGTATCATCATCGGGAAAGAAGAGAACGGAAAACGCTTCGCGGCTTTCACGCCAACGGACCCTTCTCTGTTTTCCTCCATGATCAAAGAAGACTTTTGCGGCATTCCGGGCACAGTGGTTTCCAGGGATAAGGTCAACACCTTCACTCCCGATTAAATATCGGCAATGCTGACGTCGGCATTTTTCCGAAAATGAATACTATTGCGCCATGATAAGCATCGTACTCTGACACGATCGATGAGGGGTGTAAATGGCGGCGATCCAATGCAGTTGCTGCTCACCGTCTCTCAGACGGCAAGGAATTCCACATTACCATACAATTGCGGTCATGTGATCTTCAGGTTATCTGCCGGGCAGGTCTTGTCTGCCCGGCAGTGTTCCGTTCATTGCCATATCCAGGAGCTCAATTGATACGTTCCCTGGAGGTTTCTGTAGACGACGGCCTCGGCATTCTTTATGTTGTTTTTAACCTTGACCTTCAACTGGAGTTTATAGTTCGTTCCGGCCACAATCTGCTTTTTCGCGCTGAGTATTTCTTGGAGCTTAAAACTGCCGTGGTCTCCCTGTGCGCGTTCCTGTTTGGCCTGTTCGCTGACGGCAAAGTTGGCTGCCGCGATCACATCGGGATCATTAACGGAAACATCCGAATACCCTCCAAGGATCTGGGCGGATACGGGAACGACAAACATCAAAGAAATGATCAGTAAAAACATTCCCCGGAAAAAATAAAACCGCTGATTCATAACGCCTCCTTTTACCGATGATCCGGGTTCCGGATCACATCGGCCGTAATTGTCAGAGTTGATTTATAGGAGGCGGGTTTACGGATGTCAACGAAAAAATTGAGGCTGAAGACCGGTATCCACAAATCTTTACGTTCTCCGTTCATTGTTTCCAATCCATTTATTCTGATACCGGGAAATTTCAGGATATTCCGCGCCACCCTTCCACTACATCTACCGTCCCGGGCGCCTATAACTTGCGCAGTTCCTTTTTCAGGATTTTGCCGACCAGCGATTTGGGCAGGGCCGGAAGAATCACCACCTCTTTCGGCACGAAAAATCGTTTCAACTTCTCACCGCAAAATTCCTTTACTTCATCCGCCGACGCCGTCTGGCCGGGTTTCAGCGCTACAAACGCTTTGATATCTTCACCGTAGACAGGATCTTTCATTCCAATCACGGCGGCTTCGGCAACGGCCGGATGGGCATAAAGAATTTCTTCAATCGCCCGCGGCGAAATATTTTCTCCGCCCTTGATGATAATGTCCTTCTTCCGGTCGGTGATAAAGAAGTAACCGTCGGCGTCCACATATCCGATATCGCCCGTATGCAGCCAGCCAGCACGAATGATTTCCGCTGTTGCTTCAGGCTGACGCCAGTAGCCTTTCATCACCATGGGTCCGCAGATGACGATTTCTCCCTCTTGTCCCTGCGGCACTTCCCGGTCATCGTTATCGAAAATCCTTATTTCCATGCCCTCCATGGGCTTGCCGATCGACCCGACTTTTTTCAGGCCGTCTACCGGATTGACGGCGTTGTTGGCCGCTGCTTCCGTAAGGCCCCAACCCTCGCAGATCTCGCCGCCGAATTTTTCCTTGAACTGTTTCCATACCTCGACGGAGAGCGGAGCCGAACCGCAGATAAAATATCTGACGGAGCTGATATCGTATTTTTGATAATCGGGGTACTGCAGCATGTAGACATACATGGTGGGAACGGCGGGCAGGTACTGGACTTTGTACTTGTCGATGGCGGAAAACAGTTTTTCCAGATTAAACTGGCGCAGCACAACCGTCCTGCTTCTGGAGCGCAGGAACTGCCCGTTCATGCAGGCAATGCCGTAAGAATGGCACAGCGGCAAAACGGCCACGCTGATCATGTCCATGGGGTAATGTGTGGTTTTCTGAATGTGGACCACCGAGTAATAAAGTCCGTAATGCGTGTGCATGGCTCCTTTGGGCTTTCCCGTGGTGCCGGATGTATAGACCAGGGCGGCCAGTTCGTCATCGTCCGTATTGACCATTTCCAGCCGGTCCGAACTTTCCGTCAGAAGACCGTCATACGAGTAAGTGCTTTCGAAAGCCTGATCGGAAACGACAATGATGTTCTTGACCGACGGGGCATTGACTTTCGCCCCGAGGACCTTTTCCAGATATTCAGGCGATGTAATGACCGTTGACGCTTCGGAATCCTGGTAGATGTAACTGGTTTCCTCCACACCCACCTGATAATTGATGGGCACGCTGACCGCGCCGATCTTCCAGATGGCCTGAAAGGCCTGAAAGATCTCCGGACAGTTGGGCATCTGCATGATGACGCGGTCGCCCCGTTTCACACCCAGTTTCAAAAGTGCGTTACCCAGTTTCTTTGCTGCACGATCGAGCTCCACATTGGTAATCTCCCGGCCTTCATATATGATGCTGATCTGTTCCCCCTCTGCGACACTTCTTTCCAGCAGTTCCGAAATATTCATGTTTGAACCTCCCGAATCAATGATGAAGCAAAGCACTCCGACGCACATGCCGCCGGATTTTCGTTTTTTTTCTGTTCGGCATTTATAACCGATTCCAAAAAGGAAGGCGAGCCATTATTTTAAATGAAAGGACTGATTGATAAAATCCATATCTCCGGGAGACCCCTGATTTTCCCTGTTTGCAGAGATTTTGACATGTGATAAAGATAAAAGACATGCAGAGAATGTAACAATAACCCTTGTCAGAATAAGGCGGGTTGGAGGCTTGAAAGTGAAGATTTCTTTTTCCGGTTTGATTGGCGGCTTGATCTGCATCGGCATCGGATGTGCTCTTCTGGTTGCAACCTGGTGGTCTTATGTTGACTACAGCAGACTCAAGTCATATGACGGGCAAACCACCGCCTACATAACAAAAAAGTACACTCGCACCGCAACCGACGGCAGGGTTCAACACTGCCTGGATTACTCGTTTGCGTCCGCCGCCGGCAAAAAAATAGACGTCAGTGCCACCGTATCCAGAGAGCGGTGGAACGCCTTTCAGGTCAAGGACAGCCTGGAGATTCGCTATGATCCGTCTGATCCGAGTCGACACCTTCCCATTTACGAACCCGGCTCATCTCCTGCCTTTGCTTTTTTCATGCTGATCATGGGAGCGGTGTTTCTGGCTTTTGGCGGTTCACGTCTTTTTTACAGTTTTGAGAAACGGAAAACCGGTTCCCGGGCATAATAGCGGGCCCGGGAACATCGGGCAAATGATCACTTACTGCTCCGCATCAGACGACGCCCGTCATCCCCAGAACGGCCAGCAGAGAATACATCGGCATGGCTCTCTTGTGACAGCAGTAGTTTTTTCCTACCGTGCCCTGAAAGCGGCCCTTGGCGAATTCCAGCCCTTTGAAGTTGAAAAGAAAATTCCCCTTTGCATGAATGACCGACATGATTTTTCTGAGAATTTTGGACTCCTGCAGCTCGAGTTCATCGGCGAGCATCAGTGGAACCAGGCCGAGGTCCAGGTAGGGCACGCCTTCGCTTTTGAAGATTTCCATGGCATGACACATGATGACGTACCAGAGCCCCTGTTTGAAAGTGAGGCAGGAACGGGAAATATTGGGAACATAGCTGACGATTCTGCCTGCTTCATAAATCGGGTCAAAAAAGATAAATCCGACAGCTTCACCGTCCATGTAAGCATAAAAATGGCGGGAATTTTCCCTGTACTGTGCATCCAGGGGTCTGATCAGGAAGCGGATTTCCTGATGGCTGCATGCTCTTGTCTTGATCCATTTTCTGGAAATCTCGTCCGCATGATCGTCCTTCTGGCTTTCCCTCACCTCAACTCCCATGGCCACGGCCTTGTTGACCGCCGTGCGGATCACCTGCTTCTTGCCGCCTTTGAGGTTCCACTGCTGCAAATCGATACGGATTTCCGAACCGAACTGTGTCCCGTAATATCCATGGTTCCGTTGCAGGATATCGACAACCGGCTTGCTGACCTGCATGAACTGCCCGGACGGGTGGCGCTCCAGAAACTTTTCAATGATGAGCTCGAAGTGAGCCGGGTTGCATACCGGGTCGGCCAGTGCGATCTTGACGCCCCATTTCTTCATGAAAGCGATATAGCCGACGCCGGGCAGGTCAAAATACTTCATTCCCGGCTGCATGGTCGAAAAAGATTGGGAATGCGAACCGTATTCCTTCAGATAGCCTGTCCGTTCCGCATGGGAAAAACCGCCTGTCCCCGGCAAAACTCCCGCAGGCAGCGCCAGAACTTTTTCCAATATTGCCCCCTTGAAGTTAGTTCACTGCAGAAAATATTTTATCCCCGGGCAGGCTTCTGACCGAGAACAGACCAGTAACAATCCACAAGGCCCAATTTGTAATATTTTTTTTCTTTGATTTCCAGGCCCAGGCGCTCCATGTATTCCGGATAGTTATAGATATTATGAACGGCGTTATGGGCTACGAGCCAGAAGAAAAGCACGGCGCCATACCAGTAAAGGGTTTTCAAAGCACGGGAAAAGATGTTGCCCGTGGGGTAGGAGAAGTCGCCCACGACAATTTTTGCTCCCGGCTTCCCCAGCTTGATCAGTTGCGCAAGGACGCTGTTCATCATTTCCCGGTCAAAAACGTTGAGAAAGAAATTGGCCACCACCATATCGTACTTCTGAAATTCCTGGAATTCCATGATGTCCGAATGAACCTGGCGGATCTTTATTTTTACATTCCGCTGCTTCAGGTTTTGCCGGAATTTCTTCAGCATGGTTTCAGAAAGGTCAACCACCGTCACACTGGCTCCCATTTCGGCGGCATGCATGGCATCCAGACCATGCCCGACACCCGCGAAGAGAATCCGGTCGCCCTTACGGATATTATCCGTGTTGATCATGGCGATTTTGCAACGGTGAATGGAGCGACCGCTGTACAGATTGCTCAGAACATCATAAACAGGTCCGACAATCCGGTATTTATCCCTGATTTTCTCTCCGCCGTTTCCCGGCACACTGCCTTTTGCAGCACTCTTCATGAAGATCAATCCCCCCGGTTTATACCGATCATTTCCGGCAACTACTAGCTTGGAAGAGTATTTCTGTAAATACTTCCTTCGTTGTATTTATTTGATGGACAGCCGGAGCGGCATACCCTCTCCGATGTATTTTCCCCCATAAATAATCGGTATCCGGTTCATCTTTTCTCCTTTCGGGAACATCGGGTCAGTTCTTGAAATATCAGTTTATCTGAAGTAAGTTAAAATTGTTGCTACTGCTAGGTAAGGACAGGAAACAGGATGATTTCTTTATCTTCCAAACTGCCGTATGTTGGCGTGACAATTTTTACCGTGATGTCCAAACTGGCCAACGATGCGGGCGCCATCAACCTCTCCCAGGGCTTCCCTGACTTTGACGTATATCCGGAACTGCCGGGTCTGGTTGCCAAATACATGGCGTCAGGCAATAACCAGTATGCTCCCATGCAGGGTGTCGGAGCGTTAAGGCAGCGCATTTCTGAAAAGACCAGGGATCTCTATGGCGTCTCCTATGATCCGGACACGGAAATCACCGTCACCTCCGGGGCCACGGAAGCCATCTTTGACGCCATCCTGTGCGTGGTAAAACGCGGAGACGAGGCGATCCTGTTTGAACCGGCATACGATTCCTATGCCCCCGCCGTTTTGCTTGCCGGAGGAATCCCGGTGTATGTGCGGTTGAAGTATCCGGACTACCATGTGGACTGGAATGAAGTAAAAGACGCGGTAACCCCGAAGACGAGGCTCCTGATCTTAAACTCCCCTCATAACCCCACCGGCGCCATCCTTGGCGAAGAAGACATGGCGGCTCTTATCGACATCGTCGCCGGCACGGATCTCTGCATCGTCTCCGACGAAGTGTATGAACATATCGTTTTTGACGGACATCGTCATGAAAGTATGGCCAGGTATCCGGAACTGGCCCGCCGGAGTTTCGTCATCAGCTCTTTTGGAAAAACGTACCATGCCACGGGCTGGAAACTGGGCTACTGTCTTGCACCCGGAGAGCTTTCCGCGGAATTGCAAAAGGTCCATCAGTTTGTCACGTTCGCCTCCCATACACCAACCCAGTTCGCTTATGCCGAATTTCTGGAGGCAAAAGAAAAATATCTCTCCCTTCCGGGCTTTTACCAGCAAAAGAGGGACCTGTTTCTCTCCCTGATTAAAGACTCCCGGTTTAGGCCCCTGCCCTGCCGGGGAACCTACTTTCAGATGCTTTCCTATGAAGCCATCACGGACGAAAAGGACATTGATTTCGCCAGAAGGCTCACTACAGTTTATAAAGTGGCGGCCATTCCCCCGTCGGTCTTTTACACCGGAGGAGACGATCACAAGGTACTGCGTTTTTGTTTTGCCAAGAAGGATGAAACTCTGATTGCAGCGGCGGAGAGATTATGCGGGATCTAACGCTTACGCTGATCCAGACGGAACTTTACTGGGAAGACATCCCGGCCAACCTCGAAATGCTGGAAAGTAAGATTGAAAGCATTTCCGGGCAAGCGGACGTCATCATTCTGCCGGAGATGTTTACAACAGGTTTCACCATGAACGCTGAGAAAATGGCTCAGTCCATGAATGGTTCCGCCGTCTCCTGGATCGCCGATAAAGCCAGGCAAAAGAATGCCTGTATCTTGGGCAGCGTAATTATTGAAGAAGACGGAAAATATTTCAACCGGCTTGTGTGGGCGACGCCTGCCGGCAAGATTCTGACGTATGACAAGAAACATCTTTTCCGAATGGCCGGCGAGCATAGGGTATTCTCTGCGGGAAACCGTCATCTCACCGTTGAAGTCAACGGATGGCATCTCAGGCTCTTTATCTGTTACGATTTGCGCTTTCCGGTCTGGTGCCGGAATATCGGCAACCAATATGATGCGGCGATTTACATTGCCAACTGGCCCGCAAAACGCGCTCCCCACTGGAAGCTTCTGCTTGCGGCCCGCGCCGTTGAAAATCAATGCTATGTGATCGGCGTAAACCGGGTGGGAAAAGACGGAAACGGCCTCGCCTACAGCGGTGATTCGACAATTGTCGATCCCACGGGAGAGGTCCTGTTTACCCGGGCGGATACGCCCTGCATTTACACGGCGACGTTGACTTATGACAGAATCAGAGAATACCGCGAAACCTTTGCCGCGTGGCAGGATGCAGACTCCGATGCAGTGCTGCTTCCGCCTTCATAATTTTTTATCATTCCGGTCGGGTGAAGCCCGATCCGGAATCCGGATATCGCAACTTTCCGTCAAGGATTCCCTTGACAGATATGCCGGCGTCTCTTATCCTTTACCCGACAACAGGCAGTTCCGGGCATTCAACAAATTAGTTTCCAGCGCCTGTCCAGACGTCGGATGTATGCCTGCATATCGCAGCAGAATCAGCAGTATTTGTTGAGCAGGATGACGAAGCAAAGTGATTTTTTATAAAAAACTCAGGAAAACACTTCAGGAGGGTTGTCATGAGAAAGTGGATTATTGGAATACTGGCGGTTCTGGTGGCTGCGGGAACCATATTCTGGCTGACGGCTGACAGGGAGCTGCGCGGGCTGATCTCCCACCTGCCAACCAACAGGGATGTTCTCTTCTGGTCCATTCCACAGCGCGATGCCGCTTTTCGCGCGATGGACAGGATGCCTGTCCTTGCCAAATCCCGGATCATTTCCGCCGGCAAATCAGTTTATCCCCTGCCGAAGGGCGCGCCGCTTGATGTCGGGGTGGATGTCGATGCCTACATGAAGGATCAGCGCACCGCCGCACTGATCATCCTTCAGGACGGCAAAATCCGTCTTGAAAAATACGGACTGGGCTTCAGCGCGGATGGGCGCTGGACCAGCTTTTCGGTCGCGAAATCTTTCACCTCGACACTGGTCGGGGCGGCAATCCGGGACGGCTACATCAAGAGTATTAACGACAAGGTATCGGACTACATTCCAGACCTCAAGGGGTCGGTTTATGACGATGTCACCATCCGACAGCTGCTCACCATGACATCGGGCGTGAAATGGAATGAAGATTATGGCGATCCGAAGTCGGACGTCGCCTTGTTCAATTCGCACAAGGCCGATCCGGGTGTCGATGTGACGGTCAGCTACATGCGCAGGTTGAAGCGTGAAGCGCCTCCCGGCACGAGATGGGTTTACAAGACCGGTGAGACCAATTTGATCGGCGTCCTCGTCAGTTCGGCAACCAAAAAAAATCTGGCCGACTATCTTTCGGAAAAGATCTGGCAGCCTTTCGGCATGGAGCGTGACGGGAGCTGGATCCTGGGACCCACGGGCCATGAAATCAGCGGCTGCTGCATGCAGGCATCGCCCCGCGACTTTGCCCGCTTCGGACTGTTCATGCTGGGCGGCGGCATTGCGGCGGGCAAGCCGGTGTTGCCCGACGGCTGGATCACCGAGGCCACGACGAAGCAGGCCGGAACCGATGAGGCTGGCGACTACGGCTATGGTTATCAATGGTGGACCATGGATGAAGGCAGTTTTACAGCGAGAGGAATTTTCGGACAGGGCATCTTCATCGATCCCAAACGGAAATTAGTCATTGCGTCCAACAGCAACTGGCCGCAGGCCACCGACCAGCAGGGCGGTGATCAAGCCAAAAAGCGCGTTGCGTTTTACAGGCAGGTGCAACGGGCGATTGACAATGAGTCCAAAGCGGTGAAACAGACAAAGTAAGCGGCGAGCAGGCGAGGCTCTGGAAATTTGCATTGTCATTGAAGCAAAGCAGGGGCATCCTTGACGCCTGAACCCTGCAGAGCTGTGATTACCGGTATATCAACCCGGATCGCGCATCAGAAAAATGATGCATCCTGACGTTGTTTTTCATCTGGCAACGCCGGTTTCTCAAAAACATCTGTTGCGTCATCCGGGATGAATTTTAATATCACTTCACTGGGCAACATCCGCAATGAAAAAGGCCGACCGGTATCTATACATTATCCCGTTTCAGGATAAATTTATCGTTTACCGCCCCCTCAAGCCCCTTGCTTTCGTAGCGAACCGTGCCATGGTCAACCTTGCCTTATCCCTTGCCGGGGAAACAGGGAGTCCCGCCGACGGCGAACAGGACGAGGCCAGCCGTTTTCTGGAAACGATCGGGTTTTGCGAACCGGATCCTCCCCCGCCCCTGGTATCAGCCCGGGAAACGCCCTTCAGACCAACGATCGCCGTCCTGTTCACGACGACCGCCTGCAACTTCCGATGCGTATACTGTTATGCCTCCGGGGGAGAAAACAGCGTGCTGACGCTTCCTTTAAAAACGGGACAGGCCGCCATTGACTGCGCGCATGATAATGCCAGAGAAAAAGGAGAAGACTTTTTTTCCGTCGGATTCCACGGTGGAGGGGAGCCAACGCTTCCCGAAAATTTATTTCGGGAATTGCTGAATTATTGCAGAAAAAAAGATATTCCCTGCAAAATCAGTCTGGCCACAAACGGATACTGGACCGACAGGGAGCGGGATTGGATTCTGGATCACGTCGACAGCGTCAGTCTTTCTTTTGACGGTGCGGAAAACGTGCAAAACCGCCAGCGGCCGATGGCCGGCGGAGGCCGGACCTATGCCGGCGTCCTGCGCACCATACGGGAAATGGACCGGCGCGGAACATCCTATGGCATACGTCTGACCGTTACCGATGCATCCATTGACGAACTGGCGGACAGCATGGATTTTTTGTGCCGCGAAACCTCATGCCCGATTTTTCAGGTGGAGCCCGCCTTCGGCCACGGCCGAGCCATGAACAGCGGCACACGGCTTTCAGACAACGAACGATTTGCCGCCGCTTTCCTGGCTGCTTTTGACATCGCCCGCGCTTTTGGCCGCCACTGCTATTATTCGGGAGCCAGACCGTGGGCCATCACGCCGGTATTCTGCCAGGCCGTGGACAAGGCGCTGATTGTCACACCGGAAGGCCGTCTTGGATCCTGCTACGAGGTTTACAGCCCGGATCATGCCCTGGCCGGTGAATTCTTCTTCGGAAGAATCGGGCAGACGGGCAAGCCGGTTGTTGATGAACGCGTAAGAGAAAATCTGAACGCCAGAATCAGCCAGAGGCGCGCACTCTGCACGGATTGCTTTTGTTACTGGCATTGCGCCGGAGACTGTCCTTCCAAAACCATGGGGCCGGGGGAAGGCAATCATTTGATCTTTGGCAAACGTTGTGATTTAAATAAGTCAATTACCCGAGAGTTGCTGGCGCGGTATATCGCGGATGCGGGAGGAGTATGGCGGGGTGAAATGCGGGAAAAAAGAATTCTTTGGGGAGAATAAGCATGATCGAAAAGAAGAAAAATGACCCAGGCAGGCAAATGGAAAGCCTTGAGGATGAGCAACCGGAAGTTTATGCTTTGTCCAGAAACGAGCAGGGCGGATTCCATATAAGCCGCCGTGCTTTTCTGGGGACAATCGGCGCCATCGGCGCGCTGACCGCCGCCGGCGGCAAAAAAGCACTCGCGGAGGCGGACACGCCCCAGAACACCTGCGGCGCTTTAAACGCACATGCGGGTCCGGTCCGGGCGATTATTATAACTCCGGACGGAAGACATCTTGCTTCAGCAAGCGACGACGGGATGGTCAAGCTCTGGAATCTGCCCGAGGGGAAACTTGCTACAACCCTTAAGGGACATACGGAAGCGGTCCGGACACTGGCCGTGACGCCGGACGGAAAACTCCTCGCTTCGGCTGGCTGGGACAAAAGCATTAAACTCTGGAATCTGCTGAAGGGAAAGCTTCTCGCCACCCTCACCGGGCATTCCCGGGAAGTCAACGCCATGGCCATGACACCGGATGGAAAACTTCTTGCTTCGGCAAGCGGCGACAATACCGTCAGACTCTGGAGTCTGCCGGACGGGAAGCTCCTGGCAACGCTCGCGGGTCACACACACGCGGTCAAAGTTCTGTCTTTGACACCGGACGGAAAACTTCTCGCATCGGGAAGCGACGACAATACCATCAGGCTCTGGAATCTGCCCGAGGGGAAACTCTCCGTTACAATGGAGGGGCATTCGGACAAGATCACCACTCTGTCTGTAACGCCGGATGGAAAGCTCCTCATCTCGGGAAGCAGAGACAACACCATCCGGATCTGGAGTCTGCCTGCGGGAAAGATCACCGCCACACTGAAGGAGCATTCGGACGAAATCACCGCCCTGGCCGTGACGCCGGATGGAAAGTTCCTCCTGTCAGGAAGCAACGACAGAACCGCCGGGCTCTGGAGCCTGCCCGCGGGAAAACTCAACGCCACGCTTTCCGGACATTCGCGCGACGTAGTTTCGCTGGCCGCGACGCCGGATGGAAAGTTCGTCATCTCCGGGAGCAAAGACAACACTATCCGGCTCTGGAATCTGCCGGCTGGAAAATCCACCGCTGCGCTTTCCGGACATACGGGCACAATTCATACTCTTTGCGTCTCCCCGGACGGAAAAATCCTGGTATCGGGAGGAAACGACAATTCCGTCAGGCTCTGGAACCTGCCTGCGGGAACAGTCGGACCATGTCTTTTTGATCCCGCCGTAACGAAAAAAGGAACCAATGTCGGAGAATACCGCCAGATGGGCAATCAAATTTACACGGCAGACTGCGGTGATTCGCTTCCCCCCGGAGCCACCTGCTTATGCGACTGTATTGCAACATCCAGAAGCTGGACGGATATGATCACCGTCTGCATCTGTAATACCATCATGCTGCCGGCGGGAATGGCGGCGCCGGCAGGCAGTATCTGTGTGTGCAATACCATAGCCGTGGGGTCTTACACGGAACCCGTCGGTTCCGGGGTCATCCGCGGACGCGGCGGACGCAGCGGCACCATCTGCACCTGCGACGCGGTCCGGACCGGCCACTACTGGTACCCCACATGAACGGAGGCATGGCGCTGCGGACCATGGTAAAGAATCGAACCAGCCACGAGAAGAATGCAGCCGGCCGCCGGGGATTTTTGAAATCGCTGGCGGGCAGCGTAATCGGCAGCATCGAGGAAATCCGGGGGAAACCGCAGATGAGCCTTGCCGATCTCGGCCAGGTTCCCGATGACGTCATACGCATCATGGTTCCTGTGTTCAATGAATTCCATCCCTGCCGGATATCGGACCGCCACCTTTATGCCATAAACCGAAAGACCGGTGAAGAGGAAATGATCCGTGTCCTGGATGAAGCGGAACAAATGGTCTTCGACGTCCTGGACGGCGTGAGAACGATCGGTGAAATCTCGCGGGAGACGGCCCGCCGTTTTGAGCTGGATGAAGACGAGGCCTATCGCCGGACAAAATCCTTTTTTATTTACATGGCTCAGCGCATGATCTGCCTTCCGTCGCAGGCGCATCGGGAAGGGGCGGACCCGGCCTGATGGGAACCGCGCCCCGCAAAACCATCCCGCCCCCCGATCCCGCCATCTTCGTACTGCCGGTGCGCGATGTTTTTCTGCTGCACGCACCACTCATCGGCGTCTCAGCCCTGATCAACAAAAAGGCCCTGGAAAACATCGCACGGAAAAAACAATCGCGTGGTCCGGTTCGGCCCGCCCGGGGACAACTGGGAGACCTGCTGGATGCGTTAAAGACATCAACGCCCGCAGCGCCCCGCCAGCCCGGCGGGCCGCCCGATCCATCCTTTCTCGGACTCATCACGACACGCGGCTGCAGCGGAGCATGCGTGTACTGTGATTTTCAGCCAACGGGCGGAGCGGACGAGCGCATGGACCCGCGCCTGGCGGCGCAGGCCGTGGACTGGTTTGCCGATCTGACGCTTCGAAAAAAGCGCAGCTCCTTTGATGTCCATTTCTTCGGTGGAGAACCGCTCGCCGCGGTCGAGGCTGTTGAAGTCGCGGTCCACCGGGCTCGCACCGTCGCCTCCCGGGCAGGAATGAAGGTCCGTTTCGAAACAGCTACCAGCGGCGTGTTTGACAAAAGCGTGGCCCGCTTCGTCTCGGATTATTTTGATACGGTGGTTCTCTCTTTTGACGGGCGGGAGGACATCCATAACCGCAACCGACCCTTGCGCGGCCAGCGCGGAAGTTTCCACCGCGTGGCGCAAACCGCCCGCATCCTTGCCGAATCGTCCGTGGAGCTGTGTCTGCGCATGTGCGTAACCGGCGAAAGCGTAGGTGTCATGGAAGAAACCGTACAGTGGTTTGCCGACCGCTTTCACCCTGCCGCGATTAATTTTGAAACACTCAAGCCCACGCTTCAGTCCCTGGCGGCCGGCATCACTCCGCCCGATCCCTGCGAATTTGCCATCCGCTATCTTCGCTCCCGGCGGATTCTGAGGCAGAGAGGAATCAGCGCAGTATACGCGCCTGTCACAACGGACGGACCACGGCGGAGTTTCTGCCCCGTAGGCAATGATGCGGCTATCGTTTCGCCCGACGGCAGAATAAGCAGCTGCTACCTGCGAAAAGAAGCATGGAAAGCGCGGGGACTCGATCTGGACATCGGAAGGATCGGCCCCGGCGGTGATGTGCGTCTGGCTCCCAGCTCCGTCGCGCGTCTGAGAAAAATGGTAAACGAAAAACCCGATTGCCTCGGTTGCTTCTGCCGCTGGTCCTGCGCCGGCGGATGCCATGTCACCCATTCGTACCCCGGCCGCCCGCCCGGCTTCGGGAGCTTCTGCATCCAGACCCGGATCATTACGGCCTGCACCATTCTGGAGAATCTGGGCATGCACAGCGAGATGGAAAATCTGCTTGCTGATCCGGACGCCATGGAAAAGCTGGCTCTTGCACCGTCGGACAGAATGGAGGACGCAATCCATGAATCTCTGTAAAAAATCCGGAAAAAAACAGACGGGCATGATGAGCCTGACCACCCTGCCCGGCATCCGCTGGACCGTGGACCAATCGGGAATCGTCCTGATTAACGAAAACTCCGGCGAATCGTGTTTCGCGGGCTACCCCGAAGCAGCTCTGTGGGACCTGATGCAGCGCGGATACTCTTTTGCCAAAATTGTAGAACTTTTCAGTTCCATCATCATGGAAAACGAAGCGATAGCGGAAGAGATTGCGGCAGTAACGTTTCGCCGGTGGATCGAGCAGGGTTTTCTTTCCGGGGTGGACCATGGCTAATCTCTCCATCACCTCATCCTGCCAGAAATCCTGCGCGTATTGTTTTGCCCGCGAAGCCTTCAGCAGGGAAAACAACGTACCGGCGCACATGCCGGCCGCAACTTTCCGCCGGGCTCTTGCCTTTCTGAAACGCTCGGGAATAAACCAGGTGCGGCTTCTAGGCGGAGAGCCGACGCTGCATCCCGATTTTCCCCTGCTTTTAAAAGAAGCGGCAGGCAGAAATCCGGACATCCTCCTTTTTTCCAACGGACTGATTTCCAAGGAGAGCCTTTGCGCCATTGAAGCCATACCGGAGCGGAAAATCAAACTGCTGATCAATGCAACCGGGTTCGCGCCTTCCGGCAAACCGATTCCCGCGTTGATTAAAGACACTCTAACCCGGCTCCGGGAGCGGGTGATGCTCGGGGTGAATATTTCCACTCCGGCAGTCCATCTTGATACACTCATCGACATCGTCGATTCATTCCATCTTTCACGCAATATCCGCCTGGGTCTCGCCCATCCATGCCTGGGAGGCCATAACCGCTTTCTCCGCCCCCGTCAATATCCTCAGGCGGGAGAGATGATTGCCCGCTTCGCCGCACATGCCCGAAAGCAGGGCATCCATATTGAACTGGACTGCGGCTTTGTACCCTGCATGTTTCCCGAGGGTTTTCTGGAAGCGCCGGACGCCGGTGCACAGGAAACAGGAAGGCGTTGCAATCCGGTTCTGGACATTCTTCCTGACGGAACAATTGTGTCGTGTTATCCGCTGGCGGCGCTTGGTTCTTTCCCGTTGAAAAAAGGTATTGTCGCGTCCGGGCTCCGGGAAAAATTTTTATCGCGCCTCAGGCAGTATGGCCAAATAGGAATTTTCCGCGAGTGTTCATCCTGCCGCCTGTTTGCCGAACGGCTCTGCTACGGGGGCTGCCGGGCGGCCGCCGTCAATCGTCTCCGGAGTGCAGCCGCGGAAATAGCCGTGCCCGCGAAACTCCTGCGGACGGAAGACCGGCACTCATGTACTGCCCTGAGGAGAAACGCGCCCATCAAAGAAATGGAAACCGGACCATCCGGGCAATGGATGATCCCCTACATCGACCAGCCTCTTCCCTTCTGGCAGAGTCTGGCGGAAGAATTCTCCGGCCGTATTGACGGTGTTTATTTCCCCGTGCCGGGAGGCCTGATTGCATCCGGGCGGCCCCGCCAGCCTGAAAAGCACCTGAATCGATTCTTAGGCCGCTCTCCTTTTGATCTTCATGCGCTGGTCAATTCCGTTGTTCTTCCCCGGCCGGTTGACGAGGCGGCGCCGGAAATCATCGAACGCCTGAAACGTCTGCAAGACGAGTTCGGCATCCGGGGAGTAACCGTTGCCAGTCTGCCGCTGGCCCGCAAAATCAGGGAAGCTCTGCCGGCTCTGTCCATTACGGCTTCCACGCTGATGGACATCTGTCGCCCGCAGCAGGCGGCAGCCGCGAGCGGAATATGCGACACCCTTGTTCCGGCAAGCAGGATCATGCGGGATGCGTCCGCCCTGGCCGATCTGAAAAAATCGTTTGCGGGGAAAATACGCCTGATCGTCAACGAGGCATGCCTGCCCGACTGTGTTTTCCGCGTGCAGCATTTTTTTGAAATGGCTATCGGCACCGGTTATCCACAGTCGCTTTGCCGGGAGCTTCTGGAAGACAGGCCCTGGCTGAGGCTGACCGGTGCATGGGTGCTGCCCCAGCATCTTCACCTTTTTGACGGACTTTATGACGGATTAAAACTGGCAGGCCGCGTAACGCTTCGTGATCCATCCAACTACCGGCGGGTACTTGCAGCCTATGTCAACCGGACCGACCTGATGCCGCATGAAACAGGCGGAGGCCCCGCATCCATGACGACACCCGTCGTGATCACCGAAGAATTCTACAAACATACCCTCGCCTGCAAACGGGATTGCCATCAGTGTGCCGTGTGCAGAGACTATTTCAACGAGCGCCATCCTCCATCTCCCGGGAAACATCGGAAAAGGATCGGACGTCATGATTAAAGACAGGACAAGCATACCTGAAGCAGCTTCCGCAGCATTTGCCGATGCACCTTTCCGACGTATCCATCCACAGCTCCCCGTTTTCCGCATGGAAAGCAGGGAAGGATGCATCTTCTATACACCGGGCCGGTTTGCGGCGTTGGAATTGGATGATGCTGATAAGCTGGAGCAATCCTGGAAAAAGGAACTGCCGCTCGTCGATCCGTTTCTCAATCATCTGTCCGGATGGATTCTCGAGCAGGCCCAGAACACTGTTGCCTCCTGGAAAATGCAGTGTGAAATGACTTTTGCACCTGAATGCCTGACCGTGCACCTGGGCGATGCCTGCAATCTTGCCTGTTCTTACTGTTTCACCATGCCCCGGACAAAGCCCCTTCTTCCGCTTGCGGTCGACGAAGCGGCCGTCCGGGCTGCGGCGCGTCTCGTTGCGGAAACCTGTGCCCGTGAGCAGAAGCCTTTTACACTGATTCTTACCGGAGGGGGCGAACCGGCCCTGCACTGGAAGGAACTGGTCCATACCGTGGATATCACACGGGCAGCGGCACGTGAACACAACATCCAGTGGTTCGGTTATATCGCTACCAACGGCGTGATGCCCCTGGATCACGCCCGCTGGCTGGGCAAAAACATGAACAGGGTCGGCCTGTCTTGCGACGGCCCTCCGGACATCCAGAACAGTCAGCGCCCTCTTTCCGGTGGTAGTGCGACCGCCAGGATGATCGAGCAGACGGCAAAGGCGATCCGCGCGGAAGGAGCATCCCTCGAAGCCCGCGCCACGGTCACTCCGGGCACCTTGCACCGTCTGGCGGATATTGTCACCTATCTGCACGGAGTCCTCGACATCCGTTCCATCCGGCTGGAACCTGTGTTTAAAAATCCGGACGGGAATTTTGCACCCCGGGATGCGGCGGTTTTCGTGA
Source organism: Smithellaceae bacterium (assembly GCA_963682015.1). Taxonomy (GTDB): domain Bacteria; phylum Desulfobacterota; class Syntrophia; order Syntrophales; family Smithellaceae; genus UBA8904. The sequence continues at coordinate 3,814,832 of OY820932.1, read as the reverse complement.
AGCATTTCCTGTCCGCCCGCGATCTGGCGGAATCGCTGGGCTGTTCTCTCTTCGTCTCCGGCGTTCGCCCCGATGAAATACACGGCTCTTACTGCGATATTTTCATAAACGTTCTTCGACTGCTGCCGGACGGAACGGCAAGCGCCTGCTTTCTTTCCCCGGTAAGTAGCACAGGAAATGGCAGGGCCCTGCAAATCGGATATTACGACGCGTCATCCGGCAAGTTTGTCCTTCAGGATGATAAGATCGAAACTTTCCGAAAAAAAGCATTTCAAATAAACGGTGAATGCGCACAGTGCATCAACGCCTATCACTGCGACCGGTCATGCCCGGGAGAGTGCTTTCTGATGGAGAGTAGAGGCAGTGAGCCCTGCACCGGGTCAAAGAATGAAGAGGCGCAATTCCGGTGCCGGACCTGGCGTCTGCTGTCCGAAGCGTGGATACGCCGGGCCGTTGATGACGCGACAGAGAACGATTCCGGACAGCTCCCACCCATTCATCTGCCGATTACCGGCCGGGAATCCATTGGATCGCTTCTTGCCGATTTGCCTGCAGATATCAACGTGGACGCTGTTCACGATCAATGGTGGAAAGCCCGACAGTATTATTTACTGGAGAACCGCACGATGCCTTCCCCGGTCTGGGCGAGACGCGGTTTTGAACATGACGGCGCAACGGCATGGAGGCATTTACGGCAAGCCGCTGAAAACGCTTCCGCAAACACACCATTCGCCTGCTATATTCACATTCCTTTCTGCGGCGGACGCTGCGGCTTTTGCGACTGCTATACCCTGCATCCGGGCGGACGGATGGCTCATCTGGAAGCTCGTTATCTGGAAGCCCTGATTGCCGAAATGGATGCATGGGCGGGTATTTCAGCGCTTGCGCAAAGACCGGTTTCCACCGTCCACTTCGGCGGGGGAACGCCCAACTGTCTGAGAGCCGCTTCCCTTGAACGGCTGGTTCGGCATTTCCAATCCCGCTTTAATACAACGCCGCAAACGGAATGGGGGCTGGAATCCACAAGCCGTCTTCTGACGGCGGATCACCTTCGGCAGCTGAGATTGCTCGGGTTTACCCGTCTCCATGTCGGCGTACAAACGCTTGAAGAACCGTTGCGCCGGCTGATCGGCAGGCGCGAAGCAAGCGATGTCGTGGCACGAAGAATTAAAGAAGCCCGGGATGCCGGTTTTATTACCAGCGTTGACCTGATCTGCGGCCTTCCCGGTCAGACGGCCGATGGATTTTTGAAATCCGTAGAACGCCTGCTGGCACTGGGAATTCATGGCGCATCGCTTTACCGCCTTAATGTATCCGCCCGCAACAGACGTTTTCTCAAAACGGCTGCCGGCTTTTCACCGGACGCCCTTGCGGATTATGTCCTGTTCCATGCGGCGCATCAGCTTTTCGTCAAATCGGGCTACCGCAAAAATCACTTCTGCCATTTTTCGCTGCCTCCCGATCAAAACCTTTACTACACCCATGCCGCGCGCGGCGAAGACTTGCTGGCTCTGGGGGCAAGTTCGGACGGCTTATTCGACGGCTACCGCTATCGCCATCCCCTCTATAAGCCATACGTGGACGGAAACAGGGATGGCTCGCCGTCTTTGCAGGGCGGCGTCATGGAAACACCTCTGGAGCGAATGGCCCGCAACGCCACAGTCGAGCTGATGTGCGGCGCGATCAGGAAATCAACTCTTGCGGAGTCGGGCGCGGAATCCCTTGCGGTTCGCTGGCTCCAGGCGGGGCTCGTTGAGGAAGACGGCGACGATCCAGTTTTTTTTCTAACGGCCAGCGGTTCATGGCTGGTCAATGACATGATTTGTGAGGTTGAAAAAGCATCATCCCTTCTCTGTTCCCGTGAACAGGGGATTTCCCCTCCCTGAAGTTGGAAAGCCGTTTTATTGCCCGGAGATCGCAAAACATTTCCTTGCGATAGCCATACAATTATTTTTATTCTTGCATTGTTCTTGATTATTTGTAAGATTCAGCCCAGCCGATTTACCAACCGGGCTTGATTTGTTTCCATCATTCTTTGCGTATATTTGTTCTCAGGCAGTTACGGAGGAAGCGTTGCGGACATGTCAACATCTAACCTTACCCTTTCATTATCAATTTGCACAACATGAGGTCTGCCTATGGAAGAAATCTTTGATTTCATCGTGATTGGATCAGGATTTGGCGGCAGTGTGGCGGCATTGCGCCTGGCCGAAAAGGGTTACAGTGTTTGCGTGCTGGAAGCCGGCAAGCGGTGGCAGCCGAAAGATTTTCCCAAAACCAACTGGGAAATCAGAAAATTTCTCTGGGCGCCCGTCATCGGTTGTCATGGTATCCAGAGAATCTGGCTGCTCAAGGATTTCATGGGGCTTGGCGGCGCGGGAGTCGGCGGCGGCTCTCTGGTGTATGCGATGGTCCTGATGCAGCCCCTCGATCCTTTTTACAAAGACCCCCAGTGGGTCGGGCTTGATCCGGATTGGAAGGCTACCCTTGCACCGCATTATCAAACGGCGCGGAAGATGCTGGGCGTCGCCAGATTCCCGCAGGTCACGGAGGCGGATAAGGTGCTGGCTGAATATGCAGCCGACATCGGCCGTAGCGATCATTTCGGGCCCACGGAAGTGGGCGCCTTTTTCGGAGAGCCGGGCGTCACTGTTCCCGACCCCTATTTCGGGGGAGAAGGGCCCGAAAGGACAGGCTGCGATTTCACGGGCGCCTGCATGATCGGATGTAAGACGGGAGGTAAAAACACGCTGGATAAGAACTATCTTTACCTGGCCGAGAAGCGGGGGGCGAAAATCATTCCGGAAACACTGGTCACCGCCATCCAACCTGACCCGCAGGGCGGCTATCTGCTGCATTCCCGCAAGGCAACATCAGTTCTTTCATCAGACAGGAAAGTGTGGCGCGCACGTCAGGTGGTCGTCAGTGCCGGAACACTCAGCACATTGTCGCTGCTCTTGCAGAGCAAACAAAAAGGATTTCTCCCCGGAATATCGGACCACCTGGGCTACAAGTTCCGGACGAATTCGGAAGTGCTCTGCGGCGGGCGAGCCAACAAGCTGGACGTCAAATACTGCGAAGGCACCGCGATTACCTCGATTCTGCAGGTCAACGACGCAACATCCATTGAAGTAACGCGCTATCCCGAAGGCTCCGATGTCATGGGATTGATGGCCCAGGTGCTGACGGACGGCGGCTCCAAGTGGGGCAGAGTGCTTAAATTCTTTTATCAGTGCCTGACTCATCCGACCCACTTTCTCAAAGGCTTATGGATTTTCGGCTGGGCCCGCCGGTCTATCATTCTCCTGGTGATGCAGGTGTATGACAACTCTCTGAGAATAAAGCTCAAGAGAAACTGGTTCAGGCCCTGGCGCTGGCATATCGCTTCGGAATCTTCGGAGGGCGGCATTCCCACGTATATTCCGGAGGCCAACCATGCGGCGCGCGCGGTGGCGGAAAAAATCAACGGCATCCCGCAGGGCGCCATATCCGAAGTTCTGCTCAACCGACCGCTTTCCGCGCACATGCTTGGCGGCTGTCCGATTGCCGGGGGACCCCAACAGGGTGTTGTTGATAAGCATGGCAAAGTGTTCGGCTACGAAGGCCTGTATATTGCGGACGGATCAATCATGCCGGCCAATCTGGGCGTCAATCCGGCCCTGACCATCCTGGCGCTGGCGGAACACGTCATGTCCGCCATCCCGGCCAAAAAAACGTGATGCACGCCGCAAACACTCCCTGAAGTCTGCGTTGCATAAAAAAGCCCCCTGTCCTTTCGAACAGGGGGCTTTTTTATGCTTAGGTAGGGAACGGTTTGAAACCGTTCCCTACATTTATTTCCTACATTCCCATTCCGGGATATCCGCCGCCGGGAGGCATACCGGGCATTCCGCCGCCTGCGCCCTTCTCTTCGGGCTTGTCGGCGATCATGCACTGCGTGGTCAGAAGCAGTCCGGATACGGAAGCTGCGTTCTGCAGAGCGAAGCGGGTGACCTTGGTCGGGTCGATGACGCCGGCCGCGATCATGTCTTCATACACATCCGTACGGGCGTTAAAGCCGAAGGAACCCTTCTTCTCTTTCACTTTTTCAACCACGATGCTGCCTTCGAGACCGGCGTTGCCGGCGATCATCTTGATCGGCTCTTCAATGGCCTTCTTCACGATGTTGACGCCGATCTGTTCGTCGCCGACCAGTTCCATCTTGGACAGTGCGGGCAGAGTGCGCAGATATGCAACGCCGCCGCCGGGCACAATGCCTTCTTCCACGGCCGCTCTCGTGGCATGCAGAGCATCTTCCACGCGGGCCTTCTTTTCCTTCATTTCGGATTCGGTGGCTGCGCCGACGCGGATGACCGCGACGCCGCCGACCAGTTTGGCCAGCCGTTCCTGAAGTTTTTCACGATCGTAATCGGAGGTGGTTTCTTCGATCTGGGCGCGGATCTGTTTCACGCGGCCTTCGAGGTCGGCACGTTTGCCGGCGCCGTCGATAATGGTGGTGTTGTCTTTATCGATGGTGATCTTCTTGGCGCGGCCAAGGTCTTCCAGCTTCACGTTTTCGAGCTTGTAGCCCATGTCTTCGGAGATCATCTTGCCGCCGGTGAGAATGGCGATGTCTTCCAGCATGGCTTTGCGGCGGTCGCCGAAGCCGGGGGCTTTAACGGCTGCAACATGCAGTGTGCCGCGGATCTTGTTGACCACCAGGGTGGCCAGCGCTTCGCCTTCGATGTCTTCGGCGATGATGAGGAGCGGGCGGCCCATTTTGGCGATCTGCTCGAGAATCGGCAGCAGGTCTTTCATGCCGCTGATTTTCTTTTCATAGATCAGGATGAGTGCGTCTTCGATCGCGACAATCATCTTGTCGGGATTGGTGACAAAGTAGGGGGACAGGTAGCCGCGGTCAAACTGCATGCCTTCCACGATCTCCAGTTCCGTTTCCAGACCTTTGGCTTCTTCCACGGTGATGACGCCTTCCTTGCCGACTTTGTCCATGGCGCCGGCGATGATGTTGCCGATGGTTTCATCGTTGTTGGCGGAGATGGTGCCGACCTGGGCGATTTCTTTCTGATCTTTGGTGGGTTTGCTGATTTTCTGGAGTTCTTTTACAACAACTTCAACTGCCTTGTCGATGCCGCGTTTGACGTCCATGGGGTTGGAACCGGCGGCTACGGCCTTGACGCCTTCACGGTAAATGGCCTGGGCCAGGATGGTGGCGGTGGTGGTGCCGTCGCCGGCGACGTCGCTGGTCTTGCTGGCGACTTCCTTCACCATCTGCGCGCCCATGTTTTCAAACTTGTCTTCCAGTTCGACTTCTTTGGCCACGGTCACGCCGTCTTTCGTTACGGTGGGTGAACCGAAGCTCTTGTCAATGATTACGTTGCGGCCTTTGGGACCGAGGGTTACTTTTACAGCGTCGGCCAGGGTGTTTACACCCTTCAAAACCGATTTCCTTGCTTCTTCGTCGTAGAGAAGTATTTTAGCTCCCATTATATGTTCCTCCTTAATAGTTTCTTATTTTTCGATAACGCCTAATATGTCGTCTTCTCTCATGATGAGGAATTCTTCACCGTCGATTTTGACTTCCGTTCCGCCGTATTTGCTGAAAAGTACTTTATCGCCGACTTTGACATCCATGGGAATCAGTTTTCCGTCGTCCGCCACTTTGCCCTTGCCGACTGCAACAATTTTGCCCTCGATCGGTTTTTCCTTGGCTGTATCGGGGATGATGATTCCGCCCTTGGTTTTGGTTTCCTCCTCCAAACGTTTTACAATGATGCGATCCTGTAAAGGTCTGATTTTCATGCTATTTATCTCCTTTCTGACTTATTGATATCTCAGTAATAATTCCAACTTGAGGGCGCTATTTTATGCATGATTTCCCCCGTGTCAAGACTTTTCAGCAATATTTTGGCAGTTTTTACAGCCGTCGGCGTCAGAAGAGATTTTCCAATAATTCCCTGAGCGAACCTATGGAACAGATTTCTATTTTGGCCGTTTTTTCCAGGGTGCCGGTACTGGTGCGGGGAACGATGCAGCGGTTGAAGCCCAGACGCGCAGCTTCTTTTACCCTCACATCTACCTGGGAAACAGCCCGCACTTCCCCGGTCAGCCCCACCTCTCCCAGGATCACGGTCCGGGCGTCCACCGGGCGGTCCAGAAAACTCGACGCCATGGCTGAAACAATTCCCAGATCCACCGCCGGCTCGTCCACCCGGACGCCTCCCGCTACATTAATAAATATGTCGGAGCCTCCCAGTTGCAGGCCGCAGATTTTGTCCAGAACCGCCACCAGAAGCGATACCCGGTTATGATCAACCCCGATAGCCGTACGCCTGGGCATGCCCAGGTTGGAGGGGCTGACTAGCGCCTGGATTTCCACCAGGATCGGCCGGGTGCCTTCCAGGCTTGCAACCACCACCGATCCGGGGGCGTTTTGCGGGCGTTCGGCCAGAAAGAAGGCGGAAGGGTTGGGCACTTCAATCAACCCCCGGTCACGCATCTCGAATACGCCGATTTCGTTGGTCGGGCCGAACCGGTTTTTGATGCTGCGGATAATCCTGTAGGCATGGCCGGAATCCCCTTCAAAGTACAAAACCGTATCCACCATGTGTTCCAATACTTTCGGCCCGGCAATGGAACCATCCTTGGTGACGTGACCGATCAGGAAAACGGGAATCCCGTTTTTCTTGGCAAACAGAATCAGGCGCGACGACGCTTCGCGGACTTGCCCTACGCTGCCGGGCGCGGACATCAGATCGCCGGAATAAATCGTCTGAATGGAATCGATCACCACAATGGCCGGCTCTATTTTTTTGATCTGCTCCAGGATTTTTTGAAGAGATACTTCCACCAGCACCAGCAGATCCTTTGCCTGCGCATTGATCCGGCTGGCGCGCAGCTTGATTTGATGGGCCGATTCTTCGCCGGAAATATAAAGGACTTTTCTTCCGCCGGCCGCCAGGTTTTTCATTACCTGCAGCATGAGCGTGGATTTGCCGATGCCCGGCTCGCCGCCGATCAGAATCGCCGAGCCGGTCACAATCCCCCCGCCCAGCACCCGGTCGATTTCCACCAGGCCGGCCTGTATCCGCTCCCCTTCCTCGGCGGGAATCTCTTCAATGGGAAGCGGCTTGCCGTCGAACTGCATTTCGGCGCGGCTGCCGGATTCCGGCTCGGAGACCAGCTCCTCGGCAAAGCAATTCCAGCCGTTGCAAGACGGGCACTTGCCCAGCCACTTGGGCGACATGTAACCGCAATGCTGGCAGAAGAAACTGGTCTTGCTCTTTTTCAAACGGGTTTTCTCCTTGACTTGGATGTATCACAAGAGCATATTTTTTATAAAATGCCAACAGGAATTGAAAGAGAAGAATACCATGAACCCTCCAAAACTGCTTATCCTTTCAATCATTTTAGCGTTGTCTTTTTTCCTTTCCGGCTTCGGCATTTTTGACGAACTGACGCTCGCCCGTCACGCCCAGAAAAAAGAGCATCATGAAATCATCAAAATTCTTCAGCCAACGCTGGACAAAGGGCAGGAGCTTTCCGCCTGGCACCTGCTTTTTCTGGCCGGCGCTTATTATGAGATACGCGACTATCACAGAGCATTTTCCGCCGCGGAGATGATGCAAAAGCGGGTGGACGGGGGAGACCATTCCGTCTTCGGCTCGGATATCAGCGTTTATCCCTGTGTTTACCGGGGGTATATTTACCTGGACCAGGACCAGCCGCAGAAGGCCGTTGCCGAAGGTGAAAAGGCCTACAAGCTGCTCCATTCGGGAGGCCGCGACCGGCAGAATTTTTACCAGTCGGAACTCATCAGCATCTGCGATTTCTGGGGTGTTGCCCTGGAACTCACCGGCAAAAAGGAAGAGTCTGCAAGATTAATAGCCATTCTCAGCAACATCAATTCCAAAGGGCAGGTTTTTGCCCCCGAAAAATACATCGCGATAGCCCGCATTTACATGGCAAAAAAAGACTACCCGCATGCACTGGAAGCTGTCCGGAATCCCGAAGCAAAAGTATCCGCGATGCTTTCCGCCTTTTATAATCAGACGTTTCAGGAAATCCCCAAGCTGTACATTCTGTCCAAAAGCCTCTTTGAAACGGGAAACATGAAAGAGGCCCGGGAAGGCTATGATCAGCTTCTGGCCCATCCGCAGATCGAGGAAATCGGCGGTATCCACTGGATGGTGCTGATCGATCGGGCCAGAATCGCCCTCTCGGAAGGACAGAACAGGCAGGCCGAAGACCTTCTTAAAAAAGCCGTTGAGGTGATTGAAAAGCAGCGATCCTCCATCCATTCGGAGGCGGGCCGCATCGGGTTTGTCGGCGACAAACAAACCGCTTACGCTGAGCTTGTTGAGCTTCTTTTAGTTCCCGGTCGCACCGCTGAAGCCTTTGCATACGTGGAGCGCGCCAAGGCCCGCGCGCTGGTCGATCTGCTGGCCTCCCAGAAAAAGATCCGCGTCGCGGGAAAATCATCACCCAAAATCGAGGCGGATCTGAATCAACTGGCAGCCCAGGAAGCGGCGCTGGCCGTCGTGGCATCCGCGGAGGGCAGGGAAGCGCAAAACAAAACGCGCTCCGTCGTCGTGACGCTGAAAAAAGAAATCGAGGAACAGGCGCCCGAAACGGCCGCCCTGCTGACCGGCCATATCCCCGCCATTGCCGATATTCAGGGCAAACTCCAGCCCGACGAAACGCTGCTGGAGTATTATTCAACCGGCAAAAACTGGTTTGCCTTTATCGTCACTTCGCAAACCATCATTGCCGGAAAGCTTGAGAGAACCAACCTGGAAAAGGAGATCCAGGAACTGCGCCGGACCATTGTTGCTCCCGGGTCCGGCGGTTACAGACCTTATGCTGCTTCGCTCTATCAAAAACTGTTTGCTCCGGTTGCCCCGCTGATCAGGACAGGCAAAATCATCCTTGTCGGCCACGGCCCGCTGCATTACCTGCCTTTCGGAGCTCTTTTTGACGGCAGGGAATACCTGATTGATCGATACAGCATTCGGACGCTGCCCAGCGCCAGCGTCCTGAGCTTTTTTCAGGCGCGCCTGAAAAAAGCGGAAGACGGGAAAGTCTTGATTCTGGGCAATCCGAAATTGAGCGATCCAAAATACGATCTGGCCTTTGCCCAGGATGAGGCGCTGGCCATCGGGGAAATTATGCCGGGCGCGAGAGTGCTGCTGCGTTCCGAGGCTACGGCAACCGCGCTTACGTCGCTTGCCGGTCAATATTCCATGATCCATCTGGCCGCGCACGGCCTGTTTGATCCGGACCAGCCGCTTCGTTCGGCACTGCTTCTGGCCCCGGACAGGGAAAGCGACGGCCTGGTCAGGGCATCCGACCTTTACAACCTTTCGCTCGATGCCGACCTGGTCACGCTGAGCACCTGTGAAACCGCTCTGGGCAAAGTCGCCACCGGCGATGACGTGGTCGGCTTCACCCGGGGCTTTCTGTACGCGGGAACCCGCTCGCTTCTTTCCAGTTTGTGGCAGGTTGACGATCAGGCCACGCGCGACCTGATGGTTGCGTTTTATTCGAACCTCAAACAAATGTCCAAAGACGAAGCACTCAGGCGGGCGCAGATCGCGGTGAAGGCCAAATACCCTCACCCATATTACTGGGCGGCGTTTGTCCTGACGGGAAATGGAAGGTAAATTTCTCCAAGGTATTCATCACCATATTCGTCTTACATTCTGTGTTACTCCGACAGAAAAAGCGAATTGCGATAATCCTGTCCCCGGACTTAATTCGGAGGGATCCGGTATCATCACGTCATACTGGCAAGAACCGGCATGCAGTAATATAAAGAAATTAGGAGTTGCCGTTACTCCGGGGCATGCATCGCCTAAATGTCTGCGACTGTGTTGCTAAGCTTGCTGCTCGACAGCCGAAAACTCGCCCTTCGCCGCGTGATTATCTTCCACTCGCAGCACGATAACGAGGTCCTGGGGCGTTTATCTGATAATATGCAGCAGTCTTCTACGAACATTATAGAACTACTCTCTGAATTCATTGAGCATTTGTATCTATTGCAAGACGCCGTTGGTGTTATATTTCGCCAGGAACACATCACCTGAACCACCCCCTGGATAACCATCATGACTGCCAAGATTGCCATCTGTTTGGCCTGTTACGTATATATTTCCTCCCCCGTCAATGGCAATTCCGTAGCCGACATCTGCTGATGATGTGCCCAACTGTCGTGTCCACTGTTTTATCCCTGTAATATTATATTTTGACAGGACTACATCAAAACTTCCCATGAAGATGTTGCCATCCAGACTATCATCGGTGCAGCCGGTTATGTAGATATTTCCTGCATTGTCCACCGCAACGCCATAGCCTTCATCCAGGTACGAAGTACCCAACTGTCGTGTCCATTGCTTTATCCCCGCAGTGCTATATCTCACAAGGAAAATGTCCCTGGCTCCCGCGAAACTGTTTCCGTCTAAACCATTAAATGTAACGCCTGTAACATAGACATTGTCACTCGCATCAACTGCAATTCCATAACCAATATCTATTGATGATGTCCCCAGCTGTTTTGTCCACTGCTTTGTTCCCGCAGGGTTATACTTTGCCAGGAATATATCGTAGTCTCCACTGTTAGTGTTGCCATCCAGATTACCTTTCGTGGTTCCAGTTATATAGATATTTCCGCTTGTGTCCAAAGCTATGCCCATTGCAGCATCTTCATCCCTTGTGCCCATCTGCCGGGTCCACTGCTTTGTCCCTGCGGCATTATATTTTACCAGGAAGATTTCGCCGTCTCCCCAATAGGTGTTACCATCTAAAGATTCATACGCGGTTCCGGCCACATAGATATTTCCGCTCGGGTCAATGGCAATACCTTTGCCGTTGACGGGCATTGAAGTTGAACCCAGTACCCGTGTCCATTGTTTTGTTCCTGAAGTATCATACTTTACCAAAAACATGACACGGTATCCAGTGGTGGTACCACCATCAAGTCCACTGCCTGAGTAGCCAGTCACGTAGACATTTCCGCTGGTGTCTGTAGCTATTGCCTGACCAGCATCATCCATCGACGTACCTAACTGCCGTGTCCATTGCTTTATTCCCGCGGCGTTATACTTAACCACGAATATATCATAGCCTCCGGCGTTTGTGTTTCCATCGATACCACCCGAAGTGTACCCCGTTAAATAGACATTTCCGCTGGAATCCGTGGCGACAGCCTGACCATAATCATACGACGACGAACCCAGTTCTTTCGTGAAGAATGTTTTTGCGCAAGCTTGAGTGCTCTGTGAAGATTCGTTTGTTGCGTTATCGTAAGCAGATACTGTATAGCAATATTCGGTGCTTGAATTCAACGGCCCCACGTCGGTAGTCGTGATTCCTGGAACTGATGTCAATAATATCCCATTTCTATATACCTTATAACCCGCAACACCTATATTGTCAGTTGCAGCATCCCAAGAAAGATTGACCATACCTCCGGATGCTGCAGTAGCAATCAGGTTCGTTGGTGTTGTGGGTGGAATCCCTTCAAAAGTAGTGGCACACGCCTGCGTACTTTTAGAAGATTCGTTATTTGCCGCATCATACGCTGAAACCGTATAACAATATTCAGTACTGGGACTCAGTTCCGTATCGCTTATTGCAATATCCGTGACGGACTTCAATAATGTTCCATTTCTATATATCTTATAACCTTTAACTCCCGTGGCATCATTAGACCAATCCCAAGAGATGTTAATCTGACGCGGAGATACCGTAGTTACTTTCAGATTCGTTGGTATTGTCGGTGCGGTTTTATCACCGACAAACCCACCAGATGAACTACCACCACCGCCACAACTGATAAACAGGACAAGGATGGAAAGGAAAAGAAACAAGCTGAAAAGACGTTTGAACTGTTTGAGTACCATAGTGAATTTGCCTCCATGCGAAATGATATCATTTGATGCTTATTACAGCGTGGCAATGCTTATCTCGACAACCCCGAAAAACGCACATTTGCAGTCTTAAATGCTATCTGAAAATTTTTTATTAAGAAACCGGAGGTCTCTACTATATCAATTATTATTTCTTTTCAACAAGCAATCGCGAGCATTGTAGTAACAGCATGCTTTATTCATATGATAGAAACAAGCAATGCGAGTAAAGTACTCATCCCGATCCCGTTGTCCGGATAAATAATTGATTTTGATTATCGTGTGCCAACCATCAGCAAAACAGTGAAGCGCTGCTTGGCGCCGCCGGCAACCTGTTTTTCGATTTGAGCCGCCAGGACTTGGAGGACTTTGGGAATCACCCGTAAAATTGTAAGTTTCTAATCATTCCAGCAACTGATAACCGTTTTTTCACGCAGTTATCTGAACTCATTCAGCGCTGTAATAATTCCCAGAAGTGCTGATCCCGATACACTTTAATAACTCGGTATGGGTGACTCCTAACTCGCTTGACGCCCAATATAAAACCATTCTCACCCTGCCTCTCTCCCATCGAGGGAGAGGGAATTCTATCACCCAGTAACGTGTCTCTGATTTTCTTGACAGACAAGAACATCTTCTCTATATTCCCTGAGCCGATTATTATCAACAACGAAACACTGACGGGAATTCACGCAATGATCACCCATATTACGGCCGTTCTGTCGACTCTCCTGATCTACCTGCTCCTCGGACTGTCCTGCCTGGGCTGGGGACGGGTGGCATCGTTTGTTCTGGGGCTGAGCGAAGACAGGCCGGCGCTTTCCCTGATGCCCGTCTGGCTGGGCTGGGCGGTTACCCTCCTGATCTTTCAGATACTGCATTTATTTCTGCCGGTAACCGCAGGGATAACGATTCCGGTGCTGTCCGCGGGATTAGTATTTTCGCCGGCTCCCGTCCGCAATGCAATTCGGGTTTTCCGGGAAAAACAGGTCTCCCGCGCCGTCCTGATGATTTCCCTGCTGATCTTTATCGCAATCGCTGTCCTGGTCGCTTCCCGGGCGATGATGCCGCCCGGATTTTACGATACGGGACTGTATCATCTGAACGCCATTCGCTGGATCAATTCTTATCCGATCGTTCCGGGACTGGGCAATCTTCACGGAAGGCTGGCCTACAATAATTCTTTTTTCACCTTTGTGGCGGCGTTGAACTTCTATCCTTTCTTCGGACACGGCCGCTCGCTGGCCAACAGCTTTCTTCTGCTGCTTTCCCTGGCGACGCTTTTGCCTTCGTTGATTACCATCATCAGGCGTCCAGCGGTCCTGATTAACGAACACCCCTTCAAGTACGCGGCGGTTCTTTTTCTCACGCCGGTCTTCCTGTACCTGACGCAGTCGGAATTCGGCCTTACGGACCCGACGCCGGATTACACCTCCCTGCTTCTGCAACTGGTCATGTTTCTGATCCTCGTTCAAAGCATCGCGCTCTGGCTGGAGGGGGAAAGAAATCTGCGTTATCCGGCCGCGGTGCTTGCCGTTCTGGCAGCCACGGCCGTGACGGTAAAGCTGAGCAACCTGGCATTCTCCGCCGTGATCCTGTGCTTTGTCGCCGCTTATCAATGGCAAACCCGCAGGGTGCAGATGAAAAATCACCTGCTCGTGCTTTGTTTCGTGATCCTGCTGATTTCGATATGGTTCATCCGGGGCTTTATTCTTTCCGGTGTTTTGCTGTATCCCTCAACGATCGGCTACGGATGGTTTTCCGTGGACTGGGCGGTGCCGATCGGGAAAATCATTGACGAGGCCAACACGATTTATGCCTTTGCCCGCCGGCCGCATGTCCCCTGGCAGGAAGTTCTGGGCAACCGTGCGTGGTTGGCGCCATGGTTCCAAACGATCCTGCGGGACAACACGAATGTTGTCTATCCTGCTGTTTTCGCCACAGTGTTCTGCATACTGGCGCTGGCGGTCAGCCGGTTGAAGAAAAACCGGCGCCCCGGCGGGCTGGAATGGTCGATCCTGCTTTGCTCACCGGTGAGTCTGGTGTACTGGTTTCTTACCGCGCCTGATCCGAGGTTTGCGGGAGCGGCTTTCTTTCTGTTCATGATCAGCGCGATTCTTTTGTTCCTGATCGCCGTCCGGAACATCGCCGGAAAGCGGATTTTCATCCTTGTTCTCTGCGTGGTTTTCTGCGGATGCAACGCCGATCTTTTCAGCTATATTGTCCGCCACGCGCGCAATCTGCAATCCGTTTCAACGGTTGGATGGCACCCGGTGCAGCAGGCGCCTCTGGATAAGAAAACAACGTTGTCGGGCCTGGTGGTGTACGTTCCTGTAAACCGCAATGCGGATGACCGGTGCTGGGACTCCCCTCTGCCGTCAACCCCGCATTTCAATGAACGGTTGCGGCTCAGACGGCCTGCGGATATATCATCCGGGTTCACGGTTCTGCCGCCGGACGGAAATCCATCGGCGACGGACAAATAACCCTCTATTCCCTGAAGCGCCGATCACCGGTTTTCCGTCAGGGAGCATCCGAATTGATTACATTTGCCCGTTTCATTCTCTTTTCCCCTTTAGGACATGGATGTCAAACAGTGCGGAATAACTCAGCGCAACGGGCGGGCTCTCCACCAGGGCAAACCCGGCCTGCGCGGCTTCGGAAAGCAGAGAGCGAAATTTTTTCCGGGAAACGTGCACTTTCGGTTCGACCAGCAGAAACCGGCCCCCGTCTTTTAATCCACTGTGCAACTGGCTGAGCAGCCTTCGGGAATCGGGAACTTCGTGCACCATCCAGAAGGCCAGGATAAAGTCCACCTTCTCCCCGGTATAGATGGTATCGGGGCTGGACAGATGAAGTTCAATCCGGTCGCGCACCCCATCGCGGGCCGCCCGTTTATCGATACCATCCAGCATGGACTGCTGGATGTCAGCGGCAATAACCCTGCCGGCGGCGCCGACTTTTTTCGCCATCGGAATGGTGAAGTAACCGATGCCCGGCCCTACATCCAGCACAACATCCCCTTCCCGGAGATAAGGGCCCACGATGCGTTCCGGATTCTGTATGAGACGCCGCAGACCGTTGTCGAAGGTGAAGCACAGCCAGCGCGGGCACAGACAGTGATTGCGAAAAAAGATCCTATCGGAAATTTTACTCATACCCATCTCCCCGCTGATTCAGCTTTTCTGAATTTCAGGCAACGGCCAGCCCCTTGCTTTTCAAATAATCTTTGACATCCTTGATTTTCAGTAGCCGGAAATGAAAGACCGAAGCAGCCAGAAGAACGCTGGCGCCGCCTTTGACAACGGCTTCATAAAAATCTTCCAGCTTGCCCGCGCCGCCGGAGGCCACCACCGGAAGCGTTACGGCATCGGCTATGGCCTTGGTAAAGGGGATGTCGTACCCCGCTTTCGTGCCGTCTCCATCCATGCTGGTGGGCAGAATCACGCCGGCGCCCAGTTCCTGGCATTTTCTGGCCCACGCCACCGCATCCTTGGCAATGGGCAGCGTGCCGCCGGAAACCACCAGTTCGAAGCCGGAAGGCATGGCCGTGTTTCTTTTCGCGTCGATGGCGACGGTAATCCTGTCCGCGCCGAATTTCGCTGACGCAAGCTTAACCAGATCGGGATTTTTCACGGCCGCGCTGTTCATGGATACTTTACTGGCCCCGGCCTCCAGAACCATTTCAATATCTTCCAGCGACGAGATGCCGCCGCCGACTGTCAGCGGAATACGGATCACGGCCGACACGTTCTTTACCCATTCCAGTCGGGTTTTACGGTTTTCCAGCGTGGCGGCAATGTCCAGCATGGCCAGCTCATCCGCGCCCTCAGCCTGATAAAACGCGGCGTTTTCCACCGGATCGCCCGCTTCTTTGATATCCACGAAATGAACGCCTTTCACCACTCGCCCGTTTTTCATATCCAGACAGGGCATGATCTTGATCGGTTTCATATCCAACTCCTTTCGGCATAAATAAATTGAACGGCTTTGTCACGGTGAATTGATTAGTAAACCGAACTTTTCAAATTTACAACCGAAATGTTCAAAAATGTACTCCATTTGGAACCATTTTGTTATTTTTCGCCTTTAATGCTTGAAACACGGAACAAATTCGATTAAACAATCTGGCAACCCATTCCATTATCAAAAGGAGCCGCCATCATGAAAATGAAAGAAATCAAAGCCAGCAACATGAACGTGGAAAAATATATTAACGACAAGGTCAAGGACATCCGGAAAGCCGTAGGCGACGGTTTGGCCATCAACGCCCTTTCGGGCGGCGTGGATTCTTGCGTGGTCACCGCTCTGGGACACAGGGCGCTGGGCGACCGCCTCAAAACCTACATGATCGACAACGGTATCATGCGGGAAGGTGAACCGGCCCGGGTGCAGGCGGCTTTCAAAAAGCTGGGGATCAGGGTGGAGGTGCTGGATGCATCCAGAGCATTTTTTGCCGCAATGAAGGGAATTACCGATCCGGAAGAAAAACGTGAAGCCATTACGCAGACTTTTTATAAAAACGTTTTCGGCAAACTGGTCGTCAAGAGCAAAGCCAAATACCTGCTGCAGGGCACCATCCTGACCGACGTCGATGAAACCGTGGCCGGCATCAAACGGCAGCACAATGTTTTTGAACAACTGGGCATTGACCCGCAAAAGGCCTTCGGCTACAGGATACTGGAACCGCTCATCGAACTGCGCAAGGACGGTGTGCGCAAGGTTGGAGCGGGGCTCGGCCTGCCCGTCAGCATGTTCGACCGGATTCCCTTCCCGGGACCGGCACTGGCCGCCCGTGTAATCGGCGAAGCCTCGCCTGCCCGGATCGCGCTGGTAAGAAAGGCCACCGCCATTACCGAAGCCGCGCTCAAGGATACGAAGGCGTTTCAATACCTGGCGATACTCCATGAAGACCGCGTCACCGGCATGCGCGATGGAAAACGCGTTTTCGGCAACCAGATTGAAATCCGCTGCTGGGACAGCACCGACGCGCGCATCGCCAAACCCACGAGGCTTTCCTTCAACGTACTGGAAAAGATCACCACGAAGATCACGAAAGAGATTCCGGAAGTCGTGAGCGTCACCTACAACATCACCACCAAACCGACCTCCACCATCGAAGCCGTTTAATTTCACGCCCCCGGCGGGATTGTCCTTCACTGGATTTTCCCGCCGGGATAACCATCCGGCATACCCTGTTCAGGTTGCCGGTTACTCTTCAGCAATTGTTTCAAACCAGATCCTTGACCCGGCGGAAGAAAAAAGTGATACAGGGTATGAACGCTTCCAGATATCATACCGGAACCGGAGGAATCATCCTATGGCTCAAAAACCGTCATCCGGCCCCTTGCAGGGCATTCGCATTCTCGATCTCACCAGGCTGTATCCCGGCCCGCTGGGCACAATGATGCTCGCGGACATGGGCGCCGACGTCATCAAGGTGGAGGATGTCAACGCACCGGATTACATGCGTTACTATCCGCCCTATCTGGAAAACGAATCGGCGGGGTTCCTCGCCGTGAACCGTTCCAAGCGCAGCCTGGCCGTCAACCTTAAAACCCCGAAGGGCGTCGACCTGTTTCTTGCGCTTGCGAAAACGGCGGACATCGTCATTGAACAGTTCCGGCCCGGCGTCCTGGACGGCCTGGGCATCGGCTATGAAGCCGCAAAAAAAGTCAGACCGGACATTATTTATGTCTCCATCACCGGCTACGGGCAGGACGGCCCATACGCCAGCGAAGCCGCGCACGACATCAACTTTATCGGCTACGCCGGAATCCTGGCATCCACCGGCACAACCGCATCCGGCCCCGTTGTGCCCGCGCCTCAACTGGGCGACGTGGCCGGCGGTGCGTATATGTCCGTCATCGGCTGCCTGTCCGCGCTGTGGTCGAGGGAAAAGACGGGGCAGGGTCAGCGGGTGGACGTGTCCATGCTCGACGGCGTCCTGCCGCTGATGACGCTCCAGATGGCGCATTATCAGGCAACAAAACTCAACATGGGACCGGGAGAGCAGCCCCTGTCCGGTGGACTGGCCTGTTACGGCGCATACCGGTGCGCCGACGGCAAATACGTTGCGCTGGGCCTGCTGGAAGCCAAATTCTGGAAACTTTTTTGCGAGCTGGCCGGCCGGCCGGAATGGATAGACAAGCATCTGGTCATGGGCGATGACGCAGAAAGTCTGCGCAGGGAAATCGCCGATCTTTTTCTGACGAAGACAAGACAAGAATGGATTGCGGCCGCCAATAACCTGGACGTTTGCCTGACACCGGTGCTTGACATTGCCGAAATGGAAGATGATCCGCAGTTGCAGGCGCGGCGGATGATTTACGAACAGCCTCACCCGGTCTGCGGCAAGATCAAAGGGATCGGAGTCCCGCTGAAGTTCTCGGAAACACCGGCGCATCCTTCGGGACCGGCGCCCGCACTGGGTCGGGACACAAAAACTCTGCTGGAAGAAATCGGCTGCACCCCCGGAGAAATAGAAGTGCTGCACCGGGACGGCGTCATCCTGATCGCCGGGTATTAACACCGCACGGAATCCCATAAAAAAGAAAGGGCGGGTTTCCCCGCCCTTTCCATCTAACCACACCGGTAAAAGTTTTTTATTTCAGCCAGTAAATCGGATTTTGTTTGGCCTTTGTTTGTTTCTTCAAGTTTTCGTACTCCTGCTGACTGGTCGGCCACCAGGCATACATGACCGTCGGGTCCGACTTCCCATTGGTAATCGTCTGGACGGAAGCCGCAACATGCATACGGCCCGCTTTAGTGATACCGAATTCTTCATTGGGGAATCTGTCACCGAGCAGAGGCATTGCTTTGGGGAAAGCTTCTCTGATTTTGTAAACGTCATCAACCGTGCCGGCGGCAACGATTGCCCGGGACAGCGCGTGCATGGCCGTGTAATTAAGAGCGCATTCCCAGGTCACCATTTTCTTGTACTGCTCGGTAAATCTCTTATCGAAAGCCTTGCCGCCTTCAAACGGAATGCTGACCACACCGGCCGTACCGACCAGGTTACCCATGATCTTGGTGCCTCTGAGCAGTTTGGCCATGTAATCCTGCTTGGCCTGATCGATCATGATAAATCCGCCCTTGTATCCCATGCCGCGGGCCTGTTCGACAACCAAGGCCGTTGTGGCGGAAGGACCGCCGATCAGCATGACATCCGGGCCAGTGGCAATAGCGGCCGCCAGGGGCGCTGAAAAGTCCGTTTCGGTGTAGTAATTCGCCGGCTTGTCGGCTGTAATGACGCCGCCCTTCTTGATCCAGTGTTCCTTAAACGCGTTTCTCCACTCATCGCCATAGGCTCCCAGGGTTACCACCATGGCGCATTTCTTCCAGCCCTTTTTAAGAGCCCAGTCGGTAAAGACCTGAACGTAGGGAGTAAAACTTGTTGTGGATGTCACCACCAGTTTATTTCCCATCCTGTCAATCAGGGGCGTGCTGGTGTAGGCCATGAGGATAAACTCGTTGCCCTTCTCTTCGTTGATTTTCAGCATGGGGGCAATGGTGTTGAAAACACCGTTAAAAATCGCGACGGCTTTATTTCCCCGGAAACGGCGGGCATTGTTGACCGCCTGCACCGGATCAATGCGGTCGTCAAGCTTTTCCAGCTTGAACGTATATTTCTTCCCTTTAACCGTAATTCCGCCGGCGGCATTGATTTCTTTCACGGCCATGTCAACGCCGCTGACGATATCCTGACCATACTCGGCAGCCGGACCGGAAAGCGGCCCGGTAAATCCAATGACAATTTCCTCGGCTTTGCTCATTCCCGTCCATGAAATCACAAAAACAGCGGCAACCAAACCAACGAGCACTTTCAGATACTTCATTACTCAGTCCCTCCCATTTTTTATTGTTTAACCTTATGAAACCGCATTATGATGGAATCATCTCTTTCCGTTGTTTATATTCAGTTTTTGACTCAAAATGAGAAGCCTGTCAACCTCAGACTGATGGTCACTCATTTTAATGAACAAAAAAACAAACGCTTGTTTAGTAATCCGGTCAAGATGATTGCGGAAATCATGTGACCGCCGTTCTGAATATATCTGCCGGTCATTCTGTTCCGACACGTTTACCCGATCAGGTTACTCCTGTTAATCCCTGCCTTCGTCATCAGAAGAAAGGCGGGATTCGCCCGCCTTTCCGTCATGAATGATGGAATGAAACATCCTACTTTTGTCTCAGCCAGAACACTTCATTTTGAGGAGTTCCACCGATTTTTTTGGCGTTTTCAAATTCTTTCTGGGTTGTCGGCCACCAGGCGTACAGCACGGATGGATCAGACTTGCCTTTGGTAACGGTCTGAACGGAAGCCATAATCAACATGCGCCCTGCCGGGGTAATTCCAAATACTCCATTAGGATACTTATCGCCGAGCATGGGCGGATCCAGTGCTTTCCGGAAGGAGGCGCGGATTTTATGGACATCGTCAACGCTGCCCGCAGCGACAATTGCCCGGGCCAGGGCATGCATGCCTGTATAATTCAGGGCGCATTCCCAGGTCACCATTCGCTTATAGGTTTCGGTATATTTCTTGTCAAAAGTTGTTGCGCCGTCAAAGGGAATGCTGACAACGCCCGCCGTGCCGATCAGATCTCCCATGATTTTGGTTCCCTTGAGTAATTTGGCAATGTAATCCTGCTTGGCCTGGTCGATCAGGATGAACCCGCCCTTATATCCCATTCCGCGGGCTTGCTCGATTAACAGGGCCGTTGTCGCCGAGGGACCGCCGACCAGCATCACATCGGGATTGGTCGCCATGGCGGCGGCAATGGGCGAAGAAAAGTCCGTTTCCGTGTAAAAGTTTGCCGGCTTATCGGCCGTGATCACGCCCCCGTTTTTTGTATAATACTGCCGGAACTCGCTTCTCCACTCATCGCCGTAGGCTCCAAGAGTCACGATCATCGCGCACTTCTTCCAGCCTTTTTTGAGGGCCCAGCCGGAGAAGACCTTGACATACGTCGTAAAATCAACTGTCAACGCGACCAGCAATTTATTGCCCATATCTGTGGCTTTTGGCGTGCTGGTATAAGCCAAAATGAGAAATTCCTGCCCCTTTTCTTCGTTGATTTTCATCATGGGGGTGATGGTATTGAAAACACCATTGAATACTGCGATGGCTTTGTTCGTCCGAAAGCGGCGGGCATTGTTCAGTGCCTGCGTGGGATCGACACGGTCATCCAGTTTTTCCAGCTTGAACGTGTATTTTTTCCCTTTAACGGTAATGCCGCCGGCTCCATTGATTTCCTTTACGGCCATGTCTACGCCGTTGAATATATCCTGTCCGTATTCCGCGGCCGGCCCGGAAAGCGGTCCCGTATAACCGACTACAATATCCTCCGCCCGGCTGCTTCCCGCCCAGGAAATAACCAAAACAGCAGCAACCAAACCAACAAGCATCCTCAGACACTTCATGACCAGTCCCTCCTTGTTATTCAAATGTCCTGCACTGTGATACTGGAAACCGGCGAGAAAATTCTCACCCCTGCGCGTATGGTTTGTTACCGATTCAAAAAGAAACGCCCGCCAACATCAGAATGGCTTTCACCGCCACAGATGTTTTCATAATAACTTACCGCTTTATAACGAGTTCGGACTCATCATAACAAAAAAAAACCGGGCTGTCATCCGTTAAATGCCTGCCCGGTGGTTTTGTTTTGAAAAAGGCTATCGCATGATAATGCCGCCGTCGATGCTGATGGCCTGGCCGGTAATGCTCCGGGCCAGATCGGAGGCCAGATAGGCCACCATCGCCCCGATTTCGTCGGACGACTGGGGACGGCGAAGCGGCGTAACTTCCTTTACCCGGGCGTCAAAGATTTCCTTCAGGTTCATATCCGCATAAGCCGGCTGAATGTCTTTTACCGCCTGCGCCAGCCTTTCCCACCCCGGCGTGAAAACATAACCGGGACAGACGGCGTTGACGGTAATATTATGGCGAGCCAGCTCTTTGGCCAGGGTCTGCGTAAACCCGATCACACCGAATTTCGCGGCACAGTATGCCGACAGAAGCTGCTCTCCCTGTCTGCCCGACACGGAGGACATGTTGATGATCCGACCCTGTTTCCGGGGAATCATGACTTTCGCCGCAGCACGGCAGCAGAGATAAGTGCTCTTCAGATTGACCTCGATGGTCTGATCCCAGTCCTCAACCGTGGACTTGGCCACCAGAGCAATGCCCCAGCCTCCGCCGACATTATTTACCAGAATATCCAGCGCGCCGTGTGTTTGCACGGCGCCATTCACCAGCGCCTCAATGCTTTCCGGTTTCGTTGCATCACAGACGGCGGGCAGAGCCTCTCCGCCCTCCTTTTGAATGGCGTCGGCCACCTTCCGAGCCGCGTCCATACTCAAATCCGCAACAACCACTTTTACGCCTTCGGAAGCCAGACTGAAAGCAACAGCTTCTCCGATGCCGTTTCCTCCTCCCGTCACGATGGCGATTCTGTCTTTAATCTTCAGATCCATGTTTTCTCCTCCCGCGCCCCAGGTTAACGTTTCATTGACTTCACTCAGACACTGAGCAAACCGGACAGACAGCCGGTTATTTCCTTACGCCGGACAGTGGAGGCCTCTCGAGGCGTTCCAGAATCATGTCCAGAATTTTCTGCAGACCCGACGGGTCGATTTTTTCCCGATCGTCCTTGATCTGCTCCTCCATCGCCAGTTGAACCACTCCGCGAACGACCCAGGTCATATGCCCCGCGTTGCCCGGTTGAATCTCCCCGGAGACAATGCCTTCCTCGATGATTTTCTTAATCGCCGCGTGAAATTTAACATGATAAGAAATGAAATCGCAAAACGGAGCGCCCTGCGAAGGTCCGTAGTAAATCGTGAACATGAGGCGGAAGAAATTCTTGTCATCGACCACGTGTTGAAAGATCTTGCCGACCAGATCCTTCAACCGGTGCCGGGTGGACTTCGATGTATGGGTATACTGTTCAAGAGCGGCATCGATCATCGCGCAGTGCGTCTGCATCAACTCCATGTAAAGGCCTTCCTTGCTCCCGAAGTAATAATAGAGGGAAGGAGCGGTGATTCCCACCGTATCGACAATTTCCCGCACCGTCGTCGCGGCGTACCCTTTCTGCGCAAACAGCCCCAGCGCCACGTCCATGATCTGCTTTCGGGATTCGGATTCCAGTTGATTTTTGAGAGTTTTTTCTTTCTTTGCGGCCATATTTTGCCCTTGACTTTCCCGACCGTCCATGCATTCTATCTAACGCTCGTTATACAAATTATTGGACTTACTATATTGGCAGATGCTTTGATTTGTCAATTATAATAAGAAAAAATCTTGGGAGGTTATAGTATGGAACGCATTTGGATGAAAAGCTGGCAGAAAGACATTCCCACAACATTAACCTTTGAACACGGCAAAAAACCCATTCATGAATACCTGAGAATCCGGGCCGGAGAAATTCCTGATAAAACGGCCATCATTTTTTACGGGCGGGAAATCAGCTATCGGGAGCTTGATGAAGCCTCCGACCGGTTTGCCAATTATCTTCGCCAGAACGGGGTGAAAAAAGGCGACCGGGTCGCTATCTTCATGGCCAATTGCCCCCAGTACGTCATTGCGCATTTCGGCACGCAGAAACTCGGCGCCATCGTCTGCCCCTGCTCTCCCCTTTTCAAGGAAATGGAACTGACCTATGAACTCAATGACGCGGAAACCCCGGTGCTCGTAACCTGGGATATCCTCATGCCGATCGCCGGTAAAGTGCTCGCGAACACCGGGGTTAAAAAAGTAGTGGTCACCAACCTCAACGACTACCTGCCGGCGCAGCCGACCCTGCCTTTGACCGACACCATGAAAATTCCCAGACAAACCATCCCCGGAACCGACGACTTTATGGAAATCGTGACCAAAGGCGACAAGACACCACCCCGGGTCGATATCGATCTGGACCAGGATATCAGCCTCTTCCAGTACACCGGCGGAACAACAGGCCTCCCCAAGGGCTCGATGCTCAGCTACTACGCCGCCCTGTTTAAAACGGCGGCGGTCTGCGCGATCACCGGAATCAACAAAAACACCGTCAGCCTGGTCTCCATGCCCGTCTTCCATATCGCCGGCATGGTCGCGGGCATGAACAGCTGCATCTATGCCGGTGCCACGCAGGTTCTGTTCACGCAATTCGACGTCAAGGCAACAATGGAAGCCATCGCACGCTACAAGGCCAATTTCTGGTACAGCGCCGTGCCGATGAATGTCGGCATCATGATGCACCCGGAAGGAAAAAACTACGACCTCTCCAGCATGAAGCTCTGCCTGACCTCCTCCTTCGGCATCACGCTGACGGAAGAAATCTCCCGCCAGTGGGCGGCCTTCACGGGCGGCGGCACCCTGCTGGAAGGAGCGTATGGACTGAGCGAAACGCACACCGCCGATACCTACGTTCCCCGGGACAAGGTGAAATACGGCACCATGGGCATTCCCGGCTTTGAAGCCGATTTCAAAATTGTGGACGTCAACGACCGGACCAGGGAAATGCCTCTGGGAGAATCCGGGGAAATTGTTCTCACGAACCCCGGTGTTTTCAAAGGCTACTGGAAAAAACCGGAAGAAACGAAAAACACGCTCGTTGACGGATGGGTATACACGGGCGATGTAGGCAAGTTCGATGAAGACGGGTTTCTGTACCTGATTGGCCGCGCCAAGGAAATGATCAAGGTGTCCGGCTTCTCCGTCTATCCGGAGGAGGTCGAATTCATGCTCAACAAATATCCGGGCGTTGCCCAGTCCGCCGTCATCGGCATTCCCGATCCGCAGAAGATGGAAGTCGTGAAGGCCTTTATCGTGATGCAGCCCGGCAAGACGGCCACGGAAGAAGAAATCAAGGCCTGGGCCAAGCAAAACATGTCCGCCTATAAAGTGCCCGCGCAGATCGAATTCCGGGCTGCTCTGCCTCTCCTGGGCACGGGAAAAATCCTCCGCCGGGCCCTGAAGGAAGAACCGGCGAAATAATTGCATTGAACATCCATTCACAGCCGGGGGAAAGCGCCGGAAGGAATCTTCCGGGCTCTCCCCCGGCGATGCTCTTATAAAAAAGTGGAAATAACGAATAAAAAATTATAGCATTCGCCGAAACCAGCAGACCCCCGATCATATCAGGCGTCCGTCTCCGGAATCAAACGCTATCAGGCGATTCAATAACTACAGGGAGTTTAAAGAAGATGGATAAAGAAAAAGACAAAAAAGACAGCGGGCAGCAAAAAACCGACAGCGGTTCCATTCGTCCCGACCTGGCCGAAGTGATCCGCAGACACGCTTTCACGCAGGATGAAAATCGCGCCGACGTGGTCGCTAAAAGACTGGAAAAAAACCAGCGCACGGCGCGTGCCAATGTCGTGGATCTTTGCGACGAAGGCAGCTTTATCGAATACGGCGCACTGGCCATCGCCGCGCAGCGCGGCCGGAGAAAGGTCGAGGATCTGATTGCCAAGACCCCCACGGACGGCATGATCGCGGGCGTGGGATCCGTCAACGGTTCGATGTTCAGCCAGGATAAAGCACGCTGCATGGTGCTGGCTTACGACTATACGGTGCTTGCCGGCACACAGGGGTTTTTCAACCATAAAAAGAAGGATCGCATGCTGCATCTCGCCCATGAGCAACGTCTGCCGCTCATTTTCTTCGCGGAAGGCGGCGGCGGAAGACCCGGCGACGTTGACGCGGAAGGCGTCATGATCGCGGGCCTGGACCTGACCACCTTCGGGGCATTTGCCAGGCTGAGCGGGTATGTGCCGATGGTCGGCATCGTCTCCGGCTTTTGTTTCGCCGGAAACGCCGCGCTCCTGGGCTGCTGCGACGTCATCATTGCCGCGAAGAATTCCAGCATCGGTATGGGCGGCCCCGTGATGATTGAAGGCGGGGGCCTGGGCGTTTTCAAACCGGAAGAAGTCGGCCCGATGGATGTGCAGACGCACAACGGCGTGGTGGACATTGAAGTGGAAAACGATGAGGAAGCGGTCGCCACGGCTAAAAAATATATTTCCTATTTCCAGGGCGCGACCTCCACGTGGGAAGCGGGTGACCCGCTGAAACTGCGCACCGTCATTCCGGAAAACCGCAAGCGCGCCTATAACGTCCGCAACGTCATCAAAGCCCTTGCCGATACGGATTCGTTTTTAGAACTGCGTCCCAAATTCGGCCCCTGCATGATTACGGGGCTGATCCGGATTGAAGGCCATCCGTTCGGCGTTATCGCTAACAATTCCATGGCCGCGGCCGGCGCCATTGAAGCCGAAGGAGCGGACAAGGCCGCCCGCCTGATGCAGCTTTGCAACGCGCACGGACTGCCGGTCCTTTCGCTCTGCGACACGCCGGGCTTCATGGTCGGACCGGAAATCGAAAAGCGCGCTCAGGTGCGCCACGTCTGCCGCATGTTCGTGATCGGCTCGCATATCACCGTTCCTTATTTTACAGTCGTGCTGCGCAGAGGCTACGGACTGGGAGCCATGGCCATGGCCAGAGGCGGATTCCACTCATCCTTCTTTACGGCCGCCTGGCCCACGGGCGAATTCGGCGGGATGGGACTGGAAGGTGCGGTCAAGGCCGGTTTCAAAAAAGAACTTGCCTCCATTGAAGATCCGCAGAAACGGGAAGAGTTTTACGAGTTCCTGGTCGCCCAGCTGTACGAAAGGGGCAAAGCCATCAACATGGCCGCCCACCTGGAAATCGACGCGGTCATCGATCCGGCGGACACCCGCAAATGGATCATGCAGGGGTTGAAATCCGTCCCGGAAAGACGGCCGGAAGAAGCCACGCATTCCTTTGTTGATCCCTGGTAGGCCGAATTATTTCAAAACGGATCCATTCTAACCAACGCCCCGCACCTGACTTGAACAATCAGTCATGCGGGGCGCTGGTTTCTTCCCGGGCAGCATATGCTTTCATGCCGGAGGCATAGCCGCATAAAATCACGGCGGCGTCCGTCACGTAAATTATTTGAGCCGGATCTGTCCCTTTTTGATCTTCCTGTATATCGTGGACGGATTGATCTCCAGAAGCTTTGCAGCCTTCTCAATGCTGCCGGACTCCTTATAGGCCCGCTGAAACAGCATTACTTCCATTTTCTCAAATGCCTGCTTCAGCGGCATCAAACGGGTAATGGCAATATCTTCATCCTGCCCCGGGGACTTCATCATTTCCAGCTGCGTCACCAGATCATATTCTGCATCTCCAACCTCCTCCGAGTTGGCCACAACCAGCAGCCTTTCAATAAAATTTTTTAACTCCCTGACATTGCCCGGCCAGTCATAGTGATAAAAACGGGGAATGAGCGAATTGGCGATCCGGACAGTGGAACCATACTTGAGATTCAGACTTTTCAGGAAAAAACGAATCAGCGGCAGGATATCGTCGCGTCTTTCCCTGAGCGGCGGAATATGAATCGGAACAACGCTTAAGCGGTAAAAGAGGTCTCGTCTGAAATTGGCCCCGTCCACGAGCTGTTCCCGGGAAAGATTGGATGAGGCGATGATCCGGACATCCGTGGCAATCGTTTTATTGGAACCCACCCGCATATATTCATTCTCCTGCAGGACTCGCAGGAGCTTGCTCTGCATGCCCAGAGGGAGTTCGCTCACTTCATCCAGAAAGAGCGTCCCTTTTTCCGCTTCATCAAACAAGCCTTTCCGCCCTCCCTTTTTCGCTCCCGTGAAAGCTCCTTCCTCGTAACCGAAAAATTCCGACTCCAGAAGCTCCGAAGGAATCGCCGAACAGTTTATGCCGACAAAAGGTCCCGAACTGCGGTTTCCCGTCTGGTGGATGACTTTGGCAATCATCTCCTTGCCCACTCCGGATTCGCCCCAGAGAAAAACCGGCGAATCGAACTTTCCGGCTTTGACCGCAACCTGAACCACCCGTTTCATCGGTTCACTGGAATAAACGATCCGGTCCCGTCCAAGAAGGACTTCCAGTGTATTCAGCTGCTTGTAATACTGATCCTTCAGCGTCTCGGAACTCGACAAATCACTCTCCAGCTGGATGAGCCGTGTAACATCCCTTCCCGTACTGATGACCTTCTGAATCTTCCCATGAGCATCGAAAAGCGGGATACTTTGCCACTGGAGTGTAATTCCCGTGGCATAGGAAACGTTAGTGCTCATCGGCTTTTTCGCTTTCAGGGCATTGAGGGAAGCCGAATTCGACAGCGTGTGCTCGGCAACAAGATGATGAAGATTCCGGCCAACCCATTCCCTGGCATCGACGCCGATGTACCGGGAAAACGTTTCATTGAGATGTTCCAGCACACCGTCCTTGTCCGATATGGCGACGGCGACGTCCATGCAGTCCAGAAAGTTGTCAAAATCCGTTAACTTCAGAATATCCGCCGCGCCGAACAGATAGAGATAAAACCGCTCGTCCGCCGCAAAGCTGCCGGGGAAAACCCGGATTCGCCGTGAGATCCTGCCCAGCTGAATATTTCTCGGGGTCTTCAGAAAATCCGTACGATCTTCTTTTCCAAACAGCGGATCGATTTCGGCAATGGAAGAAAGGGAATGACAACCGGCGGAATGCAGCATTACGGCGGCGGAATCGTTCATCATGAATACGCGTCCCCGGTCGTCTGCAAGAAGCAATGGATTAATGAGTTCTCTGAGGAAATCTTCTTCTACTGTGATCATGAACACCCCTCCGACGGAACTAAAAAACCTGGCAACCATTTCCATGCAATTTGCAAGATATTTTTGCACAAAGCAAGGGATTCATCGGCCTGTTTGTGCCTTCTCCGGCACAATATCAATCAAATCAACATTTTAAGCAAATGGCATGCCTGTTGCTCAAAGTAAAATTCATTATGCAAAGCCAAGGAGAGAAAAATGACAATTCGGTTTGATCAGCGTGTGGCCATTGTAACCGGCGCGGGGGCTGGACTTGGCCGGAGCTACGCTCTGGAACTTGCGTCCCGTGGGGCAGAGGTGGTGGTAAACGATCCCGGTTTGCTTCCCGACGGTTCTTCCCGCGCGGAGAAAGTGGCGGAAGAAATCCGCCGACAGGGAGGCCGGGCCGTCGCCAGTTGTGACAGCGTGGGCGACCGGAACGTCGCGGAAAAAATCGTGGCCGCGGCCTTGGACAATTTCGGGCGCCTGGATATTCTCATCAACAATGCGGGAATTATCAGAGACAAGAGTTTTATCAAAATGCCCCTGGACGATTTTGAAGAGGTATTGCGGGTTCATCTTCTCGGCAGTGTCTATCTCACAAAAGCCGCCTTTCCAATCATGCAGCAAGCCGGATACGGCAGAATCCTCCTCACCACTTCCACGGCCGGTCTTTACGGGAATTTCGGACAGACCAATTACGCCACGGCCAAACTCGGCCTTGTCGGATTTATGAACGCCCTCAAACTCGAGGGCGCAAAATACAACATTACCGTCAACACCGTCGCCCCGATTGCCGCAACCGGCATGGCGGGCGGAACGTTTCCGGAAGAGATTGCCGGCAGGATTCAACCCGAACTCGTCGCCGCCATGGCCGTCTTTCTGGTCAGCGATCAGTGCCCGGCCACGGGGAAAATTCTGTCTGCCGGAGGAGGATACTATTCCTGTGCGCAGATGAGCGAAAGCGACGGAGTGCGTTTCAATCCCGGCACTCCCGTTACGGCGGATCAGATTGCCGAACGGTTTAACGAAATCGTCTCCATGAGGGAGGCGCGTTATTTTGAAAATGCAACCGAAAATGTCCTGCATATCCTGTCTTCACTGATCCATCCATGACGGGCCTTCAGGACCAATGATCATCACACTACAGTTTTCAGGAGGATTTATGAAAGATCGAGTCTACATCATCGGCGCCGGCATGACTCCCATCGTCAAACAGGACGGCGGTTCTTATGAACATCTTTGCGGCATTGCCATTTCCGAAGCCATGCAGGATGCCGGATTGAATTACGAAGGCGACAAAGCCGCCATCGGCGGCATCTGGTACGGCAACTGCTCTCAGGGAATGATGACCAGTCAGCATTGCATCCGCGGCCAGGTGGTCCTGCGGCGTCTGGGATTTGAATGCATGCCGGTCATCAACGTGGAAAATGCCTGTGCCACGGCTTCCACAGCTCTTCATCAGGCGATTCATTACGTGCTGGCCGGCGGCGCCGATCTTGCCCTTGCCGTCGGCATTGAAAAAGTAATGCCGGACCTGAACAATCTGGATGATCTGCCGGAAATCATGGCCGCCCTGCCATACATGACGCTTTCCGCGTTCTGGATGGGCTCGGAGCAGGACAGAAAAAAACACTACATTGAAAAATGGCGCAAAGAAAAATCAGAAGTGCTCGGCATTCCCTATGAGCAGACGGACGTCGGCAAAGATCGCAGTCCTTTTATGGATTACTACGCCGTGAAGGCCATGAAGATCATGAAAAAATACGGCTACACACAGGAGCAACTGGCCAAAGTCTGCTCAAAAACCCACCACCACAGTACCATGAATCCCAAGGCCCAGTACCGCAAAGAAATTTCCTGGGAAGCCGTCATGGCCGATAAGCCTATTACCTATCCTCTGACCCGATCCATGTGCGCGCCCACGGGAGAAGGGTGCGCAGCGGCCATTGTCTGTTCTGAAAAATATCTCAGAGAACACGGGGATCTGAAAGATCCCGTCCAGGTTCTGGCGTCGGTCATGGTTTCCGGGCGTGAACGGGGAGACTATGATGAAGACATTTCCGGAAGAGGCGCCCGGATTGCATTCGCCGAGGCAAAACTGCACCCCAAAGACATCGACGTTCTGGAACTGCACGATGCAACATCCTTCGGGGAACTCTATCAGACGGCCCAGGCCGGTTTCTGTCCCTCCGCGGCTGCCGGAGAATACTGCTCTTCAGGCGCAACGGCGCTGGGCGGAGAGCTGCCGACCAATGTCAGCGGCGGCCTGATTTCCAGAGGACATCCCGTCGGCTGTACCGGTCTTGCGCAGGCGTATGAACTGGTGACCCAGTTACGCGGACGCGCCGGTGAACGGCAGGTGAAAGGCGCGAAGATCGGCATGCAAATCAACGGAGGCGGTGTGATCGGCGTCGAGGAAGCTGCACTGGGAGCGCACATTTACCGCAGGGCGGAATAAAAACCGGATGCACGGAAGGAGAAAACGATGAACATGAAAAATTGCACGGCAATCGTCACGGGAGGCGCTTCCGGTCTGGGAGCGGCAGCGGTAAGAAGAATTGTAAACGGCGGAGGTAACGCCGTCATCCTTGATGTTCAGCAGGAAAAGGGAAATGCACTGGCGGTAGAACTGGGAGGAAACGCTCTTTTCTGCCTGACGGATGTGACCAGTGAAGACAGTGTGAACACGAGCATCGCCACGGCCCGGGAACGCTTCGGCGGACTTCATTTCTGCGTCAATGCAGCCGGATCGGGCTGGGTTGAACGAACCGTCTCCAAAAGCAGCCCTCACCTGCTCGGCACGTTTGAACAGATTCTCCGTCTCAACCTGATCGGCACATTCAACGTCGCCAGCAAAGCTGCATTTGCCATGAGCGCCAATACACCGGATGTCAGCGGTGAACGCGGAGTGATTGTCAATGTTTCCAGTACGGCGGCCTTTGACGGCCAGATCGGTCAGGTCGCCTACGCCGCCTCCAAAGGAGCCGTAGTCGGGATGACCCTGCCCATGGCCCGGGATCTTTCCGGTCTCGGGATACGTGTCGTCACTGTTGCTCCGGGGCTTTTCAATACGCCGCTTCTGGCCATGCTGCCGGATGAGGCCCGCAACGCGCTGAACGCTTCCGTACCCTTTCCCAGAAGAATCGGCGAACCGGAAGAATTTGCCCTGCTGATTGAACAAATCATACTGAATCCTTATTTAAACGGCGAAGTCATTCGTCTGGACGGAGCGCTGCGCATGGCGCCCAAATAATTTCGGCGGCAGCCGGAATCGATCCGACTCGGCGGCTGCATATGTACGGATACCATTACAAGAAAGATCCTGCCCCTGAAGGCGATCCTGCCGGACATGATCCGGTGAGATCGCAGGGGGTGGAGTGCGCCTTCGCAATGCCTGTGAAAGGATTCACAAGCGCATCGTTTCCCGGCGTTGCACAAGACAAGACAAAATATAAAATTGAACACCAGAAGGAGGAAAATTATGGCAGACACATTACCCTTACAGGGAATCAAGGTCCTGGATTTCAGCACATACGCGGCGGCGTCGATCTGTTCCATGACGCTCGCGGACTGGGGCGCCGAGGTAATCAAGATCGAGTCGCTGGCGGGCGACATGTTCCGGTTCTTCGGTCTGATCATGCAGTGTCCGGTCCGGGAAGACGACAATATTCAGTTCGAACTGGACAACCGGAACAAACGGGGAATTGCCCTGGATCTGAAGACCGCCGAAGGCAAAGAGATCATCCATAAACTGCTGGAAACGGCGGATGTCCTGGTCACGAATTACCGCCCGAAGGCGCTGGAAAGCCTCGGGCTGGACTACGAAACTGTATCGGAGGAATATCCGCGTCTGGTTTATGCTTATCTCAATGGTTACGGAGACACAGGCCCCGACAAAGACAAACCGGGTTTCGACTTGTCTGCATACTTCGCCCGGTGCGGAATCCTTGTTGAAATGCCGGAACCCGGCGATCCGCCTCTGCCCCCGCTGGCGGGATTCGGAGACCATCCGACGGGCACCATCCTGGCCGGAGGCATCAGTGCCGCTCTGTGGCAAAGAGAAAAAACCGGAAAGGGATGCAAGGTACAGACATCGCTGGTCAACACCGGCCTGTGGAATCTGCAGTTGAATATTGCCTCGGCCAACAACAACGCCCATCTGTCCGAAGAGGATTACAACAAGATTAAATCATCCCGAAAAAAACCCCGTTCGGCTCTTATGAATACCTATCAGACTAAGGACGGTCGTTGGATCACCGTCATGGCCCTGGAATACGACCGTTACTGGAAACCGTTTGCCGAAAAGGTCCTGCTCCGGCCGGACCTTGCGGACGATGCCCGCTTCAATACACAGGCCGCCGGATTTCAAAACGCCGGAGTCCTGACACCCATCGTCGAAATCGAGTTCAGAAAATATACCGCTGATGAAATTCTTAAGCGGTTGAACACGGCGGATGTCGCCCATGAAGTCAATCTCCGGTGGAAGGAAATAAAGAATGATCCGCAGTGCCTGGAAAACGGCTTCATCATCGAATACAAAATGCCCAGCGGACGGACGGACTGGGTTGTGGGGAACCCGGTGCGATTTAACGGGGAAATGACCTCGATCCGCCGGCACGCCCCCCGCTTGGGCGAGCACAATAACGAAATCCTCTCCGAGCTGGGATACAGCGCCGACCAGATTGCCGCATGGCGGGCCGGCATGGTCATTCGATAAATCACAAATTCACTGTTGTGCGTTCCCGCAAGAGCCCAACATCATATGCTTCGAAGGGTGAACTCTCGCGTTCTCTGTTTTTGAAAAAAATGACGTCAGACAGGTACGAACACATGATGATCGGAAACTTGGCAACGGACGGCTGAAATAACGTAAGTTCAACCTTGCCGCCGATTCACTGGCACATGGAGAAACTCCCCCTGGAAATTCAAAAGCGACTGCGGTTTCTATACCCCAGTCGCCTTTGAATTAATTTGTCACGATATGTCTATTTGTAATAAGCGCAGTTCAGGAACAAATCCATGCCGGGCACGGCTTCAAAGTAGGCAACCTTGAGTTCCACTTTCTTTGTATTCTGATTCGTCCAGCGGTATTCAATGCTGCCACTGCCTTTGGCCTTAACCTGTTTGATTCTTTCCTGAACAAACAACTTGCCATCGGCATCTTTCAAATTAAACATGTTTTTGCCAATCAGGGCGGGAGTGTATGGATGGGAAAGATTGGTGCCATCCATGCCTGTCGCCCATACATAGAGATCCTTGTAAACGAATTTCCCTTTGGGCTTGTTGAATTCGGCGATCGCTTTTTCCTTGCCAACTTCCTTCATGTAGGCAACAGCTTTCTTAACCAGCGCCTTGGCCTCATCAGGAGTCCCTTTATCCTCGGCCATAGCCATTCCAATACCGCTGACAAACAGAAATACCGCTACCAAAACCAATACTTTTTTCATCATCCCTTACCTCCTTTTTTAATGTTCGGCACAACTATAATATCTTATGTTTTCCGGATAAATTCTCACGGCATCCGAAGTCTGTTTCTGACGTTTCCGGGTATCGCATGT
Source organism: Smithellaceae bacterium (assembly GCA_963682015.1). Classification (GTDB taxonomy): domain Bacteria; phylum Desulfobacterota; class Syntrophia; order Syntrophales; family Smithellaceae; genus UBA8904. The sequence continues at coordinate 3,780,745 of OY820932.1, read as the reverse complement.
TCGGATCAGCAAATACGCTTTTGATGAGAGTCATCAATTTCTTCCGCAAATGAACAGTCCGTTGTGAAAATGGACATGATGCCGGACAAGTTTTCCGCATTGCTGGCGTTTTGCTGTGTGGACGTACTCATTTCCGCAATGGCATTGTTGACCTGCGCGATCCCTTGCGATTGTTCCTGGGATGCAACGGCAACGTCCTTCATCAGAGCAACCACCTTATCCGAACTTGCGGTTACTTTACCGAATGCTTCATTGGTCATGGATACAAGGTTCTCTCCAGCTCTGACTTTATGCACAATATCTTCTATCAGGCTCGACGAGTTCTGTGCGGATTCTTTCGCCCGCATCGCAAGATTGCGTACTTCATCCGCAACAACGGCAAAACCTGCGCCGGCCTCGCCTGCCCGAGCCGCCTCGACAGACGCGTTCAAGGCAAGAAGATTGGTTTGAAACGCTATCTCATCAATGCTCTTGACGATCTTTTGTGTCTGCTCGCTCGCCCCGGTAATGTCTTTCATGGATCTGGTCAGTTCGTCCATGGAACGGTTTGCCGTTCCAATGGCTTCTTTAGCCGTTTGCATGAGCTGATTTGCCTCAACGGTGTTTTCCGCATTTTGCCGGGTCATGGAGGCAATTTCATCCAGAGAGGCGGAAGTTTCTTCGATCGCCGCCGCTTCCTTGGAGGCCGAATCCGTCAGAACGGCGGACACCTCCATTGCCTGCCCTACGGCATTATTCATTTTCGTGCGCATGGCGTTGACGGACTTGACCAGTTCGCCGATTTCATCCTCCGATTGCACATCAATGCCTTTTGTAAGGTCTCCCTCAGCCAGTTCACTGAGAACCGCGATGGTTTCCTTAATCGGGACCAGAATCAGCCTTTTAATATAAAGGCTTGTCAGGAATGACACCGCAATGGCAATAAGCAGGACAATCAAAAACATCATCAGAGTAGTGCTTACAACGTTGACGGAATAATCGTATTTGTCTTTGCTCAATTTATCCTCAAGTTTATTGAGTTCACGCAGGCTCTTGTCGAGGGCCCCAAACGCGTCTTCCGCCATGCTGAACGCCATAACGGCCGTGTTAGCGTCTTGAGCGGCGATTTCCAGCGCACTTTTGGCCTGCTTTTGAAATTCCATCAGATTGTTATAGGCCACCTGATAATATTTTTTCTCTTCCGGAATGAGATTCGGTGAATTGAGAATTTTTCTAATAAAATCAACATTGGAAGATATATCGGTATCAATTTGTTTGGCCAGTTCCTCAATCCTCTTTTTGTCATAGTTTGAGGAAATCCAGTTCATGATCTTGTACAGCTTTGTCTGAACACCGGACATTGCAACAATAATTTGCGAACTGTTCTGGTATCCTTTGAAACGGTTGCTGTATATATCGTCAATCAAACGGCTCTGTATGGATATGGCCTGATAGGTCCCGAAGGCAATCAAGAGCAAAAAGATAAATATGATCAGCGGCGCCAAAAGGATTTTCTTGCCCAGTTTCAGATTATTCAAAAAGTTCTTCATACGGCGATCCCTCCTGCTTACAGGCTTCAAATACTCTCTGAAATCTCCCCTTCCCTGACCTCCGGGGTATTCGTGTACGGCTGAAATAATAGATAATCTGATTATATTGTCGGCAAATTCATTTAAAACTTAAGTCATCAATCAGCAAGTTCAGGAATTATCCGGAAGCTCGAAATTGGACTGGAAAAATCCATACATCTCAACATTTAGTACTGACAGACGTTTTTCTTGAATGAGGGTTTCCCGGCTGCCGGGAATCGGGAAACCTCCGGGGTATACGATGATTGAGATCTCCTGCCCTTTTATCCCGAAATACCTGCAAATTTGAATGCTTCAGTAACGCATTTCCCACCGGTTTGAGTAACCCGTTTCGGAAATGCAGGCGAAAACCAAGAGAAAGACTTACCTGTCAGGGGTCCAATCATGTCTGGAGAGGGGGAATTACGTTTTACGGTTGAAGTTTTTCGTAAACCATCAGGACCGTGTTCACATAGACATCGCTGCGGTTGTAATACCAGAGGGCTTTTCGTTTCTGCTCAGGTGAAGCATCTTCGCGCCAGCCGTATTTCTTCAGATAATTCCCCATGCTCATGGTCGCATCGGCCATCTCAAATGGACTGGCCGTTCCGTCCCCGTCGCCATCGAAACCGAATATCCAGAAAGAGGAAGGAATGAACTGCGCCGGCCCCATGGCTCCGGCAAACGACCCGGCAATGCTCATGGGATCAATACGCAGATGACCGGCAAGATGGACGAGATAGGCAAGCTCTCCCGCCGCCCATTTTGCCTTTCTTTTCGCGCGGGCAATCGTCGCTTCTTCAAACAACTGCGGATATTTTTGTCCATAGCGGTCCTGTATGGCCTTCAGATAGTCCGGATCGGCCAGAAAGGCCAGGTTGATATAGGCATTCACCACATTGAAAGGCATCGGATACGTGCCCAGCCGGGACTCGACAAGAAGAATGGCCGTAACGATCCGCGGGGAAACGCCAAAGCGCCTTTCCACGCGGGATAGCATGGCGGCATTCTCCCTCATAAAAACCCTGCCCCGTTCCATCTGCCGGGAATCAACGTCCATCACATCGGGTCTCTGCCTGCTGCCTTTAGGTTTGGAACAGAAAAGATTTTTGATGACAATATCCGGTCGAACGGTTATCCGGGAATCCGCCAGTAGGCTTTGGGCCTGCGCCGGATCCATTCCTTCTTCAACCAGCAACAACGCAACCAGGCGGCGCTGTGGTTCCTGCGCCGGAACAACCGCCGCACATAAAAATAAGATACCGATCACGATGATCAGGGAGAACCGGTTTTTTCGCACCCTTCAGCCTCTGGTAGAATATTCGTCACGGCAACAGCCGGTTTGCATACTACCTTCCGCCATCCGCTTTATGCAAGCGTTTTTCCCTGAATCCCCCGGAAAGACTTGTCTTTGATTATTCCCCGTAGCCGACAACGGCCGCCAGTTCCGCAATAACGGTCTGCACCGGCATGGCCTGCGAAGCCGTTTGTTCAGCTCTCAAAACATGAATTTAAATCATTAATATATCGGTCAAATCATTCATCGCTCAAACAAATTTTTTCACCAGCAAACCCTGTAATATCAATGGATTTACCCCCGGCCCGGCCTGTTTGCTAAAAAATCATCAAAATCATTAAATTCTATTGACAAACTGAGACGTTTTGTCTATAAGGTCCAGTCTTAACGCTAACTAAGGATAAGTATATGTACGCAATTATAAAAACAGGAGCAAAACAACACAAGGTCAGCGAAGGCGATGTCGTGCTGGTCGAAAAACTGGCCGGCGACAAAGGGGCCGAAGTTGTTTTCAGTGAAGTTCTGATGGTGTCGGACGAAAACACCGTCAAGATCGGCAGACCTTTGGTGGAAGGCGCAAAAGTGACCGGTGAGGTCGTCGCCCAGACGAAAGGCCCGAAACTGCTGATCGGCAAACAGAAAAAACGCAAGGGATTCCGTAAAAAGACCGGTCATCGTCAGGAATTAACCAGCATGAAGATCAAGAAGATTACAATATAGGCGGAGGACATCATGGCGCATAAAAAAGGTCAGGGAAGCTCCCGCAACGGTAGAGACTCCAACGCGCAGCGACGCGGCGTAAAAGTATATGGCGGCGAAAAAATTCATGCCGGGTCCATTATCGTGCGGCAGGTAGGAACGAAAATTCATCCGGGCAACAATGTCGGCATGGGCAAGGATTTCACGCTGTTTTCGCTCATCAACGGCGTAGTGAAATACGAGCGGCTCGACAAGACCCGTAAAAAGGTCAGCGTTTACGCTGCATAACCGGGGCAATACAAAAAATATAATTAAAAGGCGCTTAAGACCTAGGCGCCTTTTTTCTTGCGTCCTTGTAGGGAACGGTTTAAAACCGTTCCCTACTTTAAGTTTCAAAGCCGGATAAGATGAAATGAAGTTTGTCGACGAAGCAAAAATTTATGTACGGGGCGGACACGGCGGCGCAGGCGCCGTCAGTTTCCGGCGGGAGAAGTTTGTCCCCAAAGGCGGCCCGGACGGCGGCGACGGCGGCAAGGGCGGCGATGTCATTTTTCGGGCGGCCGCCAGCCATCATACGCTGCTGGATTTAAAATATCAGCAGCATCAGTTCGCCAAAAACGGCGGACACGGCTCCGGAAACAACCGCACCGGACGCAGTGCCGAAGATCTGGAAGTTGTTGTTCCGCCCGGCACACTGGTGAAGGATTTCGAAACCGGCGAAGTTCTGGTCGATCTTGCCCAAGCCGGGCAAACCTTCATTGTGGCCAGAGGCGGCATCGGCGGCAAGGGCAACGCCCACTTCAAAACGTCCACGCACCAGACGCCGCGCTTCGCCCAGGAAGGCATGGAAGGCGAAGAACGGACACTCCTTCTCGAACTCAAACTGCTGGCGGATGTGGGACTGGTCGGATTTCCCAACGCAGGGAAATCCACATTCATCTCCCGCGTCTCGGCGGCCCATCCCAAAATTGCCGACTACCCGTTCACGACGCTCACGCCTCATCTGGGCGTGGTCAAATACAAAGACGCTCCCGGCTTCGTCGTGGCCGACATCCCGGGGCTCATTGCCGGGGCGCATGAAGGCCAGGGAATGGGCATCCAGTTTTTGCGCCACGTGGAACGCACCTTGGTGCTCGTGCACCTCATCGACATTTCCGATGAGGCAAACACGAATGCCTGGAAAAATTACACTGTCATCCAGAAGGAACTGGAAAGTTTCAATCCACAGTTGCTGGCCAAGTCTCAGATTGTGGCGCTCAATAAAATTGACCTGCCTTTCGTCCGGGAAAAAGTCAAAAAAACCGTTGCGCAATTCAAGAAAAAAGGGATAATACTGTATCCGTTTTCCGCAGCCACAGGCGAAGGATTGCAGGACATTTTACAAACGATAGCGACCCTCTTACAGCAAAACGAAAATATTTGAGCCATGAATGATATTCGACTGGAAACCATCGGACCCGCGAAAAAAATTCTCATCAAAGTCGGTTCACAGGTTCTCACCGGCGCGAACGGCCTGGATCTGAAAATCATCGAAGCCCTGGTGCAGGAAATGTGCGACCTGACGCGCCGCGGATTTTCCATTGTCCTGGTTACCTCCGGCGCCATCGCATCGGGCAAGCATCGCCTGGGCATCACGGGCAAGCTGAAAAGCATTCCCGAAAAACAGGCGGCGGCGGCCATCGGCCAGGGACGCCTCATGCGCATTTATTCCAAGGCCTTTGAAAAAAACAACCTGTATGTCGCGCAGATTCTCTTGACCATGTCGGATCTCACCGACCGGCAGCGTTACCTGAACATCCGCAACACGCTGACGACGCTGATGGAGTGGCACGTCACGCCGATCCTGAATGAAAACGACTCCGTCGCCGTTGATGAAATCAAATTCGGCGACAACGACAATCTGGCCGCCATGATCGCCAACATCGTCGAGGCGGATTTATTCATCAATCTGACGGCCACCGACGGGCTTTACGACTGCAATCCGTCGCAATTCAAAAAAGCAAAGCTGATTCCCCTGGTGAGCGAAATCACGGAAGCCATCGAAACAGCCGCCACCGATGAGACCTCTTCCGTCGGCACGGGAGGGATGAAAAGCAAGATTCTCGCCGCCAAAAAAGTGACCTCCATCGGCATCCCCTGCATCATTGCCCCGGGGAAAAGGAAAAAGGTACTTTCGGACATCATCGCGGGAAAGGAAATCGGAACGCTCTTTCTGCCGCAAACCTCAAAGCTGGCCAGCCGCAAATACTGGATTGCTTTCACGCTGCGGCCCCGCGGCCGGCTGATGCTGGACGACGGCGCGAAAAAGGCGCTTCTGGACAAAGGCAAAAGCCTTTTGCCCTCGGGCATCACGGCCGTGGAAGGAGAATTTGACACGGGCGATGCCGTGAACTGCGTGGACAGCGACGGAAATATTCTGGCCAGGGGTCTGGTCAACTACAGCGCCGGCGACATCCGCAGAATTCAGGGCCTGAAAACCGTGCAGATTTTTTCCATTCTGGGTCATAAAGATTACGATGAAGTGATTCATCGCGACAATCTGGTTATCATTGGAGATATAAAGAAAAGCAGGAACTGAACCGATAAGAAAGCATCTGAACTAAAAAACGCAAGCGCCCCGGCGCAAATCAAAGGAGGAAAAAATGATGCCCTTGATCATTCTGATTGTTATCATCGCCGTTATCGCTTTTTATTTTGTCGGAATCTACAACAAGCTGGTCTCACTGCGCAACCTCTACATGAACGCCTATACCCAGATCGACATTCAGCTCAAGCGCCGCTATGACCTGATTCCCAATCTGGTGGAATCCGCCAAGGGGTATCTGGCGCATGAGCGGGGAACGCTGGAAGCGGTCATCAAGGCCCGCAACACGGCTTTTGAGGCCAGCAAGATTGCCGCGGCTTCCCCGGGCAACGCGGCCGCCATGACGGGACTGGCGCAGGCGGAAGGATCGCTTGCCGGCATGCTGTCCAAGCTTCTTGCGGTTGTGGAATCCTACCCCGATTTAAAAGCCAACAAAACCATCAGCGACTTGATGGAAGAGCTGACATCCACGGAAAACAAGATCAGCTTTGCGCGCCAGGCTTATAACGACGCCGTTACGGAATACAATATCAAGACGGAGCAGTTCCCCAGCAACGTCATTTCTTCCACGTTTGACTTCAAGAAAGCCACTCTTCTGGAGGCCGTGGAAAAAGCCGAAGAGCGTCAGGCGCCTAAAGTGTCCTTTACCTGATCGGAAAGATGACCGCCGACCGCCCGACCAATTTTTTCGCGAGGCAGGACAGAGCCCGTAAAAACTGCCGCAACCAGTTGATTCTGTTTATCCTGGCAGTGACGGTGATCGTTCTGGCCACCACAGTCGCCATTCGCTGCGCCTGGTATCTGTTCGTCTGCACGCAGACCTACACGCTGATCGATGCAAACGAAGCTCATCGCTACGGGCGGATGATGTCCTCTTTCCAGTTTTTCGATCCGGCATTTTTCATTTTCGGATCCATGGTCATTGTCATCATCATTCTCTCCGCCAGCATTTATAAAATGAGCACGCTTAAAAAAGGCGGATCGGCCGTGGCGGAAATGCTCGGCGGACGCCGCGTCAGCGGCAAAACAACGGACCCGAGAGAACGGCAGTTAATCAATGTCGTGGAAGAAATGGCCATCGCTTCCGGCATCCCCGTCCCGCAGGTCTATGTGCTGGATGCGGAGCGCGGCATCAACGCCTTCGCCGCCGGGCTGGAGCTCAACGACGCGGCGGTAACCGTCACCCGGGGCACGCTCAACAAACTGAACCGCGAAGAGCTGCAGGGCGTCATCGCCCATGAATTCAGCCATATTCTCAACGGGGACATGCGCCTCAATGTTCAACTGATCGGCATTCTGTTCGGCATCCTGTTCCTGGGCATCGCCGGGCAGAAATTTCTTTCCGGAGGAAGGATCTCGCTTCGCGCGGGGCTTCCGGCCATAGTCGCCGGAGTTTTTCTGGTTATCATCGGCTATCTCGGATCTTTTCTGGGAAGGCTGATGCAGTGCGCCATCTCCCGCCAGCAGGAATTTCTGGCGGACGCCTCCGCCGTAAAGTTCACCCGCAATCCCCTGGGACTGGCGGGCGCGCTCAAGAAAATCGGCGGTTCCCTGTTCGGCTCCGGCATCCTTTCCCCGGAAGCGCGGCAGGCCAGCCATCTGTTTTTCGGCGAAAGCCATCCCGACAAATGGTTTTCCTTTCTCAATACCCATCCGCCGCTTGCCACGCGTGTTCGCCTGCTGGACCCGTCTTTCGACGGGAATTTTCCGAAAATCAAGGAGGACCCGCAGGATCTGCCGGCCGTCAAACCTCAATACTCAACTCCCTTCTGGGGAACATCCCGGTGGGGTACGCAGCTGAACATTCCTCCCGGCTCGCCGCTGGCGGCAGTGATGCCGGCCGCCGCCGTGACCGCTTCCATCGGCAATCCGTCTGTCGAGCAAATCGGACACAGCCGGGTGATTTTGACCGCTATCCCGGACGATATCCGGAAGACGGTGGAAACGGCGCATGGATCAGCCTGCATCATCTTCGCGCTGCTCATCGGCAGCGATCCTTCCGGAAGCGATCTTCAGCAGACGACGCTGAGCCGGGCCATCATCCTGCAGGGGAACCCGGAACCCGTCTATCGGTTAAGCACCCAGCTGTCCGGACTGTCCAACCATCTGAAACTGCCGCTGATCGAACTGGCCATGCCGGCTCTTGGCTCCATGACCAGCATGGAAAAAAGAAATTTTCTGCAAATCGTAAACTCCATCATCAATGCCGACGGCCGGGTGACGCTTCTGGAATTATCGGTTCAATGGATTCTGGAAAAATATCTCAATCCGGCAGAAGAAATGTTCCGCACGATTACCAAATTTTCCATTTCGCAGGTGGGTCTTGACATCATTACTCTGGTTCAGGCGCTGGCCGCGGCCGGCAGCGGCGGGAACCGGGAAAAGGCGCTGGCCGCTTTTGAAGCCGGCATAGCGCGCATACCGGAGCTGGCCGCCCGAAAGCCCGATTTTAAATTTGAAGAGGATGTTTCCTTCTCCAATTTCAGCCGTGTGCTGAAAGACCTGACCGCCGCGTCCTTCAAAATCAAGGAAGCCGTCATTGACGCCTGCGCACACTGCGCACTGGCGGATCAATCCCTGACCGTGGAAGAAGGAGAACTGCTGCGCGTTGTCGCCCTTGCCCTGCAATGCCCCCTGCCGCCGTTTGTGAACATCAAATCCTCTTAGCGGGGGCTGAGCTTTACTCCCTCCTTTTCTAAAGGAGGGTTGGGGAGGATTTTTCAATTTTTCAAAATCCCCCTGAATCCCCCTTTACAAAAGGGGGACTATCCTGCTTAAAGGATATCTTCCAGATTGCAATCCAGAGCCCTGGCCAGCTTCACCAGCAGTTCGACACTGGGTTTTCGCTTGCCGCTTTCTATTTGAGAAATGGCCGAAACAGAAACGCCACAGGTTTTAGCCAGTTTGGCAAGCGTAAGACTCCTGTATTCCCGCCAGACCTTTAACCGGTTTTCGCCGGAACGCAAACGTTTTACAAAATCACCGCCATAAGTTTCTTCGCCTTCGGCAATGGCCGCTTTTGCATTCCGCGCATCACGAATGTCTTCCAATTCTTCCATGCGGTCGACCATTCTTTCCCATTCTTCGAACGGAACAACAGCATATTCCGGCACACCCTTATGTTTAATGATTTGCACGCTCATTTATAAATATCTCCTCTCGATCCTATTTTCAGGACATAGACAATCAATTCTTTTTTGACCACTTCACAGATTGCCCGCCAGTTTCCCACCCGCAGCCGCCAGAACGGAGAGCCTTTCAGCTTTTTCCAGTCACCACTGTATTCAGCCGGTTCCTTTGCGACCTTATCAAGTTCCGTTTGAATCCTGCCGGCAATCCCGTCCGGCATTTTCAATAACGCTTTAACCGCCTGTTTGCTGTACCGTATCGTATACATAACGGGATATTAACTTATAGTTAAATACTGGTCAATAATTTTTTAACATGAATTACAGCGGGTCGAAAGCCCGGCGCCACATTGAAGCCTCTTTAAATCCCCCTGAGTCCCCCTTCAGAGACTGTGTCGCAAAAGGTTGTCCCCCTCCGGAGGGGGCCAATGCTGTTGAATTAAGCATTAGCGAGATTCCTAATTTTCTTAAAAACCCATCGATTCAGGCTTTTTTTAGTCACACGCGGTTGACCTGGTCTGGGAAGTTTTGGGCGGTAGTACTTTACACGGTAGATATTATGCAAAATGGATCGAAAAATTTCAATGGATTTTTCAGGATCATCGGCAGTGAGCACCGCAGCTTCTGCTGCAAGAGTCATAATAGCATTCTTAAACTGGGGTTCTTTGGACTCCTTTTGGAATAGCTGCGATGACAGAACCATGAGAGTTCTCGAAATGACTGTCATGATCACGGCCGAAAATAGTTCCTGACGAATACTATTACATGTTTTGCCATGGAATCTTTCCACTTCGAGCTCAATTTTTTCATCTCGATAGTGGTTTTCGATCTCCCATCGCCTGAAATAAAGCGCGATGATTTCTTGCATCGGGAATTCTTTTTGGTTGTACAGGTTGGTCAAAAGGACAGATACCGTGCCATCAGGACTTACCAGTTTTATAATCCTGACCTTGAAGGCTTTAAGCGTCTCTCTTTGCATTGCGGATACCTTGGCCAGGTATTTTCCGCTTGGAACGATCAAAATCTCGTCTTCCTGCTTGCCGCTCTCGATAAATTCTTCGACAGCAGGGAAGGCATGTTGTGCCGGACAACGGAAGATAAAATAACCTGTGAACGTATTTAACAAGTAAGAGATGAACTCATAGCTTGGGTAACCTCGGTCGAAAAGCAAGACACTGTTGATGGGAATGAAAGGTAACAGGTTTTTCGCTTCATCACGTTCGGATGAATTAACAGTAACCACGCTTCTTGCTATAGGAAGACGTCTGAAGATATCATAGACAGTGGAAACCCTACACTGCGGAAAGTGTCCTTTACCGCAATGTTGCAGTCCACTTTTTGGATCAAACTCTTTTCGGATGTCTTGGGTTGCCGGAAGAGTGTAGAAAGAACCATCTATGGCAAAGACCGACAAACCATGCCACAGATATTTTGGGATTTTGGGCCAACAATCATAAGCTAACTGCACCGCATCCTTGAGGATGTATTGAAAAACCTGCCAATCAATCTTACCACGTGCTTTGGTGAGGGTGCTGCGGTGGATCGCTTCGGCGTCTGGCCAAAGACCGCTACGTTTGGCGTTTCGAAAAAAGTCACTCGATTTTATATCCACACCCTTGCTGCTTCCACTGGCAGTTATAGAGAGAATAAAGGTGATGAGTTTTGGAAAGGTGAGTTTGTTGTTACGGGTGAAATCTTTTGGGGTCTGTTTCTTTGAAGGATCAATTGTCCGAGGAATAATCTTTACAAATTTTTTTGCGTACGCGTTAATGTGGCATATTTTTTCAAGTCATGATGTGTGCCATAATGAAGTCCTTTCAGTTACTTTCTTCGAAAAAATTCGCCTTTAGTTGCCGAACTTTGTAAGATATTTTGCACAGAAGAAAATTGTTGTCAATGCGTTTATTCACTAATTCCAATATATTACGGACACGGACAATATTGCCTTTCCTTAATTCAACAGCATTGCCGGAGGGGGCAGGGGGAGGTTGGATCAAAGCAAGGGAAAACAAACGAATTTCGCCAAGCAGGATTTAAAGTCATCCGATTTACAGATAATGAAGTGCTGACAAACATTCAGTGTAGCAAGAGAAATCGAGAGTATCACACAAGAAACGGACCACCCTCTCCCCCCGCCGGCGAGGGATATAAAAAGTTTTTTATCTTCATGATGATAATAAGCGACACCTTGTAACCCTTGAATCCACCTCCGTCACTTCGTGACACCTCCGCCGGCGGAGGAGATCAAAGCCATTGCAACACAGTCTCAAAGGGGGACTTCATGAACTGCACTCCAATCCCAATGCAAGCCCGGGAAACAAAAAAACACAAACATTGCCAACTCTCATGCACTGTGTTAAAGCCACACCATGTCTATCTGGGATAAGAAAAACCGAATTCTCGTAACCTGTCCGAAAGGCGTCACGCCTTTTTTAAAGGCGGAGATCGAAACCCTGGGATTCCCGGTTCTGCATGAAATCGACACCGCCGTCCAGACCGAAGGAACGCTTGCGGACACGATGCTCTTGAATCTTCACCTGCGCACCGCCCAGCGTGTTCTTTACCAGATCCAGACCTTCAAGGTGATATCCCCCGGTGCTCTCTATGACCGCATCAACGCCATTCCCTGGGAAACAATGCTTCACGATTCCGGGCCCAGCGCCTACGTCTGCGTGACGTCCGTCGTCGAGAATCCGCAGATTACCGATACGCGCTTTGCCAATCTCAAGGCCAAGGACGCCATCGTGGACCGTATCCGCGACAAATGCGGCATCCGGCCGGACTCCGGTCCGGAAAAAGACCGGGCCGTAATTCATGTATACTGGCGCAACGATCAGGCGACGGTTTACATCGATACTTCCGGAGAAAGGCTGTCGCTGCGCGGCTACCGCAAGATCCCGCTGGCGGCGCCCATGCAGGAAACCCTGGCGGCGGCGCTGATTTTGGCCACCGGATGGAACCGGCGAACGCCGTTTCTCAACCCGATGTGCGGCAGCGGCACGCTGGCCATCGAAGCGGCCCTGATCGCGCTCAACCGCGCGCCGGGGCTGGGTCGCATCAATTTCAGCTTTATGCATATCAAAGATTTTCCCCGCGAGGCGTGGAAGGAGATGCGTAAAAAAGCCCATAACGAATCACAAAAAGCATTGCCCTCAACCATCATCGCTTCAGACATCGATCCGAAAGCCGTGGAGGCGGCGCTCCACAACGCGAAAACCGCCGGCGTGGACCGAGTGATTGAATTCAAGGTCTGTCCTTTCGAAAAAACGCCGACACCGGGAGGCGGCGGCGTCATCCTGATGAATCCCCCGTATGGCGAACGGATGGAACCATTGAAAATCAAAACGCAACACACGGTCGAACACAAAAAAGAGATCGCGGGACAAAAAGTCATTCTTCGCAAAGCGGCCGACAGACCGGATGCCGGAAGATACAGCAGTCTGAAACAGCGTCTGGAAGCGCTCTACGAAGGCTGCGGCGACTGGTTCAAAAGCATCGGACGCGGCTACCGGGGCTATATTTTTACCGGCAATCTGGACATGATGAAAAAAGTGGGACTGCGCACCAAAAGGCGCCTGACCTTCTACAACGGCGAAATCGAATGCCGCCTGCTGGAGTATGACCTTTATGAAGGCAGCAAAAAGCATCCTGTCCCTGAAGAGCAGCCGGACAAAGCCTAGTATTAAGTCAATCCTTTACTGTCATTTCGACCGAAGGGAGAAATCTAAGATTTCTCAGTCGCTTCGCTCCTTCGAAATGACAGAGGTAGTGTGACTTTACACTGGATGTCGTTAGACCGGATTTTCTTTACGGCATTTTTAGACAAGAATCATCAACCACTTCTTTCTGAAAATGAGCATCCGCCAATATTGATGACCGTGCTTTTTATCAAGCAGTATGAATCGAGACACACCGTAACAGGAGGAAACGACGATGGCCGGAAAATTCAATGACCTGATTGAAAGCACATTCACGTTAAGAGAAAATGAAGGCGAGAACAAGGTCGTCGATCTCCGGGAGGCCGTTGCCCGCCACATCCGGCCGGGAGCAAAAATCCATATCGCCGCAACGCACTGCTGTTCGGGAGCCGCCATTCTGGAGATCGCCCGGCAGTTCCATGGAACTAAACCGGAATTCACGCTGATCATGAGAGGAATCCGGGATACGGCCGTTATCCTGCTGCACCTCGGCCTCCTCAAAAAAATCATCACTTCTTTTTCGGGAAATGTCTACCCATGGTACAGCCCGAATGCCGTCTGTCAGGAAGCCTATGCGCGAAAAGCGATAGACCTGGAGGAATGGACGATTCTCACCTTCCCGCTCAGGCTGATGGCGGGAGCTTTCGGCATCGATGCGATTCCGACCAGATCGCTCGTCGGCAGTTCGCTGGCGGAGCAAAACCGGCATGCCTTCAGGGTTATCGACGATCCTTTCGGCAGCGGGAATAAAATCGGGATGCTCAAGGCACTCAACCCCGACATCTCCATTGTGCACGGGCTGGCGGCGGACCGCGAGGGCAACACTATCCTGACCGCTCCCTACAGCGAAAACGTCTGGGGCGCCAAAGCCAGCACGGGCGGCGCCATCGTAACGGTGGAGCGGCTCGTTTCCACCGACTTTATCCGGAAGCACTCTCACCTGGTAAAACTTCCCGCCTGTATGGTGAAATCCGTTTCGGTCGTTGGGCTGGGGGCGCATCCGGGCGGCGTGTGGAACCAGGGGCTGGAAGAATTCGAAGCCTATGCTGAAGATTATGACTTCATGACCGAATTCAATCGCCTGTGCAGGAAGCCCGCAGCGCTGGACGAATGGCTCCGGGAATGGGTTTTCTCATGCAATTCGTTTGACGATTACCGTAAACGGCTGGGTGACGATCGCATCCGAAAGCTCAAGGATAATGCCGGGAGCGACGCCTGGCAAAAGCGGCTTGACGATCTGGAAGACCTGATCTCTCCGGCGGAAGACTACAACGATGTTGAACGGATGGTGGTTGTCGCCGCCCGGGAGCTGCAAAGCAGAATTCCCGTCCAGGGCCACAAGACCATGCTGGCCGGGGCCGGAACAGCCAATCTGGCGGCATGGCTGGCCAAGTACAATCTGCAAGGGGACGGATACCTGGTTGAACTGCTGGTTGAACTGGGTTATTTCGGCAACTCTCCGCGTCCCGCCGAACCGTTTCTCCTTAATTTTGAAAATTTTGCCACCTGCAAGATGCTGACGGAAACGCTGGACACCCTGGGCGTATTTACCTGCGGCCGGACGAATCGCTGCATCGGCGTCCTCGGCGGAGCCGAGATCGACAGGTTCGGCAACATCAACTCGCACTGGGTTTCGGATGACCTCTACATCACCGGCTCGGGAGGCGCCAACGATGTTGCCACGGGCGCCCGGGAAACCATGGTTATCATGCAGCAGACACGCCGACGCTTTCCGGAAAAGGTCCGTTTCATTACCGCGCCGGGACAGCGCGTGCAAATGCTGGTTTCAACCATGGGCGTTTTTGAAAAACCGGACGGTGACGAGTTCATCCTGACCCGGTACTTCGCCGACCGCGGCAACCGCTCGCGCGAGGAAATCATTCGGGACATCCGGGACAATTGCGGGTGGAATCTGAAAGTCGTCCCCGATCCAACGGAGATTCCTCCCCCGACACCGGAAGAACTGAGACTGCTCCGGATCTTCGATCCCAGAAAATTTTATCTGAAATAGCCATGCAGGGAACTGATAAAAGCACCTGCCAACAGACGATATTTCCGAGAGGAAAAACTAACAGGTTCATAAAGAACCGCCGGAGGATAAGATAACAGCATATCGTTGCAGCAAGTCTAATTCAATAAAATGCAGGAGCGATTCGATGTCACAACTTCTTCCTGAAATGCTTGTTTGATAATGTTTGATTAATATGCAATATTACAGACGGAATTCAATTGTTTCCTTATCGTAGGCAGTCACCATGGCAGTAACAAAATAGACATCCCGGAGTTTTTTTGTATCTAGGATGCTGATTGGATAGTAAACCTGTGTGACAAATATGCAGCATGGCACCCGGGAAAAACAGTCTGTCATCAATAAGCATTTCCGTATGAAAGCAGGAAAATATTTTGTCCAGGCAAAATTGGATTCCACTAGAATTTTAGAGAATACTTTCGGAGGGATCTACGGCGATAACAGCTACTCCAAAGGGAGATAAAGCTAGAGAAGCAGTCGATGCTTTAAAGGGATACGTCTACCAAATATACCAATCGGCTCTTGCGTGGATTGAACTTGAAGCCGAGGAATTCCTCTTCCTAGAAGTGGCCGAAGACTATGCCATTGTAGCTCACGATGCTTTAAGAGGAGTGCAAGTTAAAGCGACAGATCACAGCGTAACAGTTAACTCCGACGATATAATCGAGTCGATCGATAGTTTCGTAAATCTTCGGAAGAAGAACCCTCAACTTAAAATCGAACTTAGGCATCTCACGACATCAAAAATAGGTAAGGAGAAGTCGGCAACCGATCGTATCGGCGACTCACCAACTTTGGAAACGTGGAGAAAGCTGGCAAAGGCAGGTGATGTCGAACCGCTCAGAAAAATCCTCGACGCTTCAAAGATATCAAAACAAACTAAGACGTATATTCGGACGTTAGATGATAAAGGGTTCAGGGAGGAATTTCTAAAGCGGATTCACTTTGATTGTGGTGCCCCCGATTCGAAATTCTTGGTACGCCTATTACGAGCGAAGCTGTTGAGATTGGTGATAGAACGTGGAGGGGTCAACTCTCAAGTTGACGGATGTCTTAACAGCATACTTATAGCGCTCTTGCAAACAGCCACACAAAAAGATGAACGGTTTGTCGATAGAAACGCACTAGAGGCGTTACTTGAAAAAGCTACGCAAATCACGATCAACCGCGCTCAATTCGAAACACAAAACCAGCTTATCAATAAAATGGTGGGTTCAATTGCTTCACAAACAACTAGTATAATTGACACTAGACTAGCAGAACCCAAACCTCTCCACGAGGTGCCATTCCCTGTAGCGATCGCCAATCGGACTGTTCATATAGACAACATCGTGTCCTCACTCAGTCAATGCGGCGTGAGTTGGATTTTTGGGGCCGCTGGAGTTGGCAAGACCCTTGGTGCCAAGATCGCTGCACGGCGTTTGGAAGGCAACTGGGCCGGCATCAACTTGAGAGGACTCAACTGTGAGCAAGTGGACGCAGTTCTTTCTAGTGCCATCAATGGGCTTACTGGAGAAGGTGTCGATGGCTTTCTTGTTGATGACCTTGAATGTCCATTCGAACCACGTATTGTTGATGTCTTATTGTATTTAAGGGCTATATGTGATCAAGGGGACATCCTTCTCCTTTTCACCTCTCCGAGACAGCCGGACAGCGACTTCTTGTTTTCCGCCAATCTGACGGAATCAATCATGCAAAAACTGGAAGAATTCTCCGAATATGACATATCGGAAATACTGACGGGCCTAGGCATCCCCAATGTGAAAAACTGGGCAAAGTACATCCATATTGTGTCAGGAGGAGGACATCCACAACTCGCTGTTGCAGCAATACAGAGCATGCAGAATAGTGGCTGGGATACGAATGAATTCAAAACCTGGGATTCCCTGCTCGTGAGTAACCCTGCTATCGAGCAAGTCCGCACGAGAACAAGAGAAAGACTATTAAATGAATTACCCGAAGGTGGCCGGAGACTACTCGAGCGGTTATCACTTAAGATTGGTGGCTTTCGGCGCAGTTTTGTCTTGGACATGGCACAAATAGCGCCCACAGTACCAGATGGTGGGATAGTATTTGATAAATTGATTGGTTCATGGGTAGACCAACAGGAGTCAGACCGGTTCGCTTTGTCACCGCTTCTATCAAATCTTGCAGTCAAGACTCTGACTGACGAACAAAAAAGGGAAATCAACTTCAAAATAGCAAACTCCCTTATCAAGAGTCATTCTATAGACCTTTTTGATGCCAATTCTGCGCTAATCGCCGCGTTGGCCGGAAAAAACACTAAAATCATCATCAAGCTATGCTTGGCTGTACTTGGAGCGGAACTCAAAGACATAGATAAAATCGCACCACATCTCTTGATTTTCACCATCATGAGAACCGATACTTTTGCATATGAGGACAATCCTACCATCAACCAAATGTTTCGCGGTGCGCAGTTACTTTTGCTTACCCAAGAGGTGGGGGAAGGGAAGCCGTTTCAAGAAGTCGTTGATTGCTTTGAGACCGAAAGTAGCCATGTAAAGGATAAGGTCGCGCGAAATTTGATGTCCATTCTCGTGTATTCGAAGTTATTGCTCTCAAAACCCAAATTTGGCGCACTTCCTAATTTTTGGGATCTGGTTCGAAAACTGGACGGATTACTTGAAAAAAGGGACAATGATCTCCCACCAGAACTATTGAGCAAGTTCGCTCTTCGGCAAATGGATGGCACCCCAATCGCGAGCTTCATGTTTGTAACCCAGGCGATGCAAATAAACCTGATTAAGGGCTTACTCCCTGTTTTCGAGTTTCTCAATTCTTGCGGGCAAGAATTTCGCCAAAAGCTGTTGAAACCCTATGACAACCCCGGATATAATATAGATATGCTAGTGGTGAATCCTTGGCTGAAAGAGCATGAAGCAAATACAATCGATCCCCCGAGCCATTCCAAGGTTTTTGCTCGATTGGAAGACTTCGCCAAATCTTGGGGGCACACAGATCTGGCAGTGTGCTGCAGGAAGTACCGCGCTGTCATCATCGACGAATACGGCACTGAAAAGGATCAGGCATTAGCGGTGCTTAATGAAGGGTTGGAAGACTACGGTGAGACCAATTCGGTACTTGTCAGAGCAAAAGCCAAAGTGCTCTACCGTGCAGAAGACCATCAGGGCAGTTTAGAGTTGTCAAAGGCTTTAATTGAGAGAAATGCTCCGCTAACCGAAACTGAGAAAGCTTTCCTGGGTCGCGAGGCCGCGATCAGCGCGGAAAAGCAAGGCGATTATGAAACAGCTAGGCGCTACTACCTTTACGGCAGTGACGCTGCGAAAAACTGCGTTGCTCCTAACATGGCGCCTATGCGCGTCGGTTTGATGGCAGATGCAGCAATGGCAAGCTGGCACGCCGGAGACCGTGCAACATGCCTATGCGATCTCGTTACAGTTCTCGTCGAACTCAAGGATATCGATCCCCAAAGTTCCCTTCGCGCAGCTCACTGTCACGCCATTTGTCGCCATGTCCTATTGTGGCTTGATCAAGCCGCAACGGGCGAAAAGCAACTGCTTTCCAGCGGCGAGGAGACAAAGATATACCCTGGTGTCGTAAGCAATCCTGAACCTCATCCGGAAATTGGAAAGCAATTCCTTGTTCCCATCGAAATGGCTTGGTATATGCTAGCTGCCGTGGAGAATGATAGTTGTTTAGAAGTTGGAATAACAAAGAATTTGTCATCATATCTGCTGAATGGCCCGGTCTTCGAAGGCCAATTTCAACTTACACGTGCAAAGATGAGAAAAGCCTTCATGTTAAGTGATATTTTCCTCTTTGTTGAATCATTGAGAGAGACTATTGCCGAGTTCGCTTACGTCAAGGAAAAGGGCGATTACAAAAACAGCTTTAACATCGAGAAGGTGAAATACGGCTCGTTTCCAGTTCCGACGTTGGAGCAGCGAGCCAGTAATACCAACCTCGCCGAAATGTTTGTACTGAGCTTCGTTGCGAATTGGGTTTTTGCCGAATGTTCTGCTGAGCTAAATCCGCTATTTGATGCCCTCGAACGAGAGCGGGGTTTTAATATTCGAAAAGATCTTTTGGATTGTCTGCGGGGGCGCGGCTTTGCCGTTGACTACAACACCTCTTCGGCTGAGCTTCTGGCCATTCATATACACGCGATTGAAAAGAAGGATATACTCTCACCGGCCAAGGTTTTTGAATTGGCATTTAAGGCACTTCAAATCTCGATTCCAACAGACATAGCCCGGGTAGTGGCTAAATTCGCTTTGGGCTGGCTGAATAGGAAGTGGATCTTTATCTGTGAGCACCAGCGATTTCTACTCAAATGCCCAACTTTTTATGATAATCTCGTCACTCAAGTGGCCATTGCTAAAACAGGCTCATGGGTAGAAGATCTGATTGCAATGTTGCAAGCGATACTTCCAACATTGGGGATCAGCAATGAAAGCCAACTTAACCATATACTTAATGATATAAAGAGGGAAAAACGATGGCCTACGCTCGTGAATCCTGAAGCGTAAGAAACAGGCGTTACTTACTCTCTTGTAATCCGTAATGCTCTCTTTTGATAACCTGGCACCATCAACACTTTGTAGGTGTAATAGAGAGCCCCTGTCTGAACGCTGCGTTCCCTGCCACTTTCTATCAGAGCGCATGGTCTGATTTTTTCTTGGCTTCCTTCTTCCTTGCCTTGGCCAGCGCCTTTAATGCTTTTTTATCGGAATCCTTCACGGCATCAGAAGTCTGGGAAGAAAATTCAGCTTTCAAACCATTGGAAGGAAGATTCCCGCTGGTTCAAGAGCCAAAAAATTGCTTGAACCATCAGCAAGATGATTCAAGCAATGTTTGTCGTGGGTTCAGGTATAGTCGCTGAGTCACCGGAGGGTACAAGCCCCGCCTGTCTTCCTTTTTATTTTTTCTTCTTCCAGGTGGCTAATTCGTTACTTGTCCAATCCTGGAGCAGGGTGTAACTGCCGCCGGGACCGCACTTCTGGATTTGGACAGAGTCGGTCCCCTGGTGGATCTGGGGTGTCCAGGTGATCGGTGCTCCCAGGCCCTTCCAATTCTTGAATTTGTTCAGCTCGGTGATTACCGCCTCCGTGCTCAAGTTGGGACCGGTCCGTCGAATTGCCTCGATCAGAGGTTCCGCAAACAAAATGCCGGCGAGACTATAAGTTCCCCAGCGTTCCTTTGGCGCATATTTCTTTGCAGCTTCCCGGTACCTGGACACGAGTGGATCCGTGGAATCCGGTGGAGGTACGAACGCAGCCGTAATCACACCTTCGAAGAGCCCTCCGGTTATCTTATGCATCAACTGGTAGTCTGACAGTCCGTCAAAAGCGATCCACTGAGGCCTGTATCCGATAGTTTGAGAGGTCTTAAGCGTGATGACCGCCAGGGTGGGGCTTACCCACATGAGAACGCATTCTGCACCTGAATTCTTCATCCTGAGTATCTGGGAGGACAGATCCTTTTCTGTGGGTTCCATGGGAATCTCTTCCACCGGTTTCATCTTGTAGGTTGCCAGGCGCTGCCTTAACCCCGCCAGTCCACCCTTGCCAAATACGTCGTTCTGGTAAACAATACCGATCTTCTTGTACCCTAGTTTTTCCACGGCATATTTTGTAACAATGCTCGCCTCGTCTTCGAAGAGAGGGTATGAACAGAAACGATAACGGCTTGGCATTCCGTCTTTGTCCTGATCGTCTATCGTGTTGAGCGCGGCGGTACCCGGAACAACCCAGAGGATCTTGTTGCTTGCCAGATACCCCTTCACCGCCTGTCCCCCGGCACCGGAAACACCGCCGGTAAAGGCGAAGATGCCGTGTTTTTCCACAAGCTCTTTGACCACCATCAGGGCCACGGCAGCATTGTATTGATCGTCCCGAATGAAATAATTGATTTTACGGCCATGGATGCCACCCTCTGCATTTACGACTTCAGCCAGCAAGGCGCCACCGCGGGCAACCGCCCCCCCAAGGGGCGGCAGGACCGGTTTGGGGACCGAACTGAGCAATGCGAATCTCTTTATCGTCAAAGCCCGGTTTAGTCTCAGCATACGCCAGAATCGTCATTAGAGAGAATGAGAATACAATCATGACTGCGATAAAAATCTTTTTCATAACCCCCCTCCTTTTTGCGATCTTCTGAATTGCAACTGCTCCGTCTTGTGAACAAATTATTCACACCTTATCCATCAGCCCTTGAAACAGGTTTCTCGTTTCTCAGAAACGTAATGCACCGGACGCCCATCTTGCTCGACAAAAAAGTAATTTAAAAAAGAATGTAATCTGATACTTTTAAATACACATGAGAATAGCTTTGCTTACTGTTATAGATTATATTTTTTTCGAGTCAAGAATTATCATCGCGCATGTGTATTTCTGCTAGTTCAAACTTGCAGTTTGAACCAAAACATTTCGGAGCCATCAGCATGATGGCTCCAGCAAAGAGATTTTTATAGCCGTTTGTTTGTAGGTGCAACGTGCGATTCAGATGTTTTTCTGATTTTCGAAAAATCGAAAAAGGCATTTTCTGCGCTGTACTTCCTGTAATCACGCATCCCGTATTTTTCATGGGTGTTCAATCCTTCAATCCGAAATTAATGATAATCCTGTTGTCTGAACAGACCAAAAGGTGTGTAGATTTCTCAATAGAACGAATGTTGCCAAATACCTTCAGCGGGGTCATCCATGCAGCATCCCAGATCTTGTGGCCAAAATCTTCTTGACACACAAGAGGCCGCCGAATATCCTCCACACAATAAAAGAGGATGGTGTATGAAAAGAATTTCCATGATGGGGGCGCCACTCTCCCGGAATGCCGCTTGACATCCATGATGCGCAAGCGTAGCTTAAAGCTACGAGAATCTGCGATGCCCGTATTGAGTCTATTCTTCTGGATGTTAACAAAAAAAATCATAGGGTCTTTGTAATGAATATCACCCGTAATAGACCGGATATTAAATGATGGACTCCAGCAAAAGACAAGACGGCATAAGCGGCTCTCGTTTTTTATAGAAAATCATTTCCTTTTTACATGCATCGGCGTTGTTCCGCGATCTCTAATCCTGTTGGTCTCCTTAAGAATAACCGAGAATTAATGACGATTTTTTCCGGCTGGTTCCTGGCACGCGGTTTATTTTATATTAAGATTTTCATAGTGGATGGCGATAAGATTGTATAGGCGCTGAAGGCATGGGAAGCCGAAGCAACTTGGAAAGGATCTTAGAAAATGAACGTAAATAAAATTCAATTATTCATGTTAGCAGTTTTATTAAGTTTAAATCTCGCCGCATGCGGAGGGGGTTCTGGCTCCGGCTTCTATGCCACTGCACCACTCAACAGCGACAACATCAATTTGATTTTTGTAGTAAGCCCGGATTTGGCCAACCACGCGCAAGGCGACATCAATTTAAACACGGCAAACCTCACCAATCAGGGACTACAGCGCTCGCTGCTCATGGCGACTTATCTGAAAAATCAGGTGTTGGGGACAAAGAATGTCACCCACATTTATGCGCTTCAACCGATGACGCATTTGCAAACCGCAAACAATTATCCTGATATGGCGGCAATAGGGTACATTCAGCAGTTTGCTTTGCTCAACCAGATCACTCTAACCGGCTCGGGTGGTGCGGGATCGCCTTATTACACTGCCAACAGCTTCGCGCTCAATGCAAGCCCCGTAACCAGTAGCGCTGCTCATCCGCTAGACTTCTGCCCGGACTGCCAGGGACTGGATTACAACAACACGGGTGGCAACAACGATGCCCTGGTCGCCGGAATTATCGCGGTCAACGCTCCCGGTTTTCATGTCTTCTCTGCGCCTTGGGAAACCGTGAGCGCCCTGATGGCCGCTATCAACACCAGTCAGGGTTATAAACTGAATCTTCCGGCAATCTTTCAGGGGCCTAACCTTGTCTATGCGATTTCGATTTCGCCGTCGGGAGTTGCCAAACTTGTGACCTACAACAGTAATCTGACCCCGTCTTCCACTTACCCTGTACTGCCTGCGCCTGTGGCCGCTGCATCTTGTCCGGGTCCCGGCACAACGCCTCAACTTTTTCAAAGATCAGCGACCCAGGGGATTGATGGAGCCGTCATTCCGGCGGGAATCAACACCAACCTGACGATATACATGATTCGGCACGCGGAGGCACATCCATGGAGCGGTTGGGACGACGGCAACTTTGTGGCTGCGGGGCAATGGCGCGCGCTGGCTCTTCCCGATGCGCTGCGGGGCAAAATCAGCCCCACACAGGTTTACTCAATCGATCCTGCTCAGCCTTTCCCCGGGGCTTTTATCACGGCGGGTAATTCCAGTTTTTCTTATGTTCGGCCCTCCTTAACGGTTGAACCCTATGCCATTGCTAATAACTTGCCGTATTATCTGGTCTCGGACATCAAGATATTCGATCCCAGTGTTGTTAACCCTGCTCAGAACCCCTATCCAGCCGAGATCGTGAGCACCAACAATTATTTCTTCTTCAATCCTAAATTTTCCAATCAAACGATACTACTGGCATGGGAGCATGCACACTTCCCGCCGCTCATCAGAGAACTCTTTTTCCGCTATTTTCCGCCGGATGGCACCGGCGCCCCAACAGTGCCCGATTGGCCGGACACCGATTACGACACGATCTGGACCGTAACGCTGGATGCCCAGGGCAACCTGACGGTGAACAACGCCCTGTGTGAAGGCATCGATTCCGCACGATTGCCGGACACGGCTCCTCAATTCTGATCGCTCTTTGGACCGACGAGTGATATTTTAAGTCAAGCACCATTGAAGCAGGAGTATTAGAAAGTGACAGTAAAAATAATTCAATTCTTAATGGTTGCAGTTGGTAATCCTTACTTAAATTATAAAAGAATACCATTGACTTGTAGGTGTAATAGAGAGCCCCTGTCTGAACCCCGCCTGTCCTGCCATGTCCGGTCAGGGCACCTAATCTGATTTTTTCTTGGCTTCTTTCTTCCTTGCCTTGGCCAGCGCCTTTAATGCTTTTTTATCTGGAATATTCACGGAAGCGTCTGGCCGGGAAGGAATCTCCGCTTGCGAAACGCCAGACATCAGATTTTGCGGTGCTTCCGGGGTTTTTGTCGTCTCCGGTGACGCCCCTTCACTTTCGCGGCGCCGGCGGATTCTTGCCGTGATGGCTTCGGCCAGCATTTTGCCGAACTGGCCGATGAAACCGGCGATCAAAACCAGGATCACCCATTTGAGAATCGACCAGGTACTGATATCGGCAAGAATATCCTTCATGGAAAACATCCTTTAGAAAACAGTTTCAAAGGACAACCCTCTTTCACCGGCCGGAAAAATGGTCGCCAACCATCTTTTAAGTCTTATACAGGAAAAACCTTTCCCGAGACAAGACTGATTATTATCCTCACCTGACCGTTGAATTCGACGGCGGGTCGTGATACAAAAAACACACTTCGGTAAAGCCATGTCCGTTTGAAGGAGATTTTCTTTCATGCGCGGTTCAACAGCCACTGTTTTATTCCTGATCGTCGCAGCTTTGATCTGCGCCTGCTCCGCGCCGCCCATCCGGGAACGGCCCCGGGAACTCTCAGCCATCTACAAGTCACCGGACACCGCTTACTTTGAAGCATCCAAAAAAGGCAACATTGCGGTGGTCATGCGGCTGGTGGAAGAAAAAATCATCGACGTCAACCGGACCGACCGTTACCGCTGGACCGGATTGATGTATGCAATCCAGAGCGGGCATGAAGGTCTGGTGGAATATTTCCTGCTTAAAAAAGCAGCCGTCAACCAGCAGGACAAAGACGGCCTTACCCCCCTGATGGTTGCGGCAAATGAACGCCATCCGGCCATTGTGGAACTGCTGCTGCAATCGGGCGCAGATCCGGTCAGGCAGGACAAACACGGATACACCGCGCTGATGTGGGCGATTTACAACAACAGCTGGGACAGCATCGGACTTCTGCTGGATACGGGAAAGGGCATTGATCTGCAAAACGGCTTCGGCGAAACGGCCCTGCACATGGCGCTGGACTACCGGCTCTACGACTTCGCCACCCTGCTGATCAACCACAACGCCGGCGTGAACATCAGGGACCAGAGAAAAAGAATTCCGCTGCACGTTGCAGCGGAAAAGGGCGATGAAAACAATGTCCGTCTTCTTGTTACCCGGGGGTCCGTTGTGGCCGCGCAGAATGCGGCGGGCGAAACTCCCCTGATGAAAAGCATCCAGAGCGGTTACACGTCCGTGGCTTCCCTGCTGCTCACGAAGCCGCAGGATCTGAACTTGCAAAACGTTCAGGGAGAAACCGCCCTGCATCTGGCCGTCGGCAAAAATCTGCCGGATACGGTTTCCGTTCTTCTGAAAAAGAAAGCCAACCCCAATATCCGAAACAAGGAAGGATTCACTCCGCTTATGGTGGCCGCGCGTTACGGGCTGGAGAAAATAACCGTTCTGCTCGTCGATCAGGGAGCAGCCGCAAATATCAAAAACACGCAGGGGAAAACCGCTCTGGATCTGGCCAGGGCCGGCCAGTATCCCCGGATTGCCGAATACCTGGAAAGAAACGGCAAAAAACCATGAACAGACAGCCGAACAGGACCCGATATCTTTTTATATTTTTGTCACTCACGCTGATGACGGCGTGCATGATGAGCTGCCGGTATCTGAGCATACCCGCAAAAGATGACGCCATCGTGGGGAAAGCGGATCGCGACGCGGCAAATGAAACAACCGTCTACAATTCGGCGGTTATCAAAGGGAAGGTCAACGGTCCGAATCAGGGCGGAAATTCCACGCTCGTTATCGCATATCGCCCCGGAGACAAAAATCATGAATATACCGAATATGCGATCACCAACCGCAACGGGGATTTCATGCTTTATCTCCCTCAGGGACGTTACCGGCTTTTTGCCGTCACCGATTACAACCATAACGGCGTTTACGAGAACAGCGAGGCCTCCGGCCTGTATGGATCGGGAGACACGCCCGAGGAAATCAGCATTCGCGAAGGCGAACTGATCAGCGGCGTAGTCATCCAGGCGTCAAAAGCCGGCGGCGCCGGAATAAAGCTGCCCCTGGAGCTCCATGCGGAAAAGCAGCGGGAGATCATCCGGCATTTGACGTTCAACGGCCAAGTGTTAAAAATCTATCATGAATATTTTTCTCCGGAAAACGCGCAGACGGGTTACTGGAATCCGTCTTCCTTCATGAAGGCATTCGGCGCGCACATCTACCTCGCGGAAGAATACAACCCGAGGAAGATTCCGGTTCTTTTCGTTCACGGTACGGAAGGAACCCCTCTCAACTGGATCTACTTCTGCATGCGGCTGGATTCAAGCCGCTACCAGCCCTGGTTTTTCTACTATCCTTCGGGGATTCGCCTGTCACTGGCCGCGGACCTGCTCCATGAGGAACTGCGCGAGCTTCAGAATAAATACGGGTTTCGCAAAATGGTCCTGGTTGCGCACAGTGTCGGCGGTCTGACGGCCCGCTCCTGCCTGACCCGGCATACGGACGACAAACAAAATCATATGATCAAACTGTTCGTCACCTTCGCCACGCCCTGGAGCGGGTTCAGCGCGGCCGATGCCTCTCAGGTCATCACCCACAAAAGCATTCCGGTCTGGCTGGACCTGGGAACCCAGAGCGCCTTCATCAAAAAAACCATGGAGGACAAACTGCCCCGGAACGTCAGCCATTACATTTTTTACGGGAAAAACGACAAGCTTTGCGGAAATAAGGCACTGGATGAGCGAGCGGTTTCCTGCGCCGTCAAATCCTTCGGTTCCGACTGCGACCACAACAGCATCCTGAGCGACCGCAAAGTCTTTTCCCAGTTCAATAAAATCCTGGAGCAGGAGCTGCAGTAACATGAAAATCATCCACTTTGTTTCAGCGAACCGGGAAACTTTATACGGAGTTTACGATCCGGAAAATCCGCGTCTGGCAAAAATCATCGAAGGGGACCTCTGGAGCGCATGCGAAATAACCGCGCGGGAGGCAAAAATTGAAAGCCTGCTTGCCCCTGTCACGCCGGTCAATATTCTTGCGCTGGGCATCAATTATAAAAAGCACGGCGACGAAACGGCCATGTCTTATCCCGAACAGCCCATCCTGTTTATCAAGGCGACCAGCAGCGCCACCGGGCCCGATACGCCCGTTGTGCTGCCCGCCGCGGGACCCGGCATGGTGGACTACGAGGCGGAGCTGGCCGTCGTCATCGGCAAAACGGCAAAAAATATTCGCCCGGAAGAAGCTCTGAACCATGTCTTCGGCTACACCTGCGCCAATGATGTGAGCGCCCGCGACTGGCAGTTTGATAAACAGAAAGGCCAGTGGGCCAGGGGAAAAAGCTTTGACACGTTCTGCCCGCTGGGGCCGTGGATCGTCACACCGGATGAAATTCCGAATCCAAACGACCTCCACATCCGCTGCCTGCTCAACGGCCAAACCGTTCAGGAAGCGCGAACCTCGGAAATGATTTTCGGCATCGAATCCATCATCAGCAATCTGAGCCGGTCGATGACGCTTCTGCCCGGCACGGTCATTTTGACCGGCACGCCGGAAGGTGTGGGCTTCACCCGTCAGCCGCCGCTGTTCCTGAAGGATGGCGATACCGTCAGCGTGGAAATTGAAAAAATCGGAACCCTGACCAATAATGTTGTAAAGGAATAAGCCTGTCATGTCTTCTATGGTTAAGGAGATCACTATGAAACGATTTGAGCAGGTTGCGGTTCTGCTTTGTGTATTCTTCCTCGTCTCTTGCATGGCCACGCCGAACATCCGCTTGAAAGCGGGCGGGGTGGAAATGGAATTGATACAACCTCTGCCCATGATTGCACCGGGAGATGTTTCACCCGACGGCAAATTTCTTTTAACCGGAGGCTGGAAGGAGAACAGTTTCAAACTCTGGGACATTTCGAAAGGGGCGCAAATAAAGAAATTCAGCACTGAGGGATCGTGGAGTCTCCCTGTCTACGTCCGTTTCTCACCGGACGGTAAATACATCCTTTCAGGAGGCACGGCTCTGAAGCTGTGGGATTTGTCATCCGGCAAGGAAATGAAGACCCTCGTAAATCTTGGAACGGTTACGGTTCCTTCTTTTTCCGCCGATTCCGGCAAAATCGCCGTTTTCCTGGCAAACGATGCTGCCACACGATTTAATGCGAAACATCAATTCGGCGTGTGGACTGCAATGGACGGCCGGGAAGTCGCCGTATTTAATGACGATGACTGGAGGACCACGAAGAGTGAGGTATGGCCTTATTCATTCGGCCAATCCTTAAACAGCACGGCCCTGTCGCCTGACGCCAGATATGTATTATCCGGGCATATGCCCCTGGGCGGCGGGATGATGGGAAAGACTGCCAAAAGTATTTTGTGGGACGCGGCAACCGGCAGAAAAATACGTGAATTCAATGCCAGCGAAGGCCATTCACCGCCTGCCGTTTTCTCCGTGGCTTTTTCTCCCGACGGGAAACAGGCCCTTTCGGGAGGTTCAGACGGAACGGTAAGAATCTGGGATATGATGTCCGGCGCAGAGCTAAAACGATTGTCGGGACACACGGGCACCATGGGGGTTGTATTTGTAAAATTTTCCCGCAACGGCAAATACATCTTTTCCGGCGGCGCAGATGGTTTCCTTAAAGTATGGGACACCTCTTCCGGTGCAGAAATCGGATCATATGGCGGCTATTCGGGAAGCTCTTCCAGCATGATCATTCAAGCGGTGGGCTATGCGGATTTATTGCCCGACGGCAGACATGTCGTCTCCATGGCAACCGATGGAGCGGTCAGAGTCTGGAACATCTCAACGGGTGAAGAAACTGCTCTTCTATTAAGTTTTGAAGACGGGGAATGGCTGGCCATTACGTCGGAAGGTTACTACAACGCATCGGAGAAGGGGGCACAGTACCTTAAAGTAAAATATGAGGGCAGCGAGTATACCGTCGACCAGTTTTACGATGTATTTTACCGGCCAGACATTGTGGCGGCGAAACTGGCCGGCCAGGATATCAGCGGATTGATCTCCATCACCATGAAAGACGCCCGCAAATTACCACCTCCCCGGATTGAGTTTACGTCACACTCGGCAGGAAACGATCAACAAAAAGCCAAAGTCTGTTATCAGGTTAAAAATTCCGGCGGGGGAATCGGCGAGGTTCGCCTCTTCCACAACGGCAAGCTCATTGAGTCGGATGGATACTATCGCGAAGCGGCAAAAGCGCCGGGTGACAGGACCCAACTGGCTTCCCTGAGCAGTAATGCCATCTACGAAAACATGCGCAGCGTATCGCTGAAAGGGACGGCGGGAAACACTCCCGTATCCGCCAGAGCCAAGGGCGACCTCCTCGAAGAATGCCGGGAGATCGAAGCCGTACCCGGAGAAAATGATGTAAGCATCACCGCCTTCAACGGCGACAACACCGTCCAGAGCAATGTCAAAACGATCAGCTTCAGCTCGAATGTCAAAACCGACGCACCCCACCTTTACATCCTGTCCGTCGGCATAGACCGGTATCGGGAAAGCAGCGTTAATCTTAAATATGCCGTGAAAGATGCGAAGGACCTGAATGAGAAAATCAAAAAGCAGTCAGCCACCCTGTACGAGCCGAAAAATATTCACTGCGATCTTCTGACGGATCAGGAAGCGACAAAGGTTAATATCGCAAACAAGATCAGCGAGCTTTCCCGAATTATCAAACCCCGGGACAGCTTCATTCTTTTCGTCGCCGGCCACGGGGTTCTTTTACAGAATCAGTATTACCTGCTCACCCATGACTTTACCGGACAGGCAAGTGCGGACAGCATGATCAGTTCCAACGAGATTGTGGAAGCCTCGAAGAAAATAAAATCCTTAAGTCAGCTTTTCATCTTTGATACCTGCCATGCCGGCGGCGTGGATACGATTGTCAGCGGACTTTATGATGCCCGGATGTCGGTTCTGGCCAGGAAGATGGGGCTTCATATTTATGCGTCAGCCAACGACAAGCAGACAGCGATGGACGGCTACAAGGACAATGGACTTTTTACCCATGTCTTACTGGATGGATTGAACAATAACCGGGAAGCCGATAAAAACAAGGACGGCAAGGTCACTATTGCAGGACTCGGCGAATATTCAAAGAACAAGACCACAAGCCTTTCCAGGGAAATCGGCCACAGTCAGACGCCGATGATCATCAACTTTGGCAAAGACAGTCCAGTATATATATTGCAGTGAGTATGTTGCCTGCGAACATATGTTTATCGTCTCATATTCGTATTTGCATTGGGGGCATTCCGGCGGAGTCCGGAATGCCGCATGACTTGAATCCGATCCAGGCTTTTGCCTTTATGACAACTTTCGTTGAAGCACATCCAATGCCGTCAGCATTCCCGGACCGTAAAATATTTCCGGTGTGCGTGGGTGTAATCCTTAATAGCTGCTTTGTGCAAAAAGAATTATGTAAGAAATGAAAATCATTTTCACAAAACTTGTTCCCTCGAAAAAACTGGCCGCCGTCAACCTTTTTGGAATTGTTCTTGCGCCGAAAGACGCAAAAATCTCGCAACGGACCATGACCCATGAAGCCATTCACACACATCAGATGAAAGAGATGTTCTTCCTCTTTTTTTATCTGTGGTATCTTGTGGAGTGGCTCATCCGGCTTTTCGGTAAAGGGAACGCCTATCACAGGATTGCCTTTGAACGGGAAGCCTATCGCCACGAGCACGACAAACTTTATCTGAAAAAACGAAAACCGTACAACTGGGTCCGGTATTTATAAGCGGATGTTCACGGACTGACAAAGGAGAGAAAATCATGCTGGAGAACTGGAAAGACCGGAGAGAAAACATACACAAGCGAACCATCGATATATCGACCTATGAATACGACAGCGAGCGGATCATTGTCGAAGGTTTCCTGAAAGACGATCGTTTTCTGGACACGCATACCATCACCGGGGAACGCCTTCCGCGCGGCACGATTCATCACATGAGCGTCCGCCTCCTGGTCAACTGCTCCACTTTTGTAATTGAAGATCTGGACATGGAACTGCTGGCGATTCCGCGGGAAATCTGCCGGGAAACGATGGGCTTTCTGGCGCCGGTTAAAGGCATGACCATCGTCCGGGGATTCACCGCAAAAGTAAAAAAGCTGGTGGGAGGCAACAAGGGCTGCATCCATGTGGTGGAGCTTCTCCTGGCCATGGCCCCCACCGTCCTGCAGGGCGTGGCAACTCACCGGGCGCGCAGCAAAACGCCGGTGGATTCCGGGCAGGCGAAAATGATCCTGAAATACCTGACCAACACCTGTCATGTCTGGCGCGAGGACGGTCCTTTCGTAGCCCGGCATAAGAAAATGATCGAGATGAAAGCACTGGAGGAAAAATGCAAATGAAAATATATACGCCCTTGCTGAAACGGTTCGCCCTAATACC
Source organism: Smithellaceae bacterium (assembly GCA_963682015.1). Lineage (GTDB taxonomy): Bacteria > Desulfobacterota > Syntrophia > Syntrophales > Smithellaceae > UBA8904. The sequence goes on along the minus strand of OY820932.1, from coordinate 3,749,353 downwards.
AGTGGTCTTTTTCCTTCTTTCCTGCACCGCCCAGTATGCCTTGAATCCCCGGCTGGAAATGAAAACAAGAAGCCATCCCATGCACGTCAAGCTTTCCTCACCGGATAAATCCGATGAACTTTTTCTGATTCTTGCCTTTTCCGGCGGAGGAACCAGGGCGGCGGCCCTTTCCTACGGCATCCTGGAAGCGCTTGACCGCGTTGAAATTCCGGCCCCGCAAAAAACGCAGGGTAAAGCCGCGCTCGGACGCTCGCAAACGCTGCTCGATGAAGTGGACCTGATCACCGGCGTTTCCGGCGGCAGCATTACCGCGGCTTACTATGGCCTGCACGGAAAGGACGCTTTCAAAGATTACCGGGAAAAAGTCCTGCTGGAGGATTTGCAAGCCGGCCTGATCTGGGGACTGCTCAATCCCGTCAACTGGGTCAGGCTGTGGTCACCGCGCTTCGGCAGAAGCGACATGGCGCAGGAATATTACGATTACATGATTTTCCACGGCGCCACGCTCGGTGATCTGGCCAGCGGCAAGGGTCCCGCCGTCAACATCCTGGCCACCGACGCCATCGACGGCATTGTGTTTCCCTTTGTGCCGGGCCAGTTTGCGCTGATCTGCTCGGATTTTGAACGGTTCCCCCTGTCCAGAGCTGTGGCCGCCTCGGCGGCTTTTCCCGGCGCCCTGACTCCGATCATCCTCAAAAACTACGCCGGACAATGCCCTTACAAAATCCCAACGTGGATGGCGGGCGCCCTGGCCAACCCTGATATCGAAAACCGTATTTATCAAAAGGCGCTCATGACCCAGACGTATCTTGACCCGGCAACTAAACCCTACATCCACCTGATCGACGGCGGTGTAGCCGACAATCTCGGCATTCGCAATATCGTGGAAACCGTTGCGGCGCAGGGTGTTCAGAGCACATTGAAGGATGAAAGCCTGGCCGGGATACGAAAGGTGGTCTTTATCATTGTGGACGCCCAGACCGAAAATAAACCGCACTGGAGACTGATCGATGAAATCCCCGGCCTGGGGGCCATCCTGGGATCTTCTTCCACTATCATGATCAGCAAATACAATTTTGAAACCATCGACTTGCTGCGCCGGTACGCGGAAGAATGGACGGATGCAGCCACCACCAACAAAAAGAAGCCCGTCGAAATCTACATCAGCCACATTACCTTTGCTTCTCTTCCCGACAAAGGGGAGCGTGAATATTTTCAGTCCATTCCCACGGCGCTGTCGCTCCCGGCCGAGCAGGTGGACAAGCTCAGGGAAGTCGGCGGAAGGCTTCTGTTCAGTCAGAAATCTTTCATCAAACTGGTTGGCGATCTGAGCGGAAAGATAACGGAAAAGAAATAGGCCCGTTTGGATAAGGTCTATGACGGTTTTGCATGAATATCCTTTTCACTTGCCCTGCATTAAAATCAAGGCCGCATAACCGATGACTTTGAAGACACCCCCTCCCATCAATCCCCTCCCATGAAGACTGTGTCGCAATTCCATTTTCGTCATTCCGGACAAGCGAAGCGCGATCCGGAATCCAGGAATATGGAAGAGTTCTGGATTCCCGCCTTCGCGGGAATGACCACTTTTTACGATTGTGAAACAGTTTTCCGCCGGCAGAGATATTGAAAAGACACATGGATCATACCCTGTTCATTGCGACACGGTCTCTTACGAAGGGGAATAACCCGATCAGCAACTCAACGTGATCTTCTTGCGGTTGTCAGGGGCGAGTCTTTTACAGGCTGCTGCTTGTTGAGGCGAGTCCAACAGACTCGCCTCAACATTTATCAAATTGCTTCTTAATCCAGTCCCGGTACCGGGTATTTCCGGCAGAAGGTTTCCACCTCTTTCCGGATGCCCGCCAGCAGTTTTTCATCCTGAGCATTTTTCAGCGCGGCAACAATCCAGTTGCCGATGCGGATCATTTCCTTCTCTTTCATTCCGCGCGTGGTGGCCGCAGGCGTTCCCAGTCGGATGCCGCTGGGTCTGAGCGGCGGATTCGGATCATCCGGAATGATCTGCTTGTTGGTCGTGATGGATACGCTGTCCAGAATGATTTCCGCCTGCTTGCCGTCAATGCCGAAGCTTTTCACCGTATCGATTACCATCATGTGATTGTCCGTTCCGTTGGTAATGAGCTTTGCGCCGTTTTTCATCAGCGTGTCGGCCAGCGTCCGGGCGTTTTTCAAAATCTGCTCCGCGTATTTTTTAAATCCGGGTTCCAGCGCCTTGCCCAGCGTCACGGCAATGGCCGAAACCGTCTGCATGTGCGGACCGCCCTGCAAGCCCGGAAACACCGATTTGTCGATGGCGTCGGCATATTTGGCCTTGCACAGGATGAGCGCGCCGCGCGGCCCGCGCAGGCTTTTGTGCGTGGTGGTCGTCACAATGTCAAACCCGCTGTCCAGCGGATTTCTCATCACGCCCGCCGCCACCAGGCCGCCGATGTGCGAAATGTCCGCCATGGTGATCGCGCCCACGGCGTCGGCCACCTTCCGGAAATCCTCGTAGTCGTAATCGCGGGGATAAGACGTGTAGCCGCACAGCACGATTTTCGGCCTGGTTTCCAGGGCGGTCTTCATGAGCGCGTCAAAATCGATTTTGCCGGCGTTTTCCGGGTCGGTCTTGTACCGGACGAAGTTGAAGAGTTTCCCCATGTGCGAAACGGGCGCGCCGTGCGTCAGGTGCCCGCCGTGGGAGAGGTCCATGCCCAGCACCGTGTCGCCCGGTTTCAGAAATGCCAGATAAACCGCCTGGTTCATCGGCGAGCCGGACAGCGCCTGCACGTTGGCATGCTCCGCGCGGAAAACTTTTTTGGCCCGCTCAATCGCCAGACGCTCGACGCGGTCGGTGAATTCCTGCCCGCCGTAATAACGGCGTCCCGGATACCCTTCGGAATACTTGTTGGTGAAAATGCAGCCGTTGGCGGCCAGCACTTCCGGATACGTGTAGTTTTCCGACGGGATCAGTTCAATGCCTTTGCGCTCCCGCTCTTCCTCCCCGAGAATGGCCCGGTAGACTTCCGGATCGTTTCTTTTCAGGCGTTCGCGGTTGACGGCCGCAAATGATTTGGACGATGGTTTTTTTGCTGGTTTTACGGATGTTTTTTTCTTCGGTTTTACAGACGTTTTCTTGATTGTTGTGGTTTTCTTTTTGACCGGCATGGCTTCCTCCTTCCATTTTTTCAAGGACTCTCTCTTTGCCCAGGCGCTCGGCAAAGGAAGGAAGCTTCCCGGTGGTTATTTCCACCTACAACGCCAGTTGCTGACTGATCTGTCTTTTAAAGAACGGCAAAGAATTTTGCAAGTATTTTATTCCGGAAAAGAAAACCTCTTTCCCGTCTTCTTCATCTATCCGGACAATACGTACGCGTGAATTTTTATTTAATAAAGCCGGTTTACCTTTGCCGCCGGATAAAATATCATCCCCCGGTGAAAAATAAAAAGCAGACTTCATGGTGATTTCGTGCTTTTCATTCTGTATTAAATACAGTAGGCTGTGCGGCACATTTGGGAAAGAGCCACACCTGAATATTGATTTATAACCAGAATGAAATTAGCCATATCATCCATCAGCCCGAATCAGGCCTGTTCAACGCTACGATGAAAATATTTCAACGATTCAGACAAAAACACGGCAATGTTCCCGGTTATGACAGAAAGAAGCTGGTCCATTTTATCATTTGCGGCACGCAGAAAGGCGGAACGACGGCGCTGGATGCTTATCTGCGGGAACACCCCGAAATCTGCATGGCGGACACAAAAGAAGTCCATTTCTTTGACAATGAATCTTTTTTCCAGTCCGGCAAACCCGATTATTCCCATTACCATTCTTTTTTCCATCCCCGGCCCGCGCACAGGCTGACGGGGGAAGCCACGCCGATTTACATGTACTGGAAGGACGCCCCCGGGCGCATGCGGGAATACAATCCTGACCTGAAATTGATCGTCATTCTGCGTAATCCCATTGAAAGAGCCTATTCCCACTGGAACATGGAGCAATCGAACAAAACGGATAACCTGCTCTTCTGGGATGCGTTGCAAAGCGAAAAAGAAAGGTGCAGGGAAGCCCTGCCGCACCAGCACAGGGTGTATTCCTATATGGACAGGGGATTCTACCTGGAACAGTTAAAAAGACTCTGGAGTTTTTTCCCGGCGGAAAACGTCCTGGTCATGAAATCGGAAACGCTGAGAAATCACCATCAGGCCGCCCTCCGGGACGTCTGTGATTTTCTGGGCGTAAATCATTTTCATCAGATCCGGGAAAAAGAAGTTCACGCGCGGCCCTACCCGGCCGGCATGGCGGACAGGGAAAGAGAATATCTCCGGTCTGTTTTTGAACAGGAAATACGCGGCATCGAACAGGCTCTCGGCTGGGATTGCAGCGACTGGCTGTCATAAAAGCCCCGGCGGATGACGCGCTTCTCTTTGACTGCGCCGTTTAATGGCCTGATATTCCCGGCACCCTCCGTCAACGGAATTTCTTGCGCCACCCGCCAATCAGCAGAAGGACATCCAATCAACCCTGTCGGACAAAAAACCGTCAACATTGAGGCAAATCGTCCGGGCAGCGGCATCCGGTGGATAAATCGAGCTTGAATACAAAGAGGCTTTGGATTAAGAAGATTGAACTAAATAGTAAGGATATCGTCCCCATGCTTCATGAAATATCGAAACGCTGCCTGAAATGCAAAGTTCCCCAGTGCAAAAAATTCTGTCCCGTCTCCACGCCCGTGCCCGACGTGATGCGGCTGTTTGAAGAGGAAAAGGAGCGCGAAGCCGAGGAATTGCTGTTTGCCAACAATCCGCTTTCCGCCGTGTGCTCCATCGTCTGCCCCCACGAGCGCAACTGCTGGGGACACTGTGTCCTGGGCAAAAAATCCGAGCCGATTGAATTTTTCAAAATCGAGCAGTACCTGTCCGGCAAATTCCTGGGAGAATACGAGCCCCCCGCCATCGAAAAGAAAAACATCTCCGTCGCGGTGGTCGGCGCCGGCCCGGCCGGAATCACGATGAGCGTTCTGCTGTCGCTGAAAGGCTTCCAGGTAACCCTCATGGAAGCCCGGGATAAAATCGGCGGCGTTTTGCGCTACGGCATTCCCGAGTTCCGCCTGCCCAGGGAAATCGTCGACCGGTTTGAACCCATTTTGCGCAGGCTGGGCGTCCGGTTCAAGCCCAACACCTTTATCGGCTCTTCCATCACCCTGGACGACATGTTCATCGACGGCTACAGGGCCGTCTTTATTGCCGTCGGAACGGCCAAACCCAACAAGCTGGGGCTTCTGGGCGAGACGCTGGGCAATGTGTATTATGCCATCGATTACCTGAAAAGCCCGGAAGCGTACCCCGCGGGCAGAAATGTCGTGGTCGTGGGCGCTGGCAATGTGGCACTGGATGCCGCCCGGATTGCGGCCCGCCGCATCGAACCGGGCGGATCGGTCACCGTCGTCAACAGCCTGTCCGAAGAGGACATGACGGGCAACAAGCGCGAAATTTCAGAAGCGGCCGAGGAAGGCGTGAAATTTGTTCATCTGCTTCAGACCGTCAAGCTGGAGGCAGACCGGGTCAAATGCGTTGCCGTCAATGCCGTCAAAACCGAAACGGGAACGGTTTTCGAAGAGGATTTTTCCCGCGTCACCGAAATTCCGGCCGATGTGATCATTGTCGCCATCGGCCAGGGGCCGCAGGGCGCGGTAATCACGGAAAGCAACGTCTCCAAAACCGGGCGCGGACTGGTTCAAGCCGATGAAAACGGCCATACGTCCTCGCGGGGCGTGTTTGCCGCGGGCGATATCGTCACCGGCCCCAAGACGGTTGTCGAGGCCGTGGCTTTCGCCAAAAAGGTTGCCGACGAAATCGAAAAGTATTGTCTGGAAAATTAGCCAGGGTCTCAACAACGGATTTACAATTCCGTCATTTCGAACGAAGAGAGAAATCCTGAGAAATCATTGAATCGCAGGGAACGATCACGACCGTTCCCTGCGAAGTCGAAATATACCAGGTAAAAAAATAGAGCTATCGTAATCCGCCCCGAAGTTATCGAAACATATCCACTTCATTTTTCAGCCACCCGACCCACCGGTCGATGCCTGCGCCGGTTTTACAGGAAATCTCCAGGATTTTGATTCTGGGATTGAGCGCCAGCACCCTTTTGCGAAGCGCGTCCATGTCAAAATCGGAAAGCGACAGATAATCGATTTTATTCACCAGCAGAACATCGCAAATGGAAAACATGAGCGGGTACTTGAGCGGCTTGTCGTCGCCTTCGGGAACGCTCAGGATCATCACGTTTCGGTGCGCGCCCGTATCGAATTCCGCCGGGCAAACCAGGTTGCCGACGTTTTCGATGATAATCAGGTCCAGATCCTTTACGGACAGGGCATCCAGGCCCTGCGTAACCATCGTGGCGTCCAGATGGCAAAAGCCGCCCGTCCGAAGCTGAACGGCCGCGATGCCCTGGGCCGCTACCTTTTCGGCATCCACCTTGGACTCGATATCCGCTTCGATAACGCCCAGCTTCACGCTGTCTTTCAGGCCCCGGGCAGTCTGAAGAATCAGGCTGGTCTTGCCGGAGCCCGGAGACGACATTAAATTTACAAGCATGGTGTTTGTACCGCGCAGTTTTTCCCTTACGTCCGCTGCAATCCTGTTATTGTCCGCCAGGATTTCTTCCTTCACCTCGATCATCCTCACTTCTTCCACTACTGCACCTCCATGTTCGAAATAAAATATTCGCGCCCGGAAATCAGACTGGCCTCCTTCTGCCCGCAGGCCGGACAAACGGCATTGCCCATGTCCGCTGGCTCCACGTCATAGGAATTTTTGCAGGCAACGCACTCGAGCACAATCGGCGCCCGCTCGATGGCGAGTTTCGCGCCCTCGGCAATGGTCCCGCAGCTCAGATAATCAAAATAACGCTGCAGCCAGGAATCCTCCAAGTCGCTGAGTTTCCCGATGCGCAAATGGATCACCATCACGCGGTTCACGGCGTTTCTTTCCGCGTGAGATAGAACGATTTTCAGGATACTTTCCGTTATGGGCAGTTCATGCATGTTTTTTCAGATTCCTCGAAAGATGGGTTTTCAAATACCGGCGATAGGTCCGGATCGGTTCAACGCTCTTGGCGACCTTCATATGCAGAATGGCGCCTTCCAGGCCGTGAAAGATGAAACGGGCCGTGTCCGCCGTATTAAGCTCCGCCGGCAACTGACGGCTCTTTACGGCTTCTTTCAGACAGGATTCAATCCGGGAGATGAATCCATTTACCGCGGATTCCAGCCTTTTGCGCAGCTCTTCATTGGCGTCGGCCAGTTCCAGCGACAAATTGCCGATGGGGCAGCCCATGGTTGCGCCGCTCTTCTTAAAGGAGTCCTCGAAAAAATCCAGAAGCCTGCTCATTCGCTCGAGCGGCGTCAGAAGCGTATTTTGCAGATAACTTTTATAGATCTCATCAATACCGGACGCAAAGTAATCAATAACAGCCGCACCGAAATCATCCTTGCTCTTGAAATAAAAATAAAACGATCCCTTGGGAACACCCGCGGCATCCAGAATCTGCTGAATGCCCGTGGCCCTGTATCCCCGGGCGTGGATCAGTTCAGCCCCCCTGCGGACAATCTCGTCGCGGGTATTGGGTTTTGTTTCTCCTTGAACTGTTTTCGTCTTTCTCATCATTATCTCAGTTCATATATTATTGGATCTGGCGGATGATCCCGTTTTTTCTCTTTCATCACGAGTCAAGCGCCCTGATATTGGCACAAGGTGTTAAAAGCATCAAGCGGCAACTTCCCCTTTTTATTAAAGAGGACAGAGGGGGATTTAAAACTCAGTTTTATCGCTGGAATAAATTTCCAACCCTCTCAATGGCAAAGCCGTTTCTTAACTCTGCATGACTTTCATGAACGCTTCCAGCCTGCCCTTTTCCTGGAGGACCTTCACGGCCATGTCCTGTGTTGTCGCCGGAACGGCGGGAATCTGTTTTCTTTCTACAAGCCCCATGGCGCCGCTGGGACAGGTGGAAACACAAAGTCCGCAGCCGATGCACTTTTCTTCATGCACCAGGGCGGCTTCTTCTCCGACTTCGATGGCCTGCATCGGACAGCGGTCGTCGGCGCATATGCCGCAGGCCAGACAGTCTTCACTTTTCACGAAGGCCGCGAAACGGCTGGGCTCAAAAGCATGCGGATGATTCAGCTGCGTACGGCCTCGCAGAACGGTGCAGCAGCAGGGGCAGCAGTTGCAGATGACGCTGGCCTTGTCCGCACTGTTGTTGCTGGTATGAACCAGACCGGCCTCTTCCGCCTGATCCAAAACTTTTATCCCTTCTTCTTTGCTGATCCTGCGGGCAAAACCACGCTCCACGAGGAACTCTCCTAAACTGTCGAAAATAAGGCATACTTCTTTTGGCTTGTCGCATTTGGCAACACTCACCCGGCAGGCGCAGTTCGTCAGCGCAAGATAGTTCGAATTTTCAATCAGGTGCTTGACCTCTTCATACGGATGGATTTTGTCCTGCGGCATAACGGATTTTTCCACGGCCACCACGCGCATGAGCGGCGTGGGATTACCGGCAAAGGAGGACCCAAGACTTTCGTGGTGGTATTCTTCCCAGAGCCTGGCCAGCCGGTCGTGCATGGGAGAACCGCCGCCTTTCATGAACGGAAACTCAAAAACGCCAGGAATGAGCGGCACCAGTCCGTAGCTTTTTTTATCGTCTTTGGTCCTTGAAAAAATGACGCCTTTATTGGCCATGGACTCCAGTCGATCAGACGCATCCCCTTCCGATACACCGGCTGCCCTGGCCAGATCGGCCGGATTTTTGGGCTTGAAGTTCATCTTCACGGCAATGGCCGCCTCTTCGGGCGTAAAGAGAATACGCAGGATTTGATCGATGGCATTTCCCTCCGGCGCGGTGGACGGGTGGGCATCCAGGATTTCTCGAAGCTGTTCGTAGGTGTTCATGGGCGGTCTCCTTTGAGGTTTTTTCTTTCCGGCTCTTCTTATAATAGACCGGTCGTCTAGTTGTCAAGCGATATTTTTTCAGGCTGCTGTCGGCATAGTTTGACTCACAAAAAATACTTTTGCCGGCTGACAAAGCAATATTGATTTGATTTTCCGGATACATCTTAGTAAAATTAACAATTGTTGAAGGAATATACTTTCAATCATTTTTTTATGGATTCCGTATCCATTACCGGAAGGCTGAAGATGAAGAATAAAGCGGAAGAAAAGAAAGAGCATTTGTGGGACTGTTTCTCGTTTTCCTGCGGAGATTCCTGCTGCCAGCATGGCGTAGATGTCTTCCCGCATGAGAGAGATTTTCTGATTTCGTCGGGTGTTGCCAGCGAATCCGATTTCATCGGCCCGAAAACGGACCGGACCGGAACCATCCTGTATCGAACACGCAAAGGACCACGCGGATGCATATTTCTTCTAGACAAGCGTGGATGCAGTCTGCATGTTTCCGGCCACAAACCCGTGGTTTGCTGTGAATGGCCGCGTACGTACAGGGAAGCAAAGCGCGCAGCCGAGAAAGATTATCTGCCGTGTTTCCCGATCCGATATAGCGGGAGCCCGGACAGTAAAATCAAGACGCCTTAAGTTGTGCTTTGCAGGAAAAGTTTCTCCGGCATCATGAATGCAACCATTAAATTCCCGTGAAGGTGACCATGTATAATCTTGCAATCGACGAACAGAGTTTCTGGAAAGCGTTGTCTCAGGAAGTGATTGATGGAAAACTCAGCCCGCGATCGCCGCTTGCCGGCGTTCGGGCGGCGCTTCGCGCACATTTTCATTTTTACATGGGCGGCCTTCTGGCCGGCCTGGACCGCCGGCAAAATGCCTGGGAATGGTTCAAGGAAGGAGCGCTGGAAGAAGACGGCATCTTCAACGCCATCATGGCCTCCTACCTGGACAGGCACAACGGCCGGTTTTACATGCCGGATATGATCTTTGCCGATCCGCACGACTACGAACATTTCACCACGGTGCCGGCAGTTGTTGAAATGCGGGAAAAATTTCTTTCCTTTGCCGCAGCCACGCTGCCCGTATGTTTCAGACCCATTACCCTTCTGGATGTGGGTTGCGGTGACGGGAGCCTTCAGGTCCTCCTCCTGAAGCGATTAATGGAAGCCGGCCGCGTACCCGGCATTGCCAGAACCATTCTGGTGGATTCATCGGCGGCCATGCTCGACGTCGCGGAAGGAAAACTCAAGCAGGCGTTCCCCGATCTGGCCATTGAAAAGCGCCACGGCCGGATTCAGGAGCACGCAGCAAAGCTCCCATCGAACATTGACGTGACGCTCATGTCTCTGGCTTATCATCACATGCCCTGGGATGACAAGGCGGCTCATCTCAAAGAACTGGCGGAGAAGACCTCTCATGTGCTTCTTATGGAAATGGATGGAGATAACGACACGCCCCAGCTTGGCTCACCGGAACTGGCCGTTTCGGTTTACCAGTCTTATGGCCCGCTGATTGACGCCATCTTCGCCCACGACGCTCCGATTGCCGTCACGCAGGGTTGCGTGGATAATTTCGTGATGGCGGAAGTGATCTCCCTGCTCACCCAGCCCCGGGGAAAACGCAACGACTATCACATGAGGCGCGGCCAGTGGGCTCGGATTTTTTCCGAAAATCTGAACGGACATCAAAGCCGGGGAGAGAGAACCGTCCTGGCCTCGGAAGGATGCGAATTCTTCGCCAGCCACTGGAGCAGGTAAACATAAGTAGGGAACGGTTTCAAACCGTTCCCTACACCCTTTTCCGGCAACAAAACAAACAGGCCGAGTCGAGAAGACTCGGCCTGTCATTCCGCGGTCATTTCGACCGAAGGGAGAAATCTTTCTTTACATTCTGAACGTGATGCTGGCTTTTCCGGCCTGGCCGCTTGCCGGAGCCGGGAAAACCCACTTGCTGATGCAATCGATAATACACCGAACAAGGGTTGCATCCTGAACATTGCCTGAAGCGATCTCTACTTTCCGGACTGTGCCGTCCGCATTGATGGTCACATTGATTTTCAGCTCTCCGGACCAGTTCGCAGCGGTCAGGCATTTTTCGATTTCATTACCCTTCGCCTGCGCAACTTTCAGAACATCGTCTTTCGACAGCCCCCGGTCTGCCGTGACACGAACGATGCTGATTGCCTGCCCCTCGTCCTTCTTCCCGGTCGCCTGCATTTCCCGGGCAAGCAGTTTATCCTCGGAAGCATGTCGTTCCGCACGGAGGCTCATGCCCCAGCTTTTTGCCATGGCCGGAGCTGCCGCGTAATTGCCGTGTCCGCCCACCGCATAGTCAGACACGCCCTCGGGCAGCGGCAGGGGCTGCTTGACGGTGGTCAGTTTCCCGTCTCTGTTGCGCACTTCGTTATCCACCGCGACAAACGAAGTGTAAGCCGTGAGCAGATTATAAGCCAAACCTAACTCGGTGACTTCCCTCACCCGCCTGTCGTCATTGTGTAATTTATTATAGTCGGACAGAATCGTGATCCGATGCCTTGCCCAGAGATACTTGAGGGCGGAATTGTCTCCGGAGGGTTTGTAGTCCCCCACCTTCACGGTTTCCGAATAATTGCCGCCGCCGGTAATGCCGCTGAGTTTGATCCTGCCTTCGGGATTGCCGCGCCACTTGCCGAACACCAGAACGGGACGTTCGGCCAGTACATCGGGAATGGACACCGGCTCCACATCATAGACGTTAAAGCCGGAAAAACTGACTTTGACCTGCGTGAGCACCGGCGTTTGAATCATTTTGCGGAATCGTTCCGCCTGGATCTCCGCCGCATCGGGTTTTGCAATGATGAATGGTTCACCCATGCCGACATGCGCCATGCCTTCGATGATATGACGGTTAACGCTGGAGCCGATGCCGAAGGCAAACATGTTGGCATTGCCCAGGTTGTTGCGGATCAGGTCGAACGCTTCTTCCTCCACACTCACGTAACCGTCGGTGGCAATGACAATCGTCCGGGCAAAACCGTCTTCCTTCCTGAGCGCAAGCGCTCTTTTCAGCGCAGGCAGAAGTTCCGTCCCGCCGCCACCGTGCTGGCGGTCAATCACGGTGATGGCTCGCTGGATATTGGCCGGTGTCGCAGGAAGCGATTCTTCCGCCATCAGCGTATTGCCGCCGGAAAAGAGCAGGACATTGAATTTATCCGTCGGGCGAAGATTTCCGATCAGATTGGACAGAAGCTTTTTGGAAATGGAAAGCGGAAAACCATACATGGAGCCGGAAACGTCCACGATGAAAATATATTCACGCCCGGGAATGGCGGCGCCGGTGACTCTTTTGGGCGGCTGCATCATCAGGACAAAGAAGTTTTCTTTTTCGCCCTGCGAAAGCAGAAGACCCGTTTGAATTTTATCGCCGTCCAGGCGATAGCGCAGGATGTAGTCGCGGTTGCCGCCATGTGTTTCGGATTTATCGAGAGATACTTTCGCCTTCGATGCGCTCTCATAGGCGGCATTCACTTTATGGGAAGAGCAGGTCAGATCCCGGATCGGCATTCCCGCATGGATGGCAACGCTAATATCAAAGGTGGTCGCCGGAAGCTCGCCCTGGCGCAGGTAGGGGTTTTCCACCCAGTGCTCGGACGGGGCAACACTGCCTGCTTTCGCGTTGGAATAACGCGGCCCCACGACCGTGGGGTAAACAAATTCATAAACTCGGTCCGTCGGAACCAGGAGTTCCGTGTAGCGAAGCTCCACCTTGATTTCATCGCCGGGCATAATGTTGGCGACATTCATCTGGAAGACATTGGGACGCTGCTGCTCCAGAAGGGATGCATTCTTTCCGGCGTCCCGCGCCTGTTCATACTCCCGGCGGGCCTCATCGCGTTTTTTAATCTTCGCTTCCACCACCCTTTTCCCGATCGTCATTTTCATGCCGTACACGGCGGCGCGGGTGGACGCCGGAAAAATATAGATGGCCTCCAGAGGCTTTTTGCCGTCGTTTTTATAAACCTGCGTGACAAGCACATTGGCAATCACGCCGGATATGGTTGCGTGAGCGGCCGTGGATTTGAGCGGCAGCCGGTCCGTATCCGGATTGTCGCTCACAACAAAGAAATAAGGGGATAATGTCCGGTCTTCCGTTTCACCGGGCTGGGCATATGCCGCCACTCCGGAAAACCCCAGGAGCAAGGTGACCAGTATGGCCAATAAACTTCTAATGTTTTTCATGTGATACCTCCTTTGCGAAATATCGCTTTCTGGCGATTTTGGCTTTTAGACAAAGGAAGCTTCCAAAAAGTTCCCCGAATTTCATTTTCTTCATATTTCGTTCAACGGTTTGAATGTTTCTTTGAAATGAACATGGGAAAAAGACAAACTTCGTTTGCCAGAAAGCAGTACCGAACACAATAAATAATTAATGTATTCAATATATTACAAACAAATAATTCTTCCTGCGTAATTTTGGCATGATCTTTTCATTAATCAAAAGGCAAATAAAGGCAAACAGCCTTCCGCAAAGCGGAACAAAAAACATAGAATACCCTGAGGAGGTAACAGATCATGAAAAAGACATTAGGAACCATCATAACGGCAGCAGCAGTCATTCTTTTAACGGCAACATTCGGATTCGCGGAATACGCAGCAGCGGGCGCGGCCGGCTTCCCGTACTTCCAGCTGGGTTGCCTGATTGTCGGCGGTTTGATTCTGGTTTCCCTGAAAAGAAAGTATGACAAGATGTACACGGCGGAAGTGGTCGGTGCCTTTGCCCTGTATGCTGTTCTGATGGCTCTCTTCACCAACCCGGTGATTGATACTCTGAAAAACATCGTGTCCTGATCCGTTACCCAATCAATTGTCGGACAGGATCTGACCGGATACAGCCCCCTTGAGGCCAACGCTTCAAGGGGGCTTTCTTATGATAATCAGAAATATTTTTGCATCAGCCAACTGACGAAAACCTTTTTACAGAGACATGGAATCTTGATCGACCTAGGCTTTCACCTACAAACAAATGATTTTGAAAAGTCCTAACATTAAGCATTACTAAAAGAAATAGTGCATAACCGTCGGTTGCCAACGGCGCAAGCGGCTGGACGAAAAAGCCACTTGCCCGGGATGGACCGCTCCGGTCTCCACCTCATTCGGGCGGAAACTCTGCGGCGAACTTACGAATCGCGGCTTCACTGCCGCAGATGTAGATCGCGTCCTCGGGTAAAAACCGGAAATCGCCGTCGAAACGCACCATCACGTCCTCACCCCGTTCCACCGCCACGACCGAGCATCCGGTGCGCTCGCGGATCCGCAGGCCGATGGGATGGTTCCCGACCAGTTCCGGCGAAGCTACCAGGGATACTTTCAGCCCTTGGTCAAGCGACACTGCCGCCTTGCCTAACAACTTTCGGGCAAGGATCTGGCCGGTCACCTGACTGATCGACAATGCGAAATCAACGCCGGCCACGTGCATGCGTTCAACGTTTTCCTGACGCTCCACGCGCGCGATCACAGGCACATGGGGTGCCAGGTCTTTCAGGATCACGGTAGCGAAGAGCGTGGTGGAATCATCGTGCAGGGTGAGGATCACTGCCTGTGCATCCTCCACCCCGGCCTCGATCAACAGTTTCGGATCCAGTACATTTCCCGTGATCTGCACGCCGAGTCCGGGGTGCAGCGAGATCACACGCGTTTCCTCGCCGGCGACTTGCAACAGTTCCACCACCTTGCCGCCGACCTCGCCGTAGCCCGCGACGATGAACGGGCCTTGGCGTCTCAGTTTTGTGGTGCCTGAGCAGGTCTCGGTGAAGCGCCCGATGTTCTCGGCACTGCCGACCAACAATAGAATCCCTCCTGCTTCGATCCGGGTGTCGGATCGTGGTGACACATCAAGTTGACCGTTGAACCACTGCCCGATGGCAGTGACGCCAGTTTCGTGGGCGAGGCGGCATTCGCCGATCGTGCGGCCGGCAAGTACGCTGCCAGCATGGATGCGTACTTCACTCACTTGCAGGTTAGTGCCCAGAAATTGTTCGCCGGCCACCGCCGGGCTGACCTTGCGGCTGGCGCGGGCGGCGAGAGCCGCTCCTAACGCATGCCGCGGGGTATAGGCAGCCGTGGCTCCGGCGAGGATCGTCGGTTGTCGGTGGCGCGGATTTTCCACCAAGCCAAGGATGTCGCCGCGGAAACCGAGCTGGCGCGCGGTGATGGCGACCGCGGCATTGCGGTGGTCGCTGTCGTTGAGGATCAGGGCACGACAGTCCGCCAGGGCAACGCGGGTCATCACCTTGCCTTCGAGATTGCCATAGACTACGCGGTGGCCGCTCTCCTGCACCCGTCGTGCCTCTGCCTCATCCTCCTCAATGACGATCGGGGTCACCGACACCTGCTTCAGTTCGTCGATCAGCGACGCCACCGCCGGGCCGATGCGATAGATCAAGACGTGCTGGCGAGCATTGGCGCAGTCAGTCGGTAGTCGAGTTTCGAAGCGTTCTTCGAGAAACGGGATCAGATAGATTGGAAAAATCAGGAACACCATAAACACGCCGAGAAACTGGACCAAGACCACCAATATGACCATTAGCGGGTGATCCCACGCGGCATCCGCCCCGTAGCCCGTGGTGGACAAGGTTTCGGCTGCCCACTCGAGCGATTGCCAGAATCCCCGCGGCTTGCCCTCTAGTTGGCTCATGCCCGCCATGTAGAGCAAGGCGGCAACCACTAACACAACCACCAGGGCCAGGGCCAACGCCAGAAGTCTCTTGCTGGAACGTTTCATCCGGAACTCGCAGAACGGTTACTGTTGATAAAACTTTGCTTTTTACAGGTTAGAGTATAGGAGGGCTGTTTTCTCATGTCAAGGGGTATTCCCATCAGGGAAGATTTGCAACGTGAATCGTTGATCACACATCGAAGTCTTTTATCTGTCAAACATCCACTTGGCACGTATAGCAGGAAACACTCAAGAAATAAGTCTATCACTGTTTTTACTAAATCGCTGATCCAAGGGAAATGGTGCGCTGTCCGTCGTTTTGATTACTAATCAATATATCGTTTTAGCCGCTGCTTTCACCATTTTTCTTTTGAAAAAAGAGAATTTCATGAGTTGACGAAGAAAAGGCACCGGTATAATCAAGCGACTGGCTTTCCGAATAGAGCTTTTGCGAACCTTTCCCGTAACAATCTGACGTCCTATGGATTCAAGTTCTGTGTACACACCCTTGATAAGTGGGTATTCAGCTTCTTTTTCCGGTTCTTTTCCATAGCCTACCAGTTTACCGGTAGATCGCTTGATTGTACCCAAATGGTCGAGGTCCATGAATCGGGCAAAATTTCGAAAGAATACTTCCGATGCCTCGGTGGTGGTATGTTCCATATTATTGCATACCAACAAACCCAGGAATTTCTTATTTTTGAGCTTTTTATTCACATCGTGAAACATGAGTCCGCTGCGGGTAATTTCTAATTTATCGCTGTTACCTTTGGAGTAATAACGTTCCAGAATGGTTTTGAGCAAAGCTGATACATTAAACACATAGATCGGTGTTGCCAGAATGAGCACATCGGCATCTTCAATTTTGTTGATGACTTCAAGGACATCGTCCTTACCATCAAAAATACACTGTTTGTAATGTTCGGCCGTTTGGCATTTCGAGCACGCTATGCAACGATTTATTTTTAACTTTGATAACTCAATGGTTTCGAACTCTGCCCCGGCAGTGATGGCTCCGGTGGCGATTTTATTCAGTAAAAACGACGTATACCCGTTTGTTCCCCTGTGACTTGAGTTGATTGCTAGAACTTTTATTTTCACGGAATCCTTTCTGTGCAGTCTCACGGTCATCAAGTGTCAGCCTTTTTTCCCAAGGATATTAAATAACATTGTTAATCACTACTGTCCCAACGTTTTCGTAAGGTGATGATGTAAGTTATAGAAAACAATGAGAATAAGCAATAAAAAGTTATTTATCGATTTGAAATATTTTTTTCTGGAATGCCATAGTCTCGCATTAAATGGCGAGGAGATGGCCGATGAATTCTGGAAGAACGATATTTGCGCAGATCATGGACTATTTGCCGACTTACGAATTCCGGCAATGTGTAGAACGATATGCAGGAAACTACAAAGTCAAAAGCTTTTCCTGTTGGGATCAATTCTTAAGCATGGCCTTTGCTCAACTGACATACAGAGAAAGTCTACGGGATATCCAAGCCTGCCTTCGTGCAGCCAAACAGAAGACCTATCACATGGGCATCCGCGGAAAGATTTCCCGCAATACACTGGCTCATGCCAACCAGACAAGAGACTGGCGCATTTACGCCGACTTCGCCCAAGTCCTGATCCGGAAAGCTCGACAACTTTATGCCAACGATTCGTTCGGTATAGAATTGGACCAAACCATTTACGCGCTGGACGCCACAACCATCGACCTTTGTCTTTCGCTTTTCCCGTGGGCAACGTTTCGCAAAAACAAGGGTGCGGTGAAACTGCACGCTCTTCTCGATTTGAAAGGAAACATTCCAACGATCGCCTTTATTACCAGCGGGAAAGTTCACGAAGTCAATATTCTCGACAAACTGCCGATAGAAGCAGGCGCTATTTACATCATGGATCGTGGCTATCTGGATTACGCGCGCCTTTACAGGTTACATCAATCAGCAGCCTATTTTGTAACACGCGCCAAGAGCAATGCCAGATACGATTGTTGTTATTACCAGAAGATCAACAAAACGACCGGTCTAAAATCCGACCAAGTCGTAACCTTACACGGCTACTACACCAGGAAAGATTATCCCGAAAGGCTCAGGCGTATTGCTTATTACGACGAAGCACGGAACAAGAAACTGATTTTTCTAACCAACAACTTCGCCGTACCGGCCCTGACCATCACGGAGATTTATCACAAACGCTGGCAGATCGAATTGTTTTTCAAATGGATCAAGCAACACCTACGGATCAAAGCGTTTTACGGTACGTCCGAGAACGCGGTAAAAACACAAATCTGGATAGCCATCTCTGTTTATGTTCTGGTGGCAATTATCAAGAAGCAGTTGAACCTGGAGGAGAGTCTCTACACAATTTTACAAATTATCAGCGTAACGCTTTTTGAGAGAATACCGCTTTTACAAGCGCTTACGGATATTGAGGTTGCATCGGAAAATATAGAAATCAGCAACCAAATGAATTTATTCGATTAACGTTGGGACAGTAGTGAGCACAATTATATATTGACTGGGCAATGCGTTGGGATAATCCAGATACTTATGCGAAAAATATAAGTCGATGTGAAGAGGTTATTAGCGAAGGATTGAGAAATGCTGTTGAAAGAGAAGGATTACTTTTGGTATCCTCAAACCTTGAACGGATACTAGGTGATGAACCGAAAAGAATAGTTTTATTAAATAGAGCTTTAGCGGAAAACCCGAATAGCGCCATATGCAGATATTTGTTGGCGAGAGATACTTATAACAGAGGAGATTATCAAGGTGTAATTGATCTTCTACGGCCGACCATTGAAAATCACTTCGAGGAGATCCGGAGCTTTATTCTATATGCGAGGGCTATCTCAATTTGCGATAAGAA
Organism: Smithellaceae bacterium; assembly: GCA_963682015.1. Lineage (GTDB taxonomy): Bacteria > Desulfobacterota > Syntrophia > Syntrophales > Smithellaceae > UBA8904. The sequence continues at coordinate 3,730,822 of OY820932.1, read as the reverse complement.
TTACGCAACAGCAATTGCTATATTGAAGCAAGCTGACCCTATAGCATGGACTGATCAAATATTCATTTCCACGCTAGGAGGCATGTATTCATTATCAGGATCTGCAAGTGAAGCCGAAAGTGTTTTTGAAAAAGCTAAAAAACAAAGATTTCCTGAAGAAGAAGCGCGAAAGATTGAATACATACCGTGTGAATTAAATGAACCAAAGCGCGTTGTATTCACGATGGGAATCGTGATCGTATCTAAAGCAGGATATCTACTTATACAATCAAAAGAATATGGTAAATTCTTTTATCCTTTCCCCAAGGTAGAAGGGAAATACGTTAAGCCACAGACTGTATTGAAATTTAGTATCGCATACACGGCAAAGGGAGGACTAGCTATAAATCCAACTATTGTTCAATAAAGTTTATTTAATAGAACAATAATTTAACTGATTTATTTAAGGCATTAGTCGTAGATTTCCATATAATAAAATTATTAAAATAATATAGACGAACACCGTTTTCTTAATTTCAGAACTGCCCATCATAAATAACGGGATTCCCTCAAATCTTTCAGCGCTTGATTTTGAAAATATCTAACAGATCGCTTCTTTGCTTTATGAAGATGGTGTGTAGGTTCAGGCCCTCCCGTCAGGCGATTTATTTCCGCATGACTTTTAAAATCGCCCTCATTAAATCTAGCAGCACTGCGTTCTGGTGGGGGAGCAGGATGTTTCTTTTTGATCGGCCTTTTCTCCATAATTGCTTTCAACTCGGGTGGCTCGTTGATTTGGCATCCAAAAGATTTGAGGACACTTATGAAATCGTTTACGAACAAGCTTCCAAGGAACTTCTGAACTTGTTTTGTTTTGCAGAATATTTCAAAATTAGTCGGATTAGATTTCAATGAATCAATAGCTGTAAGAACTTTGCCCATCTCTTGTGATCGCTTACATAACGATGGCAATAATTCAGCAATAAGCTCATCCATTATTTCACGGTGCTCTAATGTTAGCTTAACTGGGTAATCCGATGACTTTATCTCTTTTACAATTGCAGATCTTTTGTCACTCTTATCTTGCTTCTTTTTTTCGTATTTTAGTGACGCTAATGATGATGAATAGACTTGTGGAATTGTTTTTGTGCCATTGTTGATTTCTTCAATATCGTCCATCAATCTATCGCTATTATTGATTATATGACGGCATGCACTCACTAGGTAGGTACTGATTCCAAGCATCTCTGCAATATCTTCTCGCGAATCGTGAGTTGTTTGTCTTGAATCAATATTTTGATTACAAAATTTTGATTTTTTTTCAGGCCTTTTAGCGGGTAATTGTTTAACTTTGTTTGATTTCCAAAATTTTGATTTTCTGTCGCCTCCTGTGGGGAATAGATGATCAATCACCTCAACAAAATGCAGAATTTGACCACTATTTAGATTTCGTCTATTTCTTTGGTTGCTAATTGCATAACCCAATGCCGAATTTTCATCTTTAAAACGGCGTTCGATAACTGGGATATCCTTAATGCCAAGATTCTTGGCGGCTTGAAGTCGGGTGTGTCCATCGATTACAATATTGTCATTATCGTTCTTATCAATCCAAACGATAATAGGTTGACTTTTATCAAAGCCATGTTCGCTCATATTTTCCTGAATATCAGATAAAACTTCAGGGTGAATGAGAAACAGGTCTTTGAAAGGTTCCTCAACTTTTAATTCTGAAATATTCAGTATCGCGCGATGCATAATTATCCTCCTTTTGTTATTCATATTTATTATATACCCTACTTCTCAAAACACGCTGGTTCTGAGGACAAAATTTTTAATTTATTTTTATCGCGAAAATACTTTATTTGCGTTTTTGGGAGTGAAATAAGAAATGGCTATGCAAGGCTGTTCCAGTTGGGTGGCTGAATGAAGAATTAAAAAAGCGATTAAACTCGCAACAAGTTTTTGAAGGCATCAGGTCATCTCACCTATCGCAGATGGGGGAGATCGCTGAATGTGTCAAGCATACAGCGAGATATCTAGGGAATCAATGACAGGCAAGGCCGAAGCGTATGCTGGCTAAGCGAAATTATGATAAAAATGATCAATTAACTATTAAGTTGTAGAGAATAAAATTGTCATGAGGAACAGCGACAACGAAGTTGTCGTCAGCCAATCTCAATGAAGCCCGAAGGGCGGAAGTGGGATTGGCTGAATCTATTTTTATATATGTTATTTTTATAGACGATAAAAATTATCGTCAAATGATAAAAATTATCGTTTCAGGGATGTTGTAAGAAAGGTCATATGTATTAGCCATAACTCTTGGATAAAACGAGTCAAGAAATGTAAATTGATTTACTAGTAAATAACCTTGACAATCAAAGTAAATTAATAATAGATTTAAAAACAGATCACTTCAATGTTATTTTAATTACAGAATTATCACTTTTAAAATTTTGACTCGATAATTGAAAGGAGCAATGTTTATGAGTGAGAACGGAATTGATAGAACCATACCGACAATCGATGGATTCAAAAACTTGGGAATTACAATTCGGCCGTGTTTAAAAGACCAATTAAAACCCGATGTTAATATATATATGCATGTCAACAATAAAGAAAAAGCATTAATGTTATGGAATTTAAACGCATATTCGGGCAAATGTGAACGCTATTCCTGCCAATTATCTCCTATGCCTCCTTATACTAATGGAGCATGTGCTGCTATTTCATGTTATATGCGCGGCTGCCCTGGACAAACCGAGATTCAATTGAGCGTCGGTGTGAAAGAATTGCAGAAGGGAGATAAACTGACGATAATTGATTTTTCTGGTGGTGATGGAGTTCAAAGTTTTGATAAAATAACTGTAGAAATGATTAATCCAAACAATCCTCACGATACACAATTGGTTAAATTAGATGAAAGAGAAAACATTCGAGGGAGTTATATTGAGCTTTTATATTGGGCTTGGTAGTGTTCGTATCAAATTAAAGGATAAATATTACAAGTAATTTCATTAGTTGTCAATTGGTCAGATATAGGTCTAGGTTAACTTGTTACTTCTAGCCACATGTTCATTCAAATTCACAAAAGAACCAAGTAATTTTATTATCTGGTAATTTTTATCGCATTAGAAGATGTTTATCTAATCCTCTTTAAATTCCTAAATTATTTAAAATTTTATAATGGGTGATCGTGAATTCATGCGATGTCTTAAACTCTCCATCTTTGCTTTTGTGATTGGCCCATGACCATTCAATCAGATTGTGGTCAGAAAGTTCTTTTATATACTTTCTCATGTTTGATGCCTTGACATTAGTTGCCTTTTCAATCTGCTCATATGTTAACCAGCATTTGCCATAATGATCACTCATTATTTCAAAATTGGCTCTCCGATTCAGAAATAAAAATATTTTGATTGCTGACCGAGAGAGTACCATTAAATGATCATCAATGATGAAATGAGGAATTCTTGAATACCATCCAAGATAAGCTTTGCAATTGGTTAAATTCATGCATTTTGAACAATCATAAACTAAGGGATTGTAACAATCGCATAACTTTCCTTTTTTATCAGGTGCAATGTCTTGAGTTTTCATTTTAACCTCCGCTTAGGTTATTATCGGGGAGACAGGGAAGAAGCGGCTTCCCTGTCTATACCATCTGGCCGGATGGCTCCCGAATATTTATATTATATACCCTATTGTTTTGAACTGACCATTTCAGTCAATGAACATGTTTCGAGATGTCTGCCTTGTGATGTCGCGATCTTTCCATTTATTTTAAAGGGAATCAGGTTAGTAATATACCCATGGTCTTGACTAACACGATACCTTCATGAATGCCACTCTCCTCTAAACAATCTTCCACCTGTGAAGTGATATTGATAAATTCCCTTCTTTTCTTGGTATTGAACCAAAGTTCTTTTCTGAACGACTTCATTCTTTGCCTCCATTAAGCAGCTGAAAGGGTTACCTTTAACAGCCGCAATACAGTATCATATATCGTTGGGTCTTTACGTAATCTTGGCCCCGCAACATTGAGGACTTTGATTTGGTTTTCAGTCAGCCAGGAAATCAGTTATTCAGAGACCGGAATAAATATCGGCCCTAACATTTCATATTGCCGCACATGCGCATGCTCATGCTGACGATTGATGGAAAGAGATTTTCTGTTTTGTCCCAGAACCACATGTCCCAGGGTTATCGCGCTGACGCCTCCGCGTACAGGCATACATTTTTTAAGGATGAGCGATATGAGCCTGCTGTGTAGCTCGAGCACATCGTTAACCACATGTATCCCGCCACGGGTAAACAAAGCCAGCGGAACAAACAGAAGTCCCAGCGTCGTGTTGGGCAGTGCCCATATATATCGCAGGAATTTCATTTTAACGCCTTGTCCCCGGAATTCCCGGTACTCACAAATAAGCGGTTGTTATGCAACTGTTTGGTTTTTGCCCTGGCGTTTGGCACTATAGAGTGACTGGTCGGCTCTATTAATTAAATCCGCGCTGTTTTCACCGGGATGGAGCTGGGCAAGACCGATGCTGACAGTCACTGAAAATTTTTGTCCGTCGATTGTTTCAAAAGTATCATCACTGATGAAGCGGCGGATTCTTTCCGCAACATCCAAGGCTTTTTCCTTTTCGGCTCCCGGCAGGATGATGGTGAACTCCTCTCCGCCGTATCTGCAGCCGCAATCCTTATCGCGAATCGACATCAGAACGATTTCGCCCAGTCGTTTCAGCACCTGATCCCCGGCAGGGTGTCCGTACGCGTCATTTATCTTTTTGAAATCATCCAGATCCAGTATCAGCAATGACAGGGGATCGCCTAAATTACCGGAAAGGGAGATTTCACTTTTTAGTTTTTCATTAAAATACCGTTTATTGTACAATTTTGTAAGGCCGTCGGTATTGCTTAAAATCAACAGACGGTGTTCCCTGTTTTCCAGTTCCCGGTTTTCCTGCTGCAACGTTCTTATCCGGTCCGCCAAGGCCAGGGAGAGTAAAATGGATTCTGCGGCAACCGCGATCGGATAAGAATAGGTGATTAACTGTGTTTGGGGCAGGATGCCCAAGCTGCGAAACGCCCAGGTCAGCATACCGACGGATAAGACCGACCATGCAGTTAAAAAATATCCGGCCGGCTTCTTGCCTTTGATAAAACATACCAGGCCGGCGGTGATAGCCATGATTGGAAAGGTTGCGCCGATGGCGGCGCCTAAAATCTGCACCTGATAATAAAAACCCGTAACAGCCATTAATATCAAGAGGATAGCAAAAAACATATACGCCATTAATATTTTATCAATAAACGGCGCATTCTTGGAAGTCAGCAGAAAGGTACGGCAGAACCAGGCGGCGAAAAAAACAGTAGAACCGGCGAATGCGGAAAGAAGATAAAAATGTGATCCCGACAGTATCCCGGTAAGCGCACTGAAGTGACCGAGCCCTATGGACAGGTAGAGGAAATTTGTCAATATGTATAATACATACACCAGATATGTCTTGTCCCGGAGGGACAAATACATACATGCATTATAAAGGGTCATGGCAATAATCAATCCATAAATAATGCCAAAAACGGTAAAATCCCACGTAAGCCAGTTGCGGAATTCATTTAATCGTCTAACATGCAGCGAAAAATTCAGCGGCGGTCCCCAGGACGCTATTTTAAGATACATGGGACGACTTTCATCATAATCTTTGGGGATTAAAAATATGGAACTCCGGTTTAAGATGTTTATCCGGTTTGATTGATCAGATGTAACGGCGGAAAGTTTTCTCCAGTTTTCTCCCATGATTTGTGCCGTTTTCCGAATATCATGGCTATCCCGGATAACCGGAACCCACAGCTCGATTGTCGGCATCCAGGCACGGTCGATTTCCAGGAGCCATGAATTGTTATCCAGGTACTCATATTCGCATGAATTTTCGGATTGATCGAACTTCAGCAGAAACCTGAACCAGTACGTGGATCGGGTGATACCGAAATTTAACTGCGGGTCATTTAACGGGACAAAACGATCCTGTGTGCCCGGGTGAAGCAGTTGCTCCAACGACAGTTCTCCGGCAGGATCTTCCAAAAATTCAAGAGTCCGGCAGATGTTTACTTTTGGGGAATCTTTTAGAAATGTTGGCTCCAGAGCATGGGCATGAGCGCAATGGAACACCATACCTGTGACAAGACACAGCAACCATAGTCTTCTTTTATACACCGTCATTGAATTGATTAGAACTTCCTTTTTTACTGTCGGCAGTATAGGAAACGGTTTTTTGAGAGTCAAGAATATTCTGCCACAAGATATGGGGTGCAACTTTATTGATTACGAATTGAAAGGCAGCACAATTTTTAAAATTGACGTTGTGTGGAATACAGGAAGAAAGAGATATTGCACGCAATATGAAATCGGGCAAATCATCATTCCGCCGGCGCTCCCGATTCTTCCCGGATGCAGCGCCGGATTTCCCGCAGGAACATCTTTCCGTATTTCTCCAGCTTGTGCTCGCCGACGCCGCTGACCGCCAACATTTCGATTTCATCCTGCGGACGCGCCCGGGCCATTTCCAGGAGCGTGCGGTCGGAAAACACCACGTAAGCCGGAACATTGTTTTCTTCCGCAAGCTCTTTTCGCAATACGCGCAGGCGCTCGAACAATCCGTCACCGGCCGGAGCTTTTGCTTTTTCAGGCGCGGCGATCGTTTCCAGTTTCTTTTCCAGCTCGGAGGGCGCCGTTAGCTGCACGACCATTTTCGCCTGCAAAATTTTACGGCTGAGATCATTGAGTTTCAGCGCATACCCTTCATCATAGGCAATGTCCACATAACCGGAATTCAGCAGCTGGAAAATATACTCCGCCCACTCGCCGTACTTGATATCGCGGCCCGCGCCGAAAGTCTTGATCCGGTCGTAACCGTTTTCCAGGATGTGAGCATTATGGGAACCGCGCAGGATTTGAATTAATGTCGTGATGTTGATCTTCTCGCCCGTGCGGTAAATCGCTGAAAGCGCTTTCTGTGCGAGTATCGTGCCGTCAAATTTTTGAGGCGGATTTTTACAGACATCGCAGTTCCCGCAGTCTTTTTGCGGCTGCTCATTAAAATAACTGAGAATGATGCGGCGGCGGCAGATGTCGGCTTCGGCGTAGCGCTTCATGCGGTCGAGCTTGGCCAGAAGAAGTTCCTGCCGGTCCGGCGGCGATTCGCGGATCATGTCATGATGGGTCTTGACGTCGGCATAGCTGTAAAACAGCACCGTGTCGGCCGGCGCGCCGTCCCGTCCGGCCCGCCCGATTTCCTGATAATAGCTTTCGATATTTCTGGGCAGGCTGTAATGAATCACCCAGCGGATGTTGGACTTATCAATCCCCAGACCAAAGGCAATGGTGGCGCAGATGATCTGAACTTTATCGCGGATAAAAGCGTCCTGAATTTTACCGCGTTCCTCATTGTCCATTCCGGCGTGGTAATACGCCGCGGTATAACCGCGGGCAACAAGCCTTGCCGCCACATTTTCCGTTGTCCTGCGGCTCAGGCAATAGATAATGCCCGGCTGGTTTTTCCTTTTGGCCAGGAAGCGGAGAATCTGCTCCATGCGCTTCTGTCCCGAATATACGGACAGGCTCAGATTCGGTCGGTCAAAAGAGGTAATAAACTGATGCTCCTCAGGTATGGCAAGCTGCCTGGCGATATCCCGGCGGATTACGCTGTCGGCCGTTGCGGTGAGCGCAATGAGCGGGACAGCCGGAAATTTCTTTCTTAAAATATTCAGTTTGAGATAATCCGGACGGAAATCATGGCCCCAGGATGATATGCAGTGCGCCTCATCCACGGCAAACAACGCGATTTTCAGTTTTTGCAGAAAACCCGGCGTGCCGGGGGCGGACAGGCGCTCCGGTGAGATGTACAGTAATTTGATCTCACTGCGCAGGCACCGGCGATAGATGTCCGCGCTTTCGTCCTCCGACAGAGTGCTGTTGAGGAAGGCGGACGGGATGCCGCTGGACTGAAGCCCGTCCACCTGGTCCTTCATCAGGGCAATCAGGGGCGAGATCACGACGGTTATGCCGTGCGCGAGCAGAGCGGGAATCTGATAACAGATGGATTTTCCTCCGCCGGTGGGCATCAGAACCAGTGCGGAGTTTCCTTTCCCGACGTGATCGATAATTTCCGCCTGCAGCGGATAGAAGGTATCGTAACCGAAGTATTTTTTTAACGCCTCTTCCTTCTGCACAAAACGGCACTCCGTCGGGTTTGTCTCTAGAACCGCTGGCCCAGGTACAGGTACACTGATGAATGGCCGCGCTGTGCCTGACCATAGGCAAGATAAATCGGTCCCAGGAAGGATTTGGTTCCGATAAAAATACTTCCGGCCGGAATCAACGTTTGCATGTTAATATCCGCCCGTTTGTTCCAGACATTTCCCGTTTCCAGGGACGCTCCCAGATAAAGCGGCATGGTCAGCGCGCCAATCCCCGCGGAACCAATCTCCCGATAGGCAATCAGACGCGCCAGTCCGGTATGACGGCCGTATATTTCATCCGCAGAATATCCCGACAGATTCAGGAATCCGCCCAGCGGGAAGGTGTCCTGCACGGCCATATCGTCATTATCCAGCGTTGTCCGGAAATCAATGGACGGCATAAATGTGAATTTTCGCCAGGTGAAGGCTTTCATCCATTTGACGCCGAGGACCTGCACTTCGATATCCGAACCCAGCTTTTTGAGCTCATAATTCCAGGTAATGTAAGCGTCCGATCCGCACAGGGGAAAAACGTAATTGTCCAGCGTGCTGTATGCCGCGGATACAAAGACACTCGCGCGGTTGTATGGATCGGACGGGCCGGAATGATCGCCGATCACAACCTTGATGGTGCCGTATTCCCGGCGAATCCCGGCGCGCAGCTCCCCCCAGTTGCCGAACTGTTTGCCGACATCCAGCCCCATATGACCGGACCGCGACTGGTACTGCGACGTCTTATTCCCATCCTCGTTATACGCATAATAGTCCTTCACGCGGAATCCGGCGTTGGCCGCGACAAAATAACTGAGAGCGTAATCAATCGGCTGATAAAATTCGGTGTAGATGCGGGGGTTCTTGCCGATGCGGACTTCGGTGCGCCATTCCCCCGCCCGGCTGTTGATGGCTGTCTTCGTAAACTGCGCGGTCAGCGCATAATTGCTGTCCCCTCTGAAGTTATCTTCCAGTCCCACGCCGAAGCGAAAATAATTCGGCCCCCAGGATTTTTCCAAAGGCTCAATGACGATGCCTGATGATTTATCCTTTTTCTTCAGGTAAAAATCCACGCGTTCAAACGTATCAATACCGTAAATCCGGTCAACGTTTCTTTTCAACTCGCCCAGATCAAGTTTCACACCCGGCTTGATATCAATATGCGCTTCAATCAGGCCGGTCGGCAGCGGCGACTTATTGGACACGGCCACACTATCCACCAAAGGCATATCGCCGACTTTCTTTCTCTGCCCGGTCAGATAAGCCAGGAATTCCGAGTCGGGCACGGATAACTGAGCAAGCTGTGATTTCATCTCCTGGGCTTTTTTCCGCCCGGCGGCAACCGCTTCCATGGCCCTGAAAAAATCGCCGCTGGTTATATCTCCCAGATCCGGACGAATCAGAATATCCGTTTGATTCATGGTCCGGATCTGCTCGGCGGTATTGCGCTGAACCATGATGGATGTGAGCTGGGACGTAATTTCAACGGAAGAAGTCAGGTGCTCGCGGCGGTTCAGGTTTGTACTGATATCAACAACAATCACGACATCCGCGCCCATCTGCCGCGCAATGTCAATGGGCAGGTTGTTGGCAACACCGCCGTCCACCAGAAGTCTGCCGTCGATTTCCACGGGAGCAAACAGAGCGGGGATGGACATGCTGGCGCGGATCGCTTTGACCAGTTCGCCTTTGCCCAGGATGACGGCATCGCCCGTTTCTATGTCCGTCGCGACGGCCCGGAAGGGAATATTGAGCTTGTTGAAATCATTGATTCCTTCCGTATGGAGCAGCATGCTCTTCAGCATCAGATTCAGGTTCTGCCCCTGAAGGAGGCCTTTCGGAATGGTAAAACCACCGTCCTTGTAACCCAGGTCAAAATTGATCAGATAGTCGGCCGCTTCCTTCTTGCGGCGAAAGATAAGTTCACTGGGCGGGGGCTTGTCCTTGAAAGCTTCATTCCATTCCATGCTGGTGACCAGCTTTTCCATCTCGGCTGGCGACATCCCCGCTGCATACAGTCCGCCTACAATCGCCCCCATGCTGGTCCCTGCAATGCAGTAAATGGGGATCTTCATTTCTTCAAGGACCTGAATGACACCTGCATGAGCCATGCCCCGCGCGCCGCCTCCGCTCAAGACCAGACCGATGCGCGGTTTCGCACTGGAGGCGGTTGTCTGGGCCGGAGCGTCACCCGCGGCTAACAGGAAAACGGCAACAGCCGCCCATAAAAACACGAAACGGATCTTCCGCATTCCGCCATCCGGATTGTGGGGGCTTTTATTCATCACGGCTTCCGTAGGATCCTTTCGTCCAATGTTCTTTTTTCCGGCCTTGACCCGGAGTACCGGGGAGGCGTCGGATTTTGCTTCCGGAGACGCGACTTGCTGAATAGCATCCCGGCAAAGTATAGTGACCGGAAACAGGAAAATCAATCATTATGATCAGATGTCAATTCCGGATGTATTTCCGGGGAATATTTCCCTGTTCATCGGGAATTACTCCTTCTTTCCGGAGAAGCTGTTTTTTCATATCGCTTCCGCCGCCGAACTTGCCCGTCGAGCCGTCGGCCCGTATGACCCGGTGACAGGGGATGACAATGGGGAAAGGATTATTGGCCAGCGCTGTTCCCGTCGCCCGGGCCGCGCGCGGGCTTCCCGTTTTCTTCGCCAGGCCTGAATAGGTGGACACTTTTCCGCGGGGAATCCGATACGCCTGCTTTAATACTTTCGCGGAAAAATCCGTAAGCTTTGACCAGTTCAGCAGCGACAAATTAAATGAGCGTTTTTCCCCTCTGTACAGACCGGCAATTTCCTGATCGATGCTGCCTGAAACTTTTCGCGGTGTCCTGTTGATGACAGGATAATCCCGGAAGATTCTGTCTGCCATTTTTTCTTTTCCGGGCAAATAGATGGTCTCCACCAGCGGTTCACCGTTTTCATCGCTCCACACCAGACCGATGTCTTCTTTCCCGACTTGGATGATCTGAAAAAACATTGTTCACCTCGTATCTCGTATCTCGTATCTCGTTGCTCGTTGCTCGTTGTTCGTTGTTCGTAGGGAACGGTTTCAAACCGTTCCCTACGAATATTGCCCATCGCCTTTAGCCTAAATGTTCCATAAGGATCTTCACACCAATTCCAATCAAAACCAGGCCGCCCACAATTTCAACTTTTCTACCGAAAATCCGCGCCAGTTGTTTGCCGAAAATCATGCCGACCGCCGTCATGCCAAAGCAGACAATGCCGATGATGATTGCCGGAAACAGAATGGGGGTTTTCAAAAGTGAAAAGCTGAAACCCACGGCCAGCGCGTCGATGCTGGTGGCAATGGAAAGCAGCAAAAGCGGCCATCCCCTTGTCTGATCCGGTTTTTCCCCATCGCTTTCTTTCTCAAAGGCTTCCCGGATCATCTTTGCGCCGATCAAAACCAGCAGGCCGAAAGCAATCCAGTGGTCAAATTTCTGAATCATTTCCACGACGGTTGAACCGGCGAGCCAGCCGGCAAGCGGCATGAAAAACTGAAAAAGGCCGAAAGCCAGGGAAAGCCGCAAAACCGGCGCCAGGGATTTTTTGTGGTTGGCCGCGCCGATACCGATGGCCACGGAAAACGCATCAATGCCCAGCCCCACCGCAAGAAATAAAATGGTTGCCAAACTCATATGCAAGATCATCCAAACGTCTTATCGCGGAACAAGCAATGGAATTCTCTCGTCCCCGGTCCGCGGGGCAAAAGATTTTTTGCCTCTACGTCCGTGACAAAGCGTTATAAATTTTTTCCGCCAGTTCCTTACCAATTCCCGGCACCTTTTGCAAATCGTCAGGCGAGGCTTTTTGAATCCTGCGCACGGAACCGAAATGTTTGAGCAATATTTTCCTTCTCTGCGGACCGATATCGTCAAGCTCATCCAGAATCGAACGAAAATCACTTTTATTTTTGAGCTTGCGGTGGTAGCTCACGGCAAAACGGTGCGCTTCATCGCGCGCCTGCTGCAGGATGGCCAGGGCGGCGGGCCGCGACGAAAGATAAACCGCGTCCTTGCGGCGGGGCAGATAAACACGGTCTTCCGACTTTACCGGTTTTCCCTGGAGCCTCCGTTTGGCTGCCAGAAACGATTTTTCTTCTTTGGCCAGACCCACGATATCCAGCTTGATCCGCAAGTCCGCGAGAACGGACAAAGCCACATTGAGCTGTCCCTTGCCTCCGTCAACCACTACCAGATCTGGCGGAGGATCAGGACCGTTAAAGCGGCGGGTCAGCACTTCCCGCATCATCCCGTAATCGTCCGGCTCGTCCGCCGTTTTAATACGGAAACGGCGGTAGCCGGATTTGTCCGGCGCGCCATTCTGAAAGACAACCATGGAACCCACGGCATTCTTGCCGCCGATGTTGGAAATATCATAGCATTCGATCCGCCGCGGCAGCCGGGCAAGCATGAGCTTTTCCTGGAGGACGGCCAGTGCCGCCTCTTTTTCGTCTTCTTTTTTACGGGAAACGGCCAGCAGTTCCCGCGCGTTGGCCGAGGCCATTTCAGCAAGCGCTTTTTTCGCGCCGCGATGCGGAACCGTGAGCGGCACTTTTTTCCCTTTTTTATCGGCAAGCCATTCCGCAATCAGCTCTTCGTCGGGAAGAGAACAGGGAACGATAATCTCGTCCGGGATATTGGAAACGTCATAATACTGTTCGAGCACGGAGGAAATGACTTCCCCTTCATCGGCTTTCGTTTTCACGGGAGTAAACGATTTGCTGCCAAGCAGCTTCCCGCCGCGCACGAATAAAATGTACAGTTGATAAATTTCTCCGTCGGCATGGATGCCCAGCGCATCCTGATCCTCCCCCTCTCCCCAGTCCACGTTCTGTTTTTCCAGGGCATGTTCGAGGGCTCCGATGCGGTCGCGCAGACGGGCCGCTTCCTCGAAGTTCAATTCTTCCGCCGCCACTTCCATCTGCTTTTTCAAATCGGCTATCAACTCGCGGCGGCGGCCTTGCAGGAAGGACACGGCGCTGTCCGCCAGCTTGCGGTATGTGGTTTGATCAATCACATTCCTGCAGGGCGCGAGGCACCGGCCGATCTGATATTCCAGGCAGGGCCGGGAACGAAGCTGGAAGTCCCGGTCGCGGCAGGTGCGCAGCGGGAAAATCTGCTGCACGAAGCGAAGCGTTTCCCTGGCGGCCAGACCCGACGGATAGGGTCCGAAATACAGGGCGGCATCGTTGAGCCTTTTGCGCACCAGTTGCAGTCTCGGGTACGGGTCCGCGGGGTTAATGGACAGGTGATAATAGGTTTTGTCGTCGCGCAAAATGACATTGTAACGGGGGCGGTGCTTCTTGATGAGATTGTTCTCCAGAATGAGCGCTTCTTTTTCCGTGGCAGTCGTAATGAACTCGATATCGTTCAGCCGGGCCATCAGAAAAGGAGCCATCGGCCGCGTATCCCTGCCGGTAAAATACGAGGCGATGCGGCTTTTCAGATCGTTGGCCTTGCCCACATAGATCACCTTCCCCGGCTCGTCGAGCATGATGTAAACACCCGGGCTGCGCGGTGCGGAAGTCATTTTTTCTTTCAGGGCCGATGGTTCCTGCATGCCTGTTTACTCCTCACTTTTTCCTCTTATTTATCCGCAAACATGATTTAAAAAAAGCAGGACCTTTTCGTTGACCTGTCCGGATGCCTCGCCTCTCAAAATGCCGTGATGATCCGCGGCCACCTGCGCCAGTTGTTTATCAGCCGTCCCCAGCCGCGAGAAGATATCCATTCCGCTTATCGGCTTCACCACCGGATCCCCCGATCCCTGAATCACGAGAACCGGGCACTGCACATCACCCAGCCTCGACCGGACAACCTTCATCAGGCGTTCCATTTCATACACACCGTGGACGGGATTACGGTGGTAGTTGATATGCGGATTTTCCGGGGCATTGGAAACATACTCCATCTTCCCGCGCTTCACACCCAGAATGGACAGAAATTTATTCCATCCGACAACCAGCGGAGTATACCTGGCCGATGCATCCTGCAGATAGGCGGGGCCATTGATCGAAATCACGCCGGCAAACCGGTCCGGTTTGTTGGCCGCCTGCAGAAGCGCAATCCCCGCACCGGTGGAAAAACCGACAATCGCGAAAGATTTTGTTGAATTTTTCATGATAATATACGCCCGGTTAACCGATTGATACCATTCCCGCCAGTTATGCAGGGCAAGATCTTCCGGAGCCGTTCCATGCCCCCGGAGCCTTGCGCCGTATACACTGAAGCCGTTTTGATGCAGAAATTCCGCAAGCGGCCGAATTTCCTCCGGCGCGGCCATGTATCCGTGCACCAGAATCACACCCCGGTTGCTCAGCAGACGCCTCTGCCAGAAAGGCCGGCCCACGGACTTCGGCTTGCTTTCACCTTCAATGTAATGCCGCTCATAATCTTCTTCGAAGATCCGAAGATCCTGCTCCAGAAATTGTTTTCTGATTTTCTGCCGGATCAAACCGGCCGGTAAAATCATGAGATGATCCAAGCGGGCGGTAAGAGCGTTCAGAGGCTCGATTTCATTTTTCAGAACCTCGATGATATTGTCTTTGCGAATGGCATGAAACTCGTAGGTTTTGCTGAACAGCTCCTGATTTCGCGTAATCATGCCGTCCTTGCGGGAGAGGAGTCGGTCGGCGGTGGAATCGTGAATAAATCGCTCGTATTTTTCATGGGTATCATCGCACAGCAGATGCATTTGCTCATGATTCAGCGTCCGGTGGTAATTGGACAGTCCGGACTTCATCAAATGTTCAATGGCCAGGTAAATGCGGTTTTTAAAGTCGCTTTCCGGAAAGCTGTTTTTCATGTAGCTCAACAGGATGTAGGATGCCAGGTGCTCGTGATTGACCGTCGTCATCTCATAGATGGCGCTCATATATTCATACATCATGTCAATGTAAATCGATTTGAAGGGAACGGCATGCTTTAACTGGGCCGGGTCCAGATAGAGACTGGCGTCTGACAGCATTTCCCGGATGCCGGAGGCGGCGGCCAGATATTTTTTCACCTCGATCGGCCTGCCCATATTGATGTCAATATCCACCCCGTTCATGACCATCGCCCCTTCCACCTGCATTTCCTCTTTCATGCGGGCGGAAACATCATGGACAAAGCGATTCACCAGCCTGCTGATGGCGTTATCTCGGGCGCGCACGGGATAGTACGTAATATTGACCGGAACAATGACGGTGTCTTTTTTGATAATCCGGGGTACATCTGACGGATCAAAGCCGAAGTGCGCGGCGATTTTCGCGATCGAATCCGAATCCTGACGCTCGCTCAGTATCCGCAGTTCCTCACGGATGAACTGCGACCGGAGCGCAAGGCGTCCCGCTCCCGTGTGCGGCGGACGGCGTCCCGTTGCAGTGTTGATCAGGTATTTGCCTTTTTCGATAATTTTCTTATCCTTGATCATCTGCCCTTCGGGAAAAATAATCACCGGATGATCGTCGGTGAGCAACGCGTGAATCAAGATCTTGTCCCGGTCAGGATCGGCCGTGGAAATCCCGCCGCACCGGTCCATGATTTCACCCAGCCTGCCGACAAACAGGGAGGAATCCGCCAGAGAAAGCGGATATTTATTGATATGCTTTTTAATGATGTACGGCATGATAATGGTTTCCATGCGCGTAAAGTGGTTGACCACGTATAAAACCGGCTGATCCGGCACATTTTCCGCGTCATGGACACGCACATCCGCCCCGGAGGCCCTGAAAATGACATCCAGCGCAAGCATGATACTGCGGATCATGGCGCCGGAAATTTTTGGAGTCAGGGGAGCGTGATTTTTCGCTTGCACCGAAAATCCTCCAGCACGCTGATTAAAATATCGGGACAGTTCGTGAACATACCGTCAACGCCCAGTGCCAGCAGGCGCTTCATGTCTCTTTCGTCATTGACGGTATAGACATTGACCGGAATACCGTGAAGTTTTAAATCAGCCAGCCATTTCCTGCCGAGTTCGCGCCGGGAACAGTTGAAGGCATCGGCATCCAGGGAAGCAATCATTTCCGAAGGCAATTGTGAAGGATAATATCTTTTCTCAAACAGAAAGGCGGCGGGGATTTGACGATCGATTTGCTTGAGATGCAAAATGGCGCGGGGATCGAAGCTGGAAAACACCACATGCTTCCGCATCCCGGCCCGATCAACCAGGCGGATGCACATTTCTTCAATTCCGCCGCGAATGACATCCGTCACCGCTTCCGTCTTGATTTCAATGTTGACGGCGATTTTGTTTTTACAAAGGTCCAGCACTTCCGCAAGCAGGGGGATGCCCGCGCCGGCAAATTTTTTATCAAACCAGCTTCCGGCATCGAGCTTTTTTAACTGAAGCAGGGTGTGATCGCCGATGCGCCCCCGGCCACCGGTGCAGCGGGATATTTTCTCATCATGAAAGACAACCACTTTCCCGTCCGAGGTCAACTGAGCGTCAAGCTCCACCATGTCCGCGCCCATTGCAATCGCGGCTTCAAAAGAGATCAGTGTGTTTTCGGGATAGTAAGCCGATGCCCCGCGATGGGCGATGACCGTGAAGTCACCGCCCTGCGGTATGTTCAAATTTTCAACGGGATGATACTTGAAAAGATGGTATGGTTTTGCCATCCGCACTACCTGACGTTTTACTTTCAGACGTAATTCCTCTCCGGCTACTTTTTGAAATACGCTCCGCAATCCGGCGACAATTGAGCCTCATTGGCTTTCAGGCATTTGATGATTCTTCCGTGCCCCGGTTTGACGCCTTTGCACAACTTCGCCGCATCCGGCTTGCAGGCTTTGACAAAGGCTTCTTCTTTTTCCCGGGCGGCGGCAATCTGATCCCTGCAGCCCTGGGACAGTTCGTTTTCATGCTGCAGCATGCACCGGATGATCCTGCCATCTCCCGGTTTTACATCCTTGCAGAATTTTTCATAGTCCGCTTTGCAGACGCCCTTTCTGGCGTGATCCTCCGCATAGGCCAGCGATGAAACCAGACAAAAAGCAAAAGCCACTACCAACATCAGTCTAAATGTTTTCATAAGCCCTCCTTTTGTTTTAAAAATTGGTTAATCCTTTTAACATATTTAAATATTTAGTTCTTTAACTTTTTTAGCGGAATTCAGAAACAACTTTGCCAGTTCGCCCCCTTCCCGGTTCATGGTTGGCTTTTCCTGGTTATTTACAAATCCCCGCAAAAAAGGTAGATTGCAGTTACAGTTCAGATGCAAACAGCCGTTACGTAAAGACCGGGAGGGTAGACATGAAGATACTGGGTATTCTGGGAAGTCCGCGGGTTGGAGGCAACAGCGACGTGCTCCTGAGTCAGGCGCTGGCCGGCGCCAAAGAACAGGGAGCCACGGTGGAAAAAATCATTCTCGACCGGAAGCACATTGCCGGATGCAAAGACTGCAAGAAATGCAATAAGAAAGGGGTGTGCGTCTTAAAGGACGACATGGCCGCAATTCAGGAAAAAATTCTGGAAGCCTATGCCATCGTTCATGCCAGCCCGGTTTATTTCTGGGCCATGACCGCCCAGATGAAAGCGTATCTGGACCGCTGGTGTGTTTTTTTTGACGCCGAGTGGCGCTGGCAGAAAGAGTTTTACCCGAAAATGCGCGGCAAACGCATTGGCCTGATCACCGTCTGCGGTGACACAAATCCGCACACCGGCGATCCAATCATCCACAGTTTCAAAAACACGGTGGATATGACCAAAATGACCTGGCTGGGCGCGGTTCAGGCCTCCGCCAATGACAAAGGCGAAATCGTCGCGAACCAAAAGGTTTTGCAAGAGGCGTTTGAACTGGGAAAGAAAGCGGCCACACCCTGACGGCATCCTGAATATCTTTCCGAACCGGCACGTCTGCTTTTCTTCATGCGCCGGATATTATTATTGTTTAAAACCCGTATGACCGCGGCAGGACCAATCGGTCATTGCCTTCCCCATACAGGGCCACCGACCGCGAAAAAAGTATTTTCCAGATTGTGATTGCGGTCTTATTCCATTTTCCAGCGCGCCATTACCAATCGATATTGCTTTGAGTGCTCATTGAAAGCGTTTTGTTTCACAGCGGAAGGCCTGCGGCCTTCCTGGCAGAAAATACTCTTTCAGTGCGCCGCAAATACTTTGCGCTTCCGGCCAGACGCAAAGAAAGATCCGTAACAACAATAGTTTGAGCCGAAGACAAGTTTTATCGTTACCCTTCGTAAGCTCTGAATTTATTCAAAAAAGCCGGCAGGCGGGCTGAAATAATATCCGGGCGGCAGACCGTTCAGCAATGGGCTGAGATGCGACACCCGGAAAAAAAATCTTAAAATGAAGAATGATATTACAGAAATTACAACCGGCAGCCGATTATTATCAGTGAGTCACAATATTATAATAAATTGCCCACAGAGGAGAAGGTTACCACAGGAGAATGTGTCTTCAGCGCTTTGAAGCATTACCCTGTCGGGAAAGGAGAAAACAGGAATGAAATTAATCATAGCGGATGATTCGCGTATGGTGCGCGGCATAGTAACGAGAGTCGTCGAAGCCATGGGTTTTGATGCCGTTCCCGCGGCAAACGGCGGGGAGACACTGAACGCTCTGGAAGCTAACGAGGAAAATATCAGATTAGTGCTCCTGGACTGGAATATGCCCGTTTTAAACGGCCTTGATGTTATAAAAAAAATGCGCGCGGACGAGCGTTTTAAAAAAATTCCCGTACTGATGGTATCAACGGAGTCTGAAGACGAAAAAATTCAGGAAGCCATCACCGCGGGCGCCCAGGGATACCTGACCAAACCCTTTACACCCGAACAACTTACCAAGGCCATTCAACGTGTACTGGAACATGCTTAAACCGATCAATATTATCCGGAATCCGCCTTTGCAGCAAAAAATCACGGCCGATTGCCTCAAAATTTCATTTAGCGAACCTGACGGGACACCATGAACAGAAAATGGAGGATGTTTCTATGAAAAAAATTCTTGGAATTGACTGCAACCCGAAAGTTGAAAGAGAAATTCTAAAACTGCTGGGTCAAGACGTCTATTTTCAATGCAAAGACTTTGAGGATGGAATAAACATCGACGGTTATGACATGATCATTCTATGGATGGACGACAATCGGGAACAGATTGAAAAGCAAATCTGCAAATTGCGGTATGCCTGCAAGTTCCAGAATATTCCCATCATTCTCGTTCATAACCAACAGCGGAAGATCGTATCGCAGCCCTACATGATCGCCGGCGCGACCGAAGTGCTGTCCCTTTCGGACCCGCCGGCAGCCTGCCGAAACATTATCAACGGTTATTTAATTCCCGGCAGGGAACCGATTGTGGAAGAATTTGAATATCTGGAGCCCTTTATAAAAAATACCTGCCATATCCTGAAAACCATGGCGGGAATAGACGTGCAATTCAAGAAAATTTATTTTTCCAACGCCATCCGAATCTTCGGCGATGTTTCCGGCATCATGGGCCTTTCCGGAAACGCCGAAGGAACTCTGGTCGTCACATTTTACTGGGATCTGGCCAAAATCATCATATCGAAAATGACTGGGACGGATGAAGGAACCATCGACGCCGAGTTGATTCACGACGGCGTCAGTGAAATCATCAACATGATCAGCGGAACGACCAAAAAAGAATTTGTCGGCAAACCATATCATTTTGAAATTTCACTGCCTTCGGTTGTTGTCGGCCCCGGCCACCAGATTGGTTATTTTCAGAATACGCCGGTCGCCGTTCTGATCTTCGAGACAATGAACCAGGCATTCGCCCTGCATGTCTGCATTAAACCGAAAAGGGCGGATTCATAAACCGGTTGATTTGCAAAGGAAGGACGGAACATTTGTTCCATGAACTGATTCAATACAACAGAGCATATTCGCATCGGAAGCTATGGACACAAAACACTTTATCCTTTTAGTGAATCGGGAATCCAAATACCTGGAGGCGGTATCTGCCCCGCTCAATGACGCCGGGTACGGGACGCTCACCGCAACAACGATGAGCGATGCGTTGAAGTTGCTTTCCGGAAATCCCGTGTCGCTCATCATCGGCGATTGCGAACTTCCGGATGCCGACGGCTACGATTTTCTTGCCCGTCTGCGAAACGACTCCGTCCTGAAAAAGATTCCCTTTATGTTTCTGGTTTCGGCACGCTTTATCATCGATCCGCTGGAGGAGGAGGTTTCCAAGATTTTAAGGGCTTTTGAAATGGGCGCGGTCGATTTCATTGTCGATACCCTGGAAGAAGATATCTCCAGAGGTCTGATTAAACGTATTAAAAAAATACTGCCGCCGGACGGCGTGGAAAAAAGCAAGCCATCGACACCCCTTTTTCAGGACGAGAAACCGGCCCCGCAGGCGGCCCCGGAACGCCGGGACAGTCGAAGAATCATTCCCAAACAGACTGTGAACATCGACATCTCCCGCGACAGAGTCCTGTGGATGCCCGGCCGGATCACCAACATCAACGAACAGGGATTAAAGATCGAAACTTCTCTGCTGGGCAAACTCGACATGCTGCTTTATATCAGAGTTCCCCTGCCGAACAAACAACATCTCACCGCAAAAAGCCATATCAAGCATATTGCGATCAGCCAGAATTCGTCTTCAGCGGAAATCGGCGTGCAAATCGACGAATCCGTCGAGTGGATCGAAATTTATAATTATGTCGCCAAACTGATGGGAATCGTGAACAAGCCATCATCCAGAGAAGAAACGCCGCTCCCCCCGGGCAGTGAAAGAACCCTGAGCATACGGGAACGCGACGAGAAAAATCAGTTTGTCTACATCGATCCGCTGATGCATAACACTCCTGAATCCGTGGACGATACGGCCGCGCTGGAAATGAAATTTTATCGCAGTCTCATCGGGAAACAGCTCGGCAATTACCGGGTCGTCTCCTTCATCGGCGCGGGCAGCATGGCCGGCGTTTTTAAAGGATGGGATGTCGGCCTTGAGAGAAATGTTGCCCTGAAGATCATTTCTTACAATCTTTCCACCATCGAATCCTACAGAGAGATGTTCTTCAAGGAGGCGCGGCTGGTCTCCCGGCTGCTGCATCCCCACATTGCGCAAATTTACCACATCGATCACATGGATGATGTTTTTTACTTCGTCATGGAGCTCGTAAACGGAGGCACGTTAGCAGATCTGCTCAAGGATCGGAACAAGCTGAACGTCGCCACATGCCTGGAGCAAATGATCACCGTATGCAAGACACTCGATTTTGTCAGCAAGAAAAACGTCATCCACCGGGACATCAAACCCGCCAATATCATGGTGGACGATCGGGGCATAGTGAAAATCGTGGATTTCGGCGTGGCCGTTGTCAACGATGAAGCCAACACGGGCCAGAAAAACGGGGTGGCCGGGACACCGCTTTATACGTCTCCCGAATGCATCATGGGGCAGCCGCCGGACTTCGGCAGCGACATCTATTCTCTGGGCGCCACGTTTTATCATGTTTTTGCCGGCGTGCCGCCTTTTGAGGGAAGTTCCCTGGAAATCATCAGAAACAAGCATCTAAATGAGTATGCCATTCCCTTGAAGAAAAGAAATCCCATGATTTCAGGTGATCTGTCCGACATCATCGATAAAATGCTGGCCAAGAAGCCGAAAGAGAGGTACCCGAACTATCGCGCCCTGATCAACGACCTGACGGAAGTCGTTCATTGAGCCGGCCGGTCAGACGTGACCATCATCAAAAAAAGATTCCGGGAGTCGCTGCCGCCTGCTTTAAAATCCTGATGCCCATGAATTCAGCGGTTTCGGTGTCTGTCCAAGTCAAAAAGACTTGAACAAACCAAACTTAGCAATCAGGTCTATTGCCTTTAAATTCGTTTTATCCACACAAAATAAATGCTAACGCATATCACTGAAAGCGTGAGCAAAAAAAATATTATTCTGTTAAAAATTGAATTCTTTTTGTTGCTTATTTTTTCAAATAACCATTCACCACTTGCTTCAATTATAAACGATAGCAAGCCAAGTACGATGAGTCCGATGATGATAAACAATAAATTATAACTTCTAATGATGATAAATCCATTGAAAGCATCTGCAATAAAACCCAGTGCTAGTAAAACTACGATTATTGTAATTACTATTTTAATTTTAGATTCTTTGAATTTATCTGCCGGCTTAATGTAGGACATATGAGTAATTCATTCCAATCGAGCCCTGAGGCGGATATTTGATTTCTGCTGTTCCCTACAGCCTACAGACTAACAGCCTACAGACTGTTTTTTCTTAATGGGCTTCGTCCCAGTTCCGCCCTGCCGCAATTTCAACTTTTAACGGCACCTTCAACTCAATCACTTCTTCCATTTCTCTTTTGACCAGCGCCATGACTTCTTCCTTCTCTTTCACCGGCGCTTCGACGACCAGTTCGTCATGCACCTGCATGATCAGGCGGGCGGCAAGATTCTTCTTTTTGAACAGGGTATCGATATTGACCATCGCTACTTTGATCAGATCGGCGGCACTGCCCTGGATAGGCGCGTTGATGGCCATGCGTTCGGCAAACTGGCGCACGGAGGGTATCTGGCTTTTCAGGTCCGGAAGATAGCGGCGGCGACTCAGAATCGTGCAGACATAGCCGTCGCGCCTTGCGCCTTCCAGGATGCCGTCCAGATATTCACGCACTTTTTTGTACCGTGCAAAATACCCGTCAATGTATGCCTGCGCGGTTTTCTGGGGAACGCCCAGTTCCTTGGCCAGGCCGAAGGCGCTCATGCCGTAAAGAATGCCGAAGTTGATGACCTTGGCCTGGCGGCGCATGTCGGGACTGACCATTTCCGGAAACACGCCGAAAACGTCGGAGGCCGTGCGAGTGTGAATGTCTTCATCGGACACAAAGGCTTCAAGAAGCGTCCTGTCTTCCGATAAATGAGCCAGCACTCTGAGCTCGATTTGCGAATAGTCAGCGGATATTAAAACACAGTCCGGCGGGGCAACAAATGCCTGGCGGATGCGCTTGCCTTCCATGGTCCGGATCGGAATATTCTGAAGGTTGGGGTTGCTGCTGGACAGTCGTCCCGTGGCCGCAACCGTCTGGTTGTATGAAGTGTGGATGCGGCCGGTCTTCGGATGAATCAGTGCGGGCAGTGCGTCCACATACGTTGATTTGAGTTTGGCCAGAGACCGGTAGGCCAGGATTTCCGCCGGCAACTCATGGCTTTTCGCCAGTTCCGTCAGCACATCCACGTCCGTGGAATAGCCTTCCTTTGTTTTTTTGCCTTTGGGAAGCTTGAGCTTCTCAAACAGAACCGCCTGCAACTGCTTGGGAGAATTGATGTTGAATTTTTCTCCCGCCAGCCGGTGAATTTTCTGCTCGGAGATGGACAGCAACTCGGCCAGTTCCTCGGACATCTGCTTCAGAAGCGTCGTGTCCACGAGGACGCCTTTTTTCTCCATAGAGGCCAGTGTGAACAGAAGCGGCATTTCCACGTCGCGATAAAGCGCGGCTGCGCCCGCTTCTTCCAGTTTTTCATTGAGCACCTTCGCCAGGCTTTCAAGGGCTTCGGCCCTCCCGGCGGCATAGGCGGTCATTTTATCGACCGGCACCAGCGCCAGGGGATAGGTTTTTCCTTTTCCGCCCGCAACATCGCCGGGAGCATCAACCCGTTCATGGAGACACTCCCAGACGACTTCATCAAGTTCATAGGAGTGCCTGGCCGGGTTGAGCAGATAGGCGGCCAGCTGCAAATCCTCGCCGGAGACAACTTCCAGATCGGGAAGATTCACCAGCGCGGTTTTCAGATCGTACAGGTTTTTTTTGATTCCGGAGTCCTGAAAAACCGGCGCCAGCGCCTTCAGCACATCCTTGATTGCCAGCTGTTCTCTGGCGTTGGTATGTCCGACCGGTATGTAAAAAGCTTCTCCCAGCGCATGGATGCCCAAACCGATGATTTCCTGCGGAGGATTTTTTTCCCGGACAATTTCACAGGACATCTCCCCGCAGCGGGACAGTTTTTCCGCCAGTTCCGCCAGCGCCCCGGCATCCGTGACAACGCTGCCCTCTTTCGCGGGCTTGATGGAATTGGTTTTCACCTGCTGCAAAAGAGTGGAAAATTCAAATTCGCTGAAAAGCTGCGACAACCTTTCTTTATCCGGTTCTTGACGCGCCGCATCGGAAAAGTTAAAATCCATATCCACATCCGTGCGGATCAGCGCGAGTTTCCGGCTCAATCGGGCCTGGTCGGCATGCTGCCGGAAACTGTCGCGCAGCTTTACGTTATGGAGCTTCTCCGTGTTTTCAATCACGGCGTCCACCGATCCGTACTGTTCGATCAGCCGTTGCGCCGTTTTCGGGCCGATGCCCGGCACGCCGGGAATATTATCCGAAGCATCCCCCATCAGGCCCAGAATCTCCACTACCTTGTCGGGACCGACGCCGAACTTTTCTTTTACAGCCGCCGCATCATACGTTTTGTCCTTCATCGTATCGACCAGCGTAACCCGATCCCCGACAAGCTGCATCAGATCCTTATCGCCGGAAACAATCGCCGTGCGCCATTCTTTCCGGTTAGCCCGAACCGTGAGCGTTCCGATCAGATCGTCCGCTTCGATTCCCTGCTTTTCCAGAATGCAGATCGAAAAGCCGCGAATGACCTCCTTGATCCGGTCGACCTGGGGAATCAGATCCTCCGGCATGGGTTTGCGCGTGGCCTTGTAATCCGCAAACTCTTCGTGCCGCATCGTCGGTCCCTTCAGATCGAAAGCCACCGCGACGTAGTCCGGCGCCAGATCTCGCAGAAGTTTCATCAGCATCGTGGTGAAGCCATAAATGGCGTTGGTGGGAAAGCCTTTGGAATTGGTCAGCGCCGGTATGGCATAATAGGCGCGGTACAGATAGTTGCTGCCGTCTAGAATCGCCAGGAGCGGCTTTTTATTCGTTTCAGTCATATCGGTTCCGATTTAAATGGATTCAGTCGGTACGGGCTCATTTGCCTCATGCACAAACAAGCCCGTACCGGGTAAATTAACAATATACGAACTATCGATTTCGTTCCGCCTGCCTTCTGGCTTCTTCCGCCTGTTCCCTCGCCTGTTTGACCATTTCTTCCGTTTGTTTGCGTAGCTCTTCGCTGGATTTCTGCATATCCCTGGCCGATTTGCGGTATTCTTCCCCTACCTGACGCCACTTTTCCATCGATGAGGCCATATGTCTGCCTCTGTATTCCGAATAAAGACCGATGAGCGCAAAGATAATGCCGATGATGCCAAAAACCAGCCAGGCTTTCTGCGACGGGAGATTGTGCACATGAACGCTGGCCGTCACCAGGTAGAATACATAAATGGCCATGGAAATAATCCCGCCCGCATAGGGAATGATATTGATGATCGCTGTAATCGGCGCCAGCGCCATCAGGTAGGCTCCGCAGCGGTAAGCTGCTTCATACTCCTCCTGAGACCCCATCAACTTCCAGATCACAAACAGGATGGCTCCCCCGATGAAACTTCCTATGGCCGCGGCAATCGGCATGAAGATAATCATGGTCAAAGCGGACCTCGTCCCTGCGCCAAAACCTCCCGCCGGTCCCAGACCGATAAAACTCACAAGGGCCTGGATGATTCCCGCGATCAGGCCCATGATGACGGCAAAGACCAGCGGTTCCAGGTATCCGCCGGTTTTAGGCATGGTTTGAAAAAACTCCGCGGGCTTCGTGACGACGTTGATAGCTGTCTGCGGCATGGCTGCGAAATTAATGTCCTTCGGTTCCATTTTTTGTTCCTCCTCCTTTAATTTTGGAAAAACTGAAACGTTGGTGGACCATATTTCTTATGTACTTACGCTACATC
This sequence comes from Smithellaceae bacterium, assembly GCA_963682015.1. Lineage (GTDB taxonomy): Bacteria > Desulfobacterota > Syntrophia > Syntrophales > Smithellaceae > UBA8904. The sequence goes on along the minus strand of OY820932.1, from coordinate 3,704,807 downwards.
GACTATTTTACATCTCCGTCGAATGTCACTGAGAACCGTAATCGACAGGGTATCTCCATTTTCCTTCTCCAGACTTCTCCCTGCGGTCGAAGTGACACAAAAAGATTGAATTGTCATTTCGAAGGAGCAAAGCGACTGAGAAATCTTTATTTCATAAGCATTAGAGAACTTACAGTCCTGCACTCAAGTCTTTCCACTGAAGATTTAATTGTTCAACTAACTTATTCTTCTTTTCTCGCCTCCATCTTTTAATTTCTTTTTCCCTCGCTATTGCCGCACTGATATCACTGGATTCCTCGAAATAAACCAGTTTGCTTACGTTATACTTGGCCGTGAATCCTTCAACCATCTTATTCTTATGCTCATCGAGACGCCGGTACAAATCATTTGTCACACCAATATACATGACTTTGTTATTCCAGTTTGTCAGTATATAAACGTAATAGCTATTCACGTATGCCATTCAGACTTCTCCCTGTGGTCGAAGTGACAATATCTTACTAAACTTCAAACGTTGCATCGATCTTAAAAACCCGCACCGCCCGCATATCCAGGATATCCGTCACACCTGTCTTTTCCTTGAGTTCCGCAAAAAAAGCCGCAAGGTCTTCCGCGGACGGGGCATTGACGGTAAACCAGATATTGTATTCGTGATCGCGACGGTAATTATGGGTTACACCCTTGCTGGCGTTGACGATCTTCACAAAACTATCAATTTTGTCTTCCGGCACGCGCGCGGCGCACAGAGTGCTCACCCGGCCGAGTTTACGCCCGTCAAAAACGGCGCCGATGCGGCGGATGATTCCCCTGTCCTTGAGTTTCCGGACACGGGCCAGGGTTTCCTCCTCGCTGATTCCGCACTGTTCACCGACCAGACGGAAAGGCTCCTCTTCCAGAGGAAAATCCTTTTGCAGAATGTTTAATATTTTTTTATCAATTGCATCCATGACGTATGGCTTACCTCGTCATTCCGGCGAAGGCCGGAATCCAGCTAAATAATGGTATTATACAAATCGTCCCATTGCGGGTTCTGTTTCTCGATAAGTTTAAGTTTCCAGTCTCTCTTCCACTATTTCAGCCTTTTTTCCCGTTTAATTGCTGAATCAATATCACTGTGAAATTCATACCAAACAAGATGATGTACTGTATATCGTTTTGTAAATCCTTCAACCAAATCATTCTTGTGTTCCCACACCCGCTTGACAAGATCGGATGTCACTCCAATATAGAGGGTACCGTTTCTTTGACTTGCCATAACATATACGGCTGGTTGTTTTATCATTCCCCTCTTTTCCTGGATTCCGGCCTTCGCCGGAATGACGAATACGGTGAATTGCGTTCTTCAAAAGCCCCAATTCAACGGCCTGGCTCATACAGGCATAGCGGCTCTTCCGAAAGATAATCCCCCGTCGCCTCATACGCTCTGGCCCGGCAGCCGCCGCAGACTTTGATAAACTCGCAGCGACCGCATTTGCCGCCGTATTTCCCGTAATCACGCAGATTGCAGAACACCTCCGACTTTTCCCAGATTTCGCCAAAACTCCGCTTCTGCACGCTGCCGCAGTCGAGTTCCAGGTAGCCACAGGGCTGCACCTGTCCGACATGGGAAATAAAACAAAACGTGATTCCTCCCAGACAGCCGCGCGTTGATTCGTGAAAATGCCCGCCGGCTTTCTTTACAGGTTTTTCGCCTCTACGTTTGTTCTGATGCATAATGCGGAAATAATGAGGCGCGCAGGTAGCCTTTAATTGAATCTCACATGTCATGCTTTGTTCATGAAACCAGTGCAACGTCTCTTCATAATCTGCGGCAGTGATGGCCTGCTGGGCCAGGTCCCTGCCCCGGCCGGTGGGAACCAGCAAAAAAATATGATGCGCCGCCGCTCCTATTCTCAGTGTCATATCGTGGATTTCTTTGATCTGCTGCAGATTGGCGGTCGTAATGGTTGTATTGATCTGAAATTCCATGCCGCCGGCTTTCATCGCTTCGATGCCGCGCATGGCGCCTGCGAAAGCACCCGGTTCAGCCCGGAAATCATCGTGGCTTGCGGCATCCGGACCATCGATACTGATACTGACACGCTGAATGCCACTTTCGATCATCCTGCGCACAACAGCTTCATCCACCAGCGTGCCGTTGGTGGCCATCACCATTCGCAGGCCTTTCCGGGTACCGTAAGAAGCAATTTCAAAAATATCCGGACGCAGGAGAGGCTCCCCTCCGGTCAGAATAATCACCGGCCGGGAAACGCTGGCGATATCGTCAATTAGATTCAGGCATTTTTCAGTGGATAGCTCACCCGGGTAAGGTCCCAGATGGGACGCTGCACGGCAGTGCTTGCAGTTCAGATTGCAACTGCGCGTCACTTCCCACGCGATCATGCGAACGATTTCTCCCCTCCCTTGATGGGAGGGGCTGGGGGAGGGTGATACATGCTTCATAATCAATTCCAAAACCCCTTCCGTATTTCCTAATATTTCATTATTCCAAAAACGTAATACTTTAAATCCTTGAGATGCTAACCATTGATCACGCTTTATGTCGCTTTCCCGGTTTTCGGCGTGCTGGCTTCCGTCCAATTCAACAATCAGTTTTTTATCAAAAGATACAAAATCAACAATGTATTCACCGATCGTTTGCTGCCCGCGAAATTTCACACCTTCCATCTGTTTCGATCTGAGGTGCCTCCATAACAACCTTTCTGGATCTGTCTGGTTAGCCCGGAGATTTTTCGCCAGTCGAGTTAGATTGGTTTTCGATTGCGTCAATCTTTTTTTCACCCTCACCCTGACCCTCTCCCATCAAGGGAGAGGGAATTAAAGCCGAATTTCATTTTTTTATCTTTCCCTATCACGCTGCTGTCCACAACAACGGGGCAAGGTCACCCTTCTCTTCTCCCCTACCCTGGTGGGAGGGGATTCAGGGGAGGGGGGCTATTTTATTTCACCCTGCCTCTATCCCTTCCATCAATTTTCGCTGGTTCAAGCTGCATGAACCAGCAGAAATCTTTAGAGCAAAGGCCGTTCAGAATGCTCAGAAGCAAGGCGCGCGAGAACCGCGAGCGGAGCGTATAGGTTAATACGTGAGCATCGCGGCTCGCAGCGCAACGCAGCTTATGAGCGTTATCAACGGCCTGCCAGGAATTTCGCCAGATCCTTCGCCCAGTAAGTGATAATGATGTCCGCGCCGGCTCGTTTGATGGCGGTAACGCTCTCCAGCATGGCCTTCTCTTCATCGAGCCAGCCCAGTTGCGCGGCGGCCTTGATCATCGAAAACTCACCACTCACGTTGTAGGCGGCCAGCGGCAGATCAAACTCCTGCTTGGCGCGGCAAATAATATCCAGGTAGGGCAGCGCGGGCTTCACCATTATAATGTCGGCGCCTTCCGACACATCCAGAGAGATTTCCCGGATCGCCTCGTCGGAGTTGGCCGGGTCCATTTGATAGGCCTTGCGGTCGCCGAACTGCGGAGCGCTCTCGGCCGCCTCGCGGAACGGTCCGTAAAAAGAGGAAGCGTATTTCGCGGAATACGCCATGATGGGAATTTCTTCAAGGGCGCTTTCATCCAGTGCCTCGCGGATGGCTGCAATCTGCCCATCCATCATCGCCGAAGGCGCAACCATGTCCGCGCCGGCTTTCGCCTGTGAAAGAGCCGTTTCCGCCAGAACCTCCAGCGTGGCATCATTTTGCACCTGTCCCTTTTCAATGATGCCGCAGTGGCCGTGGCTGGTGTACTCGCACAAACAGACATCCGTAATGACCAGGATGTCGGGGACTTCGTTTTTAATTCTTTTCACGGCCTGTTGTACGATGCCGTCTTTCGCAAACGCGCCGGTGCCCTGCTCGTCCTTCCTGTCCGGTATACCAAACAGCAGCACGGCCGGAATTCCCAGTTCATAAGCCTCACGCGCTTCTTTTGCGATATAATCCACCGACATCTGAAAATGGCCGGGCATCGAATGGATCGGCTTTTTCACGCTCTTTCCGGTTACCGCAAAAAGCGGATAAACCAGGTTGTCCACACTCAAACGGGTTTCGCGAACCAGCCTTCGGAAATTTTCATTTTTTCTTAATCTGCGACCCCGGTAGTCAGGAAATTGCATGATTCAGTCCTCCTTTTTGGATATTTCTTCATCGGTGAGATAACAGGCGGGGTCCGGTCCCCAGACATCCCCTGCCGCCTCCGCCCGCGCCCGGAAATTGCCGCCGCAGACCGAAAGCCAGACGCATGCCGCACAGCGGCCGGTCACGTGTTTCTTTTTGTTTTTCAATTTCATCAGGAGCTCGTTTTGCTCATCCGTCCAGATTTTGCTGAAGGGTTTTTGCCTTACGTTGCCCAGCGGCTGATTGCGCCAGAACTGGTCCGCGTAAACCTCGCCGTCCCAGCTTACGCAGCCGATGCCCACACCGGATGAATTGCCTTCGTTCATCTCCAGCAGTTCCAGCACTTCTTTTGCCCTGGCCGGATTTTCTTCCTTCATTTTCATATACAGGTAAGGCCCGTCGGCGTGATTATCCACCGTGAGAATTTCCGGGGCCAGTCCGTCGTCAAACATCGCTTTCGTCTTCGCCGCAATCAAGTCCAGGAGCCTGCGCGATTCTTCATGCGTCAGATCCTCCTCGCGCAGTTTGGAACCGCGCCCCGTGTACACCAGGTGATAAAAGCACAGGCGTTCGATTTTTTCCGTGCGCAGAAGATCGAACATATCCGGAACGTCAGCCACATTGTGTTTATTCACCGTAAAACGCAGGCCCACCTTGATACCCGCCTCCCGACAGTTGCGAATGCCTTCAATTGCCTTTTCAAACGCGCCTTTCATCCCCCGGAAGCGATCATGGGTTTTCCGCAGACCGTCAAGACTGACTCCTACATACGACAGGCCGATTTTTTTCAGCTTTGCCGCAATCTCTTTCGTGATGAGCGTGCCGTTGGTGGAAATGACGGCGCGCATCCCTTTATCCGTCGCGTATTGCGCAAGTTCCAGCAGGTCGGGCCGCATCAGCGGTTCACCGCCGGAAAACAGCATCACCGGCGCGCCGAAGGCCGCCAGATCGTCGATCATTGTTTTGGCTTCCTGAGTCGTCAGCTCGTCCGGGTAATCGACGTCGGCGGAATTGGAATAGCAATGAATGCACCGCAGGTTGCAGCGGCGCGTCATGTTCCAGACGACCACCGGCTTTTTGTCCGATGAAAATTGCAGCAGATGCGACGGAAGTTTTCCGGAGTGCCGGTTGTAACGCAGCACATCGGAAGGCTCCACCGCTCCGCAGTATAGTTTGGAAATACCGATCACCCTCTCACCCTCCCTGAATCCCTCCCGTCAAGGGAGGGCAAATCATTTTAATACGGCCTGCAATTCCCTGCATCCGTCATCATTCCCCATCTTGCAGGCTTTACTGAAATCTTCACGGGCTTTCACCTTGTTTCCTTTTTTCAGGTACGCCCGCGCCCGGTTGACATAAGGCGTCTTGTAACCGGAATCAAGATGAATGGCTTTCGTCGCATTGCTGACGGCTTTATCGTAATCCCCTTTGACCAGATAAACATAAGCCCGGTTGTTATAGGCAAACGAATAGTCCGGTTTGATCGATATGGCGGAGGCATAATCATTCAGCGCCGCCTCCAGATTGCCCTTTCGCCTGTAAACAACGCCGCGTGTGTTATAGGCTTCCGCGTTTCTGGGATTAAGCTTCAGCGATTCATTTAAATCCAAGAGCGCCTTATCCAGCTCGTTCTTCTCTTTATAAACTTCCGCGCGGCTCGCATACGGCTGATAGTCGCGGGGATTGAGCGATATCGCCCTGGCATAATCGGCAAGCGCTTCATCAAACATTTTCTTGTTTTCATACGCCGTGCCCCGGTTGCTGTAGGCCAGCGCGTAATCCGGTTTCAGTTCGATCGCCCGGTTATAATCCATCAGCGCCCGGTTGGGATCTTTCATGTCCCGGTAAACATTGCCCCGGTTGTTGTAGTAGAAAGCCGTTTCCGGTTCGATGAGAATAGCCTTATTGAAATCGGCGATGGCCTGAGGGTGCATTTTTTTGCGGCGGTATGCAACGCCGCGGTTGCTGTATGCACCGGCACTCTGCGAATTGAGTTCAATGGCTTTTGCCGCATCGCGAATAGCTTCGTTATACTGTTTATTTTCGCAGTAAGCCCAGGAACGATTCTTATAGGCCAGAAATGATGTCGGGTCCAGTTCGATGGCTTTGGAATAAGCGCCGATGGCTACTTCAAAATCGCCGCGCTGAACAAAATCGCTGCCTTTCTCGATCCACTGATTGGCTTTGAATTTCTTTTCCTCGGCGGCAATCTGTTTTTCCAGTTTCGCCTTGTCCTTGTCTCTGGCGGCGGCAATCTGTTTCTTCAGATCGTCGATTTCCTTCTGGCTTTTATCGTATGCTTCCCGGACCTTGTTGTATTCATCCACCACGTCGCGATCTTTCACCCGTTTGATCATGGAGGAAATGCTGTCCGGATTGATCCGGGCTTTGATCTTGACCCAGAAATTAAAGCCGTCGCCGACAACGGTTCGTTTCTTTTCCAGGACGGATACTTCCATGACCCCCGCGGCCAGCACCTGTACTTCGTCCTTTGTCAGGGCAAAGTTATTGACCTTGCTGTAGCTTTCCACGTAAGTGCCCGCCTCTTCCACGGCGGCGCGTTTGGCGGCGAGGATGGCTTTTTCTTCGGCCGTAACCGGTGTTTCCCCGTCGCCCATGTTATAGGACCCTTCGGCGATGATGACTTTGACTTCCGCTCCGGCGCTATACGGTATTGTCATAAGCACCGGCAACAAAAACAAAAGGACGATCTGCACCGATCTTTTCATGGCAGCCTCCTAGAGGTTCCGGTCAAAGTGCTGAATCAAAGACCTCACCAGTCCCTCCATGGTGTATTCCTGTTCGGCAATATCGACTTGAAATCCCGCCTTCCGGGCCGTGGCGGCCGTCACCGGGCCGATGCAGGCAATTTTGACCGAAGAAGGCAACTTGTAATCTCTTCCCATGATTTCGACAAAGTTGGTCACCGTGGAGGAACTCGTAAATGTAATCACATCCACTTCTCCGGATGTCACCAGTGCATCCAGCTCTTCTCTCTTTCTGCCGGAGCCGACCGTCTGATACGCTGTGACGACATCGACTGACGCTCCCTGTTTTTTCAAATTCTCCGGGAGAATGTCGCGTGCCTTCGCCGCCCGCGGGATTAAAATCTTCTGTCCCTGTATGTTGATATCGGAAAAGGACTTCAGAATCCCTTCGGCAATGAATTCTTCCGGCACCAGATCCACTCTGATCCCTCTGGCTTCAATCTGTTTTGCCGTGGCCGGACCGATGCAGCAAATCCTGATTCCTTTCAGATCGCGGACATCGCGTCCCTTTTGCACAAGCCGGTCAAAAAAGAAATGCACGCCATTGGCGCTGGTAAAAATCAGCCACTGGTAGGATTCAAGCGCCTCCAGTGCCGTATCGAGTTCCGTCCAGTCAACCGGCGGTTCAATCGCGATGGTTGGAAAAGCAATCGGATGGGCGCCTTCGGCCGCAAGCAGTTTTGCCAGATCATCCGTCTGACGCTCGGGACGGGTAATGACCACGCCTTTGCCGAACAGCGGTTTGGTGTCGAACCAGCGCAGCGTATCGCGCAGATCAACCACCTGGCCGACCACCAGAATGGCCGGCGGCTTGACTTGATGGGCTTTAGCCAGTTCCACAATCGTCGCCAGCGTGCCTTTAACGGTCTGCTGTTCGGGCAGCGTGCCCCGGCGGATCAATGCCGCCGGCGTCTGGGGCGTCTTGCCGCGCGCCATCAATTCTTCTGTAATCTGCTCCAGATTTTTCACCCCCATCAGGAAAACCAGTGTCCCGATGCCGACCAGAGCCTGCCAGTCGATGTCGCTTTTATCTTTTGTCGGATCTTCATGACCCGTAATAAATGCGACAGTGGATGTGAGCCCTCGATGCGTGAGTGGTATCCCCGCGTAAGCCGGAACCGCAATCGCCGACGTGACTCCGGGGACCACTTCAAACGGTACACCCTGCTCTACCAGCACTTCCGCCTCTTCACCGCCGCGCCCGAAAATAAACGGATCACCGCCTTTGAGGCGCGCTACCGTCTTGCCTTCCAGGGCTTCCTTCGCGAGCACTTCATTGATTCGGTCCTGCGTCAGCGTATGGTCTCCGCCCTGCTTGCCCGCGTAAATGAAGCCGGCGGTCTTTGGCGCATACCTGAGCAGTTCTTCATTGACCAGGTTATCGTAGACGACCACGTCGGCCCGACGAAGACAATCAATGGCCTTGAGGGTGATCAGCCCCGGATCCCCCGGCCCGGCGCCGATGATATAGACTTTTCCAGGTTTAGTTTTCTGAATCATGCTCCACCATTCCCGTCATCCCGCCCGGCATCCGCCGGGTAAGCATCCGGCGGAGAAAAGCATTCCATACCGGAACCAACATCTTTTTGTTATCGGTCATTCCCGCCTTCGCGGGAATGACCACCTGTTGCTATTCTGATACGATTTCTGCGCGGGAATGACGCCCTCCTACATTCTAATATCTTTTTCCCACTCTAACTTTATTGCTGGTGAAAATGTACCCTTATGCCAACAGATCCAGCAGCCTTTTGCCGCCTTTTTCCATAATCATGCCGGCCAGTCTTGCGCCCATTTCTTCGGCCTCGCGGGGTTCTCCCCAGACCTTGTCCCGCAGGACTTCCGTCCCGTTGGGCGCGGCCAGAAGTCCCTCCAGGCTCAATCGTTTGCCTTCCATCACGCCGTATGCCGCTATCGGGAGACGGCAGCCGCCACCCAGCGCCCGAAGATACGACCGTTCCGCCGCAACCTCCGCCGCGCTGACGGCATGGTTGAGTCTCGCGCAGAGCGAAGCCAGCTCCGCATCGTTTTCGCGAACCTGGAGCCCCAGGGCTCCCTGACCCACTGCCGGCAGCATGATTTCCGTCGGCAGAAACTGCGTCACCGCTTCAACATAACCAAGACGTTTGATGCCCGCCGCAGCCAGAATAACGCCTGTTAAATTTTCCGTATCGATTTTTTTCAATCGCGTATCGATGTTGCCCCTGAGCGGAACAATCTCCAGATCCGGCATGAAGGACTTCAACTGCGCGCCGCGCCTGAGCGAACCGGTTCCGATTTTCGCGCCTTTGGGCAGAAATTCAAATTTGACCTTGCCCCGGCTTACCAGAACATCGCGTACGTCTTCGCGCTGTAGAATCGCTGCAAATGTGAGCCCCGGAGGAATTTCGCCCGGGACATCCTTCATGCTGTGAACGGCAAGATCAACGCTTCCCGCCAGCAGAGATTCTTCAATTTCCTTGACGAACGCCCCCTGACCGCCAATCTGCAGAAGCGAAACATCCTGCATGATATCCCCGCTGGTCTTGATCACGCAGATTTCCGGTTCAATCTCCGGTGCAACTTTTTTCAGGCTCTCCAGTACCGAATTTGTCTGAGCCAGGGCAAGCTTGCTGCCCCGTGTTCCAACTTTAATCTTCATATTACTCCTGATTCAATCCTTCACTCTTGATTCCCCTTCCTTTCTAAAAGGAGGGTTGGGGTGTGAGCCAAAGGCTCAGTTGCCCTCCTTTTTTAAAGGAGGGCTGGGGAGGATTTTTATCGCTTCAAATCCCCTTAAATCCCCCTTTAGAAAAGGGGGATTTACTTTAATCATCCAGCCGGAAAAGCTGACGCGCCGCCGCCACGATATCCTGCGAGCTGAACTCGGCGCTCTCTTCCTTCATCACCGCCACTGGCGCATGCAGAATCTTGTTCACGATGCCGTTAATCAGCGCCTCGACTTTTTCACGGTCGCTTTCTTCCAGGCTTCCCATCCAGCTCTGCGCCTTTTCCAGCTCCTGGCGCACAATGCCTTCCGCCTTGCCCTTGAGCGATACAATGGTAGGCACGGCTTCCAGCTCCCGAAGCCAGTTTGTGTAATTGGCAACCTCTTCCGTTACAATGGCCTCGGCCCTGAGCGCTTCACGCCGCCGGTTTTTAATATTTTCATCGACAATGCCCTGCAGGTCGTCGATGTTGTATAAAAAGACATTTTCAATGTCGTCCGCCGCCGGATCGATGTCGCGGGGCACGGCGATGTCGATGAGAAACAGCAGGCGGTTTTTGCGCTTGCGCAGGCAATGGGCGACCATCCGTTCCGTTACGATGTAGGAAGGGGCGCCGGTGGAGCTGATGACAATATCAGCATCGCAAAGCGCTTCGTCAAGGGCATCAAGGCCCAGAGCTTTACCGTGAAATTTTTCCGCCAGCGCCGCGCCCTGCGCCGAGGACCGGTTGGCGACGGTGATCTCCTCCGCGCCATTGCCGACCAGATGCGTACAGGTCAGTTCCGCCATTTCGCCCGCCCCGATCACCAGGATCTTTTTTCCCGAAAGCGTCCCGAAGATTTTCTTGGCCAGCTCAACGGCGGCAAAGCTTACCGATACGGGATTGGCGGCAATGCCCGTTTCCGTGCGCACGCGCTTGGCGGTGCGAAACGCCCTGTGCATGAGACGGTTCAACGCTACGCCGGTTGCGTTTTTGGCCAGCGCATCCCGATAGGCGTCTTTTACCTGTCCCAGAATCTGCGCCTCGCCCATCACCAGCGAATCCAGGCTGGATGTCACACGAAACAGATGCCGGATCGCTTCTTCGTCCTGATACGCATAAAGGCATTCACCGGCTTCCCCGTCCGTCAGCGCTCCCTGCCGGGCCAGATAATCTTTCAATGCCAGCAGAGCCCGTGAACCTTCCTCAACCTTTGCGATCAGTTCGACGCGGTTACAGGTGGAAAGATACAGCACTTCGCGCACCCCTTCGACGGACAGGAGATCTCCCGGCAGGTCCGTCCGTTCCTGACAACCGGCAAAAAGTCTTTCGCGCACGGCAAGCGGCGCGGTTTTATGATTTAATCCAACCAGTGCAATCATATTCAAATAAAGCTGTGGATGGTCGGCAGACAGAAACGGACAATCAGGGCGGACACGGCAAACAGCGCAAACACCAGACAGGACAGGGCCGCCATCCGAACCCCTCTCCAGCCGATGGCCAGACGTTGATGCAGCAGAAATCCGTAAACCACCCAGACGGCAAACGTCCAGATTACCTTGGGATCGGACACCCAGGGTTTGTCCCAGACAAAGGCGGCGTAAACCGATCCTCCGATCATCCCCAGCGTCAACAGCACGAAACCCCATAAAAGCCCGATATGGTTAACGCTGTCCAGGTCTCCCAGAGAAGGAAGCAGCCGGCTCATCGATCCCGGCTTTTTGTGCTTGATCAGCCGGTTTTGAATCAAAAACATCGCACCCGCGGCGGAGGCCAGCGCAAACAATGCTTCGCCCGCAATCGCCAGAATCAGGTGCGCCACTGTAAGCCACCCCTGCCATGCAGCCGGCACCAGATTCTTTTCCGATCCATGGCCGGCCGCAGCAATCAAAAACACAAAAATCAGGGGAGCGACAAAAGCACCCAGCACGCGCGTTTTCGTTTTGAACTGCAGTCCCAGATAAATCCCGGCAATCGCCCAGGCGTAAATCGAAAGAAAGCGGCGCGAACCGAAGCCGCCCCACCCTTCGGCGGAAAAGGCGGACATAACCAGGCTAAGCGTCAGAGCCGCGAATCCCGCGGTCAGAATCCATGTGGATACGCGCGCCAGTTGAACTTTCTTTGCCACCAGCGAAACCAGATAGCCCGCCGTGGACGCGCCCACACCGGTACAGGCCAGAACAAACAGTCCGAATTCCAGATCAGCCAAGGTTCACCTCCAGCCCCGTGGTTTCCAGAACGATTTTTTTAACCCCCGCGTCATCTTTCCGGCGAATGGCCGCAAGCAGTCCGGCCTTCATCAATTTCTCGAACCAGACCGTGCCTACGCCGGTATTTTTCTCCATTTTCGAACGCAATTGACCCAGGATATTCACAAGCACCGCATATTCTTCCCCGAACATTTTCTCCAGTTCTTCCCGAATATGGCGGGCAAGCGCGGGAGAGGCGCCGCCGGTGCCGCAGGCTATGGTCAGGTCGCCACGTTCGACCAGCGACGGTAAAATAAAATCGCATTTTTGCGGATCATCCACAATGTTAACCGGAATGCCCTTGGTTTTCGCATCCCGCGAAACGGCGGCATTGGTTTCTTCATCATCCGTCGCACCGATGACCAGTGTCGCCCCGTAAAGGTATTCGCCGGTGTATTCATCATCGATATAATCAATGCGCCGATTTTTTGCCAGGGCAGTCAGTTCCTGGACAAGCTGGGGACTCACGACGCAAACCCTTGCGCCGCAATCCAGCAAGCGGGCGACTTTTCTGGCCGCCACCTCACCGCCGCCGACAACGACACATTTTTTCCCTGAAATATCCAAAAATACCGGATAATATTTCAACATTAACCCTTTCCGATGCCCGGGCGCGCATGGTTTCTTTGCTTTGGGCAAGCTATCATGAAGGGGGGCAAAACACAAGCGGGGGTTTACCCGGTCTGCATTTTCATCCCATTGGAATCAGTGAATAATTATGGATGAAATTGCGTTTGACAAGCAGGATTACAACCCGTATCATACGGATGCCGATACCGTAAAAGTACCGTTTAGTATCCAGCCGCCAAATATGCTTTTTGTCAATTCAGAATAAAGGAGGATGCCATGAGTAAATACAAAATCGCCGTCATCGTCGGAAGCCTGCGCAAAGATTCATTTAACCTCAAACTGGCTAACGCCGTTATCAAACTGACGCCTTCCGACTTCAGCTTCCGGCAGTCGTCAATCAGCGACCTGCCCCTGTACAATCAGGATGACGATTCCAGCCAGGCGCCACAGGTCCTGCGGCTGAAAAATGAAATCCGGGAAGCGCAGGGACTTCTGTTTGTCACCCCCGAGTATAACCGTTCCATTCCCGGCGTGCTTAAAAACGCGCTGGATCATGCTTCTCGTCCCTACGGGCAAAATGTATGGGCGGGAAAACCCGCCGGCATTCTGGGCATATCCATCGGTGTGATCGGCACGGCCATGGCGCAGCAGCATCTGCGCAATGTGCTGGCGTTTCTGGATGTTCCGGTTCTCGGGCAGCCGGAAGTATTCCTCCAGGCCAAAGAGGGATTGTTCAGTCCCGACGGCAGCATCGGCCCGGACAGCAGAACATTTTTAACCGGCTGGATGGATAAGTATGCGGCCTGGGTGAAAAAACACTCAACAACCGCCTGATCATATTTGTACCTTATCTTTACAGGGAGAGCACCTGCATGAAATATCTCACGGCACCTGAAGCACGCCAATTTGCGAAAAAATGGCTGCCCGCATGGTCGGGTAATAATCCTGAACGTCTGGCGGATTTCTATTCGGAAGATGCGTTCTACCTGGACCCGGGCATTCCCGGAGGCGTTCGAGGGAAAAAAGATCTTCTGATGTATTTCCGAAAACTTCTTGCCGCAAATCCCCGCTGGATCTGGACTCAGATCGAAGGCATCCCCATGGAGGATGGTTTTCTAAACAAATGGCTGGCAGAAATTCCGGTGGGTGATCAAACGCTCGCAATTGTAGGTGTTTGCTTTGTGCAACTCGACCAGGCAGGCAAAATACGCCGCAATGAAGTATATTTCGACCGGTCCGCCCTTTTGGATGAGATTAAGAAACTCCGGCGACCGAAGGAATAACGCACAGAGGTGTCATGCCCGTGCATAATCTTTTAAATCCGAAAACAAAAGGAAGGATTTTTTATGAAAAAAATGATTTCACAGGATTTAAATGTGCGTTCATTGACCATTTTATTCTTCTTTCTCCTGACAACCGGCTGCGCAAATCTCGGTCTGCAGGGCAAACCGGCCAGCGTGCCGGAGATACGGCCGGGAATCCTGGCCGGATACCTTCAAATGCAGGAAATTCCGGACAGCCTTGTCCTGCTTCCTCCGCCGCCCGCCGCCGGATCGGCCGCCGGAGCACTGGATGAGGAAGCCAGCCGCAAGTGCGAAGCCATGAAAGGATCGCCGCGCTGGGCGCTGGCGATAACGGACGCCAATCTCGATTTTCCCGAAGCGGCACAAATTTTCTCCTGCGTGCTGGGCATCGCGATCACGCCGCAGGACACACCGTACCTTTACATGCTGCTGCGACGAACTATTACAGACGCCATGATCTCCACACTGAAAGCCAAAGGTCATTACAAGCGCATCCGTCCCTTTATTCTGCATAAAACATCCGTGTGCACGCCATCGTGGGAAGCGGAACTGAGGAAGGACGGCTCTTATCCTTCCGGCCACACTACCACCGGCTGGACCTGGGCGCTGATTTTGAGCGAACTGGATCCTGAACACGGCGATGCCATTCTGGCCAGAGCCCGGGCCTACGGAGAAAGCCGCATGGTCTGCAACGCCCACTGGAACAGTGATGTACTTGCCGGACAATTCATGGGTGCCGCCGTGGTCAGTCGTCTTCATACCAACCCCGCCTTCCTGGCCGACATGAAGGCGGCAAAGGCTGAAATCGCAGCACAACGGTCAAAGGGCCTGAAGCCGACCCGCAATTGCAGCGAGGAAGCTGCCGCTCTTGCCCCTTGATCCGGTTGTCGGATACTGAGGAGAAATTCCGGGTCTGAATTCATAATCACCGGAAATTCCGTCGTTATTCATGGCACATGCCGGGGGTTGCCCTTCTCTGGAACAAAATCCGGACAACCATGCATTTTCTCCTAGTGAAAAATTAATTTTCTTGATATGGAAACTGCCAATTTTGTTTTGAAGTGGAATTTCAAGTACAAGGGGAAAAGGCGCAGGTAATGCCTGATTAACGGAACAGTTTTTAAATGAACCGTATAAAGACTTATTTTTTCAATCGTTTTGAACAAATTATCGTCCTGCTCATTCTACTGATTGTATTCGCTCTAAATTATTTGTTCTCGGAAAAACTGGCTCTCCTGAATTTATTCTATCTCCCGGCGCTGATCGCGGGATTCATTCTGGGGAAACGAAAAGCCATGCTGACCAGCATTTTCAGCGTGGCAGCCGTTGTATTTTATGTAGCGATTAACTTTGACAGTTTCCTGCCGGGCCGAACCGCGACGTCTTTTTACATCAGCCTTGTTTCATGGGGTTGTCTTCTGGTTCTGTGCTCCATTGTTGTCGGGCATTTGCACGAAGAAAATGAAAAAAAAATTGCGCAACTGAAAAATGCCTACATGGGCATTCTGGAAATTCTGTCCAAATATATCGAATCTTCGGATAACTACACCCAGGGCCATTCCGTGCGGGTTTCATGCTACGCGACGGAACTGGCAAACGCCATGGCGCTTTCACCCGATGAAATCGAAAACATCAAAGTGGCGGCGCTTCTGCATGATATCGGCAAAGTCGACATCAGCACCAGACTGATCGGCAAAGCGGCGTCGCTGAGCCGGGAAGAAAGAAAAGTCATGGCCAGCCATACTGAGCGCGGAGCACAGATCCTGTCTTCCGTTGCCAGCGTGCTGAGCGATGCGATCCCGCTGGTGCGTGCGCATCACCAGTACTTCGATCTGGACAAACGAAAGGGCTACGTGCTTCAGGAAGTCCCTCTGGGAGCAAGGATTCTGGCCGTGGCCGACGCCTATGACGCAATGACCACGGACAGGCCCTACCGTTCCGGCATGCCGCCCTGGAAAGCCATTGAAGAGCTGGAAAAGGGAGCGGGAACGCAGTTCGATCCGGAGATCGTCAGATGCTTTAAAACCATCCTCTTCCAGCACAGCGGCACGCATCAGGCCCTCTCCGGAAGACAGATATTATCATCTCTAGAATAATTTTATATTCCGAAAACTTCTTCAGGAAAACCGCACGGGACAGTACAGTATAAATTCAAGCCCAATCCTTACTTTTCCGCAAGAACTCTTGACTGCCGATCCATCAGCTTCTGAATTTCGGCGAAGAAGACAGTCATGTCTTCTGTTTCCAGCGCAATGATTTCACCCGGACAAATGCCGGTTTTATCTCTGGTCAGAATATTGGCCGCAATGTCAAAAGCGTTCATCGGAACATGGTTTTTTTCCAGAAACTGATAAGCGGGAAGCGATGCGACCATCGTGAAAATCCCGCCGATAATACCCGAGTGCACGACCAGCCTTGCGGCAGCCAGCCCCATGATTTTGTCATGCAGAATCAGTCCGGACTTTCCCCGAAACAACTTCAGGGCCTCCCACAGAGGACGCAGGCCACCGTCGCAACTGGAATGGATCATGGTTTCGCCTTCGAAAAGGGCGAGGGAGTATTGCGTGAAATCAGGAATCAGCATAGGTTTTTTTTGATCGGTTTCATGGCCAGATCAATGAGCAGCGCCCAAAGGAGATTTCCCAGAAACAGCACAACCGCCAGACGGGCGATAAACCCCGCCGGAAGCCCCATGAAGAAATAGTCGGAAACGATCAGCCAGGGAAGCTGACAGGCAAAAGCAAGTGCAGCCGATACAAGCATCCGGGGAAATTTTTGAAAGAAGTATCCGCTCATCAGCCCCAGAATGGCATTGCCCACAATCAGGTAAGGGTTCCCTAAAAACAGCGCCGCATAGAGAGAGCCGGCCACACCGGCAATCAGGCCTCCGACAGGACCGAAACTCACCGCCGCGAGAAATATCGCCGCGGAAAAGAAATGGAGTTTCCAGTGTTCTGCAAACGTAACATGGATCAGGCTCAGGGCGAAAGGCAATACAACCAGAAGCCCGACGGCCAGAGCGACTCTCCGATATGACCTGACGTTCTTTAGCGATATAGACGACTGATTCATCCTTTCTGCCTCCTGCTTTTTCTTTTATTGTACCTGATGAAGCAGGACTTGAACAGAACATTTTAACGTCCGTTAAATATCGTGAATCTCGTAGAAATCCAGCTTATCCTTTAATACCGCATCGGCCTCGGCCCTGGCGGACCTGTGGAAACGAAGACAGACGCCGCAATCGGAACTAAGGTGTCGCGGGACAGGAATGAGTTTGCAGAAAACGCCGGCCGCTTTGAAAAGCTTTTCCGCGCGCAGTGCATGGCTGACGGACTCAAACAGAACGACGGCAAAAGATTCCTGCATGCTCATGGGATAAATAACCTTTCCTTCATGACCGATTGAGGAGACAGAGAAGGGCTGCGCAGGCTGTTTCGACATCCTGCGGCGTATGGAAAAAACCGAAACTGAAGCGGATTGTGCCCTGCGGAAACGTACCGATGGTGCGGTGAGCGGCAGGAGCACATTGCAGCCCTGGACGGCAGAGGATTCCATAACGCTCCTCAAAGAAAAGCGCGGCGTCGGACGGAGTAATATCTTTGATATTAAACGAAACGACGGCCGTCTGTCCGGCGGCCCTGCGGGAACCATAAACAGTTACACGATCATCCCAATCCTCGAGCTGCTTCAGAAAAAGGGAGGTCAGTTCTTCCTCTTTCCGGCGGATGGCATCCACGGTTTGCTCCAGAATGAATTCGGCACCTGCGCCCAGACCGCAAAGACCGATAGCATTAGACGTGCCGCTTTCATATATATCGGGCATAAAATCCGGCTGGCTTTCAAACTCCGAGCGGCTGCCCGTCCCGCCCATCATCAGCGGTTTAATTTCTTTCTCCAGACCTTCGCGGACATAGAGCCCACCCGTCCCCTGGGGGCCGAAAAGCGATTTGTGTCCGGTGAATGCCAGCAGATCAATATTCATTTTCTGCACGTCGATGGGCACGGCGCCCGCAGTCTGGGCGGCATCCACACAGAACAGGACGTCACCTCTTTCCCGGAGAATCGCACCGACTTCTTCCACGGGCAGAATCGTGCCGGTGACATTAGAGGCGTGCGTCAATACCACCATCTTTGTGTTTTTGCGCAAAGCTTTCCGGATGTCTTCGGGATCAAGTTCGCCTCCGGAAGAACAGGATACGACGGTCACTTCCACACCCTGCGTTTCCAGAAAACGCAGCGGCCGCATTACGGAATTATGCTCCATACCCGAAGTGACCACATGATCGCCTGCTTCCAACCCACCCTGAAGCGCGATATTGAGTGCTTCCGTCGCATTTTTGGTCAGAGCAATCCTTAACGGGTCGGGAATAGAAAAAAGACGCGCAAGGGCCTCCCGGGTTTCGTACACGGCGCGGCCGGCTTCAATCGAGCGGCCGTGGCCGGACCGCCCCGGAGAAGCGCCGACATTCCGCTGATAAGATATCATCGCCGCCAGCGTCGCTTCCGGCTTGGGAAACGACGTGGCGGCGTTGTCCAAATAGAGTGTTTCCATCATTTTTTTTTGTTTTATGATTTGGCGGCCAGGATCAGAATATCTTCGCCTTCCGGCCGTGTATCCGCTGCAAAACCCCTTTTCGCTGCAAGGCGCATCACATTCTCACGCGCCACTTCGTTGTCAACAAGAATTTCCAGATCGGTGTCTCCCGCGGAAATCGCCTGGTCCGTCAAAACCACCGGCTGCGGGCAGGATAACCCTCTCGCATCAATACGCTTCGCACTCATTGTCATCCTCCATTCAATTTATCAAGCGTTTATTTTGTCTCGTTGTGTAAAGCCGATGATCAGGCAGAAAGCCAGCCCCAGTAACACGGCGGCCGGCCCGAAAGCGCCGATCCCTTTGGGAGAGGAAGCCATGGCAAAATTATGTGAAAATGCCGCGCCCACGATCATACCTGTAGCGAAAATCGCCGCGTCCATATCACCTTCGCCGGACAAAAACAACTGTCGCCCGGGGCAACCACCCGCCAGAACAAACGCGAGGCCCGCCAGTGTCATACCCAGGAAATTCCAGACATGATTGGTATGCGCGATTGGCTGCCCTTCAAAGCCGGGCTTGAACTGTCCCAGGATTAAATTCATTGCCAGGGCACAAACCAGCAAAGCAACGACGCCGCTCATCAGATGAAAATCCCGGATAAGGATTACATCACGAAAAGCACCCATCGTGCAGAAGCGACTCCGCTGCGCCAGTCCTCCAATCAACAGCCCCACAACAATACTGATCAGAATCGGTGCGTGCTGTGAACCGGGCCCCTTCACGCTGAAGAAAATCGGACCGCCGGGCGCGAAAGAAACCTGAAAAACCAGCAGAAGAAAAAGACCGGCCATCAGGGCCGGGAAAACCCAGCCGCCGGCTTTTCTCTGCGCATGAGAACGCCCCAGGCTGTATCCTCTCTTTAAAAACAGAACGCCGATAAAGATACCGAAAGCCAGACCCAGCAAACCTAAAATGGCGTTTCCATCGCCTCCGGCCAGCCGCAAAAGCGTTCGCCAGGGACAGCCCAGAAAAACAAGCGCGCCCATCATGGCAAAAACGCCCAGAAAAAAACGGATCAGCGGAGAAGAACCTCCGCGCGGCTTGTATTCTCCGGCAATCAACGCCGCAATAAAAGCTCCGATGACAAATCCCATGATCTCCGGACGCAGGTACTGAACGACATCCGCCCGATGGAGCCCCAGCGCTCCGGCAACATCCCTTTCGAAACACGCCACGCAGATTCCCATGTTGGGCGGATTGCCGAAATACTGCAACAGCGCAGCGCTGATACCGATCAGCCCTCCGACAACAATGATTCCCGTTCGGGATGAAAAAATATTCTTCATTGAACACCCCCTGAAATAAGTTGCGTTTTTTTAGCAACGAAGTGAGGCGAAATCAAATTCATTAAAGTCATATTTCTCAACATCTTATTCCATGAAGGAATAAGATGCCCGCCCTCCTCATGAATTTGTACAAACCTGCGTTTTCTTCGGAACCGGATGTAATGATCCCATGCGTAAATTTGTTTCTTGACATATTATGAGCATATGCTTATAATGTTTTCTCAGGAGGAAATGAAGCATGCCCCGTCCCAAATGTCAGCGTCACATCTGCGGAACGCCGGACAAAAATTACTTCAAACCGCGCGGGATTCCATCCATCGAGCTGGAAGAAGTTATCTTGAATCTGGATGAATTCGAGGCCATCCGCCTGGCGGACTACGAAAAACTCTACCAGGAAGAGGCGGCCACCCGGATGAACATCTCCCGCCAGACGTTCGGCCGGATTATCGAATCCGCCCACCAAAAAATAGCCGATGTCCTCATCCATGGTAAAGCGCTGAAAATCGAAGACAGAGAAATCACTTCTAACAAAACTGAAGCCGGAAGCGGTAAAGGCCGACGCTGCGGAAAGAACAATCAAGAGTGAAAAGGAGAAGTTTATGAAAATCGCATTACCATCTTGTCAGAACCAGGTCGACGAACATTTCGGCCACTGTGAATATTTTACAGTGTTTACAATCGACGACCGGAATAATATTCTGGCCCAGGAAATCGTCACGCCGCCCGCCGGATGCGGCTGCAAATCGAATATCGCCCAGACGCTGGCCCGGATGGGCGTAAAATTCATGCTGGCCGGCAACATGGGCCAGGGAGCCGTCAACGTTCTGGGAGCAAACGGAATCCAGGTACTCAGAGGCTGTTCGGGTAATGTGAAAGAGGTAACCGAAAGATGGCTGACGGGCAACCTGCAGGATTCCGGTCTGGCCTGCGCGGCCCATGAACATGGCTGCCAGGAACATTGAGGCAGTTTTTTGTAAAGGATATCTCCCTTCGATCGATATGACAATTATGACTGTAACATCGCACTCGATGATTTTATAATGCACGAAAAGGAAAAACAAAAAATGGAAAACAAGAAAACATGTGATTCATGCAGCGATACAGGCTGTGCGGTCAAAAATCAAAAGCAGGGAGAAAGCGAAAAAGAATACACGGACAGGCAGAAACTGCAGGCGAGACTCTGCCGTATCCGGCATAAAATCGTCGTACTCTCCGGCAAGGGAGGTGTGGGTAAAAGCACGGTGGCTGTTAACCTGGCCGCGGCACTGTCGCTCAGCGGCCTGCGCGTAGGCCTTCTGGATGTCGACATTCACGGCCCGAGCATACCCACCATGCTGGGGCTGGAACAGGCCGCCCTTAAAGGAACTCCGGGCGAACTTTTCCCGGTGGACTGCGGCGGCATCAAAGTCATGTCTCTGGGCTTCCTGCTGCAAAATCCGGACGATGCCGTCATCTGGCGCGGACCCGTGAAAACGGGGATCATCAGGCAGTTTCTGACGGACGTATACTGGGGTGATCTGGATTATCTGGTTGTCGATGCGCCTCCCGGAACGGGTGATGAACCCCTTTCTTTATGCCAGTTCATCCAGCCGGTCGACGGCGCGGTGATCGTGACCACACCCCAGAAAGTCGCCGCCGTCGATGTTCGCAAATCCATCAGTTTCTGCAAGCGGGTGAATGTCCCGGTGCTGGGTGTGGTGGAAAACATGAGCGGCTTTGTCTGTCCAAAATGCGGCGAGCTGACGCACATTCTTCCCTCCGGAGGAGGTCAGAAGACCGCCACCGACATGAACGTGCCTTTTCTGGGCGCCATTCCAATGGACCCGGCACTGGCCCAATCGGGAGACACCGGCCGGGTATTCATTCAGCATTATCCCGAAACGCCGACGGGAAAGATCATGCAGGAAATCATCGGGCAGATCAGGGACGGAAAGCAGGCAAAGACATTCAGTTCCTGAAAATCATCAGGCGAAAGCGAGGAGCAATGGTTCTGAAAATCGTTGACCGGGCCGAAATTCTGACGCTGCAGGACAACTATATCGAAATGACGGCAATTGACAGCAACGCCATTGTGACGAGAGCAGCGCCGCTCAAAAAAGGGGAAATCCGCGCCTCCATTATTGCCGAACACGGATTTTCCGCGTTGATTAAAACAACCTCGGAGGGAAAAACACACACGCTCATTTTTGATTTTGGTTTTTCAGAAGAAGGTGCGGCGCAAAATGCCCGGACGCTGGGCGTTGACCTTGGAGACGTTGGTGCAGCGGCGCTTTCCCATGGACACAGTGATCATACAGGCGGCATGGAAAAGCTTGTTTCTCTGATCGGCAAAAAAGGTATTCCCCTGGTTGCACACCCGTCCGTATTCAAAACCGATCGCTATTTGAAATACTCGGAAGACATCAAAGTACACTTTCCCAGACTCACCAGAGAAATGATCCGCCAGGCGGGTTTTCATCTTGTGGAAACCGACAAGCCTTATCTGATGCTGGACGATACGGTTCTTTTTGCGGGCGAGGTTCCCCGCAGGACGGATTTTGAAAAAGGGTTCCCCATCGCCCACTGGCGTAAGGACGGAGAGGAACACCGTGACGACATTGAAGACGACTCTGCAATTGTCATCCATCTCAAAGACAAGGGTCTCGTGATTGTCACGGGCTGCGCGCACGCGGGAATCGTCAACACCGTCCGCCATGCCATGGACATTACGGGAGTCAGCCGGGTGCACGTTGTGATGGGCGGCTTCCATCTTTCCGGCCCGCATTTTGAGGCAATCATCGACCGGACCGTATCGGAATTGCAGGAGCTTCATCCGGCTTACATCGTCCCCATGCACTGTACGGGCCGCAGAGCCATCATGGAGATGGAAAAACGAATGCCGGATCAGTTCATTCTGAATATGTCGGGAACAAAGCTCACGTTCACGTGAAGAGTTAAGCGAAAGGCGATAGGTGCAAGGCTCAAGGGACAAGGTTCAAGGAAGAACGATGTCCGGCAAGCGACGAGATACGAGATACGCTTCACGAGATACGAACGACGAGATACGAGATACGAGCATCGAGGTGATGTCATGACACAAAAAGCATTTCAGGATTTTTACCCGGATCATTTCAGCCATTGCTATGGCTGCGGGCGTCTCAATGAACACGGAATGCAAATCAAGAGCCGCTGGGATGGTGAAGAAGCGGTTTGCATTCACAACCCCAAAGACTGTTACACGGGTGGAGCGCCCGGCCACGTATATGGCGGCCTGATCGCTTCGCTGATCGACTGCCACTCCATGGGCACGGCTGCAGCAGCCAAATACAGGGCCGAAAATCGCGAAATGGGCTCGGAACCGGCGCTTCGCTTCGTGACCGCTTCGCTGCATGTGAACTACCTGCTGCCCACGCCGATGGGCGGCCCGCTGGAAGTCCGCGCCAGAGCAAAGGAAATCAAGGGCCGCAAGGTAATCGTGGAAGCCCGGCTCATTGCCGGCGGCAAAGTCTGTGCAACCGGCGAAGTGGTTGCAGTGCAGGTCCCGGAACACCTGACGCCGCCCGATGCGAAATAACAGCAGTTGCAAAAACATACGGCATCCGAGGGAAACGGAAATACTCTCTTCAAAAAGGCCATGGGCTTTGCGCGTCTGCCCGACGAGTCGAAAACGCTGATTGAAGAAATTAACCGTCAGGTACAATAAGGCTCGGCCGGACCGGCGACAGCGAAAAATAGAACCGATATGAAAAAAAGAATCGATACCGTCACGTCCCGAACGGCGGAAATGACCTGCTTATACCGCGCCTGTTCGGCGCTGGAAAAAAATCCCTGGTACCGAAGCGACGATTATCTTGCGCCCGTGCTGCTGCCCTCCTTTCTCAAAACACTGATCCGCTTTTCTTTTTTCCGGCGATTCTTCAGCAGAATTGCGGCGTCTGCGGGAATCTATGAATACGTCGTCGCAAGAACCAACTACATTGACGCGGCTTTTCACAAGGCTCTGACTGACAACATCGGCCAGATTCTGATTTTCGGTTCCGGCTTCGATACGCGGGCGCTTCGGTTCGCCGACCTTCTGCAATCAGCCCGTGTTTTTGAACTCGATGCGCCTGTGACACAGCAGGCCAAACTGGCCCAATACCACAAACGCGGTCTGTCCTTACCTCCACAGTTGACCTGTGTCCCCATTGACTTCGACCGCGAATCCCTTCCGGAACGTCTCGCCCGGGCGGGAGTGTCCCGTGAAATGCCCAGTCTCTTTATCCTGGAAGGCCTGCTCATGTATTTGCAGCCATCATCCGTCGAGGCAACTTTGCAAACCATCAGCCATTATGCCACCCGGCGAAGCCGCGTGGTGTTCGATTATGTCCATGCCCGCGTTCTGCGGGGCGAAAGCCTTCTCTACGGCGAGGGCCGGATTATTAAAACGGTTGCAAACGTCGGGGAACGCTGGCATTTCGGCATTGAGGAAGGCGGAATCAAACCGTTTCTTGCGCAGTTTGGTTTATCCCTGATCGATCACAAAAACGCAGTAGATGTGGAAAGAGATTTTTTTACGGATTCCAACGGGTGGCTGGTTGCCCGCATCAACGGTTCTCATGCCCTGGTAACCGCCGAAAAATGAAAAATCGTTTGAACACAAACTCTTTGATGCAGATCTTCGTTATCTTCTCAGGTTAGCCGGTTTCGGTAATTCGTTGCAGAATGAAGCTTTGGATGATTCTCACATGATGCTGTGGAGATACTGCAAAATAACTTGAATGCTTAAAGATGCCCCTCTGTTAAAAAACGGTTGATTTTCTTATCTGGTGCTTTGCATTTCGCTTGTGGTATAGTGCTTACCGCAAACGCCGAGATAGACGGCCACAGATAAGGGATACCCGTGAGCAAGGAAGATTTCAGTTTTAAACGCCAGAGCATCTTTTGTTCCGCCAGAGCCAGCAAAATGACCGAAAAGGAGCAGTTTGTACCGGCGCACGTCCTGATTCACGTGCTTTCCGGTCGACTCTCCATTGTGGAAGCGGATCTGAACCACAGGTTTCAACAGGGGGATACTTTTTTCGTCCGCAGAAGCACGCTGGCTAAATTTACCAAACACCCGGAGGACAACGGCAAACCTTTCAAGTCGTTGAGCATCTTCATCCGGAAGTCTTTTCTTCAGGATTACATGACCCGGGAAAATGTCAGGATCGATCCGGCAGACCATACGAGTAGCTTCTGCCGGGTAAAAAAACTTCCGCCCTCCCCCCTCATGGACAACCTGTTTGATTCCCTTCGTCTTTATTTCGATTCCGGCATGACGCTGGACCGGGAGCTGAGCGACATCAAAACCCGGGAGGCCATCCTGCTTTTAAAACAAATGGATGGTTCTCTGTATGATTCCCTTTTTCATTTCACCGAACCGGGCAAAATCGATCTGGAAGATTTCATGTGCAAAAATTTCGTCTTCAACATTCCGCTTTCGACCTTCTCCCGGATGACGGGCAGAAGTCTTTCAACCTTCAAAAGAGATTTCAAAAAGATTTTTGACGAGTCCCCCAGCCGCTGGCTCAAGAAAAAGCGCCTGGAGCATGCCTATTACCTGATCAAAGAAAAAAACAAAGCGCCTTCCGATGTTTACCTGGAGGTCGGCTTTGAAAATCTCTCTCATTTTTCCTCGTCATTCAAGGAAGCATACGGACGGAATCCCTCGGCCCTGAATGACCCGCACAACAAAGTGACTTTGGCCTCCGCGCGGTAGCGGAAAAAACATCATTCGTTGTACTGTTTCCCGGTATGCAAATCATCTGCAGGGAGGAAAGAGATATGATGAAACCGGTCACACTGGATCAAATCTTCAACATCGTCCTGAAACGCATGATCGACACGGGACAGGCGCCTCATTACTCGGAAATCGCAAGAGAGATCGGGGTATCCATGGAAGAAGGCCGTCTGAAACTGCGAGATCTTTTTTCCAAAGGAGTTCACGGCTGGCTGGCGCCCGGTACGGATTTCATAGCGTCTTTTGCGCCTTTTAACAATCAGCCGACGCAGTTTCGCATCACGATCGACGGCCAGCAGAAATGGTTTGGCCAGTGAGCGTTTGAATCGCTGGCGGTCTGCTGGCTTTTCCCCGGTAAAAAAATCGAGATCGACACCCCCTGTCTCGATTGCGGCGAACCCATCCACCTGGAAGTTCAGGACGGGGCGATATTGAAGGCCGACCCTGCGGGAGTGATAGGTTACGTGGCGGTTCCTTTTGCCCGATGGATGCAGGATGTCGCTCATGCCTGAACGACGATGACTTTCTTCCGGTCGGAAGAACATCTTCGCAACTGGGCACAATTTCAGCCAGGCACGGAAGAGGGAATCTTTCAGCTTCCGGATCTGCTCAAGCTTTTTTCCGGTCGAATGTTCCGGCGCCGGCCGGACACGGACTATTTTTCTCATATGCGTGAATACGCCGTGGACTGGATCATCACGCTGCAGGAAATCGGCAAGGTCGGTCCTTTCTGGTCGCTGAAAAAACCATAATCTTCCTCGCCGATTCCACGGTCCGGACAGCCGGGGATGGCGTGAAGAGAGATTGTTCATAATCAGATGATGATGGAGGTGCTTCATGGTTCAATTGAAATTCGATCAAAAGGTTTGCGCAAGCTGCCGCTCGGCCGACTGCCTGCTCAAATGCCAGTACATGACCTTCAGCGGGCACAGGGAAGCGCACGGGGAAATGATGAAAATCATGAAAGGCAAGGACTCCCGGGTTCTTACCGAATGCATGACCTGCTACGCCTGCGAAGAATACTGCAAAAAAGGGAACCATCCCTTCTACCTCATCTCGGAGAAGCGCGAGGAAAAAGGCATGTTCACAGCGCCCCGCCCCATCACCAACCAGTGGATCAACATGACGCAGATGCAGGGCAAATACATGGTGGGCGATGTGAAAGACAAGGCGCTCTCCTGCTGCTACATTCCCGATCTGGGGGCATTGGGCACCGGAGAAATTTTCAAGGATGTCGCCACGGCAGGCGTGTTCGGCGCGGAATTCATGTGCCCGGCCGTTCACACGCACTTCGCCCGCATGTCGGTCATCAAGGAGCGTCTCCCCATCGTCATCGAAAACTACCGGAAACTCGGTGTCAGGGAAGTCATCTGCCTGCATGACGAATGCTACGGCACGCTGACCTCGATTGCCTCCGCCTACGGCATGGAGGTGCCCTTCAAGCCGGTTTACTACCTTGATTTTGTTTTGCAGCGCATGAAAGAGCTAAAAGATAAAATCAAACCGCTTAACATCACCGTTGCCTATCAGCGCTCCTGCTCCAACCGGCTCATTCCGGACAAGCACGCACTGGTGAAAAAAATCTTCAATCTCATCGGCGTCAAAGCGCCCAAAAGAACCTACCAGGATGAAAACGCGCTGTGCTGCGCGGAAATACTGCGCTCCATTTCCGGCTACAAACTGGCTGACGACGTGCAGAAGCGCAACATCGACGACATGCTGGCCGCGGGCGCCGAATACTGCGTTTTCAACTGCCCGGCCTGCCAGTCCTCTCTTTCGGAAAAAGTCGTCAAACGGGGATTAAAACCGGTGCACATCGTCGATCTTTGCAAAATGGCCATCGGCGAAAAAGAAAGGGGGACGACATGAGCGATATCCTGCAATCCCTGACGGACATTGTCGGCGAGCGGGGCGTTTCCAATGCTCCCGAGGAACTGTGGTTTTATTCGCGCGATCCCGGCGTGCTCGCGCCGCACAAACCCGATTTTGTGGTCGCGCCCAAAACGACGGAAGAAGTCCAGAAGATCGTCCAGCTGGCCAATCGCGAAAACATTCCCGTCGTCCCGATGGGAAACGGCATGTCGCTTGCGGGCCTGGTGATTCCGCTCAAGGGCGGCATCGTGCTGGATATGAAGCGGATGAATAAAATCCTGGAAGTGAACGCCATGGCCCGCTATGTGGTTGTGGAAGGCGGAACCTCCCAGGGCGCCCTCAAGGCGTATCTTCAGAAAAACCATCCCACGCTCCGGCACAGCATTCCCGACGCCCCGTCCACCACCACTATTGCCGCCAATGTTTCCCTGCACGGCCAGGGACGGCTAACCAATCAGTATGGCTTCAACTCGGACATGGTCACAGGGCTGGAAGTTGTGTTGCCCACGGGCGAAATCTGCCGGATCGGCTCGCCGTCGATCGGACCTTACTGGATTTCCAAAGGGCCTACGCTTCCGGATCTGTCGGGGCTGTTTTTGGGCTGGCTGGGCTGTACGGGCATTATTACCAAGGTGGGTTTGAAACTCTACCCCAACAAGAAGTTCCGGGACGCCGAACTTTTCGTCACAGACCGGGTCGATCTGATTCCGCAGATCCTCTACAAACTCACGCATCTGGAAATGCTGGAAGACATCAACGTCTGGTTCCAGCCCAAGCCGCTCATGTTTCTGGGCAACTACCACATCACGGTTTTCTTCACCGGCGATACGGAGGAAGAAATCGAATTCAAGCGAAAGATGATCTGGGATTGTCTTCAGGAATACATGGATTCCAAAGACGGCGGCTTCATGTCGATTCAGTATATGAAAGCCGCACTTCTGGAAATGCCAGGCCGCAACATCGCCGATTTCGCCGATGTGCCCAAGGGCGGCGGGTTCGAATACTCGGGGCCCATCGCGCCCATTGAACATTTCCCGCAATACGCCGCCAAGGTGGTGGAGCTTGCCGCGAAATACAATGTTCTTTATGCCAGCACGGCCAGGCTTATTTCCGGCGGGCACTGCATGATGTACAGCATCTCGTTTGCCTTCAACCGCAACGACAAGGCCATGATGGATCGCGTGGAACATGCGCTTGACGAAGCAACGACCTTTGCTCTCGATATGGGCGGCATTCCCTGGAAGCCCAACCACAAGGAGCAGAAGATGTTGCTCGAACGCATGGAACCCAACGCGCGCCGGCTTCTTTTGATGATCAAGCAGAATCTCGACCCGCAGGGCATCATGAACCCCGGCAACTGGGAGGTGAACTCATGACCTACATCCGACACATCAAACATGAAGAGATCGTCCACCGCTGCTTCCGCTGCGGCTACTGTAAGTATCCGTCCGACTACAGCGACTTCAACTGCCCGTCGTACAAGGCCTTCGGCTGGGACACCTTCGCCCCCGGCGGCCGGATGTGGCTCACCCGCGCCTGGCTATCAGGCGAAATCGAAACCTCCGCGCGCTTTGCCGAAATCATGTTTTCCTGCGTCGCCTGCGACAACTGCAAGGATCAGTGCGTTTTTCCCCGATTCAAGGATTTCCTGCCGGACATCTTTCAGGAAACGCGCGCCGAACTGGTGGGGGAAGGCCGGATTCCGCCCGGTGTGCGCGACTATTTCAAAGCCATTGCCGTAAGCGGCAATCCCTACAAGCTGCCGCAGTCCGAACGCGGCAACTGGGCCAAAGGGACGGGATTAAAACCATACACCAACCAGAAATATCTCTTTTTCGCAGGCTGTGTCGGCTCCTACGACGAGGTCGGTCAGCGTATGGCCAGAAGCGTTGGGAAACTACTGGTGGATGCGAATCTCTCCGTCGGCATCCTCGGCAACGAGGAAACCTGCGACGGAAACGACGTGCGGGCTCTGGGTGAAATGGGCCTTTTTGCCGAACTGGCCCGGGTAAACATCGAAACGTTCAAAGCGAAGGGCGTCAAGGAAATCATCACACTTGACCCCCACGCTCTCAACACGTTCAAAAAGGATTATCCGGCCCTTGGCGGAGCGTTCAAGGTCCGGCACTACACCGAGATATTGGCTGAATTGATCAAAAAGAAAAAAATCAGGCTCAAACCCTGGCAGATCAAGATTACATATCATGATCCCTGCTATCTGGGGCGGCATCAGAATATTTACCAGGCCCCGCGGGAAATCCTTCAAGCCATTCCGAAAGCAGAACTTGTCGAAATGCACCGTCATGGTGTAAACGCTTTCTGTTGCGGCGGAGGCGGCGGCAATTTCTTTACGGACATTCTGGGTACGGCCCAGGACAGCGCCTCCCGCGTGCGCGTGCGCGAAGCGGCCGGGACGGGTGCGAGCATCCTCGCGGTTGCCTGTCCCAACTGTGCCAAGATGCTCTCGGATGCCGTAAAGATGGAAAATCTGGAAGACCGCCTGGAAGTGTTGGGTATCGCCGAAATCCTGGAGCGGGCCAGGAAATGACTTTGATTCCCTCTCCCTTGGACGGGAGAGGGTTAGGGTTAGGGTGAAATCAAATCCCCCTCCCCTCAGTCCCCGCCCACCAGGGGCGGGGAAGCATCTAAGGAATATTATTAACGGTCTCTAAATAGTATTAACGTGGGTCATTCCTGCGAAGGCGGGAATCCAGACTTGTTGAGCTGGACCCCGGCCTTCGCCTGGGTGACGATGAAAATGCAATTTGATTAAATATCGTTACTATTTTGACTCCGTTAATAAGTCTGAAAAAATAACAATGGAGATGATAATCCAATGAACAGAGAAGAAATGTTGGAAGAAGTTTTCAGGAGAGGGAAAGCCTATGAACTTCGCGGCGGCAACTGCGCGCAATGTTCGCTCGCCGCCATTTTCGAAGTCCTGAACGTGGATGATGAAAACGTCGTGCGCTCCGCTACGGGATTTGCCGACGGCGTAGGCCTTAGCGGCGACGGCCACTGCGGCGCGCTTTCCGGTGGAACATTGGCCATCAGCTACTTTTTCGGCCGCAAAAAAGAAGATATGCCCAAAATGGGCAAGCAGCTCAAAGCGCTTCTTCTGGCCAAACAATTTCATGAACAGTTTATCAAAGAATTTTCCACCTGCCGGTGCCATGACATCCAGGTCAAACAGTTCGGCCGCTTTTTCAATCTCTACGACATGGAAGACATGAAGGCGGCCGTTGCCGCGGGAATGGCCGAACAATGTTCTACCCTGGTAGGCAAGGCGGCGCGCATGGCGCTCACTATCATTCTGGACGAGCAGGCCAAAAAAGACAAAAAGCAGGAACTGCCGGTGGTTTAAAAAAATACGGGTACAAAGCGGAAATCCGGTTGAAGAATGCAGGCTGCATCTCGCAAGGGCTTCCCTTATCCATCATCAAAATCAAATATTATAAAAGGTGAGAAAAAATGATTCGTTCTATTTCTGAAAGTCCTCTTTATTCGATTGTCAACCCGAAAAGCATCGCCTTCTTCGGCGCTTCCAATACGTTCATGCGCATGGGATCGATCATGCTGTCATCGCTCCAGGCCCTCGGCTATGAAGGAAAAATTTTCCCGGTTCACCCCACGGAAAAAGTTGTCCGAGGTCTTCCGGCCTATCCCGGTATTCTGGACGTGCCGGAAATCCCGGACCTGGCCATTATCGTGCTGCCCACGGAAATCGTCTGCCGGACGCTCGACGATTGCGGGAAAAAAGGCATCCGGCACGCCATCGTGGTCTCGGGCGGATTCCGCGAAGCGGGCCCGGAAGGCGCCGCGCTGCAAAAAGAACTGGAAGCCATCGCCCGCCGGTGGGGCATCCGGTTTCTGGGCCCCAACTGCCTGGGCGTTGCCAATCTTCACATCAAGCTCAACCCCACGCCCATCAAGGCGGATTGCAAGGCAGGCTATGTCGGCCTGGCCTCGCAAAGCGGCAGCTTTATTACGCAGATGTTCAATTACCTTGACCTCCATGGCATGGGGTTCAGCACGGCATTGAGCGTGGGAAATGAAGCCAACATCGACATCGTGGACTGTCTGGAATATCTGGGCGCCTGCCCCAACACGAAAGTGATCACGCTTTACATCGAAGGCATCAACCGCGGGGATAAGTTCGTGGAAATCGCCAGGGCCATCACGCCGCACAAACCCATCGTTGCCCTTTATGTGGGCGGATCGGAAGCAGGCAAACAGGCCGGTCTTTCCCATACCGGGTCTCTTTCGGGCCCCAATGAAATCTATGACGGAATCTTCAAACAGTGCGGCATTATCCGCGCCCATACGCTACCCGCGCTTTTTGACTACGCCCTGGCCCTGGGAACCCTGCCCCGCCCCAGGGGAAACGGAGTTGTCATCCAGACGCATTCCGGAGGTCCCGGCGCTACGGCGGCGGACGCCTGCGGACGCGCCGGTCTCCAGTTGCCGCGCCTCTCGCCCGAAACCGTGGAAAGACTCAAACCGATGATCCCCAAAACCGCCAGCACGGCCAACCCGGTGGATATGACCTTCAGTAAAAATCCTTCGGAGGATTATTTCAATATTCCGGATGCGCTGCTCGGGGACGACCGCGCGGATGTGCTGCTTGCCTATTTTCTTTCTCCGGAGCTTGTTCTGGAGCGCGTCCTGGGAGAAATGGGTGTTCCGGAGGAATTGGTCCCACAGGAAGCGCGCAAACTGATCGACAGCCATGTGGAGAAATTTTTCAGCCTGACCGCACTCCATCCCGATAAAGCGATTGTCGGATTCACGTTCCGGAGCCTTCAGGAAAAACTGGTCCGCGGTCTGCTGGAGCGGGGCATTCCCGTTTACCAGGACCCGGAGCGAGCCGCCCGGGCCATAGCGGCCGTGCGGGAATACTACAAACGACGCGACTCAATGAAAGCAAAGGCTGCCTGAAGCTTGGAAGTCTGAACCCGAAATCTGAACCGAAAGGTTTAAGCAGGCTGCCGGTGAAAGGCAATTCAACCGGCTGCTTCAAAGTAGAAACGGAGAAATAAGCCATGAATGATCAGGAAAGAGAAACTTTGCTCGATGCGTTGGAAAAGAAAGCCGGCGACTACGAAGAACTCTTTGCAAGCTGCTCGCAGGGCACATTGCTGGCGCTGCAGGAATATTTCAACCTCGGCAACGCTGAAGTGCTGAAAGCGGCCACCGCCATGCCGGGCATGGCGCTGCGGGGCGACACCTGCGGCGCTGTCGTTGCGGGCATCATGGCGCTGGGACTGGCCTTCGGCAGGGAGAAAGCCGATGACATGGCCGCGGTCTCGCGGACCACCTCCGCGGCCCGCAAACTGTGCAAACGATTTGAAGCGGAATTCGGGGGATGCAACTGCCGCGACGTTCAGCACGGCATCTTCGGGCGCAGCTTCAATCTGACCGATCCGCAGGACAGCATGGAATTTGTGAAAGCC
This sequence comes from Smithellaceae bacterium, assembly GCA_963682015.1. Classification (GTDB taxonomy): domain Bacteria; phylum Desulfobacterota; class Syntrophia; order Syntrophales; family Smithellaceae; genus UBA8904. The sequence continues at coordinate 3,672,178 of OY820932.1, read as the reverse complement.
AATGCCATAAAAAAATGCCGCCGTCCCGCAGAAAGAGCCGCCAGGATTACCGGAGAGCTGATCCTGGAGGGAAGGTCCAAACAGACGATCAATGTTTTAAGCAATACCGCCCACGAAAAGTAACGACACATAAAAAGGTAGTATTGTCATCGTCGCCCCGGCGAAGGCCGGGGTCCAGTTCAAAAATACCGCCTTCGAGACCTCGTCACTAAGGACTTTAATGTCCTCCGCTGGCGGAGGCGTTAGTCCGGCGTATGCCGGATGTCACAAAGTGACGGAGATGGATTCAAAGATCACAAGGTGTAAAATATTATCATTATGAAGATAAAAAAATCCACCCCCTTCCCCCGCCAGCGGGGGAGATTGAAAGACACCGGGATCATTCCCTGTTCCGGAAATTCCGGAACAGGCTTTTGATTTTTTCAGGAAGACGAATCGGGAAACGGACCATTTTCCCCTCAGCGGATGCGCTTCAGCCTCCGGGAAGAGGGCTGTCCGGAAGGTCCTGCTCCGGTTCAACAGTGCAGGCTTTGCCATGAATGCTGTCTTCCGGGTTCTTTGCAATCTTAGCCATTATAATCTCTTCGGCTGTTCAATGGGTTTTCTCTATTCTTCCTCGCCCGGACGCATTCGGGTTTTAATAAAGGCCATGCTTGAAAGCAAAACCCTGATGCCAGCAGGGATAACAAAATTATCATATCCGTCATTGTTTTTCTCCTATATTTTATTTTGCCGCATCCCGTCTTTGTGGTAAAAAACTCCTGTCTTGATGGTACGAGTATAGCGGATCAGATCAGGTGTCATTGATTTAAATCAATACCGGAGCATTTTTATGGATATTTTACAGCAGCTTAAAAAGATAGACCTTTTCCAGGGGATTTCTCCTGATAAACTGCGGATTCTGGCGGCGCAGGCCGTTTATAAGAAATATCCCGCCCAGGAATTGATACTTGGAGAGACGGACCCCATCAAGTCATTTTACGTTGTTCTGACAGGGAGAATGAAGCTTTACAAAAGCTCGCCGGAAGGCAAGGAACAGACCATCCAGCTTCTGGAACCGGGCGATCCTTTCGGGTTGTGCACCGCATTTGCCACCGATTCCTTCCCGGTTAGCGCCATGACCATTGAAGAAAGCGCCGTGGTTCTGATTCCCGGACAATTGATGGAAACCGTGGCGATGCAGGAGCCCCGGCTGCTGCTCAACATCATCCAGATTCTTTCCCGAAGGCTTCGGGATTCCATGGCGCTCATCGAATCTCTGGCCCTCAAGGAAATTCCGGGAAGGCTGGCTTCCTTTCTGCTGCATTCGCTTTCTCAGGCAAAAGAGCATCCCGAACAACTGGAACTGGCCATTTCGCAGCGCGAGCTGGCCAAGATTCTGGGGGCCACGCCGGAGGCGCTTTCCCGAGCCCTGCGCCGGCTGGCGGACGACGGCATTCTCCAGGCGTCCGGCCGCACCATCCGCATCCTCAACCGCAAGGCGCTGGCCGATCTGGCGGAGGGGAACGGGTAGGGAGCTGTGAATCGTGGATCATGTCCTCCGCTGGCGGGAGCGTTAGTCCGGCGCATCCGGCATGCGCCGGAGTTCCTGCCGGGGGAACTCGGCTGTTTCGGCCGTTTCAATCGAGGAAATTTTTAAAAAGTTTGACAACGTGAATTTACTGCTTCTTCCGGGGCGGGAGAGGCTCGGGTTTGTATTCCTTGAGATCTTTTCTCCGGTATTCCGGTGTTTGAATCTCCGGCGGTGGTGGAGAAACGTCCTTTGCCCTGTTCCTGACTGTCGTGTCGGGCGGCTCGCTCTTATCGCAGGGCTCCACACCGATTTTGAAGCGCCCATTCTCCAGGTACCTATCAAGGTCCCTGGCGGCAGAATTAGCCGACGACATCAGCAATAGAATGGCAATCAACCCTAACGCATAAAAAAACTTTTTCACGTTGCGTCTTCCTTTCTTCAACGACCCGGGACATCCGTCATTCGACGGGTCGGAGAATGGTATTTGCCCGCGTTGACGAGGATCGCCGTGCGACAAATCGCTTCCGGATATTTTGCCGCTCCTGCAGCCCTCACGAATTTTTCTTTACGCCCATTATACCATATTCCGGTTGTCAGCGGGCAATCATGTTTTCAACCAATCAGGGGCAATTCGGAAGACAGTTCCGTTTGCATTTAAGGGCGCGGTTCTATTTAATTTAGCATCCACAGTTGCACCGGGGCTTGACCTGGCGAATGATGGTCGAGTCTTTGTGGCATTTAGTGAAATGGAAGATCAGGCGGCCTTGTGTTCCCGGCTGGTTTTTTCCAAGTAATATTCATAGTTTCCGTTATAAATGCGCATTTCACCGTGATCGATTTCGAAAACGCGGGTCACCAGCGATCGCAAAAAATGGCGGTCATGGCTGACCAGCACCACGGTGCCTGTGAACTTCTGGAGAGCGTCCAGCAGCGTTTCACGCGACTGGATGTCCAGATGGTTGGTCGGTTCGTCAAGAATCAGCAGGTTGATCGGCTGCACAAGCATGGTGGCCAGCACCACGCGACTTTTCTCGCCGCCGGACAGTTTGCCGATGCGCTTGTAAATATCGTCGCCGTAAAATAAAAACGCGGCGCAAAGATTGCGCAGCACCCCCAGGTGCGCCGTCGGCATGGCGTCCTGCACGGTTTCCAGGATGGTCTTTTGCGCATCCAGAATATCCATGGCATGCTGACTGAAATAGCCGGGATATACATTGGCGCCCAGTTGCAGGCTCCCGGATGAGGCATCAGCCTGCCCGGCCAGAACTTTTAAAAAAGTGGATTTTCCCGCGCCGTTGACGCCGACCACGGCAATTTTTTCCTGACGCCGGATAATACCTCTCACGCCGCCGAAGACGGATTTTTCGCCGCCGTCGGGACGGGGCCAGACTTTCCCCAGGGAATCGAGCTTGACGACATCGTCTCCGCTTCTCGGCGGCTCGGCAAATTCAAACTGCATGGTACGCTGCTCCGGCGGAATTTCGATACGTTCGATCTTTTCAATCTTCTTGACGCGCGACTGCACCTGGGAAGCATGCGAGGCGCGCGCCGCAAAACGGGCGATAAAATCCTCTTCCTTGGCCAGCATCTCCTGCTGACGGCGGTAGCTCGCGTGCAGCTGTTCGCGCCGGATTTCCCGCTCGCGCAGATAAAAATCATAGTTTCCGCTGTAAGTCGTGATGGTGCGGTTGGCCACTTCGATAATGCGACTCACCACGCGGTTCAGAAATTCCCGGTCATGGCTGGTCATCAGAAGCGCGCCTTTAAACGAGCTTTGCAGCCACTCTTCCAGCCAGATGATGGATTCCACGTCGAGATGATTGGTCGGTTCATCCAGGAGGAGCACGTCGGGATTAATGGAGAGGATTTTGGCCAGGGCAATTCGCATTTTCCAGCCGCCACTGAAGGTTTCCACCGGGTGGTTGTAATCGTCCGGGCCGATCCCCAGACCGGTCAGAATGATTTGCGCGCGGCTCTCCAGATCGTAGCCGCCGCGATGTTCAAACTCGGACTGAATGTTGCCATAACGCTCCAGCAGATCGGCAAGTTCATCCTCGTCCATCGGCTCTCCCATGGCCGCTTCCATCTCCCGGATTTGCGTACCGAGTTTCACAACATCCTCTGAAGCGGAAATGACCTCTTCAAGCGCCGATCGCCCGGACATGGCGCCGACATCCTGCGAAAAATAACCGCAAACAACATTACGGGCTTTTGTGATGTCGCCCGCGTCGAATTCTTCTTCGCCCATGATCAGGCGAAAAATGCTGGTTTTGCCCGCGCCGTTAGGACCCACCAGTCCTGTGCGGGACCCCGGCAGGATTTGAAAACTGGCATCCCGAAACAGGATTTGCGGACCATGCTGCTTGGAAATGCCGCTGAAATGAATCATGAACCATGCACCTCTTCAAAAAGTGCCGGATGGGTAGCACATCCCCCTCATTGCCGCAAGTCAATTCAGAATCTGATTTTCCGATCGTTTGCTCGATAAGTAAATTCACAGCCTGTGACAAGGCGCGTTCAAGACTTGGAGGAACAGTGGGACATCGGTAATTCGGGGGACGCTTATTAACGGTCTCATAATTGAATCTACATCTGTCATGCCGGCGAAGGCCGGCATCCAGGAATTTTGAACTGGTTCCCAGCTTTCGCCGGGAAGACGACTGACATCAGAATCCAGGCCGGTTCAAACTTGCAGTTTGAACCGGATGATTCCGGCGCAAGCATGCTTAACCTCGCTGAATTTCCCCCGGAGTGAAACCCCGCGCATGCGGGGGTCGAAATGACGAATGAAGTATCTCTCTTGTCTGTTGCGTAATCCGGGGCAAAATAATCTTCCTTTTCATTGATCCAGATCAATGACGCCTGATCCAGCCGGGTGTATCTTTCCATCAAAAGCCAGAAAGAAAGGCTTCGAGGAAAAACAGAATGATTAAAAATATAAGGAGGAAATAACGATGAGCACGCAGGAATTTGTCAAACATGCAAACGACGCCAATTTTGAGACAGAGGTTTTAAAGGGCGATAAAGTCACCCTGGTGGATTTCTGGGCCCCCTGGTGCGGGCCGTGCCGGGCGATCGGTCCCGTTCTGGAGGAACTGGCCACGGAATTCAGCCAGAAGGTCAATGTAGTAAAGGTAAATGTTGACGACAACCCGAAAATATCCGCTCAATACGGGATTCGCAGCATCCCCACGCTTTTGATGATCAGGGACGGCCAGGTTAAAGATACCGTAATCGGATTGGTATCGAAACAGCAGTTGACGGATGTTATTAACCGCAGTCTGAATTGATGGTAAACGGAGAAAGAAAATGAGTGACATTCTGATTTTCATCATTATAATTGCCCTGTGGTTCTTGCTCCAGGGATGGCTTTTGCCCCGGATGGGAATCTCCACCTGAATGAAACCAGCCTGTCCGGTCGAGGACAGAAAGAAAGAACAAGCATCGTCAGACTCTGAAACAAAGTAAGCAGGACCTCCGGTTGCGGAAATGAACAGTCCCGGAGTAAAATTCGCATATAAAACTTTTCTGTTTTCAGTTGTCTTCCCGGCGAAGGCCGGGAACCAGTTCAAATAATTCTGGATGCCGGCTTTCGCCGGCATGACAAAATGTGAGGTTTGTGAGACCATTCATACAGATAAGTTGTCAAAACCGGAGGTTTCTTAAACAAGTGTGGATACTGGGCTTTTGAGTGTATGAAGCCGTAAGTCATTCCGGGCGTGAGCGAGGAATCTTAAAGATCCCTCGTTGCACCCGGGAACATGGATTTCTCCCGCTGGTCGAAATAACATGGCAATGCGTGGCGACATCGCTTCAAAGCAACCTCTTTTAAACAGTTAATTTTCCATTAAACCCGAAAGGAGCTTCTTATGAAAAAGAACATGGGAACCATCGACAGAGTCATCCGAACTATCCTGGCCGTTGTAATCGCCGTTCTTATCCTGACCGGCACCGTTTCCGGCGTCCTGGCGGTTGTCCTGGGAATCATCGCGGCGATCTTCATTGTGACGAGCATCATCGGTTTCTGCCCGGCATATGTCCTGTTCAAAATTTCGACCATAGGAAAAAAGTGACTTACGCCTTTTTTTAATGCGAGAAAAAAAGGCCTGTTTCAGAAAAGCCAGATATGATCCAGGTCGTCACCGGTGTGCCCTTCGTTTCTGCGTTCGCGGATGACCCGGGCGGGCGTGCCGGCCACCACCATGTTGGGCGGCACATCCTGGTTCACCATGGAACCCGCCGCCACAATCGCCTGGCTGCCGACGGTAACACCCGGCATAATGATCGCCCCGGCGTAAATCTTGGCGTAATCCTCAACCACCACCCGCCCGTAGCTGCGCACGATGTGCGATGCCTCGGAGTGGGTGTGCGTAAAAATCCGCACATCCTCGGCCAGGGCCACGCTGTTGCCCAGGCGGACGCCGCCCTTGGTGTCCAGAAAAACGCCCCGGTTGAAAAATACGTTGTCTCCAAGTTCGAGCAGGTTGCCGAAATTGAAACGGACGTTTTCTTCCGCGATCAGGGCCTGGCCGCAGGCTTTGAAAAGGTTTTGCGCAATCAGGCGTCGAAACGGAATGGAAAAAGGAACGATGAGGCTCAGGGCTGTTTTGTCGAAAGCGTCCCAGAGAAAATGCAGATAGCGCTGCGCGGGGGTATAGGGAAAATCGGCGGCCCGGGGCAGAGTCTCATTGTAGAGCATGACCCGGTTGAGGATATCGGCCGACAGCGCCGGCGCTTCGATGATCCGCAGGATTTCGCTGGTCGATTCGGCGTCCAGCCCGGCGGTGATCAGGGCTTCGGCGCGCTTCAGCCTGGTATCCAATACATCACTCATGGCATTCTCCTGTGAGCAGATATTCTTTTTGACACCTTTTCAGTTCTTTTGCCGCTCTGGAAATGACAGGAATTGAGTATGGCCGGCCCGCAAAAAAGTCAAGACGCTGTTTTCGCAGATAATGCCGAACCGGCAAGAGAAAAAAAGAGAGGCAGGGTTAATTGCCCCTGCCTCTCTTTCATCTCTTCTTTTGCACATCTTTCCCCTGAGCTCTGCCAACCTGACCGGCTGCATCACAGGAAAAAAACATCTTCTTCGATCGCCGGCAATAATCTATTCAGTGTAAGGCGGTTCCCCCTGAACGGATTTGGTCAGCTCCAGAGCTTTTTTCACCTGGTCCCGGGTTCCCCTGAAAACCAGCCAGACTCCGCCTTCCGCCCCGCTCACGCCGCCGGCGCTGGCCTGAAAGGCTGTAGCGCCCGTCAGGATGTTAATAGCCTCCAGTTCCGTTACAATTTCTCCGGTAAGGATCCACATGGAGGGAATATTGTGCCCGGGAAACAACGCTTTCGAACTGCCGGCCGGCGGAGATAAGGTTTCCATCGGCTCGCGCATCTTCAAAGTCAGATCCACGATATCCGTTGCCACCAGCTTTTCCAGACCCACCGGAATGACCAGGTATGCCTTGCGGGCCACGATGATGGGCATGGTGATTCCCGTCGTTCCGCCCATGGGATCAAGAATGTTGACGGCCGCCAGTTTGTTTTTATAGTCCAGGGCATTGGCCCCCTTAATTACAACATCGCCCGCTTTCAGCTTCTTGGCCGCTTCGGCAAGCGGAATATCCACAACCTTGCCTTTCTCCAGAATCAGGTGATTGACGGGCTTCGTCGGGGGCAAATTTTTGGCTCCTTTTTCCGGCTCAATTCTTCCGGTCACAAAGGCCGCATGGTTGGCCTTGCCCCCGGCGATTTCCTCCGCCACATAGGCGTTGGTCGTTCCCTTGATGACAATGACCATGCCGTTGGCCAGGGCATTCTTCACAATGGGCATCTGCGCCACAGCCTTGCCGATCAGCCTCTTGGATTCGGCCACCGTCAGAATCGCGCCGCTCTGCACGATTTTGTCGGATCCCGAGCTTCCCGGTCCGGCGGCGTATGCGGTTCCCGAAAGCAGCAACGGCCCGACAACGGTTACGACAAACAGAAAGATAACCACCTTCAACACTTTATTCATGATGTCTTCCTCCTTTTGTTTGCAGATTAACCTGTTTATGTGCCGCGCACTGTAAAATCTTGTGCACGGCGTCCTCGAAAGACATGATGTACCGGACGTCGGCATGTCTCCATATATTCCAAAATCCATGCCTCCATGCGGTCATATCGTCATGTCAACGCTGATGTGTCATTTCGAAGGAGTTTTGACGACTGAGCAATCCATGCCCCGGGCAAAGCGAGGGATCTTGAAGATTTCTCCCCGGCATGCGCCGGGCTATCGCCTGCGGTCGAAATGACATTACTTGATTGACGCAATACGAATGTATCACGTCGGGTTTGAGTAAATCAAAGGGAATCTTGGCTGGCAAACGGAACCGGACAAATACATGGAATACCGATGTGAACGGACAAGCGCAAAAACCGCCGGCCGGAGTTGTGCCGGAAATCATCCGGAATTCCCGAAGCGTACCGGGCCGGTCCCACCGCCTCATTTATTAATCGTCTCAAAATAATATTCACAACATAAGGGATCTCTTTTCAGTCGTCTTCCCGGCGAAAGCCGGGAACCAGTTTAATGAATTCCTGGATGCCGGCTTTCGCCGGCATGACCAATGTGAATACAATTATGAGACCGTTAATAATATTTAATATTATCGGCATTTCTGCCGATATACTTCTCAGACAGTTGACATCAATTACGGTAAAGGTTGGAATCCTATGAAAATCACACCCAATGAGATTTCCTCCCTTCAGCAGGGCTCTACAGCAAAGTCGGAAAAGGTTTCCGGAGAAGGTTTTCAGGACATCCTCAACGAAACGATGGGGCAGGCTCCGGCAAAGGCCGGGCAATCCGCCGCTCCGCCGCCGCTGAGCAACCTGGGCAGCATCCGCTTTGATCTGGCAAGCGAGCCGGATACAAAACAGACCCTGGTCCGGATGGACCGCTTCCTGAGGCTTCTGGAGACGTATCAGACGCAGATGGACGATCCCCGGGTCAGCCTGAAGGAAACCTCCACCGTTGTCAGTCAGATGGAACAGCAGATACCGGAACTTCTTCCCATTCTGGATACCCTTCCCGAAGGAAGCGGGATCAAGGATCTCCTCAACCGGCTCCTGGTAACTTCCACCGTGGAAACCATCAAATTCAACCGCGGCGATTATCTGCCGCGTTGACGCATGTCGAATTGAGTATCCGAATCCATCATTAACCGCCTCATCATCAAAACTACATTTGTCATGCCGGACTTGATCCGGCATCCAGAACTTAACTGGTTCCCGGCCTTCGCCGGGAAGACGACCGAAGATTGAACGTCTTCAGCGCGCTTCAATCCATTTTCCGGCACATCGCTCAGATCTTACCCAGAAAAAAGGCATGCCCAACCCGAAGGTTGAGCATGCCCGCATTTCCATTTCCGGTAGACCGGTTAATTCCCGGTTTTCCGGCTGATCACCATGATTTCGTATTCATCCAGTCTCAGCGGCTGTTTGTGCCACTCGCCGGCCGTGCCGCCCCAGAGGTTCAACACCCGAAATCCGGCCTCCCCGAGCATTTGAGTCAACTCCCGGGGAAGAAAACCTTTTTCAAGAAGAGGCACTTTCGATCCGTCCATCAAATCCATCTCCATCAAAGTCGACAGCGTGACGGGGTCGAACACGCCTTTTTGGATATCCTCGTCCGAGTGCGCCCGGATTTTCTTAAAACCGTTCAGCACTGTCATGAGGAACTTCCCGCCGGGCTTCAGCATGCCGTTGACATTTTTCAGAATGTCCAGATGGTATTGAAACGGTTCCATCCCTTCTTCAAAAAGACTGAAGGCCCCCTCGCAGATCAAGATGGCGTGGTCGAATTTTTCATCCAGCCTGACCTGCGAGGCATCTCCCTGGATAAACGTTATATCCAGGCCCCGTTCGCCGGCCATTCTTCTGGCAACCCCGAGCATGTCGTGCGACAGATCGATGCCGGTTACAGCCATCTTTTCTTCTGCCAGTCCCAGGGAATGGCGTCCCGTACCGCAACCGATATCCAGAACGCGATCCCCCGCTTTCATACCGAGCTCATCGATCAGAAAGCGGACTTCAAAGTCCGTATTTTTTGTGAAGCAATTATCGAGATACCTCGGCGCTTCATCGTGAAAAAACTTCTGCCAATTTCTTGTATGCATGACGATTTCTCCTTTTGATTGTTGAATGTGAAAATAGATGTCTGGAGAAATCTCACCGTTTAGCTGATTATGAGATTCCTCCCGGCCATCTCACAATATCCCCGTACGTGCTAAACATAAACTTTATCCTCCTTGAAATTTTTTTTTGCCGGATTGGTCTTTGGGAACTCTTCAGTGCGACAATACATCGCCAGTGGATCATGTTGAATCGTCCCCGCCCATGTGCCATTTCCCGGCTGCGCGTCTTCTGTTTATCAAATGCTGGCTGACAATTCAATTTTTCATTTTACTGAAAAGTAGGAGGGGCCTTTGATTGAAACTGAAGAAATATGGAATACCTGGGACATCGCGTATAGATTGCAAATCCCCTGATTTTATCTATCGTACATATCGAGAAACTTATTATTTTACGGGTGATACTCACGTTTGCCGTTGATTTTAGAAAAAAAGACGTGGAACATTCCCATCGTTGCCTCTGTTCTCCCATATATTATATTGACAGCAGATCATGCCTAACTTATAGTTTTCAATAAAGGGCAGTAGCTACTAATTACTATCGCATAATTTAATACGGTCTTTTTAGAGGTTATGACACAGCAAGCTTTGAAATATCAAAAATTCTGGTTACCGGAAAATATTATTGAACCGGATATTGAGAGAAAAATTGCTTTTTCCACAGAAAAAGGCGTCCTTTTTAAAGGAGATGTCCATGAGATTCTCCCATTCATAAAGAGCGACTCAGTTGATACAATATTTGCTGATCCACCATTTAACCTTTCAAAGGTCTACGGAGCCAATGTAAACGACAGTAAGCCTGAAGAAGAATATGTCGCATGGTGCAGAGTCTGGATGAACGAATGCATTCGTATTGTAAAACCGGGGGGTGCAATCTTCATTTACAACCTGCCTAAATGGAATATTATCTTAGGCAATCATCTCAACACTGCCGGCATGACTTTCAGGCATTGGATCGCTGTAAATATGAAGCTTTCATTGCCCATAACTGGCAGGCTTTACCCTTCCCACTACAGCCTACTTTATTACACAAAGGGTACACCAAAGACCTTTAGAAAGATCCGAACGCCTATTGAAACCTGCCGTCATTGCGGCAAGGAGATCAAAGACTACGGTGGACACAGGGGTGCAATGAATCCAAACGGTGTAAATCTGACTGACGTCTGGAATGATATTACCCCTGTAAGACATCGGAAATTTAAAAGTAGCAAGCGATTAGCCAACCAGTTATCTACAAAGATTTTAGAGCGGGTCATTCAGTTATCTACAAATGAATGTGATCTTGTAATGGATCCATTTGGTGGCAGTGGAACCACATATGATGTATGCGAAAGGCTTAATCGCCACTGGATCGGGGTTGAGATCGAGAATTGCGATGTCATTATTGAAAGGTTGCAGACCGAGGATTTGCACCCACACAAATCTGAGGATTTTATAGAAGGATAACCGAGGTCGGAATTTGGAATCCGTGAATATCTCCCATATTCTCTCAAAGTCTTTCACTCAAAGCCTTTTCCCTTCCAGTTATGAATTGACACCCGATCTTAACGATTTTTATGAACTTGAAATTGCCTTTTATGAAAAACAAATCCTGTCTGATGATGAATTGTTAAAAAAAGGTGGTTATTTTTTACGTGTTCATAATGAATATACCCGACACTTCAGGATGTGCATGGGTGAGTCCTTAAAATTGCCAGCGCACTCCTCATCTAGGTTGAAATCTTTTTTTGAAAAGAACTTATTCAGAACAGGTTATGCGACCCATGGCCTTTTTCCCTACAGAGGCAAATTCCACCCGCAGATGATCAAAGGGCTCATTAATGTAATGGGACTTAAATCTGGCGACACGATATTGGACCCTATGATGGGATCAGGGACGGTGCTGGTTGAGGCATCATTGATGGGGATCTCCTCGATAGGAATAGATACAAGCCCCTTTTGCATCTTAATGACTCAAACCAAGATTGATGCGCTGACCATGTCTTTGGCCAGGGTTAAAAAAGCCTTGGATAATTACTTGGAGGTTTTTGATTATTTCGAGAAAAAGGCAAGAGGAGCAGGAGCTTATAAGCGTACCGCCAATGATTCTCTTGTTGTTATGGAAGATGCAGCTCAATATATTAAAAAACAAACCAATGGCAGATTAACGAAACAACAAAAGGAGACGCTTGATACCTATAATTTCTTACTTTTAGCTTATTTAGACAGCGTTGGATACTCTGAAAGAAGCCAGAGGAAAGCCCCTGTGGATCTGTTCAAGGCCATACTTGAAAGATATATCTTTGTTGCTGAAAAGATCCAAAAGGTAATTGCAGGCATGGAAAAGCAACTGGCTGTTTCAAAGGTCATTGAGGCTGATGCAAGGAACCTCCCCCTTCATGACTCGACCGTAGATGGCATTATATTTTCTCCACCTTATAGCTTTGCTATAGATTATATAGAAAATGATTCCTTTCATCTGGACTTTTTAGGTGTCGATACAGAAAGCCTCCGTGAGAAGATGATCGGTCTCCGTGGTAAAACGCTATCAGAAAAATTCGACCTCTACAAAATAGATATGGAAAAAGTAATATCGGAATGCTCACGTGTCTTGTGTAAAGGGAGAATATGTACAATCATTGTCGGAACAAACAATAATCAGCTTGGGAAGGTGTTAAAAAAAGCGCCGGATGAGGTGCCCGGACTTCATGAGCTGCTTATTGAGATGGCTTCGAAATTAGGGTTTAGTCTCATTAAAATGATGAGCCGCCCCATAATGGGCATATCCAATACCATGCGGAAAGAGTATATTTTAATGCTTCAGAAGAATTAGGTTTTATTGAAGCGCTCTTCCATCCGTGCCTTTCGGGATTTTTTCAACATTCAGACTTGTTGCATCGTGTTCCACAACCTCAATGCGAAGCACACCTTCTTTGATAGGAACGGAGCTCCAGAGAGGCAGATAAGGTCTCAGTTCTCCGATATTTCCGATGCGATCAGTCAGAAAGGGTTTCAGATTATCGCTTGGAACGACTAGAAAACCGCCTAAAAGACCACCGACCTGCATGGTAAGAAGCAATTTATTAATAGCCCTGTGACTTGAGGAAATGTTTCCAGTCTCCCACTCAAATCCAATATAGCCATTCTTTAAAACCAAAAGCGCATCCAGGTCACCGGGAACTATCACGCCCTTCTCAAGAGGAGGGAGCTTTTCCGTCAACCAGCCGGAGCGTTCAAGATAATCGATACAAGGCTTTTTTATGGGAACAACGCCGTTACCCTCGCCACGTTTTTTCCCACTCTGAGGATAGATTTTGAAGGTTCCCGAACCATGCGGCCAGTCAACAGATTGAATTGCTTCTTTCACCTGTTTACAAGCGACGTGCCATTCTTTGGATTTTGAGAACATGCCGACAGAGAGGATATCATGTGTCTCTACAATTTTCATTTTTTCACAATGCCCCTCTGGCTTTCCCTTGCAGAAGAACCATCACCGAGAGGTTGCAGTCTCTCGATAATTACGGACGGATTTACATCAAGGGCATTTGCTAACTGAAAGATAGTTTTCAATGAAGGGCTTTTCTTGCCGCGCTCAAGCATACTTATATATGTCCGATGGTAACCGCTTTCAAAGCCAAGCTCTTCCTGAGATATACCTTTTTCATTTCGGAGCTGCTTTAAGACATTTCCGAACAGTTCCTCAAGAGAACTCTTTTGGAGTTTACGGGATTTTTGATTGTCCATGGATGGATTATCAGAGATTGAACACTATAAGTCTACAGACTATAGTATGAACTTGCTGAAAACAATGCAAGAAGAAATAAGAAACCTGGTCCATATCATCAATCGGTCGTTTCATTTAAATTCGCTGCCCTGAATGAGCAACTGGATGAAGCGCTTAATATTCAGTTCCGTTTGAGCACTGACCGATGTAAATTCGATACCAGACAGGAAGCGGCCCTCTTTCTTTACGGTACTGATAACTTTTGCGTAGATATCAATGTCTTTATAATCTATCAGTGACATGTTGATTTCCATTTTGATATCCGAGAAAGGAACAAGCTTTTGATCCAATTCCGACAGGATGCCAAAATATGCAATGTCTTTGATGATACCCCGGTGTACCTGCGGTATGACGATACTATTCACCATTAAGCGATATGTAAAAGGAATATTCACCTTAACGCGCGGACTTTTGCGGTGTTCCCTGCGGGGCAGCTCCAGACCAAGGGATGGAACAGCCAGGACTTCATAAAGATCTATCGGTTTTGATTTTCCCTTCACCAGAACATCCATGGGTTCGCTTACCGTAACAAAGCTGCCGCAGCGATTCAGTGTCTGCTGACTGATAAGCACTTGTCCCCGCAAGCTGAATGTTTGGATTCGAGAGGTCAGGTTGACATCATCACCGATGACCGTATATTCCGCATGAAGAGCGGATCCTACCAAGCCTGCCGTAACGGGACCGGTGTTTATCCCTACGCCCATGAACAATTCAGGCATCTCGTCCGCTTTGCCGTATCTGTTTATTTCATCCATGGCATTTTGCATCTCCATGGCGCAGGTTATCGCATGGATAACATCATCCTGATGAGGGAAAGGGGCCCCGAACAGCACCATGATCGAATCGCCCATAAATTTATCGATGGTGCCCTGATTGTCCCAGATGATTTCACTCATTTTAGCAAAGAAACGGTTCAGCAGGTTGAAAATCATGCCCGCAGGATAGGATTCAGCAATGGAAGAGAATCCCCGCAGATCGGCAAGCAGAATCGTCACTTCCATATTGGAAAATTTATCTTCAAAAGAATCGTCTTCTGTGTCATTGACCGCACTGATCAGAACGTCCTGTACTTGTTGTACGGCTTTGTTGCTCAGGGGCTTTCCCGTTTCGCGGACAACAATCTCCCCTATCCGACGTAATGCGCTTTCGTGATTCATTTTTTTCATCATATCCACCCCATGATAGGAAGTCAGAGTCGGGTTTTGAGATATCCGTTGTTCACTATCCCATTTGCATTTTTGAATTTATGTAATTATGTCTGCTTCAGATGTGCCATTCATCACCCCTACGCTTCCCTTCCAGGGTATTCGGACTGAAAATTTTGGGGGCTGGACTGATTGGATGTGTCTTTAATCCCACTACGTGCAGTTTTGGGTTTGAGCGTTTTTTACCAGCTTTTCCCACAACTCGTCTTGGAACTTCGGGCTACAATATACAACGCGTTGAAAAGAATGCAAGAAGAAATAAAATCAGGTCATAGGTTTTAGATAATAAGTAAATATAATTTGACTTATTGTTTTATTTTGATTATTTCCTTTCACGCTTAAAGAAACTGCCGGTCTCACATATTAAAACAACATATGACGATAACAATGAACACGAGCGCAAATGTAGCCACACTTTATATTTGCTTCCTTATTTGTTTTAAGCAGCTCAACATTCTTACTAAACAGATTGGCATTCTACCCTCATCATGAATACGATTCCAAATTGCACGAAGGAGGCCATCATGCATCAAAGATTAAGTTACTGGATAATCATATTGCTATTTATAACATCGTTAACTGCGTGCGGGGGTGGTGGCGGCGCCGCCGGCGGCTATAATACCGATAAAACGCCTCCGGTAGTCCAATCCGTAAGTCCGGCAAACAGCCTAACGGATATCCCCAGAACCACCGCAATCTCGATTACCTTTAGTGAGGCTATGGATAAAGCATCTGCTGAAAATGCTTTTTCTATAAATCCGGCAACAACAGGAATTTTTTCCTGGGACAGTAACAACAGGATTATGACTTTTACACCGAGCAGCAAATTGCAATCCAATGCAACTTACATATGCACCGTGGGTACTGGTGCAAAAGACTCTGCGGGGAACAACCTTGAAAGCCCTTATCAATGGAGCTACACGACAGTAAATAACTTACCCGAATATGGCTGGACAAAACATATTGGGGTGGCGTCATCCATTGCTAAAGATTCATCAGGTAATATTTATATCGGAGGTGGTTTCTCCGGCACAGTAGATTTCAGAGCTGATTTTGGCGGAGGTACTGATTCCAAAACATCTGCGGGAGGCAGTGACGCGTTTGTTACTAAAGTCAATGCAAACGGAACATATGCCTGGACAAAACGAATTGGCGGTTCAGAAAATCAATCTGCTTATTTTGTTTCGACAGATGCATCGGGGAATGTATATGTCACAGGACGATTTCAGGGCACTGTTGACTTTAGGGAAGATTTCGGAGGCGGTTCTGATTCGAAGACCACTATTGTTGGTGCTAATGATGTATTTGTCACGAAGATAAATTCTAATGGCACCTATGGCTGGACAAAACGCATTGGAGGACCCAACGGTATTAATGGTATAAATGCAATCACAACTGATATCTCAGGTAACATATATCTGATTGGTTGGTTCTCTTGGACGGTAGACTTCCGGGAGGATTTCGGTGGCGGCACGGATTCCAAAACATCAATGGGGATTGAAAGTGCATTTATAACTAAAATCAACTCCGATGGTAGCTACGGTTGGACAAGACAAGTAGGTAGTACGATTCATGGGATCACATCAGATTCGTCAGGAAATGTATATATTACCGGATGGTTCGCCGGCGCTGTAGATTTCCGGGCCGATTTCGGGGGTGGCACTGATTCCAAAACTGCTCTGGGATTTAGAGATACATTCGTTACAAAGATAAATGTTAACGGTACCTATGGCTGGACCAAGCGATTCGGCGGTACCTCCGGTTCTGATGCCAGTCTCGGATTTGCCATCACAGTGGATATGTTTGGGTACCTATATATCACGGGCTATTATCACGGTACTGTCGATTTCAGGGCTGATTTCGGCGGAGGCACTGATTCCAAAACCGCCATTGGCGGCAACGATATATTTTTAACGAAGATAAATACAGATGGTACCTACGGCTGGACAAAACGAATGGGTGGTTCTACCATTTATGATCAGGGCAATGGACTTACGCTGGCGACAGATTTATCAGGAAATGTGTATATTGGAGGTTATTTTACCGGGACATTAAACTTCAAAGTTGACTTTTCGGGAGGCAATGACTCCAAGACCGCTGCTGGAAATGAAGATATGTTCATAACAAAAATAAATGCAAACGCTACCTATGGCTGGACAAGGCGGATGGGCGGAGGCGCCATTGATCGCGCGAATAGTATTACTGTAGATTCTTCAGAAAATATGTATGTTATAGGCATATTTCAAGGCATTGTTGACTTCAGGGAAGATTTTGGAGGAGGTTCCGATTCCAAGACAGCCTCAGGGACTTTGGATGCCTCTGTTACAAAGATTATACTGTAAGTCTTGAAGGATAGGGATAAGGGGAAGATCACATCGATTTCACCCTCCCCCTATCCCTCTCCCATCAAGGGAGAGGGTACAAAACATCTTCCATTAATCACCCGGCGGAAATTGATGGGCGGAGACAATCCTTTATTTCACCCTCCCCAAGCCCCTCCCATCAAGGGAGGGGAGAATAAAACTATCCCGCCCTGCAATTTAATAGTGAAACGTGAATCGTGAAAAGAAGAACTCTGGATTCCCTATCGCGCTTCGCTTGTACGGAATGACGAAAGAAAAGATTGCCGCGCAAAGTAAGGCTCTACTCGCAATGAAAATTTATATCTGGATTCCGGCCGCCGAGACTGTGTCTTAATCGGTGCTTCTGTCATTTCGAAGCGAAGCGAGAAATCCTGGTCTCAATAAATTCAAGCCTTTCAGATTCCTCACATACGTTCGGAATGACAATTCTTCGAGTTACAACACAGTCTGGTCGCCGGTATGACGAAGTTACTGGATACCGGCATCGGCATTTCCGCACCGTCGCCAAACGCTTGTTGATGCTGTATAATTGCGCTTTCCTTATAGATTTGCTTGGCATAAAAAATTTAGAGGATAGTAATGCCCGCGCATGACCGATCTCGCCGGTAACCAACAGGGAACATCCTTAAGTACCCCCAAACCTGACTCCAGCGGAATGTTTGTCAAAGAACACCGGAAACTCTATTTTTCAATTGTCTACTTGACAGGGAAGCTTACGAAAACACCAAGCGAAATGGAAAAAATTAAATTTGCAGCTTAACGACCTGTCTATTAAAGTGGGGAAAGTCCAAGCGCCACAACGTTTCAGTCATAATTCGCCAAGCCATGCCACGGTGCAACTGCAAAGTATTTGATGGAATAAAGATGATGATGGTGCAAATTGATGTTTTGAAAAGCGACGATTTAGAAACTTACTTTTTTATCAGTCCCTCTCTACTCCCGGATTCTCCTTTGACATCCGTTTTCAAGTTTTTCTAAAAGGATACCGATAATTACTGGGGCCTGACAACCCGATTATCACCTGTCTGAAGACATCACGATTTGCTTCTCGAAGGCAATGATTCCATATCGGCGATTTCAGCAGGTTGCACATCAATCGTCAAAGCAGGAAAGGAAACAGCAACATGACGACAGAAAAGGATCAAAAAAAGGAAAACCATGCCTTGTCCAAAGCCGGGGACTGGATTAAGCAGTATCGCGATGGATTATCGCGCCGTAACTTCATAAAATTTTCCGCCGGGACTGTAGCCTGCCTTTCTTTGGGCTCGCTGGCCCAGGGATGCGGCGGCGGAAGCAACGCCCAAACGCCGGTGATTGCGGGATACCCGATAGATTCTACGGTAGTTAAAACGACCGAGCGCATGATTGCATTTCCGTATATTGCGGCTTTGGCGGCTCCCCCGCCCGGCCATATGCCCGAGCCGGGAGATCCATCTTTTCCGGCGTCAAGTCCCAATGGCGGGACTGCGCTGACCTGGGCTCAGTTGTGCCGGATTCCGGACTATGATCAGCTGGGTTACGGCAAGTGGATTTATGTAGATTGGCCCCTTCCACTCGTGCCGCGGACGGATATCATGCCAGTCGGCTTCAATGCCGCATCCGTCACCCGGAAAACACGGCTCGTGAACTTTTTTGCCATGACGGATATCCATCTGACCGATAAGGAAGCGCCAAACCAGTTGATCTGGCTCCAGCAAAGTCTTCCGGGTTACGCCGGGCAAAACAGCTCCATCTACTCAGGAGTCATGATGTACACGCCCCACGTATTTGACGCCGCCATTCAGACGGCAAACGCCCTGCACCGGAAAAATCCCTTTGATTTTTTCATTTCGCTGGGAGATGTCTGCAACACGAGCATGTATAACGAACTGCGGTGGTATCTGGACATCATTGACGGCAAGGTCATCACTCCGAGTTCCGGAAGCCATCGCGGCGCTTCCACCATTGATTTTCAGAAGCCGTTCAAGGCGGCGGGTCTGGACAGATCAATCCCCTTCTATCAGACCCTCGGCAATCATGACCACTTCATGATCGGTTCGTTCCCCGTCTATGAGTCCGGCCTTGAACAGTCATACATCAGCGACACGGTCTGGTCGGTGTCCAATGCGCTGCTCACTCCCGTTCCCGCTAACTTCCCGGCCAATATCGACAAGAGTAACCTGAACAATCCGGATTCCCGGTTTTACCAGGGTGTGATCGACGGCACGTCCCCTTATGGCGCAATCATCTTCTCCGGACCTGTGGCGGACTATAGCGCCCCTCCCCAGGTGGTCGCCGACCCCAACCGCCGTTCGCTCCATCGGGCGGAATGGATTCAGGAATTTTTCAACACAACGTCCCAGCCGGTCGGCCATGGGTTTCATCTGGTTTCATCCAACCCGAATTATTCCCTGGTCCCGGCCGATGAAAGAGCCGGATTTGCCTGTTACAGTTTTGTGCCCAAGTCGGATATCCCGCTCAAGGTCATTGTGCTGGACGACACGCAGCGGGAAGACGACGGTTCCATTGATATCCACGGCCACGGATTTCTTGATGCCACGCGCTGGGCCTGGCTTCAAGCCGAACTGGCCGATGGCCAGGCCGCCAATCAGTTGATGATCATTGCGGCTCATATTCCGATCTGTGTTACCAATATTGGCACCGAACTGGAGTGGTGGCTTGGCGCCTATGATGCGGTGACAAATCCATACGGCGATAAATCCGCCACCACACCGAATGCAGTGAACCTGACCGGGCTGATTACGGCGCTTCAGAATGCGCCCAACCTGCTTTTGTGGATCTCCGGTCATCGTCATGTCAATCATGTTAAAGCTTTTGTGTCGCCTGATCCGGCTCTGCCTGAAAAGGGCTTCTGGCAGGTGGAAAGCTCATCGCTTCGTGATTTTCCGCAGCAGTTCCGTACCTTCGAGATTTTCCTTAACAGCGACTACAGCATTTCCATCGAGGCGATTAACGTTGACCCTGCCGTCAGGGCGGGAACGCCTGCGGCCACATCGCGAAAGAATGCCATTGCAACGCAGCAGATCCTTCAGAATCCGTTAAAGGGAAATCCCCCCAACTACCAGACGATGTACGGGATGGATTTGGGACCCACGGATCCGACCCGGCCGCAGGGCGGCGATCCGGCAGTTCCGGGATCGGGAAATGCATTCATCGACCCGTCCATCCAGTTTGTGGATCTGACTTCGAAGGGGATTCCGTACAATGCTTCTTACAACGCAAATCTCTACAAGCAGTTGAGCCCGGCGATGAAGGCGCATTTACAGACCCTGTTCCCGTAAGTTATGTGCGACATCCGCGATAATTCGGGCGAACAGACGGGACGCGCCAAGAATTCTAAGTTTCTTCAAGTATCACCTTGTCGTCATTCGTCCGGCGTAAATCCAATGACCGCCATCGGTTCAAAAGCATCGTAGATGGCACCGGAAAGGTGATCGATTCTAGGGGAGCCTGGCGAAGTAATTCAGTACACCATTTTCGGGTGCAATCGCACCCGTTATGGGTGATGAAACGTGAAAAGTGAAGGGTGAATAGTGGATAGCGGATGGTAAAGAAAAAGATTGCCACGTCCCGATTCATCGGGACGCGCACTGACAAAAGAAAAGATTGCCATACAGAGCGAGGCTCTGCTCCTAAGAAACCTCACCGCCGCTAGTGCGATAGACCGCCGGTAGCGGAAGCGTGTGGGGATGGGGCAAACATCTTTCACCCTCCCCCTATCCCTCTCCCATCAAGGGAGAGGGTACAAAACATCTTCCATTAATCACCCGGCGGAAATTGATGGGCGGAGACAATCCTTTATTTCACCCTCCCCAAGCCCCTCCCATCAAGGGAGGGGAGAATAAAACTATCCCGCCCTGCAATTTAATAGTGAAACGTGAATCGTGAAAAGAAGAACTCTGGATTCCGTATCGTGCTTTGCTTGTACGGAATGACGAAAGAAAAGATTGCCGCGCAAAGTAAGGCTCTACTCGCAATGAAAATTTATATCTGGATTCGGGCTGCCGAGACTGTATCTTAATCGGTGCTCCTGTCATTTCGAAGCGAAGTGAGAAATCCTGGTCTCAATAAATTCAAGCCTTTCAGATTCCTCACATACGTTCGGAATGACAATTCTTCGAGTTACAACACAGTCTGGTCGCCGGAATGACGAAGTTACTGGATGCCGGCATCGGCATTTCCTCACCATTGCTAAACGCTTGTTTATGCTTTATGTTTGCGCTTTCCTTATAGATTTGCTTGACATAAATTTTTTTTAGAGGATAGTAATGCCCGCGCATGACCGATCCCGCCGATCCTGCGCGGGGTCGGTCAAATATTGCATCACTGCGAGGAACACAACATGCCGTTTGAACAAGAACTGGAACAACTGAAAAAGCTCAGAGAAAAAGCCCGCCGGATGGGCGGACCCGCCAAAATCAAGATTCAGCACGACAGGAAAAAACTGACCGCGCGGGAGCGGATTCCACGCCTGCTCGATCCCGATACCTTCCTGGAAGTGGGAATGTTCAACTGCTCGGACGTTCCGGGCATGGAAGACAAAACGCCCGCGGACAGCAAGGTGGGCGGATACGGAAAAATTCACGGGCGGCCCGTGGCCGTCATCGCCAACGACTTTACGGTGCTTGCGGCCACCAGCAGCCGCGTGGCCGCGCGCAAGGAAGTGGATATCAAGAGCGAAGCGGTGCGCCGGGGATTTCCCCTGGTCTACCTGGGAGAAGCAGGCGGCGCGAGAATGCCGGACATCATGGGCGCCAAAGGCCTGGCGTCTTACGGGGGCGGCGGCTACGACACCTTTGTGCAGGCGATGAGCCGCGTGCGCAAATCGCCGCTTGTCACCGCCATCATGGGCGAATGCTACGGCATGCCTACATGGATGGCCTGCCTTGCGGATTTTGTTGTACAGGTGAAAGGCAGCGCCATGGGCGTTTCCGGCCCCCGGGTGCTGGAGCTGGCCATCGGCGAGAAGATCACGGATGAAGAGCTGGGCGGCTGGAAGGTTCACGCCGAAATCACCGGCAACATCGACCGCGTGGCGGAAAACGACGAAGACTGCATGGACATCATCCGCGAATACCTTTCCTACATGCCCTCGCACTGTGACGAAAAACCGCCCGTGCTTCCCGTTCCCGAAGGGTCGGGCGCAAACATGGACAAAATCCTTAACATCCTGCCGGAAAAAAGAAACCGCGCCTACGACATGAACAAAATCCTGCAGACGATTGTCGACGGCGGCATTCTGTTTCCGATCAAGCCGACATTCGCCAAAAGCGTGATCACGGCGCTTGCGCGCATCAACGGCAGGGTGGTGGGCTTTGTGGCCAATCAGCCGTCTTTCGGCGCGGGTGCCATCGACACCAACGGCATCGACAAGATCACCAGTTTCCTCGTGTTGTGCGATTCCTTCAACATTCCCCTGCTCTTTTTTGAAGACACGCCGGGGTTCCTGGTCGGCCGCGAAGCGGAACGCAACCGCGTGGGCGCAAGGGTTATGAATTTCATGAACGCGCTGGGGCAGATCACGGTTCCCAAGATCACGGTCATCGTCCGCAAGGCTTACGGCATGGCGTTTCACACGATGGCCGGGCCCGGATGCCGGACCGATTTCATCGTGGCCTGGCCCACGGCGGAAGTGAGCTTTGTCGCTCCGGAAATCGCGGCCAACATTGTGTTTGCCGGCAAGATGGCCAACTCGCCGGAGCTCCAGGCGCAGAAGGACAAATACATTTCGGAAATGGTGAGAGACAGCGCCCCGTATTCGGCGGTCGGCGCGCATTTCTTCCACGACGTGATCGATCCGCGTGAGACGCGCAATTACATCATCCGGGCGCTGGATATCTGCGAAGACCAGCGCACGGGCGGCATCGGTGAGCACCACCTGGCCAACTGGCCGACAAAATTTTAGGAGCATGCAGGTTGCGACGATTCCATGACAAGATCCTTCATATTGTATTTGTTAGGAACCGTTCTGTTTCCAGTCGTCATCCCGGCGAAAGCCGGGAACCAGTTTAATGAATGCTGGATGCCGGTTTTCACCGGCATGACGCTGCTGGCGGCTTTTTTAACGTTACGTCATAGTATCCTTTGCCGGGATGACAAATGTACATTTACTGCTGGGTCAAGTTTGTAGCTTGACCCGAAATATTTCGGAGCAACCGGCACGGTTGCTCCAGCTCAGGTTGCAGGGAACGGTTGCGACGATTCCATGACAAGATCCTTCATATTGTATTTGTTAGGAACCGTTCTGTTTCCAGTCGTCATCCCGGCGAAAGCCGGGAACCAGTTTAATGAATGCTGGATGCCGGTTTTCACCGGCATGACGCTGCTGGTAGCTTTTTTTACTGTTACGCCATGGTATCCTTTGCCGGGATGACAAATGTAGATTCAATAATGAAACCATTAAAAAAACAGATTACAGCAAACAGGAGGACAGGCCATGAAAGAGACAAACGAGTATGAGAAGTACCCGATCAGCGAAGAAGAGCTGGGCAAACGCTACAAAAACTGGACGGAATCCTTAGCCCGGCAGATGGTCACTCTCTACCGCATCGGCAAGGAAGTGGGCGGCGAAAAGTTTGTCGAACGCCTGAAAGAGGAATATTACAAGGACGGCCAGAAAGGCGCTCATCTGTGGATGAAGCTTACCGGCACGACAAAGGAAGACTTCAAAGACTGTACGAATCTTCCCAGAGTGCATGACCTGATCGACGATACCTTTGCCAACTTCTGGAACGGATATGTGGAGCAGACACCGAAAGCCTTTGAGAAAGAACTGCAAATCTGTCCGGTGACCAACCAGTGGTCGAAAGAACCGGAGCTGTGCGAAGTCCTGCTCGGAGAATCGCTCCGGGGCATGGCAACGGAGCTGAACCCGAAATTCAAAACCAGCGGCTTTACCAAGCTGCTGACCAAGGGCGACAAGGTCTGCCGCTTCCGCGTGTTTCTGGAAGAGTAATGGCGGGAAACATCCGCTCAGCCTGCGCAAGAAATAGGTGCAATCTTCAATGAGTGCGGAAGCTTAGCCTGTTTTTTCAGGCATCCGGTCATCCGGCAGAAGAATCTCCGCTCTATGGTTTTGTTTCCGGATTCTTCACACCGCCGGCAGCTTCCTCCGCAGGCTTTTCGGGTAGATCCGCTTTGATTTCCGGCGGCTGGCCGGCCTGTTCCGGCGGTTTTTCCTCCGGGGACTCGTTTACAACTTCATCATATTCTTCAATGACGATGCCCCGGCGGACCATGATTTGATAGATACGGTCCGCCCGGCTGGCCGCATAACGGGAATTCTTATCGGGATTGAAACGTCGTGGATTGGGCAGCGAGGCGGCAAGCTCCGCCGCTTCGCGCGGGCCGATGCTCCCGGCTGATTTTCCGTAGTATCTGCGGGCGGCGTTTCCGACACCGAACATTCCGTCTCCCCACTCGGCGACATTTAAATAAAGCTCCACAATTCTTTTCTTGCTCAACTGGTGTTCAATTCTCCAGGTAAGAATGGCTTCCTTGATTTTACGAATCGGATTTTTGCTGGGGCTCAAATACAGATTTTTGGCCAGTTGCTGGGAGATGGTGCTGCCGCCCATCTTAAATGTCTTTTTTTCAAGGTCTTTTTCCAGGGCTTTCTGGATCGCGTCGAAGTCGAACCCTTCATGAGACCAAAATTTATCGTCCTCGGCAATGATCACGGCTTTTACGACATAGGGCGAAATCTGTGCCAGCGGCACCCAGGATGCCGATATTTTTTTATTAATTCCTTTTTCCTGCCAGACGTCCTCCCGGTATTCCATGAAAGCGGTTTTGCCGGGACGATTTTCCTTTAAATCCGAAATCTTAGGATAAATAAAATAACGACCGATATCCAGAACGCAGAAAACGAATACCGCAACCAGCCCCCATAAAATAACCTTTTTCACCAGGCGCATGATAATTTTACATCCTTTTTTTCAGTTGCCGCTTCCTATACCTCATTGAAAGAGAATGCAAAATAAATTTGACAGGCTTTCCCATTTTTAGTAAGGGTTACCTTACGAAGTTAGCGGAACGTTGTTTGAGAAATAAATCTTCGTTTTCTGTGTGCAGTGAAATAACCTGGGTAAATCTATATTTGGCAGCATGAAGCTGCGTTCTGTGCACCGTTAACAAAATGGGACCCCCCGAAAAAATAAAGGAGGTACTTCATGATGAAACGGCGAATCCTGGTAGTCACGGGCCTGTTCGTTCTTTTCTCGCTACTCTTTCTCGGTACTGTCGCTCAGGCAACCGAATACAAAATTCAAAAAGGCGACAGCCTCTACAGCATTTCCAAAAAATTCGGCGTCAGCGTCAACGAAATCAAAAGTTCAAATAATCTTTCCGGCAAAAAACTGATGCCCGGGCAGGTTCTGACGATCAACAAGGGGGACAAAAAAGAGGTCGCCACTTCTTCCGTCCGTGAAAAATCAAAAGCAAAATCAGTATCTTCGGCCCGCGATACATCCAAAAGCGAATCCGCATCGGTTTATAAAATCAAAAAAGGCGATACGCTGGCCACGATTGCCAGGAAAACCGGAGTTTCCCAGAAACATATTATGGCCATGAATAACGTGAGCCCGAAAAACCTGCGCGTCGGACGCACGCTTGTTCTGTCGAAAGCACCCCGCGGTTCTTCCCCTGCCACAAATGCGGATGAGGATTTGCTGGAAGACGAGGAAGAGGAAGAAGACGCTTCCATGTCGGATTCCGGCAGCGAGATTGCCTGTGAAAAACAAACCGAAGAACTTCTGGGCATGTGGGGCAGCGTTGAAGAAAGAAAACTGTTTATTAAAGTGGCAACCGGGTTTCTGGGTGCGCCTTATCGTCTGGGCGGCGCCACGGTAAAGGGAATTGACTGCTCCGCTTTTGTCCGGAAAATGTATGAATTTTTTGACATCGCGCTTCCCCGCACCGCGCGGGAACAGTCTAACGTGGGTATGCGGGTAAACCGCAATGAACTGGTGGAAGGCGACCTGGTCTTTTTCCGCACCAAAAGACCCATCGGCCACGTGGGCATCTATATCGGCAACAATGAGTTTGTTCACGCTTCCTACAGAAACAAAGCCGTCCGTATCGACAATCTGGATCAACCTTATTTTCAGAAAAGATTTCAGCGGGCGGTCCGTGTTAAAGGTCTGGGCGATAAGGGCGGAACGTAACTTTTGATGCTATCAAAATGTTTGTGAAAAGGGGCGTAAACGCCCCTTTTTTTTGGGATGGTTTTGGCGGTTGATTATCCCGACACTTTATTATATGAGTGATGCCCTGCCGGTCTGATCGTTTACGTTTTTTGAAAGACTAATTTGACGAAATCTTTAAGGAGGACTTTATGAAGAGAACTGCATTGATTTGTTTAAGTATTTTCCTGATGGCCGTTTTATGCAGCGGGTGTCTGGTCACAGAGAGCAAATATCTGAAAAAAGTCAGTGAAGCGGATCAACTGAGCCAGGAAGTGGCTTCTCTGGATATGGAAAACAAAGGTTTGAAAAGTCAGATCAAAAGCATGAATGATCAGGTCAAAGGCCTGACAGGCCAGAATGAAGACCTCTCCAGGAAGGTGACCGGGCTTGAAGGCGAAAACAGCAAACTCAAAGAAAACCTGACACAGGAAACAAAGAAAACGCAGGAAGTGGAAAAAGCCAGCAATACGTATCAGGAACTCCTGAAAGAAATGAAGGGAGAGATCGCCCAGGGACAAATTACGATCAAGGAGCTCAAGGGCAAGCTGACCATGGATGTCGTGGATAAAATATTGTTCGACTCCGGATCGCCGGTCGTTAAGAAGGAAGGTCTTGAGGTATTGAAACGTGTTGTGGAAATATTGAAGACCGTTAAGGATAAAAACATTCGCATTGAAGGACACACAGACAATCTCCGGATTACCAGCAGTCTGGCGAAGAAGTACCCCACCAACTGGGAACTCTCCGCTGCACGAGCCCTGACCGTGGCAAAATACCTGCAGACCCAGGGCATCGATCCGACGATCCTCTCAGCGACGGCTTTTGGAGAGTTTCAACCGGTGGCGGATAACTCCACCGCCGAAGGACGGGCCAAGAACCGCCGCATAGCGATCATCCTGCTGCCGAAAGAATAATACACACCGGGTGATCATTCTGTTCAAGGAATCATAGATGGGGAAAAATATTGTTGAAAAGATCCTCGCCGGGCACCTGGTTTTTGGAAACCTCGCGCCCGGCGGGGAAATCGGCATCTGTATCGATCAAACACTCACTCAGGATGCAACCGGCACCATGGCGTATCTGCAGTTTGAGGCCATGAAGATCGAAAAAGTCAGAACCGAATTGTCCGTCAGCTACATTGATCACAACACCATCCAGATCGGTTATGAAAACGCGGACGACCACCGCTACCTGCAAAGCGTGGCGGGAAAATTCGGTGTTGTCCTTTCACGCGCAGGCAACGGCATCTGTCACCAGGTGCACCTGGAAAGGTTTGGAAAACCGGGCAAAACGCTGATCGGCTCCGACAGCCACACGCCCACCTGCGGCGCGCTGGGCATGATCGCCATTGGCGCGGGGGGGCTGGACGTCGCGCAGGCAATGGCCGGCGAGCCGTTTTATCTCACCTGCCCGTCCGTTGTTAAAATCAATCTCCTGGGCAGGCTTTCGCCCTGGGTTTCCGCCAAGGACGTTATTCTCAAGGTCCTGGAAATTTTCACCACCAAAGGCAACGTGGGGACCGTCTTCGAATACGCGGGCGATGGCGTCTTATCGCTCAGCGTTCCGGAGCGGGCCACCATCACCAACATGGGCGCGGAGTGCGGTGTGACCACATCGGTTTTTCCCAGCGACGATCTGACCCGGCTGTTTCTGCGGTCTCAAAACAGGGAAGCGGATTTCACGGAATTAAAAGCGGATGACGACGCCGTTTACGCCAGAGTGGTCGATATCGATCTTTCAAAGCTGGAACCCCTCACCGCTAAACCGCACAGTCCGGAAAACATCGGCACGGTTCGCTCCATGAGCGGAATTGCAGTCGATCAGGTCTGCCTGGGCAGTTGCACCAATTCTTCCTATAAAGACCTGGTCACCGTGGCTAAAATTCTAAAAGGAAAAGTGGCCCATCCCGACGTGAGTTTTGTTCTGGCTCCCGGGTCCCGGCAGGTTCTGGACAACCTGGCCCGCGACGGTTACCTGGCCGACCTGATTGCTTCCGGTGCGCGGCTCATGGAAAACGCCTGCGGCTTCTGCATCGGCAACAGCCAGAGCCCGAAATCCGGCTCGGTTTCTCTCAGAACGTCCAACCGGAATTTCCTGGGGCGTTCGGGAACGATGGACGCAGACGTTTATCTGGTCAGTCCCGAAACGGCCGCTGCGGCGGTCATTACCAGACGGTTTACGGATCCGCGAGATCTGGGGATGGACTACCCGAATGTGCAGACACCCGAGCGGCTGGTGATTGACGACAGCATGATTCTCCGGCCGGATGACACAAAAAGCCATGCAGAAATTTACCGCGGGCCAAACATCGGAGCGCCGCCCGCCAACACGCCGCTGCCCGACACGCTTTCGGGCCCGGCAACGATCAAAGTCGGAGACAAAATCACAACCGACCATATCATTCCCGCCGGAGCGCGGATGAAATACCGTTCCAATATCCCGA
Organism: Smithellaceae bacterium; assembly: GCA_963682015.1. Lineage (GTDB taxonomy): Bacteria > Desulfobacterota > Syntrophia > Syntrophales > Smithellaceae > UBA8904. The sequence goes on along the minus strand of OY820932.1, from coordinate 3,643,538 downwards.
AATATTCGGAATTCGTTTTCGAAAATGTCGACGCATCCTTCGCGGCCCGGGCGCTGGCGAATAAACAAGCCGGAAAGCACAACTTTATTGTGGCGGGCCTTTCCTACGGTCAGGGATCGTCCCGAGAGCACGCCGCCATCTGCCCCATGTACCTGGGCGTGCGTGCGGTCATCGCCAAATCCCTGGAAAGAATCCACGCCGCCAATCTGATCAACTTCGGCATTCTGCCGCTGACCTTTGCCAATGAGCACGACTACGACACCATCGACGCCGGAGACAATCTGGAAATCGAGTCTTTACAATCGGCGATCCCGGAGGGCAAACCCCTGGTCGTGCAAAACAAAACCAAAGGAAAATCCTTTGCGGTAAACTGCACCCTTTCCTCACGTCAAAAGCAAATCCTTCTGGCCGGCGGCGCGCTCAACGTCCGCAGCCAAAAATAATTTCAATATTTTAACAGGGAGTAAAATCGGGCATGACACAAAAAATCAAAGTAAAAACGACCGTTGTTGAAATGGACGGTGACGAAATGACCCGCATCATGTGGCAGATGGTCAAGAACAAACTTCTCTTCCCTTATCTGGACATGGACATTGACTATTATGATCTGCACGTCAAGCATCGCGACGACACGGACGATCAGGTCACCGTGGGGGCCGCCCGCGCCATCCAGAAATACGGCGTTGGAATCAAATGCGCCACGATCACGCCCAATGAAGACCGTGTGAAGGAATACAATTTAAAGAAGGCCTGGAAGAGCCCCAACGGCACGATCCGCGCCATGTTGGACGGCACCGTTTTCCGCAAACCGATTCTGGTCAACAATATTCAACCGGGCGTCACGTCGTGGAAAAAACCGATCACCATCGGCCGTCATGCCTACGGCGATGTCTACGACAACTTTGAGATGAGCATTCCTTCCGCCGGAAAACTGGAAGTTGTCTTCACACCGGACGGCGGCCAGCCGCAGAAAACGCTGGTCAAGGAATTCCCTTCGGCGGGCATCATTCAAATCAACCACAACCTGGAACAGTCGATTCTCAGTTTTGCGAAAGCGTGCTTCACCTACGGGCTCTCTGAAAAGATCGATGTATGGTTCTCCACGAAAGATACCATCTCCAAAAAATACGACGCGGGTTTCCGCGATATCTTTGACCGGGAATTTGAGAAAAACTGGAAAGATAAATTTTCCGACGCGGGAATCGAATATTTCTTCACACTGATTGACGATGCCGTAGCGCGCATCATGAAAACGGAAGGCGGCATGCTGTGGGCGCTGAAAAATTATGACGGAGATGTCATGTCGGACATGATTGCTTCCGCCAGCGGTTCTCTGGCGATGATGACTTCCGTGCTGGTTTCCCCCCACGGCTGGTATGAGTACGAAGCCGCGCACGGAACGGTGCAGAAGCATTACTACAAGCATTTGAAGGGCGAAGAAACATCCTCCAATTCCATGGCGCTCATTTTCGCCTGGACCGGCGGTCTGCGCAAACGCGGCGAGCTCGACGGCACACCGGGCGTGGTCGATTTTGCGGACAAGGTGGAAGCGGCCGCTCTCGAAACCGTGGAAAGCGGCGTCATGACCGGCGATCTGCTTTTGCTGGCGGAGAAGAAGCCTTCCAACCGGAAAGTCAACACGGAAGGTTTCATTGACGCGATCGCCCAGACCTTGAAGAAAAAGATGTAGATGGTTACAAAAGCTCCGCCAAATTTACTGGATTTCACTCTGGAGGAGATGGAGGATTTCATCGCCTCCTCCGGAAAGGAAAAATACCGCGCCCGCCAGATCATGAAGTGGCTGCACCAGTCCGGTGTTTCTTCTTTTGAAGCCATGACAACGCTGGCGCGTGATTTCCGGGCAAAGTTATCCGACACCGCCCGCATTTACCGGCCGGCCATCGTCAAAATACAAAAATCTCAGGACGGCACGCAAAAAGCGCTTCTGCAACTGGAAGACGGCCTGTTCATCGAAAGCGTCCTCATTCCCGGCAAGAACCACTGGACATTGTGCATCTCCACGCAGGCAGGATGCGCCATGGGCTGTGCGTTCTGCCTGACGGCGTGCCAGGGATTCAAACGCAACCTGACTCCCGGAGAAATTGTGGGGCAATGGATCACGCTGCGGCACGAAACGCCGGAAGGAGCGGCCATTGGCAATATTGTCATGATGGGCATGGGCGAACCGCTGGCCAATTACGAAAACACGCTCAGCGCCATCCGCATCCTTACCTCCGATTTCGGCGCCGCGATGTCCAACCGCCGCGTCACTGTCTCCACCTGTGGTCTGGCGCCGCAAATCCTGCAACTGGGCAAGGATATCTGCATCAACCTGGCCGTTTCCTTAAACGCCAACGACGACGAAACCCGCAGCCGGCTCATGCCGATCAACAAGAAATATCCGCTGGCCGTGCTTCTGGACGCCTGCAAAAAATTCCCGATGCCGGGACGCCGGATGCTTACCTACGAATACATCCTGATTGACGGCGTAAACGCTTCACGCGAGAACGCGGACAAACTGGCGCGCCTGCTCAAGGATCAGCGCTGCAAAATCAACCTGATCGTGTACAATGAATATCCCGGATCGCCGTTCAGATCCCCGTCTTCCAAAGTCGTCTCCGAATTTCAACAGGTTCTGCTCGACCGCCACTACACCGCCATGCTGCGCAAAAGCAAGGGCAGCGATATTCTGGCCGCCTGCGGACAGTTAAGCGGAAACTACCAGCCGCGGTAATCATTTTATCCGGCACCGCCGGATTGTGCTGATATGCCGGTCGGCCTTTCATCTCCAAGATCCCCTTGACACGCCAGAAAGTCTTTTTTATACTTCATTACATAATCGATCATTCAGCACGGAAATCATTCATTCAGAGCCGGTCCAAACCAATTCCCGGGGAGGAAAAAAATCATGGTGCACAAAACGTTTTACACCGTCTTGAGCGTTGTTTTCGCATTGTTTTTTTTCTTTATCCTTTCAGCTCGGATTGAGGCCATGGAGCCGTCGCCACAACCATCCGCGCCTGCCATCACGGCTCCTCATGCTGTAAAAGGGCCGTCGCCAGTCGTGCAATTGAATGCTGTCATAGAAACGGTTCATCTCAAAGACAACAAAGTATTTATCATCCTCAGGAAAACAGGCCCGATTGCCCGGGAAGACTTTTCCCATATCATGCTGCGAATGGAAACCAGCAGAGGGCACCGCCAATGGAATCTCCATGAGGTGGTGGACAGGTCAAAATCCCTTTCCGCGGGACGGGTCGAATTTGACACGGGCATTGGCATTGATAAAACTGAAACTGTAAAAGCAACTCTGCTCATTGGTTCGCTGCAAAAGCCTGAAGTCGCAGTCCTTACACCTGTGATGGCTGCGGCTGCAGCCGCAAAACCACCAACCGCCGACCCCATGCAGGCTGCCGCTTCCGCGTCCACCGTGCGGCCGGCTCCGAGCCCGAGAAAAGCTGTCCCCCTGATGGTTGACCGGGGCATCAGAATGTCTAATCCCACATCGCAAGATGTGTATTACCAGGGGGAAACCGTTTATATCATGTATCAGATGACGACAGCAGCTGATCCTCAAGGATCCATTACCTTCAGCATGATAGGCCATGGAATGGGCAATCAGGTGGCCACCATGACGGTACCGGCTGCGCGCAGCGGTGTTGCTGCCATCAGCATGCCGGAAACCACTCCGCTTTCCCGGTATTACATTACGGGTTTCAACCCGATATCCAATGCCTACGGGGAGAGCGATGTCTTTGAAGTCGCCGCCAATTCCGGGGCCATAGCATTTCGGGCTCCTTCCGAAGGAGAAATGCATCACCCCGGTGAAGACATGTTGGTTCGGTATCAGCTGCCTCACCGGGTTGAAGCGGGAACCATCCGCTTCGAGCTGATGCAGGGTACAACACCCGTTTCATATCAAACGCAGGAATACCTCCCGGGCTCACCGGCGGATCATTCGCCGCCTGTCCATACGATTCATCTTCGCGTTCCGCACGGCCTGGCTTCGGGCAACTACAGGATTTCGGCCACACACCCGAAGGCACGCGGCAACAGCCCTGTTTTTGCCATCGGCCCCATTCCCGACGGTTCCGGCTGGACCACAGTAGACTGCGATTACGGCATCCGATCCGTAACCTTCAGCAATGGAAGCTCGCTGGATACAGGCTTCACACCCGGTTCCGGCGCTACGGCTCACGGCATATTCCGCCTGAATATTCACTGGAACGGCGTGCCCATCCCGTCGACTTATCCTCCGGGTACGGAATTCGTCTATCAGCTGCACGTGTACAGCAAGATAACGGGGGAACGCCTTTGCTCTTATGGAGCGGCCCATTTCCATTACACAACCCAGGAAAACTTTACGATGGACCTCCCCTTCTATTTTGCAAAAGACAGCATCCCGCGCCTGAGCCGGGGGCGCGTGATCCCCCTGGAATTCAGGCTGGAGAAAATTTCACCGGCCATTGATGTTGACTCATCCAACAACAATCTCTCTGCCGACATGCGGATGCTTAACGCTCTGGAAAACAACATGGAAATCGAGATCTCTTCCGGCGATTTTTCTCTGTCCCGAAGGCCTCACGCGGGACCTTTGGATGAGTATCATTTTTCCCAGAGGTTCCGGGTGAGAAATCTCTCCCGTAATGAGGCGGGCGGCCCGCCGGCTCCCATGACGGTCACCGTCAAAGGATGTCTGGATTCGCGGGAAGCCGGCGAATCCTGGAGAACCGATGGATATTGCATCAACGGAAGCAAAACAGTCAGTGTGGCAAATGTGGGAGCAGACTGGGTTTCCGGAACGCTCACCCATACCGCCTATCAGCCCTCTCCCCGCGATATCCCTTACAACAGACGATATCGTCTGAAGCTGGAGGCAGATCCGGACAGGGAGTTGATTGACACCAATCGCCACAACAACATTGGCCAGATTATTTTCAGGATTACCGAGGCGGCCGCCGGCGCGGGAAGCGGAGAGGTTGTGCCGGATTAGAATCACAACATGAATGTTCCTATAAAGTGACGGGGCTGCAAACATCATCAACCTGTCTGCAGCTCCATCCCTCTTCACAATATATCCCGGAATGCCGCACAATGGGAGCACCCTTAACCTCCAGGCAATCATCTCTATCCGTCTCCACCCGCTTCAGCCTTTTTTTATGCATTGACGCTCTCCCGTATATTCCGTATAATAATTAAAGTATTCCATTACTTAATTATTATTTTGCAAATCTCAAATGATGATGAAAAACAAAGAAAAACCAATGCAACAGTCAAAGTCGCTTCAGATTATTATCATCATCACCCTTGTAACAGCGACCGCTCTTGCGATGGCCGTGTTTTCCGCGCTGAACTATTACCGGGAATACCGAAGCGCGCAGGACAGGCTCCGTGCGGGCCTGGAGACTATTTCCCAGCAGATTTCGTCCGGAATCTCGCAGCCCCTGTATACAAAGAATATCGAAGGCATGAACCGCGTGATTGCGAGTTTCATGCAAAACAAAATCCTTTACGGCGTTGTCGTTAATGACCGTCATCAAACGGTTGCATCCATTACCAGGGATAAAAACTGGCAGATCGTGCCCGCTCAGGAAGTCATTTTCTCCGCCGAGCTTTTCCATCAGAGGAGTCCTCTGTTTTATGCGGGGAAAAAAATCGGCTCGGTGGACGTCTATATTACAACACGTTTCCTCAGAGAGGATTTACAGCAGGATCTCTTAACCAAAAGCGTTTACTATTTTTTCTTCATTTTCATTCTGGTTCTGTTGTTGTTCATCCTGCTCAGGCAAACCGTAATCAAGCCCATCAAACGCATTGAAGAATATGCGCTCCAGGCCGGCGCGATGGATGTGGATGACAAGGTCTATATGCCCTACGCCAAACTTCCCCGGGAGATGAATAACCTCAAACTGGTCATTGAAAAGATGGTGGAGCGGAATAACGCCCGCTACGCGGAATTGCGCTCCTCCCAGATGGCACTGCGGGAAACGGAAGCGAAATACAGGGGAATCTTCGACAATGCGAATGAAGGCATTTTTCAGATTGCGCCGGACGGGCGGATGTTGACGGCCAATCCGGCCCTGGCCCGCATTCTGGGCTATTCATCCGTTGATGAACTGCTCAAGACGTACGAACATCCGCCTCCAAACATCTATACCAGTCCCGTAACCATCACCGAAATGCTGGTTTCCATCAAAAAGCACGGCTATGTGAAGGATATCGAATACGTTGCACGGCGGAAGGACAATACGCCCCTCACCACGCTGGTGGATGCTTATGTGATTCGCGACGAGAAAGGAAAAGTTCGTTATTATGAAGGAATGCTTCGGGACATCACCGAAAGAAAACGGCTGGACGAACTGCGCATCGCCAAAGAATCGGCGGAAAAAACGACGCAATCCAAAAATGAATTTCTGGCCAGTATCAGTCATGAAATCCGAACTCCATTAAATGCGATTATCGGTTTTTCCGGCCTGGCGCTGAAGAATGAACCGGCGTCCAAGTTGAAAAATTATCTCCAGACGATCTCCAGCTCCGCCCGCAATCTCCTGCTCCTGATCAACGATATTCTCGACTTTTCCAAGATCGAGGCGGAGCACCTGGAAATGGAATCGCTGCGCTTCCGGTTGCGGGATATTATTCATCAGACAGCGGACATGGTTTCCTTAAAAGCACAGAAAAAAGATATTCAGATGAACGTGTCCATCGGGCAGAACGTTCCGGATCATCTCATTGGAGACCCGCTGCGCTTAAGCCAGGTGCTGCTCAATCTGGTTAATAACGCCGTGAAGTTTACCTCGCAGGGTTATGTGACGATCCGCGTTGATGCACTGCAGATCACCGATCAGAGCTGTCGGATCAGATTTTCCATAGAGGATACCGGCATCGGGATGACGGAAGAACACCTGTCCAAACTCTTCAAACCTTTTTCACAGGCGGATTCCTCCATTACCAGACGATTTGGCGGAACGGGGCTGGGGCTGGCCATTTCCAAACATCTGGTGGAGCTGATGGGCGGCCGGATCCATGTGGAAAGTCAACCGGGACAGGGCAGCTTTTTTTATTTCACCATCGATTTCCTCCGGTATCAACCCGAGCAGGAACCGGCCGGCAGCTCCGGCGATGAATCGGCGGACGACGCATCCGGACTCCGCAGCATCGAAGGCGCCCGGATTCTGCTGGTGGAAGACAACGTGATCAACCAGCAACTCGCCGTGGAAATCCTGAAGGACATCGGGCTGGATGTTGAAACTGCCAAAGACGGGAAAACCGCTCTGGAAAGCCTTGAAAAATCACAATACGATCTTATTCTCATGGATGTGCAGCTGCCGGTGATGAGCGGATTGGAAGCGACGGCGCAGATCAGAAAAATGAATCATCTGAACGATATACCGATCGTGGCGATGACCGCCGACGACACGCTGCGGATCAAAAAAGAATGCCTCGCCGTGGGAATGAACGATTACATTACCAAGCCTCTGGATATGCGGCGACTGACATTTGTTCTGATCAAGTGGCTCTCATCAAGACCGCATCACCAGCGGCAAAAATCCGAAGCGCCTGAACGCCAGAAGGAAGACACGCCGCCGATGACGGACTTTCCCGATCTTCTTCAGGGCATTGATCTTGCGGAGGGCCTGGACCGTCTCCAGGGGAATCAGCATCTTTACCTGAAGCTTCTCACGACCTTCCGCGATCATTACGCGGCGGTGGAAGATGAAATCGAGCAGATGATCCGGACGGAAAATTATACGGCGATGGCTTCCAAAGCCCATGCGCTTAAAGGCGCTGCGGCCAATCTGTCGCTTTTGGATGTCGCCCGGTGCGCTTCCGGGCTTGAAAAAACCGCCCAAAAAGGTACAATAGAAGAAATGCAGTCCGCTTTGCTGAATTTCAGGGACAAGATGGCTGTTGTTCGGCTGTCCATTCAACGATTGCCTGATTTCTGCACAGAAAGCAGAAACAACGGTTTGCCGGAGAAAACGTGGAACAGGGATGCGCTCATTTCACTGATGAGCAACCTTTATACCTCTTTGAAGTCCAATGATCTTCGCGCGGCATCGTTTTTTGATAGATTGAAGCAACAGATGAAAGACCCTGAGTATGATGAGGACATGAAGCATTTGGATCAAACGGTAACCAACCTTGATTTCGGCAGTGCACAGGACATCCTGAATCATCTGGCCGAGAAAATGAACATCGTGCTGGGAGGAAAAGAAAATTGAAAACAGACCGATTAATGCAAACCATTCTGATTATTGACGATGAAGTGACGAACATCAGCGTGCTCAATGAATTGCTGCAAACCGACTATAACGTTTTATTCGCCAAGGACGGTAAAACAGGCATTCGACTGGCCACATCCACCGGACGGCCGGATTTGATTCTGCTGGATATTATCATGCCGGACCTTGACGGCTACGAGGTCATCAGGCTGCTGAAAAGCGATGAAGTTACCAACAATATCCCGGTTATCTTTATCACAGCCAAGGGTGAGGAAGAAGATGAAGCCAGAGGGTTTGAACTGGGCGCCGTGGATTATATCGCCAAGCCCTTTAAGCCGGTCGTGGTAAAAGCCAGAATCAAGTCCCAGCTTGAACTGAAACGGAACCGGGATTTCCTGGAGTGGATGCTCAAGGAGCGTACCAAAGAGTTGCAGCAGATGGAAAAAGAGTATCTAAGCATCTTTTACAGGAAAAGATAATCACGACATCCGAGTCTCTTTCCCCATCCATGGTGATGCCGAAGCGGCAGGAAGGCGCCGGGTATTGATTAAACCTGCTCCTGAAAATGCGCTGACGGCCCGCCCTTCTTTACCGGCGGGCGCCCGCTTTTTTTCTGACGCGGAGCGGGAAAAACGGATTTCTTTTCTCTCAGAAGCCTCGATATGTCTTTTTGCCTTCGTGTGGTTTTCTGTCCGGCCATGGCTAAACGCATTCCTCCAGCGGCAGGGTAAAAGCCCGAACTCCCGCCCGCGGTTGTTCGACTTTTAATATCCGCACCAGTTCGATCAAACGCGCGATTTCTTCATCCGGAACGGCCATCAGCAGCGTGTTGTTTCTGCCCGGCCAGTAATGCGTACCCAGTTTCGGCTCGCTCTCTTCTCCTTCGCCCGTGGCGCCGTGTGTCTTCGTGTAGGACCTGAACCCGGCCTGTTTAAAAGCTTGTGTAACGCTCTCATCGGAGGCTTCGGCGTAAATCACTAAAAACATTTTCATGAAAACACCTCTTTTCAAGGATGAATGGATTCGGCTTTAGCGCCCTGTTCTTTTTTCTTTTTACGGTTTTTGAAATATTCCTGCCAGTCGTCGAAAATATCGTAAGCGGAAGGAACGACGATCAACGTCAGAACCAGCGACGTCAGGAGTCCGCCAATCACCGCGATGCCCATGGGAGCTCGCGTTTCCGCACCTTCGCCAACGCCCAGGGCAATGGGCAGCATGCCGAACACCATGGCAAATGTTGTCATCAGAATCGGCCGCATCCGGACAGGACCGGCCTGGAGAATGGCTTCACGTCGCGACATTCCCCTGCCGCGCAAAACATTGGTGTAGTCGACCAGCAGAATCGCGTTTTTCTTCACCAGGCCCATGAGCAGAATCAGACCGATGAAGCTGAAGATGCTGAGCGTCTTGCCGGTTATAAACAAAGCGCCGAACGCCCCGATGAACGATAGCGGCATGGACAAAAGGACGGTGATCGGGTGGACAAAGCTTTCAAATTGCGCAGCCAGGATCATGTAGGCCATGACAATGCCCAGCAGAATGGCGAACAGCAGAAAACCGAAAGACTCCTGCATGGTATCGGCCATCCCGTAGTATTTGGGGACATAATCAGGCGGCAGGATTCTTGCGGCGATGTCATCAAGGTCATTTTTCGCCTCCCCCAGGGGTTTTCCTTCCAGAGAGGCAAAAATGGTGATGGATCTCTGCCGGTCCGCGCGGTTGATGACACTCGGCCCTACTCCTTCATCAACCTTGACGACATTGGCCAACTCCACCAGTTTCCCGTCGCGAGCGCGCACGGAAATACGCTGCATGCCCTGTGAACTTTCCCGGTCCTCGGGATTCAGTCTGACCCGGATATCATATCGCTTTCCCCGAAGTTCATCCTTGTAGCGGGCGATGTCCAGTTCCCCGCTGATCAGCAGATTGATCGCCTCGGCCACCGTGGCCACATCCACTCCCAACTCGGCCGCCCGGTCCCGATCAATGTAAACTTTGAATTCCGGTTTTCCCTTTTCCAGCGACGTATCCACATCCACAATGCCCGGTATTTTGGAGAATTCCGCCGTGATCTGCTTGGCGTATCCCTGCAGAGTCTTGAGATCCTGTCCGCGAATACTGTACTGGATAGGCACGTTCCGGATGCCGCCTCCAACAACCGATATGTCTTCGGCGGAGACCTTGATGCCCGGAATCTTATTTAACCTTGTCCGCGCCATTTTCTTCAAATCTTCCTGACTGTATTGCCGCTGGTCTTTCGGTATCAGGTTGATCATCATCAGAGCGCGGTTCGTGTAGCCGCCGTACCCCTGAACATAATAAATGGATTTGACTCCCGGCAGATCCCGGATCATGGTTTCGGTATTTCCGAAATACCGTTCCAGTTGATCAACCGAAAAGTCAATGGGAGCTTCCATGCGAACCAGAAAAACACCCTGATCTTCAGCCGGAGTAAATTCCTTGCCGATAAAGTTCGTTAAAAGCAGGCTCAAAATAAAAATGATCAGGGCGGATATCAATACCGTTTTGCGGTAACCCAGAGTGATCCGCAGAACACGCCGGTAAAAATCTTCCAGCTTTTTGTAGCCTCGTTCCATGAGGTCGCCGGCTTTTTGCCAGATCTTTTTCCTAGCCGGTGGCTGCTGGGTTTGTACCGCATGAGCCGCCATCGGATTGGGCATGGATTTTTGATGCCGTTTGAGAAAAATCGACGCCATCATCGGAGTCAGGGTAAACGAAACCAGCAGCGACACCAGCACGGCAAAAACAATCGTCAAGGCAAACTGCAGAAAAAATCGCCCGATAATCCCTTTCATGAAGGCAACGGGCAGAAAAATCGCCACAATGGCCAGTGTTGTCGCCAGAACCGCCAGACCGATTTCCGAAGTGGCAAAAGTTGCCGCTTCGCGGGGTTCCATGCCTTCCTCTACGTGACGATAAATGTTTTCAATGACAATGATGGCGTCATCGATCAGCAACCCCACGGAGAGCGACAGCGCCAGCATCGTCATGTTGTTGAAGGTAAAACCGAACGCATGGATCAGGGCAAACGTGGAAATCACGGAAACCGGCAGAGCCACTGCGCTGATGAGCGTCGTGCGCACATTTTTCAGAAAAAGAAAAACCGCCAGTACGGCAAAAAGACTGCCGATGATTAAATGGAATTTCACTTCATCAATGGATCGCACGATGAACAGGGACTGATCCATGGCGATATTGACTTTCATACCGGGGGGCAGCGTTTTGTTGATCTTCTCGATTTCCGTTTTCACCCGGTTGGCGACTTCCACCGTATTGGTGCCCGACTGCTTCTGAATGGCCATTCCGACCGCCGGGATTCCGTTAAAACGCGCCAAGGATCGTTTTTCCTGCATGCCGTCTTCCGCCCGGCCGACATCCCTCAACCGAACCGGAGCGCCTTTATAGTAACTGATGATCAGGTCATTGAAATCGGGAATTTGAGAAAACTCCCCTTTGATCCGGACCGTGTATTCCTTCGTTTGTGTTTCTATCCGGCCGCCCGGCAGTTCGATGTTTTCCCGCTTCAACGCCAGGACCACATCGCCGGGAGAAACCTGGTAGGCCTGCATTTTAGCTGCATCCAGCCAGATGCGCACCTGCCGAAGCCTGAGCCCGTAGAAAATGACGTCGCCCACGCCGTTGATGCGCTGAAGCTGTTCCTTGAGCACTTCATCGGCGTACATGGACAAATCGCGGGCCGAACGATCGCCGGAAAGGTTCAGAAACAAAATCGGCGAAGCATCCATATCGACCTTGGCAATCTTGGGTTCGTCTATGTCATTGGGCAACAGGTTCCGGATGCCGGATACTTTTTCGCGAACATCCTGAACGGCCTGATCGATGTCCCGCTCCAGGACAAACTCAATCGTGGTTCGCGCATAGCTTTCATAGCTCGTCGAGGTAATGCTTTTAATGCCATTGATCGTATTGACGGCGCCTTCAATGCGGTCGGTAACATCTACATCCATGACGTCGGGGCTTGCGCCCTTGAGCGTTGTCGTGATGGTTACGATCGGGAAATCAACCTTGGGAAAGAGATCGACGCCGATGGATGGATAGCTGACCAGGCCCAGCACAACCAGAGCCATGATCACCATCGTGGCAAAGACCGGACGTTTGACGGAGGTATCAGCGAGCCACATTGACCTTTACTCCTTCCGACAGGTTATTCTGACCGACGATAACCACCTGCTCTTTGTCCTTGAGGCCTTCCCGGACTTCCATGTACTCGCCGAATTTGTTGCCCGTCTTGATGATTCTTTCCCGTGCTTTACCGCCGTTCACCACAAAAATACGGATCACGGGTCCGTCATACATGAGTGCCGTAATCGGAACCATGACCGCTTCGCGCGGAGCCTGGGTAAAAATCTGAACCCGGGCAAAATATCCCGGTTTCAGCAGTTGACCGGTATTGGGAACCAGGGCTTGAGCCTGCAGCGTCCGCGTTCTTTCCTCCACATTGGGATAAAGCAGATTCACTTTGCCCTTGAACTGTTTTCCGGGAAACGCATCGACGGTAAAAACCACCTCCTGACCCGTTTTGAGGCCGGCAACATCTTTTTCACTGATGGTAAAATTCAGTTTCAGCGGATCGATCTTGATCAATTGTAAGATCGGCATCCCGTTGCGCACAAAGTCGCCGACGGATACCTTTTTGTCCTTGACCGCCCCGACAATCGGCGAATAGATTTTCGTCCGGACCAGTCTTTCCTGCGAAATGGACAGCGTGGCCTTTGCCCTTTCCAGGTCGGCTTCCGCCACCACCATCCTCGTGGAAATGTCGTCAAACTGCTGCCGGGTGATCAGCTCTTCCCGATACAGGGCCTCTTTTCTCTTGAATTCAGCCCTGGCATTGGCCAGCGACGCCTCCGCCTGCTTGAGCGCGGCGTCCGAACGCTTCACATCCAGCTGATAATCCGTTTCGTTGATTTCCGCCAGAAGCTTTCCCGGATGGACGGGGGTTCCCTCGTCCACATAAATTTTCCGGATCAGGCCGTCCACTTCAGTGCTGACCATCACTTCTTCATCGGCCTTCAGCGTTCCGGTCGTCTCCAGGTAAGGCTGGACTTTCCTGACCTCGGACGTCCAGACCTTGACATTGACCAGCCGCTCCTGTTCCGCCTTTTTTTCTTTCTTGCACGCTGCAAGCGAAACAACAAGCGCCGTAATCATCAAAAGAATCATCAGACTCCTGACGAACGACCTTCTGTATAGCTGATGACCGGATAAAATAAGTGCTCCAAAACGCATAACTACCCCTCCCCACGATATATCGGCGTACTGCTGATGTTTACTGACCTTCCTGAATAAATTTTAAAAGTGTCCCGCTGGACTTTCTGACTTTCAGGTGCGCCAGCTGGTAAGCGTACAGGGCTTCCGCCACGTTTCTCTCCGATGACAGAAGCAGGGCATTGGCGTCCATGACATCCAGACTGGTCGCCAGGCCGTTTTCATACTGCCTCAGAACGGCATTGTAATTATCCTGGGCAAAGACCAGCTGATCTTCCAAAAATTTCAGCGAACCTTTTTGCGTTTCCAGGTCCAGACACGACGACTGCAGCTCAATATCGACACTTTTTTTCAAATCATCATACGCAAGGCGGGCCTGCCGTTCTCTGGCTTTCGCTTCCTTGTACTCAGCCACCCGGAGCCCCCCTTCAAAAAAAGGAAAATTCAACGATACGCCGGCCAGCATACTCTCGCGAACAAGACCGGTTGTCGGAGGTTTCTGATCCGCGCCGCTGTATATGGCGAACAATCCGACGTTCGGCCAGAATGCCCCGCGGGCGTACTTCACCTGCTCCCCGGCAATCTGTGTCTGCACTTCGTAACTTTTCAAATCCGCCCGGGATGCCACAGCGGTATTCCGCAGCTGCTCGAACCGGCCGACATCCTGCTCGGGCTGGCCTTCCTCCTTCAGAAGGAATGTTTCTTCAATTCCCGTAATACGGATAAGCGCGGCACGCGTCAGCTTTAACGCATTGGTCATCCGAAGAAAATCTGCCCGTGCTCCCGACAGTTCGCCTTCGGCTCTCAACAAACCCGTTCTGGTCACTTCACCGACTTTGACTCTTTTTTCCACGGAGTCGCGGTACTGGGTGAGCCTTTCCATGTTGGCCGCGGCAATCTCAAGCCCCTTTTTGGCCCGGAGCACGTCATAATAGGCCGACGCGACCGCAAGCAGAAAATCCGACCGGGCGGCGTCCAGTTCATACTCGCTTTTGGTGATCATCTGTCCCGATGCTTTCAAGGCGTCCAGTTCACGAACACTTAAGGAAAAAGACTGATCGGCGCGAACGCCCCAGGTTCCGGATTGTTCCGGCTGAACCAGGACACTGCCGGTCAAGGTAGGCAGAGGAGCCGGCAGCACTGTCACGGAATTATAATATTTGTCATCGGAAAAGCGATTATATGTGCCGAATGCCGTAACTTTCGGAATTAAAACCGCCCAGGCCTTCTTCCTGTTCAACTGCGAGATATAAACATTTTCCTCGGCAAGTTGTATTTTTTCCGAATTTTTCAACGCCTGCTGATAAAGATCTTTCAGATCATATTCCGGTCCGATTCCGTTTACGGCTTTCTGTTCACTCATCCGGACGCCATCGGATTCTCCTTTCACAACCGCTTTAACCGACCGGTTTTCCGATAAGGCCGTGCGATTCTCTTCACGCTGTGCCGGCCGGGTCTCCGTTTTCGGCAAAGCCGCTGCCACAGCGACAGCAGGCTTCTCTGCACGGGGTCCGGGTGATGAGGGCGCCACCGGCGCGCTTGCTGCTATCTCTGCTTTGGAGTTAGCGGGGACCACCGGAGCGGTCTTTTCTTTTACAGGTTCCGGGCCGCGCGGCGCGGCTCCGGACAAATCCCTGCCGGTTCCCGCTTTATAATATCCTTTACTGATGGCCTCCTGCTCCGAGTTAAAATAGACACGATGATATTTAGCAACCTTGTTATAATACGGCATGCCGGGCAAATGATAACGCATGGTGTCCTTATTGCCGATAACGACCGCGGGAGAAGTTTCTTTTTGCGCTTCAGCCGCAACCGAGGAAAAAGAAACGGCAAGAATAAAGAAGGCAACCGCCGCTCCTGTTAACAACATCTGTTTTCTCATCTTCTTTAGAGACGCTACTCCCTGGTAATTTGAAAGCAGAATCGATAAATGTAACCACAGTTTCTTCATTAAATTCCTTTCCTCCTCATCCGGACAAGTCACTACCGGTTGGCAACACCCATTGCCCTTTGCAGACGGGCATAAGAAATATTATAATCCGCCAGCGCATTGGCATATTCGGATTTGGCTCTGGTGAGCAAAGTCTGGGCATCCAGAACTTCCGTGGATCGGGCTACTCTTTCCTGATAGCGGGCTTCGGAAATCCTGAAATTTTCCTCGGCTTGTTCGATGACTTTCCGGGAGACGGTAATCTGACTTTCCGCTTCCTGCTGGAGCAGGTAGGCGTTCTTGATTTCCAGCGCAATCTGGTCATTGAGTTCCCGGGCCTGATCGATCGCCTGATTTTCCGTGGCTCTTCCGGCATCCACCCGGAATTTTGTCTTCCCCCATTCCCAGAAATTCCAGCTCGCCACGGCCATCACCTGCCAGCTTTCCATATCTTTATATTCCGTCCCGGATACGGCCGGCGTGGACCCGTATCGCGTGTAATTGCCAACCAGGCTGACCGACGGGAAAAATTCACTCTGCGCCAACCGCACCATTTTTCCCGCCTGCTCGGCCCTGAGAGCGGAAATTTTCAGCTCCGGTCGATGCCGTCTGGCAATTTCCAGGCACTCCGGAAAGGTATGACGCAGCGGTTTGTAATCCAGAATGTCCACAACCTCCACCGTCGACAGCAAGTCCCTTTTCAAAACCGTGTTGAATCTCGATTTCGCCAGTTCCAGGGCATTTTGCGCACGGATCAGAGCCTGCCTGCCGTTGGCCAGTTCCACTTCCGCCTGTAAAAAATCATTTTTGGGAATCAGGCCGACGCGAAAAAAATTCTGGGCGACATCGCGATGCGCCGTAAGCATTTCCACCGCCTGACCGGATGTATCCCGGAGCCTTTGTGCCCGTAAAATATTAAAATAAGCAATTTTGACATCCAGCACCACATCCTGCGATTTGGCCGTTTCTTCAACCAGGGCGGCTTCCTCAGCAATTTTATTAGCCTGATAGTTGGCCAGAATTCCGCCGCCGGCAAAAAGCGGCTGACGGGCTTCGATGATCCAGTTATAATTATCAATCGTTCCGGTTGTGATGTTCCCCGCGGGAATCAGGGGCGGAAATCCGGGAAAAACGAAACTCGGTTGTTCGTTGAGGCGCGTGTAACTGTATGAAGTGCTGAATTTCGGCAGAAACCCGGTCAGGGCTTCCCGCTTTTTTGCCTCGGCTCCCCGGATTCCTTCTTTGGCGATGGAAATCACCAGGCTGTTCTTCAGGGCAATGGATACGCTTTCTTCAAGGGTTAAGGGTCCGGCCGCCAATGCGGATGAAGACAGAAAGAGCATGACGGCAAACATTACGACCAGTGGACAACGGATTTTAGTGATCATGTTTCTTTACTCCATTAAAAAAAATATCCAGGATGATATCTTTTCTGGAAACCAGCGGCTCTCTGGACGGAAGGATCATCCAGTCAATAGCCGCCGCACGAATCATGTGAGACAACGCGGATGCGATATCACGCGGCGGAAGACTTCTGATCAATCCCTTCTTTATACCTGCCTTTATTATATTTTCGATGAAAGATAAATGGTTGAAATAATCCTTTTTAATCTGATCCCGCATGGAATCCATTGTCTGGGGCGACAGTTCGTTTTCTCCCCGGAGAAAAATCCGGCAGAAATCGGCGTTCTCTTCGACAAAACGTAACTGGGCGCCGACAAGAGCGGCGATTTTATCATCCAGCGCTTTGGCCGCCTCCACATCTCTGGCGATGGTTTCATACATCATGACCAGTTTTTCAATGATCATGGTGGTGTAAAGCCGCTCCTTGCTTTCAAAAAACTGATACAGAAACCCCGTGGAGAACCCCGCCGCATTGGCGATCTCAGCGACGGTTACGTTATAAAAACCTTTTCGGGAAAAATATTTCTCCGCCTCGGCCAGAATGGCCGCGCGCCGCATATGGTATTCCCGTTCTTTTCTCTGTTCTTTCTTCATCGGGTTTCCAAAGGTCGCTATGAATTGTCATTCATTTTATGAATGGCAATTCACATAAATCTTAAAATTTGTCAAGTTCTTCGTCGGGGATATGCCCCTGGAATTCATGTGTTGAAGAATCGGGCAAAGTGTGACATATATAAAAAGCTTAAGAAAGTCAGGGCGCAAGCCGAAAGAAAAGATTAAAACGGAAGATGGGTCGCTCGTGAAACAGGAAAACCTGAAAAATCTGCCCGATATCGCGCCGGATATTCCGGCACTGCCGGTTGTTGCTTCCCGAATTCTGCACATCATCGCCGATGACAACTCCTCCCTGGAGGAATTGCGGAAAGTCATCTCGATGGATCAGTCCTTTTCGTCCCGTCTTCTTAAAGTGGCCAATTCCCCGTACTACAGAGCAAGCAACACCGTCTCCGACATCACCGACGCAATCACCCGCATCGGCTTTACCACTGTCCAGGCGCTGGTCTTTGCCATATCCTTAAAAGATCTGCGTCGGCCGCTGAACAAAACCGATTTCCTGCTGTGGGAGCATTCTCTGGCCGTGTCCGTCGCATCGTCTTTGATTGCCAGGGATATGGGACTGCTGTCCACGGGAGAAACGTTCATTTACGGTTTGCTGCACGATATCGGCAAAGTGATGATTAATCTGTCGCTCAAAAAGGAATTTGCGGAGGTTATCCGCATGGTGGAAGAACGCCAGATTCCTTTTTTCGAGGCGGAAAATGAAATACTGGGCTTTGATCACGGAGATATGGGTAAATTCGTGGCCGATCAATGGCGCCTTCCGGCCAATCTGGCTTTTGTCATCGCCAATCACCATGAAACCGATATTCTGAAAAGCGATGCACCCGCCGACTTGAAAAAGAAAACAGTCATTGTCAAAGCGGCTGACGCTCTGTGCTCCTCGCTGGAGATCGGAATGACCTGCAACGCCAGCCTGACGAGCGGGGAGTGGCAGTTTCTGAAGCTGTCCGGTTCTAAAAAGCAGGCGGCGATCCGCGAAAGAATCAGCGAAGAATATGAAGCCTACAGGAAATTTGTGATGGGACCTGGCTCTCGCTGAAAAAACGGCCTTTTGAACATGGGCAAAGGATTCATATGGACATATCTCAAAACCAGGGACGACAGGAGATCATCTACCGTTACGCGGCTAAAAAAGCGCTGCAGGATCTGAGAAACGGCGAACCCCTCGACACTTCCCTCCAGCAAATATTAAACAGTTATCCCCTCTTCAATTATTGCCAGATGGAAATCACGGAGGAAGACAAACCCATTCTCAAAAATGTGGCCGGTTCCGAAAAACAGGATGTCCTCCTGCGCCGTTTGGCCCTTAAACTTTTACGCCGGTTCGAACACCACCCGGACGTTAAGGATTTTCTCCATGAGTTGTGGGAAAAGTCATCCGAATATGAAATCAAGCTGGAAGTCCTCTGGAGCCTGTTAAGTTACACGGACCTTTCCGAAGACATGTACGAGGATATCAGCAGGCATTTCGACGCCGCCAACTGGGACAAGTGGCTGCCTCTGATTGTGGAAAAGCTGGAAGGCGATTCGGAGGAAAAGGCCCACGTCAAGGAACTCATGAAGAGATATTTCAACCTGTAACTCCTGCTAACCCAAATCAGACATGCTGCAAATGAAGCCCTCTTTGCCTCTCCTGAATAGGGCATTCATTTCATTTCCAAATCAGTGATAACGCGACGGCAAAGAGAAGGCGCCGCAGACGTATCGATTTATGTTGAGGACACCGACGCTCCGGCCTTCGACGGGGCAAGCTGCGTCAACAAAGAGAACTCTGGATTAGGGAATGGAACCGCTTAGTCCATGAAACGGAAGCGGATAATCTGAAAAATGGCCGATACGGCGTCTTTCCAGCCGATTTTTTTTCCTTCCTCATACGTGCGCCCCGCATAGGAAATGCCGGTTTCATACACTCTCAGATGCTTTCCGCCGATTCGCATACGGGCGATCTTGGCGGTAATTTCCGGTTCGACGCCGAACCGCGGGCTTTTGATTTTCAGGCGGTCCGCCACTTCGCGCGTAAAAACCTTGTAACAGACCTCCATATCCGTGAGGTTAAGATTGGTCAGCATATTGGAAAGCGTCGTAAGAATATTATTGGCCAGCTGATGCCAGTAATACATGACGCGATGCGGTTCGCCGATAAACCGGCTGCCGAAGACGACATCCGCCTTGCCGTCCAGAATCGGCTGTAAAAGTTTGGGATAATCGGCCGGATCATATTCCAGATCGGCATCCTGAATGATCACCATGTCGCCCCTGACTCTGGCAAATCCGTCCCGCAACGCGGCGCCCTTGCCCTCATTGACTGTTTTGTTGATCAATTGAAATCCGATTTGAGGATATTTTGCAGGGAACGATTGCATCACCTGCCAGGAATTGTCCCGCGAGGCATCATTGATCAGAATGAGCTCACGCTCAAGCCCCTCCGGAAGCGGCTGTTCGATGACTCGGCGCAGAACCCCTTCCAGATAGGATTCTTCATTGTATACCGGAACGACAATGGACAACAGTTTAAACAGTTGCATACACGGGACCCTCTGGTCTGTTTTGAGTTGCATGATTTTTTACATATTCAGCAGATATTATCAATATTATTCTAAAAAAATATTACCTTGCACGAAGCTTCATTCAGGAGACTTAATGGATTATGAAGAATACAGGACAAAGACAGCAGGATGGCATTGATCAGATCAGTCGGCTGTCGCCTGAATAAATGAAACCCGAGTTCTTGCGCACATAACCCAGGAGCGTAATGTTGTATTCTCTGGCCAGATTTACGGCAGCTGCCGTGGGCGTTGATCGGGAAACTAGAATCGGCACGCCCATGCGGATAACCTTGGTGATAATTTCCGACGAAACTCTTCCGCTCACTAAAAGCATTCCTGTTTCAGTCATGAACATTTTACGGTTTTTCAGGAGAACACCCCCGATTTTGTCAAAGCAGTTGTGGCGGCCGATATCTTCATTGAAGACGGAGTAATCCGGATGATGGAAAAGCACACTGTGTACGCCTCCTATGGTCCGGTATATTTCCGATTGCCGCTCAAATTCCATCATGACACCCAGAATGTCACGGACGGCATACTTGTTTTGATGGGGAACGGGAAGAAATTTTTCGTGCTTGAGCGGATTAATATAGGTGAAACATTTGCCGCAGCCAG
This sequence comes from Smithellaceae bacterium, assembly GCA_963682015.1. Classification (GTDB taxonomy): domain Bacteria; phylum Desulfobacterota; class Syntrophia; order Syntrophales; family Smithellaceae; genus UBA8904. The sequence continues at coordinate 3,622,947 of OY820932.1, read as the reverse complement.
ATGTCACGCTGCGCAGACTTTCGCACTTTTCCACGGATCTGCCGGAAACAAGTCGAACCATAACGGCAAACAGATTTTCATTATAGGAAATATCGTCAACATCGTCGATGGTATCAATCACACCTTCACTGTAGAGAAAGCCCAGAGCCAGTTCTTCCGTCATCTGATTGAGACACAGAAGTGATGCGTATTCGGTTCCGTTGATGTAAATTTTCAGAGAGATCTCACCGATCACGTCTTTTTCTTTTTCCATCAAATACTGAACGCCGCTATGGAAGACGATTTCTTTGACATCGAAAGTCGCGAACAATTTTTCATCCATGCTTTTTCCATTCAGATTACGACGGTTTTTTTAACCGCCAATCCCCTCAAACAGCACCGTCGACAGATATCGTTCACCGGCATCCGGCAAAATCACCACGATGGTTTTATCGGCGAATTCGGGTTGTCTGGCCAGACGCACTGCCGCCGCAACCGCAGCCCCGCAGGAAATGCCCACCAGCATGCCTTCTTCACGCGCCAGCCGGCGCGCGAACTCTACGGCTTCCATGCTCTCCACCTGCTCGACACGATCGATCACGGACAAATCCAGCGTATCGGGAATAAAACCAGCGCCGATGCCTTGAATCTTGTGCGGAGACGGTTTTAACTCAAGTCCCGCCAGTTTCTGACTGATAATCGGGCTTTCTTTAGGCTCCACGGCCACGGAGAGAATCTTTTTTCCCATTTGATTTTTAATAAACCGGGAAATGCCGGATATCGTTCCCCCGGTTCCCACACCGGCAACCAGAATGTCAATAGCGCCTTCCGTGTCGTTCCAGATTTCCGGCCCGGTGGTTTTTTCGTGTATGGCCGGATTGGCCGGATTTTTAAACTGCTGCGGCAGAAAATATTTTTTCGGATCGGACGCTGCAATTTCTTCCGCCCGGCTCACCGCCCCTTTCATGCCTTCCGCACCGGGTGTCAGAATCAGGTTCGCGTCGAATGCCGCCAGCACGCGCCGCCGCTCGATGCTCATGGTTTCCGGCATGGTCAGCGTCAGCCTGTAGCCGCGGGCCGCCGCCACATAGGCCAGCGCAATTCCGGTATTGCCGCTGGTCGGCTCGATGATTTCCACGCCCGGTTTCAGCAAGCCTTTTTCTTCCGCATCCCAGATCATGGCCGCACCGATCCGGCATTTGACGGAATAAGCGGGATTACGTCCCTCCATTTTCGCCAGCACGGTTGCCCCGGCTCCATCCGTAATGCGGTTTAACTTCACCAGCGGCGTGTTGCCGATGGATTGCGAATTGTCAGAATATATTTTTTTCATGATCACTCCTTTTTCTTCTCCTCCCCTTGCGGGAGGGGATTCAGGGGAGGGGGCTGTCTTGCCTCAAAACTCAGGGATTATTTACCCCTCACCCTGACCCTCTCCCACAAGGGGAGAGGGAATTAATGGATTAAATATGATCCAGCGCTTGTTCTATATCCGCCAGGATGTCATCGATGTGCTCAATGCCGATGGACAGACGGATGAAATCCGGCGTAACACCGGTGGCCAGCTGTTCTTCCGGCGACAGCTGCTGATGCGTGGTCGAGGCCGGATGAATGGCCAGCGACTTTGCGTCACCGATATTGGCCAGATGCGAAATCAGCTGAAGCGAATTAATGAATTTCTTTCCGGCTTCGATTCCGCCTTTAATGCCGAATCCGACAATCGCTCCCGCTCCTCCAGGCAGATATCTGTCCGCTCTGGCTTTCTCCGGGCTGGAAGACAATCCGGGATAATTCACCCAGCTGACTCTGGGATTCTTTTCCAGATACTGCGCAACGGCCAGTGCGTTTTCGCAATGCCGGATCATCCTCAGATGCAGAGTTTCCAGACCCTGCAGAAATAAAAAGGCGTTGAACGGCGAAAGCGCCGGCCCTAGGTCACGCAGAAGCGTCACGCGGGCTTTCAGGATGTAAGCGATATTGCCCACGGGCTTCAGTGCCTCTACAAAATTCAACCCGTGATAGCTGGGATCGGGATCAGCAATCAGCGGATAACGGCCGTTGGTCCAGTCAAACTTTCCGGAATCAACAATAACACCGCCCAGGGAGGTCCCGTGGCCGCCGATAAACTTGGTCGCGGAATAGACGACAATATCAGCGCCGAAATCAAACGGCCTCAGGATATAAGGCGATACCGTGTTATCCAGAACAAAAACAATGCCGTGCCTGCGGGCAATCGCGGCTATACCTTCCAGATCGGCCACATCCAGTTTGGGGTTACCGATGGATTCCGCATAAATGGCTTTGGTCTTCGGCGTGATCGCCGCTTCCAGAGCGGCAAGGTCATTGGATTTCACAAAGTTCACCTTGATGCCCAAACGCTGAAACGTGTAATGAAACAACGTGTAAGTACCGCCATAGAGATTGTCCGCCGAGACGATTTCATCGCCTGCTTTGGCGATATTCAATAAAGCAAGGGTAATGGCCGACTGGCCGCTGGCCACGGCCAGTGCTCCAGCGCCTCCCTCCAGAAGAGCGATTCTTTTTTCCAGCACGTCCGTGGTCGGGTTCATCAGCCTCGTGTAAATATTGCCGAACTCGGTGAGGCCGAAAAGCGCCGCGGCATGATCCGTATCCTTAAACTGGTAGGATGTGGTCTGGTAAATCGGTACGGCGCGAGATCCCGTCGTCGGATCGGGTTCCTGTCCGCCGTGCAGTACCAGGGTTTCTATTTTCAACCGACTATCAATAATCGTCATTTTATTTTCCTTTCGTTAATCAAATTTCTTTTTGACATCTTTCGTTCCCTGAAAGATTATTTCATGACTGCTCTGCCGAAAGCTCCGCCACGGACGGCATCTTGCACCGGAGACCCGTGGACGGGATCTCCGGGATTATTCTCCAGTTGATCATCGTGCCGCCCTGATATAAGCGGTTTCCGAACCTTCTGATGTTGATTTTCTTCATTGCGATTATTCCTCCGCCATTCATCGTTCTTCAAAACGACTCATCAATCACACCGCCACCCAGCACTTCATCCTCCGCGTAAAAAACGACCGCCTGACCCGGTGTAATTGATTCCTGCGCTTCCTGAAAAGTTACTCTTAGCTTTCCGTCTTCTTTTTTCACCGTGCAGTGGGCCGGTTTTTTCCGGTAGCGGATTTTCGCTTCCACTTCATCCGGGAATTCATCCGCCAGAAGATTCAGGTCGCCGGCGATTAATCCGGCGGCAAACAAATCTTCTTTGCCCCCGACGATCACCCGATTCTTCGCGGCATCAAAGCGAAGCACGTACAAAGGCTTTTTTGCGCTGATGCCCAGGCCGCCGCGCTGCCCGATGGTGTAGGAAATAATCCCGGTATGACGTCCCAGTATCTTGCCGGACAGATCGACAATATCCCCGGGGAGAGAAGTCAGATTCCTTTCTTCAAAAAGCCGGCGGTAATTTCCCTGCGGGACAAAACAAATGTCCTGGCTTTCGGCTTTTTGCGCCACATGCAGGCCGGCGCTGTGTGCTCTTGCACGAACATCCTCTTTTTTCATATCTCCCAGAGGGAAAAGAATGTGCGGCAGGTCCTCCTTTTTGATCGGGTACAGAAAATAGGTTTGATCCTTGTTCCGGTCTTTTGGTTTCAAAAGACGCCAATGATGATCCTCCCGCTCAATTCGGGCATAATGACCGGTTGCCAGGTAATCAAAGCCCATACCCCGGGCTCTGGAGAGCAGCGCATCGAACTTCAAGTAGCGATTGCAGTCGATGCAGGGATTGGGCGTTCGCCCTTCCAGGTATTCTTCCATGAATTTCCGAATCACCCGCTCCTCCATCAGGGGTGCAAAGTCAAAAACGAAATGCGGCACTTCCAGTTGTCCGCAAACGCGTTTGGCATCCTCTATGGCATCGCCTCCGCAACAGCTCGCGCGATCTTCGTCCTGACGGATGCCCAGGCACATCGTCACACCCGTAATCGAATATCCCGCTTCCTTAAGCATCAAAGCGGCCACCGATGAATCAACACCACCGCTCATCGCCACGAGAACTTTTTTCTTAAAAGTGCTTTCAGAGTTATCCATTTCCCCACTCAAATATCATTCATCAGATTGTTATTCGCCTTTTCCCGGCGCATCCGCACCAGATCGGCCAGTGATACGGAACTCAATGCCTCGTTAATCTTCTCTCCCAGCATACCCCATACATCCCTCGTCGGGCAGATACTGATTCGCGGACATCGTCCGGTGTTTTTTACGCAATCCACAATACAAATCTCGCCCTCCAAGGCCTGCAAAACATCTTTCACGTTGATTTCCGCGGGCTTCCTGGCAAGGCTGTATCCACCACGCGCCCCCCTTGTGGACTGAATCAGTCCAGCGTTGCGCAGAGGAATAACAATCAGGCTTAAATACTTTTCCGACAGTTCTTCTCTTCTGGCAATATCTTTCAGAAAGACGGGACTGCCTCCGAAATTGTCAGCCAGGTCCGCCATCATCCGTACTCCGTATCTTGATCTTGTTGATAATTTCACCGCTTTTTCTATGCCTATAATCTCTATCGTTTTAGTAGTAATTAAACGAATACACATAATCTGTCAAGTGTTATTTGAAAACTCTTTTCTGTAACAGTCGGGAACTTTTCCGGTATAAGGAATTGTATAGAAAACATTTCCTGAATCGAGGGAAAAATGCACAATCCTTTTGCCGAAAAACATACCGGCGATGACTGTGATGCCGACTGCATCGCCCGGTCTCTGGCAGGCAATCAAAATGCTCTGGAGGATCTGATTCTGCGTCACCAGTCCTGGATATTTAACATCGCCCTGACGATGACCGGAGACGTGCATCTTGCCGAAGATGTCACGCAGGAAGTACTGATTAAAGTCATTACCAAGCTGTCCACCTATCAGCCGCAAAAAGCGGCTTTTCGAACCTGGCTTTATCGCATCGTCGCCAACCACATTCTGAACATGAAGGAAAACAAGAAGGAATTATTTTTTGCGAAAATGCTGGCCAACAACGATGACGTGGAACTCATCAACAATCAACCGGACCCCCGAAAACAGCCGGCCGGAAACAGCCTGCGGATGAAAGAAGAGACGAAAGCTCACTGCATCCTATGCATGCTGCTTTGCCTTTCCCGCAGGGAAAGAATGGTCTTTACACTGGCCGGTGTTTTTGGCGTCACGGATAAAACCGGCGCGGAAATCTGTGAAATGTCCCGGACCAATTTCCGGCAGAGTTTCCTGCGTTCCCGCAGAAAACTCCACGACTTTTTCAGCCGAAACTGCAGCCTGCTGGATGACAGAAATCCCTGCACCTGCGCCGGTCAGGCGACGCACCTGCTGAAATCGGGAATCATAAATCCCAGGCAGCTCCTTGTTGAACAGCAATCCCGGGGAACCATCCACGGCGTCCTGGGGGCTGCAATCAACCATGTTGAAGATTCCTATCAGGAATTTCTTTCTCTTTTCAGAAATCAACCATTTTTAGACGGACCGGACATGGTTCAGTGGCTCAGGGATTTAATGAAAAACCGCCACTTGAGCAGTCTGCTGGACTGGGCGGAGGTTAAGCAATAATCACAGGGAGGTTCATATGATCCATCAGGAACTGGCCGCACCGTGCGGATTGTACTGCGGCGTCTGCGGCATCTATCGGGCAACCGTCACGAACGATCAAAAGTTAAAAGAAAAGCTGGCAAAAGCTTACGGAGATGCGCCGGAGAAAATCAATTGCCGGGGGTGCCTTTCCCGCACGGTCTACTGGTATTGCTCGGCATGCCCCGTCAAAAGCTGCGCTGCTGAAAAAAAGCTGGAAGGCTGTCATCAATGCAATCAATTCCCCTGCGATAAAATCGAAACTTTTCCGGTTGAAGAAGGAAAAAGAAACATCCTGCGGGGCGTCCTCGAATGGCGCAGGCTGGGCACCGCCGATTTTTTCCTGTCCGAAGAAAAACGGTTCACCTGCCCGAAATGCCAGACATTGCTTTTCCGTGGAACCCGCAAATGCCGTAACTGCAATGAGCTGCTGACCGCATCATGATGGACAGAGAAATCCCGGACCATGCATTTGCGGAAACCTGCAATATGAACAAAGCAAAAGATCGATAATTATCTTTTATATTCATAAGGTTACAAGACGTCGCCATGTCGTCGGCGCTCCGGCAGGCGCTGAATTTTCCAATCTTGCAATTTCGGCTCATCCTTGCTATTCAGAAAAGCCGAAAAGTTTCGAAGGCAACTTTGAAACACACATTCGCTCGATAGATGTGAGACTTATGGCAGGATCAGGATTGCTTAATCCGAGTATTCCAGATACGGGAGCCCATGATGCAAGATCATTTCCTTCTGTTTATTTTGTTTCTGGCGACAACGGCGATAGTCAGTTTTTCTTACGCGATCTGGCGGGGCCGTAATGATGAACAAATTCTACGCAGTATTATTCAGGGCTCTCCGATTCCAACCTTCGTGATTTCGAACGATTATAAGATACTGCACTGGAATAAAGCGCTGGAAGGGCTCTCCGGCATCAGCGCGAAACAGGTGCTGGGGACGGACCAGCAGTGGCGGGCTTTCTACAATGCACCGCGCTCCTGCATGGCCGACCTGATCTTGAAAGACAAAATCGAAAACTCTTCAAGCCTGTACTCCGGCGAGGTCTCCAAATCAAAGGTCTTGAAAAACGCTTACGAGGTAACGCAGTTTTTTCAGGACCTGGGCGAAAAGGGAAAATGGTTCCGCATTACTTCGGCGGCCATTCGAGATTCGCGCGGCAGGGTGTTCGGCGCCATGGAAACCCTGGAAGACATCACGGACCAGAAAACGGCGGAAGAAGAACTTCTCAAAAGAACCAAGCTGGAGTCCCTGGGAACGTTTGCAGACGGCGTGGCCAAGGATTTCGACAGCCTGCTTTCGGCCATTCTGCGCAATGTTTTCCTGGCCAAGATTTCCGCAAGCGAAGAAGACAAGATTCTGGAAAACGGTCTGGCGATCGCGGAGAAGGCCGGTCTGCAGGCCAAGGAACTGGCGCACCGCCTGATCACCTTCGCCCAGGGCGGCTACCCGGTGAAAAAGCTGGAAAAAATGGATTCCATAATCCTGGAAGGCATTCAGAAAGCGCTGGCCGGATCCAATGTCACCTGCCAGCCGGTAATCGCCCCCGACCTCTGGCCGGCGGAAGTGGACGCCATGCAAATCAAGCAGGTCATCGAAAACATGGTCACCAACGCCAGGGAAGCCATGCCGGAAGGCGGCGTGGTGGAAGTTAGCGCGGAGAATATTACCACCGGCACCAACATCCGGGCGCTGACCGAAGGCAATTTTGTCCGTATTACCATCCGGGACCGGGGCGTGGGCATTCCCCGGGAAAACCTCTCCAAAATTTTTGATCCTTATTTTACCACCAAGGAAAAGAAAGGCCGCGGCGGCATCGGTCTGGGGCTGGCCATCTGCGATTCCATCATCAAATATCACAATGGCCTGATCAGCGTTGAATCCACCGCCGGCGTAGGCACAACCTTCTTCGTTTACCTGGAAGCGGCCGTAAAAAACGGCGTGCATTAATTCACCGGCGGACAGGCGACCGCAAAACCCTGCCGTCAGGTCGTATAATTTCCATCCTTCTTGACGGCGGCAAGCAGATCCTCGAGATGATTAAGGCGATCCTTAAAAGTCGCGACGGCAAGCGCCGACTCCCGGGGATGCAGATTCTCAATCTCGGCCAGTCGGTTGCGTAAATGTAATGTAATTTCCTCCGCCAGCCCCACAAGCAGAGCCCGCTCATCTCTGGTCATTGCGGTTTGACCTCATCCATCGTCTTTCGCTCATCGTTCTGGTTGCGCAAGCTTTCCAGAAGGGCTGCGGCACCGGGCGCCGGCTCCCCCGGATGCGGATTTTCGATCCAGGAAAGCCTGCTGCGCAGGTTTAAAACAATTTCTTCCGCCAGCCCCAGAAGCAAAGCGCGTTCATTGGGAGTCATGACAAAACACTCCGCCCGCAATGAAACTTCATCCCTGACGAACATCGTTTACGGCCTTCCATGCCAGAAACGCCCTTTTTACCGATTCAGCCGCACTGTCGATGCTGACGTGCTGCATATTGACCATCAGGTCGTAATGCTTCGGATCATTAATATCTTCATTGAAGTACTTCCGGATAAAACCGATCTGATCCGCATCGTATTTTTTGACATACTCCTGCGCTTCCTTGAGCGTCAGTTTCCGGTCGTTCATCACCTTTTCCACGCGGTTTTCCACCGGTGCGACAATGCGCACGCGGAATGCCTTGTCCTTCAGAATGAAACTTCCGCCCCGGCCGATAATGATGATGTTTCCGTATTGCGCATCCGCGTGCATCACCATGGACAAACGCCGCATATACTCATTGGGCCAGATGTGCCGCGATTCGAAAAACGAACTGATCAGGCTGTCCAGAAGCGAAATGCTTTTTTCATCCAGCGACTGGATGACTTTGTCGCTTACCTTGGCGCTTTCCGCGACTGCGTGAATCAACTCGCTGCCGACCAGCGTCATGCTCAATTCGGTGGCCAGAATACGCGCCACCCAGCCGCCGGCGGCTCCCGCCTCGCTGGACAGCGTAATGACCGGACCCGGTTTTTCCTTTTTCTCCTCGGTCCATCGCGTTACCTGATCTTCAACCAGCTTATCGACGTCCTTATCCTTGAGTTTAATATCCCTGGTGTAATCGGGGCAATTGACATCGAACAGGGCATTGGTTTTAACCCGATAACGCTTTGTGCATTCCCCGCGCCACGCGCAGATAACGCAAATTCTCTTGTCCGATCCTGTAGACATACGTCACTCCCCCTTTCTCGGTAAAAGTTATGATGCCTCTTCCTGCAGCGCCTCAAACCCGGCAACAATATCAAGAAGCTCTTCGGTAATCGTCATCTGTCTGGTGCGGTGAAACTGCACATGCAGATCCACCAACTGTTCTTCAATGTTTTTTTCGGCGTTCTGCATGGAGGCCAGGCGGCTGGCGTTTTCACTGGCCAGAGACTCGGCAAAGGCCCGATACAGGGACACAAAAAGATACTCACGGATCAGCGAGGAAAATATTCTGTCGCCGTCCATCCGGAAAATCGGCAATGACTTGGAATCCCATTTTTTCTTGGCAATCTGCCTGAGCCAGTCCGTGTCAACCGGCAGAAGCTGCAGCATGTGAGGGTGATACGTAGCGCCGGTCACATACTCATTATAAAACAGCAGGAAATGATCGATGTTGTTGCGAAAATGCCATTCGTCGATAATCATGATGATTTCCTGCACCAGCGGCGTGATGCCCGCCGTCGAGCCCGGAGTCGTCAGCAACTCATCCACCGGCTGCCCGGCGTCTTCCACATAGTCCGCCACTCGCGCGCCGATGGAAAGAACTTTGCGGTTTTCTTTTTTCACACCGGTGCTTTTAATATGATCCAGCGTAAAGACGGAGATCTGCTCATTGAGCTGCCCGCACAGCCCCTGGTCGGACCCGAAGACGATCACCCCGAGACGCTTGATGGGAGCATTCTTTCGTTTCATGGTTGCGCCCATGCGTTCCTTGAGCACGATCTGCAAACCCATTTCCACCGTCCGGTTGTAATCGCGCAGCGAGTCAACCGCCCGCTGGTACTGGCGAATGCTCACGGCCGCCAGCGCTTTCATCGTCTTGACAACGGACAAAAGATCACCCGCGCTTTTCATTCTTCTCTTGAGCGACTCAGTTGTTTGCATGGGCTTCCTCGATCTCTTCAAACGGAGCAATGGCCGGTTTGATTTTGTTCATGATGCTGTCCCGGTCCGCCATATCCATTTTCTTTCCTTCTTCAATGCGCGCGCACAACTCGGGCAGCTGCTCATTGACGGCATCCAGAAGCTTCGTTTCCACTTCGCGGATTTTTTCCGTGGGAACCAGGTCCAGGGCGCCGCCGGTCACAGACAGCAGAGAGGCAATCTGTTCGGATGCCCTGAGCGGCCTGAACTGCCCCTGCTTCAGGATTTCACGCACCCTCCAGCCGCGCTCCAGCGTCCGCCGCGTGGCGTCATCGAGCCGGGTGCCGAAACGGGAGAACGATTCCAGTTCCTCAAACTGCGAATAGGACAGCCGGAGATCGCCTGCAACGGAACGGTATGCGGGCAACTGCGTCTTGCCGCCGACGCGGGAAACGGACTTGCCGACATCCACCGCCGGCAGAATGCCCTTGTTGAAGAGCACGGGCGACAGGTAAATCTGACCATCCGTGATGGAAATCAGGTTGGTCGGAATGTAAGACGACATGTCCTGCGCTTCCGTTTCCGTAACCGGCAGCGACGTCAGCGACCCGCCGCCGAGTTCCGGACGCATGTGCGTGGAGCGTTCCAGAAGCCGCGAATGAATATAAAAGATATCGCCGGGGAAAGCTTCGCGTCCCGGGGGCCTCCGCAAAAGCAGCGACACTTCCCGGTAAGCCCGGGCATGCGATGTCAGATCGTCATAGACAATCAAAACGTCCCTGCCCTGCTCAACGAAATATTCTCCCATGCTGGTGGCGGCATATGGCGCGATAAACTGCAGGCCCGGCGTATCTTCACCGGTAGCCACGACCACGATACAGTTTTTCATCACCCCGTGATCGCGCAATTCGGCGATCACCTTGGCCACGTCCGCGCTCTTTTTGCCGATTGCGCAATAAATGGAAATAATCCCGGTCTGCTTCTGATTGATGATGGTATCCACAGCGATTGCTGTTTTACCCGTCTGCCGGTCACCCAGGATCAACTCCCGCTGGCCGCGACCGATGGGAATGAGCGCGTCAATCACCTTGACGCCGGTTTGCAGCGGAACCGTCACCGGAGCGCGGTCCATAACCGCTGGCGCCGGTCGTTCCACCGGCAGACGCATGACGGTGTTCACTTCCCCCAGACCGTCCAGCGGACGTCCCAGCGGATCGACCACGCGTCCCAGAAGGCCCTCGCCCACCGGCACATCCAGCACACGCTTGGTGCGTTGAACCTCCGAGCCCACCTGCAGGTTTTCACTGGGATCCAGAAGAATCACGCCGATTTCCTTTGGATCGATATTGAACACCAGTCCCATGTAGTTGCCTGAAAAGCGCACCAGCTCTTCCGCGCGGATATGCGGCAGGCCGCTGACCCGGGCAATATCCCGGCCGACAAACTGCACCGTTCCGATTTCATATTGCCTGAGTTCAGGATTCTGCTCATCCAGGACCTTTTCCATGGTATCAAACGTATCATCCAGAAAGGTCTTCAGTTCCTGACTTTCCAATTGGGTTGATTCCTGATTCATTCTATGCCTCCTCCTGTTAGGCTAATAGCCCGTTAGGCCGTAGACTGTTAGCCCGTAACGGTTTAAAACCGTTCCCTACATCTGTATTTTACGCTGCATGCGCCTCTTTCTGGAGCGTTTCCGTCAGATTCTCCACCAGAGTCTCCAGATACTCATTGAGACTCCAGGCGATCTTATGGCCATTGACCCGCATTTCGATGCCCGACACAATGTCCGGCTCACGCAGATAACGGATCGTAAAACCGTTGGTAATCTGCTTTTTCAGTACTTCTTCAATTTGCGTCTGCCTCGCGGCGGGAATTCCAAAAGCGCTCTGGATAGTCACCCGGTTTCCACCGCCGCTGATCGCTTTGCGCATCTGAACGCTTTTTTCCGCGTCCAGCGCCTGAATCCGCCGGAGAAATTCATCGACAATCCTTTCCTCCAGGTCGGCGTCCGCCAGATCGGACAGGGCCTTGCGTGCCGTGGCATACAATTGCTTTGCCGCTCTCTGGCGCAAATCATGAAAGAAGGCGTCCTGCTCCCGGACCAGCATATCCTGCCAGCGTGTTTTGACCGCATCGACATCCTCGCGCACCTTCTCCATCAGCTCTTTGCGCTTGGCTTCCGCCGCCACTGTCGCCTCGTTGAGCATGGTCTCTTTTTTCTCATTGAGGGCCTGATTGCGCTTTTCATAAAGTTGAGCGGCCTCGTCGGCCTTGTTTTTCAACTCATCGGCCTCGGCGAAGCGAGCGGCGATTTTCGCCTCCCGGTCATCCATGGCCTTGATGATCCGCCCGTAGAGAAAGCGTTTCAGCAAGTACATGAGCAGGAGGAAATTAAAGATTTGCGCTAAAAATACGAACCAGTCGATATGCATGGTTTATCCCCCTACTTGATAATGAAACCCCAGAACGGATTGGCGAAAATCAGAATCATGGAAATAACGAAACAGTAGATGGCAATGGATTCGATCATGGCCAACCCGACAAACAGTGTTCGAGTAAGAGAATTCCTCTCATCCGGCTGCTGGGCGATCGCGGCCAGCGCCTGGGCGATTGCCTGCCCCATGCCCAAGCCCGGACCAATCGAACCGATCCCCATTGCCAAACCTGCACCGATAATTGAGGCCATCGCGACGAGACTTACTTTGTCCATAAAAACTCCTCCTTCTTTAATTTCATTTTGTCAGGCTGCAGAGCCTTCTTTTTTAACTTCCGTATGCGTTTCCTCCTCGGCGGAAAGCGCCGAGGCGATATACACCATCGAAAGAATTGCAAAAATGTAAGCCTGAATCACACCGATCAGAAGCCCCAGGATCTGCATCACGACCGGAAACAAAAAGGGTGTGACCGCCAGCAGAATCCCGATTACCTTTTCATGGCTCATGATATTGCCGAAAAGACGAACCGTGAGAGCCAGTGTCCGGGAAATTTCGCCCATGACGTGGAACGGGAAGAATATGAAGGTCGGTTGAAAATATTCTTTTACATAATGAAGAATGCCGTTTCGGGAAATGCCGTAATAGGGAACCGCGATAAACACGCAGGCAGCCAGCGCTGCCGTGGTGGTTATGGAGGATGTAGGCGCGACATACCCCGGCACGACCGCCAGGACATTGGACGTGCAGATGAATAGGAAGAGTGTTCCGATCAGGGGGATGTAATGGTCCGCGCCCTTCTTCGCCATTTCGCTGATTTCACCGCGTACTATGGAAACCACGATTTCCAGGAAATGCTGCCAGCGCGACACGTTCATCTCCGAGGAAAGGTTGCGGGTAACCAGAATGGAGCCGCCAACCAGAATGGCCATCACCAGCCATGTATAGAGAATGGTCACATTGAGTGTGATGAATTTCCAGCTCCAGATGATTACCTGATCCGGGCTGATTTGACTTAACTGGACGATTTCCATAACTTCTCCTTCAATAATTCACTGAAATCTTCCGTGCTACTCGTGTACCGCCGCCATTTCACGCGGCCCGAGGCGATACGTCAGAATCTTGCGCATGACAATAAACCCGATCATGGCAGCGGCCAGTCTCTCCCAGTGGCCGTCTCTGAGCAGAAAATAGGACGCCGCTAAAACCACCGACAGGCGCAGCACAAAACTTCCGATCAGCAGAAGCCCGCGGTTTTTGGTCTGAGGCAGCTTTTGCACTGTCTTCCACAGACTGACAAAGTAGAAAGCCCCCAGTGCCAGTCCGGCAGCAAACATCAGGATCAGGATAAGTATCGCGTTTGTGGTCATTTCATTCCTCTTCAATAATCGTGCGGCGTATTTTACGAACCCAGTAGGCAGCATTGATGCAGCCGACAATCACACCGGCCACCAGACCCATCAGCGCCCAGGAGTACCGGGTGGGCCATGTGCGGTCGATCCAGAGCCCCAGAGCGATTCCAATCAATGTGGGAATGGCCACCGCCCATCCGATAATGCCGAACATCCCCAGGCCGAACCAGACGGTTTCATTTTTATGCTTGAGTCCCTTGATGCGCAGAGCTTCGCGCTGAGCTACTTTTTCCGTAAAATGATCCGCCGCTTTCCGGCGCCGATTGGATGTTCGTCTTATTTCAGCCATGTCTTTCTCCTGATATTCCGTAGGGAACGGTTTTAAACCGTTCCCTACCTCTTTTTATGCTGTTGATTCGCCATTGTAGGGAACGGTTTTAAACCGTTCCCTACTTTAACTCTACAAAGCGCCGGATCAGCGACGCCTCCAGCTTGGCCGAAGCGGACCGGACCAGTTTTTCCCGCTCATCGAGCGCGTCATACTGCTCCACGACCACCTGCTTGAGCTTTCCCAATTCAGCGGCCCGGGTGGCATTGCGCGTGGATACCAGCACATTCATGCCTTTTTTCACCAAGGTGCCGACATCCATCGCCAGGATCTCCTGGCCGCCCGTGGCCAACTCATACGTAAATATCCCCGGCGCCAGCGTGGCGACAAAATCGATATGATTGGGCATCAGGCAGAAAGAGCCGTTTTCCGCTTCCGCGACAATCTTTTTCACTTCCTTCTCCATCATGATTTCCGCCGGCAACAAAATTTTAAGCAACATTTTCAATCTTCGCCTCTTCAATCGGTCCGATCATGTACAGCGCGCGTTCCGGATACTCGGCAAACTCGTCATTCAATATCCGTTCGCACCCGTTGAGTGTTTCTTCCCGGGAAACCATTTTGCCCGCCGTGCCGGTAAACTGCTCCGTCACAAAGAACGGCTGTGTGAAAAACCGTTCCAGGCGGCGCGCGCGGAACACGGTGCGCTGGTCTTCACGCGACAATTCGGAAATGCCCAGCATGGCGATGATGTCCTTGAGGTCCTCGTAAACCGCCAGTGTCTTGCGGATTTCCTGGGCGATTTTGTAATGGCGTTCCCCGGCGATGTTCGGCATCAGCATCTTGGAACCGGACTGCAGGAGGTCGATAGCCGGATAAAGACCTTCACTGGCGCGCTTGCGTGACAGGGCGATGGTCGCGGACAGGTGTCCGAAGGTATGCACGGCGGAAGGATCGGTAAAATCGTCCGCCGGTACATAGACGGCCTGAATGGACGTGATTGCTCCGGTCTTGGTGTTGCAGATCCGCTCTTCAAGCTCCGCAAGCTCCGTGGCCAGTGTCGGCTGGTACCCCAGTCGTGACGGCAACTGGCCCAGAAGCCCCGACACTTCCATGCCCGCCTGAATAAAGCGGAAAATATTGTCGATCATCAGAAGAACGTCCTGTTTCGCGTCGTCACGGAAATATTCCGCCATGGTCAGCGCCGCGTGTCCGACACGGAAACGGGCGCCGGGCGGCTCGTTCATCTGGCCGAACACCATCACGGTGTTGCCCAGAACACCGCTTTCTTCCATTTCGCGGTAAAGCTCCTCGCCCTCGCGGCAGCGCTCGCCGATCCCGCAGAAGATGCTCATGCCTTCATGGCCGCTGACGGTGTTGTGAATCATTTCCGTGATTAAAACGGTCTTGCCGACACCCGCACCTCCGAACAGGCCGGCTTTGCCGCCGCGTTCCAGAGGGGCCAGAACATCAATGGCTTTGATGCCGGTTTCAAAAATCTCGGAGACCGTGGACTGATCACGTAGCGGAATCGGTTCGCGGTGGATGGAGCGGACTTCGCACCCTTCGACATTACCTTTCTTGTCAATCGTGCTTCCGAAAACGTTAAACACTCTGCCCATCAGCGCACCGCCCACGGGCACCTCGAAAGGCTTGCCCGTGTCCGTGACGATCTGTCCCCGGGCCAGGCCCTGGGTGGGTGTCAGCGCGACACCCCGGATGGTGTTGTTATCCAGTTGCGTAAAGACCTCGATGATGTATTCACCTTTTTCTCCCGCAATGAGCACATTACGGATCGGCGGCGCTACTGGAAAATGGACGTCAACGACGCTGCTGCGAACGGATAAAACTTTTCCTTGATTCATTTGCTCGGCCACGGTTCGTTCACCTCGTTTATTTTTTCTTGGGAGCCTCTCCCATTAATGCCATGTACTTTTCCGCCAGGACATACGCGATATAATCAAATATCAGAATCGTCCGGGTCTGGCTGTCGAGCGCCTGATGCTGTTCGGTAATGGTCACAAAAATAGCCTGGAACGCCGCATAGAGCCAGATATGACGGCGCATCAGGATAACGCCGTAGAGCGCCTCGGGCAAAGGAACGCCTTCCTTGAAGCGCTTTTCGGCGTACTTGGATATAAACGCCTGAATGGCCGGGTAGGGATCTCTCAGCGTGTAGATCGCGCTCAGGGCGCGATAGAATTCCGCCGCCTGGGGAACCAGATAATCGTCTTTCACATAATGATAAAAGGGAGTTTTTGAGTTACGGGTTACATCTTTGGCCCAGTATTTGGCGATAGCCTCGGAGTTGTCTGCCATCAGATCAAGCAACTTTAATGATGCCAGCATATGCCTTCTCCTTTAATTCTTTGACGACTGCAACTTACCTTGAAACTGCCTTCATCCCGAAAAACGCATTTTTGCTGCTTCACTTCATTTCTTGTTCTTTGTTGTCCTGATAGAGCAACAGGCGTGCCAGCACCTTCTTTTTCAGCAAAATGCCCGTTGCCATTGCGTTTAAGCAGCCGGTCAATAAACCGGGCGGCGGGAATATGCGACTTTGATGTCACGGAAACTATCGTTCAGGCTGCAATGAAGATTGTGAAAGCCTTTGTGGGATTGGTCCGGGAGGCGGCGACGTTTTTGTCATGGGGAGCATGACCGAAATGTCGCCGCCTGAGAAACGCAGATCCGGCAACCATCATGCGGATCATGATTTGATGTGTGCAAAGGGCGTAACTAAACCTCTTTTATGAATTTTTTGGCTTCCTGGTAGAGTTTTGTCCAGCAGGCGACAAACGACATCAAGAACAAACTCATCATGAAGATCGGCGCAGTGCCCAGCAGTTCATCGAGCTTGTATCCAGCCCAGAGGAACAGCAAAGATGCAATCACCATTACAAAACTCCAGGCCGATAACATCATAACTCCCGTATACATCTGATATTTCCGGTTGTGTGTGTGGTATCCGGCGATCATGGGCTTGTTCTCCTTTCCGGGTATTTGCCTCTTTCCTTTTATGGATTGAAATTATCGTGCCAGGATTACAGAAAGAAATGATTTCAGGGATAAAAATTTGTTCTTTATTCAATGGATTAAATTCGACTGTTCTGTTGGGCCAAGTCTTTTCGACTCGGCCTCTGACAATAATTCATACGGATGATCGAGTCAAAAAGACTCGATCAAACGATAAAATCAACGAGACTTTGCCACAAAACCCACAAAAAACTTGTTATGAATATCCTGAGAATAGAGAGGTAATGTAGATTACCAAAATTAATATTTATTTGATTTTCAAATGTTTTTTATATAGTAGGTAAATCATCGTCAAAGCAGTCTTGCACAAAAACCCGGATATTACGTGTCACGTAGATTAATTGTAAGCAAATATGATAGCAAATGATAAAACTATACAAACCGGAAAATGAAGAAGAACTATTACTGATCAAAAGTATTCTTGAAGGTGAGAATATCCCTTGTTTTATACACAACGATCACTTTGGTTCTTTATGGGTTGGACCACAAATCGATCTTTACAATGCAAAAACAATTATGGTTGATGAAGAGCATTACGAGAGATCAAAAGAATTAATAGCCAACTTTCTCGGCATTATTAAAGAAGAAACAGAAGCACCAAAATTGCAATATTCTTTATTCGAAAAAATTAGAATGATATGTGAGACGATAATATTTTTTTGGTTTATCCCTGGTAAAAAAGTGAAAAAAGAATAAGAGTCTTATAACAAAATCAATACACCCGATCGCTGTGTTCCGGCTGATGTTGTCATTAGCGTAAAATTATCAGGTGAAGCATGAATACTCACGTAATAGATTGGAACCTAAAATTATCAAAACAAGGGGCAATGGGTCTCTTATCCGAAATTATTCAACCACCTGAAAAACTAGATCTAAACTTCAAAAGACCTAAGGGCACAATAACGGGTAATGAATTTACTTTCGATATTAAGCATTCTCTAATCTGGGGTCTATCGTTTCGCAGAATAATTCAGGGCAAAGGTTCAATTGATAACGCTAACGAGGGTTCTCGCATCATTGCTACATTTGAAATCTGTGCTCCCTATAAATACGTAAACATTAATAGTAAAAATGGTATCGTAATTGGTTTTCTATTTGTCCTATCATTAGTTGGTTTCATCTCTACGTTCATTTGGTCGAGTATGCCGTCAGTGGTTGAGAATATATTGTTCTTGGCATTTTTTATTCTTTGCTTCATCTTGGTCATCGGTTCAATAAAACATTTAACAATTAACGAAAAATTTAGGGAAATTATAAATACATTTGAAAAAACATTTGACATGCACAGAATAAAGGAACGCTAATCGGGTAGCCGGGGGTTTTTCTCCCCCAGCCCCCACACCCAATGCTGTTGAATTAAGCATTAGCGAGATTCCTAATTTTCTTAAAAACCCATCGATTCAGGCTTTTTTTAGTCACACGCGGTTGACCTGGTCTGGGAAGTTTTGGGCGGTAGTACTTTACACGGTAGATATTATGCAAAATGGATCGAAAAATTTCAATGGATTTTTCAGGATCATCGGCAGTGAGCACCGCAGCTTCTGCTGCAAGAGTCATAATAGCATTCTTAAACTGGGGTTCTTTGGACTCCTTTTGGAATAGCTGCGATGACAGAACCATGAGAGTTCTCGAAATGACTGTCATGATCACGGCCGAAAATAGTTCCTGACGAATACTATTACATGTTTTGCCATGGAATCTTTCCACTTCGAGCTCAATTTTTTCATCTCGATAGTGGTTTTCGATCTCCCATCGCCTGAAATAAAGCGCGATGATTTCTTGCATCGGGAATTCTTTTTGGTTGTACAGGTTGGTCAAAAGGACAGATACCGTGCCATCAGGACTTACCAGTTTTATAATCCTGACCTTGAAGGCTTTAAGCGTCTCTCTTTGCATTGCGGATACCTTGGCCAGGTATTTTCCGCTTGGAACGATCAAAATCTCGTCTTCCTGCTTGCCGCTCTCGATAAATTCTTCGACAGCAGGGAAGGCATGTTGTGCCGGACAACGGAAGATAAAATAACCTGTGAACGTATTTAACAAGTAAGAGATGAACTCATAGCTTGGGTAACCTCGGTCGAAAAGCAAGACACTGTTGATGGGAATGAAAGGTAACAGGTTTTTCGCTTCATCACGTTCGGATGAATTAACAGTAACCACGCTTCTTGCTATAGGAAGACGTCTGAAGATATCATAGACAGTGGAAACCCTACACTGCGGAAAGTGTCCTTTACCGCAATGTTGCAGTCCACTTTTTGGATCAAACTCTTTTCGGATGTCTTGGGTTGCCGGAAGAGTGTAGAAAGAACCATCTATGGCAAAGACCGACAAACCATGCCACAGATATTTTGGGATTTTGGGCCAACAATCATAAGCTAACTGCACCGCATCCTTGAGGATGTATTGAAAAACCTGCCAATCAATCTTACCACGTGCTTTGGTGAGGGTGCTGCGGTGGATCGCTTCGGCGTCTGGCCAAAGACCGCTACGTTTGGCGTTTCGAAAAAAGTCACTCGATTTTATATCCACACCCTTGCTGCTTCCACTGGCAGTTATAGAGAGAATAAAGGTGATGAGTTTTGGAAAGGTGAGTTTGTTGTTACGGGTGAAATCTTTTGGGGTCTGTTTCTTTGAAGGATCAATTGTCCGAGGAATAATCTTTACAAATTTTTTTGCGTACGCGTTAATGTGGCATATTTTTTCAAGTCATGATGTGTGCCATAATGAAGTCCTTTCAGTTACTTTCTTCGAAAAAATTCGCCTTTAGTTGCCGAACTTTGTAAGATATTTTGCACAGAAGAAAATTGTTGTCAATGCGTTTATTCACTAATTCCAATATATTACGGACACGGACAATATTGCCTTTCCTTAATTCAACAGCATTGGCCCCCACACCACCCGGCATGCGGGTCCGCACCGGGCGGTTCACAGAGATTACCGGGCCGTAGCCGGGTAGTGAATGTTCACCCACAAGTCTTTTACAGACAACAACCCTTGATCCTTTAACCATCGATTCGTCATGCCGGTCTGCGTTGCCAGCGTCTTCGCCAGCCGCCACGGCCCTTTGCGACTTATCGCCACAGAGATGGCCGTGGTAAGCGACGTTCCCAGCCTGCGAAGCTCCCTCACCTTAGTCTTTGCTTTGCGCCACTGTTTAAGATAGCACATGCGCAGACGCCTTCTCAGCCAGTGATCGATTTCAGGGATCGGATGGTAATATTCCGAAATCCCGAAATAGTTCATCCAGCCGCGAAGGTATTCGGCAAGCTTCTTGTACCGGTAGTCCATTGAGACAAACCAGGACCGTCCGGTCAGTTCCCTGACCCTTCGCTTAAATTCAAGGAAGGCTTTCTCCGACCAGACGATTTTGGTTCCTCTGTTGTGCCGAGTCTTTTGGACTCGACCCCGGTAATAATTCAGAATAATTGATCGAGCCCAAAAGGATTCGATCAATCAAGGAACGGAGATACCGAATAATAATGCTGTACAAATCCGTGAAGATATTCTTTCATATCGCTGCACAAACAAGTAGAATTCGTTAGAAGACCGTAGATCTTTAAAGGAGGAATTGTGATTCTTTTAATTTCTCTCGTTATCATATGTGTTGTGCTTTATCTTGGCTTTCTGGCCATCCGGAATATTTTGAAGACAGTGAAAGCAAAGCTTGTGATTCCTTTCCGGTCCATCCTCGTAATGGCTGCTGTTCTGTTTGTCATTACGGCCATCATTTATATCATCATCGCCATCAATCTTTCCGCCCTGCATGCCAGCCCTCCGGAAACCCCGTATATCGGCTGGCTGCTGTTTCTGTTCCTGACGGCTTTGCCTGTTGCAGGCCTGCTTTTTTTTCGGTCTTATCAGAAGACGTATTGGGAAACGAAACAAACAGATGCTCATTCGGGCAAGGCGATCTTATTCAGCAGCCTTGTCATTTTTATTCTGATCTGGATGGCCGTCACGGTTGTTGTATCGGGCAGGGTGGCCATGATTCTGGCCCTGAAAAACGATCGTGTCGATAAGGTGAGGTTTCTGTTGAACTCCGGCATGAGCGCCAGAATGAAAATTACGGCAACGGGAGAGAGCCGCGAACCGCTGCATTATGCGGCGATGAAAGGCAGCGCAAGGATGGCCCGGCTGTTAATTGACAAAGGAGCCGCTGCCAGTATTCCGGGTGTATTGATTGACGCCATTATCGGCGGCAATCCGGAAGTCGTGCAAATGCTCCTGCAGGCGGGGACGGACCCCAATCAGGACAGCGGCTACAGGTCCCCCCTGATGTGGGCCGTGCAAAAACGCGACATAAAAATTGCCGGCATGCTCCTGGATCATGGCGCCAGCATCAATTTCATCAACTCTCAGGATTTTACAGCTCTGGATATGGCCAGAGAGAATGGGTATCAGGAAATCGTCCGGCTGCTGCAAAGCCGCGGGGCCAGCGAAAAATTATCTTCCGTCCGAAGAGAGGAGGCCTTGTTTTCAGCCATCGAAGGGAAAGACATGGCTAAAATGCAGCTGGCACTGAATAAAGGCGCCGACATCAATTGCCTCAACGAATTGCGCCAGACGCCGCTGATCCGGGCCTTAATATTTAAAAACAATGAGGCGGCAATGCTGCTTTTGAAGCGTGGAGCGAAGACGGATATCCGGGACGTCAATGGTCAGGATGCACTGGACATTGCCCGAAAAAACAATACCCCGGATATGGAAAAACTTATACTCCTACAAGGCGCCCGGAATACAGGACAGGGGAAGTGACATTTGACCCGGCAGCTGCCATTTCGCCCCCTCCCGCATGAGTAGAGCAGAATTAAGGAACGGTCACGACCGTTCCCTACAAACTGAAATTACGGCCAGCCTGAAAAAAGATATTACACAGATGGATAACGGTAATGAAGTTGTGCCGAGTCTTTTTGACTCGGCACAACAGAGAACAATCAAGTTGAAAAGATTCAATCCGGCAAGATACTTTAAAGTATCCCCCGGCTGTGCGTTTATCCCTTTCTTCTGTCCGCGATGACTTGCAGCAGAAAATTTTCCAGATCCGCGACTTTATTTTCAATGGAAAAAGTGTCGGCATCATGCTGAACGGTTTCGGTCATATCTTTGATCCGGGAGCTTTTCAGGATCGCACCCAGATGAGCAACCGAGTTAAAGCAAGTCCCGAAGCCATTCTCTTCCAGCCATCGCGAAACCCAGGTGATCGGCGCCGTCATGACCGGAAGCCCTGCCAGGGTGTATTCGTATTGTTTCGATGTATCGATCCTGGAAAAAGGAGAGTTCATCAGAATTTCCGGCCCCATTCTTTCCACATCCTCCCGCAGAGAACCCAGCTCAAGGGGGAAAAGGCCGATATCGTACCGGGTCAGAGACTTCATTGCCTCTTCATATGGCAAATAAGGATGCATGATAATGCCGGGATGATTTTTCAATTCCATGTAGTATTCATGCAGGGGCGTATCGGGGTAAAGACCCAGATGCAGGTGCAGTGGAAACCCCAGGTCGGCAATTTCCCGAAAGATGAACAGCATGTCCCTGGCAAACGGATGGCGGTACTGCTCGGGCGTTTGCTGAACGCCTCCACAATAGACAAGATGCAGCTGACCATCCCGGCTGGAGAGCCTGGGCATTCCGGAAGAGAAATACTTCCGGCTTGCGTAGTTTGGAAATACGAGACCTCTTCTGATTTTGCATTGAGATGCGATCCAGTCAAAACCGACCGGATTCGTGTGAATGACTCCATCCGTCTTTTCGTTTACAAAACGCTGCAGATCTTGAGCTTCTTTATCCCAATCAAAACAATCCGTCAGAAAATCCTGGCAATCGTAAACGACCGGAATTTTCCCTGCTGCCTGTTCAATAACCAGCCTGGTCCGAAAATCCTCGCCTTCAATGGCGTCGTTTCCGGAAATGATGATATCGATAGCGTTTCGGGAAACAATTCCGTGGAGCGCCTGCCGGAAAAGCAACCTTTCTTCCGGCCGGGAAAACCTTTCGCCTGCCGGTGAAAGTCCGGATAATGCCTTTTGTATCAATCTTTTTAGAAGGCCCTGGTTCCGGTTTTGAAAACGGGGCGGCAAGGCGTAATAGACTTCAAACCGGGAACAGATTTCTGCCGCGTTCCACTGTCCCGGGCCGTTGTAGCCATACTCGACCGGAGCTTCCAGAAGAAGGATGACGGAATGCCCTTTCTCACGAAGGGCATGAATCTGTGTATGGAGGCGTGTATTATAGGCTCTCTTGATATAAAGGATCTGCATGCGTTGAAAGATCGCTTTCCTCTGCCGGGCCGGCCCTTTTTGGGGCTGTTGCCAAAACACCCCTTTCGCTTGCCTGAGAACGTTTTGTATATATCTAAAGCTCGCTTCAGGTACACGAATACTCGATTCGCTGATGATCAAGTGAGCTGGCTCAGTTGGGCCGTGTCAAAAAGACTCTATGAAAGGAGGGGATTTTATGGATAGGGAACCTCAAATTGATCTTTTGAAGGACATTCCCGATTCCTTTTTTCTCCCTTCTAATTTCTCATTAAAAGTAAAAACTTCCTGGCGCGCAGATTAATCCCGACTGCCATATCGATATCCAGCCGGATGATTTATGCTTTAGTATTTCTATTTGAAACGTCTCCAGTGCCCCGTCATCATGCATTTTTTCAATATCAATTTTTCTCTGCACTAGCAGTTCTTTATTACCGTCGCCATCAATATCTATTGCTGTGATGAACATAAATTCTGCGGTTGAATATACTTCATCAATTCTCTCTATTTTCCCGTCATGCCATAACACGAATGGAACTTCATCACCTGAAAGTCCAGCCGTGCGGTTACCCTCAACTATCTTATATGATACATTGTACAAGCCTATGTAATCTTTCTTTCCCTGTCCACTCAGGTCAACTGCTTCTACAGCAAATAATCTGCTTTTATTTTCTGAAGCAATTTTACGGCCACGTTTTGCTAATTTTTCGTTTTGTTCTTTCCAAATAATTGGAAGATACTTTTCGCGACAAACAGTTAATAATTTATCTTTTTCTTCTTCAGTAATCTTAAAAACATTCGCACCTCTATCAGGGTTAAATAAGGGCGGCGCTATGAATATATTTGTAAAACCGAATGGAATTCTTGAACTGCTTAACGTTGTTTTAAGTTCCCTTCCGTTATATTTTCCGGCACCAATTATCTCCGGTAATATCTCTTGTTTTGTATTACGAGGCTTTTCCAAACAATAACAGTTTTCAAGATTAATATTACTTAATTCACCGATTTTTTCAGATCCTTTAATAACATTATATTTTACGCCGACCGCGTATTCTTTCATCATTTTTTGCTCATTTGTTTTTTTTGCTATTTTATAGGGATTCAGAATGCGTCCATTTTTAACTATTATTAATGGACTTACTTTGTTGGTTTGTAAGTTCTGTATTGTAGAGTAATACAGGTAAACGCCATCGGGAATCTTAACTATAATATTATGTTCTAGTATTTTCTCGCCACTGGCATTATCAGCATCTGCACTGTTTAAATTGATAAAAATAAATGACAATACAACAAATAAGACAGCAATAGTTAATATAAACCAATACCTTTTGGGTGAATATATTTTCATATCTTTACTCTTGATATTTAAGTTACTTTATAAGCCAAAGACCATTTCAACAGTTGCCTCAACCGGCCTTGCGGCGTTTCGAACTTTTACATTGCCTGGTTACACAGAGCATTGCCTTTCTTCCCGGTGCGTCACCGGATGCAGACGCTCAGGACTTCCATCAGGTCGGTCTGGCCGGCAATCACCCTGGCTACGCCGCACTGAAGCAGGGTGTCCATTCCTTCCGACATTCCCACCTTGCGCAGGGCGGCAATGGATTTGCGCGTGATGATCATGTGCTTGATGTTATCGGTGGCAATCAGCAGCTCAAAAAGCCCCATTCTGCCCCGGTAGCCCATGCCGTTGCATTCCTCGCATCCCTTTGCCCGGTAGAGTTTGAAATGCTCCGTATAGGGAAGATTCAGTCTCGCAAAATCCTTTTCTCCGTAATGATGGGCAAGCTCCGCGTATTCCTGTTCGGAAGGATGATAGGTCTCCTTGCACTTGGGGCACAAACAGCGCACGAGACGCTGGGCCAGAACGCACAGGAGAGAATCGGCAAAGGCAAAGGGATCGATGCCCATATCGAGCAGGCGCACGATGGTTTCCGGAGCGTTGTTGGTGTGCAGCGTGCTCATCACCAGGTGGCCGGTGGTCGAGGCCTCAATGCCCATTTTGGCCGTTTCATAATCGCGCATTTCTCCAACCATGATGATGTCGGGATCGGCGCGCAAAAACGACCGCATC
Source organism: Smithellaceae bacterium (assembly GCA_963682015.1). Lineage (GTDB taxonomy): Bacteria > Desulfobacterota > Syntrophia > Syntrophales > Smithellaceae > UBA8904. The sequence continues at coordinate 3,597,792 of OY820932.1, read as the reverse complement.
GCCGCCGCGAAATCCAGGCCGATTTTATGATGCACCTGCAACTGCCGGATGCCCGGCTGGGTAATTTCCACCGGGTCTTCCGCCGTCCAGATCTTAATGTTGGGCTTGTTGATGATCTGAAGCGCGGCATGCGCGGTTGTGGTCTTGCCCGATCCCGTCGGCCCGACCAGAAGAATCAGGCCGTACGGTTTGGTAAGCTGCGCTTTGAAGCGGTCATGAACCAGCGGGGGCATCTGAAGTTCTTCATAGGTCATGATTTTCCCGCGTGTCAGCAGGCGGAGGACAACGTCTTCCACATAACCGTGCGTCGGCAGCGTGGCCACCCGCAGTTCGATTTCATCCGCACCCGGCACCCTGTACTTGATCTTGCCGTCCTGCGGCAGACGTTTTTCCGTGATATCCAGGTTAGCCATGATCTTGACGCGGGAAACAATAGCCTTCCGGAATTCGTAGGGAATTTTTTTATAATGGATGCATTCGCCGTCAATGCGGAAGCGGACGTTGACGAATTTTCCGCTGATGTCGGGTTCGATATGAATATCGGATGCGCGCCGGTCGTAAGCGTCGTTGATCGCGTCATGGACCAGCTTGACGATATTGACATCCGATTCGGCAACGCCGTTGGAGATTTCCTTTCCGGAATCGCCATTTTCGTCCGCCGTCAGATCTTCCTCATCTTCCGGTGCGCCGACGTTGTAGAAGTACTCGATAAATTTTCCGATGTCTTTTCTGGTCGCCCGGAGATACTCTACGGACTTGGTCTTCAGGATGTTTTCAATGACGTCTTTTTTAATGATATCGTCCGGGTTGTCCACGACAACAACAATTTTATCCCTGCGCCGTCCCAGGGGAACCCACAATTCGCGTCTTAAATACTCGTAACGCAGATTTTTCAGGAGGTCTTCCGGAACAGGGTATTCCCGGCTGAAGGCGATGGAACCGGCACCGGCGGCCGATTCCGTTCTGGCGCCATGCCTGGGCATGGTTGCGGGGGCGGTGGAAGAGGTTCTGGAATGCGTGTCAATTTTGGTGGTCATGGCGGATCTTCCTGCATACAGTCATTTATTTCGCGAAAGTATAGGAGAATCACGCCGGAAGGTCAAATTTATTATTGTAAAGCTTGTCGGGATTTGCACCGTGCCTGATGATTCCGGAAACCCGGCCGCCGTTTTTCCGGAAGCGTGTTACCGGCCGGTCTCCTCATCGAGCTTTTTCATCGTTTCGTCCGTGGTCCGGTTCAGTTTTTCCAGCGTGTCGCCAGCCTGCTTTGCTTTATCTATGGAAGGCTCGGCCCGCTCTATGCCTCCCGTCATAACGGTGGCAAGCGGTTTGGAAAAATATCTGGCCCATACGACCACAAAAACAATGAGCAGTGCGATCAGCACAATCACGACCAGTGCGGAAATCCCTTTCTGGTTTTTCATGGTTTCATTCTCCGGAAATCATTCCGGCGTAAAGTCGCAAAGCCAAGGTCATTTCGATTCTTCACGTCCATGCTTCCGATTTTGATCGGCGAAAACTAAGCCGGACCTGGATTGGCCATGGCTTTCATCCCTTCCAGCCAGACGGGATGATCCCGGGAAATACTTTACGCCGCATCCTTCGTCTGCACTGGAATCTGTTTTCCCGCCCATTCAAAGTATGTCCCGATGGAGTAAATGGCATCCTGTATCTTGGAATAAACGGGAAATCCCGCTTTGCGCAATGCGGCAAACGTCTCGATCCGGACGCGTTCGTAATCCAGATTGTCTTCCACGAAGCTGGCAAGAATCGGAATCACGGGTTTCTTGATCTGCCGGGCCATATCCAGGATGGTATCGGCGCTGTTTTTTACCTTGAGGAAAATCTCCGCATGCAGAATATATTCCACGGAGAAATAGGGAACGATAACATCGATGTTTTCATCCATATCCATGGCTTTCATGGTGTGCAGCATGACGTTCAGATCGAAACCGAAAGCCCCCAGGTCCACCGGGTTTACGGTTGAGGTATTGACGCCCATGATTTTCTCGCTGATCATCCGCTGCGCGTCGTCGCCCAATTCGGGAAGAGTCAAACCCGACTGTACGGCGAGATCACTGAAGAGGACCGAAACGCCGCCGCCGGCGCCCAGAAATCCGATTCGCCTTCCCTGGGGCGCTCTTTTTGCCGCGCCCATCATCACCAGGTGCATCAACTGATCAAAATCGTCGACCAGCACTCCGCCGTGCTGCCGGACGGCCGCCGCCCAGATCGCGTAATTGCTGGCCATCGCGCCGGTGTGGCTGGCTGCGGCCTTCGATCCGACTTCCGTTTTCCCGCCTTTGAGAAGAATGACCGGTTTCTTTGCCGTGGTCCGTTTGAGCGTCTTGAGAAACGTTTTAACGTTCTTGATGTCTTCCACGTAACAGGCAATCAGCCGGATGGCCTCGTCGTCGGCCAGATAATCCAGATAATCTTCAATGCGCAAATCGATCTGATTTCCGTAAGAAACTACTTTATTAATGGGAATTTTCCGTGTGGAAGCCATGGCCATAAAGTTTCCGGTTACACCGCCCGACTGTCCGAGAAAGGCAACGGTACCGGCCGATTCCTGAGGAGGAACCGCGACAAACGAGATTTTGGTCTCGGTGCAATGCACGCCGACGCAGTTCGGCCCCACAATCCTCAAATTTCCCTTGCGGGCTTCCCGGATCAGATCTTTTTCCAGCTGATGATTTCCGGTTTCGCTGAATCCGGAAGTAAAGAAATGAACGAATTTGATTTGTTTGCGAACGGCGGCCCGGACAATGTCGATGGACTGCTCTACGGGCGCTGCAACAATGGCAAAATCCACCGGTTCGGGAAGTTCATCGATGGACGTGCAAACTTTGATGCCGTCTATTTCTCCGCCTTTGGGATTTACCGGATAGAGAGGCCCCGCAAAGCCGCTCCCCCGAACAAGCTGATAATAGGGCAATTTCCCTCCGCCCAGGTTGTTGGATGCGCCGATTATGGCTACGCTTTTCGGATAAAATAAACGATCAAGACTCATTCCCTTCCTCCTTTTTCAATTCCAGTCATCTATTCCATGTCATCGCAACTTTCAGTGTCTGATATCACCTTCACTTTTGTTTCGAAACGGCGTGTCAGCGGGTTTGTGTCTTGAAAAATCAATTCTTCACTTGCCACTCTTGCCTGTGCCGATGAAAAGCTCCTGCGGAATATACAACTTCCAGCCAGCTATGCAAGAAAAAAACCTGGCAATCCCATATTGGCAAAACCGCCCGAATCGCCGGCCTTTTCCCTTTGAAATACCACGTGTTCCGGAAATTAGTGGTCATAATGCAGGGTAATGTTCTGACGGCCGCTGCGGTCGGTCACCGTGAGCCGGTCCACGTCCTTGCGGACGAGAAACAGCGACAGTTGCATGACCGATACATCGTCATCCACCGACTCCGGTTTCATATAGGCGGCATCCAGTTGCAGCGAACGGCCTTCATACTCAAGCACCAGATCCAGATTGAATTCATCAAATCGGACTTCCAGGCTGATCGGCTTTTCGGTCAAGCCCTCGGCGGTGATGAGTTCCATGCATTCGTTGAGCGCCGCGGCGGCCCGTTCGATCACTTCCTGCCTGGCTCCCCACCGGGCGCCCAGGCTCTCCATGAAATCCCGGAGACCGTCATACGCCGTTTGCCCCGGCATGAGGTTTGTCTGTTCCTTTTTTCTCATTCCAAGACGGAAGATGACGGTCAGCATAATGGCCAGAATGGTTGCAATATACAGTGACGAGGTAAACAGGGGACGCAGCCAGGATGTTTCAATCCGCATGTAGGTCTGCATCAGGGCGCTGACGCTTAAACCGAAGATCAGCGAAATGCCCAGGATAAATATTTTGCGCTGATCCATCATGCGCGACATCATGATTTGAAAACCTGTGAAGATAATAAAACAGACCGCAAAGAGCGGCGTGGCGCCCATGACGGGCTGCGGCATGACGACAAAGATCTCGGCAAAACGGGGAAGGAAGGCCAGTGCAATCAGAATTCCGCCGGTGGCAAACGCAATGCGCCGGCTCGTGGCCCCTGTGCCGAGTGAAAGGCCGATATTGCTCGACGCCGTGGACTGCCCCATCCCGCCGATCAGCCCGCTCAGGCTGACGCTCAGGCCGTCCGCCAGGAGCCCTTTGCGGATGTTCACCATATCCGGACGCTTCCAGTCCGCATCGTTGATCTTCTGGCAGGTCGTCAGGTTGCCGATGGTCTTGACGGACGTGCTCAGGCTGGCGATGAGAAAAGGCAGGATCAGCGACGCATCAAACGACCAGCTCAGTTGTCCGAAATCAGGCAGGGCCATCAGGGGCCGGTCGGCAATCTGCCGGATGTGCGCCGCAGGCAGAAATCCCGCGAGATAGGATACAATATAGCCGGTCACCATTCCGATGATGACGGAAAAGAGCCGGAGTCTTCCCCGGCTCCAGATGGTAATGGCGGCCATGGTTCCCAGCGTGATAACGGACACGGCAACAACACCCGGCTGGATGGCCGGGTTCTGCTCGGTTACACCCAGGAAATTCCGGACGGCGACCGGAATCACCGATATGCCTACCATGGCTACAACCAGTCCCATGACCTCCGGCGTAAAAATACTGCGGAGCCGGTTGACGATGCGGGAAATCGCCACTTCAAAAAGGCCGCTCAACGCCGTCATCCCCAGAACCAGAGGGAGGCCGCCCGTCTTCGCGGCAAGCACGGTGGCCGAGAGGTAGGCCGGCTCGCAGACGGACGGAGCGAAATAGCCGGACCCCAATCCTTTTTTATTCAGGGCCTGAACCATGACGGCGATCCCGCCCGCAAGAAGCGACATGCTGATAAAAAAGCTTGCCGTTTCCCGCGATCCGCCCATCGCCTGAATTACAATGATGGCAAAGATAAGTGCGGTGGTGACGTGGAAACTGTGCTGAAGCCCCAAAAGCAGGCAGGTGGGCAGTGGAACGGGATCATCCACCCCGTATATCAAGTTGGCGGGTTTGCGCTTCTTCCCGTTTGTTTCAGCTCTCGTTGCGCCCATACAGACTCCTTTTGTCGCCATCCATAAACTTTTTTTGTACGAATTTCAACGCGCTCCTTAAGGACACCGCATAGGTTTCTTTTTTCCTGATTGATGAATACAAAATGAGGATGGTTTCAGGCAAAAGCCTTGAGCCATCCTCTGACTTCTGATGAAACTGTCCTTACAGCACCGTATGATCAAAAGCTCATTCCAGGCTGCTTTTTCAGGGTATCCAGCCGCTTTTTTTCATCCGCTTTCCGGGCGCCGTCTTTATCGATGCGCCATTTCAAAGGCGTCGTTGCGGTCAGTTTCAGATGATTGGCCGCAAGCATCCGGTCCAGGCGGGACCTGGTTTCCCGGTATCCCTCCAGGCCCCGGTATATGGCGCTCTCTTTCCGGATATCCACGAAATTCTCATAGGCGCGGTAAACATCGGGAACTTCGGCAACACGCCCCGTGGACTCGTAATAGCAAGCCGCGTAGTAAAAGAGCTGATCGTCGGAAAACACGCCGCTCGATCTGGTTGTGCTCGAAGGATGTTCCATGTAATACAGAACATCCTTAAAAAAGGATTCCTGATGCTCCCGGGCATGCTTTTGGGCAAAGCGCCCGGCATAGTCAAAACGCGTGGACGTTGACAAATGGCTTTTGAAGCCCTGGAAGAGATCGAATTCCAGTTCTTCCATTTCCTTCACGCCGATCACCCTGCCGATTTCGGTTCCTTCAACCGGCAGCCGGAGTTTCTGCTGGAGCTCAAACGACCCGCTGAATCTTCTGTCAAGCAGACGGACACTTTCACCATAGAGGTCCCAGACAATCGGCGCCGCGTCTCCGCGTTCCGTGTCGGTAAGCGATCTCAGGTAGAGGATGAGAATTTGTTCCCCCGCCCGGTCTTCCCCCTGAACATGCCGCAGGGCCTGGGCCTCCAGGAGCCAGTTCCCGACACGATTCAATTGAACATTCTGATACGGGAAATTCCGGCAGCCGAGGGCCCTCCTCTGGATGCCCCTGGCATCGGCGATGGATTGTTTGGCTTTTTCCAGCGATGCCAGGGTTGACGGAAAATCGCCTGCCGCGAACATTCGGCGGGCTTTCTGATTTTCCGAGCCGATGGCCGTCAGCTGCTGTTCAAAACCGATTTTCAGATCCGCGCAAAGCCTTACCGCCTGCTGCTCCTGCGCTTCCAGTTTGCTTGCTTCCCTTTTCTGTTCCTCCTGCGTCCTTTTCGCGCTCTCCGCTTTCGCCTTTGCGCTGTCATAAGCGATTTGCGCCTGACTCTTCTGCGCGGAATCAGCGGTCCTGCTGGTCATGACGCTTTCCGCTCTGGCCATGTCCATTTTGGCCGACCGTTCCCGGGCCGCAGCCCGGCTGGCTTCGGTCCGGGCAGCCTCCGCCCCTGCGCCCGACACCCGGGGCACACCGGAAGCGGAATCGCCCGCGGGAAAGTCCGCTTTCACAAATGGCATCTCCAGAACCTGTTTGTCGATTCTGGAGAGAGAAACCGCTGTTTTTCCATCATCAGCACCGTAAACAAAAGTGACGGCGCCAAGAATCAATAACGCAGCGAGAAAAGAAGTCTTCCGCATAAGTCCCCCGCTACTGTTTTTTCAATCCTTTCGGCAGTTCAAACTGTTCGGGACCAATGGCCTCGGTGGAAACAATTTTTGTCTCAACAACCGTAGTGCCCGATCCGTCGGGCGTGGCGCGCCCCAAGCTCATGGTGCGTTTCAGGGGAATTCCCGGCAGCTTGGCCAGCTCATCAAAGTAGGATCTGGCCAGCGCAATGAAATAACGTTCCACCGGATTCGGATTGGCGGATCCGACTTCCAGCAACACCCTGTTTTGTCCGTTCCAGTATTCGCGGGCAACCGCCGCGCTGACCGGGGCGATGCAAAGACGGTCGGAGGCCAGCGCGCGTCCTCTCATTTCCAGAGTGCCCTGATACACTTTGCATTTGACACCGTCAATCATCTCCGTTTCGCCCGTGGCCTTCACTTCGGCCCCCGCACTGTGCGCGGAGGAAGATTTTCCGGAACCCTTGCCGCGCTTCGCCCGCTCTTCGTCAATTGTTCTTTCTTCGTAAGATCCCTTCGACGGTTTGACGATATAGTATCGTCCCTGGTCAAAGCGGTAGGTTTCGATCATCAGGGATTTGTCGACGGTTTCAGCGGTCAAAGTTTCTTTTTGCCCTTCCATATCACTTATGTTTTTCAGATTTTTTTCGCGTTGCTTCTTGTCGTAAACGGTTTCACCATCTTCGGTCAACGTTTCCAGGTCTTTCTTTTTCTGTTTCAACTCGTCATATCGCGCCTGCTTGCTGGAAGAGAGCTTCCCATTATTGGCGGCTTTTTCTCTTTCGAGTTTCTGCAGTTCGTCATCAACCTGCGAGATCCGTTTCCGGGAAATGGCGTCCCTGTCCACTTCGTCGATCCCCTTGCTTTTTGCATACTTGTCCTGGGCCTCTTCCACGGAACGCCTGCTTCCCAGGATTCCCCTGGCTTCCGCCATTTTCGAGCCCAGGCCGGCGCTGACCGTGCCGGAATCCATTCGTTTGCGGACCTGGACTTTATCGCCGGAAATCAGGATTTTCTGTTCCACACCATTCTGTTTTTCAACCACAATAATATCCGCCTGCGCCTGCACATAAAACAGGCAGATGATCACAGCCAATACATAACGATACATAGATAACCTCCTGTGCTATTTTTTAGTATATTTACGCTTTCATTTCGCGGTTCCGTCCGACCTTTTTCCGGATATGTCCGGAAAGGCGGAGGATGGCGCATGGATAACATCATTATCGGTGAAAAAATAAGGCAACTTGAGTCGTTTTTGCAACAAAATGAACCATGATTTCACACAGGATATGCCGGTCCCGGGACAGACGGGACAAGGCTCCCTCTTTTACACGGACAAGATCCTCTATATCCGGAAATTCCTCAACCGGAATGTTCCTGCCGGCGGAGCATTACGAAAACAGCCGGCGCGCCTGGTCCGGTAATCTAACTGCCGGTTTTCGCACCATTTCCGTTTGACATCCTCCCGTTCTTTTGTTAGCTAATTCAACGTTCGCATTCCCGTTCGCGGAGCCGCAAGGCATGAAGGTACCCATGATTTCCTACAACAGCAAAATGAAGATCGTCTGGGATCTCCTGATGGTCATTGCCGTGTTTACATCGGCGCTGATCATCCCCTACCGGATCGTCTCCGGCGACAATCCCGCCGATTTCCTTTACTGGCTGATTACCGTGATTTTCTGTCTGGATATCATTGTCGCTTTCAATACGGAATTCAAAGCGGGCCTGCTCGTACTGACCGACCGAAAGGCGGTGGCCGACCGGTATCTCAGGACCTGGTTTATTCTTGACCTCATTGCGGCTCTTCCGCTTGCGCCCCTGTTCGAGCTGGTTGTTCCCGGTGACGTCTCCCTGCCCATGGCGGGGGGTATCCTGATGTTCTTCAGGCTGCTCCGGCTGCTGAAGCTGGCCAAAATTTCCACAACGTTCAAAGCGCTCAGGGATCTGATCGACATTCCGCCGGCGCTCATGCGCCTGATTCTTTTCTTTTTCTGGTTTTCGCTCATTGCGCACTTCATTGCCCTGGGGTGGATTGCAATCGGAGCCGGCGAGAGCGGGCGATCGTTTGGGGATCAGTACATCCGGGCGCTTTACTGGTGCATCACCACCATTGCGACCATCGGATACGGAGACTACACGCCCAGCCATGACAGCAATGTCCAGATCATCTACACGATCATTGTCCAGATCATCGGCGTGGGGATGTTCGGCTACATTATCGGCAATGTGGCCACGCTCATCGTCAACATTGACGCGGCTCGCGCGAATTTCCGCACCAGGATGGAAGAAGTCCGCAACTACATGATGATCAACAAAATCCCCGTTGCCATTCAGGACCGTGTGAAAAACTATTACCATTATTTATGGGAGACGCGGCAGGGGATCACCGATGCCGACTTCCTGTCGAATCTGCCCCGGACGCTGCGCCTGGAAATCTCCCTGTACCTGAACCGGGACATCCTGGAAAAAGTATCGCTTTTCAAGAATGCGGACGAAGTCTTCATCCACGAGGTGATTGAACAGCTCGAGTTTCTGGTTTTTCTTCCGGGAGATTTCATTATCCGCCAGGGGGAACTGGGAGACTGCATGTATTTTCTCTGCCAGGGAAACGTTGAAGTGATGGTCAATGAACAGCAGGTGGCGATTCTGCCGGAGGGTTCGCCCTTCGGGGAAACGGCGCTTATCCAGAATGAACAGCGCAACGCCTCCATCCGGGCCGTTTCCTATTGTGATGTCTACCGGCTTTCCCGGCAGAGGTTTGAAAAACTGAGACGGAAACATCCCGAATTTGACAAACGGGTCACGGAAATCTCTGAAAAACGCCGGAACGCTCAGGACAATCCAACTTTGTAAACGGTAAACGAATCGGAAAGTTTTTTCACCGGTAACAGAAAAAGCGGCTGCCGGTTGAAGGAATTTACTTTACGGACCTGTCCTTATGACGGCATCCCTCACCCCTCCTGCAGGGCAAGGTACTTCTCAAGACGCTGCTTCCAATTTTCAACCGTGGACCGGTCGGATGCACCGGCATAAAAACGGCCCGGAGCAAACAACGAATATTCTTCCCCGCTTTTGAGTTTCAGCACCAGGAAATAACAGGTAACATCATTTGACTTCTTCCCGAGATAACCGATATGGACACTCACAATATCCCTGAAAAATATAACCCGTGTTTTCTTATGAAACCGGTTTGCGTCCTCTACGGCAATTCGTTGAGATTTGGGATCTACAGTTACCGTCTGTTTTCCACTGAACAAAAAACCGGCAAGTCCGATAATCAGCAGAAGCACTCCTAAAAGAAAGCCTGCCATGGCATTCGAGCCAAACCCGCTGAAATTGCGAAACCCGACAATCAGAATCAAACCCACCAGGGCGCATCCCGCGGCAAGCATCGTCTGACTTGCGGAATTGCTCTCGGATTTCCATATTTCCATGATTGGCACCTCTTGAATGATTTCACTTGCCGTCAACATCCGCGCATGACCGGTCACCCGGCGCCTGCAGGCATTCGACTTCGTTTGAATTTATCCATCAGCCTGCGCAACAATCCCTGTTCTCTTTTTCGTGTGTGCTCGATGATCTGCTCATAGTTTGAATTTGTGTAAACGTGCTTCAATTCATTTCCCCACTGAGACGGGTCCCGGTAGGCCACCAGATCATACTTCTTTGTCAAAAGACTGAATATGGACTGGTCATGCCTGTGTTCTCTGAAATCCGGATAATTCGGCAAGTCACACTGATTATCCAAATCCGTGATCATTCTCTCATCCTGAGCATAACTCAGGAATTCGCTGATAAAGTCCATCGTGAATCCTGATTTTTTCCATAAACTGAAAGCCGCCAGCCGCTGCCTGCTTTCCGCATATTCCGGACTGTCGCAATCCATCAGGATAAAGGCGTCTCTTTTGGTCCAGGCGCTCTCCGGATGCTTGAGTTCAAACACGATTAAATCCTGTCCGGATTCCCGGCAAATATCGATCAATGGCGTGATTGGCCGGATAAAATACGCACCCGAATCACTGTAAAACAAAAAATCTCCGGGATTCAGACGATCCAGCGCTTTCCGGATAAAATACGGTTTCCACAACCAGCACCCGTTGCCTTTTTTCTGACTCAGGATCTTTTTATTTTGCTGTAAGAAAGCCGGCTCCATATCTTCAGGGGTAAAGGAGACGACTTCATCAAACAAGCCTTTTTCCAGGCCGGTTCGGCTGTTCAATTTCTGGCTCTTGCGAAAAACATCATTTGCATAGTTGATTAAGAGTTTCATTCTTGCACCGCAGGATCCGCGGCCGCCGGATCATCGCACGGCCATCCACAGTCATTGGATATGTGACAAAGCATCAGGATCTTTTTCCGATTCACCTGCTTTTCAGAAACCGTTCAATCTCCTGCCTGTGTCTGACCACGTATTTACTGCCGGGTTCTTTATCGCACTTTCGACATTTCAGATCGTAGGCGGAATTGAGAATCCCGCAACGGGGACAGGTATAGTTCTCCCGGATTTCTTTAAGCCACTGCTGGTAGCCGACTGACCTGATCCGGTCCAGATTGTCCCACAGCTCGATCCGGTGAGGCATTGCGGATTGGAACTGTTTCAGATCCTCGCAGGGATATTCATTGCATTCGCTGCAAAAGTCGATGCCCCGCCCGGCCGCACAGGCGAACATTTTGCATTTTTCACAATACGGCAATCTCTTGTCCGACCGGCAGCCGCAGCACCTGCCTTCTTCCTCTGTAAAATGCAATTGAGCGGCAAGCTTTTTCAGCCTTGCCGGCTCTTCGGTTGTGGCGATAAACCACGAGCACGCCTTGCAGTAAAGACCGCATACGGCGGCATATTTTTTATCCGGTTCTTCGTTATCGTTTTGCATATAATCCCTTTCGCTGTTTATCCCACCGATTATCTTTTGCTGTCCGGTGCAGGGAATTGAACCGAAACAGCCGGTCCGGCTTTCACCGCACCCCGTCATTTACCAGCGGTTTCATGCCGAAAAGAAAACGCAAAATATTAAAACGCCGCACGGCAAATTCGTACAGAAGCATAATCAGAACAAATGAGCCAACAGCAATGAGAAGCCATTTCACAGCATCCGGAATTTGCCACTGGAGGATGAAATAGCCGAAACAGAGAAGCACCGTCTGGTGCATGATATAAAAGGGAAGAAGGGCCTCGTTTGCGTAGTTTAAAAAAGAGTTGTTCCTGTTCAGGGATTTGAGTGAAAAACCGATGAAAGCAAGCATCCAGCACCAGGAGCCGAGGATATATAACAAGCCAAATAAAATCATTAATCGCGGCTCCTTTGCCGGCATGGCGTATCCAAACTGCCAGAACAGGACGGCGGACGAAACGATTGCCGCGGCAAGATAGACGACACGCGTTTTATGCAGATGCTCCTGAATGCGTTCGCTCGAAAAAATGATAAACCCGTAAATCAGATACAACGGATAAACCGGCAGCGGCCACCCTCCGGAATGGCGGTTGCCGAAAAAACTGTTCGGGTCCAGCACGGCGGACAGCGTCAGCACCGGCAGCATCAGGACAAGAAGCCCGCCCGGTAAAGAAAGAAAATTGCTGATTTTATCCAGAAGACCGTTAGCGGGGCCTTTGAGCAGATAAAACAACGGGAAAAGCGCAAGGCTGATGATGAAAAGGACACCGAGGTACCACAGATGCAGGCCCATCCAGGCAAAATTGCCGCCGTAGCCGTACAGTCCGTCGAAATAATGCGGGTAAAACGAAAAGAAGGAACCCGTAAACCGGTGATGCGTGATCCGCTCCAGATAAACCTGAAACGCAACATGCGTGAACATGCCCGCCAGAAAGGGGATTAAAAGACGAAGAACCTTGTCGCGAAAAAATCCGGCCGCGCTTCCCTTGCCGACCGCATAAAAGAGACTCGCCCCGGAAATAACAAACATCATCGGCATCAGCCAGCCCAGTAAGAACATGGACCATACCTGCACACCGCCATGAACGGAAGCGCTTTTTACATGCCAGCCCATCTGGTCAAAAAACCGTCCGGAGTGAAAAACGAAAACGGCCAGCATGGCCAAAACCCGCAGCCAGTCCAGTTCATACCGCCTTAATCCGGCCATTGTTCCACTGTTCATAGGATTCATTCTTCCCGGTGCGACGAAATTCTTCTACGGGCTGTAATCATCCCGAGTGTCTGGTCTTATACCTTTTTCAGCCGATGCCGGCAACTGCGCTTCTTCGCTCGACCAGAATGACATCCCGCCAGGTTCCGGCAAGATCGCCATACGTCATCCTGCCGATTTTTTCGCGCCTTCCGATTTCCTTAAACCCGTGCTTTTTCACAAGCCGGAGGCTTGCTGTGTTTTCAGGAAAAATACCGCCCTGCAGCGTCCACAGCCCCGCCTTCTCCGTTGAATCGATGATGGCCGCAAGCAGCGCCGATCCTATCCCCTGCCCTCTGTGCCCGGCCGCCACGTAAAGGCTGAGTTCCGCGACACCGGAGTAGACCTCTCTGGCGGAAACGGGGGAAAGCGCCGCCCACGCCAGAATACGATCGTCTTCCTTCACAACCAGACGATGTTCGGGCAGATGGCTGAAATTCCATTTCTCCCAGTCCGGAGCATCGGACTCAAATGTGGAATTGCCGGTGCGGATGCCGTCAAGATAGATGGAACGGACCTGCGGCCAGTCACCCGGTTGCATGCGCTCAACGACGTGTTTCATGTTTTCTTTTTTACTCATCACGAAAAAATCACCCGGTGCGGGCCAGCGGGCGTAGATCGGGCAGAGCGACTTACCCGTTTATTTGCTTTTTAAATAACTTTTGAGATCACGATAGTAATTTTCATGAGAGCCAATCATAACAAGTTCCAAATCCTTGCCGTATTTCCGGTAGGCCAGCAAATATAGGTTTGTTTTGAGTTTAAACTTATGGACAAAAACACCTTTTAAGTCTCCTTTTTTCTCTTCGCCAATACCTGGATCCCCCGCAATATTCCTTACTTCACGATCTAAAGCCTCTTTTTCGGCTTTAGTCATTTTTTTAACTTTTTTCTCAAATAATCTTGATTGATAGATTTTCATTTTAACCTATCCAAACTTGTATTCTGTTTTTTCACTCTGCTCCAATTCATCAAGTCCGATCAAGATTTCTTTAATAAGAGAATAAGGCAAGTCCGGGTTTTCCTCAGCACACTTGCCCAAACGAGCCCAGTGTTCGATTTGACCTGCAAGAGACCGATGATCAATTCGGCTAAACCTCTTCGCCTCGTCAACCAGTTCTTCTGAAATTCTAACCGCTGTAGGCATGTTTTTATCCTCCATCCACAAAATTACTTTATGGTGCAGAATATTTCATAATGCAACATATTGCAATATATTATTTCATGGGCAACGAGTTCAGCGGCATTGGCCACGCGTTTGTGAATGAACAACATCCGCTGGAATGATGAGTCATGCGATTTCATTTGATTTCAAAGTCTTCTGATTTGAAATCACTGTAATACCGTCCGTTTTGCGCAGTGAATTTCAGGACGCAATAATCGGGGTCTGTTACGCCTTTGGAGTAATACATCTCATCGCCGTCCTTCCAGATCATTTGCTTTGATTTTTGATCCTGGAGGACTTCCATTGTCCCTTTAAGCATGACACCCTTGAAAAACCTGCGGTCAAAGAAATACACGCAGGCTTTCGGGTTGTCAGTGTAATGCTTTACGCGCATTGAGGATGTATTGGTTGTAAAGTAAATTTGTTTTATGCCTTCCCGTTTTCGGGGCGGGAGCATGGCCTTTGCATTTGGAAAACTATTTTCGTCTATAGAGCCAATAATAGACACGGAAACTTTATCGATCATATTGCCAATCGTTTTCTCAGCATCGCGCATCATTGTATTTCACCCCTCCTGTCACATAACGAACCTGTAGAAAAACTCATTAATCAGTCGCACGTTTTTGTGTCGATCGAATTAGCTTTGTAAGACGGTATTTATCAATCGCATATCATTTCAGTATCGACTTCGTGCCATCCATTGTCATTTTTTTAGTTGCTGCTCTAATGGCTTGCAGCATGTAGCTTCTATTCTTTTGGGTTATTCCAATAAAATCACATATAGCATTACTTAAATCGAAATACTGCAGATTATTTAAATGAAGGAAGATCCTTTCCATGGAAGCCAGACAATTGATTGTACCTACGCCCGTGCCACCCGCGGCTGCAATACAGATAAATGGTTTTCCCTTAACACTGTTGTTATCTTTCATGGCTTCACATCTTCGCAGTCGATCAAATAATGCCTTTGCCGATTCGCTCATATCCCACCAATAAACCGGAGTGATCAGCACAAAACCATCAGCAGCGCCAATTTTCTTATGAAGTTCCCGGAAGTCATCTTTTACCTGGCAAATTCCTTTTTCCTGGCACCTGCCCCATCCGTTTTTACAAGCCTCACATTTTGATATTTTCAGATCATTAAGGCGAACGACGATGGATTCTCCTTTTCCGTCTATTACACCTTGTTGTGCAACT
Source organism: Smithellaceae bacterium (assembly GCA_963682015.1). Lineage (GTDB taxonomy): Bacteria > Desulfobacterota > Syntrophia > Syntrophales > Smithellaceae > UBA8904. Next base: position 3,582,699 of record OY820932.1, on the reverse strand, counting down.
TCACCGCAAGCTGCGGTCAAGCCGTCTTTGTTTGGACTGCATGTGATAATTAATATTTTCATATGACCTCCATCTAACGAGTCTACAGAAAAACTCCATAATAAAATTATTGCGCCATTTCTTAGGGGTCTTTTTACCCCTCATCGTATGATCTTTGTTTGTGGAGCATTCTCCGCGATAGATTTTTTTGCGTTTCAGCCGCTGATTGCAGCTTTTTGACTTATTCTACAGGTTCAACGAAAAGCTAAGCCGGAGCTGTGAAGCGGCGATCGGCTGTAGCGGCTCGTTCTGCGAAATTCGATGTAATCAAAGCGCAGAGACATATGCATTTATACTCAAGCCAATGTTTGTGATTAGCTCGAAGACGCGAATTCTAAACTTATCCAGTATATCGCTACCCCAGATTTGAGGATAGATTTTGCCCTTAAATTTAAACTCTTCAAATATTAATCCACATTCATTTCTCGAAGCGCCACCGTATTCAGCGCGAAAATTTGTTCTTATGAGCCGTCTGTGTTTGATAGTGTTACAGAAGGCTTCTATATATAAAAAAGCATCATCAATAAGCAAATTATTGATCTCCGTAACAACAACCCCTGCAATACCTTCCTTCTGCATCGCCTTTAAAATAGTTTTCAAAGAAACGTCATCTTCTCTATGTTTAACGTTGAGGACTACTACGTTTATTATCTGTGCTAAAATGTCAGCAAGGGCATGTAATGATTGAGCACACGCTTCAACTTGCGCCTCATATGAAAAAAACGGTTTGTCATTTTTCTCGTCAGGTATGCTGAAGGAACCATTAAAATGCTCTGTCCAAATATCCTTTGCAGTTTCTGCATGGTATTCTGAGCGTTTCCAACGCCAATTAAGGTCTTCCTGATATTGTTTAGCATCAGGAATTCCTTTTAACTTACACAGATCATTTAACTCTGAAAATTTCCACCGAGTCATATTCGATTATCCTTGCAGAACGCGAAGCTCACCCGGAGCGGGCCAGCGGCCCGCGATCGGGTGTAGCGATTTGTTCAATTTATTTTGTAAAAAGCTCAACTTTATCAATGATAATTCCTGGTCCAGAATTAACCATATAAAGACAATTGCCGTAAATGATAATTGTGTCACCTATTTTAGCATCTTTTGATAAGTTTTCTAATTGTTGATCTTTTACGTGGAGCTTGACGGATTTACCTTGACGAGATTTAACTGTCATGCATTTAGACGTGTGATAATCATCAAAATCATCTTCACCACTAGCTGCCATACGCGCTATTATTTTCAAATATTTTGTATCACAAGCATCGGCAAATGACTGAAGGATAGCTTCAAACCGCCAATTCTTATCTTTGAAAAGAATCTCTAGTTTAGATTGTTCTGGACGCGGAAAAGTTAATATATCATCTAAATCTATTTGCTTATAGTCTTCAGTATTTGTAAAAGTTGTGAAGTCTTTGGCAGCTGATATAGTTACAGAAAATAATATTACCAGCATTGTTAAAAGAAATATTTGTATTGGTCTCATTATCATTCCTCCTTCATACATAATATTGAACGAAAAGCTAAGCCAGAGCCGCGAAGCGGCGATCGGCTTTAGCGATTTTGTTATAAATTCTATTCAATTATTTTGTACATCTTCCTTGCCTGATCTTTTGGCATGCCATCAAAGTGCCACCATTCATGACTCAGCGGTATGAAGCCACTCTTTATCATAGTGTCTGAGAGTATTTGTAAGTTTGCCTTTTGTTGTTTTGTAAGTTTTTTGCCGAGTTTCATTTTGGCAAATTGCCAGTAAATTTCAATGTCACTTTTACGAAACGGTGTAAACCCCATGTCAAGTTCTTTACCAGAAGAATCTACTATGGTTATATCAACGGCAATGCCATAATTGTGCATTGAACCAGTTTTGGGATTTGCGACATATTTATCGTACTTTGTCCCTTTCATTTTTTCATACATTTTTGCCGATACGCTTCTTGGCCTTGTACAATCAAGTGTTTGTAATGATAATTCCGGATGATTGGACTTAAGAAGCTTTTGTGCCTGTGATAATTTTATGGCTACGTCTTTTCTCAAATAGCATTTATTCAGACCACCGTAGAAATTCTCTCGGAAGTAATTCTTTTCGGAATTTGAATTAACAAGGTCAACTTGAATTGTATTGTCGATTGCATTTACATCAACCAGCCCGGCATCAATAAATCTTATTTCAATAACATTGGCATCGGCATCGGCGACAATGCCAATTAATACGAAAATGATAATGACGAGATTTTTATAAATTGATCTATTCATATTCTTTTATAACGACGACATCAGCCGGAGCGTAGCGATCGGCTGTATGGACTGGTTAACCGCAGTTTTGTGATTGTATTCTTTGTTCATTGGTTAATGCTTGCTGCGCAGTTTCAATAACAGTACCAGTGAGAATTTGGTGAAAGCCAGTTGCCTTAAAACTTATAAAACCTTCAGGCCAGTTTATGCCGATTGTCCATTTATCATATTTTGAGCCAGGTACATTTATGCTTTCTCTGCTAATCTGACTAATCATGAAGGGCGATATTGCTGCTGTTGGTGTTTCGTAATCAAGATCTAACTTGAGATCGTATACATCCATGAAAGACAGACGAGCTGGGGCAATGCGAAATCTGAATTCAGTTTCATTCGGCTTGAGCCATTCAAGTATGTAATCTAATTCAAGCACAAAAGTCCCTGTTCCAAATTCGCCTTCGTGAATTTGAATTCCATAGACATGATTATCATGCCAAGACATTTCTTCGTAGTTCTGGTCAGTCCAACTTTTCATATTCTTTATTTTTACGGTTAACGACAACATCACCCGGAGCGTAGCGATCGGGTGTATGTGTTTGTTATAGATTTTTTATTCTCCAAACGTTTCAAGCTTGTCAAAGCCTTTGGGAAATTTCCCCCACTTTTTAAAATCAGAATCTGTCAGGTTTCTATATTTATTCGTTTCTGTATGCCTAATATGCCAAGCGCTATTCAGGTGGTGGTAAGCATGCCTGAGAGACAATTCTAATTCTGTTTCGGATGGTCTTTTTGCGGCAGCAATTTTCTTATCTAGTATTTGCAGTTCTTCAATAGCTTCTTGGATATTTGAAGATATAATATTCCAATTTAATCTTTTCATATCTCACCTATAACGAAAAGCTCAGCCGGAGCCACGAAGTGGCGATCGGCTGCAGCGACGGGTTAGGTCTTATTATCAAGTTTCTTATAACCAATAAATAGAAGTACAATAAAAGCAAGAAGCATAGATGCAAATTTTAAGGGGTCTGGAAGTTCATACCAATAATGATAATAGCCATTCGATATACTAAATATGCCACCAAACATAAGGCCGGTACCTATTGCTTGCGTTGAAAGAAACGCACCAGCAATTAGTGCAATGATGCCTAATGGTACGGCAACAAAATATAAATGCTTTGTGAAACGGTTATTGGTCTCTTTCCATTTTTTATCTAATTTGCTTTTCTCGATTTCCATTTTCTTTTGTTCTTCAGGAGTAGCTCTTTGATGCTGTTCGTAATAGTTTTCAATTTGATAATCTTCCCATTTGGGTTGTGTAATGAGAGTACTGACACCATAATGAATCAATAATGGGAAAACCAGAGCAATACCAAATCCAAGAGCAATTCTTTTAGCAAGCATAGATTCCTCCAATATAATTTTATGACCTAACGACGAAATCAGCCGGAGCGTAGCGATCGGCTGTATTGATCTTGTTGTGTTTTTTTATTTAATCTCTAACTGCTGCCCATACTCCATGTTTGACAGCAACTTTAATTTCTCCTTGTAGTTTGGTATCAGAGCAGTAATAGTTGAACGGTTCTTATTCCCAACTGTACCTACTAGACATTTAGTATTGCCATGTACAATTGAGATGGAAGCCCCAAGTGATTCATGAAGATCAACAACTAACGCATGACGTCTCTTTTGTGCATTGTCTTGGGGTTGAGGTATTCCGAGAAGTACAATGATAAGAGGGCCTGTGATTGATTCCACCATACCTTCATGCTTTTCCGCGATATCCAATACTGCTTTAATTATTTGTGGTACAGATTCAATTGAACTTTCACTTACAAGAATAAATGCATAATCAATTTCCTTTTCTATAAGTTCAAATGAAACATTATCTGCTGACATTAAGTTATCAATTATGTTGGCAGGAATATATTGACCAAATGCTTTTTTTATTTTTTCATCCTTATTTTTTGATTTACGATCTAATGGCCACATTATTCCTCCGCATTATTACGACACAACAATTAATCTACGTGACACGTAATATCCGGGTTTTTGTGCAAAACTGTTTTGACGATGATTTAGCTACTACATAAAAAACATTTGAAAATCAAATAAATATTGATTGTGGCAATCTACATTACCTCTTTATTCTCAGGATATACATAACAAGTTTTTTGTGGGTTTTACGGCAAAGTCTCGTTGATTTATCAGATTTCATCACCGGAGGTGCTTGAATGAAAGATATATTATCTTATTTCCTTGATTCGGTATCTTTCTCCAGAAAATATTTCCACAGCGTTTTGAAGGTCTGATAATCGTGCCCGCCGTCGATCACCCGGACGCGCTCCGGCGGCAGCAGTTCGGCCAGCAGCTTGTGGCCTCTCGCATAAGGATCATTGGCGCCGTACCCCAGGTAAACGATTTTTTCCGGATGATCGGCAACGGATTTTTTCAGCCAGTGCCAGAGCATTCTCTGCCAGTCAAGTTCGGGAACATACTCTCCCGGCTCCCACTTCCTTGCTCCGCCGGCGGCTTCAATATCCGCAAGAAAGATCGGCGCGCCAAGAAACGGGGCAATCAGATACACACGCGCGATGTCTTCGGGGTATCCCAGGTAATACAGGAGCGATCCCAGTCCTCCCATGGAGAACCCGACCAGCCAGATTTCCCTGAAGCCTCTTGCCCGGGCGGGATCGATCACATCCTTTTTCATCCGGTCAATCAGACTGCGGTCTCCGTAATAGCCGAGATGGGCGTTGGGAACGGCAATATCGCAGGATAGTCCGCAAGCCCACACATCGGCCACCAGACCTTCTTCCTCAAAACTGTGGTGATTCCCGCCAAGACCGCGCATGAAAACAATCAGCCGCTGGCCGGTTTTGTCTTTGTCGGGATTTTCATAGGTGAGCACATCCAGCGGCCGGTTGGCAAACACGGCGCAGCCCGAAAGCAGAGCAGCCGCAAGCAGGATTGCAAAACACCGGATCAGTTGCCTCTGCGTGCTGATCGTTTTAAAGTGCGTTTGCTTCCACAAATCCAACCACCCCCTTAATCCCCCGCCGGCGGGCGACATAGACCCGGCGCCGCAGGACATCGGATCATCAGCTTCATGCCGTTGCGGGAAAATTCATGGTTTTTTTCCGATTGATTTCAATCATTGTCATTTTGCCTCAACTGACTGGATTCCCGCCTGCGCGGGAATGAAGACTCTCGAAAGGTCATTACTATTTATACCTTGCGCTTCAGGCGATACTTTTCACTGTTGACCGGCTATTCCCCCGCGTGTTTTCGCGCGACGGACTTGCCGCGCTCTTCATCCACAAAGAGAACGATGACCAGGGCAATGAAAAAGAATGCCGAGCAGACCAGGACCGCCTTTTGCAGGCCCAAAACCGCCTGCAATATTCCCAGGCCCATCAGGCCGAAGATGGCCGACAGACGTCCGGTCAGGCTCCACAGGCCGAAAAATTCGCCGGTCTTGGTATCCGGGGAAAAAAGCCCCACCATCGCGCGGCATGCGGACTGGGTTGAACCGAGCCCCAGACCGGCGATGCAGCCGATGACCAGGAAAACCTGCTCTTCCTTAAATGACGCGCCCATAAGGCTGTTGACAAAAGCGGTCACGGAAACGACTCCGTAAATCAGGCTGACGGCAACCACCCACACCACGAGCGTCAGGATGAATGTCTGTTTGGATTGCCACCGGTCCTGAAGAAAACCAAAAAGTAACGCGCCGGCGGCAGCCGTGATCTGGGTGAGGACAAACATGATGATCTGAGTCGCGGCAGACCATTTGACAACCTGGTCTCCGTAAATAAAAGCGAAAGAAATAACGATGGAAAGACCGGCGTAGGCAAAAAAGAAAGAAGCCAGCAGGATGATCAGATCCCGGTAATCCCGGATATCCTGCATGGTCTTTTTCAGTCTGCCGAAACCGATGGTGAAAATATTTTCACCGGGCGGCAGCGTTCGGGGAACGGCCCGTTCCTGGACCCAGAGGAATGTCGGAATCGCGGCCACCAGGAAAAACAGTCCCGTCACCGGGCCCACCAGCCGCAAACCGGAAAAATTTTCCAGGGTATAAACGCCGGCCCCGAGGCCGAAAATCACAATCGCGGTGGAGGCAAGGCCTCCGAAATACCCGAGGCCCCAGGCGTATCCGGAAATTTTTCCCAGATCCTCCTGCGGACCAAGCCCCGGCAGAAAGCTGGAGACAAATGCCTCGCTGTAGGAGAATCCGACATTGGAAAGAACAATCAGTAGCATTCCCAGTAGGATCGCGCCCGGGTCCACAAAATAAAGCGCGGCTGACGCCGCAACCGTCAGCAGGCAGCTTCCCACAAGAAATTTCTTTTTGGTGGCGGTGTAATCCATGATGGCTCCCAGAAGCGGCGCGGTCAGCAGAACAATCAGATAACTGATGGATAAGGCGATGCTCCAGAGCAGATTTCCCAGCCGGTAATCCGGTCCGTCGCCGACAATCAGTTTGGGAAAGATGATACAGAATACCACGGTAATGATCACCGTAGTGTAGGAGGAGTTGGCAAAGTCAAACATGGCCCAGCCGAACAGTTCCCTGCGCGAAGCTCTTTTCGTTTCCGTCATGGTGGTCTCCAGCAACTTGATCAGGATTGGCGCAATGTTCCGGCCGCATTATACTCCGCGGGCGCCGTATTGCAAATGCTGATATTTACGATTCTTTGTGTACGTTCATTTCCCCGCCTGATCCCGGTTCCGCCATTGCAAATACGAAGGAGATGTGTTTTAGCAGATAACCGCGGACGCCATGCCGTCAACAACCGGCTCGCAGCAAATGGCCGCCAGAGGGATAGAATGCTTGACCAGCTGTTTTTTATTATTGCCGTTTCCCTGTTCGACAGTTTTGCCACGACGCAGCAGATCGTTATCTTTGTGCTGATCCTGACAACGGCCAACCCGCTGAAAAATTCAATTTCATACCTCGCGGGTCTGATCACGGTTTATTTTGCCTGCGGCCTGTTCGGATACCTGGCCCTGGACCAGTTAAGCGCTTTTGTCTCCGCACTTGCTCCGGCGCACGGAGGGCTGTCGGATACCGCGTACTATCGGGCGCAGATATTCGCGGGCATTGTGTTTGCGGCCATCGGGGTCATCTACTACGCAAAGAAAAGAAACTCGAAAAAACCGGCGATGGAAAATATCCTCATCTCGCGGCTGAAGAATATGAATGCCCACGTTGCCTTTGTGATTGGAGCGGTCATCTCGGTCACCGGTTTTCCGCTGTCCCTGCCGTATATCGCGGCGCTGGGGAAATTTGCTTTTTTGAAAATGAACATGCCGGAGGTGGTTGCCTCCGTCCTTTTGTATAATATTTCCTACGCCCTGCCCATGCTCGCCATCCTGATCATCTACTTTTTCACCGGAGCCGCCGGAAGGGAAAACATGGAAGGCAGGCTCAATGAAAGAGCGGCAAAACTGAATCTCAGGCTGACGTCCATCATGTTCGTGGCGCTGGGACTGCTGTCCATTGCGGATTCCATTGTTTTTTTCCTGACGCGACACCCGATCTTCAAGGACAGGTTTTTTTAACGGCGGTCCAGCGGGCCTTTTTGCTGACCGGCGATAACTGTGGTGTCGCGCAGGCGCTTGCCTTCGATTTTTGCAATCTCGCGCATCAGGACATAGCCGATACGCGGCTGCTTCGCCATCAGAGCAGTGAGCCCCGAATAATTCAACTCCAGAACGTCGGCCTCCCGGAGAAGCACGACATCGGCAAACACGGGAAGATTGTCCAGGTATTCGGTTTCGCCGGCAATAAACTGCCCGGACAGAGTCGTGATGAGCCTGCCGCTTACCTTAACTTCGGCCTGGCCGTCCAGAACGATAAACATTTTATCCAGAATCGCGCCTTTTTTGGTCAGGGTCTCGCCTGCCTTCATGTGGCGCAGAGTTGCCGCCAGTTTGAGCGTGTCTTTTTCCGTCGGGGTCAGATCGGTAAATATCTTTACCCTGGACAACGCTTTGGCAAGCGACGGATTGCCGGCCTCGCCCGCAAACGCCACGCTGCACATCATCATGATGAGTGCGGCCGTCATGAACACGACCCGGATCCTGTTTTCTCCTGCACGCGACATTGGTTTATCTCCTTTCAGCAAAGCAAAAATGATCAAACCCGCAGGAACCCGCAGAAGCCAGAAGAACCCACCCTTCGAATAAGAATATAGGGAATGCATCGCGGCGAGTCAAATAGAATTACATAACCGGGCGGATGCGGAAAAAGCAGAACCATCTTCACTATTTTTATTTCCCCGGAGAAAATCATTGACATGCCGGATGGTTCCCCGTATTCATGACAGGCAGCTGAAAAACCCGGCAAACCGTATTCATCAGGAGGAGCATGTCCCGGTACCGCGATCTTTACCATCAGAAACTGACAACGCCCGAAAAGGCCGTCGCCTCCATTCGCTCCGAAAGCAGAATCATCCATGGAATGGCCTCAGCGGAACCGCCGGCGCTGCTGGAAGCCCTCGCCGGAAGGCTGAGAGCCGGTGATCTCAAGGGCATCGAGATCTATACATTGCTTCCCAGCAAGCACGCCGCCAGCACCTACCTGCTGCCGGAATTCAGAGACTGCCTGACCGCGTTCTCCTGGTTCGTATCGCCCGCCAACCGCGGATTTGTCAGAGTCGGCCTGGACTATTACGTTCCCAACCTGTTCCATCAGCTCCCGAGACTGATCCGGGAGTTCATGGAAGTGGATGTCGTCGTGACGACCGTATCCCCCATGGACAAGAACGGATTTTTTACCTTCGGGACCATTAATGATTACATCTCGACGGCGGCCAGGTGCTGCAAGACCCTGATCGTTGAAGTAAACGAGAACATGCCGCGCGTCTTCGGCGATTCGCTCCTGCATGTAACGGAAGTGGACGCGATTGTGGAGCATAATGCCCCGCTTCTGGAGGCCGGCATTGCCCGGCCCAAGCCCGAAGCCGAAGCCATCGCCCGGATTGTCGCAGCCGAAATCCCCGACGGGGCAACCCTCCAGGTGGGCATCGGAGGCATTCCCGCCAGAGTCTGTGAGTTTTTAAGCGACAAAAAGGATCTGGGCATCCACAGCGAACTGTTCAATCCCGCTTTGATGAACCTGATTAAACAGGGAGCCGTCACCGGACGGCGGAAAAATCTCAATCCCCGCAAGCATGTTTTCACCAATGCCCTGGGAACCAGGGAACTCTATGAGTTCATCCATGATAATCCGGGTTGCGAAAGTTATCCCGTGTCGTATGTAAACGACCCGGTCAACATCGCCAGGCAGGACAATTTCATCTCCATCAATGCGACCATCGAAGTGGATCTGCTGGGGCAGTGCAATTCGGAAACCCTGGACGGAGCTCAGTACTCGGGCACCGGGGGCCAGCTTGATTTCGTGCGCGGAGCTTTCAACTCGAAAGGCGGAAAGTCCATCATCGCCTTTTACTCAACGGCGCATGACGGGGCGGTGTCGCGCATTGTGCCTCGCCTGGGCGCGGGCAACGCCATCACCGTGCCCAGGATGGAGACGCACTACCTGGTCACGGAATACGGCATCATCAATCTGAAAGGCAAATCCACGCGTGACCGGGCCCTTGCCGTGATCAGTCTGGCCCATCCCCGCTTCCGGGACGAACTCCTGCGCGAAGCGGAAAACATGTATCTGCTGTAAAACATTTGCTGCAATGCGGACGCCCGGCTTGAAGAGCGGGACAAATAAACGAGTCTCTGACGTCTTCGGAAAACAGGCGGCAGTTGATTAAATCCAACCGGCGGGAGGATCAAACCTTATCATGACTGAATTGCCTTTTTTGATGAAAAAGATACTTCACCCCTCTTACAGGAACGATGCAACGCTTGTAAAAATTACGGACCCGGTGGAAGCCCTGGCCCGCTATATTATGAAAAGCAGGGCGGAAGCGGCCATCTATATGCGAGTGGAAGTGGATGTCACGAAGGCATTCCGCATGATAGAGAAATTTTCCGGGGAAGGAATTGAGATCCACCTGTTCCACGTGATGATTGCCGCTTTTTTAAGGGTGGGCGTTGAAAAAGAAAAGATGAACAGATTTGTGGTCGGCAAAAGACTGTTTCAGCACAACGAACTGTCCGCATCGTTTACCATGAAGAAAGACCTCTCGGAGGAAGGCGAGGAAAGCATCGCCAAAATTACGTTCAGTCCCGATGACCGATTGCTGGCGGTTGCGGAAAAAGTCCAGAAGAAGGTGGAACGCATCCGCGGCGAAAAAAAGGACGAAAGCAATGCCCTTTTAAGACTGGGCGCCGGTCTGCCCCTGTTCCTGAATCTGATTGAATTCACGCTCAGGAAGCTGAACAAACACGGTCTGCTTCCGAAAAGTTATATCAAGCTGGATCCTCTTTTCGCGAGTGCCTTTATCGCCAATCTCGGAAGCATCAAGTTATCCGCGCCATACCATCACCTGTATGAATGGGGCACGGTTTCAACGTTTATCGTCATCGGCAAAGTCAAAGAAACACCCGAAGGATCAAAAACCGTGGAACTGGCGGTTACGCTGGACGAACGGATCGCGGACGGCTTTTATTTTGCGTCCGTGCTGAACGTTTTTCAAAAATACATCGAAAATCCCGAGCGTCTGCTCTGAGCAACGGGTTCGCCCGTCGCCGGCAACGGATGCCGACCCGGCGGATCGGCATCCATGTTCCATCAACAGCTGTTCAGCCGATATAACGTTCCTGCTCCTTGCGCATGTGAGCAAGCCAGCGTTCATGGTTATTGGCCCTGGCCTTGAAATATTCCAGAATTTCCGGATGAGGCAGAATCAGGAACTCCTCCTTATCCAGCGCCTGAACGACATAGTCGGCGCACTGTTCCGCCGTAATTGCCGTTTTCAGAATGAGCTTTCCGACGCCCTCGGCGTCTTCCGGAAGCATGCCGGAAATCACGCCGAAGGGGCAAAGGCAGCTGACCTTGATGCCCTGACGGGCGTGGGTGATGGACAGCCATTCCGCAAACGCCTCAGCGGCATGCTTGGAAACCGCGTATGGCGCCTGACTCAGCGTGGTGAGCAATCCTCCGGCTGATGCCGTATTCAGCAGGTATCCGCTGCCGCGCTCGATCATGGACGGCAGGACGGCGCGCGCCGCGTATACATGCGCCATCACATGAATATCCCAGCATCGCTGCCATACCTCGTCCGGGGCCTCGGCGCCGCCCGATGCCGGAATCCCTGCATTTGAGCAGAAAAGATCGACCGGCCCGTACTCCCCTGTGGCCACCGCCACCAGTTTTTTTATGTCCTCTTCTTTACCGACATCCGCCGTCACGGCAATGCCGCCGATATCTTTGGCCACCTTTGCCGCGCCTTCGCCGTTATAATCGGAAACCACGATTCCCTTTGGTTTCTCAGCGGCAAAACGATAACACAAACCGCGGCCGATTCCGGAAGCCGCACCAGTGACCACCACAACTTTGTCCTTAATCTTCATACAATACTCCTTTGATTCAAAATCATTCACGATAATCTCCATCCATGAATAGACGGAAGACGCGCAAAATGCAACCTGTAACATGATCATGGGAAAGCAGTTCATCGAAACAGCCATTCGGCGGTCGGGGCCAGCCCGCCGGCAATTTTTCAGAACCGTTCCCCCGATCATCGCGCAAGCCGGACGATTCCACATGTGCATCTCTCGTGACCCGTTGCAATAACTGTCAGTTTCAGTCAACAGTCCGCGTCATGCAGATCATAATCATTCTTTTCCGTGTCCTGTAACTGAAATCCTGTTGACACACAAAATCCCATCTCATATAGTCTCCTCGCTTTACGGGAACAGGAGGCCTTGCTCCAAACGCATCCATGCATAAAGGCGGGACAGTGATCCTGAATGGTAACAGGTTCAACTGCGGAGAGGAACAGACCTGAAATGATCAAGGTGTCCCTCCGGTGCGGTAAAACGCACAAAATGCTCCGGCAATGCAAATCCCGATGCCCGATGGCGAACATTCATGCGCAATAACGGATCAGGAGGCCTTTGATGTACAAGTTAAATGAAGAAAAAATGTTTTTTGATGATGCAGAGGGACAGGTTATCATTATCAATTTCGCAACCGGCGTTTATTATTCTTTCGATAAAATATCCTCGGCCGTCGTGAAAGACGTGGTCGCGGGTACGGAACCTGAGTTGATCCTGAAAGGCCTTCAGGGTCTGAAAAACTGTCCCGGCGATATAAAAGACAGACTGCATGAATTTATTCATAAACTGAAAAGCCTCGAAATCATTATTGCAGCAGAGAATAAATCAGGAACCTGTCAGCCCGTCTATGATGAGGACATCGCCGCCGACGGTTATGCATTCGCGGTTGACGGATTTGAAGAAATCGCCGACCTTCTGCTGACGGATCCTATCCATGAAGTAAAGGAAGACACGGGCTGGCCGGTGAAAAAGAATGCAACCTAAAACAAATATCCTGGTGGCGGTAAATTCCTCTTATCTTCTTCCGCTTGCTGTCATGCTGGAATCGCTGTTTGATCATAACTCCGATATCGATATTTATCTTCTGTACTCGGATTTGAAAGAAGAAGAGTTACAAGAGCTTGATGATTTCATAAAGAACAAAACTTCCGTCCTTTTTCCGCTGAAGATCGAAAGCGAGACCTTTGCTCATGCCCCGACCCTGAAATATATCTCCAAAGAAACATATTACCGGCTTCTGGCGGCGGAACTGCTGCCGGATACGGTGGATCGTCTGCTCTGGCTGGATGCCGATATCATCGTCGCAAAAAACATTGGGAAGTTTTACGCGACCGGTTTTGATGGAAATTGCCTTGTTGCCTGCTCGTATGGAACACCGATGCAAAAAACGATTGCAGACAACTGTGCAAGACTGGGAATTGCCGACAGCGGCAAATACTTTAATGCCGGAGTTCTGCTGTACAATATGGAGGCGCTTCGAAAACTTGATGTAAGAAAACGGATCGATCAATGTTTTCAGGAACAGCCGCGCCTGACCTTTCCGGGGCAGGACATCACCAATCTGATTTTTCACAATCAGGTCAAAATTGAGGATTACAGGTATTACAATGCAATGATCCATTGTATTGCAAACCTGGAGGAACGGCATTTCATGGAAGAAAATGCCGCGATCATTCATTTTCCGGGCGAGGCGAAACCCTGGAAATTCCACGACCTGCCTTTTTCGGACCTGTGGATGGACTACTATAATCGAAGCCCGTACGGCAAGACGCCGATCAGGCGAAATTCCTATTTCCGCCTGAAAGCGGCCTTCGAAAAAATGCAGGACCGGGGAAAACAGGTAATCCCGGAAAGACAACCATAATGGTCGATGACGGAAACATCCGCGGCAGCGAAAAGGTGAAAAATAAAACGGGGCCTTTTTTTGAACGATTTGCAGGCAGAGTGGAGGAACTCCGGCAGAGCCGGGAGACCGCACTCCGAACCTATCATCTGGAAGTTGCGGGACACGCGCTGCAGTACTGTTTCCTGAACACGGACATGGATGAAAATCATGCCGCGTCTCTGGGATATGTCTTGAGGAATACGCCGGCAGAGCCGGAGGATATCTTTTACATATGGCGCGACCGGATCGGCGATTATGTTCCGGATAGCATCCGCGACGGCAACAAACGATGGATTTACCGCGATGACGAGTCCATCATTACCGGTTCGTTTGAGTCCGGTTATGTGGGCGCCAGACGCCACGACGAAAACATAACCTATCTGTGCATGAGCAAAGACTCTGCATACGGCAGCGTGTTCACAAGCCACCCGTTTGTCAATGAAATGAACTGGTGGGCAAGAGCCCGCAGATTGTTCCTGGTGCACAGCGCTTCCGTGGGGATCGATGGAAAAGGCGTTTTGATTTCGTCGTTTGGCGGAGGCGGAAAAACCACCCTTGCTCTGGCCTGTCTGCTTCATGACATGGACTACGTGGCCGATGATTATCTGCTGCTGGATCAGGATAGACGTCATACGGTTTATCCCATTTACGCTACGGGATACGTGCTTCCCGACAGCCTTGAGCTTTTGCCGCAGTTAAAAAAATACGCTCTGGGCAGGAACAGGGAAAAGAAAGATAAAACCCTGATTGATCTTTCTGCTTTTTTCCCCCGGTTTGCCCCTTCGATGAACATCATGGCGATTGTTTTCCCGGCTGTGGGCTCTCACTCGAAACCGTCCGTGGAAAGGATACGTTCCATACAACCCGTGATGCAAATGGTGTATTCGACGGCAAGGCAAAATCGGGAGGAAAAAAACACGGGCTTTATCCGTGAACTTTTTGAATGCATCAGGGGACTGCCTGCATACAGGATCAATCTGTCCAGAAACGTTTTTGAAAATGCGGAGTCTATTCAAATACTTTTAAATGAGTTGACGTAAACGGAAAACACCGGGAGGAAGAATATCAAACAAATATCCGTCATTATTCCCGCGTACAATGCGGGGTCGACGTTAAGGCGCTGCGTCGACAGCATTCTGGCCCAGAATCATGAAAACATGGAAATCATCATTTCCGACGACGCATCCAGCGACGATACGGCGAGGATCGCGAAAGAATATGCGCAAAACGGTCATTGCCGGTATATCAGAAATTTTCCAAACCGCGGCGCCGCCTGTGCGAAAAACAGGGGCGTGTTCCTGGCAACGGGTGAAATGATCGGTTTTTGCGACGCCGACGATGAGTGGAAGCCGGAGAAGCTGAAAAAACAACTGGCGTATCTGACCGCGCACCCGGAAGAGAAAATTGTTTTCACATTAAACGAAAACCGTTACACCGGTATGGACGCGGGCGGGCTCGGACAGGCCACGGCAAGAATCAGCGATGCGGACAAGCAAAGTCTGCATACGGCGTTGATTCGGAGAAGCGCCTTTGAGGATTACGGTTACTTTGATGAATCCCTGCGCAGACGGGACGATACCCAGTGGGTGGTCCGTCTGCTTGCCGGCGGGGAAAAGTGCGTCTGTCTCGCGGAACGCCTGTACATCAGAAACCTTCTGGATACCGGACTGGCCATGACGATCGATCCGGACAACTGGAAAAAGGAGCGGTTGAAAGCCATTGCCGACGGGATCAGAAGAAAAAGTACAACGGATGACTGCGGGCTGTCCGTCATTATCCCCATGTACAATGCCGAAGCCTATATCCGGGAAGCCGTGGAGAGTGTTCAGCGTCAGACGATACCGCTGGAATTGATTATCGTTGACGACGGTTCGACTGACCGCAGTGCAGGCGTTGTTGAAAATATTCTCGATGAATATGCGGCTGAGCCAGGGAATCATCATCCGGTTACACTGATCTACAACCCGCACAGGGGACAGGCGGCGTCAAGAAACACGGGGCTGACCATGGCGCGGAAGAAATGGATTTTTTTCCTGGATGCGGACGATGTGCTGACCGACGGAGCGCTGGGAGAAATGATGACGGCGGCCGGCGATGAATGCCCCTGGGTCACGGCCATGTGCCAGGATTTTATTTCACCGGAACTGACCGAGGCCGAAAGAAAAAACCTGCTGCCCGCGCAGGAGCCTTATGAAAGGCTGCTTGCCGGATGCATGCTGATCAGGAGATCTCTTTTCGAAATGCACGGTGCGTTTGACGAAACACTCAAAAGCTCCGAAACCGCCCAGTGGGTCATGAGACTGAGGGATGCCGGCGTTTCTCCCGCCAGACTGAATTCCATCACCCTCAAAAGAAGATTTCATATGACGAACCTGGGCAGAGTTTCCAGGAAAACCCAGATGGAAAGCTTTGCGGCAATCATCAGAGAGCGTGTGAAAAAGAGAGTGTGATATGCGTTTTATGGATTGGATAAACGGCTTTATCGGCAGGATGAACCTGACTGAAAAAGACAGAAAACTGATTGGCCTTTGCTTCAGGGATACCGTCACCGCCGATGAGACAGCGGATTACTTTGACGGAATCGTATTTGAAGAATGTCAATATGATGTCTGCTGCCTGATCGCGCAGATGTGCTCCAAACACCATTATGCCGGCGCTCCGGAACCGCTGATCCCAAAAATTCAAGGCCTGATCAGGTACCTGACAACCATGAATGCGTTCAGGATTGTTGAGCTGTTCAAGTTCGTAAGGGAAATCAACAGGGCCGGCATTCCCGTCATGTTAACGAAGGGCGCGGCGATCCGCGTCGCGTATTATCCAAAACTCATCCGTTACATGGCCGACACGGACATCTATGTCGCCCGTAAAGACTTTGACAGGACCGCAAAACTGGCGAAAGATTACGGATGCGAAAGCAGGCTGAGTTTTCATTCCGTGGAGCTGAAAAAAGGGCCGCTGGCGGTTGATGTGCACAAGGTATTTGTAAAGGAACTGCTCAACGGGGCAAATTCCGACGGAATATGGCGCAGAGCCTTCAAGTCCGATCAAAAAGGAGTATCTTTTTACATCCCTTCCAAGGAGGATATGATTGTTCAAATTCTTGTAACGGGGTTTTATAACGTGCTTGAATCATCATGCGAGCAGGAAAAAAAGCACGTCAGATGGATCATCGATATCCTGCCGTTTCTCCTGGATGAACGGAAAATTGACTGGAAGAAGGTTGTCCGGATTGCCGAACAATTAAGAATATCCGATCAGGTGAAGGTAATGATCTTTGCCCTGGGCGACATATTGCCGCACAGCATCGATACGGAAACCGTGATCGGTTATTTTCGGAAAAAAGAAGCAGGCAGAAGAGCCATCCGTGTTTTTGATGAGCTGTACAGTTTGTACGGCTCGCCGTGCGAACATCTGGCGGAGAGCAAAGGCCTTCCGGAAGTGATCCTGTACTGGGCCCAAAATACATGGATCAAATGCTCATACTTCAGTGGACATGAAAATGTGTTCCGGGCAGTCATGAATTATCCGGAATTTTGCATGGTCACGCTGAAAATCGGAGGCATAAAAGAACTTCCGGGAGAACTGATCAGGAGGATCTGCAGACGCGCCCGGACCAAACGGGGGGTATGACCCGAATTCTGTATTCTTTAACATGGCGAAACAGGGAACATCCGGCGGCGTCTTCCCGGGGTTCCCGGACGGCCCAGAATCCTGTTGACACACGGAATGGCGGTTCTTTATACTGCCTTCAATGAAAGCAAGCTCTTGTCAAGAAATATCAAACGATCAGGCGGTCACACCGGTTATTTCTATTCGGCGGGCGTCATGATCCATTTAAGGAGGTATTACCCATGAAAAAATTGTTATGTTTATGTCTGTGCCTTGCATTGTTTTTGCTTGTTGCCTGCTCGTCCGAAAAGGAAGCCAAACCCCCTGCAGCCGCCACGCCTCCGAAGCATGGTCTCGAAGAACCGGTATTGCCCGAACCCATTAGCAGTTTGTCGGGAGAATATGTTTTTGCAGAGACCATTTCTAAAAAAACAAAGGTCGGCGACCAGGAGTACACCTGTCAGACGACGCATACGTATACTTTGCGGTTCTCCGACGGTCAAACGGTACGGTACACGGCGAAAACGGATCAGAGCATCGATCCGCCCACGGAAGGCATGATGTGCCAATCAAAGCTTTATAATGTGGATACATCCGGCACGTATGAAATAAAACACAACGTTGTAACCCTGACCTTTTCTCCATCGGAAGGGAAAATGCCCTGGGTGGATAAAAATGTTTTCCTGTTGAGACTGAAAGATGCAAATACACTGGAGATCGTATACAACGGTTCCAAATTTCAAAAACAATAGGAGATTTTTTTCGGAAGTTCTCAGGATACCGAGCAGAAGAAGCGGAACACCGCGCCTGCATCCATCCATATCTTTTGACGGCTTTCAGGAAAAAAGGCCCGGCTGAGATTAAATCAGCCGGGCCCCGAATCGGCTCCAAATGTAAAGATTATAAATTCAACGCTGTCTGCAGAACCGTCAGCCACCCGCCATCCTGGCTGCCCACAGGTGCGGCATCATACCAGTCCCAGCCCATAATGATCACATTTCCACTTCCGTAGGGAATGACAACGAGGCCGGCATCACCGGTTACGCTATCAACATATATGGCCTTTGCGCCGATGGGAAGGGATAAACCAAAGACAGCGTTAGTAGCATCGTTTGATGGAAGGGTTGCGGGACCGCCGGCAAATGCCGTACCCACGGCATCGACGCCCAGATTCAGACTGGTTACACTGGTGCCGCTGGTCGCCAGTGACCACCCGAAGCTTTGATTCAGCAGGTCAATCAATTCAGAATAACTGGGACAAAAAACAATCAGGTTGCCTCCGTCATTAACATATTTGGCGATCGCAGTGCGCGCGTCAGCGCTGAGATGTGCATTCAGAGGGCCACTCTCCAGTTCGGGAATCACCAGAGCTTTTCGGGCCAGAGCCCCGTTGTTGGAAAAATCGCCGGCCGTAATTCCGGTGAAGGTGCGCACCGTCATGCCGTATCCCTTGATGGTTGCTTCAAGGTTGCTGGCTTCGGCTCCTGAATCGCCTTTTTCGTAGTCAACATACGTCTTATTAATAAAAAGCGACACATCGGCACTGCTCAATAGTGAACTCATTTCGTCATTGCCTTTCCCGCAGGAAATCAGGCTGAAAGACAAAATGACCAGTAAAGCCAACCCGCCCAGTAAAAAAAACTTCCTCTGATTCATAAACAACTCCTTTCTTGTCTGTTTGCATCCAACTGAAATATGCTTTCGGGATGATATGCTATCCCTGTATCGGTTGAAGTTTTGGTAAATGAAAGATTTAATGTTGGTCATGATTCTACATCATTCCCGTTTTTTTTCAACAATTTAATAGAAAAGCTTCCGTTTGAAGGCGGATGGTGAATTCCGGATCGTCAGTGCGTCTTCTTGCCCGATTCCATTTTGCCGGCTGGAGATTCGTCGTTGAAAAGTTCTTCCCGGATGCGCCGGAATTCCTTTTCATGGGCCACAAAGGCATCCACGACATCGGGTGCAAATTGTTTGCCCCGGTCGGCCATGATGATGCTTTTGGCTTCTTCATGCGAGAAGGCTTCTTTATAAGTGCGTTCGGATGTCAGAGCGTCGTAAACATCGGCCAGCGTGACAATACGCGCCGAAAGAGGTATTTCTTCACCTTTCATACCTTTCGGATAGCCGCTTCCGTCCCATTTTTCATGGTGGCAATAGGCGATTTCCTTACCCAGCGTCAGGAATGATTGTCCCTCGATCTGCGATTCAACGGCCTTGAGGGCATCGCCGCCCAGAACCGGATGGCGTTTGATATGTTCAGACTCGTCCTGATTCAGGCTGCCCTCCTTGAGGAGAATCGCGTCCGGCACTCCCACTTTGCCGATGTCGTGCAGAATGGCGGAGTTGTAAATGTCTTCGATGTATTCCCATGTGATATGGTCCCGGTACTCGGGTCTCGTGGAGAGTTCCTGAGCGATTATGCGGGCATACTCGCGAATTCTTTCCAGATGGGCGCCTGTCTCCTTGTCGCGATATTCGGCCAGCTTGGCTAACCCGATAATCGCGGCGGCCCGGGCGTTTTGCGCATGCCTGTAGCTTTCCAGAAGATCGCGCTCAAGTTGTTTACGCGCAGTGATGTCGCGAAGCACCATCTGGCAGCCGATGATATTGCCGTCTTTTCTGATCAGATGAGCATTGCATTCGACATCCATGGTGACACCTTCGCGGTTCACGACACGGAACTGGACATCGTTGATATCATTCTCCTTCAGCAGTCTGACCAGCAACTCGCCTTCGATTAGTCTCGCGTTGTCCGGATGCACAATGCTCATGAAGGGGATGGTCACGGATTCCGTCCGGGGAATACCCATGCATTCATAAAAACTCGGGTTGGCCATCTGGATGTTCCTCCCGGTATTCACGAGGATCACCATATCGGTGATATTGTCATAGAGATCCTGATACCGGAGTTTGGATTCTTCGAGGGCCCTGACGCGTTTCGCTACCTCACTTTCGAGATTACGGGCATGGTCGGCCAGCTCTTGCGCGAGCAAATCGCGTTCCATCCGCATGTTGAATTCGCGCCTGCGCGCCCTGGTTTCCACGTAGCATTTTACAATCGCGATGGCGATAAAACATATCGCAAAGAACATGTCGTTGAAGAACATCTCCAGACCATCGGTCGATGGCGTATTGAAAACAAAGATCGGAACGCAATAGATAAAAAGAAGCATCAAACCCGCGCTGGCGGCCTGGCTTACACTCAGGGGAAGAATTGTGCAAAAAGTAATCATCACCATGAGCATTCCCACATAATAGGCCGACCCGAATCCACCCAGGTTTACACACAGGATGGATATCGTGGTACAGGCAATGAGAAAACCGATGACGGCCAGCAAATAGGGATGCCGACCAGCGTCAGGACGGTGAGCAAAAAACAGCAGCACCAGCAGGAGCAGCGCGGACGATACGCGGTAAACCAGGAAAAGCTTTGTGAGCCCCGGAATGGTGAGATAATCGAGGATGCTGAAAAAAGGAATGAGAATGATCCCGAGCCACAGGATGGCCAGAAGTCCCCTGTGCATCAATACACGGGTTTCGCTTTGATACTGATCAAAAAAATTCTTATTAATCGTGTCCATAAAATCAGTTAGAATAAAGTGCGCATGTCTTACGGACTTTTATGCATAACTGATAAAAAATATCAAGGATACATTCAGAACACTTTTGGAAGGCGCAGCGGCCCTGATAGAACCCTTGCGAGTACAGGATTCAAACCCGTTTGTCGAAGATCCGTTTTGCCTTGCGCTCCGTTCGGGGAAGGGACTGATAGTCCACGATTTCCACGGTGCCGCTCACAAGCGTTTCCCTGCGGATGGTTCTTTCGATCGCCCCGGCCAGGGCGGCATCCCGGCCGCGGTCACCGTCCTTATCCCGTTCAACCTTCACGGTCATGTAATCCTTGCCGTCTTCCCGGCGGTCGAGATGAATCTGAAATTCACTTCCGATTCCCTTCTGTCGGGAAAGGATTTCGTCGATGTGGCCGGGATAGATATTGACGCCCCGCACGATGAACATGTCATCGGAGCGCCCCATGATTCTGTCATGACGCGGGAAAGGCGATCCGCAGGGGCACGGACCGGGAATCAGGCGAGTCAGGTCACGGGATCGGTAACGGATCATCGGCGCGCCTTCCTTTTTCAATGTTGTATACACCATCTCGCCGACTTCGCCCGCGGCCACCGGCTCCAGCGTATCGGGATTGAGAATTTCCAGGATGTAGTAATCCGACCAGTAGTGAATGCCCGTATGAAAAGGGCAGTCGAGTCCCGTGCCCGGCCCGTAAACCTCGGTGAGTCCCGGAATGTCGAAAATATGCTCGGCCCCCAGGAGGGTTTTGACCTTTGTTCTCAGGGCGTCGCTTGCGCGCTCCGCGCCGAAGATCACTTTCTTTACATTGATTTTATCCTGCAAACCGCGGGAATGAACTTCTTCCGCCAGCAGGAGGGCCATGGACGCCGTGCTGCAGATGACGGTGCTTTGAAAATCAATCAAAAACTGTAACTGCATATCGATATTGCCCGGCCCCGCTGGAATGGCCATAGCGCCGAACCGTTCACAACCCGCCTGAAATCCCGCCCCCGCCGTCCAGACGCCGTAGCCCACGCAGATTTGAACTCTGTCGGTTCCGGAAAGCCCGGCCGTTTCATAGCATCTGGCCAACATGCAGGCCCAGTCGTCGATGTCTTTGACCGTGTAAACCATGACCTTTTTCTTCCCCGTCGTGCCGGAAGACGCATGCAGGCGCATCACATCTTCAATGGAAACGGAAATCAGCGGATAAGGATAATTTTCCTGCAAATCCTGAGAAGTCGTAAAAGGAAGTCGTTTCAGATCATCGAGGTTTTTGATGTCTTCCGGCCGGATACCCGCCTCATCAAATTTTTTGCGATAGAAGATCGAGCCGGTATAAGCGTGATGGACCGTCCACTGCAAACCGGCAAGTTGAATGGCGGCAAGTTGTTCATCTGTCAGGGAAACCGGCGTGAAGACTCTCCGCATGGGGGCACCTCGAAAATTGTTTATTTATGCAATCTGCTGATCGACAGAATGGTTCGCGGACATTTGGTTATATTTACAAATCTCCCGCCTCTCTACTGGCGCGGCGGGAGTATACGAAGTGCGGTCTCATGCGTCAAGCAAATACTGCGCCTTTGCTCCTTTGTGCCTCTGTGCCTTTGTTTCTTTGTGCCTTCATTCATGCCTTGCTGATATCATGCAATGCTCATGAAGACATCGAAAGCAGCAAAGATCGCAGATTTGTCTTCTCATTTTTAATGCCGAGTTTTGAGCGGATATTTTTCCGGTGAAAGTCGACCGCCGTTGCCGAGATATTCAAATACTCGGTTATTTCCTTGGTGGTCTTGCCTTCCTTGATAAGCGTGGCTATCTGAATTTCACGCGGCGTCAAATCAAAATGTTTTGTGGTCAGATTATGCAGAAAGGGTGATATGATCTCCTGTAGATGGCTTTCAATAATATCGACATGCTCCGCCTGTCCATCGTTTAATTTCAGGGTTCTTAATTTTTCAATAGCAGGGAAGACCAGCTTTCTGACATTGGACAGAATGTTTTCTTCCATGGCGCTCCGGTCTTCTTCCCGATGCTTTAATAAAACTTTCAGGGCAATATTTGCCTCTTCCAGTGTCTGCGATTTCAACTGCAATTCTTTTTCGCTCTTCTTCAAATCCTCTTCGGCCTTTCTGCGCTCCTTGTGTTCAGCCAGTTCCTTCAGCGCCCGATTGACCGAAGGGGCAAGCCTCAACAGATTATTTTTTAAAACATAATCCGTTGCTCCTTTCTTGAGCAATTCCACCGCCAGTTCCTCACCCAGAGCCCCGGAAACAAAAATAAATGGGGTATCGGAGCATTGATTCACAACAATGTTTAATGCCGATTTGCCGCTGAATCCGGGTAAAGAATAATCGGCAAGAATAATATCCGGCAAGAACTCTTCCATCTGCTTTACAAAGTCCGCCCTGGTTGCCACCCTCTTAGAAACGAAGTCCAGCCCGGCTTGTTTGAGCTCGTCTTCCATCAGGTCCGCATCCGAGGCGGTATCTTCCAATATTAGTATTCGTAATTTGTTATTCATACGAATGCCACCCCTCTCAAACTGTAATCATCAGCCTGTCAATAGTTGTCATGCCTGATGGTTCCGGCATGACAACTTGATTAATAGGCATTCACATTCAGGTGAATCCAGTAATTCGTAATTTGCTTGATATACGCCGCAAATTGATCCGCATCCAATGGTTTTACTAAATAACTGTTGGCGCCCAATTTATAACTTTCCGCCTTATCCCTTTCTTCATTGGATGATGTGAAAACGATAACGGGAATATTTTTGGTCTTTTCATCGGTTTTCAGTAATTTCAGGACTTCCATACCGTTGATTTTGGGGAGCTTCAAATCCAGTAATATCAACCGCGGCGGTTTACTTTCTTCCGAGAAGAACTTACCGGTAGGATCGAAGAAGTTCCTGGCCGCTTCCACTCCATCACTGAAGATGAGCGTACTGGGTTTAATCCCCGATTCCCGAAAGGCATCCAGAATCATTTCAACGTCATGACGATTATCTTCGATGATCACGATATCGATATTATCCATTTTTCAAGTCAGTCCTTTACCGGCAGAGAAAAATAAAAGGTTGCCCCTTCTTCAACTTTGCCTTCGGCCCAGACACGGCCTCCATGACGATGAATGATTCGCTGGACAATCGCCAGTCCCACCCCGGTGCCTTCATAATCATCGGCACTGTGCAAACGTTGAAACACTCCAAACAACTTATCATAATATTCCATATCAAAACCGACGCCGTTATCCTTCACATAATAAATGTTTTCACCCTCTTCCGGATAGCCTCCGGTTTCAACAGATGCCTGATCTTTCATTTTTGTATATTTTACGGCATTGGATAAAAGATTGGAATACACCTGCTTGATCAGCGTACGGTCGCCGTGCCCCGGCGGAATCGTTTTAATATTAAAATCAATTTTTCTATCGGGGTTAATGATCTGTAATTCCATCCATACATCATTGACCAGGCCTTCCATATCCAGTTTGGACATATTGATTTCCAGCCGGCCCAAACGGGAGAAGGAAAGGAGGTCATCAATCAGCTTGCCCATCATCTGCGTATTGCTTCTGATCAAATCGAATTTTCGCCTGGCATCCTCATTGAGTTTATCCCTTTGATCCCGCAGGATCATCCGGGAATATCCGTCAATCGCCCGCAGAGGAGCACGCAAATCGTGGGAAACGGAGTAGCTGAAGCTTTCCAGCTCTTTGTTGGTCATTTCCAGTAATTTTGTTCGCAGTTCAATGAGCTTTTCCACTTCTTTGCGTACGGCTATTTCCGATTGGAGGGCTTTGTTGGTTCTTTGCAGTTCGTTTGTTCTTTCTTTTACTCTTCTTTCTAATTCATCATGCGCCGCCTTTAACTCTTTCTCTATGCGTCTTAATTCCGTTACGTCCCGGGCTGCCGCAAAAATGCCCTGCACTTCTCCGGCCTCGTTTTTGTATAGGGATGCATTGTATAATACCTCCGTAACCTGACCCGAAATATTCCTGATGGATAGGGGATAATCCCGGACAATACCTTTTTCAAATACCAGTTTGTAACCCTTTTCTGCTTCGGTGGGTTTGGTAAAATAATTGGAAAAATTACTACCGATCAATTCCTGCCTGGACCGTCCGGTTATCAATTCCGTCGATGCGTTGACATCCATAATTTTACCATCGGGGCTGATGGTCACCAGAGGATCGAGGCTTGCTTCAATAAGACTACGGGCATACAGAGAAGCTCTTTTATCCTCCAGTTCATATTTTTCACGGTAATATTTTGCCTGCTGATAACGCCAGATATAAGCGACCATGACTCCAAGAATCAAGATGGTAAGGATGACAAAAATAACGATCGCCCAAAAGCGCGCGGCTAATGGGGCGTATATTTCATCCGTATCGACTTTAACGATAAGAAACCAGTTGGAATCCGGGACCGCCTTAATTGCCGCAAGAACGTTTTTCTTGCGGTAATCCGTTCCATAAACAGCACCTTTAGCGCCGAGGACCGCCATGGCAGCCGGTAAAGAAGATTCTGTCAGCGGTCGTTTCATCATCAAAGGTACATTCTTGATGTGACGCAATGCGTTGAGATACACGACGTCGTCACCGTCACGATGCACAAGCAGCGACTCCCCTGTTTCACTGGGCACGGGCCACAGTCGAATCGTCGGGAATAAACGCATACGGGGATCAATCATGATGATAACGGTACCAAGATGTCTGGAACCGGATTTTTGAACCATTGTGATAGGAATAACGATGGACAGATGAATATCACCGGTTTTGTTGTTCAGGTGAAAATTACTGATGACGATATCGTTTTTTCCGACGGCCTCATTAATCACACTGGAATGACTCTCACCAAAATCTTTATCGCGGTAATTTAAAGCCAGTTGAACATTTTTGTTTTTATCAAGTAGTAATATGTTTTTATAGTTATATGATTTTTGTATTGCTAAAAGTAACGACAAAACATTCTTTTTTGCTTCAAGGGATGAAGGATTGTTGAAATAGTTCATTACATCGGATGCAAATGCGTTATTTTTGAATATTACGCTTGAGTCGCCGATGCGCTCGCTGCGCCAGTTGTTGATTTCCCATACTTTAAGCTCCGCAATGGCGGTCAGCTGCTGCTTGGCCGCATTGCTGATATCTTTTTTTTGATTCTGATAAATATAATAGCCCAAAATGATAATACAGGCTGAGGCTGTGATAAATATTGTTAAAGCAATAAAGAGAGCGATGTTATTTTTCCTGGGGAGAGAATTGATCATACTCACTCCACTTTTTATTCGTGTTGAGTTGATACCTTGGATCACTATAAACTCGATTAATTTCCAATACAAGAGTGTTTC
The DNA here is from genome assembly GCA_963682015.1 of Smithellaceae bacterium. Classification (GTDB taxonomy): domain Bacteria; phylum Desulfobacterota; class Syntrophia; order Syntrophales; family Smithellaceae; genus UBA8904. The sequence continues at coordinate 3,556,548 of OY820932.1, read as the reverse complement.
TTTGTATTCACAGTATATTCAAGGCATGACATGTCCAACGACTTTCGAACTGACCTGTCCTTTGAGATATATCATTTTACCCTGTAGAATCATTGCTATTTATTATTTTTCCCCATATTATTACAGCTGTGTAATGTAACGATTGCAGAAAACGAAGCGCCAACAAGGATTACCGCTCTCAGCGCGGCAAGGAAGAGCGTATAGGTCAGTGCGCTGTACATAGCCCCTTCAAGAGATTTTACTGATGTTTGCATGAGGGCTCTCCAGATCGTAACCTGGAAGAAAATAAAAATAATGACGGGAAGTGTTGTCTGTGTCCAGTACAACCTCCTGAATTTTGCACGATCCTCAAGGATCATGATGCGAAGCCAGCGGATTTCTTTATAGTGAGATAAAATCAGGAAAATGGTATTCGCCATGACAATTCCCACCAGAGCGGGACGCCACGTTTCATCCTCCATCAATCGGAAGGATATCAGGAAGCAGCAGGAAAAGTAAAGGAAGCAGGAGAAACCCGCAGCCCACACCCAGGACGCGAAATGTGAAAAATCACCAATGCTGTCTATTCGTGAAATGGCCGTCGTATAGGCAAAAACGAGTGATACTAATACCAGACCAAACAACGTAGCCGCCACCTGGGCAAGAGCTGAGAAACCGGATTCCATAGTACATCCTCTGGACAAGAACACTTCCACCCTTGATCGCTTTCGAATGCATAATGCGTCAATAGCGTGATGTCAGCTTCTCACCAGCAATACCGGGCATTTGGCTCTTTTCATGACCTTATCGACAACGCCGCCCAGCAAATTTTTCAAAATGCCGGTTTTCCCGTGCGAGGCAATAACGATCAAATCAATGCCTTTTGCTTCCTGTTCTTTGAGAATCTCTTCATACGGAATGCCTCTTACGGTATCATAAACAATCTCAATGCCGGTGTCGTTGTCAGTGATTTTTTTGGCTTCCTGCTGGAGTTTGTCTTTTGCATTGTTGATACTTTCTTTGAGTATTTTTTGGACATCCCCCTCCTTCAGACAATAATCGACGGCGCATTGCTGAAATCCGTCATCAATGACATGAAAGAGATAAATTTTTGCTTTGTTTTGTCTGGCAATGTCCAGCGCCTGCTTTAATGCGTTATCGGCATAAACTGAAAAATCCGTCGGTACTAATATTTTCTTTGGTTCAAACATAATGATATCCTCCTTTTTTTTCTTATACATTATACGATAGAATGGAATTAACAATGAGGGTTGTTCTGTAGTTAAGTGGTAGTAATATCCTACTATATTCATTGACCGATTTAGTTGCTAATTTATCCATGCGCAGCCATGGTGAAGATAAAGATATCAATATGGAAGCATTTCATTATGAATGATAAGCGTAAATTGGATTATGAGCCCTAAATCGTACCTGGATGAAAGAAAAGCAGCCCTCAAATTTCTGATGCGGGCGCTTGCTTACAGAAACTACCGGTTATTTTTCGGCGGACAGAGCCTTTCCCTGATCGGAACATGGATGCAGCAGATCGCCATGAGCTGGCTGGTTTACCGGATGACCGACTCGGCATTCCTGCTGGGCCTGATTGGTTTTACCGGCCAGGTTCCAACTGTCATCTTTGGTTCGTTTGCCGGTGTGTATGTGGATCGGCTAAACCGCCGCAATTTGCTGATTACCACACAGGCATGCGCCATGGTGCAGGCTCTTCTACTGGCAATTCTAACGCTCACCGGCCATATCGCCGTGTGGCACCTGATTGTGCTGAGTTTCGTTCTGGGCATTGTCAATGCTTTCGATATGCCGGCCAGGCAGTCATTTGTCATCGATCTTGTGGAAAACAAACACATCTTAAGCAATGCCATTGCCCTGAACTCCTTTATGTTCAATAGCGCAAGACTGGTCGGGCCGTCGATTGCGGGCCTTTTGATCGCCTATGCCGGGGAAGGGGTTTGTTTCCTGGCAAACGGCATCAGTTTTTTTGCCATCATTGTGGCGCTGCTGGCGATAAAGACCAGTCATAAGGTTCGCGAGCCGGGTTCCGGGGCGGTGCTCCATGAGCTCCGGGAGGGATTTCAATACGTATCCGGTTTTGCCCCCATGAAGTACATTATTGGGCTCGTGGGAATGGTGAGTCTTTTGAGCATGCCGTATATCGTTTTGATGCCTGTCTTTGCGCGGGATATTCTGCACGGCGGTTCGCATACCCTGGGCTTCCTGATGGGCGCAACCGGCATCGGGGCGCTCGCAGGTGCGCTGTATCTTGCTTCCCGCAGGTCCGTGATCGGTCTGGGACGTCTCATCGTCATTTCCACCTGCATTTTCGGCTGCGGGTTGATTGCTTTTTCGTTTTCCCGCTACATGCCGCTTTCCTTATTAATGATGCTGCTTACCGGATTCGGCATGATTGTATCCACGGCATCATGCAATACGATCGTGCAAACCATTGTGGATGAAGATAAACGGGGACGCGTCATGAGTTTTTACGCCATCGCATTTATAGGAATGGCGCCGTTTGGCAGCCTGATCGGGGGAGGCATTGCCCACAACATCGGTGCGCCGCTCACGCTGGCCGTCTGCGGGGTTTTGAGCATTGCCGGAGCGGCTTTGTTCTATAACCGGTTGCCGCAGATCCGCAAATCGATCCGGCCGATATATCTGCGCATGGGGATTATCAATGAAATGCCCTCGGAGCTTCAGTAAGCGGCGATTGAATCATCGTCATAGTTTTACACCCGGGGAAATCTGAAAAACAGTCGGTCATTCACGCGTATACCATCTGTGTCACAATACCGGAAATTGCCAGCTCATGTCCTCCGCTGGCGGAGGTGTCACGAAGTGACGGAGGTGGTTTAAGAATTATCCCGATGGTAGTATATGCAAATTATGGAATAATTAAAAAACCCTATGCCCCCGCCAGCGGGGGGCATAGTCCCAATTATTCCTTTGCATTTTTTCTTTCTTCAAGAACGCTGACAAAAAAGCTCAACAAGGCTGTTGTAAATTCGGACATGTTTTCGATTCTGTGGGATTTGCCTGTTTCGATTATTCTTGTCCGGCATATCGGACCGGCAACAGCCAATGCCGTATAGCCGGCATTATGGCCATAAGGACTCTTCGAAGGACCTGCTGCGCCGCCTTCTCCGATCACCCAGTCCGCCCCGGTCTTTTCCCTGAATTTGAGCGCGATATCCAGGATCAGTTGGGGCGTTGAACCGCCATATCGCTGATGTTCTTTCTTCCCCATGGACACAATTTGCTCGCGGATCTGATAACTGTATAACACCGATCCGCCGATAAAAAATGAAGACGCCCCCGGAACCGACAGCAAGCATGCGGATACCAGACCGCCGCTGCTGGATTCCGAAACAGCCAGTTTTTCATTGGCCGCAGTCAGCATTGCCGCAATTTTATTTACCAGGTCTTTTTGCTCCGAAGTAATAAAGCTCATGAATAAAATACCTTTCTTTTCATCCATTGATAAACGTCGCATGCCTCAGCAAGAGAATGCGCCGAACACTTGCCACTTTGGTTTCGGCACCCGTTGCATGCCGCATCTTTTTATCGTTTAAGTTTCGTTACTAATGTCGCAGGATACTTTTTTGACAATTCACATATATACTTATTTGCTTTCGTAAATCTTTTTTTGTCCACGCTGTTTAAATATGAAAGCCACCCACTAACCTCATAAAGCAAATTTGTATTGGCTTGCTCAGCCGGTAAAGTTAAATGATGCATTTTCGATCTTAAATTCTTATATTTATTTTTTCCTATACCGATTCCATCATTAGCAATAATTAATCCAGTAACTTTTTTTGCTCTTGCTGCACCAGCCAATCTTATTTTTTCAGGGTTAATCTCAAATTTTTCATTTTTGATGATTCCTTTAATCATTGGCAGTATTTTCATGACCTTTGCTGGACTTAGTCCTGAAAATGACATATCATCAGCATATCGTGTATAATTAATACCTCTTTTGCCAACATAACCTTGAATCCTTAAGTCAAGTGTCCATGCCGATAGATTAGCTAGTTTCGGAGAGCAGGGGCTTCCTTGGGGTAACGCCCCTTGAAAAGTGCAAATATTTGTTAGTGTTGTTGCAATTGTCTTATTGTAGCCAATGGTCTTGAAAATACTGTAAACTTGGTCACGTTTCACTGTTGGGAAAAAATCCTTTAAGTCTAGAGTTAAGATAGTATTTGCGCCTCTATGCGGCAGTGCGTTATCTGCTGTCGAAGTTCCCTTTTCAAACCCTTTGCAAGAAATTGATACTTTTAATTTGTTTAAGATGTTTACCAGTATCCAAGATTGCAGACCTTTTAGTTTTTTGCTTGGCTGACATATTGTCCTTGGCTTACCTGATGGTTTCGGTATTGTGTATATCTTATAATACTTGTCTGCATGGATCGATAACTGGTAAATTGTATATTTAGAAATATGGGTGATTTCAGAAAAATCATCGATATTTTGGATTACAGGTAATCCAATCATATTTAGTTTTACGCTATCTGTCTTGCTCATAAATTAAAGAAGGGGGGGAAGTTCTTTTTACTTCAAAACCCTTGAGTGAATTTTCAGTATAAAACCAACTGGATTTTATACTGAAAATTTGCGATTATAAAGTCGTGTTTAGTTCTCGGATGCCGAAACAACATCCACTCGCTTACTGAGATCGTACTCATACGATACGCTTCAGCGTCTAAAAAGAACTTCCCCCTTTACACCTTCAATTTCTTTTTTCTATATTTTAAATTTAATATTTCTAATCTTAAATTGTCAATTACTATTGTTTTATCTTGATTTTTTATTCTACGACCAATCTTCCGAAAACTTAAGAATTCATTAACTCCTAACGATGTTAACTTATAACCATTCGTTGTTAGTTCTACCTGCCGCTTTTTGGTTAAAATTGTTAATGCTGTTGTGGTTGTTTGAAATGAATTCTTTTCGTCCTCGGTGGCATTACTAACAATAGCTATTAGTGTATTTTTTGTTACTGGCTCTAATAAAAATATCGTTGGTAATAAAAAGTTATCAAGCTGTAACAAAGTAATTTTGTCACTTACCTTACTACTGATTTTTTTCATTTTCTTTAAAGAGGCGCTTAATTTCTCCGCTACATTTTGAATATTACCGGGGTCAACGAATATTAGCGATTGTTTATTTGCTTTTCTAACCAACTTCAAAGGACCTTGATTGATAAAGCTTCTATCTTTCTTGAATTTTTTATCAACGATACAGATGAGCTTACTTCTAAGCTTTTCATTATTTGCAAATGCGCCTAATTCGGCAAAAGAGCCTGGACTTTCCGGAATTAATACAACTGCATCAACACTCTCAGCCAATAAGTTTTCTAGAGAAAGCAAGTCTTTGGCTTGAGAACTGTAAAGCAATTCTTCAAATATGTCCTCAGGGTAAATAATGTCGTATTGAAAACTATCCCATCGATTGTTAATTTCTTCAGCAATTTTGTATCTCATTTTGTCTTTTTGAGAAATGTCTGAGCCACATAAAAAGAAAGTAGTCTTATAAGTATTGACCGGTTTAAAAATATCCTCACGTATCTTAATCGATATTTTTTTGCAGTCTGCTTTTGTTAGTTCATCATATGTCATTTTATGAAAACTTTCTTTTTATGGGTTGAAATACGTATGGAGTTCTATCTATTTTATTATCATCCAATTTTGTCTAACTCCTCAGTTTCCTATATATCTATTACGCGTATATTGCTTTAACCTTGTCATGAAGAGAATCTGCAAGAGAAAATATTTCCGCTTCAATATGCGCGAGAGCAACATAGGGCTTGTTCTTCTTGCCATGCTCTATAATGCCGAGTTCTTCCTCAATGTCATTCACAAAAACAACACATTGACCCAAGCCGTCAGCAACCATCGATTTAACTCGCTCAGACGCTTTATCAGCACTGGCAATAGCGTCGCCAGACTTTTCTGCTTGATGGTCGAGATCGTAAACCACAACATAAGGGATTTTGAATCTATTGAGAAGTTGGATGTAACTGGGCATCGCGTCCTTCGACCCACAGTCTATGATGGTGAAGTCATGCCGGAATAAATCAAGCCTGTGCGCCAGTAAAGGCAGTACCATTTTGTCTGTCGGTCCTTCAACAAGAATAACCTTCCTTGCAAAGAAGAGCTCGCCTCGATCAGGATTGATCCAGTAAGCAATGTTGAAGTGGTCTTTCTCCTTGGCTTCAGGGAAGAGCTCTTCAGTGCATTGGAAAATAGAAGTCCCTTCCTCTATGTTATTCTTACGCACTACGCAGATCGACTGGTAGCGGTCAAGGCTAATAAATGAACTTGAATGAGTACAGATCAAGACCTGGCTCTCACCCTTCGATAGCGCAACTAGTGAATCAAATAGCTCGCGCTGTGCTTGCGGATGCAGGTAAAGCTCCGGCTCCTCCAAAACAAAATACGAGGATCTGGATGCTTGACGCGACGCCCCCTCACCATCTTCGTTAATCAAAGAGCCGTCCTTTTTTTGTTCCTGATTACTCAGCTTTGCGAGCGACCTCACAAGTGCGAATATAAGTGCACGTTGCAGCCCTTGTCCCTTTCGTCCAACGTCAGTCCGTATACCATCGTCAACCCAAACTCTGGCACCTACCTTGAAGATGTCGTCAAGATCGGGGGGTGTAATCTCCACATCTATTGTTGCCGCCCAGTTATTAAGTTCCTCATCGAGAGATTTCTCAAAGGTCGTCAGCTCAGTTGGGCGAACCGTGTTCTCTGTTCCGTCCTCATTGGTTCTGTTGAGAATTCGCATCAGTGAAACGATTCTCTCCTTGGCATCGCGAAATTCTTTGTTAGTCTCCGACATCTTGTTGATGACTCGTGTGTAAAGGGCACTGAATAAAGATTTACCCTTTGTAGTGAGATCTTCTTCTGCTTTCTTCACTGAAGGAACAAAATACACTTCGCCAAAAATACCTTTGGCTACATTCTTTGCTCCAAGAAAAGGGCTCTGCTCAAGCGTGTAAGAAAAGCTCAGTTCATTACGATGCTGTTGTATATATTTCTCTTGGGCGTCCCTGAAAATATCCTTTGTTATCCGTCCAGTTGCAGGAAGTAGCTCGGCCAACGGAAGGGTTTCCGCATCCTCACGTTTTGAGTATGCATTAATACTTGCATCCGTAAGCCATTCTTCCTTTGGGGTCTCAACATAGCCGTGGTACGCGAAACCTTGATCTTTTGTCGCTACTTTTCTAACACGGATTGTGTTCTTAGCCGTTACGTACTTCTTGAATGTGGTTCTATCTGAATCATTGAGATCACTAAACATGACCTCAACGAACAAATCCTTCATATCTCTATGAAAATCTAATCCATCCAGTCCGATTTCACCGAAGAAGAATAACAGTGCTGACATGATATTCGACTTCCCGTGGTTGTTCTGCCCTATAAAGATCATCAGATCCTGAGCAGATAATGCCGCATTTCGAATGGAACGCCAGTTCTTAATGGTCACTTCACGGATCTTCATCTCAGTCTCCAGTAAGTAATCAATTCATTTTGGGGAATATAAATCTTCCGCCCCCAATTAATGATTCGAAATAGTCTAATGATGCGTGCTGAACAATACTACTTCTGAAATATAATGCAATAAAAAACATGTAGTTGCTGGTTGAAAAGGTAGATTACCACCTCCGATCTGGTCGAGGGCGTGCTGTACCCGAGAGGCGATTCCAATGACGGGGTGTGATTTTGATAGTTATGCTTTGTTTCAAACAGTATTCAACGTTGACTGAAAGTGACAAATAAGATGTGTCCCGAAGCATTTCATATTTCTTCCGGCTAATCACTGGTAAAACGAATAAAAAATTGTTAGATCTCCGACATGGCAGATAAAATCATTATTGTTGAAAATGTGAGCAAGACTTTCCCTAAAGTTGTGGCGGTGAACAACCTCAGTTTTGAGGTTGAGGCACAGACGTGTTTCGGGTGCCTGGGTCCTAACGGGGCGGGCAAGTCCACGATGATGAAGATCATCTATGGCAAATGCACCCGGGATGAAAAACCGGCAGGCAGGATGAGCATCTTCGGCTATGACCCGAAAGACCAGGAACTTCAGATCAAGTACCTCTCGGGTGTGGTACCCCAGGATAACAACCTGGATGAGGAGCTCAACGTTATCCAGAATCTGATGATCTATTCAAAGTTTTATAACATGCCGGCCAGTCTCGCCCGCGAGCGAATCGCCTACCTGCTGGACTTTCTGGAGCTTACTGAAAAGATCAATTCGCGGATACCGGAGCTCTCCGGCGGCATGAAGCGCCGATTGGTCATCGCCAGGGCGCTGTTAAATAATCCGCGGCTGCTGATTCTTGACGAACCGACAACCGGCCTCGATCCGCAGGTGCGTCACCTGATCTGGGATAAACTGCGTCTTTTGAAAAAAGAGGGGACGACCATCCTGCTCACGACGCATTACATGGAAGAGGCCTTCCAGATATGCGATACGGTAATGATCATGCATAATGGACAGCGGATCATTGAAGGATCGCCCAGGGATCTCCTGGCAAAGCATATTGAAAAATATGTACTGGAACTGCCGGATGCCGTGGCGCTGCAGGATAAATTCAATGAGCTGATGCCCGATCACGTGCGGATTGAACAGGCGCAGCAAGGAATGCGGCTGTTTTCCAGCAACTATGACTATCTGAAGATGCTTGCCGGTTCGACGGAGAGCGGGAATTATTACCTGCGGCAGACAAATCTGGAAGACGTCTTTTTAAAAGCAACCGGGAGGGGGCTCAATGAAACACAGTAAACCGGTGATGTGCCCGCCTCTCTATTGGCGGCTGTTCGGTGTATGGTACAGGCATGTACGCGTTTATACGAAAAACATCTTCAGCAACGGATTGCCGCCGTTTTTGGAACCGCTCCTGTTTCTGGCGGGAGTCGGGCTTGGCCTGGGCACTTATATCACGCAATCCATGGAGGGACTCGGTTATCTGGAATTTCTGGGCACCGGGCTTTTAGTGACGGCGGCGATGTTTACGGCGTCGTTCGAGTGCAGTTACGGTACATTTATCCGGCTGGAATTCGATAAGGTATATGACGGGATGCTGGCCGCGCCATTGACGGTCAACGACCTGATTGTCGGCGAGATCATCTGGGCGGGAACCAAAGGATTGTTTTTCTCTTTTGCGGTCCTGTGCATCCTGTCGATTTTCGGCGTGATCCATATGCCCTACAGCCTGCTGGCTCCGCTGGTTGGATTTCTGACCGGCACCATGTTCGCGGTGATATCCCTTTTCATCACATCGTTTGTCCGGACCATCAACCAGCTCAATTTCTTTTTCACCGGTTTCATATCGCCCATGTTCTTCTTTTCGGGAGTGGTATTTCCGACAAGCAATCTGCCGTACTATATTCAGCCGCTGGTCGAAATTGTGCCGTTGACGCATTCCGTGCGGCTGGTACGAGCGGTCTGCGCAAATCATTACCGGATGATTCATCTGTGGGATTTGTCATATATTGCGGTGTTCATCCTGGTTATCGGATACTTCGCGGTCAGAAGACTTCGCAGAAGAATGGTGAACTGATCCCCGCCCCGGGGATTTTAAATCAGTTTCTTCAGGGCGAGAGCTCCAGGTCGGCGGAAAAGAGGGCCGCCGCCAACCCGATTCCAATCATCTATTTTCCCACGGTCAGCGTTGCCGTTTTGCTGCCGTACAAACTGCAACTGGCCTTAACCTCAAGCGTTTCTCCGTCTGCCGCCGCCACTTTATAGCTGTATGTAAAAGTAGCCTGATCCGGTTGCTTTTCATATTTGTTCGTGCTCACAACGCTGCCGTTTTTCTTGATCTCAACGCTCTTGATATAGTGAGTGCCTGGAAACGGAGATTGATGAGTAATGGTGACGGCCAGCATCTGTGAATTTGAATCATAGGACAGCTGCACATCCTGCGGCGCGTGAGCCAGGGAGGTCTGCGGATACATGAAACAGACGGCAAAAAACATCAGGATGCCCATCAATACTTTTTCATTTTTAAATCTTATCATTGTGCGAACTCCTTCCCGTTTTTTTACAGGGTGCGTCAACGAACAACGTGCCTTGTTTTTTCCAACCACGATTACAATCCGCTTTTCAAAATATTCATTCCGCCATATCCATCGTCGGACGGTTCAGGTATTCCGACGGCGCGGGCAGAAGCGCCTTGACACTGGACTTGTGTTCTATTGCCGGAATATCTTCCTTCAAATATCGGTCCAACAAACCGGTGATGTGATTCTTCAACTGCTGCCATTCCTGATCTGAAGCTTGTTGAGTCATGATTTTTCCTCCTTTTCATTCATCTCGGATAAATTCATTACGCAACAAAATATCGGACAGCCGCCGTAATAACAATATGGGTTAAATGTGAGCATACTGGGAGGTATTGCCTATCAGTATTCATAACCAGAAAAAACGAAGGCATCCCCTTTCGAGGCGCTTATGCCGAAGTCATCCGCTGCCTGATCAGCTTCTTGACGAAGACCTCTTCGCGCTCCATTTCCTCGATCCGGTCGGTAATGTATTTTTTGGCTTCTTCGTGCTGGGGGATAAAAATCTTTTCCAGGGCATTCACGCGACGCTGCACTTTCTTCAATTCGCGGGAAAGCATAATGATGGATTTGGTTATGGTGGCATATTCGGCAAGAGTGAGCAGCGTCTTCCGGGACTGGTCCCTTGCTTCGTCATACGTGGCAGACGTCTGCGGCAGTGTAAAGGCAGGATGGGTATTTTTGAGCTTCAACCCGATTACCGGCATCTTGAGCCCCATAAGTTTCGTAAAATCCATCCTTACAAAATAGCTCCTCACCTCCGAGCAGCTTTGCAGGGTCATGACATCGGCCCCCATGTCCACCGCCGCACTGCGGTACGCCGTATAAAGTTCGTTCAATCCCTGCTGAAAACCTGCCTCGATTCTGCGGATTTCGCCGATCTTCTTCACAATCTCGATGGCCAGAATCTCCCGCTTCTGGTTGAGCAGATCATACCCTTCGTAAGCGAAAGACAGGTCTTCCTTGAGTCTGCGCAACGATGATTTGGTCGGCGGCAATTCTATCTTGGGCATGTTGTGCTCTCCGGTTTGTGTCCGCAGGGAACGGTTTCAAACCGTTCCCTGCGATAATTATGCGCTATGAGCCTCCGGCATGTAGTATCTCTGGATGTCCTCCCGCGCGATGCGGTACAGTTCATCCCGCGGAAGGAGCGACAGCATTTTCCAGCCGATCTCGAGGGTCTGTTCGATGGAACGGTTTTCTTCATACGCCTGGCTTAAGAAAATCCCTTCAAACGACGTTCCGAATTTCAGGTAAATTTTATCGAGATCGGAAAGTTCCTCTTCCCCGACTATCGCCGCCAGCGCCCGAATGCGCTTGACTTTCGCATATGAGGCGAAAAGCTGGGCGGCGACCTGGCCGTGGTCTTTGCGTGTCCGACCTTCGCCGATACCATCTTTCATCAGCCTGGAGAGCGACGGCAGACCGGCAATCGGCGGATAAATTCCTTTATTGAAGAGCGCCCGCTCCAGAACAATCTGCCCCTCGGTGATGTACCCGGTCAGATCGGGCACGGGATGGGATATATCGTCGCTGGGCATGGTCAGGATCGGCACCTGCGTGATGGACCCCTTACCCCCCTTGAGCCTTCCGGCGCGCTCATAGACGGAGGCCAGATCGCTATAAAGGTATCCGGGATAGCCCTTGCGCGAGGGAATCTCGCCGCGGGAGCTGGAGAGTTCCCGGAGCGCCTCGCAGTAGTTGGTCATGTCGGTCAGAATGACCAGAACGTGCATCCCTTCTTCAAAAGCCAGATACTCGGCCAGCGTCAGTGCCGTGCGCGGCGTGACCAGGCGCTCGATGGAGGGCGAATCGGCGAGGCTGAGGAATATGGCGGAGTGCGTGAGGACGCCCGACTCCTCCAGCGAATCGATGAAGAACCGGGCCACATCAAACTTCACGCCCATCGCGGCAAAGATGACGGTAAATTCTTCCTCGGCGGTGAGGATGCGCGCCTGGCGCGCGATCTGCGCGGCGATGCGGTTGTGCGGCATACCGCTGCCCGAGAAGATCGGCAGCTTCTGCCCCCGGATCAGTGTGTTCATTCCGTCAATCGCCGAAATGCCTGTTTGAATAAAGTCCCGGGGATATTCCCGGCTCCAGGGATTGATCGGCAGACCGTTGACGTTCATCATCCGGTCGGTGATCACTTGGGGAGCTCCGTCGATCGGCCGGCCCAGACCGTCAAAAACACGGCCCAGCATGTCGCGATCCACGGGAATCTCCAGCGCCCGGCCAACAAAAGTAACACGTGTGCCTTTCACCGAAAGCCCGCTGGTGCCTTCAAAGACCTGAACGACGGCCCTTTGCTCATCCACCTCCAGCGTCTGCCCGATCCGGATCGATCCGGAGGCATCGCGGATTTCCACGATATCGCCGTAACCGACCCCCTGAATGCCATCGACAAAAATCAGCGGACCGGAAATTCCCGACAGATTAGTGTATTCGATTTCCGCGGACATCTCATACTCCTTTCGATGGCGCCGGCAGTGCGGCAATTTTCTCTCCCAGCTTATTCATATACACATCGATTTTTTCGATTTCCGAATTGGCAATTTCGGATTTCAGCCGGACAATTTCCGCAACGGCATCGAGCGCGGCAATCTCTTTGACGGTCAGGCCGGCGCGCACCTGCTCCAGGCCTTTCCTGTAAAGGACAAGCAGGCTCGCAAGGATCTTGAGCTGCTTTTCAGGGCTGCAGAACTTGTCCTGGGGGTCGAAAGAATTCTGCTGGAGGAAGGCGTTCTTGACCGATTCGGCGCAGAAAAGGATATACTGTTCGGCCGGCGGCAGCGCATCGCTGCCAACCAGTTTCACCACCTGCTCCAGCCGGTGGTCCTCCAGCAGAATATTCATGACTTCATTGCGGGTGGACAGCCACTCCGGATCGAGGTTTTTCCACCAGTCCTCGATATCGGAGAGATATTCGGTATAACTGTCGATCCAGCTGATGGAGGGGTAGTGCCGTGCGTCGGCCAGCGTCTTGTCCAGCGCCCAGAAACATCGGACAAATCGTGACGTATGCTGAGTGACGGGTTCTGAAAAATCACCGCCCGGAGGAGAGACAGCACCGATGATCGTGATGTCTCCATCCTTCCCGCACAGCGTTTCCACCAGCCCCGCCCGCTCATAAAATTCCGCCAGTCTCGTCGCCAGGTACGGGGGGAATCCTTCCTCCGCGGGCATGTCTCCCAGACGGCTGGCCAGCTCGCGCAGGGCTTCCGCCCAGCGCGAGGTTGAATCGGCCATAACGGCCACGCTGTATCCCATGTCGCGATAATATTCCGCGATGGTCACACCGGTATAAATGCTGACTTCGCGGGCCGGCACCGGCATATTGGACGTGTTGGCAATCATGACCGTACGCTCAATCAACGGACGGCCGTTTCTTTCGTCGATGAGTTTGGGAAAATCCGTCAAAACGTCCGTCATCTCGTTGCCACGCTCTCCGCAGCCGATGTAGATGATGATATCCGCGTTACACCACTTGGCCAGCGCATGCTGGGTCATGGTCTTTCCCGTTCCGAATCCGCCGGGAATAGCCGCCGTTCCCCCGCGGGCGATGGGGAAGAACGTATCGATGACCCGCTGCCCCGTAATCAGCGGAATGGAAGGCTTCTTTCTTCTTTTGCTGGGGCGCGGCTTGCGCACCGGCCAGTAGGCGGCAAGTTTTCCCTCATACACACCGGTTTCGCTCTCAACGGTATAGAGAGGTTCTTCAATCGTGTAAGCGCCGGCTGCGGCCATCCGGGTCAGTTTCCCGGAAACGCCGGGAGGAATCAGCACGCGGTGCAGAACCAGCGGGCTTTCCTGCACTTCTCCCAGAATGGTTCCCTCGCTGACTTCCGCTCCGGACCGGACAAGCGGCTGGAAATTCCACTTCTTTGCCGCATCCAGCGGAGAAAGCTTGATCCCCTTTTTGATATAACTGCCGCATGCCTCGGAAATGCCGACCAGGGGGCGCTGAATGCCGTCATAGATATTGGCGATCAGCCCCGGTCCCAGAAGGACGGAAAGCGGCCGGCCGTAAGAGACCACTTCGTCTCCCGGCTTCAGGCCCGTATTGTCTTCATACACCTGAATGATGGCAACCTCTTCCGCAAGCCGGATTACTTCACCAATGAGCCGGTCCGGGCCGACTTCTGCGATATCGTACATCCGGATGCCGGATAGTCCGGCAGCCTTGACAATCGGACCGTTCACCGCAATTACTTTTCCAGTCAGTATATCGTCCACGTTCACTCCTTATGCCTGACCTTCAGGAGAATTCCGATCTAGGTCTTAGCTGCATGATCCTGCAGAATCTTCACGGCCTTCCGGCGGATAACCCCCGCTTTCCTGAAGTACATTCTTTCAAGCGTATGGTTGAAAACACGTCCCGCCTCTTCATCCATGACCAGGCAGCCGCCCCACCCGACGCTTTTATCCGCCCTGATTTCAACCGTCCGACGGTTTCCCGCAGACAGGATTGCCTTCCGGATATCTCCTTCCAGGATCATGTCCTCCGGACACAACCGCACTTTCACATTTCCGGAAATCCGGGCGGCGGCATTGGCCGCCGCATCGGCAAGGAACGACCGGTAACGCGGATTACTCCGGATTTCTTTCATCACAGCCTCCACCATCCGGCTGATGTATTTTTCCACACTGACCAGCTTCAGTTTTTTTCTTTCCAGAACAGCACGGTTTTCCAGGCGGGACAGCTCCTGATGAATGCGCGCCTGCGTTTCGGTTTCGATCTTTTTGCGGAAACATTCGATCTCCGCGGCATATTCCTCATCGAGCCGTTTGATTTCGGCCGCTTCTTTCTCCAGGACATCGGCAATCAGTTCTTCCGATTCCTTCCTGATGGAACTTTCCAGTGTCGTGTTATCCATGCTCAAACCCTTTTGACTGTATTTATGACATTTCGATTTTCGGTTTCCCCTCTTTTCTAAAGAGGGTCCGGGGGAGATTTTTACATTGCCGAATGTATTAAATCCCCCTGAATCCCCCTTTAAGAAAGGGGGATATAGCAACGTCCTCGACTTGAGCCTTTGTGCGTATCTTCCTGGCACCTTGACTCATAACCTGATCCCCAAGGCCTCCTCCACATACCCCATCACTGATCCGCGGAAACCTTCCGTATCGTCCATACCGGGAATTTCCAGGACCACCGGCTGCGGCATGTTCAGGTTGATTTCCGTAATGCGCTCCGTCAGCCCGGCCGCCAGCTCATTGGTAATCAGCAGGATCGCGGCGTCCTTTTTCCGGACAATTTCTTCGAGCATGCCCGCCGCCCGGTCGGGAGACGCAACCGCGCCTTCCACGCCGGCCAGGCGAAATGCGCTTACGGTATGCATGTCCCCGATGACGTAAATTTTTTCCATATTACAGTTTATTCAGGATCATGATGGCGATAATCAGGCCGTAAATGGCAATTCCTTCCGCCAGTCCCAAAAACACCAGGGTCCTCCCCATCAGCTCCGGTTTTTCGCTTACCGCTCCGATGGCTGCGGAACCGATCTTGGCCACCGCGTAGCCGCTGGCCAGACAAGCAAACCCTACAGCCACTCCCGCGCCGATGTAAGCCAGTCCAATGGCATCCGTCAGGGTTTTGGCCGCTCCCGGCCCGGCCTCTGCCGCCCATCCGGTCGTCGGAAAAAGGCTTAAAAAGGCCAACATGATCCCCGTGCAATAATTGAACAGTTTACTGATCATCTTACACCTCCGATGCTTTCGTCCTTAATGTAAAAGGGGTAAACACTGTCCCGTCTCCTTTGAAAAACTTGCTGAAAAACTCGTAGTATTCAAGACGCATGGACTGAATACCGCAGATCAGTCCTTCAAAGCCGATGATAAAAATATTGCCGCAGACAATAATGATGACGGCGCCCGCGGACTTCATCGAAGGATCCGCCATGCCCGCGAGTGTATAAGTGACAATGCTCAGTCCCGCATGCGAAAGCGCAAAAGCGCCCACACGGATAAAGGAAATCGTGTTGGCGAAAAGCCCCAGGGCAATTTCCACAATCTCCATGATGGTTTCGATAATGTACTCCGAGACGCTGTGCGGCTTTGGTTTGTCGAAAAACGCCATTCCCAGCAGAGCGCGCAGTGAAAAGACGATCAGGGGCAGAATGATAAAGAGACTGACTGCCCATAATGCCGGGAACCGGCCGGTCCTCTGGTAATTCAATGCGAATACGACAATGGCAATATACAAGGTAAGAATGGCCAGCCCCCGTTTCTCCAGGAGGGCTTCGGAATAGTCCGAATTCAGGAAACTGTTGATGATGTTGAGGCAAAGACCGATGATGATAAACACCACGCCCATCATGATCGTGACGAAAAACAACCGCATGATCTGTGCCGTGGGATGAAACCACAGCGCGGGCAAAACGTGCTCGCTGGAAAAAAAGCTGCCGTAAAGAAGGCCGCAGAGGGCCGCGGAGCCGCCGCAGGCCAGAAGAATCCCTCCCGCCTGCACCAGTTCTTCGCGGGTTTTCTTTTGACCGAACCTCCTCAGGATCAGGCCGCAAAGCATCAGAACGATTCCCTGGCCGAGATCGCCGAACATCAGCCCGAACATCATCACATAGGTAATGGCCGTAAGCGGCGTGGGGTCCAGTTCGCTTCCGGACGGCATCCCCATGGTTTTGACCAGCAGCTCGAACGGCCGGAAGATCCGCATGTTTCTCAGGCGCACCGGTGCGTCCGGGTCTTTCCGGTCATTCAGAATAAATTTGCTGCCGCAAACGTTCCGCATGATTTCCATGAGCTTTGCCTTTTCCCCGGTGTCCATCCAGCCCGTTATAAACATCGCCCGGGATGACAAAACCGACAGACGCATGGCTTTGAGCAGTTCCTCGTAAGCCCGATAGTCGGCATTCATCCGTTTGAGCGTCCGCCCGCTTTCCTCTCTCAGCCGGCTGACGTAGGTATCGAGCACTTCCAGGCGGCGCTGCAATTCTTCGGCGCGTTTTTTCAGTGTTTCCACGGAACCCGGACGCACTTCGGCGGTTTTGTCGGCAAATCCGTTTTCCTTCAGAAACTGGAGCATGTCGGCCGCATAAACCGGCAGGGCCATGCCGAATACAAAGTGCCCCGTCCTGACGATCATGAACCGTTCATAGGACCCGACCATCCAGTCGATGTTTTCCACCGTTCCGAAAACCGTCTTCAGAATTCTGGTTTTTTGAAGCGCTTCCGCGTCAACACCCATGCTTTCGAGCGCACTGGCATACTGGATGTCCAGGCTCAGAATTTCCTGCTGCTCCCTGATTTTATTGTTAAGCCGTGCCGTATACTCCAGCTTTTTTTTGATTCCGGAGGCAAACGCTTCATCTTCCACCGTGTTCACCAGCCGAACCTCTCCCTCCTTCTCATCCGGTTCGATATGCAGGGCGTTGAGGGCATAACTGGTCAGCGAAATGATTTCCCGGGTCAGCGCTTCTTCTCCCTGAAATCCGGCGTCCGTTACGGAATCTTTCTCCTGGAAACGGGCAAGATGGATAAGTCCCGCCTTGCCGAGCGCAAGATACACTTCATGGTAAAAGGCTTTATCGAAAGCGATCGTAATTTTCCGGATATCCGACTTTACAAACATATCCAACCTCACGCTTCACAGATCAGCCGGCTGAGAAGCGCATCGGAGGAAAGTCCGAAGCGCCGGCCGTCGATGATCCTAAACAGGTTTCGAATCTGGTAGTGCAGAAGCCAGAGATAGGCGACAACGCAGTATATGGAATGGAAATCCCGGTGGAACACATGAGCAATCCATGCGTAATAACCCTGCTCCAGGTAATGCTCGATTTCGCTGACAGTGGGTTCCTGCCCGGTGTCTTTCCTCTTTTGTTCCAGATATTCATTCAATGCTTCCTGTTCCAAGCTGACCCGATACTCTGCCCTGCCTCCGTAAAGTTTTTGGAATCTGTCCATGTACAAACGGACTTTTTCATCCCTGATACGGTGATAGACGCTGAGCCGGTAGGACCAGATCAGAGTCATCACGGCCAGCCTTTTGAGCATCATCGCGCGAAACTCGACGGCAGCCGGACCCACAAGCAACTCGGCGGAACGGTAAAGGCTCCGGGCTGTGCAGTCGTCCAGGTGAATGACAAGCTGCCGGTAACTGGATATGGTTTTGAAATTTTTGTCCTGATAAATATCAGCCAGAAGCGATTTCACATCCTCCATGGACGGGTTTTGATCAAGCAATCCTCGATCCAGGGTGGCGTGGGGACCGATGTCATACCATTGCGGAATGCTCCGGTATCCGGCCGCGCGGGCCAGAATAATCCTGGCGTTGTGCGTCTCATACTGGCGAAGATTGGCGATAAAAAAAGGCGTATAGGGTTCATGGATCGTGGCCATATTGAAAACCGGAGCAATCTGCTGCGCGAAGATTGTCTCCTTGGCCTGCGTCGGATCCTGAATACTCGAAATACCGGCGGGTAGAAACTGGGGCTCCCTGATCATCAGGGCATAGTCCCGGAGCGAGTAGAGGCGGCTTCTCAGTGCGTAGATACGCGTATGCAAATTCGGTATATCGGCATAATTTCGCATTGTTTCCTAGCCCTCGAGCAGGACGGAAATGATATCTTCTTGGATGGCTTGCGTCGTTACCGGTTCATGAAAAGGACGCTCGCTGTCTTTGAGAAAAGCTTCAGAGACAGCGTCGGCTTGTTTTTTTGCTTCAAGAATGGTTTGGGAAAATCTGGCATTCTCCGCGGAAACAATATCGGCATGGGCCCTTTCTTTTTCTTTTTCAAGGGCAAACTGATGCGCTGCGATTTTTTTTCGGGAGGCTTCTTCGGCCTGCTCAAGGTCCCGGGCAGACTCTCTTTCGATCTCTATAATCCGGCTGATTACGGCATCCATACAGATCGTCCCTCTTTATGAAAAAGAGTGAAGAACACTAAACTTTACTTGATTCTATTATAGGGATATGAGCGTCGGATGTCAATGAATATTAGCACAAGGTATTGATATTATTAGAAATGATTGAATCTGCCCATTCCATATCAACGACAGCCTGATTCCCCTGTCTGGTTCATTGTCCATGCAGGATTCCTCTATGCAAAAACAAACATTATTGTTATATAGAAAACGGATCATAAAAAAATCGAATTTCAAAGCGTCTGCCGGCATGAAAAGTTTTGCCTGCCGGCATGAAAATGCAGGAGAAATCAACATGACTGAAACCAGAAAACTGACCGCGGCGATGTTCATTGGCGTGCGCGGCGAGGGAATTATTTCATTCGGTTCGGGGCAACCCGATCTGCCGCCGCCGAAAGAAGTTTACGAGATCCTGCCGGATTACAGCGGCTTCAAGTACGGGCTCGTCCAGGGCCAGGAAAACCTCCGGGATGCTCTGGCCAAGCAGTATCCGCATTCCACGGCCAACAGCTTTGTTATTACCAACGGGGCGTCCGAAGCTCTTGATCTATCGCTCCGGGCCATTGCCTGGCTCTACAAAAAGAAAAACAGGAAGAAACCGAAATGCCTGCTGTGCCGCCCCTACTATTATTCCTATCTGCCTCTGGTGGAATATGCCGGGTTTACACCGGTCTTTACCGATTTGCAGGAAGGCCGGATTGTCTGCGAAGACTTCGAAGAAAAAATCCGGGACTGCCAGGCGGTGCTGATCAATTCACCGTCCAATCCCACGGGCCGGGTGGAAGCCATCGAAACGCTGAAAAAGGTCGAGAATGTCACCGAAGAACTGGGCGTTTATGTACTGTCCGATGAAGTTTACAAGGACCTAATCTATGTCCGTGAAAACTACCTGATCAAGGGTCCTCACGTGGTGACGATCAATTCTTTTTCCAAAACCTTTGCCATGACCGGCCTGCGGGTCGGATATCTGTGGTCGCTGGATTCGGAGCTGATCAAGACGGTCATCGAGATGAAGTCGCACACGTCGATGAACACGAGCATTATCGCCCAGGAAATGGCTTATACTGCAACGACCGTACCCAGACGCTATGTCGAAGAGCAGTTAACGGTCTGGGAATCCCGCCGGGACATGATTTACAAGGGCATGGTCGATCTGGGACTGGATCTCTGGAAACCGGAAGGCGCTTTCTATGTGCTTCCGAAAATGGACAACCCCCGGGACTTTGTCTGGGATATGTTTAACGACCACAAGGTCATCACTTATCTGGGCGAGTGGTTCGGCGCCCCCGACCGCGTGCGTTTTTCCTACGCGCTGGACGTGGACAAGATCGAAGAAGGACTGGACCGGGTGGGAAAATACCTGAAGACCCGCAAAAAATAACAAACCAGCGCCGACGCTACATTACAGACTGTTGCGTCGGCGCTTCCCTGTAAACTTTCCTGATTTTACTCTTTGATGCAGGATTCCCCTGCTTCAGAAGCTTTCGTATTGCTTCCTCCGGCGCTTACTGACCCTTGCTGGACATCGTGAAGAGAATCTCCGCCGCATTCCTGGTCTGCTTTCCCGGATCTTTTTCAGCAAGCCCGACAAGCAGGCTGTCGAGCTGCTGGGGAGTTCCCGAAAATTTCGGTACAAATGTAGCACTCATGCTGAGATGCACAAATACATACTTTGTCGGGTTTTCGATCGCCTTTTCACACCATGAAATCCGCATGGCCTCATCCAGTCTGGCGTATTGGACAAGCGGCATGTCTTTTATGGAATCAAATTTGGAGGCGGCCGCATCGGATTGGATCTGAGACAGCGCCCCGGATATCTTTTCTTTCTTGGCATTAACCCTCTCATTGTCTTCTTTCAATGCCAGGGCCTTGTCATAATTTTTGTCGGCTTTTTCCATGTCATCGCTTCTGGCATCGATGTCCCCCATAACTTCATAGGCCACAGCCAGCTTCGGACATTTGGCCAGGGCTTCCTGGCATTCCTTGAGCACCGGGTATACTTCTTTGACCGGTTTGGACCCATCTGCGTAAGCATTCAATTCTTTCTCATAATCCGCGCAGTTTTTGCTGCACCCGGACAGGACCATGCAGGCAAGGGCCAGAAAAAAGAGAATAACAAAATATGACGGATGGACGGATTGCCCAAGAATTCTTTTTGATCGCATCATTACTCCTTTCGCTTTTATTGTCTAATATTTATTAATTATTTCACCAAATCTGCTTTTCGATTCCTTGTCACTTATACTTCATTTGGAGCTGGATTTAAAGGAAAAGAGAATTCAAAAATGTGTATTGCGCAAAACAAAAAAGAAGGTCTGATGAATCATGTTATCAGACCTTCTTAAGCATTCCCGAAACTGAAATGGTTAAAAATTTATCTTTTTCGGTGGTTGACCGGAAAAATCCGCCATCACAGCCGTGCCCTCGGCAATGTAGAATATTTCAAAAACAGGATTATCCGGTTTCTGATAGATCGATTTTACCAGTTCGCTGCTTGCCAGAATTTTTGCCTTCATGGCCGGATCATCCGTAAATACCGCTTTACCCTGCAGGCGAATCCAGGCAAAGTTGCCAGTGACACTGGAGAACTCCAGATACGGATTTACCTTCAACTGTTTGAACACATCCTTGGTGTTGTTGGTGCAGAAATACAATTTTCCGCTCTCCTCCAGCATGAACTGAAAAGGTCTGACCCGCGGCCTCCCGTTATCAACCGTCGCTAAGAATCCGGCACTGTTTTCTTTCAAAAATTTCACTACGTCCTGCATGATATTTACCTCACTTGTTTAATTTAAGAGTGGCCCGGCCATCCTTTCGTTTACGAACGTTATTTAATGGCCCCCAGTTGTTTGAACAATCCATAAATATCCATCACATCCCAGTGTTCGGCAAGCTTCCCTTTCGAAATACGAAAAATATCGACGGCATCGACAGCGTATTTCTGCCCGGAAGCCGGCACCCCCAGCCAGTCTTTCTGCAGCGTACCGGAGTAAGTTCCGTACACCCATACTTCATCTCCCCGGGCAACAATCTTTTTGACCGTATATTTCCAGTCCGGAACACAGTCGAACCAGTTGGCGAAGAATTCTTTAAAGCCGCTTGCTCCCTGCTTGACCAGCGGGTTGTGCTGAACGTAGTCGTCCCGCATATATTTATCCAACACAGACAAATCCTTATTGACAAAAACGGCTTGGGCAAACGCCCCCACAACTTTCTGGTTCTTGGCTGTTACATTACCGGCCATGGCCGAACTTCCAAAGACCAGGATCAATAAAGCCACTAATACGATTTTACTTGTTGTTTTCATAGCTAACATCTCCTTTTCGTTTTTATCGCCGCGACGATTTACAGTATTTATAGATACTAATATTATTAATTGCAAGTAGGCACCTTTTTGTTGTATAGTATGCAAATGGAAACCATAAGACAAATTTAAGAGAGAGGAAGGCTTGCATGAAATGGGATGTTTATAATTACAAATGTCCAACCCGAATCGTTCTGGATCGGATTGCCGATAAATGGACGGTTCTCATCGTCGGATCGCTTGAAGGAAAAACAAAACGTTTCGGCGAATTGCGCCGTGAGATTGGCGGTGTGTCGCAAAAAATGCTTACTCAAACACTTCGCGGGCTGGAAAGAGACGGCCTAGTGACAAGAAAAGTATATCCATCAGTACCTCCCAAAGTAGAGTATGCCCTTACCGACCTAGGCTGCACGCTGGTGCATATTCTCCAAGACATTCGCAGGTGGTCGGAGGACAATATCGAAGACGTTTTAAAAGCACGAAAAAAATTTGACAGTAAATCGAAGGCAGGGATGGGTGACTAATGTCGAAAGCAGGTGCCAGCCATAGTGTACGGGCACTACATCTGCCTGAATAGATGAAGATACTGCCGGCTCACGGTAAGGGTTTCCCTGCGGTTTTTCAATTTCAGGATTCCCCGTCCGGTCAGCGACCGGCTCACGTCTTCTATTTTGGAAACATTGACAATCGTGGCGCGGTGAACCTGCCAAAATTTCTGCGGATCGAGTTCCTGTGTCAGCTCCTTGATGCTCGTTTTAATCAGCGATTCGCCGGACGCCGTCATCACGATCGTGTACTTGTCTTCAGCCTGGAAATAATCGACGTCATCCACGGGAATCAACCGGACGGCTTCCTTGTGCTGGGCTTTGATCCATTGCAGGTAACCGGCCTGGGCCTGATTCTGGATATTGGCCAGCACCTGTGCAATCACATCCGGGATCCCCGAAGGCGGCGCCACGGATGTTTGCAGTTGTTTTTTCAACCGCCCGATTGTCCGGGCAAGCCGTTTTTGGGTCACCGGCTTGACCAGATAATCCACCGCTTCCTGCTCGAAAGCCTCCACGGCATACTGGTCATAGGCTGTCACAAAAACGATATGACACCGGTCGGCGATTTTCCTGGCCACATCAAGGCCGGAGAGCCCCGGCATCCTGATATCCAGAAAGGCGATCTGCGGCGCATAAGTATCCACAAGTTCCAGAGCCTCTCTGCCGTTGGCCGCTTCACCGCAGATCTCGAGCTCCGGCCAGGCCTGCGTGAGCAGATTTCTCAGATACGTTCTCAACTCCTTTTCATCGTCGGCAATGATCGCTTTAATCATGCGCGGGCACCTCGATAACCGCTCTTACACCGGAAGGAGAATTTTCTTCAACGATGAATTTCCCCTGATCGCCGAAAAGGAGCCGCAGACGATCCCGCACGTTGGCCATGCCGATGCCGTTTGCGTTCAGGGATGAAATCCCCAGGCCGGTATCCGCAACTTCAACTTTGAGCCGATGGGCATCGCACGTTGCCCGGATGGAAATCCCGCCGCCTTCAATCTTCGGCTCCAGGCCGTGCTTGACGGCATTCTCCACCAGCGGCTGCAGGAGCATCGGCGGGAATGGCTTCCCCCGAAGGTCATCGGGGACATCCATGGTAAAATTCAGCCGCTCCCCCATCCGGATTTTCTGGATATTCAGATAGGCTCCAATCATTTCCGCTTCCTGGGCCAGGGTTGTTTTTTCCGGCAGTGTTCTGGATAAGGACGTCCGCAGGTACCGGGTCAAATCCAGCAGCATGGCCTTGCCACGGGCCGGATCGGTATCAATGAGGCTTACGACATTGGACAGCGTGTTGAATAAAAAGTGCGGCTCGATCTGCGCCTGCAGCATCCGCAGATTGATTTCCAGGGCTTCCTTTTGCAGGGCAACGGTTTTGATTCTTTCCTGTTCAATCTGCTCTTTGTCGTGCTTCAATATGGATCTTGTTATGAAAAAATAAAGAACGCCGATGCTGGTAATCAGCGCGAACGCCACCGTTCTGAGGATGACATCCGTCGGCCAGTTCAGGATGACATGAAAAAAGTTTTTCAGGATCATAAAACCCAGATACAGGCCGGAAACGGCGCCTGTGAACACTGCGGCAACACTGACGCATAAAAGTGACACCCAGTTTCGCGGGTTGAATATCCAGAGCATGGCAAGGATCGTCGTGCAGATGGCAACCCCGAACGACTGAGATATTAACAGGGTAACCAGAAAGTCCTTGCTGGAGCCGATCATGGTAATCGCAAAGGCCACCAGGGTACAGATCGCAATAGTCAGCAGCATATCGGTAATAAACGTTTTTATTCCGATATGCACACGCATTTCCAGCCTGTGTTCCTTTTTGACTTCCATGGATAATGGCCTCTGCACGGTATCCGAATCCAAATCGTTGTCCGATGGGTATGCCGGTATCCTCACATTCCCGCTTTCCGGCATCCATCGTATCGGAAATACCACTCGCATAATTTGAAGATCGTGTAAATCTCATAATGATAAACCGTCGGTTCGGAGGGACAAAGGGGATAAAGCAGGAATAGAATGACAATTCGATGCATGGAGATCCGTCCACCCGGACATCCATTTTCATTGAAAACCCGCAGAATCTCTCTTGACATACCAACAAATTATGTGAGAAAAGTAATCAGTCAAATCAATCATCTTCAATGGGTTTACTTTCTGACAGGAATGGTTTCCGTATGGGTAGCTGAAGGATGGAGTTATTGAATTCCCTGCCTCTTCAAGGAGGCGGGGATTTGTTTTTGCGGGTAGAAATAATTTCAGGAGTTTCCGGAAATGAAAGACGAAGCCAAAACAAAAAAACAGCTGATCAAGGAACTCATCGAATTGCGAAAGTCAGCAGCCGGGGCGGAAAGCTCCGCGGAGGAGACCCGGCAGATCAGGGAAACCAATGAAAAGCTCTTAAAAGCATTCATGCAGAGCGCGGTCCCCATGGCCGTCACAACCATGAAAGACGGCCTCTATGTTGATGTCAATGAGGCATTTGTAAAAATCATGGGGCGGAAGCGCGAAGAACTCCTGGGCAGCACGTCAACCGGCGCGGGTTTTATTACCGCTGAAGCAAGTCAGCTGTTTATTGAAGAGTTCAGCAGAAAGGGATTTGTGGAAAGCCTTGAGCTGCCGATGCGTGTGAAAGGCGGTGAACAAAGGCATGGCCTGTTCAATTCCTCAAAAATCACGATCAGCGGCCGCGATTTCTTTTTGACGACGATTACCGATATTACCCGGCAAAAGAAAGCCGAGGAAGCCCTGCGCCTGAGCCAGGAAAAGTATTCCACGATTTTTCGTCTCAGTCCGATCCTCATCTCCCTGTCCACCCTGGCCGACGGCCGCTATGTGGAGGCAAATGATGCCTGGTTCGAAACAGCGGAATATTCCCGCGAAGAAGTCATCGGACACACCGCCGCGGAAATCAGCCTGTGGCATAATCCGGACGATCGCCGACAGATGATGGAAACCATCATGGAACAGGGCGTGATCCGCAATCAGGAATATCTCTTCCAGTCGAAATCCGGCAAAATAATCGCCATCCTGTTTACCGCGGGCGTCATTGAAATAGCCGACGTTCCGCATATCATCACCCTGGCGCTGAACATCGCGGATCGCAGGAGAATGGAAGAAGAACATCACAAACTTGAGCAACGTCTGCAGCGGGCGGAAAAGATGGAAGCTCTCGGCACGCTGGCTGGCGGCGTCGCCCATGATCTCAATAATGTTCTCGGAGTGCTGGTCGGATATTCGGAACTGCTTGCCGAGAAGTTGCCCGGGGACAGCTCCCTGAAAAGATATGCGAACAACATCCTGCAGTCCGGCATCCGCGGCGCGGCCATCATCCAGGACCTTCTGACTCTGGCGCGCAGAGGGGTAACCACCACGGAAGTGATCAGTCTCAACAGAGTTGTGACAGACTATTTCAAAACGCCGGAGTTCAGGAAGCTGCAATCGGATTACCCGCACGTGGAATTTTCACTCAGACTGGAAGAAGAGCTGTTGAACATCAAAGGATCGCCCCTTCATTTAAGCAAAACCATCATGAACCTCGTTTTCAATGCCGCGGAAGCCATATCGGGCATGGGAAAGGTTACGTTGCGGACGGAAAACCGCTACCTGGATCATCCCATTCGCGGTTACGATGAAATGAAGGAAGGAGATTATGCGATACTGACCGTATCCGATAACGGAAAGGGAATCGCTCCGCGGGACATCGGCAAAATCTTTGAACCCTTCTATACCAAAAAAGTCATGGGCAAAAGCGGAACGGGATTAGGACTGGCCGTTGTCTGGGGCACCGTGAAGGATCACAACGGCTACATCGACGTCCTGAGTGAAGAGGGCAAGGGAAGTACCTTCACCCTCTACCTTCCCGTTACCCGGGAAGAAATGGACCGGGTTGAAAAACACGTATCCCCCGACGATTACACGGGCAGAGGCGAATCGATCCTCGTCGTGGATGATATCCAGGAACAGCGTGATCTGGCCATGAGCATGCTGGGGAGACTCGGGTATGAGGTTGAGGCCGTCTCCAACGGAAAGGAAGCGGTTGAGTACCTTAAAAATAATAAGGCGGACCTGATCATCCTGGACATGATCATGGAACCGGATATGGACGGGATGGAAACATACAGCAGGATTATTGAAATCAGCCCCGGACAAAAGGCTGTCATTGTGAGCGGTTTTTCGGAAACGGACCGGGTCAGAAAGACCCAGGAAATGGGCGCCGGGCCGTTTGTCCGAAAACCGTATATTCTGGAAAAAATCGGCAATGCCGTCAGGAAGGAACTGGAACGGCCGTAGAAATCCTACTCGACCGTCACCCTGACCGTCACCTCGGCCCTGTCCAGCACAAACGCCGCTTTCTCATATTCCGGCCGGCTGAATATCCCCCTGGCTTTATTCGAAAATCCATACAGTTCCAGCGGTTTTCCGAACAGGCCGGTATCCAGTTTGCCGTTTTTGTTTTCATCATGATAAACGCTGACGGCGTAAGTCCCGAAAGGCACGCCTTCAAAAACATATTCCACTTTCCCCTGGCAAATCATAGTGGTCGCGGATATGAAGGCCCTTTCTTCCGAATGTTTAAAACTTTCCTTTGAATTGCACAGGCCGATCTTGGCAAATCCCTGGTCGCTTTGAAATCCGCCGACGATCACCTTAATGTTCCCTTTCTTGCCGGCGGCGAGCTGACCGTTTTGCGAATAGGCAACGGATGCCACCGCGATCAGCATGCATAAAATTAACGGTAAAAATATTTTTTTCATCGCATCTCCTTTTTCTCTGGATACTGCTGTTGATCCAATCAATACGCGGGCGGCCTGCGGTACTGGCCGGCCGCTTTGTCGAGTTCTCCGGCCATGCCCAGGAGCTCCATATCCCGCCAGCGCTTGCCCACCACCTGAACTCCGATCGGCAATCCTGACTTTGTGTAGCCGATCGGGATCACCACAACGGGGCTTCCCGTCAAATTAAAAATGCTGGTATAGGATGTGTTCGCCACCAGGTATTTCACGGGTCTGCCGTCCACAGGCACCGGCTCCAGGTAAATGGGAAAGGGCCCGATATAGAACGACGGCTCAATATGCTCAAAAGCGGGAGTGGATGTGACCGGGCAGAGCAGCACATCCCGGTTTTGCATGAAGTCGTCCATGGCCGAGACGAGAAAATCCCTCCGGGTCAGGGTTTGCAGGTACTTCGCATAGGTCTGGGGAAAGACCATGGAAATCGTGGGCACACCACTGCGATATATCCATCCCATAAAATAATTCATCAGTCTGAAGTAGTTGGGCTGGCCGGCGCCAAACTCCATATCCATGAGTTCCCCGTAAGCCGTCCACGCAGCCTCGAAATCCGTTCCGGGGAAGGCGGCTTCGTCAAGATGATAAAAATCTTTTCTTTCCGCTTTGATCACCTGCCGGTAGGGTTGAAAAAAGGAGCCGGAGAACTTCTCCACTTTGCAGCCCCGGGCCGCCAGCCGGTCCACGAAGGCCTTCAGGGCTTCCCTTGTCTCGGCGGTTACCGGAACACCGCCGAAGTCGTCGGTCCAGGTCACGCGCAGGTCCGCAAGCGGACGTACCGGCGCCGGACGAAGATCGATGTCCGGAACATCGGGCGACCTTTGATCCACTCCGGCTATGATCACCAGAGCCAGTTTCAGATCCTCGATCGATCGCGCCATCGGACCGTTGCAGGACAGATGGCGAATGGACCGCACACCTTCGGATCGCAGACCGGGAGACACGCCGTAATTGGAGACAAGATTCTCCGTCGGTTTGATCCCGTAAATCCCGCAGAAATGGGAGGGAACGCGGATGGAGCCCGCAAGGTCATTCCCAAAACCGAGAGCGGAAAAACCCGCAGCCAGAGCGGCGGCTTCTCCGCCGGATGATCCACCGGTCGTGCGCTTGATGTCCCAGGGATTGTTCGTCGCGCCAAACACCGGACCTCTGGTCTGGAGATCCATACCCAGGGGCGGAAGATTGGTCTTGCCCAGGATAACCGCGCCCGCTCTCTTCACCTTCTGTACAACCGTAGCATCGTGTTCGGAAACATATCCGGCAAGTTCAGTATAGCTGCTGGTCGTTTTCATCCCCGCGGTGGCATAGTTGTCCTTGATCGTCACCGGCACGCCATGCAGCGGCCCCCAGATTACACCGAGCTTCAGCGCCTCGTCCGCTTCCCGCGCCCGCCTTCGCGCGCCCTCCGCATCCAGCGCCACAATCGCATTGAGCGTCTTGTTGTGTTTTGCAATTTGCGCCAGGTATGCCTCAACCGCTTCCGAGGACGTGATTTTACCGGTACGGATCATATCGGCCAGCTGATACGCCGGGAGAAACACCAGATCGCCTTGCGCAATTGCCTTTCCGGGTGATTCGCCGGCATGGACCACGGGACAGATGCCTGCTGAAACAGACAGGATGAAAACGATCAGGAAAGCGCCCGCGAGTTTTTTTACATGATCATGGTATCGCCCGGTGTTCATGAAATTGCCTCCTTAAAAGTGTCAACCGCGATTATTCGATTCTGGACTGAGAGTCGCGCTGATCATACACGTTTTTTGTTCCGCGCACAACAACACCGGTTAAAATCAGAGCCGCTCCTATTACGGCTGGAATCCAGTAACGCGGAAGATTGAACTCCTTGAATAACGCAATAGTCAGGCCAACCAGTAGAACAACCACCCCCGCGAAAATCAACCCCGACCCCGGCCCGTGTTTTTTGCAGTCTTCCTTCATTTTTGAATACCCCCTTTTGATTTTGTTGCGCCAAGGCTCGCATAACCAACAGCGGAAGTAAATCCATTAGCGACAGACGGATGGATGCAGGGACAAAAAGGTGAAAACCGGGATAAACCGCGGTGACCGATAATCGATTCGGCACCCTGAAATAAGTTCTTGACCCGACTACAGCTTCATAGTGCAGGATCCGCAGCTGAAAGAAAAAACCAGGAGGTGACAATGAAAGATAAAATCATGCTGGGATTGTGGCGCTACATTCTCAATGTTCCGCCCGCACTGCTGGAAAAGCAGCGCGCCAAAGGCAAAGACAAAATTATCGCGAACATGGCTTTTATGACACCGGAACATCGCCGGGTTCATCACTATGCAGTCCGGCAGCTCCCCTTTTCACCCGGAGCGCCGCTCGCACCGGATTCCATTGCCCGGTCCCTGGATATGGAACCGGACCGGGTCCGAAAGATTCTGGATGATCTGGAAGAACATATGACGTTTCTTTTCAGAAACGACCGGGGAGAAGTCGTGTGGGCCTACCCGGTGACGGTTGAAAAAACACCTCACCACGTTACCTTCAACACGGGTGAGCAGGTCTATGCCGCCTGAGCGGTGGACGCGTTTGCGACGCCCTTCGTGCAAGGGCGACTTCGAAACCAGCCGCTTGCGGCAACCATCCATACGTCATGCGCCCATTGCGGGCAGCCGATGACGCTGACCATGGACAGTGATCTTGCTTTTCGGGCGGAAGAAGGATGCTCGCCCATCATCTTCATCCCGGACGTTGATCTGATCGGGCTGAAAGATAAAAGCATCATCGGAGCTTTCTGACGGGAGAGCGTATTCTTCCGGTCGGAAGAACATGCAAAAGCCTATCGCAAAAGCACGCACAGGCTGCGAGGGGTTTACATGACGCCCCGGCAGGTGATTCAGGTCACGCGGATCATGCAGAGCGCCCTGTTCGGATTTTAGGGACACAACCCGTAGCAAACAAAAAGGGCGGCTGCCCAAAAGCATGCCGCCCTTTTTGTTCCCGTTCATCCCATTATTTTTTGGTGGTCAATCTGCCGTATTCCTCGCCCATCAGCACATGCTGATAGGTTCCATCCTTTGCCTTGGGAGCGGTTAATGTAAAGCCGACCTTCTTTTGAAACAGCAGCACAAAGTCCGAACCGCCAAAGAGGAAATATCCGAGCGGATCTCCCTTTTTGACCGTGCTGCCCACTTTTACATTTTCCGAATAATTGACCGAGCAGACCTGCGACATCCCGATGGGCAGCAGGGCAACCAGGCCGTACTTTTCGGTTTCAATGATCACGGAGCCTCGGGTTTCGATATTCTGCCAGCCGGGTGTGTTTGCATCCAGCATATATCGCTTCGCCTTGGCATCCCAGGTGATAAATCCGCCGCCCGCCTCGTCGCCTGGAATCAGGCGAACCTCTTTGATGGTTCCGCCGATCGGGAAATGATACCAGTGATAATCGTCCACATCCAGAAAGGTATGCGTCAACGTGCCACCGGCGAATTTCTTTCTATAGTCGCTTCCCTCGCCGATCAGCGCGGCAACGGACTTGAAAACTTTGGATTTGATGGCGACGCCTTTCCTGTGCACGATATTGGATTTTTGGTCTATCTTCCAGACACCCTGAGGCTTGGAATCGGCGGGAGAAGCCAGGACGGATGAATCATCGGGAGAGGCAATCGGCCGCTGATCAGGCGATTTCAGCCGCCTCGCGAAAAAATCATTAAACGTTTTCCAGTTTGACGGATCTTCATACCATCCCTTGCTCAATCCGAATCTCTCATCGACCAGCGCTTTCTGATAGTATTCGTCTTTCCACGATCCTTCTTTACTTAAATATACGCCCCACTCTTTGACGAAGAGGATCAGCCAGGTGCGATAGGGCTCATGGTATTGCAGCGAGTTATTGTAATACCCTTTGCCCTTCAATTCGGGAAGCGGTTGATCGTTGATAAAATAAAAATAATCCAGGCTCTGATCGATCTGATCATACAGCGATGAGAACGGAATATCAGGCAGGATGGACCAGGGCATTGCTTTGGCCGCCCAATCGATGAAATTATAATATTCCTCCAGGTTCTGGGCCGGGTTGGTTACTTTATCCGGATTGACTTTCCTGGCCAGGTCAATGGAATGGATGAGCATGCTTTTGATTTCCGCATTATACTCGACCATTGTAATTAACTGTTCCGTTATCGGCTCATGCCTGCCCTGCGCCGGTATGCCTTTCTGTGCAAAAGCGTTTAAGGTCAGGAAAGAACATAAAAGAAAAATCGACAATACGCGGACCAGAGTATTTTTCGTTTTCATAAACCTCCCTCCTTGTCATGAAAGTTATATGGAACTGAAATTAAAAGAAAAGAATGTGCTCTTTCTTTAATGTCTCAAAGATGGAATGGAGAACATCCCTGACGGTAACGGCATCGGGAAACACCATCTGAGCCACAATGCCGAAGGCAATGGACAGGATCAGGACCAGCAGAAAACCCCACCACGTCGCCTTGAAAATTGTTGTTTCCCAGTTGGACTCTTCCGCCTGTTTGACCTTGCGGGCAACGCCCGCGACCAGAATAGCCTGGAAGGCGGCGTTTGATAACAGGGCGGGAGCGGTCCAGATCAAATAACCGCCAATGACAAAAACAGACAAAATCAGGGCAATCAGCAATACGATGGCCATTACGGTTAAACTCGAATCTCCGACGGAATCCAGGATGCCGCCGGCGGAATCTCCCGCCTTACCGGCCGTATCGGCCACCGCGCCAGCGTCGGCACCCGCATCCGTAACCCCCGCCAGCGGAGAAGCGCCTGCCGAAAAACTGCGCACAGCGCCACCGCCACCGGACATTCCACCCTTCAGACCATCAAAAACACCGGCATCTCCGGCCGCGTCTGCCACCGTGTTTCCGGCTGCCCCTCCGGCGCCGGAAACCGAACCGCCGGGCAGGGGCAAAATATCGGGCATCCATGAACCTTTTTCCTGATTTGTATTCTCTCCCCCGGCGTTTCTTCCCACACCGATGTACAACAGCCATAATTTAATGAACAGGAAAAACATCAGATAGGAGAGAACAATGGCTATTCCATAGCGCAAAGACATACGATGGAGGCCCAGCAGGACTAAAATCTTGGAGAAAACAACGCCGCTCAGTACGGTTGCGCTGAGAATGATAAACATGTGCACCCGGACAAAGTACGACTGGCCGATTTTTTCCATTAATCTGCGTTTAAATCTGTTTAACCTCGTATCCGTCTTTTCAGTCATCCCATACCTTTCCATCCAGGGGGCAAATCATTTATTTGCTGGAACGCACCGGGATTGCCCGGTTGATTAAGGAGCCGGGCGTGAGAAACCACCAGCGCGAACCGTCACTGAAATCAAAGTAAGCGGCCTCGAAGCCCCGCGCATCCGAGGACCATGGGCAGCAGGAAGTAAGGTCGATCAATTTCGTAAGGTGCAGGGAATTTTGAGCCGTCTCATCGCGTTGTGATTTTCCCGTGTCATATAACTGGGCAAGCTCATCCTGCGTTGGCATTCGCCAGTCTTTGTAACCGCCGCCGCGATACTTTTCACAATATTTTTTCGCGCCATACCAGTTAATATCCCTCCCGTTATCTCTGGCCGCCCACATCAGGTTTGTCTGCGTATCCAGAACGGTCTGATCATCGAAGGCAATGAAACGCCCGTCTCTGCCAGTTTCCCGGACGGCGATTACTAAGGCGGAGCGACCTTCCATAACCGGCTTGATCTTTCTATCCTCAGGTTTATGGTTTGCAGGTTCACGGCGGATTTCCGTAGCGTTCGATTCACGATGGTTGATTCCCCCGGGTCGCAAACCGGCAACCTCTTCTTTAGAAACGGTTTTATCCTTCTCCGGATTCCTGGCGACGGAAGTTGCATTTTTATCGGCGGCATGGGGCAACGTAGCAACTTCCTTCTTTGGAGCAAGCGTTTTCTCCATCCCGGAGACGGCAACAGCTTTTCTTGATATAACAGGTTCCCAGGAAACCAGATTGTATAATTTTTCACCTACGGACCTGGGTTCGATCGGATTCCATTCGCCGGACTCACTTTTGGGTGAAGCATAAACGATATTCCCTTTTTCATCGCAAAAGATGACGGACACATCCCGGACTTTTCTGCTGGTGTAATTCAGTTCCATGGAACTGATATAATAACTCAGGCGGGACGGACTTTCCGGCGCTTTATTGATGTCTTTGAGAATGGAAAAATATTTTCTTTTTGCATCTTCATTTAATACATTTTTAGTCCGCACGGCGATAATATTCTTGGATACTTCCTCTATTCCACTCTTGTCATAATACATATCTCCCGAAGGAGCCGTATCAAAATATGACCAGTCCTCCGCCCATGCCTGACAGGCAAACCAGAGAATAATTCCGAGACAAATCATGTTTTGAATTTTTTTTGCTTTCATCCCCTCTGCCCCTGCATCACCTGATCCGGCAATCTTTTCTCTAAAAGAATGATTTTCTGACGATGTTTTTTTCATCGTCGCCGATGGTTATTTCATGATGTATTTCCGAATGTCTTTCATAAAAGAAAAGACGAATACTCTTCCTTCTTTCGAGCGAAATTTCAGTTCATCATCCTTAATGCTGATGATCTGCCCCTCCAGGACAGCCCCCGTAGTCAAAACAATGGCCCTGACTCCCGAGTAATAGGAACCGCCGATGTCGCTGCAGGCGGCAAGTGACTGTACGGCGATCATCCGCCGTGCATCTTCCGATGAAATACCGTGATGCATGTATGCGCTGGCAATTGTCTTTCCATCCATTTCTTTAAAATCGATCACCAGGCTCACCGGCGGCCCCCACGTGCCGACGCCAATCCCGGAAACCAGCAGAGGAAGAGATTCCGGATTCACTTTCCACCACATTCCCGCCGGAAAATCCGATTTTTTCCAATATTGATCAACGCAGAGAATGGCTTCCGCAACTTCTCCGCGCATTGTCTCAACTGCGAAAGGCTGTTCCTTCAAAGTCGTTTCCATGCTCACCAATCCGGATGAGCAACCGGTACACAGCAGTAAAATACCTGAAACGACGCTGAATAATCTTTTCATTTTCGGAACCTTTTGCGGCTTGGATCTTCTCACCTGTTTTCCGGCCTCACGGCCATGCTGCAAATACTCTTACCACTATTACCGGCGGTAATGCAGCATTAAATAAAAGAAACCATTCAGGGACCGAAGGTTAAAAGAGCGGATATTTTCGCATCAACTTTTCCCGGCGGCAGCCCTGATCAGCCTTTCAAATCAAACCGACCCGCAGCCCTGAAAGCCAGATGTGATTTACGTCACATCGACAAAAATTGCAAGTATCGGATATGACAGGTTAAACTTTTTAACAGGTCCTGCCGATATAAAGATCACGGAGGAAAAACAGGATGCACCCGATAGACATGACATACAAGAGCAACACGGAACTGACAGGCGCTTCGACCATAAAAATTCTGGCAAGAAGAAACTCCATGAACCGTCTCATCGATTCTTTTGAATCCGCTGACTGGGAAGAAAAAATCCGGGCCAGTGAAAGATGGCTGAATAAAATCTGCCTGTCCGTCCTCGTCCTCTCCGCAACATACTTTATTTCCGTCCTCGCCCTGAGATAGTCACCGCCAGGGTTCATTGGGATATTGCCTCTTCTGGAACAGGAAACAGCAGAGGCTCTCTTTCTTCTTCGAATCCCTGTTCCATTTTCAGTCACACCCGGGAAAAACTGGAATCCAGCCATTCATGTTTTTCCCCGGCATAAAAATTTTCGATGCAAACCGGTGATTGACAGATGGCTTGAATTCTATTATTCCCGATGAAACATCATTCCCTGCCATTTCTGATGTAAAAAAGTAAACGGAGGAAGCAACATGAAAAAGCTTTCGAAAAAAACCATTATTCTGATCATTGCCGTGATTTTAGTGGTTCTGCTCGCAATCGGCTATTTCCTCGCGCCGCCTTATCTTTACAAGAAAACAATGGACGGCCTGCGAAACAAGGCAGGGTTAACGGTGAAAACGCAGAGCATTCCGGATTTTAACGTTGTTTATCTGGAAGGCGGGACCGGTGAGACCATCATCATGCTTCACGGTTTCGGCGCCAACAAGGACAACTGGCTGAGATTTGCCGGACACTTCACGCCCCATTACCGGGTCATCATACCGGACATTCCCGGCTTTGGCGAAAGCTCCAAACCGGAAAACGCAAAATACACCATTGCCTCCCAGGTGGAAAGACTGCATTTGCTGGTCCGGGCATGGCAGTTGAAAGAGTTTCATATCGTGGGAAATTCCATGGGCGGCGCGATTGCCGG
Organism: Smithellaceae bacterium; assembly: GCA_963682015.1. GTDB lineage: Bacteria > Desulfobacterota > Syntrophia > Syntrophales > Smithellaceae > UBA8904. Next base: position 3,520,681 of record OY820932.1, on the reverse strand, counting down.
CGCTTATGCCGCGACTTATCCGGAAGCGGTCAAGACGCTCGCCCTGTTTGACTCGGGTGGAGTACGCTCACCGGTCAAGGGCAAACGCGAACTGCTTCTGGAAAAAGGCGTCAATCTTTTCATTATTAAAAATGTAGATGACTACGATAAGCTGCTGGACCTCAACTTTTACAAACCGATCAAAATCCCTTCCATTGTAAAAAATTATCTGGCGAAAGAAGCGGCAAAAGATGCCGCACATAACGCAAAAATATTCAATGAAATTACAGCTGCGGATTTTTTCGCCCTGGAAGATAAATTAAACCGGATCAAGGCCCCCGCGTTAATCCTCTGGGGCGACACGGATCACGTGATTGATATTTCCTCCCTGCCGATTTTTGAGAAAAAGATCAAGAACGCCAGGACTGCGATTATCAAAGAATGCGGCCACCTGCCCATGCTGGAAAAGCCGGAAGAAACCGCCGCGATCTACAGGGATTTTTTGAAAGGAAAAAACTAAAGAAAATAGTGAATTTCAGAGCGGCGGTTCCGCTTTCCCGTCAGACGGGAAGGGAACCGCCGTTTTTTTATTTTGCCTGCTGAACTTACAATTTTTCTCCAGTATTCCTCTCTATGCCGATACGGGAGGACGCCGGTCTCTCCACGGTCTGGCCTGTTCAAGCTGCGCCGCCAGTCTGAACAGGGTCGCCTCATCGCCGAATCGTCCCGCAAAATGCACGCCCACCGGCAGACCGCCGGCGTTCCAGAAAAGCGGGACCGACATGGCGGGCTGGCCCGTTGCGTTGTACAGCGGCGTGAAAGCGGAGTACGTGCCCGACTTGATAAAACCCGCAATCGGGTTGTCCGGTTCCGGATTGAGAGCGCCCAGCGGCAATGGCGGCCTGGCGAGGGTCGGTGTCAGCAGGATATCGTACTTTTCAAAGAAAGAGGCGACAACCCGCGAAACGCGATGGATCGTCTGGGTGGCAATCAGGAAGTCTGCGGCATCGTTTGCCCGGCTCAATTCATAGAGCCCCCAGGTCAGGGGTTCAACCTGCTGCCGGGTAAGGCCGAGCATCTTAACGGTGGAGGCGGTTCCCGCGCACCAGTAAACGACAAAAGCCCTGGTCAGGGCCTCCCCGTCTATCACGGGATGCGCCTCCTCAACGGTATGCCCGAGTTGTTCACAAAGTCCGGCGGCATCTTTGACGGCGTTTATGCAATCTTCATGGACGGGAATTTCCGGGCTGGTCTTTACGGTGAACGCGATACGCAGGCGCCCCGGATCCACACCGACCTCCTTTGCAAACGGCCTCTTGACAGGTGGTGCGCAGTAAGGGTCGCCGGGCATGGGTCCCGCCGTTGCATCCAGAAGCGCAGCGCTGTCCCGGACGGAGATCGTCAGCGCGTGATCGTTGATCAGTCCACCCATGATATCTCCAAAGTCCGGCCCGACTGTAATTCTGGCCCTCGTCGGTTTCAAGCCGAACACACCGCAGCAGGAAGCCGGGATGCGAATTGACCCTCCGCCGTCATTGCCGTGGGCCATGGGCACAATGCGCGCGGCAACCGCGGCTGCCGACCCGCCGCTGGACCCGCCGCTCGAATGCGCCGTGTTCCAGGGATTTCTGGTAGGGCCGAAAAGTTCCGGCTCCGTCGTCGGCAATATGCCGAATTCGGGAACGTTGGTTTTACCGACGGTGATCAGACCCGCCTTTTTGTATCGTCTGACAAGCTCGGCATCATGATCAGGAATGAAGTTGGCAAATACCCTGGCGCCAAGCGTCATGCGCACACCGCCGTAGGCGGCAAGAATATCCTTGAGCAGAAACGGCACGCCCGTGAAAGGCCCCCGGGGAAGCTTTGATTTTGCCGTCTCTCGCGCCAGATCATACATGGGCGTAACAACGGCGTTCAGGACGGGATTCAGTTTTTCGATCCGTTCGATCACCGATTCGACGAGTTCCAGCGGTTTAATTTCCTTTTTCCGGATCAGATCCGCAAGAGCCGTTGCATCCTGATATTTCAGTTCATCCGATAGCGACATGACATCTCCTTTTTTCCGAATTTTGTTTTCAGTACAGCACAATCCGCATGACCATCACGGTTTGAAGGCTTCCACCAGCCCGTCCATGTGCTCTCCGGTTTGAATATGCCTGATTTTCTCAAATCCCGCTTCTTCCAGCCCGGCTTTGATTTCATCAAACGTGTAGGTGGAACCACCCTGCGTATTCACCAGCATATTGACGGCAAACAGGGCTCCTTCTGCGGGCTGAATGCGATCGGTTTCCATGACATGATCGCGAATAATTAATCGTCCACGGGATACCATCGCCCGCAGAACCTTGCGGAACAGTTCCACGTTTTGGGCGGGGCTGTTCTGATGGATGATGGCGGAAAGCAGCGCCAGATCGTGTCCTCCCGGAAGTTCGTCCGTGTAAAAATCGCCCTCGGCAAAACGCACCCGGTTGATCATTCCCGCTTCAGCCAACCTTTCACGTGCGATCGGAATAACCGAAGGCCGGTCGAAAAGCGTGGCTTTCATTTCCGGCGCGGCCTTAAGAAACGCAATGGTATAAGTCCCTGAAGCGCCGCCCACATCGATCAGGTTTCTTGCAGCGCCCGAACCGACTGCTTTTACAATTTTCTCAGCCAGCGGCATACCGACCACATGCATCGCTCCGATGAAGGCGACGAGTTCATCAGCACTTCGGGCGTCGGACGGAGGAATTGCTGCCGGTTCGCCGCCTCTGACTCTGGACGTCAGGCTCGACCAGCTTTTCCAGAGATGATTTGCGTGATGGACCATCGGCAGAACCGAATGCGGGCTTTTGTTGCTCAGATAAGCCGCGGCATCGGGAGCGGACCGATACATGCCTTCCTGCTTGATCAGCCACCCCCATGCCGCCAGGGCGTCCAGAAGAATCGTCAGGCCCCGCAAATCAGCGTGGAGTTTAGCGGCAAGCTCTCCGGCGGCTGACGGCGCTTCATCCAGAAGCGTAAAAATATTCAGCTCGGCCGCGGTAAGAAGAATACGGCTTTCCATGAACTGTCGGGCAATCTTCAGGATATCAGCGGGCGTTCGTTCGATCGTCTCGGGCATGAAAAACTCCTTTAATAACCTTTTAACAAATCATATCATAATCGGATGAAAATATGATTTACTTTGTTCATGGTCTTCTTCGTTTAATCCAGGTAACACACCATATCACCATGCCGCATACGGCAAGCCCTGCGAAAAAGAGGATCTCATAGTGTTTGATTTTTCCCAGAACAATCTCCATGGCATGGCCGAACAAAAATCCGGTCGCGCCGATGATGACCGCCCAGGACAGGCCGCCTGCAAAATTCAGGACCAGAAATTTTCCCGGGGAAAAACCGCTTGCACCCAGCAAAAAGGGCGTGATCGTGCGCATCCCGTAAAGAAACCGAAAGCCCAGCGCCAGAGGAAGCGGATGCCGGTTCAGGAGTTCAAACACTTTCCGGGAGCGGACTTTCCAGAAGGGGCGCTTCTCCAGAAACGCCATTCCCTTATGGCGGCCCAGATAAAAGTATAACTGGTCACCGCACAGCGTGCCGAAAAAAGCCCAGAAGATAACCCAGGCCAGCTTGAGATACCCCTGATGCGCGGCAAACCCGGCGATCACCAGAATGGTTTCCCCTTCCAGAAAAGTGCCGAAAAAAATGGCTGCGTAACCGTATGTTGATATCAGGTATTCCAGAGTCATCTGTCTCACCTGTTTCAAAAAAAGAAAAACTTGGCGTTAATCCTCGCCTTTCACCCTCAATCAGTAATACGTATAACCGCCTATGGCAAATGAAACGTCAAAGACGGAATTGCCCTGCTTGTCGATCAATTGCCATTGATCCTTCACCCTTACGCGGGCGGTTCCGCCGGAAAAATATTTGGCGTAGTTAAATTGCGGCTTGATCGCGAGATTTCCTTTTTTATCGATGAAGCCGAACTTGTCTCCGATTTTTACCGCCGCAAGCCCCTCCGAGAAGCGATTCGCCTCTTTATATTCAGGGGGAATGACAAACGTTCCGGTCCTGTTGATATAACCCCATTTCTTGTCCACCAGGATTCCCACGGAAACAGGCGCCAGCCCTTCGCCGAATTCCCCGGCATCGGAGAATGCTCTCGGGATAATCCAATCTCCTTTTTTGTTGATGTACCCCCAGCGCTTCTCCGTTAACATGGCTCCTTCGGCCACGGCAGCCAGACCTTCCGCAAATTTTCCCGTGCTGTCATATTTATAATCGATGATCATCCTGCCATTCCGGTCAATGCATCCCCATTTTCCACCCATGCTGACAAAAGCCATGCCTTCGGAGAAACTTCCGGTAAGGCTGAACTGCAAAGGGATGACAAGCTTCCCCGATATATCGATATAGCCCATTTTATTGGCATTCAGTTCACCTATTCTGACTCTGGCCATACCTTCCGAGAACATGCCGCCGTAATCGAATTGAGGTTGAATGATGATATTGCCGCTCATGTCGATATAGCCGTCCTTCCCGTTTACGGTGACCTTCGCCAGCCCTTCGGAAAAAGCCGTGGCGTTGTCAAACTGCGGCTGGATCACCATGCGTCCGTTTTTGTCCCGATACCCGCTTTTTTTACCCACCTTTGTTGCGAAAAGCCCCAGAGGCTCTCCTTTATATTTGAGCATCGCCGCTTTGATCTTCTTATCGTTTACGGCATTGCGCTTCAGCCATTCCTGCTTTTCCTGCGCTTCACGCCGCGCCTGTTCCTGCTTTTCCTGCACTTCACGCCGCGCCTGCTCCTGCTTTTCCCCGGCCTCGCGTTGCGCACGCGCTTTTGCCTCCCGGGCAAGACGATTGGAAAGCTCCGGATCATAGCGCCAGACACTGCCCGATGTCACAAGAGTACATTTGCTTCCGTAAACAGTCGCCCAGGCGAAGCAGGTCGGCTGCCTTACTTCCCGATAGCAGGTAGACTCACAGTACCCTCTGCCTTGCTTGCAACAATAGGGCACCTGCACATATTTATCCTGATACGCGACACAGTCTCCTTTCTTTTCGATTTGCTTCATTGAGGCTGAGGCGTTTTCTTCCAGAATCAGCAGATCGCCGCCGCCCGCGGCCGCCTTCTCGCGGGCTTCGCCGACCCTGTCTTTATGCGGCAGTCTGTCCGTGCATTGAAAACCGGTGCAGCCCTTATCCCAGCAGGAGTTGACTTCCTCTTCCAGCAGGATGGAACCGATACGGAGATATCCCTTTTGTTCCAGAGCCTGCACGGACTCCCGGCTCACCTGAGCCGGAGCGGAGCGGGCCGAAAGAGATTCTTTCCCCAGTCCCGCTGCGGGGATGAAAGCCGGGGTGGTTGCACATCCGCAAATAAAAATAAAACAAGACATTACCCAGATACAGCGTCTGATCATCATTCCCTCCGATATCATAGTCACTTTCCCTTTATGAAAAATTGCTGCGTGCAGATAATGCATCATATATTTTCACAAAAACATTGCAAGTAGAAACAGGACCCCGTTATTCCGGCAGGCATTCGTGTATACCGCACGGCTGACCGTCATGATTGCTCCGGAAGCAATATTCAGGCTGCTTGCCGTTTCTCTTGACAAACCGTCCGGCTGTTCATATACAACATCCGACAGACGTCAACCGCTGATCGGCATGCTTCCAGCGGATCGCCTCTCAGAAAATGATCCATCACCGGTCAAGGAGGATGAAAAAATGAACCGCATCACCGCTGTAATGATATTGGGTTTGATATTTGCGCTGTTCGCAACTCAGGCCATGGCATTTACCTGGACAGTACGCGTGCCGAATGACGGCACGGTTCCATTCGCCACCATCCAGATCATGTGTAATTCAAGCACGGGGAGTTCCGGGTGGGTTTACGTCAACAGGGGAAATACGTACACCTGGACGGCGCCTTACAATGAGCCGCTTACCGTGGTGGAGGGAATGGATAAGGTTGGATCGACGCAACTTTACTCACGAACCTGCGCCGGCACGGACTTTATGACCGGTTATAATGCCGTGAAATGCAGCAACGATGTCAAAGTCAAGGTCTGCCCCAAAGTATCCAACCCATCGCCGGTGATCAACTATCATTACGGTTTTTGCCCGGAATAAATTCGAGCGGGTTCACGGAACACAGCATGAAAGACATCTATCAACGGCTTGCCGAATTTCTGGATACCTTCCCCCAGCGCTTTCCCGTGAATACGGAATCGGGAATCGAACTGAAAATTCTCAGACACATTTTCACGCCCGATGAAGCGGAAATTTTCATGAAGCTCAAGACGCAGCCGGAAACGGCCGCGCAAATCGCCGAACGCCTCGGTTGCACGCCTGAAGAAGCGGAACGCAAGCTCCTGGAGATGTCGCACAAAGGCCTGGTTTTTCGCACGGGCAGGGAAGGCGCCCGCCGTTACATGGCCACGGCATTCCTGGTGGGAATTGTGGAATTCCAGATGAACCGGATGACGCCTGAATTCGCCAGGGACTTTCAGGAATTCGAGCCGATCCTGTATGCGTCCACCTGGATGCGCGGGAAAACAAGGGATCTGCGGACCATCCCGATCATGGAGGCCGTGGATTCGAATGCACAGGTCATGCCGTACGAGCAGGTGGAAGAAATCATCCGTTCCGCCAGAACCATCGCTGTTTCCGACTGCATGTGCCGCAGAATCAAAGGGCTGATCGGCCAACCGTGCAGCCATCCGATGGAAGTCTGCTTCCATTTCGGAAGCGGCTGTCACTACTTTGTGGAAAACGGGCTGGGCCGTTATATTTCGTCCGATGAAGCTCTGGTGATTGTAAAAAAGGGGAAAGAATCGGGTCTCGTCTGTCAGATCGGCGCCTCGCAGGAACCCAACGCCATGTGCATGTGCTGCCCCTGCTGCTGTGGGCCGCTTCGGGCCTGTAAGGCGCATGCCAGACCCTCCGAAGTTGTCAACAGCAGTTTCTTCGCCCGCGTATTTGAAGAGGATTGTACCGGATGCGAAGCCTGTGTGGAGCGCTGCCCGATGGAAGCCATTACCGTTGGCGAGACGGCTCACATCAATCTGGACCGCTGTATCGGCTGTGGGGTCTGCGCGGTGACCTGCCCGGTGGACGCCGTGAAAATCTTTCGCAAGGAAAAAGACAGCGAATTCATCCCGGAAAAGGATATATTCAGCTCCACCATGACCATTCACCGTCAGCGCCGGGAGCTGTAAATCCGGACGGACGATTATCTCTTGATCAAAACCCGCACCGCCCAGCCATCGCGCAAGTGATAAGTCTTTTCCAGCGCAAGCACGGCCGGATTGCTTTTGATAAGCGCGGCCTCCCCCGTTTTCGTATTCAGAGTAACGATGAAATCTTCCCGACCGTCCTGATTGTAATCAATTCCTTCGCGAATAACCCGCGGAAGCCCGGCCGCGGGATTCCACAGGATCTGCACAAACCCTTCTTTTGTCTGCCCGACAAGGGCATCAAAAACAGGCCGGTGGATGGATGTCGAATAAGCGCCATGGTCAATCACCTTTGTCACTTCTCCGCCGGAATACCGCGGATTCACCCTGATGCCGGTGGTTTCGGCCAGTGTCCGGCCAAAATAAGTATGGCCCAGGAAAGTTGCGAGCGCGATGATCAGCGCCAGGACCGCCCATGTATATCCGAAAAAAGATTTTAGTGTCTGCATGCGCCTCTCCTCCTAAATCATGCTGCCGGTGGAAATCAGTCGGATGATTTTCACCACAGCGTCCTGCACGGGACCGCCGGCCATGGTCGCCAGAAAAATATAGGCCGGATACAGAAACAGCCGCCGGGTTATTTCCACTTTTCCTCCGGTCAGCGGCGTTCCCTTGATGTGGAAAAAAATCGCTCTTCGCTCGCAGGCGTCAATGCAGCGGCCGCATTTCAGGCAGGTCATCGCCGTCTTTCCTTTCGCGATTGTTTCTTCGCTGATGGAAAAGCTCGGGCACACCTGAATGCATTTTTTACACTTGATGCACTTGTCCGGATTGACGCGGACGTCGAATACATTGATCTTGTTGGTAAAGGACTGGAACGCGCCGAAGGGGCAAAACAGGCTGCACTGCGTCCGCTTGCGCGTCAGTGCCGGCAGGACCACAACCAGAACCATGAACAGGGAGATAAAGATGACCGCCTGAATCAGCGTTTTGACCGAGTTGATTTCCGGGTATTCGGTGGTCGTTTTGAAAGGGCACAGCCATTCGCAGTAAAAAGGCGCCAGCGTAACGGCCGAGGCAATCACCACCAGCAGCAAAATGGCGTAAGGCAGATACTTCCATCTTGAATCGATATTTTTCACCCTGGCTTTCCGGAAAAGACGTGAAAATCCGTCATCCAGTCCACCGAAAAAACACACCCAGCTGCAGAATCCCCTGCCCAGCGCAAGCGAAGACCCGATCCACAAAACAAACATACTGGCAATGGCGGTTTTGGTGCCGAAGATCGTACCGGGAAAAATAATCGTTTTGGTGAGCGCGGCCGGAATCAGCGTCATGGGAATTACGATATGGCAGAAAGGCGTCAATCCTTCAATCATATTGGCTCCGCTGATGGCCATGCTGCCGCGCTCCTGAATCAGGTGCGTGATAAAGGAAATGACAAAACAGACGGCATACACAATAAAAAGAATCGCCCGCCATTTGTCCGTTTTGCCTGTGTGGATCATCAGAAAGAAAATGGCGTTGATCAACAGAAACGTTGCGGCGAAAGCCGCCAGTTTTGCCGGCCCGGCCGGCGGCCTGCCCTGCGTCAGCATCAGCAGGGTGATAAGCATCATCGGCAGACACAAAAGCAGCGTCTTGAGAATTCCCGTCTGTAAAGACGCCGGTTCAATCATTCCATGTTCATTTTTCATCAACTTTTTACACCTCCGATCAACAGAATCACGCCGGAATACAGGTAGTAAAGCCCCATGATCCCGGCGGCCAGCTTCCCGATCATCTGTAAAACGGAAAACCGTTTTACCGTACCCACCAGCGGCGCGAAGATAAACAAAACCGATGTGCCCAGGAAAAAGGAAAAGAAATAAAGCAGGCTGCTGATCAGCGTGGGTTCCGCGGCGGCGCCTGTAAAAGCCAGGAGAAATGGCGGACAAAAACTCAACCCTGTTGCCAGACCCGCGGCAACCGGCAGAAAAGACGGCCATACCAGCGACAGAATTTTTTGCCGGCGGTTCAGCGGGCACGCGGCTCCGCCGGGGGCTTCACGCCGGAAGAATCCGTAATAGATCAGCATTCCGGAAAACAGGATATAGGCCACGCCGATCATGATATCGCGGCGGCTGCCGCCCGCAAGAACGGAATGCCCTATCCCCCAGGCCGCAATGGCAAAGAGCAGGTAACCCAGAAGCCTGCCCAGCAGGAATTCGCCGGTCAAAAGCGCATTTCGTATTACTCCTTTGCCCTCTCCCAGGAGGTAGGGAATCAGAACCGGCGCGCATGTTGCCACACAGGCGACACCGCTCGATAACCCTAAAACAAATCCATCCGGTTTCATATTTTTTCTCCCTGCCTGATCTGGCGTACTAGTCGCATAAATATTCCAAATCATAAACCGGATTTCGACCAAAAGACGGATCAGGGAGCAAAAGGGATTAAACCCGCGTGAAGGGGAATCACATAAAAGAGCACGACGAATCTCTCCTGCCCGATCCATCATGCTCTTTGTTTTTATTCAGATCACTGTTCAACGCTATAAAAAAATTTTGTGTGTAAGATATTCCTCATCCTGTTCATTGGAATATTTTTTTATACCACACATTTTTCTGCCTGGGTTTACGTTTAATTTCGACCTCCGTCATTAATCCCTCCGGAATAAACGACAACCGTGCATTAATTCTTTCCAAACTGTTGACCAGTTGATATGTCGCCGATTTTTCATCACCGGAATACGGCTGTTTGGGCTGAAGCCTGTTTCCATGCAGCGAACAAGTCACAACTCCATGATCGTCCAGAAAATATTTGCCGCCGGATGGACAATAAAGTTCATACCCCCGTAATGATTGAATTTTAGAGAACGTCAGTTCCGGCGTCAGGTTCAGGTTTTTTAGCATGACATTCAATAAAGGAAAATTGTTATGACAGGTTTGCCGCAAATCTTCCTGATACCCAAGATTGACGACCGGTTCCAGCTCATGGAACGCTTCACGATAAACAGACATCTCAAAACTCCCGGTATGAGCAACTGCTTTCAGCGGCTTCCCGGATAACAGATCAGTGATGATATCACGTCTCGACGCAATGACCAGACGATCGCCGACAATTGCAGAGTAAAAGCGAAGTTTAACGATATCGACGACATTCAAGACAATAGTATATATTGGCGTCTTCCCTTCATGATCGATGATATAGGGCGTTTCACAAAATCCGTAACACACTATGCTGGCCATCTCCGGAATGAGTTTTTCCACTCTTGCCGGTTCTTTCACTTTGACCGTTAAATAGGTAGGCAGATTCAACGCTGATAACAGAAATCCGAAGAAAAGACTTTCACCGGTATTTCTGCCAGCTTCCTGAACAAGCATGCTGATAACACTTTTCCCCGGAGTAAAAAGCACCGGGCCGTCGCATAGATTGAGAGATATCTCACCGTCCAGATATTGCAGAATGGGAATATCCTGTTTGGCTAATTCTTCAAGAACACGCTCTCTCCTCAGCCAACCTGTGTCGATATCACCCCGGAGTGAAATAACCGTGCGTGGAAGGACATCTGTTTGATTGATTGTCCCGGCCCGATTGCCGGCCAGTCTGACCAGCCCGTCATACCATGAATTTTCAATTAATGGCAAAATGCAGGTTTGCATCTTGATGGTGTCGCCCATTTTAATCCGGATACCGATCGGGTCAAAATACTTGGTCCAGTAACGGTTATAATTATCTACAAATTCTTTATATTGAGAATTTTCCTCAAAAGTCACATGGGTCATTGGTATTTCACCTACCGGCGTCAGCAGACCAACCCGGTTATGCAAGGAACAGAATACTTCCCCCGTCTTAACATCCAGATCATACATTCCGTGTTCCGGACATTCGGGCGGCCGTTTTCCCAGATAATCGCCTTTGAGCAGTTCATCCAGAGTTGGTTCCCGTTTTTTCTCCGCGAGAAACCACAAGCGGGCATTGGATATCAAAAGCATGTTGGCGGCGCACCGAAGCCGCCGCGCCTCGCCGATTTTCCAGCGCGGACCGACCAGGCTCCGGATATGAGGATCGGAAAAATAGATAAAAATATCTTCCTCACTGGAATCCTGAACAAAGATTGTGCGCATGTAGCGAAAATCGTCGGATTCGGCCAGTGATTTGATATTACCAAATTGTGTTGCAACAATTCGTTCAAGGGCTTCTTTGCTCGTAGAAATCACGGCAAGATTATCCCATTGAGCCCAAAATGACGAAACACGGCGATCCGCCGTTGTCAAAGCGATCACTTTCTTGCCTGAAACCGAAAGTTCCGAAAGCGCGGCTCCTTTTTCTTTGATGGCCCCGCGGAAACGTTTGGAGATCTGCGAAGAAAACAGATCTTTATCCTTTAAATGAAAAAGAACCGTCACGGCCGTTCCTTCCTTAAGAAAAGGATCCTGTCCCGTAACGGCAACTTCGCCGATAACTTTGTCACCGAACATGCGGGTTAACAAAGTTTGTTCCAAACATAACTGACCGATAATTTTCTCCTTAACGTGAAAGTCCCGGGCATGGATATCCACCTGCTGTAATAAATTGCCGCCCCACTCTTCCATCAGATCGGATAGTTCTATTTCCTTGTTGATATCCGAAAAGAACACGGCATACTGGTCAGCGGGAATGAAATACGACAACCGGGGTAATTTGGGATTTCTGCCCTTGAGCATTTCCGGGAACGGGTGTGATTTTACAGCCGGACCGGAAAGGTTGCCTATGGGATATTGATAAGTTAGGCCCGCTGAAGGAACTGCATTGCGTTGATCACCCAGCGCCTCCAGCTGAAGGCTTTCCTGAATTGCCGCCGCACCGGTAAAAATGCTGTAAAGATCCGGAATCTGATCTCGATTTCTCGCTGCCTTTTGAGCGGATGCCGGCAAGCCGAATTGCGGTGCAATCACGCTATTCCAATAGCCAGGAAAGGAATCCATTATGGAGTAGGCATTCAAATTTTTCTGATACTGGTCAGCCCATTTGGTTACTACAGAAGTATTGATGACTTCATGATCCGGAAGATCAAAAGAAATCGTTGCCAACTGACTGGTTTCCGGACTTTGCGTCATGGATGCCCTGTTGTTTTTCTGAATTGATACCAGCCGGCGGTAAATGTCAATCTGGGCCCGGCCCGGTTTCTTATACCTCCCGGTGATGATAATTTTGTTTTTTCCCGAATCGGATTGCACAGCGGACGGCATCATCAAAATATCACCCTTAACCACTCTGGGTATAATGAAAACATATTCGGAAAACTCTTTTTCAGGAACATTGAGTGTTATCTGAAAAAAACCATCTTCACCCTTGCGGTGAATATCCGGTACAAGATGAATTTCGGTTACTGCCACTGAACTTGCAGCAAATAGAAAAATGAATATCACATTGCATAATACACCGAATAAAATCTTCTTCATGGTCGCTCCCCTGAATCAATTTATAATGATTTAAAAGTTGAATATACAGTAAATATTTTTCACACAGCCTGCTATCGCCGATGAAACGCCCCGGAATTCTTTAATTTCGTTCATTGATAATGAATGATGATCATTAAGTTTACGCGGATTACATGTACAGAAATATAAAATACGTGTCAAGGAATAAGTCCCACCATCACGCCCCTGCCCCCACCAGGCAGACAGGAATCGGCACGGTGCAAGCAGCGATGCAGGCCATGCCGCCGCTTCGTTCCACATCGATCCGTCCGGATACATGTGGATGCGCTCTGACAGACGCGGTCCGCTATTCACACAAATTATTCGTGACACAATCCCGGTTTTGACCAAATGATATAAACACTAATGAAAAAGACAGGAGGTAAGCGAAGCGTCAGCGACCACTGTATATCTGGATCGCTGAAGCAGGATTTTATGCTGTATTATAAAATGAGACTTAATTAGTTCTCCAGAACCAGCCTTACTTTTTCCGAGAGGTCGACCATGGAAAAAGGCTTCTGAATAAACCCCTTGCATCCCATATCCATGATCTCTTTCGCCTGGCTGTCCAGACTGTATCCGCTCGACAGCAGAACTTTTACGGAAGGCTTCGATTTTATCAGCGCTTCAAACGTCTCCCGGCCGCCGATGTCCGGCATGACCATATCCAGAATCACCAGGTTGATTGTATCCCTGTTCAGCTCAAATGTTTCTATGCCCCTGCGCCCTCCGGCGGCTGAAAAGACCTTGTAACCCAGAGCTTCCAGCATGGCCGTGGCCACATCCACAATCATCTTTTCATCGTCAATCAGCAGTACGGTCTCTTCGCCTTTATGGATCCGGCTGTCCTTGACCGCTTCCTCTTCCTTTTTTTTGGTCGACGCCGGAAGATAAATCATAAAGGATGTTCCGATTCCCGGTTCACTTTCAACCCGGATCAGCCCGCCGTGATTTTTGATAATGCCGTAGACGGAAGCCAGTCCCAGGCCCGTGCCGTGCCCTCTTTCCTTGGTGGAAAAGAACGGTTCAAAGATGCGCACTCTGGTGGCTTCATCCATGCCGATGCCCGTATCCGTAACGGTCAGCTTCACGAACTTTCCCGGTTTTACATCCCAGGCTTGCGCTCCCACCCGGCTGATCTCGGCGTTTTCCAGCGAAAGAAACAGATCGCCGCCGCCGGGCATTGCCTGCCAGGCATTTACAAACAGATTCAGCAGCACCTGATCCATCTGGCCGCGATCCACGTCGACATACCACAGATTGTCGACGGTCTTATGATGCATACGAATCTCTCTTTTGGTCCTGCCGAACATCTCCGCGCTTTTCAAAACAAACTTGTCAAGATTGGTGGCGCGGACTTCGTACTTGCCACCGCGGGCAAACCCCAGAAGCCGGCGGGTGAGTTCGGAACCCCGCTGGACGTATTCTTCCATATTTTTGAGACGTTCATGAAACGGGTTACCTTCCTCCGTCTGGATAAGCATCAGGGAAATATTGCCGAGGATTCCCATGAGCAGATTATTGAAATCGTGAGCGATCCCACCGGCCAGCGTCCCGATGGCTTCCATTTTCTGAGCACGCAGAAGCTGCTCTTCCATGGCTTTCTTTTCGGAAATATCCACAACAAATCCCCGGGTACCAACGGGTTTGCCGTTTTTCAGAATTCGCGTGCTGTGTACCAAAGCGGGAAAAGTTGTCCCATCGTGCTTTCTGGCCCGATATTCTCTCAGCCCCAGATCTTCGCCTTCGAGAACCTTGAGAAAGTTTTCCTGAGCCCGCGGGTATTCTTCCGGCGTAAGAACATCCAGGACGTGGACGCCTTTTTCCATATCATCCGGAGAGAAGCCGAAACGGTTCAGCGCCACTTCATTGACAAAGGTGAGTTTTCCGGTGTCGTCCGATTCGAAAACCGTTTCCGGCAGCAGCCGGGCCATTTGCCGGAATCTCTCCTCGCTCTGTCTCAGGGCTTCTTCCGCCTTCCAGCGATCCGTCATGTCAATGAAAGAGGCGATACTGTTTGTAGTGCCGGGAATCATGGCCACGCTCATGTAGAAATTTCGAATCTCACCCGACCGGATCACCGCCCTGAACTCATAGCTGTCCGGCACGGCATCCTCCAGTTGTCTTCTCTGAATATGATACTGTTTCATCTGCGTCAGATCATCCTCGACAATCAAGTCCGTCCAGGACATCTTATGTTCCACTTCGTTTCGTGAATATCCCATCACCCGTTCAAAATTGGAATTCACCAGCAGGATGGTCGTATCTTCGGCGATAATCATATTGGCCGTCGCCGTGTGTTCAAAAAAGGTCCGATAAAGCTCTTCGCTCTTTTTGAGTTCCTGGTCGGCTCTTTTACGTTCGGTAATATCGCGGGAAACGCCAAGAATGCCCTCCGGTTCTCCCTGGTCGTTATACAGAATATTCATCTTCACTTCCGTCCAGACCGTTGAACCGTCTTTACAAAGCATCTCCAGTTCAAGATTCTGCACCCATCCCCGGTCGTGCCCCGACCCGCTTCTCTCAACCACGACTTCTCTGGTAAATACTTCAACGGCCTTCCTGTAGGAAGCGGGAGCAAGCACCTCTTTTAAACTTTGCCGCATTGCTTCTTCGGGAGTAAAGCCTCTCAATCTTTCGACGGAAGGGCTGACGTAAACATGCTTCATGTCCCTGTTCAGCACCCAGATAACGTCCGTCAGATTTTCGGCCAGCAGCCGGTATCGTCTTTCACTGTCCTGCAGGGCTTCCTGGGCTTTGATCCTGTCCGTTACGTCCCGGCCGATCCCCCGGAACCCGATCGGTTCGCCCGCCGGTCCGCGAATCAGCGACGGGGAAAACTCTATATTGCGCCGGATGCCGTCCTTGCGGATAATCTCATCCACCTCCATGTTCCGGCTGGCTCCGGTCATCAAGACGTTTTTGTAGACTTGCCGGATGTGTTTGTAATTCTCAGGAGCACAGAGATCTTTATAGCCCATACTGGCAATTTCCTGAGGAGAATAGCCCCCGATCCGGCAAAACGCGTCGTTAAAAAAAGTGTAATTTCCCTCCAGATCGGA
Organism: Smithellaceae bacterium; assembly: GCA_963682015.1. GTDB lineage: Bacteria > Desulfobacterota > Syntrophia > Syntrophales > Smithellaceae > UBA8904. Next base: position 3,505,030 of record OY820932.1, on the reverse strand, counting down.
TTCAAAATAGGCTTCTTCCATTGTCTCCAGAACATTGCGGTATTTTTCTTCGCTTCGGGCCAGCGCCTGCAGAGCCTGCTTGCTTTCGGTAATATCCATGCAGGAGGCAACGCTTTCTTTTGTCCCTGTAATCAAACCGACTGTCAGGAGAATATGCCGAAGGTCGCCCGTTCGCGTCTTCAGGCGAAATTCGTAGATACCCGGAACGGAATCCAAAGGAAGTCTCCGCCGGGTGTGGTAGTCTTTCATTCGGGCAAGGTCTTCGGGAACAATGAAAACCGTCCAGCTCATTTTTCCTTCTATGTTTTCCCGGGTGTAGCCCGTAAGAGAGGCAAACATGGAATTGGCCAGCAGAATGGTCGTGTCCTCGGCAATGAGAATGGTGGCGTTTCCGGTGTGTTCGAAAATGGTGCGGTAGCGCTCTTCCCCTTTGCCCGCCGTCTCGGCAAAAAGCCTTTTTTCGCTTTCCAGTTCCTGAATTTTCTGTTCCAGCTGGGCTTTTGTAGGTTTCCTGTTCATCTTTCTCACCGTAGAGGCACAGACCCGTTTATCATTTACTCAAGCAAATCAAGGGCCGGCAGATTGCCGGGAGAGCAAGAAGTGCAGAAAGACGCCTCGTTGATGAACGGATTCCGTTTTTGCTTTGTAAAATAGTAACACAAATCAGAAAACGGGTGAAGAAATTTATTGTTTTTCGCGAGGCAGGGCCGCGTATGCCGGGGGAGAATGGCAAAAACGGTGCCGGCCAATCCGGCGTCCCGCCGGAATTGGCAACATACCTATTGACAACATTTTGACCTCTGTTAAAATGACGGGTAATGCTTCGGTTCGGAAGGTCTGTCAATCTTCACGGCTTCCCATGAAGGATGGCCGCGCATCAGCACACGGATGTTATCCCCCTCAGGCAGTTGACATTAATGCTATCCGGGCTGAATAATAAGAAAACTTTTTCAGCGAAAGGAGTCTGTCCATGAAACTGGTCATTGAGGCGATTGTCATTAACCCTGGCCGACTTGATTGCCGCCGGTCTGATTGCCTTTGTACTGAGCCTAATTTTCGGTAGAAACCTGACGTACAAGCTGTTGCTCTACCTCACTCCGGGAATCGTGATTATCAGAACCGGTAAAGCAGGAAGACTTATAGAAGGAAGTAAAATCATGAACACTTTTGTAAAAATCATCCCGTTTTCAGTCCTTGTTTCCCTGATCGTGTTTTTTTCGATCACCGCCGGAGCGGCCCAGCGTGTTGCTCTGGTGATCGGCAACAGCCAGTACGAAAGCGCGCCTCTCGCCAACCCGGTGAATGACGCCGCGGATATGGCCGCCGCCCTGACCAGACTGGGCTTTACCGTCATTCTCAAGAAAAACGCCAGCCAGGAAAGCATGGAAGAGGCCTTTGAAGATTTCGGCAATCGCCTGAAAAAAGGCGGCGTGGGCCTTTTCTTTTACGCCGGCCACGGCATTCAGGCCAACGGGGTCAATTATCTCATTCCCATCGGCGCCAGAATCAAGAAAGAATCGGATCTCAAATACCGGGCGATCGACGCCGGACGCATCCTGGACGAAATGCAAAACGCGAACAACGGCACGAATATCGTCATTCTGGACGCGTGCCGGGACAATCCCTTCAGTCGGAGTTTCCGTTCCGCCTCCCGGGGATTAAGCATTATTTCCGCGGCGCCGCAGGGCACGTTTATCACCTATTCCACCAGCCCGGGCAATGTGGCCGCAGACGGCAAGGGCCGCAACAGCCCCTACACCGAAGCCCTGCTCAAACACATCGGCACGCCCGGCCTGCCCATTGAACACGTGTTCAAACGGGTGCGCCAGGATCTCGCCACGCAAACCCGGGGACAGCAGGTTCCCTGGGAGCTGTCGTCTTTAAGCGGCGATTTCTATTTTAAGGGCGGTTCCGGCTCAAGCCGAGAAACGGTTCAGACGCAGGATAATACCTCCGCCGCCCAGGCCGCGCTGGATGAGGAGCGTAGAAAACTGGCGGAAGACCGTGAAAGGCTGCGCAAAGAGGAGGAACTGGCCGAAGCCAGACGCAAGATTGAAGAAGAAAAAAGAAAACTGGAGGAAGAAAGGAAGCGGCTGGCCAGTATTCCCGCGGCGGACCCGGCCAGGGGAACGAAATACATCAGCTCCCTGAAAGCGAAGGTGACGGAAGTCAGATTTTTTGAAAGCGGATTCGATTCGCCTCCGCTCAATCAGAGATCATACCGGAATTCTTTTTCCAGAACCAACACCCGGTATGTGGTCTGGGAACTGAATCTGGAGCATCCGGCGCCGGGAGAGCGAAAGGATTTCACCGTCGACAACATCTGGTTCAATGCCTACGGCACGGAAATATTCCGCAACAGCTTTAACACCCATATCGCCCCGGAATGGGGATCTTCCTATCACAACAGCGGTTACGGGTGGCGGAACCCGTCGACCACCACGTGGTCGGCCGGCACGTATCGCGTGGATCTTTACGTGGAAGGCATCAAGATCGCCAGCGAGTCGTTCACCGTTTATTGATCCGGCGACAGGCAGTCGTCAGGTCTCTTTTTTCTCCCGGCTCATCAAGGCGTAGGTGTCATATACGGTGAGCGGCGGTGTATAAAGACCTGTTTCCGGTTTTCGGGCAAGTTTTAACGCCTCGACCGGACACGTGGTGACGCAAAGGCCGCAGCCGATGCAGCGGTTGGCATGAAACACAACTTTTTCCCCCTTCATCTGAAACGCCCCGACGGTGCACCGGCCGACGCAAATACCGCAGTGATTGCAGATGGATTCGTCAAAGCCGCAAAGGTAATTACTTTTTACCGCCCGAGACGGGGCCGGAAAGAGTTTCAGTGAAATCAACATGCCGCAGCAGCAGGAGCAGCAGCAGCACATGGATTCCACGGTTTGCGAATTCAGAATGTGGATCACCAGACCTTCCTTCTCGCTTCTCTTCAGGACGTCCAGCGCCACTTCCGTGCTGATGGTTCGCGCCATTTGGTTATCCACGTAATAATCGGCAAAGGCGTCGAACTGCATGCACGTCTCCAGGGGATGCACGCAGGTCTTTCCGGCCAGGTTCACCGCTTTGCGGCAAAAGCACTCGGCAAGGGAAATCCGGGATTTGCTCCTGATGATGGCCGCCGCGTCATCGTAGGGAAAAACGGGACGGTCGGCGACGATTTCCGCATTGATGGGAATGGAGCGCAGGTGCGGTGTTTTCTGCCCGTGGAACGTGGCGCCCAGGCCGGTGATATAATATCTCGAAATGTCCTTGACGAGCGGTTTGTTCAGGGCATTGAGCTGATATTCGTAAATGCCGACAATAAACGGCACGGGCAAATAGCGGATTGCTTCATTCTCCTTCAGCCGGAAGATCAGCCCTCTGCGCGCCATGCTCTCCAGCCGGGCCGCCGTCCCGACGGCATCCGTCCCGAGTCGCGAGGCGATCTCCACGGCGGTCCGCGGGGTTGTCTCCAGCTTCAGGAAAAGCCCGGCATCGTCTTCGCTGAAAAGCTGTTTCAGAATTTTGATCTCCACGCCGCTTTCGGTGGCCGGGTATCCGGTGGCCATCCCCTCCAGCCGGTCGCGCAATTGTTCATAAATATTGATCATGCCGTGTGACTCCTCCCCGTATCGCCTTTCGCTTCCTGATCGCTGACTGCCTAGTTCATCCTCATCCCGCCGCAGACGTTGATGGCCTGGCAGGTGATGTTTTTCGCCAGATCAGAACAGAGGAACAGCGCCGTGTACCCGATATCCTCGCCGGACTGAAATCTCCGGAAGGGAATGACCTTTCGGAGATTCTCCTTCATCCGTTCTTCCGGCTTACCCGAATACCGGGACATCTGCTGCACCAGGCTGCCGCCCTGCTTTTCGCCCAACCCGGTTTCAATGATTCCGGGGCAAATGCCGTTGACATTGATATTGTGCCTTGCGGCCGCAAGCCCGATGCCCTGCGTCAGACCCAGCGCGCCGAATTTTGACGATGAATAATGCGTGAAAAAATCGCTCCCCTGCCTCGACGATGCCGAAAGGATGTTGACGATTTTGCCTTCCCTCCGGGGAATCATTTGCTTTAGGACGGCCTGGCAGCAGTTATTGACGCCGATCAGATTCACCTCCAGCGTCTTTCGAAACTCGTCATCGGAAGATTCCATATAGGGTTTGTTGTATCCGATCCCCGCGCAGGTAATGAGATGATCGATCCGGCCTTCCTGTTTCATGATCCGGTCAACCACCTCGTTGATATTGTTTTTGTCTGCAACGTCCAGCCGGACGGCTTCAGCCTGAAATCCCGCCGCCCGGAGCCCGTCGGCTTTGGCTTTTGCGTCTTTGAGTTCCAGGTCCGCCACGTAAACCTTCGCGCCCGCCTTCGCAAAGACATTCGCAATGCCCCCGCCGATGCCTCCCCCGGCGCCCGTAATCAATGTTACCCTGCCCGTCATGTCGATACTGATCATTATCCCGTCCTCTCGTATTTTTTTCGGCTGAACCCTTAGCATTTATTTCGTGCTGAATGGTACAGAAATTTTCAGAAATTTCTAATGAACTTTTAAATCGAAAATTTTATCGCGGTCTTCATGGCGCGGCCCGCGCTCTTGCGCAGGTTGAGATCGATCATTTCGCGGTAGTTTTCTATCGGGAAAGCGTGCGTGAGCATGTCATCGACCCGGACTTTCTTTTGCTCAATCATTTCCAGGGCAATCTCAAACGTCTGCCTGCGTCCGTTCGGCGTATCGTTATACCGGTATCCGTAGCAGCCCTTGATCGTCTGAAGCTTGAGCCAGATGGGAGTCAGGTCCAGTTTCACTTCCGGGCCGATGCCGAGAACGGAAAGCGTCCCCTTCGCGGCGAGCGCCCGCAGCGATCGATTCAGCGTGTCGGCGTGCCCCACGGTGTCGTAAATGCGGTGAAAGCCGCCCATCACGATGGGCTCGCCCAGTGCGGGCTTGTAGGAGCGTCCGCCCGCCACATGAACGGCGGCCTCCAGGATGCCGGAGGGAATCGTCCGGTCCGCGCCGGATGCTTTCACATAATCCGCTGCGAAGGGCGCGGGCTCAATGACGGTAATGTCGCAGGCAATATCCAGGGCCCGGATGGATTTCACGACCATGGCGCCGATGACCCCTCCGCCGATCACCAGAACGCGGTCAGTGTCTTCGGGCCGGTTATCCAGCACCGCCTGGAGGCCGACCGCCAGCGGCTCGGTAAGCGCCGCCGCTTCGGGCGACACGCCTTCGGGCACCCGGCAGACCTGGCTTTGATGTGCCACTACATATTCGGCAAAGGCACCGTTGACATCTTTGCAGATGCCGATGAACATTCCCGGCGAAAACCTGCCTTCGGCAAAATTTTCGCAGTTGCCGGGGTTGCCTCCGGCGCAACTGGGGCAAAGCGGCCGGATGCCCCTCGACTCGCAGCCCAGCGACGGAATGACGGTGACCAGATCGCCTCTGGCACAGGTGGTCACCTCCGCGCCGGTTTCCACCGCATTGCCGCAGAACTCGTGCCCCGGCACGCAGGGGAAAGAGGTAAAAGGCATCGGCGTGGGAGAATCCTTCATCAGAACAAGGTTGAGATCGCTGCCGCAGAAGCCGCAGAGTCTGGTTTTGATCTTCACCCACTGCGGGGACGGCAGAACCGGCTCCGGAATGTCCGCAAGCCGGATCGCGGAAAAAGGACCGCGATAGCAAAATTTTGCGGAAAGCGGTTTGAGCGTCTGCAGAATGGCGTAGCGCCACAGATTGACATCCAGAAGAAGTGCTTTCATGGAGTTCACCCCATCTTGAGCGACTGGTAAAAGAGAGGCGTTGCCGGGCTGGTCGCCTTCGGATCAGTCATCACGTTGACGCAGGAAGGTTTGCCGGAGGCAAAGGCCCGTTCCAGCGCCGGAATAATTTCCTCGTCTTTTGTAACAAACTCGCCGTGGCCGCCCAGGGCCTCCACCACCTTTTCGTAATGGATCACACCCAGTTCGGCGCAGGTCAGACGGTCGCAGCCGATGGACAGTTCCTGGCTGTGCTTGATCATCCCCCACGCGCAATCATTGTTGATCACGCACACCACGGGTATGTTGTGACGGACCATGGTATCGAATTCCATCGCGTTGAACCCGAAGGAACCGTCGCCGCTCAGCACCAGCACCTTTTGACCGGGCCGCGCCAGTTTGGCCGCCATGCCGAAGGGCAGCCCGGTTCCCAGGCAGCCGAAAAGGCCCGCGGACGTGGCGATCACACCGGCCTTCTGGCGGGTGGAAAACCCGAGGCCAAAGTAGCTGGTATCGCCGCCGTCAGCAACGTAGAGAGCATCCTCGCCGACAACCTTCTGAATCTGCGCAACCAGACGAACCGGGTGAATGGGCGCGGAAGGCGTCTGGCGCATCCGCAGTTCGTAATCCAGGACGGCCCGCCCGGCCGCTTTAAGCGTTTCGGCCCACTGGTCATGATGGTTTTCTTTCACCTGCGCGGTAAGCTGTTCCAGAACGGAAGCGATATCGCCCGCCAGGCCAACGGTTGCCTTGCAATTGCGGTCGAGTTCATGCGGATCGATGTCAATGCGGATGAGCTTGACCGACGGCGGAATGAGCTGTCCCGACTGCAGGGTCCAGTTGAAGCGCAGACCGGCGGCAATAATCACGTCGGTCTGGCCGATGCCGAACATCAGGCCCAGGTTGCCCATCTCCATCACCGAGTTGGGATGATCGTCCGGCAGTTCGCCCCGCCCGTAATTCAGGAGCATGAAGGGAATGCCCGTCTTTTCGACAAACGCCTTCAGGCTCCCCGCTGCATGGCTCAATCCCACGCCGCTGCCCCCGAGGAAGAGCGGCTTCTTTGCGTTGTTGATCAGGTCCGCCGCGGCCGCGAGATCGCGGTCGTCCGGATGCATACGGTAATTGCGCGTCGGCGCGGCCGGCATGGGGACCAGGGATTCTTCGACGCTGACGCTCAGAATATCCGGCGGCAGCTCCAGGAAGACCGGGCCCGGTCTGCCCTCGGCGGCATAGCGGAAGGCGATCGACAGGTATTCGGGAATCCGCTTGATGTCAAAACAGGTGGCCGCCCACTTGGTGATCGGGCGGACGATGTCCATCTGTTTGATTTCCTGAAGCGCCCCCTTCAGGTCGTCGCGCAGCGGATGCCGCCCGCACAGCACCACCAGCGGCGCATTGTCCAGATAGGCGTTGGCGATCCCGGTCAGTCCGTTGGCAAATCCCGGTCCCGCCGTGAGAAAACAGACACCGGGCTTGCCCGTGTAAACCGACCAGGCATGCGCCATCATGGCCGCCGCCTGTTCATGGCGCACGTCGATTGCGCGGATGCCATACTGCGTGAAGCCGTCGAGCATGGCTTCAATGTGCCCGCCGGAGATGCCGAACACAATGCTTACGTTTTCCACTTCCTTCAGATATTTACCGACCAGGTGCCCGCCGTTGATCATTGCCATATCCTGTCCTCCTTACATGACCAGCTTTACGCCGTCGTTAAACCACTGTGCGAAATACGCCATCCCGTCGAGTTTCATCTTCCCCTCCGCGGCCGCCTCAAACTGTTTTGCATCGCTTTGCGATGCCATCACCTTGAAGGCCGTTGCCGCATCGGCCCAGACAATGGCCGCGTCATAGGCATGACCGGCGCCGCTTTCGGTCAGCACTTCCCCCTGATTAAAAATGAAAAGCCGGCCCCTCTTCCCGTCGGCGGTCTTGATCATGATTCTCACCGAATGGATGGAGCCCAGGTATTTCTTAAACGCTTCATTTTTCCGGGAAGCCCGTTTCAGGATTTGATACAGAACAAACAAAAGCATTGAAAATCGCATAATGAATCACCTCCAGTATTTCCAGACCGTGTCCAAATGTTCATTTCGTCATTCCGGGCAAGTGGAACGCTCCCGGTCTGCGCCCTTTCTCTGCTGGAAAAATTCTGCTCCGGCTATTACCCAATGCTGATTGCTCCAAAACATTTCGTTCAATCGAAGACGATTGAACCAGCACTATGTTTGTCCCCCGCTGGCGGGGGCGCAGGGGGTGGTCTTTCACTTGAGCAAGCATGCTGATTGCTCCACATCTGAAAGCTTATTATTCTATGCGTGTCCCCTCGGTCTCACGCTTTTTTTTAAAAAAATCATTATATAATTCACGAATAACTTTGTTGGGCGATACACCACCCTGACCCAGTTCTCCAAGACCATACAGAAAACCACCAAATGTTGCATAATAAAGAATGAAAACAATTGAACCTAAAAGATTCAACCAACTTGGTATTTTAATATCTCGAATCACAAATGTAATAGCTATGATAAAAATTAAAAACACTGCTATAACAAAAAAAACAGAGACAGTAATTAATTTGAGAGCAAACTTACCAGCCTTATCTTTTCTCTTTGAATCTCTGATTATTTTTAACAAATAAAGCAATGACATCAGTAACGGCAGTGTCAGAGCGATTGCATAAATAACATGAACTATCTTATTCACTATAACCATCATGAATTCCTCTTATATTTTTTATTTTCGCTGGAATAATCATGCTTATTGAAACAGTATGACATGAGCCATGAAGAGACTTGATAATCATATAAAAGGCACCTCCGAAGTATAGCAGAAGTCGAAACTGTTCTCTGTTATACTTTGGTTAAGAGACCAATCCAAACCAAGGAGGTGCTTGAATGGAATTGTACACGGCTTTTGATTTACATGCAAACAACAGTTATGGGGCCATTATTGATGAGGACGGGCGTAAGGTAACAGGGAAGAAGTTAAGCAACGATCCTCAAGTCGTTTTGAGTTTTCTGGAATCATACCGGGAAGCTATTCGGGGGATCGTTGTAGAATCGACGTTCAACTGGTACTGGCTGGTAGATGCTCTGATGAATCATGGCTACAAAGTTCATTTGGCGAACACAACAGCGGTACAGAAATACAATGGGTTAAAGCATTGCGGCGACAAGGAGGATGCTTTCTGGTTGGCGGAATTGCTCAGGCTCGATGTTTTGCCGGAAGGCTACATTTATCCAAAAGAAGAACGGCCAATCCGCGATCTACTGCGGAAACGTGCGCACTTGGTCAGACTGAGAACATCTTTGATCTTGAGTTTACAAAACATCGTCGATAGGAACTGTGGAATGCGGATTAAGGTGAACGACATTAAGCGTCGTCGAGAAGATCGTGTAGCGCCCTATTTCGAAGGAAGCGATGATTTATCTTTAACTGGGAAAGTCAGCAAAGAAGGCATTGATTTTTTCACCGTGAAGATCTTAGAGATCGAAAGATTCGTTGAGAACAAGCTGGAGTTGAAGCAGCCCTATCAATATTTATTATCTATCCCCGGCATCGGGAAGATCCTGGGATTAACCATCATGCTGGAGACAGGTCCGGTGGAACGCTTTGCAAAAGTGGGTAATTATGTTTCTTATTGTCGCAAGGTTTCCACACGATGGACCAGCAATGATAAAACCAAGGGTAAAGGGAACAAGAAGAACGGGAATAAATATTTGGCGTGGGCCTTTTCCGAGGTGGCAGAATTTTCCAGGCGATATGATCAACAAGCAAAAACGTATTATAATCGAAAAATGCAGAAGACCAATTTCATGGTTGCGCACAATGCTTTGGCGCACAAACTGGCGAGGGCAGCTTACCATATCATGAAGGATCAGGTGCCATTTATGCCGGATAAATTATTTACGTCGTAATCTGGCCGGGACGCTGAACCTAAAGTGGGGTTGGTAAAACCATGAGACTTGATTGGAAGAGCGTTCCGTCCTTTATAAACGTTATCGGCATCTTTACTGACCATGCCGCGAGCCACAAATGGGGTGGTTAACAACCATTAGACTTGTGAAACAACGATTGGACACGGCCTGGAACCGAAGATTTTCTGGTCCGCAAAAGCGGAAAGGGTCATACAGGGATGAGAGCTGCGCTGAGGCAAATATACGACATATGCACGATGAAGTTGTCCGCAGCAAAAGGAGTCACTATCCGCCGCGAGACTTTTGTGATCTATCGGCGGACAGCGTCTCTTTGCTATGGACAACTTGTTAGGAATAAAGTGCTCATCCGGTATGATCTTAATCCTGATGGGTGACTGGTGCAGTGAAGACTGACATCGAAACTTAAAGAAACTACGGTAGTGTGTAGAGATTGTCGACGGCGGCATTTTGGGCAATAAAAAGAAGCTACGCGAAAAAGAAAATTTATTGCCAGGGAATATATTTTTCTCTTGACGAGGGCCTTTTAATGGGTGACCCCTTTGCTTCCCAAGCGCTGGAGCAGCCCGCTGCTGATTGCTCCAAAATATCCCGATTCAATCGAAGACGATTAAATCAGCAGGAGAGTATAGTTTTTAGAAACTTATATACTTAAGAGCCCCCATCGGTTTTCATTCTTCTAAAGATAACAACTGGGATATCCGTTTCTTTTCCGCCAATTGTGACGGCTTGCCTCAAATCCATTATTAATTCATCCTTGGCAGAAAGAATTGGATGATCAAAGAAAAATAAATAACAGCCTTCCTTGTTAATGGTAAGCGGCTCTTTTATAGCTATGTATGATCGGAGGTACTCAACATTCCATATTGTGTAAGCACAATTCAAGGCTTTTGCTTTTAACAATTTCCCACTTTTTAAATTAAAATCAACTTTCGATGGTTTAAATATTAATGGTTCGCGTACGTCCATGAAATGTATTCGAACAATGAAGAAATTTTCACCTTTCCACTTCTCATTCGTTAGTTCCAGGCGCACAGTCATCGTAGTACTCTGAAGATAATCAACTTTGGGATAGCAATGTTCATATCCGCAATCCTCCACCATTTTCCAATACTGATTACCATGATTACCATCGAGATAGGCGCCAGTCTCTTTTGGGGCATGATAGCACCCCAAAAATATCAAAAGTAAAAAGATGCATAAGACATCGGCAAAATATTTTAATATTTTTTTAACATAACACAACATGGCATCCCTCATTCTTCGCTGCAGCAATCATGTTGTTTGCTCCAAAATATCTCAATTCCATCGAAAACGATTGAACCAGCAAGAGTCTGGATGCCGGCGCTTGTGCCCTGTAGGGTATTCGCCGGCATGACGTCCTCGCGTTGATTTCCACGGCTATGCATATGCATAACTCATAAAGGGTTTATAAGAATCCATCAAGTTATTTCTGCTTTCATCCCCCGTTTTTCGTCTCCGCCAGTTTGCGCTGCAGCTGGCGTAGCGTGATGCCGAGAATCCGCGCCGTCTCACGGCGGTTGCCGCCGGTGGCTGACAGAACATAGGCCACGTGGGCGGCGTCGTTTTCCCTGAGCGTGCAAAGACTGCGGCTGGACGCCGAGACCTGTGCGCTTACCGCGCCGGTTTCCCCCAGATGCGCGGGCTCGATGACGGGCCCGTCGGCAAGCAGGGCCGCGTTTTCCACAACCTGCGACAGCTCGCGGATATTTCCGGGATAATCTCTGCGGGTCAAGAGATTCATGGCTTCGGGGCTGAATCCCGTAATTGTCTTCTGATGGCGCGAGCAGGCTTTTTGCAGAAAGTGAGCGGCCAGGAGCGGAATATCGCCGCGCCGGTCGCGAAGCGGCGGCAGCCGGACGGAGGCGGATTTCACACGGTACATTAAATCCATGCGAAACTTTCCCTCCTGGCAGGCCGTCTCCAGATTGGTATTGGTGGCGGATACCAGCCGCACATCCACGCGCACGGGATGACTGGCGCCAAGCGGCGTGAAGGTCTTGTCCTCGAGAACCCTCAAGAGCTTGGATTGCAGGCCGATCGGCAGTTCGCCGATTTCATCCAGGAACAGCGTGCCGCCGTCTGCCTGCTCGAAGAAACCCGCGTGCGCGCTGTCCGCGCCGGTGAACGCGCCTTTGGTGTGTCCGAAAAACTGGCTTTCAAACATGGTGGCCGGGATGGCGGACACGTTAACCGCCACAAACGGCCCCGCGGGCGAAGGCCCCGCCCGGTGAATGCCCCGCGCCATCAGCTCCTTGCCGGTTCCCGATTCCCCCGTAATCAGGACCGGGTTGCCGCTGCGCGCCATCACCTGGGCATAGGAAATAAGCGCCTTCATCTGCTTGTCCCGGGTGATCGTGTCGGCAAAAGCGGCGGGAATATCCTGCGCCTCGCAACTGGCGCTGACGGACAGCCCCGCCAGAAGACCTTTTCTTTCGTAGGCCCGTTCAATGGATAACAGGAGCAGTTCGTTATCCACGGGTTTGACCAGGTAGTCGTAAGCTCCCTGGCGCATGGCCCGCACGGTGGTCTGGATATCGTCCACGGCTGTCAGGATGATGAATTCCGTATCCGGGCAGAAAGGCCTGGTGGCTTCCAGCACCTGCATTCCGTCCACGTCGGGCATCAGCAGGTCCAGAAGCACGATGTCGAAGTTTTCCCTGCGGATTCTCCTGATGGCCTCACGCCCGTTGTCGCAGATCTCCACGTCCTTGATCCCGCGCCACTTGAGAATTCGCCGGACGGAGGAAAGAGATACATCTTCATCGTCGACCATCAGAATTTTCATAACTGCTGTCTCCCCAGTTCATGAATGATGTTTTGAAGCTTATCGATATGAAAAGGCCTGGCCAGCGTATAGTCGGGCACGACCTTGATCTGCGGGGGCGGCTTGAGCGCCTTGCGGTCGGCCGAATACAAAATGACGGGCAGCAGGGGGAATTTCGCGCGGATCTTTTCCAGCAGATACCAGCCGTCGAATCCGCGCAGACGAGTTTCCGAGACGACAATATCCACTTCCGGATTCTCGGAGAGGAAATTGAGAATGTCCTCCGGCTTGTCCTGAGCTTCCGAACGCCAGATCTTAGCATCCACGAAGTTGGCCTTGAGCTCCTTGAGGTATTTAACGTTGTAATCCACGCAGAGAATGGCCGGAAACACGTTGATGTCCGTTTCCCCGTCCACGGGCAGATAGATGGAAAAGCGGCTGCCCTTTCCCGGCCGGGAGAGCACGCTGATGAGGCCGTGGTGCTCCTTGATCAATCCGTAGGAAATGGACAGCCCCAGCCCCGTACCTTCGCGCTCACGCCGGGTGGTAAAGAAAGGATCGAAAATCTGGTCCATGATTTTGCGCTCGATCCCCTTGCCGTTGTCCTCAATATCCACGATCACCGCTTTCAGCCGCTCAATATAACGGCAGCGGATGCGGATCAGTCCTTTCTGCCCCACCGGAATCGCCTGATGGGCGTTGATCAGCAGATTGGCGATGACCTGCTCGATTTTCTGAAAGTGCCCGGAAACGGGAGGAATGGCGTCGGATATCTCCTGATCGATTTTGGAAACGGTCCGGCGGACCTGAGCGCCAACAATCACCAGCGCGCCCGCGATGACCTCCGGCACGGAAATCAGCTTCTTGGGCGCGGATTCATCGGAACGGGAAAATTCCTTCAGGCTGGTGACGACCCGGCTGATGCGGTTGGCGCCGATTTTGAACGCCTGAATGATTTCCTGCATGTTGTGGCAGACTTCTTCAAAAGACAGCCCTCGTTTGTCCCAGTCGGGATGATGGGCGCTCGACCGGGAAAGAATGGTTTCCACGGTGTTCCAGATTTCTTCAAGAATCGGAACATTATAGGCGATAAAGCTGACCGGGTTGTTGATCTCGTGAGCAACCCCGGCGACGACTTCGCCCAGCGCAGTGAGCTTGTGCGTCTGAATCATCTGTTGCAGACGCAGTTCCCCTTCCTGGCGGATTCTCTTGTCTTCGGTGACGTCCTGCCAGGCCCCGACGATGTAGCTGGTCGATCCGGCGGGAAGCTGCACAACGCGCCAGTAATCCGAAAACCAGCGGTAGGAGTCATCCATCACCCGGAACCGGTAGCTGTAACGATACGTTCCTTTCTCATGGCCGGTTTGCAGTTCGGAGACAATGCGCGCCCGGTCGTCCGGATGGATGTGGTCCCTCCAGAAATTTTCCTCTTCGATAAAACACTGCGGCGGATAGCCGGTGATCTCTTCGATGGTGTTGCTCACGAAGGTAATTCCGAAATCCCCGTCGGCCTTGCGGGTGTATGAAATAATCGGCAGGGACTCCAGAAGCAGGGAAAGGTGATCGGTGGTCTGCTTGAGCGCCTTCTGCGTCCGGTGGCGTTCCATGAGTTCATTGAGCAGCGCCTCGTTGGCCTGCGCCAGTTCCGCCGTCCTGTCCCGAACGCGCTCCTCCAGATCCTCGTGCGCCCGAAGCAGCGCTTCCTTTGCTTTCTTGCGGCGGGTGATGTCTTCCAGGGTTTCAATGGCGCCGATCAGCTCGCCGGCTTCATCGCGGATAATCGCCGCCGTGAACCTCAGCCACTTGCCCTGATGGCCCAGTTCCGGAAAAAAGTCGATGGCTTCATAGGCCTCATCGAGCAGTTTGGATTTGACGTATTTACCGGTGTACCACTTGGCGATTTTCGCCAGCTCCCGGCTGACCAGCAGATCCGCCATGCACGGACGCTTTTTCGCGTAAAAGGCACGCCACTGCTGGGACGTACCGATGACATCGCCGGCTTTGATTTTGGTGAGCTGTTCCAGCGCCTTGTTCCAGTAAAGGATACGGTGATCCCTGCTGATCACGAACGCTGGAATGGGCGAGCGGCTGACGACGCTCATCAGGCGCTGCTCGCTTTCCCGGAGTTTTTTCTCTTCGCGCGTCCTGTGAAGATCCGATTGTTTAAACTCTTTGAGCTGGGCACGTAAAAGCTGAATTTCCCGGGGCTGGTTCCTGTCACTGTCCGGTTTTTGCTTCATGGTGTTGTCCCCCGCCTGAAGTTGAGAATCAACCTGAATCCGCCGCTTAAAACCCGGTGACACTGAAAAAAAGAATGGATCTGAAAACATCCGTTGAAATAATTATATTGGCTTTACCCCAGAAGTCAAACACTTCTTTTGAAAAAGCAAAAGACAATGAACCGTTGCCCGTTTTTTTCTTGCTTCTTGACACCGCCGCCCCGTTATCCTATAAAATCCTTCGTCCGGCAACCACGGATTGGCCTCGTGATCGCGCAAATTTTTCCGTCCTTTCTCCTTCGGGACGACGGCCGGCGGTGAAGATTCAGGACAGCCGGACATCCGCCCGCGCAGTCCCGCAAACACGAGGCAACCGGAATATCGCCGGGTGAAAGGAGCCCAACGGATCATGGAAAAATTCTTCTCTCCACGCAGCATGGTTGTCTTCGGCGCATCCGCCACCAAAATGAATCTGGGTCAAATTGTTTTGCTCAACAACAGGCAAATCGGCTATGAGGGAAACCTTTACGGCGTCGGTTCGCAGGAGGGAGACGTGGGCGGCGTTCATATCTATACCAGCGTGGCCGACCTCCCGGAGGCGCCGGACGTGGCCGTTTTCCTCACGCCCGCCAGAACCGTCCCCGGCCTGATGAGGGAATGCGGGGAAAGGGGCATCACGCACGCCGTCATCGAATCGGGCGGCTTCAGCGAATACTCCCACGGCGACCACACGCTGGAATACGACGTTCTGGCCGTCGCGAAAAAATACAACATGAAAGTCATCGGTCCCAACTGCGTGGGAACGGTCAACTTCGACCTGAAAATGATGATGCCTTTCGCCTTCTTCAAGAACCTCCCCACGGGCGGCCGGCTGGCGCTGATTGCCCAGAGCGGCGGCGTCGGCGGCTCTTACATGCGCGCCGTGCAGGGTTACGGCATCAAACCCGGCAAGTTCGCGGCCACCGGCAACAAGCTTCAGATTGATGAAGCCGACTTTCTGGAGTACTTTATTAAAGATCCGCAGATGGACATCATCGCCCTGTACCTGGAAGGCTTCAAAAGAGGACGGACTTTTTTCGATCTGGCCCGCGCCTGCGACAAACCCGTCATCATCCAGAAATCCAACCGCACTCCGGTCAGTGCGAAGATCGCGCAGTCCCACACAACGGCTCTTTCCAGCGATGACGCCGTGGTGGACGGCGCATTCCGGCAGGCCGCGATCGTCCGCGTGGACGACGAGCTGGAGCTGATCAACGCCATCAAGGTCGTCCGCATGCCTTTAATGAAAGGCAGCCGCGTGGCGGTGCTGTCGCGCTCCGGCGGCCACGCGGTGCTTACCGCCGACGCCTGCGGGAAATACGGTTTTGACATGGTTCCTTTCCCCCCGGCCTTCATCGAAAAGCTCAAGACCATTTACAACACGCGCGTCATCGCCCACCAGAACCCGCTGGACCTGGGGGAAATTTTTGACTACACGATCTTCACGGACATTCTGGAAGAAGCGCTCAAGATTGATACGTACGACGGCGTGTTATTCAATCATCTGTATTCGGCGGACTTTGAAGCGGAAATGTCCCGGACGTTTCTGGCGGGCGTGGAAAAGCTGGTGGCCAAATACGGAAAGCCGGTTTGCCTGACCATGATTTCCGATCGCGAAGAAATTCTGAAAGTACAGCAGTCTCAGCCCTTCCCCGTCTTTACCTCCCCGCTGGAGGGCGCCACGGCGCTCCATGTTTCGCGCACCTATTACGAAATGAAAAAGGCGCGCGACGGCCGGGGAGAGCTTCCCCGCCATAAAATGAATCTGCGTGCGGTGGACGCCATCCGCAAGCACTGTGCCGATGAAAAACGGATACCTTTGACGAACGAGGCGCTGGCCGTCTGTTTTGCCGCCGGGTTGAAGCCGGTTCCCTGTCTGGCCATCCGCTCGGAAAAAGAACTGAAGAAAATGCCGCTTCAGTATCCGCTGGCCGTGAAGCTGATTTCCCGCGACGCGTCGCACAAGTCCGACGTGGGCGGCGTGCAGTTGAATATCGGTTCCAAAAAAGAATTATCCGCCGCGATCTCCGGCATCCAGGCGGCGGTCCGCAAGGCCAGACCCCGCCCCGCCATTGACGGATACCTGCTCCAGGAGATGTCGCCCGAAGGCGTGGAATGTTTTGTCGGCGGTCGGCGTGATCCGGCCTTCGGCCCGATTGTCATGGTCGGCCTGGGAGGCGTGTTCATTGAAATCTTCAAGGACACAGCGCTCCGGCTTGCCCCCGTGACCAGAAACGAAGCGGAAGCCATGATCTCGGAGTTGAAGGGATATCCGCTCTTGGCCGGCGCCAGAGGTAAAAAACCGGCTGACGTGAAAGCCCTGGTAGATGTGGTCTGCCGGGTGTCCGCGCTTCTTTCCGCCTGTCCCGACATTGCCGAAATCGACCTGAACCCGGTGATCGTTCATCCGAAAGGCAAAGGCGTTTCGCTGGTCGACGCCCGGGTGTTTTTTTCCGGGAGCCAACAGCAATAAAAAACGATTCTGGAATTTGTGCCGGAGCAATCTTCTTGCACCCGGCATTATTAACTTGATCGAATTTTCAAAACCGTTCATGTTATCACTGCATCCTGAAAGACCGGACTGACCAAAGGAGGACGAATCATGAAGCGCATGGTTTTATTCACGATGATGCTGCTGGCGGCAGGCCTTGCTGCCTCGGCAATCGCAGGCGGCCCGAGGGAAAACAGCCGGAGTGTTTATCGAATGATTCTTTCTCAGGCGGACACGAACAAAGACGGCAAACTTTCCGTCGCGGAATGCATGGCCATTTACAAGGACAAAAACAGGGCCAGAAAAAACTGCACGTACTGGGACGCCGACGGAAACGGCATCATCACCGAAGACGAGTACAACAGGCAGGCACTGAAAACGGGCATTAAGAAATTCTAACGAACATCCAAATAAGGAACAGTCTTATTACTTCGGAAGGATGTCCTATCAGGTAGAAAAACTCGGTGCAGCATCGAAAATGTCCTGAAACCTCTTAATGGCAACTGCCTTCCAGTTTGTATCCGACAATGATATCTTTTAGATTCACTTCCCATCGGTATGATTTGAGACAAACAACCGGCAAGTAAAAAAGCGGTAAGCATCATACACGGGTTTTTTTCATGGTTATGTTCTCCAGGATTCCAGACACAAGAAAAGCGCGCCCTGGAAATTGATTCCGGAGCGCGCTCACCTTCCAGCCGCGAAGGAGCGGCCAATTATTTCTTCTTGTCTCCCGGGCGTCCGTCCATGCGGGAGAAGCGAGGGCTCAGGAAGCATAAACGGGACAAACCCGCCAGGATAGAAGGAAGGAAACTACCCTGATACTTCCTGTATGCCCCCTCTTTTCCTTGCCGTCTTTTGTATAAATAATTTTTTCTCGGATGGCAAGCGCCGCATCATCTCAATTCATCGACGAACGGCCGCCGGGACAGCGGACATCCGATTGCATCATATAACTCCATTGTTTTTCACCGCGCGCCACGGGAAGATACACGATAAAAGTCGCGCCGGACCCGATCCCGCTGACAACGTTGACGTAACCACCATGGTCCTTGACTACTTCCCGCAAAACGGACAGCTCCAGGCCGGTCGCGCCCTTCTTCATCACTTTTCTCATATAGAAAGGCTCAAAGACATGATGAAGATTCTCGTCGGCCATGCCGGCGCCGTTGTCACTAACGGACAAAACCACGAATTCTCCCTCATTTAAATCATCAGAGCGATTCCCCGTGCTTCCCAGGTAAACCGTGCGGGTGGCGATGGAAACCGCTCCGCCGGGTCCGGCTTTTTCGCAGCTCATGCAAATCAGGTTGGTGAAAGCCTTATCCAGTTGCGGCGCCGATCCGCTGACCGGGCGCAAAGCGGGCTCCAGATCCAGATCGATGACGATCCCCGGAAAGTTCTCGGATAGTTTCTGAAACCGGTTTTTTTTCAAGCAGGCGGGCACCAGCTCATTCAGATTGACGGGCTTGCGGTTTGCCGGGTCTTTTCCGGAAATCGTCAAAAGGTCCTGCATCATGGCGGCGGCTTTTTCTTCCGGGTCCATGACATATCCGGCGTGTTTTTCCGGTTCTTCCTGCGCTATAATGCGTTCGGAATACCCGATAATGCCGTCCATGATACGGTTCATACGCCTGGCGACTCCATCGTTCCTCTTTTCCCCGGCGGCCTGTCTCTCCTCCCTCTTCAAAAGGTTTTCAAGTTTTCTCCGCTCGATCTCATACTGCTTGTACGCGCTGATATCCCGCATGATGCCCTGATAGCCGATCACCTTGCCGTTCCCGTCGCGCATCGGACAGGAACTGATGCCGGCCCAGAAACAGGTTCCGTTTTTGCGCCTCATCTGCAGTTCATAAAACATCAGCTCCGTTCCGACTCCCCGGGCTTCCCGCTTTCTGCGTGAGCCGTTTACCCGCGCCAGATGTTCAATGCCCTCTTGCGTAAGATACTCCAGAATGGACGTGCCGATAAATTCCCCGCCGGTGAAGCCGCCCGATACTTTCTCACAGGCGGCGTTGGTAAAAGTGAACCGGAAACTTTTGTCCATCTGCCAGAAGGCTTCCGCTGATGCATGAAACATTAAGCGAATGTCATCCTCGCTACCCCAACCGCCTGATCCCGGATAACCGCCCTCCACCGGATAACAGATGGCCGTTTCCTGTGCATGAAAAGGATTCGATGATTCGGTTTTCCCCGTAATGGTCATGTCTTGCAGATTCATTTTTCATCCTCCAAATTCTTCCAAGCAGGACTGTTCGGATATTCAATAAAGCACAAACACTTTTTGATTGATTCTCCTTGCAAAATAAACTATTTAAATATCATTCATTCAGCGTTTTTGAACAAAGGCGGCGCACAATTCCATGGTCCATCGGTTTTTTTCACTCATTTTTTTCGCCCTTGTTCGCTTAACAAAAATTTGCAATTTTTTTAATCGACAAAAGAGAGGCTGTCAACCTATCGAAGCCATTTGAAATAAAAAAACGTTTCATCATGAAATGAAATCTTTATTTCATCCGGCAACCCGTACGACAAATGAAATATGGCTGATAATATCCGTCAATTTTCTTTATTTTACCTGATCATGCCGGCTGTCCTGCCTGCCGGCATAAATAAGTTGCTTATTTCACGAAAAGAGGCCATCAACAGTGAAAAATGGAAATTTCCCGGCTGAAAAACTTACGCCGGGAAAAGTGAACCGCAGCGAAATGCTTTTTACAGGGAGGGAATCCATATGAAGATTGTAAAAAGGATACTGATTGCCATCGTCGTTTTGGCTGTTCTGATCGGCATCGCCGGCTACCTGGTTCTCCCTCATGTTCTCAAACCGGTCCTGGCCAGGAAGATTTCCGAAGCCCTGCACCGGGAAACAACCATCGAACAGATCAAGATCCATCCCTTTGCTCTTTCCGTCGCTGTCCGGGGATTTCGCGTGGCCGATCCCGGGCAAAAAACGCCGTTCGTCGCGTTCGACGAGCTTTACGTCAATGTCGCGGCAATGACCTCCGTTTTCCGCCGCGCTCTCATCCTGGAGGAAATCCGGCTGGTCAAACCGTCCATCGCCGTCACGCGTAAGATCGACGGGTCCTACAATTTTTCCGATTTGATTCCTAAGCCCGAAGCCAAAAAAGAAGAGAAAGAACCGGAAAAACCGTTTCTCTTTTCCATCAACAACATTCAGATTACCGGCGGCAGCATTGATTTCCACGACACGCCCAATAAAACCGACCACACGATCCGGAATCTCCATCTCTCTGTGCCCTTTGTTTCCAACATCGATTACTACATGAAGAATTACGTTGAACCGAAATTTTCAGCCCTGATCAACGGCCATTCCGTCGTTATCGCGGGCCAGACCCAGCCGTTTCTGACTTCGCGGGAAACCCGGTTTCACATCGACATGACGGATATTGATCTTCCCTTTTACCTGCAATACGTACCGGTAAAAATGAATTTCAAGCTAGCGGAGGCCAGGCTGGACACGAAAATTCAAGTGAACTTTATCATGCACAAGGACAAATCACCGGAACTGAAACTGACCGGCGATGTTGCTTTGCGAAAAGTGTCGCTTGACGATCTCGCGGGAAATAAAATTCTGAGGCTCCCCGCATTGAAAGTCAATCTCGCCTCCGTCGAGCCGTTCGTCCCAAGAGTTCATCTGGCGCAAATCGCGCTCGACGCTCCCGAACTGGTGGTCCGCCGGAACAAAAAAGGTGACATCAATCTGCTCAATCTGGTCGGAGCCGGTAAAAAAGAAGAAAAAGCAAAACCGAAGGCGCCTGAAGAGAAGGCCGGAACTACATCCGAAAAGAAAAAAGAGCTGATCCTGCTGGTGGACTCCTTCACGATCGACAGGGCCGCCGTCGACTTTATCGACGACCGGCCGGATCAGCCGGTAAAGATTTCCATCAACCCTCTGCGGCTGAGCATGAAAAAACTTTCCCTGAAAAAAGGCGATATGGCCGACATGGACCTGGCGCTGGTCATGAACAAAAGCGACATCACGGCGAAAGGCACCCTTGGCATCGAACCGCTCACCGTCAATCTGGATCTGGATGTGAAGAAACTGGCCATCCGCCCCTTCCAGCCTTATTTTCCCGAAAATGTTCAACTGGACGTCACGCGCGGCTCTATTTCCACGGCCGGAAAGTTTTCCCTGAATCCGGATGCGAAAAACAAACCGATCATCCGGTACACGGGGAATCTTTCGATCAACCAGATGGCAACCATCGACCGCGCCCGCTCTCTGGATTTTCTCAAATTTGAAAAGCTTGCTTTTTCGTCTCTCTCCGTCGGCGTCAATCCGCTGTTCGTGAATATCCGGGAAATCTCTCTGACTGATTTCTTCGCCAAGATTGTCGTCAATGAAGGCGGGAGCACCAATATCAGCGATATTTTCGGAGGTCCGAAAAAAGAAACCGCGGCCGCCGGGACGGAACAGAAACCGGAAACTCCCCCGGATAGTGCCAAAAACAAACCATCCGAGCCGCCTCCCGATATTAAAATCGGCAAAGTCCGCTTCCAGGGCGGAACGGTTGATCTCGCCGACCGCAACATCAAACCCAATTACGCGGTGAACATGCTCAATCTGAAAGGCAGCGTCACGGGATTGTCGTCGCAGGAAATCTCCCGCGCCACTGTCGATTTAAAGGGCAATCTGGGTTATGGTTCTCCCATCGATATCGCCGGCACCATCAATCCGCTCAAAAAAGATCTCTTCGCGGATATCAAGATCAGTTTTAAAGACATCGAGATGAGTCCGGTCACTCCCTATACAGTCAAGTTTCTGGGTTATCCCATCACCAAAGGCAAGCTTACCTTCAACGTGGCCTACCTGGTCGATAAAAAGAAGCTTTCCGCGGAAAACAAGGTTTTCTTTGACCAGTTGACCTTCGGTGACAGGGTGGAAAGCCCCGAAGCCATTAAGGCGCCGGTTCCGCTGGCGGTTACGCTGTTGACCGACCGCAACGGACAAATCAATCTGGATATCCCCTTGTCCGGAAGCCTGGACGATCCGCAGTTCAGAATCTGGCCGATTGTCTGGCAGGTTCTGGTTAACCTGATAACGAAGGCCGTCACATCGCCTTTCACGCTTCTGGCCTCTCTGACCGGCGGCGGAGAGGAAATGAGCTATGTTGAATTTGACTACGGAAGCGACCGGCTTTCCGAGGATGTGCTGAAAAAGATCGGCGCGCTTTCCAAAGCGCTTTATGACCGCCCCAACATCAAAATGGATATTGAGGGTTACGTTGACCCCGTGCAGGATAAAGAAGCGCTGAAAAAAGCTGAATTCAACCGTCTGCTCAAAGCCCAGAAACTCAAGGAACTGGTGAATAAAGGGCAGGCGCCCGTGCCTCTTGAGGAGATTTCGATCGCGCAGTCCGAGTATCAAAAATATCTGACCCTCGCTTATAAAGCCAGTGATTTTCCCAAGCCCCGGACAATGGGCGTTGCCAAGGCCCTGCCGCCACCGGAAATGGAAAAACTGATGCAGGACAATATTATTGTCACGGAGGGAAACCTGTCTGAGCTTGCCGCCAGACGCACCCAGACCGTCCGTGAACAGTTGCTCAAAGACGGTAAAGTGGAACCGGCACGGATCTTTCTGGTGAAAGCCGCTCTGCTGGCTCCCGAAAACAAGGATAAAGTAAAAAACAGCCGGGTTAACTTTAAACTGAAATAAACGTCCCCTGCGCATGCAGGGGTAATCCATTTTTTGCCCCTGCATGCACCATATCATAACCTGAGGATTCTTTTTCTGAGCACAAAACGAACAAATAAAACGCTACGGGCGTTGATTCTGCTTCCCCTGCTTCTGCTTTGCCTGTCATGTTCCCCCCTCTTCCCTTTTCAGCATCCAGGAGCCTGCCTGCCCGTTTTTCCCGACCGGGATGGATGGTACGGCGGAGACGGCGCATATTCCATCCCTCTGGACGGCAGACGCACCCTCTGGCTGTTCGGGGATACGTTTGTTTCGGAAGAAAAAGGGCGAAAAGACCGAATGGGCATGGATGTGGTTCTGGGAACCACGCTGGCTGTTTCCACCTGCTCAACCGACCGGAAGTTTTCCATCCGGTATTTTCTGAAAAAGCAAAATGGAAAATTTATCTCCTCATTCGGGGAAGGAGAATGGCTCTGGCCGCAGGACCCGTTCATCGCTTCCGGCGTCCTCTATATTCCCCTGCTGGTCATTGAAACCTTGCCCGGCGCCGAAGCGCCTTTCAACTTCCGGATCGCGGGACACAGGATCGCACGGATCAGGGATTTTCGCGCCGACGATCCCCGCCGGTGGCCGGTGGAATATCTGGACTGGACGAAGGCGCTGCCCGAGGGAATTGAAGCCCTGGCGACTACTTCCGTCGTTTCCGGAAATCACGTATACTTTTTTCCTCTCTTCCGATCTTCGAAAAACAACATCACGGTCTCCGGCAATATTCTCACCCGGATTGATGTTGCCCGTCTGGATGATCCCAAAGATCACCTGGAGCATCTGACGAAAGACAATCAATGGCGGAAGGAACTGAAAACGGAGGAGGTAAAAATTGTTTTCCCCGCCGCCGTATCCGAGATGAGCGTCCGCTATTCCGGAAGCGATCATCGATGGGTGGCCGTCTATTCGTCAACGGAAAATAAAGGCCGCGGGCTTATGCATGCAACGGCCCCGGCGCTTGAAGGTCCCTGGAGCTCTCCGGCGCCGCTTCTGGATTCCGTCGATGAATTAAACCCCGCCGGAACCCTGTTTGATCCGCATACATTTTGTTACGCAGGCAAGGAACATCCCCAGTTTGCCCATAACCGCAACCTTGTTGTCACTTACGTCTGCAATTCATCGGAAGATTTAAAAAACGAAACCAGTTTCCTGCGCAGGAATCTTTTCCTGTACCGGCCTCAGGTGAAAGAAATCCCGCGCTGATGATACAGGCATGCCCCGTCCTGTAAAAGGATCAACCTCACACGCAACGGGACAACGCATTTGAGCATCGACCTGAGTTGCCGGATATGCACGGACGTTGCCAGCCCCGGATACTAAAATATTTGTCTCAATGAAACCTATGCCTTCTTTTTCAAGGCCTTCTTCTGAATTTTGCCGGTCGGGTTTTTCGGCAGGCTGTCCACAATTTCGACAAGCTTCGGCACCTTGTATGCGGTCAGCCGCTCCCTGCAGAAGCTGATAATCCCGTCGGAATTCAAAACGGCGTCTTTTTTGGGAACAACCAGCGCCTTTACAATTTCCCCCTGACGTTCATCCGGCCAGCCGATCACCGCCGCTTCCATGACACCGGGATATTCATACAGCACATTCTCCACTTCCGTCGGGTAGACGTTAAAGCCCGAGACAATGATCATTTCCTTGAGCCGGTCCACAAACTGCAACACCCCAAGTTCCGACATGCGCACAATATCGCCGGTGTAAAGCCAGCCGTCCTTGAACGTTTTTGCCGTTTCATCGGGTTTGTTCCAGTAACCGGGGCTGATCGCCGGACCTTTCAGCAGTAATTCCCCATCGGTTCCGAAAGGAACATCCTCTCCGGTTTCGGGATGGATGACGCGGGCATCCATCATGATGGCCGGAAACCCCATGCCTTTGTGCGTCTTGTCGTACAATGAATTCAGGACCACTCCGGACGTCGATTCCGTCAACCCGTATCCTTCAACAACATTGGCACCGGACACCTGCTGAAATTTCGCCACCAGTTCATCGGGAACCGGCGCTCCTCCGACAACCCAGTGGCGGACGGAACGAAGGTTAAATTCCTTAAGACGGGGATGAGCGATCATCATCGTCAGCATCGTAGGCACAGCGCGGAAAATCGTGGGGTGAAGACTGTCAATCACTCTGAGAGCTTCATCCGGATGAAAGCGCACCATGATGACCACCTTGCCTCCCATGGCAATGGGCGCGACAACCGTCTGGAACATGGCATAATTGTGGGACATGGGCAGGGTGACCGGATAAACCTCTTTCCCCGGCTCGCTTTTGTAATCCATGGACATCAGCATCGTGATATAGGAAGAAAGATTATAATGCGTAACCATCACTCCCTTGGCAAAACCGGTTGTCCCGCTGGTATACTGCAAAACCGCCAGGTCCTCGCGGCTGTTCATGACCGGCGGAGTGAACGTGCAGGCCTCATTCAGCAGGGTTCTGAACTCGTAAACGTTGGCGGATAATTCCACTCCAAGCGATTTTTCGGGAATGGCAAAAGGTCTAACGGGAAAAGGATTCGCCGGCAGATAGTCGTAAATACTGCCGACAACGGCAAAGGTGAGCGTGCTTTCGTCCATCACGGCTTTGACCTTTGGCCAGATATAATCCAGCGTCACAATCCCCTTGCTGCCGGAATCATTGAGCAGGTAAAGAATTTCCCGCTCCGTCGCCATAGGCGTAATCTGAACAACCACAGCCCCGGCCTTAAGCGCGGCAAAAAAAGCGATGGCATACTGGGGACAATTATCCATACAGAGAGCTATCCGGTCGCCCCTGCTGATGCCCAGATGCGCAAAACTGCCGGCCAGCTTGTTTGTCAGGCTTTCCACTTCCGCGTATGTAAATTCCGCACCGTAAAAATAAAACGCTACGTGATCCGGATATTTCCGGAAAGAATCGGTCAGGAACTGATGAACAGGAGTTTCAGGCAGATTCGGACTGCGGTTAATCCTGGGATCCATGTGTTCAAGCCATGGTCTGTCGGCATAAGTCTTCATAAAGGCCCTCCATAATTAATTTGTTCGTTGTTAGTAAAGTCGGAAATCCCCGCCGGATTTCACATGCCGCACAACACGCAAACAATGAATAGTACCCGAACGAAAAACTGCCCGGAAAAGCTTACCGTTTTTGTAAACGGATGGAGCATTCCACCAAGTTTGATCTGGATATGGGTCTTTATCGCTTTTTCTAATATAACGCTTGTTATAGATTTTATAAGGTATAACTCCTGTTCATGTCAAGCCTTAATCGACAGGGATCAGGAATAATCAGAACGTGATCCCGGCCGGCTGTTACCGAAACGATATCTCTTCACGGCCATTGAAATCGAAATGGGAATCCGGGCGGCAGACCGTCTGTCATTTGCGGATCATCATGGAAGCCTGCTTACGGCAAAGGCGAGTCCCGCTTCAGACATTTCGTTGACACAAAATCCGGCCTGTTTTATACTTTCGCCGGAGTTTCCACCACCCACCATAATCCAAGGAGGTTTATCATGAAAAAATTTCTGGTTTTTGGAATAATGTTTGTTTTCCTGTTCGCCGTAGCGACAACGTGGGCAGGCACTGCCGATCATATACGCGCCCGGATGGACGGCCTCGAGCAGCGGATTGACGAAGGCGTCAAGGCCGGAACTCTGACAGCCCAGGAAGCCAAAAGCGTTCAAAACGAGCTCGCCGGCATCCGTAAAGGCTTCGACAGCGCCGTTCAGAACGGTTTAAGCGAGCGCGAGGCAAAACATTTCAACGGGCGGCTGGATGCACTGAGCAAGAAAGTATACAGGGAAAAGCATGACCGGGAAGACGCCCGCTCGGCCGGGAAAATTGAGGAAAAGATCGGCAGTCTGCAGAAGCGCATTGACACGGCTTCCGGCCGCGGCGCCCTGACCCCGGCGGAAACGAAAAAGCTCCAGTCCGGCCTGGATGGAATCCGCAAGCACTACGAACATGCGCAAAAGGATGGAAAACTGACCGACCAGGAAATCCGGTCAATTCGGAATCAGCTGGACAGTCTCTCCAAAAGAATCTCCAAAGAGTCGCTTGATCGGGAACGGTCGAGATAGGGGCCCTGGAAAATCGGAGGCGGCATCGGCTTATTCCCGGACGAGATTATCCGCTGTCCCTCCGTTCTCTTCGGAATTCAGAACCTCGTATACTTTTTTCAGAATCATGGAAGGCAGAACGGGTTTCTGCAAAAAGTGAATCTTTTTGTGTTCGGCTTCCTGAACGTTGACAATCTTCTCCGAATATCCACTCATGAAAATTACTTTCACATCTGGCTTGAGCATCATGATTTCACGGCAGGCTTCATTGCCGCCTTTTTTCGGCATGATGCCGTCCAGCATGATCAGAGAAATTTTTTCCCTGTTTTCACTGAATTTACTCACGGCTTCTTCACCATCCACTGCGCCGATGACGGAATAACCCTGCTCCGTTAATATGGTCATGATCAGATCCAGGATTCCCGGTTCATCTTCGGCGACAAGAATTGTCTCCGTCCCTCCGGACGGCGTCTCGTTTTCCGTTTTCTTCTGATCCGCGGGCGCAACCGGGCGCGTGATAGGCAGAAGAATACAGAACCGGGCGCCTCTGCCCGGCTCGCTGTCCACGAGGATAAAACCATTATGATTTTTCACGATGCCGTAAACAATCGCCATGCCCAATCCGGTGCCTTTCCCCTGTTCTTTGGTCGTGAAAAAAGGATCGAAAATCTTTTCCCTCGTCTGCTGATCCATGCCGCATCCCGTATCCGTTATGGTGATCTCGGCGTAGGACCCGGTTTTTCCATAGCCATGGGCCTGGATAAATTTATCATCGAGTTGGGCTAAAGCCGTTGCGATGACGAAGCGCCCTCCCCGGGGCATGGCGTCGCGGGCATTGGTCGCCAGATTCATGATGATCTGCTCAATCTGCACCTGGTCCACCAGCACTGGCAAAATCCGGTCCGAGCAGGGCATCTGGATTTCAATATTTTCCGGCAGCAGATGACGAAGGAACTTCTGAAAATTGAGAAGCAGATCGTTCAGATCGAAATAAGAAAGATGCGTTGCCTGCTTCCGGCTGAAAGCAAGAAGACTTTTGGTGATGGCCGAGGCTTTATCGGCATAGTCCAGAATCTGTTTGAGATGCTTTCGCAGCGGATCTTCATTTTGCATATTCTGATAGGCAATGTCCGCGTAACCGATAATAGCGGTCAAAATATTATTAAAATCATGCGCCACGCCTCCCGCCAGCTGGCCGATCCCTTCCAGCTTCTGGGCCTGCCTCAGCTGCGCTTCCAGTTTTCTTCGTTCGGAAGTATCTTCCATCATCGCCATAAAATGAGTGATGTGCCCCTCGGCGTTTTTCAGCGGCGACATCGTCAGAAACACCCAGAATAACTCACCGTCCTTTTTCTTGTTGCACAGGGCGCCTCGCCAGACACGATGCGCACGAATGGTTGTCCACAGGTCCTTGTAAATATCGGGATGGATTTCGTTTGATCTTAGGAAACCCAAATCTCTGCCAATCATTTCCATTGATGCATATCCGCTGATTTGACAGAATTTGGTATTGGCGTATTCGATCCGGCCGTTCAGATCGGTAAGAACGATGGCGGCCGGACTTTCCTCCACGGCCTGCGTCAGATTGAATAGTTTTTCCCGGGCCAGCCTGTGTTCATCAATTTCCTGCTTCAAGCGCCGGTTAACCTGTTCCAGTTCGGTTACCTTTTTTTCCAGCTTCCGGAAGAGAATTTCATTGTACTGCCGGAAAAATTCCATTTCCGAACCCAGCGGCTGATGACCCGCCGGGTGAACGGCCTGATCTTCCCGAATGAACTCGCCCAGCATCTCCATGAAAATCTGCGGTTCCTGGGGTTTGATTACAAAACGATCCGCCCCCAGCGACAGCGCAAAATCTTTATCTTTCGGATCGGTATAGGTTGCGGTATAAAATACAAAAGGGATATTTTTAAAACGCTCGTCCGATTTCCAGGTTTTGCACAACGCGTACCCGTCCATGACCGGCATGAGAATATCGCTGATCACCAGGTCCGGCGGGTCCATTCGCGCTTTTTCCAGAGCCTCTTTCCCATTTCCCGCCGACACAACGCCCAATTGCTGAAATTCCAGCATTTTTTCCAGAATGTACCGATTTTCAAATACATCATCAACAATCAGAACTTTTTTCATCAATCATCAGCCTCGTTTCAAATGCAATTCAACTTCCGACATAAACGTTTCCGGATTAATCGGTTTTTCAATATATCCGTTGCAGCCCGCAGCCATCGCTTTGTCGCGGTCGCCGACCATGGCATGCGACGTCACGGCCACAATCGGTATACCGGAAATATCCGGATTGGACCGCAGATTTTTAGCTACCGTGTAACCGTCCATGACCGGAAGCTGAATATCCAGCAGGATCAGATCCGGTTTCAATTCCTCCGCCAGGTCAATTCCCGCCTGGCCGTCCATGGCGGCATGAACCGCATACCCGTTCTTTTCCAGAATGAACCGGACCAGATAAAGGTTTTGTTCATTGTCTTCGATGACCAGAATGTTCCCTTTCATCTCTTTTCTCCTTCCAGAGGCAAAATCAGTCTGAAAGTGCTGCCTTTGCCCCAAACGCTTTCCACTTCGATTTCACCACCCAGCAGACGAGCCAGTTTCTCGCAGATGGAGAGCCCCAGACCCGTTCCATCGTATTTGCGCGTGATGCCGGATTCGATCTGATGAAAAGCGTTGAACAGTGCGCCCATATCCTCCGGCTTGATTCCGATTCCTGAATCCGAAACGGCGATGATGATTTTATTCTCACGAAACCGGCAATCCATCCGGATAAACCCTTCCTCCGTAAACTTGACGGCATTGCTCAACAAATTGAGCAGAATCTGTTCAACCCGGCGTCGGTCGCTTTTGATCAACCCGATCTCGGGCGCAATCGATACGGAAAAGCCAATCCCCTTTTTATCCACCAGCGGGTGCGAGCTTTTGATGACCTTCTCCACACTCTCGCGCAGGTTGAATTCCTCATGAACGATGTTAAGCTGCTCCGCCTCGATTTTCGAAATGTCCAGAACATCATTGATCAGATCCAGCAGGTGTTTGGCACTGTTATACACCATGCGCAACTGCTTGTCCTGCTCATCATTGAGCGGCCCCCCCAGCCGCTGCAGCAGAATGCCGGTAAAACCGATAATGGAATTCAGCGGTGTGCGCAGTTCATGGGACATCGTGGCTAAAAACGCGGACTTCAACCGATCCGCTGACTCCGCCCGCTCTTTAGCCTGACGAAGCGTCTCCATCGTTTCACGTTCGGCCGTAATGTCTTCGACAATGCCGACCAGCTCCAGCGGCGCACTTCTTGGACTTATGCCGCGCGCGGACATTCTCGCCCAGAACCGCGTACCGTCCTTTCTGACAAGCTGCCATTCCTGAAAGAAAAAACCTGTTTTTTCCACCTGTTTGGCAATCACACGGCCGGTTTCAACAAAGAGGTCGTCGTTTTCGTACCAGACGCCTGTTGTCTTCCCGACAAGTTCTCCGGAATCATAGCCGAAGATTTCCTCCATTTTTTTATTGCAGCGAACAATAATGCGATTCCTGATCAGCACGATCCCCGTCGTGGCCATCTCCACGATGGCATGCTGCTCCTCATTCACCCTGCGTAATTCCAATTCCAGTTGCTTGCGGACGGTCAGGTCGGTATTCGTGCCGACTGCGCGGGCGGGCCGGTCGTTCTCGTCGCGCGCCACGACTTTGCCCCGGCTTAGAATCCATTTATACTTGCCATCCCTGGTCCTCATGCGAAATTCGATTTCAAAGGCGCCTTCGCTTTCCAGATACCGCCGGATGGTTTCCAGCACGCTTTCCTTCTCCTCCGGATGCAGCAGCTCCACCCAGTGGCTCTGGGGATCCGGTCCTAGTTCCTCCGGCTCATACCCCAGCATCCGGTAATAAGAAGGATTGAAGTAACCCTTGCTGTTCTTGATGTCCCAGTCCCACAGACCGTCTCTGGACGCCTCCAGCGCGAAGCCGTAACGTTCCTCGTTGATTTTGATTCGCTCACCCGCGGAGGCCAGTTCAGCAGTACGCGTCGCCACCAGCTCTTCCAGATCGTCGCGATACTTTTGCAACTCCAATTCGGCCTGCTTCTGCTGAGTGATATCCTCAATGGTTCCCTCATAGTAGAGGATACCTCCCGCATGATCCCGGATGCCCGTTCCGGTTATGGATATCCAGAATTGCGAACCGTCTTTCCGTTTACATTCAACCTGAAATCCCTGTACGTTCCCCTGTGACGCAAAAAGATTCTTCAGTTTCGTTCTGTCTTCAGGGTTCACGTAGATTTCATGATCAATATCTTGAATGTCCGCCATCATTTCTTCCGGAGTTGGATAGCCGAATAACCGGGCCAGCGCCGGATTCACGTTCATGTATCTGCCTTCGGGAGCACTCTGAAAGATTCCCATAACAGCATTATCAAATATGTCATGGTACTTTTTCTCGGATGAACCAAGCGCCGTTTCCGCGCGTTTTCTTTTCACCAGGTTGAACAACAGCGCCAGAATCAGGAACGTTTCCAGGGCCATAATACCGAAAACCAGCATGATCTTGCCCATGTGTTCTTCCCAGAAAGTTACCTTGCGAAAACGGATATCGCTGTTACCGGGAAGACGGCTCTGTGGAATTTTCCATCTCTCCATTTGCCGCCAGTCATATATATCCCTCGCCTCCGCCATTGTTTCCAACAGCCGCGGCGTTTCTTTTCTCTGAAACATTTTCATTGCCGTATCTGCAATCGCATCCCCATAAGCTTCAGCGCTCGTGAGCTTGCCGCCGACAATCCCCAGACCGAAAATCGTGTCGTAAAAACTGAAAATGGGAGCCGCCGTACGTTTGGAAACCGCGTTCATCACCTGAACCGTCGTCAGAGGCTTCCCCTGCGCATCCTGCAGATATGTAAGCATCAGCACGGCGGAATGAGGGGAAAGTATTTCCAGTCGAGCCGCCAGTTCCTCGGCGGTAAGACCTTTCAGATATTCCACGGCTTTTGGCCACCCTTTATTTTTCAGGGTATCTTCCGCGATGAGTTGATAATTCAGATCGTCCATGCCGCTTCCGGACACAACCAGCAATTGTTCCGTGTCCGGAAGCAGAACGTGGATGCGTTCAATAGTATCCGGAATGGCGCCGGCGGCGCTCTTGACCAGACCCGAGTGGGGACGCTGTGCGATTCTCGCGTATTGCTGTTTGGAAGGCAGAACAAAAACCGTAGCAATACCGGGCAAAAACGCTTCGCCGTGATCCAGCATGAACTGACTGCTCACCGGCATGACGGCAATCACCATATCCAGCTTAATATGGGCATATTTTTCTAGGAGCATTTCCATCAGCTTCAGATCATAATCCTCATCGGTCAGGCTCTCGGAGCCGATAAATTCATAGCTGAGCTTGCTGTCCGGAGAAAGATGTGAAAACAGGTTATGCCGCAGGGAAGTATTGAGCGCGTTGAACCAGTCGGTCAGATAAGGTTGGGAGGTAACGACAAGGATGTGCTTTTTCAACTGCAGGTTTTGTTTTTCGCTTTCATTGCTTCCCTGGATTCCGGGTGAAGCGGCATACGATGTTTGAGGATCAATGCAGAGTGAAGTTATCCCCGACACGCCAATGGCAAAAACCAGACCGGCAAGAAAGGATAGATTCAGCAATCCTGCTTTCATGTTTTTTGTAAGTAACGAGCTTCTCGCCATATTAGCCGCCGCCTCGTCTTGTCGTGGATGTTGTTCACCGCAAAAGAACGGCTGTTCTTTGTATCGGTATTTTAGTGTTTTACTGAAGAAACTTCCTAAATATTTCATGATTTAAATCTTTTATGGGCAGAATGAATCTGAAGGTGCTCCCTTGCCCCCAGACGCTTTCAACTTCAATTGCACCGCCCAACAATTCTGCCAGTTTTTTACAAATGGACAAACCAAGTCCTGTACCTTCATATTTCCGGGAAATACCCGATTCAATCTGATGAAAAGCGTTAAAAAGGAGACTCATATCTTCCGGCTTGATTCCGATGCCGGAATCGGAAACCGCCAGCACCACTTTATCCCCGTGAAGGCTTGCATCCAGATGGACAAACCCCTGTTCCGTAAATTTGATCGCATTGCTGAGCAAGTTCAGTAAAATCTGTTCCACACGCCTCCGGTCGCTTCTGATCGCGCCAATCCCGGGAGCGATTCGGGTAGCGAGGTCAATCCCTTTCTTTCCTGCCAGAGGCTGTGAACTTATGATGACTCTATCCAGACTCTCGCGCAGATTAAATTCCTCATGAACGACATTGAGCTGCTCCGCCTCGATCTTGGAAAGATCCAGAACATCATTGATCAGGTCCAGCAGGTGCTTGGCGCTGTTATAGACCATGTGTAACTGCTTGTCCTGTTCATCATTGAGCGGCCCTCCCAGCCGCTGCAGCAGAATGCCCGTAAACCCGATAATGGAATTGAGCGGCGTGCGCAGCTCATGGGACATGGTGGCCAGAAAAGCCGACTTCAACCGGTCAGCGGATTCGGCCTTTGTCTTGGCGATTTCAAGCTGCGCCGTTCGATCGACGATGCGGGCTTCCATGTCCTGATTGATCAGTTGCAGCTCCCTGGTTCGCGCGTTGACCTGACGTTTCAAAATCAAGCTCCCCGCCAGACTCGTCAGTAGAAAGACCACCACAATAATTCCTAAAATCTTCACCCAAAATGGAAGCGTAAACCCGACTTCTTCGGATGTCCATCGTTTCAGGCTGGCATAATAAACGGACCGGGGATCCTTTTTCAAAGCCATGAGATGCCCGTCAATGGCGTCAAGCAGTTTTTCCGGATCGCCTTTGCCCGCCGCGAAAAACAAAGCGGACGGCTCGAAAACAACCGCCGTATCCGCCAGACCATAACGGGCGGCATGCATCGCACCGTAAAATTGATTGGTGATGGCCGCATCCGCCTCACCCCTGGCGACAATTTCGAACATAGTTTTATAATCGGTGACAGAAACCAGCGTGACATTCAGTCCGAACCCCCGGCTGAAACGGATGAAGGCTTCCTGCTGTACGGATTTGTCCAGAATGGCGATACGCTTCCCATTTAAATCCAGAAGAGACTGAATACCGCTTCCTTTGCGCGCGTACGCCTGAAACCAGGAGGAGAGCACCTGTGTTTTATGGAAGGAAAATGTTTTCTCCCGCTCTGCAGTATAAGCGACATCCGGCATCAGATCGATTTGGCCAT
Organism: Smithellaceae bacterium; assembly: GCA_963682015.1. GTDB lineage: Bacteria > Desulfobacterota > Syntrophia > Syntrophales > Smithellaceae > UBA8904. The sequence goes on along the minus strand of OY820932.1, from coordinate 3,470,847 downwards.
CAGCCAAGCGGCTTAATCCTTCGGCCCATGTGCCCGAAACATATTCGAGCGTCCAGCCTTCTTTAGCTGCGATGTGTTCGAGAATATCGATAAAGATACCGGAAGGGCGTCCGGAATCGCCGGTTAACACTTTAGGCGCATTTTCATAAACGCCCACTCGCACCGTCTGCGTCTCGCCACGGAGCGCGCCGGTTGCGGCAAAAAAACAAATAAAGAAACAAATAAAGCTTATGCATGAACCGGAAAATGTTCGTTTTCGCGCGAGACCGTTGATCTGCCGATAATGATCCACCATGGTTATCCTTCAATACCGGAAGGTTACATGAAAGCCGATTAATTGCCGGGTCCATTCCCACCGACGGTTCACGTTGGAAAAATCCATACGAAAGTAAGGCCCGAGGGACACATGGTTGCCCACATCGTGATTGATGCCGAATTTTATCCGGTTGAGCATAATCGCTTTATCGTAATTTTCATAAAACAATTCCCAACTGATACAGGGTTCGACCATCCAGACCCTATGGGTAATTTCAAAGGTGTTTTTTATCCGGAAATCATTCCAGTCCGGAGTGATGCGATACTCGTAGCGAAGCTGATTGGAAAAATTGACTGCGAGAAAAGTAGCCTGCAGATTCAGATTGACGCTGGGTTTTTGTTCCAGCCGCCATCGGCGGTCCTCACCCTTGGTATAACCCTGCTGATAATAAATCAGAAAGGAAAGCCAGGGCAGAGAAGTCTGATAACGAAGACCGATCCCCCATTCTGTATAATCCAAAATGGACATTTCGTCATCGGCCTGAAAAAAAACGTAGGACACGGCTCGAAATTGACGGTTGAAATTGTAAGAAAAGTTTAGATCGGTGCGCAGCGCGGTATCATGCTCCGCAAAAGCGCCGGGGATCCATACGTTCAACAGTAATAATCCTGAAATCAGCATCATACCGGTGTGAGTGAAACTCTTTTCTGGCTTCATGGTCCTCCGGTTACCGTCATTTGGAGATAAATGTCATGAAAACTTCAGGAAATATTCCTCATTTATTATCGGCATTCTGTTGACTTTCTGAAATATTTATATATCCCCGACAGGCAAAACAGGGGGATTAAGGCATCCGTGCGTTAAAAACCCGATGGTTTTTGTACCCGAATCCGGTTACACCACGGACAGCAGCATATAGGCTATGGAAAAACGGCCGCTTTCCGGAACATAACACATGATTTTGTCGCCTTTTTTCAATTTTTCGGAATGGAAAAGTTCCTCCAGCATGACATAAATGGAGGCAGAGCCTGTATTTCCCTTATAGGACAGATTGGTGAACCATTTTTCGTAAGGAACGCCAAACCCGATGCCGGCCATCGCATCATGCACCTTGTCGCGGAAAAGCTCCGATGAGTAGTGCGGCAGAAACCAGTCTACCTCGGAAGCCTGAATCCCGCGCCGGGCAACCGTTCTGGCCAGTCCTTCGGTTACCGTCAGGCGAATTACGTGTTCGCCCAGAATTTCCGTATCCTGTTTGAGGGCAAAATAATTTTTATGAAGCGCTTCCTCGAGAGAATCGAGTTGCCGCCAGCCTGTAATCGTTCCGTCATCATTTTTATGGCCGCCGGCATACATGCAGGTATCCATCTGTCCGGCGTAAGAGACATGTTCAATCCAGTCCAGCCTGAGCGACAGACGATTTTCGTTTTTCCGGGGCGACAGAAAAACGGCGCCCGCGGCGTCGGAGAGCATCCAGCGAAGGAAATCCGATTCAAAGGTGAGGATGGGATGGTTCTTTAAATCGGGGTCGCCTTCCAGATGTTCAAAAAAGTTGGACCGCAGGAGGGACGACGCCAGTTCGGAACCGGTGGCAACGGCGTTATCACTCACGCCCAGGGCAACATTGGCCCAGGCCGCTTTGAGTGACGTGATCCCTGAAAGACAGATGCCGGATGTGCTGATCACTTCGCAGGGGCCGATTTTCAAATCGCCGGCCACCATGAGACCGTGCCCCGGCGTGATGACATCGGGCATGGACGTTCCGCAGCACAGGCACTGAATATCGTTCACGGAAAAACCGGCGTAGGGTCGAAGACGGCGGACGGCCTCGGCCGTGAGGCCGGCATTGGTGTAGTTGAGACGGCCGGTCTTGCGGTCAATGGCATAATAGCGGGTTTTAATGCCGTTGTTTTTGAGCACGCGTGATTTGACGCGGGAACGGATATTGCGGATCTTTCCCAGAACATCTTCCATCTCATCGTTGGAAATGGGATCATTGGGTAAAAAAGCGGCGATGTCATTGATGTAAACTTCCATGAAACTCCCTTTACTGCCCTGGCGAATGCGGTTTTTCATGCAGCCTTCTGACCAGATCGGCATACGTTTGATAAAATAACGCCTCCGGCATTTTTGTCCTGGTTACGGCGTTTGTGAAGGTATAATAATCGAGATCGGAAATCACAATATCTTTTTTCATCCGGTCATGGAGCGGTGTTCCCGGAATCGGGGTGAGAATAGACAGGACGGGAATTTCAATTTTCTGCTCGCGAATGAACCGCTCCAGCTTTTCGAAATCCTTTTCCGTATCCTCCGGCGATGCGATGAAATCCCCGATGATGACAATGCCCAGTTTGTGCAGAATCTCGATGGCCTGACGAATGACGCTGCCCCGATATTTCTTGTTGTAGGCCATAAGCCGCTCATCGGCGATATCCTCGAATCCGACAACCACGGCGTAAAGCCCCGCTTCTTTCCAGCGTGCCAGCAGATCCGGATGTTTGACCACCGTATCGGCACGGACATCGGCAAAGAATTTCCTGCGGATGCCGGCTTCCAGGATTTTCCCGCAAAGTTCAGCCGCCTGTCGCGCGTTGCCGAAGGTATTGGCGTCGACCATCCGGACAAAAGGAATATCGCCCAAAAGCAGAATGTCCCGCAGGACGGCGTCCGCTCCGTGCGTCAGATATTTTCCGCCGGTCATTCCCGGAATCGTGCAAAAAGAGCATTCGTGAGTGCAGCCATAAGCGGTAATAACAAAACCCATCGCCAGCCCCAGCTGCTCCAGGTAATACTGGCTCCGGTACCGCGCGACCAGATCATAGCGGGGCGCGACGTCCTCCATTAAATCCGCCCTGCTGAATCGCCGCGGTGTGTAAGACAGAGGCTTCCCGGGCGACGTGCGGGCAATGCCGGGGATGTCGGCGTACAGGTCGCCCGCGGCCAGCATGGCGATCAGCCCGGCAAAACTTTTCTTCCCCAGCCCGGTTACGATGTAGTCGAATCCGGCGCGGTTGAAGTCGTTCGGATTGTATGTCGCATGACTGCCGCCGACAACCAGAACCGGGTTGCATCTTTCTTTAACGGCTGCTGCATGGCGGATCACGGTGTTCGCCTCGCAGGTCAGCGCGGTGAATCCGACAACATCCGGCTCAAAATCCGCAAGCGTCTTCCAGAAAGCGTCTGCGGTCTCACACTTTCCGTCAAAAATCAGGACATCATGACCGGTAAGCGGTCCGGCCAGCACTTCCAGATTGAATGGTTCGCCCCTGAAGAGTTGCTTGAGAGACGTAATGCCGTATTCCTCTTCCGGGATACTGCGGCCGCAGTTGGGAGGATTAACCAGCAGGATTTTCATTCTTTGCTTCTTCGGCATAAATCTGAACACAACCTCTTTTTCCAGAGGATTCACGAAAAAGCCCTCCTTTGGAGAGGGCGGATAAACATGGTGGGTCAGGACAGAAATGAATTCTCGGCGTCCGGTTAAGTTTCCCGAACAAAGAAATTCTTACACCCTGGTATGGCTTCCGTATCTGCCTACCTGCCCGGAATCAAATGAATTATTGTCTGTCGATTCCAGGCGGCCCTTTAAAGTCGCCTGTTTCCTAGCATACTTTTTGAACACTGGCAAATCCGTAATCCGCTATCCTTTTTTACATAAAATTGTTTGACAATTATCCCATTTTAAATTTTTCCCTCGGTAAAACAGCAAACTGTCGTGGATGGCCGGAAACAGGCACAAAAACTCACATCCGGAAAAAAGAAGGGGTCGCGAATGCTTAACTTTCGCAACCCCTTGATTTTGATGGTGGGTCAGGACAGAATTGAACTGTCGACACTCGGATTTTCAGTCCGATGCTCTACCGACTGAGCTACCGACCCGATTTCTTCATTTTGCCTGCAAAAGGCTGGAAACGTCTATTAAATATGACTTCTTTTGTCAAGGTATTTTTTGGCTCTCCACCCCTGCCGCGGCTTCATTGCCGGTCGTTTCCGGTTTCCGGTCTTCCAGCTGAGAAAAGCTCCCGGTTGTACTTTCCGGACCGGTGAAATCCGGCGGCGCCGGAGCAGAATCGGGTATGGAAATGCCGGCGACGCTTCCCCGGGATTCACGGATAATGACGACCGTACCGGCGATTTTGTCATGCCAACCCTGCTTTCTTTTATCAAAACCGATCCAGATGTATCCCAGGCAAAAAACAAGGCTGGAAACCAGGTATCCCACCGATCTTAGAAAAGCGACGCCGAAGGAAATGGGCACACCGTCTGCGGATACCACTTGCAAACCCAGCAGCATTTTCCCGGGGGTACGACCGGTGGAACCGTGGAAATACGTAAAGTAAGCGATATTCATGAAGATAGAAAAAGCCCAGATCCAGGCCGTCAATGCCGTAATCGTTTGCGGACTGGTCAGCCTGGCAATGACGTCCCTGTTGTTTCCGGATACCATACCGGCAAAATAAGCCACACCGACAATGATCATTAACATGATCAGAATGACACCGATGATAAATCCATCAATCATATAGGCGACAAAACGCCGCCAGAATCCCGCGAATGGATACGTCGTCATCGTCCTCCTTCCCCTTCCATATGGCTGAAAATTCCTTTTTCATACTGGATAATAGATAAAATCGCCGCCGCCGCTGTTTCCACTTTTAAAATATATTTGCCCAGACTGACGGAAACGAAACCCGTCTTCACGGCCCGGTCAATTTCCTCTCGAGACAATCCGCCCTCCGGTCCGACAATTACAAAATAATGCCGAACCTCCGCCAATGACCGATCATTTAACACGTTCCGAATATTATTTTGTTGCTCTTCCTCCCAGAAAATCAGTTTCCGGCTGTCGGGCGCCGCGCGAGCCAGCATTTCATCAAAAGACATCACCGGCTCGACCGTGGCCGCAAGCGGACTTCTGGAGCAGCGCGCCGCTTCCCGGACAATTTTTTGCCAGCGGGCCGCCTTGGCCGCCGCTTTTTCTTTTTCGACCCGGCCGACCGAACGCACGGCCATAAAGGGAATGATCACGTCCGTCCCCAGTTCGGCGGCGGTCTTCACGATCAAATCCATCTTTCCCGCCTTGGGAATCGCCTGTGCCAGGGTAACCTGAATCTCTTTCTTCTCCAGTGGCAGCGGGGCTTCCAGACGGATGCTCACACCGGCCGCGCCAAAGTTTTCGATCCGCGCCTCGTACTCATGTCCGAAACCGTCAAACACCCTGATCCGGTCTCCGGGCTTGAAACGCAAAACGGTTTTTAAATACCGGAGATTGTCTTCTCCCAGTTCGCAGGTTTCCGCTCCCTGCAATGTTTCAGGACTGTAGATTCGGGGCAAAGTCAATGCCGGACACTTTCCTTGTAAAGTTTTGCACTCTCCGCAACCGGTCAGGAATTTCCGTCCGCCGGACTTTTCCTGAGCACGTAGCAGACCCATTCTTTTTCGGTAAGCATATGATGTCTGGCCAGCGGCGCAGCGATAAAATGCTCTTCGATAACGGGAATGTCGGGTTCCACGATACCGGAAATGATCAGATATCCTGCCGGCATCAGCAGACGAACGAGTTGCGCGTGAAGCTTCGTGAGCAGTTTGGTCGTCAGATTGGCGATAATCAGGTTGCGCGGCTCAGTGATTCCGGCCGCATCTTTGTTCCAGATGCGCAGGCGGTCCTGCACTTCGTTAATGGCGGCGTTTTCTGCGGCAATTTCCGTCGCCTTGGGATCGTTGTCCACGCAAATCACATCACCCGCGCCCATCTTGGCGGCTGTAATGCCCAGGATTCCCGTACCGCAGCCGACATCCAGCACCCTCCATTCCACGATGGAACGGTCCTTTAAAATAACATCCTCAATGGCTTCCATGCACATGCGCGTCGACGCATGCTGGCCGGTTCCAAACGCCATGCCCGGATCGATTTCCACCACGATGTCGCGGCTGGCGGGCATGTACCGTTCCCAGGTCGGTTTGACAACGATGTTTTTGCAGACACGGATTGGTTTGAAATACTTTTTCCACTGTTCGCCCCAGTCCGGATCGGAGATGATTTCCGTCGAAAGCACGGGTGCGTCGATATCGGGAAAGATTTCCTCAAGGCTCTTCAGATATTTGCGGATACTGTAAATCCGCTTCTCGCTGCGGACATCCGAGGGAAAAAATGCCTGAATCACCTCGGTATCCCCCGTCTCCGGCAATTCATTGGTCTGGGGTTGCAATAACGCTTCCGAAAATACTCCCTGCGCGCCGGTCTCTTCCAGAAAATTACTGAGCGCATCAATCAGCTCCGTGGACGCCGTGATTTCAATTTTTAGCCATTTTTCCGGTTCTTTTGCAGTCATGTTTGAGCCTTATCCGTCCTGGGAATTGGGAGTAACCGGCTATTTCTATAGCCTGTTTCACGCAATATATCAAGATGCGTCACACCCTTTCGCATCCATCTTTAAGCGCCGCCCATTCAGTGTTTCAATACGATCCGCCATAAGGATATGACCCGACACAAGGGATATCGCCGTGAACCTGAATACTCAGCGCACTGTCATATCCAGCAGAACATTAACGCTCTCCTTCACAAAGGGAGCGTACTGTTCCTTGGCCTTTTTCCTCTGCTCGGCCAGTGTTTCATTTTCCCTGTCGCCGTTATCCTTTTTCAATGTCTTGCGCAGATCATCAAGCTGGATCATTCCGTGTTTATCCGCCGCCTCTTTGTTGTCTTTGAGTATTTTGGCAAACTTCTCGTCTCTGGCGACGCGGGCCTGCGACCTGGACTTAAGTGTGGTAATCAGGCTTCCGTCAACGGGCTTCCAGCCCGGACCGTTACTCTTCTGTGCGTCCAGAAAGGGTGCAATGGCCTGCGCCGGAAGCGAATATTCCATCTGGGACTCTCCGATATCTTCCAGCGCAAAAAAACCGGGCAGGCTCACATCCGCCGTCACACCCGTTTTCTGAGTCGAATGGCCTCCCGGCAGGAAATACAATCCCGTGGTAATTTTCATCGCTCCCAGTTCCCAGGGCAGCTTCATCAGCGACTGCACGGAACCTTTGCCGTAGGTATGATCCGACCCGACAATCACCGCGCGGCGATAATCCTTCAGAGCGCCGGCAACGATCTCACTGGCTGATGCGCTGAGCCTGCTGGTCAGAACAACCAGGGGTCCCGTGTAAACCGCCCGGGGATCTTCCTGGGGCAGGCGGACAATGTCGCGTTTGTCGCCGCTTTTACCGACGGCGCCTGATCCGTTGGTATAAATCGTCACATCGCCCTGGCTGTCACGGACCGCCACGACCGCGCCTTTCCCGATGAAAAGCCCGGCAATCCGCACCGCCTCATCCAGTAGACCGCCGCTGTTGCGCGACAGGTTCAGCACAATGCCGTCGACGCGCTCCCGCCCGGCTTCAGCCAGAAGCTTCTTTACATCTCTGGAGCTGGACTTGCCGCCTTTCTCGCCGCCGTAAAACGAAACCAGGTCAATGACGCCGAAGCGGTACGATCTGCCGCCGGCAGTCCGGTTTTCATACGTGATTTTCGCTTCCTGTTCCCTCACATCGATTTTATCGCGCACGATGGTAACCTGAAAGCGCTCCTTGCGCTCCGCCTGCCGCAGGATCGTCAGGGTCACCCGCGTACCTTTCTTGCCGCGGATCATGCTGATTACATCGCGTAAATCCATGTCGATGACGTCAACGGACTTCTCGCCTTCCTGGGCAACGGCGATAATTTTATCCTTCGGTTTGATCAGGCCGGATTTCTCGGCGCCGCCGCCGGGAATTAATTCCTCAATGACGGTAAACCCGTTGTCGCTCGACAAAACGGCGCCGATTCCTTCCAGCGAAAGCTTCATTTGAATCTGAAGGTCCTCCAGATTCTTGGGAGACAGATAGCTCGTATGCGGATCAAGGGCGCGGGCGAAGGCTTCCGCGGATGTTATAATCAGCTGCGCCGGATTTTGTTCGATCACCCGTCTGGTCTGGAGTTCATAGCGGTGAATCTGCCTTTTGCGGGCTTCCGCTTGATCAATACCGGTCGCCAGTGCATTTTCAATCTGGAACTGAAGAATCTTTTTTAAAAGCGCCTGCTTCTCCGCCGCTGTTTTCAGGTAAGGACGTTTTTCCGCGTTGAGGTTCAATTCCGCCTTTCTGTCGGGACGGAAGTCCGGCCCCAGAATTTTCCTGACGATGATTTCATTCTCCCGCGCCCTGGCGACCAGCAGGTCATAGACCTGTTTGAGCGAGGCGCAGTTTCCTTTTTCCGCGCTTTCAAACACCTCCAGCAAAAGCGGTTTGAGGTTTTCCACATCGGAGGCATACAGCATTGTTTTCGTGGGATCCAGTCGCTTGATCATCTGCTCAACGGCCTGTTTCCGGATCTCCGGGGAGCCTTCTTTCACGGTGTAGTGATTGGCGTGGTATGTCTGCATCAACACGGGAAGACGGCTGCAGGTGAGCTCCGCCGCCGAGGCAGCGGACAAAAACAACAGCGTAACCAGCCCCAGCACGAAAAAGAAAACGGCTCCACCCGCGAGGGCCGTCATCACTCCCGGATGGTAGAGCGGAGTCCGGGAAATATTTTCAAAAATGCTTTTCCGATTTGCGCTGGACATGTTCATTCTCCTTGTTTTTGCCTTCGCGCCGCAAACGGCGCTTATTTCATCGCTCTTGACGGTACAACATAAAATCTTTTATGAAAAACGTCAATGCTCTCCGGTGAGGAAATTAGCAGTGCCCCCCGTCGTCCGCGGGCATCCCCGAAAGTAGCCTCTGAAAGATCAAGGGATATTCAATCAGATATTCGGTTGATCAATAAACTCCTTAATCCGCTTTCTTAAAGACTCCCTCCATGGCGATTTCGGCCAGTTCTTTTCTCGATGAAGGAAATTCCCGTTCCTGCTGATAATCAGGCAGATCCTCTTTTTTGCCGTGCTGGCCCACCGCAATCATGGCTTCCACTTCATAATCATCGGGCACCTGCAATTCCTTTCTGGCCCGGTCATAGTCGAATCCCTGCATGCCGTGGACCACCAGATTGCCGAGGGTTCCCTGCAGGGCCAGGCTCATCCACGCGGCCCCCGCATCAAAGGAGTGCGTACGGGAAGGCTTGCTGGACTCAAAGGTGGTTTTGGAAATCACCACAACCAGCGCGGCGGCGTTTTTCGCCCATGGCCGATTTCCTTCGGCCAGCAGGCTGAAGAAAGCATCCCAGGAAGGCGTATTGCGCCGCGCATAAATAAACCGCCAGGGCTGATTGTTGTTGGAGGAAGGCGCCCAGCGAGCCGCTTCGAAAAGCATTTTGAGCGCCGGCTCGTCGATTTCCTCGCCGGACATGGCCCGGGGCGACCAGCGGTTAATAAAGAGTTCATCAACACCATTTTCCCTTGTTCGAAAATTTGATACATTCATACCCATCCTCCCAATTCATGAATGTCTGGCGGCCAGATATTTTTTCATCGCCTCCAGACTCAGACAATTCAGACAATCGTCCTTTGTCAACCAGCCCTTGCGGCCGATGGTGACGCCCAGACCGATATGCCGCAGCCCGTCAACCGAATGGGCATCCGGATTGATGGAAATTTTAACGCCTTTTTTGACGGCGTGGATGCATTCGCGCCAGTCCAGATCCAGCCTGTGCGGATTGGCGTTGAGTTCGAGAACTTTGCCGCAGTCGGCGGCCGCATCGATAATCCGCCGGATGTCAACCGCGTAAGGCTCCCTGGACAGCAGCAGACGGCCCGTCGGATGCGCCAGCATGGTGGTAAACCGGTTGGTCAGCGCTTTCCGAATACGATCGGTCATTTGAGCCTGAGACATATTGAAGCCGGAATGCACGGCGGCAATAACAAAATCAAAACGCGCCAGGATTTCGTCGTCATAATCCAGGTTGCCTTCCGGACCGATATCCGATTCAATCCCCCTGAAGATGAAGAACGGGGCAAGTTTTTTGTTGAGCCGCTCGATTTCGGCGTGCTGCTTCGCCACGGCTTCTTCGCTCAGTCCCCCGGCATAGAAAGCCGAGCGGCTGTGATCGCTGATGCCGACATATTCCAGTCCCATGGCTTTTACCGCCGTTGCCATCTTTTCCAGGCTGTCCGTCCCGTCGCTGAAATTCGTATGAACATGAAAGATGCCCCGGATGTCCTTTTCTTCCATCAGCCGGGGCAATTTCCCTTTTTCGGCTGCTTCAATCTCCCCCATGTTTTCCCGAAGTTCCGGTTCGATATACCGAAGTCCCAGGGCGGCAAAGATTTCCTCTTCGCTGCGACAGACAACATTGCGGCCCTCCTGGAAAAGACCGTATTCATTCATTTTGAACCCCAGATCTCTGGCCCGGCCGCGCATGGCCGTGTTGTGCTCCCGGCTGCCGGTAAAATGATGCAGGGCATAGGGAAATTCATCGGGCTGGATAATGCGCAAATCGGCGTTGATGCCGGATTGCAGGGTAATGCTGACTTTGGTATCGCCTCTGGCGATGACGGACGCCGCCATTTCGTGGCCGGCAAAAGCTCCGGCCAGTTCCCCGGGATGAAGGGAAGACGCAAGCAGGTCAATGTCCTTGATGGTTTCGTGGCCGCGCCGCAGTGATCCGGCAAGACTGCTCTGAATGACATGATTACTTTTCTTTAAGAACGTGAGGAGAGCATCCGCCTGGCCGGAAACTTCGTCATACAGGCGTCTTTCAGAATAGTGTTTAAATCTTTCGATACCGGCCAGAATATTGTCCTGTGTTTTCCGGCCGAACCCTTTCAAATCCACCAGGCGGTTTTCGTGGCAGGCATACTCCAGCTCGCCGACGGTGGCAATTCCGAGCTCTTTATAAAGGGCATGAATCTTTTTGGGACCCAATCCGCCGATTTTAAGCATGTCCAGATGACCGGGTGGAATAGAGGCCTTGAGTTTTTCATAATACTCCAGACGGCTCGTGGAGATCAGCTCCGTCAGCTTCTTACCAATGGCATCGCCGATACCGTCGACTTCGAAAATCTTTCCCGTCTGTACAAGAAGCGACACATCGTCATCGATTTTTTCCAGCGACCGGGCGGCGGCGGAATAAGCTCTGGATTTAAACGGATTTTCTCCGGTCAATTCCAGGAGCACGGCGATGTCTTCTAAAATCTGAATGACTTTTTCTTTAGGAATCATGACCTTAAAAAATTATTGAGGCGATGCTTGACTTTCCGGGTTGAAAAATATATAAGGCGCAACTTGCTTGAACGTTGGGTTCACGACGTCCCCATCGTCTAGAGGCCTAGGACACGGGCCTTTCACGCCTGTAACTGGGGTTCGACTCCCCATGGGGACGCCAAAAATATAAAAAGGGCAAACTGGAAAATCCAGTTTGCCCTTTTTCACTGGTTTGCTAGGCGGCAGGAGCTTCTTCTTTCTTTTTCTTGGGTTTTTTGGCGGCATCGCCCTCGCCTGCTTCCGCTTTCTTTTTGGCTTCCTTTCCGGCGGGAGCCGCTTTCTTTTTGGGTTTTGCTTCTTTCTCCTGAGCCTCCGGAGCCGCTTTCGGCGCGTCTTTTTCCGCCAGCTTCTTTTCTTTGGCCAGCTTCATTTCCTGAACTTTCGTCGCATTCTTATCAATAGCGGCGATGCGAAGATTCGTCTCTTTGATCTGCGCTTTCAGATTCTTCACGATCACGTCACTTGCCGCTTTTGCCTTGTCTATGCCCTGTCCTGCAAGCTTTGCCAGCCGAAGCTCCAGTTTCTTTTCCAGAACCCGGCGTTGCTCGATTCGTACGTCCTTACTCTTTGATGCCATTTTATCCTCCCCCTGAAATTTTGAAAATCCCATATAAATTCCTCCGGTAAATAGCAGTATTTTCAGAGGAAAGCCACAAATTTTTTTTGAAAACGGATCACGGAGAATCCAGCACCTGCCGTACTTTTGCAGAGAGCTCTTCCAGACGGAAAGGTTTGGGCATAAACGCCCGGCAGCCCTGCTGCATGATCGCCTCAATCTGTTTGTTCACGACATAGCCGCTGGCCAGGATGACTTTCACATTCGGATTGATTTCTTTTAACGCCAGGAAAACCTCGGCGCCGTTCATCACGGGCATGACCATGTCCTGGATCACCAGATCGATTTCATCTCTGTGTCTGATGTAAACATCGATGGCCTCCGCGCCTCTTTGCGCCACAATTACTTTATAACCTAGAATCTCCAGCATGTCGCGGGCAACGTCGATAATAATTTCCTCGTCATCGACCAGAAGAATGGTTTCGCTTCCCATCCTCAACGGTTCATCCGGTTCGTCCCCGCCCTTTCCGTAATCCTTCAGCGTTTTTACCGCGGACTCCGGCGCCTCTGCCGGCTTTATATTTTCAAACAGCTCGCCGCTTCTTTTGTCTTTACCCATGCAATCCGTACCGTCCAGTCTGTAAACATAACAATATCTTAAAGAGTTTATCGCCGCCCCGGAAATGTCGAGGCGCTCGGCAAAACGGACAAATCAGTCCCAAAATATATATATTTCTGTAATGAATCGACGAAGGCAGAAGATTACCGGCACCCATCACATATCCCGTAAATATCGGAACACGTTTTACGCTTGAATCTTTCGAGGCATGCCTATATCGATATTCCCTGCGTGTCAAATCTTTTTATTGCCTTTCACCGCCCCGCCGGATTACCGCCCGTGTTCGCGGCGCGCTCCGATCATACCCGCCTGTCTGCCGTGAGCCAGGCCACGATTTCAACATGCTCCGTTTGCGAAAACATGTCGAGAGGCTGAAGACTCTTCAGGCAAAAACCGTGCGCCAGAAGCATGCGGACATCCCGCGCCTGCGTGGCCGGGTTGCAGGACACATAAATAATATCGGAAGACTGCAAGTCGCAAACCGCCGCCAGCGCCTCCGGGCTCAGTCCTGTCCGCGGCGGATCCAGCAAAATAACATCCACGGTGTCCCCTCCCCGGGCCATGTTCCGCAGGACCTCTTCAATATCGCCGCAGACAAATTCCGCGTTTTGCACATGGTGTCTTTCGGCATTTGCACGGGCACACTTTACAGATTTTTCACTGATTTCAATCCCGATCAATCGCCGGGCGCAGGGCGCCAGAAAAACGGAAAAAAGCCCTGATCCGCAGCAGGCGTCCACAATGGTTTCGATCTTTTTATGCTCCGCCAGCCTCAAAACCTCGTCCACCATCCGGCCGGTCAGATACAAATTGGCCTGAAAAAATCCCGTGCGGGGCACAAGAAATTCTAGGTCTTTCACCCGGCGCGTTACGATTCCAGAAGCAGGATCCACCGGTTCCGACCAGAAAATCAGGTTATCTGCGTCGTCCGGAGAAAAGCCTTTCGATCTGGCCTGCCGGATTTGCCCGTTGATGGCTTCATCCATGATCTCGCAGCGTTCGATGTCCACAACCCGGCCTCCGGAAACATCCATAAATCCAAGTTTCACGCCTGATTTTGTTTTTTCGGCATGAAGTTCGGCTTTGCCCCGATAAGCGTAAGGTTGAGGTGAGGGAATAATTTCTTTCACCGGCGGCTCGGCAATCCCGCCGATTTTTAAGAAAGCCTCCACTACCTGCCGGTGTTTGATCTTCAATTGCCCGTCATACGTGATATGCTGATAGCAGCAGCCGCCGCAGCGGCCATAGCAGCGGCACTGCGGAACCGTCCGCAGCGGGGAAGGTTCTATAATATTCAGCAGCCGCGCCCTGGCAAATTTTTTCTTTTTTTCAACAATTTCAACCTCTACGACATCCGCGGATGCGGTAAAGGGAACAAAAATCACAAAGCCGTCCACGCGCCCGACGCCGGATCCGCCAAAGGCCACGGATTCAATTTTCAGTGTAATGCGATCCCTGACTTGCACAATCATCCTTTCGCAACCAGTATCATACATCCTCAAGCCCCCGTCAAGGACCGGGGGTATTTTTCTTTACAACAGAGCCCATTGTTGTTAATGAAGCACACAAAATAATGACTATCCTTCTGAGGAAATTGCAATGAGCCCGGAGAGAAACTCTATCTTATGCCCCAACTGCAGAAAGCTGATCAGCCTCGATGAGCCGGCCTGCCCCTACTGCGGACTTGTCCGCCCAGGAATCCATAACGCCGCGGGCAAACTTCAGGGAATGTTCCTGGCTTTCGGACCGGTTCAAACCATCCTCTATGTAAACATCGCTTTTTATATCCTGTCGCTCCTGCTGGATCCAAGAGGAATCTTTATGGGAGGCAGTCCCTTCGGATTTCTATCGCCTTCCGATCAAAGCCTGCTTTATCTCGGCGGCACCGGTGTCATCCCGGTTTTTCATTATAACCGCCTCTGGAGTCTGATCTCCGCGTCATTTCTTCATGGCGGGATTCTGCATATCGTTTTCAACATGATGGCGTTCTACCAGCTTGCCCCTTTTGTGCTGCGGGAATTCGGCCTCCATCGTTTTCTGAATATTTACATCCTGACGGGCGTCGGGGGGTTTGTGGTTTCCGTGCTGGCCGGCGTACCCTTTACCATCGGCGCTTCAGCGTCGATTTGCGGACTGATCGGCGCCATCATTTATTTCGGGAAAAGCCGCGGCGGGCATTACGGAGACGCGATTTTCAAGCAGGCCCTGGGCTGGGTGGTCGGCCTGATCATTTTCGGCTTCCTTTTCAGCGGCATCAATAACTGGGCGCATGGCGGCGGCCTTCTTTCGGGACTCGCGCTGGCCTATCTGACGGGCTACAACGATCAGAAGCCGGAAAGCGCCTGGAGCAAAATCCTGGCGTACGCCTGCACGATCATCACCGCGGGTGTTTTGCTCTGGGCGGCCGGCACTTCCATTTACTTTAAATTCATGGCGTGAATGTTGACAGATCAAGAACCTTATTTTATATAACCTCAAGTACGGGTAGCCGGGAGGGTAACCAATGAAGACAAAAATGATACTGCTGATTCTTTCCGTTTCTCTGCTTTTCGGCTGCAGCGGCGCGGTGGTCGTCAACGACAAGGTCATGGGCGTTCAATCCGGCAGGTTCATTTACCAGGACGGCTATCTGACCACGCAATACAAGGCGGACATCGATCCGGTCTGGAAGGCCTGCGAAAAAGCCGTCGTTGACTTGAAAGCGACAAACATTCAAAAAGACCGCAACATATCCAGCGGCACGATCAAGGCGATCATCGCGGATGAAAAGGTGAAGATCCTGGTTGTATACGTGGATCGGGATTTGACCACCGTCTCCGTCCTTTCCGGCGTCGTCAACAACAACATGGCTTCCCGGATCATTCAGGATAAAATCGCCGCCAACCTCGCTTTGCCCTGATTAAATGGACTAACGAATTATATGAAACCTTATTATCGTGCGACTTCATCATCGTTTCTGCTTGTGATTCTGTTTACCCTTCCCGCGTTTGCTTCCTCGGACTGGCTGGAAATCGGCCGGGATACAAACGGAGATGAAATTTTCTACATGGTGGAGCGCCGGATCGATAACATCGCGGAAGTCTGGGGCAAACGGGTTTTTTCCGAACAGGGCACCAGGGAATTCACGAAGGACAGCAAAGAGAACGGGCTGAATACCGAAGGGTGGAACAAACTGAGTCACTTCCAGTCTTTCTATGAAATAGACTGTAAAGAAAAGGCATCCCGGGTGTTATCCGTTGTCATCTATGCCGCGGACGGCAGGATTGTTTACGCTTCTGCCTTCGGTGAGCCCCGATGGGAACCTATCGCCACGGGCTCGCTCGGCGCCATTTTTCATAAAAAAATCTGTCCGCAAGCGGAGATTGATTCTACTCACTGACTCGGTTCGGGCAAGTCTTTTGCAGGACGTTGCCCGGCTATCCGAATATTATTGAATCGGAAATGGAATCACGCGATGATCTTCCGTCCCAGCAAACCTTTTAAATATCTGCCTTCCGGATGGCCCAGCACCAGCGGATGATCCGGACCCGCCTCGAGTCTGGCCAGCAGCTGCAAATCCGACTGCGCATCGCGCGCCGCCCCCTGCACGATCTTGTAAAACAATTCTTCCTCCATGAAGTTGGAGCAGGAAAATGTCGCCAGAAGCCCGCCCGGCGGCAAATGCCGGACCGCCTGCAGGTTGATATCCTTGTACCCCCGGGACGCCTTGGGCACATCGTGTTTGGTTTTGGCAAAAGCCGGCGGGTCCAGAATGATCAAATCGAAGTTCTCCTGAAGTCCGCGAAGGCAATCGAACACGTCCGCTTCAATCACGGGATGAGTATCCGTGGAAAAGCCGTTGAGCCGCAAATGCTCGGCAGCCGCGGCGCATGCGGTTTTGGAAATGTCCAGGGAAACCACTTTTCTGGCGCCGCCCGCCGCCGCATAAACCGAAAAAGCGCCGGTATAGCAAAAGCAGTTCAGAACGGTCCTGCCGCGCGCAAGCGCGCCCAGCTTCTCGCGGTTGACGCGCTGATCCAGGAAGAAGCCCGTCTTCTGGCCGCTTACAAAATCCACGTCAAACGAATGATTGTTTTCCTTCACCCGCACCACGGGAGCGTGATCATTGCCGAACAGAAATCCCCTGTGATCCTGAAGCCCCTCCAGGTTCCGGGAGCGCCCGGTGCTCTGTTCATAAATCCTCGCCGGTTTGAGGCAGGGGATCAGCGCCTCGAGAAAATGCTGTTTCTGCTTTTCCATGCCGGCGGTGGTGATGGAAACCACCAGGACATCGGCATAGGCATCGACAATCAGGCCCGGGCAGCCGTCGCCTTCGGCGTTGATCAGACGATAGGCATTCGTCGCGGAAGAAACGACCGTCCGGCGCAGCCCCAGCGCCTGCTCCAGGCGCCCGCGCCAGAAATCCGCGTCAATCACTTTTTCGCAGTCCCGGCTTAACACGCGGAAGGAGATGTCCGTTCTGCGGTTGAAAAATCCCAGTGCCAGCGCCTGCCCCCGGGCATCCCGGGTCAGGACGATATCACCGTCGGCCGGTTTTCCCTTGACGCTGGAAATCGCGCCGGAAAAAACCCAGGGATGCCCGCGCAGCAGGGCCGCCTCCCTGCCGCTCTTCAATATGATTTCAGGATAAGCAGCTTTTATCATAGAGCGTTATGTAGCTTTTCGGGCTTGAAATAGCAAGCCGGATTGTATAATTTTACAAGAGCATCAAGTATGATTACCGGAAAATTAAATGAGCAATAAACCATCTTCCATTGTTGGCATTCATCAACGCCGTTCCATCCGATTGCCAAAGTATGATTATTCACAATCCGGCGCGTATTTTGTAACAATTTGCACACAAAACCGTAAATGCTTTTTCGGACAAATATTAAACAATGAAATGCAACTGAATGATGACGGCATGTTTGTATCAAAATGCTGGCATGAAATTCCAAGGCATTTCCCTCATGCAACACTGGATGAATTTGTCATTATGCCTAATCACATCCACGGCATAATCATTCTTGAAAACAAGACGGTAGGGGCGAATAATCATTCGCCCCTGCACAATTGGCCCAAAGGCACATCAAAAACAATTGGTTCCATGATCAGAGGATTTAAAATCGGCGCAACAAAAGGATTACGAGAAAAATATCCAGAAATGAATCTCTGGCAACGTAACTATTATGAGCATGTTATTCGCAACGAGAACGATTTGAATCAGACACGGCAATATGTTATCAATAACCCGCTAAACTGGAGAACGGATGATAATTACACCGGAGATTGAAATGAATAACCGAAAGTCCACCAGGGAATAATTTGCTCACACGGAGAAATAAAATACATCCATAAGGAGATAACACATGCATGCAGTCATCATGGCCGGAGGGCGGGGAACGCGCTTCTGGCCCAGAAGTCGGGAGAAAAAACCGAAACATCTGCTCGACATCGTAAGCGACCGAACCATCATCCAGGAAACCGTTGACCGGATTCGCCCGCTCATCAAACCCGGAAACATTCTCATTGTTACGGGCAGGAAGCACGCCCGGGAACTGACCCGGCAGCTTCCGGAGATCCCCGCGAAAAATATTCTCATCGAGCCGGTCGGGCGTAATACGGCCGCCTGTATCGGCCTGGCCGCCGTCACGATTCAGAAAAAAGCCAAGGACGATGTAATGGTCGTCCTGCCTTCCGACCACGGCATTGCCGATCCCGCTCAGTATCGCGAAGTGATTGCCGCGGCGGCCCGCGCCGCCGAACAAAAAAACACCCTGGTAACGGTCGGCCTTGAGCCCACCAGCCCGCACACCGGGTTCGGCTACATGGAAGGCGGGGCATCGGAGGGGAGAATTGACGGCCAAACGCTTTTGCGCGTGAAAGCCTTCCGCGAAAAACCGGATCTGAAGCAGGCGAAAGCCTTTCTGAAGAGCGGCAATTTTTTCTGGAACAGCGGCATGTTCATCTGGAAAGCATCGACCATCGTCAACGCCATCCAGCAATTTTTACCGGACCTGCATGCGGGGCTGATGACCATCAAAGCGTCACTGGGCAAGGCTTCCGAGGCGAAAACGGTATCCGCCGTCTACGGATCACTGGCCTCGATCTCCATCGACTACGGCGTGATGGAAAAAGCAAAAGATGTGTTCATGATTCCGGCCAGTTTCGGTTGGAGCGACGTGGGCAGCTGGGACACGCTCTGGGAAATTTCTCCGAAAGACCCGAAAGGCAATGCCGCGACCGGCAACTCGCCGGCCCTCTTCGAGGACACCGAAAACGCGCTGGTCTACAGCCCGAACAAGCTGGTGGCGCTGATCGGCATGCGGGATGTCATCGTGGTGGAGACAAAAGACGCCCTGCTGATCTGCAAAAAAGGACGATCACAGGACGTCAAAAAAATCGTGGACGCGCTGGAAGCCGGCGGTAAAATTCATTTACTCTGATTTGGAGCCGGGAAGGCTTTCAGGTAAACGGGTTTGCCCTTCACGGGAAGGGTGCCTTCTTTTAACTCTTTTTCAATGACTTCCAGGCTGGTCTTTTCATCATCAAAAGCGATGATCAGAAGATTCGGCTCGCGGATTTCATGTTTTTTGACGCCGTCAATGTTTTTAAGGATAGTCCCTACCCTTTTGCTGGCGCCTCAGGAAAAGCACCCGGGCACGGTCAATTGAACGACTTTTTCAGCGGCACTGACGCCTGCGGTCCAGAATGCCAGAAAAAAAACCGCCAGAAAAACACTCGATACTTTTTTCATCATTTTCCTCAACCATCCATTATTCAGGATTTGCAGGTTTCATTACGCCAAGTTGGCGCAAGTTGCAATGCCAATTTGCAATTGACAGTGCTCCTTTTATCTGGAATAAAAATGCAAAAACGAAAGACAAACCATGACCATTTCTCTCACATCCCCTTTTATTCTGGCCTCCGCCTCACCCCGGAGGCAGGAGCTTTTGCGTTCGGTCGGGCTCAAATTTAAAATTCTTCCCGCGCATATCGATGAAACCTGGCAAAACACAGAGACACCGGCCGCCCACGTGCGCCGGCTCTCCAGGGAGAAGGCGGCCGTTATCGCCCTCCGCCATCCCCGGGCCGTCGTGCTGGGCGCGGATACCATCGTCGTCATTGACGGATTGATCCTGGGCAAACCGAAAAATAAAAAGGAAGCGCTGGAAATGCTGCAAAGATTAAGCGGCCGCACGCATACGGTTTTCACAGGTTTCACCCTTTCCCGCGCCGCCGACTTGATTTCCCGGACAAAGGTTGTCCGCTCGGCCGTGACGTTTAAAACCATCAGCCCCGAAGAAATGAACTGGTATGTGAATTCCAGCGAACCGTACGACAAAGCCGGCGGCTACGCCGTGCAGGGAATGGGCGCGTATTTCATCAAGACGATTCGCGGCTCCTACACCAACGTCATCGGCCTGCCGCTTTGCGAAACGCTGGAGGAACTTAAAAATTTAAACATGATTCATTTCAGGTGAGCATCCATGACAACAACCATCGCTGATCACATCGAGATCATCAGAAAACGCATGGCCGAAGCCGCAGCCCGCGCCGGGCGTAATCCCCAAAGCATCCGGCTGATGGCCGTAAGCAAAACCGTGGAGCCCCAGCGCATCCGCGAGGCCATTGACGCGGGCATCACCGTGCTGGGCGAAAATTATGTTCAGGAAGCCCGTGAAAAAATCCCCGCCCTCGGTCATGAGGTGCAGTGGCATATGATCGGCCATTTGCAGACCAACAAGGCCAAGTACGTGGCCAACCTCTTTGACTGGATTCATTCCGTCGACCGCCTGGAACTGGCCGGGGAACTGGATAAACGGGCCGGCCAGAACAACCGGAAACTGAACGTTCTGGTTGAAGTCAACGTCAGCGGCGAAGATTCCAAAAGCGGCGCAGAGCCGTCGGAAGTTCCGGAGCTGGTCCGGCAGATTTCCGCTCTGCCGAATTTAAGCATCCGGGGATTGATGACCATGCCGCCCTATTCCGATGATCCCGAAACCTCACGCCCTTATTTTGTTGCCCTGCGCAACCTGCGCGATACCATCGCCGCGGCCGCGATTCCCGGTGTGTCCATGGATGAGCTTTCCATGGGCATGACCGACGACTTTGAAGTCGCCATCGAGGAAGGCGCAACCATCATCCGCGTGGGCCGGGCCATCTTCGGGGAGCGACAATAATCAATGCTGGCCCAAGTCAAATGATTTAAGCTTTGACCGCGATATATTATCTTAGAAATAAATTGATATCTGCAGATTGCCATACCTTAGACAAT
Source organism: Smithellaceae bacterium (assembly GCA_963682015.1). GTDB lineage: Bacteria > Desulfobacterota > Syntrophia > Syntrophales > Smithellaceae > UBA8904. Next base: position 3,449,993 of record OY820932.1, on the reverse strand, counting down.
GTTGCCTTAGCTATAATGGGCATAGACAGTTCTAATACAAGATTAGTCTCAATAGGAGAAGCATATGTTAGACAACAATTTCAGGAAAAGTCGGCTTGTATTCATGATTGCTTTATGGGCAGCCATATCTAATCTTTTAATAATTACAGAAGTTACTGCTTCTGAGCAGGTAGTTCAAACGAGTGAAAAACAGGTATATGAATTTACTGAGCGTACAATGGGCAAAATATTATCACGCACCGGTTATCGCGATCTTCTTGATGATGAAGTATCAAACAACATGTGGGATCATTTATCAAGAAATGCGGACGGTACATCCATTCGCCTTATGAACGGGAAGAATAAGAGAGCGCTTGTTTTCAGTTGTGATGGTTCAGTCAGACATATTGCGCTGCCGAATTTTAATACGTGGTTGGACAATAATAGTAATATTATAACCTGGCCGGATAATAGTGAACAGAATGCAATAAAACATTTACATGGTCACGCGCTTGCGGCTATTGGAGCCATGGACCCCAGCGGACAGTATTTTATTTCGTACTTCCATGATGAGTACTTTGCTATCCTGTCAGTGGCCAAACCGGATATCCCTCTGGCCCGTTTGAAAATTATTCATCAAGAGCGCCTATCCATGTTTCTTAAAGGAACCAAGCTATACGTTTTTGGATACGATAATATGGCTTCTCTCGGTACGCCGCCCAAGGCATTTGTCTATGAAAAAGACGGGGCAAGCTTCAGATTAGTCGAAGAATTTGAAATCCAGCGCCCCAGCAAAGGCGAAGCGCCTTGCTTTGTGGAGGATATGAGCCCGTGGAGTGACGAGATATTGTTATTTAAAGTATATGACTACCCGTCTTCACACAAAAGATACATTTTTAATTTGAAAACAAAGGAATTGAAATATGTAAGTGTTGCCAAAGGCCGGGGCTTATTTCTCCAGTGTGACATTCTTAAAGAAGTAAAAAACAAAATCAAATGAGGCGCTCTATGGGGATCCCTAAAATTCTAAGTTTCTATTCATTCCATCATCCGATAATTTTTTTCTCATTCGATAAATTGCTCTGCAAGCCGGACTGAATTGTAGGGAACGGTCGCGACCGTTCCCTACAGGTATGACACGGAATCAGAAATTTCCCGTCAGGATTTGCAGATCCGTCACGGCCATCCGGTATTGCAGACGCGCGGCCAGCACATCCGACTGAGCCTTCGCCAGTGCGCCTTTCGCGGCCAGCACATCCGCTTCCAGATTCAGACCGGCCTGATGCCGGTCGGTTTGAATCCGGAAATCCTCCTCGCGAAAGGCCAGCACTTTGTTCGCCACCGCGATCAGCTCGGCCGACTGGTTGATTTTCCGGCTGGTCTTTTCAGCATCCGCGCTGATCTGCTCCCGGGCATTGGCCATGTTTTCTTCGGCCTGCTTCCGTAAAGCGATGCGCTGATTCATCACAAACGTATTGGAAAAAAAATCCTGGATATTCCACTTCAGGGATACGCCGATAAAGGCGTCGTGTTGAGGCAGAAACGGACTGCCGATCAGGTAGGTATAACCGCCCACCAGGCCCAGGTCGGGCAGATAGCTCAACCGGCTTGCGGTAACGCCGTAATCCGCTTTTTCCTTGTGCAGAGTGGCTATTTTCAGGTCCCGGTTATTTTTTTGCGCCTCCAGAAGCAGGGCTTCCGCGGCCGGAATATTGACCGGCGGATCGTCGGCCGACACCGGCTCGAGCACAAAAACCCTGCCGGCGGGCAAACCGGTCAGGCGCCGCAGGTCCGCGCTGTAATCGTCCATCTGGATCTTTATTTTGAGCAGATTCTGCTCTTCATCGGCCACAGTGGCGTGCAGCCCCACTGCGCTTGAGCGTGTGGTTTTTCCGGCAAGGACTGCGCTCTCCACGTCATAGAGTTTTTTTTGCGCGAGCATCAATTTGATTTGCGCCTCCTCCTGCTGCTTCTGGAGAATCAGCAGGCCGAAATAGAGTTTTTCGGTGTTTTGTTTGACCTGCGCGGCCGCTTTCATTTGTTCCATACGGGCAATCTGCAAATCCGTTTTGGACACGCTGACCCCGATGGCGATTTTGGGAAGTTGTGAAACCGGCTGGTACAGCAGGGCGCCGGCGCCATACGTATCATGCCTGCCGAATTCGAAATGAACATCTCCCAGCGGCAGGGGAACGATGATCGGACCGATGGGAAATTCGCCCAGGGCTCCCTTATCGATATTCAGATTGCCGCTCAGACTGCTGCTGTACCGGTAGCCGCCGCCGACCATGACATACGGGAAATATTTTATCCGGTCTTCATAAACCTTCTGCTGTTTCTCTTCCACCTGCAATTGCCTGATGTGAAGCAGCCGGTTGTTTTGCAGGGCCTGATCCGTCGCTTGCTGCAAATTCAACTTTTCAGTTTGATCCGCGGCGAAGACACTTGATGAAAAGGAAAACAGGACAAGAATCGCGAAGACGGCCAGCAGGCCCGTTGCGGGGGCGGCCGTTGCCTTATCGGCTTCGTCGTCAACGGTTCTTTTCTTGTCGGACGGTTTGATCACCCGGGCATACAGAACCGGTATCAGGAGCAGCGAGATCACCATGGCTACCATGATGCCCACCGCAATCACGCTGGCCAGGGGGCTCCACATCGGCGATCCGGAAAGGATCATGGGAATGACACCGATGGCCGCCGCGCTGGCCGTCAGAAAAACGGGACGCATCCTTCTTTTCCCGGCTTCCAGCGCCGCATCCGGTATGGGAACGCCTTTCCGGACCAGCTCGTTGGCGTAATCGATCAGGATGATGGCGTTTCTGACCACCAGCCCGGACAAACTGATCAGCCCGACAAAAGCCGTAAACCCGAATGAGTTGCGGGTTATCAACAATCCCAGCAGTCCGCCGAACATGCTCAGGGGAATCGTCAGCATGACCAGCATCGTTTCCTTCATATTGCGAAACTGAAACAAAAGGACAAGAAAGATCAACAAAACACTGACACCGAAGGCCATGCTCATCTCCGTAAAGGTCTCGATCTTATTTTCGTGTTCGCCGCCCAGTTCAATTTTGTAGCCCGGCGGCAGCGCCAGGCGGAAAATGTCCTGCTTTGTTTCTTTGACGATTTGCGAAGCCAGAATGCCTTCCCGCGGTTCGCATTGAACGGTCAGCGTTCTCAAGCCGTTGCGGTGAATGATCCGGCCGGTGTGCCATTCGGGCTCCAGCGTCGCAATCTGACGCAACGGGACGGCGGAGCCGGTTACCGGAGAAGTCAGATACATATTTTGCAGATCGTCAAAATTGCGCCGGTTCCGTTCATCCAGGCGCAGGATGATATCCACCGGTTTATTGCCTTCATAAAGGGTGGAAACGGGGGCGCCGGTGAATCCTCCGTAGACGGTTCTGGCAATGCTAGTCGTGGTAAACCCCAGCCGTTCGGCACTGTCCGCGGGCCGGATGGCCACACCGTAATAATCTTCCTTGAAGTCATCCCGGACAAAGGATATCTGATGCGTCTTTTGAAGAATACTCTTCACATCAAGGCCAATGCTTTTGAGGGTTGTCAGATCGTCACCGGAAATTCTGATTTCAACGGATGTCGTTGAAGGTTTCCCCTGCTGCATGAGCCGGGCCTGAACGTTTCCTTCCGGGATTTCTTTCGCGGCAGCCACGTTTATTTCCCTGTGCATCTGCACGGCTTCCCTGTCGGTACGGGTGTTGACGAGAACCTGCGCGAAATTCTCGACCGGCGGCTCGGGCGTGTAGTTATAATAAAAACGGGGCGAACTGGCGCCGATAAACGTCGCATAGGATAAAACCCGCCGGTCGTCTTTGATCAGGCCTTGAATTTTCAAGACGGTCTCTTCGGTTTTTTCCAGTTTTGTACCCGTCGGCATCCAGAGATCGATCACAAACTGATTTCGTTCGGCCACCGGAAAAAATTTCTGCGGAACAATCTGATATAAAAGAACCGCAAAAACAAGGGTGGAGAGACAAAGTGCGATGGTCAGTCTGGAATGAGCCATGCACCAGGTGATCGCCTTATTGTATCCTTCCTGCATGAGGGCAAGCACCGACATTTTCTGTCTCGGCCGGGCTGAACCGTCTGAAGAATCCTGGTGCAGTCCCTTTCGGATAAAGGTAAAGCACAAAATCGGCGTTAAGAGCATGGCCACGATAAATGACGACGAAAGAGCAATGGTCACCGTAAACGGCAGGGCGCTGATGAATTCCTTCACCATGCCGGTCAAAATCACCAGCGGCAGAAACGCCGCAATGATGGTCAGAGTCGCCGTCAGGATGGGAACGACAAGCTCCGTGGCGCTTTTCCAGGCGGCCGTCTTGCGATCCGCGCCATTGTCCAGCAGCGTCACGTAATTATCGGCAACCACAACGGCGTCGTCCACCACCATGCCCAGAACCAGAATCAGGGACGCCAGAGAAACCTGATGCAGTTCCATGCCGATGGCGTGCATCACGGCGAATGTGATGGCGATGGTCATTGGAATGGCCATCGCGGCCACCGTGGCCACCCGAAAGGGCAACAGAAGCACGATCACCACGATCACGGCGACAATCGCCATGGCAAACTCTTTCAAAAACTGGCCGACATTTTTACCGACGATTTTGGACTGATCGACAATGGTCGTCAGCTTCACGCCGGAAGGAAGCCTTTTCTGCGTTTCGGCGATTTTCCGGTCCACCGTCTCGCCGAACTCGACGATATTATATCCTTCGTGCATTTGAACGGCCAGCAGGACGGTGTCCTTGCCGTTGATCCTCGCTTTGGATGTCTGCTCCTGATACTGCCGCACGATGCGGGCCACATCCTTGATACGCACTACCTGGCCTGTTTTGGCCGTCCCGATAATCTGGTCGGCAATCTCCGTCTCCGTTTTGTAATACCCCTGGCCGTAAAGGCTGATTTTAGCGTCGGCCGTCTTGACATCGCCGGTGGCGCCGATGGCATTTTGCGACTGCAGCACCTGCATGACTCTTGCGAATGAAATGCCGAACTGCTCCAGCCGGGCGCTGTCGGATTCGATGACAATCGTTTCCTTCTGCTCGCCGACACGCTTGATTTTCGAGACTTCCATGATCGTTTTGAGATTATCTTCCAGCCGGGTGGCGTATTCGCGCATCTGAGCGTAATCGGGATGATCCATTTCAATGCCGATGAGCAGCGCTTCCGTATCGCCGAAATCGTAATTGACAATGGGACCCTGGACGCCCGGCGGCAAACCGACCGCCTTCAGAACCAGCATTTCATGATTCAGCTTGCTCCAGAAGACATCGACGTTTTCAATATCATCACGCACCCACACGGTGATGATGGCAACACCGTCGCGTGTGGTGGAGACGGTTTTTTCCTTTCGGACTTCGGCATGCTGAAACAGGTACTGTTCCAGCTTTCGGGTAACCTGCTCTTCCACCTGCAGCGAACTGGCTCCGGGATAATAAGCAACGACCTGCGCGATCCGCACCTGAAACTTGGCGTCTTCGCGCCGCGGCATATACATCAGGGAATACACGCCGGCCAGAAAGCACAAAAGCAGGATAGAAACGGTCACCTGCGGATATTTGAGAGACTTTTTTACAAAATTCATGATTGTTATTTCACCGCAATGGCAGAACCGTCGTTTAATTTATGCTGGCCGCCGACAATGACCCATTCGTCCGGCATAATGCCCGACGTCACCTCGACACCGCTTCCCGTTATCCTTCCCAGAGATATTTTACGTTTAAAGGCCTGTTTCCGGACCTGATCGGCAATAAAGACATAAGAGGTATTATCCAGGTCGCGCAAAACCGCTTCTCCCGGAACAGCCATAATATCCGCTTTCCGTCCCGTCCTGATCTTGATTTCCGCCGTCATCCCGGGACGGATGATGAACTTCGGATTTTTGAGCTCGATCTTTGCGGTAAACGACCTCGTGGTTGGTTCGGCAAGAGAACCGATTTCCACAACCCGTCCGGTGAATGCCGAATCGATGGACGCAATATAAACGGAGGCTTCGGAACCGATCTTGATCTTCTGCAAATCACTTTCGGGGATGGAGGCGCTGACATGGATGATGCTGATATCCGACACGGCAAATATTTGCAGACCGGAGCCGATAATTTCCCCGACTTCAACGCCTTTTTTCAGCAGGACTCCTTTAATCGGTGAATACAACCTTGTATCCGACAGGTTTTTATTTTGCAGCTTTTGCTGCGCCCGCGCGACTTTTAACCCGTTGGTGACTTTGGAAAAATCGCTGTCCGAAATGCTTTTCCGGTCATGCATCATGTTGAGCCGGTTGTATTCATCCTGCAGTTGATCCAGATTGGCGTCGGCCATTTCTTTGGCAATCCGGTAGCTTTCGGGATCGAGGCTCGCAAGAAGCTGTCCGGCCTCAAGCATTCCGCCTTCCCCGACCGCGATGTAGTTTATTTTGCCGGCCACCAGAAAACCCAGTTTTACGGTTTTACGGCCTTCGATATTGCCGCTGGCGGAAATTTCCTGATCGGCGCTGATTTTCCCGATCTGTTTCGTCACCACGGGAATCGGGGCTGCAACCTGTCCGCCCGACGGCCCGTTGCCGTTGCAGCTGAGAGTGATAAAAAGAAAAACCAGAAGAAAAAAACCGGCCACTGATCTATTATTTGTCATACCAAGACCTCACATCTGAAAAGCTTCAACTGCTGTGCATTTTATTTACGCCCGGCGGCAAGCCCGTGCATGATAATATCAACAACATGATCCAGATCCTGATCCAGATTTTCCAGTCTGGTCATGGAGCCAAAAAATTTCCGGTACACGAACAGCGCCACCAGATTGCCGTAAATACTGCGGGAGGCAGCCAGCGGATCGATATCTCCGGCCATCAGCCCCTTGGCAACCATTTCCTCGCGGAACAGTTTAAAAATGTTCAGCGCTTTCGAAACAATTTCCTCATACAGAATTTTCCGGATATCCTCATGATACATCGCCTCGGTCACGACAATACGCAGCATCGGATAGATTACCTCCATCAGCGCAAGGCGCTCTTTGAGCAGCGCCTTGATGATGGAACGCAAATCCTGCTGGTTCTGCGTAAAAAGCATTTTCTTGAAACTGTCCAGAATGAGAGGCTCACCCATGATTTTGACCAGATGAATGACAATACCTCTTAAAATGTCTTTCTTCGTTTTGAAATATCGAAAAATGGTTCCTTCGGCGACACCGGCCATTTGTGCGATTTCGCTCGTGGTCGAGGCGCTGAATCCCTTCTCGGAAATGATGGTGATTGCCGCGTCGATGATCTTTTTTTCCTTTTCGGCCATTTTTAAAACAGGAGATCGTTTCATAATACCCGCATCTTACTCAAAACTAATATTATCAACATTTTACAAAATATAACCCAACCACTTCTTTACGGAGTGAGTAATCACTCATTTTTATCTTTTTGTCAAGCTTTTCCTGGTCTTCTTTTGCATGTAATTGATATTATTATTCTACCTGAATGCACCCGGTAACCGTACCAGTGGCACGGTCGCGGGAACACAGTCGGAATGCGATGACAGGAAAAGTATTGCAATGAGTATTCAGAAGCGCTATGTTACGCGCCAGGTCGCGACTGCACCAGCTAAACTTATCCACACATTCCAAGCTCCATAGACTGCAAAGTAGTTTACGTACGAATGCGTATTCCGTGGTCCAAAAACCGGATGCAACCAAAGCTGCCCGGATGACAGCTTACAGCGGTGGCGCGTAAATCATCATGGAGAACCGGGACTGCATTCATTCCGTGCAATCCTTCGACAAACGGTGATGCAATATGACGAGGGCTTATTCGATTCAAGGATGGCCGTTTGGAAAAAGCGATTTCTATTCGAGGCGGCCATCTTGTCGCCATGCAGGTTTAAGAGCGGCTGTCCACACCACCTGCAACGAATGCAGGCGGATGACAGGCGATGAAAAGATAATACCTCACGATGATCGGGCGGAAACGGCCGCCCTGGCTAAATTACATTATGAATATCAGGGAGGATAAAATCATGGTTAACAAATCAACGTCAAAGAAAAAGTGGACCTTTATGGTGTATCTGGCAGGTGACAACAACCTTGACGGTAATGGTGTCGCCGATCTCGGAGAAATGAAAAAAGTCGGTTCCAACGACAACCTTAACCTGATTGCCCAATTTGACCGTGCAGGAAAGAAAGGAGAAACAAAGCGATTTTATCTGCGCAAGGGAACAAAGCTTGCCGACGACGCGGTCTTGAAACTGGGCGAAACCAATTCCGGAAGCCCCGATGCGCTCACCGATTTCATCAGGTGGAGCGTTAAAAATTACCCCGCCACGCGCTATGCGCTGGTGCTCTGGAATCATGGCGGAGGCTGGGACGACACGGACGTTTACGCTGACCAACGCCTGCGCTCGGTTCACCGGCCGGCTCGAGGCCCGATTCGCCATACATTTTTTGAAACCAGTTACCGCAAGGCGGTTGGGGCAGCTAGCGGCGGCGCCAGACGCAGAGCCATTCTCTATGACGACGATGCCAAAGATTTCCTGGACAATATCGAAATGAAAAACGTGCTGGCCGGTGCGCGGAAAGCCGCAGGGCACAAGATTGATGTTCTCGGCATGGACGCCTGTCTGATGAGTATGATCGAGGTGGTTTATCAGGTGCGCGCAAGCGTCCGATACGCCGTCGGCTCCGAGCAGACGGAACCGGTGGATGGATGGCCATACCACACCATCCTTGCCGGGCTGGCCGGAACTCCGGACATGGACCCCGGAAGTTTTGCTTCTCTCATCGTCAATAAATACCTTGCGTTTTATCCGGTGTCCGAACCGGTCACACAGTCGGCTTTTGACCTCTCCAAATCGACGGCCATGATGAATGCCGTCAAAGAACTGGCGACAGCGCTTGGCGAGGGTCTCCGTACGAAAGAAACCATAGGACTGGCCATTCTGCAGATACGACGGAAAGTCCAGTCCTATGAAGTGCCGGACAATATTGACCTGGTCGATTTCTGCAAACTGCTCATGGTGAGAGACGAGGTCGGCGTCGCCGCCAAAACCGCCTGCCAGAAGGTCGTTGACGCGGCTGGCGGTCCCGACGGCATCATCGTTCAGGCCGGAAACAAGGGCGAATCCGTGAAAAATTCTTACGGCGCAGCCATTTATTTTCCGCTGGAGAGCCTTTCCCCTCTGTACGCCAAACTCGACTTTGACAGACAGACCGGCTGGGGGGCATTTCTCAATCAATTTCTGACGGCATCAAGACAAAGATAGATACACACTTTCATTCAGGAGATTTCCATATGCCCGCATCATTAAAAAAAGGCGATCGGGGAAACGATGTTCGGACGCTTCAGGAACTGTTGAGCAAACACGGCTTTCCCGTGGACACGGACGGCGATTTCGGACCGCGGACACTGCGCGCGGTAAGGGCCTTCCAGTCTCAGAACCTCGACCAGCACGGCCAGCCGCTTACGGTGGACGGCAAAGTCGGACCGCTCACCTGGTGGAGCCTTACCCATCCCAAACCCTTAACCGTCGCACCGTCGGCGGTAAACTATGCCAGACTGCCCGCCGCCTCCATGGGCGGCAGCAAACCGGGCCGGGCGGCGCTTAAGGCGGCCATTGCCGAATTGAAAGCCGGCGCGGGAGAGATCGGCGGAAACAACCGCGGTCCCTGGGTTAAAAAATATCTCGAAGGCGCGGGGCTTGACGAAGGCAATTCCTGGTGCGCGTCGTTTGTAAGCTGGTGCTACCGCGAAGCAGCCGGCGGGAAAAAAGACAAAATGCCTTTTGTCTATTGCCCCGGCGCACGGGCGCTCCTGCGGCAGTTCAAAGAAAAAGGCTGGGCGCATGAACCGCAAAGCGGCTATGAACCGAAACCCGGCGATCTTGTCGTCTGGTGGCGCGTGAGCTTTCAAGGCTGGCAGGGCCATATCGGTCTGGTCCATTCGATCAAAGACGGCATGCTGTACACCATTGAAGGCAACCGCAGTCCACAGGTGCAGGGGTTCTCCTACGTTCTCGACCGCATCGACAGGCTGCTGGGATTCGGTCATGTCCCGGACTGAAACAACGAATACACAGACACTTCCGCAAATGGCGGCGACAGGTCAAACTGTTGCCGCCATTTTTTGTCCCGGCCATATGGATGTAGAAAAGAATTCGTGAGTGACTAAGAACGGATCTCCGATCTGTTTGAGCTTATCCGTGCACTGCAATTTTTTCTGATACCGTCGAATGGCTTATGGCTTGCCGCCGGCTGTAATATTTACGGACTTTGGCCAGCGCGCGGATGGCCTGTTCCGGAGAGGAATAGGCCATGATCCCCTGAGCATCTAGGTGCCGGACGAGGTTGCGGTCGCCCGGTTCGTCAAAGCCGACAATGTCGATCACGGGAATGATTGGCTTGTTAAACTCCCTGATCTGTCGCACGACCAGATCCACAAGTTCCATTTCCCCGTCGATCATCTTTTGCGCCGGCCCCTGCATGACATCGCACGGTAACACAGGAGACTCAAGCCAGCGTGTGGCGCGGCTGGTCATGTAGCCCATCCCCAGCAGAAGAATGGCATCCATATCGGAATGTGCCAGAAGCGCGGCGGTGGAATCAGTAATCATGGATACTCTGCCCGGCGCGACCAGATCCACCGGATTGCGGCGGCTCCAGAAGGGAGGAAGAAACGCGTCAAGCATGGAAACGACGTGATCAGCCAGCGGCGGAATTTCCAGGCCGGCCGCCTCGCAAAGATCGGCGGAAATGACTCCCAACCCTCCGCCCTGGGTAACAATGCCGATGCGCTTCCCTTTGATTTCCGGCTGGGAAATCAAGAGACCCGCTATATCGATCATTTCATCGATGGTATCCGCCACGATGATATTCGCCTGATTGCAGATTGCGCGAAACACTGCGAAGCTGCCGGCCAGCGCGCCGGTATGCGACATGGCCGCGCCGGCGCCGACAGTACCGATACCTCCTTTGAGCAGGATCACGGGCTTCACGGCGGAAATCCGCCGGACCGATTCAATAAATCTTGCGCCCTGGCGCACACCTTCCACGTATAGGCAGACGACTTTTGTTTTGTCGTCATTCTCCAGATAGTCCAGGTAATCCTCCACCGTCAGGTCCGCTTCGTTGCCGGAACTCACCAGGCGGCTCAAACCGATGTTACGCCGGACCAGCCGGTCGGTAATGCTGGTGCCCAGATTGCCGCTCTGAGAAACCACGGCGACGGCGCCCTGCCTGAACTGCGTGGCGGTCATCACCGCCTGCATGCGCGAAGGATACGCGCTGAAAACCCCCATGGTGTTGGGCCCCACGATGCGGACACCGCTTTCGCGCGCGACCCGGAGCACTTCCTGTTCCAGCTCTTTGCCTTCCGGTCCCGTCTCGCCAAATCCGGCCGTGATCACGATCGCCGCGGTAATGCCTTTGTGGCCGCATTCACGGATCGTATCCGGCACTTTTTCCTTGGGAACCACAATAACGGCCAGGTCGAGAGGTTCGGAGATATCGGCCAGGCTTTTGAACATTTGCCTTCCAAACCATGTGCCGCCCTGGGCGTTGACGGGATAGATATTGCCTGCATATTCTCCCCGGATAAGATGATGGAGAATGTTAAATCCCCATTTGGCGGGATTATTGGACGCGCCGATAAACGCAATCGCCCGCGGTTCGAATAAAGACGTAAAAAATGATCGGGATGTCATGACAGCTCCTTCCTTGCTTAAGCCGGATCTGTTGATGAACGAACAATGCCACAGGGGGGTACAACTGAAACAGCGGATGTTGCTATGGGTATGCCTGAATAGTGCCGGTTGGACCAGGGGATCCACCCGGCAAACCTTGAAGACATCAAAGTTTCGATAGGTTTACCAACTTTTCCTCTGTGATTTTAAAACCACAGGGAACCAAACACCGTTATCAAATTATCACTCCTCATTCATCGGCTCCGGCCGATTCCAATTAAAAGGTTACACATTTCGGCAAAAACATCAACATCAAGAATACAAGATGATCTATTGACCCAAAAAAGCACACAAAGTATATTTTACGGGTACGTCACGAGACGTATGAATTGATTACCTTGCTGAGATTGGAGAAAACCAAATGTCGTCTCCTGTGGATAAAGGGTATCCCGCCCGACATGAAAACCGTCTTAAACTGAAGAATGGCAAAAAGGTGTTTGTGCGGCCGATTTTGCAGTCAGACGAAACGCTGCTGGTCGATTTACTGAATAAGCTTTCCACCGATTCCATCTATCTCCGTTTTCTGAGGCCCGTCAACTCCCTGCCCGAAGAATTTCTTTTTCAACTGACGCACATCAATTATACCAGCAACTTCGCCCTGGTGGCCGTTGTTCAGGAGGAGGGAAAGGAAGCCATTATCGCCTCAGCCCGCTACGGCTATGATCCCGAAGAAAAAGTTACGGACTTTGCCATCGTGGTCCGCGACGACTGGCAGCATTGTGGCCTGGGGCAAACCCTGCTTTCCAGCCTTTTTATGATCGGCCGGGAACATGGTATATCCCGCTTTGTATCCGTGATTGATTCGAGCAACCACATCATGAAGCAGATGCTCAGAAATCTGGGGCATGATATCAAATATACTTACCGGGGTGGAGCAACGCAGGTGGAAGTTTTTGTCCAGAGGAAGAATTTCATCAAAGAGTAAGTTGAATCAGAAGTCCGGTCCTTTTCTTCCGGACTTCTGATGGTTCATCCGATGAAATATTCCGCACCCGGAATCAGGCCACTTCCAGAAGCTGCATGTCCCGCTCCGACATCACCCTGTCGATATCGAGGAGGATTTTGACGCCCTGGCCGGATTTGGCCATTCCCAGGATATAGGCGGTATCCAGTTTGGAGCCGAAGCTCGGGGTATCCTCGATTTCGCCGGCCCGGATGTTGAGCACTTCCGACACCGAATCGACAATGATCCCCATCGCAATCTTGCTGCTTTCCGAAACGATCTCTACCACGATAATGCAGGTCCGATCCGTCGATTCCGCCGCCGGCATGCCGAACTTCAGGCGCAAATCCACCACCGGAATCACTTTCCCGCGTAAATTGATCACGCCCTTGATATGGTCGGGAGTCCTCGGCACCGGCGTGATCGGCATCAACCCGATAATCTCCTTGACCTTCAATATCCCGATGCCGTATTCCTCCCCGGCCAGAGAAAAGGTCAGGTATTTCCCTTCCCGGCCCGCCTGCCCGCCGGAACTACTCGTATCTGTTTTATTTTCTACCGATTGCATATGATCTTCATCCTCCTGCAATGTTTAGGGATAATGGGGGAGGAGGCGGAAAGGAGGGGGGATTCCCGCCTCCCCCGATGACGGATCTTGTTTAAAAATCCTTGAATCCGTCCTGTTCAAAAGGTATCACTTCTTCCGCGCGGGGCTTTCCTTTCGGGGTCCCGGCGGCCAGCAACTTCCTGGCCGGTTTGGCGGCTTTCTTTACCGCCGGCCGGACTTCCCGCTCGGCAATCCGGTGGGATACGGAGCTCACCGTGGTCTGGCTCTCTCCGTCAATCGTCACCACCAGCTGTTCCACGTTTTTCTTCATCTGCATGGCCTGGGCGTTCATCTCTTCCGCCGCGCTCGCCGATTCTTCGGCATTAGCCGCCGTCTGCTGGACAACCTTGTCCATCTCCGCCACGGCCTTCCCGATCTGCCCGATTCCCTGGGCCTGTTCGGAAGACGCCGCCGCTATCTCGTCGATCAGCTGCCCGATCTTGACGGAGATCTCCACATTCTCCCGGAAGGCATTCTGGGTCTGTTCGGTCAGGTCGCGGCTGTTTTTCACTGTAACAATGGTGTTTTCTATCAGACTGGAGGTGTTCTTGGCCGCATCCGCCGCCCGCATGGCCAAATTCCGGACTTCATCCGCCACTACCGCGAATCCCGCCCCCGCTTCTCCCGCACGGGCCGCTTCCACGGCGGCGTTCAGGGCCAGCAGGTTGGTCTGGAAGGCAATTTCATCAATGGTTTTGATGATCTTGCCGGTTTCTTCGCTGGACTTGGTCACGTTCTGGATCGCCGCCACCATGTGTTTCATCTGTTCGTCCACTTTCCCCACGATCTGTTTGGCCTGTGCGGTCAGGGCCTTCGCCTGCGCCGCATTATCCGCATTCTGCTTGGTCATCGAAGACATTTCTTCCAGGGACGAGGAGGTCTCTTCCAGGGCCGATGCCTGTTCCGATGCTCCTTCCGCCAGGCTCTGGCTCGCCGACGCCACCTGCGATGACGCCGCCGCCACCTGCTCCGATCCGTCATTCAGGTCGTTGGCCACTTGGCCGATCGGCAACGCAATCCCCCGGGCGAAAACATAAACACCCGCAACCGCCGCCGCAAGGAATATCAGGCCGATTACCACGATAATCGCCGCCAGACTATAGGCCGGAGCCATGAATTCACTGTAATCCTGCGTCACACAGACGCTCCACTCCGCTGACTTCACCGGAGCGAAACCGGCTATCTTTTTAACCCCTTTGAAAACATAAGGATCAACCCCCGTCTCCCCGGCAACCATGCGGGTGGCAAAACCCTTCATTCCTTCTTCCTGTAACGCATTGGTAACCAGAATCAGATCTTTCTTCGGATGAGCAATCAGCCGACCGGCCTTGTCAATCACATAACCATAACCGGTATTCCCCAGTTTGGTGCCGGATACTTTATCCGACAGGAAATTGATCTTCAAAGTTAACCCGACCACTCCGATTACCTGACCGGACGAGGACCGGATCGGGGCGCCGAAAGTCATCACGATGTTTCCGCTCGCTTTTGATTTATTAACGGAACCGACAGTTACTTTGCCGCTTATGGCCCCTTTGATGTAATCCCTTTCAGAAAGATCCAAACCCTTATTTTTATCACCGGTGTTCCCGCAGAGGACCTTTCCATCAATTCCGGCGATAAATATATTCTCGTAATCCGTGCCGCTTTTCTCTACCATTCCCCTGGTTTCCTCCGTTGCTTTGGCAAGCGCCGCCTCGTCGGTGGGATTGCCGGCAGCGGCAATGATCACGCTGTTCTGAGATATCTGAGCAGCGATTTTCATCTCTTCCTGCACGGCCAGATCAGCCATGTGAGCCAACCCCTTGGCCACTTCCACCGATTGCGATTTCGCAACATCTTCCAGGGAGTCCAGTGCCTTCAAAATGGCAAAGCTACCGACCACCAGTAACGGCACCAGGGCAATCAGCGCGCCGCCCACCATCATCTTAAACCGTAAAGAGCGCTTTTTCATATTTCCTCCTTAATAAAATCTCATTTCTTTCAATGTGCCAGATAAGCATTGCTGTACAGATCAGACATTCTTTCCAGAACGTTGTCTAAATGCTGAAGATCATTGTCCGCTGCGATGATAAACTGCGGGTGAAAAACAAAAGCTTTCGTGATCATATCCGGTCGGCTGTTCGGAAGAATCATCACAATCCTGAGTTCGCTCAGGACTTCCGCCATCCCCATCATCCGGTTGAGTTCGGTGCGGCCTGAAACACAAAGAATCACAACGCTGACATCCGCAACCTGTTGATGTAATCTCAACGATAACCTGCTCAATGAACAATAGATTTCGAATTCACAATCAGGAATCGCTTTTCTGATCACCGAGAGCAACTCTTCTCCCGATCCTTCTTTTTGCGGCAAATATAAGATCACAGTCGTCATGGTCTTCACCCCGCATTTGAATTTTGTTCACTCAGCACGCTGGAGATTCAACATGCGTGCCAAAAAACAACATTCACATATTGGCGTAATTCCGGACAGTTACATTTACGAAACCACCCAAATGTCCGGCGATTTCGTGCGATAAAAACGTACCGGTACGCTTTTTCCGTACAACCTGTCCAAAAGAAGAAAATGAAGATTCAGAAGAATATGAATAAGCGAGAGATATAATAGCTGAAAAATCGGGTCTTGCCTGGGATTGTTTACTCGCTATAGCCGTTCAATATATCAACCGGATCAGGAACGATGCTCCGCCCGATTTTCCAGTACCCGTCTCACCGTGCGCCCTAAATCATTCAGGGAAATCGGCTTCAGGCAAAATTCGCGGATATTCTGTTTCCGGACATCCGCCATATTAACGGAATCGCTGTAGCCGGTGCATAGAATAACCGGCAGGTTCGGGCGGATTTTCAAAAACTCCGCGCTGAGCGCCGTCCCGGTCAGTTCCGGCATGGTCACGTCGGTAATGACCAGATCAAATCCCCCGGGATTTTCCTGAAACAGTCGAAGCGCTTCGGAGCTGCTGGTCGTTGCCGTGATCGAATATCCCAGGGACTCAAAATATGTCCGGGCCATTTTCACCAGCATTTCTTCATCGTCCACGAAAAGAAGACGCTCATGACCCTGCAGATCTGGTTCAACCTCTGTGTTTTTCTCATCCATGCCTTTTGCGGAGGCGCCGGAAATGCAGGGCAGAAAAATAACAAAGATCGTGCCCTGCCCCATGCTGCTTTGCACATCGATTGCCCCGCCGTAACTCTTAACGATGCCGTATACGACAGACAACCCCAGACCGGTTCCTTCCTTGGCTATCTTGGTGGTGAAGAAAGGATCAAATATCTTGTCTTTGATGGCCGGATCGATGCCGTGCCCGGTATCCCTGACCGATAAACGGATATAATCCCCGGGACGCAAATCCGGAAGCAAAATGGATTTGGCCGCATCAATCTCCATCCTGGAAAGGCGGACATCCAGCAAACCGCCTTTTTCATGCATGGCATGCGCGGCATTGGTGCACAGATTCATGATAATCTGATGAATCTGCGTGGGATCCGCCAGAACGGTTGCTTCTTCCGGAGCGATATCCTGATGCATTTCGATCGTTGTCGGCAGGCTGGCTCGCAGGAGACTCAGGGCTTCTTTCAAAATCAGCCGGATGTCCAGGGGCCTGCGTTCCTGTTCCCGCATCCGGCTGAAAGAAAGGATCTGGTTAACCAGATTTTTGGCCCGTTCACAGGCCTGCAGTACCTGATTCAAATAACCGACCCGAATATTTTCGCGGGTTTCCTTTGCAGCCATCTCGGTATAACCCATCATGGAAGCCAGAATATTGTTAAAGTCATGCGCAATGCCTCCCGCCAGGGTTCCGATAGCTTCCATTTTTTGCGCCTGACGAAGCTTGGTCTCCAGACGGCTGATCTCCGTGATGTCCTGAATCGTCCCTTCGAAATAAAGGGGCTGCCCCACACCATTGCGGACGGCGCGTCCGGACACGTGAACCAGAATGGTGCTGCCGTCTTTTCTGAAAAGCTCGATTTCCTGCAAATTGATGGTTGAAGCCTGCACAATAAGAACACGGAGATCCTCATAGCGTTGAGGATTGACAAACAACTGTCTGGCAACATCCGTGACGGTGTTCACCACCTCTTCGGGCGATGTATAGCCAAGGATGCGGGCAAACGCCGGATTGGCGCTCAGGATCCTGCCGTCCGGACTGATCTGGCAGATGCCCATGACGGCGTTGTCAAAAATTCCTCTGTATTTTTCTTCGGCCTTCCTGCGGTCGGTGATGTCCCGTATGGACTCGATGGCGCCGACAATATTTCCCTTGGAGTCCTTCAGGGCGCTTGCTTTGCCGGAAAGATAAACCTCTCCCCCCCGGAGGGCGGGCATGTAGGCTTCGCCTTCCAGCACCATATCTCTTCTTTCCGTGCTGACATACTTTTCTTCAAATTCTCTCCGGGGCTTCAAAACAAGATCAATCAGAATAGGCCGCCGTTCGCCATAAAAAGGCAGGGCGTACTCGTAATCCCCCTTGCCCAGAATATCTTCCGCTCTGACACCCGTCATCTGTTCTATGGCCTTGTTCCAGGCGATCACCTTTCCCTGATCATCAATGACCAGCGTCGCATCCGGCAGATACTCAATGATCTCGTCCAGACGCCTGTGGGTTTCGCGCAGTTCTTCTTCCGCCCGCTTCAAATCCGTAATATCGGTGGAAATGCCACACAGTCCGTAAATATTTCCAAATCGGTCTTTCAGTGGAATTTTAACAGCCCAGTATGTGCGGGGAATCTTGTCCTGTGAAGCAAGGTCCGCTTCCTCGCGCGTGATCGTCTCTCCGTGTTCAATGACACGCCGATCACTTTTCAGAATTTCCATGACGGAGGAGGTGGAGAAAAAATGGGAATCGTCTTTGCCGATAATTTCGTTTTCCGGAAAGCCGAACAGACGGCATACTTTGCTGTTTACATACGTATAACGGTACTTCGTATCTTTAAGATAAATAAACGCGCCGACATTGCTCAGGATGGTGTTCTGAAGCTCTTCGTTCCTCCGCAGGGCTTCTTCCGCGCGCTTGCGGTCGGTAACATCACGAACAATGCCGGCCACCCCGGCAATCTCGCCGCCGGACATGACCGGAAATTTATGGGTCTCATAGAACCGATCGCCGACCTGCTCGACGGTGACAACCATTTTTTTCCCGCGAATGGCCAAAAGATCGCTCTCCTGGCAGGCGACGCCTTCCGCCCGATCAGGCATCATTTCAAGATCCGTCCTGCCCAGAATGGAAGCCTCATCTCGCCCGAAGAACCTGGCATTGGCGGAATTGATGAGCTGGTAGCGAAGATCGATGTCTTTCAAAAAGAAAAAATCCGGTCCGGCGTCGATCAGCGAACGCAACTGATGTCTGGAGAAATTCAATTCTTCTTCCGCCTTCTTGAGCCGCAACCCCCAAAGTTCCAGTTCGCGGACTTCCCGGCGTGTTTGCTCCAGTTCATCAATCAGCTGCTCTCTGGTCTTGTTTTCGTCTTTCATGGCGATTATTTCAGCGTTTGGCTTAAATAAATTATCCGATTATTTTTTACGAGGCTGCCCCGCGATCCATCGATCATTCATTCCTTTATTTTATGATACGCTACCGCCTGTATATATTCAATGCCATTTTTAAGATAATCGGATATAGTTACCTTTCGGCGTAAACCTGAAGTGCGCTTTCGGGATTCATCCTGAAAGATGCCGCCCGATTGTCCAGGCATTTTGGTTTAATGAAAATCAGGGACGAAAACCATGATGGAAAATTCAGTCATGACGGTTCACGACATCATTGCAGCCACGACACAAAAACTGGAATCCGCGGGAATCCCATCGGCCCGCCTGGATGCGGAAGTGCTGCTTGCGTTTTGTCTGAAGTGCGACCGGATGGATTTCATGAAAAATCCGCAGTTTATCCCGGAGGGCAAAGCGCTTGCCGTTTTTCATCAATTGATCGAAAGAAGGCTCCGCTTCGAGCCGGTAGCCTATTTGACCGGCCGCAAAGACTTCTGGACGTTTACGCTGGAGGTCAATCCGGATGTACTGATTCCCCGGCCCGATACGGAAGTAATCGTCGAAGAAGCGCTGGACGTCTGCCGTGCCGGAAACTGGACCGCGCCGCGGATTCTGGATATCGGCACAGGCAGCGGTGCGATCGCGCTGACCCTGGCCGCCGAGATTCCCGGCGCGCTGATCACGGCAACCGATCTTTCACAGGCCGCGCTCCATACCGCCCGAAAAAACGCGCGCCGGCTCGCGCTCGCCGATCGCATTACTTTTCTTGCAGGCGATTTATTCGAACCGGTTCGGGGAATCTTTGATATCATCGTCTCCAACCCGCCCTATATCGGGGCCGAAGAGTATGAAACACTTCCCGCCGGTGTCAGGGATTACGAACCCATGATGGCGCTTCGGGCCGGTGAAACGGGTCTGGAATTTTATGAAAAACTGATATATCAGGCATACCATTATCTCGTTCAAAAAGGCTGGCTTTTGCTCGAAATCGGCGCTAAACAGGGAGAAACCGCAAGCGCACTCATGGCGCAGACCGGTTTTTATGAGCATCTGAACGTCCGCGCCGATTACGCAGGGCTGCCGCGCGTTCTGAAAGGAAGGAGAAAGACAAGTGGATAAAATAGTCGTTCACGGCGGCAAGCCGCTGCATGGAAATGTTCAGATCAGCGGGGCGAAAAATGCCGCACTGCCGGTTTTGATTTCCGCGCTGTTAACCGAAGATACCTGTACGTTTTCCAATATTCCCGATCTGGTCGACATCAAAACCACATACAAACTCTTGAGAAACATGGGAGTCGACATCGAAGGCGACTCCACGGTGAATATCCGCGCCGGGAAAATCACATCCAGTGAAGCACCCTATGATCTGGTGAAAACCATGCGGGCATCCATCCTGGTCCTGGGCCCGCTGGTGGCGCGCGCGGGGCGAGCCCGCGTGTCCCTTCCCGGCGGCTGCGCCATCGGCGCGCGGCCGGTTAATCTGCACATCAGGGCGCTTCAGGACATGGGCGCCACCATTGAACTGCACGGCGGCTACATCGAAGCAACGGCAGACCGGCTCCATGGCGCCAACATCTATTTCGATCTGCCGACGGTCACGGGAACGGAAAATATCATGATGGCGGCCACGCTGGCCGAAGGCACCACTGTCCTTCACAACGCCGCGAGGGAACCGGAAATCGTCAATCTGGCGGACGTGCTCAAAGGCATGGGCGCCAGAATCAGCGGAGCGGGAACCGACGTGATCACCATCACCGGCGTCTCCAGGCTCTCCGGAACAAACGCATCCATTATCCCCGACCGCATTGAAGCCGGAACCTTCATGATCGCGGCGGGCATGACCCTCGGCGAAGTGAATGTGATGGGCTGCAATTCCCAGCATCTGGAGGCGCTGATCAACAAACTCCGGGATACCGGAATGAACATCACGCCCATCGATGGAGGACTGACCGTCTCCGCCGGCCGCAAGATTCAAAGCGTGGACGTCAAGACCCTTCCCTATCCGGGGTTTCCCACGGACCTGCAGGCGCAGATGATGGCTTATATGTGCATCGGCAGCGGCCTTTCCGTCATCACGGAAACCGTTTTTGAAAACCGTTTCATGCATGTCAGCGAACTGATGCGGATGGGCGCCGATATCGTGATTCAGGGTGGAAGCGCCGTGGTGCGCGGCGTACCCGCGCTGTACGGCGCGCAAACCATGGCTACGGATCTGCGGGCTTCCGCTTCCCTGATTCTGGCGGCGCTGGTGGCCGAAGGCACAACGGAGATATCCCGTGTTTACCACATCGACCGTGGTTATGAGAACATTGAAAAGAAATTTTCCGCGCTGGGAGCGGACATCCAGAGGGTAAGACAATAAGATGAAAATCATACGAGCCGACGCAACTGAATTTCGGGATTTTTTTATTGCTCTGCGCAGACGGGGCGGATCGTTCACGCCGGAGCTCCTCGCGGGCGTGGCCCGGATCATCCAGGACGTGGCCGGAAGGGGCGATGAAGCCCTGTTCCATTATACCAGACAGTTCGACGGCTGCAACCTGACCGCGACAACCGTCGAAGCGACAACGGCCGAAAGGAAGGAAGCGGCGGCGGGCGTGGATCCTGAGGACCTAAGCGCCATGGAACTGGCGGCCGGACGGATTGAGAAATATCACCGCCATCAGACGGCTTCCGGTTATTCGATCAGCGAAGAACCCGGGGTACAGATCGGACAGCGGTTGCTGCCGCTTCACCGGGCGGGTATTTACGCTCCCGGCGGCAAGGCCTTTTACCCGTCCACCCTGCTTATGGCGGCCATTCCGGCGCGCATCGCCGGCGTGCAGGAAATCATCCTGGTCAGCCCCGTTAAAGACGGACGGCTCAATCCGCTGATCGCCGCGGCGGCCGAAATCGCCGGAGTCGACCGCATCTTCAAGATCGGCGGCGCGCAGGCCGTGGCCGCCATGGCCTACGGCACCGAGTCCATTCCGCGCGTGGACAAAATTGTGGGGCCCGGCAACGCCTATGTCGCCGCGGCCAAGAAACTGGTTTTCGGGCAGGTGGCCATTGATATGATCGCGGGCCCCAGCGAAGTCGTGGTCATTGCCGACCGGACGGCCCATCCGGCGTTTGCGGCGGCCGATCTGCTGGCGCAGGCCGAACATGATGAAATGGCGGCGGCCGTGCTCTTTACCCCCGATGCCGATCTGGCGCAAAGCGTGGCGGAGGAAGTGGAAAAGCAGTTGCAGACCCTGCCCAAGAA
The DNA here is from genome assembly GCA_963682015.1 of Smithellaceae bacterium. Classification (GTDB taxonomy): domain Bacteria; phylum Desulfobacterota; class Syntrophia; order Syntrophales; family Smithellaceae; genus UBA8904. Next base: position 3,427,995 of record OY820932.1, on the reverse strand, counting down.
AGACATCATCGAAAAATCCATTGCGAAGTATGGTGCGATTATTATCACTTCCGGCATCGCTCAGGCCGTGGAACTGGCCAACCTTTTCGCTCCCGAGCATCTGGAACTGATGGTGGAAAACGCCCGGGATGTCCTGGAACAGGTGCGCAGCGCGGGCTCCGTCTTTCTGGGTTCCTATACGCCCGAGGTGCTGGGCGACTACACCGCGGGCGCCAATCACATCCTGCCCACGGAAGGCACGGCGCGGTTTTCATCACCTCTGGGCGTTTACGACTTTTACAAACGCATGAGCGTGCTTTCGTTCTCTGAGGCGGCCTTCGAAAAACTCTCTTCGCCGACGCAGCATTTTGCCCGGATGGAAGGCCTCGACGCGCACGCCAATTCCGTGCGGGTGCGCACACAGGTAAAAAGCAGGAAGGACGGCTAAGCGGACCGCATTTTTTTGAGTTCCGCCAGGTGGTGTCCGATTCTGTCGTGCAGACCGATATTTTCGACGCCGACGCCGATGACGCCCAGCATAATCGTCAAAACCCGCTCGTCGCTTTCCGTGAAGACTCCGCCGTTTTCCTTGTTGGCCAGATTCATGACCGCTGCAACCTGCCTGTTTTTATAGACCGGCAAACTGATAAAAGACGGAGATCCGTACCGGAGATCATTGGGTTTCATGGTTCGGGGATCCTTCTCAATATCCGTAACCCGGAGCGTCCGGCCGCTTTCAATCACGCTCTTTACAAACGAATACCGGCGGACACTCTGACTGTCACCGCTGCCGTTCGAATCCGCCGGAGACCTGGCCGCGACCAACCGGAGTCCTTCCGGTTCTCCGGGATCGACCCGAAAAACCGACCCGTTGCGGACGGCAATCACCTTCATGGCTTTATCCAGAAGCACCGAGAGCAGTTCATCGACGGATATGCCGTCCTGGATCAGCGCCGTGATTTCCCGGATTGCATTGAGTTCCTCGCCGCGTTTTTGCGAATCCTGCCGGAATCCTTCCATCTGCAGAACCAGACCGGCGCTTTTTTGATGAAAGACGTAGGCGGAGGCGACCAGAATGCAGAAAAACAAAACCATCCCCAGCACCGGCACCATAAGCCCTCTTGCGGTCAGGGGATCGCTGCTTTGCAGGACCATCAGGACAACAACAGCGAGTGGAATGACGGCCGCGATAACCCATAAACGATAAAACTTCCTGCTGAGAGCATTTCGGTTCATGAAAATGTCCTTCAGAAATGAAATATTTTTTCGCTTACCCTGAAAACCATTGCACGACGATTGTCGGAAATCTCGCTGATCCCGGTTGACTGTTGACTCAAACCGAATCAAACGTAAAATCGCCCGGATTCGATAATCGGCGGATCCTCATGATCAATCGCGTAAAGGATGTCCTTGTTCATTTCCTCTTTGATGGCGGAAATGATCGCCCTTCTTTTATTCTGGGATCTGGCAAAGGTCATCACTTCATCCATCAACTGGTCGATGTGACAGGCCTTGGTAATGATGCGGCTCGCTTCCAGTTCCGGAGCCGCCACCCGTTTTCCGGTGATGACCATTTCGTCGAGTTTGTCCCGCGGGATCGCTTTTTTCATCGCGGCCATCATCCCCGGCAGAAATGGAATGCCCAGGTCGACTTCCGGAAAGCACATGAAGCCCCGGTCCGACCGCATGAAGCGAAAATCGAAGTAACAGGTCATGATTGCGCCGCCGGCAAAGGCATGTCCGGTAATGGCGCAAATCGTGGGCATGGGATACACTGCAATTTTCCTGAAAAGCTCCATCATTTTTTCAATGAACTTTTTGGAGGTCGCCACGTCATTCTTCTGCATGATCGGCATCAGCCATTCCAGATCAATGCCATTGCTGAATATTTTGTCGTGCGCGCCGCGTACGACCAGCACATTGGCTTCAGTCTTTTTTTCGACCTGGTCCAGCGCGTCAATAAACTTCTCCAGAAAATTCAGATTCAAACGATTTTCCCCTTCATTCAACGTGACAACGGCTATCTGCCCTTCCAGCTTGGTTTCGATCGACATAATTTTTCTTCTTTCTCCCGTTTATTGTAAACTGCTTTCACAGTTTGATTGCAGTCATCCGGAATCTGCGCGTCATTTTTATCCTGTTCAGGAATTATTTTCAACACCAAATTGAGCGGGGGAACGGTCGCGACCGTTCCCCCGCATCTTTTATTCCTTTTTCTCCAGCGCCTGCCTCGCTTCCTCCCTGGATTGAAAAATATGCGGGGCCATCTGCCTTCTCTTGAGCTCATCGCCTAGTTTCATCCGCAAAAAGGCACTGGTCGTATAGCGAGTGACATCACTGTAGAACTCCGACACTACATACTTGACCATGCCGATGTACTCGTCTTCAAGCTCCGGAGCAATGGAGAAGTTGTCGTAATTCACAATCGTCCTGACGCGCTTTCCCAGCGGGCCGCAGATTTCCATGACTTTTGACCGAATGGCTTCAATATCGTTTTTCGTCCGGACGTTAAGGCCTTCAAAATTGACGTAGAAAATATTGGTGGACGGATCATAGGTCAGGCGCTGCTCGATCGGAATGCTCAACAGATCATCCTTGAGCCCCACGAGCGCTAACTTGAAAATCCTTTCATCCATCAACCGAAGATTTTTAACAATCGGCCGGAAGTCCATCCGCGCCAGCACATCGCGATCGAGATCAACGCCGGGAGCGATTTCAATGAGCTCCACGCCTTCGGGCGTCAGCAGGAACACACACCGCTCCGTGACGTAATAGATCTGCTGTTCACCCCGGCGGGCGGTTTTGCCGCTGAAGGTTATCTGCTCCACGTTCCGGACGAGCTTTTTCACTGCACCGTCCTGAACAATCCGGAGCTTTCCATCTTCCACCAGGATCCGAATATCACCGGCGGTAAACGTGCCCGCGAAAACAATCTTCTTGGCATTTTGCGAAATGTCAATAAAACCGCCACAGCCGGCCAGCTTGGGTCCGAATTTGCTGACGTTGACATTGCCCTCGGCATCCATCTGCGCCAGCCCCAGGCAGGCCAGGTCCAGGCCTCCACCGTCGTAAAAATCAAACTGCTGATGCATGCTGATCAGGCAGTCCATGTTCGTGGCCGTGCCGAAATTCATGCCGCCGGACGGAATGCCTCCGATGGACCCCGCCTCGGCGGTCAGGGTGATGTATTCAAAAATACTTTCCTCATTGGCCACGCTGGCCACGCCTTCGGGCATCCCGATGCCCAGATTGACCACCATGTTCGGACGAAGCTCGAAAGCCGCTCGACGGGCGATGATTTTGCGTTCATCCATCGGGAGAGGCTCCACCGTCGCCGTGGGAATTTTGAATTCTCCGCTGAATGCCGGATTATACTGCGTCGCAAAGGTCTGCCAGTGATTCTCCGGCCTGGCCACCACTACGCAGTCCACCAGGATGCCGGGAATCTTGACCTGACGGGGATTGAGCGCATGCCTGTCGGCGATCCTTTCCACCTGCACGATCACGAAACCGCCCGAATTTTTCGCCGCCATGGCAATCGGCAGCATCTCCAGCGTCAGCGGTTCTTTTTCCATCGTAATATTGCCGTCCATATCCGCGGTGGTTCCGCGCAGAAGCGCGACATGAACGGGCATGGTTTTATACGCCAGGTAATCCTTGCCGTCGAACTGGACCACTTCAACGAGATCCTCTCCGGTCACGGCATTGATTTTCCCTCCCCGGTCGCGGGGATCGACATAGGTGCCCAGCCCCACGGCGGAGATAGTGCGCGGATTGTGACCGGCAATATCGCGGAATAAATGCGTGATCACCCCCTGCGGGAAATTATAGGCTTCAATCTTATCCGCCAGAGCCAGTTTCTGCATTTTGGGGATCAATCCCCAGTGACCGGCAATGACGCGCTTGATCAACCCCTCATGCGCCAGGCGGTTGATACCTTTTTCCTTGCTGTCGCCGATTCCGGCCGCGAAGATCAGCGTCAGATTTTTAGGTTCGCCGGTCTGCAGAAAACGGTCGGAGAGTCCGCCGAACAGCTCTTCCGGCGAATAACCGACGAAGCCGTCCACGGCCACCGTATCGCCGTCCCGGATGACGCGCACGGCATCTTCGACGGATACGACCTTCCCGCGCTTCATTCTCGAACGGATGTCCGCGATAACCGGACTGACAATTGTTTTACTGTTCATGCGTTCTCTCCTGAAACAAAATACAACAAGTTGCATTCAATGGATAACGAGGCGGCAGGAAACGGTTTCAAACCATGCGCTGCGCATACATCGCGGATGCCGGCGTTCCCGGCTTCCGCCGGGTCGGGCTCCGCCAGCAAAGTTAGCCGAAACATGCGGCCTGTTGTCAGCTCGTCATGGTTCCGCCGTCCACATAAATCGTGTTTCCGGTTATATAGCTCGCGGCATCCGATGCCAGGAAAAGCACCGCGCCGACCACATCTTCAGGCTCGGCGATTTTCCCCTTGGGAATGGCGGTGGCAATCAGCTTTTCGACATCCGGATTGGACCAGATGGGTTTGCTGAAATCCGTGCGGGTAAATCCGGGAGCGACGGCGTTGACATTAATCCCCAGTTGCGCCCACTCTTTCGCCATGCAGCGGGTCAGATGCTTGAGCGCGGCCTTGCTGCAGCCGTATGCGGCCATACCGGCTTCGGCCTTGTCCGCGCCGACCGTAGTGATATTGATGATCCGGCCGCTTTTTTGCTCGATCATTTTTCGGGCGACGAGCCGGCTCAAGAGCCAGACGGCCTTGACGTTGGTGTTGAAGCACTTATCCCAGCCGTCCTCCCGCAGATCCAGAAGACCGCGCAGGAAACTGCGGGCGGCGTTGTTGACCAGAATATCGATCCGGCCGAATTCCTGAATCGCGGCATTCGTCAGATTTTCCAGTTGTTCGTGAACCGTCAGATCCGTTGCTACCGCCAGCGCCTTGCCGCCTTTTGCACGGATTTCTTCGGCAACGGCGTCAATTTCGGCTTTTGTTCTGCTGCTCAGCACGACATTGGCGCCGGTTTCAGCCAACCCCAGAGCAATCACCCGTCCGATTCCACGCCCCGCACCGGTGATGATTGCAGTTTTCCCGGATAAATTAAAACCATTTCCCATGATCACACCCTCCTCATTATTATTAGATACAAACTGATCCTTCACGACAGCCCTGTGATGCAAAAAATTATGCTCTTTTATAAGCTTTTCACCCGGGGTTTGCAAGTGAGGAAACAACGGCGGGAACAACAAAAAAACCACCCTGAATGCTCCGCAAAAAACGGTGGCATGTCAGGGTGGCGATGATTGAACCGGAAAGGTATCGTTACTTGCCGGACTGGATGGGGTCCCAGTCATACCCCCAGATGGCACTGCCCATGGGCATTTTATAATGACGCCGTTCTTCATAGGACGGATAACGCCGGTTGCCGCCTTCGGCGGGCAGGAAATCCGCCGGAAACTTGGGCGGAATCAGCCCGTTTTCCCGCGCTTCCTTTGCCAGCCATTCGCGGTCGTCCGGGTGGGCAATCGAAATCAGGGCGGCGGCCCTTTCGTAACCGTTGAGTCCTCTCAGATTCACGATACCATATTCCGTGCAGACATACTGAGCAAACTGCGCGGGCACATCCACCGAGGTTCCGGTGGGCAGGAACGGAACAATGCGCGGCGTGCCGTGTTTGCTGCGCGACGTCATTGCAGCCACCGCGCGCCCGCCCCGGGACTGCGCGCCAAAAACAATGAACTGGAAAAATCCGCCCGTACCGGAAATCGGACGCTTGTCGTAAAAGCCGCAGGACATCTGCCCCAGCAAATCGACGGAGACGGTGTTGTTGATCGCGATGATATTGTCGATCCGGCGCAGGATATCCAGATTGTTGGTGTAGTCGATATCGCAAACCGCCAGCGCCTGATTGTGGTGCACGGTCTCATAATACCACCTGACATCGGCGGGGAAAGCAAATGTCCAGACACTTCTCCCGCGATCCAGATTTTTATAGGCATTGGTCACCTGTCCAGACTCGATCATTTTGATGAGTCCGTAATTGAGCATCTCGGTGTGAATCCCCAGGTCCTTGAACCCGGCGTCGGTCATAGCCGCCACGCAGGCGGAAGGCAATGCTCCCACGCCGAGCTGTACGATATCCCGATCGCGCATGATGGTCATGATGTGTCCCGCGATTGCCTGTTCCACCGGCCGTGGGGTCATGGCTTTTTCGTTGATTTGCGGCCAGCCGTATTTTTCACAGTCCACTTCCACCCAGTAATCGATTTCATCGATATGAACGGTGTTAAACCTCCCGCCTTCCGCCCAGGGATAATCGGAACGCACTTCAAAAACGATTTTTTTCGCGGTCTGCCGATAAATGTTGGCGCTGTTGGTCCCGTAAGACATGTTGAAATAGCCGTGATTGTCGGGAGCCGTGGCCGCATTGAACCACCAGTCCATGCCGCGTTTGGACCGTTCGCCGTGCGCAAAACGGTAGTGATGCGCCCATACGCCGCCCGCCCAGCCCCAGGGGGTCCAGCTGGTGACATCATGATTATCCCTGGCCTGGCGGTTCCAGGGGAAAAAGAAATGATCATGGATGCAATGATACTGCTGAAGCGGATCGATCTGCTGCAATTCCGGATGCGGATACATGTTCCCGGCCAGCCAGAATTCTATGTCTCTGAGCTGTCCTGGGCCCGGCCCCAGTCTTTTAGCGACGGCCTCGGTGCAAACGGTGGAATCACCGCCGACGGTCCCGTGATTGATCCAATCGCCAGACTGCACCATATCGGCAATCTGTTCGGCCGTCCGTTTCTTGTCTCTGATTTTTTGTTGGATGGGTGTTGTCATAATGGTTCTCTCTGTATTTAATAAAATCCCCTGAAGCAGGTAATATTCCCCCGCTTGAATAAAGCCCGTTTTTTCAGAACTTTATTGAACTGAATCGCAACTTTTGGCTCAGGGGTGAAGGCCCGTATATCACAATGAGGGGTAGTGTCAATATGTTTATCGGAAGCATTCGGGAATCACAGGTATTCCCTTTTCAGCTGGGCAATCATTTCGTCGTTGAGCTTTTCCGCCCTGGCCAGACGGGCAAATTTGTCCAGCAGGTCGTCCACGGTAAGCCGTGCTTTTTCCCTTTCGGAAATGTCGTCGATGATCCGGCCCCGGTGCATCATCAGCGTCCGGTGTCCCAGATCCAGGGCCTGCTGCATGCTGTGGGTCACCATGAAGGTTGTCAGGTTTTCCTTTTCCACAAACCCCCTGGTCAAGGCAAGGATTTTGGCCGCCGATTTTGGATCCAGGGCGGCGGTATGCTCGTCAAGCAGCAGCACGTCGGGCCGGCGGATAACGGCCATCAGGAGGCTCACGGCCTGACGCTGTCCGCCGGAAAGCGACCCGATGATATTGTCCAGCCGGTCTTCCAGCTGCATTTCCAGTCCGGCCACCTGCTTTTGAAACAGGGACAGACGCCTGGCGGAAAGCCCCCTGCGCAGGTGACGCGTAAGACCGCGCAGCGAGGCAACCAGAAGATTTTCCGCAATGGTCATGTCCGGGGCGGTTCCCATAAAAGGATTCTGAAAAACCCGCGCAATCGTCCTCGCGCGATGATGGGCTTTCTGCCTCGTGACATCCCTTCCCCGGATAAAGACGCTCCCCCGATCCGGCGCAAAGGCGCCCGCAAGAAGATTCAGCAGCGTGGATTTTCCCGACCCGTTGGTCCCGATGATGGTGATGAATTCGCCCTCGCGGATGGTCAGATCGATCCCCCGAAGGGCATACACTTCATTTTGCGTGCCGGCGTTGAATGTCTTATGGATGTCGGTGAGGGTAATCATGAATTATCTCCTGACGACAATGGCTTTTTTCAGGTATTCATCCGGCACGGTCACGCCGTAGCGACGGGCCAGCGCCAGTGAAACACCGACGGTTTCCGGAACATATTCCCGGATGGAAATGTTTCGGGGATCATTGCCGGCGAATACCCGGGCCGCCATCCGAACCGTTTCCACGCCCACCTGAAAATAGTCCGCCCCGATGGAAAAGAAAGCGCCGTGCTTCACATCCGTCGGATCATTGGTAATATACGGAATTTTTTGTTCCTGCATGACCTGGGCAACCGTTGCCGCGGCCAGGATCACCGTATTGTCGCCGGACGTAAAAAACAAGTCGATGCCGTCATGGATCAGCGCCATTGCGGCGTCCTTGACTTCATCCGTCCGGGTCACGTTTTTTTCCAGCAGGTCAAATCCATACTTTTTCGCGGCGGCGCGCGCCTTGAGCGTGCAGGCTTCCGAGTTGGCTTCGCCGGGATTCCAGACCAGTCCGATCCGTCTGGCCTTCGGAAACATCGCCCGCATGGCGCGAAATGAGGATTCCACCGGCTGAAACGTGGCCACGCCGGTGATGTTCGGAATATGCTCGGCGGCGGTCTTTGCAACGCCCATCCGGTAGGGATCGGTAACCGTTCCGAAGATGTGGGGAATATTCCTGTTGCCGTTGGCCGTCGCCTGGAGGGACATCGTCGAGACGGTAATGATGTAGTCGTAATTCTGCCGGACGATATCCTGGACGATTGCCTGCGCGATGGAATAATCGTTCTGAGCGTTTTTGACATCCACCGTCATGTTGTAGCGCTCACGGATGCCGCTTGTTTTCAACTCATGCAGAATCCCCCGGACGCTGGCCTCCTGGGCATAGCTGTCGGAAAAGGAGAAGACCACCAGGCGTCTGGGCCTTTTGTTTATTTTTGATCTGCCCGCAACCAGCGTGACCCGGGCAAGCAGTTCCGGAGGCAGCCGAATGCCCAGCTTTTCGGCGACATCGGGATTGACGCCGTAGATCAGATCCGTGTAGTGCTCAAAAGGAATCCGGGCGGGGCTTTCCCCCCTGACAACACGATGCACCAGACGCGCCGTATGCGCGCCGATCATGGAAAAATCGAAGCCGCAGGCGGCCAGCGCGCCGTCCTGCAAACGTTCCAGATCGCTCAGAATCACCGGGATCCTGCGCGCGTCGGCTGCCTTGATGACGGATTCCAGCGCGGAGTAAACGACATGATCCGAGATGAGCACGAAAGCATCGATGCTCTGCCGGGTCAGTGCCTGGGCGGCCTGCTGCACGTCCGAAGAGCCCGCAACCGTGGCGCCGACAAACGTAATTTCCGGGTGTCGGGCAATTTCCGCTTTCAGACGGTTGAGACTGTAAAGGGAATTCGCCTGAGACGGATCCCAGAGGCAGCCGACTTTGATTTCACCCGGAAGAATTTGTCGAACAAATCCGACAAACCGGTCCATCGGGATCGCTCCGTATACACCCGTCACATTGGGCAGGTGATCGGAATCGGATTTGCCCGCGCCGATCATGAAAGGGTTGACGATGGTGTTGAAAATAACGGGCCTGTCTTTTATCTTGCTGATGGCGGCCTGCGTACAGCCGGTGGAAATCGGCACAACCACGTCTACCCGGTTCTGGATGAACTTGTCCATGATGGTGTTCACAGTGGCTGTTTCACCGTTGGCGTTCTCCAGAAAAAAGGTGACGTTTTTCCCGTTTTCATAACCGAGTTTTTCCATTTCCCGGATAAAACCGTCGCGGGCCATGTTCAGGATACCGTGATCGGTCAACTGGGCCACACCGATGCGCAACCGTGGTTCGCCGGTGAAAACCTCCGACCGGAACATCCGGTATCCGATCGCCGCCATAAGGACCGCCGCAATCAGAATCCCCGCGGCCGCAAACAGCCGCTTTCCGGTAAGCCAGTCCGTTGTACGCCATGTTCCGGCGTGGTACCGCTGCAGCATTTTCGGCGCGATCAGGATCAGGAAAACGAAGACCGCCGTGATGAGCTTCAAGTCGATCGGATTGAGTCCCACATAAAGGGCCAGCGCCACCATGAGGCGAAAAACCACGGACCCGACAACAACACTCGCCGTCCTGGCCCAGATGGACTTCAGCGGAAAGATCGTCTCACCGATGATGACCGCGGCCAGCCCGAAGACGATGGAGCCGATGCCCATGCCGATGTCGGCAAATCCCTGATACTGGGCGACGAGGCTGCCGGAAATGCCGACCAGACCATTGGCCAGTGCAATACCGAATATTTTCATCGCGCTGACGTTGATGCCGGAAGCGGTCGCCATGTCCGGATTGCTGCCGGTCGCCCTCATGGAGATGCCGAAGTCCGTCCTGAAAAACAGAGAGACGGCGATCCAGAAAACGGCCATGACCGCGCCGAAGACCAGAAAAATCCATACTTCATAAGGCAGACCGGGGTTGATTTGTTTGATGTAAGTGATCAGCCCCGTCTCCTGGAGCAGGGGAATGTTGGACCGGCCCATGATGTGCAGATTGATGGAATACAGGCCGGTCATCACCAGGATGCCGGCAAGCAGTCCGGCAATCTGAAAACGGGTATGGATGATCGCCGTGACCGCACCCGCGACGGAAGCTCCGACAAAGGAAAGCAAAAGAGCAATCCACGGATTGACGCCAGCCACAATCAGCACTGCCGACACGGCAGCGCCGGTGACGAAACTGCCGTCTACGGTAATGTCGGGAAAATCGTGAATACGGAAGGTGATAAACACGCCCATCGCCATGAAGGCGTATAAAAACCCGAGATTGATCGCGCCGACCCAGAGCTCCATGGCTACACCTCAATCTCAACCAGACCGGCCAGACCGCCCGCAAAGCGGGATTGTCCGAGAAGATGCTGAATTTTCAGGGCGTCCAGCTCGCCGAATATTCTCATGAGTTCATGGTCAAGATCCTGCAGGCGGTTGCTGACGGGCGCCTTGCCGAAAATGGCTCCGTGTACGTGAAACATATTGCCGCCGGAAAAAAGTGTCTGAATACCGCCGGGTAATTCCCGGGGATTGCGGGCGACAATGCCCGTTGCCGCCACCACCGACCCCGTATAGGAAGGCTCAATGGGAAAGTCGAACCAGTCGGGAAAAGAGCGGCTGTCAAAAATGCTCTCGATCGCCACCATTTGTCCGGCGGCAACGGGCGTTTTTCGAATATTCATGCCCCAGATCCCCCGGCTCTCGGCCAGAAACGTCACGCCGATCAGCGGCGCGCTGGAAACGGACAGAAAAGCGCCGGCCAGCTCGGCCAGATCCATGGATTCGTTTTCGCTTTTAAAGGAAAGGAGATACCGGTCTTCACCATTTACACCAAACCCGTGCAGGAATTTATATCCGACGGACGGATTGGACTGCGCGCCAAGCATGAAATCAACCGACGGGTGGCGGCAAGCCGGATAATAAAAAAAGCTGCCGTTAATGACCATGGCTTCGCCGAAATAATTCCGGTAATCGTCAAAGCGATCCCCCAGTGCAGCCAGTCCGCATCCCGACCGCATCCGCGAGGCCGGAACATCCGTCACATCCCCTTCGCCGTAGCCGGCGGTTTCCATTTTATCCGTCCGTCCAATCATCAGCAAGGAGCCGGTCTTTGCCTGCGTTTCCAGATATTCAAGCGTAACCTGAGCGCTCCGGATCGTTTTGCCGGACGGCGGTTTCAAACCCTGCATCCCGAAATCGCCAGTGCCGGAAACGATGCGGAAAAGCAAATCGACACCGCTGACCCGGAAAACGTCCATTACCTGGGGAGGAAGGCCTGCAAGAAGCATTTCTCCTCCCACTTTTTTCAATTCTTTCTGCGTGGTGATAAAAACGCGCAGACCGGCGCTGCTGATGTATTGAACGGCTGACAGATCGGCAAGAAGCACCCGGGCGCCTTCCAGAACAAGCTGCTGAAAGACCTGATGAAGTTCAGCGGCGGAAAGCGCGTCAATGCGGCCTTTCGCCTCAACACGCGGACAGGAAACATCCTGGATAATTGTATAATCAAACATGCAGTTAACGGTCCCGCCAACTGGCGAATGTATGTCCGGTCACATTTCTTTCCCGTTCGGGGCCGGCAGCTGTAAACCGCCGGCCTGCCTTCATCCGGATATAACACAAACAAAATGTAAAGCCAATTTAAAGCTCGGAGGAAAGCGAAAAGCCGGAAAACCGGCTTCGGCCTGACTGCCCCCTCCATGCGGAATTTACGCGGCAGGCGGGATCATCAAGAAGTTTTCCTGATTGACATCCCCTGGACTTGTTTCTATAGTTGCCACCGTTACATCGGTTACCAACCACCGGAAAAACTGATTTCTTCAAGGAGCCGTCATGAGCGCACCATTACTTATTGCAATGTCCCAGGGAAAAGAAATTGTTCTGCTGCCGAACATGGCCAACCGGCACGGACTGATCACAGGCGCCACCGGCACAGGCAAAACCGTGACGCTTCAAAAAATGGCTGAAGGCTTCTCCGCCATCGGTGTTCCGTGTTTCATGGCGGATGTCAAAGGAGACCTGGCCGGCATTGCGGCACCCGGCGTCGCCTCCGAAAAAATGCTTAAACGGCTCGAATCCATCGGAGTGAAAGACTTTCAGCCGCGTGCCAACACCGCTGTCTTCTGGGACGTCTTCGGCGAAAAGGGCCATCCTGTGCGCGCCACCATCTCCGACATGGGGCCGCTCCTGCTGGCGAGACTCCTGAACCTCAATGAAACCCAGACCGGCGTGCTCACGCTGACCTTCAAAATTGCCGACGACAACGGCCTTGCGCTGCTGGATCTGAAAGATCTGCGGGCCATGATGCAGTTTTTGGGCGACAACGCCAGGCAGTTTACGACCGAATACGGCAACATTTCCACGGCGTCCGTCGGCGCCATCCAGCGCGGTCTTTTGCAGATCGAAGAACAGGGCGGCGACCGGTTTTTCGGCGAGCCGATGCTGGACATTGCCGACTGGATGCAGACGGACGGTGAAGGGCGCGGCGTGGTCAATGTCCTGGCCGCCGAAAAGCTGTACAATAACCCGAAGCTATACTCGACGTTTCTTCTGTGGATGCTCTCCGAACTTTTTGAACGCCTCCCGGAAGTGGGCGATGCGGAAAAGCCCAAACTGGTTTTCTTTTTTGATGAGGCGCATCTGCTGTTTACCGACGCGCCGGCGGCTCTTCTGGAAAAGATCGAACAGGTTGTGCGGCTGATCCGCTCCAAAGGCGTGGGGGTATATTTCGTCACGCAGAATCCGCTGGATATTCCGGAAACCGTTCTTGCCCAGCTGGGCAACCGCGTCCAGCATGCTCTGCGCGCATTTACGCCGCGTGATCAGAAAGCGGTCAAAACAGCGGCGGAAACCATGCGGCCCAATCCGGCTTTTGATGCCGCCACAGTGATCACAGAACTGGGCGTCGGCGAAGCGCTCATTTCTTTTCTGGATGAAAAAGGCCGCCCAGCCCAGGTGGAAAGGTCTTTTGTCATCGCCCCCGACAGCCGGATCGGCGTGCTTTCGGATGCCGAGCGGGCGGCGGCCATCAACAACTCCACGGTTTACGGGCATTACGAAAAGACACTGGACCGCGAATCAGCCTATGAAAAGCTTCGGCAATCCATGCAGAACCAGCCGGCGGCCGTCCAACCGCAGACCCCCGCAGGCAGTGGACAGGAACCTGCCGCTGGCGGCGGCGGAATCTTCGGGGGCGCCGTGGGAGATCTGCTGTTCGGGCGCACGGGACCGCGCGGAGGAAAGACCGATGGACTGGTGCAGACCGCGGCCAAGAGCGTGGCACGGACCATCGGATCATCGGTGGGCCGGGAAATTGTCCGTGGAGTGCTGGGATCCCTGCTGGGCGGACGACGCCGGTAACCCCATCATTTTCATTATCCCTGTATGGAATGGGCGGAGAGGCAACCACATCCGCCCTTTTTTATCCGGAAAAATATTTAATCAAACGGAAGGGAAAGCTGCAAAAGAGACGCATAGCAGCGGCGGCAAGCCCGCCTCTGATAAGACCTTGCCCGGCAGGCGTCGAGGTCAATAAAATAACTGAACTTCCCGCACCAGACGGAATCTCTGCCGGTTTTTTGACCTGACGCATTCGGGACTGTACCCCCGTCCTTTTGACGAACAACTTTTTTCATGAAACCCTGTTGCGGAATCCCGTGCGGTAAATATCGACGCCGACCGTCAGCAAATAAAATTACACATTTTTCCACTCCCGGCTTTCGGGGAGAGTCATCCCTGCCAAAATTTGTTTACCCTGATTATTTTTTGGCCGTTTTCTTTTTTGCCGCGGGTTTTTTAGCCACTACCTTCTTCACAGCAGGTTTTTTGGCCGCCGGTTTTGCTTTCTTTGCAGCCGGCTTCTTCGGCGCCGCGGTCACTTTTCTGGGCGGTTTGGGCCCCTTGTTTTCCATCGGCTCGTCGCAGCAAATCAATTCGGCAATCGCGCAGCCGCATTCTTCATCGACAATCACGGAAAGTCCGCACACTTCGCAACTCAGAACATCACCAGGTTTTACGTTTGACATTTGCACTCCCTCCTCAGTTGTTGATGGGTCTTCGCTTTTGACTAAATTGATACTTATGCGCGTGATATTAATTCAATATTTTTTTTCTTTCAAGCATTGATTGATCTTTTTGTTGATTTTTTTTCGCGCCGGATCCGTCAAATCAGAAAGAGTCCCGGCAGTCCGGATCATCCCGTTCTGCATCCGTCGGCGCAAGAAAGGACAACTTGACTTTACCCGACGCTCTGATATGATTTTTTCCCAAGGGAAAATCAGCATATGAATTCAAAATTAAAAACTCTTTTGCGGATTACACCGCTCACGATCACCATCTTTGTTCTTTTGCTCGCGCTGGTTTCGTTCTGGCTTAATTTTGAGTTTTTAAAGCTGATGGAATTCAAAATCCTGGATCTGCGCATGGTGGCCCGGGGAGAAGTGACGCCCGGCGGCGAAACCGTTATCGCCGTTATCGACGAGAAAAGCGTCTCGGAACTGGGTCGATGGCCCTGGACACGTTCAACCATTGCCCGGCTGGTGGATCGGTTGAAAAAGGACGGTGCGAAAGCGGTCGGCTTTGATATTGTTTTTTCCGAGCCGGAAGACGCCGCCGGCCGAAAAGTCATCGAGTCGCTGGCCTCCGAAATGAAGAAAAGCGGTCTTTCCGACGCTACCCTCCGGCGTCTGCTGGATCAGGGGAAGAAATCCGCCGATCCGGACGGGATGCTGACCGACGCCGTTCAAAAAGCTGAAAACGTCACGCTGGGGTACTTTTTTCATTTTTCACGCAAAGGCGATGAAAAAGAACTGGCGCATATCAATGCTCAAACGATTGCCAAACAGGCTTCCCGGATCGAAAACTCCCGCTACGCCATGATCAATTCCGTTACCGGCCGGCCCAACGACGGTTATCTGCCACATGCTTACTCGCCGGAAGCCAACCTTCCCGGTCTTTCCGCCGCGGCGCAAAACGGCGGCTACTTCAACATGATGCCGGACAGCGACGGCGCCATCCGCCGGTCGCCGCTGGTCATCGCCTTCGGCAATAATTACTATTCGTCGCTGGCGGTTTCGCTGGTTCATGCTTATCTGGATTTTCCGACGCTGTCGCTCAATCTGGAGCCCTACGGCGCAAAAAATATCGGCATCGGCGATATTCTGATTCCCACGGACGAGTCGGGAAGGCTGTTGATTAATTATCTGGGTCCGCCCCGGACCTTCCCGCATTATTCCATCACGGATATCGTCAACGACAGAATCCCTCCCGGAACGTTCCGCGACAGGATCGTGCTGGTCGGAGCAACGGCAGTGGGCATCTACGACCTGCGCGTTACGCCGTTTTCCTCCGTGTATCCCGGCGTGGAAATTCATGCCACCGTCATTGACAACATTCTGCACCGGAACTTCCTGATCCGCTCCGACCTGACCCGTTTTATCGATATTTGTTCCATCATTCTTTTCGGACTGATCATCGGACTCACGATTCCCCGGCTGCGGCCGATCCCCGGAATGATCGCCGCCTTCGCGATCATCGTCGCGTTTGTGGCCGTCAATTTTCTTATCTTCTTCCGGCTGAATATCTGGCTCAACCTGGTTTACCCCTTTGTGACCATGGCCTTGATCTACCTGGGCATCACGATTTACCATTATGTCATGGAGGAGCGGGAAAAGAAGAAAATCCGCGGCGCGTTCCAGTACTATCTGAATGCCTCGGTAATCAATGAAATGCTCAAAGACCCGGCCAAACTGAAACTCGGCGGGGACAAGAAAGACTTAAGCGTCATGTTTTCAGATATCCGGGGATTCACGACGATTTCGGAAAAGTTGACCCCGCAGGAACTCGTCTCGCTGCTCAATGAATATCTGACCGCGATGACCAATGAGGTTTTCCGGTACGACGGCCTGCTCGACAAGTATATCGGCGACGCCATTATGGCGGTATTCGGCGCGCCGCTTTCCCAGCCGGACCATGCCCGACGCGCGTGCCTGACCGCGCTGGGCATGATGAAAGAGCTGAAAAGATTGCAGATGAAATGGAAGCAGGAAGGCCGCCCCGAAGTCCGGATCGGCATCGGCATCAACACCGGCGACATGGTCGTAGGCAACATGGGTTCCGACATGCGTTTTGATTACACCGTCATGGGAGACGCGGTCAATCTGGCCTCAAGGCTGGAAGGCACCAACAAGGAATACGGCACCGGCGTCATCATCAGCGAATTTACGCATGACGCCGTGAAAAACGACTTTTGCTGCCGGGAGCTGGACTTCGTCCGTGTAAAAGGCAAGATTAAGCCGGTCAGAATTTACGAACTGCTGGGCGAGAAAAAAGACGAGGCCGGTTTAAAAAACCTGACCGAGACGTTTGCCCGGGCCCTCGCGCTTTATCGCGAAAAGAAATGGGACGAAGCCATCGCCGCATTTCAGGATGTCCTGTCGATCCAGCCCGGCGATTTCGTCTCCGAGGTGTATCTGGAGCGATGCAGGAACTTAAAAGAACACCCGCCCGGAGAACCGTGGGACGGGGTGTTTGTGATGACTAAAAAATAATTGTTTGTAGGGAACGGTTTGAAACCGTTCCTACTTTCATGTACCATAGGAACTCATGTAAACGTATGCCGTTACGCAACGAACAGAAATACAGAAGCTGGGTAGAAGTCAACCTGGACAACTTTACCGCCAACCTCCGGGAAATTCAGCGCCTGATCGGCGAAGGCACGGATTTTATGCAGACCGTAAAGGCCGACGCCTATGGTCACGGCGCGATCGAAATCTCCCAAGCGGCGCTTCGCGCCGGAGCCGGAATGCTCGGTGTGGCCAACGCCGACGAAGGCGTTCAGCTGCGCGTGAGCGGCATCGAGGCGCCCATCGTCATCCTGGGACCTTCCATTCTCTCGGAAATTCCCGACATCATCAAATACTCTCTCTCACCGTCCGTTTCCGACGCGGGATTTGCCCGGGCGCTGGAAGAACAGCTGGCCCGCGCCTCCCGGACCCTGGCCGTGCATGTGGAAGTTGATACCGGCATGGGGCGAGGCGGCACAATGCACAGCGAAGCCGTGGATCTGATCCGTACCATTCAAGCTCTGCCTCACATCATCCTGGAGGGCATCTTCAGCCATTTTGCGGCAAGTGAAACCATGACGTCCTACAATGACCGTCAGTGGAAATTATTTTCCGGACTGCTTGAGGAACTTTCACGTCTGGGCATTCGCATCCCGATCCGGCACATGGATAACAGCGGAGCGATTCTGAATTATCCGTCACTGAAACTGGAAATGGCCCGCCCCGGCATCATGACGTACGGCATTTATCCATCGGACGAAACCAAAAGCAAAGCGGCGCTTTTACCCGTCATGTCCTTCAAAACCAGCATTGTCCTCGTCAAGGAATTTCCCGCGGGCTACGGCATCGGATACAACCGCACATACGTCACGCAGGATAAAACCCGCGTGGCAACCATTCCCGTGGGCTACGGCGACGGGTATCCCTTTATTCTGTCCAACCGGGGCGAAGCGCTGATTCGCGGCAGGCGCGCGCCGGTCATCGGGCGAGTTTCGATGGACATGTGCACGATCGATGTCACGCATATCCCCGACTGCGAAGTGGGAGACGAAGTGGTTCTCTTGGGCCGCCAGGGCAGCGAATATATCAGCGCCAACGAAATCGCCGCGCGGGCGCAGACCATCAGCTATGAAGTGCTTTGCGCGCTGGGCAAACGGGCGCCGCGTGTCTTTCTGCAGAGAGGAAAGACCGACGCGGTGGAACCCCGGCTCAGGCGAATCTTCGTGCCCGGTGAGGAAAAATCCATTGCCCGCATCGACAACATCATCCGCCATTGCCTGCAGACCCGTACCCGCAACGAAGAGCTGGGCGACGCCATTTACTATGAAATGTTCGAAACCCTGTTCGGCAAGGAAGACCGTCAACTCGAACTGCGGTCCTGCTTCCGCTACGACATCTCCATCGCGCACCTGCCGGAAGCCGTTCATCCTCAGAAACGGACAGATGCGTACTTTCAGTTGCGGACGCATATCGAATATAAAAAAACCATTCGCAGCAATCTCTTCCTGATCGGTTGCGCATCGGACCGGAATCAGCTGGAAGCCCTGATCGAGGATGAGCACTGCGAATACCGCTGGATTCTCGGCGACGACGAGGATTTGGTGATTGAGCGTGATTTTACCGTTGAAAAAATGCGCATCGACGGAGAAGACATCCCGATCATGGAAGCCCGAAAGACCCACCGCGGTTACGAAGTCTGGTGCGGCAGCGACGCGCTCAAAACCAAAATCAATACCGAAGTGAAAATCGAAATCGAAATTCTCACCAAGAAAGCCAAAAGCAACCGAACCTATGCCGTGTACCTGCTGTATCCGACGCGGGGACTCGAAATCAATTTTCATTATGAACATGCCGGCCTTAAAAACGTCCGCGCGGAAAGTTTTTTTGCCGGTCGCCATCCGCAGGCTGCCATCTCCGCTCACAGGGGGAAAGCCATCCATGTTAAAATTTCCAGCGAGGAATGGGTTTTCCCCACCAGCGGTGTAATCTTCATCTGGGATGTTTAGGATAGAGGTTCAAAAAGCAAGGGGAAAGGAGGAAATATGATTGTTGATACTCATTACCACTACATGAGCGCCATGAGTGAAAAAGGCGCGGCGGAAATTGTCGGAATGGTTTTCCACGAAGCAAAGAAAATGGGAATGAATCCCGATTATGAAACCCTCCTGAAAAACGCCGCGCAAACCTGGGGAGACCCGCTGGCGGACCGCTTAATCGAGAAAATGGACGAAGGCGGCATCGACGTCACCGTAGCCGTAAATGTGGACAACATCCACATCAGGCAGCTCACCCCCGAAGCCATGCAGAAGCAGAACCGTATGCTGGGTGAGGCGGTCCGCAGACATGCAGGAAGAATGATCGGCCTGGCGGGCATTGATCCGAGGCGGCCGGAAGCGGCGGACATGGCCAGGGCATGCCTGGAAGAATACGGCCTTCGCGGCGTCAAATACCACCCGGATCACGGCTTCGATCCGGCAGGTCCGGAATCCTACCGAGTGCTGGAAATTCTGGCACGGCACAAGGCTGTTCTGCTTTCCCACAGCGGACCGCTGATGCCCAAAGGGCGCTGCAAGGCCGCCGATCCGATGAGGCTGGCCGACATCGCCGTCGACTTTCCCGAAATCAAAATCATCGCCGCCCATATGGGCGGATACATCAACTGGCGGCCCTGGGCATCGCTCGCCGCCTGCCAGGCCTCGATGTATGGAGATCTGGCGGTCTGGGACACCCTGGCCTATAAAAATTATGATTTATTTTGCCGGCAGCTGCGTGATATCATTGATCTTGTCGGACCGGAAAAAATTCTGTTCGGCTCCGACGCACCGGTTCAGACGCTTTTGTATCCGATCGAAACCATGGTTGGATTTATCCGCGATCTCCCCCGGAAGGCGCCAGAGAACCTCCGGTTCACCCGGGATGAAGTTGATCGGATTCTGGGCGGAAACGCCGCCGGGGTCTTCGGTCTGGAAGATGTTGTTTCCATTCAGCGCGGGAAATGATAGATTGTAATCACCGGATGATAGAATAAGATGAAGCGGAAGATATCCTTATTCTTCCATTTTGTCGATTAACCGATACCTAAAACCATCAACCATGAAAAGAGGATATATGCTGAACTTTACTTTTCACAATCCGACCAAGATTATTTTCGGCAGTGGCACCATCAAGAATATCACCAAAGAAATACCCGCCGGTGCCAGAATCATGATCACCTACGGCGGAGGCTCCGTCAAACAAAACGGAGTGCTCGATGAAGTCAAAGCCGCCCTGGCCGGGTATGCCATCGACGAGTTCGCCGGCATCGAACCGAATCCCACTTACGAAACCCTGATGAAATGCGTGGAAAAAGTGCGCGCCGCGAAAAGCGACTTCCTGCTGGCGGTCGGCGGCGGCTCCGTCATTGACGGCACAAAGTTCATTGCGGCAGCCGTCTGCTACGAAGGCGATTCGTGGAGTATCGTCGAATCCTACGGCCGCGTCGTAAAACGGGCGCTTCCCTTTGGCACGGTTCTGACCCTTCCCGCGACCGGCTCCGAAATGAACAGCGGCGCGGTCATTACCAGATCGTCCACAAAGACAAAACTGCCTTTCGCGCATCCTCTGGTGTATCCGAAATTTTCCGTACTGGATCCCACCAAAACTTACACCCTTCCGGCCAAACAAATCGCCAACGGCATCATTGACACCTTCGTTCACATTACGGAACAGTATCTCACCTTTTCCGTGGCCGGCAAGGTTCAGGACCGTTTCGCGGAAGGACTGCTTTTAATCCTGATCGAGGAAGGCCCGAAAGCGCTCGCGGAACCGCTCAATTATGACGTCCGGGCAAACCTGATGTGGTGCGCCACGCTGGGGCTCAACGGACTGATCAGCGCCGGTGTTCCGCAGGATTGGGCAACGCACATGGTCGGCCACGAATTGACGGCGCTTCACGGGCTGGACCACGCCGTGACTCTGGCCATTGTGCTGCCGGCCATGCTGACGGTCTGCAAAAACGAAAAAAAGGAAAAACTGCTTCAATACGCCGAACGGGTCTGGCAGATCACCGGGGGAAGCGAAGAGTCTCGCATCGACCAGGCCATTGAAAAAACCAGAAACTTCTTTGAAAGCCTGCAGATCAGAACGCGTCTGTGCGATTACGGCATCACCGCCGAAACCATTCCAACGGTGATCGACCAGCTTAAAGCACATCGGATGATCGCACTGGGCGAGAACTCCAAAGTGACCCCGGAAGTGGTGCGGGAGGTGCTTGGACTGTGCGTTTAGCCGGAAAGGAGCCGGAAGATGTTCGAAAATATTTTCTCACCCATCCGTATTCATCAATTCGAACTTCCCAACCGGCTGGTCGTTCCGGCCATGGTCATGAACTTCTGCAATGCCGACGGCACGGCCACGGAACGCTACACGGCCTACCATGAGGCCAAAGCCCGCGGCGGCTGGGGGCTGATCATCACGGAGGATTACGCGGTATCCTCCAGCGGCAAAGGATTCCCGAACATCCCCGGCCTCTGGGACGATTTCCAGATTGAAAGCCATGCCCGGTTCGTAAGGCGCATTCATGAAAGCGGCGGCCGGATTTTTGCCCAGATCTATCATGCGGGAAGGCAGACATCGCCATTTGTGATCGGCGGCCAACCGGTGGCCCCTTCGCCCATTGCCTGCCCGATGATGCAGGAAATGCCCCGTGAACTGGCGCCCGACGAAATCTCCGCAATCGTTGAGCAGTTCGGCCAGTGCGCTCGCCGCGCGAAAGAAGCCGGGTTTGACGGCGTTGAAATCCACGGCGGCCACGGTTACCTGATTGCTCAATTCATGTCGCTCTACTCCAACAAGCGCACCGACGCCTATGGAGGAAATTTATCCAACCGGATGCGCTTCCCTCTGGAAATTCTGGCCCGTATCCGCGCTACGGCGGGAAAAGACTTCCCTGTGATCTTCCGGATTTCCGGCGACGAACTGGTCCCCGGCGGAAGAAACCTGGAAGACACCAAGGCCATCGCCGGAATGCTGGAGGATGCGGGCATCGACGCGATTCATGTCTCCGCCGGAACCTACGGAAGTTTTTACGGCATCGTTCCTCCCGCGGCAATCCCTCATGGCTGGATCAGCGATTACGCCCGCGAAATCAAAAGCGTCGTGCATGTTCCCGTCATTGCCGTAGGAAGGATCAACGATCCCTTCCTTGCCGAAGAAATCCTCGCTTCAGGCAAAGCCGATCTGGTGGCCATGGGCCGGGCTTCCCTGGCCGATCCGCAACTCCCCCACAAGACCGCTGCTGGCCGGACCGGCGACATCACTCCCTGCATAGGCTGCCTGCAGGGCTGCATCGGCAGGATATCGATCTATAAGCCCGCCACGTGCCTGGTCAACCCCACGCTGGGAAGAGAAACGGAAATGCAAATCAGCCCCGCGGATAACCGCAAAAAAGTCTTCATCGCCGGAGGCGGTCCGGCCGGCATGGAAGCCGCTCTGGTGGCCGCAAAGCGCGGCCATGAAGTTCATCTTTTTGAAAAGTCCGGCAAACTTGGAGGACAATTCTACACCGCCGCCATTCCGCCGAACAAAGGTGAGATCTCGGGATATATCGCCGGGCAGATCAGGCGGCTGGCCGACTGGAAGGTCTCCGTCCACCTGTCCGTGAAACTGACAGCGGAGATCGTGACGGAACAAAAACCGGATGCAGTGATCGTCGCCACGGGAAGCAAACCGATTTCCATGTCCTTGAACCGCCCGCCGGAGGTAAGTATCGTCACCGCGCAGGATGTTCTGGAAGGCAAGTCCATCGCCAGGGGCCGTATTGTGATTATCGGCGGCGGCATGGTCGGCGCGGAAACCGCCAGCCACCTGGCCCATTCAGGCAGACAGGTGACCATCGTGGAAATGCTGCCGCAGATCGCGAGGGATGTCATGTTAACCGTCAGAGACTTTTTGATTAAAGACCTGACAGACAAAAATGTCAGAATTTTAACGGAAGCCAGGGTGAAAGAACTGCGGCCAGACGGATTGATCATTGAAAAAAACGGCCGGGAAGAAAACATCGGCTCCTTTGAAACGATCATCCTGGCCCTGGGCGTGGAATCCGTCAACAGTCTGGCTCAGGCGCTGGCGGACCAGGTTTGCGAAATTGTCTGCATCGGCGATGCCGTCAAAGTCCGCAAAGCGCTGGAAGCAATCGAAGAAGGCCATATGGCCGGTCTGCAAGTATAACATGGCGGAAGAAAGGCGCAGAACCTTGTTATCCTTAAGCACGATTATCAAATGGATGACCTGCTCTTCAACGGCTGTATGGATGTGGAGCAATGAAGGCGGTCCGGGCCAGACCATAGCGCCTGAAAAAGCTCCGGCCATTGGAGGATATGATGCCGTTGCCTATTTTCGGGACGGCAGCGCGCAAAAAGGCAGTTCATCTTTTACATACCAATGGCGTGATATGACCTGGTATTTCACATCGCAGAAAAACCGCGATCTGTTTGCGGCTACCCCGGAAAAATTCGCCCCGCAGTATGACGGTTATTGCGCGTGGGCAATGTCCGAATCGCGCAAAGCCCGGACGGACCCTGAAGTCTGGAAAATCGTCGACGGAAAGCTTTATCTGAACTGCAGCCAAACGGCCTATGAAAAATGGAGCCGGGACATCTCCGGCAACATCAAAAAAGCGGATGAGAACTGGATCAGAAATTTCGGCGGAAAATAATCAAACAACCCGGCAGACGGCCTCCTTAACGGCGGTGCGCCATTACTCACTCCA
Organism: Smithellaceae bacterium; assembly: GCA_963682015.1. GTDB lineage: Bacteria > Desulfobacterota > Syntrophia > Syntrophales > Smithellaceae > UBA8904. The sequence continues at coordinate 3,404,373 of OY820932.1, read as the reverse complement.
GGCGACAACGCGGTTTCGTCCTTCCAGCTTGGCCAGATAAAGCGCCCGATCGGCTCTCTGCAGGAGTTGATCGGGAGAAAGCGACTCCGTATGATCGGTGCCGGCCACGCCGGCGCTGAGCGTTATGCGTATGTCATGATCGGCTGCCCCGAAGGAAAAGTCTTTGCACAGCGTCTTGAGTCTGTTCGCCAGACCCAGCGCCTCATCCAGCGGGGCATCGGGCATCAGCAGAACAAACTCTTCTCCGCCATACCGGCTGAAGACGGTGGACCCCCTGCGGACATGCTCCAGCATGAGAGCGCCGAATTGCCTCAGAACTTCGTCGCCCGCCAGATGGCCGAAAGAATCGTTGACTTTTTTGAAATCATCCAGATCCATCATGATGATGGACAAAAAACCGCAGCTACGCTTCAACTTGGCGAGTTCTTCCTCCACCCTGATATCATAGAACCGGCGCGTATACAGACCGGTAAGGCTGTCCTGAATCAGCCGGGCAAACAAACTGGCGTTATCCATGGAAACGGCCAGCATCGTGCTGAGGATTCGAAGCTGCTGCGTTTCGATAAACGAAGGATTATAGTCATCGGCAACGGCAACCGTGACCAGCCCGACAACGCGAAACGACGAGCCGATGAGCGGAAGGCACAAACACCGTTCCTTTCCGCCCTCGGTGTTTTCCGCGGGCAGGGGAATGCCGTTTTCCAGAATCAGCGGAGAAACGACAACCACTTTCTGCATCAGCAGTTTTTCCAAGGTTGTGCCGACAAAAGGCAGGGACATTTTAACACGGGAAGGCTTTGCATCCGCAAAGACGCCCTCGACTTCCAGCTTTTCTTTTTTCTCGTCCAGGCTCATGATGGCCACTCGTATCCCGTGAGAGAAATCAGCCAGCGTCTCCAGAGCGATATCAATCAAAATATCACGGTCGGTAAATGCCGTCAGCAGCCTGGTCCCGAAATTCAGGATAAAAAACTGCTCATCAAACTCGGATTTCATTTCGCCGGCATCGAAGGCGCTGGATCTTAGTGTTTTTGAGGTTTCAAGTGGTTTGTCCATATCATTCCTTTTGCAATTGAAGTTTTCAGCCCGTTTCAAAACAACGGGAATTCCGAAAGTATTTTCGACAGACAAAACTCTCTTTTGTAAGCGCAGTATAAACAGGCAGGTTTCACCTGTCAAAGAAAATTTTGTCCGGTGTAATAATCCCTGGACAAAGATATATTTCGTACTATGCTCAGTGCAGATGCTGTCCGGTTATGACGGCGGGCGAGAATGCATGCTGATTTTTCCTGACAGCCAGCAGCCTGCAACCCGTTCGGCTTTGTTCTCCAATAACCAGAAGAAAAGAAACCTCCATGGATGTAAATTACGAAAAGGTTCATGTCGAATGCTACAGCGGCTTCAAAGCCCATGAGCGGCCGACGGCCTTCACCCATCGGGGACTGCGCAGGGAAATAGCGGAAATACTGGACCGCTGGTATGAAGGCGGCCTTGATCCCGGCCGCCCGCAGATCGATTACTTTAAAGTCCGGACGCCGGAAGGAGAAGTATTTCTGCTGCGATACCTGTCCCTGTTTGATGTCTGGTCCTTGCGCGTCTGATCCTGTCTCCTGCCGCCGGGGCATCAACAGTGCATACATGGAACCTTGAACGTAGAACCCTGAACACCAATCCTTTCCCTTCGCCATGTGCTTGTTTTCTTTTTTCTGTTTCTTTTTTCTTGCAAAGTCACTGTAAAATTGTAATATGACAGGCAATTAAAGAATATCCCAATTTTCCTGCAATAACCTGAAAGGCCCTTGGACTGAAAGCGATGCCGCGCAATGAACATCTGACCAGAATCGAACTCATTGATCCGATTTTACATGATTTAGGCTGGCACGGAGCGCTGGTCCGCGAAGAAAAAACACCCGGCGGTTCCGATATCATCGATGGGCGCCCGGTAAAACGCTCTGGCCGCACCGACTATCTGCTTTGTCTGCCAGTTATACCCGGCAAGCCGCCGCTGGCGGTGGCTGTGCTGGAAGCGAAATCGGAGGGCAAGCTCCCATCGCTGGGCATTCAGCAGGCAAAGCGCGACGCCTCCAAGCACCATGTTCCTTTTGTTTTTACCACCAACGGTCATCTGTTCGCCGAATATGGAGAAGACACGCAGCAAATTCTCGACGGAAAACCACTCAACAGCTTTCCAACGCCGGATGACTTACGTAGCCGCTATGAAACTTTCAAAGGGATCGATCTCACAAACCCCAACGCGCTTGCGTTACTGATGCCGTACAAAGGCGGAGAGCTGGCGCGCTGGTATTTCCAGGATGCCGCCATCCGGGCAACCCTGGAACGCATGGCCGCCGGACAAAAAAAGATTTTACTGTCGCTGGCAACCGGCACGGGGAAAACCATCATCGCGGCGCAATTGCTGCACAAGCTGGCGCAGGCGGGACAATTAAGAAAAGCCCTCTTTGTCTGCGACCGCGAAGAATTGCGCACGCAGGGCATGGGCAAGATGCACGCGGTCTTCGGCGACAACGCGCAGGAAGTCTCCACCGCCGATCCGCATCGCAACGCCCGCATTCTGGTTGCCACCTACCAGACCCTCAACATTACCGCGGAAGACAACGAACCGCAATTCTGGAAAGAAAATTATCCTCCGGACTTTTTCTCGCACATTATCATTGACGAATGCCACCGGGCGGCCTGGGGGAAATGGAGCGTTATTCTGAGCGACAATCCCAACGCCGTGCATATCGGGCTGACCGCCACGCCGCGCATTGTCGTGGGCGGCTCCAAAAAAGACGAAGAAGCCAAGAAGAAGGATGAAGGCATCACCAGCCACAATATCGAATACTTCGGCCCGCCGGTTTATGAATATTCCATCGGCGACGGGCAGGAAGACGGTTATCTGGCCGCCTGCGAAGTTATCCGCCGCACCGTGGACCTCGACCAGAAAGAAATCACCCGCCAGGATATCGTCGATCGTTCAGCGACAGATGCCTTCACGGGCCGCAAAGTGAAACCGGGAGAAATCGACGACAAATACAACTCACACGACTATGACGCCAAACTGATGCTCGACGACCGGGTCAAAGCCATGTCCGAAGACCTGTTCCAGTTTTTGCTGGAAACCGGCGGCCCGCACCAAAAGACGGTTATCTTTTGCACGCGCGATCATCATGCCAACCAAATGATGATTGCGCTCAATAATCTCTATGCGGACTGGTGCAGGAAAGTCAAACGAACGCCGAAAGAATGGTATGCTTTTCAATGCACCGGCAATCCCGATTTGCGACCGCCGGCAAGCGATCTGATTCCGGATTTTCGGGGAGCGAGAAACTCCCATTTCATCGCGACGACCGTTGATCTGCTGTCCACCGGCGTGGATATTCCCAATCTGGAAAACGTCGTGTTTTTCCGCTATCTGGAATCGCCGATCAGTTTCTATCAGATGGTCGGCCGCGGCACACGCACGGGCGACCCGCGCGGCTCCAAAGCAATGTTCCGTCTCTACGACTACACGAACTGCTCGCGCCTGTTTGGCGAGGCCTTTGAAAGCCGCTATCGTCCGACGCGGCCGGCAACGGACGAAGGCGGAGGCGGTGAAGTGGGCGGCACGGAAACAGGCACGGGTGGAACCGGCAGGCCGCGGGCAACGCAAAAAATCATCCGCATAGGCGAAAACAAGTTTACGGTGAAAATTGAAGGTGACGGACGATCCGTTTTGTGCCAGGAAGACGGAAAGGATGTACTGGTGCCTTATGAAGATTACAAGCAAAGGCTTGCCGCCGGTCTGGTGGAAAAAGCGCCGAATATTGATAATCTGCGATCAACCTGGATCGCGCCGGATCAACGCACGGATCTTTTGCGCGGATTGCCCGGCGGAGAACCGGCGGTGAGGCTGGTGCGGGAACTGGAAAACGAGCAGGAATGCGACCTGTTCGATGTTCTGGCTGAGTTGGGCTACAATCTTCCGCCCAAATCCCGCCCCGAACGCGCCGCCGCCTTTGTCTATAAAAACAAGCAATGGCTCAAAGCATTTCCCGAACGAACCGGCGCCGTGCTGATCAATATGGCCCGGCAATTTGAGAAAAACGGCATTGAAGAATTGGAAACGTCCAAACTGTTTGACGTTGACGGCATGGAGTTTGCCGCGCTTACCGGCCTGGGCGTTGAACCGAGCACATTGATTCAAGAAACGAAAATGAGGTTGCTGGCGTGATCGCACTGAGTTGTAGCCTACCGCAAGAATGGAAACTTGTGCCACTTGCAGAACTTTGCGAAATTAACCCTTCCAAACCGGATAATTTTAAACGTACTGCTGATGCACCAACCTCGTTTATTCCAATGGAGGCCGTTGACGATAAAACTGGTGCTGTGATCACGCCAAGAAAACGACCATATGAGTCAGTTGCGCGTGGTTATACCTACTTTGAAGAAGGCGATATCCTTTTCGCTAAAATCACGCCCTGCATGCAGAATGGCAAAACTGCAATTGTAACAGGTTTACTCGATGGCCTCGGATACGGCTCAACAGAATTTCACGTTTTACGTGCCAAAGAAGGTGTTGATCCTCGATGGATTTATTATTTGCTTAGAACGGAGGAGTTTAGACGAAAAGCGGAAGAAAATTTTGAAGGCAGCGCCGGCCAAAGGCGAGTTCCTGAACATTTTCTGAGAGAAATTTGTGTTCCAACGACCAGCAATTATGGAAACCTGCCCCAAATTATGTCAAATCTAGACACCAGTATGAAAAAGATGCACAGCTTACGACCTGCGGCAGAAAGACAATTACAAGCCGCACTTGTTTTACGCAATAGAATACTTAAAAAAAATTTTTCACCAGAAACGCTTCCATCAGCTTGGCAAAAAATCAAACTCGGAGATTTGTGTGAAGTGGTAAATGGTTTTGGATTTCCTAAAATTTTTCAGGGCAAACTTTGTCTGTCATACCCATTTATCAAAGTCAGTGATATGAACAAAATCGGCTCAGAAACGATAGTCTCAAAAGCTGCTAATACTGTAAATGATGAAATCCTTAACGAGATTGGTGGAAAAATCTATCCACGTGGCACCATTATCTTTCCTAAAGTTGGTGGTGCCTTACTAACAAACAAAAAGCGGATAATGGGCACACCAGGTTTATTTGACAATAATATAATGGGGCTTGTCCCACGCAGCGGTGTGTCTAGTAAATATTTATTACTTTGGATGGAAACTTTTGATCTTGCAGAGCTCGCCAATACACAAGCTATACCATCTATACGTCAAAGCGATGTTGCAGCTCTCGAAATACCAATACCGAATAATATATCAGAGCAGGAATCCTTTGCGGATAATATGGAAAAATATATTCTATCTGCAAGTCGCGTTTTGAATGCAGCCTCACGCCAGCTTGAAGCTATCTCCGCCTTGCCTGCCGCTACATTAAGAGAATTTTTCAATTTTGAGAGCCGGGCCAATGTCTAAACCGAGCAGCAATACAAAACCGGAAGCGCCGCGACGCACCGCCAAATCGTCCCCGGAATTACTGGGTGATTTACGGGAGTTGATTGCCGGCGCAAGACAAGACGTCGCAAGGCAGGTCAACAGCACGCTTGCCCTTTTGCATTGGAAAATCGGCAAACGGATTTTGGAAGATATTCTAAAACAAAAAAGGGCGGACTATGGAGCTAAAATTGTCTCCGCGCTGGGGCGACAATTGGAAAGTGAATTTGGCCGCGGTTTTGCTGAAAAATCCCTGCGCCATATGGTCCGTTTTGCGGAAGTATTTCCCAATGAGAAAATTGTCTCTACGCTGTCGAGACAATTGGGATGGAGCCATTTCAAAGAAATCATTTATCTCGATGAGTCATTACGTCGTGACTTTTACGCCCAGATGTGCAGTTTGGAAAGATGGAGCGTAAGAACCTTGCGCAATAAAGTCGGCGGCATGCTTTTCGAACGCACGGCATTGTCGAAAAAGCCGGAAACGCTGATTCGCCACGAGCTCGACTCTCTTCGCGAGAAAGATCAACTGACGCCCGATCTTGTTTTTCGCGATCCCTACTTTCTGGATTTCCTGGGCCTGAAAGACCGCTATCTGGAAAAAGACATCGAAGACGCCATTATGCGCGAGCTGGAAAATTTTATTCTGGAACTGGGAGTGGGCTTTACGTTTGTCGCCCGCCAGAAACGCATCCAGGTGGATCATGACGATCACTATATTGATTTGCTCTTCTATCACCGCGGACTCTCCCGTCTGGTGGCGATTGATCTGAAACTCGGCGATTTTCAGGCTGCCCACAAGGGCCAGATGGAGCTCTACCTGCGCTGGCTTGCAAAATACGAACAAAAACCAGGCGAGGAAGCGCCGATCGGCCTGATTCTCTGCGCGGGCAAAAAAGAAGAAACGGTGCAACTGCTGGAGCTGGAAAAAAGCAACATCCGCGTAGCGGCCTACTGGACCAAACTGCTGCCGAAGCGCGCCCTCCAGCGCAAATTCCACGAAGCAATTGCGCTGGCCAGAAAACAACTTTCCTTAAAACAGCAAGGCGCGGCGTCTTGTGCCTTGCTGTTGGAAAATAAGGATACATAATGTCTAAATCGAAAAGTAACTCTACAAACGGCAAGGTCATCCGCACACAGGCAGATATGGACAAGGCCGTCAAGTCCATCAACAATATCCTGCGCCGCGACAAAGCAAAGGGGGCGCGTCTGTACGTACCGGAGCTGACGTGGATGTTCTTCCTGCGTTATCTCGATGTCCTTGAAGAAGCGGAAGCGCAAAAATCGGCGGCGTTGGGGACGGCTTTTTCGCCGTCGCTTGCCGCGCCTTACCGCTGGCGGGACTGGGCGGCGCCGTTCGATCATAAAATATCGGCGACGGAATTGAAGGACGCCGTGGCGCCGGGCTGGAAACGCGCGGAACTGACCGGAAAAGGTTCGACGCTGGGCGATTATTTAAGGTTTGTCAACGGCGAGCTGTTCCCACACTTGCAGGCTTTAGGCGAACAAAGCGGCGCCAGCAACAAACAGAAAGTCATCTCCGAAATCTTTCGCAACAAAGAACGGACGATCCTGGCCAGCGAAACGAATTTGCAGGACGCTTTGGACCGTGTGCATGCGTTAAGCGAAACACAGATCAGCGATCAGCACATGTTCCCCATGTCGCAGGCGCTGGAGAGCCTTTTGCCCAGTCTGGGCGAAAAGAAAAACGACGGCGGGCAGTTTTTTACGCCGCGCGAAGTCATTCGGGTCATTATCAAGGCCGTCAATCCGCAACTGGGCCGTTCGGTTTACGATCCGTGCGCCGGAACCTGCGGCTTTTTAATCGAAGCGTTCAAGCATCTGATGGCGCAAGCCCCCACGCCGACGCAAATTCAACAACTCAAAACCGAAACGCTCTGGGCGCGCGAAGACGCGGGGGAAGCGATTCCCATCGCGCTGGCGAATATGGTTTTGCACGGGGTTGACCTGCCGCGCATCTGGCACGGCAATACCCTGACCCATGCGGAAACCTACGGTGAATTATTCATGGGCGCGCCGCCGCAATTCGATTATATTTTTACCAATCCGCCGTTCGGCAGCAAGGAAGGCAAAGACGCGCAGCAGCATTTCGATTATAAATGCGGCAAAGCGCAGATCCTTTTTCTCCAGCATATTATTTCTTCGCTGGCCGACGGCGGCACTTGCGGCATGGTTATTGACGAAGGCGTTTTGTTTCATACGAAAACGGCGGCTTATAAGCAGACGAAACGCAAGCTGCTCGACGAATGCAATCTCTGGTGCATCATCAGCTTGCCGCAAGGCGTTTTTGTAAATGCCGGCGCGGGCGTCAAAACGGACTTGCTGTTTTTCACCAAAGGTCCTGCCACCGAGCGTGTCTGGTACTACGACATGACACTGACCACAGAGTTCAAGCCGCGCAAAGTTAACAAAAGCAATCCCCTGCTTTTTGACGATTTTTCCGACTTCTTTGAACGGCTGGCCCTGCCGCCCGATGATCCGGGCAGAGTGAGCGAGCGAAGCTGGTATGTGACGATTGAGGACATTCGCTCAAAGACCTACGATCTTAAAGCCACAAATCAAAACGCTCCTGATCTTTCGGATAAGCGCACCCCGGCGGAATTGATCAAAATTATCGAGGAGGCTCAGGCCGAAATCGCAGCCGGCCTGGCGGCGCTAAAGCAATGAAAAAAATTAAGGACCTGCCCAAACATGACCGTCCCCGCGAAAAGATGCGTGAAAAAGGCGCGGCCGCGCTGACCAATGAAGAACTGGTGCAGGTTATTCTGGGGCGGGGTATCGAAGGTCACGACGTGCGTTCCATGTCGCAAAAAATCGTCCGGATTCTCGAACAAAAGAAAGGCCGTCTGGAAGAGGCCGACCTTCAGGATATTCGCGGCGTGGGTCAGGCTAAAAGGTATCAGCTTCTTGCCGCTTTTGAAGTTGCCAGACGCTTTACCCGAAACGATGCCGTCAGGATCAACGACTCGCGGGATATCCTTCCGCTTCTCCAAGACATTGCCGTAAAACCACAGGAACATTTTGTCTGTATTTCATTAACCGGCGCAAACGAAATCATTGAGAAACGCATTGTCACGGTTGGTCTTCTGGATCGTAGTCCGGTTCATCCGCGTGAAGTCTTTGCCGAGGCGATCACCGATCGGGCCGCCGCCGTCATACTGGCGCACAATCATCCCAGCGGAGACGTTCGCCCCAGTGACGCGGATTTGAAAATGCAGCGCCAGCTTGACGAAGCGGCGCAAATTCTTGGTTTGAGGATTTTTGACCATCTCATCATTGCAAAAAAAGGATACTTCAGCTTTAAGGAGGAAGGGCTGTTCATTTAAACTGAAAAATCCGGCAAATTTACGCCTGTAATCATTGAGGCAAGATCATGACCATTACAACTAACGCCAAACCCCTTTTGGCCTCTTAAAAAGAAGCCGTCGATGTGATCGATGAAGGTCAACTATCGTATCGCTTATAAAAGACCATAATAGAGAATATCCCATGAAAGAGAAGAAAACCGTACGGGCCGAGTTTGAAAAATTTGTAGCGGAGCTGGCGCAGATCATGAAGGAACAAGGTACTCAATCGCCCGCCGAACTGAAGAAAATCATAAACGGGATGATCAAGGGAAAAGCGGCGCCCAAAAGACCGGCCAAAGACGCCTGCCGGCTGGCACAGGAATTAATCTATGACGCATGGGAAACGGGAAGTAAAAGCGAGAGAATCCGACTGGCGAAAAGAGCCCTGGTCATTGATCCCAATTGTGCCGACGCCTATAATCTTCTGGCGCAAGACGCCGCAAAATCTCTGGAGGCGGCCAGGGAATATTACAAGAAAGGGATGGAGGCGGGACGCCACACGCTTGGCGAGAAATTATTCAGGGAAATGAAAGGCCAATTCTGGAGCTTTTTGGATACGCGGCCTTATATGCGCTCGAAGGCTGGCTTCATGCAATGTCTCTGGGAGGACGGCGAATGCGACGCAGCCATCGATGAAGCCAAAACGATGCTTGATCTGAACATAAACGACAACCAGGGAATCCGATATATCTTGATTACCTATCTGGCCGGTCTTGGCCGATATGATGAGCTCGACAGGTTCATGAGCAAAGGCGGATATAAAAATGACTGTGCCGCGGAGTGGCTCTATACGCGCGCTTTGCTTTCCTTCGTTCGGAAGGGTGACAATGAGTCATCCAGAAGGGAACTGAAGAAAGCGGTGAAGGCAAATCAATATGTGCCGGATTATCTGACGAGAAAGAAACCCATTCCCCGGTGGTTGCCGGACAGGATCACCTGGGGCGGGGAAGATGAAGCATTCTGTTATGCTGCTCAAAACATGGGCGCATGGGTAAAAGCGCCAGGTGCGCTGGACTGGCTCAAAACACAGACGGGAACAAAAATTGCTTTCAAAAAGGGAAAATCTTAGTTCCGGTTTCAGAGCAATCCCGTTGTAGGAAATCGCGATAAACTGCAGGACGCACACCCGTCCCATGGGTCATTTTACCGAAACGCACCGGAGAAAAAAAGCCCCTGACCCGTCCGGGGTTCGATCCGGAAGCGGTACCATCGCCCTTCTTTCTTTTCAGGGTTATGCCAGCGGGTTTCGTATATCCCCATGTTCTTATCGGTGATATCGCCCGTAAAGATAACCGCCAGATCATAGCCGTCGTCATCCACGCGAATGCCGCGCTCTTCGAGGGGAAGCCAGTTTTTTCCATCCCCGCTGTATTCAATTGATAGGAGACGTCGATGGAGGTCAATCAGCGTCGGAGGAACATCGGTCCAGACAAAGCTCCAGTATTCCTCCTCGACTTCGGGCTTCGACAGGACAGGCCTGGCAACTGTCTCGCGCACTCCCCGCGGCGCATCGTAATCGCGGTAAAATGTCCTGCCCGTCATGTAAAAAGTGCGCTCCCGGGGCGCGTTGCGCACCTCCCTTCCTCTTGCCAGCTCAGCCACCAGTTTTGCGCTCTGCGCGGCGATGAAGGCATTGGTGCCGGGACCATACAGTGTATGCCCTGCCTCGTAGCGCTGCATGGTGTATTCCTCGGGGGTCGTGCAGTAGCCGGTGTAGCCATTGGAAACGCTGACCACGATAAAACGCGTGTCTGAGGGCATACCGCCCTCCAGAGCGGCTCTCCGGCAGGCCTCTGCAATGCGTCGACCTGATTCCATGGTGACTTCATAGGGCAGAGGCAGAAGGACCATATCCGCCAGTTGGATGGCCTGGTAGGTAATCACATGGGGAAATTCATCCCGGGGAAGAATAAGCGACTGAAAAGGCCATGCCGCAAGCCGCCGGTTGCCGTGGCAACCCCCGGTAAGGAGCCACCTTCCTGACCCTTCCTTGAAAAAAGGCAGGGCCTCGAGGACAGGGGTGGGGCCCCCATCGCCCGCCCCGGCAAGCAGTGTGTTTCCAACCCGGGGCGTATCGCACAGCGCGATTCCGTCGATGGATCCGTTTTGATAGTAATCAACTTCCATCATTGCCACCCGGACGCTGCCGTCGGCGCTGAGTCGGCCGGACAGCGAATTGAAAAGTTCAACGGCCTTTTGCCCCAGTCCGACGCCCAGACGGCGCGATTCTTGATATCCCTGGCGGCCCGGAACATTGTCCGGCGAGTTGTCGGCATGAGTGCCGTTAATCACGGCATGAACAAACCCGGAGGCACGCTGCGTCCTTGACATTTCCCATTCCAGTTCGCGTTCCATGTAGGCAAAGACATCGGCGTTATAAAGGGTATTGGAAGAAGGCACTGTCGTGCCGTGAATCGAAAAGCTGGTCAGAGCACCAACCGGTTTATAAGCGCCGCTCTTCTCATCGAGGCAGTCGACGCGAATCATGTGCATCCAGGGGTTCACCGCTTTGTGGATATCCTGCGCCTTCACCGCGTCGGCATTGTGGTTGGCCCTGTAAGCCGCAATGCTGCGGTTGCGCGTGAAGCCGAAAACTTCAACGCTCCCCGTTGCCATTCTGGCGGGCTTTCTACTGTTGTATGCTTCAATAATCGCCCGGGCAACCTGTCCGGTGACAAAATCGAAAAATTTCAAATCCAGGCCGCCCGCATTGGCCGTATTCATCATGTAGAAATTGCTGCCTGAAAGGTTGCCGGGACCGGAATGAGTGTGGGTTCCCGACAGCATGATACCTCCCCTGTCCAGGTCGGTCTTCCCGGCCACGAGTTCGGCGATGCGCCGGTGCGCCAATTCGGACCCGGTCAGGAGATCGCACTGCACCAGCGCCACGGGCTTTTGATTTGTCGCCCTGAGGTAAATGACGCGGGTTTGAATGCGGGTTCGAAAACCCTTTCCGTAATTCCCGTTGGCGGAATAACCCGCCATGGGCATGCCGGGACGCGGGGTGATATCCGCCCTGGCGACTCCGGCCACAAGCGTGGTGCCGTTCTCTGAAGGAAGAGGCGCCGCCTGACGCGTATGGAGCTGGATGGTCGGACCGCAGCCAGTTGCTATACATACAGCCACTAAAACAGCGGCTCTTGTGAACCATTGCATCATTTTCAGCCTCCTCCGGGGAAATTCGGAAACATCATACTGAATTCATGAAACATTTTCCATGTTCATTTTAATAGCGCCACGGGCAAATTAAAAAGGGGGGGGCTTCCAGCTCTGGAAACTTTAATTCCTCCCTTTTCCGTACAACCCCGCCGTCGGAATCACCTGCCTCATAATTATTATTGCAACGGCTCACAGATCATGTATGATTGTTTCTCAATCATCAGGAAAAGAAGTGAAAGACAAATTTTGTTTCAGAAATTTGCCTTCCAGGTAATAAGCAAATCACCATTCAATCCAAACAAAGCCAAGGAGGTGTTAACCATGAAAAGGAATTTATTGCTATTCATTGTCGGCATGCCTGTGGTTATCGCAACAACGATCTTTCCCGTTGGAACATTCGGCAGCGACGAATCAAAAAACTTTGCCGTCAAACCGGCCTTATCGATCGGGTATCTGCATACCTTCGCCAACACCGGTTACAGCCTGAACGCACGAACCCACGGTCTCGGGGGAGTTACGACGCGTGAATACGATTTTGATGCCTACCCGTCCATATACCTCGAAGGGAAAATACCGTTTTTCATCGGCAAACGTCTGGAAATCGCTCTTTCCGGAAGCTGGGCGATACCTGCCGCCAGAACAGATATTGTCGCAAGGGATTTTGACCCGCCGGGATGGCCGCTGGGCGGACGAACCTGGGACAGCAAGACCAACTGGGTGACGGCAAATCTGCAGGTTTCTTATGCCGTAGTCAAAGATGCATGTTTTGTAAAAAGCGTCTCGCCAATTGTCGGCATCCGCTATGATTACGGAAAAACCACCTTTGACAGTCCCCATGATGTGTCAACAGGTTTTGGCGCAGCCGGACCGTTGGATACGGCAGATTTCAAGTCGGAAGCTTTACAGCAATACTTCGGTCTCGCGGCCGTTTTTGGAGACTTTAAGACGGGCAGATTCGGCGGTGAGTTAAAAGTGAGTCTTATCGGCGGGTGGACGCCCTGGGGGAAGGTAAATCATAATGAATCCCGTTCCGGCGGAGGTATATGGAGATACGATCAGTTCAGCGGCAACCTGGACAGGGATAATTACTTTTTTGAAGTCGGCGCTGATTTTACCCTGTTCTCCTTCACCATTGCTTCAAAAGCACAGGGAGCCGTTTCGATCTTCACCAAATACAGTTTGTTTCATGCCACAGCGGATACCGACGGAACGAGAACATCATCATTCGTCACAACAGATGTTTTTGATTTCAAGATGGATCGATCATCCATTGCGTTCGGAGTTACAACCGCGGTCACATTCTGATCTGGCGGTGATATCCCTGTCCGAAGCTTCAGGGGGGTGGTTTTGCATTGCGGCCAAGGCCGCTCAGCGGGACCACCCCCTTTCCGTTCGTCTACGTCTTTTTCCACCCCGGCATTTGATCATCAAAGCATGACACAAAAATAAGCAAGCATAAGCCGGGACTAAATAAAAATCACCGCGAGGTGTTCCGGACCGCTCTCACCCCGGGAATGCCACCGGCGGACAATTCGGGCCTGGCGGCTGTATGTCCCGGCATGATTTTGGATGGTCAGAGGAATTGCTTCGTTCACCTTCAGGGGCGACCTTTTGGCAGAGGTTCGGACGAGATGCGCACCAGCGGCCGATATGTCGATAATTTCCAGATCGTCGACGCCATATTGGATATGCATCGCCGGTTGCGGTGGATGCCTTTCATAAGCCCGGAGGTCGCATGGTTCACATGGCGAAACCCGCACGGCAATGATCGCCGGAAATCCCCGACCAACGGTAACGTAGCCCTCCCGCACTTCTGCGATCGTGGCCCGGAAACTCCATCGGGTGCGTTCATCTTTCGAAGGCTTGTAAGTTACAAGAATGGTTTTGCCGATTGCGCTTTCCGGAAGCGGCGGCGTAACCTGCACAAAAACGATCCGGTCGTTCACGATATCCTGAATGGAGGATTTCCTGATGACCCCATCGCGCACGACGATATCAACCGGCTGTCCGATTTTGATCTCCGCCACCCGCGTCCTCCTTTCCGTCCTCCGGCGGCAGGAAAGGCCGGTTGATTCTACAATATGAATCCCAGTGCCTGATGATCCGGCCTGTTGCCCCCCTGCCCCGATCAGGACTCCGAGTTCAACATGATGCCTTTCCGAAGAAATAATCAGTGACTTCCATCACTGAATTTTCTTTCAGTTCTCAAAGTTCCGGTCCCGACACCAACAGGTGTTTACGCTTGACAGGAACGATTTATTTGCAGATACTCTGCATCATTCTCGGATATGGAGGATCTTGCAATATGGCGGATATGACCTTGTGCAAACAACTGGCCGAAGCTGTGGGAGCGGGTGAATCGCCGCTGGTTCCAAAAATCTTTGAAGCGCTGGTCAATAACGATGAGGCACGGGTAATGCTTCTGGCATCCCCACCCGCAACCATAGAAGAACTGGCTCAAAAATCCGGACTGACCGCGGATGCCATTGCGGCCATGATGGATTCCCTGTTCCACCGGGGCCTGATCTTCAAAGCCTTCAGAGGCGGCGAGAAGAAATTCTACCGTGTGAAAAGCATCCCGCAGATGCACGATTCCACGAGCCTGACGCCCGGCATATCCCGGAAGGTACTGGACATCTGGAAAGAGTACATGGACAAAGAATGGCCGGAGTATGGCCGCAAAATCATGGATTTTATGCCGGGTCCGATCATGCGGGTGATCCCCGTCAATGAAAGCGTTGAGCCACAGTCTAAAATTCTGGCCTACGACGACGCCGTAAAAATCGTCGAAACCGCCAAAGCGCTTTCCGTCACCAATTGCTCCTGCCGCGTGATTTCCGGCAATTGCAAAAAGCCCATGGAGGTCTGCATGCAGGTGGACCGGGCAGCCGAATACAACATCGAACGGGGCACCGGCCGGTCCATCACCGCCAAAGAGGCCGTGGAAATCCTGAAAAAGTGCCGGGAAGAGGGACTGGTGCACGTGGTGGACAACCACCGGACGGTAGGCCACGTTATCTGCAATTGCTGCGACGACTGCTGTCTGAACTGGGCGATTATGAAAGGACCCAAGAAATGGGTGGCGCCCAGCCGTTTTGTGGCCGTTGTCGACAACGATCTGTGCACCGGGTGCGAAACCTGCCTTGACCGGTGTTTCTTCGACGCGCTGTATCTGCAGGAGGAGTTCGCCGCCGTTGATCCCGAGAAGTGCCTGGGTTGCGGCGTCTGTACGGTCGTCTGCCCTACGGAAGCCCTTAAGCTAAAAGAGGTCCGATCATCCGATTTTGTTCCAGATTAACAATGTAAGGATGATTGAAGCGTTTTAACGGGTTTCCCTGTGTGGCACTTATTTTACCTGATTGACGCATACCGCGGACAGTTCCGTCTGATGCTGTTTCAGGCAGCGATATACAGTGCCCCTGCCCGCTTCGACATCCGCGCAGAATTTCCGGGTATCTTCCCTGCAGGCTTTCGCGAACTTCCGGGTCTTTTCTTTCACTTCGCCGATATGATCCCTGCAGGCGTCGGAAAGATGCTTGTCGTATTGCCTCATACATCTCAAAACCCTCCCCTTGCCCGGTTTCACGTTTTCACAAAATTTCATGATGTCATCGTGGCAGGGTCCGTTTTTCGTTACATCCTGCGCATCCCGGGCCGGAGCAGGAAAGGAGAAAAAGCACAAAATAAAAATTATGACGAACAACATCTTAAAATCTTTCATATATCCTCCTTTATTTTTTTGCACCCCCGGGGCTTTATTAACAGATTTGATGGAAATTATGAACTTCTTTCAAGTCAACCATTACCGGTCAGGAAGAATCACGGCTTTCTGAATCCCAGGGTGCTTTTATTCTTGCATTGTTTCCGGGAAGTTGTATGATTCCCATACATCAGCTACACACAGGTTTTTGAGCAGGATGACAGTTGAAGGCGGTCGGGAATCCGACTATGATCGACGGTAAACTTCCGACCATTTATTGCCCGGATTCTTCAAGGAGTAAAACCAGGAAAGGAGCATGAATATGGTGGGGAAAGACAAAATTGATGACTGTTTAAGCGTGCGCAACGACAGACTGTTCATTGAAGCGCTCGATACCGTCGAAATTGTAAATCAATACGGCTCACCCGTGTTTGTCATTTCCGAAGACCAGATCCGCCGCAACATCAGACGTTTTCAGAAAGCGTTCGAAGACGGTTGGACGGACGGCCCGGTTAAAGTCATGCCGGCCGCCAAAGCCAGCTGGAATACCGCCATTCAGTATATCATCGCCAGTGAGGGATGCGGCTGCGACATTTACTCGGCCGGAGAACTGGCCGTGGCCCTTGCCGCCGGTTTCGATCCGCAATACATTTCAGTCAACGGTGTTCCCAAGGACCGCGACCATATCTTCAATTCCGTCAAGCAGGGCACCCGTCTCACGATTGACGGCGTGGAAGAATTTGACATGATCGAGCAGGCCGCCAAAGAACTCAGCCACCCGGCCAAAGTCCGTCTGCGGCTGAAACCCGCCATCAAGGGCTTTACCGCCTACAGTGACTTTGTTCCTTCGGGCCCGTTGTCCACTGATCTTGCCGCACTTGCCTACAAAGGCGGTCTTCCACGCGACGCCGTCATTTACATCGGAAATAAAATCCGGAAATCCAAACAGGTCGAGCTGGTTGGATTTCACGAGCATCATGGCCGCCATCATGCTTCCGTGCGTTTCTGGGAAGAGCAGATGAAATCCTATGCCGAAGAAATTGGAATTGTCTGTCAGGCCCTGGGCGGTTTTCAGCCGCAGGAAATCGACATCGGCGGAGGATTCGCCTGTCCCCGCGACCCGTTCGCCTCTGAAATAAAGTTCTCCGAACCTTACGAATATCTCATCCTGTACGGGCTTTCCCGGTTGCTGTCGCCCTTCCCCGCCCTGCGCTACAAAGTGGTTTCGGCAATTATTGACAAAGCCATCTGTTTCATTCCGAATCAGAAGATGGCGCCCAGTATTGAAGATTATGGCCTGGCCTGTACCCAAACGCTGAAGCGCGAACTGATCAGAAGAGGCATCAACACCAGAGGCGTGATGCTGCAACTGGAACCGGGAAGAAGCCTTCATGGCAACACAGGCATCCATCTGACGCAAATCAAAAGCATCAAGCGGATGAATGATCCTATCAAGTGGCACATTGCGGCACTCGATACCACCGAATTCTGGTTCACCGGCGGACGCTACGAGCACCATGTGTATGATTATATATTCGCCAACAAGGCCGGCGCGCCCCTCACGGATAAAATGGATATTGTCGGCCGGAGCTGTTACGGCGACCGTTTGTTTCCGGCCATCATGGTGCCGGGAGATCTGGCGCCGGGCGACATCATGGCCATTCTGGATGTCGGCGCCTATCAGGAAGTATCCATGAGTAACTTCAACGCCATGCCCCGTCCGGCAACCCTGCTGGCCAGCGGGGATAAGATTTCCCTCATCCGGAAGGCCGAAACACAGGAGGATGTATTCCGGCGGGATGTCCTTCCCGGACACCTTAATGCCGCGGGAAAAAAGCACGCGGAAAATGCGGGGTAAGAAAGTTCCGGACGGAACGATCCTGAAGAATTTTTCACCGAAAACAATATTCGTTCCGGAAAGGTTATTTCCCTTCGCATCCTTCCCGGCAGGAATAGATTTCCACGGTCAAATGAGCCAGTTCATGAACTTCCCTCAGGCGTGTTTTGTAGTCGTGAATGGAATAATCCTTGGCCGTAACCAGCGAAACAATGCAGGCATACCGATTTTGCGCGACCTGCCAGATATGCAGGTCGCTGACCTTCGTGTCTCCGTCCGCTTCGATGATTTGCCGGATTTCCGCGGCAACCGGTGAATCCATTTCTCTTTGCAGCAGGATCCGGGCGGTAGCCGAAAGCAGCCGCGCCGCCCAGTGCAGGATGAGCGCCGCACCGATAATGCCCATCAGCGGATCAAGCTGGTTGAAATTGAAGTACTTCGCTCCCAAGAGGGCCATGATAGCCAGTACGGAGGTCAGGGCATCGGCCAGCACATGCATATAAGCGGATTTCTGGTTTAAATCTTCATGGTGATCGTCATGATCGTGATCTTCGTGATGAGAATCGTGAGCATGCGAATGGTGATGGTCGTGGGAATGCCCGCCGGCATTGAGAATCAGCGCGCAGACAACATTCACCACGAGCCCCAAGGTGGCCACCAGCAGTGCCTGGTTGTATTGAATGGCAAGCGGATGAATCAGTCTTTCCACGGAGGAATAAATCATCAACAGCCCGACCAGCCCCAGGACAATCGCGCTGGTGTATGCTCCAAGAATTTCGATCTTCCAGGCGCCGAAAGCAAAGGTTCTGTCCGCGGCGTACCTGCGGGCCAGGATATAGGCCGCAAGCGATATCCCCAGGGCAAAAGCATGGGTTCCCATATGCCAGCCGTCGGCGAAAAGCGCCAGGGAATTGGTCAGCCATCCGAAAAAGATTTCGGCCACCATCATGATAAAGGTAATGATGACGACGACCAGCGTCCGCTTTTCGACGGCTTTTTTCTCGGCATTGAATACGTGATGATGTTCCCACAGTTCAATATTTTCGTTATGCATGAACTCCCGCTTTCATTTTTTTGCATCCGTGACGTACAGGGTATCGCAAATTTCATCCCCCGCGGCTCTTGTTTTCATGATCGTCAGCGTGGTTTTTCCGTCCGTCGCCGCGGCAAAATATTCACGGTCAATCGCCATCACCGCTTCGCAGAGTTCGCGGGAAGTATTTTCGAGACCGAAGGGGCATTTCATTCCCTGTATTTGAAATTTCTCATCGGAAAGCGCAACCACATTGATGGTGGCCGGATCAAAGTTTCTAACAAATGCGGTGGCAACCGTCGAAAGCCGGTTGTCCGGAAGTTTGTTTTTCGCTTTCAACCCCAGCGCCCGTCCCTGACGGCCAAGGATGTCATCGATGACAGGCAATATACTATTGCCGCCTTTTTCATGAAAAGCCTTGATCAACATTCCCTGCGCTTCGGTTGCGTTTCCGGGCAATGAATCATCTTTTTTATTGCTCATGCCTTCTCCTTTCCGGTTAATTCAGTTTTCCGCATACCATGCTTCTGACATTTTTTGCCGGCTGCTTATGCGCCTGCGCCCGTCGTTATCATCTTGCAGGGAACAGTCGCGACTGCTGCCAGCGCTTTACTGCTTTAAAAACAGCTTCCAGCCCGCCCACAGGGAACCGGGAACAAAGTCGAGCGCTCCGGAGGCTTCGGCAACCGGTGTGAATCCGCAGGCATCGCAGTTGATCCGGCCGCGGCTTTTCACGTAGCAGCCTTTCGTAACGGAACCGTCCGGATCAACATTGATCAGAATATCGTCATGACAGCGCCAGTGGTTGTGTGCCATCGCTCTGAGTCTGGCCGACGAGTTCAAGATGGGAAATCCCCTTTTTTTGAGCTCCAGCAACCGATCGATAACGGTACGGCGCTCCCCGGGGGAAAGGGTCAGATCCTCTTCACCCTGCCGATACGGATAGAAAAACTGGACGGTCATCCCTCTCACGGTTCGCGTTTCACGCACCCACCCGGCCAGTGCTTCCAGATCCCGGAAATTGCGTCGATTGACGGTACAGTGAACGAACACACGGGGATGATTTGTACTTTTCAGGTTGGCGCAAACACGGTCAAAAGACCGGCTGCGCAATGCATCGTGCGTCTTCTTCAGTCCGTCCAGGCTCACCCAGAGCGTGTGAGCAGGAACATCCAGGGGCAACGTGCCGTTGGTGGTCACCGCGACGCGCAGAAAATGACGGCTCGCATAAGCCACTAGATCATGCAGCCGGTGGACGCCGTCGCGCCAGAGAAGCGGCTCTCCTCCTTCAAAAACCACCATGCGCGTTCCGACGCGCTTCAGGCTGTCCAGCGCCATGATGGCTTTATTCCAGGAAATGGAATCTCCCTGTCCTTCGGCACGCAGATGAAACGGACAGGCACGGCACTTAAGATTACACTGATAGGTTACCTTGAAGCTTGCCAGCAGGGGAATGTTATGCCCGCGAATTTTTCGCCGCCAGTAAAAGTGAGACAGGTCCAGCAGCCAGGGAAGCCGAACGGTTTTCATTTCCTTGTTTGTCTTTTCAGATTCACGAAATCTCCTCAATCCCCAGCGGATATTTCGACATCACCTCGCAACCGTCCCGGGTAATCACGATGTCGTTTTCGTATCGGAAGCCGATGTTCTCCTCCGGCGCGGCGTACTGCATGGCGCAGACGACCATTTCGTTTCCCCGGTAAACATGATCCTGGTCCGTCCAGTAGGGAAGATCGGGATTGACCACGGCGCCGATGCGCCATTCGTCGCCGAACAGGCCGATGCCGTGTTCACAGGCGGGTTGAATGAAATCGCCGCAGCCGCGGGATTCGGCAAAGTCCATCATCAGGGCGGCCAGCGTTCCCGGAGTGGTTCCGGCGTGGTAGTTGTCGATGACTTTCTGAACAATGGCGACAAAGTTATCCGCATGCCAGCGCTGCCGTTTGGTGGCCGGCCCGATCAGGTAGTTGTGCGAATGGTCGCCAAGCGCCAGTTTGAACATGGCGTGAAAATCCAGCATCAGCGGCTCGCCCGCCTGAATTTCCTTGGTGGTAGGCGGCGTGCAGGCGCCCAGTCCCGTGCGGAAACCACTGGATATCTCGTTGAGCCCCGCGAAATTCCACTCCGATACGCTGCCCGCCCTGCGCATGGCCAGCGCGGCGATACCGGCAATGACAGTTTCCGTCATCCCTTTGTAACCGCCGTTTTCCAGCGCCGAGCGCGCCGCCCTGTGGCCTTCGTCCACAATCAACGAAGCGGTGCGGAATCGTTCAATTGTCCCCCTGTCTTTGATCAGCGACAGCGCATCGACGATATCATGCGAGTTGATCCACTCAAAACCGGGCAGCGCGTCCTTGAAATGCGTGTATTCCCAGTAAGAGAGATTCCCTTCCGCAGTGTAAGTGGAAATTCCGTCTTCAAATCCCAGGCGGCCCTTGCGGATGCCGAGTTCTTCCTTGATGAAATCCGTGATGGCGGAAACCTGGTCCATGCCGCCCATGGGGCCGTAGGCACGGACGTGATCGCCGTCCAGCCAGGTTTCGTCGGCCACACGCAGGGCGTCCACCACAAACGTGAAATAGGTCGGCTGTCCCTCGGGCGGGATGATGACGTAGCTGCGCCAGGGGCAAAACGTATCCAGCACAAAGCTCATGGTCCGGATGCGTGATCCGAGATAAACGTCAATGCCACGCAGGGCCATTTCGGCCTGAATCGCCTTCACACGGCCGGGATTGTCGATGTAATACTTGTCGGTGGGATCTAATATTCTGGTCATGATGAGGTCTCCCTTCTAATACTGCGTCGGAATCCGTGATAAAACTTTGTTCAGACGGTCAGCGACGGCGGCCAGTTTGAGGGCACGGGCCAGATTGCCCTTGAGCTTGAGCCTGCCGGTCATAAGTGCTTTTTGCGCGCCCAGTTCCGCGCGGGAAATTCTGGCAAACGTTTCGTAATCGCCGATAATGCGGAATTCCGCCTGCGGCGGCTCGCCCGTACCCGTTTCCACGCGGGTAACTTTTCCGTCTTTGCATTCGACGAAAAGGAACATTTCCTCCCCGCCGGGACATTTCTGGTAAATATTGGACATGGACGTGGTGACATTGTTCATTTTTTCCGGAGTCAGTTCCGTCTGAAGTCTTTTCAGCGCTTCATCGCGCCAGGACGGTCCCAGATAAGCAAATAAATCGGACATGGTCATTCCTCCTGTCTTCATGGCCCGCGTGAATACGCGGGCCGGGTGGGTTTTATCTTCAGGCGACGCCCTGTCCTCGTCATCACAAAGCGTCATACCTCTCAGTGCTGTTGAAAAACTATAGGGATAAAGGGAATACCTGTCAATATATTAAAAGCAAGGAGCAAGCCTTTCAAACCGGCACCTTACCTTTGCCCACCTTCGAAACATTCATAAAATGCATATCCGGGGTTGACAAATCCTCCATTTGACGGCAAGTTCCCAGTGACCGGGTGAGCGCCTTTCGGCCTGCACAATGTCCACCGTTTATCCGACCCGGAAATATAAAAGGGAAACAAACCATTTAATCCATGACCGACACGGAAGTTGTGACATTCGAACGACACAAGACAAACAGACGGGTCATTCATGACCTCAAAAAGCGCTCTTCCATCGGCCTTGTTTTCTATATCCTGGTATCTTTTCTTATGGTTTCCGCCGATGCGTTTTATACCAGGCACCAGGCTCTTTCTCTGATTTTTCTTTCAGCAAATTTAGGAGTTTGTTTTTTCCGACTGCTTCATCTGGTTGTCTCCGCAAAAACACCTGATCTCTATGAAGCGCTGAATAACAGCATCTTCTTTTTCAGCGTGGTCATCACCGCGTTAATCTGGGGGATGATGCTGGCCATGATCATGCTTTTGGATGAAGAACACACCTCACAGATGATTGCACTCCTGTGCGTCAGCGGACTTTGCGCGGGAGGCGTGGTCGCCTTTATTCCTCATCGGATAATCGCCATCCTTTATAATTTCGCAATGCTGATGCCCGTTATTATCACCATGATCGTCAGCGGTGCAAATCTGACCATCGGCATCCTGATCTTTTCCTTTTCGATTTACATGGTGCTGATGGTCTTCCGGGGCAACGGAGAGTACTGGGATGCGCTGGAAAACGAATATCTGCTGGAAATAAAATCCCGGGAAATGACCAGACTGAGCAACACAGATGCTTTGACCGGCCTGTATAACCGGCGGTATTTTAACGACGCGCTGGACAGGGAATGGAAGCGGTCGGGGCGTGAAAACAATCTGGTCTCCGTGATCCTGTTTGATATCGATCATTTTAAAAAAATCAATGATACTTTCGGTCATCAGGCGGGAGACGAATATTTAAGGAAAACGGCCAGAATGCTGATCTCCGTCTTTAAAAGAGAATCCGACACCGTAGCCCGATTCGGAGGAGAGGAATTCACCGTGCTCCTTCCGGGAACGGATGCCGAACATGCCTGTCGTCTGGCGCTGGATGCCATCTCGAAGATCGAAACCATGATCCTCGAATATCAGGGTCAGAAGATCAGGACAACCATCAGCGCCGGTATTACCTCCTCGATACCGGCTTTCAATACAAGGTCCGACTCCATTGTCGTTGACGCCGACAAGGCGCTTTACATGGCCAAACAGGGAGGAAGAAACCGGGGAGTCATTTTTCCTTCTCCAGTCACGCAGGAATGAAGCCGGAAAACTGGCACGGGGAATGCAGAATATCCGCTGGATTGTTGAGAAGGTTTTTTCCGGGCAATCTTTGCGGGATTTCAGAGTCCGCCCCGGAAATATTTTCCTCCGGGCCGGTGCTTTTGCGGCTGAAAAAGGAATTTTATGGTTCTTTTCCGCCCGATGGAATGAAGGAGGTAAAGATGTCCGCGTACAACATTGCTGCAATCCAGCATAAAAATTCCCTGATTGAAGATCTGCAGAAACGGATACAGCAGCGTCTTGATGACTATCAGGCATTTGCCGGCGCGGTCAAAGCCGGCAGTCCGGCCAACAGCGGCCAGACCTTCTCTTCCGTGCTTCAGTCTTTAAACCAGGCTTCGACCGACAACCAGACATCATCAAGCGGCATGGCGGCTTTCGCAGCCGGGGTCGGCGCATTTTTCGAAGTTCTGCAAAACGGCGACAAAAGCGCCATCCAGACCGCCATAACCCGTTTACAGACGGATATCAGGAATGCACTGCCGCAAAACCAGGCGGAAACTTTTGCCGTCGACCTGAAAACCCTGAGGGAAGCCCTTCTCGCGGACGACAAAGCAGCAATCCGGGCCGCTTTCATGCAGTTGCGGACAGATGTTCAATCCCTTGTCCGGATATACATTCAGAACCATCAGGCCGGAGTGCAATCCACGGCATCTTCAGTAAAAACAGGGCTGCATTCCGATCTGGATTCCCTTCTGTCTGCCGCTGAAACACAACGTGCCGGCATCGCCGATGCGGTCAATACCGGTCTGCAAAAATCTGTGAAAGTGATGGGGACCTTAAAGGCCTCTCCCCTGATTGGCGCCGGCATTGCGGGGCTGGTCTCGGTGATCGGTAACAGGGTGAACACCTCCGCCTGAGGCTGACACATAAAAGTAAATGATATCAAAAAGGCGCATCTTCCGCAAAGAGACGCGTCTTTTTTGGCGAGTAATACCCGCGATCATTCGCATTCAATGGTTTCAAATCCATCGCAGAACTGCTGATCGCATATCTTGTCGTCGCCAAGGATATATGTCGGCGTCACGTGGCCGATATCGTAAGCGATCCTCCAAGATTTCGCCTCCCGAAATTTATTGATCTGGCAGAAGCGGTCGGCAGCCGGTTTGACGCACATGTTTCCCCAGTTCAGGCACAGATCGATGCGATACCCCTTGTAGGTCGGCTTTTCAAAAATTTTCGACACTGGCGCCGGTTTGTCCGCCGGCGTTGTGGTTGCAGCCACAGCGCCTTTTGCCGAATCGGAAACACCGAGTTTCAAAAGATCGGCAATCGTGGCGGTTTTGGCGATATCCCCGCGCGCGGAACCGATCACCTTGCCGGTTTCCGTATCGATCGCCTTGCAGGCCACGCGAATGCTGTCGCCAAAAGGCGTGATCGTACCGGTGATAATAATATCCGTGCCCGCCAGCTTTCCGACTTTTTTAATCGTTCGCGGATCGACAAGGCCCGACATGGACAACTTCTGCTCTTCCAGGATGCGCTTGATATGATTGCGGTCAAGAACATCAAACCCCTTGGACTGCTGCGTCAGGTTTCCGGACATCTCCTCCGCGATGAATCTTCCCAGTTCATTGACCTGACCCTGAAGATCCGTAAAATCGACGACGGCAAGCGTCTTCTTTCCGGACTTCACAATCTCCGCGGACAGGATGGACGTTAGGTTGGCGATTTCGCGCTCATAGGAAAACGCGGGAATGACCGGATAAAGAAAAGCCAGTATGATCACCGGAAAAAAGATACGGCAAAAGCCTGCACAATGCCTTTTCATGGGTTTTCCTCCTGAGTTTGAATTCTGATAATCGTAAGAAAGACCGTTATTTTTGTCAAGGTGAAAGACCGGATTGCAGTAGCCGGGCGGGAACCTGTTTGACAGACGGCCGGATCAATGCTATCTGGAAAACTGTCTACAGATTATCAAAATAATCACAATCAGGTTAACGTATGAAAACAAACACGGTTTTGTCTGAATTAAAAGAAAAAGAAAAGCTTGCCCGGCGCAAGATCATCATCGACGCGGCGGAAATAGAATTTACCTCCAAACCCTTTCCCAAGGTAACCATGCGCGACATCGCCAAGCGCGCCGGCATATCGCCGGCCCTTATTTACCGCCACTTTCCGGATCAGCAATCGCTGTTTGCCGAAGCGTTCATGCGGGGCATCAGCCGCATTTTTGAAAAAATATTCGTCGCGATCGATCAATCGGAAGACGGCGCCATCGAGCAGGTCATGCTTGATTTTATCGAGTATTTCACGCTCAACGACCAGTATTTCCAGATGATGATGAACTTCTTTCTGGGCGGCTCCGTGGACCCCGAACTCTTTGAAAAACTGACCAAAATCGAAAGAGAAATCCTCGGGCACTTCGACCTTATCTTTCAAAAAATGCACGCCGAAGGCGATCCCCGGTTTCATTCCCATACGCTGTTTTCCGCTCTTACCGGCATTGTAGCCACTTTCCGGAACCATCCCGATAAAAATACACTGCAGGTGCTGCACCACAGACAGAGGATCGCGCGTAACCTCTCAAGACTGTTCAGAAAAGCATAAAACCGTTTGCAACGCAGACCGGTCGTTCCAGTGTGCATCCGGCACTACTTTGCAAAACCTCGCATCCGCTCACAAGAGATACCATTTGGACAACAGCCCGTACATCACCTTTCCGGCTTTGTCCTTATTTTGATTGCACATTTAATAAAACCGTAAAAACGCCTTGACATCGTAACGTCGTTTCTGTATGTAAACATTGTTTACTATAGCAGGAGGAAAGTCTTATGCACACTCAGGCAGAAATACAGGAACAGGTACAGGAACAAACATTCCATATGGAAAAATTCTTTAATCCTTCCGCGGTTGTAGTCATCGGCGCTTCCAACGCGGGGTTTAATCTGGGAGCGACCATTTGCAAGGTACTCACGGAAGATATCGGCTATCCGGGCCGGGTTTACGCCGTCAACCGTGCAGGGGAAAATGTCTTCGGCGCAAAAGGATTTCGATCACTCAACGATATTGGCGAACCCGTCGACCTGGCGGTAATCATCACACCGGCGTTCGTGGTTCCGGAGTTTGTGAGGAAATGCGGAGAAAAAGGAATTCGGAATATCGTCATCGAAAGCTCGGGATTTTCAGAACAGGGGGAAGAAGGCCGACGGCTGCAGGGTGAAATTAACGAAGCCGCGCGTATTTACGGGATACACGTGATCGGCCCAAATTGTCTGGGGGTTGTGGACAACTACAGCCGGTTCTGCAGCATGTACGGTTCGAGCCACCTTGCGCCGCTGGCCGTCCGGCATCCCGGTTTCGTTTCTTATGTTGTCCAAAGCGGCGGTATCGCCGGACTGATTGTAGAACGCCTGATGGAAGATGTCTCGGGTATCAATAAGCTGGTCTCCCTGGGCAACAAATCAGACTTGGATGAAGCCGATTTTATCGATTACTTCGACCGCGACCGGACCCGCGTCATCGCGCTGTATATGGAGAGCGTGGAAGACGGCCGCAAGCTGATGCAGGCCGTCCGGCGGACGAAAAAGCCGGTGCTGGTTTACAAATCGGGGAAAAGTGAAGCCGGAAGCGCGGCTATCGTATCGCACACGGCGGGCATGGCTCAAAACGATACGGTCTTCGACGGCGCCTGCCGCCAGGCCGGAATGATCCGCCTGAAAACACCGGAAGAACTGTGCGTGCTGCCGAAGATATTCACGGAAATGCCGCTGCTCGCCGGAAACCGCATTGCCGTCTTTACCAATTCCGGGGGTGTGGGCACGATCGGGGCGGACATGCTTTCGGAAACGAACCTGGTCATGGCGCCGTTTTCCACGGAAACAAAAGCAAAACTGAAAAAGCTGCCGGGTGTGTTTAATACGGAGAACCCCGTCGATATCGGTCCCGCCCCGCCGGAAATATATCTGGAGATCTACAAAATTCTTCTCGAGGCGGATGAAGTCGACGGTATTCTGAATATGGTGAATATCTGGCGTGACTACGTCATCGACGTAATGGAGACCCTCGTGCATCTTTGCCGGAAGCACCAGAAACCCGCCTCGCTGTATGCTTTCAGCGCCTTGGAAAGACTGCGCGTTGCGCAACTGGAAAAAGGGCTGCCGCTTTTCGGAACGGCCGAAGATGCCGTGCGGGCGCTGGTGGTTTCGTATCAGCAATTTTGCAACCTCGGTAAAAAGGAGAAGATATGAAAAAACTGATTCAAAAAGCGATCCGGCGAGGTCAGAAAACCCTCTCGGAGTACGACTCCAAACAGGTGCTGCAATCGGTGGGTCTGCCCGTGACCCGGGAAAAGCTGGCCCTGTCCCAGGACGAAGCCGTCGCGATCGCTGCGGAGATCGGCTACCCGGTGGCGCTCAAAGGATGTTCGGACAAGGCCGCTCACAAAACGGAAATGGGCCTGGTCAAGCTGAAGCTGAAAAACGCCGAAGAGGTGGCTGAAGCCTACGATGAAATCGTAAGCCGGGTGGCCGGCCTCGATGGCGTGCTGGTGCAGGAAATGATTTCCGGCAGCCGGGAGTTTGTTCTGGGCCTGACCCGCGACCCGCAGTTCGGCCCCTGTGTCATGTTCGGCGTCGGCGGCGTTTTTACCGAGGCAATCCGGGATGTGACGTTTCGCGTGGCGCCGCTTTCCACTGAAGATGCCGAAGAAATGCTGGAGGAAATCCGCCTGAAAAAGCTTCTGGACAATTTCCGCGGCAGTCCCGCCGTGGACCGCAGGACGCTGGTGGATGCCCTGGTGGGAATAGGGAATCTTGGATGCAGCCATGAAGAAATTGCAGAAATCGACATCAATCCGGTCATCATCTGCGGCGACAAACCCGTCATCGTGGATGCGCTGGTGGTACTGAACGGACAACAATAGCTTCAGCGGCTGCAACGTAAATCTATTACGGTCATTCCCGCGAAGAGGCTGAGTCGCAATTCCTTTTTACTCATTCCGGACAAGCGAAGCGTGATCCGGAATCCAGAACCATGGCAAACTGATTTATACAAAGAAAGGCACTCCCCCGTGTTGAACCGATGGAGTGCCTTTTCTGTGAATATGACTTGATTACAGGACTTTTACGTTGACAGCCGACGGGCCTTTGGGGCCCTGCTCGATATCGAAACTGACCTGCTGGCCTTCACTCAGCGTCTTGAAACCGCTGCCCTGAATTGCGCTGAAGTGGACAAATACGTCCCCGCCATCAGACTTCTCGATAAACCCGAAACCTTTATTTTCGTTAAACCATTTCACTTTACCTTCTGGCATAGCTTTAATCCTCCTTTCTTAAATTTTCAAAAGTCGAATCGGCACGATGACAGAAAGAAAAAAACCACCAAGACTCTAAAGTACTTAGTGGCCAACCTACGTGCTTCAAAACGTCTAAATTCAACTCTTTCCTTCGCATATTTATTTCTGAATACCCGAAGTTGCCACATCAGTATGGCAACGACGCGCAATAGTCAAGCTTTATTTACACCGGTAACGCCTGGCATGAACCTTGTCCAGGTTGACGATTTGTTTGTTTCAAGAAAAAAATAAGTAGTCTTCCTGAAAAATCATCATCCAAAAACCCTTTAGCTTATCGGGTTGACAGGTTCGAACCGTCTTGTTAAGATTCGATCCGTCTTGACGGAGTGATTCATCATGAAATGGATCGGAAAGAAAGTCGGCCTAGCTCTTGGCGGCGGCGGAGTCCGTGGCCTTGCCCATATCGGCGTCCTCAACGTGCTGGAGCAGGAAGGCATTCAAATCGACCTGATCGTGGGAACCAGCGCGGGCGCTCTCATTGGCGCCGCCTATGCATCCGGCATGTCCACGCGGGAAATCACGGACAAGGTAAACACCTACCTGAAGAGTTCCGAATTTGAGGAATCCGCCATCAAATCCATTGGCGAATCCTTTTCACCGGGGCCGAAAACCTTTGCACAAAGAACCAAGATATTCGTCCGGAATCAATATTATCTGCTGCGAGCCTTATTCACTCCATCCATTCTTCCAGCCGAAGACTTCCAGTCGCTGATCAATTATCTTCTTCCCGATGCGGATATACGCGACACACACATCCCTTTTGCGGCCGTGACCACCGATCTGATCACCGGCAAACAGGTGGTTTTAGACCAGGGCCCGCTGCGTCAGGCCATACTGGCCAGCAGCTCCGTTCCCGGAGCGTGCGAACCGACCCGTCTGGGCCAGTGGCTTCTGGCCGATGGCGGAGTAACCAGTCTGGTGCCCGTTCACGCCGCCCGCAAAGCGGGTGCGGATGTGGTCATCGCCGTCATGGTTGACCGCGAACTACCGGCCGACAGCGCCATTGACACGGCCAGGGACGTTTTGTACCGGGCCGGCGAAATTACGGCCAACGCGCTGGAAGAAGCTGAACTTCAGAATGCGGATGTCGTCATCCGTCCGGACGTGGGAGACCTTCACTGGACGGACTTCAGCCGGGCCAAGGACCTGATTGTGATCGGCGAAATTGCCACCCGTGAAGCCTTGGAAAAAATCAACTCCTCCCTCCCGCTCACGCGCCGCTTCGCGCGCTTTACCGACCGGTTGTTTAAAAAGAAAATATCTTAAAATGTTCGGTCGCAATTTTTTTAGAAGTTGAGTTGAGTTAAAAAAACGGGCAATTTTAAAAGACTTGCCCGAACATCAGAATGATAACCACCTTGTTGAGTCGAGTCTTTTTCAGGCTGTTGCCCAAATAAGTTTTGCAAAGATAATAAAGTACGATTATAAAACTGACAACACATTTTGGAGAGCAACAACCATGATGGGTTTTCAGAAGGATTTACAGCCAAAGCTATTTTATCATTCGATCAACCTCGATGAACGCATTCCATCCAACCACATTTTGAGAAAAATGCGCAACCAGATTGATTTTGATTTTATCTATAAGGAAGTCAAAGACCTGTATGGAGGGAATGGCAATGTATCCGTTCCACCTCCGGCGATTCTTAAGATGATGTTGCTTTTGATTTTATACAATGTACGGTCTGAACGGGAACTGATGAATACCCTGCCGATGCGGTTGGACTGGTTGTGGTTTTTGGACTACGATCTGGACAGTGAAGTTCCGAACCATAGTGTTTTAAGTAAGGCACGTAACCGTTGGGGCGTTGAGGCTTTCCAGCGCTTCTTTGAGAGAATTGTTTGGCAATGTGTTAAAGCGGGCCTGGTGGATGGTTCCAAGCTTTTTATGGATTCCAGTCTTGTTCAGGCCGATGCTTCCAACAACTCTGTTATCAAGATCAATAAAGAAGCATTAAGTGTGCATCTGGTCAAAGGATTTAACGAACTGGAATCTCGATTGGAAGAAAAAGAGATGCCAGACGCTAACCAGGGAACGAAGACAGGTCCTACCAATAAGAGTTATCACTCTACCACTGATCCGGACGCATCTGTGACCAGACAGGGGAGAGGTAGCAGGAACCTTCGATATAAAGCTCATCGCAGTGTTGATGTTAAGACTGAAGTCATTACGGCTACAGAGGTCACACCGGGAGAAGTTAATGAAGCCCATTTGTTAACAACTCTTTTGGCCATGCATCAAGATAATACACAGGCAACAGCGGAAACAGTTGTTGCGGATATGAAATATGGGATTGCCAATAATTATCTTGCCTGCTGTGATCTGGGAGTAAAGGCTCATATTCCTGATCTGAAAAAAAGTCATAACGACTTTCAAGACATTTTTCACGAAGAGGATTTCCAGTATCAACCAGAAACGGATACTTACTTGTGTCCTGCCGGTAATTATTTAAAGAAAAGCAGCTACAAAGCCAATCGGGATGTTTATGAATACAGGTGTTCAAGCAAGGTTTGTCGGAACTGTTCATTGGTCACTCAGTGCACAAAGTCAAAAAATAGCCGGACACTTCACCGTCATCGACGGCAGGAAGATTTAGACAAAATGCGAAACGCCGCTCAATCTCAAATGGCCAAGCAAGACATCCGTACCCGTCAGCATCTGATGGAACGGTCGTTTGCCAGGGCGACAAGATATGGATTCAAGCGGGCGCGTTGGCGAATGCTTTGGCGTGTTCAGATTCAAGAGTATCTCACTGCCGCCATACAAAACATTATGGTGCTTCTGTCTCATGGGAAAGAACGCAGACTGGCGAAAGGATTTGAATCCCCCTTTACCGAAAAGCTGCTTTCATGCTCGGGTTTGTTGTTTTCCATTATTCGAAAGGCTATTGATAGCCTTGGAAGAAAGCTATTCTTCCCCCGTATGCGGCTATGGACATCGTAGATCATAAAGCCGTAAAAAAGTGATTTGGGCAACAGCCCGTTTTTGACTCGCCTCCTACCTGCCCGATATTTCAATGGCTACACGGATCACACCGGACGGATCGGCGGGCGAAACTTTTTCTTCCAATGGCCCGATTGCTTTCAGTTTGGCCAGAATTTCCTTCCAGTTGCCTACCGGTACTTCGGCGCGCACGATTACTTTCGCTTCCATGGGCTGACGGCTGACTCTTTTTGCATTCTGGCGAACCAGAATCTTTTCCGCTTCCGCCGCGGCGGCAGCCGGATCATCCGCTTGCATAAACACTCTGGCTTCCGCCATCACCACAGCGGATTTCACTGCCGGCGACGGCGCTTCCGAGGCCGCCCCCATGGCCTGCGGAGCCGCAGGCGCCGCCATCTTATAGGACTCCTTTTTTCTTGCCGCCAAAGACACCGCCTGATCCCGTGCCTTATCCTCCTGCCTGATCATCTGCTCGCGGTCGGCAGCCGCCTCGTTTTGCACTGTCTGAAACGCCCCGTTGGCCTTGTCTTTGTCCGGAGTCATTTTTCCTTTTGCCGCCGGAATCTGGGCTTCGGAAACTGCATCCGCCGGCCCGGGCAGAGCTTCGGTCTTCGGCGCACCCCCGGTTACCACCGCAGGCTCTTTCGGCACACGGTCCTTCTTGATTTCTTCGCGCGCCACCGGCTTATTCTCCGGCAAAGGAGACTGTCGAACCGGCTCCGCTTTCTCCGGCAGCGGCGCGGACGGCTGTTCTTGAAGTACTTCCACGGAGGGCTTTGGAGCACCCAGCAAAACCGATTTCAACCGTTCGTCGCCGGAACGGTAAATGTAGACGGCCAGCACGGCGATCACAATCGTCGCCATAATCTGCACCGGAATTTTGAAACGCAGTGGATAAAACCATTTTCGCACGGAACTTTTCCGGTCGGCTTCTTTGCGAACACCGGCCATGATCTGCTGCTGAAACCAGGGCGGTTCCTCCACCTGCGGCAGTTCTTTCACCAGCTCACCAGCCTTACTCAGATAAGCAAATTCTCTGCGGCATGGTGCGCAGTCCGCCAGATGTTTCTCCACCGTCCGCTTTTCCTCTTCGGACAAAGCGCCTTCCGCGTAAAGCGGCAGCAGATGTTCAAGGTCGGAACATTTTTTCATAAATCACCGATCACTTTTTTCAGGCAATCTTTCATCGCCAGCCTTGCCCGGGAAAGCCGCGATTTGACCGTGCCGTCGGGAATCTTCAGAGCCGTCCGGATTTCCTCGTATGAAAATCCCTGGATATCCCGCAAAACCAGGACATCCCGATGTTCCATGTCAAGAGCCGAAATGCATTTCTGTACCTGAGCGGCAAGCTCGCGCTGTTCCATTTGCCGCGACGGATCGCCGTCGCTTGCCGCCGCCAGGCAGGCCGAACATCCTTCCCGGCCGTCTCCGGTATCGTCGAGCGATGCGCTTTCATGCTTCGACAGGCTTTGCCGCATTTTCAGCCGGTTCTTTGAATAATTGATCACAATCCGGCACAGCCACGTCGAAAATTTCGATTCGATCCGAAACCGGCCGATGGATCGAAAAGCGGACAGAAACGCCTCCTGGGTCACATCGCAGGCCTCGTCGTAATCGCCCAGCATCCGGAAGGCGATGTTGAACATTTTCTTCGAATGTCTCTTCACCAGCACGGCAAAAGCCTCCGTATCGCCCTTCTGACACGCCACCACATAAGGCAGATCATCATCGGCAAACGGCGCTTTTTTGTCTTCCGGAGTATTAGACATCCACGGCAAGCCTTTTGTTCCCTTCCAAAGAATCCATCAGAATGCATTTTTATTACCATACAATAATGCAATTGACTACTCTTAACATTTTGATATTATGCGTATAAATAATCACCGGCCTCACATTTCCCCTGAAAGGGAGAATATCATGAGCGATACAAACGAAAAAAGCGTCATCGATATTCACTGCCACCTCTTTAACGCAAAGTATGCGGTAACGGAACTGACCGCCGCTACGTGGAATCATCTCCGGGGTTGTTACCCTCACTGCCGGGGCACGGTGAGAAAAAGGCCGTCCGGGGAATTTTCGAGGCAATGGAAGGTGTTCAGGAATTTGCAGCCTGGGTCGCTAAACTCATGGAAGTGGCCGTCTCCGACTGCGAAGAAAATTACCGGACCAGCCGGAATAACTTTGCCAGGAGCGGTCTGGGTTCAAATGCATCGCTTATTGTTGCGCCGCTTATGATGGACATTTACTTTTCACTTGCCGACAACGCGGATGAAGAGCAGCTTTCCCGGGGCGGAAAGCAAAGCGCGCAGGAAACGGAACCGTTTGCCGTACCAAAAGATCAGCAAAAGGACTTCAATGCTCATTTTGAATCGATTAAAAATCTCACTTTATCCGAAGCGAAAAAATCCCCAAAAGCCGGAAGACGATCCGCTTTAATCCCGGCAGTTGACGCTATTTTTGAAGACGCCCGAAAGGACCTTCTGGCAGGCCCAAAGCGAGTCTGCCGGGGTGTCGATCCATACGCCCGTATTGAACTATCCCCTGGCTACAGACAGCACATGGACGATCTGGAAGCGCTGGCGAAAAAATATCCGGGACAGGTCTTTCCGTTTCTGGCCGTGGACCCCAGAAGAACAGGCATTCTGGAGCTTGTACAGCTGAAGGTTAAAGAAGGCAGGGGAATCTTCAGGGGCGTCAAGATTTATCCGCCGCTGGGATACCTGCCGACGCATCCGAACCTGGTCCCGGTTTTAGACTATTGCGAAAAATACGATATTCCCGTCACGCTGCACTGCTCACCGGGCGGCATGAATAATTTCAGGAGAAAGAATTACGTCTCCAGCTGGTTGGAAAAAAGCGGCTGGAAGGATTTTCAGGCGATCACCGGCAACAAGAGCCCCTTCTATACCGCACCCGAAAAATGGCTGCCCGTGGTCACCCGCTGGGAAAAACTGCGCATCAACTTTGCCCACCTGGGTGGCGGCGATCAACTGGATGAGGACAAAAAAGAGTGGATGAACCAGATCATCGAGATCATTCGGACGCACGACAACGTTTACACGGATATATCCTACCATGCACGGGAAAAACTTCCCGGCAAGATTCTGAAAGTCATCAATGAAAACCCCTGTCTTGCCGACAGGCTGATGTTCGGCACGGACTACATTATGATCATGATGGATGAAAAGCTGGGCGGCCTGTCCGGATATTTTAACCATTTTTCCGGATTCCCGGATTCCTTGCTGTGCGACAATGCCAGGAGGTTTTTGAAACTGTAAGAAGAAGCATGTACAGGACGCAAAACAGGGAACAGTCTGAAAAAAGCATTCCCCGCTTATCAAATCATTGAGGGAGGATAACCATGATCATTCCGAAGTACTGGGCAAAAGAAGAGCGGATTTTTGAAGTTTCCCGCAGAAAGAACATTCAGCTGGTACGCTGGGGGTGGTCCGACCGCAGCCAGGAAGAAGCCCGGAGCATGGCCTCCGAAAGGATGCAATCCGTCGCAGCCAAAGTTCTGGCCGGAGCCAATCTGGAAAGATATCCTTATGGACGAGGCCCGTTACGCGAAGAAGTTATCCAGGTCGTCGCGGGAATACAGCGGGAGAACCTGGCCGTGGTTACAAGAAACGCATACGGGGCGCTCGTCCTGAACACGGCAGGCGCAATGTTCATGGATGTGGATTTGCCGCCGGTCAAGTCCGATGCCGGACCGGGAAAGTTCTTCCGGCGGCTTTTCGGCGGCGGGGAGAAACCCTTTGAGAATCCCGAATTACCGGCTCTGAAAAAGATCGAAGAATGGGCCGGGCGGCAGACCGGTCTGACCCTGCGAATTTATCGAACCGCCGCAGGGTTCAGATGCCTGATTATTAGCCATGTTTACGATCCGGCGGGAGACCAGACCCGGGAAATGATGACCAGCCTGGGTTGCGACCCGCTGTATATCAAACTCTGCAGGGAACAGGGTTCGTTCCGGGCACGGTTGACTCCCAAACCATGGAGAATTCATATCGAAAACCCGTCCTGGCGTTGGCCGTTCCGGGACGACCGTGAACAGCGCAAGGCACGGAAGTGGCAGGAGAAATACCAGAACGCCTCCTCGGCCTACGGGGTCTGCCGGTTGATCAAAACAACGGGAGGCGCCGGCATCCATCCCGAAATCGCGCCCGTCCTGAACCTTCACGACCGTATGTGTTGTTCCCGGGACGACAGGAAACTCGCCTGAGTGCCCACAAAAAATAAAGTATTCCGATTCAAAATGTGTTATAAACCCGCGAGCTACGAGGCAGGTTATGGCGTTTCTTCTCTCTCATCCATAATATTTCCTTGGATGGCAAATAAAAAAATATAAAAAGGTATTGTTATGCCTGTAAGAAAACAAGAATCTTTCAATTTCTATTCACATCTGATTGGCGCCGTCGCGGCGGTAGTAGGCACTGTTTTTTTGGTGCTGGTCGCTAAATATTCGGTTTCAGCTCTGATCACCGCTCTGGTCTACGGGATCTCGCTCATTTTTCTCTTTTTGGCAAGTTCGCTCTACCACTCTTTCAAGAAATCGGAGAATGAGAAGTCGCTCTGGAGAAGACTGGACCGTTTTGCTATTTTTTGCATGATTGCCGGAACCTTCACTCCGATCTGTTATGCGTATTTAGAGGGTCCCTGGCGCTGGTCCATCCTGGCTGTTCAGTGGGGACTTGTGGGATTCGGGCTTATCTCCCAGCTTTTTTTCCCCCGGGCGCCGAGAATTCTTTATGCGGTTATTTACCTTGTCATGGGCTGGATGGCCGTCGTTCCCCTCAAACAAATACTGTCCTACATGAATCTGGCGCAGGGAATTTTGTTGTTTGCCGGCGGAGTGTTCTTTACGCTGGGCGGTATCATTTACGCCACCAAAAGACCGCGACTCATTCCCGGAATATTCAGCTTTCATGAGCTGTTTCACATCATGGTCCTGATTGGCGGAGTTTTGCATTATGCCATGATTTACGGAGTTTATTCCCATCTCGGCGCCTGAAAAATGAATGCATCAATTGATGATCCCAATCCCGGCAATGCGTCAGATACACTTCTGGCGGCCGAGGCGGAGTTATTTATTCAAGAATATGAAAAGTACTATCGCGCGGGAGAGAGCAAACCTCCTGATATCGGCATGCCGTTCTTTCTGCATTCGCCGCAATCTGATACCGGAGTTCTCCTGATTCATGGACTGATGGCCGCTCCGGAAGAAGTCCGGCAGTGGGCGCAGTTTCTGCACGCAAAAGGCCTGACCGTTTACGCGCCAAGACTCTCCGGTCACGGAACATCCTCCAAAGATCTCTCGACACGCGGTTATGACGACTGGCTGAGATCGGTCGACCGGGGTCATGCCATCCTGAAAAAATACTGCAAAAAAATTCTGGTGGCCGGTTTTTCCACCGGTGCGGGCCTTGCGCTGCAATCCGTGATTTCAAGACCTCATGATTTCGAGGCAGTAATTGCCGTCAGCGCGCCCTTGAGATTCAAGAGCTTTTCATCGCGCCTTGCCGAAACTCTGAACGCGTTCAATCGTTTATGCAGGAGCTGGGGCATGGACGGTCTGTCAAAAGAGTACATGAAAAACCATGCGGACAACCCGCACATCAATTATCTGGTCTGCCCGGTCAGTTCCTTCGTTCAGGTAAAAAAACTGATGAGAAATGTCCGCAAATCGCTTCCGGACATTGATATTCCGGCGCTGGTGATTCAGGCCAGAAAAGACCCGAAAGTCGCGCCGCAAAGCGGTCCCGCGATATTTAAACTTTTGGGTTCGAAGAAAAAGCATTTCGCCTGGATTGACTATAACCTGCATGGAATTGTCCGCGACAAAATTGCCGGTGAAGTATTCAGGGAAGTGGAATTATTTCTGACAAGCAACCGTCTGATGAAGTGAAACAAGCTTCCCCTGAGGCTGTTTTCGGCAATTATCTTATTGACACATAGCTGCTATTTTATTATGTTCAAGCGTATTGAAGCAATGTTCTTAACTGAAAAATCAGGAGGTGCAGCATGAAGGTAAAGAAACAGTGGCAACAGCCGGATATCAGCGTAATCAAAGAAAGAAGCTCTCAAAAAGTCATTGGATCTTCCCGCGGCGGGTCAATGCGCTACGGCACGGGTGTTGGTCCTACTCCCCCCGCACCTTACAGCACAGGCGTTGGTCCTACCCCCACACCCGCTGGTACAGGCGTTGGTCCTACTCCCGACAAACGTTACAGTACAGGCATCGGTCCAACACCCGAAGCACGTTACAGTACCGGCATCGGTCCTACACCGACTCCTACTTAAGAGAGCAGACTTACCGCTTGTATTGATCCCCCGTGCTTCATACGTGCGGGGGATTTGTTTACCGTGATCGTTTCGGCACAAACGGGCTTCAATATTAAACCGTCATCACCACTTACTTATTTCTTGGGAGTTTTATGAAAATAAAAATAAAACCGGGAGCCGTATATGCGGCATCTGGCGACGTTGTGGTGCGTAAAGTGGGACGCGAGATGATCATTATCCCGTTTGCATCCGGTGCCGATGATTCGGAGAACGAACCCTACTTCCTCAATGCTACGGGACAGGTTATCTGGCGGAGATTGGACGGACGCAGAAGCCTGAAAGAAATTGCAGAGGATCTGGCAGGAGAATTCAAGGCTCCCGTGAATGTGATCGAAAAAGACGTTATTGATTTTGTGGAAAAACTTCTGGCAAGAAAGATGCTCGTCAAGGCATCGCAAACATAACTGATTACGGAATCCGTGATAAATGATGATTAACAAGACAATCGATATTCGGGATACGCGGGAAATCGTCGGCTGGGCTTATGGAGACATGAACTGGCTCACGGATGTCCAGTCCAGGGAAGCCCGGAAAAAGAGAGATGAACTTCTGCAATCCATATCCGGCAGAGTAAACAGCCGCTTTCTGGATAATAAAATCGGGCCCGGAAGCTTGTCTCCCGGTTGCATGTGTTGCGGCCAGGGGACATGGTCCTGCATCTTTATTGATTGTCTGTGCACTGCGAATTGTTTTTACTGTCCACAGGACCGGAACAACAGGGAAGAAAAACCGCCGACGGAATCAGGGCTCATTTTTGATCGCGTGGATGATTATGTCGATTACCTGGAAAAATTCAAATTCAAGGGAGCCAGTTTTTCCGGTGGCGAACCTCTGCTGGCATATGAAAAAGTGCTGACGTACACCCGGAAAATCAGAGAAAGGCTGGGCAAAGAATTTTATATCTGGCTGTATACAAACGGCGACCTGGTTGATAAAAAGAAGTTGAAAGCCCTGAAAGAAGCCGGGCTTAACGAGATCCGCTTTGATATCGCGGCAAGACATTATGACTTGAGGGCGTTAAAGATGGCCATTGGAGTCATTGATACGGTCTCGGTTGAGATTCCCGCGATTCCGGAAGATTATGAGATCCTGAAGAAATGTCTGCCGCGCCTGAAAGCGATCGGCGTGGCCCATATAAATTTGCACCAGTTATTCCCCAATCAACACTGCTATAAGCGTTTTATTAACCGGCATTACACCTTTTTACACCAGCCCACGATCCCTGTTCTGGAATCGGAAATGACCGCGCTCAGGATCATTCAATATGCCGTGGATAAAAACATCGGATTGCCAATCAACTATTGCTGCTCCATTTACAAACATCGATTTCAGCAAAAAGGATACAGGAAAAGATTCCAGCCTTATATTAAAAAAGGATATGAAGCATCGACGGAATCTGGATTTATCAGAAGGCTGACGGTTCAGGATACTCCGGCAAAGATCAGGAAACTGGTGAAGATATTCCAGGAAAATAAATGCAGCAAACGTTTATGGTCCTACGATCCGAATTATTCCGTATTGATTCTCCACCATTCGTTTCTGAAACACATCGATTTTAGCAAGCACAGTTTGATTGTAACTTATTTCGCGCCTCAGTTGATAACCGATCGCAACGCTGCCGATGAAAACAGCAAAAAGATCGCATTACATTCCGGCCGTAGCATTGTTCTTGAAAGAAAATTCGTATATGAAACGAAAATCTCAAATCCCGTCGCCATAGAAAGCTTTCAGGATTTGTTTATTAATAAAATTGATAACGGCAGAGCTTTTCAGAAATTCTACCGGAATTATCCATTAAAAACAAAAGCAGACATCGAGAAAATGATGGCCGAAAAAGACCGCCTGGATTATTTAAAGTTATGGGAACTAATCGGTAGCGGGCTTTACCCGATCTACTGATCAAGATGGGATATTGCCAAACGCTGCCATGTTACGATTAAAGTTATTACGCGAACTCGGAGAATGGTTTTCCAACCGATGCATTCCCGATCAGCAGTATCTTCTGCTGCGTTACAGAAGAAACATGGGCCGGCCCCTGAATCTGGACAATCCGCAGGCCTTTACCGAAAAAATCCAATGGCTGAAATTAAACTGGCGCTGCGACATCCTCACGCAATGCGCGGACAAGTATGAATCCCGCAGGTTTGTAAAAGACAGGATCGGTCCGGAAATATTGAAAGAGCTTTACGGTGTTTATGAAAAGCCCGGGGATATCGACGTCCATCAGCTTCCCGATGCGTTCGTGTTGAAGGTTAATCACGGTTCCAAGCAAAACATATTCTGCAAAAACAAATCGGAGCTTGACTGGAACCACTCCGTCCGTCTCCTGAGACAATACCTGAAAGCCAATTATTATTATCCCTATCGGGAATGGGCATATAAAAATATTGCCCCCCGGATCATCTGCGAAGAGCATCTCTCGAAGGACGGCGAAATCCTGCAGGAGTATGGTTTCTATTGCTATGGCGGCGTTCCGCGCCTGGTGGAAATCAATGAATACGAGGCACAATACCATCGGGTCAATATGTTTGACCTTGATTTGAACCTTCTGGAAAACAAATACAGTTCTCCTCCCTTGACGGCGCCGGCGGCACGGACCCCGCAGTTCAACCGGATGCTTGAATACACAACCATCCTGTCTCAAGAATTTCCGTTTGTTCGTGTAGACCTGCTTTACGTCAGCGGCAGAATTTATTTCGGAGAACTGACCTTCTACCCGCTGGCCGGGCTGTGCAAACTGGCCCCCGATTCGTTTGATTATTTTCTCGGTTCCTTTTTAAAGCTTCCGCACCCCCGGGACGTCTCCTGAACGCCTGCATGTCTTCCCGGCTCACTTTATGCGCTCATGGACCTGCCGGGAACAGGAAAAACGGTAAAGAAACGCATCTTCAGTAAAATAAGCATCGTGTTTACATACATCAGGGAGGAATCCAGTCAGTGGAATCCATTTATTTGTTAACGGCAGCCGTGATCATGGAATTCATCGACAGCGCAATGGGAATGATGTACGGTACGGTTCTCAGTCCGCTTTTGATCATCATGAACTACGATGTAAAAGACGTTGTCCCCTCTATCCTGATTTCTCAGGCCATCGGCGGTTTCATCGCCTCCTGGCGGCACCACGGTTTGAAGAATGCAGACTTCAACTCAGGCACGGCAGATCGACGGTTCGCCGTCACCATCATCTGGTTCGGTGTTTTTGCCTGTCTGATCGGCGTCTTTTTATCGATATCCATCCCCAAAAAAATATTAAATACCTATATTGGCCTGCTGGTAACCGTTATCGGTGTGCTGATTCTTTGCAACCGGACCCTGATCCCGACCAGCGGGAAGATCTACTTCCTGGGCTTTGTCAGCGCTTTCAATAAAGCCCTTTCCGGCGGCGGATTCGGACCTCTGGTCGCAGGCGGGCAACTTGTTTTTCGTGATCGCTCGGAAAAAGGGGCAATCGGTTCGACGGATTTTGCGGAAGCGCCTATCTGCCTGCTCAGCTTTCTGCTGTGGGTGATGCTCAAGGGAGTTCCCCCCGCTACCCTGTTTTTGCCTCTGTGCGCCGGCGCAGCAATCGGTGGATTTTTCGGCCCCAAGTTTTTGAGTATGGTGAAATCGCGGCGGCGTCTCAAACAGATTCTGGGCGTTGTGGTTTTACTGGAAGGCATCTGGGTGCTTTACAAAGTCTGGTTAAAATAATATACAGCGCCGGGATGTCCTATGCATTCATACAGACTGTCATATATACAGCAGCTTGAATCTGAAGCCATTCACATCATGCGGGAAGTGGCCGCCGAATTCAAAAATCCGGTGATGCTTTACTCCGCGGGCAAGGACTCCAGCGTGATGGTTCGTCTGGCACAAAAGGCGTTCTACCCCTGCAAATTTCCTTTCCCGCTGATGCACATCGATACCGGTTATAAATTCCCCGAAATGTATGAATTCCGGGATGAATTCTGCCGCAAAATCGGAGCGCGGCTGATTGTCGAAAGAAACGAAACATGGATTCGCAGAAGCTGTCATCCGCACACCTTCGGCGTTGATAAATGCTGCGGTTACCTGAAAACCGGCGCACTTCTGGAAGCCATGCGCAAATATGAATTCGATGCGGCCTTCGGCGGAGCCCGACGGGAGGAGGAAAAGTCCCGAGCCAAGGAAAGAGTTTTTTCCCTGCGCGATGCCCACGGCCAGTGGAACCCGAAAAAACAGCGCCCCGAGCCGTGGGATTTGTACAATACGCGAATCAACGAAGGCGAGACGGTGCGCGTTTTTCCGTTAAGCAACTGGACGGAACAGGACATCTGGGAATATATCAAGCTGGAGCGGATACCCGTGGTGCCGATTTATTTCGCCCGCCGGCGCGATGTCGTTGTCCGCAAGGGCATTCTCATTCCTCATTCGCCGGGTGAAAGCCATCCCGGTGAGGCCGTGGAAAGCGTTTTATGCCGCTTTCGTTCTCTGGGCTGCATTCCGTGTACCGGCGCAGTTCATTCCAGTGCATCCTCTTATGAC
Source organism: Smithellaceae bacterium (assembly GCA_963682015.1). Taxonomy (GTDB): domain Bacteria; phylum Desulfobacterota; class Syntrophia; order Syntrophales; family Smithellaceae; genus UBA8904. Next base: position 3,362,003 of record OY820932.1, on the reverse strand, counting down.
GACATCATAGCGGAAGTCCGCGCCGCGAAAAAATCCGAACGCGAAAACCGCGTGATCGACCTCACCTCCGATTGTTCCATGGAGCAGAAAAAGAAAGAGGGATATTTCTGATGAGCGGTCGCGAGAAAACCCTGCTGCGCTTTACGGCAACCGGAAGCGTCGATGACGGAAAATCAACCCTTTTGGGCAGGCTTCTGTATGAGACCAGGTCCATCTATGAAGATCAATATGAAGCCGTCATTAAAACCGCCCGGCAGAAAGGCTTTGACGAAGCCGATCTGGCATGGCTGCTCGACGGCCTTTCCGCCGAACGCCAGCAGGGTATTACCATTGATGTAGCCTACCGCTATTTTGAAACCTCCAGGAGAAAATACATCATCACGGATACACCCGGTCATGTCCAATATACCCGAAACATGGTGACGGGTGCCTCACAGGCGGATTGCGCCATTATTCTGATTGACGCCCGAAACGGAGTGCTGACGCAGTCCAAGAGGCATGGATTTCTGCTTTCCCTCTTGCGGATTCCTCATTTGATCGTCGCTATTAACAAAATGGATCTGGTGGGCTATCGCCGCGAGGTTTATGAAAGCATTGCAGCGGATTACGAAACCTATTCCCAGAAGCTCGACATCGGCAATATTGTTTTTATCCCGGTATCCGCACTCAAAGGGGATAATGTCGTCGAGAAAAGTGAAAACATGCCCTGGTACGAAGGCGCTACGCTTTTGCACAGTCTGGAAAACGTCCATGTATCCGCGGACCGCAACCTGATCGATTTTCGTTTTCCCGTGCAGTATGTCCTTCGCCCCGACGCCGATTTTCGGGGATTTGCCGGCAAAATCGTTTCCGGTACGATTGCACCCGGCGAGGAAGTGGTCATTCTGCCGTCACAAAAAGCCACCAGAATAAAAACCATTTCAACTTATGATGGCGAATTGCCGGAAGCGTTCGCTTCTCAGTCCGTCGCATTAACCCTTGCCGATGAAATTGACGTCACCCGGGGCGACATGATCGTCCGCAGGAAAAATCTGCCCCACATCGAAACTTCTCTGGATGCTCTGCTCTGCTGGATGGACGAAGCGGCTTTATCCGTATCCTCCACCTATCTCCTCAAACATACAACCCGAAGCGTCCGGGCTTCCATTTCCAGCATCATTTACAAAATCGACATCGACACACTGCATCGGCAGTCCGCCGACACGCTGGAATTAAACGATATCGGCCGCGTGGAAATCCAAACCGCCGAACCGATTTTTTTTGATCCTTACAAAATCAATTCCGCCACCGGCAGTTTTATTCTCATTGATTTGCAGACAAACAATACGGTTGCCGCCGGCATGATCCGCGAAGCTCAAAGAACAATCCAAGAACCGGCGGACGGGAGCGAAGTTTTACAGACCGGCATCCCCAAATCCCCGCACGCCGTCTGGAGCGGATGGAATATTGCCCGTGATATCCGCGAGCAGCACAACAGGCACAAGGCGGCCGTCCTCTGGTTCACAGGATATTCAGGCTCCGGAAAATCCACCATCGCAAAAGAACTGGAAAGAAGACTGTTTGCCGCGGGATGTCAAACCATGCTGCTCGACGGAGATCATATCAGACACGGTTTATGCGGGGATCTGGGATTTTCCGCAAAAGACCGCAACGAAAACATCCGGCGCGCGGGTGAAGTCGCGAAACTATTTTTTGAAGCGGGACATATCGTTTTGTGCACCTTTATTTCACCTTTCAGGGAAAGCAGACAGTTTGTCCGCAATCTCATCCCGGAAGAATGCTTTTTAGAAATATACATTCAATGCGGTATCGAAACCTGTAAAAAACGCGATCCGCACGGACTGTATCAAAAAGCCCTGCGGGGAGAAATTCCCGAATTCACCGGCATCAGTTCGCCTTATGAAGCACCGGTGTCTCCGGAGATTACGATCGATACGGAGCAGCAGGGTATGAAAGAAATACTGGACGGAATTGAGCAACGGCTCATTGTGGAAGAAATCATTCCCGGCATAGCCGACCGGAAGAAAGTTCCCTGAATGTTTACCGCTTTTCCATCCTGTTCCAGGGAAGCCCTTATTTAAGCAAGAAAAGTATTCAGGGTGAATAAACCGATAGAGAAATAAAAAAACCTGACTCATCTTTTCTTTTTCATGGATTTCTTCTTGGGGACGCACAATTTTTCACGCAGCGTGTCCAGTTCCGTCAGGACAGGAATATTTTTCCAGCCTTCGTTTTCATAGGTGTAATCGTCCAGAACATTTCCCTGATCGTCAAAATGCGTCACCCTTTTCACCCGGTACCGCTTATTCGTGCAGTCAATTTCATCCACGCGGACATTGTGTTCATAGCGCTTGTATTTAACGGACTGCTTTAAACTGAACTTCTTTATTTCTTCAATGGTCTGGCTCCTGAAATCATCTGTTACAATTTTATAAGTGGAGACGGATATGATATCGGGTGACACAGGGATTGCGGTTTTATTGTAATACGTGTCACCGCTTTTGGTTCTTCCAAGAAATTCCCACACTTTACTGTCCGGTTTTACGGGGTTCACAACGGGCTTCTCTTCGACGGGAGGAACCGCGGCAACAGGCGGTGCGGCGGCGGGTTGCGAAACAGGTGGTGGCACAACCGCGGGTTCGGCAACGGGCGGTTTCGCGGCAGGTTCATCTTTCACCCAAACGGGTGAACTGTTCACACAGCCGGATAGAAGAAGGGTGGTGAAAAGCGTCAAGAGAATCATTGAACTTTTTTTCATAATCTTTCCTTTCTTATTCGTACACCGGGTTTATTCCTTGCGGGTTGCCGAACACGGCCATTCTCCTAATCATACTTTTTTTGTCTGATGATAAATTTTGGATAAGCCTTCTGGAGAGCCTCACGGACAAGCTCGGAAGCCTGCGTTTTCCACTTATCCGGGTTTTTTTCCAGATACCTGGCGACGACGCGGCACACGTCGTCCGGCGTCAGGTCTCCGGGCAGAGAATAGTCGGAAATCGTGGCTTCGGCAACACCCTGAACATATCCAAGAAAATTGCCGGCTAAAAAGAAATCCGCCGGTGTGTAATCCTTTTCCGCCTTCAGATAGGATTTCATCCCATCGGCAAGGTCATGTCCCGTCATCGCGAACGACGTGTGACAGCCCAGGATCAGTGCAGCAAATAATACGATTCCGGATAATTTCTTCATTAAGATTTCCTCATTTCGTTTTTTTGTACTCGCCGCGAATAACGGGTATGCGGTTGGATTCACTGAAGCTCTCTGCTGCGAGCGGCGGGAAATTCGCTTGCTTCTGGATTCAGGAAGGTGTTTCTATTTTCTTCCACCGGTGTTCACGGCATATCATCAATTCTTTTTTGTATTGTTGCATAATCTTCAGAATTCATCAATTTATGTTTTCCGGAGTCAACGGTGGAATGTGAATTTTCCGGACACATACACTGTGCTTTCTGCGCAAGCTCCGGATCATCAGATATTCACGGCAAACATCTGACCGAAAAGGCTCAGGACCCCATCCGAAAGATTGTTTTGAGTATGACCGGTATTAAAAACGAATTCGAACCGTTAAAAAAAGAAAAACGCAGGAGACAGTACCGGCTCCCCTGCGTTTATCAATATAGAGAAACTTCGATTTTCAGGATATTCCCTTCACGTCATCTCAAAGCCTTATGAGGCTCACGGGCCGCTCTCTCAGGCTATCTTGCATATGACGCGTCAATCTGATCTTTGTACTTGTCAAAGACTGCGCGGCGCTTCAGTTTCATGGTCTGCGTCAGCAGACCGTTTTCCAGCGAGAAAGGTTCATTAATAAAAATGAATTTTCTTGGAATTTCATAGCTTCCGTAAGTCGTCTTAAGCTGATTGACGATTTCATTTTCCAGGAATTTTTTCGTTTCTTCCTTTTTGATCAACTCTTTGGGATCTTTGGGCATGTTATTTTTTTCCGCCCATCTGGCCAGGGCTGTGAAATCAGGAATGACCAGGCAGACATTGAATTCACGGCCCTCTCCGTAAATCATGGCGTTTTCAATATAATGGTTCAGCTTGATGTCTTCTTCAATGGATGCGGGAAACACATACTTGCCGTTTTCGAGCTTGAACTGCTCTTTGAGCCGTCCGGTAATATACAGGAAACCGTCTTTGTCCAGCCGCCCCCGGTCGCCGGTCCGGAAACCGCCGTCGGGCGTCATGACGGCCTTGGTGGCATCGGGTTTATTGTAATACCCCTGCATGACGTTGGGCCCATAGATGATAATCTCGCCATCGTCCGCATCCGGCCCGACAACCGATTTGTCAATGACGATGGTGGACATGCCCATGAAAGGCCCCACGCTGCCGATTCTGTATTTCGCCGGACAGTTCATGGTCGCACCCGGAGAGGTTTCCGTCAATCCATAAGCGTCATAAAGGGGGATGCCCATATCCCAGAAAAACCGGGAGATTTCCGGATTCATCGCAGCGCTTCCGGTCATGACGCCTTTTAAACGGCCTCCGAGTTTCTGCCTGATTTTTTCGAAGACCACCGCATCGGCAATCTTGAATTTCAGATTCGTCATAAAACTCGATTTGCCCTGCGCCGCCAGTTCATGTTTTTTCTTGCCGCTATCCACACCCATGACAAACAGCGTCTTGGCCAGTCCGCCTTCTTCATTCATTTTGGTCCACAATCCGTCATAAATCTTGTTGAAGACCCGGGGAACGGCAGTCATGAAGGTCGGTTTGACCAGCATGATATCTTCACCGATGCTCGCGGCGCTTTCCGCCAGACCGGTGGAACCACCCAGAAGGCAATAGACCATCAGCTCGCCCAGCCCAAATACATGCGCCCAGGGAAGAATAGACAGCGAGGTGTCATTGTGGTTGATTTCCGGAAAACAAACCGTTGTCGCGTGCGCATTGGAGGTAATATTTCCATGGGAAAGAAGCACGCCCTTCGGATCCCCTGTAGTTCCCGATGTATAAATCAGAATGCAGACATGCTGATGATCCGGATAGATGCTTTTCACCGGCTGTGCCGCACCTTTCTTCTCCAGATCGGCCATGGTATCCGGTCCGCTGCCTTCCAGAACGATCACTTTCTGCAAGGTCGGGATGGCCTTGAGGTCGTCTTTGAGTTTGTCGTAGATTGCTTTTTTGCTGATGAAGAGAACTTTTACCCTGGCGTCGTTGATGATGTATTTCCAGACCTGAACCAGTTCAGCCTCGTACATGGGAACAAACCGAGCACCCAGTCCGCAACTGGCGAAAAAGCAGATTGCCCAATCGGTGCTGTTGTTGCAAATAATCCCGACGGCATCATCGTTTTGAATGCCCAGCTGACTCAAACCGCCTCTTAAATTGTCAACGCGTTTGCCAAAGTCCTCATATTTGATCCATTCATATTGCTTTGTCTGTTTATTCTTTGTTCCCAGAAAAGGCCTCTGCGGAAATTTGGCGACGGTTTTTTCCAGTATTTCTACAACATTATCCGGCTTCATCAACTTATACATATATTCCCTCCTAAGGATTAATGAATATCGTGTTTGACGGACAACAAAATGCTTTCATATTGAACGCAGTCATTTAACAGATCAGCAGGAATGGTCAATGTATATAAAATATAGGATTAGTATGGTATGAAATACTATATTATCTGATGTCTGCATCTTGATTTTCTTCCGAAAGAGTCCTGTTGCGTCGGGAAAATGGCCCTGTAAAATACCCTGGAGTGCAAATCGGCTAATGAAAACCGTAAGTAAGAAAGGACCGGGCAAGGCGAAGAAAAAAAACCTGGCGGCAGGCAACCACTAGGAAAGAGACAGCAGATAGGACCGGAGATTTGTTTCCGAGGAGACCAGGTTCAGTTTTTCGCGAATACTGTTTCTGTAAGAATTGACGGTTCCGATGGAGAGATTAAGGACTTGTGCAATGTCTTTCGAGCTTTTCCCCTGTTTGATCAGCGCCGCCACCTGAAGTTCTCTGGGAGAAAGATTTTTATAGGCAATGGAAAGCCTGTTGACAAAAGGCGAGGTGATATCCTTGAGATTGTTTTCGAGAATATTCAGGCACTCCAGTTTTTGCTCGGCACTCTGGGTTGCGCGCAGTTTATGGACGAAAGGGATCACCAGTTGCTGGATGTTGGACTGCAGGGCTTCCTGAAGGTTTTTCTGATCTTCCTCCCGGTTTTTTAAAAGAACACGCAACGTCGTGTTGATTTCCTGCAATTCAAAGGTACGTTCTTTCACACGGTTTTCCAGTTCGTCAAAACTTTTTTGCAGAGCTTCTTCAGCTTTTTTCCTTTCCGTGATATCGCGGATACCGAAAACAGCCCCCAGAAAATTCTTTTTCTGATCGAGCATATAGGTGCCTGCCGCTTCCAGCCATATATATTCGCCACGCGCATGCAGATAACGGCATTTCATCTTTCCCGGGGAAAATGCGGCCAAGGAATCTTTTAATCCCTGTTCAATGGCGGGAAGATCATCCGGATGGATAAAGTCCAGGATGGATTTTCCTTCCCTGTCTTTTGCACGGTATCCCATTACACTGTAAATGGACGGGCTGATGTAGACAATATTAAATTTCGTGTCCGTCAGAACAATAATATCCTTCATGTTGTCCGTGACCAGACGTAATCGTTCCTCACTGGCGCGAAGCGCTTCCTGGGCTTTTTTCCGGCCTGTAATGTTCAATTGCGTGCCGGTAAACCTCAGGGGCTTTCCCGATTCATCCCATTTGACCACTCGTCCGCGGCCCAGAACCCAGATCCATTCTCCCGATTTGTGCCGCAGCCGATATTCCATATCCACAAGCCGGCGGTCGCCGGACATCACTTCCCTGATCCTTTGTTTGACCCTTGCAAGATCATCGGGATGAATGATATTCATCCAGTCTGAAAAATTAAAGGCCAGAAAGTCCTCTCTTTTATAACCGAGCATATCAATGTAACGGTCATCAATATAGGAAACCCCCGTTTTGCTGTTAATGTCATACAGCCCGAGTTCCGCGCCCTCCAGAACCAGTTCCAGTCTTTCCTGGATCGTACGGACGGTGTCCTCGGCCTTTCTGCGTTCGGTGATGTTGTGATAGAGAGCTCTGAATCCCGCAGGCTTCCCCTGCGTGTCACGGATGAGACTGACCGTGCATTCATAGTAATTTTTCTTTCCGGCCTTGTCGATTGATTCCAGTTCCAGACTTTTCGCGGCAACACCGGTTTTATAGACTTCATGATAAATACGGAAGATGGAATCGAGATTTTCCGGGTCAACATACTGCCGGTAGTTGAGTCCCTGCATCTCCTCCCGGCTGTACCCGATTTCTTCCCTGTAAGAGTCGTTGAAATAGGTGATATTGCCGGTAAGATCATGTTCGGCGTAGGGTTCAGAAATGGTTTCAATCATGGCGCGATAGCGCGCCTCGCTCTCCTTGAGCAGATCACGGGAAGAAGTCTTTTTGTCCGGATGTTCCTCCCGGGCAAGGCATTCGCGAAGGCGCTGTAACTCCTCGATAAGTTGCTCTTTTGTTTTTTCCTGATCGGTCAAAGGTTTTTCCTTTTTAAAGATTGTTTGAACCGTCACGCAAATGGAGATGTGATTTCTTTGGCCAAGGCCCTGTGATACTCGCGGACCAGATGTTTTTTCCGAATGCCGACTTCGATAATGTCCCATGGCAGGACCTCATCTGCATCCTTCTGCCGGTAAACGTAGAAATCGGGATTGATGCTGACTTCCCGGAGTGCGCGCATCCAGTTGCCTCCCAGCCGATGGACCGCAAGCAGAATCTCACCCACGCGGCGATCGCCCAGCGACAGGAGCGCCTGTACATAGTTCCATTTGGGCACATCGGCAAGAACATGGATTTGTTTATCGGAGCGAAACGCATGGGCGATTTTTTTGATCCTTTTATTCACATCCTGCACATCCGCCAGCGCACACCACTGTAAGGGAGTCCGGGGCTTGGGAATAAACTGGTTGACGCTGAGCGTGATACGGCGAAATTTCTTTTTACCCGCCGTCCGGGTGAGTGCCGTGTGCTGGATTTTCCTGGCCAGTTCGATGATGGCATCGATATCTTCCTCTGTCTCCGTCGGCAGCCCCACCATGAAATACAGGCGTAAATTGAGCATATCCTGTTCAATCAGCACCTTTGCGGCATCCAGAATTTCCTCCGTTGTAATTCCCTTTCTCAGCAGGTCGCGCAGCCGCTGGCTGCCCGCCTCCGGCGCCAGCGCAACCGTTTCAATGCCACCTGCCCTGAGCAGATCCAGAATCTCTTCGCTGATTCGATCGACCCGCAGGGAACCGATGCCGGCCTGAGCATGATGTTCGATGATGTACCGGCAGATCTTCACGAGCTCGGGATGATCGGAAACCGCCGTACCGACCAGACCGATTTTCTTTTTCAGTGAAAGGCCCCGGTCGATGGCCTTTACGATTTCGTCATAAGCACGGAAACGCGGCGGCGCATAAACATGGCCGGCCGCGCAAAAGCGGCACAGATGCGGACAGCCGCGGTTGACTTCCGTAAGATACATGTCCGCCATTTCCGAATCGGGACTGCTCACGGATTCGGTTGTGCAAAAGGCATCAATATTTTGAATGGAAGAAACCTGGATCCTTCGCGGCAGTCCCGGAAGCTGCGGCACAATGTCCTCAATCTTTCCATCCGGCAAATACCGCACCGCATACAGTGAAGGAACATAGACACCGGGTATTCGTTTTTGCAAATCCTCAAGAAGGGTACGGCGGTCCAGTTCCCGGACTGCGGCATCGGCATAGGCACACATGAACCGCGGCAAGACTTCCTCCGCCTCCCCTAAAATGAAGACATCAAAAAAATCGGCCAGCGGCTCCGGGTTCATCGTCAGCGCAATGCCGCCGCCCGCCACCAGTGGATGTTTTTCATCGCGGTCTTTCGCCAGAACCGGGAGGCCGGCCGCCTCCATCATTTTCAAGACGGCCGCATAGTCATTTTCAAAAGAAATGGAAAAAGCCAGAATTTCAAAATCGCGGACGGGTTTTTGGTTTTCGAGGCTTGCGATTTCCGCCGCGCCAGCGGCGAATTCGGCGTCGTCGCCGGACGCGGGCAGAAACGCTCTTTCACAAAGAAAGGAGGGGTGATCGTTAAATATCCTGTAAACGGTCTGGAATCCGAGATTGGCCATGCCGATCCGATAGACATTGGGATAGGCCAGGCAAACCGTATGGCCGGTCCCCCAGACTTTTTTCACGACGCCCCGCTCACGATCCAGCAGGGCTTCGATTTTTTTCTTCTGCTTCCAGTTCATGAACTTCTCATGGCCTCCGCTTCTTCGCACACGGCCGGACGGCCACGATCGGGCTCTTTAGTCCGCCTGACGCCGCAAAAACGTCGGGATATCGATATCGACGTGGTCGCTTTCATCGTTGACGCCCATGGTCAGCACGCCGGTCTCGCCGCGCATCTTTTCCTTCCTGAGGAAAGTGGGCGTCGACAGACTTTCCTTGCGGAATCCGCCCAGATGAGCCACATTGGCCGGTGCCTGTTTTTTCCTCATCGCGTCTTCAAAACCGGTTGCGATTACGGTAATGCGGATTTCATCCGACATGTTCTCGTCAATGACCGTGCCGAAGATGATATTGGCGTCTTCGTGCGCTTCCGCCTGAATCAGCGAAGAGGCCTCATTGACTTCATACAGGCTCATGTCCGGACCGCCGGTGATGCTGAGCAGAACGCCTCTGGCGCCCTGGATGGTGTTGTCTTCCAGCAGCGGCGAGGAAATGGCCCGCTGCGCGGCTTCCACGGCGCGGTTTTCACCGCAGGCGGTGCCGGTGCCCATCAGCGCCATCCCCATGTTGCTCATAATGTTCTTCACATCGGCGAAATCGAGATTGATCAGCCCCGGAACCAGAATCAGGTCGGAAATCCCCTTGACAGCCTGATACAGGATGTCATCCGCTTTTTTAAATGCATCCAGAAGAGACAGCCCCCGGCCACCCAGGGACAGCAGCCGCTGGTTGGGGACGACGATCAGCGTATCCACCACATCGCGCAGCTGGAGAATACCGTCTTCCGCCTGTGCGTTTCTTTTTTTGCCTTCAAACTGAAAAGGCTTGGTCACGATCGCAACGGTCAGCGCGCCGCACTCACGGGCCACTTCCGCGATCACCGGCGCGGCGCCGGTTCCGGTACCGCCGCCCAGACCCGCGGTGACGAAAATCATGTCCGCCCCTTCCAGTTGCTTGCGGATTTCATCGCGTGACTCCAGCGCCGCCTGCCGGCCGATGTCCGGATTGGACCCGGCGCCGAGTCCCTTGGTCAACTCGGTCCCGATCTGAATCTTCACGGGCGCACTGGAGGCTCCCAGCGCCTGGGAGTCGGTGTTGGCAATGATAAAATCGACACCCCGAAGCTCATAGGAAATCATGGTATTGACGGCGTTGCCGCCTCCTCCGCCCGCACCCACTACTTTAATTCTTGCCGAATTTTCGATGCATACTTCCGTTAATTCAAACATGCGCACCCCCTTCTTTGTTTAGAAAAACTCCAAAAACCATTTTTTGATCGTTTTGAAAAATTCACTGAAGACATTCCCCGTCCTGCGATAGACCGACTCTCCCGACACATTTCTGCTGCCGTACAAAATCAAGCCGACACCGACCGCAAACGCCGGTGAATTCGCGACATCACTCAATCCGCCGACACCGGCGGGAAAGCCGCGACGCACCGGCATATCAAAAATCTGCTCCGCCATTTCAGTGATACCCGGCAGAAGCGAAGCGCCGCCGGTCAACACCAGTCCCGCCGCCAGCAGATCTTCATACCCGGAGCGGACCATTTCCTTGAGCGCCATATTGAGGATTTCATCCATGCGGGGTTCCACGATCCGGCCCAGGATCTGACGCGACACCATGCGTGCTTCACGACCGCCGACACTGGGTACTTCAATCGTCTCTTCCTTGGGAATCATCGAGGTCAGCGCGCAGCCGTACCTCAACTTGATCTTCTCCGCCTCGGCAAACGGCGTGCGCAGACCGGTGGCGATATCCGACGTCAGAAAGTTGCCGCCCACCGGCAGCGTGGCCGTGTGCTTGATGCTCCCTTCCGCGAAAATGGCGATGCCCGTGGTCGAGCCGCCGATGTCGATCAGCGCAACGCCCAGGTCCTTCTCATCCGCACTCAAAACGGCATCGGCCGCCGCGATCTGTTCCAGCACCACATTGTCGATATCCAGGCCGACGCGGTTGACGGATTTCACCACGTTCTGCACGGCAGCGGCGGCGGCTGTTACAATATGCACCTTCGCCTCCAGGCGTACGCCGGACATCCCCACGGGATCGCGTATGCCGTCCTGGCCGTCCACCACATAACTCTGCGGCAGGGTATGCAGGATTTCCCGGTCCACGGGAATGGCAATGGCCTTGGATGCTTCAATCGCCCGTGTGAGATCGTCATCGCCGACCTCGCGGCCTTTGACGGCCACAATCCCCAGCGAATTCTGTCCTTTGATATGGGCGCCGGCTATGCCGACATAAGCGGAATTGATGCGGCAACCGGACATGTGTTCGGCATCCTCCACGGCTCTTTTAATCTCCTCCACGGTGTTGTCGATGTTGACGACGCCGCCCTTGCGCAATTCTTTGGCGGGGGTACTCCCCATGCCGATGATGTCGATGCCGGCATCCGTAGCTTCTCCGACAACCGCAACCGTCTTGGTTGTCCCAATGTCAATCCCCACCAGAATTTTGTTTTTTCTTTTCCCCATCGCTTCACCCTTCCAGATGACCCCTGATCAAATTCGGTACTGCGGTCCCTTTTTTTCCTCTCTGGCCTTTTCCACCACGTCTTTATGCTGCACCGTCACTTTGGCGATATCCGTCAGATCGACGAACAGATGACCTTTTTTCATGCCCCGCTTCTCCAGATCGGCCAGAACAATATCCAGTTGCCGGATCTTGCTTTCGAAATTATCCCGCCCCAGCTTCAGATGCAGCCCTTTGTTCGTCAGAATGGATAAACCGAACACCTCGTCGATATGAACCTCGGAAATCGTTCCCAGAGACGCATACTGATCCGCACCCAGCTTATCCAGAAGCTTCAGCGCCTCGGGAAGCATGACGGACGCTTCTTTGGTTTCGATATTTACCCCGGTCACGATCGCCAGATCAACCTCGTCGTCCTGAGCCAGTTTTTTAAAAACGAAGCCGTTTTTATCCATCAAATAAAAATTGCCCCCCTGTTTCACCAGCGCCACCGGCGTCCTCTCCCGCACGTCCAGCACCAGACGGTCCGGCAGTTCCCGGCCGACATAGACCGCCTTGACCCAGGGGTTGGCGGAAATCCGCCTCTCCAGGGCATCCGTATTCACGGCAAGGATATTGACGCGAGGCTGGATCTTCGTCAGGGCCAGAATATCTTTTTCCGTAAGCTCCTTCACGCCGCGCACGGATATTTCGCGAATCTGAAAATAAGAAGCGCTCATCAGCGCGCTGTAGCCGTAAATAAACAAAACAGCAAGAACGGTCGAGACGACCAGCACGACCACGGCCGAGAACGATTCGCCCAGCGCTCCGATGAAACGCCGTCGCAGACGGTTTTTCCTGGCTTCCAGACTGACTTTTACGTTCTGGCTCACGAATCTTCTCCAATAATGACGATTTCAGTTTTCAACTCTACGCCTTTTTCAACCCTGACTTTTTCCTGGACCAGACGGATCAGCTTCAGCATGTCCGAAGCCGTGCCCTGACCTTTGTTCACGATAAAATTGGCGTGTTTTTTCGACACCTGCACATCGCCCAGGCGCTGGCCCTTCAGTCCGACCTCCTCGATCAGACGCCCCGCCGGAATTCCCGGAAGATTCTTAAAAACCGAACCCGCGCTGGGGTATTGCAGGGGATGTTTTTCCTGCCGCGACTTCATGATGTCAGCCATCCGTTCCCGAATAAGCGCTCCGTCTCCTCTCTGCAAAACAAAGCGTGCGCCGCAGACAACCGTATCCGCGGGCAGGCTGGATTGCCGGTAGGCAAATGCGATTTCTTCGCGTCGCAGCGTTTCCCGGTTGCCTTCGCCATCGATGATTCTCACACCGGTCACGACATCCTTGATTTCCTTTCCATACGCTCCGGCGTTCATCCAGACGGCGCCGCCGACGCTGCCGGGAATCCCCGCACAGAACTCGAATCCCGTCAGTTCACGGACAGCCGCGAGGCCAACGGCCCTGGCCAGGAGCACTCCGGCCTGCGCGTCCATATAATAATTGCCGTCATCACCGGCGGTGCAGGTCAGTTGATCCAGCCCGCGCATCCAGATGAGAACGCCGCGATAGCCGCCGTCCAGCACCAGAATGTTCGTCAGATTCCCGACCGGCAGAAATGGAATATGACTCGCTTTCAGACTGCGCACGACCTGTTCGAGCTCCTCCTCGTTTTCGGTCATCACCAGCGCATCCGCGCGGCCGCCCAGCTTCAAAGACGCGTGGCGGGACATCGGCTCGTCATACAAAATCCTGCCGGCTGTCATCGCGGACAGAGCATCCGCTATGGCCTTATGATCCGCCATTATTCCTGTTTCCCTTTCTTCATCTGCTCCAGAAACGTCTCGCCGATTTTATACACGCTGCCCGCGCCAAGCGTCAGCACCGTGTCGCCGGGTCCGGCTGTTTTCGCAAGATAGTCAATCGTATGTTGCGCCTGACCGATGTATTCCACCGAGGGATGTCCGCTTTCCTTGATGGCCGCCCACAGGGCCGCGGAATTGATGCCGGGAATCGGCGATTCCGAAGCGGGATAAATATCGTTGAGCACCAGAATGTCCGCATCGCCGAAAGAACGGGTAAATTCGTCAAAGAGCGCCTTGGTGCGCGTAAAGCGATGCGGCTGGAAAACCACGATCAGTCGGCCCTTCCACATCTGACGGGCCGCGGCCAGCGTCGCCAGAATTTCCGTCGGGTGATGTCCGTAATCATCCACCACGGTAACCCCGCCGGCCTTTCCCTTGACTTCCAGGCGCCGCTGCACGCCGCCGAAAGCGAGAAGGCCCCTGCGGATGGTCGCCATGTCCAGCCCCAGCTCGCGCCCCACCGCCGTCGCCGCCATGGAATTGTATACGTTGAAAAGACCGGGCACGATGAGTTCCGTGTCGCCCAGATTTTCTCCTTTATACGAAAGCTGATACAGGGTTTTCGTTTCACCGAACCGGATGTTGCCTGCCCTGTAATCCGCGGGCTGGTCAATGCCGTAACTAATGATCCGGCGCTTGACGAGCGGGGTGATCTCCCGCACATGTTCATTGTCGCTGCACATGACCGTGCAGCCGTAAAAGGGAACGATATTGGCAAACTTCAAAAAGGCATCCTTGATTTCTTCGATCCCCGGATAATAATCAAGATGTTCACGGTCGATATTGGTAATGACGGCAATGGCGGGCGACAATTTCAAAAACGATCCGTCGCTTTCATCCGCTTCCGCAACAATGATATCGCCGTCGCCCAGCCTTGCGTTGGAACCGATGGAAGCCAGCTTCCCGCCGATGACCATGGTCGGATCCAAACCGCCTTCCGCCAGGATGGTCGAGACCATGGACGTCGTGGTGGTTTTGCCGTGGCTGCCGGAAACCGCGACGGAAAATTTCATTTTTAAAAGTTCCGCCAGCATTTCCGCCCGGGGAATCACCGGAATATTTCTGCGCTGCGCCTCCACCACTTCCGGATTGTCTTTTTTTACCGCCGTGGACGTCACCACCACATCCGCGTTGCCGACATTTTCCGCCGCGTGTCCCTTCGCCACCTGCGCCCCCAGACGCTCCAGGCGCAGGGTTGTGTCGTTGACCTGGGCATCCGAACCGCTGATGCCGTAACCGAGATTCAAGAGCACTTCCGCAATGCCGCTCATACCGATGCCGCCGATACCGACAAAGTGAATTCGCTTGACTTTACGCTGCATGAAACCTGTTTCCTGATCTTTTCCCATCTTTCACTGACCCTTCGCAGTAACGTTAACGCTTGTTTTTTCCAACCAGTTCCAGGCAGGCATCAACCATTCTTGCGGCCGCGTCGGGCCTGCCCAGCATTTTTGATTTTCGTTCCATCTCCCGGATCTTCCGGTCGTCCTCCAGCAGGTTCTTCAGAACCGCAAACAGTCTTTCCTCGGTCAGTTCACTCTGCCGGATCATGGCCGCCGCCCCGGCTTCCACCATGGCCTGTGCGTTGAGCGTCTGGTGATCATTGGCTGCAAATGGAAAGGGAATCAAAATGGAAGCCTTTCCCGCAACGGTAATTTCCGCCAGCGAGGTCGCCCCGGCGCGGCAGATGATCACATCAGCGGCGGCGTAGGCGGACACCATATCGACGATAAACGGCGTAACCTCCGCTTCAATGCCGTATTTGGCGTAGGCACGGCTTACCATTGCACAGTCATTCTCTCCGGCCTGATGAACAATCCGGATGGAGTCCTTGATGGCCGCGAGCAGGGGCGTCATGGCCGCCACCGTTTTGTTGATCGCCGCCGCGCCCTGCGATCCGCCGAAAATCAGAATTCCGCGGTCGGCTTTTTTTTCTCCGGTTTTTCCCGGCGAGGCGGAAAATGCCGCCCGGACCGGATTACCGGTAACCAGAACCTTTCCGGCCGCGAATCCGGACCGGCTCTGTTCATAGGTTAAAAATATCTTATCGACAAACTTCCCCAGAATGCGATTGGTGTTGCCCGCCAGGGCGTTTTGTTCGGCAATGGCGGTGGGAATGCGCATCAGCCAGGCGGTAATCACAGCCGGCCCCGAAGCGTAACCGCCAACGCCGATAACGACATCGGGCGCGAAAGCCGTGAGAATGTTCCTCGACTGCCACATGCTTTTCGGTATCGCATACATCCCTTTGATCAACGCCGTAAGCCCTCTCCCTTTCAACCCTTCCACATCGATCCGTTTTAATTCGTAACCCAGCTTGTCCAGCAGCCGGTGTTCAATCCCTCTCTGCGTGCCGATAAAGAGCACCCGGTTTGCGGAATCACGCCTCAGAAATTCCTCCGCGACGGCAATACCGGGAAATAAGTGCCCTCCTGTTCCTCCTCCCGCGATCACGATACGCACGCTTCCCATCCCTCACGTTCGCTGCGTGGAGATATTGAGCAGTATCCCCACCACCAGCATGCTCATGATAAACGAGGTGCCGCCGTAACTTAAAAACGGCAGCGCCAGCCCCTTGAGCGGAATCAGTCCCATGACGCCCGCAATATTTATGAATGCCTGCATGACGATCAGCATCGTCAATCCGGCGGCCAGAAGCGTCCCGAAGAGATCCGGCGCACGAAACGCAATCATGAATCCCCGCAGCAGGAAGAGGATGAACATGACAATTACGAGCGTCACGCCGATGAAGCCGCTTTCCTCCGCGATCACCGCCAGGATAAAATCCGTATGCGGTTCCGGCAGGTAAAACAGTTTCTGCATCCCGTCGCCCAGTCCCTGACCGAAAATGCCTCCCGATCCAAAGGAAATCAGTGACTGGATAAGCTGGAAACCGGTTTTGTCCGGGTCCTTCCAAGGGTCAAGAAACGCCGTCAGGCGCGCCATCCGGTAACCTTTATGCATAATCAGCCAAACCCCCAGCGGGATGAAAGCCGCTCCCAGAAACAGCAGGTGAGAAAGCCGGGAACCGGCCAGCGAAAGCATCAGGAATAAAATCGACGCGATGATCACCACCGTGCCGAAATCCGGCTGGAGCAGAATCAGGCCCATGATCACGGCCGCCACCGAGAGGGGAACCGCAACTCCCCGGCTGAATTTCTGGAGATGATGCACTTTGCGCGTCAACAGGTGGGCCAGAAAAACGACCATGGCCACTTTCACCAGCTCAGTCACCTGAAACGTAAAAATCCCCATATTGATCCAGCGGGTCGCCCCGCCTCTGCGCAATCCCACATGAGGAATAAAAAGCAGCAGCAGCAAAACCACGCAAACAACAACGCCGGGGTAGGCCACTTTCTTCAAATGCTCGTAAGGTATTTTGGTCATAACGATCATCATGACGAGCCCCGCAAAAACGAACAACAGATGCTTCTTGATAAAGAACAGTCCGTCTTTATACTTTTCTATCGCGATGATGGAGCTGGATGAATAAATCATGGCGGTGCCCACCGTCACCAGCATCATGGTTACGAGCAGCAGGATCACGTCCGGCGTATTGGTTTCTTTTTTAACGGCCGCTTCCATTTACAAATTCCTGACCACTTCCTTAAAGAAATTTCCCCGTTCCCTGTAATTGGCAAATTCGTCAAAGCTCGCACACCCCGGCGAAAGCAGCACAACATCTCCGGGCTCTGCTTTACTGAAAGCCCTGAGGGTGGCCGTCCGGAGCGTGGGTTCCTTCAGAACCGGAACGCCTTTGCCGATCTGAGGCTCAATGCGGTCCCGTGCTTCTCCGAATAAAATCACCTGTTTTGTTTTTTTCTCCAAAAGCCCCTGAAGCGCCCCAAAATTTCCGTCCTTGTCCCGTCCGCCCAGAAGAAGGATCACCGGCCGGTCGAAGGTTTCCAGCGCCCGGACGACGGCGTCCACGTTAGTGCCCTTGGAGTCGTCATAAAAGCGGACCGCGTTTTTCTCACCGGCAAATTCTATGCGGTGAGCAAGACCCTGAAAGCCCGAGACGGTCTTGATGATGCTCTCCTGCGGGCATCCGCAAAAACGGGCCGCCACCACCGCCGCCATGACATTTTCCACATTGTGCAGGCCCGGAAGCCTGATCATGCTTCGCGGATAAACCTCTTCAGTTCCGTCCGGTTGCCTGTAAACCATGACATCGCCCCGCAGGAATATTCCCGCGGGCAGTTCACCCCTGGAGTTGAATTTCACCACCTGAGCGTGAATCGACGCATCCAGTCCCTGCTGTGTCTCATCATCGGCGTTGAGAATGGCCAGATCGCCGCTTTGCTGGTTTTCAAACACGCGGGCCTTGATCCGTCGATACTCTTCAAACGACCCGTGGTAGTTGACGTGGTCGCAGGTGATATTGAGCAGCATGGCGGCGCGCGGCCGGAACGTTTCGATCCACTGCAGCTGGAAGCTGCTGATTTCGGCGACAATGAAATCGTCGGTCTGTTTTGTTGCGGCGTATTCGATCAGCGGATTGCCGATATTGCCGCCGACAAAAACTTTCTTGCCGGCATCTTTCAAAATCTCGCCCAGGAGCGTGGTGGTCGTGGTTTTTCCATTGGTGCCCGTTACAACGATCATGGGAACACGAATAAACCGGTACGCCAGTTCGATCTCGCTCAGAATCGGAATGTTTCTTTTTTGCGCGGCAGCCAGTATGTCGTTATAGGGCGGAATGCCCGGCGAGGGAACCACCATGTCCGCGCCGTCAAGAACCGTCGCGCTGTAACTGCCTGCGGTCAGCCACGGCTCGGCGGCCAGCGGCTCGAACAGCTCTCCCCACTGGCTTGCGGGTTTTTCATCAACGGCCGTGACGGTTGCTCCGCTGCGGCCTAAGAACGCGGCGGCGGCAATCCCCGTTTTCCCCATGCCGATGACGATGACTTTCTTTCCTGCTAATTGCATGTTTCTCCTATCTCAGCTTCAATGTGCTGATCGCGACCAGCGCCAGCAGAATAGATATAATCCAGAACCGGACGATGACCTTTGGCTCCGCCCAGCCCTTGAGTTCAAAATGATGGTGAATCGGCGCCATCCGGAAAATCCGCTTGCCGCCCGTCAGTTTGAAATAACCGACCTGAAAGATCACGGAAAACGTTTCCATCACGAAGACACCGCCGACGATCGCCAGCAGGATCTCCTGCTTCGTGATCACCGCCACGGTTCCCAGCGCGCCGCCCATCGCGAGCGATCCGACATCCCCCATAAAAATTTCCGCCGGATAGGCGTTAAACCACAGGAATCCCAGAGCCGCTCCCATAAACGCTCCGCAGAACACGGACAGTTCACCCGCACCGGAAACATAAGGGATCTGGAGGTACTGAGCCACTTTGATATTGCCGGCGAAATAGGCAAACAAAAGGTACGTGACAAAGCAAATGCCCGCGGGACCGGTTGCCAGACCGTCGAGGCCGTCTGTCAGATTTACGGCGTTGGCCGCACCGACGATGATGAAAACGCATAGCGCAATGTAACCCCAGCCCAGGTTGGGCAGCACCGTCTTAAAAAAGGGAATGGTCACCTGCGTGTTGAAGCCCGGTTTGAAATACAGAATCACACCGACAAACAGGGCAATGACGATTTCCGCGGCCAGTCTGGTTTTTCCGGAAACACCGCGGGAACTTTTACCGGCCAGTTTCCGGTAGTCATCCAGAAAGCCGATCAGACCGAAGCCGACCGTTACCAGGAGCGCCAGCCAGACATAGACGATCGAAAGATTGGCCCACAGAAGCGTGGAGATGACTACCGCGAAAATAATCAGCATACCTCCCATTGTGGGCGTGCCCTTCTTCACCAGATGCGTTTGCGGCCCGTCGTCGCGGATCTGCTGATCGATTTGCAGGCTTTGCAGTTTTTGAATGAACCAGCGACCAAGGACCAGACAGATCAGCAAGGCGGTAATGGAGGCGAAGATCGTCCGAAACGTGATGTATCGAAACACGTTGAAGAACGAAAGTGTTGCATGCAAAGGATAAATTAATTCGTAAATCACCTTTTTCTCTCCTCTTACCGCGAAGCCCGTCCGTCTTCGGGTTGATCCATCCCCAGATCTTCGATGAGTCTTGCCGCAATCCTGTCCATTTTCATCCGGCGGGAGCCCTTCACCAGAATCCAGTCGCCCTTGCGCAGCTTCTTTTTCAGAAAGGTCATGGCCTCATCATCGTCTTTCAAAAAAAGAATCTGTTCCTCCTGCATACCGCCCTCGCGAGCTCCGGAGGCCGTCATCGGTGCAAAATCACCCTGCAGAAACACGGCCGTGGCGCCGATCGTTGCCAGAAGCAGTCCGACCTTGCGGTGCATTTCCGGCGCGGCCTGGCCCAGCTCCAGCATATCCCCCAGAAAAACAAACGCATTGCGACCGTTCTTCAAATCCTTCAGCGTCAGGAGCGCTTCCCGCACGGATGCGGGGTTGGCGTTGTAGGCATCATTGATCACATGCACGCCGTTTTGCAGCCCGATGATTTCCATGCGCCCGCCCACCGGCGTGAATTCGGCGAGCCCCCGGAAAATCGATTCCACTTTCGCACCGCAGGCATAAGCCGTGGCGGCGGCGGCCATCGCATTGTAAATGTTATGCACGCCGGCAACTTTCATTTCCACCCGGCAAGCCGTTCCTCCCATCAGGAGACTGAAACTGGTTCCACTGGCGCCGTTTTTCTGAATGTCGGACACCCCGACATCCGCCGCGGCGCTCATACTGAAGGTCACCAGGCGGCCGGGCCACTGATTGGCCTTTTCACAGACCGCCGCATCATCCAGATTGACGATGGCAACTCCCGACCTTCTCATGTTCAGAAACAAATCACCTTTCTCTTCGCGCACCGCCTCCAGAGAACCGAAGCCGGCCAGATGCGCCGGTCCAACATTGGTAATGAGTCCGATGTCCGGCTCGGCAATTTGCGTGAGCCTTTTAATTTCGCCGGGCGTGTTGGTCCCCATTTCCAGAATGGCGACGTCATGCCCCGCCGTCAAACGGAAGATGGTCTGCGGCAAGCCGATCAGATTGTTCAGATTCCCTTCCGTTTTGAGAACATTGCGCTCCTGCGAGAGAATGCAGGACAGCATCTCCTTGGTGGTCGTCTTGCCCGAGGAACCGGTCAGTCCGATCACCGGAAGAGTAAACCGCCTGCGATAAGCATTCGCCAGATCTCCCAGCGCCCGCAGAGTGTCATCCACGGCGATGACGGCGGCTTTCGTGTTCACCTCATCCACAGGGATCCTGCCGGCATCGGCGATCACAACGCCCTCTGCTCCATCCTCCACGGCTTTCCGGGCAAAAACATGTCCGTCAAAATTCTCTCCGGAAAGAGCGATAAAGAGATTGCCCTGCCGGATGCACCGGGAATCCGTGGAGACTCCGTAAAACATCCTTTCCCGACTTCCGGCAACCAGGCTGCCACCGGTGGCACGCAGAACTTCGGCTGTCGAAAAAGCCGGAGACATGCGGTCAGGAAACCGCAGTTCAAGTGCTTCCTTCGCGACCAGCCGGTCGTCAAACGAAATTTTTTTCGTTCCCAAAATCTGGTAATCCTCGTGGCCTTTCCCGGCAATGAGAACAATGTCGCCCGCAGCGGCAATCTCTATGGCGGCGGCGATGGCGGATTTCCGGTCGGGCATCACGGTGAAGACGTGTTCGCTTTCGATAACCTGCAGATGATCCGGAGGCAGTTTCCTGAATTTTCTTTCATCAATCCCCGCTACAATTTCACCGATAATCGCCAGGGGATCTTCCTTTCGCGGATTATCGGATGTTACAATAGTCAGATCGCTGAAGTGCGTTGCTGTTTCACCCATCAGCGGTCTTTTGGCGCGGTCACGATTACCTCCACAGCCGAAAACAGTCAATATTCTTTTTTGCTTTAATTGATCCAGACCGGCAAGCACCTGTTTTAAAGCGTCCGGTTTATGCGCATAATCGACAAAAACATAAAATCCCGAGGAAGATTCAACTCTTTCCAGACGACCGGGAACCGCGGCTAACCTTCGAATACCGGTCTCGATCATCTGTGGCCGAACCCCCAGAATCTGCGCCGCGGCGGACGCAGCCAGTATATTGGACAGGTTGAAGCGGCCAATCAGCCGGGAATTAACGGACAGTTTTTGCCCGGCCAGAACCATTACAGCCCGGATCCCGGCAAGCGTGATCTCCTCGCTCTCCACGGTCGCATCGCTGCTTTTTTCCATACCGTAAGCGACCGCTCCCTTCTTCACTTCCGCAATCAGCCTGCGGCCCCAGGAATCATCCGCGTTAATCACCGCTTTTGCCGATCGGTTTTTTTTGCTTTGCGGCAGCAGCTCGGTAAATAATCTTTTTTTGGCCTGGAAATAATCTTCCATGTCCTTATGGTAGTCCAGATGCTCCGGGCTGAGGTTGGTGAAGATCCCCAGATCAAAGTCGCAATCGTCAACGCGTTTCAGGTCCAGCGCATGCGACGACACTTCGGCAATCACATGCGTCACACCGGCGTCGGCCATCTCGCGCAGAATCTTCTGCATTTCATAGGATTCCGGCGTAGTGTTGGGCGCCGGCAGAACTTTCCCCTTATAACGGTAATTGACCGTCCCCAGCACACCGCAGCAAAAACCGGCGTCTGTCAGAATCGATTCCAGCAGGTAGGACACGGTAGTCTTTCCACTGGTTCCCGTAATCCCAACAAGAGTCAGTTCTGAAGAGGGATCTCCGAAATAATTTTTCGCGATCCTGCCCAGCGCGCGGCGGCTGTCGGCCACCTGGACGGCAATGACATTTTCCGGAACGGTGATGTCTTTCTGATGAACGATGAAACGCGCGCCGCGCTCGATCGCCTGACCGACGAAATCGTGACCGTCGTGTGCGAGGCCGCCAATGGCGACAAACAGAGATCCGGCTTCGCACTGACTGGCGGCATAGCAAACCGATGATACGTCGACGGCCGCATCCGTCCATGGCCCGATCGCGCTCACACCCTGTAGTAATTGCCGCAGTTTCATCAGTTTTTCATCTCAAATGTAACTTTGCACAAACGCCCTTCACCCAGAATCGCGCCTGGCCCCGGAACCTGGCCGGTCGCCCATCCGCTGCCCGACACCTGTAATTCAATCGACCGGGCTTTCGCTTTTTTCATAGCCTCCCGGATCGTCAAGCCCTTAAAGTCCGGCATGCGGGAAAGGTCACCCGATTCATCCTGAATGTCCATCGTATCTTCAACCAGGGATTCTTCCGCCGCAACCAGCTTCAGATTGCTGTTTTTGTTCGGCTCGAATATCGGCGTTTCCCGGATGTTTGTTTTGAAACAGTTGAGAATCTGTTCGCCGATATTTTTAAAAACCGGTGCGGCGGCAACGCCGCCCCACTTGTCGCGCTGCGGTTCGTCCAGCATGACCAGAATCACCACCTGCGGATTATTGGAGGGGAAAAATCCAATAAACGAAGTGCGCACGCGTTCCGACGAATACACCCCGCGCGCCTTGTCAAACTTCTGAGCCGTTCCGGTTTTTCCGGCAACTTCCACATTCATAATGTGAGCGTTTTTCCCGGTACCGTCCGCCGCGCCGACAACATCCGTCAGCATGGCGGTCATTCTTCTGGCTGTTTCCGGAGAAATCACCCGACGCACGGTTTCCGGAGCAAACATCTTCACCGGAGTATTGTTCTTGTCGGTGAAGCCCCGAACAATGTAAGGTTTCATCAGCACCCCGTCATTGGCGATCGCGGACATCGCGGTGATCAGTTGAATGGCCGTGACCGATATTCCCTGGCCGAATGCAATGGCCGCCGTGTCCACCCTTGTCCAGTTCTGTTGCGGCCGCAGTAATCCGGACGCTTCACCGGTTAAATCAACCCCGGTCTTTGTTCCAAAACCGAAATTTCTGATGTACCGGTAATACTTCTCCTTGCCGAGTTTTTCCGCAATTTTCGCGGAACCGATATTGCTGGAATACTTCAGAATCTCACGCACAGCCAGATAACCGTGCCGCTTGCGGTTGGCTTCCCGAATCACGCGGTTGGCGACCGTATAATATCCGTTCTCGCAATAAAACCGATCTGATTCTTTAACGATTTTTTCCTCCATGGCCGCCGCAACCAGAAAGGGTTTAAAAGTCGATCCGGGATCAAAAGAATCGGCAATGGCGCGGTTTCGCCATACATCCGATGTCAACCCTCTGATGTTGTTGGGATTGAATCCTTTTTCATTGGCCATGGCCAGGATTTCACCTGTTTTCGGATCCATGACGATGGCAACGCCTCCTTTTGCTCCCTTATCCAGCACGGCCTGTTTTAAATGCGTTTCCACCAGATACTGAATGCGGCTGTCAATGGTTAAAACCAGGTTCGTGCTGTCGTTTCTGGGAGAAACATTCTTTTCCACGTGCAGGAACAGTTTTTTCCCCTTGGCGTCTCTGGCCCAGGTCAGTTTTTCCGGAGTTCCCCGCAGACGTTCGTCATACTTCTTTTCGAGCCCTTCCAGCCCCTCGGCGTCAAAACCGGAAAATCCGATCAGGTGAGCCGCCAGCGTTCCGTTGGGATAAAACCGCTTCGGCTCCTTGATCAGAAAAACGCCTTCAATTTTCGCCGCCGCGACCCCGGCCGCCTGTTCAGGCGGTATTTTCCGGGCCAGCCAGCAGAAACTTTTTGGGCCGGAAATTTTTTTCATCACCGTTTCTTCATCCAGATTCAAGATCGCCGCGACCTGCCGGGCCGTCTTCGCCTGATCGACAATCCGGGTCGGATCCGCGCACACCGAGTCCGCCAGCACCGACATGGCCAGCTTCTCGCCGTTGCGGTCATAAATCATGCCTCTTTCGGAATGAATCGGCAGCGTGGTGATATGCTGGCGCTTGGCCAGCGTTTTTAACTTCTCACCGGACAAAACCTGAAGCTGAAAGGCACGGGACAACAAAGCAATAAACAAAATGAAAAAAATCGCCAGGAGGGTGGCCAGCCGAAACTTCAGCCTTTGTTTTGAGTCTGCCGCCATACTCATTTCCCCGTTTGCTTGATCATGATCACCTGCTGGGCTTCCGGATAGAACATCTGCAGCCTGTTTTTGGCAATGTCTTCTATTCTCTGCGGCGATTTCAGCATTGCCATTTCCAGCTTTAACTTCTTTTGTTCTTCCAGCAGCAATTCCCTGGCGGAAAGCTCCGCGGCGATATCATACTCCATTCTGGTCATACGGATATGCAACCCGACATAGATCAGCGCAACGAACATCAGGACCAAGGCCACCACGATGAAGGTCGGATATTTCGTGCCGAAAGAAGCGGTGGCCGTTTCCTTGACCGGCCGGCTCCGTGCAAGCGTTTGTTGAACGGCTGTCTGCGCCATATTAAATCCTTTCCGCCACGCGCAACTTCGCGCTGCGGGCGCGCGGGTTTTGCCGGATTTCCCCGGCCGAAGGCAATACCGCTTTACGCGTCAGAATTTTCAGGACGGCCTTTTTCGCGCAAACACACCGGGGAATATCTTTCGGGCAAACGCAGGTCGCCGCCAGCTCGCGGAATGTGTTTTTCACGATCCGGTCCTCCAGCGAGTGAAAGGTAATCACTCCCAGGCGTCCGCCGACCGCCAGCGAATCCGAAGCTCCCTGTATCGCCGGAACGATGCAATCGAGCTCACGGTTGACGGCGATTCTCAATGCCTGAAAAGTCCGCGTAGCCGGATGAATTTTCTGTCGTCTCATATTGCCCGGCATAACCGAACACACAAGATCCGCCAGTTCCACCGTTGTTTCAATCGGAGAAACTTGTCTTTTTCGGGTGATTGCCCTGGCGATTCGTGCGGCCATTTTTTCTTCCCCGTACAGCCTGATAATCTTTTCCAGCTCAGCGGTCTTAAAATAATTGACAATATCATAAGCGCGAATCTTCAGATCCCGGTCCATTCGCATATCCAGCAATGCTTCCTGACCGAAACTGAACCCGCGCTGGGCTGTATCCAGTTGATGCGAAGAAACCCCCAGGTCCAGGAGCACGCCATCAACGGGATTCACCTGCAATTCCTGCAGCACCGAGGCCAGGTCCGCAAAATTCGCTTTTTTCAGGACGACACGCGACCCGAAAGGGGCCAACCTCTCCGCGGCGGCGTCAAGCGCGTCCGTATCGCAATCGATGCCGATCAGGCGGCCCTGCGTTTGTTCCAGAATCGCGCGGGCATGCCCCGCACCCCCTATCGTGCCGTCCACATAAACGCCGTTTTTATTTCCCACCAACCAGGAGAGGACTTCTTCAAGCATCACCGGCTCGTGAGAAAAATCCGCGCTCATGGTCAGATCCCCAGACTCTCGGCGATCTCGTTATCTCTGTCTATTTTCTCGCCGTCCTCTTTGTTTCTTTCTTCAAGCTTTTTTCTGGGCCAGATTTCGATATTTTTCTGCATTCCCACCAGAACGATGTCTTTTTCCAGTCCGGCATATTCCCGCAGAACCGGCGGTATCAGCACCCGCCCCTGACTGTCCAGCGTGCAGTCCACGGCTCCGGACATAAAGAATCTCTGAAAATCGCGAAATTTTTTATCGAGGATGCGCTTTTTTGATACTTCGTCTTCAATGAGCAGCCATTCCGCGTAAGGGAACACGATCAAATATCCATCCCAGTTCGTGATGACCATTTTATTTTCATAATGATCTGCAAAGATATCACGGAACCTGGACGGGAAAATAACCCTTCCCTTTTCATCGATACTGTGATGATAATGTCCACGAAATACGGGCATTGAAGCTCCCCTCCACAATAAGCCACTTCACTCCACGTGGCCAACTATAGAGAGGGAAAAAGGCTTTGTCAAGGGAAAAATTCATCTTTTTTCTTAATCAACCTTATTAAAATCACTAAGAAAAAACGAAATTTGAACCGGAAATGACCATCGGTTGACATGAAGATTGCGGGCTGTTAACGGAAAGGTAAGTCTTTTCAGCCGCAGAAAAGGAAAATTATATTGAAATTACTGATGAAAAATAAACAGTGAATGCCGCACAGCCGCTGCTTTTTTATTCTTCTCTTCTGGCGCCATTGCGGAAACGAAGCATGGCGTTCACGTGTGCATTGAGCGACGATGAAAAAAAGTGGCTGCCGTCTTTTTGGGAAACAAAATAAAGATAATCGACATTGGCCGGATTCAGCACAGCCTGAAAAGAATCCAACCCCGGGTTGGCGATCGGTCCCGGAGGCAACCCCTTGATCACGTAAGTGTTATACGGTGATTCTCTTTTATAATGGCTGCGTAAGACTTTTCCCTTGAAATCCCTGAGATCATAAACAGCCGTGGGGTCGCTTTGCAGTGGCATGCCTTTTTTCAGCCGGTTATAAAAAACCGCCGCGATCATCGGTTTCTCGGCGGTATTTCCTGATTCCTTGCCAACCAGAGATGCAAACGTTACGAACTGATGCGGATTCAATCCCCGGCTTGCCGCCTTGTTAATCATCTCCGGTGAAATTTTACTCCAGAATCGTTCCACCATGGTACGCATGATCTGTCTTGTACTCATGGAGCGGTTCAGAAAATAGGTATCGGGGAAAAGATATCCTTCAATTGACGATCCGAGAATACCCAGCGATGACAGAAAAATCTCATCTCCGGCCAGTTCAAAAAAAGCCTTTTCATCAACCAGTTTGTATTCCCTGAGGCGCGTGACAACTTCCTTGAGGGAATAGTCTTCATGAATGGTTACACGATAAAACTTGATGTCTCCCCGAAGAAGTTTGTCAATCATTGCGGACGGGGAGTTGAACGTGGAAAATTCGTATTCGCCCGCGCGAATCGATCGGGTATTCCCTTTGATGGCCACAAGGCCATAAAATAAGAACCGGTTTTTCACCAGACCGGCATCCTGAAGAATTTTCGCCACTTTCACAAAACTGGTACCCGTCGGGATGTCCACTACGATGACGGCCGGCTTCTGTACATCAATCGGTGTTTTGGAATAAATAAAAAGCCAGGCGCCAAAGACAATCGCCGCCAGGCAGGACACAACCAGAATAAAAAACAATATTTTGCGGATCTTTACGCTCATGGATCGTCACATACTCAGGGTTATTGCGGAGTCATCATGATATGAATTAAGATTGTTCACTTTTCGGTTTACCGGAACAATCCAGGTAATTTTGCAGAATCAGACAAGCCGCCAGTTGATCAACTTTATCCTTCCTTTGCTGCCAGCGAACATTGGAAGAAATCAAAATTTCTTCCGCTTCCTTGGTGGACATGGTTTCCGGCCACTTGATCACCGGAAGCAAAAACGT
Organism: Smithellaceae bacterium; assembly: GCA_963682015.1. Taxonomy (GTDB): domain Bacteria; phylum Desulfobacterota; class Syntrophia; order Syntrophales; family Smithellaceae; genus UBA8904. The sequence continues at coordinate 3,334,184 of OY820932.1, read as the reverse complement.
TTTTTCCATCAATGAGGCAAAACGATTTACTTTTTCACATTGAATCCCTTCGGACCCGTCCAACCGCAGCGGGTAACCGATCAGGATTGTCTCCACGGCATACCGTCTTATCCAGGTTTCCAGGATCGTCAGATCGTGTTTTTTCGTTTTACGAATCAATGTGGGAAGCCCCTGAGCCGTCAGACCCAGTTCATCGCAAACGGCAAGGCCAATCCTTTTATCGCCGTAATCCAATCCTAAAACGCGCAAACAATACTCCAGCTTTTTTAGCTGTCTAACAATTTCAACCGACATTTTCAAGAATTATATCGGCCGGTATTTCGTCCACTTTTTCAGAAATATCCGGTTGTGAAAATGGCGGGAGTTTGTTATTTCAGAACATCATAAAGGAATTATGGGAAAAGCATGCAGCATTTTGTTCTGGGCACAGCCGGACATGTCGATCATGGAAAAACATCGCTGATTAAGGCGCTTACCGGTATTGATACGGACCGCCTCAAGGAGGAAAAAGAACGGGGCATCACCATTGAACTGGGATTTGCCTCCCTGAATCTGCCCACCGGTGCGACACTCGGCATTGTCGATGTCCCCGGACATGAAAAATTCATCAAACACATGGTAGCCGGCGCTGCGGGAATCGACCTGGTTTTGATGGTCATCGCCGCCGATGAAGGCATAATGCCGCAGACGAAAGAACATCTGCAAATCTGTTCGCTTCTGGGCATTACCACGGGGCTGGTCGCTCTGACAAAAACCGATCTTGTGGAACCGGACTGGCTGGAGCTGGTCCGGTCGGAAATCACCGACTATCTTAAAAACACTTTCCTTTCCGGGGCTTCCATCGTGCCTGTTTCCGCGGTGAAAGAAATCGGCATCCCGGAGCTGCTGGCCGAAATCAATAAGACTGTCAATACGCTGAAGGAAAAGACGGACGATGGCATCTTCCGCCTGCCGGTCGACCGGATCTTTACAATGAAAGGGTTTGGCACCGTGGTCACGGGCACATTGACTTCCGACCGGATTAAAGTAGGCGAAGAAATTCAAATCCTTCCTGAAGACATCTCCGCGCGTGTCCGGGGCATTCAGGTGCACAATGCTCCCGTGGAAGAAGCTTTCTCCGGCCAGCGAACCGCCATCAATCTGCAGGGTATCGAAAAATCGACCCTGGAGAGGGGAAACGTCCTGGTACGTCCGCATACCGTCTGGCCGACGAAAAGACTGGATGTTTTTTTTGAATATCTGCCCTCCAATATCCGGAAGCTTAAAAACCGGTCGCTCGTCCGTCTGCACACCGGCACGACGGAGATTATGACACGGATCGTTTTTCTGGATGCTGATGAACTGTCTCCCGGAGAAAAAACCTTTGCCCAGCTTAACCTGGCCGAAGATGACGTGGTTGTGGCGGGCGATCATTTCGTGTTACGCAGCTATTCACCGGTCACGACCATCGGCGGCGGAAGTATTCTTGATCCGCTTCCCGGCAAACATAAAAGAAAAAACAAAAAGGTGCTGGAAGATCTGCAAATCCTGCGCGACGGAACAGTGACGGAAAGGATCTCCGTTATACTGGAGCGCGCGGGTTTTGAAGGCATTCATTTGCGCGCGCTGGCTTTTCGGCTGGGCGTCCATGTCAAAAAAATCCGGGAGACACTGGAAAAACTATTCTCCAGTCACCAGGCCATTCTGCTTGCCAGCGAAGATACCACCTGCCTGTCGGTTCATCCATACAGGCAGCTGGAAGAAATGATGCTGAAAAGCCTGGCGGAATATCATAAAAAAAATCCCCTGCAGGCGGGCATCTCCAAGGAAGAGTTCAAATCGGCGCAGCCGCCCGCCGTGTCGATCAAGCTCTTTAACATGGCGCTTAACGAACTTGGAAAGAAAGGGAGCGTCACCAGCGACAAGGACACCGTCCGACTGTCGTCCCATCAGGTGCAGCTGGAGGGAGAAGAAGACCAGTTGCGCCAATCGATCTCATCCACGTATGCCCAGTCCGGATTAACACCGCCGTCTCTTACTGAAGTGTTGAACAGCTTTCAGAATCGGAAAGCCAAGGCGCAAAATATCATCAAGCTCATGCTCCGGGATGGCGACCTGGTTAAGATCAATGAAGATCTGTGTTTCTCCCGCGAAGCACTCGCCAAATTGCGCGAAGACTATAAAGCACAGCTCCTCCGGGACGGCCAGGCAACACCGGCAACATTTAAAGACTTAACCGGGCTTTCACGTAAATACATCATCCCTCTGATGGAATATTTTGACGTAAACAAGCTGACCGTGCGGGTGGGAGACCATCGGATTCTGCGGGAAAAAGTCTGATATTAAAACCGATAATATGCCAGGAAAGGCGGTTCAATTGAAAACCAAAGAAATCTATCTCCAGGACATCAAGCAGGGCGACAAAGTCGCCTCATCATTTTTAGTCGCAGAAAAGAGCATGGCCTTCTCTCAGAAAGGATCGGCTTACCTGAATGTCCGCCTCAAGGACAAAACGGGCGAAACCGACGGCAAAGTCTGGGATAACGCCGCACAGATGGATCGCCTTTTTAAAAAGGGGGACATTATTTTTCTTGAAGGCCGGGCGCTCAATTACCGCAACGCTCTGCAGATTTCCATTCTCACAATCAGGCCCCTGGCGCCGGAGGATGTCGATCCGTCGGATTATCTGCCGGTCAGCAGGATGGACACCAAAGCCATGTTTGGCGACCTCGTCGCCATTATGGAGACGATTTCTTCCGAACCGCTGAAAAAACTGCTGGCCGCCTTTTTCCAGGACGCAAACACAGCCGATTTATTCTGCCGGGCTCCGGCAGCCAAAGGGTTTCATCATATTTATCTGGGCGGGCTTCTGGAACACACGCTTTCCGTTGTCAGACTGCTTGCCCGGGCGGCCGAGCATTATCCTCATCTCAACAGAGACCTGCTGATCACCGGCGGTATCCTGCACGACATCGGCAAGATTTACGAATTCACGTACGACGGTTTGATTAGTTACAGCGACGAAGGCCGGATGATCGGCCATCTGGTGATGGGTGTGGAAATGATCAATAAAAAAATCGCAGCGATTGACGGCTTCCCGGCACAGACGGCCCTTGAACTGCGCCACATCATCTTAAGCCATCACGGCGAATTTGAATTCGGTTCTCCCAAGCGCCCGAAAACCATGGAAGCGCTGGTCATTCACTTCATGGACGACCTGGATGCCAAGCTCAATGCGTTTCAGAGTTTTGTCGCCGCCGACGCCGCCAATGCCGATTCCGACTGGACAACCTATAACCGTTTCTTTGAGCGGTATTTGTTTAAGGGAAAACGGGAGGAAACGGTCGAGTAACCCCGCTATTAAGGTTTCACTCTCCGGACGTTACAATTTCACCTTTTCCGTGGAGATACGCACGATTTTTTTCTGATGTTTCAGGATGGATGATTCATAAACGAAAGGCTTTCACCTTGCGGCAAAAGCCTTTCGTTCCTTCTGCGTGAGAGGCTAATTATTTCTTATCCGGCGCCACCTTTTTGGCCAGTTCGGCCAGCGTGGCTTCCAGATGCTTCTGCGCGACGACAGGGGGTTTCACGGCTCTGGGAGTTTCACCGAAGGCGTCAATATTATTTAATTCAGACATGACACTGCGTAGGCCGGAATCAAAAGAAAAGGCGCGAACCGCTTTGTCAAATTTGATTTCGCCGCCGTACTTGGTCACGATATCGGCTGTTTTTTCCGTAATCATAATCCCGTTTGCGGCATCTCCATCCTGATCAAGCGTTTGCAGCAAAACACAGATATTGACCACCCGCTGATCGGATGCGCCTTTGGCGTCCTTCACAAGATCCAGGGGCGTAATCACCGGTTTTCCGGGAGCGGAGCCAAGCGCAAGACCGCCGATCGCGAAAGTCACGGTTTCGCCCGGCTGATATTCAAAAACACCGTCCGCTTTGGTAACGCCTTTCATGGTCGGCGTCGAGTAGTTGATACCGCCGACCGGTCCGTCCATAAAGACGCCTTTTAGAACTTCAGGTGTACCGGCAATGGGGCCGAGAGAACTGCAACCGGTCGCAACAGCAACCAGAAATGCACAGGAAACCATTAAGACCAGACTACGCATCCAAACACTCGTTTTTTTCATAATGCCAGATCCTCCCGTTAATTTTGATAGTATACGGAATATTGATATTATAGATAACCGGGATTGTCAATCAGTGAAAAGGTGGATTGAAAAGAAAGGGATAAAATTCCACACTCACTCCAGACGGGTGTATAAAGTCGAAATCTGCGAAAGAGAATCATTTTCCTTCGTTTAAAGATATTTTCCGCCTTTTTCCCGGGGGCAACAAACAGCCGGCAGCGCAAATTTCGGAACAATCGCCGTCGCAGGGCTCAACATGAATTGTGACGGTGGAGGCCGGAAATTTGTCCATGATGACATGCTTGAGCTTGCGGGTAATGTTGTGCGATGCATCGACTGTCATCTGCGGATCGACCTTGACATGAAATTCCACAAAACGGAAATTGCCGGCTTTGCGCGTCCGCAACTGGTGATAACCATGAATCTCCGGCCTGTGCGTCTTGATCACATCGCGGATCCAGCGTTCTTCATCCGGAGGCAAAGTCACGTCCATCAAATCGCCAACGGCCTGGGCTGTCAGATCATAAGCCGCTTTCAATATAATTGCCGCGACAAATATCGCCGCAACCGGATCCAGCCAGTGGATGCGCGGGTCGATAAAAAAGAAATGGCTGATCCAGATGATGCCCAGGCTGACCATAACCCCCACGGAGGTATAGACATCGGTACGCAGATGCCAGGCGTCTGCCTGCAGGGCGATGGAATCCGCCTCTTTGCCTATCGCAAACAGTCTCTGGGAAACCATAAAATTCAGAACGGCGGATAAAAACATCACACCGACACCCCAGCCGGGTGATTCGATTTCACCGCCGGCCGACGTCATTTTTTTCAGCGATTCGAAAATAATCCAGAAAGCGGCAATGAATATGAGAATGGCTTCAATCAGGCCGGAAATGCTTTCGATCTTGCCGTGGCCGAAAGGATGATCTTCATCCGCCGGAAGATGGGATTTTTTAACGGAAAACATGGCAATGATCGCCGCCAGAAGATCCATCCCTGAATGAATCGCCTCGGAAATGATGGAAACGGAGCCGATCACCGCCCCGACAATAAGTTTAAAGACGACCAGAGTTGTATTGGAGGCGACAGACAACATCGCCACCCGTTCTTTGCGCTGTTGCAAGGATAACAATGGAAACGCTCCCGGTTCCGTTTTTCTTCTACATAACACGACCGGCGAATGATTGCCCGTAATTTTTGCCGGAGAAACGAATGGATTATCTATGCACAAAGAAGAAATTATGGTACGCAACTCGCCGCAAATGGTTGAAATATGGACAAGAAAACGTTGCTTTCCGGCTTCCCGGATATGACGAAACAAAACTGGCAAGACTGGCGCTGGCAGTTGCATAACCGCATCTCCTCTTTGTCTGCGCTCGCCCGCCTTCTGAACAGACCGTCTTCTTTCACGGTACGACTTCGTCCGGTGACACGCGTCTATCCGGTGGCAATCACGCCCTATTACCTGTCGCTCGTCAGGCCCGGCGATGAAAACGACCCGCTGGCCCGGCAGTGCCTTCCGGATCGGGAAGAAATCACTTCATCTTCCATCTGTTCCGCCGATCCGCTGGACGAAGAAGGATCGATGCCGGTTGACGGGCTGATTCACCGCTATCCCGACCGCGCTTTAGTCCTGGTAACCCGAACCTGTGCAACGTACTGCCGGCACTGCAATCGCAAACGTTTCTGGAGACGTCCCGAAACGGCCACACTGAAAACCCGGATTCAAAAAATGGTTCACTACGTCCGGGAATCGCCGCAGATCCGGGAAGTCATTCTTTCCGGCGGGGACCCGTTGATTTACGACGACGAAAAACTGGAAATGATTCTCGCTTCATTTGCAGCCATACCGCACGTGGAGGTGCTGCGCATCGGCAGCCGGGCACCCGTGGTCCTGCCGATGCGAATTACGAAAAACTTCTGCCGCATGCTCAAACGCTACCGTCCCCTTTGGTTAAATACACAGTTCAATCACCCGGCCGAACTTACCGGCCAGGCCGCGCGGGCCTGCAACATGATCCAGGAAGCGGGTATCCCGGTTTCCAACCAGTCGGTTCTGCTCAAAGGCGTAAATGATTCACCCGTCGTCATGCGCGACCTGCTCAACGGCTTGCAGAAGATATCCGTTCGACCTTATTACCTTTTTCATTGCGAGCCGACCCTGGGCTGCTGTCATTTCCGGATAACTGTCCGATCAGGCCTGAAAATGATGGAAGAACTCCGCAGGAAATGCTCCGGCCTGGCCATGCCGCAATATGTGGCTGATCTGCCGGGCGAAGCGGGGAAAATTCCGCTGTGGGGAATGTCGGGATCGATAAAAAATGATTTGCGAAAACATCAAGATTTTTTTGACTTTTTTAAATAATTAGATTAGGAAGGGCGTCAAATAAATCCTAACGATTAAAGGATGAGGAGAAAGGTTTTTTATGTACACAGCCAGTGATTTAAGAAAAGGCCTGCGCCTTAAAATCGATGGTGATCCTTATGTCATCACCGAATTCAACTTCGTCAAACCCGGCAAAGGACAGGCACTTTATCGCACCAAGCTGAAAAACATGATCAACGGTAACCAGTTTGAACGCACCTTCCGTTCCGTCGACATGTTTGAACCGGCCGACCTGCGCGAAAAGAAAATGCAGTATCTTTATAAAGAAGGCGATAAATTCTGTTTCATGGATAATGAAACTTTTGAGCAGGTTTACCTGACGGAAGAACAGGTCGATGAAGCCGTCAATTACATGACCGACAACATTGAAGTCGAGATCCTGCTGTTCGAAGACCGGCCCATCGGTCTCAGCCTGCCCAATTTCGTCGAACTCTTCGTCACCGAAGCCGAGCCCTGGGCCAAAGGCGACACGGTTTCCGGTGCGACCAAACCGGTCAAAGTGCAGACGGGCGCTACCGTTCTGGTACCCACTTTCGTTACCGAGGGAGAAAAAATCCGCATTGACACACGCACCGGGGAATACCTCACCCGCGTCAAAGGCTGAGAGCAGCTTTCCAAAATGTTCATTCGCTTCGTTGCGCTTCAGCCATCATCGCTGCGGTGTATACGAAAATACGCCTCGCTCCTCTCCCTTCAAGCGCCTTGCCACTGACACATCTTAAAAAGCTGTATAAACATGGACACCCTGAATCAAGATGATCAATATCAACTGGCGCGCAAGGCGGACCATCTTCGCCTGCGCGCCGGTTTAATTTCGGGCATCCGCCGTTTTTTTAACGAACACGATTTTCTGGAAGTCGAAACCCCCGTGCGGCTCCCTTCGCCCGCCCCCGAAGAACATATTGAAGCCATTCCCTCCGGCAACTGGTTTCTGCAAACCTCGCCGGAGCTCTGCATGAAAAGACTGCTGGCTGCCGGCTACCCAAGGATTTACCAGTTTTGCAAATGTTTCCGGGCCGACGAGAGAGGCAATCGTCACCTGCCGGAATTCACCATGCTGGAATGGTACGTCGCGGGATTCGACTATGAGCAGCTGATGGATCAGTGTGAAGCCTTGCTTAGCGCCTCACTTAAAGATACGGGACGTACCGAAAACATCGTCTGGCAGAACAAAACCATAAACCTGTCCGCTCCATGGGAAAGAATCTCGGTAGCCGAGGCCTTTGAGCGATACGCGCCATTCGGCGCATGCGACGCAATGAACCAGGACCGGTTTGACGAAATGCTGGTGGAATATGTCGAACCAAACCTGGGAGAAAAATGCCCGACTTTTCTTTACGATTATCCCGCGCCACTGGCCGCCCTGGCTAGAACTAAAAAAGACAATCCGGCCGTCGCGGAACGCTTCGAACTTTACGTTGGCGGTCTGGAACTGGCCAACGGCTTTTCAGAACTGACCAATGCAGACGAACAGCGAAAACGGTTTGAAGAAGCGCAGCGGGCGCGCGCCGAAAAGAAATGGGCGAGCTATGCCATGCCGGAAAAGTTTCTCAACTCGCTGTCCATGATGCCGGATGCCGCGGGCATTGCGCTGGGCATCGACCGTCTGGTCATGCTTCTGGCCGGTACTTCCCGGATTGACGACGTGGTTGCCTTTCCGCCGGAAAGCCTCTGACAGATCTAGCTCATCCAATGCATTGCGTATTAACGTTTGTTCATGCTTGATGTCGTAACGGAAGTCGCAGCGGGTGAAGGCCTGAGTTTATTCAGCGCCTTCACCCGCCGGATGGTTTTATCGGGTACTGACCTGGAGCAAATAGATGGTAACCGTACCAACAAGGTTAACGTCGGTAACAAGAGTCATGGTTCCCACAAGGAAATTCCAGTCATCCGAAGCCTGTCCGTTGTAACTGCTATCCGTCATAGTAACTTCGCCTGACAACGTAATGGAGCCGGTAAATGCGGTGGTGGGTCTGTTGCTGCTGAACTGACTGTTGCTGCTTGTCCAGTCCGTGCCAAAGCTCATGTTCCCGCTGCCATCCACCGTGTTGGTGCAATAGATCCAGCCGGCCTGGACGCCGACAATGGGTATGCTGGTGCTTTTGGCCAGAAAGCTGCTTTTCCATGTGGATGCAGGCAGCGGCCCTGCCGGATAATCATTGCGCGCGGTGATCTGGAGAATCATCAGCCGGTAAGTTGTCCCGCTTGTATAGACCCCGACAATCGTTTTTTTGTCATCTGCTAGAAATCCCTGGAATCCCGTTCCGCCTATTGTGACCCAACCATTGGCGTCCACGGTCATTGTTCCCCAGCTTGTATCCGTCCCTGTGGTGCCCGAAATATCCGTCACACTGCTCAGGGTAATCGCGCCCAAGGCGTCCGTCGCCCCTTTGCCATGGCGCCACATCGTGCTGGAGCCGACAACCATTTCATGGAACACAAATGACTTGCTCTGCAAGTCGGCGTTTGTATAAACCGTGCCCGGAACAACCTTCATGGCGACGCGCAAGTGCGGGGAGGAGGATGAGCCGCCGGTTCCCGCGATGAAATTTCCCGTAGACGTGATCGTCATATGAACCGTGCTGTCCGCGCTCGATCCGCTTTCCGAAATGACGCCCGCACTGTTCGTCCAGGTAAGCGTACCGGAACCCGGACAGGTTGTGCTACCCGAACTGTTCAGGCATGACGATGCGGTAAACAAAATTCCGGTAGAAGAGTCGAACTTCAGCGTCCGGCGGCGCCAGCTGGCTGTCGAGCTTGTTGATGTCGCAAGCATAAATTCTTTCCACGTTACCGAAGGCTTGGCCGTGGCTACAAAATTGTCGGCCGTGGCGTTGCCGTCGCTGACGGCTACCGCCCTGCTTGTCGGACTGAACGTATAACCGGTTGCGGACGGCGTTACGGTGTAGCTGCCGTTCACGATGTTGGAGAAGCTGTAATTGCCCGAATCATTGGTGGTAGTGGTTCCTGAAGCGTCACCGCTCAATGTCATGGTTACGTCTTTCAGAATATCTCCGGTGACCGTGCCGGAGATGGTATATTTCACCGGCACTTTCGTCGCCGTAAAGTTCTTCCCGGTCTGATTCGCGCCACTGAGAGTAACCGCCGTACTCGTCGGGCTGAAGGTATAGCCGTCCATGGAGGGGGTAACTGTATAACTTCCGTTATACAATCCTGAAAAACTGTAATTGCCGTCCGCATCGGTTGTGGTGCTTTTGGTGGCTGCGCCGGTCAACTGAATAGAGACACCCTCCTTGATGACATCCCCCACCTTCCCGGAGATAATGTATGTGGGCTCCGGCGTCACGGTTGACGTGAAATTATTGCCGGTGGAGTTGCCGCTGATTGTCACGGAACGGGTAGAAGGAGCAAAATCGTATCCCGTCAGTGACGGGGTTACATTATAATTTCCTTTGGGAAGATTGGAAAAACTGTAGTTGCCGCTGGAATCGGTAACAACCGTTCCGCTGAGCGCCGGCCCGCTGACGGTCATGGCGCTTACGAGGGCTGAGCCCGCATCAGCTGTACCGCCGAGCGTGATCTTCACGCCCTCCCCGACAACCCCGGATACCGTTCCGGACAGACTGTAGGTTGAGGAACCGGTAGCGTATGCTGTAAAGTTTGCGCCAGTGACATTGGCACCGCTGACAACTACAACTGAACTGACGGGATTAAAATAGTATCCAGCCAATACCGGCGTTACGGTGTAAGTTCCGTTTTTCAGGCTCTTAAAGCTGAAATCGCCGGCGGAACCGGACGTTGCGGAAGATGTGGACGTGCCGCTCAGATTGATGGTGACATTTGCAAGGATTGCTCCGCTCACTGAGCCGGAAATCGTGTAGGTGGTAGCCGCCGCTCCGCCTCCGCCGCCGCCTCCGCCGCAGCCGATCACCAGGAAAATTGCCATCATCAGAAAATACAATTTAACGTAAGCTGAAATCCTCCGCCTTTTCATTCGTTGTCTCCTCTGCATAAATTTATGATTATCGATTTTGTAAGCATTACTTTTTTAACAAGCCGGAAAAATGACCGGCCATACGTTACACTGATGCCGGAAAATGTCAATCTCCAGATGTTCCCGTTTTAAAAAATTAAATTCCGCCGTAATCAAACATGGCAGCCCACGACACGGTCCGCGCCGTTCAGCATGAAATCAATATCCCCCGGCGTCGAACCAAAGAAAATGCCGGGACTTAGATCACAATGCCGGCAAAAGATGTATTGACAAGCCCCTTATTTTCCTTTAGGTTACAACGCAAATTTCAAAACCCCTTTTTGGAGATGATAAAGTGAAAGATATCGGGTCTTTAGACATTGGAGGCAATTTTCACGGCTCCGTGCTGGGCATGATTCTGGATGCCGGTTTGATGGTAAAGTTCGTTTTGCTGATTCTGCTGGTGCTTTCCGTCATTTCCTGGACGATCATTTTTTTAAAATTCCGGTACTATCGAAAGATCAATAAAGAAAATGAAGCTTTCGATTCCGAATATCAGCGCAGCAGCAAGCTTTCCGATGTTCTGCCCGCCTCCAAGAAATATTCCTTTTCCACAACGGCGGAAGTTTTCCGCGTCGGTTACACGGAACTGACCAAAATGAACAAACCCTCGAAAGATGCAGCGCGCGGAGACGAGATTAACCTTTCCTCCCTGGATAACGTTGAACGCGCCCTGAACCGCGCATCCAACACGGAAATGACCAAACTCGAGTCCGCGCTCGGATTTCTGGCCACGACCGGTTCGGCAAGCCCCTTCATCGGCCTGTTCGGAACGGTCTGGGGAATCATGGAAACCTTCCAGTCCATCGGCGCGCGCGGTTCGGCAACGCTGGCCGTCGTCGCTCCCGGTATTTCGGAGGCATTGATCGCCACGGCAGCGGGACTGGCGGCGGCAATCCCGGCCGTCATTTTCTACAATTATTTTTTAAACAAATCAAAAACCATGGTTCAGGAAATGGATAACTTCGCCGACGAATTTCTCAACATCGTAGAACGTTATCTGATCCGGAAATAATCGGATTCGGAATTCATCATGATGCGACACACACGAAGAAGAAACGCTGATAAAAAAAGAGCCATGGCGGACATCAATGTCACCCCGCTGGTGGACGTCATGCTCGTGCTCCTGATCATTTTCATGGTGACCGCGCCAATGCTTTCCATGGGCATTGATGTCAATCTGCCGCGCGTCAAATCCAAAAGCATCGACCTGGCGGAAGAAAAGCTGGTCCTCTCCATCAACGAAAACAAGGAAATTTTTCTGAACAAAACGCGGTTGCCGCTTCAGGACCTCAACACGAAGCTGACCGCCATTTTCGCCGAACGCGTTGAGCGGGAGGTTTTCCTGCGCGCGGATAAAAACGTTCCTTACGGATTCGTGGTGGAAGTCATGTCGGAAATACGCAAGGCGGGCGTGGATAAACTGGGAATGATCACCGAACCGCCCGAGGGCATGAAATGACAGCCCGGCTGGCCCACAAGCATCCCTTCGGCAGTACCGGCAATCCCTACAACATGCTTCTTGTTTCCCTGCTTCTTCACCTGATTGTGATTGCCGCAGCCATCATCACTCTGCCCGCTACATCAAAGCCCTTAACCTTCGGCACGACCTATTCCGTCGCGCTGGTGGGCCCGGAAGCTATTCAGTCACATCGGGAAATCACACTGCCAAAAGATGTGGATCAACCGCCGTCCTCGATCCCTTCCGCCATTCTCAAGCGCAGTCTGTCCTCTTCCAGAATCACGCCGCTGGACAGAAAAGACGACGCGGCCAGACGGGACATCGAAAAAGCCATCAACGCCATCCGGCAAAAAGATCAGGACGGCCGTCAGGCGAACAGAATGCCGGCCGGCGCTTCGACTGATCCTTCAGCGCGTGCCGGTGATTACAGCCGTTTTATCTGGCCCCGAATCAAGAAGAACTGGGCGCTGCCCGCTTCCCTGATGCCCAAAGAAAACATCACGGCGATTATCGAAGTTCGCATCGGCCAGAGCGGCGCTCTGGAATATATCGGTTTTGAACAACGCTCCGGCAACAGCACCTTTGACGAGTCCGCCCTGCGCGCGGTGAAGAAATCGGCGCCCTTCCCTCCCCTGACGGGATGGTCGGCCGGCCGCTCCATTGAAATCGGCATTCGGTTTCATTCCGCCGAACTGCGGTAGATCACGATGCAAGGATACCTTCTGCTTATGATTAAAAAATATCTTCTGTGCTTTCTGACTTTCCTTCTGCTGCTCTCCGGTTTGCATCCGTGCGGCGTTGCAGACGCCAAGGAATACATAGATATCGACTCGCCGGGTTTTCAGCAATTCCCGATCGCGGTGTGTGATTTTCAAACAAAAAAAACTCCAGCCGTTATTTCTTCCGATGCCGACACATCGCTCTCCGAAAGTATCCGAAACTATCTCAACCTTTCCGGACTATTCAGAATACTGGACAAAAAAAGCTTCCTGGACGGTATTGAGCAGCAGATTCCGGAAACCATCCGCTTTTCCGACTGGTCGGTCATCGGCGCCGATTTCCTGCTGCGCGGCAATATCACCTTTGGCGCAGGTGAGTTCACGGTGGAAAGCCGCCTGTACGATGTCACACGCGGTCAAATGATTCTGAATAAAAAATATGCGGGCAAAACCGGCGATCAGTCGGCAATCGCTCGAGCCGTCGCCGCCGATATTCTGCTGGCCCTGACCGGCGATGAAGGAGACTTCCTCTCAAAAATTGCCTTCGTCATCAAGAAAAACGGCTTGGCCGATATATACACCGTGAATTATGACGCATCTGACCTCGCCGGTCTGACCAGACATCAAAGCATTGTCACATCGCCGCGCTGGTCGCCTGACGGCCAGTATCTGGCTTTCACGTCATACAAAAACGGCCGGCCGGAAGTTTATCTGCGTCATTTAAAAACCGGAAAAGAAAAAAAAGTGGCTTCTTTCAGCGGCCTCAATTTATGCGGTTCCTTCTCTCCGGACAGCAAAAAACTGCTGCTTACCCTGAGCAAAGACGATAACGAAGAAATCTACGCGTTGGATATCGACACGCTGGCTCTCAAACGCCTGACCCGCAACTACGCCATTGACGTTTCCCCGGCATGGTCGCCCGACGGCAAAAAAATTGCCTTTGTCTCTAACCGTTCCGGATCGCCGCAGATATTTGTCATGGACGCGGAAGGCAATAATGTGAAAAGAGTAACTTTTGAGGGAAATTACAACACATCCCCTTCCTGGTCTCCCCGCGGGGGTCGGATTGCGTATGAAGGCCGGATCAACAACAGCTATCAGATTTTTTCCGTGGATGACGAAGGAGGAAATTTGATTCAACTGACATTTGGCGAGGCGGATAATGAATATCCATCCTGGTCTCCTTCCGGCAGACAAATTGTCTTCAGTTCCCGACAGGGTTCAAGGAGCCGCATCTGCATTATGAATTCCAACGGAATGAACATCCGGATTCTCAAGGAGGGAAAAGAACAGCTAATGATGCCGGCATGGTCGCCTAGACTCAGGTAAAAAAAAATTCAGGTTGGGGTTGTTATTTTTTATCCTTTGCCGTATAGAAAGCATCATGATGAATTCAAAATTTAACAGGGACACCGAAAAACAACGGGGTTGTAGGGCGTCTCCTGGGAAGAACCATCATATATAGTTAATTTTTATACAGTTTTTCAGAACCGCCACCCGGCGGGATATTTTATAACCTGTAAACACTTCATAACCATAATGAAAGGAGAACGTCATGAAAAAATATCTGACATTGTTTGGATTATTGGTGGTTTTTGCATTGAGCTTAATGATTTTGAGCGGTTGCGCGGACAACAAAGCCGTGGTCAAAGATGAGGCCATTCAGGAACAGAAAGCGGCGTCCGCCCAGGCAACGCCGGCAACCGTAGATGACAGCCGGGCCAAAGAACAAGCAGACAGGGAAGCCGCCCTGAAGGCACAGGCGGACAAAGATGCCAGGGCCAAGAAAAATGCGGCAGCGCTTGCCGATCTGAACATTCAGAACATCTACTTTGATTTCGACAAGTCCAGCATCCGTCCCGACGCCCGTGAAATTTTAAAAGCCGATGCGGAAATCTTCACGAAAAACAGCGGCGCCACCATCGTGGTTGAAGGACACTGCGATGAAAGAGGAACGGCCGAATACAATATGGCTCTGGGGGAAAGACGAGCGCAGGAAACCAAACAGTATCTGGTCAATCTGGGCATTCCCGCATCGCGCATTGAAACCATCAGCTACGGTGAAGAGAAACCGGCGGATCCGGGCCATACTGAAGCAGCCTGGGCGCAGAATCGACGCGCACAGTTTCTCTTAAAATAGGAATACTGGATAAAAGGTGAAGACTTTGAAACGTTTTCTGTTCCTTCTGTTGCCTTGGATGGTTTTTTGTCTGGTCGCCTGCGCGACATCGTCCGAATTAAAGACTGTTCGTTCGGAAATGAACCAGCAAATGGAAGAGAAACTGGCCGCAATGGATACCCGACTGGCCGCAATGCAAAAAGAGCAGGAGAAAAATGCAGCGACCATCGCTTCCATGCGCAAAGGGCAGGCCAATGCCAGCGCTGATTATGCGGAGTTGCGCGAGCAGGTTCAGCAACTGCGCGGGCAGGTCGAATCCCTGAAGAAAGATACATCGCGTGATACCAAGAAGGACGATGAATATCGGGAAAAGATCGATAATCTTCTGCTGAAGATCAATTTCATCGAAAATTTTCTGGAAATCAGCAAAAAAGATTCTTTAAACGATATCGACAGCTCTGCTCTGCCCAAGGACGCTGCCGGGAAACAGAGCAAAGCGGCGATGTATGCGGCGGCTTATCAAACCTTTAAGAGCGGAAATTATCCCAAGGCCAGAGAAGCTTTTCAGGGCTTCCTGACCGCTCATCCCACTGGCGAGTATGCGGATAACGCCCAGTTCTGGATTGGCGAATGTTATTTCTTTGAAAAGAAATATGACAAAGCCATTCTGGAATATGAAAAAGTAACCAAGAAATTCCCGAGCAGCAATAAAGTGCCTTACGCACTTCTCAAACAGGGGATCTCTTTTCAAAGTCTTGGGGACAAGGCAAGCGCCAAACTGCTTCTGCAGCAGGTGATCCGGGATTATCCAAACACAAGCCAGGCGCGGATTGCGCGGTCCAAACTTCAGGAAATCAAGTAATTCCCTCGATTCCGGAGGGGGCTTCCCCGGGGAAGCCCCCTTTTTCTTTAAGCCTGATTCCCGGGATGACAACCTGATAACCTCTCTGAGCAAAGTCATCGATTTGATCCGGAAGAACCTCCCTGCAGAATTATCTTGACAAAAAAATTCAGTTGAATTTACCGTGCGACGCGTTTTCGTGATGGCACCCCCTCACGGGAATGCAATCAACCCTTGCAAAAGAATATGTGTAATGCACCGGCTTTTGCCTGTCTTCGGACAGAAGGCCGGCGGCGGGCAATGCCTGAAATCCTGATCCTTTTCTCCGCGGGGGCGAAAATTTTTTTAGCCACCGCGATCCCTTAATCCAGTTTGATGATTTTTGCACCGGCCGGCACCGGCAGGTCGAAAACCTTCATATCCGCGGCCTTTTCGATCTTCACTTCCAGATACTTCAAGGTCATGGACGTCACGTCATCCGCCGACCGGATACTGATCTTCCCGGCCACGGGATTTTCCGGCATGTAATCATCATACAGCACCGAATAAAGTTCCCTGCCGTCAGAACCATAGCGGATCAGTCTAGTCATCCTTTTGCTCCGGTTCAACCAGAGCGTCTGTGAAGGTCCCCGGGGGACTTTCATGTCCACCCGCAGCAGCGCACCTTCGTCCAGGGTCTCAACCGCCACCTGATCTTCACCGAGAAAAGGATACGAACCGGCAAGAATGCTCACCATATCGTCAATGTTCATTCCCCAGTTTAAGAAGCGCGCCAGATTTGCGGCAGTCGGCTTCCCCGCATAGAATTCACCCTGCGATGGAATCCATATTTTCATATCATCGGAAGTTGCGGTCAGAAAAAAATCAGGTGTGCCGATCACCGGCAAAATTTCCAGACGAAGGCAGGAAGGCTTCTGGATGATTAATGCGGCCTGCAGCGGGTAATGCCCCTGCGCCGTCAGAAGATCAATCCGGGCCGTGGCAACAATTCGGTCCGCGGGGGAAAGCGTTCGGGAAAGAGCAGTCAGAGAGTCCGGAAGCGTGTGAGGAGCTCCGGTCGATTTCGCCAGACATCCGCAAGCCAGCAACGACAACAGGAAAACCGTCAGGATTCGCTGAAAACGAGCACATCGATCACGCATAGTCGAATTACTTCTTTAATAAATTTTGACCGGGGCTCCGGTGTCTTTATTTTTTCTGAATCAGAGCGTCGATTTTTTTCTGAATCTTACTGCCCTCCGGAGAAGCTTTCAGCGCCTGCCGATAATAGTCCAGGGCCTCTCCCTTTCGGCCGATGACCGCGCAAACATCTCCCAGATGCTCCATCACGCTTGCGTCATTGGGCAGGAACTCCATCGCTTTTTTCAGATATTGCAGGGCGCTGTCGTACTTGTTCTTCTTGAAATGAACCCAGCCCAGGGAATCCAGAATATAGCCATTATCCGGTTTAATCTTCAGCGCCTGCTCAATCAGACGCTCGGCCTCATCCAGATGAATCCCGCGATCCGCGTAAGAGTAACCGATAAAATTCAGCGCATCCGCGTTTTGTGGATCAATCTCTAGCACTTTTTTCATCGTCTGAATGCTTTCTTCAAAACGGTTCGTCTTCTCCTGTAAAGTTCCCAAGACATAATACAGGTCCGTATTGCGGGAAAACCGCGCAAGAGCTTCCTGAACGGTCTTTTCGGCCGCAACCGGATCTTTGGCGTCTTCATACAGAGAGGATAAATACAGATACGGCAGGGCCTGATCGTTTCTTTTCGAAATGGCCTGAACCATGATGCCGATGGCTTCCGTGATCCGGTTTTCTTTCCTGGAAATCATTGCCGCGTGGATCTGGGCATTGATGTATAACTCAAAAGCCGGAGATATTTTCTGGTACTCGACCCGGGCTTTTTGCAGCTCTCCTTTTTGCTCCAGCACACTGGCCAGCAAATATCGCACCTTGTCGTCGCCGGGAGCGGCCTCCAGAAGGCCGGTGAATTGAGCGACCGCTTCGTCAAACTGGTGCATCTCGTAGTATAAAAGCGCCAGCGCAACCCGCACTTCACGATTGGTGGGATCCGCTTTCAAAACCTCCTGAAATTCCTTCTGGGCCTCACTTTGTCTATTCGCCCGGACCAGCAGTTCCGCGATCTTCACCCGGAAGCTGACCCTGGCGGGATTCATATCCAGGTAGCGGTGATAAACATCAACCGCCTCGTCATATTTTTTCTGGGTTTCGTAGAGCACGGCCAGCCCCAGCCAGGCTGCTTCAAATGCCGGTCGAGCAAGAATGATCTTTTGATAGAGCGCCTGCGCCTCCGTGTAACGGTTCATCTGAGTCAGTGTTTTCGCGTAATAAAACATCCCGATGATGTTATCGGGGTCGATTTTCAGCATTTTTTGATATGCGTTTTCTGCCTTGTCGTACTCTTTCTCCTGTGCATAAATGGTCGCCAGATACAGGTAGGCAACCTGATTTTCCGGATCCTTCTCAATAATCGTCCGATACTCCCGGATCGCCTTATCGTAATCTTTCAGATTGTAGTACAAACCACCCATGATGGAGCGGAGTTCCAGATTACCGGGATATTTAACCAAGGCCGACTCCCCCAGAGGCAGTGCGAGATCAGCTTTATCGTTCTCAATATAGAGAGAAACCAGTTCCGTGGTGAGATAAGACGACTCCGGATGAGCGACCAGCGCCTGTTTCAACTGATCGATCGCACCGGCAAGGTCGCCGTTCAGCCTCATCAAAACAGCCAGGGAGTAATGATAGGCGGCCTCTCCTGAATACGTCTCTACAGCGGACGGATCAGAAGACGGACGGGCGGATGGCAACGAAGCGCACCCGGTAGTAAACGCGGCGAGAAGAAAGCCGCCGATCAGCAATGAAATTACCCTGCGAACCATGGAATACAGTCACTTTCTATGAATGCGTCTTCAGGATGAGCCTTCCGACGTTTTAGCTTTGATCAATTGCGATACCGGAACAATTGAAACACCTTTTTTACGAAATACATTCCGGGCATCCCGAATGGCCTGAATGGTCTCCGGATAGGGATGACCAATTACAATGACCGGTGGATTTCCGGCCGGTAATTCGGCCACATCCATCAGAACCCGATAGATCTTATCATAGTCACGCTCATGATCCAGAAAGATCTTGCGCGAGGCCACGGTCAAATGTGCTTTTTTAGCAGCCCCCGCGGTTTTCGACGACGGTGTGGTCCGCGAATCAATAAAAAACATCTCCCTGCTTTTTAATTTTTTAAAAACGGACTCCAGTTTGTCCTCGTCCGCCATGAATTTGGAACCCATATGATTGTTTACACCCGCGGCATAAGGAACGGAAGCCAGATTTTTTTCCAGTTGAAAAGCAATTTCCTCTTCATTCATCTCCGTAAAAAGAGCGCCGCTGCCCGGTTTTTCCTTCGGGTAGGAAAGCGGCTCCATGGGCAGGTGCAGCAGGATTTCCCGATCAGCCTGATGCAGAACCCGGGCGGCTTCCCGTGAATGAGCAATCAGCGGCAAAACAGCGAAAGTAATGTCCGCATCAATCTTCAGAAGTTCTCGCACCGGCTTCATGTCGTAGCCGATATCATCAATGATAATGGCCACCTCCTTTGCGGGTTGACGGGGAGGCACAATCCCGGCGACAATAATCTTCTCTTTCTGAGTCGGCTTCGCCGCCGGTTTGGGAGAGAAGGCAACGTCTTTTTTCTTTTCGACGGTTTCCTTCACCGGCGCTTTCGCCTTCGGCTTTTCTTTTACGGCCGCGCGGGGCTCCTCCGCAGGGTTCCCGATTTCAGGCAATGGACGGACCGCAACCGTATCTTCCCGATGAAACCCGATGATATAAACGATAGCGGCAACGACCAGAACGGTCAGCGCGATAATAACCGCCGGAATCAAATTTTTCTTTTTCTTCTTTTTCATAACCGGCAATTTCCGCTCCCGCGCGAAAATGGCGTCATCTGGGCAGACTCTTTTTCATGATATGCCAGCTTTTTAAAATATCTACCGCTGTTTTCAGCTGATTGTCCTTCGCCAGATCACCGACCTCTCTGGCATCTTCCAGTTTTCGTTCCTCCAACTGCGTTCCGTCTTCTTTGGCCGGCTTGATGTGCCCCTTGAGATCCCGTTCGCGAAGCCTTTCTTCCGTTCTGCCTTCCGGCTCTTCGGACAGCCTTGCCGGTTTGACTATAATGTCCGGCTTGATTCCCTCCGCCTGAATGGATTTTCCGCTGGGCGTATAGTATCTGGCAGTCGTTAATTTCAGTGCGGAACCGTCTTCCAGAGGGATCACCGTCTGTACGGATGCCTTGCCGAAAGTCTGCGTTCCGATAATCAGCGCCCGGCCGTTGTCCTGAAGAGCGCCCGCAACGATTTCCGCGGCGCTGGCCGTACCTTCATTCACCAGAACGACCATGGGAATGGTAATGTCCTTGCTGCCGTCGTCGCGGGCCATAGTCTTGGTTTCCATGTCCTTTGTCCGGCCGCGCGTGGACACAATAACGCCCGCTTTCAAAAACATGTCAGACACTTCTATGGCCTGATGGAGCAGTCCTCCGGGATCGTTTCTCAAATCCAGAACCAATCCCTTCAAGGGTTTTGATTTCTCACTCACTTCCGCCAGCGCCTTGCGCAGATCCTGAGCAGTTCTCTCCTGAAAAGACGCGATGCGGATGTATCCGATCTGATCGTCAAGTGTATTTGCCTTGACACTTTTCACTTTGATGATATCCCGGGTCAGAACGATGTCTTTGGGCTGTGTCATGTTCTCGCGCCAGATTGTAATTGTAACTTTGGTGTCCTTGGGACCGCGCAGTTTTTTCACCGCCTCCAGAATTGTGATGTCTTTAGTGGATTTCCCGTCGATTTTGATAATCTGATCCCCGGATTTCACGCCTGCTTTATAGGCGGGCGTATCTTCGATGGGGGAAACTACCGTTAAGACGTCTTTCAAAAGGGTTATCTCAATTCCGATTCCGCCGAAACGTCCCTGCGTTTCCACCTCCAGCTCTTTGTATATTTCCGGTGTCATGAACGTGCTGTGAGGATCAAGAGATTTGATCATGCCGTTGATGGCGCCCTGAATCAATACGGAAGAATCCACTTCATCGACATATTTCTTCTGCACCATATCCAGGACTTCATTAAATGTCTTAATCTCTTTGTAGATGTTTTTGTCCCGTGCGGAGGAAACCTTACTGTCGGAATAAGGCCCGAAAACAACCACCAGTCCGAGAACAATAATGATCAATAACGACAATTTACCCGATATTCTTTTCATGTTCTGCCTCACTGTCACCAAAACATTTTATTTTCTTATATGGATATGTCCAAATGTATAAAAATTAAGTATATACCATGACTCCGATTATTTTCCATCTATTTCGGCAGTCGGGAAGGAAATATTAAACTGTCTCAGACACATATGGATGGGGTAAAGCACGGAATCGACGACTACTCGATCGACCAGGAAGTCTGCTCCGCGGAATCTTTTAACGTGATATGAAGCAAGGCCAGTTCCTTACGAATGTCATCCGCCCGGTTCCAGTCTTTTTCTTCGCGCGCTTTTTTCCTTTCACTGATCAGCGCTTCTATGCGGGCAACATCCAGACCCCGCTTGACGACTTCAATATCACGGTCTTCCCGGAAGAAGGCATCCGGATCAGACTGAAAAACTCCCAGGACATTGCCAAAATGGTCAAACGTATCGGCTGCGATCTCCAGGATCTTCTTTTTGGATGTCGCGCTCATTTTCTTTTCCGCCGTTGCAACATTATTGATCAGCCGCGCAGCTTCAAAAACATAGCCCAGAGCCTGCGCCGTATTGAAATCATCATCCAGCGCAGCGTTAAATTTGTCTTTCAGGTCATTTAATTTATCTGCATAAGCCTGCCCGGCGGGCTCGAGTTTTCCGCCAGCGGGCTGGCCATCAAACTTTGCCATCAGCTCCTTCATCAGTTGCAGGGCCGAATAGCCGCGAATCAACGCAACTCTGGCTTCTTTCAGCGACGTATCCGAATAATCCACCGGACTTCGGTAATGGCTCTGGATCATGAACAGTCTGAGAGCTTCGGGATGGTACTGCCTGATAATGTCCCGGATCGGAAAAATGTTGCCAAGGGATTTGGACATTTTTTCCGCGTTGATTTTGACAAACCCGTTGTGAATCCAGTAGCGGGCAGGCGGCTTTCCCGTGGCGGCCTGGGACTGGGCGATTTCATTTTCATGGTGCGGAAAAATCAGGTCTTCACCACCGCCATGGATATCAAAGGTATCCCCCAGATAACGCCGGCTCATGGCCGAACATTCAATATGCCATCCGGGTCTCCCCTGTCCCCAGGGGCTGTCCCAGAAGGGTTCCCCTTCCTTGCTTTTTTTCCACAAAACAAAATCCAGCGGATTGTGCTTTTTATCGTTAATGTCCACGCGGGCACCGGAAATCATTTCATCGAGATTGCGTCCCGACAATCCACCGTAGGCGGAAAATTTCTTCACGGAAAAAAACACATCCCCGTCCACGGCGTAGGCAATGCCTTTTTCTTCGAGCATGCTGATCAGTTCGATCATCTCCGCCATGTGCCGGGTGGCCCTTGGCGTCACACTGGGCGTAAGCACGCGAAGCGCGGCCATGTCCTCATCATGCAGTTTGATATAACGTTCGGCGATTTCGGCAATTCCAACACCTTCTTTGTTGGCCCGGTCGATAATTTTGTCGTCGATGTCGGTAAAGTTCTTGACGTATGTCACGTTGACACCGCTGGCCTTGAAATGGCGAAAAATGACGTCAAACACGACCGCGGCCCGCGCATGCCCGACATGACAGACGTCATACGCCGTGATGCCGCATACGTACATCCCCACGGCACCTTCCTGGAGCGGCTGAAATACTTCCTTCTTCCTGTTCTTCGTATTGAATATCTTTTGAGGCATATCTTTTCTTTCGTTACGGGTACAACGGGGACATCAGCAAGCCACAGTCTTCCGCTAGACCACAAACCAGATTCATATTCTGCACCGCCTGTCCGGCGGCCCCTTTGATCAGATTGTCGATGGCGGAAATAACAATCAGACGGTTTGTCCGAGGATCCACCGCCAGCCCGATATCGCAGTAGTTCGATCCGCAAACGGATGAAATATTCGGATACATCCCGACCGGACAAATCCGCACAAATTTCTCCTGCGAATAGGCGGACACATAAAGCTCGTGCAGATCGGCCGGTTTCACATCTTTTTTTAATTTGGCGTAAATCGTGCTCAAAATCCCCCGCTTGGCCGGCAGTAAATGCGGTGTAAAGGTAATCGCAAATGCTTCGCCCGCCAGCCTGTTTAATTCCTGCTCGATTTCCGGCGTGTGGCGGTGCTTTCCGACCTTGTATGCCTTGAATCCGCCATCCACTTCGCAGAAAAGCGATCCGACAACCGGATCACGTCCTGCACCGCTCACCCCGGAGGCCGAATCGGCAATAATGGTGGAGACATCCACCAGCTTGTTTTTTAAAGCGGGCGCCAAGCCCAGAATGATACTGGTCGGGTAACATCCAGGATTGGCCACCAGCTTCGATTTGATAATGTCCTTCCTGTACAGTTCAGGAATGCCGTAAACCGCCTGCCCGAAAAGATCGGCGCTCGAATGTTTGGCGTACCATTTTTCATAGGCAGCCAGCTCCCGCAGCCGATAATCGGCTGAAAGATCGATGACTTTCTTGCCCGCTTTCACAAAAACGGGGGCGATATCCATGGAAACGCCATGCGGAAGGGCCAGGAAAACCACATCGCAACTTCCGGCGATTTCCTCGGCGTCGGCATTGATGTAAGTAAGCGGCGTCAAGCCGAGAAGCGAAGGAAAGACGTCCGAAACCGGCACGCCGGCATAGCGTCTGGAGGTTGCGGCCACCAGTTCCACCTGCGGGTGGCCGGATAAAATCCGGATGAGTTCCTGTCCCGTATAACCGCTGGCACCAAAAATGGCTGCTTTGATGTTCATGAGAAAACTCCAAAAAAAAGGGGAGCCTGAAGCCCCCCTGGAATGGTTAACGTTTGGAGAATTGGAATCTCTTGCGGGCTCCCGGCTGACCGTATTTCTTTCTTTCCTTGACCCGGGCGTCGCGGGTTAAGAAACCCGCTTTCTTAAGGATGGGGCGCAATTCGGCGTCACACTCCAGAAGTGCTTTGGAAATGCCGTGTTTGACCGCTCCGGCCTGGCCGGCGGCTCCACCGCCCACGACGTTCACGTAAAAATCAAACTGATCTTTCTTTCCGGTAATTTCCAGCGGCTGACGGATGATCATTTTCAAACTGGGACGCGTGAAATACTCCTCATAATTTCTCTTGTTCACCACGATACTGCCGGTGCCTGATTTCATGTAAACACGGGCAATGGCGCTTTTTCTTTTACCGGTTGCATAAAAACGTTGTACTGTCATGACTTCTCCCAAATCGTAGAAATTATCAAAAAATTAAACCGTCAAGGTCTGCGGACACTGGGCTTCGTGCGGATGCGCGTTTCCACTGTATACTTTTAATTTCTTCAGCATTTTTCTGCCAAGATTGTTCTTGGGCAACATCCCGGCAACCGCAATTTTAATCAGATTTTCCGGTTTTTCCGCCAGCATTTTACCGGCGGCCGTTTCTCTTAATCCCCCCGGATACCCGGAGTAGGAATAGTAAATCTTGTCCGTAAGTTTCTTGCCGGTCAGGGTAACTTTCTCGGCGTTCACAACGACAATAAAATCGCCTGTATCAACGTGCGGTGTATAAATCGCTTTATGTTTGCCCCGAAGGCGCAGGGCGATTTCACTGGCCAGTCTGCCCAGAACTTTGCCGGACGCATCAACCACATACCAGTCATGTTTTGTTTCACTTGCCTTCGCAGAAAATGTTTTCATATCAAACCCGCCACTTCTCGAAAATTTAAAGGCGCAAACTATGAAATTCCCGCCGGTTTGTCAAGGAAAATATTGGATATGACCATATTTCAAAGCCGGTCGAACCAACAATCGTAAAAACAGTTAAATATTAATATATTATAAATAAATTCATTCTTAAAACACAGCAATCGCAATCCGCCACCGAAATATCCAAAATGATCCGATCATTATCGCAGTTCCTCACGAATGCAATTAATTCTGCGCTTGCTTCTACATTCACTAATTATTGATTTATCAAGAGAAAAATGCTAAACGGCCTACATCATTGTTAATTCAAGTAATACTAAAGAGGTTTTAGGTGGGTCTTAATCAGGTTGGCACCTCCATATTACGACGATTTTATAATCAGAATTGTAAAAAATATTCCAATACAATCAAGGTCGGTTTTTCAGAATGGCCCAAATTTATAACGGATTAAAGGATCTGCTCCACAAAAACAGTTTATCGCTACCCCTTGACACGCAGAACGTCACAGGCAGCAAAATAGATATATTTAATTTCCCTGAATACATTTTAAAATATCGCTTCACTTATTCCGCCAACAAGTCCAAGGCACCTTGCAGTTTGCGCGATCCTGCGCTGGACGATCTTCTGCCATCGGAAGTACAAAATATCCAATGGGCACTTGTTAAAAACCAGATTGAATTCGCATACAACACAACGCCGGCCATATATTATCTTTGGAACAAGATTTTCAGACTATCACCGGATGATATAAAATCATGGGACGATTTTCAAAGAATACCACCAATAACAAAAGAACATCAGCGACTACTCGGTTGGAGGAATTTCCTGCCGGCGCCGATAGCCGATTTCTATTGCAATGGAATTGCTGATGGAAAATCGCGTTCACGAATTGATCCGAATCTCCTAATCGATCAAGCAAAATGGACTGGCGGAACGACGGCAAAGCAAGGGGTAGAATATGTGCAAGTTCTCATCCCACAGGCTGACTGGCGTGCATCGGTTGACACCATGGAAAGAATGCTCTACCCGGTAAAACATATCGTCGAATCAATCAACATGGCCGTCACTACTTATGATCAAAGGCATATTG
Organism: Smithellaceae bacterium; assembly: GCA_963682015.1. GTDB lineage: Bacteria > Desulfobacterota > Syntrophia > Syntrophales > Smithellaceae > UBA8904. Next base: position 3,308,561 of record OY820932.1, on the reverse strand, counting down.
CCAGACCAATATTTGAAGCTCAGCTCAGAAGATACGGTAAGGAACAAATGGCAATGCCTGTCGGCTGTTCGGACGAAGCATGGATATGGATGATTAAAGAATCGGGCGCACGTTGCGGTGTGGCGCCGCCCGCAGACCATCCATTAAAAGGCATCGGTTGGCCGGGCATGCTTGAAGCCTGCGGAAAGCAATTCGATCTCGCTCTCATGTCCAGCACAGTTCCACCCGCAGAACTTTTAAGAAAAATGCTGGAACATCACATGACCATCCTGAATGTTGGCGGCGATACAGCATCTTTACCTACCTATTTCTCTTTGATTAACAGGGACGAATATGATCCCGGAGACAGGGAAAGCGTGGTACGTGCACTTCAAACAATCATGACGTTGAAAATAGCACAAATTGCTCCATCCTACACAGAAATCGTCACCCCTGTTGATTTGAGTTTTTCCAGAAAAGGTGAAGAAGGTGTGTTGCTGCAAACGAACTGTGCCAGCGTATGGGTCGATGGCATTACGGGCGAAAGCTGCCTTGTCCCTGCCCTGAAAAGCCAGATGATTCGATCTTCAGCAACAGGAAATCTCGTATCCGTTATCAGCGTTGACGAATTCGGCAGGACCGATAAGTTCCACCAGCAGATTTTAAGATATAATGATTTTCCTTTAGATAAAAACTTAATGCCAATTTACGGAGAACCAAACTGCTCAGGCGGTTCTTCGACAGGCGGATGTGCCGGATGACGAGAAAACTTTATCATATAATCAACGGCGAAGAATACAACCCTGCGGAGCTGGGGCTTCGTCAGGGTTCGTTCCTTGATACGTTCGATATTAAAGGCCAGAAAAAGCTGTTTGCCAATCCCTTTGGTCACTATTCTGCCACCACTCTTGATAAGCTTCTCTATCAATCAGAACGAAGCAATAAGGATGCTCTCTTAAATCCCTTGACCCTCGACAGGGCAATCGAAGCTATCAGACATGCCCAAAATCACTTGGATAATCATCTAAGAGATTGCCAGAAGCCAGCACCTCAAAATCTATCTTCAAACATCATTACTAATTATCGACTTCTCAAGGGATATTCCCTGCCTGAAATAGAAGAACAAAACCAGGCATTGAATAATTTCGTGCGCATGCTCGAACTGGATAGAGACGCCATCCTGGGAACAATGCTGGGTTTTAATGGACGTGCAAACGATTTCTTTCAAACGCACGAGGTTTTACCAACCTTTGCGATCATCGCGTCAGGGAATCTTGGCCTTTTTGAGTCAGGCCTGCTGATCTATACAGGCATTTTAGGCCAAGCGGCAAAAAATGGATCACAACTGAAGTTAATTATTAAACCCTCGATTGAAGATTTCCTGTTTTTTGATCTAATCACTTTCATCCCCCCAGACTTCCGCGGCGCTTTTAGCAGAGTGACCTGGCGTTCGGATGTTGACTGGGACGCACTGCTTACGGCAAAGCTTATCAATTCCGTGGATGGTGCGATTTATTTTGGACAAAGATCAACATTGATGGGATTTAAACCCCAAATTAACGATCATCACAGCAGGAATCACCATTTTTATCACGACCATTTTCCATTGATGATTATCGGCAGTACGGCAACAGATGCACAACTTATTGCGGCGGCTGAAGCTGCTGTAAACCTTGCATATAAAAACAAGGGGGAAGCCTGCCTTTCTCTACAGGATGTTTTCGTTCATAATAACTTGCATGATCCCTTTATTGCGCATTTAAAGCAGCAAGTTCATCAAATTAATTCGGGTTTGAAAGGCACACCGTTATCAATGTATAGTAAGCCGTTTCTTGAAAGAATTGAAAATTTGCAAAAAGATCTGCTAAAAAGTGGCGCTGAGGTCTCGGGTAAAGTAAGTCCTGAACTAAATAAAATGGATATTATGGTTGCTCACAATTTATCAATGAATCATCCCATACTGGCAAGTGAAAATGCTGCCCCGTTTTTAGCCGTTGCTCCTTATGAAGACGAAAACACACTTATCCAAGCACTGATCAACAAGCATTTAAAACCCGCAAGCCCAGACAGAACATCGGATAAACATATTTACGCCATTACCATAGGCATAAATGACGACGCCGCAATGATAAAATATCTGTTAGAAAACGCATGCAGACTCTTTGCCGAACCTGCGGATGGCAGGGTGCAGGACTTCTATCCTTATGCCGTTGGTACCCCGCATTGTGGCGGTATGAGCTTTCTGGCTGATATATTTGGGTTCGATCATCTTGATTATTGTTATCGTCACGAGCAGAAACAAAACAACATAACGTAGAAAAGTCAAGTATTTGAGCGGCATATGATTAAAACAGGCATTATTGGTGTTGGAAAAAACGGCGAATCCTTCGCGGAAAAGTTGTTGCAGGAAGGATACGACGTATATCTACTCAATAGGACACCACAGCGCGCCTATGGCGTAATGGAAGACCTGATTGACGGGTATCCTCATTGCAGAAATAGAATCCATGTCTGTGAGAAATATGACGAGCACTTTATGGCCATGGACGTTGTATTTATACTTGTGAAGGGCGATTATGAGTACAGCGACTTTAAAAATATATCTGATTTAAGAACAAAGGGCCTTCCGCGGGATGGGTTCCTGTTGAATAATGTGGCAAAAAACCTGATTAATTATAAAGGCTATGTCGTTGTCGTATCCAATCCCGTGGACTTAAATGCCAAACAAATCATGCTTAAAGCCAGGCTCTCACCGCACAAAGTAATAGCTTACGGATCGAACCTCGATACCTGGCGCGGACAAAATGAAGTTGCCAGACGTCTGGGGATAGATCTTTCACCGGCCACAGGTAACAGAGAAAAACTAACACTGATGTATATAGGTGAGCACGGTGATCAGGCATTTGGCTTGTGGAGTGCAGCGCAATATGCCGGCAAATCATTAAGAGACCTGGGTATTACGACTGATGTTGCGCAAGAAATTGACCAATATGTCAGGCGAAGAGGTGTCGAAGTTATCCTGAAAAAATATGATACATCGATCGGCGCCGTCCAGCCATTACCTTTTTTCATGAAATGGCTCTTCAGCACCAATAGCAACGAATGCATTGCAATAAGCGCATACTGCGAAAAAAATGATATTTATTACGGCCAACCGCTGACAATGCAATCTGGTATTCCAATGACAAACTTTCCTTGTAACATTGCGGCAAGTGAAACCGAACATTTAAAAGCATCCATCGATAAAATAAAGGCAGGAGAAACATTTGCCGAAAGCTTATTTGTAGAAAAACAACTAAGGAATGTTTTGTATCTGGACGACGAGCCGGATACTTTAGATCCGGTTGCACGCGCTATTTCAATTTTTGCGAGAAAGGATAACGAATTCAGCAAATCCAATCGTATCATAGTTTATAAAGCACGAACAATAAAAGAAGCCAATAATATTTTGGCTACAACCGTTGGTGGAATTGACGTTTTGATTACTGATCACAGATTAACCGGGGATATAAAAACAGGCATCAAATATTTGCAAGAAGACGTCATCCCCAATCATGTATTCACTGTTCCGGTTATTCTCAGTGGGCAGACAAATGAAGACGACCTGAGAAGTGCAATCGGGTCCAAATTTGGCGGATATATCCAAAAACCTTTCAATCTGGAAAATCATCAACATTGGAGTGTTATACGCAAAGCTTTATCAAATAACGAAGAAAGTATCATTTAGATAACAGGGATGGTCCATATTATTTCTGTATATTTGCCTTCTTCGCTCTTCACATGATACTCGCCGTCATGCTTACCAATAATGGACGCGACCTGACTTAGCCCGATGCCGGTGCCCTTCTGGCCCTGCCCTTTAGCTGTGAAAAATGGCTTAAAGATTTCTTTTTGATGCTCCGTACGGACTCCCACACCGTTGTCACCGGTGATAATACACACCTTGCTGTTTTCTTTTTTTACTTTGAAATACAATGCCGGTATATCACTCTGGTATTTTTTTATCACCATTGCATCCAAGGAATTCATGACCTGGGCCGTCAACGCCTGCATAATTTTATAGCGATTGCATAATATCGGGGGAATGTTTTCATCATATTCCGTCAATATTTTTAATTCGGCGATCCTTTTATTTATTTCAGGATGGAGATATTTTATCGTATCGTCAATAATTTCCTCAATTCGTTCCGGTTTTTTCTCATACTCTTCATGGTCCGAAGCTTCTTTCAACTGATTAATAATGGTTTCCAATATATTTGCCGACTTGATACAGAATTCAAGGGAACGACCAAGTCCCGCCATCAAATCTTCTTCCCCGGATTCCTGGGCTGCATCGTTAAATAACACCTTCAGTTCATTCGCATACTGTTTTGCGTCTTTTAAATCATCCTTATTCAAGGCATCTATCAACAGAAACGTTTTTTTTATGATATCTGCGACATAAATCATATCGCCGAATTTCACATTTTGAAGATTCAGTCTCAACGTCTGCAAATGCGTATTCATCTCATGCCGGACGCCCTGCACAAGATAATACGTCACGGCACGTTGCTCTGCCTGTATCAGTTTGTTTTGCGCCGCTTCCTTTGCCGCAAGGGCTTCCGTCAGTTCCCGCGTTCGCTCCTGTATCTTTTCCTCCAGCCAGTCGCGTTCTTCCTTCAGGGATTCAAAGAAGGCCTTTTTTCTAAGCAGCAGGGCATATTCTTCGCAGGCGCTCTTTACGCGTTTCACCAGATCATCGATGGTGGGCAACGATATGCGTCCTTCGGCGTCAATGCGAACCTCACCCTTGGTCACATACCCCTTGAAATTGAAATCTACCACTTTGGAAGGTTCATGCATTGCCTGATGGGCCGTCAGCATGATAATTGGAATATCCATATTAATGGAATGTAAATAGGAGGCCGTCTGGAAACCGTCCATGTTCGGCATCATGGCATCGGTAACGACACAGGCGATATTGGAATGCTGCTTGAATATCTCAACGGCTTCTTTGCCGTCGGCGGCCAGAAGCACGTTATAGTCAGCCGCAAAAATCGCCTTCAGGGCCTGCCGCATCCCCAGTTCGTCGTCAATGATGAGAATGGTAGGCTTGCCGTCATCAGAAGACTTGGAAGGCTCAAGTGTCTTATCAGGATGTACCTTATCTCTTTGTTGCAGCAGAGCGTCAAGGTTCGTTTCAGCCGTCATGGAAAACATCCATCAAATATCGGATTTTGCTAAAAGACTGGTGTTTTTATACCGATTTATGACATCAGGTCAAGGATAAACTTCGCACCCTTGCCCACTTCCGACTGAATATCGATGCTTCCTTCGTAAATCTCCACCATCCGTTTGACGATGCTCAGCCCCAGGCCTGTGCCTTTCGCTGATTTCGTGGTGTAAAACGCCTGGAAGATTTTCTTTCGCTGGTCTTCCGGGATGCCTTCACCCGTGTCGGAGACTTCTATGCGAAGATAGGGGACTGCGGCTTTGAATACTCTGGCAATGGTGACGGTGATTTGCTTCTGCTCCGCCTTCTCCAACGCATCCTTTGCGTTCAAGACCAGATTCTTGATGATGGATTCTATGTGCAGGTAGTCGCCGGTGATGGTCGGGTCTTTGTCAATGACGTTTACCGTGTAGGTTATACCGGATTCCGTTAATCTCTTTTTGTATGTCTCTCCAAGGTCTCGGGCAATCTTTTCAACGTCAACCTGATCAATCCCCCGTGTCATCTCCTGGGTTTTGGAGTAGGTGCGGAAAAGGTCAATTAATCCTAATCCCTTTCCGACGCCCATGCTGATTTCCTGTGTTGTATTGTTGATGTCCTTGATCACGTCGTTGATTTCCCGGAAGATGGGGATGATTTCCTGATTAATCTTTTCCTGGGGCAGGTTGTATTCATTCTCCAGCTTGATGATCTGCTGGAGCAAGCTGCCGCTCTTTCCACTGAGGAGATCAAAGGCGGACTGCTGTTCCTGGTATTCCATCAATCGCCGAAGCTGAATGGCAGCAGGCATCAGGGCATTGCGTCCTTCATGCGCCAGGCCCCCGCTCATGGCTTTTTCCATGTGCAGTTCCTTCTCCCGCTCGGCCTTGGCGACTTCTTCCTTAACCAGCTCTTCTTGCGTATCCTTCAAGGTCTGGTAGGCAGTATTCAGTTCCGCCGTCCGTTCCTGAACCATCTCCTCCAGATGGTCGGCGTATTCCTGAATCTTTTCATAGGCCACGTTTTTTTCATCAACTTCTTTCCGCAGGGCTTCGTTGGCCTTGAAGTATTCGTTCAGCAAACGCCCCTTGCTGACAAATACTGAACCGAAATTCATGAAAAATTTCGTAATATCCAGTTCCTTGCAGGTGTAATTGATCAGGAAGTAAGGCGCTGCCATAATGACACCTTCCTTACAGACCTCTTCACCCTGGAAGCTTATCGTCTTTATGATCAGTGTACCGACCTGATCATCCTTGTTCATTTTATCCTTCATTTCTTTGTATTGCCCCAGGAAAACCGGCTTGCCGCTGACATCGGAAGGCGATAGAATAACATTTCTGCCGACCTCCAAAACTTTACCTGTATTGGGATCTCGCAAATACAGCCTATTGTCCTTTTGCACCGGCTGCAAATCAAGGTGTTTGAAAAAACGTCCGCTGAAAAGCCTGACCGGATCGTATTGCACGAACAATTGTTCAGCCTGTCCTAAGGGCAATGTTTCCCAGGGTTTGAAAATGTGCCGGGGATAGTTTGTGGGCATCGCTTCCAACAGTCCCAGAATGTGAGGATCGCTGCAATAATCGTCACAGGGATCAATGTGCGGATGAAATGTTATTTTAAGTGTCGCTTTGACTTGCTGTTTAAAATGATCAAACGTGGCAGGTCTGACCAACTCAGCAGTTTTGGTGTCATTCCAGTCCGGGAAAATGTGAGGCAGCATATTGAGCGCTGCTTGCGGCCCGCTTACAGACCTGGCAAGCTGCTGCCAGTTCTCAAATGATTTGTACTTGGCTGCGGAACGGCCGCATTTCCGGTATATATCAGGGTCACCGGTTATTGCTCTTGTTTGAAGATAGCACTGCACATAGGTTTCCAGCGGGCTCCACTGCGTCGGATCGGTATAGTAACGCAACGCCGTACGATAACCGCCCGGGAAAGATAGTTTGAGGGCCGCAAAAATATTGATGTCCTCTTCACTAAGTTTGTTTTCCCGAGCAAATACCTTGAGATAATTCCACATGACAATCATGTTTTTGTGATTGACGTTATTGATCAGTGGCATGCAGCAGTCCCTCCGGGTGCAACTTGCGTCTTGCGCCTGTGCTGTCCTTATGATGCCGGATAACGGCATCCAACTGATTCAATAATAACTCGTTGTTGCAGGAAATCATGAACTTCTTTTCCGGCATGGTGTTGAAGCGATGGGTAAGGCCTGCCATGACCTGCATGCCGATGCCCCGTTGGGCGGCCAGATGGCGTATTTCATCGTAAGCATTTCCGGCAATCGGCCCCAGCCTTTGATCCGCACCGGGATAAAACATGTGTGTTGGCAAAGCAATATTCTGGAAAAAATCCACCATTTTTTGTGCCTGTTCCCGCATCCGATTAAAAGCTCCTGGCCGGTCAACACGCAAAGCCACGACGCGGGGATTCCGCAGAAATTTGTCTATCCGATAGGATTGATGACTCTTAACAATTTCATCCCGGAAAGCCGGATTGGACAGCGCTTTCACAAAATTGTGAACATACACAAGCAGCGATGTCATCTGCTCCGGCATTTTGCCCACAATGGCTTTCATTTCCAGCGGGGCCGCAAGAGTAATCCTGAGGTCATAAGGGTGTACACTTTCCAAAGATGAGCGCAAGAGCGTAAGCCCGCCAAAACTGTACCCGATGCCGATCAATTGTTTAAGGTTACGCCGCTTTTTAAAATCCTGCCCGACGGCATTGATATCCGCCACGCACAAGTTCCAATCCAGTGCGCCTTCCGATAATGCCTGACCGCGTAAATCGTAGGTAAGAACATTGTATTCCCTAAAATGGGCCAACAGCCGAAAGCAGGCTTCCCTGGGAACGGTAATGCCCGGAATAATGACAATCCCGGTTGAGGAATCGGTGGAAAGTTCCGTGGCTTCGAGACTTATGCCGTCTGCCCCTGCAATCGTTGTGTCAATCAGCAAATGGGTATTTTCCGGATTGAGGTAGGGGCGAAGAATATTCTCATAGTAGTGGTTCACAACATGCATGCACAGAATCCCGCAAATGTCTTTTGTGGCTTTGATGATACTAAGAATGATTTGGATTGTATGGGCAGCAACACTATTTGTCAATAAATTTGAAGATATAAATTTGTTGAAGCAAACATTCGGACAACTGACCTTATTTTAAGGCTCAATTACATTTTCAACTCAACAACAAACTTCGTTCCCTTACCCGCGTCCGATTGGACATCAATGCGGCCTTCGTAAATCTCCACCATTCGCTTGACGATGCTCAACCCAAGGCCTGTGCCTTTCGCTGATTTTGTCGTATAGAATGCCTGAAAGATTTTACTTTGCTGGTCTTCCGGAATGCCTTCACCTGCGTCGGATACTTCTATGTGGAGATAGGGCACTTTGTCTTTGCTCGCTTCACCGGAAGGTGGATTTCCTTCATTCGTCATTCCGGACTCGATCCGGAATCCAGTTACTTCATCTTGTTCTGGATACCAGCGTGCGCCGGGCTTTGGGCCGGAGTAAAACCCGGCGCATGCCGGGCCGGTATGACGGCTTTTTTCATTTCCCCCGTCTTTGAATACTTCGGCTATGCTGACGATAATCTCTTTTCGCTCCGCCTTCTCCAACGCGTCCATTGCATTGAGAACCAGGTTCTTGATGATGGATTCTATGTGCAGGTAGTCGCCGGTGATGATCGGGTCTTTGTCAATGACGTTTACCGTGTAGGTTATACCGGATTCCGTTAATCTCTTTTTGTATGTCTCTCCAAGGTCTCGGGCAATCTTTTCAACGTCAACCTGATCGATCCCCCGTGTCATCTCCTGGGTTTTGGAGTAAGTGCGGAACAGGTCAATCAGACCCAGTCCTTTCCCTACACCCATACTGATTTCCTGCGTTGTATTGTTGATGTCCTTGATCACGTCGTTGATTTCCCGGAAGATGGGGATGATTTCCTGATTAATCTTTTCCTGGGGCAGGTTGTATTCATTCTCCAGCTTGATGATCTGCTGAAGCAGACTGCCGCTCTTGTTGGACAGAAGATCAAACGCGGATTGCTGTTCCTGGTATTCCATCAATCGCCGAAGTTGGATGGCAGCAGGCATCAGGGCATTGCGTCCTTCATGCGCCAGGCCCCCGCTCATGGCTTTTTCCATGTGCAGTTCCTTCTCCCGCTCGGCCTTGGCAACTTCTTCCCGAACCAGCTCTTCCTGCGTGTCTTTCAAGGTCTGATAGGCGGTGTTCAGTTCCGCCGTCCGTTCCTCAACCATCTCCTCCAGGTGGTCGGCGTATTCCTGAATCTTTCTTCTTTGCTCTAAATTAAGCTGCATTTCCTTTTCGTAGCCGGCGATGATTTCTTTGGCATAAATCCGCTGCCCGATAATGGAATCCCGGATGGTTCTGGAAATATTTTTTCTTCCTGTCCAGCTAAGATTTAAACGAGATGCGATCCGGCAGGCGGGATGTGCATAGATATGACCTTCTTTCAATGTAAAGCGATCACTGACTTTTGTGTCTTTGACAATCGCCATTCCATATACCGCATTTTGCAATTCCTGGGGATTAAACCTGTCGATAATTTCACAACCTTGATTAGTCAGCACTTCCAGGGTTTGTTCTTTATGCTCTAAAGGGTTCAGACTATCAATTTTATCCAACGCTTTCTTCAACGTCTGCGATTTTATTCGTACGGGAACAGCAATCTCTTTTCGATTCACAAATGCTGCGCCGCTTTTTTCATCCACGGTAAATTGATGGCCCATGAAAGCATAATCTCTGAATATCTCCTGGAGACTGAATCTGTTCACGACCTCTTCAATATCAATAAAAGGCAAACCCCACTCATAAGGAATGCCGGCTATATTTCCCCGATTCCACAGACATTGATCAAATATCCAGGTGCCGTCATATTGTCTTTTCTTGTAATCAATGACTATCACACCCGTGTTGTCATGGATGTCCAGAACGGTCATGTCGAATAAGTCATTAAATTTTTTATTGAAGCGCGGGATAAAACGGAGTGCGTCTTCAATACCGCCAAGGGCGCGCCCGATTGTCAACAACCCGCCCAGTTCCTGATTTTTAACCACTTCCAGACCGAGATCGTAAAACAGCATCGGGTCCTGCTCATTGAGGATGTCTTTTACTGCGGTCCATATGACTATTCCTGTCGGTATATCTACATAATTTCTTCTGCTGAACAAATATTCTCTCGTCAGGCCGGACCGTTCAAAGATTAAAGATGGGTCTTTCCCCCTGGCCTCCACCGATTTAATGAGGGGCGCATAGTTGATCGTGTTGATGTCTTTTTCAAATTTCGGCATTATTTTTGAGCATCCCTATTATTAGGTGACTTAACCACCGGCGCAATTAATACTGGTTTATAAGCTTTACCTGTGGTTTGATATTCGGGCAAGTCCAAAAGGCTAGACCGAACAATGCGGTTCAGCGAGGCGGTCACAAGCACCCCGCACAAAATCCAGAGCGCGACTAATAAAATGAAGGCCACGCGAGCCCCGCACTTCAATTATATGTAACGTTCGCCGCGCGCTACATGCAGCCGTCTATAACAGATTCAGACGATGGGTTGGCGCGATTTGCCGCACAAGGTCAGCAGAGACTTTTGCCCGGTCGGCAAACTCCGGCCAGCGGGTAACCGCACTGACAATTCGCGACAATATCTCTTCGGCGCCTTTAACGCCATACTGATCGGCAACGTAGAACAAGTCCTGCTTTGTAAATTGATCCCTTTTCCCGCCTATGCTCATCTGGTGACGGCTTGTCCAAACGCCTGCCGGATTGTACGCCCAGACGACATCAAATGCGGGCGTAAGCGACCATGTCCCGTTTTTGTCCATCAGAAACGCAATATTCCGTGTATGATCGTCCTGGTTGCGCGCCACAACATTAAATACCATGCGGCGAAACAGTTCCTGCATGGCGGGATGCCCCAGGTTCAACCGCTGCACAACGGATAAAGCCTGTTCATAACCGTATTCACCCGCCGCGTTAAAATCGTAATGCGCAAGCGCGCAAAGGGATTGCATATGAATTTTTTCACCGCCGGATGCGCGGTCAAACCGGCGTGTCATGAAATGCGCCCGGCCGTTTTCTTCCAGCAGACGGCAGGGCATCATGTTGATTCCGGCTGACACGGCCATAAGATAGTAGGCATATTCAATGCGGCCGAAGCCCTGTGGATCGCCCAGTGAGGCATCCTGAATCCCGTCAAATTTAAGAATCCAGGATTCAAATCCGGGCGGCGGCGTCACCTGCCCGGAGCGCACTTCTCCGGTTTCGGGATTCCAGGCAATGACGGCCTTGGCTCTTCTCCCGCCCGCGGACGTGCCGACGCGAATAATTTTGATAAGGGCACGTTCTTTTTCTTTTTCAAGGCTGACAGTCCATTGGGATCGCTCTTGAAGAATATCGGAGGCCAGTTGCGTAAGATCAGCCACTTCAATCGGCTCGGCCTTTCGCACACGACTTCCGATGGCCGGCTTGAATTCCAGCGCACCCATGCCGCGCATGCCCATGTAGCAAAGGCGCTCCACAGGGTTGAAATCCGCCGGTGCGCGGCCCTGCCTGGCCAGCCAGATATCAATGATGCGATTGCCGAAACTGTCCGGCAAAGAATCGGCAAGCAGCCCCGGTAATCCACGAAAGGTGTCGCGATTCAAAGCAGGGAAGGAAAAAGTGCCGGCGCGCAATGGCATGGCGAGCGGCGCAATTTCCAGGCCGCGGCGCACAAAGGCGGGATGATATTCAAATGTTCCGTAGCCGCGACCATGATCCCACGCTATGGCGCCAACCTCGTGGCCCCAGAGAAGAACCGTCGCCACTTGTACTCTGCGTATCCGTTCGACCATGATTACCCTTTCCGCGCCCTTCCGCCATGCCGGCCCGCCGCACGAAGACGTTCACGCCCCTTTAACTGCGCCAGCTGCAACGGACTTAACCCCGGCGGCGGAAGAAAGGCATCCAGTTGTTCAATAACGCCGAGCACGCGTGCAATACGGATAAAATTTTCCAGATTACAACCGCGCCCGCTCTCCAATCTTTGCACCACAATCCGTCCCACGCCGGCTTTTTTAGCCAGTTCCGTCTGTGTAATATTAATATTGAGCCGCTGACGATTGATCCGTTCACCGATTTCCGCCAAAATGGCTTTATCGCTCAAAGCCCCCATTTGCATGGTTCACCTGCATAAACAATTTATTTAACGAGGCTCTTATCTAGTATTTATTTAATGAAATGTCAACTATTATGATCTATTATTAAGGCATTATTAGTAATTAAAACATATAATGCTTAATATATAATGCATTATATATTACTTTAACAAACAACTGGAAAAGCGATACCACCCCGCTGGATGTGTTTGTGGATCTTTGAGTTCAGAGCGTTGAACTATCTGCTCCGGAAATAGTTGTATTGATCAGTAAATTGATGTTTCCCGGCTTGAAGCAAGGGCAAAGGCTATTCTCATAGCAGGGGTTCACAGCATCCACGCGCATAAACCATCTGGTTCAAAGCCTTAGAATCCCGGCATGCCCAGCCCGGTCAGGGAGATTCGGAAAATAATCCGTTCGTCATCGTGCGTCCTGGTATAGTCCGCTCCCACGCTCCAGCACTGCTCTTTATAGGTAAGGCCAACCGTGTTCTCGACCGTCTGATCATTGAACATATCCAGACGGATGGCCAACCTGCCGCTCAGCCGCTCCGTAATGACCGCTTTCAGGTCCATGTTAAATGCTTCCACGGAATCAAGCGTATACCGGTAACTGAACGTCAGCTCATCCTTGCGCCAGTCACTCAGTTTCAAATCATAGTTTTGTTCTTTCCAGCCGTTATACATGCTGTATTTATTGCGGGCTGCAAACGCCAGGTAGGGATGCGGTTTCAGGTCAAACTCGATTCCCAGGTCCGACACGGGGCGCCTGCTGTCGGCGGGATCCGTGATACCTCTTTTGGCTTCGTTGATGTCATAAACCTGAAACAGTTTGAAGCGTAACACGTCAGTATAGCTGTTCGCTCCGGTTTTGTCCGTTGACCGGGCGGTAATCGTATTGGTCAATGCCCAGGCTACCGCATTCTGCTCCATTAAAGCATTCTCGCCGCCGATCTTGAATGAAGTGAAAGGATCAAGCAGTGTAGTGATCCGGGGCAGGTAATCGGGAATATTCTCCTGCCGCACGCCGGGAATGTAGGAATAGCCGATTTCCGGTTTGATCTCATGCTGAAATTTGTCCCAGTCGAGAATTTTGATATCAAACACGCGGGAGAGCCGGCTGCTGACGATTACACCGGCGTTTACGACTGTGCGGTCGCTGCTCCGATTGCCGGATTCCGCCTCTTTGTCATCCCGGTTCCAGTATATTTCACGTACTGTCAACTGCGGCGTGATCTTCGCATAGCGGGAAATGGCCAGAGGCAGCGAGACGGCCGGGGCGACATCCAGATAATGCCCTCTTGCGCCTTCTTTCCGGTAGAAATAATCATACGTGCCGGCAAATTCAATGTAGGCAGGCGTGATATACAGCGGCTGCTTGATTCCGGTCACAATGATCTCAGGATATTTCTGTAGAGTCCCGTCATTGTTGTTGATCGCAAAATCATCCGTCGAACTGATCCGAGCCATCACATTAAAATTATTCCATCCCTTGAACGCGCGCGCCGTTGATTCCAGGGACCGAAGATATTCAGTTCCCTGAAAGGAAATTTTCCTAAACGGGTCCTGCTCCATGGCGTCAAAATTCGTGCGATAATAATTGTGGGCATTGAAATCGCGGAAATACCAGGCATCGGACACCTGGCGCAGGTCCGTCCGGATATAAAACTGCGAATCAAAATTCGTTTGATGGTTGATCATATACGACCAGCGTCGGTGCATCCCCTCCCAGTCGCGGGAAAGCGTATCGCCGATCGTTTCCGTAACCCGTTTGTTATCATCCATGTAGTCGCCGTAAAGCGTACCGAAAGAGTGACCGCCCAGAAAATACCGGAATTCCACGCCTTCTTTAAAGCCTCTTTTTTCCATGTAGCGCGAATAAAACGTCGCGTCCAGCTGGGGATTGATCGCCCAGAAAAACGGGATTTCGATATCAAGGCCGTCTTTGTTTCTGGAGTAGGCAAAATAGGGAAAAAGAAAACCCGTCTGCCGGGTAGTTTTCGCGGGGAAAGCAACGACGGGCGTATAAACCACCGGTAGTCCCTTGGTCAACAAGCGGGCATTGGTTACCCAGCCGTACCCGTCAATGGTTACTTTCATTTCAGAACCGGCCAGTTGCCAGTCAGGGTTGTCTCCGTCGCAGGTGGTGGCCAGAGGCTGCTCGATCCGGTAGCTCGCCTCGCCGGTTTTTTCAATTTTATCCCCTTTAATATAAAAATGATTCCGGGCGTAAAAAACTTTGGAGTTATAGGCCACACCGGTTTTATCTTCCACGTTGACGACGATTTTATCGCCCGCGAGCAAATCTTCGGCCATTTTCAGTAATGCTCCGCCCCGGGCGGTCGCCAGACGATTCTTCCGATCATACTCCACGCTAGAAGCGGTCAAAACTCCGGCGCCGTAAGTAATCACGACATTGCCTTCGCCGGCATAAACATCGCGCTCGTTATCATAGGACAGGTTGTCCGCCTCGATCTTCACCGGAATGTCGCCGGCCTGCGCAACGGCAAAATTTTCCAGTCCTGTGGCGGGCGGAACGACCCCGGCCGGAACATCATGCGCCGCTTCTTTTTTCTCCGCCTTTTCTTTCACAGCTTCAGCGGCCGGTATTTGCGCTTCTTTGGCCGGTTCGGGCACGGGTTGCACAGAAGGCTCCGGTGGTGCTGCAACCGCTGGAGCGGCTTCTCCCGTCGGCTTTGGCGTTTCCGCAACTGGCGACGGCGCGCTCTGCAGCGGGCTTGCCTGCGGAGCTTCAACTTTCCTGTCGAGGGGAATCACAACCTCCTGCCGGCTTCCGGCCTGGACTTTCCCGCCGGCAAGCTTTCCTTTTTGCGCATCCTTACCGGTGCCCGCCTTGTAATATCCACTGTCAACAGCTTCCTGCTCGGAATTGAAAGCCACACGGTGATAGGCTTTGACTTTGTCGTAATAAGGCATGCCGGGCAAATGATAACGTCTGGTATCTCTGTTGCCCACAACAACAACTTTGGCCGACAGGGCCTGTTTATCGGCTGTCTTCCCGGTGATCTCATCTTTCGAGGTCTCCAGGACTCTTTCATTTTTTTGCGCGGACGGAACAACCACTTCCGGTTGATCCGGCTTTCTTACGGTTTTTTTGTCGGGCAGTGTTGCTTTTTGCGCATCCTTACCGGTACCTGCCTTATAATATCCGCTGTCAACAGCCTCCTGCTCGGAATTGAAAACCACACGGTGATAGGCTTTGACTTTGTCGTAATAAGGCATGCCGGGCAAATGATAACGTCTGGTATCTCTGTTGCCCACAACAACAACTTTGGCCGACAGGGCCTGTTTATCGGCTGTCTTCCCGGTGATCTCATCTTTCGAGGTCTCCAGGACTCTTTCATTTTTTTGCGCGGACGGAACAACCACTTCCGGCTGATCCGGCTTTCTTACGGCTTTTTTGTCGGGCAGTGTTGCTTTTTGCGCATCCTTACCGGTACCTGCCTTATAATATCCGCTGTCAACAGCCTCCTGCTCGGAATTGAAAACCACACGGTGACCGGCCTCGACTTTGTCATAACCGGGCATGCCGGGCAAATGATAGCGTTTGGTGTCCTTATTGCCGATCACGATGATTCGGGAAGGTTCTGGTTTTTTTTCGGGCGGAGCAGGTGGAGAGGAAACAACATCCGATGTGACTGCAGCCTGAATCACCACGGGAAGAGAAGTACTGAAACAAACGACCAGCAACCCAAACAGAAGAATCTTCAAAACCCGGCGCATCCCCGCCATCCGTTTTTCACATCTCAACCCGCTTATAAAATCTGACAGGATGGAAGGGTTTGCCCAAAGATTCCGTAACTGGATTTTCAAAATATCAGCGCCTTCAGTTTTTATTTGACGTATCGCTTCTTATCACAACAAACCATTTCTGAAAATATTTCTTTTACTTCGCCGGCCAGATAAAGCGACCCGCAGGCGACGATCAAATCGCCTTTCCGGGCGCATCGAAATGCCTGGCGAACGGCCGAAGCAGTGCTTCGGGATATTGCAGCGGAATGCCCCAGGCTTTCAGCAAAAGCAGCAAGTTGCCGGGGAGGACAAGCTCGCTTTGTGGAAAGCGGCGGCAGAAAAATGCGATCGGCCAGCGGCAAGATTTTTCCCAGCATGCGTCGATAATCCTTGTCAGCCAGAGCGCTGAAAATCAGAATGATCCGGCGCCCGAAAAAATCTTTTTTCAAGATACGGCAAAGCGTCGTGATCCCTGCCGGGTTATGGGCGCCGTCTAGCAAAAACAGCGGACGGGAACATAAAATTTCTCCTCTTGCCTCCCAGCAGGTATGAGCCAGCCCCCCGCGCACAGCCGAATCTTCAATCCGGAACCCCTTCGTTTCCAGTATTTCAACCGCCGCCAGAGCCAGGGCCAGATTGGCTGTTTGATGTCTGCCCCGCAGGGGGAGGGTAAGTTTTTTTATCGTGCGCTCTTCTCCTTCATACGTCACCGATTTATCGCGATGGCTTTTCATGTTGATGTCGACGCCCAGACGCACCAGCCGGGCGTTCTGCGTGGCGCAAACATTACTCAGGACATCGAGCACTCTTTTTTGTGTCGCAGCTGTAATGCAAATACCATTCGGTTTGATAATCCCCGCCTTTTCCCCGGCAATCGCCGCAAGGGTTTTGCCCAGGTAATCCGTATGTTCCAGTGCAATATTGGTAATTATGGAAGCCAGCGGCTTTGCGACATTGGTGGCATCCAGCCTGCCACCCAGGCCCACTTCGCAAACAGCAATATCCACTCTTTTGCGGGAAAAAAATAAAAAGGCGGCCGCCGTCAAACATTCGAAATAGGTAATCGGCTGCCGGACATTCCGGCTGATTTCGGCAATCAGGGCATCCAGATCCCTTCGGGAAATTCTGACTCCGCCGACGACGATTCTCTCGCAGACATCAACCAGGTGCGGCGATGTGTACAGACCGACATTCAACCCCGACTGCTCCAGGATCGAAGCTAGCATGGCCGCGGTCGATCCTTTGCCGTTGGTGCCGCCTACAAGGACGGACGGATAGTCGTTTTGCGGATGGCCCAGTCCTGCCAGAAGATCGGAAATCGACTCCAGGCCAAAACGCATCACATCAATGTTCAGGCTCGAAAGATAGGCCCCGGAATTAAATTGTTTCATGGGATTGCCGGTAAATTAAATGCGTATAAACTGACCGTCTTCAATGATATGTATTTTTCTGTCGGAAATCGCGGCGACTTCGCGCTGGATTGCCTCCGCGTACGGGGGCTTCATGTGATAAAGGTAGATATGCGGTTTTTTGTCTTTCAATTTTTGCAGTTCCGCCGCCAGCGTCACCGGCGTGAGATGCCCGGTTTTATCCGCAATATTTTGGAGACTGCCGGGCAGCGACGTTTCCACGAATATTGCTTTCAGGTCTTTCACGGTTCCGGCAACCTTCCAGACATCTTCAGTAGGGCCGGTATCCCCCAGAAAAAGAATTGCTTTATTCTTGGATTCCATGAGGAAGCCCATGGTCTCCACGGTATGATGAACATTCAGCGCCCGCACCTGCCACCCTCCCAGCGTTTTTTTTCTGCCGGGCGTGAGAGCCTCAAAACGGATCAGCGGCGTTTGGGGATTGGGAATCCTGGAGAAATCAGGCCAGATTACATTATTGAAAAGATGACGGTGAATGTTTTCGATGATTCCGCGGCTGCTGGCGACAATCAGCGGTTTCTTACGTTTTGCATAGTAAAGATTGTCCACGAGAAACATAATGTCGCGCACATGATCCAGATGAGCGTGCGTGACAAAAATGTAATCAATGCGCAGTTGCTCTTCAATCGTCAGGACCGTTGTTACCGCTCCGGCGTCCACCAGAACATTTTTACCGAGCAAAAAACTGGTCGTATTGTGATAAGGTAACTGAGAACCGTGGCAACCCAATACCCGTACTTTCATGTAAAGCTCCTCGCCGTCCATGATACTGGAGTAAGTTTCTCTAAAAATACCACACCTTCGGCAGGCAGGCAATATTTTTATGACATCCTCCAGGTTCGCACCATGGTTCCATATCCCGCGTTTTCGTCACTCAGCGATTCTGTTCGTTTCAAAATCATATTGAATATTCACTGGAATCATGTTCATATTAGTATATTAAAAACATTTCGGACAGACCTGATCTTTTTCGGACCGGAGGCAGGGAGAAATTCCCCGAATCAGTTCATGAAGGATAAAAAATCTTTCTTACCTTTTTAGTGTTTTATGATGAAAGGAGATTCTGTATGCCGAATGTCAGCGCGGAAGTGACCAATTACCAGTATGAGTTTCGGGCCATGAACAGCGAAAACGCCTCTTTTCTGTATTTATTTGACGCGCAAAATAAGCTTCTGTGCATGGCTGCGTTCGTGGACAGAACCGGTCCTCTGCCCGGCCCCCGGCAGGGACTGAACGGCACCGTTTTTCTGAGTTTTCATCGCTCGGAGTTATTTTCCGTTACGGACATGCTGCGCAATGAAAAACCGGTTATGTTCAACTGGTCCGCGGAAAATCAATCCGCGCAGATCACCACCGGGAAAGAGCCGGTTGGAGAAGAAGAAGGACGGCACATCGCTTCCATTTTCGCCCGTAAAAAACCGGCCGTCCGAAAAAAAACCGGAAAGGCCTCCTCCACGAAACGTCGGAAAAAATAAAAGGGATACAGATGGTCAATACGTTCGTTGACACGGCAAAATATTCCATCTATACTTTCGCCCGCCCGGATACAGGCAAACGGACAGACGGTAAATTGAACCCAGGGAGACTGGAAAATGGCGGATGAAATCGGAAGTAAGAAAAAAATGAGCTGGCTCCTCCGGCTGGCGGGATTCCTTGTTGTACTGGCGGCGCTTGCCGTACTTTACGTCTGGCTGACGCTTACATGGAGTTTTTCCGAGGGAGAGCGGGTCGGTTACATACAGAAGCTGTCCAGAAGCGGATGGATCTGTAAAACCTGGGAAGGCGAGATGGCCATGGTTACCATGCCCGGAGCCATTCCCGATAAATTTCTATTCAGCATTCGGAACGATGAAGTGGCCCAGCGCATCAACCAGCTTGCCGGCAAACGCGTAGCCCTTATTTACGAACAGCATAAAGGCGTGCCCACAAGCTGCTTTGGGGACACGGAATATTACATCGTCGATGTCCGGATTGTGCAGTAAAGCATCTGGCCGCATGAGACTTTCGCAGAAGGCCGCCGGTCACGGCGGCCTTCTTACTTGCGATGATTTCTGAATCCACGCATCCGTTACTGCCGGTCAATCATCTGTCCTTCGATTGCGGTTCTATTCTCAACGTCAGCAGGGTAATATCGTCGGCTGGACTGGTTCCCGCGGCAAATTCGTGCACGACCGATATGGTTTTCTCAACAATCCCCCGCGCCGTCATCCCGTTTGTCCCTTCCAGAAGTTGCCGTAACCTGGCCTCCGTAAAAAATTCCTTTCGGCTGTTGGTAGCCTCGGTCACACCGTCCGTATAAAGCACCAGGGTATCGCCGGGATCCAGTTGAATCCTGCTTTCCGCATAATTCATGTCTTCCATGACACCCAGGGGAACGTTGGCTGCCATCTTAAGAAAAGAAACTCCCCCATCGGCTTTCACAACAGCCGGAGGATTATGGCCGGCGTTGATATATGTGATTTCTCCGGTTATGATATTCAGAAAGCCGCAGAAAGCCGTCACAAACATGTTGGCGTCATTTCCTTCGCAGAGCGTTCGGTTGACATTGGACACAATTCTTCCCAGTCCTTCGTCGGCCGGTTGCATTTTCGCCTTCATCACCGTCCGGGTAACCGCCATGAACAGCGCGGCGGGAATTCCTTTTCCGGAAACATCACCGATCATGAAGAAAAAGCGGTTGTCGCCCACAAAATAAAAATCATACAGGTCGCCGCCTACTTCCCGCGCCGGTTCCAGAGTTGCATACAGCGAAAATTCCTCCCGGACGGGCGTCGGTGGAAAGGTCTTGGGAACAAGGCTCATCTGAATCTCCCGGGCGGCACCGAGTTCCCCTTCCATGGTGAGTTTGGCCTTTTCCAGAGCACGTTCCTTCAGGATATCCATCATGAAATATCCGTAAATGCCGATCCCCATGGCATTGGCAACCACAATCGGAAGAAGTCCGCTTTTCATGAGGGTGATGGCCTGCTCACGGGGCTGGCTGATGGCGACAACGATGGCCATGTGCATAAACTCCACACCGATCATAAACAGCACCGCCCGGCTGATGCCTAAAAATTTATTACGTTTAAACAGATAAACAACGCCGCCCGCAAGACCCGCCATGACGGGCGCAATCCCGCAGGCCAGCGCCGTAAAGCCACCCTGCAAATACCGGTGAACGCCGCCAATAAGCCCCGCCCCCAGACCGACCAGAGGTCCCGCCAGCAAACCTGCAACAGCGGGACCCAGATCACGGATACTGGCAATGCCTCCAAGAAGCGGGAAACCGCCCAGAGTCCCGTAAATGGAGAAAATTCCAAAGACCAGGGACATCAGGAGTCGATCCTGCCAGGTCATTTTCCTTTCCAGAAGTCGCATAAAGAGGGAGCTGCGGGTGAAAAAATAGGCAATGACAACGATCACGGCAACACTGTTGATCAGTGAAAAAAGGGTTGATCCGAATGACTGCATGAATGATCCTTCGATGTTCTTCAGTAATATCCTGCATTCAACATAATGAATTCCGGAACAATTAACAACTGATCTTTTGTGGTTAAAAGACAGCAGGTTTTCTCATTTGTTGTCAGGATGTCCTTGACACTAAAATGCCAATTCTATATTTCATTCCATACAGGAAAACGGTTATCAAAAAATATGAGACGTGTTGAATGAAAATATTAATTACAGGTGCAAGCGGTCTTCTAGGCGGGAATCTTGTGCGTCATTTATGGAATACGGGCGCAAGAGAACTGCGGGTGCTGGTCCGGATAAAATCAAAAGCTCCGGCTGTTGACGATCTTCAAGTTGAGCGTGTGCCGGGCGATATTTGTGAACCGGATTCACTTGCCCGGGCACTGGAAGGTGTTGCTTATGTATATCACTGTGCGGCGTCGACCAGCCAGTGGCGGCCGCTTTTTGACGCGATCCGGCGGACCAATGTCGAAGGCACGAAAAACATTTTGAATGCCAGCCTGAAAGCCGGTGTAAAGCGGGTGCTTTATGTAAGCACGGTGGATACTCTGGGCATTTCCAGCCTGAAAAATCCGGCGGATGAGAACTGGCCTGAGCACGACTCGATTGCGCGATACAAAAATCCTTATGCCGACACGAAATACGAAGCGGAGCTGCAAGCGAAAAAATTTCTGGATAAGGGGATCGATCTCATTGTGGTCAAGCCGACTTATATGATCGGCGAATGGGATGCAAAACCCAGTTCCGGCCAGATGATTCTCCAGATTGCCCGGGGACGCGCCATCGCCTTTCCCGGCGGAGGCAATAATTTTGTGGATGTTCTGGATGTATGCGAGGGACTTCGCCTGGCGATGGAGAAAGGAAAATCCGGAGAAGATTATATTCTTGCCAACGAACAGGGAAATATGAGCTACAAGGATTTCTTCACACTGACCGCAAAAGTGGCGGGGGTTAATCCGCCAAAATTCAAAATACCGTATGCGGCTGCCGTTCTGGGCGGATATGTCAATGATGTTGCGGGAAGACTGTTTCGTTTCTCACCGGACGTAAATTCTGTAACCGCGAAGATGGGATATGCGTCTCATTACTTCAGCGGCAGAAAAGCGATTCACGAACTGGGGATGCCTCAGTCCCCCATCGAGCCCGCCGTGAAAAGAGCCATTGTCTGGTTTAAAAAATATGGATATCTGACGTAGCCGGCAATTCCATTCCTGCCCGCTGAGCAGATTGACAGAACAGCATACAAGTTTCCATGAGCGTTCCTGGCCGATTCTCCGTTGATTTTACAGTTGTTTTTCAACCTTGACAATCAAAGGCAAAATGATGAAAATAAATAATAAGGAAAGTTTAGATCAGGTAAACCGTTACTGGATTGATTTGATAAGTGACGTAAAAAGGAGAAAAATCAAAATATAGACTGAAATATCAACGGGCAGATTCTCCTCCTGTATTCGTGCCATAGAATCGCTTTATCTTCCATTACTTTCTGTTATTTTTCCCATCCCTGTCAACATTCAAGCTGCAAAATACACCGCATCTTCCACGATCATTGATCAGAATCTTTTAGTGATTCATTTTCAAAATGCACCAGAACCAAGCGGCCATGGTTTGTTCATGAATTAACGTAACCATACCAAAACGAAAGGAGACTTTTTATGGACAGACTTCACTTGACCACACAGGAAGAAGGAGAGCTCTTAACGATCCTGGAACGGTACCTGCCGGATCTCAAACACGAAATCGCCAATACGGACAGAAAGGAATTTCGCAGGGATCTCAAAGAACGGGAAACCTTTATGGTGGAACTGATCAGCCGTTTGAAACACTGATCGCACTAAATGCCGAACCTGTTCTTTTTGGTTTCGCTGTGTCAGTGATTCCTGAAACGCAGGGGAAGGTGTTTGTGCTCTCCGGCAACACGGATTGCACCGTTTCGCTAATGCCTTTCTGCGAATAAGCGGTGCAACATGGCGGATGCGCTGGGGCAATGCGGGCCGAAACTGCCGCTTGCAACCTGGCCGCTCATCGAGCGGCCGGGTCGATACTCTTGGTTTGTCTACAATGCTTGCGTCGCACCGTAAATCCGGCCGCCTTTGATGACGAGTTGCGGCGATCGGCAGGCCTCGATCTTTTCCAGCGGGTTGGTTTTCAGCACGACCATGTCCGCGCATTTCCGCGCTTCGATCGTCCCGATTTTATCCGCCATTCTCAAGATCCGGGCGTTATCGACGGTTGCGCATTGCAACACTTCCCTGTTCGTAAAGCCGATACGTTTCAGAATCTCCATTTCCCGCCAGAGCGTTCCATGATACACATACGGCACACCGGAATCCGTCCCGCAACCAATCAACACGCCGGCGCGCTTCATTTTTGCGAGATTACCCGGACCGTTCAGCAGAATATTGAAATACAGGTCGGGACGCGCCATGAACCTGCCCTTGCTGTATAAATGTTCACAGCCATACTTATGAAAATTCTTAAGCTCCTCCATATTGGCCCGGTGGATGGCCGGGTCAACATCACGATCGGTGCAGGACTGGAGATACAGTCGACGGATGGCCAGTTCACCCTCGATAAAGTCCGTGCAATACGGCCGGGGCAACTTGTCATACGCTTCTTCGGCCGCCAGCATCTGGGCGATGATCATGGTGGGAACAATGGCAACTTTCTTTTCGGCCATCTCCAGCGCTTCCTGATCCGTTAACTGCGCGTCGCCGATCATGTGTTCAACCGAGTTGAGCCTGAACTGAAGCGCCCGGTTAAAACCGAATTTGGTATGCACGTGGCCCGCCGTCGGCAGATTCCTGTCGAGCGCAAACTCCGTAATGACGCGCAGTTGTTCATCGGTATAAACCGGTATCTTTCCCAGCCCGCACATAACCGATTGATTATCCATGGTCAGCTTGATGAAAGATGCGCCGCCGGCAACGTTTTTCGACATTTTCTCCTTTAATTCCCTTGTGTCCTTAAACCACAGATTGGGATTGCCCATGAACGCCATAGCCGGACCCGAGAAAACAGACAGGTCGTCAGGATCTATATCCGGATGACCACGGTAGACGTTGGTAAAGGCGTTGCAGTAAACAACCCGCGGGCCGGTCATTTCATCGTTTTTCATCAGTCTGATCGCATCGGCAAGCATCTTCGGCATCGCCCCCATATCACGCACGGTCGTCACGCCGTGCATGAGCTGCTGCTCATAATTTCTCTTGAATTGCCGGTAAGTCGTCAACGCCCCGAAAAGATTCAGCCCCGACTCGCTGGTCAGCGTCGTATGGCAATGAGCGTCAATCAGGCCGGGTATCACATACTGATGTTTCAGGTCATAAAGAAGCCAGCCTTCCTGCGGGATGGACGCCTTGTCGGTAACGGCTTCGATGATCCCGTTGAGGATCACGATAACTTTTGCCGGCAGGATGGCACCGGTCTCGACATCCACCACATTGGCGTTCGTCAGTGCAAGCGCCCTGCCTTCAGGAGAGCTGACAAAACTGTGTTTTGTCGAAATCGAACAACCGCCGATCCCCGGAAACGCCACCAGAAAGGCCGATGCCGCCGCTGTCTGCAACAATTGCCTGCGATTCAGCAAACCGTTTTGTCCTGGTTTATCCATGAAAAGTTACTCCTGTAGGCATGATTAAAAGAAGCCTGTTATTTTCAAACAGTTTTACAATGACTCCGCTGTAATTTGCAAGATTATATGTCATGGTGATGAGTAACAAGACGGGTAAAAGAAAATCGCAGAAGCAAAAAAACTGCTATCCGCATCGCAGACGGAAACACGCAGTTGTAATGTCCTCTCCCCTGAGCACCGCCAGGGCATTCAAGAGAGAGGACGGTTTTGTGTCCCGGTCAAACAACCGGGTACCCCGGCCAGGGCAACTCTTCATGCAGGTCAACCTGCCGCAGTGTTTCCAGGACAAATTGTTCAAGGGCCTGAAAATCTGCCAGACCGAGCATCCGGTTTTTTTCCACTCCCTGGGCCAGGATCAGAAACGTGGGTGTTCCGGAAATTTTCAACTTGTTTTTGAAATATTCCATAAAAACTTCTTCCAGCAATCCGACCGCCAGCGATGACCGGTAGCACCGTGCGATATTTTCCAGCAGCGCAAGCTGGCCTGGGAAATCATCGCCGCGAGGCATGCATAACAGAAGGACGGGCTTGCCGGCTCGGCCAACCTCATCCTCAAAATTATCGGGCCGAATCAGATGAATGAAGCTTTGCATTTTTTCACTCAAGGTATCGGAGCATTCCATGATCAGGCAATGTTCTGGCCGTTTGACGATGCAGCCCTTTCCATATCCGCGCCAACCCTTTTAGCCGCCCGCCACCAGATAACGGCCGCCGCGACACCGAAAAGGGAAGCTACATAAAGACCATAGGTAAGCCCCTGATATCCTCCTCCGAACACATCGGAGAGCTTCCCGACCATCGCGGGACCAAAGGCGCCGCCGAACAGCATCATGCAAAAGTAAGCCGCCCCGGAAGCCAGCCCTTTGTGTTCGGATTTCACCACGTCCTGCGTGGAAGCCATGACGGCCGGGTTGGGCATCCCGCTTACGACTCCATAAATGCAAAGCATGACGAATGAAAAAATCATCATGGCCTTGCTGTTAACGTTGAATACCGTCGTGAAGGCCAGCCATAACGCCACGGAAGACGCCAGGATCCCGACTGCCGCCAGTTTCATGCGTCCGCCTGAACTCTTTGACTGCCAGCGATCCGCAAACAGACCGCCTAAAATGGGACCGATCAGGGTCAGAATGGAAAGCGCCCCGGCCACCAGGCCTGCTTTGGCTTCATCAATGCCATAAGCTCTCATCAATAAAGCGGGAAGCCATGTCAGGTAGGAAAAGACGACAACGGCAAAGAACCCGTAGCCGACATAAATCAGGCGCAGGGAGCGATTGGCGAACAATGATTTCACATTTTGAAGAAACGAAGGGGACGCCGGAGCATTTGCTTCTTTCTTAATTTTATAATCCTGCATGAAAAAGGCTAAAATACCCAGAACGACCCCGGGTACGGCAAACGCGTAAAAAGCTGTCCGCCATCCGCCAAAATGGACGGATATGTAACCACCCACGACCATGCCGACCAGAATTCCCACGGTAATAAACGTGTTGAAGATGCCGATTTTCGAAGCTCTTTTTTCCGGGGGATAGGATGCCGCAATTAGCGCTGTGCCACCGGCTCCAAATCCCGATTCGCCCAGGCCAACGCCAAAACGCGCCATGAGTAACTGCATAAAGCTGCCACTGCATCCGGTAAACATAGTGAACCCGCTCCAGCAGAAGGCCATCAGCCCGATCATTTTCTTTCGGCTCCACTTATCAATCCAGTGAGCAACCGGAATAACAAAAATCAATACGCCCAGATAAAACATCGTATTGGCCAGACCGGCCTGAAAATCAGTCAGCCCCAGATCAATTTTCATGGGCTGCAGGACGGCAGCCATAATCTGCCGGTCCATATAATTAACCATAAACAATAAGGAACAAACTACCATGACATAGGTCGCTCTGGGCCCCCCCACCTGAAAATCCGGATTTATCTGATCTTTCATTCGCATACCCCCTGTAATATTTTTGGAAAAACGGCCAGACAAGAAAACTGTCCACGTTCCAAATTACCGGGTGGCCATTGCGGATAATGTGCCAGACAGCAACCCGCGCAGAAAACCGATAAAACAATAAATGATTTTAATACTATAATGAATATACGGGAAGAATGGAGGAAACAGAAGAATCACTTTGTGTCACAAATCGTGCGCCACAAATTGTGACAGCGCACAATTCGTTTACGGCCCCGGATGAATGCGCAATTGATCGAGTTTGCGATAAAGAGTCCGGCGATTAATCCCCAGAAGATGCGCCGCTTTTGTTTTATTCCAGCGGGCTTTGGTTAAAGCTTCCATAATTTCATTCTCTTCGATTGCGGGCTGCGTGCGATTCCCGGAACCGGCAGACACGGGATGTCTGCGGATTTCCCTGAACTCCACAGGGAGATCATCAAGCGTAATCACCCGGCCGCGGCAAACAATGAAGGCATGTTCAATAACATGTTCCAGCTCACGAACATTGCCCGGCCACGGGTAGTTCATGAAAAGGTGAAGTACCTCAGTGGTTACTCCTTCGATTTCCCGGCGAAAGCGCTCATTAAACACACGGCACAGATGGTCAATAAAAAGAGGAACATCTTCCAGTCGATCCCGCAGAGGCGGCAGTGGAACTTCCACAACCTTCAGCCGGTAATAAAGATCCTCCCGGAACTCCCCCAGGCGAACCTTTTCCCTGAGGTTTTTATTGGTGCAGGCAATAACGCGGACATCTACCTTTTGAGGATCGGAGTCCCCCACACGTTCAAATGTTTTTTCCTGAAGGACCCTCAGAAGCTTCAACTGGATCATGGGTGAAATATCACCGATTTCATCCAGCAGAAGCGTTCCGCCGTTTGCCGCCTGAAACCGTCCCCGTTTGTCCTTGATTGCTCCGGTAAACGCGCCTTTCACATGGCCGAAAAGCTCAGACTCCAGCAGACCTTCCGTCAGAGCGGAACAATTGACGGCGACAAAAGGCCGAAAACCGCGTAAACCGCTGTAATGAAGCGCCCTGGCCACCAGTTCTTTCCCCGTACCGCTCTCTCCCGTAATGAGAACGGTTGTTTCCAAGTTGGCGAGATCTTCCAGCAGGCGGTAGATATCCTGCATTTTCTTGCTGCGCCCGATAATGTTATGAAACTGATGCCGCTCGCGCAATTCTCTTTCCAGATCCCTCAGAAGGGTGATATCCCGAATCACGAGGACGGCGCCCATGTATTGGCCGCCGGCATCACGAAGCGGAGCACTGGTTACGCTGACCAGTTGCTGCTCGCGCTCACGATGACCACATTCCACCCGGTACTCCTTGATGGTAGATTTCTTTTGCAGGGTCTGCCTGATCACATCGCCGCAGGATTGACTGCACCGGGCAAGACACTCCCCAAACGGCCTGCCGACAATCTCGCGAACCTTTAGTCCACAAATGGTTTCCGCCGCAGGATTGGCGTCCATGACGGTCAACGTCATATCCACCGTAATGATCGCTTCTTTTACACTGCCGAAAATAGCTTCCAGCCGGCTGCGATGTTCAGCCAGTTCCTTTTCCACTTTTTTGCGTTCTGTGATGTCCCTGCTGACGGACCGGAAACCGATAATTTCGCCTTTTGCGTTGCGAATGGCCGATCCGGAATCTTCCACCACTCTTCGCTCTCCGTCCTTGCGGATGATTTCGTAGCTGAACCGGCAGGGTTCGCCTGTCCGATAAACCCTGGCATAGGCATCCAGAGCGATCTTCCGGTTTTCCGGGTCCGCCCAGGTTTTGTAATTCAATCCAATCGTCCGGCCTTCCGTAATTCCCCAGATTCTGGAAGCGGGTTTATTGACGAAGGTGATGTTCCCCTTCAGGTCAATCTCGGAGATGGCATCTTCCACTTCATCGAATAACTTTTCATATAAGGACAGAGACCGGACCAGTATCGTCTCCCGTTCTTTTAATTGTTCATAAAGTTCACGATAGTCGATGGATTGGCCGTCCCGGGAGGGGCGACAGTCCGGGTCATCAAGGTTATGACGCTGATCGGATTTTTGAAAAGGCGTTCTATAAAAATTCATAATTAACGATACATCCATGCCGGAACGGCACACTCAAAAAGCTTTTACACTTCGCCTTGAAGGTTCCCGGTACAGGAACCTTTCATCCACCGGAAACGATCCGTTTTCTGCGGGGATGACAACATCTGTCCGCCAGGTTGCCGACACGGGCGTCTGCGACCCGCATCGCGCTGCTTCATGGCGCATTTTTTCAAATTAGTAAAGAAAATTTGCAAGAGTCATGAACCGGCCCGATTGCGGTTCAGAAGCGGAGATATGAAAAAAAACGGGGAGAGAATCACGATTCCCTCCCCTGAAGTCAAATCTCCTTGAAAAAGATTCCGGCGGCCGGAACGTCCATTTCTACGGATTCATCTCATATTCGCCTTTCAGCGCATACACGTAATTGTTCCACACGCGATCGTACTGGGCTTTGTCTTCCTGAGACTTGATCAGCATGATCTTCGTGCAGTAGGCCCTCTGTTCGTCTTTTGTATTGTGCATGCCGTAAATCTGCAGGGCAAAGCGGGCAAAATCACGCACCATGAAGTCAAAGATCTGATTGAGAACGTCAGGGTCAAGATTATCGAATTGCGCCTGTTCCAGAATCAACTGACCATAGACAACGATGGAAAACATCTCGCCCAGCGGCAGGGAAAACAGCGGATCCATGTCCTGAGCCTTGTCCGGTCCCGCTTTTTCGAGCAGTTCCTTGAACAATTCAATCTGCTGAATGAAAATCGCCACATTCGGCAGTTTTTTATTGGCTTCAAAAACCGGACGGTAATCATGGAACTGGACGGTTCCCAGCCCCTTGGTCGGCCCCTGATTAAACAGGAACATGTCATCCTTCAGCGCGAAGTCGGGTTTGACCGGTGGATACTCTTTGGGACTGAAAAAATAATTCTTCATAAACTTGCGGATGAGCTGGACATTGACATGCACCGTTCCTTCGAGTTTGGACGGCCCCCGAACATCGGCGGCGGCCAATGAAAAGTAAGTGTCCTTTTCAAAGCCCTTGGCGGCAATAACTTCCCAGAGCAGATTGACAACGTCTTCGGCCTGCAGGGTAACCTTCATCTTGCTGGTGGGATTGTACAGCAGGTAACGGCGGTCGGCGGCGGTAGCGTTGCGGAAGTAGTCGGTCGCCCGGCGCTGGTAAAGCTTCATGCCGATGATCCTTAACCAGGCATCCATGAAATTCTTCCGGACATGCGGCATGTCGGTAACGGGCAGACCATAGAGAACGCGGTTGGCAGCGTGCGTAATGGCTTCATAAAAACAATGCTCCGTGATCCCGAGCGACCCGGGGCCGATGTTGAATTTGCCGATGTTGACGGTGTTGAGGGAAGAATCCCAGGCATGCGATCCGCGGGAAAGAATGTCTTCTTCGGTAATGGGGTAATCATGCAGCGCAAAGTTGGAGACATACTGCTGATGGGAAACAACGTTCTTTTTCAGTTCATAGGCCTTGTGATGAAAATTCGTTACAAAGAAGGTGTAATCGTCCGTGCCGTCCTTGACCTTGCCGAGGGTGGAGACCATCTCCGCTTCGTTGCCGTTGCCGATATAGTATTTTTCTCCCATGGCCACCCAGGTTCCATCACCTTTCGGTGTCAGCGTGGTTTCCGTGGAATAGATATCGGCGCCATGCGTGCGTTCGGAAAGTCCAAAGGCAAAAATGGCTCCTTTTTTCAGCAGTTCAGCGGCCTTTTTCTTGGCCTTCTCATTGGGGCTCATCCAGATCGGCCCCAGCCCCAGAATGCTTACCTGGAAGCAGTACCAGTACCCCAGACCGTAAAAAGCCAGGAGCTCGGAAAATTCGCTGTTACGCGCCGTGTCCCAGCGGCAGTCCGGATCGCCTCCGCCATACTGGCTGGGGGTAAGCAGCTTGGCAAAGATCTGTTCCTTGCCCATGAAATCAACAAACTCGCGGTACCAGACCTTTTTATTGAAGTCTTCCGTAATCTTCGTCTTGCCCATCTTTTCGAAGAAAGCAATGGTTTTGTCCATGATGGCTTTTGAACCGGCATCGGACATAAGGCTCTTATACTTTTTGGGCTGTAACAAATAATTCATTTTCCACTCCTTTTCAGTCAGTTGTTAATCCCCGTTGACACCGCCGTACGGGCGATATCCCTTCCCTTTGGGGCGCAAACTTACGCTTTTTTGCCAAAAAGAGCCACAAAAAAAGATGGGGCTGCCGGACAGCCGAAGGGAAGTGGTCGGCAGCATTGAAATTTCTTCGCCTGGATGGGCCAAACCTTTCTTTTTCAGGCGGCCTGGCCTTTTCCTGGTTGCATGAAAACCAACGGAGACGGCTATTTTGCCGTGATTAAGTAATCGATGGCCAGACTGGACATTGCCTTCACACCGAGGATCAGGCCTTTGTCTTCCGTATTAAACATCGGGTTATGAAGCTGAGCCGGCTTTTGCCCGACCGGCGCTGCTCCGATATAAAAGAAATATCCCGGGATCTTTTCCTGGTAGTAGGCGAAGTCTTCACCGCCCGTACTGGCCGGGGCTTCAAAAATTTTCATATCACTCACCTGTCGTTTCAGGGTAGGCAGCATTTGATTGTGGAGAGCAGGATTGTTGTAACATACCGGCGTTAAATTGATGATGGTCACTTCCGCTTTTGCACCGGCAGCCTCGGCAATGGACTCAGCCGTCTTCTTCAACTTTTCACCGACCCGGGCGCGAACTGCTTTATCCAGAGTACGGATCGTCCCGGTCATCTCGACTTTTTCGGGAATGATATTCCAGCGCTCACCGCCGTGGATCTGCCCGATGGAAATGACCGCAGGAGACGTAACCGCATTGATCTGACGGCTGACAATGGTCTGCACCCCCATCACGATTTGCGACGCCACAACAATCGGATCAATGCCGCTGTGCGGCTGGCCCCCGTGCGTCTGTTTTCCGGTCACAACAATTTTAAAAGAATCCACCGCGGCCATCAGCGCGCCCGACTTGTAGGCAATGGTTCCGGCGGGCATCGGCGCAACATGCAGACCAAAAATCGCATCCACTTTCGGATTTTCCAGCGCACCTTCTTTGATCATCAGCGGAGCGCCTCCTTCTTCCCCTTCCGGAGCGCATTCTTCCGCAGGCTGGAAAATGAATTTCACCGTGCCCGGAATTTTATCTTTCATCCTGGAGAGAACCTCTGCGGTCCCCATCAGAATGACCGTGTGGCTGTCATGCCCGCAGGCATGCATAACGCCTTTAGTCCGGGAAGCATACGGAACGCCGGTTTCTTCGGTTACCGGCAGCGCATCCATGTCGGCGCGCAGCGCCACGACGGGGCTGTCCGCCCTGCCGCGCAGAATACCGACCACGCCGGTGCGTCCCACGTTCGTCTTTACTTCCATCCCCAGCTTTTTCAAATGTTTTGCGACGATTTTCGACGTGCGGAATTCCCGGTTGGAAAGTTCCGGATTCTGATGAAGATCATGCCTCCATTCAATCATTCGGGGGTCAACCTCACGGGCAAGGCGATCGATCTCGGCCGAGAGGTTCCCGGCATCCGCCGCCATCGCCGCGGGAGCAAGGAAACAAAGCCCTATTACAACCAGCAGGCATCCGACAAAACACTTCTTCATCATTTTTCCTCCTTTCAATGTGTAATCCGCTTTTTTAGACGGACTCAGCCCTTCCCCATTTCATGTTCAACAAGAGTGTTTGTCATAATGCAAGCTGTCCGCCGTCAACAAACAGAAGTGCTCCCGTGATAAACGCGGAGGCTTCGGAGGCCAGAAAAACGGCCACGCCTTTCATGTCATCGATGTCACCGCCCCGGCCGGCAGGGATATGAGACAGCACGATATCCCTGGCATCCTTGAATTGCGGCATGTCGATATACGCCATCATGTCCGTGCGAAAATACCCGGGCACGATTGCGTTGACACGGATCTTATACGGAGCAAGTTTTACCGCCAGGTTCATGGTCAGCAGATTGACGGCCGCCTTCGATGAATTATACGCCACGGCGGGCTGCACCGACTCAAACGTTCCGCGGAAACCCGTCACGGATGAAATGTTAATGATATTGCCGCCACCCTGATTCTTCATCAGGTTGGCAATCTTCTGAGTCAAAATCCAGACAGCGCGGATATTGACATCAAAGGTCGTATCCCAGGCTTTCAGCGGAAACTCCAGCGTCGGCGCGGGCAGAACCAGACCTGCATTGTTGACAAGAATATCAATGTGGCCAAATCGTTCCACGGCAGCTTTCACCATCGAGTCGATCTCGTCGGGCTTCTGAAGATTGCATGCCAGCGGCAGAGCCGAAACGCCGTACTCTTTTTCCAGCTCCGCAGCCGTATCTTCCAGCTTGCTCATGTTTCTGGAGGCCAGAACCACATTGGCGCCCGCTTCCGCAAGCCCCGTTGAAATAAATTTGCCGATGCCCCGGCCGCCGCCGGTGACAAGTGCAACCTTGCCTTTTAAACTGAACAACTCCTGCAGCTTCATAAAAACATTTTCCTCTCTGATAAATTGATCTCCATAACGGATGGCGAACCCTGCGCCCCTTCCCAATCCTATGTTTTCCCGCTATTGCATCAGATACTTCGCGACGGCCATGTAAGCGGGAAGCGTGATCGGATCGTTGGCAACGTTTCCCGCAACCGGATGCGAAGCAAAACGGACAATCACCATCTGCGCTTTGGGATCAATGTAAATATTCTGGCCGTAAACGCCGCGCGCCATGTAAGCGCCGTGTTCGTTATTGGTAATCCACCACATGTTGCGGTAGGCCCAGCCCGGCAGAGAAGCCGCATAACTTCCTCTGGCAAACTGTTCTTTACTGCCGTTTCGGATAATATCTTCCACAACCGCGGCGGGAACGATCTGTTTTCCGTTATAATAACCGTTTTGCAGCATCATGACGCCAAAACGCGCCTGATCGCGCAGCGCCACATTCAATCCTGCTCCGGCATGTTCGGTCCCCACCATGTCCACCGCGAAATAGGCATCCTGTTCCGCGCCGATTTTCGACCAGATCGACTCGGAGAGCAGATCAGCCAACGATTTGCCCGACACGCGCTTTAAAACCCACGCCAGAACTTCAGTAGTAGCCGTCTTATAAGCAAAGATCTCGCCATGCGGACTCTCCTTTTGCAAAGTCGCCAGATATTCGTAAAGATGCCGAGGCTCCTTATATCCAGGACAACCGGTCATGGGACTTGTTGAATTGGTGTATTGAGTGATTTCCGCGCCGAGATCTCCGTACTTTTCTGAAAATTTAATGCCGACGGTCATGTCCAGAAGTTGCCGCACCGTCGCGTCGGCAAAGCCCGAATTGATTAATTCCGGAACATATCGACTGACCGGCGCGGAAGGATCAAGCTTTCCCTCGGCGATGAGCATTGCCGCCAGCGTTCCGACATAAGACTTCGTTACGGAGAAGGCGATGTGAGGCCTTTCCGGAGCCAGAGCGCCCAGGTACCGTTCATAGACGATTTTTCCTTTATGCCATACCAGGATGCCGTCCGTATAAGTCAGATCAAGAGCCTTTCGCCAGGTCAGTTCGTTGCCCGACTTGTCTTTAAAGGCGAGGCTGTCGAGATCCTTCAACCGGGCTTTCAGAGGTGAAACGGCACCGGTTCCTCGGAAAACATTTTTCGTGGGCAGCAATTCACGCCAGTGGGAAAACGACCATCGTGTCCGGGGAAAGTGGTAATGACTGAGATTGAACATCCTCACACATTTTTCGGGCGGCGGCGGAAAACCGGTCATCCAGCCCAGTTTCACGGGATCGGTGGCTTCGGCATCGGGGAATTTATAAGTGCGTTGCGTCTGGCCCAGTACCGCATAAGGCAATAAAAAAACAATCAGGAAAACACCTAACGTTAATGAACAAGTCCTTTTCATTTCTTACCTCCTCTATATTTTCTCTTTCACGATATCTTTATCCAGAATCAGGTCCTTAAGAGGAACCCGACGGAAACTGCCTTTGGTTTTTGCCAGCTCGGTAGCAACATCCAGAACATAGGCGGTGTCGAACCGGGAATTGTAAAATAAATAGATGCGCAGATTCTGCGGATCATAGAGTTCGGAGTAGATCGTCGAGGAACGGGAGCCATCGGACTGATGGGCTGCGTCCAGAACGGCGGCCACTGTTTTTACAGTCAGGTCTTTTTCCGATTTTATCCGGGCCAGCATCCTGTCGGCCGTGTTATACCGGTCCCAGCCCACCCAGGACATGCTTCTGGAAAAGTCTCCTTCCTGCACCAGTCGGACGTTGAAGTTGGAGGAAACCAGATAACTGTTCTTTACGGGTTTCCGGATATGAGTCATCTCGCCATCACTGCCGGGATATAAAATGACCGCATCACCCGTCTTATCCGCAAAGTGGATCTGAAAATCGATGATGCCGCCCCAGTGACCGCCCCAGTTGTATTTCCGGTATGACGCTATGACTTCTTCAACGCTTGCGCACTCCCTCATCATCTGCCAGGATGGATGGTCTTTTGCCAGAATCTTTTCCGGATGACTGTTGAGCTTCTCCGCCGGTATCCAGTTTTGATCGTAACATAACCCCTTCTCATTAATGCCCGCCTCCATCACAATGGGCCATTTTTCCCAGGGCGTCGCAAAATACACAACGCCGAGAGGGCCTCTTTTATCCACGAACAGCCAGGAGGCGCTGTTTTGCGGCCTCTGGTCTTCGTTCCCCGCGAAAAACACCTTTTGACCGTAGCTGATTGAAAATATGGTGCAGGCCGATGCTGAAGAAGCAACGAGCAAATACGCAAATAAAAATCCGACGACCGATAATGCTGCAATGCGTTTCATTTTACCTCCAATTCCGTGTTATTCAAAATTTAGAATTTCAAGGCCACGCCGCCGCCAGCGCCGGTCGCCACACCATCCGTAATGGCGACAACGCCGTTGATCAGCAGGTGTCTGACGCCTTGGGCATACTGATGTGGATCGAGATAGGTTGCAACATCCCTGAAACTGGCCAGATCGATGACAGCGATGTCGGCAAAAAATCCTTCTTCGATTTTCCCTCTGCTTTTAAGATGGAATTTTTCAGCGGGCAGCGATGTCATGGTGCGAATGGCCGCCTGAACCGTCATCCATTTACTGTCCAGGGCAACCATGCGGAGCTTACGTGGAAATGCGCCGTAAACTCTGGGGTGAGGTTTAAACACACCCTTTGCGTATGTCTCCCCGTCCGATGCAGTGAGGATATCGTCCCGCTTCATGATTTCCCTGACGATGTTCATGTTCTGCGCAAAGAAAATGCCCATGGGACATACCGGTTCGCAGACCATATCCACATAGCAGTCCGCAGGGGATTTCCCCCGGATGCGGGCGATTTCGGCAACGGTCTTTCCCTCCAGTTCAGGCTTTGCCGGGTAATTGGCGATGAGAATTTTTCCCGCGGGCAGGCAGGAAAAAGTGGCTTCCAGCGCCTTGCGGATTTCCAGAAATCCCTTTTCCGTTCGGAATTCGTTTTTGAGACTCTGGTCATTGGCTTTGAACTTGTCGGGAATCAGGTGGGTGATATAAGTGGAACCGGCATCGTAAGGATACTGATCGGCATGGATGTCCAGTCCTTCGCCCCTGGCCTTCTCGACGACATCCAGAATCATGGATGCCGGAATGGTGTTATTGGGAGCCATAACCTTCAGGTGGGACACTTCCACGGGAATGCCGGCCTTTTTGCCGATCAGCACGGCCTCTTCCAGAGCGGAGACAACCGCCGGCTTGCCCTCCCGGCCGACGGCGCCCGTTTCATTGCGCACATGCGTCACGTAGACTTTTCCCCTGCGGGCCGTTGCCCTGGCGAGCTCGATGAGCTCACGGGTGCCGGAAAAAAACCCCGGGGCATATTCCAGGCCCGTCGAAAAACCGATCGCGCCGTTCTCCAGTTCCTCGGTCATTCTTCGCAGAAAAGTTTCCAACTGCGCCGGCGTTAATTCGGCGGGTTGATGGACGCCGAAAAGTTTTGCGCGGATTTCCCCATGGGGCGCCAAGTGCGCAACATTGGTCCCGAAGGAAATCTTCTTTACAACATCCAACCATTGATCGGTGCTGGGAATCCCCAGACCGCAATTGCCCGTGATCACCGTCGTAACGCCCTGGTAAGCATAGTTGAGGTTGCCTCTGAACTCCGGCGGTGCACCGGAAAGATCATCGGGATTCATAGCCTGAAAGCTCATGTCACAGTGGGTATGAACATCGATAAAACCCGGAGTGACCGCAAGGCCTCGCGCATCAATGACCTTCACTGCCTGCGCTTTTGCCAGACTTCCAATGGCGGCAATCCGGTCGCTTTTAATGCCGATGTCGGCAACCACAGGCGCCTTCAGGGTTCCGTCATAAACGGTTCCTCCTCTGATCAGGATGTCGAAAGCACGGTCCGACGAAGCGGATGCCGTTATCGAGTGAAAAAAAGGCAGGCTTCCCGCTGCGGTTAACGCCGCGGCCGTTCTGGCCGATTGTCTTAAAAACGTTCTTCTGTTGATGTTCATTCTCTTTTCCTGATTTTCATCCTTCATGAATGAACATCCTTAACCATCAGGTGATTCACTCTTCTTGTTCCATTTAAACAAACAGGCGCCTTTTAACTTCCATTTAAACTTCCTTCAGCTCTTCAGCGCCACGCCGCCGCCCTGACCGGTGGCTTTGCCGTCCGCAATCCCCCAAACACCGTTTACCAGCAGGTGCTTCACCCCTGTGGCATACTGATGCGGATCGAGGTAGGTCGCGGTATCCCTGAAGTTTGCCAGGTCGATGAGCGCGACATCGGCAAAATATCCCTTTTCGATTTTTCCGCGGTTTTTGATGCGAAATTTCTCGGCGGGCAGAGATGTCATCGTGCGGATGGCTTTCTCGACGCTCATCCATTGATTGTCGAGGGCGACCATACGGAGTTTACGGGGATACGTTGCGTAACATCGCGGATGCGGCTTGAGCATGCCGATCATGAACGTCCCGCCGTCCGATGCGGTAATCACCGTCTCCTGCTTCAGGATCTCCTCTACAACCGGCATGTCCTGAGAAAAGAATACACCCGTTGGACACACCTTCTGGCAGACCAGATCCACATAGGCTTCCGACGGGCTCTTGCCCTCCATTTCTCCTATTTCCGTGAGCGTTTTTCCCTCAAACTGCTTGTAGCCCCAGGCAAAGGCGATGAGCACTTTTTCCGGAGGCAGGTAGGTAAAAGTCTTTTCAATGGCTTCTTTAATGGCGCGACGCCCCTCCGGCGTCTTGAATTCGGGTTTGACGCCGTAGTCGTTTCCCTGGAATTTTTTCGGAATCAGGGCGGTGATATAGGTGGACCCGGCGTTATACGGATACTGATCGGCGCTGATATCGACGCCTTCGCGGCGCGCTTTTTCGATCATGCCCAGAATTCGTGACGCCGGGGTTTTGTTCGTCGGCGCCGCGATTTTAAAATGCGAGACTTCAACGGAAATGCCGGCCTTTTTGCCGATTTCGATGGCCTCTTCCAGGGAATGAACGACCGCCGGCACACCATCCGGACCAATGGTACCGCTTTCATCGCGCATATGAGTCGTAAAGATTCTTCCCATGCGGGCCGTCACCCTGGCGAGTTCGATCAATTCACCGGTCGTCGATAACAGCCCCGGAGCATACTCCAACCCCGTCGAAAGACCGACAGCACCCTTTTCCATTTCTTCGGCAATCCGCTTTTTCATCGCTTCGAGCTGGGCCGACGTCAATTCCACCGGCTGGTCGGTGCCGAGAAGTTCCGCGCGGATTGCCCCGTGAGGCGCCAGATGGGCCGCATTCGTCCCGAAATTCAGCGCCTTGACCATGTCGAACCACTGATCAGTTCTGGGAATTCCCATTCCACAATTGCCCGTTACCACCGTGGTGACGCCCTGGTATATGTAATTGTAGTTCCCTTTCAGCATGGGTGAAGCTTTGGAGAAATACTTGGGATTCATGATCTGGAAGGCCATGTCGGAATGGGTATGGACATCGATAAACCCGGGAGTCACTGCAAGACCTCTGGCGTCGATGATTTTTACCGCCTGTGCTTTCGCCAGATTACCGATGGCAACGATCCGGTCACCTTTGATGGCGATATCGGCCACCCGGGGCTTTTTCAGTGTACCATCGTAAATTGTTCCGCCCTTGATCAGGATATCGAAATCCCGGTCGGACGAGGCGGATGCGGTTACCGTAGTGAAAAAAGGCAGGCTCCCCGCCACACTAAGCGTGGCGGCCGCTTTTGCCGTCTGCTTCAAAAAGGTTCTCCTGGTGACATCCGTTTGCTTGTCCTGGCTTTTGCAAGTCATTTTCTTCAGTCCTCCCGCTTGTATTTGTTTATCAGAGACTTTTTATAAACCTGTATGTATACGGCACTTTTTATGCCAGAAAAGTGTTCCATTCACTGATTCCGTTGCAGGATTTTTCGTAGATCGATTTCAGTAATATCTTTATTCATTTACAATTCATCAGACAATCGGGTTCTCCATAATTCAAAAATTTTTACTGACTGGAAAAGGCTTTCGATACTTGAAGTGTTCAATAATGGGACACGCGATCTGACACATCAGAGCACAGGCTGATGAGATAACATATGAATTTTTATCCGTCGCAGCATCCGCTATATGAAGGGGAACGGCATACGGAGAGATATTTTTCCGTTGTTATATGTCCCAACATAAGACATTGCTTTGCACAAAAAACGCATTTGCCAAACGAGCAGTGTACCAAAAAAGGACACAAACAATCGGACTTTAATCTCATAAAAAAACAACTATTAATAAAATACCAAATACAATCAACTAAATACCATCATTTTCCCCCGGCCTGCCTGCTGGCACAGAAAATGAAACAGAGGGTCGGATTAAACAATGAAGGGGGCATGCCGTATACTGTGGCTCAAAAAGAGACAAAATTTCAGCAACAAGATACGGCACAAGCGAATTGTCGATAATGCACTACAGGAAAACAATCGGAATTCTTGGTGGGATGGGCCCCGCAGCGACTGTCAACCTTTTCGATAAAATCGTAAAAGCGGCAAAGGTTGCAGACGATCAGGATCATCCCCGCATCGTTATTGTGAACAACCCCAAAATTCCCGACAGAACCAGGGCCATCCTGGAAAACGGCACGGATCCCCTGCCGATGATGGTGGAAAGCGCGAAGCTTCTTTTAACGGCGCACGTTGATTTTATCGTTATTCCCTGTGTAACCGCCCACTTTTTCCATTCAAGACTGCAGGAACAGATATCGACGCCCATCCTGCACGTTGTAAAGGAAACCATTAATCATGCGGTCGTTCAGTATCCCGGCATCCGGAAAATCGGTTTACTGGCAACCTCCGGTACGATCCAATCCGGTCTTTTCAATGAGGCGTGCGACGCCGCAAGCTTGGAGCTGATTACTCCCGCCAAGGATATACAGATATCAAACATTATGAAAGCGATATACAGCGTCAAGGCCGACGGACCTTCCGCCGCCTCAAAAACACTTATCCGTGAAGCGGCTGAAACCTTGATCCGCCGCGGTGCGCAGGCAATCATCGCTGGCTGCACGGAGATACCGCTGGTACTGGCAGACGGCGATCTGTCCGTCCCGGTCATCGACCCTCTTGCCCTGCTGGCGGAACGAGCCGTTGAGGAAGCCCGTTGAGGATAACCGGTAACCGCGTGGATAGATTGCGCAGGCAGAAAATCCGGATGCATGGATTGCCAGCTAGAGATTCAGTAGAAACACTGGAGGTTTTTCAATGGAGCAGGAAAAGAAACTCACCTTATACGGATCAGCTTTTTCATCTTTTGTTCCGATAATCACATTCGTCATCGTTGCGGTGGTCATCGCTTTCACCATGAAAGAAGTGACGATCCAGGCCATGTGGATCGGCATTCTGACGGGTATTATCATTACTTTTTTCCTGGCCAGGGACAAAGAACTGTACGGGCTGACCATCATCAAGGGGATGTCCGCGAAAGTCGCACTGATGCCGGTGGCCGCTTGGATTTTTGCGGGCATCTTTGCATCCGTCATGAGATCATCGGGAATGGTGGACGGTCTGTTGTGGCTGGCCATGAAGACCGGCGCGAGCGGCACGATGTTTGCCGTGGTTACCTTCATCGCCTGCGCCACATTTGGAACGGCAGCCGGAACCGGATTCGGAACCATTGCGGCCGGCATGGCGGTTCTTTATCCGGCGGGTGTGCTGCTGGGAGCGCATCCGTTGCTCCTGGCCGGCGCGATTATCGGCGGCGGAGCATTCGGGGACAATATGGCGGCGATATCCGATACGACCATCGCATCGGCAACCAGTCAGGACACCGATGTTGGAGGCGTTGTCAAGACGAGAGCAAGATTTGGTCTGACGTCGGCGGGACTTGCCATTGTGCTGATGCTCATTCTCGGCTACTTCTTTAAAGGATCCACGGCCGCCGTTCCCTATGAGACGCTCGCCAAACACATGAATCCCGTGGGGCTGGTCATGTTTATTCCTGCCGCGATTACCATCTACTCTGCGATTAAAACCACGAACATCATCTTTGCGCTGATCCTGGGAATTGCATCAAGCATTGTTTTCGCCCTGATCACGGGACTGAATACATTTTCGGGAATTTTTTCCGTGACGGACGGCGCTATATTGAAAGGGGTTTCCGGCTGGATGGCGGATCTGTCGATTCTGGTGATTCTTCTTTCCGCCGGCATACAGGTCATGCTGGACGGCGGCGGCGGGGACGCCCTGGTCGCTTTCGGCCGCAAAGTTGTCAGAAAATCCATCGTCGGTTTTGAGCTTGCCTCGGCGTTTCTGGAATTGATTTTTTCCGCGCTGATGAGCATTAACGCGCCGGCGATCCTGGCCGTCGGCTTGTCTTTTTCCAAACCGCTGGGCGAGAAATTCAAACTTCACCCCTACAGAAGAGCCGTGATTGTGGACACCTTTGCCTGCACCCTTGTTTACTCCGTTCCATGGTCCGTGGGTGTTTTGTTTGCCAGCGGGCTATCCAAGCAGGCCAGTCAGGACTTTGCCGGAGTGCCGTTTTTGAGCCCTCTTTCCATCACGCCCTGGGTATTTTACGCCTGGATGCTGTTCATCGTAATGTTTGCGGCAATTTTCACGGGATGGGGAAGAGTTTATGTCGGACCGGATGGGAAACCGACAAAAGAAAAACCCGATCTGAACGATCTCTAAGTAAAGGATAGGTTGTGCTGGAACAAAGAAGGATAAGGGATTTTGGTATCGTGATCGGCAAACTGCCGACGGGACAACGAAATGCAATCACCGATGTCGAAGGGGTGCGGGTGGGCCACGCCACCATAAAAAAAGGGGATGTAAATACCGGCGTCACAGCCCTCATTCCTCACAGCGGGAATACTTTTCAGGAAAAATTGATCGCGGCCGTCCATGTCATCAACGGCTTCGGGAAAAGCGCCGGCCTGATTCAGGTCGATGAACTGGGAACACTGGAAACCCCCGTTCTGCTGACCAATACATTCGGGGTCGGAACGGCGATCAATGGTATCATTCAGTACATGCTCGCTCAAAATACGGATATCGGAGACAAAACAGGGACAGTCAACCCGGTGGTATTCGAATGCAACGATTCCTATTTGAATGATATCCGGGGAATGCATGTCGGCAGCAGCGATATAGACTCCGCCATTGAAAACGCGGCTGCGGACTTTCCGGAAGGCGCCGTCGGCGCAGGAACGGGTATGTCCTGTTATAAACTCAAAGGAGGAATCGGTTCAGCTTCCAGACTGATCCGGATAGGCGGAAAGAACTACATGGTCGGAATGCTGGTGCTGACCAATATGGGCAAACTGGAGAATTTAACGGTAGCAGGTCGGAAGGCGGGAGCGGAAATTGCCGCAAATCAGAAAGAAGGCAAACCTTCAGCGGACAAAGGTTCTCTCATCATGATCATTGCCACGGATCTTCCCATGACCAGCCGCCAGTTGAAAAGGATCGCAAGGAGAGCGGAAGTCGGAGTTGCCAGGACAGGCAATGATATAGCGACCGGAAGCGGAGAGATTGTACTTGCCTTTTCCACGGCCCAAAGAATCAAGCATTACGAAAAGCGGGGCGTCATCGATATCAAGATGCTTGACGAGGAATGTCTGGATACCGTTTTCCAGGCGGTTGCCGAATGCTCAGAAGAGGCAGTTTTGAATTCCATGATCACGGCCGAAAGAACCGTTGGCAGGGATGGTCATATCCGGGAGTCTTTGACTCGCTATTTATAAGCCGGCCTTTCTGGAGATCGATCCGGGACGGGTCATGTTTTCCGGGGAAAGGAGTTCATCCAGGTCAGCTTTGCTCAAGTACCCGTTCTGGAGAACAATCTGATAAACGGTTTTTCCCGCGGCAATGGCCTCATGTGCAATTGC
Source organism: Smithellaceae bacterium (assembly GCA_963682015.1). GTDB lineage: Bacteria > Desulfobacterota > Syntrophia > Syntrophales > Smithellaceae > UBA8904. Next base: position 3,265,599 of record OY820932.1, on the reverse strand, counting down.
GGCAGATTTTTCGTATCCCAAAACAGGATTCAGAGCGGTCGCAAGACTTGCACTGTTTTCCACCATGCGGCGACAGACTTCCCGGTTTGCGGTTATCCCTTTTACACATCGCTGGGCCAGCACACGGCAGGCGCGCCCCAGCAGGTCAAGGGACGTAAACAGTTTGTAAGCAATGATCGGCTCCATGGCATTGAGTTCCAGCTGTCCGGCTTCCGCCGCCACGGAGACGGTCAGATCGGCCCCCATCACTTCAAAGGCGATCTGATTGACAACTTCCGGAATAATCGGATTGACTTTACCCGGCATGATGGTCGATCCGGGAGCCATGGGCGGAAGGTTGATTTCATTGAATCCGGCCCGCGGACCGGATGAAAGCAAACGCAGATCGTTGCATATCTTGGACAGCTTCACCGCAATCCTTTTCAGCACGCCGGAGAGCTGCACATACGCGCCTGCGTCCTGAGTGGCTTCCAGCAGATTGACGGACATGACCACGGGAACTCCGCTCAGATCACGGAGTCTGGAGGTAACGGTTTTGGCGTAATCCGGATGTGAATTCAGTCCCGTGCCCACGGCCGTTGCGCCCAGATTGATTTCCCGGATGAGGGACTGTGCTTCGCCGACTCTGCAGATGTCTTCACCCACCATCGTGGCCCAGGCGCCGAATTCCAGTCCCAGTGTGATGGGCACGGCATCCTGGAGCTGTGTACGGCCGATTTTGATGACATCCGCAAACTCCAGAGATTTTTCCCGGAAAGCGGCATGCAGAACTTCCATCTCACGCATGAGATCGTCCATCATACGGCTGAGCGTAATGCGCAGGGACGTGGGATACACGTCATTGGTGGACTGCGATAAATTAACGTGGTTTAGAGGGTGGAGCATGTCGTAACGACCCTTTTCCAGCCCCAGGATTTCCAGCGCACGGTTGGCGATGACCTCATTGGCATTCATGTTGGTGGAGGTTCCGGCTCCGCCCTGGATGACATCCACAACAAACTCTTCATGCAGTTTGCCTGCGATGATCTCGTCACAGGCCTGGACAATCGCGGCGGCAATTTCCGCAGGCAATAAATCCAGATCCTGATTGGTCAGGGCCGCGGCTTTCTTTACCATCGCCAGCGATACGACCATTTGCGGATATCTGCCGACGGGAATACCCGTAAGGTCAAAATTTTCCAGAGCCCGCAAGGTTTGTATACCGTAATAACGGTTGGAGGGAACTTCGCGTACACCCAGGGAATCCTGTTCTTTTCTGAAATGCTTCATCATAACCTCGTTCGTGACTTTTCATTCCCGCCAAACCTTTTTTTGAGAGAAGAAAAGCCCGGACAATTTCAAAAACTGCCCGGGATGATTCCGTGTTTTTATCTCAGCCCGTCTCCCGCCCTTTTCGGCTTTGCGGGAACCCCCGGACTAAAAACCCTTGAAGTCGGGCGCCTTTTTGCTGAAAAAAGCTGTGACGCCTTCCACGACATCCGGCGAAGTGGAATTGAGGCCGAAGGCCATCTGTTCAAAGACCAGGCCGACATTCCGGGGAACCTGCGTTCCGTAATTCATGCATTTCTTGATGACATAGTAGGACGTGGTAGGGCCTTTGCCGATCATCGAAGCAAGTTTGTGGACCTCTTCCTCGAATTTGTCCACTTCGACCACATCGGCCACATATCCCCATTCCATCATCTTTTCCGCTGAAAAATTAGCGGCCGAATAAATCATCAGTTTGGTTCTGGCCATGCCGATGTGCTGTACCATTCTCTGTGTACCGCCGTTGGCCGGGAAAATACCGCGTTTGATTTCGGGGAATCCGAACTCGCTGCGTTTGGATGCGATCACCAGATCGCATACCAGCGTCAGCTCGCACCCGCCGCCAAATGCATAACCGTCCACCGCCGCGATGAGCGGTTTGGGGAAAGCTTCAATCAGATCATAATATTTATGCTTGATCTGCATGAAAAGATCGTTGTGCACGGGAACCGTGTAATTCAGGCCGCCGGGCATGGGCGCCGCCAGATCCGCTCCCGCGGAGAATGCCGGCTTCTTGGTGAAGTTCCTGGTTCCGCGCAGCACCACGCAACGGACAGCGGAATCAACCGCCAGCATGTCCAGAGCTTCTGAAATCTCCCGGAGGGTGTCGGTGGAAAGGGAGTTGAGCTTATCAGGCCGGTTTATGGAAACCACCGCGTAATTTCCGTCGGCAACTTTTTCGATCACGACATCGTTAAATTTTTTTTCTTCTGACATGGATGATTCTCCTTTTTGATTAACCTGAATTTCTTTCAGGAATGCCGCCCCTGCACAGGGCGGTTTTTGTCTATCTTCTCTCGACCTTGTTACCCAAGAGCATCCCTCCGTCGATGACGATCGTCTGGCCGGTGGTATAGCTTGACGCATCGGATGCCAGGTACAGCATGGCGCCGTCGATCTCTTTGGGATCGCCGATCCTTCCCACCGGCGTGGTATTGGCCAGGTAATCCTGCACCATTTTGGAGTATTCTTCCGGCAGACCGGACCATGTATTGGATAAGAGTTTCGTCATGATCGGTCCCGGCGCAATCGCATTGACCCGGATATTAAACTCCGCAAGCTCCAGCGCCATGGACTTGGTCATCATGACAACGGCCGCCTTGGACATGGAGTAGATGCCATTTTTATACTCGGGTTTGAAGGCGCTGGTGGAAGCGACATTGATGATCTTGCCGCCGCCCTGTTCCTTCATGACACGGGCCGCCGCCTGGCTTAAAAAATACACGCCCTTGAGATTCAGATTTGTTACCGTATCCCACAGCCGTTCCTCAACATCCAGGCATAGAGCCGTGGCAGGTACTCCACCGGCATTGTTCACCAGAATGTTAATCTGTCCGAGTTCGGCAACCACTCTGTCCACCAGTCTGCGGATGTCGTCTATTTTACCCACATGCGCCGCCACCGGCAGCGCCTTGCCGCCTTCGGCCCGGATTTCCTCGGCTACTTTGTCCAGGTCTTCCTGCTTGCGACTGACAAGCGCCACGGATGCCCCGGCTCTGGCAAACGCCAGCGCGGCGGACCGACCGATGCCCCGGCTGGCTCCTGTAATCAGCGCCACTTTGTCTTCAAGATTAAAATGTGAAAAATTTTTCATTCAGGACTCCTGCCTTGTTATTGTGCCAGCGACCCGCCGTCGACCAGCAGAATCGCTCCCGTAATGAAGGCCGACGCCTCGGAGGCCAGAAATACAGCCACGCCTTTCATGTCGTCCATGTCTCCGCCGCGGTGCAGGGGGATAAAATTCAAACTCAATTCCAGCATGTCCTTCATTTCCGGTTTTTCCATATGGGCCATCATGTCCGTCTTGAAGTAGCCCGGTGCAATCGCGTTGACGCGAATCTTGTAAGGCGCAAGCTTCACGGCCAGATTCATCGTCAGCAGGTTGATGGCCGCCTTGGATGAATTGTAGGCCACGGCGGGATGCGCAACTTCCAGCGACCCGCGGAAAGACATGGTTGACGACACGTTAATAATGTTACCGCCGCCCTGATTTTTCATGATATTCGCCACTTTCTGGGTCAGAATCCAGACGCCGCGGACATTAATGTTGAACACCTGATCCCAGCGTTCCAGCGGATACGACAGCGTCGGAGCGCCCCAGGTATACCCGGCGTTGTTCACCAGAACATCGATCCGCCCGAAACGATCCATGGCGGCCTTGACCACACCGTCAATCTCTTCCGGTTTTTCCATGTTCGCGGCCACCGGCAGCACATTGACGCCAAACTGGGCTTCCAGTTCTTTTGCCGTATCTTCCAGGTTTTTCATTTTTCTGGAAGCGATAACCAGATTGGCCCCTGCCTCGGCCAGCCCCGTGGAAATGAATTTCCCGATTCCGCGGCCGCCACCCGTTACCAAAGCAACTTTACCTTTCAAGCTGTATAGATCTTGCAGTTTCATTTTATTTTCCTTCCTTGTTGAGTTACATTTTCATTCCACCGTCGCAGAAGATGATCTGCCCGGTGATAAACTGACTTTCCTCGCAAGCCAGGAAAAGCGCCAGATTGGCGATGTCCCGGGGCGAGCCTTTCCGGTTCAGCGGAACCACAAACGGCAGGGTCGCATCAATTTGCGCAAGCACATTGGCCGGCATGTTCTTCATCATGTCCGTCCAGATCATCCCCGGTGCGATGGCGTTGACGTTGATGTTTTTCGGCCCCAGCTCCTTGGCCGCCGTCTTGGTCATGCCGATGACGCCGGCTTTCGATGCGGCGTAATTGAGCTGACCCGGGTTGCCCAGCGCGCTCGTCGAGGAAATATTGATGATCTTCCCGTAGCCGCGGTCCCGCATGACCCGGCCCGCGCACTGAATGCCGTAATACACGCCGGTTAAATTGACGGCAATCACCGCATCCCACTGCTTGTCTTCCATCTTGTGCAGCATGGCGTCGCGGGTGATGCCGGCGTTGTTGACGATAATATCCAGCGTGCCGAATTCCTTTACGGCCGTATCCACCATGTTCTGGACCACCGCGCGGTCGCCCACGCTGCCGCAAACGGCGATCGCCTGGCCGCCCATCGCCTTCACTTTCTCGACGACGGCTTTTGCATTGGCTTCCACCACATCATTCACGATCACCTTCGCGCCTTCTTCCACGAAACGAAGAACGATCCCTTCGCCGATTCCCTGGCCTGATCCCGTTACAATTGCCACTTTATCTTTTAATCTCATGCGTACATCCTCCTGTATGGTTTTCAAATTTGTTCATTGTTTTATCACAGCCGCCGACTATCCGTCCGGCGCCCGTTTATTTCTTTTCTTCGGTTGTCACGGCGGGACTCGCCACGTTAAACCGCTTCTGGAAACTGGTCGTGGCGATTTCCCACATCAGGTTCTTCCCGACCGATTCCGTCGGAAAATACCTCCGGATGAAATCGATTTCTTCATCCTTCGGACGCTCCGTCTGCGTTAAGTCGGGAGATACCTTCAAATCCCACGGAATCTTCTTTTTCACCGCTTCCAGTTTTACCCCCGGATGAATCCGGGAAAGAAACATCTCTTTCGTCACCGGATCGAATTCAAATATCCCCTGTGTGCTGATGAGCCTGGTCGGCCCGCTCCCCGGCGTAAAATGCCCGGTTTTCTCCCGGCTGTCTCCTCCGTCCAGATACCCCGGAGAGGTCATGTAGTGCAGTTTTTCCACAAATTCGCCTCCCCGCATGGTCAGAATCGTCCTTTTGGCATACGATATGAAATCCGCCGCCCCGCCCGAACCCGGCAGCCGAACGCTGGGGTGATCGTAGTCCCCGATGACGGTCGTGTTCAGGTTTCCGTATTTGTCCACCTGGGCCACTCCCAGGAAGCACACATCTACAAATCCCCGGTAGGTCATCGTAAAGGTGGAAAACAGATCCGTCGCGCAGGAAAATCCCCGGCAGGACATGCAGTCCGCCACGTTGTTCATCGGCACGGTGGGTGTGAAATCGATGATTCCCGATTCCATGATCAGGTTCGCATGCGGCGCGAAGATGTTCTTTGCCAGCGCGCCCGAGGTCATGGGAATGCCCACACCCAGGACCACGTTTTCGTAATCGTGGATTTCCCGGGCCACGGCAATGATCAGCAGCTCATTTAATGTATAGGGCTTACTCATACAGCACCCCCTTCTCCTTCATGATCTGTTCCAGTTCCGCAAGCGTCACTCCCATCGTCCGCTCCAGACGGTTTTCATCCCAGACCGTCGTAAACGCCGAACCGTAATTCGCCGGCGCGGAATAGTAAGACCGCGCCTTGATGCCGTTGATGACGTCCATTCCGAAAATCGATATATATTGTTTCATGTAGGCTTTCTGATCCGGACATTTATAAACCCACTCATCAAGCCATGCCTTGCTGCCTTCTTCCGTAAGCAATCCCGCGCCCATCACCGCCATGGCTACCTTATCGGTATTGTAGTGGCCGACCACTTCTCCGGGATGCGCTCCCCAGGGCATCTCCACCACGGCATCGACCCGGAAACCAGGAATGATCGTAAAATGCGGGCTGGAAGCAATGACATCATGTTCCACGATTTCTTCACAGGAAACGATGATCTTTTTGCTGGCCAGCGCCGCTGCCTGGACGCTGCCCATCGCCCCCCAGTACTGTGCGTTGCCGAATTTGTCGGCCCGCTGGACATGGACAATACAAACGTCCGGATTCAAAGCAGGCACAAGCACCGTGTCTTTCCCGGTAAACGGACAGGAGATGACCTTGAATTTATTCTCCCCCATGAACCCCCGCTTTTTATAGACATCCGTATGCAGGATGCCCTCCAGCACCTGCATGAAGCTGTACCCGTGCATTCCGGCAACCAGACGCGCATTGTATTGAAAGTTTGTATAATCTTCGATTTGCAGCTTACCCTGCTTCAGGGCGCGACCAACCGGATAATCCCCTTCCATCGTTCCCGCATTCATCACATAGGCCGTCACGAGACGATCGACGCATCCGGCGGCCATCAGAATCTCGTCGCTCAGATGTCCCGACTGCGAGCACAACGTCAGTCCTTTCTTCCGTTGTCTGGCCACTTCATAGATCAGGCCAAACGCGATGCTGATGGTATAGTTTCCTACGATGAGCGTGTCTCCGTCGTGGACAAACCGTTCCACGGCCTCTCTCGCGCTCATCCGTTTATCTCCATTGTTGCTCATTGATCTCTTCTCCTTTACTCAAACGGACTGCCGCCCTGACTCCGTCTCTCCTGTTACGCTTCGAGATATTGAGCGCGGAGCTCATGGTTGTCTTTGACTTCGGTGGCGGTGGCCTCGCAGCCGATGCAGGCCTTGGACATCAGGTAGACCCGGTTCGCCAGGGACAGAGCCACCTTCAGGTTATGCTCCACCAGCAGCACCGACACTCCGGCCTTGTTGATCTCCGCCAGAACGTTGCGCACTTCCTGCACCATGATCGGCGATAATCCCTCCGACGGCTCATCCACCAGCAATAACTTCGGATTCCCCATCAGCGACCGGCCGATCGACAGCATCTGCTGCTCCCCGCCGGAGAGTCGTCCGCCCGCCTGATTCGTCCGCTCCGCCAGCTTCGGAAAGTGATGGAAAATCCGCTCGATCGTCCACGTATTCGGATCGTTCGGGTTCCGGACCTTCCCGTCTTTAATCCCCAGAAGCAGATTGTCCAAAACGGTCAGCTCCGGAAAGATTCTTCTCTCTTCGGGAACATAGCCGATCCCTGCCCTGGCCACCTTATACGGAGGAAGACCCGCAATCTCCTGCCCCTGAAACATGACGGAACCGGAGGTGGGTTTCACCATCCCCATGATGCTCTTCAACGTCGTGCTCTTCCCCATCCCGTTTCTTCCCAGAAGAGCCACCAGCTCCCCGTCCGCAATACTCAGGTTGATTCCCTGCAATACGTGGCTCGGTCCATAGTGAGTGTTTAGATTCTTTACTTCCAGTAACATATGCGTCTCCTCATATTTTTGAGAGGGTTTCTACGGCTTCGCAAAAAGAGCCGTTTCATCTTATCCTTTATACTTCCAGATCGCCCAGATAGGCGTCTTTCACAGCCTGATTGTTCCGGATCTCTTCCGGCTTCCCCGTCGCCAGGATCTTCCCGTAATGTAATACGGTGATCCGGTCCGCCAGGTTGAACACCACGTCCATATCGTGCTCGATGAGCACCACGGTCTTCCCCTGGGTCAGATTCCGGATCAGGGCTACCGCGTCGGCCGTCTCTTCCTTCGACATCCCCGCCGCAAACTCATCCAGCAGAACCAGCTCCGGGTCCGTCGCCAGAGCCATGCTGATCTCCAGCGCTCTGGACTTCCCGTACGACAGGTTGCAGGCCATCACGTTGCGGTCTTCATACAAGTTGATCCTTTTGAGCATCGCGTTGGTCTCTTCCGTCAGCTTCTCCATCCGGTCCACTTTCCGAAACAGATTGAACCGGACCCCGTCTTTCGACAAAATCGCCAGGCGGATGTTCTGAAACGCCGTCAGGTACGTAAAGGTACTGGTAATCTGAAAGGAACGCCCGATCCCGATTCTCGCCAGCTTGTGCGGCGGAAATCCCGTAATGTCATTCCCCTTGAAGAATACCTTGCCGTGGGTCGGGTGGTATGTCCCTGTAATGGTGTTGAACAAGGTCGTCTTCCCCGCGCCGTTGGGGCCGATCACCGCGTGTCGCTCCCCTTCCGCAATCTGCAGGTCCACCCCGAACAGCACTCTCAACGGACCGAAACTGTGCTTTAAATCTTTTGTCTCCAGTATATTATTCATGACGCCTTCTCCTTCGCTTTCGGGGCAAACCGGGCTTTTACCTTCAACCATCCCATCTTAAACAATCCCGTAAAGCCCATCGGCATAAACATGACCACCGCAACCAGGATGATGCCCATCACCAGCTCCGTGCTCTCCGTGTACCGCAGGATCAACTCGTCGATGAGCTGAAACACCGCCGTCCCCATCATCGGACCGAAAAAGCTTCCCACGCCTCCGATCATGATGCAGACGATCGGTGAAAAGGACATCCCGATCCCCAGCGAGCCGTCCGCCGATACCAGGTTGTGGAACAGGCCGTAGAAGGAGCCCGCCACGCCGGCAAACACCGCCGACAGGGTATAAACCACCGCTTTCGACTGCGGCACTTTGTAGCCCAGGTAGTCGATTCTCTTGGCGTTGTCCCGGATCCCCACCTGGATCTGTCCAAACGGGGTCTTGGTGACAAACCACATCAGCCAGACGCAGAATCCCAGGACAATCATGGCCAGGTAATACATGTGTTCCGGGGAGCTCTTCAGGCTCTCGGTAAAGAGTCCCGGTACCGGAAAGTTCGCGATCCCGTCTTCTCCGCCCGTAATCGGATATAACTTCAGGGCCAGAACGTATAACAGTTGTCCAAACGCCAGATGCAGCATCGCGAATGCCGTCCCGCTCACCCGGACCACCAGGGGGCACAAAATCAAGGCCAGGACCGCCGCCGCCAGGACGCCGATGCCGATGGCCGGAAAGACCCCGATCCCTTCAATATGCTTCAATGCCAGCGCCGTGCCGTAGCCGCCAAACCCGAAAAACATGGCGTGTCCGAAACTCAACAGTCCCGTGTACCCCATCAGCATGTTCAACGACAAAGCATATACGGAGAAGATCGCGAAGGTTACCACCATGTTCGTGTAGTACACTCCGAACAGTTTGGGGAAAAAGGCCAGAAAGGCCAGCAGTATCAGCCACAAAATTATGTTTTTTGCTTTATTGTTCATGGTCGTCATTCCTTCACTCCAAATAGTCCGTTAGGGCGAAACGCCAGGACGATGGCCATGAACACCACCATCAAAACCGGCGCAAACTGGGACACGAACTGGACGCCGTAGGAGCTCAAAAGCCCGAAGATCAGCGAGACGATAAACGCCCCCGCCAGGCTCCCGAATCCGCCCGTCACCACCACGATGAATGCGTCCATCCCCACCTGATCCGACAGCCCCGGAAACACCGTCAGAATCGGCGCAATGGCCACACCCGCGATTCCCGCCATCCATGTGCCGACTCCGAATACGAACATGAACACGAGATTGATGTTGATCCCCAAAGCGTTCACCATGTCCCGGTCCGACACCGCCGCACGTACGATCTTTCCCAGGCGCGTCCGGTACAAAAGCAGCATCATGAATACCAGGATGACCAGCGCCAGGCCGATCACGAACAGGCGGTATATCGGGTAGGATATCCCGAAAATGTTCACCATTCCCTGAAGTAAATCCGGTACCTGCAGAGGCATGCTCTCCGTCCCCCAGATCTTCTTGATGGCCGCCACGATCACGCTCCCGATGCCCATCGTCAAAATCAGTTCTCCAAAGTGCCCCACTTTGTGCGCCGTCCGCAAAAACACCCGCTCCATTACGATGCCCAACATCGCCGTCACCAACGGAGCCACCAGCAATCCCGCCCAGAAGCTCCCGGTAAGCCCCACCACCGCGTAACAAATGTACGCCGCCAGCATGAAAAACACCGCGTGGGCCATGTTCAAAATCCCCATCATCCCAAAGATAATGTTCAATCCCGATGCAATCAAAAACAATATCATCCCGTACGCTATCCCGTGAATCCCCTGGGATATGTACATCGATACGGTAGGATCCATTCTTATACTTCCTTTCCCTGTATGGTTTTGCGGATGATGCGGCTCCGCAGAGCACCTGCATCATCCGCATGTTTCACGACTCGATCCATTGATTCCCCCCCGAAGGATCAATCTCCCCATTCGTTTTTGTTCTTGCAGCGATCCAGATTACGGTCCATCCAGGGCAATACTTTGTCCGACGGGATATGCGATACGGGGCCCGCAGCCGATGTATTCTTGAACCAGTAATACGGCGGAATATTCATGTTGATTTTCTGTTGATCGGGTCGTACGTATTCATACACGTGAAAATCTTCGATGATCTTGTGATCGCAGGCTCTCATCTTTACAACTTTGCCGCCCATGAATTTGTATGTATCGCCTTCCCAGACCCTGATGACTTTTTCCGGGTCTGTGCTCTGTGCGCGGTTGAGCACGGAGAACAGCCACAGGGCCTGCTCCATCTGATGCGCCATATTGCCAAGGCCCCATTCATACAAAATGGTGTTATAGGGGGCCTTCCACCTGGTTTCCCAAAGCCCGTGCCACATCATGTGATATTTAATTTCGTCCCTGGTCTGGAAAACGGGATTGCTCCTGCCATACTGGCTGATCTGCACCAGTCCCTCGGTTCCCTCCACGCCGACTTCAGCCAGCATATTGGGTTCATCCAGAAAGAGGTGGGCAAAAGGCAGTCTGATTCCCATCTGACGGGATTGCTTGAGCAGATTGCCCGCATCCGGCATCCAGTCGCCCGTATAAATGACTTCCGCGCCGGATGCCTTGATCTTGGTCAGAAAGGGCGCGTAGTCCGTCAGAAACAGGCGGTGATAATCTTCGCCGACCAGCTGCGCTTCGGGGTAGTATTCCTTCAAACCGTCCTTGAAGCTCCTGGCCATGCCCCGCCCGAACGAATAATCCTGGCACAGAATATAAAACTTCTTTTCCTTCTTGCGGATCTGCCCGTAATAATAGGCAAGCCCCCGACCGATCTGCGAAACGGACATGGTCGTCATGAAAGAGTTGCGGTTGAAGTTGGTAGCGTCCATCAGTTCGTCGCCATGAGAGGCATAATTCACGGCAAGCACATTGTATTTCTGCGCTGTCTGATTAATGATTTTCATCAGGTTGCTGCCGTTGGTGCCCATCAGCACATGAACCTTCTCCTGAAGCACCATGCGTTCACATACTTTTTTGGTCGCGTCCGGGTGGGACTGGTTGTCCGCCTTGATAATTTCAATCAGTTTCTTTTTGCCGTCGATCATAATGCCGCCTTTTTTATTGACGGCATGGGCCGCCCACTGGATCGCCATAAACCCGATCTGACCGTTGATGACGGCCGGACCGGAAAACGGCGCCACGACCGCGATTTTGACGGTATCCCCGTGAGGAACCACCGGATGATTGGGATCAAAGTCCGACATATCCGGAAACGTTTTATAATCCACCAGCGGTGGCGTCACAGCCTTGGACGCTTTAGACGGCGCTGCCTTCTTCGGTGCCGCAGACGATACGGACGGATTTGCCGCCACCAATAAAATAAACAACGTACTCAGAACAAACGCCCCCAAAACCACACCCAACCGCTTCATCGACTTCTACTCTCCTTTCTCTCCGCTTCCGCACTCCGGCAACGGATAAACAAAAAAAAGGGTGAGGTAAAATGTCTTTACCGCACCCTGGTTTCTTCCTACTCACCCCACTCGTTTTTGCCCTTGCAGCGATCCAGCTTCTGATCCATCCAGGGCAATACTTTTTCAGCCGGAATCACATGCACCGGACCTCCCGCCGAGTGCGTTTTGGACCAGTAATAAGGCGGAATGTTCATGGATACTCTCTGCTTCTCCGGGCGAACGTATTCATAGACATGAAAATCCTGGATGATTTTGTGATCGCAGGCCCTCATCTTCACGACCTTGCCGTTGCCGAACTTATAGACGTCCCCTTCCCATACTTTCATAATTTTGTCCGGACTGGTGCTCCCGGCCCGTTCCATTACCGATATCAGCCAGGCGATTTGCTCCTGGTAGTGGCCGATGCTTCCGCCAACCCATTCATACATCAGTGAATTGTAGGGGGCTTTCCATTTGGTCTTCCATAAATCGTTCCACATTTTGGCATTGCGGATTTCATCTTTTGATTTGAATGCCGGGTTTTCAGTTCCATACTGGGTGATGTTGATCAGGCCTTCCGTTTTTTCGACACCGAGTTCGCCGAGCGTGATCGGATCATCCACGTAAACATTGGCAAAGGGCAGGTTGATTGCCATCTGGCGCGCCTGTTTCAGCAGAATGCCGGCATCAGGCAGCCAGTCGCCGGTAAAGATGACTTCCGCACCGGAGGCTTTGATTTTCGTTAAATATGGCGCATAATCCGTCAGGAACAGCTTATGAAAATCTTCACCCACAATTTGCGCTTCAGGATAGTATTCCTTCAGACCTTTTTTAAAACTTTCGGCCATGCTGCGGCCAAACGAATAATCCTGGCACAGGATGTAGAACTTTTTTTCTTTCTTGCGGATCTGGCCATAGTAGTAAGCCAGGCCGCGACCGATCTGCGAAACGGACATGGTGGACATAAAGGCGTTGCTGCTGAAGTTCGCGGCATCCTGAAGTTCATCTGAATTCGACGCGAACGATACAGAAAGCACATTGTACTTTTGGGCCGTTTGATTGATGATTTTCATCAGGTGGCTGCCGTGCGTTCCCATGAGAACATGCACTTTTTCATGAAGCACCATCCGTTCACAGACTTTCTTCGTGGCATCCGGATTGGACATGTTGTCCGCCTTGATGATTTCCACCAGCTTCTTCTTGCCATCCACCAGAATGCCGCCTCTTTTATTAATGGCATGGGCAACCCACTGCATGCAGATAAAATCAATTTGCCCGTTAATCGCGGCAGGGCCGGAAAATGCGGCCACAATAGCAATTTTAATCGTATCCCCGTGCGGAATCACCGGATGGTTTGGATCATAATCGGACATATCCGGCATTTTAGCGAGATCAAAGGAAGCATCGGGCTTCCCAAAATGATCTTTGGCCGCCGCGTGCGCCATGCCCGCAAACACCCCCAAAAACAACAGACCTGTCAGCACCAGAACCACAAATTTCTTTACGTATTGTTTCATGTTCATTTCTCCTCCCGTTGTTTTCATCGGCAATCTATTGATTGTCCCCTGTTCCTGTATCACTTCATCTCCTCCTTCGCTTTTCCCCCTGCAACCATCCGGCCCAGGACAAAAACCTTTCCACAGGACCAGCAACCACCGCGCTGTCCATCGCATCCATCTCATTCTTCAAAGTTTTCCGTCTTCATATCGACGGTCAGGCTGCTGCCTTTGGTAAGCGTAATCGCCAGGCTTTCGATTTTGGGAAGTTCGTAGACAAAAAAGTAGCGGCAGGCGCTGAGTTTGCCTTCATAAAAATTGTCTTCAGCGGAAAGCTCGGTGCGCCGGCCGAGCGCCTTTCTGGCCACGATGGCCTGCAACAGCCACTGCCAGCCCATCGTAACGATACCGAAGAAATCAAGGTACAACGTGGCGTCGGCCAGGAAAAGTTCCACATTGCCCTGCGCCGCCAGACCGAAAAGATACTCCGTCACCTGTTCCAGTCTGTACAGAGCCTTTTCCATATCCTGTGCGTATATTTTCAGGTCCGGCACCGTTATGGCTTCCCGGATGGTCTTTCCGACCGTCTGATAATAAAGTCTGGCGGCTTTCCCTTTTTCCGCGGTCATTTTGCGACCCAGCAGATCCTGCCCCTGAATGGCCGTTATACCTTCGTGGATGGGATGAATCCTCGTGTCACGGTAGTACTGCTCCAGCGAGTACCCGTCGCAATAACCATAGCCGCCAAGGATCTGCAGAGCAAGGTTGCAGGATACAACGCTCATTTCCGACGGATAACTTTTCACCACGGGAGTGAGCAGCTCCAGAAGCCGCCGGGCATCTTCCTTTTCCTGGCCGCCGGCCGCCAGAGACAGATCATACAGGCGGCAGCAGTACATCAGCAAAGACTGCGAACCTTCCACCACGGCTTTCTGGCAAAGCAGCATCCGCCGGACATCGGGATGCTGAATAACAGGAATCTGGGGCGAAAGCGGATCCTTGGAAGCAAGCCTTCTGCCCTGAACTCTTTCCTGAGCATACGCAAGCGAAGCATAATAGGCGGCCGAGGCGATCGCGGAGGCGCCGATGCCCACATCCAGGCGGGAGATATTCATCATCATGAACATGCAGGCCAGTCCTTTGTTGGCCGGACCTACCAGCCACCCCCGGCAATCATCGTTTTCGCCGAAACTCAGCCCGACGGTCGGACAGCCGCGGTAACCCAGTTTGCGATACACTCCTGTGCACCGGACATCATTCAAAGCGAGATCCCCGTTTTCGTTGACCCGTTTTTTGGGAACCAAAAAGAGCGAGATACCCTTCACTCCCGCCGGTGCATCCTGAATCCTGGCCAGCATCAGGTGAACGACATTATCCACTCCGTCATGATCTCCCGCGGCGATAAAAACCTTCCTTCCCCGGATCCGGTAATGCCCCTGCGGGGTGGGCCGGGCTTCCGTCGCAATATCCGACAGGGAACTTCCAGCCTGTGGTTCCGTAATCGCCATCGTTCCCTGCCATTCGCCGGCCGTCATTTTCGGAAGGTAAGTTTTTTGCAGTTCTTTCGTTCCATACGTCATGATCAACGCCGCAGCCCCCGCGGTAAGGCCGGGAAAAACGCTCGCCGAATAGTTGGCCGCGCCGAAGATGCTGTTGGGAATCATCAGCCCCACCATGAAAGGAAGCTGTTGCCCGCCGAACTGGTAACTCGTCGTCGGTGCTATCCACCCGCCGGCGCCCATTTCCCGCAACATCTCCCGAATCGCGGGGTGCACATTGACTTTCCCGTTGGCATACCCGGGCTCATTACGGTCCATCTCCGCATGGATCGGCCTGAAGACGGTTTGGCCGATTTCCATGGCCGCATCGAAAACCATATCGAAAACACGCCTGCTGTGATCGGCGTAACGCGGATAACGCAGCAGAGATTCCGCGTCAAAAACCTCATAGAGCAGGAACTTCAGGTTTCGCTCGCTGATAAACTTTTCTGCCATGCCGCCTCTTAAAGCCGGTGCATCTCCGGATTCTTTGGTCTTCACCATGCCCTCATGCCGTTTAACCTTGTTTACGATATGGAAAGCCTCTTCCCCTTTTCAAGGGAGTTGGAAAAAGGGAAGAGGTCACGGGTAGGGCAGCGCCGGGCGGCGGCCCGGCGCTGCTTCTGAAACTACCGGATTAACGCTGTAAATTCTCAATCACCGTTGCCACACCCAGGCCGCCGCCGCAGCAGGAGCTGAAGCAACCATATCTGGCGCCTCTGCGGATGAGTTCCTTCATGGTGAAGATGCACAGACGGGCGCCCGATGCTCCGTTGGGATGACCGAAAGCAATAGCACCGCCGTTGGGATTCCATTTATCGCTGAAGCAATCCACTTTTTCACCGGTCTGCTTTTCGAGTTCCGCGGCCACGGCCAGATTCTGCACGGCAAACGCTTCGTTGCATTCCAGAACGTCCATTTCCGAAATCTTTCTGCCGGCACGCTTGAGTGCGATCGGCACTGCGTAAGCCGGCCCGATGCCCATGATTTTGGGATCAACGCCGTAGTCACCGCCGGCCAGCCACTTGGCCATCGGTTTGTAGCCCAGCTGCTCCGCCTTCTCCAGGGTCATCATCAGGACAAAGGCAGCGCCGTCGTTACGGCCGGAAGAGTTGCCCGCCGTGACGGTTCCTTCTTTAATGAACGCAGGCGGCAGTTTGGTCAGGGCTTCCATGGACGTCATGCGGGGATGTTCGTCCACCTTGAACTCCAGCGGCGGATTTTTTTTGCCCTGGGGAACCATCACGGAAACAATTTCATCGACAAAGTAACCGGCATCGATACCCTTCTTGGCCAGCACCTGGCTGCGCAGACCGAATTCATCCTGCATCTGGCGGGAAATATTGTACATTTTCTGCAATGCTTCCGCCGTCAATCCCATGTTGGATGTCGCCGGATCCAGCGTCGGGGAAAGAGACGGGGCAATCGGCAGCGGAGGAATCATCTTAAAGGGTTCGGTGGACATGGGGAATTTTGCGCAGCACTGGCTGTAAGATTCCGATCCGCCAGCGATCATGATGTCGGCATGGCCGGCCAGAATCCTGAATGCCGCATGGTTGATGGAATCGATTGCCGAACCGCACTGCATTTCAACGTATGACGCCGACGTGCTCAGAGGAAGACCTCCAGCCAGCGAAATCCAGCGGGCCGGGTTCATCGCGGAGGTAGCTCCAATGGCTGATCCCAAATAAACGGCGTCGACTGCGCCGCCCTTTTCCAGAATCTTTGTTTTTTCAACAAGACCTTTCATGGCAATACCGCCCAACTGCTCCATCGTGAAATTTCGCAGGGTCTTTCCAAACGTACCGAAAGCGGTGCGCACGCCGTCAATAAACACTACATCTCTCTTACTCATGTTTCCTCCTAGTTTTATATTTTGGATCGCATTTTCACGTCGATCTTTATCCATTTTCAGGACTCGAACAGTTTCTCGGATGCTTCCTGAGCATCATCCATGCCAGTCGGGTATCCTGATATTTATTTTTGTAATATATTGAAATAAATAAGAAATTAATTAATTGCTTGTTTTTGAAGTTTGCCTGTGCTCTAATTCCTGTACGATTATAAGACGCCAGGTGTCCGATAAGGGAACATGAAACCATAAAACGTCCCAACATCGGACATGATTTCAAACAGGCAGGGAATCGGTATAATGAAAGAACCCAACAGCATTTATCACGTCGGTTTCACCCAGAAAATCTCCCAAGAAAAACCCCTTTTGTGGGATTTCGAAGAAAGAGCCCGGCAGACACTGGTTGAGTGGAATAAAATTACCACGAACCCCGAAAACATAGACGCCTCCATTGTAACACCGGAAATCAAGGATTCCTGGCTGAGAAGTATTCAGTACGGATTGAATCCCTCGGTGAGGGTTGTTCAAAAGGTCCTCCCTCCCAGAGAACTTCAAGAGCGCCTGAAGGAAAACGAGACCCTGATTTCGAGCAGCATCCCTTTCATGGAAAACCTGAATCGTTTTGTCGACGAAAACTTCACCGTCACTCTTTTTGATCGTGAAGCAATCGTTCTGGTCATTACCGGGGACGAAGAAGTTCTTAAGTTTATCCACGAAAAATATATCTGTGAAGGCGCTTCGTGGACCGAACGGGAAGCGGGCACTAACGGCGCGGGAACCGTTGTGGAAACGCAGCGACCCATCATGATCCATGCAACCCAGCACTACTGCAAATATTATCATTCCTATTCCACATGCGGCGCGCCGATTTTCGATCCGACCGGAAAGTTTATCGGCGGAATCTCGCTTGTGACCCGCTATAACAAAACCCGCAATTCCTATCTGGGCATGACGGTATCCACCGCCAAGGCCGTCGAAAACGATCTGCGGGTACAGAGGGCGCTGGCGGAAAGCCATCTGGCTTCCAGCTTCCAGAAAACCGTCATTTCTTCTATCCCGGAAGCTCTGATCACCATCGACAATCAGGGGTTCATCACGCTGGTCAATGAAAGCGCCCAGAAAATGTTCTCTCTGCAATTCCGGCGCATTGAGGGAAAACATATCCGGAGCGTCTTCGGTGTCCAGAACGAGCGTTTTTTGAACCTTCTCAACCGCAGCGAAGCGCTCACCGATGTGGAAGTGCGAATCACGACCAACAACCAGGCCAACGAATACACCCTCACATGCAATCCGATTCTCAGCCACAGCGGAGAGATGATCGGAAAAATTCTTATCCTCAACGAAATCAAGCGGGCCAAGTCGCTCGTCACCAAGATGATCGGCGCCAGGGCGAGTTTAAACTTTGAGGATATCTGCGGACAGAATCCCCGCTTCCTGGAAACCATCAATCAGGCCAAGATGGTTTCGCAAAGCAATTCCAATATTCTGCTTCTGGGAAAAAGCGGCACGGGCAAAGACATCATCTCCCAGGCCATCCACAACGCCAGCCCGCGGAAGACCGGTCCTTACGTGGCCATCAACTGCGCCGCCATCCCCAGGGATCTGATTACCAGCGAACTTTTTGGACACATGGAAGGCGCCTTTACCGGTTCACGCCGGGGCGGCAGCCAGGGAAAGTTTGAACTGGCCGACGGCGGCACCATCTTTCTGGACGAAATCGCGGAAACGCCGCTCGAACTGCAGGCGGTTCTGCTGCGCGTCATTGAAGACAAGTCGATCATGCGCATCGGCGGCGAAAAGGTTCGTCCGGTTGATGTCCGTATCATTGCCGCCACCAACAAGGATCTGAGAAAGGAAATCGAAAAGGGAACCTTCCGTGAAGACCTGTTTTACAGGCTTAATGTTTTCACCATCCAGATGGTTCCGCTCAGTGAACGAATCGACGATATTCCGATGCTGGTCGATTTATTCGTCAGGAAGACGGCGGGAACAATGGGAAAGGTCATCAAAAAAATCGACCCGAAACTCATCGACAAGTTTATGAACTATTCCTGGCCGGGCAACATCCGCGAGTTGCAGAACGTCATCGAGCGGATGATGCATTATGTCACAACGGATGAATTAACGATGGATCTGATCCCCCCGGAAATTCTGCAAAATCAGAAATCCCTGGACATGCATTATAATCTGGAAGCGCCCAAGGATATCGAATATCAGATTCTGAAAAAGATGCTCGGCATGAATCTCTCCAAGAAAGAAATGGCGCAAAAAATGAAAATCGCCCGCAGCTCCCTGTACCGGAAGCTCAAGGAACATCATCTTTACGAACCCTGATCCTTTCAACCGGCTGCATATCCGTGACAATCGGCAGGCTGTCAGATTGTTGGCTGTTAGTTAAGATAGAGCCCGGCGGAATTTTTCCGCCGGGCTTTTTCACGGGCTGATTGTGAATCTCCTCGGGTATTATTGAATTACCGGAAGAACGATTTTCGACGGGTAAACCCCCGTTCGATGAACGGTAATGGTGGTCTTCGGCGCTTCGCTTGCTTTGTTGTGCGGCGCCAGCACGGGATTCAGCTCAAAGTTCCCGATGTCCGCGCCGGCGATGGCTACACGAATTTTATGTCCCTTCTTAAAAACCCACGAGGTCGGCATCAGATCAAATTCCAGTTTGATCACCTGATTATTGGCCAGCGGATTCACGACATACTGGCTTTTTGCGTATCCATGCCACGGCAATACCGGCAGAACCTTGAAACCGCCGCTGACCTGATCGTCGGCGTTTTGCAGGTTTTTCCAACCCGCCCGCAACCTCCCTTCGGTCACATATATGGACTGTCCGTTTTGATCGACATCCGTCAGATAGACATGAAAGTCGCCGTCTTTCTGATTGGACGACACCCAGAGATGGATGATCGGATGGCCGGTCACTTCCATATCCGTCTCCAGCGCGGGGGTATCATAGTTGAGCGTTTTCAGGTCCTGAGCCGTTCGGATCATCAGCCTGTCGGGCGTAGTAACCAGAAGCAATCGTGAGGAATCGTTGCTGCCGAAAGCCGATCTGTGAGTGAAATCGACCCGGTAATCATCAGATCCTTCGGCGGCAGGCGTTGTGGACAGACGGTGTTCGGCACTCATGAAATAATCCGTCATCTTCTGACGCGCCAGCGGCCATTCCTTTTCGGCTCTCCAGCCTTTGTTCATGACATAAATATAAACAGGATCCTGTTGATCGATGCCGTTCGGGATATTTTTGAGATACCGGTCCAGGAAACGGAGCTTTTCGACAAACAACTGGTTATAGAGATTTTCCTGATAGGAAAAATACTCTCTGTAGGCGCTGGGCATTCCGATATGAAACCGGGGCGCCATAATGACTCTTGACGTCGAATGCGGGGCAAGTGTTGCATGAAGCTTGAATGTCCCCGTGGTGTAACCGTCAAACCAGCCGCCCAGATGTAACACGGGAATACCGGCATCGGCAATGTTTCTAAGCTGAGCACCGGAGCTGCCCTTCCTGGCTGTCTGATCCGGAAACGCCGGATCCACGGTGTCCCAATAAGGAAAGTATTCGGCATAGAGCTTATAGGCCATATTCTTTGTATGATCCAGCGTAGCACGATAATAATAATTGTCTTTGCGAACAATTCCATCAGCATATGTCGGAGGACCGTCATCCAGGAAAGTGGTCGGATCTCCCTTGGTCATCAACGGGATTTCATCGGCCAGTTCACCGTCTCCGTCCTCATCGATCACCGGAGCTGCGGGCAGGACCATTCCATCGAATCCGTTTAAATTTCGTGTGCCCAGATATTTATCGTAACCAAGAACCCAGTCTTGCAGGAAAATGCCCCCGGGGCGAATCGTTTCCGAATACACCTCAAAATTGATCACTTCCGGAATGATAGCTTTCAACGCTTTTGGTTTTTGCGCAGCCGCCACAAGCTGGCTGTACCCGACAAAGGATTGACCGATCATCCCCACTCTGCCGTCACTCCATGACTGACCGGCAATCCAGTCGATAATTTCCCTGGCGTCTTTGCCGATATGCAAATCCGAGAATAAAAACGTTCCAAATGATGCGCCGGTTCCGCGAAAATCCGCAATGACAACGGCGTACCCGTAGGCCAGAAACTTCGGTGTTTCGAAATGACCGGACACAATCTTGCCCAGTTTCGGATTGATCAAAGCCCGGCCATACGGAGTAAATATAAAGACCGTCGGAAACGGGCCGTTTTTAGGACCGTCAGCCGGCAGATAGACGTCTACGGCCAGTTTGACGCCGTCCTGCATCTCAAGAAATCGCGACAATTTGGTCGAACTTTTGTATTGTTTTTCCGAATAACCGGAATAGGTAAAATAGGTACTTTGACGTGCTAAGGTTGTCGTCGATATTTGACTGCATCCATACTGACAAAGAATCAAACTGAAACAGATCAGAACAAAGGACTTCAATAAAGCTTGCTTTTTCATTATTCCTCCTGACAAAATTCGCTCTGATGCTTTGATGATCCTGGCAAAAAACTAAAGTTGCGTTACTTGCAAAGTCGGTGCCACACGCATTGCGATATATTCACATGGTTTGCTGAAACGAAAAAACGTACCGGCATCCCGATGGCATGTTATATGCTGGATGTTTACGGATTGCAGCCGTCGGTCTGTGAAGTGACCAACCGGTGCAAGAACCTTGATTGAATAAAGTGGAAAATGGAAAAAGAGATACTGCACAAGATTGTTGAAACGCAGGAAGGTCCGGTTATCGGGAAAATTATTCAGGGGATTGCCGTCTTCAGGGGCATACCCTATGCCACTCCTCCCGTGGAAAACCTCCGCTGGAGACCGCCTGAACCGCCCCTCTCCCGTCAGAAACCGTTAGAAGCCTTTCAATTCGGTCCCGTCTGCATTCAAAATGAAGCACTTGGCCCCGCTCCCGGTCCCATGAGCGAGGATTGCCTTTATCTGAATATCTGGGCGCCGGAAACAACGACACCCGCCGGAAACCCCGTCATGGTCTGGATCCACGGGGGAGGATTCAGCACGGGAGCCGGATCGATGCCGATTTTTGACGGCGCACCTCTGGCTCGCAGGGGAGTAATCGTTGTTACCATCAATTACCGAATGAACATCCTGGGTTTTTTTGCCCATCCCGAACTTTCGAAAGAATCTTTAAATTATTGTTCCGGCAACTATGGCCTGCTGGATCAAATCCAGGCTCTGCACTGGGTCAGGGCCAACATCCGGGCATTCGGCGGCAATCCGGAACTTGTGACCCTGTTTGGTGAATCCGCCGGAGGAGCAAGCATTATTGCCCTGATGAGCTCCCCCCTGGCCGCGGGTCTTTTCCACCGGGCTATCGTCCAGAGCGGCGGAAATACTCCCCGGCTCCTGAGAAAGCTGGCTGAGCCAAACGGTCATCTGGCGAGCGCCGAATCACTGGGAAGGAAGTATGCCAAAGCACTGGGACTGACCGGTGACAAAGGCGTGGTGGAAAAAATGCGGGCACTGCCCGCCGGGAAGCTGGTGAACGAATGGTTCAAAACCATTGAAAACGACATCACCGGCGCGGGCATTTCCGGAAGCTGGATGATCAATCACCAGATCATCGACGGCCGGGTGATAACGGACGCACCGGGAGAAATTTTCCGAAAAGGTCTGCAGCATAACGTTCCCTTCCTTTGCGGCACCACGCTGGACGAAGGAACCCTGTTTCAATTTCTGGCCTTCTTAAACAACCCGGATCTGGACGGATATAAAAATTATATGAAACGTGTCCTGGGTCCGGCAGCAAATAAAGTGCTTGATTATTTTGACGCCCGGGATATGCAGACAGCGGCGCAGGCCGTCAGTCAGCTCTGGGAAAGCGGATTCCTTTGCGGCGCAAGGCATTCGTCTCGCAGCATGTCTCTCGTTCAGCCGAATACATACCGCTACCTTTTTGCCATGTCTCCTAAATTCTTCCTTTACATGATTCCCGGCATTCCGGACTGGAAAGAACGCTTCGGATGTTATCACGCCGCAGAACTCCCTTATGTCTTTCACTTCATGGCTCTGCCGGGTATGGAAAACGAAGATAAAATGCTATCGGACCGGGTCATGGATTACTGGGTGCGTTTTGCAAGAAATGGTGATCCGAACGGCAGCGGCGCCATCCGCTGGCCGCGCTACGAGACAGAAAATGAAGCCTGTCTTATGCTGAATAACCCGATTACCACTGAAAAAAATATCAAGAACAAGGAATGTGATTTCATGGATGATTTGGAAAAGATGGGTTGAATTTGTGTCCTATTATAGGACACAAATTCAACCAGGAACATTGTAAAAGATACATCATTGGTCTCAAAATAGGACACTTCATGATTCCTAACTGTTTACAAACCGCCATCTATAAAAATAACAAAGTATAATCAACAACATAAAACACAGATTCGTGAAACGGCTGCTCGGCATGGAACATGCTATGCCCTTCCGTTAAGTCAGTCAGCACTTATTGTCCGAAAGTGATGACTGGTATCAGGTAGTGCT
The DNA here is from genome assembly GCA_963682015.1 of Smithellaceae bacterium. Taxonomy (GTDB): domain Bacteria; phylum Desulfobacterota; class Syntrophia; order Syntrophales; family Smithellaceae; genus UBA8904. The sequence goes on along the minus strand of OY820932.1, from coordinate 3,242,494 downwards.
TGATCCCCGCTGCGGAAGCAGTCATGAGAAAGTGAAATATTCACTATTATCGGGAGATTAGCGCATGAAGCGGTCTTTGGAATGTGGAGGCCGGAGAAGTGAACTTAGCCTTACTGGAGGGAAGAATGAAGAGATTTGGATTGGTTTTGATTGCATTGGGACTGATCATCGCCTTTAGCGTGCCGGCCGCGGCGGTTGATGTAAAGTTCAGTGGATCGTTTTATGCAGCCGGAATGTACCAGGATAAGACAACCGTCATGAAAGATTCCGGCTGCGACGGAGTCAGCACCGCTTTTTACTATCAGCGGCTGCGCGTTCAGACGGAGTTCATCGTTCATCCGGGCCTGAAACTGATCACCCGTTTTGACGCCATGGAAAGAGCCTGGGGCGCTCCGCGGTCGGCATCGATGGTTTATAATTCCACAACCAAAACCTGGGTGGCAGCGCCGGAGGCGCCGGATTCAGCGGGCACCTTTGCTGAAAACGAAAACATCGCGTTTGATGAAGCTTATGTCCATTATGTATCGCCCATCGGTGAATTCAAAGTCGGTTATAAGGAAAAGGCGTTATGGGGACCGGACTTTGCCAATAACGGGAAACCGGCGGGCCTGCTCTTCTGGGGCAAATATTTTGCGCCTGCCTACCTCTATGTCTGGGGTCAGATAGTTAAAATAAACGATAACAGTTACACCGCTAAGAATTCCACATCCCCTTTTACGGCGGATCGTGACAATGACGAATACCAGATAGGTGTTCATTATTACGGTATTAAAAACGTGGAAATCGCCTTTATGTATGATTATGCGCGTTATGCTTCGGGCAAAAGCGGCTATACGGGATGGGTGCTGGGCCCCACCGGCTGGGTCTGGAGCGACTACGGCTATCTCAACGTAGCCCATATCTTTGAGCCATACATCAGAGGTAAGATCGGTCCGGTTAAATTTGAAGCGGAAGTGGATTACGCTGTAGGCGACTGGATCAAGTATGAGGGTCAGCATCCCTATTATTATGATATGAAGCTGACCAACCTGCAGGCATATGCTAAAGCGATTGCCGATTTCGGTTTCGTTTATGTCGGAGGTATCGCGGCCTATGTGTCGGGGGATGATCCCGGAACCACGGACAAGGCGGAAGGCGGCTATCTCAACGGCGGCAGGGAATTCAAACCCTGTCTGGTCATGTTCAACTCGGAGCGCAACGACTGGGCCGGAATGATTACCGGTTACAACGCAGGCTCCTATGTTCTCAACCCCAAATATACCTATGGTTATGTTGACGCTCCCATGCAGAACGCCTGGTTCTTCCAGTTGATCGCCGGTGTAAAACCGATCGACAACCTGGACATTATGGCGACCTTTTCATACGCCAATGCGGACAAGAAACCCACCGCCGCATGGAAGTACAATGATTACGGCTATGAAGTGGACCTGACCGCAACGTATAAAATCACCAACAACCTTTCTTACATGCTGGGCGGCGGTTACCTGTTCACCGGCAAGTATTACAGAGGCGAGAGCGATTTGCATCAGGTGCGCGACAACTACCTGTTCATCAACAAGCTGACGTTGACTTTCTAGAACTCAGGTTCAAGGTCAAAGGTTCAAAAGAAGCCCGGCGGGGAAACCCACCGGGCTTCTTTATTTTTTATCACACCACGGATATCAGAAATATTATCACCGTCATTTCGGGGCGTACCGGCTTGTCGCGCCAGTGAGAAATTTGAAGACCTCTCATGCCAGACGAAATATCGCTACTTCCTTTTGGGCAAAAATAAGTAACAAATAAAGAAGGCACACCGGTGGAAATATGCACAAGCCCGAAAACCGCCAGAACCGGAACCTTCCGCGGAAAAAGAAGCACAAGCCAATATCGGCGGTCCGGTACTTTCGAAAACGGCTCCGGAGATGGCCATGAATCATGATTTTTTCACACGATTCTCTGTGGCAAAGGAATGTAAGGTCAGTAACTTCAAACGGCAAAATACGCCGGATCACCAACATTCCAGTGGACATCCCGGCGGATATTCAGTTATATTAACGGCGCGTTAACACCCCGCAACCAATCCGGTGCAGATTTTCTATCCGGTCAGAACTGCTGGCGGCTGAAGGAGAAGCACAGGTGACAGATCCATCCCGGAAAAGTCAGGATACGGTCACAAAGAATTCCGATGCAATACCGAAAATTGTCGTGAGCATGGACAACGTGCTGAATCGCGTGATCCTGATTATCGCCATTGTGACGGGCTTCGGACTGATTGCAACCCTCTTACTGTACCAGAGAAAACTGGGCAGTTTCCTCTTTATCCTGGCGCTGGCGACGACGATGATTCTGGCCAAGCTGTTGATGCGCAACGGGCATGCTCGTCCGGCAGCCCTCTGCGCCATTATCGGCATATGGTTCAGCCTTGTTGTTTTCCTTTTTTTGGGCGGCGGCCTGGATAATATCAATATCGTCTTTCTCGTTTCCACGACGGTCTGGGCCGGTCTGCTTCTGGGAGAAAGGGCGACTATCTGGGTTGCCTCGGCAAGCTGTGCGGCGGGTCTGGGACTGGCCCTGATGGCCATGTACGGCTGGCTGCCTTCCCCATACTTTCTCCACTCTCCTCTTACCGACTGGATTCAATTTGTCTTCGCCCTGATTCTGACGGCCGGCACGCTGAATATTGCGCTCAGCGACCGGGACAACGCCCTGGACATCGCCAACAAGCAGTTTTCTGATCGATTGGAAACGGAGAAGGCTCTGCGGGAGAGTGAAATCAGAAACCGCTCCTTCCTCGAAGCCATACCGGATATCATGTTTATCTTCGACCGGGCGGGAATCTATCTCGACTATCATGCCACGGACAAAAACCTGCTGGCGGTTGAACCGGAGCAGTTTCTTGGCAAATCCGTTTCCGAAATTCTTCCCGTCGCCCTGGCCCAGCGAATTCTTCATTGCTTTGAAAAAGCGCAGGAAACAAAACAAACGCAGGTTCTGGAGTATTCCCTGGATGTGCAAAGCGGACAGAAGCATTTTGAAGTGCGCGTCACACCGATGGATGATCAGCGGCAGCTCACCATTGTGCGCGACATCTCTGAACGCAAGCGGGTGGAAGAAGCATTGAAAGAAAGCGAGTCCAATTACCGGCAGCTCTTTGAAAATTCTCCGGTTGCCATCTACCGGATTGACTTCAAGAGCGGGAAAATTTTGAAGGCCAATGATGTATTCTGTGAGCATACAGGCTACAGCCGCGAAGAACTTGCCTCCCGCAGCCCCATCGAATTCCTGACGGAAGCAAGCAGAGTCGTGTTTTTGGAGCGCCTGGAAAAAATGGGCCGGGGAGAAACAGTGCCGCAAACCGTGGAATATGAAATTATCGATAAAACAGGCACGCATCGATGGATTCATCTGCACAATAAAAATATTTACAATGCCGAAGGTCATATTGTCGCTTCCGATGTTGTTGCGCATGAAATCACCGAGCGCAAACAGGCGGTGGATGCTCTACGGACAAGCGAAGAGCGCTACAGAACCATCTTTGAAGGTACGGCGACAGCCAATATCATCGTCGCTGAAGACACGACCATCCGCATGGCGAACCAGAAATTTTCCGACCTGGTGGGTTATTCTCAGCAGGAAATGCAAGGGAAGATCAGCTGGACGGAGTTTGTTTTGCCGGAAGATCTGGAAAGAGTTAAAAACAATCAGAGAATGCGTGCGATCGACCCGGAATCTGTACCGCCTTCCTATGAATTGCGCGCCATAACAAAAAAAGGTGAAATCAAAGATCTCTTCATGAGCGTTGCCGTCATTCCCAAAACCAGGGAAAGCGTCGTCTCTTTGATCGATTTAACTGAAATGAAGCAGCTGGAAACACAGCTGACCCAGGCGCAGAAGATAGAATCCGTCGGACGCCTGGCGGGAGGCGTCGCCCACGATTTCAACAATATGTTAAGCGTAATCATCGGCAATACGGAAATGGCCATGAACAGAGTCAAGCACTCGGAACCCCTTTATCAAACCCTGCAGCAGATTATGAACGCGGGAATGCGTTCCGCGGATCTGACCCGACAGCTGCTGGCGTTTGCCCGTAAACAGACCATCAGTCCCAAGGTGCTGGATCTCAACGACACGGTAACCGGCATGCTCAAAATGCTTCAGAGGCTGATCGGCGAAAATATTGACCTGGCCTGGCACCCGGGTCACAACCTGTGGAAAGTGCGAATTGACCCGTCCCAGATCGACCAGCTTTTGGCCAACCTGGCGGTGAATGGCCGCGACGCCATTGATAAAGCGGGACAGATCGTGATCGAAACCTCCAACATGCCGTGCGATGAAGCCTTCTGCGCCGGCCGGCTGGAGTGCATTCCCGGTGAATATGTCATGCTGGCGGTCAGCGACACCGGCCATGGAATGGAAAAAGAAATACTGGCGAATATCTTTGAGCCGTTCTTCACCACCAAGAAAGAGGGTCAGGGAACCGGCCTCGGCCTGGCCACCGTATACGGCGTTGTCAAACAGAATGGCGGATTTATTGATGTGCACAGCACTCCCGGCCAGGGCACAACATTCAGGATTTATCTGCCCCGTCACCTGGATGAAAGCATGGAAATCACGGACGACAAACCCTTCAGAAAAATACAGGGGGGCACTGAAACCATCCTGATCGTGGAGGACGAAGAGTCGGTTTTAAGCCTCAGTACGGAAATGCTGGAAGGTCTGGGCTACAAAGTTCTGGCGGCCAGTAAAGCGGATCAGGCCATCCGGCTGGTCAGGGAATACCGCGGGAACATCGACCTGCTCCTTACCGATGTGGTCATGCCGGATATGAACGGACGGGACATGTCGGATCGGATTGGTGCCATCAGACCGGGCCTCAGGTGTTTGTATATGTCCGGATATACGTCAGAAGTAATTGCCAGCCAAGGAATTCTGGACGAGGGCATACAGTTCATCGCCAAACCGTTTCATCTGAGAGATCTGGCATCCAAAGTACGGGAAGTCCTTGGACAGTAGGACATTGTCAGACGCGGTTTTCCTGGCAGCAGTTTCACAGGCAGTCACCGGTCATTTATGACCAGATCAATACCAACCATGGAGGTAAACAGCGATGCAATCGATCCGCCTTGATATGCAAATCTTGAGTTTCGTCGTAACCGCCATTGCGGCTTTCTATGCTCTTGGATTATTTGCTTTCGGCATTACACAAAAACAGTTTAAGGGGTTCACTTTCCTGACCATCGCGGCCGCCTTTTTTGCCACGGGGTTTTTCCTGTCGGGTTACCGGAATGTTTTGCCCGATTTTCTGACGATTGTTCTGGCAGACACTTTGAAAATTGCCGCGATTGCCCTCTTTTACGAGGGTGCACGCCGTTTCCTTGATCGCTCGGACCGGTTCCATCCGGTCACCTTCGCGGCAATCGCAGCGGGAATGATTTTGCTTGTGTATTTCACATACGGCCGGCCATCAGAAAGCACCCGCATGATCATTTATTCAGCCATTCAACTGATCATAAGCGCCATCTGCACCTGGGAACTCAGCCGTAATGTTCATATTTCCTGGCGATTACCGGCACGGGCAACAGCGCTGGTGTTTGCCGTTTACGGGTTGTTTCATCTGTTCCGCCTGCTGTGGACACCCGGTGAAAGCCCGATTCATTCAGGTATACCGGCGGAGGCGGTTCACATCTTTTCTATTATCGCCTGTATCTTTTTGATGATCGGTTCATCTTTCGGGTTTTTCTGGATGGTCGCCCAGAGACTTTCCTACGGTCAGAAAGAACTGGCCGTAAACGATCCGGTAACCGGCGTACTGAACAGAAGAGGCCTGGAATTCCTTGCCTCACAGGAATTCGCCAGAAGGAGAAGGGCGGCGATCGATTTGTCGACGGTCATGATCGATATTGACGGTTTCAAAAAGGTAAATGATCAATACGGTGACTGCGCCGGCGACACTCTCCTGATGGAATTTGCCAACCTGATTCAAAATCATCTGAGAGCATTTGACATCTTTGGAAGAATCGGAAGCGATGAGTTCCTGGTTTTTTTACCCAGCACCAACCTCGAACAGGCCATGGCCTTTGCCGAAAGATTCCGGAAGTTGGTTGAAGACCGTGCGTTTGTTGTGGACAAAGAGGCCATCCATATTACTGCAAGCTTTGGAGTGTCCGATTCTTTCCCTGAAGATGCCACCCTGGATAAATTGATTCAGTTAACCGAAAAGGCACTTGCTCAATCAAAGCAAAAAGGACGAAATTGCGTTTCGTCAGTTTCCCTTTAAGATTGAAAACCTGTTCGGGCAATCAGGTCTTCTCCGCACTCCGGCCGATTTATAAAGAGATTGAAAAAGATCAGAAAGGAAGAACAGCGCTGGAGCTGGAGATGAAGCATTCTTATAGAAAGTTGAAAAAGACCCGTTCAGCTCAATTGATATTTGCGGCGCTGTCGCTTTTTCTGCTTGTCCCGGCCGGTCTGCTTTCCGGTCAGGAAACCGTCCCGGCATCCGGTATAAATATAACGACGTGGTATCTTCCGATCCGTACGGAGAATCGTCAATCCCTGCACGATGTGAAACTGACTCCGATCGGTACCTTTGGAACGGAAAGACGGGCTCGCCCGGGCATTCCGGCTCATCTTCACACCGGCATCGACCTCAAAAGGCCAAACGCCAATTATATCGATGAACCGGTATTTCCCGCGGCAAGAGGTAAAGTCATCAGTTTAAGAAATGACGGCCCTTTTGCGCAGATTATCATCCGACATTCTTCGGAAAATTCCATGCCGGTCTGGACGGTTTACGAGCATATTGCCGGAATTAAAGTCAGGCACAACGACGAAGTTGACCCCTCCCTCCCGATTGCCCGGTTTATGACCCGGGCCGAATTGAATCAATACGGCTGGCAATTTGACCATCTTCATTTCGAAGTCATGAAAGCGGAACCGGTGCGACGGCAGCCGGAAAGAGGCAAACCTTTCTTTTATTACGGAACATATTGCCTCGAGTGCCATACACTGAAAGATCTGGACGATAAATACCATCACCCTTTAGACTATCTGAAGTACAACTGGCATCAGACACATTAGCACTTTAACAATTCAACAAGGTTTTACATAACCCTGTTCGCCCGGTATCTCTTTTACCTCCACGTTTTCTTGGATGCCGGTTCAATCGTCTCCGATGGAACCGAAATGTTTCAGAGCAATCCGCATGACTGCTCCATCCCTTGAAAAAAACCATTTCCAGCGGGCAAATAAAAAAAGGCGTGGCATTTCTTGAAATGCCGCGCCCCTGCGGTTTTCCGCGAATGTTGACCGCTCAAACAGGAAGGGTTGGATGATCAGTTGAATTTAAATGTCTTCAGCAATTTCTCGTAGTCGTCCGGATTATAGGAAGTATCATACATCGGAACCGTCGCCAGGGAGACGATGATCCACTTACCGTTCTTCTGAACGCCAAGGGTTACGCCTTCGCACTCATACGTATCCTGAAACATATACTTGAAAATGGAAACCTTGGCTTTAACGCCGCTGCCCGTTGCAACATCTTTGGCGGCCTTGATGTCGATTTTGGTGAAATCGGCATTACCGGCAAAAGCCGCTTTAAAAGTATCTTCGAATGCGGCGCCGTCAACAAGACTTACGGTGAACCAGGGCATCTTCGTCGCGGCGATGGCATAGAAAATCGCCCCTTTGATCGGAGCCTGCTTTTCCAATACGTCCGGATAAGAAACCGAGAATCCCAATTCCGCATTTTTATACTCCGCTGCGTACAGGGGGCAGGTAAATGCGGCAGCCGCCAGTATTACCGCAACCAGAACCGAAAATTTGATTTTCAACATACAACATCACCTCCAAGAGTTTTGGAATTGGTAGAGCATGTTTCATGCCATTAACCGTGTTGCAGAAACCATCTGCAACATGTTAATTAAACTGAATATTTAAAAAACAATCCGCATGGGACACAGGTTGCGTTTTTTCAGGTCGTGTCCTGTTTTAGGACGCAGCGTGTCTCATCTTCTGAACTATCACAACACTGTGAGTTGTCCCCGGACAGCCTTCGTTCATAGAGAAGGAGGAAGTAAGAAAATGTATTTGAACAATACAGAACAATGCATTAATAGTTTCAGGAGAAAATCCGCTGTGATAAGGGGGAACCGTATTTTGTTCGCAAAAATAACAGCCGGCGACAATGCGCCGAATTTCCGATTTGACACACCCTGGAAATCCTCGCAGGATTTTTATCATACCGCGCAGCACCGGTATGCAATCCTTGTTTTTCTAAGGTATCACGGCTGCCCCGTATGCCAGATGGAAATGGCAAATTTCAAACACGAGATCGAATTGTTCAGGCAGAAAGGGGCCAGGGTTTTTGTTTTCCTCCAGAGTTCAACCGCAACACTGTTGCCTTTGTTGAATGAAGGAGACTGGCCTTTCGATATCGTTTGCGATCCGGAAGGGAAAATTTTTCAGCTTTATGCCGTCGAGCCGGGAGGGCTGTTGAAATATCTGCACCCGGCGGGTTTGATGGCTGCGGCACGGGCGATGCGCCGGGGATATTTTCACAAAAAATTCGAGGGCAGGGAAACACAACTGCCCGCGGCATTCGTCATTAAACCGGACAGGGTCGTAAAATTTTCATATTACGGCAAGACCATCGGGGATGTACCCGAACCGTCCACTCTAGCCGGATATCTTGATTAAATTTTCAAAACAGTACCCGCTTACCTGATCACCTGCAACCTCTCAACCTGACGCTGCCGGCTCTGCGTCCCAGAACAAAACACGTTGTCGTCTTTTGTCCCTTTTAAGGACACAAAAGACTTATAAATCGGACAGCGCCGCAAAAATCGTCCGGTTCCAAATCGCCACAAAATAAAATAATTACATATATTCAAACACATATGATGATCACCGGTGTGACCGGGAGTTGGCATGGAATATGCGAATTGATGTCCTGATCATCTTTGGAAATCCAACAAGCCAAAGAACAACCTGGCAATAAGATAAATTCAGGAGGAGTGAATGGGACAGAATTTTTACAAGCGTGACGACCGGGATGTCCGGTTTGTCCTGAACGAACAGTTGAAAGTGGAAAAACTTTTAAGCTTTGAAGCTTTTAAAGGATTCACCATGGAGGATTTCGACATGATCCTCAAACAGGCGCAGAAAATCGCAGCAACGGAACTGGCGCCTACCTTTCAGGACGGCGACCGTGAAGGCTGCCATTTCGACAAAGGCGTCGTTACCGTTCCGAAATCATTTCATCATCTCTGGGATGTCTTCCGGGAGGGCGGTTGGTTCGCACTGGGCAACTCTGCACAATACGGCGGGCAGGGTCTTCCTTTTATCATTGCTGAAGCAGCCTCCGAGTTCTTCATGAGCGCCAACTTCGGGTTCTGCAACTTCTCCGGCATGGGACCGGGCAACGGCATGATGATTGAAAACTTCGGATCCCAAAAGATCAAAGACCTTTTCTGCCCGAAGATGTATGACGGCACCTGGTGCGGCACGATGTGCCTGACCGAACCCAGCGTGGGTTCCGACGCCCACATGGTCGCCGCCAAAGCAATTCGGGACGGCGAATACTATAAAATCCAGGGAACGAAAATTTTCATCACCTCCGGCGAACACAATCTGACGGAAAATATCATTCATCTGGTCATCGCACGTATTGAAGGAGCACCCGCCGGAGCAAAAGGCATTTCCCTCTTTGCCGTGCCGAAAATCTGGGTGAACGATGACGGAACGCTGGGCGAACGAAACGACATGGCCTGCATCGGCATCGAACATAAAATGGGGCTTAATGCTTCCGCCACCAGCGTCCTGAATTTCGGCGAAAACGGCAAATGCCGCGGACACCTGATCGGCGAAGAGGGAATGGGACTCGCCTATATGTTCCAGATGGTCAACGGCGCGAGAATGGCCGTCGGCGCGGAAGCCGTGGCCTTTGGCGCCAATATGTACGCCAATGCGCTGGCTTACGCCAAAGAACGTGTTCAGGGCACGCGCTTCGGCCGCAACGACGGCGTGCGGGTTCCCATCGTCAATCACGCCGACATCCGCCGTATGCTCATGAATCTCAAGGCCCTGACCGAAGGCATGCGCGCGCTGGTTTATCAGGCCTACTTCCTGGAAGATATCGCCGTTCACGGCGCAAATGAAGAAGAACGCAAAAAAGCGCATCAGCGCGTCGAGCTGATCACACCGCTGGTCAAAGGCTACTGCGGCGACCGGATTTTCGAAATGGGCCGCGACGCCATCCAGATTCTGGGCGGCTACGGCTTCACCAAGGAATATCCAATGGAGCAGTATACGCGCGACAGCAAGATCCTTTCCATCTGGGACGGAACAGCCTTCATTCAGTCCGCCGACCTGGTGGGCCGCAAGTTGAACATGTCCAAGGGAAAAGTTTTCGGCGACTGGATTGCCGAAATCATGTCTTTTGTCCAGAAAAATGCCATGGACACAACCTTCGCCCCGGAAATCGCCACCCTCAAGGAAGCACTCCAAGCCATCATCGAACTGGCCACCAACTACGGCCGTTATTTCGCGGAAGGAAAACTCGACCTGGTACCTTTCACTTCGACACGATTCCTTGACAGCATGTCGGAAGTAGCTATCGCCCATCTGCTCCTGGAGCAGGGCATCATCGCGAAGGGCAGACTGGGCAAAGGTTCGCTTGATGAAGCGGACAGGAATTTCTACAGCGGCAAGATCGAGACCATACGCTACTACTGCCGAAACTTCCTGCCCCAGGTTTTCGGCCGGGCACGCATCATCAAACTGGAAGACACTTCGGCGATCAATCTTCCCGAAGAGCAGTTGTAAGCATTTAGGCAAAACCGCGTATTGAAGGAGAACACCACATGAAAGCAGACAACATTCTCAGGACCGCCACAGCCGGCGCCTTCGCGGTGTTGATCTGCTTTTTGTTGACCGCCTCCGCACCGGTACCGACCAATGTGGACATGAACAATGTCCCGACCATCAGCGCAACGTTGTGGCTTCAGGTGAACGACAACCCCCAAACCGCGCTGGAAGGCCCGGCCTTCGACCGCAACGGGGATTTGTATTTCGTCGATGTCGAAGGCGGAGGAAAAGTTTTTAAAATCCGCATGTCGGATAAGACCATCTCCACGATTTATAACGATCCGCGGCACAGCGGCTTTGCATCCGTTAAAATCCATAAGGACGGCCGTCTGTTTTTATGCGGATTTCAGGGCGGCGATATTGTGGTTGTATCCCCCGGCGGAAAACTTTTACAGACCATCCGAACCGTTTATCAGGGGCATCAGTTGATACCCGATGACATGATTTTCGACCGTTACGGAAATATTTATTTTACCAGTTATGAAGGAGATCCTAAAAAACCGGCAGGGGGCATTTACCGTTTGACGGCGCAGACGGATACGATCGAACGATTGTCCGACCGCGTGGGAAACGCCAATGGTGTATCTCTTTCGCCGGATGGCAAAATTCTCTGGGTGGCCGAAACACTGGCCACCCGAACCGTGCAAAAGTTTGATCTTGAAAATGGCGAAAAGGTAGACGGTCAGATCATCCCATCCTGCGCCTATCGCTTTGTCCCTCATCAGGGCTGGCCGGATTCGAATGCGGTGGATGCGGAAGGCAACATTTACCAGGCCATGGCCGAAACAGGCCGGGTCATCGTGATGAGCACGCAGGGAAAGGCTCTGGCTAAAATCCTTATTCCTCCGGAGTATGGCGGCGGTTATCACAGAACTTATAACCTGGCCTTTCAGCCGGGAACCAATATTGGTTATATAACCGCATCCGGGAAAAAGGGAGGCGCGATCTTGACCTTTAAAGCGCCAGCGTGCGGACTGCCCTTGTTTTCTCATGAACAGGCCGGAGGAAAGGCAATGAAATGCCGTTTCTCCGGCCCCAAATAAAAGTGATTCAACTACAAGAAAGGAGTTTTCAATGAAAGCAGAAGATGTAAAAAAAATAGCCATGATCGGCGCCGGCGACATGGGACACGGAATTGCCGCGTGCTGTCTGATGGGGGGCTACACGGTTGTTCTTCGCGACATCGACCAGAAATTTGTGGATCGGGGCATGGCCGGCATTAAGGGCAGCTTCGATAAATTCAAAGCCAAAGGCAAAATGACCCCGGAAGCTTATGACGACGCAATGGCGCGTCTTATTCCGATGGTGGATCTCAAAGAAGCCGTCAAGGATGCGGATTTTATCATCGAAGCCGTCCCGGAAAAGCTGGAACTCAAGCAGAGCGTGTTTGCCGAAATCGACAAGTATGCCCCCAAGCATGCCATCCTGGCTTCCAATACCTCCAACATGAGCATCTCCGAAATCGCCAAAGCCACGGGTCGTCCGGACAAAGTCATCGGTTACCATTTCTTCAATCCGGCTATTTTGATGAAGCTGGTGGAAGTGATCAAAGGCGAAAAAACCAGCGACGAAGCCATTCAGATCGGTTACGAAATTGCCAAGAAGATCAAAAAAGTACCGGTTATCGTCAAAAAAGATTCTCCCGGCTTCATATACAACCGGGTCAACATCCCCGCCGGAGCTTTCTTGTCCAAGATTCTGGAAGCCGGCCATCCGACGCCGGAAGAACTGGACGCAGCCTTCAAACCGTTCATGCCCATGGCGCCGTTTGAGCTCATGGATTATGTCGGCATCGATGTAAACGTTCACGGCCTGGAATACATGTCCAGGGTTCTTTCCCCCGATTACAAGCCGCCTCAGGTCCTGGTGGATATGATGAAATCGGGCAACCTGGGCAAGAAAACCGGCAAAGGCTTCTACGACTGGTCGGCAGGACGTCCCAGCATCGATCCGGCCAAGGCGACCAAAGAATTCGATCTCAACCACATGATCGCTCTGCAGGCCAATGAAGCCACGAAGATTCTTGAAGAAGGAATCTGTGATGATCCGAAAGAAATCGACCTGGCCATGGCCAACGGTGGCGGATCGCCTTTTGGACCCTTCGCCCTGGCACAAAGCATCGGCTATCCCGTTTTGAATGCAAAACTCGAAGAGCTTTACGGTAAATTCAAACTGGACATCTTCAAGCCGACCCAGACCATGAAAGAAGGCAAAATCAAAGTATAAGACCGTATTCGGGCAAACAGGTCTTTTCATGTGTGAATCCGATTTCGGCTTTCACACTTTTTTGGGGCCCGCACTCCTAGGGCTCCTTCCCCGGAAGGGCTCATGCTGATGGACATGAGCCCTCTCTTTTTTCCCGGGAGAAAAAGGCAACCCTGAAAAAAAGAGGGGAACTCATCCGACTGAAGATTGAGTCCCCCTCTTATTGTTGGCTTTGTTTCGGGATTAACAAACCATCAAACTGTTGTTTCGTCTTTATTCGGCTCCGTTCTTCCCCTTGCAGCGATCCAGTTTATCATCCATCCAAGGCAGAACTTTTTCCGCCGGAATTTCCCAGGTCGGACCGCACATCGAACTCTGTTTCGACCAGTAATACGGCGGCATATTCATGGACACCTTCTGCTGATCGGGCGGAACAAATTCGCACATCCGGAATCCCTGGATGGCCTTGTGATCGCAGGCACGCATCTTGACCACGCGGCCGCTGACAAACTGGTAGGAATCCCCCTCGAAAACCGGAATGATCTTTTCCGCGTTGGTACTGCCGGCTCTCTCCATGACGCTCACGAACCAGTAAAGTTGCTGCGTCCAGAAACCGAACGTGCCCCACGGCCAGGTAAACGTGACGCTGTTGAAGGGCGCCACCGTAAATTTTTTCCATTCGGTGTTCCACGCCGTGTAGTATTTCTTCATGCCGGGGCTGGTGAAGGCCGCGCCTGTTGTCTCATAGTGTTTGATATTCATGAGGCCCTTGGTCCCCTCCACGCCGACTTCCGACAGCATGAGAGGTTCATCCATGAAAATGTTCGCAAAGGGGATATTAATGCCCATCTGACGGGATTGTTTCAAGAGGTTACCCGCATCCGGGGTCCAGTCCCCGGTATAAATAACTTCCGCACCGGCTGCTTTGATTTTCGTCAGGTAGGGAGCAAAGTCCGTAAGGAAAAGCTTATGGTAATCTTCGCCCACGATTTGCGCTTCCGGATAGTATTCTTTCAAACCCTTTTTGAAACCATCGGCCAGACCGCGACCGAAGGAATAATCCTGGCAGAGAATATAGAACTTTTTCTCTTTCTTGCGAATCTGGCCGTAAAAATAGGCCACACCGCGGCCCACCGCGTCCACCGAATCGGATGTCATGAAAGCGTAACGGGAGAAATTGGTTGCATCCTGAAGGTCATCGGCCAGCGATGCAATATTTAAAGATATTACTTTGTACTTGCCTCCGACCGAATTGATGATCTTCATGATATTGCTGCCCGATGTGCCAACGAGGACATCTGCTTTTTCCTGAAGAACCATTCTCTCGCAAACTTTTTTGGCGATATCCGGGTTGGACTGACTGTCGGCTTTAATCAAAGCGATCTTTTTCTTTTTTCCGTCGACCAGAATACCCCCGCGTTGATTGATATCATAAGCTACAAAGGTAGCGCACAGCCATGCCATTTGACCGTTGAATGCACCGGGACCTGAATGGGGCCAGATAATGGCCAGACGAACGACATCGCCTTCGGGATTCACCCAGTTGGCGGGATCCCAGCCGCTCATGTTGCCCATCTTGCTGGCATCAAAAGCAGCTTTCGCCGCAGGGATCACCTGTGTCTTGGCAGCCTTTGCCTTAGCTTTCGCTTTTGAGGCTTTATCGTCTTTCGCCGCCATGGCCAGTGACAGGGTACCGATAAGCAGAACACTCATCAAAATCATGAAAATCATTTTGCCAGTTCTTCTCATTTCCGCTACCTTCCTTTCTATTTAATTGTTCTCGTATAGCGAGCCTGCCGTGAATCACCCCTTGCTTTGCTTCATTAAATTCGTAATCATCAATTCCATGGCCAGTTCCCGCCCGGCTGACGCAGCCGGTGAGAAGCGGCGAATGAAATCTATTTCTTCGTCCGTGGGATGCGGCGTTTCCGACAAATCCGGAGAAATTTTCAAATCCCAGGGAACGTCTTTCTTCACGTCTTCCAGCGTTACCCGGGGATGAATCTGGGCCAGATAAATTTCTTTGGTCACGGAATCAAAACGGAAAATACCTTTGGTGGAAAGAAGCATGGTCGGTCCCGTCCCTTTCGGGAACAATCCCGATTCGTCCCGGCTGTTCCCGCCATCCAGGTATCCGGGTGATGTGAAATAATCGAGCTTTTCCACAAAATTGCCGCCCAGCATGGTCAGAACCGTGCGCTTGGCGTAGGACAGAAAATCGCACGCACCGCCCGAACCCGGCAGGCGCATGGTCGGTTTATAGTAGTCGCCGATGCAGGTGGTGTTCAGATTCCCGTATTTATCGACCTGCCCGACGCCGAGGAAACAGACATCCACGAAACCACGATACGTCATGGTAAAGGCGGAAAACAGATCCGTGGCGTAGGAAAATCCCCGGCAGGAATGGGCGTCGGCGATATGATTGAGCGGCAGAAGCGGTTCAAAATCGATAATGCCGGACTCCATCATCAGTGTCGCATGAGGCGCATACAGGGCTTTGGCCACGGCACCCGCCGTTGTCGGCAGACCGACGCCCAGAATCACATTCTCATAATCATGAATTTCTCTTGCAACCGCGATCACCAGCAGTTCCTGCAGCGTATATGGTTTACTCATAGAGCTTCCCCCTTTCCCTTAATGTCTGTTCGAATTCCGAAAGTGACATTCCGATGGCGCGTTCCACTCCATCGTTCGTCCAACGGGAGGTGAAAGCAATTCCGTAATTGGCCGGAGCTGAATAGTAGGGTTTGCAGCGGAGGCCATCCAGATTCCTGCTGCCGAATTTCTGAATATAGTGATCGATATATGCGGCGCGGTTCTCACAGCCGTAAACCCATTCGTCCATCCAAGCCTTCAAACCATCGGCTGTACCGTCCATCATCAGGAACAATCCGTACATAAACTGGTCCAGATTATAGTATCCGAGAACTTCCGTCGGGTTGGCTCCCCAGGGAACTTCACACACTGCGTCTACGCGATAGGCGGGAATGATTGTCAGGTGAGGACTAGATTGGATGATGTCATGTTCGACGATTTCTTCGCAGGAAACAATAATGCGTTTGCTGGCCAGTGCGGCGGCGGCGACGCTGCCGAGAGCCCCCCAGTACTGCGCATTGCCAAACCTGTCGCAGCGCTGTACATGGACGATGCAGACATCCGGATTGGCCGCCGGCACCGTCAACTGATCTTTTCCCGTATAGGGGCACTTGATGATGCGAAATTTATTTTCTCCCATGAAGCTGCGTTTCTTGAAAATATCCGTCGCTATTGCGCCTTCCAGCACCTGGATATAGGAAAAGCCATGCATGCCCGCCACCAGCCGGGCATTGTACTGAAAGTTTGTATAGTCTTCGACCTGCAGGGTTCCGGCATTCAGCGCCCTTTCCACGGCCGATCCGCCTTTTTTCCCTCCAGCTCTCAACACGTAAGTGCTGATCAGTTTATCGGTGCAACCCGCGCCGACCAGGACCTCCACATCAAAAATCCCGGATTGTGAAAAAACGGTCAATCCTCTGCGTCCCTGGCGGACAACCTCATAAACGAGTTCCGCGCAACTCCCGACCGTATAATTTCCGATTACCAGTTCATCGCCGTCGTGAACAAATCTGGATATGGCATCACGAACGCTCATCACCTTACTGTTTTCAGCTGTCATGCTTCCCCCTTATTACGATCATGCTCTCTTGCACGTTACGCTTCCAAATATATTGCGGTCATCCCTCCTGCTTTCGGAAATCATGAAAATATCTCGACGCGTTACGCTTCGAGATATTGAGCGCGGAGCTCATGGTTGTCTTTGACTTCGGTGGCGGTGGCTTCGCAGCCGATGCAGGCCTTGGACATCAGGTAGACCCGGTTCGCCAGGGACAGAGCC
This sequence comes from Smithellaceae bacterium, assembly GCA_963682015.1. Lineage (GTDB taxonomy): Bacteria > Desulfobacterota > Syntrophia > Syntrophales > Smithellaceae > UBA8904. Next base: position 3,225,567 of record OY820932.1, on the reverse strand, counting down.
ACCTTCAGGTTATGCTCCACCAGCAGCACCGACACTCCGGCCTTGTTGATCTCCGCCAGAACGTTGCGCACTTCCTGCACCATGATCGGCGATAATCCCTCCGACGGCTCATCCACCAGCAATAACTTCGGATTCCCCATCAGCGACCGGCCGATCGACAGCATCTGCTGCTCCCCGCCGGAGAGTCGTCCGCCCGCCTGATTCGTCCGCTCCGCCAGCTTCGGAAAGTGATGGAAAATCCGCTCGATCGTCCACGTATTCGGATCGTTCGGGTTCCGGACCTTCCCGTCTTTAATCCCCAGAAGCAGATTGTCCAAAACGGTCAGCTCCGGAAAGATTCTTCTCTCTTCGGGAACATAGCCGATCCCTGCCCTGGCCACCTTATACGGAGGAAGACCCGCAATCTCCTGCCCCTGAAACATGACGGAACCGGAGGTGGGTTTCACCATCCCCATGATGCTCTTCAACGTCGTGCTCTTCCCCATCCCGTTTCTTCCCAGAAGAGCCACCAGCTCCCCGTCCGCAATACTCAGGTTGATTCCCTGCAATACGTGGCTCGGTCCATAGTGAGTGTTTAGATTCTTTACTTCCAGTAACATATGCGTCTCCTCATATTTTTGAGAGGGTTTCTACGGCTTCGCAAAAAGAGCCGTTTCATCTTATCCTTTATACTTCCAGATCGCCCAGATAGGCGTCTTTCACAGCCTGATTGTTCCGGATCTCTTCCGGCTTCCCCGTCGCCAGGATCTTCCCGTAATGTAATACGGTGATCCGGTCCGCCAGGTTGAACACCACGTCCATATCGTGCTCGATGAGCACCACGGTCTTCCCCTGGGTCAGATTCCGGATCAGGGCTACCGCGTCGGCCGTCTCTTCCTTCGACATCCCCGCCGCAAACTCATCCAGCAGAACCAGCTCCGGGTCCGTCGCCAGAGCCATGCTGATCTCCAGCGCTCTGGACTTCCCGTACGACAGGTTGCAGGCCATCACGTTGCGGTCTTCATACAAGTTGATCCTTTTGAGCATCGCGTTGGTCTCTTCCGTCAGCTTCTCCATCCGGTCCACTTTCCGAAACAGATTGAACCGGACCCCGTCTTTCGACAAAATCGCCAGGCGGATGTTCTGAAACGCCGTCAGGTACGTAAAGGTACTGGTAATCTGAAAGGAACGCCCGATCCCGATTCTCGCCAGCTTGTGCGGCGGAAATCCCGTAATGTCATTCCCCTTGAAGAATACCTTGCCGTGGGTCGGGTGGTATGTCCCTGTAATGGTGTTGAACAAGGTCGTCTTCCCCGCGCCGTTGGGGCCGATCACCGCGTGTCGCTCCCCTTCCGCAATCTGCAGGTCCACCCCGAACAGCACTCTCAACGGACCGAAACTGTGCTTTAAATCTTTTGTCTCCAGTATATTATTCATGACGCCTTCTCCTTCGCTTTCGGGGCAAACCGGGCTTTTACCTTCAACCATCCCATCTTAAACAATCCCGTAAAGCCCATCGGCATAAACATGACCACCGCAACCAGGATGATGCCCATCACCAGCTCCGTGCTCTCCGTGTACCGCAGGATCAACTCGTCGATGAGCTGAAACACCGCCGTCCCCATCATCGGACCGAAAAAGCTTCCCACGCCTCCGATCATGATGCAGACGATCGGTGAAAAGGACATCCCGATCCCCAGCGAGCCGTCCGCCGATACCAGGTTGTGGAACAGGCCGTAGAAGGAGCCCGCCACGCCGGCAAACACCGCCGACAGGGTATAAACCACCGCTTTCGACTGCGGCACTTTGTAGCCCAGGTAGTCGATTCTCTTGGCGTTGTCCCGGATCCCCACCTGGATCTGTCCAAACGGGGTCTTGGTGACAAACCACATCAGCCAGACGCAGAATCCCAGGACAATCATGGCCAGGTAATACATGTGTTCCGGGGAGCTCTTCAGGCTCTCGGTAAAGAGTCCCGGTACCGGAAAGTTCGCGATCCCGTCTTCTCCGCCCGTAATCGGATATAACTTCAGGGCCAGAACGTATAACAGTTGTCCAAACGCCAGATGCAGCATCGCGAATGCCGTCCCGCTCACCCGGACCACCAGGGGGCACAAAATCAAGGCCAGGACCGCCGCCGCCAGGACGCCGATGCCGATGGCCGGAAAGACCCCGATCCCTTCAATATGCTTCAATGCCAGCGCCGTGCCGTAGCCGCCAAACCCGAAAAACATGGCGTGTCCGAAACTCAACAGTCCCGTGTACCCCATCAGCATGTTCAACGACAAAGCATATACGGAGAAGATCGCGAAGGTTACCACCATGTTCGTGTAGTACACTCCGAACAGTTTGGGGAAAAAGGCCAGAAAGGCCAGCAGTATCAGCCACAAAATTATGTTTTTTGCTTTATTGTTCATGGTCGTCATTCCTTCACTCCAAATAGTCCGTTAGGGCGAAACGCCAGGACGATGGCCATGAACACCACCATCAAAACCGGCGCAAACTGGGACACGAACTGGACGCCGTAGGAGCTCAAAAGCCCGAAGATCAGCGAGACGATAAACGCCCCCGCCAGGCTCCCGAATCCGCCCGTCACCACCACGATGAATGCGTCCATCCCCACCTGATCCGACAGCCCCGGAAACACCGTCAGAATCGGCGCAATGGCCACACCCGCGATTCCCGCCATCCATGTGCCGACTCCGAATACGAACATGAACACGAGATTGATGTTGATCCCCAAAGCGTTCACCATGTCCCGGTCCGACACCGCCGCACGTACGATCTTTCCCAGGCGCGTCCGGTACAAAAGCAGCATCATGAATACCAGGATGACCAGCGCCAGGCCGATCACGAACAGGCGGTATATCGGGTAGGATATCCCGAAAATGTTCACCATTCCCTGAAGTAAATCCGGTACCTGCAGAGGCATGCTCTCCGTCCCCCAGATCTTCTTGATGGCCGCCACGATCACGCTCCCGATGCCCATCGTCAAAATCAGTTCTCCAAAGTGCCCCACTTTGTGCGCCGTCCGCAAAAACACCCGCTCCATTACGATGCCCAACATCGCCGTCACCAACGGAGCCACCAGCAATCCCGCCCAGAAGCTCCCGGTAAGCCCCACCACCGCGTAACAAATGTACGCCGCCAGCATGAAAAACACCGCGTGGGCCATGTTCAAAATCCCCATCATCCCAAAGATAATGTTCAATCCCGATGCAATCAAAAACAATATCATCCCGTACGCTATCCCGTGAATCCCCTGGGATATGTACATCGATACGGTAGGATCCATTCTATATCTCCTCTCATGATTATTTTCTATCGGTGTCTCTGGTTTTTGACCGAAAAACCGACGTTTACAGAAAAACAAGGGACGGTGACTGAAATCTCCGGGGCTCTGCTTTTTGTTTCAATAACTATCCACGTCCATCGAAAAAATAAGAGCGGGCGCTCGCTTTTGCCAGTTCGTGAATGGCCTACCATGCATTGTTTTACGGCGCAAGGGAAAATTATCTTTATTTTATTTTTATTAATTGCTATGGGGAAAAATGGTGAGTCGAAAGGGAAGAGGCATTGCAAATACTTTCCCCATCCGAATGCGGGTATCATCATGAAAAGGGCCGTATGAAAAATAGTATTAGGAAAACCAGCGGGAAAAAGATGTCATTGACCACGTTCAGCAGGATTAAAAACTCGAAACTGGTCAAAGACAAGCAACTGCTGATCGCGAAAAAAGCAGCAAAGCTTTTCATAAAAAAAGGGTATGCAAACACAACGATTCGCGAGATATCCAGAGCAACCGGATTGGCCATGGGCAACCTGTATGACTACATCGAAAAGAAGGAAGATATTCTTTGCCTCGTCTTCGATACGTATCACGAAACCGTGGAAGAATCTTCCTACGGACCGGAAATCGCAACCATTGAGGATCCAATGGAGCAGATGGAGACCAATATAAGGGTAGCTCTCAAAAACATTCATGAATTTCACAACGAAATCATGTTGATGTACCGTGAATCGCACCTGCTGCCGCCTCAGTACCTGGAACGAGCCAAGAAACAGGAACTCAGGCAGATCAGGCAGACGGAAGCTTATATCCGCAATGGCGTGAAAAAAGGAATCTTTCAAGTCAAAGATACATTTTTTACATCCAGCATGCTTTTTTGTCTGCTGGCCAGCGTCGCCATACGTGGATGGACATTTGAAGGGAAATATTCCCGGAAAAAAGTCGACGAGCTGATTGAAGATTTCATTATTAAGAATCTCCTGCCGTAACAGGACCCTTACGGAACAGCCGACTGGTTTGCAAACTCCTTTTCGCAATTTCCCGCATTCGATAGCCGTTCATTCACATGCATAACACATCTGCAAATCCGGATACTCCACGTGAATCAGATTATAGAGGCCCTCAAGGGCATCGGCGGTTAAATATGATTCGGGACAGATTCTCTCTCCGTTCTTTATCAGCGAAATATGAACATGATAATAGGTACCGGCAACCGTGTGCAGTCTGCCCAGAACATCTCCCTGGGCAATGATCTGTCCGATGGAAACATTCAGGTTGGCCAGTTGAATGTCCCGATCCACGTCATTCGGCGTCAGGTTTTCAAAAGCATAGAGAACTCTGTAAGCGTTATTGTATTTCACCACGACACTGGTCATCCAGTTGTTGTTCCCCGGATAACGGGTAGGGGTAATGTCGACAACCTTGCCGGAAGCCATCGCCCGAAACGGCTTGAGATCACCGGCCGGAACAACATCCAGGCCGCTGTGTTCCTGCCACGGGCTGGTCACGCTGCATCCAAACCCCCTGTGAACAGAGGCCATGTCCGTAAAATTCACATAGGGACTGATCAATGAGATATCCCCCGACGGATAAATATCCGGACACTTCCCCCTGGTTCCGTCATATGCGGATGTCATTCCGTCCAGGGTAAATTCCCCGACAAAGCTTTTACCGTCCGCCGCAAAAGCCAGGACCAGAGCCAGTATCTTTCCGTCCACTGTTGCCTGAAGCTTCATCTTGTTCCCGGTCACGGTTCCTGATCCTGTGACCGTCTGCGTATCCGCCGTCAGTGTAAAACTGACACTGAGACCTGTCTGCTGAATCTGCAGAATGTGATCCCGAGCCGTGATGCAGTAAGTCCCGGAATAAGTATTGTACCCCGGCAGCGAGTCATCCTGACAAGCGAACAGCGCCGCCAGACACCATGCCACGATCAGGCAGCGGACAATGTTCTTTCTCATAAGACATTCCCTTTTCCGTTATTTTTAATCTTCCGTCTTGAGTAATCCCTGCCAGGTATGCCGTTCAAGAAAGGATCCGGAAACATTCTTTTCCATTTCTTCAAACAAGGCAAAAGGAACGGCAAAGGTCAGAAAATGGGATTCGCCAAGTTGTTTGCGGACATAGAGGCGGGCGGACAGATCGGTTAATCCCACCACGGCGCGGGGCCGGTCCGACCTCGCTTCCCTGTAAGGATAAATGCCGATCGTCTGGCAACCGGCGGCATAAGGCATGACCACGTTTTCATTGTCACCGCGGCCATAATTAGCCAGCACCGTAAGTGCGGAAAGCTGATCGGGATTGGCAAAGAAAATAACCGTCTGCGGTCTTTCCCTGGATAAATCAACGGCGTCAAGCGGTTTGAAGACAGCATATTTTGCGGGAATGTCCGTAAGCGGAAGAGAACTGATAAACTTTCGAACACCGTCGGGATTCCGGATATAGCGTTCGCCGTGGAGAAAATTATCATGGCTTTCCCTGGTCATGAAGGGCTTGATCTGCTCGGCCAGTTCCGCACCGCCGGACCGGCCGGCATTTCCTGAAGACAGGAAGTAACAGAATCCCTCTTCTCCGCCGGGAAAGTTGAGATACTGGTTACCGAATCCAAGCCCTACACCGCCGCCGACACAGCCGAAGGTTTTGACGTCGGCCACGGCCGGTTTTCCCTTGGCTGCCGAAACGACCAGCCACATGACGCATCCCCATTTGCCTTCGGAAAACTGCATAGCGCCTTCGGGCTTTTCATCGGACCATAAAAGCGCAACCAACCGATATTTGAATTTGATGGCCTGAGCTATTTGACTTTCCATGTTTTTATTATACTTTCCGACAATGGAAAAATAAAGAGACTTTTTGCCTGTCCCAAGACCTGTGCCTTTATACAGCGGATCGTTACTTTTTTTCGTGAATCCATACGACGTGCGTTATCCTTTCAGGCCATCCTGCTACGCAGGGCGTAACGCATTTTGCTGACACGAGTCTTTACGGAATCGGGCATGACGGTAACCAGCAGGACTCGCGGAAAATACAGAAGGAACCACATTGACGCGAAAAAGTAACTTCGGACGGCCTGATGGAAGAATTCGGATCCCCTGAGCGCCCAGATCAAAGGCTTCAGAGCTCTTAAATATGAAAAATTCGAAAGGGCGATGACGATGTTTTTTCTTCTGGCGCTGGTATGGGCTGCCGTCTTCAGAATCAGCTTGATGGCGCCGGTTACATTTTTCCGGTAATCATATTCCTCCGCCAGAGGGGATTGAAAGATTTCCATGCTCGCTTTCAAGAAGTTTATACCCGCCGTCCGGGACGACTGATAATCCCTGTTGCTTTCCGACCACGACCCGTCATGCACCCTCAGGCAGATTAAAGGGGCGTCGATCACCAGCACTTTTTCCAGAAGACTGATCTGCATGATCAATAAATATTCACTGAAAATCGCAATCGGCAGATGGGTCAATTTTTTAAAACCGCCGCTGTCCATAAGAAATTGTTTTGTAAAAAAACCCGTTGTGCCGATCACTTTGATCCGGCCCTGCCAGTAATCCTGTAAAAACCGCCGCCCGCTGTAAACCAGAACTTTTTTCTTTTTAATTTCCTTTTCACCATGCTGCAAAGAGCGCGGATTGCGGTAACTGATTTTAAAGGATGTCAGTACGCAGGGCGGCGCATCGGCGCTTGCTCGCAGAGCTTCATAAACGTTTTGAAGGAAACCGGGTGCATAATAATCATCGTCCGCCAGCCAGGTAAAATAGGCGCCCCGGCTGGCTTTCAATAAATAATCCATGTTATGGAATTCGCCGAGATTATGTGTCTGGTTGATAAAGACGACCCGGGGATCATGAATGCCTAAAGTTTCGCCGGTCAAGGTTCTTGCGGGATTGTCATTGGAAACCATGACTTCATAGTCATGGAAGGTCTGACCCAGAACGGAATTGATGGCGTCAATGAGCATATCAACCCTGTCATAGGTTGTGATACCTATTGAAAAAAAAGGTGTTGACGCGGTTTTCTGATATTCTCTGTCTTTTGACATTCGGGCGACCGGGGCTTATCAAATATGCAAACTCAAAATCATTTTATTCATTAGTATTTTTTCAGCAGCTTCTTTAAGACATCAACGACCGTTTGTATTTTTTCATCGGTCAGCATCGGATACATCGGAAGCGAAAATATCCTGTTTGCTCTATGTTCCGTAACGGGAAGGTCTCCTTCTTTCCATCCGAGATATTGATAGCCTTCCATGATATGGACGGGCCAGGGATAGCTGATATTGAGATGAATGTCGTTTTCAATCAGTCCCCGCATGATTGAATCTCTGTCCGGATGAGCGACAACATAAATATAATATCCGTGACGGTTCCAGGGGGCTTCTTCCGGCAGTTCGAGCCGGGTTCCCGAAAATTCCTGTTGGTATCTCCGGGCGATTTCTCTGCGCCGGTCAATCCATTGATCCAGATGAGGCAGTTTGACAAGCAGGATGGCCGCGTGAACTTCATCCAGACGGGAATTGACGGTATCGGGTCCATGGTCAAGGGAATAATATTTTCCGTTCCAATGCCCGGTGGACATGGTTTTTCTTTCCATGCCAAAAAACCTCAGCCGGTTCATTTTGTCATGCAGCTCTTCGTTATTGGTCGAAATAAAACCGCCGTCGCCATACGCGCCGAATATTTTGGTCGGATAAAATGAAAAGCACCCCACATCCCCCATGGACCCCGCCTTTTTCCCTTTGTACAGCGCGCCGTGGGATTGAGCGCAGTCTTCAATGACTTTCAGCGAATATTTTTTCGCGATTTTCACAATGGGGTCCATATCGCAGGTTTGCCCGAACAGATGAACCGGGATGATAGCTTTGGTTTTTTCCGTTACTCTCTTTTCCAGCAGGCTGACATCCATCAGGGAATATGGGTCGATATCTACAAACACCGGCGTGGCGCCCGCGCCGGCAATAGCGGCAACCGTCGGCACGGCCGTATTGGAAACCGTAATGACTTCATCTCCCTGTCCAATCCCCAGGGCTTTCAAGGCGATGTAGAGCGCATCGGTGCAGTTTCCAACCCCTATCCCATATTTGCAGTCGCAATAGGCGGAAAACTTTTCTTCAAATTCCCGGACTCGCGGTCCGAAAACAAGCGTGCCGCCTTTAAAAACGCCGTCAACGGCTTTCAGGATTTCATCCCTCAGCAGATGATATTCTTCCAGATAATCCCAAACTTTAATCATATTGATATCCGCCATGATTGTTTAAAGCGTTCCAGCAGGCCATCAGCGTCCTGGCTTCGATATTTAAATGCCCCTGATCGATCAAGTCCACGATCTTATTATGCGTGACCCATATAAAATGATCTTCAGCTTGCAGATCATCTTTTATTTTAACCACCATATTCCTGTTTTGAAAATGATAAAACCGTCCTCCCTCTTCGGACTGGATTTGGTCATATAAAATTTCCCCGTCATGCAACAGACGGTCGATGTACGGAACGGACCCGCTTTTATTCTTATAGTCCGAACACTGAACCGTCGGCGCCAGCTTAACGGACGTTTTTCCCGCTTCCAGCACGACCTGCATTAGATAATGGGGCGTTTGATTGATTTCTTTGATGATCAAGCCGGTCAACCCGATGTTGGTTTCTTTAAAGATGGGTTGCCTCCAGCTTTGTACCTCCCGGTTGCTGGCTCTGGTTTCTATGCCGACAACGGTGAAATACTTTTCATCTCTGTGTTGAATATGATGATCGCGAAAATGCCAGTCTTCCAGTTTATCCAGGGCTACCCATTTTGTTTCCAGATGATGACGGTTTTTCATCGCGGACAGCCAGGCTGAAATATGATGGTCCGTATTGACCGGATAGTCCTTTTTGTCTTTCTTCAGCATGCAGGACAGAACCGACCGGCTGTCCATATTGACAATATTGCTCATGTTCAAAAGTAAGGCGATTTGCGCCGAAGACATCCAATAGTAATCATCAAGAACAGGAATGTCGTCTTGAATATCCATCAGAATGTTCCTGTTTAATTTCCGGTAAAACCGCCCGCCCTGTTCATATTGCAGTTTGTCCATGAGCACCCGGGAACCCGACGAATGATTGAAATATTCAAGATAGTTTGTCTTTTTCCCCCGATGAACCCGCGAATAATTGCTTTGGGTCGCCTGAACGGTCGGTGAAAGCTGAAGGATATTGATGTTTCCCGGCTCCATCTTCGCCTGCATCAGATACTGTCGTCTACCGTCAATCCTTCTGGACAGAAGGCCCAGGATCCCTATTTCCGGCTGATTGATGATGGGCTGTCTCCATTTAGAGACGGAGCCGAAATCGGTTTCGACTTCGATGCCTCTGACGCTGAAAAACTTTCCGGAACGGTGCACCAGGCTTCCCTGTTGGTCATCATAATGCCATTCGTCCAGCGCAGACAGCGGAATTTCTTTGACTTCAAAAGACGCGCTGCTTTGTCTTTCTCTCATCCAGGTCATGATCGGTTCGATATTTGCCGCTGATTGGGTCATGGGCCGCTTACCATTGCTCGTTAAAACCGCCTATCGGCGTTCGGATGTCGTCATATTTGGAAACCTTTTCATATTTTTCGGTGATATAGTACATCAGAATGGTGCCCGGAATTAAAGCCCTGTATCCGTGATGAACGCCTGGCGGGATTTCCAGCGTCCGGGGATTTTTCTCCGATAAATATTCAAATTTCACTTCAGGGCTGTTGCCGCTTTCCGCGGGCAGCGCAAGCCCGACCTGCAAGGCGCCTTTAATCACAAACCAGTATTCCGTCTGTTTGGTGTGGCAATGCCAGCCGATGATATGGTCCGGAGAATGAATATGGGAGATATTGATCTGGGCGTCGGACATGCCCGCTTGATACACATCCTGAATTCTTTGCGCCCTATCGTCTTCATGAAATTTAATTTTGTGTTCCTTCACCAGATGCTCGATCATAAACTTACTCTCCTATAAAACTTTCACACAGGGAACATGCGTGATGAATTTTCCGCCTTTTTCAATAAATGATTTTTCCCGGTTCATAATTTCCTTAGAAAAGTTCCACGCACCCAGGAACGCATAGTCCACACTGTCATTAAATCCCTGTTCGGGAGCCACAATGGGGATATGCATACCGGGAGACAGTTTGCCCTGTTTATTCGGGGTCGTATCCGTAATGTAATCGATCAGACCGGTCCCGATCCGGCAATAATTAAAAATGGTCGCGGATTTATAAGTCGCCCCGTAACTGATAATTTTTTTCCCCTGCCGTTTGATATCCGTCAGCAATGCGACGAGGTCTTCTTTTGATTTCATCACTCTCGCGGCAAAATATTCATAGGCGGTTATTCTATCCATTTCAGCATCCAGTTCTTTTTGAATACTGGCCTGAACACTTTCGTCTATCGCACGGGAAGGGTTTGAGATCTTTTTTGCATAAATGCGGTTGGACCCTCCATGGGTGGAAAGATTTTCCACGCGGAATATTTCAAAATGGCTTTTACCGAGAATATTCTTTAAGGCAATGACGGAAAAGACATGCGCATGTTCATCATAAAACTGATCATAGGATGTATTTTCCAAAACATGATACAAAGAAGGATCTTCAAAGATCAAAACGCCGGAATCGTTCAGGACCATAGACACGGCATCAAATACCTCTTTCAAGTCCTCGATATGGCAAATGGTATTGGCGGCATACACCACATCCATTTTCCCGTGACGGGCAACAATGTGTCCGGCCGTTTCCCTGTTCCAGAATACCGGATAGGTTTTATATCCCATCGTCTCGGTGATTTCAGCCAGGTTCCCGCAGGGTTCTATGGCAACGGCTTCCTCTTTGTCGAAATGTCTTATAAAAACGCCGTCATTGCTGCCGATTTCCAGGATTCCCGCAGGCCGGAATGTCCTTTTTATGGATAAGGCAATCTCCTTAAATGACTCTCGCATGGTCGCCGACATGGACGCCCGGTGAGCATAGGTATCATTGAACATCATCTGCGGCTTGACAAATTCCATTAATGAAACGAGCTTTGTTTCTTCATCAAAACCAATCGACAAAGGATAGAGAAATTCACCTGCGATTTCCCCGGCGGATAAATACGCGTTGGTGACCGGCTGCATGCTCAGATCCAGAAATGGCTTTTTCATCCGCTTATTGTTCCTCCCGGGCCATCAGCGCTGCGATGCTGGCGTCAAGACCTTCCGTCAATGTCCATTTCGCCTTCCAGCCGGTTAATGATGCGAAACGCGAGGCGTCGGCGACAAAATTGCGGGTTTCAATCAATGAAAGCTCCGGCGGAGGATCAACGGTAACGACGGAAACGCGTACGCCGGCCTTGATGAACGTTCTTCCAGCCACCAAATTGGCTGCCTGCCGGATGGTGTACCCCTGACCGCTGCCGATCACAAAGTGCCCGCCAACAAGATTGTCAATACATGCCGCCGCACTCAGGAAGGCCTGCGACACGTCTTCAATAAACACATAGTCGCGCAGATATCCGCCGTCGCCGTATACCGTCAGCGCCTCTCCCCGGATAGCCTTCCGTATCATGCTGTTGAGCACGCCGCGGTCGGCGCTGCCACTGACCGGTCCGGGACCGTAAACATTCGACAGCCTCAGGACCGCCCCTTTTACTATTCCATTTTGCGTGTAATGCTTCAGGTAGCTTTCCGCCATGCCTTTATGAAGATCATAAACCGTCACGGGACGGTCGGGATAATCCTCATTCACCGGCAGGACGTTTGTCAAACCGGCCTGGGTAACCGTCCCCGAAAATAAGACGATTGGAGAATATTTATTTTTCCTGCATGCTGTCAGGAGATGCAACATGGGGAGGACATTGGCGGCCAGATCCGCCTGAGGATCCTGCCTGGCGACATACACGCTTGTTTGCGCGGCAAAATGGAAAACCATATCCACACCGTCAAGCCACCCTTCCCATGCCGCGCCGTCGCGGATGTCGGCTTCAATATCCCGGAGGGTAATCTTTCCGGCAAATGCAATCCGTTGCACGCCAGGGCGATCCACCCGGACAACAAGACAATCCGTTTCACGCAGTTGCGCAATCAGATTCGTCGCGAGATAGCCGGCCCCGCCGGTAATCAGAATTTTTTTATGATGAAAGATGCCGGAATCCATTTTTTGAACGGCCCTGTATGCTTCATTCCATGGATATGTGTTTCAAGCTTTATAGAGACAATGCAAACAGTAGATGCAATTGAGCATCATACCCGATCGGCTTATAATAAGCATGGCGTGAGATGTCAATGAAATACTGATTACGCGTTTTCCCGTCAGCGTCCTTCGGCACCGCAGACGTGCCGATGCTGAAAAAACAAAAAAGAACTGAACTCTCCCTCCACCTGTGATACAAAAACGTCGGTTTGGCCTGAATAGTCTTCCCGTGCGCAAAAAAGGACCGTCCGAATGCATGATTCACGTCCGTCACTTTTCAGAATGATCGGCAGCCAGTGGCTTTCCGTAGCTTACGGAGCGGCGGTGATGTTTATATTTCTGGTCTTTCTCGCCCGGAGCCTGGGCCCCTCCTCGCTGGCGATTTTTCTCTACATCCAGGCCATCGCCTCTTTGTTCGCCATCCTTCAGGACGGCGGGTTCCAGGTCATTCTGTTTCGTGAAAAAGTCGCGCCGTCCGAACCATCAGGCCTGACCGCCGATGCGCTTGCCGCCGGATATTTCAGTTACGTGGCACTGGTTACGCTGCTGGGATCGGCCGTTATTCTTCTGTCCGCGACGGCTTACAAAACCGCTTTTATTCTCGCTTTTATCTATCTTGCCGGCCGGTGTTTGACCAATATGGTCTCCTCCCTCCTCAAAGGCGAAGGCTTTTTTACCAGGGAGGCGCTCTGGCGTTTTCAGGCTTACACCTTCCTTATTCTTCCCGCCTTTATCCTGATCCGGTTCACGCCGCCGTCGCCGGAAAAAGTTTTCTTCGGATTCATCATCGGCCAGCTTCTGCTGATGACGACCGGAATCGGCAGAAAATATATCTTCCGGCCAAAACTGACGTTGCCTCCATGGCACATGTGGAAGCCCTGTCTCGCCATCATGATCATCAGCAGCGCGACGGTCGTCCGTTTCAAAAGCGGAATCGTTCTGCTCAAACACCTGCAGCCTGATCTGGCCCTCGTCGGACATTACGGCGCTGCCTGCCAGCTCCTGGACGGGGTGACGGTTTTAGCCGCGCCCATCGCCGACTTGCTTTTCCGTTATCTGCGCCAAAGCTGGCTCGACAAAGCTGCCTTTTCGCGCAAATTCGGCCGGAGCATGATCGGGGTTATCGCCGTGGCGATCCTCATCACGGCGGCGGGCATCCTTTTCGCTCCCACGATCATCGTTCTGATCTTCGGAAAAGCATACGTCGCTTCGGCGGATATTCTTCCTGTTCTCCTTTGTGCGCTGCTCTTTCTGCTTCCGAATTTCATCCTTGCCGAAGGCCTGGTCGCCCTGAACGGGGAAAAATATTATGCTTTCTCGGCCATGCTGTGCGCGGTTGTCCAGGTGGGATTGAATTTGATCCTCATCCCGAGATATTTCGCCGCCGGTGCGGCGATTTCCACCGTGGCGGCCGAAGCGCTTCTAACGCTTTTTTTAGCGGGCTGGTTTGTCCGATGGCGCCTGACGGGCCGGATCGCGCAGGTTGCCCCGCGATAAACAAAGGGCCATCTCCTGAAATGCCATCTTGATGGTCTGGACCTTTTTGTCTTCTCCTCAAACGCAGGAGTCGGTTAAAACCGTTCTCTGGGCCATCGTGTTTTCTTATCATTGGAACTTTTATCGGCGACAAGTCCATCCCTGTGAGGATTACATGGTCACCGCGGAAAAAATAAAGAGACTTTTGTGCCGTGCCCCAGCCGACTTTCAATTTCCATTTTTCCGCCGTGCGCGATCATTAAATGCTTGACGATGGAAAGGCCCAGACCCGTACCTCCCAGTTCGCGGGATCGTGTCTTATCAACACGGTAAAAACGTTCGCCGAGGCGTTGAATCTCTTCCCGGGGGATACCGATCCCCGTATCGCCTATCGTTACGACCACGAACCCGGATTTTTCTGCGGCGTCAATCGTGATCAGACCTCCCTCCGGCGTAAACTTGACGGCGTTATCCATTACATTGACCAGTACCTGGCTGAGCCGGTCCCGATCCGCTTTGATCGGTAAAAGATTCCGAGGAAACCGGTTTTGAATCCGTATGGCTTTGGCCTCAGCCCGGGCATCCAGCAGAGAAACCACGTTGTCCGTCGCTTCGGGAAGCGACACTTCTTCAAAATGAAGAATCACTTCCCCCAGTTCGATTTTGGATATCGTCATCAAATCTTCGACCAGACGATGAAGCCTCTGCGCCTGTTTGAGCATAATGTCGATAAACCGTCTGCCGTCATCGGGATGGTTCAGCGCACCCGACTGCATGGTTTCCAGATAGCCGATAATGGCCGTGAGCGGCGTACGGATTTCGTGAGTTACGTTGGCCACAAAGTCCGTCCGGATGCGTTCCAGTTTTTTCAACCTGGTCACATCGTGAAAAACGATCATGATTTTTTCTTCACCCGGAAGGCCCTGAACTTCCGAAAGGCTGACGCTCATAATCACTGAATCGGCCATTCCCAGCTCAATTTCGCGGGAGACACTGTGACCCGTCTGCTTGAAGCTTTGAAACGCCTTCTGCAGTTCTGCGTTGCGAAAAGCTTCCAGAAGAGTCTTGCCCAGGTAATCTTCGTATGGTCCTGTAAGAACACCGGCCAGCGGCGGGCTCAGGAATTCTATCCGCTCATCGTTGTTCAGAATCATCACGCCTTCGTTAATGCTGGTGAGCGCAGTCATCAGTTTACTTTTTTCTTCGTTGGCCAGCCGGATCTTATCTTTCAATTCTTCGACCAGATAATTGATATTATCCGCCAGCGTTCGGGTTTCATCGGACGTTTGCAGCATAATGGAACCGACGGGCAGCCCTTTGCGCAATCTCTGCGTGAATTCCTCCATGGTTCTGATCGGTGCGGCCAGCCGGTATGAAAAAAACAGGGCGACGGCCAGTGATACCAGGGCGCCGATCAGCATCGCCAGGAAAATGGATCGATAAACTTCCTGCCCTGCCGCCTGAACATCGTGCAGAGGTCTCGCCAGCCGGACATAACCTTTGATTCTTTCCCCGTCCTTAATAATCACTGCCACGTAAAGCATATCCACGCTGAGCGTGCTGCTGTACCGGACGGCTTTTCCGGTGCCTCGCAGCCTGGCTTCCTGAATCTCCGGACGATACAGGTGATTCTCCAGTCCGGTGACCGCCTTTTCCGAATCGGCAAAAACAACACCCCGTTCGTCCACCAGCGTTACGCGGGACTTGGATATCCTGCTGATCTGCTGAAGATGCCCGGATACGGTCTGCGGAGTGTTGAGATCAACCAGTTCAGCATAATGCATCAATTCCTGTTCAATGCCGGTGATCATGAATCTGGCAATCTGATCCCTGACCAGCAGGTGCAGGACAAAGAAAGACAGACAAATGATTACCAGGTAGGAAAATAAAATTTTCAGGAAAAGATTGCGTTTCACGCGGTCTCCTTATTCCAGCATCACGCAGGTTTGATGGCGTACGCAGGTTCCGGTCACCATGTAGGTAACCATGTCGGCGATTCCCTTGGCATGATCTGCAATCCGCTCCATGTTCTTGGATACCTGCATGACCAGCAGAGCCCGATGAATGTTTTTGGAATCCTCCATCATGAATGTCAGAAGCTCCCGGAAAATCTGTTCATTGAGATCATCTATCACCTGTTCCAGCCGTCGGACCCCCTCGGCCTTTTCCAGATCGCTCACGATAAAGCTGTCCAGGGAATCCTTGATCATGCTTCCAACCAGATCAGTCATTCGCGGCAGGTCGATATAGGGTTTGAGCTGCGGCTCTTCGTTGAGCAGCATGGCCTTTTCGGCAATGTTCACGGCCATGTCTCCGATCCGTTCCAGATGACCCGTAATTTTTATAGCAGTCGTGATAAAACGCAGGTCAATAGCCGTGGGTTGTCGCAGCGCCAGAATTTTGATGCAGCGTTCTTCCAGATCCGTATCGAGCCGGTCAATCTCATTGTCGTCCCGAACCACTTTTTTTGCAAGCTCCGAGTCACGTTCGGACAGGGATTTCATGGCGTTGCGGATGGCCGTTTCCGTCAGCGCGCCCAGGTAAATCAGGCCGTCCTTAATCGCCTGCAATTCTTTTTCATAATGTAAACTGGTGTGCCGTTTCTCTTCCATACCTTATCCTTTCTTTAAATAAACGGCTTTGCAAAAAGGGTTAGATGCAAGGCGCGCAAATTCTGAGGAATGAGACGCATAGTTTCATACGCCGCAGTGACGAAGTATGCAGCGTAACGCTGCAGATGAGCCTTTTTCCAAAGTCGTCCAATCATCCAAAGCGTCCTGTTATATAATCTTCCGTTTGTTTTACATCCGGTTTGGTGAAAATTTTTTCCGTTTTGTTATATTCAATCAGATTCCCCAGGTAAAAGAAAGCGGTTTCATCCGAAACACGTGCGGCTTGCTGCATATTATGCGTGACGATAATAATGGTATATTTCTCCTTGAGTTCCTCTATCAGTTCTTCAATCTTTGCAGTGGAGATGGGGTCCAGGGCCGAGGTTGGTTCGTCCATCAGTAAAATATCCGGCTTCATCGCAAGAGCGCGGGCGATGCACAGCCGCTGTTGCTGGCCGCCGGAAAGGTTCATAGCCGATTTATTTAAAACATCTTTCACTTCATCCCACAAAACTGCCTGCTTCAGGCTCTGCTCCACCAGTGCATCCATATCCGCACCGGAAACGCCGCTTAGCCTTGGGCCGTAAGAAATATTGTTGTAAATGGTTTTCGGGAAGGGATTGGGTTTCTGGAAAACCATGCCAATTTTGCGGCGGATTTCCACCGGATCCACATGCGGCGCGTAAATATTCTGCCCCTCAAACAGGATTTCACCTTCGATCCTCGTCGAGTCGATCAGTTCGTTCATCCGGTTTAAAAGCCGCAAAAGCGTCGACTTGCCGCATCCCGAAGGCCCGATCAACGCCGTAACTTTGTTTTTCCGAAATGTCATCGAGATATCCGTCAGAGCGCGCACCGCGCCGTAGTAAAAGTTTACGTGACTGACGGAAATAATTGTATTGGATTCCATGGCTACCACCTTTTATTTCTTCTCATATACCCGCGAATGACAATTGCGATCAGATCAATGCCCAGAACCACCGTCACCAGGACCAGCACCGTGCCGAACTGGATGGGCCGCGTGGCCTCAATATTTGTTCCTGCCGTGGCCAGAACATAAATATGATACGGCAGGGCCATGACTTCATCAAAAACCGAACCGGGGAGCTTTGCTGTAAAATACGCGGCGGCTGTAAACATGATTGGCGCCGTTTCGCCGGCGGCACGGCCGATGCCCAGAATGGAGCCGGTCAGGATTCCCGGCATGGCATTGGGAAGAACAATCCGATAGATGGTCTGCCATTTGGATACACCCAGCGACAAAGACGCTTCGCGAAAGGTCTGTGGCACGGCTTTGAGCGCCTCTTCCGAAGCGCCGATAATGGTCGGCAGAATCAAAAAACCCAGTGTCAGCGATCCGGAAAGGATGCTCGATCCGAATTTAAGAAAAATAACAAAGAAGCCCAGACCAAATAATCCAAAAACAACTGAAGGAACACCCGCAAGGCAATTGATGCCAACCTTGATCAGGCGGATGATCCGCCCCTGCTTCGCATATTCCGTGAGATAAATGGCCGAGGCGATCCCCAGCGGAAGCCCGATGGCAATCGCGCCGACGGTCAGGTAAATCGTACCGAGGATTGCGGGCATGATCCCGCCTTTGGTCATCGCGTCCGTCGGCGGTTTGGTAATGAAGTCCCAGCTGATCGCAGAAATACCGTTCACCATAATATATAAAAGAATACCGCCTAGCATAAGCGCGATAACGAGCGCCGAGGCATGCACCAGAACAAAGAAGATGGTTTGCTTGAGATACCGCCAGCGCATGGAATTGCTTTTTAAAAAATTCATCGTCTTTTCCTCACAGCGTCGCGGAACCGGTCTGGCGGAATTTGTGAGAAATGTAATCGGCGACCAGATTAAATGTCAGCGTCAGGCAGAACAAAACAATGCCGATGGCAAAGAGCGCCTGATAGTGCGCGCTGCCGTAAGGCGTTTCTCCCATTTCCGCAGCAATGCTCGCCGGCATTGGACGAACCGAATCGAACAGACTTTCCGGAATGGCTGCCGCACCGCCGGCCACCATCAACACGACCATGGTTTCACCGATCGCCCGGGCCATCCCCAGCATGACCGCCGTGGAAATCCCGGAGAGCGCCGCGGGAACGATCACCTGAACAATCGTTTCAAACTTTGTGGCCCCCAGCGCATAGGAAGCCTCTTTGAATTCGCGCGGGACAGCATACAGCGCGTCTTCTGAAATACTGGAGATGGTCGGAATCGCCATAATCGCCAGGATGACCGATGCATTGATGATGTTCAGCCCCGTGGGGAGATCAAACGTCTCCTGCAGCCACGGCGCAACAATGACCATGCCGAAAAATCCCAGAACAACGGACGGCAGCCCGGCCAGAAGCTCAATGACGGACTTGAGAATTTCCTTGGTGCGCTGTGGCGCGATTTCCGAAATGTAGATCGCCGCAAGGACACCCAGCGGCACGGCAAGCAGCGTGGCGATCAGCGTTACGATCAGGGAACCGACAATCAAAGGGAAAATCCCGAAGGAAGGCGGATCATGCGTGGGATACCACTCCATCCCGAAAAGAAAATCACGAACGGATATTTTTCCAAACAGGGGCAGACCTTCCCGAAAAAGGGAAAACACAATCAGGCTCAGAACAATCACAGAGACAAGAGCAAAAAGCAGAAAAACATATTTAATGATGATTTCTTTGGTCTGACGTTTCATGCTTTCCTCAATCTGCGATGGATCAACCCTTGCAGTGATTCAAAAATGCCTTTCGCCGCGGGAAGGATGATCACGTTTCCCCGCAGCGAAATCCTAAAAAACACAAAAAGGGGTTATTTCTTCTGTTTGCCCGTTTTCTTTGCATCAGTCAAAGGAACAAATCCTTCCCGGGCAACAATCTTCTGCCCTTCGGCTGATTTGACAAAGGCTATGTATTTCGCCTTAGCGCCCTGCGGTTCGCCATTCGTATACATGTAAAGCTCGCGGGAGAAAGGGTATTCCCTGGAAATGGCCGTCTGTATGCTTGCTGTAATCCCATTGACTTGCAGGGGTTTGACACTTTTATTGACATACCCGATCCCCAGGTAGGCAATTGCATATTTGTTTTTTGACACCGCCGTCACCAGCGCTCCGTTGGATGCCAGCATCTGGGCCTTCGGAGTCACCTTGGCTTTTTTCATCACGAAGTGATCCCATGATTCGAAAGTACCGGAAGAGGAATCACGGGAAATGACAACAATTTTGAGATCGTCTCCACCAACTTCCTTCCAGTTGGTGATATTGCCCTGATAAATCTGGCTTAACTGATCAATCGTCAGATTCCTGACTTTATTCTTGGGATGAACAACGGGAATGATGGCGTCAAAAGCCACCACATGGGCCACCGGATTGATCCCTCTGGATTTGGCCAGTTCGATTTCCTTGTCCTTGATTTCACGCGATGATGTTGCAATGTCCGCTGTTTTGTCGATTAATGCCTTGATACCTTCGCCCGATCCGCCGCCGGAAAGAGACATCTGCACGCCGGGATTGGTTTTCATGAAGGCCTCCAGAGTGCCCTGCGCTACCGGTAAAACCGTGGTTGATCCTTTAATAACGATGGAATCGGCCGCAAAGGAGATGCCCGTCATCAATAGGCAAGCTGTAATGGCCGCTATGACTTTTTTCAAGATGTTTAACATTTCATACCCCCCATTTTTTTATCATAATTCTACAGGAGGAAAATGACAGTTTGATGACAAATCAATGAAGATGTGAAAAAAATGCCGAATATAAAAAACGAAGCTACAGGTAATTACTTTGAAGCCGAAAATTTATAACCAAAACCGCGAACCGTTAAAATATAATGCGGACGCTCCATATCTTTTTCGATCTGGCTGCGCAAACGACGGATATGGACATCAACGGAACGATCGGTTATAAACGTGTCATCACCCCAGACATGATCAAGAATCTGATCTCTGGAATAGACGCGGCCAGGATTACGTGTAAAAAAGAAGAGCAGCTTAAGTTCGGTAGGACTCAGTGTTACCGGCCTGCCGTCCACCTGTACCGAGCAGGAACCGTAATTGACGGTCAGACCGTCATATTCAAAAGTTTCACTTACCGGAGATTTCTTTCCCTCCCGGCTGCGTCGGAGCACCGTTCTGACCCGGGCAACAAGTTCCTTGACGCTGAAGGGTTTCGTTACATAATCATCAGCGCCGATTTCCAGGCCGATGATTTTATCAACTTCGTCTGCTTTGGCCGTGAGCATGATAATCGGAAGGAATGAGGTTTCCGGGTTGGCACGAATTGTTTTACAGACATCCAGACCGCCGACGCCGGGAAGCATGAGATCCAGAATCAGCAGATCCGGTTTTTCGGTCCGGACTTTGCGAAGGGCGGTCTCGCCATCATTGGCCTTTACAGTGGCGTAACCCTCCCTTTCCAGGTTATAGGAAATCAGCTCAACAATATCAGCCTCGTCGTCGACAATTAAAATTTTCGGCATAGTCAGCCTTTATTCCATACTAACCACAAAGACAGGCATCACGGCATGAAGATGCCGGCTTTTTAACAAAATCACGACGGGGATTAATCAGGGATTACTTTAAATACTTCATCGCCGGGACGCACGCGGTCCGAAACTTTAAGACCGATGGATTGGCCCGCTGTCGCCTTTTGCACCTGTTGATTGTCCACTTCCATGGACTGAATCACATCGGTGAATTCCGTTGTGTGGCCGGAAAACTTGATGCTGTCGCCCACCTGCACCTCTCCGTCTGTGATGTGCACCGCGGCCACAGACGGTTTTGCAAAAAATTTAACCACTTCGCCGATCTTTTTTTCCGCCATGATCAATTCCTCCGTATGCAAGCTATCCGTTTTTGACGTTTTTTAGACATGGATCATTGTTTGAAAACCGCTCAGCCGGCTGAATCCCGGTATCGAACCTCACTTACCGTAATTCATACATTTTTTAATTTTAAAATACAATCATTAAAGTTGGCGGTACCTGCGGCCGGGCACAGACAGGAAGTCCTTAATTTTCTCTGATATTCATCAATCTGTCATCAAACTGTAACATTTATTTCATAAGTTAATGATCAGAAGAAATGAGGACATTTTATGAGAGAACAGGATTATATTTTTCAGAAAATATCTCTCCGCAGACGGATCATCATCGCCATTGGCATGCTTACGACGCTGACCGTCGTGATTGGTTTTTACGGCCTGGTGGCTATCGTGGAATCCAATCAGCGCCTTCACAAAAGCATCCTCGAAGGACACACAATGGCCGCCGCCATTGACACGGCTCGTCTTTCGCAGGTCCATTTCAAAAAACAGGTTCAGGAGTGGAAAAACATTCTCCTTCGCGGAAACGACAGGGTCCTGCTGAGCAAGCACCTGGAGGCATTCAATAAAGAAGAACGCAAGGTAAACGAATCCCTCAAATCACTGCTCGGTATCACAACAAGCGCCGGACTGTCTGTTCCTCAGATTGCGGATGCAATCAATATTCATGAAAAATTGGGGCATCAGTATCGTGAAGCCCTGGCAAAGCACAAACAGCTTGATTTCAAGAATGCCCTGCTGATCGATAAAAGCGTGCGTGGCATTGATCGGGATTTAACCGACCAGATAGACGCCATTGTAGCAACGATAAAAACCCTGACCGATAAAAAACTAAAGGAAACGGAAACGCTGGCCCATACACAGATGGAAGCCTATCATGCTTTATCCTTCTTTATTATTTTTCTCATCGTTGCCGGAATATTTTATGGCATTTACAACGCCTGGTACATTACCAGAGAACTGTCCTTCGGATGGCAAACAAAACCATGATGAACCGGAAGAAGTGGATTGATATTTTTTTTAACAGGTCGGGAAAGCAATCCATATCAGTGAATACATACCCGGCGCCATGGAAAGGATATTTCTGAATCATGCTTGATTCAATGGCTTTTGTCGTCGCTCTGATTATCATTGCTCTGGTTTTTGATTTCTTAAACGGATTTCATGATTCCGCCAATTCGATTTCCACGGTCGTTTCCACACGCGTCCTTTCACCCAGGCAGGCCGTTCTCTGGGCTGCTTTTTTTAATTTTGTGGCCGTCTTCTTTGTGGGAACACAGGTTGCGCACACTGTCGGCAAAGGCATCGTGCATCTGGATATCGTCGACAATCTGGTGATCTTTTCAGCACTGGGCGGCGCGATCATCTGGAACATCACCACCTGGTATTACGGTCTGCCCAGCAGTTCTTCCCATGCCCTGATTGGCGGGCTGATCGGCGCGGCCGTTTCCAAAGCCGGAGTCAGCACACTGGTCTGGAAAGGCATTATTAAAACATCTCTTTTCATTTTTATCTCTCCGGCCATCGGCATGGCATTAGGTTTTATCTTTATGGTTTTGGCCATGAACCTCAGCCGGCGCTCCAATCTGGCCAAGTCCGATAAAGTTTTTCGCAAACTTCAGCTTTTCTCCGCAGCCGTCTATTCCATGGGACACGGCATGAACGACGCGCAAAAAACCATGGGGATCATTGCCATGGCGCTCTTCAGCAAAGGATTGATGGGAAGCACTTTTCATATTCCGTTATGGGTAATTATCACCTGTTATACCATGATTTCTCTGGGAACCATGTTCGGCGGCTGGCGGATTGTAAAAACCATGGGAACCAAGATCACCAAACTTCAGCCGATCGGCGGTTTCAGCGCGGAAACCGCTGCCGCCTGTTCCATCATTGGAGCTTCGATTGCCGGGATTCCCGTCAGCACAACCCATACGATTACCGGCGCGATTGTCGGCGTCGGTTCCACGAAAAGACTTTCCGCCGTACGCTGGGGCGTTGCCGGAAACATCATCTGGGCATGGCTTTTAACCATCCCCGTGTCCGCCCTGATATCCGCAGCCATGTATCATACCGTGAATTATTTTTTCCATTAAGCATACTCTTCTATTACTGCACTGCATCGCCACCAGAACGGAGACCATCGGGCATCATGCGGATACAGCTTCGCTCAGCATCACAATCAAAGCCATCCATCAAAATCCATAATAATATCTAATTGATAACCAATTCGTCCTTTTTGTTTTTCCAGCAATTAAAGCATTGCCGGGAAAATGCCGAAAACATTAACATTAAACATATCAGTTTGATATGGATATGATTCATCATTCTCCCTCAGGGGGCTATCCCGGATGACAATCAGGTTGAATGTAAAACCGGAACGCAAACACCGGTTATGGCTATACGGATCACTAGCCATTCTGGCCATAGTCTGGGCCATCTGGACCTGGGTATCTGTTCATTACGCAGATCGTGATTTTCGCAATGAGGTATTAATCAAGACCAGTCAGACATCCGAATCACTCAATCTCGATCATTTTAAAGCGCTCTCAGGAAATAAAACGGATCTCGAAAATCAGTCCTATCTGAGAATAAAAGATCAATTAACCGTACTGAAACAGTCTTATGTTTACTGCCGCGCTCTTTACATTCTGGGGCGTAAACCGGATGGCAGCGTGTTTGTTTTTGTCGAAAGCGAGCAGCCATCTATAAAAGACAACCAACCGCCGGTACATATTGTTCAGAAGGTGTCTGAAATTCATCAACTCGCCTTCAAAACCGGTACTGCTAGCGTTGAAGGCCCCTTCCACGATCATCAGGACACATGGTTCTCCGTGTTTGTACCAATCCGTGCCCCGCGTTCAACCGGTATTATTGCCGTCATGGGTATGGATCTCGACCCACAACCACGGAAACAAATTCTTCTGCAAGCGGCACTGCCTCCAACGCTGCTGGCCATGATCCTGCTGGCCATTATCCTGACAGGTTCGACGCTCATTCGTCGCCGCAGGCGTCTTGCCGAATTTCCGGTCTCCTGGATGCGGTACCTTGAATTCGCACTGGTTTTTGCAGCAGGACTGTCTCTGACGCTTTTCGTATCCTGGAAGATCCATCAAAATGAGCATTACATACGCCATCAAATTTTCGAACAACTGGCAGCGGAACGTATATCGGCAGTTGTCGAACTTCTTGGAGATATCCGAGATATTCAACTGGAAGGACTGGCTCATTTTATTGAAAGCTCTGATAACGTGACCGCAGACGAGTTCAGTCATTATGCTTCCTATCTGACAAAACAATCCTTTATTCAGGCATGGGAATGGATCCCGATTGTTCCTGACGCAGAGAAGGAGCGTTTTGAAGCGAAAACCCGACGGGCCGGCATGAAGGATTTTAAAATCTGGCAGCAAAATACCAAGGGGGACAATGAACCTGCCACCGGCCGGGGATTCTATTATCCCGTATTGTATATCGCCCCTTCGACAGGTAATGAAAAAACCCTGGGATACGATATTGGCTCTGAAACACTGCAACGGGCGGGACTGGAAACGGCTTTGCGCACCGGTTTTGTTACCGCAACCGATCCCGTTACTTTGATGCATGAAAAAGGCAACCACAAAGCCATCCTCATCTTCCTTCCCACATATTTCAAAAAGCTGTCTACAAAACCACAGGGAGTTGTTCTGGCTGTTGTCCGAATGGGCACGCTGCTGGAAACTGCAAGACGCAACCTTGATACACAAACTGAATTAATCCTCTTACGAAAAGGCGGCACACCGGAACTTCTGGCAACTACCTGTGATGAAAAAAGACAACATTTGACGAGTGAGTTTATCGTATCAAAGCCTGTAATGATGTTGGGTAAAGTATTTGTCGTAAAAGCCCATGCGGATCCTGAATTTTTTCGGCTGCATCCTGCAAATGCCGGATGGGTTGCGGCTCTGATGGGACTGCTGCTCACCACTGCACTTGCGTTTGTGGTCGGTACAGTTCTTTTAAACCGTAAGAAGCTGAAGTTCCTGGTGAATCAGCAGACATCCAGACTCCGTGAAAGTGAAAAGCAGTTCCGGACGCTTGTGTCAAACATACCCGGCATCACCTACCGATGCAAATATGATAGAGACTGGACAATGCTTTACATAAGTGAGACGATCGATACCGTCTCCGGTTATCCGGCTTCCGACTTCATCAGTAACACAGTAAGATCATTTGAAAGCATTATTCATCACGACGATACCGGCATGGTAGAAACCCGGGTTCGTGAGGCGGTGGGAAAAGGAACTTCCTGGGAAATTGAATATCGAATTATTCACAGGGACACAAGTGTGCGCTGGGTTTATGAAAAGGGCCAGGCGATAAGGGATCCCAGCGGAGCCATACCGTATCTTGATGGCTTCATCCTTGACATTACCAAGCGCAAACGGGCGGAGCAGGAGCGCGAAGAGGCACTGGCCGCTCTGTGCGAGCGGGAGGAACGTCTGAAACTGATGATGGCTGCCACAGATGAAGGTTTCTGGACATGGGATGCCATTACAAATGAGTTGGAATGC
Source organism: Smithellaceae bacterium (assembly GCA_963682015.1). Classification (GTDB taxonomy): domain Bacteria; phylum Desulfobacterota; class Syntrophia; order Syntrophales; family Smithellaceae; genus UBA8904. The sequence goes on along the minus strand of OY820932.1, from coordinate 3,199,695 downwards.
AGCCCCAGTATGCTTCGCTCCCTGGGATTTGCTGAAAACGACAATTCCTTCAACTATCAGTGGTTCATCAGTCATCTATCCCGCAAGAGTATCCATGTCTTTGAAGAAGCGATGAAAGCATATCTCGACGGGCGGAAGAAGTATTATGAATTTCAATATCTCATCAAGGCCAAAACCGGAGAGTGGAAGTGGCTGTCGGCACGCGGCAGTTGCACGATGCGCTCTGACAATGGCAGGCTTCTGAAATTCATGGGGACTATCCGCGATATTACTGATCAAAAACAGGCGGAAAAAGAAAGAGAGGCCGCACAGGAAGCATTACGTCTCAAAAGCGAAGAACTGCATCGTTATTTTACTTCCAGTCTCGATCTTTTGTGTATCGCCGACACGAGCGGTCATTTTCTCCGCGTCAATCCCGAATGGGAGAAAGTACTCGGCTACTATCACGAGGAACTCGAGGGCCGCTTATTTCTGGATTTTGTGCACCCGGACGATATGAAGGCTACCCTGGAAGCCATGTCCGATCTAGACTCGCAACGGAAGTGTTAAGTTTTGAAAACCGTTACCGAAGCAAGGACGGCACGTACCGCTTTATCGAATGGCGCTCCAAGCCGCAGGGCAATTTGATTTACGCAGTTGCCCGAGACATCACCCATCACAAGGAAATTCAGGCAGCCCTTGCCGAAAGAGAGACCAATTTCCGCACCTTCTTTGAAACAATGAACGATATGATTACGGTGGGAACCCTCGAAGGACAGATTCTCTTTACCAACAAGGCTCTGCAACAAAAGCTCGGTTACAGTGGCAGGGACTTCACCGGTATGCATCTGCTGGATCTCTATCCACCTCAGCATAGCGCCGAAGCTCAAGAAATCTTTACCGCCATGTTCCGGGAGGAAAGGATAAGTTGCCTGTTTCCACTCATCGCCAAGAACGGTTCGAGTGTTCCCGTGGAAACACACATCTGGTTCGGACAATGGAATGGAGCTGATTGTATTTTCAGCATCAGCAAAGATCTCAGCGCACAACAGGAAGCGCAGCAGCGTTTTGAGCAACTGTTCCGCAGGAATCCGGCCCTGCTGGCAATCTCTTCCCTGCCGGACCGGCGTTTGTATGACGTTAATGATGCTTTTGTAAAAATGCTCGGGTATTCCAAAGATGAGGTCATTGGGAAAACAATCGCTGAACTGGGACTGTACCAGGACCCCAGCCAGTTTGAAAACGTAAATGATCTTATCAGAACCCAGGGGCAAATCACGGACCGTGAAATAAACATCCGTCGCCGGGACGGCGACGTTCTCAACGGACTCCTCTCCGGTGAGATCATCAGCACTCAGGGACGCCAGTATTTTCTCGCCCTGTTGATCGATATTACCGCACGGAAAAAGGCGGAGAGAGAACTGATCAAAACCAATCGACAATTGGAAGAAACCATGGCGCTGAGCAAACAGATGGCGGCCGAGGCCAATGCCGCCAATCAGGCAAAAAGCGAATTTCTGGCCAACATGAGCCACGAAATCCGCACGCCGATGAATGCCGTCATCGGCCTTTCCAAGCTTCTTCTGGAAACAAATCTGGACAATCACCAACGGGATTACCTGAACAAAATCAATGCTTCATCACGCATGCTTTTAGGCATCATCAACGATATTCTGGACTTTTCCAAAATCGAAGCAGGAAAACTCGACCTTGAGTATCACAGTTTTCGTCTTGATGAATTGGTCAATCAGATGAAAAGCCTTTTTTCTTCACCGGCCGCGGACAAAGGATTAAAATTATTTTTTACTGTCTCGCCCGACATTCCCCGTACTCTGGTGGGAGACTCCCTCCGTCTGGGACAGGTATTCAGCAATCTCCTGGGCAATGCCATTAAATTTTCGGAACAGGGCGATATTGAGCTGAAAGTAACCCGACTGGATGGAAATGACGGGCAGGTGCGTGTGCGCTTCGAAATAAAAGACACCGGCATCGGCCTTACCGAGGCTCAACGCAATAAGCTGTTTAAGGCCTTCTCCCAAGCCGATACCTCCACGACCCGCAAGTTCGGCGGCACGGGTCTGGGGCTGGCCATCAGCAGTCGGCTGGTGGAGCGTATGGGAGGAACACTGAATGTCGAATCGAAACAGGGCAAAGGAAGCACCTTTTTCTTCGAGATTTTTCTCAGGATAGCACCTTCCGAGAAGAACGGGGCTAAATTGAAGATCAAGTCAACCACCGGCGCGCAGCCCGCGACCAAGGGAAAAATGACAACAAAGATCCCTCGTTTCCCCACGTCTTCGATTCTTCTTGTTGAAGATAATATCCTCAATCAGGAACTGGCCAAGCGCTGGCTTTCAAAAACCGGAGCGAAGATTACCGTCGCTGCAAATGGAGAGGAGGCCGTGAAAATGGTCAATGAGCGGTTCTTTGACCTGGTCCTGATGGACTTGCAGATGCCGGTCATGGACGGATTTGAAGCCACGCGCCGAATACGGGATAAACACACGAAGACACCCATTCTGGCTTTATCCGCCGCTGTCATGGAGTCAGACCGTCGCATGGCCCTTTCTGCGGGCATGAACGGGCATATTTCCAAGCCCATTGATGAAAATGAACTCTACAAGACCCTGGCACAATGGCTCCAGGATCAGGATGCGGAAACTCCCGATCAGAAAGAAGTTTCCACAATGTCCGCAGGACAGGAAATCTTCATTGATGGCTTTGATTTTGAACATGGCCTGCGTTTATCAGACGGCGACTTTGTTTTTTATCATCGTCTGTTGCAGCATTTCAAAGATCAGCTGGCTGCTGATTTTTCAACTCTGGCAGATCGTCTGCCAAACATTTACGACAAGGACGTGCCCCGAATGATCCATACTCTGAAAGGAATCTCCGGGACGGTCGGACACACAAGACTTTCCGCAATCACCATGAACATCGACCGCGCCTTTACAGAAGGAAACAAAATTACTCAAGAAATGCAACTGGAATTCAAACAGGCCATCAACGAGGCAAAGGAACAGTTGTCGACTCTTCCGTCTCCTCCCGCATTCTCGCAACAGTTAAATACCGAGAACGCACGGGCTATGCTGATCACTCTTTTGACAACGCTGAGAAATAGCGAACTTGTGGAGGAAGACCTGCTGACATCTGTCGCAGATTTCTTGGATACCCGCCTAGGATACCAGGCATCAAAAGATCTTAAAAAGCATGTTTATAATTTTGATTATGACTCAGCGGTTGTTGCCCTGCTGAATCTGGCGGACCGCGCAAGTGAAAAACTGACATGAACGATTTAGCACCCATCGAAAAAACTACGATACTGATCGTCGACGATCAACCGGCCAATCTCATGGTTCTGGCCCGACTGCTTAAAGAGGACTATCACATTCTTGCCGCCAACAACGGTGCCAGAGCTTTGGAAATCGCCGCGGGCCATAATCCGCCAATTTTAATTCTCCTCGACATTGAAATGCCCGGAATGGACGGATATGAAGTATGCAGGAAACTGAAAGCCAGTGAACGCACCAGCGGTATTGCCGTCATCTTCGTAACGGCACGCGATTCAGCCGAAGACGAAGAAATGGGGTTCAGTCTCGGCGCAGTAGACTATATATCCAAGCCCTTTCAGCCGGCTATTGTCCGGGCGCGGGTACACAACCACGTAACCCTCAAAATCAAGACGGATATGCTGGAAAAACTCTCTCAACTGGATGGTCTGACCAATATCCCCAATCGCCGTAATTTCGAAGAAACAATGCACCGGGAGTGGGCTCGCGCAAATCGCAGCGGGCAACCGCTTTCCCTGATCATGATGGATATTGATCATTTCAAGCTTTACAATGACCATTACGGCCACGGCGCCGGCGATGACTGCCTGCGGCGAGTTGCCCGTACCTTAATAAAGACATTGACGCGCCCCACGGATCTGATCGCACGATATGGAGGTGAAGAATTTGTTGCCTTGCTGCCGGAAACAGATGAAAGTGGTGCCCTTCATGTTGCAGAGCGTCTGCGGGCAGCAGTAGAAGCAGCCGCGATACCACACCAGTGCTCTCTCACCTCGCAGTTTGTTACCCTGAGTGTCGGCATAGCAACTCATTCCATTCGTAAGATCAAAAAAGACTCACGGCATCTTCAGCAATCCGCCGATCAAGCCCTCTATCGCGCCAAGGAAAGGGGGCGCAATCGGATACAAAACGCCAAAGAATGAGTTCGATCCAGAACAAATCAGGACATTTATTCTCATCCTGCATAATGAAAAAAGGCAGGATTTTCATCCTGCCTTTGAATTTTCAACGGACTGTTCAATTATTCTTCTTTTTTAGATTTTGCCTTCTTCGGTTTGGCTTTCTCCTTCTTTTTCTCATCCGGGATATATTCCAGAATGGAAACCGGCGCGTTATCTCCGAAACGGTAGCCTACCTTAATAATGCGGGTATAGCCTCCTTCGCGGTTGCGAAATCTCTCGGCCAGCTCCCCAAAAAGTTTAGCAACCATTTCCTTGTCCCGAACAACCGACAACGCCTGACGCCTCGCGTGAAGATCGCCTCTTTTGCCCAGCGTAATCATCCGATCCGCCAGTTTACGAACTTCCTTGGCAACGGTATCCGTCGTGCGAATACTTTCGTGTTTAATAATCGATGTCACCATATTGCGAAACATGGCTTCCCGATGGCTGGACGTCCGTCCCAGTTTTCTGCCCGCCTTACCATGATACATTGCTAAATTTTCCTTTCCTTACAATCAAATCCTGCTTCAGGCTGCTTGGCCTGATTACCGTTTTTGTCTTCTATGAATTGTTGTCAAGCTTCATTCCAAAAACCAGACCGTATTCGTTGAGAATATCCTTGATTTCAGAGAGCGATTTACGTCCGAAATTCTTGGTCTTGAGCATATCCGCTTCCGTTTTCTGCACCAGCTCTCCAATCGTGTTAATCCCTGCGTTTTTCAGGCAGTTGGCGGATCGAACGGAGAGTTCCAGATCCTCAACGGACCGGCTCAGAATTTCGTTGACGTTTCCTTTCTCATCTTCTTTCTCGAGCACGACTTCTTCCTCGACTTCTTCGAAATTGATGAAAACGTCCAGTTGCTGCTTTAAGATTTTCGCCGCATAAGCGATGGCGTCGCCCGGATTAAGGCTTCCGTCCGTCCAGACTTCCATCACCAGTTTGTCATAATCCGTGATCTGACCGACACGGGCATGAGACACAACATAGTTCACTTTCTTAATGGGCGAAAAAATCGCGTCGATATTAATCGTTCCTTCCGGCTGTTCAGGCTCGAGTTCCTTCTTTGCCGGAATGTATCCTTTGCCCATCTTCACGACCATTTCCGCTTTGAAAGATCCGTCGCCGGACAGTGTCGCAATGTAATGATCGGTATTTAATACTTCAATTGTTCCGTCGGTAATGATATCACCGGCGGTAATCACACCGGCCTCGGTTACGTTAAACCGGACCACTTTTGCGTCCGCCGCCCCCAGCTTAAATCGAACGCCCTTTAAATTTAAGATCACATCCGTAACATCTTCTTTAATCCCGGGAATCGTGGAAAATTCGTGCAAAACTCCGTCAATTTTCACGGAGGTGATCGCTGCTCCCTGAATCGACGATAAAAGTACTCTCCTTAACGCGTTACCCAGCGTTATTCCAAATCCTCTTTCCAACGGCTGAATTGTAAATTCTCCGTAAAATCGTGTATGTGTCGCTTCATCAACATCCACACGTTTGGGACGAATCAAACTCGACCAGTTTCTCTGCATAGTCAAACCCACCCTCTAGCTGGTTTATTTAATATCGAATTATTTACTTCGAATAAAGTTCTACAACAAGCTGTTCCTGCACCGGCATCGTCAGATCTTCTCGAACCGGCAGCATTTTAATGGTCGCTTTAAAGTTATCTTTATCCAATCCCAGCCAATGTGGCACGCCTCGCCTTGCAACGGTTTCCATTGCTTCGAGTATCCGGGTAATTTTGCGCGATCCTTCTTTGATGGTCACTTCATCGCCTGCCTTGAGCAGATAAGAAGGAATATTAACGGCCTTACTGTTTACTAGAAAATGACCGTGGCTGATCAGTTGGCGCGCCTCAATTCGCGAATTGGCGAATCCAAGGCGGAAAACCATGTTGTCCAGCCTCCGCTCCAGAAGCACCAGCAGGTTGGTACCCGTAATGCCCTTCTGACGATCGGCCTTTTCAAAATAGCCATGAAACTGCTTTTCCAGAAGTCCATACATTCTTTTGAGCTTCTGTTTTTCACGCAGCTGCGTACCATAGTCAGAGTTCTGTTTTTTATGAGACTGACCATGATCTCCCGGAGCATAGCCCCTTCTCTCGAAAGAACATTTTTCCGAATAACAACGATCGCCCTTCAGGAAAAGCTTTAAGCCCTCCCGACGGCACAAACGACATGAGGAATCCGTGTATCTTGCCAAAAAACGCCTCCCTTTACTTTCAAATAAGTCTTGGAATATTTATTCTGTTATACCCTGCGCCGTTTCGGCGGTCTGCAACCGTTATGCGGAACAGGCGTGACGTCACGAATCATGGTAATGGTCAAACCTGCCAGCTGCAGGGAACGCAGAGCCGACTCCCGACCGGCACCAGGACCTTTAATGTATACCTGGACCCGGCGCATGCCCTGATCCTTTGCCTTGCGCACAGCGTCTTCCGCAGCCATCTGCGCCGCAAATGGCGTACTTTTGCGCGAACCTTTGAAGCCCTGTAATCCCGCTGATGACCATGACACTACGTTGCCGGTCATATCCGTGATTGTAATAATCGTATTATTGAAAGTGGATTGTATATGGGCAACCCCTTCCGTAATATTTTTCTTTTCTTTCTTCTTTCCTGTTTTTCTGACTGCTTTCGCCATTTTTCCTCCGGTAGAAAATTAATTCCCGCTATTTCTTCTTACCCGCAATTGCTCTTCTCGGACCTTTACGGGTTCTCCCGTTGGTGTGTGTCCTCTGCCCGCGAACCGGAAGTCCTTTGCGGTGACGCAGACCACGGTAAGCGCCGATGTCCATCAGGCGCTTGATCGACATGGATATTTCACGCCGAAGATCGCCCTCCACCTTTCCTTCTTTATCGATGATGCCCCTGATCGCCGATATTTCGGAGTCGGCCAGTTCGTCAGTCTTTGTATCCGGGCTGACGCCCGATTCTTTCAGGATTTGCTTTGCTCTGGTTTTGCCGATACCATAAATATAAGTTAAAGCAACTTCCATTCTCTTATTTTTCGGTAAATCAACACCTGAAATTCGTGCCACTTAAAACCTCCTGAAATTTATAACTAGCCCTGACGCTGCTTATGTTTCGGGTTTTCACAAATCACGCGTAAAACACCCTTGCGTTTAACAATCTTGCACTTCTCGCATATTTTTTTTACTGACGATCTAACTTTCACGCTTCCGACTCCTTATCCTCGGTAAAAACTTACTTTGTCCTGTAGGTGATCCGTCCCCTGGTTAAATCGTAAGGGGAGAGTTCCACCGTCACTTTGTCTCCCGGCAGTATTTTGATAAAATGCATGCGCATTTTGCCGGAAATGTGCGCTAAAACTTTATGCCCGTTTTCCAGTTCCACCCGAAACATGGCATTTGGCAGAGGCTCGAGCACCCGACCTTCGACTTCAATTGCTTCTTCTTTGGCCATACGCTTATTCTATTTCCTGCCCGCTGTATCGATGAATCCTCATCAATTCAATCTGCTTAATATCTCCGGTCCATTGCCGGTAATAGCCACCGAATGCTCAAAATGCGCCGATAAACTTCCATCCGCCGTAATTACCGTCCAGCCATCCGGTAATATCTTGACTTTATATTTTCCGGCATTAACCATCGGCTCAATCGCCAGAATCATACCTTCCTGCAGTTCAATCCCCCGTCCTTTTTTCCCGAAGTTGGGAATCTGAGGATCTTCATGCAAACTTTTACCGATCCCATGACCGACAAAGTCCCGAACTACTGAAAATCCCGCTTCCTCCACCGCTTCCTGAACCGCAGCCGATATATCTCCCAGGCGGTTTCCATGACAGGCCTGACGAATCGCCCCGCATAAACTCTGCTCCGTCACCTGCATTAACCTGGCCGCCTGTTCGTCCACCCTTCCAACGGGAAGCGTTATCGCCGCGTCACCATAGAGGCCCTGATGATAAATGCCAAAATCGAGCCCGATGATATCCCCTTCATTCAAAATGCGGCTCGACGGCATTCCGTGAACCACTTCTTCATTCACCGATGTGCAAAGCGAATAAGGGTACCCTCGATAACCTTTAAATGCCGGTTTTGCCCCTCTCTTTACCGCAATACCTTCGGCAATTTTATCCAGTTCCCGAGTCGTCACACCCGGCTTTACTTTATCCCGAAGGACACTCAATACTTCCGCGACAATACGGTTACTTGCTCTGGCTTTATGGATCTCGTCTGGTTGTTTCAGAATCACCATGAGCATCAACCTTTAAATTTTTTTTTATCGCCTGCGCGCAATGTGTCCTTTTTTCATAAACCCTTCATATTGACGGGTCAATAAATGTGACTCAATCTGGCCCGCCGTATCCATGGCCACGCCGACAACAATCAAAAGCGACGTTCCGCCAAAATAGAAAGGCGTATTCAACTGCGAAATCAAAACACTGGGCAACACACAGATGATAGAGACGTAAATAGCGCCACTGAATGTCAATCGCTCCAGTATTTCTTCGATATACTCGGCGGTTTTTTTCCCCGGACGAATTCCAGGAACATAACCACCATACTTTTTCATGTTTTCCGCCATATCATCCGGCTTGATTGTAACGGCGGTGTAGAAAAAGCAGAAGAAAAAGATCAGGGCAACAAAAAGAAATTCATATAAAACATGCCCCGGCATTAAATACCCGGAAATCGTCTTCATCCAGCCTTCCGGTGCGAAATTGGCAATCGTTGCCGGGAACATAATCACGGATGACGCAAAGATCGGCGGAATAACGCCGGAAGAATTAATTTTGAGCGGCAGATGCGTTGTCTGTCCTCCGTACATCTTCCGGCCTACGATTCTTTTGGCATATTGCACAGGAATCCTTCTTTGTGCGGCCTCAACAAAAACAATCGCACCGATCACGGCAACCATGAACAGGCCCAGTAAAACTAAAATAATAAAATGCATTTCACCGGAGGAATATAAGCGCCAGGTATTACTGATAGCACCGGGCAAATTACATACAATACCAGCAAAAATGATCAGGGATATCCCGTTTCCGATACCCTTTTCCGTCATGGTTTCACCCAGCCACATCAAAAACGCGGTTCCGGAAGTCAATGTGATGATGGTCATGAGGATAAATGCAGGACCGGAATGCAAAACGATGGGTGCCCCCGTCGGGGAAGCCATCTGCTGCAATCCAACCGCTATCCCAAATCCCTGAATAATGCTTAATCCAACTGTCCCGTAGCGGGTGTACTGGGTAATCTTTCTGCGGCCGTTCTCTCCTTCTTTGGACAATCTTTCCAGATGGGGAATGGCCACCGTCAACAGATTAAGGATAATGGATGAGGTAATGTAGGGCATGATGCCCAGAGCAAAAATGGAAAAATTGCGCAACGCTCCACCGGCAAACAGATCCACCAGACCCAGCATGGATCCTTTGGCGTGCTCAAAAAAAGCCAACAGCGCCACGTTGTCGATTCCGGGAGTGGGAATAAACACGCCGACGCGATAGACCGCCAAGAGAAGCAACGTAAACAGTATTCTTTTCTGCAACTCAGGTATTTTGGAAACGCCGCCTAATCCTTCTAACAAATCAAATTACCTCTTCAATAGATCCGCCAGCAGCGGTAATTTTCGCTTTCGCGGCAGCACTAATTTTAGCCATTTTCACGGTTATCGGAAAATCAATATTGCCCTTGGCTAGAATCTTGATGCCGTCACCCTTTTTCTTAACCAATCCACTCGCTAAAATTGCAGCTTCATCAATCACAGCGCCTTTTTCGAATTTTCGGCACAAATCCATAATATTGACAGCGACATAACTTTCCCGAAATGGATTGCGGAAGCCTCGTTTCGGCAGTCTCCGGGACATGGGCATCTGGCCGCCTTCAAAACCGTCTCTCACATAACCGCCCGAACGCGCTTTTTGCCCCTTATGACCTTTGCCGGATGTCCCCCCGTGTCCGGAAGCATTTCCACGGCCGACTCTTTTTCTTTTCTTCGTCGCACCGACCGGCGCTTTCAGAGTACTCAAATCCATAACTTACTCCTTCGACTCTTCCACAGAAACCAGGTGGATCACTTTATTAATCATGCCACGGATCTCCGGAGTATCCACCAGAGTCACGGTGCTGTTCAATTTTTTCAATCCCAAACCACGTATAATTCTTCGCTGCTTTTCCGGCCGGGTAATGACGCTTTTTACCATTGTCACTTTTAGCATTTTGCCCACTGTAACACCCTCGTTAAATATTTACTTGCCTCTCTGGGCGGCGATTTCCGCCGGGTCTTTCAACTGGCAAAGGCCTTCTACCGTTGCTTTAACCAGATTGTGCGGATTGTGCGAACCTAAACATTTCGTCAGAATATTATGCACACCGGCAACTTCCAGAACAGCTCTTACCGCGCCGCCGGCAATCAGTCCCGTTCCTTCCGACGCCGGCTTCAACAATACCTTCCCCGCGCCGAACTTTCCCAGAACTTCATACGGAATCGTTTTATTGGTTACGGCAACCTTGACCATATTCTTCTTGGCCATTTCCATTCCCTTGCGAATGGCTTCGGGGACTTCATGCGCTTTGCCTAAACCCGCGCCAATCAATCCCTGGCCGTCGCCAACCACAACGATTGCGCTGAAACGAAACCGCCTTCCTCCCTTAACGACCTTCGCCGTACGATTAATGGCAATTACCCGGTCAAGGAGCTCCACATCTTTTACTTCTTTTGCTTCTATCGCTTCTTCTCTGATCATGAGTCCTGTACACAAAAGTTATTTTAAAATTTAAGACCATTCTCCCGCGCTGCATCGGCTAAAGCTTTCACGCGGCCATGATAGAGAAACCGACCTCTATCAAAAACGACATTTACAACTCCCAGAGTCTGCAAACGCGCGGCAATTAACTTGCCCACTTCTCTGGCCACATCCACTTTTTTGATCCCTTTGAGCTTACCGGCCAATTCCTTGCTCAGGGTAGATGCCGTCGCAATCGTTTTGCCCTGGGCATCATCAACCACCTGGGCATAGATGTGTTTATCCGAACGGAAAACAGAAAGACGCGGTCTTTCGGATGTTCCGGTAAGTTTTCCTCTTACTCTTTTCTCTCTTTTTGCTCTGATTTTCAGTGTCTTTTTGGAAGCCAATGTTCCACCTCTTTCGGCTGTATGAATTTAACTTTTATTTTGCGCCCGCTGCTTTTCCGGCTTTGCGGCGAATATACTCACCTGCATATTTGATGCCCTTGCCTTTATATGGCTCCGGCTTTTTCAGCGACCGGATTTCCGATGCGACGCGACCGACCAGCTCTTTGTTGATTCCGGAAACAGTCAGATTAACCTGTTTATCAATTTTCACGTCAATCCCTTTGGGAATGCTGTATTCCACAGGGCTGGAAAAACCTAAAACCAGTTTCAAGGTGGAACCGGCGACTTCCGCGCGGTAGCCGACACCGGATATTTCCAATCCCTTTTCAAAACCGGTGGAAACGCCGGTTACCATGTTGTTCACCAGTGTTCTGGCTAAACCATGATACGACCGCACAAGACGATCATCCGATTTCCGTTCGACAACCAGATTATTCTCGGAAATGGACAGCACGATGCCATCCGGCAGCTTTGAGGATAATGCACCCTTGGGCCCTTCGACTTTTACGACACCGCCACTTTGGCTGATTTTCACATTCTTGGGAAAAGTGACCGGTTTTTTACCTATTCTCGACATGGACAAGAACTCCCATTTTTTAATATTTTATTGACTACCAAACCTTACAAAGAATTTCTCCGCCGACATTGGATTCTCTGGCTTCCTGATCTGTGATAACCCCGCGTGAAGTGGAAAGAATCGACATCCCGAAACCATTGAGCACTTTTGGAATTTTATCCGCCGGAACATAGACCCTGCGGCCTGGTTTGCTCACCCTTTTAATATCGGTAATCACAGTCCGTTTTGCATCCGGATATTTCAGGCTGATCTTCAGCATTGGATGCCCTTTTTCATCCTTCACAACGTCGTAATTATTGATATACCCGGTTGTCTTCAGAACTTTGGCAATACTTACATTCATCTGCGACATGTAAACATTGACACTCTTGAAACGGGCTTTATTCGCATTTCGAATCCTTGTCAGCATATCGGCAATAGGATCAGTCATCCCCATGCTTTTTCTCCTTACACTAAAATTACCAGCTTGATTTGATCACACCGGGAAGCTCGCCCTGCAGGGAAAGTTTCCTTAAACAGATTCTACACATTTCAAATTTTCTATAATACGCTCTGGGCCGCCCGCAGATTTGACAGCGGTTATATTCTCTGACCGAAAATTTCGGTTTCCTGCCTGCTTTTGCTATTAATGACTTTTTTGCCACGCGAAATTCCTCCGGAGGTTCCTCGTTTAATTCTTGAAGGGTACGCCCATCAACCTGAGCAGTACACGGGCTTCCTCGTCCGTTCTTGCCGAGGTTACAATGGTGATATTCATTCCCTTGATCTTTTCAATTTTATCATACTCAATTTCCGGGAAGATGATCTGTTCATGCAGACCAATGGAATAATTGCCCCGGCCATCAAACGCGGTGCTCGAGATGCCCCGGAAGTCTCTGACTTTCGGCAACGCCACATTCACCAGACGATCAAAAAATTCATACATGACATCTTTTCTCAGCGTCACCGAGCAGCCGATCGGCATGCCCTGACGGAGTTTGAACGTTGCGATGGATTTCTTTGCTTTGGTGATTACCGGCTTCTGGCCCGTAATCATGGTCATTTCCTGGACCGCGCCGTCGATAATCTTCACGTTTGATATCGCCTCACCCAGACCCATATTGACGACGATCTTTTCCATCTTGGGAACCTGCATGGGATTTTTATAATCAAATTCCTTGACCAGGGCCGGAACAACTGTTTTTAAATAATAGTCCTTTAATCTTGCCATTTTTTCTTAACCCACATCGATAACGTCATTGCACTTGCTGCAGATACGAATCTTCTTGCCGTCCTCGAGAATGCGATTCCTGATTCGGGTTGCTTCTTTGCATTTTCCGCAAATAATGCTGACCTTTGAAACATCCATCGCCGCCTCTCTTTCCACGACACCGCCTTTGCTTTTCTGATCAGGTCTTTTATGCTTCTTGATCACGTTGATCTTTTCGACGACCACCTTGTTTTTCTCGGGTATGGCTCTGAGAATCTTGCCGGTCTTGCCTTTGTCTTTCCCGACAAGAACCTTCACCATATCTCCCTTTTTCAATCTGCCTAAACTCATTTTTCCCCTCTTCAAAACAGGCTTATAAAACTTCTGGCGCCAGAGATATAATCTTCATAAACTGCTTTGCTCTCAGTTCACGGGCAACCGGCCCAAAAATTCTTGTTCCGATCGGCTCCATCTGATTGCTGATCAAAACAGCGGAGTTGTCATCAAACTTCAGATAAGAACCATCCGGCCGTTTCACTTCTTTCACGGTGCGGACGATAACCGCTTTCATCACATCACCTTTTTTAACTTTTGAATTCGGAATCGCCTCTTTCACCGAAACGACGATCACATCGCCCAAGGAGGCGTAACGCCGTTTCGATCCGCCAAGTACCTTGATACATGCTACGCGCTTGGCGCCGGAATTATCGGCAACATTAAGAATTGTCTGCATCTGAATCATAAATCAACTCCACTTAAACAAGCTAACCCGGCCAGCCGGAGCCCAGTTTCTATTTCGCTCTCTCCAAGATTTCCAGCATCCGCCAGCGTTTTTCCTTGCTCATCGGCCGTGCTTCGATGATCAGCACGGTATCTCCGATCTTGCACTGATTCTGCTGATCATGCGCTTTGTATTTAACATGCCTGCGGACATACTTATGAAACACGGAATGCTTGACCAGTCTTTCAGCTTTCACCACAATGGTTTTATCCATTTTATCGCTGATCACCACACCCTTAATCGTACGCTTGTTGCTCTTTCCAGCCATATTAACCAGCGGCCTCCTTCTCCTTCAACACCGTTGCAATACGGGCTATTTCCTTGCGCAGCTTGCCCAAACTGGCGGTGGATTCAAGCTGCCCGCCGACATGCCGAATCTTCAACCGGAACAGTTCTTCTGCCAATTCATTTTTTTTCGTCTGAAGCTCGTTAATACCGAGACCTCTGATTTCACTAATTTTCATCAGATATCTCCCTTGATAAAAACTTTGTCGATATTGAGAGTTTATGCGATGCAAGGCGGAATGCTTCTTTGGCAACTTCCTTGGTTACACCTTCCATCTCATAGAGAACTGAACCGGGCTTTACGACTGCCACCCAGCCTTCCGGTGCTCCCTTGCCTTTGCCCATTCGAGTTTCAGCAGGTTTCTTCGTAATGGATTTGTGCGGAAATACACGGATCCAGATCTTGCCGCCGCGTTTTACGTAACGAGTCATGGCCACGCGCGCCGCTTCAATCTGCCTTGCGGAAACCCATCCGCATTCCGCCGCCTGCAATCCATAGTCTCCAAAGGCAATGGTTCCTCCTCTGGTCGCCTTTCCTCCCATGCGGCCTTTCTGCAACTTTCTATATTTCACCCGTTTTGGCATTAACATAATTAAAACTCCCGTTTAACCTTCACAGCGATTCCCGTCTATCCGGAAACCCCCTGTTGTCTTTATGACTGTTTTTCACTCTTCTGGGGCAATACTTCTCCGTGAAAAATTAAAACTTTAACACCGATCAGTCCGTATGCTGTATGGGCTTCAATGAAGCCGTAATCAATATCGGCCCGCAAGGTATGCAACGGCACTCGCCCTTCCCGATACCATTCCGACCGGGACATTTCCGCACCGCCCAGCCTTCCGGAGCAGGTGATTTTAATTCCCTTGGCTCCAAACTTCAGGGCGTAACCCACGCATTTTTTCATTGCGCGGCGGAAGGCAACACGCCTTTCCAGTTGCATGGCAACATTTTCGGCCACCAGTTGGGCATCCGTTTCCGGCTTGCGGACTTCCAGAATATTGATAATGATCTCCGCCTGCGAAAATTTTTCAATTTCCGCTTTGAGCTTTTCGATCTCCGAGCCTTTCTTTCCGATAATGACACCGGGCCGGGCCGAGTAAATATTGACTTTGGCTTTATTGGCCGCGCGCTCGATTTCAATATGAGAAATACCAGCGTGATACAGCTTTTTCTTCAGGTACTTACGAATCTTCAAGTCCTCAAGAAGCATGCCGCTGTAATTCTTTTCGGCAAACCATACGGACTGCCACTTTTTAATGTAGCCTAATCGTAATCCTACCGGGTTAACCTTCTGACCCAATATCGTTCCTCCTCTTACCTTTCATCCACTACAACGGTGATATGTGACGTTCTCTTCCGAATACCCGCCGCTCTCCCCTGAGCTCTGGCACGCCATCTTTTCAGTGCCGGCCCCTGATCCACAAATATTTCCTTCACGTAAAGCGTGTTTTCATCAATATTGGGATTTTGGGCTGCATTGGCCACGGCTGACTTCAGGACCTTGGCAACAATACCGGCCGAATACTTTCTGGTATATCGCAGGATATTGCTGGCTTCCTGCACTTTCTTTCCTCGAATCAGATCAACAACCAATCTGACTTTCTGCGGTGACATCCGAATATATTTTGCAACTGCTTTTGCTTCCATATCTCATCAACTCCAAAACTGACCGTTCACGCGTCAATTATTACTTTTTCACTTTTGTTTTCCGGTCACCGGAATGGGAATAAAAAGTTCTCGTCGGTGCGAACTCACCTAATTTATGCCCGACCATATTCTCCGTCACATACACCGGAATGAATTTTTTCCCGTTGTGCACGGCAAACGTGTAGCCGATCAACTCGGGTGTTATGGTTGAACGCCGCGACCAAGTCTTAATCACATTCTTGCTGCTTTCGGCCTCCATTTTTCTCACTTTGGCCAGCAAACTTTCTTCAATATAAGGGCCTTTTTTGATCGAACGTGCCACGTTTTATTTACCTCTTCTCTTCACGATATATTTATCAGTTCTCTTGTTCTTCCTGGTTTTGTGTCCTTTGGTCGGAACACCCCATGGTGTACAAGGATGACGGCCTCCGGAAGATTTCCCTTCTCCGCCGCCCATCGGATGATCAACCGGATTCATGACTACTCCGCGGTTGTGAGGACGTTTCCCCAGCCAGCGTGTACGTCCTGCTTTACCGATGCTCACGTTTTCGTGTTCATTGTTGCCGACCTGACCGATCGTAGCCATGCACTCGATGAATACTTTGCGTACTTCACCGGAGGGTAGTCTGACCTGAGCATAGCTTCCTTCCTTTGCCATCAACTGGCCATATGTGCCCGCCGATCGAATCAATTGAGCGCCGCGTCCAACTTTTAATTCAACATTATGAATCAGAGATCCCAGTGGAATGTTTTTCAGGGGAATCGCGTTACCCGGTTTGATGTCCGCTTTTTCACCGCTCACAATCATATCGCCGACATTGATCTGCGCCGGCGCAACAATATATCTCTTCTCACCATCCCGGTAATTCAAGAGAGCAATTCGAGCCGACCGGTTCGGATCATACTCAATGGATGCAACTTTGGCGGGGATATCCGCCTTGTTGCGGCAAAAATCAATAATACGATATTTTCTCTTATGTCCACCGCCGATGAAGCGCGCCGTGATCCGGCCATAACTGTTTCGACCGCCGGTTCTCTTAATCGGTCTTAAAAGGCTTTTTACCGGCTCGGTGGAAGTGATTTCCGCAAAATCGGAGACACTCTGAAAGCGCCTGCCGGGTGATGTCGGTTTATACTTGATAATTCCCATGTGATTTGTCCTTAACTCGTTCTATACGCCTTCGGCCACTTCAATGCGACTGCCTTCAGCTAAAGTAACTATTGCCTTCTTCCAGGAGCTTTTCTGTCCCATGGTCCGGCCCATTCTTTTCTTTTTCCCCAAGACATGAAGAACACGGACATCCGTGACTTTCACTTTAAATAATTTTTCCACGGCCTGCTTGATTTCCACTTTATTGGCTTTGGGATCAACCTGGAAATAATACTTATTGGACGCTTCGCGTTCAATATTACTTTTCTCCGTTAGCATTATTTTTCTAATAATCTGATGAATTTCCATTACGCCAGCAATGCCCCCTCGATCTTTTTTACAGAGGGTTCAAGAAGGACCAGATGCTCGTAATTCATGACATCATAAACATTGATACCTTCCGACCGAATCATTTTTACATTTTTAATATTTCTGGATGATTTCAGCAGAACCGCATTGTCCTGATCAATCACAAAAAGCGCCTTTTTCAACCCGAAGAGATCTACAACTTTTTGAAAAGCTTTTGTACTGATCTTTTCCATCGGGAAATCACGGAGAATCGTCATCTTTTCATCTTTGACTTTCATGCTCAGCGCAGAGATCAACGCATTCTTGCGCACCTTTTTGGGAACACTGTATGAATAGTCACGTGGTTGAGGTCCGAAAACCGTCCCACCGCTTCTCCACAGCGGTGAACGTGACGTTCCTGCGCGGGCGCGTCCGGTTCCCTTTTGGCGCCAGGGCTTTTTCCCGCCGCCGCTGACATCGCCTCTTTCCTTGGTCTGTGACGTTCCCGACCGGCGTGATGCCAGTTGCATCTTCACAACATCATAAATGGTCGCTTCGTTGATTTCCGCACCGAAAACAGCGTCGTTCAATTCAACCTGAGCAACCTTTTTCTTTTCAATATCAAAAACATCTGCGAGGGCCATGTTCATAACTCCACGAATTTATACACTTTTCTTCCGGGCCTGTTTAATTATCACGTAACCGTTTTTGCAGCCGGGGATGGAACCTTTTATCAATAAAAGATTTCTGTCTGGACGCACCTGCCATATTATCAGGTTCTGAACGGTTTTCCGAACATCACCCATATGACCGCCCATTTTTGTACCTTTGAACACGCGGGAAGGATCCGCACTGGCACCAATGGATCCCGGAGCGCGATGAAACATGGAACCGTGTGTCGCCCTTCCGCCGCCGAAGCCGTGCCTCTTCACGACACCCTGAAAGCCTTTACCCTTGGATGTTCCAACCACATCCACGTATCCGCCTGCCTGAAAAATTTCGGAGGTGATTTCCTGGCCAACTTCAAATTTTCCGGCTTCGGCAGGAAACTCCTTCAAAACACGGAAGAAACCTTTATTCGCCTTATTGAAATGCCCCTGCAGCGGCTTGGTGACATTTTTCTGTTTCACACGGCCGTAACCGATTTGAATGGCATCATAACCATCCTTCTCTCTGGTTTTTACCTGAACCACAATCGACGGTTCAACTTCAATGGCCGTCACACCGATAGCAGCGCCATCCTCGGCAAACACCTGCGTCATCCCTAATTTTTTTCCAATGATTCCCTTGTTCATCATCATCCAACTTTTATATCTGTAAAGCCACGATATTCAACATTCCGAAAAATGGCGATTCCGGCCATTTTCCACTGTCATCACCCAAAGGCCTACGCTTTTATTTCGACATCGACTCCCGCGGACAAATCCAGCTTCATCAGGGCATCCACAGTGGCTTGCGTCGGCTCAACAATATCAATCAATCTTTTGTGTGTGCGAATTTCGAACTGCTCCCGGGATTTCTTATCCACGTGCGGCGAACGATTGACACAGTATTTATTGATTTCCGTAGGAAGAGGTATCGGACCGGCGACACGCGCACCGGTCCTTTTAGCAGTCTCTACTATTTCTTCAACAGAGCGATCCAGCAATTTATAATCGTAAGCTTTGAGACGAATTCTTATCTTTTGTTCTTTCATTGATCGGATAACCTATTTCCAGTTTCTATGCGATAACTTTGCTTACGACACCAGCACCAACGGTTCTTCCACCTTCGCGAATCGCGAACCGGAGTTGTTCTTCCATCGCGATGGGCATAATGAGTTCGACGGTCATTTTCACATTATCACCCGGCATGACCATTTCAACGCCTTCAGGCAACGTGGCGACGCCCGTAACGTCCGTTGTCCGGAAATAAAACTGCGGACGGTAACCGGAGAAGAAGGGTGTATGACGACCGCCTTCTTCCTTGGTCAGGACGTAAACGGCTGCTTCAAATTTAGTATGGGGTGTAATCGATCCCGGTTTAGCAACAACCTGCCCTCTTTCGACTTCCTCCCGCTTGATACCGCGAATCAATAACCCGACGTCATCGCCTGCGCGACCTTCATCAAGGGTTTTGCGGAACATTTCCACGCCCGTCACAACGGTTTTAATGGTGGGACGAATTCCGATGATTTCCACTTCTTCGCCGACTTTCACGATTCCGCGGTCCACTCTTCCCGTAACAACGGTTCCACGACCGGAAATGGTGAAAACATCGCCCACCGGCATCAGGAAGGGTTTATCGACATCGCGCTTCGGTTCAGGAATGTAGGCGTCGACGGCATCCATCAGTTCCTGGATGCACTTTACATCTGGAGCATTGATATCCTCCGCTTCCAGGGCTTTCAGAGCTGATCCGCGGATAATGGGAATGTCATCACCGGGAAATTCATACTGCGTCAAGAGTTCTCTTAATTCGAGTTCGACAAGGTCCAACAATTCGGGATCATCAACCAGATCCACTTTATTGAGGAAAACGACAATGTAGGGAACCTGCACCTGACGAGCCAGGAGGATGTGCTCGCGAGTCTGCGGCATCGGACCGTCGGAAGCTGCAACCACCAGAATGGTTCCGTCCATGTGAGCGGCGCCGGAAATCATGTTCTTGATATAGTCGGCGTGGCCGGGGCAATCCACATGAGCGTAATGTCTCTTTACCGTCTCGTATTCCACATGGCAGATGTTGATCGTAACGCCACGTTCTTTTTCTTCCGGAGCGTTATCGATGGAATCGAATGCACGGAATTCCGCCAGACCCTTTTTTGCCAGATATTTGGTAATCGCGGCCGTTAAGGTTGTCTTGCCATGATCCACGTGACCGATTGTTCCTATATTTAAATGCGGCTTCGTCCTTTCAAATTTTTTCTTTGCCATCTCACCTTCCTCCTTAACTTTGAATGATTGGTTTCCTTGTCGTTATTAATGTTTTTTAAAATTTATAGTGCGCAAAAGCCTTGTTCGCCTCCGCCATTTTATGCACTGCTTCCCGTTTTTTAATTGCTCCGCCGCGGTTGTTGGCCGCATCGATCAGTTCCGCCGCCAGCTTCTCGCGCATTGTTTTCTCGGTGCGCTCCTGCGCATTGGTGATCAGCCAGCGAATCGCCAGAGCGGTACGCCGGGCCGGAACCACTTCCGTCGGAACCTGATAGGTGGAACCGCCGACACGCCGGGACTTCACTTCAATCACGGGCTTCACGTTGTTTACGGCTTTCTCAAAAAATTCAACCGGTTGTTCCTTGACTCTTTTTTCAATAATGTCAAACGCGCCGTATAAAATACTTTCCGCGACGCTCTTTTTGCCTCTCTTGAGCAAAGAGTTGATAAATCTGGCAACCAACTTATTGCTATATTTGGGATCCGGTAAAATATCTCTTTTTTCAACTTCACGTCTTCGGGGCATATCTCTATCCTTCGTTTAACTTGGCTTTTTAGCGCCGTATTTCGATCTACTCTGTTTGCGGTCAGCAACACCCACGGCATCCAGGGTACCTCTCACGATATGATACCTTACACCGGGCAAATCCTTTACTCTTCCGCCACGCACCAGTACCACCGAGTGTTCCTGTAAATTGTGACCTATTCCAGGAATATAGGACGATACTTCATATCCGCTGGTCAGGCGCACTCTGGCCACTTTCCGCAAGGCGGAATTCGGCTTTTTGGGTGTGGTTGTATACACTCTCACGCATACGCCTCGACGCTGGGGTGATCCGGCCAGGGCCGGTGCGTTTGTTTTTCTTTTAATTTTGGTTCTACCTTTGCGAACCAGTTGACTAATAGTCGGCATTTCTCCTCCCGAACTTTCTGCTGCAAATTTGCGGGCAGCAGCAAATCTGCGGTAACTATCAATTCAAGTTATTTCTGTCAAGCAATTTCTACTTTTTTTTCATTTATTCCGTAAGTGCTTCCGCTTCCTCGTCTTCCACTTTTATGCCCAACTTGCGATACATGATCAGACCCGTCCCTGCGGGTATCAAACGGCCCATAATAACGTTTTCCTTCAGACCGCGCAGATAATCCGTTTTCCCCGCAAGAGACGCTTCTGTCAATACTCTGGTAGTTTCCTGGAAAGAAGCGGCCGATATGAAACTCTGCGTGGAAAGGGACGCTTTCGTTATCCCCAGAAGCAATGGATCACCAATGGCCGGGCGTCCTCCCTGCGCAATGACCCTGTCGTTCTCTTCATGGAATCGGTAACGTTCAACCTGTTCATCAGCGATAAATACGGTATCACCGGGGTCGGTTATCCGGACTCGACGCAACATCTGGCGGACAATAACTTCCATATGCTTATCATTAATCTTCACGCCCTGCAAACGATAAACTTCCTGAACTTCATCCACCAGGTATCGGGCCAGCTCTTTCTCACCCTTAATTGCCAGAAGGTCATGGGGGTTGTTTACACCATCCATCAGGGCATCACCGGGAGTTACGCGGTCCCCTTCCTGAACACTGATATGCTTCCCTTTGGGAATCAGATACTCTTTTTCTTCTCCAACTTCCGGAGTTACAATGATTTTTCGTTTGCCTTTGGCGTCTTTACCAAAGGCAACAACACCGTCAATCTCACTGATCACGGCGAAATCTTTAGGTTTACGCGCCTCAAACAATTCGGCAACTCTCGGCAATCCACCTGTAATATCCTTAGTTTTTGTTGTTTCCCGAGGAATCTTCGCCAGAATATCGCCGGCCCGAACTTCATCGCCTTCGGATACGACAATATTTACACCCACAGACAGGAAATACCGGGCAGCTGCACTTGTTCCGGATAGTTTTGCCGTTTTACCCTTGTTGTCTTTAATGGAAACGCGGGGCCTCAAATCACCACCTTTAAATTCGATGATAACTTTACGCGACAGGCCGGTGACTTCGTCCACCTGTTCCTGCATCGTCTTTCCTTCAATGATATCACCATATTTGATAACACCGTCCACTTCCGCCAGAATCGGAATGGAGAAGGGATCCCACTCGGCGATGAGCTGTCCGCGCTTCACCTTACTCTGGTCGTTCACTTTCAAATGAGCGCCATAGGGTACGGTGTATTTTCCACGACTGCGGTCCTGTTCGTCGAGAACGTGGACTTCGCCATGGCGGTTCATGACCACATAATCGTTCTCCCGCGTCTTGACCGTATTCAGGTTAACAAACTTAATAATCCCGTCATGTCTCGCTTCCAATGTGGAATGCTCGTCGAATTTTGCCGTACCACCAATGTGGAACGTTCTCATGGTGAGCTGTGTTCCCGGCTCGCCGATCGACTGGGCAGCCACGATACCAACGGCTTCACCGATATTCACAATGTGTCCATGGGCCAGATCACGGCCATAACACATCGCACAGACACCGTGTTTGGCGCGGCAGGTCAAAACCGAGCGGATATTGACCCGTTCGATGCCGGCGCGGTCAATTTTTTCAGCCAGCGTCTCATCAATCGCCTCATTGGCTTTGACGATCACTTCGTCTGTAAACGGGTCCTTGATTTCCTGCAGGGCAACACGTCCCAGAACGCGTTCTCCCGCCGTTTCAATCATTTCGCCGCCTTCCATTAATGCGGAAACGTAGATACCATCGACGGTTTCACAATCATGCTCCGTTATAATGCAGTCCTGCGCCACATCCACAAGCCTTCTGGTCAGATAACCCGAATTGGCTGTCTTCAAGGCGGTATCCGCGAGTCCCTTGCGGGCGCCATGAGTGGAAATAAAGTATTGGAGAACTGTCAATCCTTCACGGAAGTTCGCCGTAATCGGCGTTTCAATGATTTCACCGGATGGTTTAGCCATCAAACCGCGCATACCTGCCAACTGACGAAGCTGCTGCCCGGACCCACGGGCGCCGGAATCGGCCATCATGTAAATCGGATTGAAACTCTCAATGCGGCGTTTCTTGCCTTCGGCTCCTATCACTTCTTCCGTGCTGATGCCGGTCAACATTTCCGATGCAATCTTTTCCGTGGCCTGCGCCCAGATATCGATCACTTTATTATAACGCTCACCGTCCGTGATCAGACCATCCATGTATTGTTTTTGAATTTTCAAAACATCCTTGTCGGCCTGTGCAACGATATTTTTCTTGTTTTCCGGAATAATCATATTCCCAACGGCAAAGGACAATCCGGAAATTGTGGCATATTTAAAACCCAAATCCTTGAGACGGTCCGCCAGCAAAACGGTTGTTTTATCGCCGCAGAGTCGATAGCAATGGTCAATCAGATTGGCCAATTCCTTCTTGTTCATCAACTTGTTGATGACGTCAAAATTGATTTCTTCTGGAATAATTTCAAAAAGAATAATCCGTCCGGCGGTTGTCTCTTTCAACTCGCCATTGATCCGGGCTTTGATCCGCGCGTGCAGATCAATGGCTCCGGCATCCACGGCACAACGGACTTCCTCCGGTCCGGAGAAGATCATTCCTTCTCCCCTGACGTCTTTTTTAGCGCGTGTCAGATAATAAATCCCCAGAACGATGTCCTGGCTGGGAATGATGATCGGCTTTCCGTTGGCCGGAGACAAAATATTGTTGGTCGACATCATCAGTACGCGCGCTTCCGTTTGTGCTTCAATGGACAGAGGCACGTGCACAGCCATCTGGTCACCGTCAAAGTCCGCGTTGAAGGCGGTACAGACCAGCGGGTGGAGGCGGATCGCTTTCCCTTCAATCAGAACAGGTTCAAAAGCCTGCATGCCCAGACGGTGCAGCGTAGGTGCGCGGTTTAGAACCACCGGGTATTCACGCACGACTTCATCCACGGCATCCCATACCTCGGAGGTCTCCCGCTCCACCATTTTCTTGGCGCTTTTTACAGTGGTCACATAGCCTTTTTCCAGCAGACGATTGTACACAAAGGGCTTGAAGAGCTCGAGCGCCATTTTCTTGGGCAGACCACATTGATGCAGTCTTAAATCCGGGCCGACGGTAATAACGGAACGGCCGGAATAATCGACTCGCTTGCCCAGCAGGTTCTGACGGAAACGCCCCTGTTTGCCTTTCAGCATATCCGAGAGAGATCGCAACGGACGCTTGTTGGTGCCTGTAATAGCCCGACCACGGCGTCCGTTGTCAAACAGAACGTCCACGGCTTCCTGAAGCATTCGTTTTTCATTGCGGATGATGATTTCCGGAGCGTTGAGCTCCTGCAATCTCTTCAGTCTGTTATTTCTATTGATGACACGGCGGTATAAATCATTCAGATCCGAAGTTGCAAAACGCCCGCCATCTAGCGGAACCAAAGGCCGCAGATCCGGCGGAATGACCGGCAAAATCGTCAGAATCATCCATTCGGGTTTATTGCTGGATTTGCGCAACGCCTCGACAACTTTAAGTCTTTTGACAATTTTCTTTTTCTTTGTGTCGGAGATGGATGTAACCATTTCCGCACGCAGCTCTTCATACAGCTTCTCCAGATCGATTTCCTCGAGCAGCTGGCGGACAGCTTCTGCTCCGATTCCGGCGATAAACCCGTTTTCACCGTATTGCTCCTTTGCGTCGATATACTCTTCATCCGAAAGGAGTTCCTTCTTTTTGAGCGGCGTATTTTTCGGGTCGAGAACGATCCAGGATTCGAAGTAGAGCACTTTCTCCAGTTCTTTAAGGGTCAGATCCATCACGTTGCCGATCCGGCTGGGAAGGCTCTTCAAAAACCAGATGTGGGCGACCGGCGTGGCCAGCGTAATATGCCCCATGCGCTCACGGCGAACTTTGGACTGGATGACTTCGACCCCGCATTTTTCGCAGACGACGCCGCGATGTTTCATCCGTTTGTAGCGGCCGCAAAGGCATTCGTAATCCTTCACCGGACCGAAAATTTTCGCGCAGAAAAGACCATCCCGTTCCGGTTTGAATGTCCGGTAATTGATCGTCTCCGGCTTTTTGACTTCGCCGTTGGACCACGAAAGAATCTTCTCCGGCGAAGCGATCGAAATCTTCATTGCATTGAATCTGATCGGATTTTTTGGTTTTTCAAAATAACTGAAAACGTCTTCCACAGATTATTCTCCTACTTTTTAAAACTGTTGTGAAAGTGGAAAGATTATTCTTCCTCAACCAATTCCACGTCCAATCCGAGACTCTGGAGCTCCTTCACCAGAACATTAAAGGATTCCGGAAGACCCGGCTCAAATGTATGCTCACCTTTCACGATGGATTCATAAATCCTCGTTCGTCCGGCAACATCGTCGGACTTGACGGTCAGAAATTCCTGAAGTGTGTAAGAAGCGCCATAGGCTTCCATGGCCCAAACTTCCATTTCTCCAAGCCTCTGCCCGCCGAACTGCGCCTTGCCACCCAGCGGCTGCTGCGTAACCAGCGAATAAGGTCCTATCGACCGGGCATGAATCTTGTTGTCCACCAGGTGGTGTAACTTCAGCATGTAAATGATGCCGACCGTCACTTCCTGATCGAACGGCTCACCGGTGCGGCCGTCAAACAAAATCGCCTGGCCCGTTTCCGGCAATCCCGCGCTGTCCAGCAGCTTACGGATCTGAGGCTCGGGACAGCCGTCAAAAACGGGACTGGCTACCAGCATACCCTTCTTGAGCCGGCCCACAAAGCGCTTGATGTCTTCTGCCGACGCATTTTCCAGAAATTCGTCAAAATCAGGCGTCGAATAGGTTTTCTTCAGATCACTCTTTATCTGATTCAGATTGTTATTCTTTTCCAGAAGTTCGTTGAGGCCTTCACCTATGGACTTGGCGGCCCAGCCCAGATGGGTCTCCAGAATCTGTCCGACGTTCATACGGGAAGGAACGCCCAGCGGGTTGAGAATGATATCAACCGTTGAACCATCGGCAAAATACGGCATGTCTTCTTCCGGAAGAATTCTGGACAAAACGCCTTTGTTGCCGTGGCGTCCGGCCATTTTATCGCCGACGGATAGTTTTCTTTTGATGGCAATGTAAACTTTTACCATTTTGATGACACCGGGCGGCAATTCGTCGCTGGCTTTTATTTTTTCAAGTTTTTCATCAAAATGCGCTTTGATAAAATCAATTTTTCTTTCCATGACAGCAAGAAGATTGGTTAGTTTTTCTTCGGAGCCGTCATTTTCGGAAATGGTAATGTCCTTCCAATAGGTAAAAGGAATCTCCGACCAGATATCTTTGGTGATCTTGTCACCTTTTTTCAGCAGCGTTTTCTTCTTTGCATCCACGATTTTCCCGGCGGCCGTTTTGCCGACAACCAGTTTAGCGATATCCTTCTTAATAGACTCGGCCAGAATACGGATTTCGTCATCACGGTCTTTCGTCAGCCGCTCTATGGCGTCTTCTTCAATCGACTGCGAACGCAAATCCTTATCGGCACCTTTGCGCGTAAAGATCTTGGCGTCGATAACCGTTCCTTCCACGCCGGGCGGCACGCGCAGGGACGTGTCACGCACATCGCTGGCTTTCTCGCCGAAAATAGCTCGCAACAGTTTTTCTTCCGCGGAGAGTTGCGTTTCACCTTTGGGTGTAATCTTGCCGACTAGAATATCACCCGGTTTTACGGAAACGCCAATGCGGATAATTCCACTTTCGTCAAGGTTGCGTAACGCTTCCTCGCCAACATTGGGAATGTCTCTGGTAATTTCTTCCTTGCCCAGCTTGGTATCACGGGCCATGGTTTCAAATTCTTCAATATGAATCGATGTATAGATGTCTTCTTTGACGATTCTTTCACTGACCAGAATGGAGTCTTCATAGTTGTATCCGCCCCAGGACATAAAGGCAACCATAACGTTGCGTCCCAGCGCCAGTTCACCGTTATCCGTCGCAGGACCGTCGGCAAGAATATCCCTCTTGTGGACGTGATCTCCGACCGCAATAATCGGTTTCTGATTAAAACAGGTATCCTGGTTGGATCGCTGATATTTAGACAGGGTATAAATATCCACCCCGGTATCAATTCCATCTTCTTCCGGCTTATCGGCACGAATCACGATGCGCGAAGCATCAACACTTTCGACAACTCCAGGACGTCTGGCTACAATAACGGCACCGGAATCACGGGCCACCACGGCTTCCATTCCCGTACCGACCACAGGCACTTCCGGGCACATCAGCGGCACGGCCTGACGCTGCATGTTGGACCCCATGAGTGCGCGGTTAGCGTCGTCATGCTCTAAAAATGGGATGAGGGCCGCTGCCACGGAAACAAGCTGATTGGGGGCGACATCCATCATTTTAATATCTTCCGGCATCACCGACATAAAATCGCCGCCTTTTCTGGCAGAAATGAGCTCTTCTTCGAATTTCCCTTTTTTGTCGAGCGGCCGGTCGGCGGGTGCGATAATCTGATTTTCTTCTTCAATAGCCGTCATGAACTTTACATCATCCGATACCTTACCGCCATCCACCAGACGGTAGGGCGTTTCAATAAAACCGAATTCATTGACGCGCGCATAAGTAGAAAGCGATACGATCAAACCAATGTTCGGACCTTCCGGAGTTTCAACCGGACAGATGCGGCCATAATGTGTGGGATGAACGTCGCGGACTTCGAAACCGGCTCGTTCTCTGGTCAGGCCACCGGGTCCAAGAGCCGACAGACGGCGTTTATGCGTGATCTCCGAAAGCGGATTGGTCTGATCCATGAACTGGGAAAGCTGGCTCGATCCGAAAAATTCATTAACCACCGCTGATACCGGCTTTGCGTTGATCAGATCATGCGGCATCATGGTTTCAATATCCTGCAGGCTCATTTTCTCCTTGATCGCCCGCTCCATTCGCACCAGTCCGATGCGGTACTGGTTTTCAATGAGTTCGCCAACAGATCGCACACGACGGTTGCCCAGATGGTCAATATCGTCAACGCTGCATTCGCCGGCGCCGTTTTTCAGATCGATGAGATATTTAACGGATGCCAGAATGTCTTCGTTGCGCAAAACCGTTAAGTCAGTGGGAACATTCAGATGAAGCTTGTAGTTCATTTTTGCGCGGCCAACGTCCGACAAATCGTAAGTTTCCGGCTCAAAAAACAAACTATTAAAGAACCTTGCCGCAGTTTCCGGTGTAGGAGGATTGCTGGGTCGAAGTCTGCGGTAGATCTCCATAATGGCATCTTCCGCGGTGTCAATGCGATCCATCAATAAAGTATCACGAATCGAGGCATTATCGACATCTTCATCAACATGGATGAATTTCAGTTCTTTAACACCCTTTTCCTGGGCGATTTCCAGCCCGTTGAGCGGCAGTTCTTCGTTGCAGCGGAATAGAATCTCGCCCGTCGAAGGATCATGAACATCCGATGAGAGGATCTTGCCGGTTAAATCCGCTTCCTTAATTGCTACACGTTTGATCCCCGCATCCATCACCTTCTTGAGAATAGGCTTGGTGAGCTTGCGACCTTTTTTAACAATCACTTCGTCGCTTTTCGGATCCTTGATGTCTTCAGGCGCTTTTTGACCGGCCAGGGATTCGTCAACCGCAAAATAAATCTTTTCACCTTCAATGGTAATTTTTTCAATACTGTAGAAATAGTTTAAAATAAACTCCGTCGAATTGCCCATTGCCTTGAGAAGAATAGTGACAGGCATTTTTCGACGCCGATCAATACGGACATAAAGCAGGTCCTTGGAATCAAATTCCAGATCCAGCCAGGAACCACGAATCGGAATCACCCGGGCCGAATAAATCAGCTTGCCGGAGGCGACGGTTTTTCCCTTGTCATGATCAAAAAATATACCGGGCGACCGGTGAAGCTGACTGACGATCACGCGCTCCGAACCATTGACGATAAACGTTCCGTTTTCCGTCATGAGTGGAATTTCGCCAAAGTAAATTTCCTGCTCTTTGATGTCGCGGATAGGCTTGGTCTCAGCCGCTTCACGATTGATTTTGCCGTCGGCAAGCCGGTCGGTATCAAACACGACCAGCCTGACCACGATTTTCAAAGGAGCCGCAAAGGTCATGCCTTTCTGGATGCACTCCTTCATATCATACCGAACGTCGCCGATCTTGTAGCTGACGAATTCCAGAGAGCATTTCCCACTGAAATCCGAAATGGGAAACACACTCCTGAAAGCACCCTGCAAACCGATGTTGCGCCTTTTGGCCAGGGGCACATCGGCCTGCAGGAATTTTTCATACGATCGCGTCTGGATTTCGATCAGATTCGGAATACTCTGTACATGTTTTACACGGCCAAAATTTTTTCTAAAGTCACCCATAGTATCCTTAATAAAATGGTTTATTGGAGATTGTCTTATTTAATCTCGACAGTTCCGCCCACTTCTTCAATTTTCTTCTTGATATCGGCAGCCTCATCCTTGGAAACGCCTTCTTTAATGGGTTTGGGCACACCTTCCACCAGATCTTTGGCTTCTTTCAGACCGAGGCCGGTGATGGCGCGAACCACTTTAATGACCTGAATCTTTTCAGCACCGAAACCGGTCAGGATCGCGTTAAACTCTGTCTTTTCCTCTGCTGCGGGGGCAGCGCCGGCTGCTGCACCGGGCACGGCCACGGCGGCCATCATCGGAGCGGCCGCAGACACGCCGAATTTTTCTTCCAGCTCTTTCACCAGCGCGGACAGCTCCAGAACGGTCATATTCTCAATAAATTTTACAACATCATCTTTTGTTATTTCAGCCATTATTCTTTCCTCTTTAGTATGTATTTTAGTTTAATGATTTTTCTTTTCAGCGTAAGCATTCAGCACTCGTACAAATCCTGCAGGCACCCCATTGAGCACTCTGACGAACGACGTCGGCACTGCGGCCATGACGGAAACCAGTTTGCCCAAGAGGACCTCGCGACTGGGCAATTCAGCCAGAGCGGTAATATCCTCTTTGGAAAGCAGTTTGCCATCCAGCACACCAACTTTAATATCCAGTTCCTGATTCTTCTTGGCGAATTCAATCAGGGCTTTCGTCGGTGCCACCGGGTCTTTGTAACTCAAGACCATGGCGACTGGAAATTTGAAATGATCCGCCAGAACTTTAAAGTCTGTCTCCTTCGACGCAATACCGAGCAGTGTATTTTTGACAACTTTCAACTCTGCATCATTTTTGCGCAACGCATTTCTCAGAGATTCCATTTTTTCAACGTTCATCGCGTTGAAGTTCGTCAGCACACCCAGTCTGGCCTGTTTGAGTTTCTCCTGAAGCTCGGATACAATTTGTTCTTTTGTTCTCCGATCCAATCTGTTAGCCTCCTTTCAAAATTATTTTTATTTGAGGCCGGAGAATTCAGCCACATACAGAGTTGAAAACGGTTTTTTTCAACCTAACACCGATTCCCGTTTTCAAGAAAAATGATTACTTCGATACATTCAGTAATTATTTCTACTTTTACGAGTCTCGGCAGGCTATCTCTCGTTTAAACTTCTGTACCTGCTGTCTTCGACCTGTATCTATTTTCAGGATTCGTGTCCGGATTTTCCTGATAAAAAACCCTTTCACGAATTTTTTATGTTTTCTTAGCTGGCGCTTTTTATATCCAGAGGATCAATCTTCACGCCTGCGCCCATTGTGCTGGAAACCGAAATACTTTTAATATAGGTTCCCTTGCTCGATGCCGGCTTCAATTTGATAATCGTTTCCAAAAGCGCGCTCACGTTTTCACTTAATTTTTCAGCACCAAAAGACAATTTTCCCACTGGGGAATGAACAATTCCCGCTTTTTCTACGCGGAATTCCACTTTGCCTGCTTTGAGCTCTTTTACGGCATTGGCAATATCAAACGTTACCGTCCCCACTTTGGGATTGGGCATCAAACCTCGCGGGCCAAGAATTTTCGCGATCTTGCCGACAGCGCCCATCATATCCGGTGTGGCAATAACCCGGTCAAATTCCATCCATCCGCCTTTGATTTTCTCGATGATCTCATCGTTGCCAACCATATCCGCACCGGCATCGAGGGCCTCCTTTTCCTTATCGCCCTTGGCGAATACCAGGATGCGCACCGTTTTGCCCAGACCGTTGGGAAGAACCACGCTTCCGCGAACCATCTGATCGGCATGCGCCGGGTTGACACCTAAACGAACAGCGGCATCTACCGTTTCATCAAATTTAACCCCGCCCATGGATACAATCATTTCCGTAGCTTCTTTCAGCGAATAACGTTTGGTCGTATCAACTTTAGTCTTCGCTGCTATTATGCGTTTGCCTCGTCTTGCCATGATAAAAAACCTCGTCTTTATTAACCTGCTATTTCAATTCCCATTGACCTTGCGGTACCGGCAATTATCTTGACCGCACCCTCAATATTAACGGCATTCAAATCGTTGAATTTCAACTGCGCTATTTCCTGAACCTGTTTGGCTGTGACGGTTCCCACTTTTTCCCTTTTGGGATCAGCAGCGCCTTTGGCAATCTTCGCAGCCTGTTTGAGCAGAACGGAGGCCGGTGGTGTTTTTGTAATAAACGTAAATGATCGGTCTGCATAAACCGTAATGACGACGGGAATAATCATTCCTTCCTGATTTTGCGTCATGGCATTATAGGCTTTGCAAAACTCCATAATATTTACGCCATGCTGTCCTAGCGCGGGTCCGATCGGAGGAGACGGTGTCGCCTTTCCCGCTTTGATCTGCAATTTAATGTTCGCAATAACTTTTTTTGCCATAACAATCACCTGATCTAAAAATTTTTTAACACTTTTGCGTTGCGCCTTGAAATTAATTAATTTTTATTGTCCCTGGGTTACCTGGATGAAATCCAACTCGACCGGCGTCGGACGGCCAAAAATGCTGACGATCACCCGCAGTTTGCTTTTCTCGGGTCTAACTTCATCAATGACACCGTCAAAATTTGTAAAGGGGCCATCAATAATTTTAACATGGTCGCCAACGTCAAACTTGAATTTGGGTTTAGGTTTGAGGGTTCCTTCATCAATTCTCACCTTTAAATTCTCGACATCCTTGTCGGGAATCGGAGAAGGCTTGTCCTTGCTGCCAATGAAACCGGTTACTTTGGGGGTATTTTTAACGATATGCCAGTTCTCATCGCTCATTTCCATTCGTACAAGGATATAGCCGGGGAAAAACTTGCGTTTGGAAGTTTTCTTTTCTCCCGAAATCAATTCCACCACATCTTCTTCCGGAATCAGGATATCCGAGAAGTACTGCTGTGCACCAGCGAGTTCGATTCTCTCCAGAAGGCTCATTTTAACCTTATTCTCAAATCCGGAATAAGTATGTACGACGTACCATTTAAAAGCCATGAAGTTAACCCAAAATGTATTTGACTAATCTAGAAAGAATTACATCAATAATTCCCAGATAGATTGCCATGATAACCACTATAATCATGACAACACCGGTAGAAGCCAATGTCTGTTTCCTCGTCGGCCAGGTTACCTTTTTCAACTCCGCCTTTGCTTGGGACAAAAATTGGAGGGCTTTGTTCATGAACAACTTGATTTTTTCCATATCATCAGCCTTTTTTGGGAAAAACTGGCAGGCCAGGAGGGACTTGAACCCCCAGCATCCGGATTTGGAGTCCGGCGCTCTATCCATTAGAGCTACTGGCCTGTTTTCATCTTAACTATTTTGTTTCCCTGTGCAGTTTATGTCCACGGCAAAACTTGCAATATTTCTTCATTTCCAGGCGGTTTTGCATTGTCCGCTTGTTTTTTGTCGTCGTATAATTTCTCTGCTTACATTCTGTACAAGCTAAAATAATATTATTTCGCATAATTCTCCTTCACTGGAGCCCACGACCAGGATTGAACTGGTGACCTCATCCTTACCAAGGATGTGCTCTACCAACTGAGCTACGTGGGCACGGCTGTTAACTTTTCAACCGGCATTAAAAAAACCTGGAGCGGGAAACGGGATTCGAACCCGCGACCCTCAGCTTGGAAGGCTGACGCTCTAGCCCCTGAGCTACTCCCGCTTATCCGTCCATTAAAAGAACTGGTGGAGGGGGGAGGATTCGAACCTCCGTAGGCTCCGCCGGCAGATTTACAGTCTGCTCCCTTTGGCCGCTCGGGAACCCCTCCATGTTATTTTACTCAACTGGAGCTGGCGATGGGACTCGAACCCGCAACCTGCTGATTACAAATCAGCTGCTCTACCGATTGAGCTACGCCAGCAAATCCTTTCAATTTACAGCTTTGCGCGTAAATCTGTAAACGCAAAGAAGCACTCACACTGCTTCGTGCGAATTGCGAACCTTAGTTTTTATGCTTATTTTTGTCAAGTAAATTTTTAAATAATTGAAAAAATTATCTTGATCGAAACGGGTCAGCCAACTATTCCCTGTCGTTAAAATAATCCGCAGAAAAAATATATATTTCGGTTTCCTTATCTTTCCAGGCTTTGGGGGGCAACCCCGCTTTGTAACAGGTCTCACTTAAGAATTCTTCTCGATTCCACCCGTATTCAGTCGCCACCTGAGGCAGAAGCAGTCCTGAATTGTACCCACGAACCATATACAACCCATGCTTCCCTACCTCTATTTCATCAATATTTTTGATCTTTTGCAAAGGACTTAACACGGATATTTCATAGCTTAAATCCCTTATCTCTTCACTTTTGACGGAAGGAAAACGAGGATCATGAAAAGCGGCTGCAACCGCCATCTCCTGGACTGTGTCGCCAAGCGGTTTAACCGCCTTGATGTAACCGATGCAGCCACGCAGGTGTCCACGTTTTTTCAGTGTCACAAAAGCGCCTCTTTTTTCTTTCAGAATCGGCAAATCTGTCGTTATTTTAGGTAGTTCTCTGTTACCCACCTTGGCAATAATCGCCCTCTTGGCAATTTCCAGAAGAACCTTTTTTTCCTGATCTGTTAATTCCATTTTTATCCCCGAAATTAAATCGATAATAAATTATTGACAAATGCCATCTTTACTTAAAACGCCAGATTGTTCCCTGACGACTATCTAAAACCTCAACACCTAATCCGGTAAGCTGATCTCGCAAGAAATCCGCTTCCTGCCATTTTCCCTCTTTTCTGGCACTTTCTCTTTTTTCAATAAGATCGGCAATGTTTTGCTGAAGTGTTTGTTCTCCAAAGTCCATTATTACAAAAAACTCATTCAACTTTTCCAGCGCTTTAATTACTTTTCGAACATCCAAGATGCTGATATTTCCCGTCGTTAAAGGAATATTAAACTTTCCGATAAAATCAAAAAGTGCAGCCAAGGCACCGGATATATTCAAATCATCGTCTAAGGCCTTCTCCACTGCATGGTGAAGATCGTATATGGCTTGATCGACGTCGGAATAACTCGGGTTGTTCTGTTTTATCGCAGCCAGCCGGTTGATAAACGTATCAATTTTTTTTATCGTATTTTTGGACACTTGCAAAGCATTCTCTGAGTAGCTGATCGGCTTCCGGTAATTCATCCCCATCAGAAAAAAGCGGATTTCTCTTCCGTTATAGCCCTTTTGCTCCAAATCGGCAATGGTTACGGCATTATTCAAAGAACGTGACATTTTCCGCCCGTCTACCAGAATCAGTTCCGCTCCGATCCAATAATTAGCACCACTGCGGCCAGAAAATGCCTTGTTGATAGCAACAATATTTTCACAATGAGGAAATGTTTCGTCGGCGCCACTGACATGAATATCATACGCCTGCCCCAGATATTGCTCGGAAATGGCGGCGCATTCCAGGTGCCAGCCAGGCCTTATATTGCCCCATTTTGTCTTATAGCAAATTCCCCGTTTTAACTCGCTCAAAGACGCCCTTTTCAAAAGCGCGAAATCGCCAGGACTGTCTTTTTCGTAATCGTCCAAATCAATCGATTTGCCCAAACGTGTTTTGGTCAAATCGATGTTGGAAAGGCGACCATAATCAGCCAGTTTGGAAATATCAAAGTAAACAGAATGCAATTTCTCGTATGCATAACCTTTATCGACCAGTTTTTCAACAATCTTGAGCATTGCCTCAACATTTTCGGACGCCTTCACGTAAATATTCTCCGGACGGATATTTAAATATCTCGCATCATTAAGAAAAATTTTTAAGTATTTATCAGAATAATCCGCAAGGTTCATTGCCGCCTTTTCCGAACCCTTTACAGACTTATCAGAAAAATCAACAACATCGATAACATGTTTTACTTTGTGCCCCTTGAATTCAAGATAACGGGACAGCAGGTCGGAAACCACCAGCCTCCGGTAATTGCCGAGATGGGGTGCGTCATGAACAGTCGGTCCACAGGTGTGCAGCAGGACTTCTTCCGATTTCAATGGACGGAAAATGGTTTTCCTTCGTTTCAAAACATTATAGAA
The DNA here is from genome assembly GCA_963682015.1 of Smithellaceae bacterium. Classification (GTDB taxonomy): domain Bacteria; phylum Desulfobacterota; class Syntrophia; order Syntrophales; family Smithellaceae; genus UBA8904. The sequence goes on along the minus strand of OY820932.1, from coordinate 3,164,264 downwards.
ACTTATGGAAGCCAGCTCTTCCTTCACAGCGAACAACTCAGTACTCAGGTACCGCTCGCCGCTGTCTGGAAAGATGACCACGATCACTCCCTCTTCCATCTCGGAAGCTTTCTGGGCGGCTACAAACATGGCTGCACCGGAACTCATTCCCGCAAGGATTCCTTCTTCACGAGCAAGTCTGCGGGCCGTCTCAAAGGCGTCTTCATCAAGTATGTTCACCTTTTCATCGAGGCGTTTTTTATCGAAAATTCCCGGGCGGTAAGACTCCCGCATGTTCTTGAGTCCCTGAATTTTATGTTGTAAATAGGGTTCCACACCGAAAATCCGGATCAAACTGTTAAGTTCTTTGAGCTTTTTGGACAATCCCATTGCCGTACCAGTCGTTCCGAGCGTGGCAACGACGGCCGTCACCCGACCTTCAGTTTGATCCCAGATCTCCTGAGCGGTACCATAATAGTGAGCGGCAATGTTATCCTCATTGTTAAATTGATCGGTGCCGAAGTACCGCTCGGGATTTTCCCGAAGCATCCGGTAAGCCACCTCTATAGCGCCGTCGGTTCCCATAGATGCCGGTGTAAAAATCAATTCAGCCCCCATGGCCCGCAGAATTTTTTTGCGCTCCTCACTGGCTGATTCCGACATGGTCAGGCACAGCTTATACCCCTTGGCCGCCGCAATCATGGCCAGTCCTATACCGGTGTTACCGCTTGTCGCTTCCAGAATGATTTTACCTGGATTTAAATCTCCCCTTCTTTCGGCATTTTCAATCATGAACAGCGCGGTTCGGTCTTTAATGGAGCCACCAGGATTGGCGGATTCCAATTTGGCAAAAATTTGGACCTTTTTATTCGGATTTAGTCTCTTGATTTCGACAAGCGGCGTGTTTCCGATACGGTCAATAATGTTTTGATAAACGTTTTCCATAGAGCCCAGGCCTTAAACAAACATCTCCATACAAAACTTTCCTTTTTCTTCTAAAAGTTTAGACGGATTCAAAAGTCTTTCTGGATAAATCGTGGATCAGCTGTCCATCTTGGGCAGAGGGATCTTTACAAACGAAACACCTTCTTGTCTTAAATCGGCCTCTTCCTGAGGAGTTGTCGTACCCTTGATGTTTCGTTTTTCTTCATCGCCATAATGTATCTTTAGCGCGACTTCGGCAAATTTGTCCCCGACATCTTCGAAGTTTTTCCCAATGTATTGATGAAGCCATCGCAAGGTCTGTTCGGGAGAAACATCCGGATCATTCTTTCGGTCCGCCATTGTGGAATCTTTTCCCATAATCGCTATGGAAGAAGGAGTCAATTCCACATTGGAGCTGTTACAAACGGGACAACAAACGAGCTTCTTGGCATTCTGTTCAATCCAAGCCTGGCGGTCTTTGAACCAACCTTCGAATTTATGGCCATTTTCACATTTTACATCATAAATAATCACGTGTCGTTTACCCTCTTTGCTGCAAAATATTTTCAAGCCTCATTTTACAAAAAAATGTGGACATTTGGTAATAAATTATATAACGTCCCTGCCCGTGTCGGGATGTGGCCCAGCTTGGTAGGGCACTGCGTTCGGGACGCAGGAGTCGCGCGTTCAAATCGCGCCATCCCGACCATTTTTTACTTGCGGATCATACAACCGACGCCAGTTTAAAGATCGGCAGATACATCGCTACAATCATACCACCGACAATACCTCCCAAGAACACCATCATCACTGGCTCCAGAAGGGATGTCATTGCTTCCACCGCCGCATCTACTTCATCATCATAGAAATCTGCAATTTTATTGAGCATGGAATCCAGAGCGCCGGTTGCCTCACCCACGGCAATCATTTGTACGACCATCGGCGGAAAGATACCTGTTGCGGATAACGGCTCGGCAATAGACTGACCTTCGCTGATACTCTGGCGTGTTTTTAACAAAGCATCTTCTACAACTACATTGCCAGCCGTTTTGCTGACGATGCTCAGTCCCTCCAGAATCGGCACGCCGGAACTCATCATCGTCGCCATTGTCCTGGAAAACTTGGCAACAGCCACTTTCTTCATGACAGGACCAAAAACAGGAGCTTTGAGCATACCCGAGTCAATCATCCAGCGGCCCTTTTCTGTTCTGTATGTCCAAATAAAGGCGCCCACCAGCACAAAAATCAAGCCAAGAATCACCCACCAGTAATTCTGGGCAAACTGGCTCATTGCGATCACCATTGCCGTGGGGCCGGGAAGTGCGGCCCCCGCTCCTTCAAACATTTTCTGGAACACCGGGATAACCTTCAGTAAAAGCAGGGCAACGACGGCAAAGGAAATGACGAGAACGGCAATAGGATAAGTCATGGCGCTTTTCACTTTTCTTTTCAACTTCAAAGCTTTTTCCAGATACGTGGAAAGTCGCTGCAAAACAACATCCAGAATACCGCCTGCTTCCCCGGCCGCAATCAGATTGACAAACAGTTCATCAAATACTTTGGGATATTTTTTGAGAGCATCCGTGAGACTTGTACCGCCTTCAATATCCTCCTTGACCGCCCTGATAATTTTGGCAAAAGCCTTATTTTGCTCCTGCTGGGCTAAAAGATCCAAACATTGAATGAGCGGCAAACCCGCATTAATCATCGTGGAGAAAATCCGGCAAAAAACAACAACATCCTTTTCTTTTACACGGCCGCCAAGGAATGGAACATACTCCATGATATCTTTTGGCTTTTTCCGAACATCAATGGATTTAAATCCCTGCCGCCTTAAAATTGTGCGAACAGCCAATTCATCGGTGGCTTCCATCTCGCCCTTTTTCAATTCATTTTTTCGTGTTGTTCCTTCCCAAAGGAAAACCGCCATACTTGAAAGCCCTCTCTTTTAAGGAATGATGTGCGTATCAGGTATCATAAACTATCTTCCATGTAGTTTCAACAAGTTAAATTAAAAAAATGAAATAATTCCGGTCCGGCTGTGCTGGTCATCACAGATTTTTTCGCTGACGCTTCAGAAAAATTTCATATTGAATAACACCCGCGGCGACAGCGACATTGAGGGAGTCAAAGTTTCCCGCCATGGGAATCGCAATCAGAAAATCACATTTTTTCTTCACCAGCGGCCGGATGCCCTTAGCCTCGCTTCCCATCACCAGAACAACGGAACAATTAAAATCCTGATCCGGTAAATGCGTTTCTCCATGTGCGTCAGCGCCGAAAATCCAGAAACCTTTCTCCTTCAAGAAATCGATCGTCCGGGATAAGTTCGTCACACGGGCTACAGGCAACTGCTCGGCGCTGCCGGCGGATGCTTTCATTACAGCCGGTGTAACCGAAGCCGCACGATCTGTCGGAATGATCACGCCATTTGCGCCAAGGCAATGTGCGCTGCGAATGATTGATCCCAGATTTTGTGGATCGATTATGCCGTCGAGCATGATCACAAGATCCTGAGATAACCGTGGATTGCGGTTTTTCAGCACATCGTCCAGATCGGCATACGCAAATGAATCGCGAAGTCCTACAATTCCCTGGTGATCCGTACGACCCGTCAATTCATCAAGATGCTTACGGGGCCTCCATTCCACGGGGATTTTCTGCTGGTGGGCGCGATCAATGATATCTTTAATCGCCGGCGAACCACTTCGGCTTTCGGCCATGATGATCTTTTTCAGCGGAGAATCTTCCCGGGTAATGAGGATCTTAATGGGATTAATGCCGTAAACTACCTCCATGATTGCCTTCCTGACATCAAGGAATGATCATGTACGATTTCGCTGGGCCATACCATCGGAAATTTCCTGGACGATTTGACGACATGCGGCAAGAGGATCTTTGGCCTTGCGGATAGGCCTGCCCACAACAATATAATCCGCACCGGCCTGAATGGCCTCAAAGGCGCTGAGCGTTCTTTTCTGATCATCCTTGACCGGTTCATCGGCGCTGCGAATCCCCGGGGTCACAATGACAAAATCATTGCCCAGATCGCGCCGGAGAGCAGCAATATCCTGAGGGGAAGCCACAACACCCGACGCTCCTGCTTTTTGCGCAATTTTCGCCAGATGCAAAACAAGCTCGCCGGACGTTTTTTCAAAGCCGATCTCGGCAAGGTCGTCATTATTCAGACTCGTCAGCACCGTCACCGCCAGAACGACGGGAACGGCTGCGCCATGCTTTTGGGCGCATGCAGCCACCGCATCAACTGTTTCGCGAATCATGCGGCTGCCGCCAGCAGCATGAACATTGAACATGTCCACTTTCAAGCCGACCGCCGCCTCACCGGCCCGGGCCACCGTATTGGGGATATCGTGAAATTTCAGATCCAGAAATACGCGGGCGCCTCTTTGCTTGATGCTTTCTACAATTTTCGGCCCTACGGACGTAAAAAGTTCCTTGCCAACCTTAAACATGCCGACATGGCCTGAAAGAAGATCAATCCAGGATTGAGCGTCTTCATAATCAGCGGCATCCAGAGCGAAAATTAATTTGTCACCGGGTTTGCTATTCGAGGTATTCTTCATCGCCGATGAACTCTGTGTTGTCCGGGATGGGTTTAAAATCTTCCTGAGACCCATTTAAAAATTCCGGATGAGCGTAAATGACTTTTCCGGCGGCGATTTCGCGAAGAGCCACCACAATTTCCCGGTTTTTACTATCCATCAACGGCTTGGAACCTTTGAGGAGCTGGCGAGCCCGCTTGGAAGCCAGAGAAACCAGTCCAAACCGGGTTTGTGCCACTCTTAATGAATCTTCTACTGTAATTCTTGCCATGTAATTTCTACCTCCTAAAAACATCCTTTAGCACGATTTAAAAAAACGATCAATTCTACCGCGTAAGCGGCTGATTTTACTCTTTTCAGCTCTGTAAATGGCGATCATTTGCTTGATGGCTGTTTCCAGATCTTCGTTAAATATAGCATATTCATACCACAAAACTTCTTTTAATTCACGCTCGGCCTGTGAGAAACGGGTTTTGATGGCTTCCGGCCCCTCATGCCCGCGTTTTTCCAAGCGCCTCAGAAGCTCATCCAGGGAAGGAGGAAGAACAAACACCATAACCGCATCCGGATACTTTTTTTTGATGGCCTTCGCACCGCGCGGTTCAATGTCCAAAAGCAAATCCTTACCTTGATCCAGTATCCGATTGGTTGCCTTGATGGACGTCCCGTAGAAGTTTCCGTAATTTTCTACCCATTCCACGAATTCGCCCTGATCAATGCGCCGTTGAAAATCTTCATGCGTTATAAAATGGTAATCCTTACCTTCGATTTCGTTGGGGCGAGGCTTCCGGGACGTGTAGGAAACGGAAAATTCAATTTCCGGATGAGCTCCCAGCAACCGTCGACATATGCTGCTTTTTCCCGTGCCGGACGGCGCGGAAAGCACAATGATTAATCCTTTATCCTTCATGGTTCTATTCAATATTCTGCGCCTGTTCGCGAATCTTTCCCAGCTCGCTTTTGGCTTCGATCACCTGGCGGGCGATTGCAACATCATTGGCCTTGGACCCGATTGTATTGATTTCCCGGTTCATCTCCTGCAGAAGGAAGTCGATTTTTCTACCCTCCGCTTCGTCGCTTTGCAAAAGAGCTTCAAACTGACCGATATGGCTCTGCATCCGAACAATTTCTTCCGTGATGTCACATCGGTCGGCCATGATCGCCACTTCCTGGGCCAGACGCGCGGCATCAATTTCCAGCCCCGGCGTCAGTTCCTTGATTTTTTCTGAAAGACGCTTCTGGTACTCCAGCACAACCTGAGGCGCTCGCTGACGAATGGTCTCCATGATCTCGCCAATCGCCTGAAGGCGCATCTGCATATCGGAAAACAGGGCAATCCCTTCATCCTGCCTCATGTTCGCCAGCATGGACAGGGCTTCCTGGAGTGTTTTTTCCACCTGCATAATAAAATCAGCGTCGAGCTGGTTTTCCGTCGGCGGCGTGAAAATATCCCGAAAGCCTATCAGGTTTTTGAGACTGACCGGCTCCTCAATATTGAACTCTCTTCGCAGCCGGCTTAGAACCTCAAAGTAGTCCCGGGCAATCTCCATGTTCACATTTACGCGGGGCATTTCGGCGGCGTCGCCCTCCAATCGGATGGAGACGTCGATGCGTCCTCTTTTGAATCTCTCGCTGATTTTCTTTTTATACTCCATCTCCAGAGGATAAAGAAGAGCAGGCGTTCGCAGTGCAATTTCCAGAAAGCGATGATTGACGGATTTGGCTTCCACAACGATATTGCGGCCATCATACAGAGCTTCCACGCGACCGTAACCGGTCATACTTTTAATCATGGTTCAAACCTTTTTTAAAAATTTTTATTCCGGCCCGCCCGTTTTCAACTGCAATAAATATCTCGCACGAATAACACTCAGCATGGCCAGTTGTTGCTCATCGGCATAATCCGGGTACGTCCAGGGCAGGGAGCAAAACTTCTTTCCCTGGTAGATCAATGTCAGATCCGCGTAAATTCCATCCCGCAAATAGGGCCTGTGCGTATAGCCTTTACCGGTGGCCAGAATCAGGTGAGCCTGCGACAGATAACCGGGATCAATGTTCACCAGCCTTCGGCCGCTCACAGCCGACTCGTTTTCGATTTCGTTCGTCGCCAGTTTTATATCCGGCAATATTTCCGGCCGGATCAGTTTTTCCATCGACAGAAAGCGCCGAACCAGGGCAGTTCCCATCTCCGAATGATAGTACTCCGTATAATCGAAGGCAACCTGATCACTTACAAAATCCGGTGTACCATAAAGAGCAGACAGCCTGCTAATCGTATCGTTTATTATCCGGGCAGCCGGAGCAAAAATACTGAAAATCAGTTTGACCGGCGTGGCCTGTGCGGGCTTACTCATAGTACACGAATCAGTTCTTCACGGGAAACCGTGGAGGTTCCCACCTTCCCGACAACAATACCCGCTGCATGATTGGCCAGGGACGTAGCCTCTTTCAGGTCCGCCCGGGCAGCCAGGGCCAGGGCCAGAACACCGATAACGGTATCTCCCGCACCGGTGACATCGTAGACCTCTTTCGCCTGCGCCGGGAAAAACGAGTGGTTCAATTTTCGCCCCCGCTCAAAAAGGCTCATCCCCTCTTCTCCTCGCGTGATCAGCAGAGCTTCAAAATCATATCTGGAGAGCAGTGTTTCCCCCAGCTTCAGAAGGTCATCCCCGTTGACAATCTCCATGCCCGCTGCCCGCTGCGCTTCATGATGGTTCGGCGTGATCACGTGAACTCCCGCGTAAACGGAAAAGTCGCTCTGTTTGGGATCGACACACAGAAAAATCCCCGAATTGCCGATGATACTTTTGATTCCCTCGATCAATTCCCGGGAGACAACACCTTTATTATAATCAGAAATCACAATAGCGCCGATCTGATCCCGGAGAGATTTCACATAAGCAAGGATTTTGTCGCAACTGGTCCGGGGAATCGGTTTTTTGCTTTCCTGATCAAATCGAACAACCTGCTGCCCGTGCGCGACAATTCTTGTTTTCAAGGTTGTCGGCCTGTCCTTCTCGATGATAATCCCGGCGGTATCGATGCCCCGTTCTTTCAACTGTCTGAGCAATCCCTTGCCGACATCATCGGCACCGATAACGCCGGCCACAAAAACCCGGCCACCCATTGCATAGATGCTATTAAGAACATTGGCGCAGCCTCCCAGCATGACGGAATCTTTCTGAACATCAACTACCGGAACCGGCGCCTCCGGAGAAATGCGCGACACCCTGCCCCAGAGAAAATGATCGACCATCACGTCCCCGACGACCAGCACTCCGGAACGGGGGAAATTCGCAATGATTTCCAATGCCTTTTTTTTCGTTATATGTTTATTCACGAGACAATCAAACTCCTAAAATTAACCCGGGTCCCAAAAAAGAAAAAAGCGCTGGATGCGCCCCGTTTTGTATAAAAAGTTGCGGAATGTTATTACTAAGAAACCGATTTGTCAAATATTTTGTCAAATAATGGCTTTCCCGCTTGACCGATTCCATCTTTTTTTATACTTCATTGTCAATCGTCCCATTACTCGTTGTCGCGGTTCTTTTTAAATTAACTTCCAATCCAACCAATTTCCGGAGGTAAAAATGGAAACAAAACCCTGGCACCGTCATTATGATTACAATGTCCCAACAACCATCCGTTACCCGCGCCTGGCTATTCACAACCTTGTCGAGTTACCAGCCAATACTTACCCGGATAAAGCCGCACTGAACTATTTCGGAACGGAAATAACCTTCTGGGATTTGCGAACCCAGATCCTGCGGTTTGCCAATGCTCTCGGGGCTCTGGGTATTCAAAAAGGAGACCGGGTCGGCCTGCATCTGCCCAACTGTCCCCAGTATCCAATCGCTTATTATGCGGCCCTGTCGATCGGCGCCATCATCGTCAACCTCAATCCCCTTTACACGCCGGATGAGTTGTCACTGATGGCCAACACCTCGGGACTGACCACGTTAATCACATTCGACGTGGCCCTTCCCACAATCCGAACGTTATGCAAGAATGTTCGGATTCCAAGAATCATCGTTACCGCCGTTACCGACTATATCAAGGGGTTTCCGGTAAGTTCGGCCAAGAGTCTCGATCTGGAAGCAGGCTGGCTGCATTTTTCCGAACTCCTGGAGAAATCCACATCCACGAGGCGTTCAAAAGTCGAGGTCAATCCGCAGGATCCGGCTCTGATCCAGTTTACCGGCGGCACGACAGGCATTCCCAAAGGCGCCGTCCTGACACACGGAAACGTTATCGCGGCGGTCATGGCCAGCGCCTTGTGGGGAAATCCGACAATCACTCTAACCTCGCCGGAAAGACGAAATGTCATGGCTGTCCTGCCCTATTTTCATGTCTATGGAAATATTGTGGTGATGAACTGGGCCATGTTCTCCTGCGCAACCCAGATCCAGGTTCCCCGCTTCAACATCGATGAAATGATAGGTCTTCTGGCCAATTTCAATGAGGTCACCTTCTTCCCGACGGTTCCCACACTGATCACGGCCCTGATCAGCCACCCGAAGGCGGAAGAGCTAAACCTTGCGAAAAAAATCGGTTTGTTGAATTCCGGCGCGGCTCCGATGGCTTCCGATCTTATCGACAGAGTCAAAGACATGGGCATTTATTTCAGCGAAGGCTACGGTCTGTCGGAATCCACCTCTGTCGGCATCTGCAACCCCATTTTGGGCTTAAAAAAAATCGGGAGCATCGGCATACCCATCCCGGATAACGATGTCAAACTTGTGGATATTGATGACGGCAAGACCGAAGTACCGCAGGGACAGCCCGGCGAGATCATCATGAAAGGACCGGTCATTATGCAGGGCTACTGGAACAACCCTGAGGAAACAGCCGGACAGCTCAAAGACGGCTGGCTCTATACGGGCGACATTGCCATCCGTGATGAAGACGGTTATCTGTTCATTGTGGATCGCAAGAAGGACATGATTATCGCCGGCGGATTCAATATTTATCCCCGGGAAATCGATGAAGTCCTCTTCCAGCATCCCAAGGTGTCGGAAGCGGTATCTCTGGGCGTTAACGATGAGTACCGTGGCGAAACCGTCAAGGCCTTTGTTGTGCTGAAAGAAGGTGAGAGTTGCACGGCGGAGGAAATTATTAAATTCTGCAAGGAAAAACTGGCCCCCTATAAAGTGCCGAAGCTCGTCGAATTCCGGGAATCGATCCCCAAGTCCGCGGTCGGCAAAATCCTGCGCAAGGCCCTTCGTGAGGAAGAGGAAGCAAAGGCAAAACAAAAGCAGAAATAATGCGACCGGCAATACCTGTTTCTTTGGAAGCAAAAAAGGCCCGGAGGTTTGATGCTCCGGGCCTTTTGCTGTTGATTGATGTTATTGTTTATGCGTGATGACCGTGTTCTTCTTTTTTCTTTTCTTCACCCCAGGCCACCAGCTTGCCTTCGTGCTCCATCTCCTTGACCCACTTCGGATGAAGCATCGTCAATACCTTCTTATCCATCCAGCCCGTGACCATCGCATCGACCGAACCCGGGTTACCGATGGTCCCCAGATACAGGTGGATGAAGAAAAATGCGAAGATCGCCACAAAACCCAGCGCATGCAGCGGATACATCCAGCGCACTAATCCCGTCGGCAATGCCGTCGGGAACCACATGATCAATCCGGTCAGAATCATGATCACGCCGAAGCCCGCCACAACAAGAAAGAAAGCCTTCTGGCCCGGATTGTATTTGCCCGTTTCCGGAACTTTATCCACGTGCCACAGGTAACCGCCTGCCGCCAGACACCAGTCGATATCTTCCGGAAACACAAAGACGCCCGCTTCCTTCCACCACATCCGGATCACCAGGATGAGTGAAACCGCAAAGATCAGACCCGTAAAATTATGGACCAGTTTCAGACTCTTCAATCCGCCAAACAGCGCTCCAATAAAATTAAATGTCTGGAACATCATCCCCAGACCGGTAATACACAGAAGCAGGCAGGAAATGGCCAGCATCCAGTGTAATATCCGCTCATAGCTGTCTGTTACTTGTACATATCCTTTTTGCATGGTTATTCTCCTCCCTTCTTTTCTTCCGTACCCGTTCCTTCATGGGGCGTCTTCGGCCCATGAATCATGTAATGGAAGAAGGCCCCGCCTAATACACCACCTGCAGCCAGTAAGCTTAAGGGTTTTAACCAGCTCTTCCAGATCGTGACAGACCATGGCACACTCGGATCTTTATGGATATCGGCGTAAACAGCCGGTTTTTCTTTGAGCACGTACATAAAGTGCGTCCCGCCCACATACTTATCTCCATATGTAGTGGCGTCGCCACCCAGATCCTTGGCTCGCTTGGCGGCGGTCTTGAGCATTTTCTCTTTGAGCCCCCAGGACAGGGCGCCCGTCGGGCATGCTTTCACGCAGGCCGGATCCAGACCATTGGTAATACGACTTTCGCACATGTCGCATTTGAAAACCTTGTCCGTTGCCGCATCGTAGCGCGGAATTTCAAACGGACAGGCGGCCACGCACTCCTTGCAACCGATACACTTGTCATGATTCAGACCGACGGTCTTGGTTTCTTTATTATAATGCAGAGCGCCGCTGGGGCATACCGTCACACAGGCCGCATCGGTACAGTGCATACAGGCTTCCTTGCGGAAAAGCCACTTGACAGTCCCCTTGTCATCCACGTAATCCTGAAAGTGAATGAGCATGAAGGTGTTGGCATTGAGCGCCGGCGGGTTCTGGTAAGTACCCCGGTTTTCCGTCTGCGAGGCTTTGAGCGCGTTCCACTGTTTGCAGGCGAGCTGGCAGCCGCGGCAGGCGGTGCATTTCGAGTCGTCGTATAATTTAATTTTCTCGGTCATCTTACTTCACCCCCTTCTTCGCAACGTTCACCATGAAGGCTTTGCTTTCCGGAATCATGGTATTGGCGTCGCCGATGGTGGGCACCAGCAGGTTCGCCGCATCGCCATGCGTAAAGACCTCAGCTTTCTTATCGTTGGGGTTGTATTTCCGGTCTTTGGTGGTGATCCAGCCAAAATGCCAGGGAATACCGACTTCATGAATGGGATTGTCTTTGTCTCCATTGATGATGAAAGGTTTGAAACGCGGCGTGACGATAGCCGTGGCTTCCACTTCCCCGCGCGCCGAACTGACGATGCACTTGTCGCCGTTCTTGATGCCTTTCAATTTGGACAGCTCTTCACTCATTTCCACAAACATGCCCGGCTGCATTTCGGCCAGCCAGGGACACCAGCGAGTCAGAACGCCTGTCTGCCAGTGTTCGCTGACACGATACGTGCATCCGATAAACGGGAAGCGCGGATCGCAAGTGGTCACACCGGAGTAAACATCCAGATCCGATCCTATACCTTTTTTGTCAAAGCGCTTGATGACCGGGTTGTTCTTCTGCGGTGACATCAGGTTTTTCTCCACCGGGCATTCCAGCGGTTCGTAATGCTCGGGGAACGGACCGTCGGTCAGGCCCGGGCCATAGAGGCTCGCCACGCCGTCCGACTTCATGATGAATGGCGGACGGCCCTTGCCGGGATCGCCTGCTCCATCCGGAACATCGCCCACCCATTTTTCGCCGTTCCACTTGATGACGGCGCGGGACGGATCCCAAGGTTTGCCGGTTGGGTCGACGGAAGCACCGTTGTAAATGATGCGTCGGTTAACCGGCCACGACCAGGCCCATTCGGGGAAGAGGCCCAGATCCGTGGGATCGGCCTGTCCGCGGCGCATGGGGAGAATCCCCTTGTCGGGTGTCACCGAACCGCAGTAAACCCAGCAGCCCGATGACGTAGAACCGTCATCCTGCAGCCAGGCAAAGGTCGGAACCAAATCGCCCTTCTTGAATTCCCGGAATTCGCCCTTCTTGGTCGGGTTTTCCACTTTCTTGTCCGTGAGGAAAAATCCGTTGATTTCGGCAGCCACTTTGCGAGGATCATAGTGGTATTCTTTGCCCTTCATTTTTCCGTAAGGCCAGGTGAGCTCGGTGATGGCTTCCTTGTGCGGGCCGCCTTTCTTTTCGTAGAGCTCTTTCACTTTGAATAAGATTTCGCTCATGATGTCGCCGTCCGGCAGCGAATCGCCTACGGGGCTGACTGCTTTATAGCGCCACTGCTGGAGACGGCCGGAATTGGCGATACTGCCTTCTTTTTCAATGGACGACGCGCAGGGCAGCATGAAGACTTCCGTCTTGATTTTGGCCGGATCCATGCCGGGTCCACGCCAGAACGAACCGGTTTCGTTGTCAAACAGGTTGACGTTGACCATCCAGTCAAGCTTGGTCATCGCCTGGCGCACTTTGTTGGAGTGAGCGCCGGAGCAGGCGGGATTCATGCCCCACGCGAAGAAACCGGAGAACTTTCCCTTGTACATCTGATCGAAAATCATCAGCCAGGAATAATTGGCTCCGTCGTCGATTTTCGGCATGGTCGCGTAAGCCTCTTCCAGGCTCATCTTCGTACCGTACATGGAACGCAGAAAACTGGCGATGTATTTGGGTTTGTTCTTCCACCAGTTGAGACTATCTTTTTCCTTCGTGGTGGGTGTATTTTTTTCATTGTAGGCTTTCACTGTCTGCAGAGAGGCCGTCGGTGTGCCCAGATAACCGGGCCAGATGTGGAACAGAAGGCCGTGGTCTGTGGACCCCTGCACATTGCCTTCGCCTCTCATCGCCGCAACGCCGCCACCGGCGATGCCCATGTTGCCCAGAAGCAACTGGATGATGCACATGGTGCGGATGTTCTGCGTGCCAACGGTGTGCTGCGTCCAGCCCATGGCGTAGAGATCGACGCCCGCCTTGTCCGGCTTGCCGGTGGAGGCGTAGAGCTTGTAAACCTCAAGCATCTTGTCAACCGGGGTTCCGGTGATCTTGCTGACCAGTTCCGGCGTATAGCGCGAGTAATGCTTTTTCAAAAGCTGGAACACGCAATCCGGATCTTTCAGCGTCGGGTCTTTTTTAATGACACCCGAAGCGTCCGTCTGATAAGACCAGGTGTCTTTCTCGTATTTGCCGTTGGTAAGCCCTGAGAAAACGCCTTTGTTTTCGCCCGGCATTTTGAAGGCCGGATTTACCAGGAAAGAGGCGTTGGTGTAATGTTTGACATACTCTTCGAAATAAAGTTTGTTATCGATAATGTACTTGATCATGCCGCCCAGGAAGGCGATATCCGTTCCCGAACGAAGGGGTGCGTAAAGATGCGCCTTGGAGGCCGACTGCGTAAAGCGCGGATCCACACAGATGATTTTCGCGCCACGTGTGTTGACCGCTTCCTGAATCCATTTCCAGGAAACAGGGTGGTTGGCGGCGGGATTGCTGCCCATAATTAAAATCACGTCACTGTTTTTAAAATCGACCCAGTGATTGGTCATTGCGCCGCGTCCGAACGACTCTGCCAGAGCCGGTACAGTCGGGCTGTGTCAGATACGGGCCTGATGTTCGATGTAGACCAGGCCCAACCCCCTCAAGAATTTTTGATACGTAAAGCACTCTTCCAGGTCCATCGCCGCGGAGCCGACGGAGGCAATGCCTTCCGTACGGTTGACGACTTCACCTTTAGCATTGGTTTTTTTGAAGCTGGCGTCGCGGCTTTTCTTCACATTCTCCGCGATTTTTTCAAACGCCCATTCCCACTCGACTTCTTTCCATTCCGTGGCAAAAGGTGCACGGTACAGGGGTTTGCCCAGGCGGTTTTCGTTTACGGCCATCTGGTAGATGGAGCCGCCTTTGCTGCACAGAGAGCCCTTGTTGATGGGGCTGTCCGGATCACCCTCCGTGTTAATCACTTTGCCGTCGCGCACGGATACAATGATACTGCATCCCACGGAACAATAAGGACAAACGGTGGTGGTTTCTTTGGCGTATTTAACCTTCAATTCCTTTGCGTGCGCGGATGCGGGAGCCAGGCTGATACCCAGACCGCTTACCGCTGCGACAGCGCCGGAGAGTTTCAAGAAACCTCTTCTACTGACGTTCATGAATTCCTTCTCCTTTCCTCAGAATTTAAACATATTCTTTTCATGCTCCAAGCCTTACCACTCGCATTCGTATCCACGGGGCATCATTTTCAGGGAAAAGCTTCTAAGAATATACCAGGCTCGAAAGCACGATGTTTCTCAAGAAAATAACGCTTAAACTACGTGGCTCTTATACCCTTCTCGCAAGCCGCTGTCAACCAAAAATATGAATGAATTCAATGACTTATGTCATATTTGACATAATGAAAAAAGACAGTCAAATCGATATGCTATAAAAAACGTAAGCAGAAAAACAAGATTCGATGACCTCTGGTCAAACAAGTTCGAGAGCTTGAATTTCGACCAGCAGTCATGATTGTAGATTGGCTGACTTTTATAAAATCAGATTCACGAAGCGTAAGTATGGGCGAAGCGCCGGCGTTCCGCCGCCTTCGGAGACGATTTGCAGGACACGGCCCGTATCGGCGACGACCGCGCCGCCCAGGTGGTTCACCGGCGTGTCCTTAAAGATTTCCGGAATCAGCGGCGTCGACGGACCCATGAGGGCCGCAATGCGCGGCCTTCCCAGAAGATTTACGATTTCTTCGAAGGTTTGATTCAACAGCGTGGTTCCGGTAATGATGGCCACATCACAGTCCCCGAGAACCTTTTTTTTATCGCCAGAGGAAAGCAATTCCAAGCGGTCGGGATTCCTTTCGATAATCGTTAACAGGGCGCCCGTGGCACGGATACGTTCCACCAGCGGTGAAAAAAGACCGACCATGGCTACCTTTTCGCCGGTCTGTAAATTAAAATATGTTGTCGCTTCCCTGTCTTCCCCCGGATCTGAAGGAACGAATGCAAGTGCGTTGGCCACTGCCAGACCAAGGGCACGGTGCAAATCCGTTTTGCCGTCTTTCAGGTAAGCCAGCACATCCAGCGCGGAGGCACCCGCATAAGTCCCGGCTTCCTTCAAAACCGTACACCCCCGGTTTGCTGCGTCCGGCAGAACAGCGGCCAAACCCGCGGCGCCGTTATCCAGTTTCACGGCCACATAACTTAAGCCGATGCGCAAATCGTCAATCCGGCGGATTTTAGCGGAGGATTCAAAACGATGATAAAGACGGATCAGAATAATTCCCGGCTTGAGCATGATTTCTTATTTCTTTGCGTCTATAGCAACAATATCGGAATAAGGAGATTCACCCTGGCAATTACGGCATTTATCACCGTCGCGCAGGGGATAGGCCTCGCCGCATATCGGGCATACGCCCACGGGCCCCAGTCTCTTGCGGCGGACTTTTCCCGGATCAACCTGCACGCGTTGAACGCCAAGCAGCCCGTGACCTGCCTGCCTGATCTGCTCCAGGAGCAATTCCGTATTCTGTTCGCTCCTTTTCTTCTTTTTAAGATACCAGTCACGGATTTCCGGCCAGGCTTCCAGTTTTTTCGTGTCCAGATAAACCCGTACTCCCCTGCCGGTGTATTTTTCATACAGGGTAACAGCAAACCGGCCGAAATTAACTATGGAAAGCCAGCCATTGCCGATGGTGCATGGTGTGAGAAGCTGCACGGCGTCCGGCAGGCAAACCGGTGTTTCACTGACCGCATCAAAAAACTCCCCTTCCGGCAGATTTTTCATGGCCATATCCACGATAAAGCCGCCGATCATCAGACCGGGTGCCAGATGACCGTGGAAAGATTTGACCAGGTTGAGGTATTCTTCGTAGGAATGGGTACAGATATTCATCAATATATTACTCCTTTAATGGTAACCATACTTATTCTTGATTCCTGCGGCACGCTCCGACATCATATAGATCATGAAAAGCTCCGTGCAGATCTTATTTGCGGAATTTTTCGATATGCAGGCGGCGTGGATAATATCCGGAGCTTCCGGGATATGTAAAAAGCATCCGTTTTCACCCTGAAGGCCTGCCGCAGAAGACGCAGTCAAGAAGCCCGCATCGACCGTTGATGCATTTGCATGCTGAAACACTTCAGTAACATCCGAAACATTAACCAGTTTGGGTTGCAGGCCATCCCACAATTCCGCTTTTTGCATAGCGACCTTTGCCGCTGCTCCAGAAGGCTCCGCCTGCGGATTGGCCAGCGCTATCTTTTTGATCCGGCGGTCTTTCAGAGCCTCCTGCCAGCTTACGGCTTTGCACAAATCCTTACGGGCCGACCAGAGAATTGTTTTCCCCCGGGCATAAATAAAAGTCCCCTCCGTCCACCCTTCTTTTTGCAGAAGTTCCGGACGCTGTTCATCGCCGGAAAGAAATACATCATAAGGCACACCGCTTTTGATCTGACGGTATAAATGTCCGGAAGAAGCAAAAGCGGCATCAACCTTCACCCCCGTTTTTTCTTCAAAGTCGGCCGCCATTTCCTTGAAGGCGGATATAAAGGTTGCCTCCACCGCGACGGATATTTTATCCTGCGCCGGAGTCTGAAGCGGTATCATCAGGGCAGATGTTATCAAAACCAGAATCAGGAAAATTTTTTTCATGACCGTGATTATTTTCCTTCCGTTGTTTGTGTTACGGATAGCATAGAACTCCATAAAAAAACATCCCGCAAAATCAGCTGCGGGATGTTTATTAAATCTCTCTATTTCAGTTTCTCGATTTTCACAGCACAAGCCTTATATTCCGCCGTCTGCGTGACCGGATCATAGACCGGATTGGTCAGCCAGTTGGCGCAGGCCTCGCGGAAATGGAAAGCCATCCAGACCAGGCCTTCCGGCACCTGCCCGGTAACACGGGCCTTGACTGTAACTTCGCCGCGACGGGATTTTACTTTGATCATCTCACCGTCAGCAATGCCGTATTTATCTGCATCGGCCGCTGAAATGTCGGCCGTTTCTTCGCCCAGTAAATCATTGATCCCTTCACAGCGGCCGGTCTGCGTCCGGGTATGGTAATGGTACAGACGTCGTCCGGTGGAAAGCATAAATGGATACTCCGCATCCGGCACTTCCGCAGGCGGAATATAGTCGATGGCTTTCAGCATCCCCAGACCGCGGGTGAATTTTCCGCCCTTGTGCAGCGTCGGCGTACCGGGATGATCTTCATTGGGCGCCGGCCACTGCAGGCCGTCTTGTTCCAGGCGTCGATACTTAATACCGGCAAGCGACGGTGCGAGCACGGAAACTTCATTATCCCAGATTTCCTGAGCGCTGTTGGAGGGCCAATCATGCCCCATCCGTCTGGCGATTTCCTTGAAGATCCACCAGTTGGGTTTGGCATCGCCTGGCGGCACGCTGGCCGTGCGCACGCGGTTGACGCGGCGTTCCGAGCTCGAGAAGGTGCCGTCATTTTCGCTCCAGGCGGCGGCAGGCAAAACAACATGCGCGAAGCGCGTGGTTTCTGTCGGGAAGATATCCTGGCAAACGAGGAACTCCGCCGATTGCAGTTCGCGCTCGACATGATGAATGTCCGGCTCGGTATTGGCCAGGTTCTCACCGAAGACATAAAAGGCTTTGACTTTTCCGGTGGTCAGATTTTTCATCATCGTGGGCATCATCATGCCGGGCTTTTCGGGCAGAGATTCCACATTCCAGGCTTTGGAAAACTTGGCCCGGGCATCCGCATTGGCCACTTGCTGATAGCCGGGAAAAACATTGGGAAGCGCGCCCATATCGCAGGCACCCTGAACGTTGTTCTGTCCGCGCTGCGGATTGACGCCGCCGCATTCAACACCGACGTTGCCCAGAAGCATCTGGAGATTGGCGCAGGACATGACATTGTTCACACCGCAGATATGTTCGGTAATGCCCAGCGTGTACATCAGCATGGCCGGTTTGACGGACGCCATTTTACGCGCCAACTCGCGGATGGTGTCGGCGGAAATGCCGCTGATTTCCGCAGCCCGCTCGGGCGGATACTCCATCACTTTCTTTTTGAGGTCGTCAAATCCTTCCGTGCAGGACTCCACATATTTTTTATCATAAAGATTTTCGCTGATTAGCACGTTCATGATCCCGTTGATTAAAGCCACGTCGGAACCGACCTTGAGCGGCACGTGCATCTCGGCAAAATCCACCATGTCCGTGCGCCGCGGATCGACGACGATCAGTTTGGCGCCGGCCAGCACCGCGTCTTTGACGAACGTCGAAGCGACCGGATGCGCTTCGGTAATATTGGTGCCCACCAGAATAATCATTTTGGCCTTCGCATAATCGGCAAAAGAGTTGGTCATCGCACCCGAACCGAATGAAGTCGCCAGACCGGCGACGGTGGGGGCGTGTCAGGTACGCGCGCAGTGATCGATGTTATTGGTGCCGATCACCGCGCGGAAAAGTTTCTGCATCTGATAGGAATCTTCATTGATACTGCGGGCACAGCTGACGCCGGCAATGGCGTCCGGTCCGTCCTTCTTAATAATCTCTTTAAATTTTGATGCTACAAGATCCAGTGCTTCGTCCCAGGACGCTTCACGGAATTCGCCGCCCTTCTCTCTGATCAGCGGCGTTTTGAGCCGTTCTTCCGAGTAAATGAAATCATAAGCAAACCGCCCTTTCACGCAAAGTCGCCCCTGATTCGGCTGGGCGTCTTCCACGGCTGTGACTTTAGTGATTTTACCTTCCTTCACATGCAGCCACTGCTGGCAGCCCACACCGCAATACGGACAGGTGGTGCGGATTTTCGTTGTTTCCCACGGACGCCCGAGCCCTTTGGCTTTCTTTTCAGTCAATGCTCCAACCGGACAAACCTCCACGCACTGGCCGCAAAAGACACATTCGCTGTCCGTGTAACCGCCGTCGCCGCCGGTCACGATCTTGCTTTCCGCTCCCCGGTACCCTTGCGTAATGGCACGGTTGACCATCACTTCATTGCAGGCCTGAACACAGCGGCCACACAGGATGCAGCGGCTGAAATCGCGAACAATAAAGGGATTGGCATCCTCTGTCGGGAAAATATCTTTTTCATCCTTTTCCTTAAATTGGAGTTTGGTGATTTTATAGAAATAGGCCAGATCCTGCAGGCGACAGTTGCCATTGGCCTCACACATCAGGCAGTTGTGCCGACCTGAAGACAGTAACAATTCAACATTCATTTTCCGGGCGCGATGGACAAACTCACTGTTGGTCGTCACTTCCATTCCCGCCGTGACCGGCGTGGAACAGGCAGCCATCAGCGACCTTGCCCCTTTTACTTCGACACAACATATCCGGCAGGCGCCGGTGGGCGATGCCCCTTTCAGATAACAAAGGGTGGGTATTTCAATCCCGCCATTTCGCGCCGCATCCAGGATCATCTGTCCCGGTTTAAAGGGCGTCTCCTTGCCGTTCAAAATAAATGAATCACCCATGCTCATTTCTCCTGTAAAGGTCTATGACAATGCCGACATATATCTGTTTTGACACATTCAATGGATTTCCAATACAAAACTATTTTCTTCCTGTCAACGTTCAAATGCCTGCGGCGCATGATCCGCCAACGTTATCGAATCATAAACGCTTTGGAAAACTACTTCAGCGCGTTCCAGGGGCAGACAACCATGGGGTCGTAGCCCTTATCCTGCATAATCATATCCAGATGCACCAGAGAGATCGCTGAAATATCCATATCCCGTTCCAGCAGGTGGCCGGCACGATAAAGCGTTACTAGATATTTTTTACAACTGTCGCAAATAAAGGCGGCTTCCTGCGTTTTGTTTTCGATGTAATAATAATCCATCCCCTGCTGGCCTTCGTGCTCGCAGTAGGGACAGATCACGCGGGTGAATCGCCAGTCGTACCCGCAGGAGCTGCAGTGCAGGAAGCGCTTGCCGCCTTCTTCTTCAATGAGCGCAATCGACGGAAAATCTCCGCAGATGGGACAGTAGCCTTTTTCCCACTCAAATGAACCCAACGCCTTTGTAATTTCACCCGCACGATGCTCCAGCACGACACGACCAACCAGACTCATCAAAAAAGATGCGTTGGACGGCGAGACATTCAAGTCTTTCGTCCATCGCTGCGCCACCTTGTTTGCATCGGTGTCAGACGCTTTGAAGTAGTCGGCCGGCAAAATTTTCCCCTGTTGAATCAACTCACAAAAGCGGTCAAGACCTTCTGTCAGCGCCGGCATGCCTTCCTTCGCGGCCGAAGCAAGAGCAAGAGTTATTTGTTTTAAATCTTCATCCGGTGCCAGCCAATCGACCTGTCGGACCACCGGAACGCCGGCTTTGAGTTTGTCCTTATCCACAGTCGAGTAATCGATCGCTTTCAAAATCGCGGAAACAGCAAGCTGACGCTGACTGGCAATAATCGGCTTGAATGCTTTCAGGATTTCGCCTGCGTGAGGATTTTGTTCAATGGCGCGCTCAATCATTTGTCCGACGGCGGATGCATTTTGGGAACTTAATATCATGAATTTCTACACTTTCTTGTTTCAACGGGAAAACGGTTGGCCGATTCCGGCCAATACCGCTCATTTCTCCGAAACAATCACTTAATTTTCAGCGCAAAGCGGCGTGCACCAGTCGATGCACGCCGCTTCATATCGATATTCCGGTTAAAACACAACCATTTAAAGACTTTTATGCATGATGCCCGTGTTCTTCTTTTTTCTTTTCTTCGCCCCAGGCCACCAGTTTGCCTTCATGCTCCATCTCTTTCACCCACTTCGGATGAAGCATCGTCAATACCTTCTTATCCATCCAGCCCGTGACCATCGCATCGACCGAACCCGGATTCCCGATGGTCCCCAGATACAGGTGGATGAAGAAAAATGCAAAGATTGCCACAAACCCTAAAGCGTGCAGCGGGTACATCCAACTAACCAATCCCACCGGAAGTTTCGCAGGGAACCACATGACCAACCCCGTCAGGATCATGATCACGCCGAAAATCGCCACCACCAGGAAAAATGCCTTCTGGCCCGGATTGTATTTTCCCGTCTCGGGAACTTTATCCACGTGCCACAGGTAGCCACCCGCAGCCAGACACCAGTCGATATCTTCCGGAAACACGAAAACCCCCGCTTCCTTCCACCACATCCGGATCACCAGGATGAGCGAAACCGCAAAGATCAGACCCGTAAAATTATGAACCAGTTTCAGGTTCTTCAGGCCGCCCACAAAAACACCCAGAAAATTAAACGTATGGAACATCATCGCCAGTCCCGTTATACACAGCAGTAAACAGGAGATGGCCAGCATCCAGTGTAATATTCTTTCATAGCTGTCTGTTACTTGTACATATCCCTGTTTCATGGTTATTCCCCTCCCTTCTTTTCTTCAGTTCCCGTTCCTTCTTTGGGAGTCTTCGGCCCATGAATCATGTAATGGAAGAACGCCCCGCCCAATACGCCGCCGGCAGCCAGTAAGCTTAAGGGCTTAAGCAGGTCTTTCCAGATGACCACAGACAGCGGCACTTTCGGATTGACCGGCAGTTCGTCATAAACTTCCGGCTTAAACTGAAGCACGTAAATGACGTGTGTTCCGTCCACAAACTTGTCGCCGTAAACATTGGCATCGCCACCCAGTTTCTTAACTCTGGCGTAGGCTTTCTTGATCATTGCGTCTTTGTCGCCAATCGTCAGCGCACCGGTCGGGCAGGACTTTACACAAGCCGGCGCATGACTTTCCTTGATGCGGTTGTAACACAAATCGCATTTGTAAACCTTGTCGGTCTTTGCATCATACTTGGGAATATGGAACGGACAGGCCGCCACGCATTCCTTACAGCCGATACATTTCTCATGACGGATGCCGACGGTCTTCATCTCTGTATAATACAGAGAACCGCTGGGGCAGACTTTCACGCAGGCCGCGTCGGTGCAGTGCATGCATCCGTCTTTGCGGAAGATCCACGTGAAATTTTTGTCTTTATCCTCATATTCCTGGAAACGGATCAGCGTCCAGGTGTTCCACTGTAAATCAGGTGGATTCTGATAGGTGCCTAGCTGTTTGGTTCGAAACCCGGGCAGTTCATTCCACTGTTTGCAGGCCACCTGGCAGCCGCGGCAGGCGGTACACAGGGTGGTATCAATTAATTTTACAAGTTCAGGTTGTTTATTCATGGTCGCCTCCCTCCTACAACTTTTCCACGTTGACCATGAACGCCTTGTACTCGGGACAGAAGGTGTTCGCGTCGCCAACGGTTGGGGTTAACATGTTCGTACTGTCGCTGGTGCTGTCCTTGGGGAAGAGCCAGCCGTAATTGAAGGGCATACCGACCTGATGAACCTCTTTTCCTTCAACCATAAAAGGTTTAAAGCGCTTGGTCACCATGGCGACGCAGGGGGCCTCGCCACGGATGGAGGAAACCTTGATGCGTTCACCGTTCTTGATCCCTTTTTCCTTTGCCAGTTTTTCGCCGATTTCCACGTAGAGTTCCGGCTGCATTTCCAAAAGCCAGGCCTGCCAACGGGTTAAAGCACCGGTACACCAGTGTTCCGTGCAGGAATACGTTGTGCAGACATAGGGATATTTTTCACTGGCATTGGCCACTTTATCCATGTCGCTTTTGAAGATTTCAGCGGCCGGATTCATGCGCTGCGAAGACAATGGATTCTTGGCAAGCGGTCCTTCCAGCGGTTCGTAATGCTCGGGGAAGGGACCTTCAACCATGCCGGGTCCAAACAAAGCGCCCAGACCATCCTGCTTCATAATGAAAGGATATTTCCCTTTCTCTTTATCTGCCTGCGGCGGCCAGGGTCCATCGGGCACATCGCCCACCCATTTATCGCCCTTCCATTCCAAAATATTGCGCTTGGGGTTGTAAGGCTTGCCGTTCACATCGCAGGATGCACGGTTATACATAATGCGGCGATTAACCGGCCAGGCATACGCCCAGTTGGGGAAGAGACCAAGCCCGGTCGGATCTTCCTTGCCTCTCGAGGCCATCCTGTTTAGACCGTCCGCCGTGTAGCTGCCGGAGATGCACCAGTTGCCGCATGCCGTTTTGCCGTCGGCCTGGAGATTGCCAAAGCCCGGAACCAGTTGACCCTTCTTGAACTCGGTTTTTGTTTTCTTGGCCTTGTCTTCTATGACGGTGTCTTCCAGGAAAACACCGTTGATCCGTTTGGCCACTTTCATCACGTCAAAGTGCCCTTTGTTGTCTAAATAATCCCACTTGAGATTGACAATCGCTTCGGCATTGGGACCGCCTTCTTTTTCATACAACTTCTTGACGGCCGCCATGATCTTGATTTCAATTTCGCCCACGGGAAGAGCATCACCGGGGGCCTCGGCAGCCTTGTATTTCCACTGCACCCAGCGGCCGGAATTGCTCTGCGAACCTTCCTTTTCCATGGTCGCGGCGGCGGGCAGCAGGAAACATTCCGTCTTGTTCTTTTTGGGATCAACGCCGGGACCTCTCCAGAACTCGTAGGTTTCATTGTTGAAAATATTCTCGCCCACCAGCCAGTCCAGATTCTGGAGCGCTTTGCGGACTTTGTTGGAATTCGGAGTACTGACGGCCGGATCCGCACCAATGGCGAAGAACCCCTTGATTTTGCCCTCATACATCCTGTCGAACAGGTGCATCGTGGAATAGTGTTTCCCGTCTTCCATCTTGGGCAGCCAGGAGTAACCGAATTCATTTTCCTTCGTTGCCTTGTCCTCCCAATAGGATTTCAGGAAGCTGACAAAAAACTTCGGATAATTCTGATAATAGTTTGCCGACTGGGGATCCTTGGACTCCGGTGTGCATTTATGCAAATACGCCTCCAGCGTATTTAGAGAAGCCGACGGCGTTTTCAGATATCCGGGCAGAACATTATACAGAATCGCATGGTCGGTAGAACCCTGAACGTTGGGTTCTCCGCGCAGAGCGTTGATGCCGCCGCCCGCGATCCCCATGTTGCCCAGAAGCAACTGAATAATAGACATGGTGCGGATGTTCTGGCTGCCGGTTGTATGGTGCGTCCAGCCCAGAGCGTAGCATTCTGTTCCCGCCTTGTCCGGCACACCGGTGGAACTGTATATTTCATAAACCTTGAGAAGATTTTCTTTCGACACGCCGGTGATGCTTGATACCTTGTCCAGCGTGTAGCGGGAATAGTGTTTTCTCATCATCTGGAAAACCGAGCGGGGATTGGTCAGAGACATATCTCTTTTGGGAATTCCCTTCCCGTCTTTTTCCAGTACCCAGGTTGCTTTATCGTATTTGCGTTTCTTGGCATCGTAGCCGGAGAACAGACCATCTTTAAAAAAATAGTCCTCGCCGATGATAAACGAGGCGTTCGTATAATTGAGGACATAATCTTTGAAGTATTTCTTGTTCTCGATGATGTAAGAAATCATGCCCCCCAGGAAAGCAATGTCCGTTCCGGAACGAAGCGGGACATGGAAATCACAGCGGGCGGATGTTCGTGTATAACGGGGATCAACATGAATGACGGTTGCGCCTTTCTCTTTGGCTCTCATGATCCATTTAAAGGCGATGGGGTGATGCTCGGCGGCATTGCTGCCCATAATCAGGATGACATCGGCATTTTTCAAATCACAGTAGTGGTTCGTCATGGAACCGCGTCCGAACGACTCTCCCAGAGCCGCTACAGATGGACTGTGTCAGACCCGGGCCTGATGGTCGATATAAACCATACCCAGCGAGCGGCATTTCGCGGTGACCAGCCAGCACTCTTCATTATCAATGTTGGAACTGCCGTAGTGACCGATTGACTCGCAGCGGTTGACCAGTTCACCTTTGTCGTTTCTCTTTACAAACCCCTTGTCACGTGTGTCCTTGACCAAGCGGGCAATCCGGGAAAGCGCAAAGTCCCAGTCCTTCTCTTCCCATTCCGTTCCATAAGGCTTCCGATACAACACCTTGGTGAGACGATGCTTGTTCGCCTCGGTCAGATCGAAGAAACCAGCGCCCTTGGCGCAAAGCGATCCCTCATTGATGGGATGATCGGCGTCGCCTTCGATGTTGAAAATTTTTCCCGTAGCCTTATCCACGCTACAGACCAGACCGCACCCGACGGAGCAATAACAACAGATCGTCGTTACCTGCTTGGCAATTTTAATACGATCCATTTTGCTAAGCTCGTCCGCATATGCCCGTGTCGGATTCAGGTTGAGCCCAAGACTCGACAGGGCAACCCCGCCTCCGACGGCGCCGGTCATCGCTAAAAAACCTCTTCTCGTAATTTGCATAAAAAGCCTCCCGGTACATTGAGTCAATTTTGATCTATGTCAAACGCGACATACAATGACCGAAAGTCACCATGATGTCAATATGTTATATAAAGCATAAAAATTAAACACATAATTGTACCGGAATAATAGTTATTTAGATCATTATCGTACAATATACAAAATCATTGACATTTCATGGCTATCACCCCTATAAGTAAAAAACTTCAAAAATTCTAAGGAATATCGTGATGGAAATCAAATACAAGGTCTGGATTGAGAAAAACGGAAAAGTGGTTTTCGGCAAGGGAAGAGACGACATTCTTAAAGCGATTGACGAGCAGCGCAGCTTAAATGCCGCAGCCAAAAAGCTGGAAATGTCCTACCGGGCGGCATGGGGCCGATTAAAAGCGTCCGAAGAGAGAATGGGCATGAAGCTTGTGGACATTGGCGTGCATGACAAATCCATGCAACTCACGGAGCAGGCGCGGGCAATTATTGCCCGTTTTGAGAAGCTGGAAAAAGATGTGGAAAAACTTCTGCACACAGCCGATCAGGATTTTCAGAAATTAATCCGCTAGAATCGAGTATCGTCAAATGTTTTGACGAACTGAATCCGCCTTTATTCCTTTAATAAAAATAGAGAGACCTTCCCTCACCATCGCATGGATTCGCTCCGTACGCTTATCCGGAGCTCCCGTGTAAATATACAGGGAGATGATGCCGTTGAGCATACCCCAGATGGCGTTTTGTATTTGCCGGACATCAACGGATGAGATAAACTCTCCTGTATCTATACCTTTTTGAAGAATTTCAGAAATCGTTCGGATGTTTTCGTTAGTCGTATGAATCAACTGAGTATTTTGATCTTCGGTCAAGTTCATATTTTCCGAGTGCAGCATGAAGGTCATCAAAATCCGGAACAGTTCATTGTTTTCCAGAAAAAAATGAACGTAATCTCTGGCAAACGCCATCAGAACTTCCGAAGCGGGGCCTTCCATTTTGGAAAAACCCTCTATTAATTTGTGACGTTCGATGTTTGCCGAAATCAGAATTTGCGTGTAGATTTCTTCTTTGCTGTCAAAATACAGATAAATGGATCCCTTGCTCACTTCCGCTTTGGCAGCGATGAGATCAACCGTTACCGATTTAAAGCCGCGCTCAAAAAACAACTTGCGCGCTGCTTTTAAAATCGAATTTTTCCGATTTTCCTTTTCTTTTCTTCTTCTTTCTTCCGAGCTCAAGATAATTTCTCCTCTCCCTTATCCCTGTTAAGCTGAAGACGCTTCAAGAAAAAAACATGCCGCTACCTTCGAATATTTTGAACCCAGCAGTAGCTTTATCCATTCACATCAATTCCTTTTCCGGTTCCCTGCCTTTTTTCACCCTCATCAAGGCAATATTTTGCAAATCGATGGAAACACTGGAAAAGGAGCGAAAACATCCACACTATGACTTACGGTCATGATGCGTATCGCAATTGATTATCTCTGTCAAGGAAAATTAAAGATCGTTTAAATCGTCCTGATACCCTGTCGAAAGGTGTTTAATGATCATTGCAGTAAACATTGTTTCAGAATTTAACTTGGTAAAACCTGGCGTTCTCCGAATACTCGTGTCGTTACCGCAACATCTCTAGCTGACGAATGATGCTTTCCAGGGGCGGCCGTTCATTGATATCGTGAACGTCAATGTAACGAATGATCCCCTTCTGATCAATAATAATGATCGCCCGCTCCGCAACGCCGTCAGACCGCAAAATGCCGTACCTTGAGGCGACGGCACCGTGCGGCCAGAAGTCGGAAAGAACTTCAAACCACAAATTCCCCATCTGGCGCGTCCAGGAATAGAGCGTAGGAATATTATCCACCGTTATTCCCAGCAATACGGCGTTGTGTTCAGCAAACAAATCCTGAACAATGTTATACCCCGGCCACTGATCCGAACATACCGGCGTCCAGGCGGCCGGCACAAAGGACAGCACAACATTTTTCTTTCCCCGATAATCTTTCAGGGAGACTTTCTGACCGGTTATGGATTTCAGCGTGAAATCCGGCGCCTTTTGCCCGACTTTAACCTTCAGGACACTGTCCACCGGTTTAAGTCTGCCCACCTGGTAAATATTTTCCTTATAGGCATCCGACAGGGCAAGCACGTTTGTCGCGAAAAAAGAAATCACCAGGATCGCAATCATAAATCGTTTTTTCATGACGTTCTCCTATTTTACATTCGCCAGTTTCACAACTTCGTCCAGAAAGGCCTCGATATTTTCATGCGCACCGAGCCGGGAATAAACAACCTCCAGTTTTTTAGGACCGCTTAACTTCACCACAATAAAATACGGTGTTCGAACCTCGCCGACGATTTTATGCAGGGAAAAATCCGCATCAGGGACCAGGGGAAACGGCACCTGATATTTCTTTTTAAATGTATTGACTTCGAACTGTGTGTTTCCGGCGCCGATACCAATGATTTTAATTTTTCCCTTCAAACCCGGATTACTTTCAATCAAGCTGAAAAACCGGTTCATGTTGGGTGCGTCTTTCTGGCAGTAAGGGCAATACATGCTGAAGATCTGAATAATCAGAGCCTGAGCCTTGACCTGATCCGCCGTAAAGGTTCCCGAACCGGACAAACCAAGATATTTCAGATCCGTCGAATCCGCAGGCCTGGTCATTTTCATATCGGGCAGCAAGCTGCCCGGCTGCGGTGGCTGGCCTGCTGATGCCGGCATGACCGTTAATGTTAAAGTTAGCATAATCACTGACAAAACAGTCACATGGCTTTTTCTCCTCATTTTTCCCTCCTGTTAATTTCGGGATATTAATCGATGCACCGCTTTTTCCAACCCGTCAAGCGAGAGCTCGAACATTGGAAAAATGCCGGCAATTTGTTTGACTGTCCAGGTATAAAACCAGGAATCCCGATCCATCGGATTGAGCCAGACGGAGTGGCGAAACGTTTTGCCCAGAAACTTCAAGTAATCCATGGAAGGACGTGAGTCATTCTGACCAACGTAAATCGCGCCCCGCGGATCGTTGAGCTCATAAGGGGCCATGGATGCATCGCCAACAATGATCAGCCGCGTTTCCGGGTCCGCGCGGAGCAGATCATCTACCAGCACCGGCTTTTTGTATCGATGCGGATCGGACCAGACCTTGGAATAGATGGTATTATGGAAGTAATAAATTTCCAGTTCCTTGAACTGAAACTGCGCGTAATGAAAAAGCGTCTGAACAACATCGACATACGGGTCCATCGACCAGCCGCCGTTGTCGATCAGCAGCTTGATTTTCAGGCGGTCGGCCAGCCGCCGGTCGAAGATGATTTCGATTTCACCTGCGTTGCGCATGGTCTGGCGGATGGTCTCATCAATGTTGACAATATCCTTGGGACCGGCCGGCTGGAGGTGCTTGAGTCGCTTGAGCGCCTCGCCCATTTGTGAAGCCGTGATGGGACCAGACTGCGAATAATCGCGGTAGCGGCGCTCCATGGCCACCTTGATGGCGGATTTGTTGCGCGACTCTCCTCCCACGCGCATGCCGCCAGGATGATAGCCGGAATGCCCGGTGGGTGACGTGCCGTGCGTACCGATCCAGTGGTTGCCACCGTGATGCGCTTCCGTTTGTTCCTTAAGGCGTTTGAGGAAATGCTCCACCAGCTCTTCGGGCGTCATCTGTTTCACCTGTTCTTCGGTGAGTCCAAGCGCCCGGGCGACATCACCCGGATCCTTGAGCCACTCGGACAGCATTGCCTTTACCATATCGGACAGTTCCGTGTCGGTGGGGTCCACATCGGGCATGCCGCGAAACACCACGGCAAACACCTGATCATAAATATCGAAATAGCGTTCGCTTTTCACCAGGAGAGCGCGGGTAACGCTGTAAAAATCGTCCATTGAAGTAATCAGTCCCATCCCCAGGGCCTTCTGCAGGCGCAGGAATGATGTGGGCGTTACGGGAATGCCTTTATCGCGCAGGGTATAGAAAAAATTGACAAACATAATGGTTCTCTATCTACTGATGGGCTGCCAGATAAAGGTCGGTACTTTTCTTGAACAGCACGCCCAGGTAAGGAATACTGGCTGATTTCAGATTCTTGATCTGAAAATCCGGATCGGCCTGAAGCGCGCGCATCCAGTTGATCAGTTCCCGGGTGGCCGGCTTCTTTTCCACGCCGCGTACCTCGCGGAGACGGTAAAAGGCATCCAGACAGGCGGCGGTCAGATCCTTGTTGATATCCGGAAAGTGAACGCTGATGATCCTGCGCATGATATCGCGGTCGGGAAAAGCGATGTGATGGAAGTTGCATCGCCCTAGAAACGGATCGGACAGATCTTTCTTGGCGTTGGACGTAATGATGATTACGGGACGGTGTTTGGCCCTGACCGTCCGGTCGATTTCCATGATATCAAACTGCATCTGGTCCAGAATATCGAGCATGTCATCCTGGAAGTCGGTATCGGCTTTGTCGATCTCATCGATGAGCAGGACGACCTTCTTATCCGCCGCAAACGCCTGGCCGATTTTGCCCATCTTGATATATTCTTCGATACTGCTCACATCCCGGCCGGAATCGGAAAAGCGGCTGTCATTGAGGCGCGTCAGGGTGTCATACTGATACAAAGCATCGATCAGTTTCATGCTGGATTTCACATTGAGGATGATAAGCTGCATGCGCAGGGATTCGGCAATGGCATGCGCAAGCATGGTCTTACCCGTTCCCGGCTCACCCTTGAGCAGAAGCGGCATTTCCAGCGCCATCGAGATATTCACGATTTTAGCCAGTTCATCATCCAGAACATAACGGGTTGCCCCGCTGAATTTTGCGGGACGGTTTTCAGACGTCGTCATTTACATACTCCTTCAATATTTTTTAACTCCGGCCGGTTACGGGAATAACAGGAAGGGAGTGTTTTCATCATTCATCGATGTTATTCATAACACGATTCGGGGAAAAAATTAAGCACAACAAAATATTGAAAAATAATGCTTGACTATTCCCGGCAATTCCTCTAGGGTGCGCGCAACTTCGCGGGTCATACTTTACAAGCGAAGGACTAAGTTGAATGGTGTCATTTTCAAGCACGAGATCGGCCGCCAGGTAATTTAGCATCGGGCGGCTTTTTTGTTATAGTCATGGTGCTGATTCGACTTGAGGAATTTAAGAAAGGAGGATGAGTACTATGTCAGAAGGTAAAGTGAAGTGGTTTAACGAGCGTAAAGGCTTCGGTTTCATTGAGCAGGAAGGCGGCAAGGACATTTTTGTGCATTTTAGCGCGATACAGTCGAGCGGCTTCAAAACCCTTGCAGAAGGCCAGACGGTCAGCTTTGACATCGTTCAGGGCAAAAAGGGCCTGGAAGCGGAGAATGTCAGGTCAATCTAAGCGTTCAATGCCATGAAAAATATTACGCTCCGGAGTTTTGCTCCGGAGCGTTTTTTATTTCCATCGTCGATGCAACCCTTAATATTCCTTGACAAAAAACGTTTTTATGAGTTAGGTGCATGCTCACTTTTTGCCGGCAGCCCTGTTACGGCACTTCCAACAAAAACTTGATTTTGCAGGGAAAGGTCGGGAGATCATCCCGGCCCGGCTGAAATTTCCGGCGGGAAACAACCGCCGGTGTGAGGAGGACCAACATTGTATTTCTCGGATGAAACTCAAAAGACATCTTGTGAACTTTCCGAAAAATGGCAGGCTGACGTCGAAAAGACGCTCAAGAGCAATCCTGATCAGAAAGAAAGATTTTCCACCGTTTCCGATCTGGATATCAAGCGGCTCTATACACCTGAGGACATGAAAGACATGGATTTTACCCGGGATATCGGTATTCCGGGAGAATTCCCCTATCTTCGCGGCAATCAGGTCACCGGTTACCGCGGCCGGCACTGGACATTCCGCATGTTTTCCGGCATGGGCAGCGCCCAGGACACCAATGCCCGCTGGCACATGCTTTTGAGAGAAGGCCAGACGGGGCTTTCCACCGCCTTCGATTTCCCTACACTCATGGGCTACGACAGTGATTCGCCAAAATCCCTTGGCGAAGTCGGCAAATGCGGCGTGGCCATCGACACCCTGGAGGATTTTCTGGCGCTGATCTGCGGCATTCCGCTCGATCAGGTGACCACATCCATGACGATCAATCCTCCGGCCACCGTTCTGTGGGCGATGTACTGTGCGGCCGCCGATATCAAGGGCGTGCCGCTTGCTAAAATCGGCGGAACGATCCAGAACGACATGCTCAAGGAATTCATCGCCCAAAAGACTTTCATGTGCCCGCCGGAACCATCCGTCAAACTGATCAGCGACACGGTGGAGTTCGGCACGAAATATGTTCCACGCTGGAATACGATCAGCATCAGCGGCTATCACATCCGGGAAGCAGGCGCCACGGCTGTCCAGGAACTGGCGTTCACGCTGCGCGACGGCATTGAATACGTGGAAGACGTCATCCGCCGCAAGAAACTGGACGTGGACGAATTCGCGCCGCGCCTGTCTTTCTTCTTCAACTCCCACATCGACTTTTTCGAAGAAATCTGCAAGCTTCGGGCGGCCCGCCGTATGTGGGCCAAAATCATGCGCGACCGTTTCGGCGCAAAGAATCCCCGTTCGCTGTGGATGCGCTTCCACACGCAGACCGCCGGTTGCTCACTGACCGCACAGCAACCTTATAATAATGTCGTCCGGACCACCGTGGAGGCGCTGGCCGCCGTTCTGGGCGGAACACAGTCGCTGCACACAAATTCGCTTGATGAAGTATTCTGTCTGCCGTCGGACCATGCGGTGGAAGTGGCGTTGCGTACACAGCAGATCCTGGCCGAGGAGACCGGCGTGGTCAATACTATCGACCCGCTGGCCGGTTCCTACTACGTGGAAAGCCTGACCAATGAAATCGAGGCGAAAGCCTGGGAATACATCGAAAAAATAGACGCCATGGGCGGAATGGTCGCGGCAATCGAAAAGGGTTTCCCGCAACTGGAAATCGCCGATGCGGCATATAAGTTCCAGCGGCAGATTGAAAGCAACGATAAAATCATGGTCGGCGTCAACAAGTATGTCACAGAGAAGCAGCATGCGGTTCCGATGGTCGAAATTGATGAAAAAGTGGGTGAAGAGCAGATTCGCCGGTTAAAAGACGTCCGCAGACGCCGCGACAGCCGGGCTGTGTCACAGTCGCTCACCGACATACGCACGGCCTGTAAAAGCGGCGCAAACGTAATGCCTTACTGCATTGAGGCGGTCAAAAATCTGGCCACCAAACAGGAAATCTGTGACGTGTACCGGGAGGTTTACGGGGAGTACAGGGACCCCGGTCTTTATTGAAAAATTATAGGGAACGGTTTCAAACCGTTCCCTACGAAGGAGATATTATGGCGGAAAGAAAAATTAGAGTGATGGTGGCCAAACCCGGTCTGGATGGTCACGACCGGGGCGCCCGCGTTCTGGCCCGTTGTTTCCGCGATGCGGGTTTTGAAGTCATTTACACGGGCTGCCATCAGACCCCGGAACAGGTCGCAGCCGCGGCCATCCAGGAAGATGTGGACCTGGTGGGATTGAGTTGCCTCTCCGGTGCGCACCGGGTTTTATTTCCCCGGGTAGTGGAACTGCTCAAAGAAAAGAACGCATCGGATATCACCGTAATCGGTGGCGGCATCATCCCGGAGCAGGATTTCCAGATGCTGTATGATGCCGGTATTCAGGCGATCTTTACGCCCGGCGCTTCTCTGGATTCCATTGTGGACTGGATCCGCACTCATATTCGAAGCAGAAATTAATGTGATCCAACGCCGTCAGGAATTATGGAAACCATAAAAAAAATATGTGCGGGTGACGTCCGCAGCGCTTCGCGCCTGATCCGGGATCTGGAAGACAAACTGCCCGAAGCGCGCCCCCGCCTCAAAGAGCTTTTTGTTCATACGGGCAAATCATTTATTATCGGTGTTACCGGCGCGCCAGGTGCGGGAAAAAGCACACTGACCGACGCGCTCATCGGAGAATTCCGCAAGCATAAAAAAACCGTTGGTGTACTGGCCGTCGATCCGACCAGTCCTTTTACCGGAGGAGCCATCCTTGGGGACCGCATCCGCATGCTGAGGCACGCGGAAGACGAGGGCGTTTTCGTCCGGTCTCTGGCTACCCGCGGAGCGCTGGGCGGCCTCTCGCAGGCCGCGGGTGACGCGATTCACGTGATGGAAGCAATGGGCAAAGATATCGTTATCGTGGAAACCGTCGGCATCGGTCAGCAGGAGCTTGACATCATCAACCACGCTCACAGTGTGATTGTCGTTCTGGTGCCCGGCATGGGCGACGAAATTCAAACCATGAAAGCCGGTATTATGGAAATCGCCGATGTTTTCGCCATCAATAAAGCCGACCGCCCCGGCGCCAAGCAGCTGCAAACGGAACTCGCGGCACTGCTCAATGCGACGCCGGTTTCCGACGATAGATGGCGGCCCCCCATCGTCAGTATCGGAAATCTTTATGAACCGGCGGGCTTTGCCGAAAAAACAGCTGAACTGGCGCGGAAAGTCTCGGAACATCACGCCCATCTGCTTGTAACCGGACAACTGGCAAAGCGCATGGAACGAAAAACCCTGATGGAAATCAACGACGCGCTTCGAGCCTGCATTCTTGAGCCAGTGCTCACCCAACTTCTGGAAAGCGGCGAGCTAGCGAATATCGCCGGACGAGTCGGTAACCGGGAAACGGACCCCTATTCGGAAGCGGAAACTGTAGCGAGGCGCTTCCTTAAATTCGGAGAAACGCCATGACCGAAACCATGAAAAAAAAGGCGACAGGAAAAAAACCGGCGAAAAAAACGTCGGGCACCTCTGCACTATCACCGCGCGGTCTCGTCATGGTGATCACCGGCAACGGCAAAGGCAAGACCACTTCCGCTTTCGGCCAGGCACTGCGCGCCATCGGCCAGGGTTATAAAGTCTTCATCCTGCAGTTCATGAAAGGACGCGATTACGGCGAGTTTAAAGCCGCCGAAAAATACCTGCCACGCATCACCGTCCGGCGCTCAGGTCTGGACAGCTTCGTCATGCGTGACAATCCCGCTCCCGTGGACATTGAACTGGCCCGGCAGGGCTTCGAACAGGCCAGGAAGGCAATGGCCTCCGGCAAATACGACATGGTCATTCTCGATGAAATCAACGTGGCCGTTGATTTCAAGCTGATTCCTCTTCAGGAACTGATCGATCTGATTCAAAACAGGCCGCCAGCGCTGGATCTGATTCTCACCGGGCGCTATGCCGCCAAAGAAATCATCAAGCTCGCCGACATGGTCAGTGAAGTCAGAGAAATCAAGCATCACTATGCCGCCGGCATTAAGGACCGGGCAGGCATCGAGTACTGATATCGTTTCCAAATGACACTATGATTCTTCTATGGATGTTGGGCACTCTGACCGGCACAACCAGATGATGGTTATTAAAATAAAAATCTAACACGCGGAGATAAGATATGTTTGCATGGATTACCAGTCCCGAAGCGTGGGTTGCGCTCGCTACCCTGACGGCCCTGGAAATTGTCCTTGGCATCGACAACATCATTTTTATTTCTATTCTTGTGGGACGCCTGCCCGCACAAAAAAGAAATCTGGCCAGGAACGTGGGGTTGGGGCTGGCCATGCTCACCCGCCTCGCGCTTTTGTTTTCCATTGTCTGGATATCCAGACTTGTCGATCCGTGGTTTACGATTTTCGGACAGGACATATCCGGTCGCGACCTGATCCTGATCGGCGGCGGGTTGTTCCTGCTGGCCAAGGCTACCCATGAAATCCACGGCTCGCTGGAAGGAATTGAAGAACATCATCCGCAAATAAAAACCGTCTCGATGGCGTCCGTTCTAATCCAGATCGCACTTCTGGACATAGTCTTTTCGCTGGATTCCGTCATCACCGCGGTGGGCCTGGCCCAGCATATTTCCATCATGGCCATCGCAATCATTGCAGCCGTCGGCATCATGCTCTTTGCGGCCAAGCCGATCTCCGATTTTATTGACGCCCACCCAACCATTAAAATTCTCGCGTTGTCTTTCCTGATTCTGGTCGGCGTCACCCTGATTATCGAAGGATTTGACGTCCATGTTCCGAAAGGCTATATCTACTTTGCCATGGCTTTTTCGGTGGGAGTGGAAATGCTGAATCTGCGCATGCGCAAAAAACAGGTTGAACCGGTCAAACTGCGCAAGGACATTACGGAATAGACCAATAAAATACCCTGTTGCATTTAAAGGGTAACGCAACGGCAAGGAGGAGGCTCCGCAGGCGTATATCTAATACGTTGAGGAAGCCGACGACCCCGGCCTGCGCCGGGGCAGGCTCTGCCAACAAAGTTAGCCGAAGAATGCAACAGGGTATTTCAGCACTCGTACTGTTCGAGAAATTTATGCAGAGCCATCTTCAACCAGCCGAAGGACTCTTCAGAGGTGACGATAAAAAGATAACCGCCGACGTCTTTTTCATTGAATTCAAAAACAGTTCGCAAAACAATAGCCAGACCGTCGTCGGAAAACAGGTTCTCCGAAATAACTGAGCGCTGGCTGCGCTCCACGACAACCCGGGGAGGGGAATAAGTAATAACATCGCCGAGCAGTTCGGCGATTTTCCCGATACAGGCGCCAATAAGAATATTACCGACTTCCCTGAACGTTTCCTTCTCCAGCTCGTTGATGGGATCAGACTCAAAATGCTCTTCCCCTCCATCCAGCATGGACAGGATTTTTTTGCCGCTGTCGGCAGGAAAAACCAGAAAAGCACTGCCCTTGAACTTTCCCCAGAAATTCTGTTCGACCAGCGATATTTTATCGTAATCCTTGATCTCCGCGCTGATATAGGGCGGCAGATCCGAAGAGCGTAGAAGCTTGATGAAAGGCACGCTGAGGATGACGAAGATGTCGATATATTCGGCAAGATCGGAAGCGGCGCGGCCGAAAGCAATATTCATGATCTCCTGCAGGATGTCCGTTTCTTCCTCGGTAATCATCGTTTTCTGAACATTTAAATCCATGGCTATCCCCGCTTCATCAAGGCATCTTCTACTTCTTTAATCGCCGCGGCAATGCTTTCCTTTGTCGGCGGTTTCTTAATGACGGAAAAAGCCCCCAGATCATGGGCGCGGGCAATGGCCTTGACCTGAACGTCGGCCGTGGCGATGACCACCATGGCTTTTGCATCCGTTTTCATGATTTCCCGCAGAGCATCAAAACCGTTCATGACCGGCATGGTCAAATCCATAAATGTCAGTTCCGGCTTCACCAGTTTGAACTGTTCCACCCCCCGCTGGCCATCGGCCGCATCATATAATTCATAACCCTGATCCTTGGGAATGCAGCTCTTCATAATTTTAATGGAAATCGGTGAATCATCTACGATTAATATCTTTTTTATCATGGTTGACCTCGATCACAAGGAGATTATTATCGATTGCTTCCTGTCTCATTCACGGACGATTGATCAGGGTTCCGCCGGTCCGTCACTCGACCACTTCCGTCTGATTACGGCCTTTGTTTTTGGCCACATACAGTCCGTCATCCGCTTTCTTCAACAACGTTTCAGCGCTTGGCGTCGCGGCATTCATGGACGATACGCCCAGGCTGATCGTGACGCGGATGTTCTCTTTCTGGAATTCAAAGACATGGCCGGCAATTTTCGTGCGGAACCGCTCTGCAAGAATCTGGGCGGCGGACACGGAGGTCTCCGGCAACAAACAGCAGAATTCCTCTCCACCGTAGCGCGCCAGCACATCTTCCGTACGAATGGCGCTCCTGATTACTTCGGCTATTTTTTGAAGAACGTAGTCTCCGCACTGATGGCCGTACCTGTCATTGACGGCCTTAAAGTGATCGATGTCAAACATGATCAGGCTCAAAGGATGACCGTACCGCTTATGGCGCTCCACTTCTTCCTTCAGGTGAGTTTCCAGGCTGCGGCGGTTATTAACACCGGTGAGCGCGTCGATCATGTTGAGCGCCATCAATTTTTGTTCAAAATTAACCGTTTCCGTTACATCATGAACAGCAATGAACAGGTGGGTGATATCACCCTGTTCGTTGCGCAGCGGTCCCATCGTGCAGCTCTGCTGCATGTATTTAAACTCCGAATCAAAGGAACTGATCGGTTTCAGCGGAAATAAATAACGATGCAGTTTCTGAGAAAAAAAATTGAAACTGCCAAAAGTAAAAACAGCCTTGCAATTGCTCAAGAACCGGGATCGTTTCATGTTGGGGAAAATATCATAGATCAGAGAACCGTTGATTTCGTCGGGAGCAATATTGCTGTGCAACTGCATCCATCGATTCCAGTATTGCACGCGCAAATCCCTGTCCAAAATGACCAGACCGATATCCACCATATCGAATACCTGGGCAAATACGATGGAATCAATTCCTTGCGCTCGTATGCCTTCCGGCGGTGTTTTCATAAATCAGCAGGCACCAATTTACATTCATTCAAATCATTTTTAAAAGACTACCTGAATTAATCATGCTTTTCAAGCCAATTTCATATCTGATGATTCATCCGGTTCTGACGGCACTCCCCATAATCTATGAAGAAAAAGGATCACTTGGGCGGCATGCGCAAGGCACCGTCCAGTCGGATACAACAGCCGTTAATCATCGTGTTTTCTATAACATGCATGACCATGCGGGCAAACTCCACCGGACGACCCAGCCTTTTCGGAAAGGGGACTCCCTGGGCCATGCTTTCTTTGACTGACTGCGGCATACCGGCCATAAGCGGCGTATCAAACAATCCCGGCGCAATCGTAGCTACCCGGATGCCGTAATCGGCGCATTCCCGGGCAATCGGCAGTGTCATTCCCACGATGCCTCCTTTGGAGGCGCAGTATGCGGCCTGACCGACTTGGCCGTCAAAAGCGGCGATGGATGCGGTGTTCACAATGACTCCTTTTTCACCTTCCTCGTTTGGAATGTTCTGAAACATTTGCTCGACCGCCAGACGAATAACGTTGAGGGTTCCTACAAGATTGATTTGAACGACTTTATTAAAAGAAGCCAGCGGCAGGGGGCCTTTTTTCCCAAGAATTTTCCCCGCATCCGGAACACCGGCGCAATTGACCGCAACATTGAATTTCCCGAACTGATCGACCGCCTTCGAAATAGCTTCACGGATATTTTCTTCACTGGTCACATCGGCGCGAACAAAAACAGTATTATCGGGGTGGGCGGCGGACAGTTTTTCGCCGTTTACAGAATCAAGATCTGCAATAACCACCTTCGCACCCGATTCCGCCAACTCCAGCACCACGGCTTCTCCCAGTCCGGATGCTCCGCCGGTAACCAGAGCGACAACTTCCCTCTTATGCATAATCCCTCCTTAATGCTCAGTGGGTTGATAAAAAACAATAATGAAACGCTGTTTAACACAAGAAAAAAGGTCTGACAATAAAATATGGAAACCCTGAATCAGGCAAGAGAAGACCCGTCAGACCAGAAATGCGTATGCAACATACCGTCCGTCATGACTCAGGCTGATATCGATATTCGCTCTGATCCCCCGGAGGTATACAGCCGGTGGATAAAATTCTCCTGCGCAAGCGGAGTCGCGCCGAATTTCAACCTGATGATTCTCTACGTGCAGGTGAGCCGACAGAACATCCGTCAGGCGGGACCGAACGAACAGGGAGGGATCGGAGGACGGCTGGCCGGATATCGTCTCCGCGCGCCAGACAGCCCGTCTTGCGGTTTCGGAATCTTCAGCTGCAAGACAGTGAATGTAATTCTCCGAGCAATAAAGAAGAAAACACAGATGCTGTTTCTCGGTAATTTCTATTTCTCCCTGCGTCGACATCGGTTCGAAAGACACAAATGGTACGTGGGAACAACCGCCAACTGCCGCCTGTGCAATTGAAAACGGTTGCTCAAAATTCACAGGCCAGCGGCGCGGCACAAAGGCCGCGTCCCTGGCCTGTTTTTTCAATACTTTATAGGCGGCTTCCTTCACGGCCCAGCAAGACCAGAGCGCCCTGTCCGGGTCTTCCGAATTAAGGACCCGCCGGATTTCAGTATCGGTGAGAATTTTCTTCAGATAGCGCAAATCCGTGCTTTTTCGCGCGTTCGCCGGACTGGTCAAATCGACGATGTCGTTCCCGATGTGCGGCAAAATATTTTTCCTCCATCTGAGCCAGCCGTTCAATAATCTGCGCCGCATACTGCCGTTGCGCGCGCAGTCCCTCCTGCACCACGGGTGTCGGCTGGAATACTTCCACCAGTGCATCGAATTTATCTCCCCATGCGGGAATCAGACTGTACTTATGCTGTTTATCACCGCGCAGGTACATGCACAATACCTTGCAGTCCGGTACATCCTGAATAAACCGGCCGACTCCGTAGGAGAAATTTTCCCTGTCCACCCGACCGGTGCGCGACCTGCCTCCTTCCGGGAAAATCATAATCGTATGACCGTGGTTCAGCAGGTAGGTGCACTTTTCCAGTACCCGTTTCATTTTTTCACGGGAACCGCCGCGATCGACGGGAATACACTTGGATAAATAGCATAATACCGCCAGAAAAATGTTGCTCTGAAAGTTGCTTCGCTCCGGAAGATTCCAGGGCAGTTTCTTATACCGGATATAATGCCTCCCTAAACTGAAGGCGGCATAGCTCAGGATAAAAGAATCGATCATGGTCAGATGATTCGCGCAGATCAGCCAGGGCCCCTTGTGCTCGGAAAACGCGGCCGAGCACTGGCGCCGGATTTCCCTGAGATTCCGAATCCGGTAATGCAGCGCATGCGCAACGAGAAAATAAAAAGGCGCGACAAAGACGATCGCCAGACGCCCTAAAAAATTCTGCAGGTGCAGCGTGAATCTGGATCGTGCATCCATAATTTTTTACCCGAGTTTCTGTTTGATGACCTTCACCGCATCACCGATCGTGCGGATCTTGTCCGCCTCATCGTCGTCCACACTTATTCCGAAAACGTCTTCACACTTGATGATGACGTCGACCAGACGCGCCGAATTTACTTTCAGATCATTCAGGATGTGCGTTTCGAGCGTCGCTTTTTCCAGAAGCGTCTGATCCTTGGTGTAGGTCCTTAAAATATTCACCATCTCTTCAAAAATTTTCTTTTCATCCATTGCTTTAACTCCTTTATTATTATTTTCCTTCCCACTTTTTAAATATAATACAGCTATTCACATCCCCAAAACCGAAACCGGCTTTGGCCAGGTGTTTCAGTTCAGGAAAGTCCATACATTTCTGGGGAATCTTTGCCGCAAACGGAGCAATCTCCGGATGCACATCTTCGCAGTTAATCGAAGGGTGTAAAAATCCCCGGTAAACCTGAAGAACGGCCGCCACGCATTCAATAGCCCCGGCTGCGCCGAGACAATGGCCGATCAAAGACTTGGTTGAATTAATATACGGGAAATTGTCCGGGGTTCTCTCCAGAGCCTCCGCCCAGTTTTTTACTTCAATGGGGTCCGCGTACGTCGCCGTCAGATGGCCGTTTACGGCATCCACTTCGGCAGGATCAATACCGGCATCGGCTAAGGCCAGACGAATGCATCTTTTCACTCCTTCGGGGTTGGGAGCGGTCATGGACCCGCCCATCCGCTGACCGCCGCTGTTGACGGCGCCGCCGATGATTTCCGCGTATATTTTCGCCCCGCGGGCCATCGCCGTTTCCAGATCTTCCAGAAGCAGCATCGCTGAGCCGGAACCGGGAACAAAACCGCAGGCCGAAGCCGACATGGGTCTGGAGCCCGCAGCCGGATTATCGTTGAACTTTCGGCAGATCACGCGCATGGCGTCAAAACCGCCCCAGATATAGGGCGTCGCCCCTTCGGACCCGCCCGCGATCATGCGTTTGGCCAGTCCCATGCGGATTCTCCAGAGGGCATCAATGACGGCTTCATTCCCCGTACTGCATGCAGAAGAATTCGAGGTTACCTGATTGCCGGCTCCAATCAATCCTCCGATGCGGGCGCTGGTCCCGCTGTTCATCACCTGCTCCACGATGCGGCTTCCCAGCCTTCTGACCCGGCCTTCGTTAATCATGGGCACGACACTCAGCGCGATCGTATCCATGCCGCCGATGCCGGAACCGGCAATAACTCCCGTATCCCAATCCACCGTATCATTATCATCCGGAATGCTGAAACCGGCATCCTTCCAGGCGTCCACCGCGGATACCGACGCATAGCCGATGTTATCGTTGATGGACATCAGCTTTTCATGATCAAAATAGCTTTTACGGATCGCATCAAAATTCTCCGGAACGCCGGCAATCTGACAACCGAACTTCAGCTCCTCCAACTGAGGAAGGAAGCGGATGCCCGACCGGCCTTCGCGAAGCGCCTGTTCGAAATCATCCAATCCGTGAGCATTGGGAGCGGCGACACCCATTCCCGTTATGACGACTCTTCTTCTCATTTTTCCACCATTGCTCCCGTTAACGTTCCAAGGCAAACGATCTCGCCATTTTCTCTTTCCATGGTCGCTTCCACTTTTAAAACTCCTCTGCGAAAATAAATTTTTTTGCCCTTCACAATCACCCGCTCGCCCGGCAGCACGATACCTCGAAACTCCACTGCGTCGACCGATGAAAACAAACTCAACGGCATGTCCATGGCGGCGAGCCGCACTTTTTTCTGGCAGGCCAGAAGATAAATCCCAAAAGCGGTGGCTCCACTTTGCGCCATGGTTTCGATAAGAATCACGCCCGGCGTCACCGGCTTGCCCGGAAAATGCCCGCGATAAAAAAATTCATCTTCGCGAAAGCGGTAGGCCCCGACAACTTCCTCGTCATTCATGCTGATAATTTCATCAATAAACCGAAACGGCGCCTGCTGGGGAACAAGCCTTAAAATTTCCTGTTTCAGTGTTTCATCAACCTCCATAGATCCCTCCATTCACATGGATGACCGTTCCCGTAATATAGCTAGCCCTGGTTGCCAGAAACGCCACAGCATCGGCAATTTCCTCCGGTTGGCCCAGTCTGGCCAGCGGAATGGCGGACATCATTTTTTCCCTGACGTGATCGGGAAGTTCCCGGGTCATGGCCGTATCGATAAAGCCGGGTGCAACGGAATTGACCAGAATGTTTCTTCCCCACAACTCTTTCGACAGAGACTTCGTAAAGGCATCCAGCGCGGCCTTCTCCATGGTGTAGGGAATCTGTCCTGCATTGCCCGTATGCCCGACAACGCTGGAGACATTGATAATTCGGCCCGAATTCTGACGGAGCATGAACTGACGGAGGATTTTCTTGGTCAGATACCAGGCCCCTCTCACCAGTTCACGCTGGCGGTCAAATTCCTCTATCTTCATTGAGTTGATATCACTGTTGATCGAAATGCCCGCGCTGTTTACTAGGACGTCCACACGGCCCGCCATGTCCTTGATCTGGCCGACCATCCGGTCAATCTGATTCGGGTCAGTCAGATCCGCTTCCAGCAGGAATCCTTCCCTGATCTCGGCCAAAACCGCTTTGGACGGTTCTTCCATTACGGGGATGTAGTTGATCCCCACATGAAAACCTTCAGACGCCAGGACGCGGGTGCATGCCGCCCCGATACCCGTACCCCCACCGGTAACAATTGCCACTTTCTTCTCCATTACTTACCCTCCTCCACTTTCAACATCAGATGAGCCCAGGATAATCCCGCTCCGACAATCGATACGGCCGCGCGATCTCCCGGCTGCAGATCTTCCCAGTGCGCCGAAAGCGCCGAAGGCGCGCCCGAACAGCCGACATTGCCGAACTGATCGACGTTATACCAGCAATTTTCCAACGCGATCTTTGCACGATCACAAACGGTCTTGAGCATACCCAGATTGGCCTGATGGCCGATAAACAGAAATCGTCCGGCTTCGGCGGCGTAACGATCCTGAAGTTGTTTCACTCCTTCCGTTGTCGTACGGATGGCAAATCCCTGCACGGCGTTGCCATCCTGGTAAAAGCGCCACAGGTTGGTAATACCGACCTTGTCCCAGGCGGTCGGCCGAGAATCAAAACTGCAATCCACAAACGTCGCGCGCGAAGGAATTTTCGTGGAAAGAATTGCGGCGGCGCTGCCATCGCCGAACAAAACGGCAACAGCGCGGTCGGAGTAGTCCACCGTCTTGGTCAGCGTTTCCGAATCGACGACCAGGATATAGGGCGGCAGCGTATCAGGCTGCATTTTGGACAGAAAATTGATCTGCATCCCGAAGGAACTGCATGCCGAATTCATGTCGATGCAGGGCACGTCAATTCCCAGCTCGGCGGCAACAGCTGAGGATTCGGCAGGCGCAATGTTGTCGGGCGTGGAACTTCCAGCAACCAACAACCCGATGTCCTCAATTTTCAGCGATGCCCGATCCAAAGCCATGCGCGCTGCTTTCGCGGCCATCTGCGCATTGGTATAGCCCCTCGCTTCAAACCCTGCCCGGAAATCGGCGT
Organism: Smithellaceae bacterium; assembly: GCA_963682015.1. GTDB lineage: Bacteria > Desulfobacterota > Syntrophia > Syntrophales > Smithellaceae > UBA8904. Next base: position 3,120,376 of record OY820932.1, on the reverse strand, counting down.
TCTTTGTCTGTTTAATATAATCCAGCGGCAAAACAGTCCGGCGGTTGACGATTCCGACGCGTTCAATAATCCACTCGTTCGATGTGCCGATTTCCAGATCTTCCAGAAACTTGTTGGTAATCACATTCTCCGGATGAAAATGCCCCATGCTATGCAGATACAACATGGCTACACGATCTCCCGTCCGATGATCATATTTTGCACTTCGCGCGTGCCTTCATAAATGTCGATGATATGAGCATCGCGGGCCAGCTTCGATATTTCGTATTCCGTAGTAAACCCGTATCCGCCATGCAGATGCAGCCCCTCCGTGGAACAGAAGACGGCCGCTTCCGCGCATGCGTTTTTCGCCAGCGACGCGTAAATGCCGGCGTCTTTGGCGTTTTCCACGACTTTGCAGCCGGCCTTGATGAGCGCAAGTTCCGCCAGTTCGACTTTCTTCCACATGGTCACGATCATATCTCTCGCAACGGGCAGATCGCAGATGCGCTGACCGAACTGTTTGCGTTCACGCGTATAGGCAATGGTTACATCCAGCGCCCTTTGGGCCAGTCCCAGTCCAATGGCGGCCACCATCGGACGCGCGAAATCCAGCACATCCATAATGTACTTGAAACCGAAACGCCGGTTCCCGATGATCTGATCGGGCTGAATAACGACGTCCTCAAAGGTGACACTGGCCGTATTCGACAGACGTTGCCCCAGCTTATCCTCCGGTTTGCCGATGACAATTCGGCCGCCAGCGGGCAAATCGATTTCCCGGGTGGCGCCTCCGACGTCAGGCAGGTCGGCGGACGTCACGTGGGGGGCGGGAACAACCACACACGCCATGAAATTGCTCGTGGGCGATCCGGTCTTGCACACAACCGTGAACTGGGACGCATAAGACGCATTGGTGATAAAACATTTGGAACCGTTCAACACGTAATTGCCGTCGTCGCGCTTTGCAATAAAACTGGTCATCATGGAGTTATCGGAACCCGCGCCTGGTTCGGTCAGGCAGAATGAAGCCAGGAGCGGTTTTTCCACGAAGGGACGCAGAAATTTTTCTTTCTGCTCTTCCGTCCCGTGCAGGCCGATCACCACATTGGCCAGATCGTTGCACATGGCAGACGTGGCAATCCCCGTATCGCCGTATGAAATTTCCTTGATGATCATGGCCGAGGAAAACACATCTACAAAAAAACCCTTGACCGATTCCGGAATACATAAATTCATCACTCCCATATCCCAGGTTTTGTTGATAATTTCCCACGGAAAGCGATGCGCCTTATCCAGTTCCAGAATATGGGGGGTTATTTCGTTCTTGACCAGCTTGCGCACGGTCTCTACGTACATCAGTTGATTTTCATTGAGACTGAGATCCATAAATTGCCTTTCTTTCAGTTATTGAAATTGTTATTGAGTTTTTATTTCGCGGCAAAAATCTTCTCCGCCGCGGACAGGCCGGTAATCGATTCGCAGGTAACGCCCGCGCTCTTGAAGAAGTCGCGCAACGGCCGCCCGGGGCCGATTTCGTACAACCGCTCTGCGCGCGCGGCCAGGGCCTGCATATTGTCGCGCCAGCGAACGGAGTTGGAAAGCTGGCTGACCAGATTGCCGATTACGGCATCCACGGATGCGTCATGGAATGTTCCCTGATAGTTAGATGTTACCCGGGAAGCGTTCTGCCCGTTGAACGAAGCGCTGAACTTTTTCAACGTATCGGAAAAAGGCTCTTCGATTCTTTTCATAAAGCGGCTGTGGAATGGCGCGCTGACGTTCAACTTCACGAACCGGAAAGTTTTGGGTTCGACAAACAGCATCTTGCAGCGGTTTTCCGCCTCCGGTAAGGCCGCGGCATCCCCGCTCAATACCACCTGATTGGTGGAGTTGATGTTTGCCACATCGATCGGCAGATCCGCCATGGACTTCTTCAGCGCTTCCACATCAATACCTTCAGAAATCACGGCCGCCATGGAACCTACTCCTACCGGCACGGCTTCCTGCATCAGTCTTCCACGCTGACGAACGATCCGCACCGTGTCAGCAAAGGGCATGACGCCCGCGGTCGTGAGCGCTGTAAACTCTCCCAGGGAATGACCTCCGAAATAATCGGCCTTAAATCCGTACTTCCCGGCAAGCCCGCGCACCATGGCCACTTCCGTGGTCACGATACAGGGCTGTGTGTATTCGGTAAGATTCAACCGTTCGTCTGCTTCAAAGCAAATCGCCGCAACATCCAATCCAAGGGCATCCGACGCCTCTTCAAACGTTTGACGACACACGGGAATGGCATCGTAAAAATCCTTTCCCATCCCCTGTCTCTGCGATCCCTGTCCCGGGAAAACCACCACTACACCTTTTTGTTCGCTCATACTGAATTCTCCGTCATCCCTGCTAAAAAAACCTGTTCATAAACAATCCCCGCCTAACAGCACAATCCATGCCATGAAAAAACATTTTCCATGCAACCGTCAGTAGTCTGAAAACATTTATCTTTTACAGCAGGAGCCGTTGCATACTCTCTCTTTATTTTCATTAGTGACGTGTAATTAACTTTGCACTGTGAACGGAGCTTCGCACAAAAGAAGTATTGTCTTCAGCACACGAATGTTGACATTCCGATGCTTCATGGTAGAGAGGTATTAAAACGAAGGTTCCTTGAAGTCAAGTTGAAATTACAGCGCTTTTTAAAGAAATAAATGAGAATTCTGGATCAAAAATTTTATAATCGGCCTACGCTTGTTGTCGCAAGGGAACTGCTGGGGAAAAAACTGGTCCGGCAAATAAACGGCATGGAGCTTTCCGGCATCATCATTGAAACGGAAGCCTACCTGGGAAGAGTGGACAGTGCCTGTCACGCCTATCGGGGACAAACCCCGCGCAATGCCGTGATGTTCGGCCCGGCGGGACATGCCTATGTTTATTTTACCTACGGCATGCACTACCTCCTGAACCTCGTGACCGAAAAGGAAGGCAATCCCTGCGCGGTCCTCGTACGGGCGCTCCAGCCTCGTTCCGGTCTTGATGAAATGCACCGGCTGAGAAAACGCGGCGGAAAAGAACTGACCAACGGCCCGGCCAAACTGTGTCAGGCTCTGGCGATTGACAAATCCTTCAACGGGTGGAACCTGTCGCAAGGCGAACAACTATGGGTGGAATCCAGTCCGCTGGTTTCGCAAAATCGGATTGCGTCCACACCCAGAATCGGCATCGATTACGCAAGCCCTGAGGACCGCGACGCCCCATGGCGTTTTTTGCTCAAATTCTAATTGCCGGCTTCCTGCCCGCCCAGTTCCTCGAATAATTTCCAGATGGCCAGAAAGAAAGAAGCGACAACCGGCCCCAGGACAAATCCGGAAAAACCAAAAACCACGATCCCTCCCAGCGTGGACAGAAAAATCAGCAGCGAATGCATCTCGATATCTTTCCCGAGCAGAAACGGTCTGAGCAGATTATCGACCAGCGTGATTACGACGGCTCCGAAAATCAGAATGACCAGCCCCTGCCAGATATGTCCGGAAAGCAGCATGAACAAGCCGGCCGGCACCCAGATAACCGCGTTGCCGACGGCTGGCACAATGGAGAGTCCGGTCATCAGCACGCCCCAGACCAGCGGACTCTGAATGCCGGTAATATAAAATATGATACCCCCCAGCAGCCCCTGAATGCCTCCGATCACGAAGGTAAACTTCAATGTGGCTTTTGACGTCACCAGAAATTCGGAAATGAACCTGTTGAGGTGTCTCTCATCCACCGGCATATAACGGGCAATCGTGCTCACGATCTCGTCACCGTCGCGCAGAAAATAAAATAGGCAGTATAGCATGACGGCAAAGTCAATAAAGAATATGATTGTATTTTCCGTAAGAGCCGAGAGGTTTTTTACCAGAAAATCGGCGGCCGCCTTCAACAGCTCCATGGATTTATCCGTGATGAACTGCTGATCCAGCTCGAAACGAGCCAGCAGCGGGTGCTGGCTCAGCGTGTTGAGTTTAGTGGTAAGCGAACTGATCCAGGAGCCGCCGCCGGCATTTATGGCGTTGTATATTTCAATCGACTGGCCGACCAGCAGCATTAAAATAAGACCGACCGGCAAAATGATGGTGATTAAGACGGCCAGAAGCGTCAGTCCGGCGCACCAGCTTGGATTTTTTTTTATTTTGCGCTGAAAAAACCGGTTCACAGGAGCAAAAATGGCGGCCAGCAAAACAGCCCAGAAAATCGCGAAGAAAAAAGGCTTCAGGATATAACCAAATAGAAGCGTCACTCCCGCAAGCAAAAGCAGAAAAATCAATTTTGGAAAATCAGCAAACCATTTATTGAACATCACCCGCCTCCTTATTTGCGTTCAGGCCATCCCCCCAAAAAAGACAGAGGTTTTTTCTTCCTGCGGTAAAAACTTAGCCGCAGTTTTTGCCGGACCAGAACGGATTTTACCTGAATTACCCGGTAACTGTAACGGATATTTTTCCCCAGGCGATCCGGATAAACCGCGACATGAACATTCAGTTTCGCGGAGCTTTCAGCCACTTTTCGAAACAAGTTGGTTTCCTTGCCAACAACATGAACCGCGCCGTTTTTCACCGCGCCGAGCATGGCCGGACCCGTTTTTTCGCAACTCGCGTAAGTCACCACCTTCCCCATGTGATGCAGAGAATGACCGTCGCTGCCGCCGGTGATCGCTTTATTCAATTGCAATCCCAGCAACGCACAGCGCAAATTCCAGCGATGAATATTCTCGGCGTTAATCACTTCCACACCGTCTGCGGTTTCCAGAAGACGCTCCAGGCGTGATTCATTGAAATGAAGATTGCAGATGCCCGTATAGGCCACACAATACGGATGAGGGAAAATCGTCACGGATCGAAACAGTTTCGCCGAATGAACAATTTCCTCCATGCCCAGCCTCGTGGAACTCATCACATTCTTTCCCAGGAAGGGCCTGACATATTTCGTGTAAAACTTTTTCAAGTGCTGTCTTTCATAAAAGTACACCAAGATGTGCGTGCCTTCCCTGGACGTAATTTCAATGCCGGGAATACTGCAAACATCCCGGTACTCGCCTATTTCCAGAGCGCCACGGATGTCATTGTGATCCGTAATGGCTACGCCGATCCCCAGAGCGCGCGCTCTGGCTGCAATTGCTTCCACGGTATCCCGGCCGTCGGTGTAACGGGTATGAAAATGCATGTCAAAGACAGCATGGCTTCGGTGCAAAAGCGCTAGATCCGGCTTTTCAAAATGAATTTTATCGGTATGCTCGGTGATCATTGTCCCAACCATCCTGTCGTGACAACACTTTTGTAATCAATGAAACATTTAACACAGTTTGGAGATAATCTCAAACGGGCCGCCGACAACCATTTGCCCGCTCCGGCGGGTATATGATATGATGGGATCCATGAAGGAAATGAAGGAAGCACACCGGAAAGACGAATTGACACTTTTTTTAAAAGCCCTCAATTTTTCTGCAGCCAAGCATCGTCATCAGCGCAGAAAAGACTCAGCCGCCTCGCCCTATATCAACCACCCCATTGAAGTCACCAACATTCTCTGGACCATCGGCGAGGTTTCCGACATGATTACCGTTGTCGCCGCCATTCTCCACGACACGATTGAAGACACCGATACAAGTCCGGAAGAAATCAGCGCTCAATTCGGCAATGAGGTAATGAATCTTGTGCTGGAAGTAAGCGACGACAAGAGCCTGCCTAAACAGGAAAGAAAGAAAAACCAGATTGCTCATTCACCCCATTTGTCGCGGCGTGCCCAGGAAATCAAGCTGGCCGATAAAATTTCCAACGTCCACGACATCGCCTACGCTCCCCCGGGCCACTGGCCCATGGAACGGAGGGCGGAATACCTGCGCTGGGCAGAAGCGGTAATTGACGGGCTCAGAGGCGCCAATGACAAGCTGGAAAAATATTTTGATGAAACCCTGATCCTGGCCCGGCAAAGGCTCACCGAAGAAAATGGCAACTTCTGATATTGATTTCATCAGCCGTCCCGGGTCCGGCAGGAACTCCGGCGCATACAGGATGCGCCGGGTTTGGGGCTCCGGTCAAAAAGGCCGTGACATGAAAATCGGTTCCTTACTGCTTATTTCACGGTCATCCCTACAACCTTATAGTTGAATTCGTAGTTGAGCGCTCCGCTCCATTCTTTGGAAAAAATGCTTTTATAACGCGTACCGTAAACCGGCCCGACCGGCTTGCCATAAGTATAAAACCAGTTCACGACCGGCTTTCCTGAAAAGCCCAAAGCAATCCAGTATGCGCCGGGCTTCAGAACCGGCCTTTCCTTCTCTTTAAAGGTAAAAGTCTCCCAGCGATAGCCCGGCTTGCCGGAAATCTCCTCCAGCGCAATCATCTGCGTCGTATGGATGAGTTCACCCGGCTGGCCGTCGTTGTCCTGGAAAACATCTACCCAGAGATGTCCTTCACCGCCGAAGTTATGCAGCGCCAGAGCGATTTTATGGACGGTAACCGGCTTGGACAATTCAACGACCTGGGCATACTGCGTCACACTGTGGGTAACAAATTCCGCTGTTTCCACCAGGAAGTTGCGAGACATTTCGTAGGAGTTCTTTCCCCTGGCCTTCGTTTCACGGGGAAATGCAAAGTTAATATTTTCCGGAAATTCCAGATTTCCGTAAACAAAAGATACATTATAGCGCAATTCCTTCGGAGGAAGGGGCTTCGGTGGTTCGGGCTTCGGTGGTTCGGGCTTTATCGGTTCCGGCTTCGGAGGAAGGGGCTTCGGTGGTTCGGGCTTTATCGGCTCCGGTTTCGGAGGAAGAGGCTTGGGAGGTTCGGGCTTTACCGGCTCCGGCTTCGGGGGCAGGGGCTTCGGGGGCTCGGGCTTTACCGGCTCCGGCTTCGGAGGCAGGGGCTTGGGTGGCTCGGGTTTCACCGGCTCAACCGGGGTTTCTTCCAATTTGGCCAGAACATTGGGTCCCAGCAGAATATTTTTCGGACCATAATTCTCACGCTGGGCGGAAACCTTGATTGAATCGGAAAGGAAATTGCCTCCGATGGTTTCCTGCAGCGTCGGTTTGGTTCGCGCCTCGGAGACCTGCGCCCAGCGCACCAGACCGTCATTCTTGGTTTCGTTGTTATCCACGCCGACTTCAATGCGGACAAAGCGATTGGATATAAAGAACTGCATATTCTGCGGATCATAAGGAACCCATCCCAGATCCGGGAACCAGACCTCCACCCAGGAATGCCTGCCCTGGCCCATTTTAAAGGTCAGCGTCCCCCTGGCCCATGAAATATCAAACGGCTGATTCATGGTTACACCGTTAACAATGCGCACCGGCACGCCAACGTTGCGCAAAAGCGCGGCCGCCAGATGGGAATAGTTCTGGCAGTTGCCTTTGCCTGTCCGCAGGGAATACAGTGCGTCATACTGCACAGGAGGATTAACGTAACGGACGTGATCGACCACCCAGCTGATGACTTTCTGCACGGCATCGAACTGCGTCTTGGAGTTGCGGGTCAGGCTGAGGGCCAGCTCCCGGATAGTAGGATCGGACGTTTGCACCTGTTCGGAGGATTGCAGATAAACCTTGAGATGCCCCGGCGTGGCAACGGGCGGGAAAGGGGCGGTGGACTGAATGGGCTTCAGGCCGGTGTTGGTCTGGGCATCAAAGGAAATGGAGGCGTCAATCACCCGGGGAACCGTATACCAGGTCGCCTCAATGATTTTATTGCCACGGGCGTCGGTCGTTGTTTTTTGTTCCTCGGCTTTCGGCGAAAACCGGACTTTGAAATCCGATATCTTCTGGGTGTATGTGGGAGAATCGAAGCTTTCAGGAACAACAAAGCTCAGCATCAATTTTCTCATGCCGTCGCCGGCCGTAATTTGATGCTGTAATTCATAATGAATGACGGAATCCATGTCGCCTCTGACCGTAAAATTCTCGGCCGCCACCGGCCAGGCGGCAAACAGGAGCAACACCATGAAAACAGCTTTAAAGCTTTTCACCATAAAAATCTCCTGAAGGAAGATTTGAGACACCGAAATCATAAACGAGACGGGCAATGAATGTCAATCAAAAGAAATTCAGCTATTTATCCATAAATATAAGGTATTGGCCTCTCATTTAAAATATAATTTGACAACAAACCATTTATAGATAAGTTACTTAAAAGATTGATGCCGAGCCGGCATGACCATGAAGGAGGAAATGAATGCTGACAGTTACAGACAAAGCTTCAGAAATCATTAAAGACTTTCTGAAGGACAAAAAAGCTGATGCCGCCATCCGTATTACGATGTCCATCGGCTGATCCGGGCCCGCTCTGGGCATGGCTCTGGACGAGCCCCGGAACGATGACGAGGTGATTGAGGAAAAGGGAACAAAATTCGTTATTGAAAAAGAAATTCTCAATCAGGCGCAACCGATTAACATTGACTTTATCACAACTCCACAGGGAGCAGGATTTAAATTAACATCCAACCTCTCTACAGCGGACGGAGGTTGCGGTTCCTGCAGTTGCTAAAAAAACGTCCGATAAAGGGGGGAGAATTCTCTCCCCTTTTTTTATGAGAACAATGACTCAAGAAAACCATTTAAAACAAAAGATTGATCACGCCGACGAACTCATCAAGCAGGAAAAATTAGACGAAGCCATTGCTTTTCTGGAAGCCCTTTATCAAAAGCATCCGGATGAAGAATCCGTTTTGCTGAGACTGGCCTGGGCGTTCTGGGACAAAAACAACAAAGAGCGATCCATCGCCTGCTGGGAAATCTTGCTGGACCGTGAGCTTCAACGCCAGATTTTTACCGGTTTTGCTTATGACGAGCTGGTGCGCATTTATAAACAGGAAGGAAACATCGAGAAGCTTGTCGCCACCTGCGAAAAAGCCGTGCGCGTTCAGCCGGAGGATGTCGGCCTTCTGGAAGAACTGGGGAAAGCTTATCTGCTTTCCAACCAGAGCGAAAAAGCATGCAGCATTTTTGAAAAACTCACCTCGATGGAAACGGATAATCCCGCGTTTTTCTGCCGTCTCGGCGACGCCTTGTTAACCTCGGGGAAAATAGAAGCAGGTGAAAACGCATACCGCCGGGCAGGACTTCTGGAGCCGGGCGAAGCGGACCGCTATCTCTTTCAGGCCGCAGGCCTGCATATCAACCGCGGTGATTTTACTTCCGCTAGACGTCTGCTCATCGAATGCATTGAAATCGCCCCATCCAACAGCCTTTATTACTGCTGCCTGGGAGACATCTTCGTCGCCATAAAGGACATTGCCAATGCCTTCGCCCAGTATGAGAAGGCTTGCGAATCAAACCGGCACCATACGGCCGCCTACTGGAATCGCCTGGGAAATTCTCTGTTGAAAGCCGGATGCTATACAGACGCGGCCAGAGCCTTTGAAAAAGCGCTGTCCTTCGATGCATCAACCCCCTGCCGGCAAAAACTGGAGGAGGCTTACAAAGCATCGGCCCGGCAACCGGCAGACACCTGAAAAAACAGGGAACCGCCGTCACCACCCGCGCGGGCGGGAAAGCGGTTCCTTGTAAAATACTGTCCTGAATTATCTGCGGATTTTTTCCCGAAAGACCCGATAGAACTCTTCATGTTCGGCCATCGCCTGACGCAATATTTTTTCCATTGAAACAATATCACGCTTGTTGATGACCAGGTTAGCGCTCTTGCTGAATGCTTCCATCAAATCCATTGTCGTGATGGTCGTGCTGATCAGGACAACGTAGATCTGCCTCCGGACCACCATATTCAGATTTTCCAGGTAACGAAGGACATTATTGGTTTCCCACACGCCGGTATCAAAATCCTCGTCAATAAAAATCACATTGAAAACATGAAAGCGCATTTGCCGGAGAGCTTCCTTGTACGTCGCCGGCTGAGCGGTCAGAAAACCCATCTTTTTGAGCTCACTCATAATCTTGTCCCGAATGACCGGGTCCTGTTCGCAGATCATGGCGGTTTCGGCATCCGGCATAACGTAACCAAACGGCCTGCCGGAATAATCCAGTCCTTCCGCCGACGCTTTCGCACCTGATTTTGTTTTTTCTTCAGCCATTGATGACTCCTTCATGGTTCAACCCAGGAGGATAAATAATGTCTAGCCCCAGATTTTTTCGTTCGCTTTTCCATAGGCCCGATCCATTTCCAGTTTATCCAGATCGGTTGTTCTTTCGCCGCGCGCGTTTTTAATGGCATCGATACCGCGTCCGACATTGGAGCGGTTGGAAGCGTAAGCTTTGGCCGTCTCTTCCGAAATCAGACCTTTTTCATAGAGGTCGACGATGCAGTTATCGAATGTGACCATCCCGAAGGCTTTTCCCTGCTGAATGATGTCGATAAATGTTTTCCCCTCGCCTTCCCCGTGAACGATAACATCCTTGACCCGCAGAGAAGTTCCCATGGCTTCAAACGCGGCCACCCGTCCGCCGCCGACTCTCGGAAGAAGTCTCTGGCAGATGATCCACCGCACCGAATCCGCCAGTCTTGTCCGGATCTGATTTTCCTCCATGACGGTAAACATACCCAGGATACGGTTGATGGTCTGGCCCGCATCGGTTGTATGCAGGGTCGTCAGAACCAGATGGCCGGTCTCCGCGGCGTTGAGCGCGATTTCCACCGATTCTCGGTCGCGCATTTCGCCCACCAGGATGACCTTGGGCGCCTGGCGCATGGCGGCGCGCAGACCGTTGGCAAATGAATCGAAGTCCTTTCCCAGTTCCCGCTGATTCACCGTCGCTTTTTTCTGCGTGTGCGTATATTCGATCGGATCTTCCAGGGTGACAATGTGCACCGGGTTTTTCTCGTTGATGTCATTGATGACGGCGGCCAGCGACGTCGTTTTACCGGAACCGGTCGCACCGGTAACCATTACAATGCCGTTTTTCTCCGTAGCCACGCGTTTGTAAGCATCCGGCAGTCCCAGCTCGGTGTAAGTCGGAATCTGCGTTTCGAGTTTTCTGCAAACGATGGAATACTGGCCGCGCTGGGAAAAGATATTGATACGGAAGCGTGCGATGCCGGGCAGTTCGTAGGACAAGTCGCAGGACCCTTCATTGATCAGGTCATTCATCAGCCGGTGGTCGTTATTGATCAGATTCAGGGCGAAGACCTCCGTCTGAAACGGCGTCAGCTTTTCAAAGTGCGGCTCAAGATCAACCGGCACCAGCAGACCGGACGCTTCCACCTGAAAAGATTTATCGACGGTCAGAATGATATCCGAAATATTGGCGTTGGATTCCAGCATTTTGATCAAAATATGATCGATTTCCGGCTTTCTCATAAGTCATCCTCTCTAGGCTTCGGTAAAGTCTGTAGGGGCGTACTTCAGCAACGGGCGGAACCTGATCTTGTCGTTCGCCTTTATGTACGCATCCTCTCCGCTGATCCAGCCCCGGTTGTAAAGATCCATGATGCCATCGTCCAGCAGCTGCATTCCGTATTTCTTCCCGGTCTGTATCATAGAGGGAATCTGGTAAGTTTTTTGTTCCCGGATCAGGTTGCGCACGGCGGGAGTGGCAATCAGAATTTCCAGGGCGACGCAGCGTCCCTGGGTGTCCGATCTCTTGAAGATGACCTGCGAAATCACCGCCCGAATGCCGTCCGCCAGCGTGGACCGAATCTGCAATTGTTCCGTATCGGGAAAAACCTCAATCACGCGATCCACCGTTTTGACCGCGCTGGTGGTATGAACCGTTGCAAAAACAAGGTGACCGGTGGAAGCGGCCTCAACCGCCAGCGCCGTCGTTTCCAGGTCGCGCATTTCGCCCACCATAATGATGTCCGGGTCTTCACGGAGCGCGCCGCGCAGGGCTGCGGAAAAACTTTTCGTGTGAATGCCCACTTCGCGATGATTGATAATGCAGTTCTGGCTTTTGTGGACAAATTCAATCGGATCTTCGATCGTGATGATATGGTCTTTGCGCAGGCGGTTGGCTTCGTCAACAATGGCGGCCAGCGTGGTCGATTTACCGGAGCCGGTAGGCCCCGTCACCAGCACCAGTCCCCGGGGAAGCAAGGCCAGTTTGGCGATCACGGAAGGCATGCCCAATTCCTGGCATGTACTGATTTTGCTGGGAATTTCACGAAAAACGGCGGCAATGCCATACTTCTGCTGGAAGAAATTGGCGCGGTACCGCGCGAGTCCCGGAATTTCGTAAGCAAAATCAACATCACCGGTTTCTTCAAACTGCTTGATCCTGTGTTCCGGCGTGATTTCATATAGAAGAACCTTTAACGTCTCATTGGTCAGGAGGTCGTACTTGACCCGCTCAATTTCGCCCCGGATGCGGATGGCGGGCTGCTGTCCGGATACCAGGTGGAGGTCGGATGCCTTGTTATCATGCATCAGCCGGAAAAAAGCGTCGATTTTTGCCATGGATTTCTCCCGTGAATAATCTTTTCTCTGTTCGTTGAACTGCTAATGATTTGAAATATGACGACTGCCCGTTAATATATCCACGATGTTTATATATTTCGAAGTATAGGAAAAATGAGCCTTATTTGTCAAGACCTGTTTCGGCTTTCTCCGATCTCCTCAGTGAGCCAGGTCACTGTTTAACTAATTCTTGACACCGAGGCTAACTGTATATATGCTCGCCACGTTTTTTTGACGGTTGGGGATGTAGCTCAGCTGGGAGAGCGCGGCGTTCGCAACGCCGAGGCCAGGGGTTCGATCCCCCTCATCTCCACCAATTCCTCCATGACATCCTGATTTCCAGATAAGCCTCATTGAAGACTGGCGCATGCACGCGAAAAATTGCCGCCAAGATGGTTATTTTCCCCCATGGGCCAATCAACCACGCGGCTCCATTCACTCAGAAAACTATAAAGGGTTGACTCTGTGAGGCGGAAATTATTCCGTTGAGCGGCGCACATCTTCCGATGTCAGCGATGACCGGCCCATCTCACTGAAGGGCGCCTGGTAATAAAGGATCGTGTACCCTGTCACCGGATTGAACTTTTCCTTGTAAATCTTGAAACCGTAACGCTCGTAAATTGCCCGTGCCCGGGCTTCTTTCGGATCTGTCGAAGTATACATGCGGAAATAAGCCCGGTCTCCCTTCATCCTGTACTGGCGGACCACAACCGTATAAAGTTTTTTTCCAACAATATTTCCCCGCTGACGGGGATCAACGCACATCCATCCTCCCCAGTAAGCATCGGGATCATCGGAACGCGTATAACAGCCGAGTGTTCCATAAATCTGATTGGTTTTTCTATCACGGGCAATCCAGTACTTCAGCATCGGATACCCCGCCAATCTTGTTATAAACTGACCAAGCGGCAGAATACTGATCGGGAAGCTTATATCCGCCCTTTCCCAACCCTGTTCTCTTCTCGGGAATACCGAATTGACCAACTTCAGCGCCGGAAAAAGATATTTGAAAGACAGTGGTTCAATGACAACGTCCGGAGAAACATCCGCTTCATTTTGCATATTCATCCTCTCAATACTTTCTATTGCCTGCCATAAAAAAAATGGGATCAGAAGTCTCTTTTGACGGGTGGACTATACGAAACACGGTCTTGCATGTCAAGAGGCACACGGCCACATGGATACCTTTATCAGGAATGTTGAGACCGCCGGATTTATTTAATTTCATTTTTTCCAATCGCCCGGATCGCCCCCCGGAATTCGCCTGCCGGAAGATCGTCTGTCCTTCGGGGAGAGCATCATCCATTAAAATAAGCATAATAAATACATCATGATACACAATCACACCTTTTAAAGGCAAAAAGTTTTCAGCCAGCAGTAACTTTTTATTGATTATTTTTATTGTTTTCTTTAATTTGCTTTACAATACTTAATATTTTGCCGGAATAAATTATAATTATATTGTTAAACGATGGAGAAAATCAGTGACTGCTATCACGATTGAACACATTAAAAAGATTACTCCCCCTCTTCTCCGTGAACTTTTTCAGCTGGAAGAAAAGTGTTTTCAGGGGAAATTTCAATATACATTTGGCGATGATTTCAAAGATTATTATCTCCATTCATTTTCCGATCATGCAAAAGAAAGAGGCGATATCCTGTTAATCTCCAGAAACACATCTTCAAGGATTACGGGAGCGCTGCTGCTGGAAACCTATACCCGCGAAAAGTTCGAGGAGATCTTTGAAAAATCCAATGATACGGCTCTGCAGTTCGAAGATCCATTCTGGTACATCGATACAATGTTCGTTGATCCGGAATCCAACGGACTTCCATTCCTCATCCTGCTGGAGAAATTTTTTGAAATTCTGTGCACCCGTGCAAGGCCCAGAATTGATCTGGTCCGCTTTCATGCCCGCATGCAGAATGCGGGGGGAGCCGGCGCGCTGGCCGATATCCTGACCAGACATTACAGCGTCCGGCCGTTACGAATCATAGACAATTACCTGCAGTCCGGTGAATCCTTTGCTTATTACGAAATTCCCGTACAAAGCCTGGTTGTGCACGCGTTGTGGCGGGAAAAAAGAAAGTTTGAACATGTTCTTTCGCGCACGAAAAACTGGTTGGAAAAATACAGCTGCTTTCTGGACTGGTTGCAACCCGACAACGCCAAAAATCAAAGGAATACCCTGCTGAAACTGGAGGCGCCTTCGGCAAAAGGGTCGGCTTCCAATCCCTATCTGAAGAAAATCATCCAGTATGCCTGGACGCATATGGATATCGGCAGCTTTATCCTCACGGATGCCATGCACGACGTATTCCATCAATCAGAAAAGCTGCCCAAAGGATTTGTCTGGCTTCTGTGCGAACTTCATCATCACAGGCTGGAAACACTGCCGCCTGACAAATCTCTGGCCGAGGCAATGGAATTTTCGGCCATGCATCAAGAAAGCCCCGTGCAACCGGTGCGCGTGCTGTCTTATCAAAACATGGCCATTGCCTGGACGCTGAACAAAAATCTGGAAAAGGCCGGCGAATGGCAGCAAACAGCCAACGACGAGGTCAGCAGAACAAATGACCGCGTACTCGAGGCGCACTGTAAATATTACTCCGGGAAACTGCTGTTCGAGAAAGCCGAATACCCCGAGGCGGAAAAACTGGCACAATCCGTTATCACTCTGATTGGCGATTCAACGGTTGAAGGAAAAAAAAGGACGAAAACCCCTTGTGACAATTATAAAATGAAAGAGAGGAATGCTCTTCTGGGGAAAGCCCACTTGCTTCTGGCGCAAATCCACACCGAAACCGGCAATCAAAATGAAGCGGAACAACATCTGGAGAAGACGATCAGCCTCTTAAAAAACTATTACGGAATCTTCTGGAACGGCATACTTTCAGCCGTTGTATGCTGTTATCTGAAAATGAATCTTTTTGAAAAAGCCCGCTCCATCATAGACGAAAATTATCATGAGCTGCTGAACATAGCCGCAAACGGCAATTTATCATCCACAATCGTTCATCAGTGGGTCAGGAAATGCCGGATCCAGATGGTGCAGATGAAAGCAGGCTATCATTTCCAGACAGGAGAAAACGAAAAAGTTTGCGATGTCGTCAGAGGATTGTTCAAAGAACGATATGCCGATGACTATAAAATTGAAATGATCAAGTATTATTACAAAATCGACAAGAGTGTATTCATGGAAATCGGCTCGTACTATGCTCAGGCGCTTCATCGTCTCTGTCAGCGATCGAACAGGCGTTGGCCTCTTATCGACACCGCCGTGAACTTTATGGGCTTACCTAAATCGGGAGAAATGGAAGAGGATCACATATGCAAACAAATGAAAGTCCTTCTGTCGGAAGACCGCGCGATCCAGCCCGCTGATTTTGCCTTTGAGCCCCACAGCGCAAATACAAAGTCGATCGATATAAATCAACACGAAACTGTCATGCCCCATTAACACTGGCGGAGAAAGGTGAGAATACCTCTTGCGTTTTCATGATCGACCGGATGGAGTTTTACTGACCAGGCTTCCCTATTTCAGAAAAATGTATCCTTTTTTGATGCCCACCCGCCTGGAAGCCACGATTCAGGCGACACCGAGGCTGGCAGTCGATAAAACGCTGGCCTGGCTCGAAAAGGTGAACGCCGGGCGGGAAGATAAGCTCACCCTGTTTCATGTCGTCCTGGTGTCAAGCGTGAGAATGCTGGCGATGCAGCCCGACCTGAACCGCTTCGTAGCCGGTAGGCGCATCTATCAGCGGCGCACCATTGACGTCTCCTTCGTTATCCGGAGAGAAATGACGGAGCGATCCACTGAAACCATTGTCAAAATCACCTTTGATCCATACTCCACGATCGACACCGTTGCCCGGCAGGTGAACGCGGTCATTCATTCCACCAAAAAAAGCAAGACTTCCCATGACGAACAAATGGCCAGGCTCCTGCTTTTAATGCCCCGGTTCATGATACGCGCCCTCATGCGCTTCGGAAAAATTCTCGACTACTTCGGACTGCTGCCCGCCTGGTACATCAAAGGCGACGGCATGTACACCAGCATTTTTATCACCAACCTGGCCAGCATCAGAGTGTCGGATATAATCCTGCATCCCCTGTTTGAATGGGGGAATTCTCCCTTTTTCATGGTGATGGGACCGACCAAGAAAGAGCCCGTGGTTAATGACCGGGGAGAAATCCGGGTCGAGGACGTTATGGAATTTTCGTTCGCCATGGATCAGCGCATTACGGGAGGCTTTAATTTGGCACAGGCCGGCAACATCGTAAAAGAGCTGTTTCAAAACCCGGATCCTTTGCTGACCCGTCCTCAAAATCTTCCGGACCCGTTCGACTTAGCCTGACGGTTTTCACAAACCCCGCAGAGCTGATGAATCAACCGGAAAATCTTCCCGATCCGTTCATCATGGCCTGAACGCTGCCGGCGGAGACGCCTCTGGCCAGGATCACTGGATCCATTTTTCTTTCTTATACCAGTCGATCGTTTCTTTGATCCCGGTTTCCAGATTGTACTCGGCCTTGAAGTTCAGTTCGGTCCGAAGCGGCTCCACCTCGCAATTCCAGTTACGGGCGCCGAGCTCGTTCAGTTTATCCCGATTCAACCCGGGCGGCTGCCCGGAAATCCGGCAAGCAAACTCCGTCAGGGCAGCCAGAACTTTTGCCAGCCATACGGGTAAAACGATGTGCGCCATTTTTCTGTCAAGCAGGCGTGAAACAACGTCTCCCAGATCACGACTGCCGTAAAGGTTTCCATCGGTCGCAAAATAGGCTCTGTTGCAGCGAGGCGATTCCAGGGTGTCCAACACCAGCCGGGCCAGATCTTTCACATAAATAAATGTAAGGTGCTGATGGCCTGACCCGATCCGAAAATCCACCCCCCGGCACATGAGCTTGATGATCCCGAAAATATCCTTTTCGCCCGGACCGTAAACGGCCGTGGGACGGATAATGATGTAGGGCAAGCCGGCCCTTCCCGTGAGAAACTTTTCGGCAGCCAGCTTGCTTTCGCCATAGGCTGTGACCGGACAGGGCTTCGAGGTCAAAAGAACAGGCCTTCCGCTTTCCGGATCGCCGGGGCCATAGGCGGCTAGGCTGCTGACAAAGAGAAACTTATCCGGTGTCCTGCCGGGCTTATCGAGCGCGGCAATGAACCGGGCCGTATTCCTCTCGTTTACTTCAAAATAGTCGTCTCTGCGAAGCGATTTGGTCACGCCGGCATTATGGATGACACAGTCAAAACGAGGCAGGTCGCGGATCAGCGCATTCAGGCGATCGCCGTCTGTAAAATCAAACTCGATGATGCGGATGTCTTTATTTTCCAGATGACGGATATTGCTGGTCCGGCGGACTGCGGCGAATACCTCGTACCCGCGTTTCCGGGCCTCATCAACCAGAAAACCGCCGATAAAGCCGGTGGCCCCGGTAATCAGTATTTTTTTCATATCGAAACGAACCTTTCAGGATGCTATACCAGAAACGCCGGGGTGCAGGTCAAGAAGATAATCAAAATCTTCAATAAATATAATTGACAGCCCTGTGCAACTTCTCTATATTCCTCGCGCGGGAGAGGAAAGTCCCGTAATAAAACACATGGGATATTCATGATTCAGATACAAAATGTCAGTAAGACTTATCTCCAGGGAAAACGGGAAATCCAGGCCCTTTCCGATGTTTCCTTCAGCATTGAACAAGGCGAGTTTATTTCCATCATGGGCGCCTCCGGTTCCGGCAAAAGCACGCTTTTGAACCTCATCGGAGGGCTCGATCAGCCGAGCGCCGGCAAAATCTTCATCGACGGCACTCCCCTGCACGGCATTCCCGACGACGAGCTTACCCTGATCCGCCGGAAGAAAGTCGGCTTTGTATTTCAGTTCTTCAATCTTCTGCCGATTCTGAACGCGGAAGAAAACGTCGGCCTGCCGCTGCTGATGGACGGCGTTCCGTTTTCACAAATCCGGAACAAAGCTGAAGCTCTGCTTACCAGCGTCGGGCTCGGGTCGCGCACGAAGCACCGCCCGGAACAGCTCTCCGGGGGCGAAATGCAGCGCGTCGCCATTGCCCGGGCGCTGATCACCCAGCCGGCCGTGCTGCTGGCCGACGAACCGACCGGCAACCTGGATTCCCATATCAGCGAAGAAATTCTCGGACTGCTCAAAAAGCTCAACCAGGAAGGACAAACCATCGTCATGGTCACCCATGATGCCCGGGCGGCTTCCTACGGCAAACGCATCATCAGGCTCAAAGACGGCAGCATCATGGAAGACGTCGCCATCTCCGGAAGTGTGAAATGAATCTCTGGAATCTGCTTCGCTATATCAGCCTCAAACATTTGCGTCTCCGCAGAGCCCAGGCCTTCATGGCCGTAGCCGGCATCTGCCTGGGCGTCGCTGCGATCGTTTCCATTGGAGTGGTCTCCGGGAGCGTAATGTCCTCTCTCACGGATTCTTTCAACCGGGTAACCGGCAAGGCCCAGCTTCAGATCACCGGCGCGCAGTCCGGCTTTCCGGAATCGCTTGTTGAAAAAGTTCAAAAAGTGCCGGGCGTGGAGTACGCCGTTCCGGTCATCGAGGCCGACGGAATGCTGGTTTCCGGCAAAGAGCGCTCCCTGATGATCCTGGGCGTGGACGTGCTGGTGGACACCCAGATGAGAGAATACAGCCTCACCGGCGACAGCGCCGACATCCCCGACCCGCTCCTGTTTCTGGCCAGGCGTGACTCCATTCTGGTCACCCGGACCATGGCCGATCGCGAAGGTTTTACAATCGACCAGAAGATTGAAGTGCAGACGGTCGACGGCATCCGGACCTTTCAGATCCGGGGCATTCTCAACCCCGAGGGTCCGGCCAAGGCGATGGGGGGAAACCTGGCGGTCATGGACATTTATGCCGCTCAGCTGGTTTTCGGCAAAGAAGGCCGGATCGATCGCATCGATGTCAGCCTGCGGCCGGGTGAAAATCTGGAAACCGTCCGGCGGGGCATTGCCGCCGCGCTCCCGAAAGGCTACACGGTGGACACTCCGGCCGGCAGGTCGAAGCAGGTTGAGGAAATGCTCGCCCGGTTTCGGGACAGCCTGAACGTTATCAGCTACCTGTCGATCTTCGTTGGAATGTACCTGATCTACAACGCGGTTTCCATATCCGTCGTGCACCGGCGCAGGGAAATCGGCATCCTGCGGGCTCTCGGCGGCAAACGGAAAGAAATCATCCTGCTGTTTCTGGGCGAAACCCTGGTCATGGCCGTCATCGGTTCGGTGCTGGGCGTTGCCTGCGGCCTTCTCCTGGCCAATTCGCTGATGGATACCTTCAGCCACATTGTAACCGAGGTCTATGTGCGGACCGGCGCCACCCGGATACAGATCACCTCGTTTTATCCGGTCAGCGGGTTTGTCTGCGGGATTTTTGCCAGCCTGCTGGCGGCCCTTTTTCCGGCCAGAACCAGCAGCCGGATATCGCCGGCATCGGCCATCCGCTCCGTGCCGTATGCCGAAGAATCTTTTTTTACCACCCGGCGCCTGAATTACGCGGGAACCTTCTGCCTGCTTTTTTCCCTGTCCATCTTCGCCCTGTACGAACTGGCCGGTGATACCCCCGTCAGCAAGTACAAAACCATTCTGATCGTCGCCCAGCTTGTGTTTGCCGTCGGGATCTCTCTTTTCACGCCGGCCTTTCTGAAGGCATTTGTCAGCGCTTTCAACCGGTTCTTCTCCGGGGTATTCGGCGCGGCGGGAAAGCTGGCGGGCCTCAATCTCCGGAAAAATCTGACGCGCAACGCCGTGGCGGTGTCGGCCGTCTTTTTCGGTATCGCGGTGTTTGTCGCCAGCTCAGGCTACGTATACAGCGTCAAGGAATCCGTGTTGCGATGGCTGGACGCAACCATCCGGCATGATATCATCGTCTCTTCAGGCCATCCGAGCGCCAGCGCCAACTCCCTGGCCATCTCCGTGCCGTACAGCATGATGCAGAAACTGGAGCAGATCCCCGGCGTCGCATCGGTCGCCCCCTGGCGCAAAACATACATCAACTACCAGGGCAGGAAAGTTCTGCTTTCCTCTTCGAATTCGGACATGTATCCGGAAAAAGACCAAACCGGCGGAAAAACTTTTTCCGACAAAGAACCGCTCAGCCTGCTGCCGGATGAAGACCAGGTGGTGGTCAATGAAACCTTTGCCTCCATCTTCAAAGTTAAAAAAGGAGATTCGCTTACCCTTCCCACGCCGGCCGGTCCCGTGGTTTTTCAGATCAGGAAAATCGTCGTGGACTACACCAGCGACGCCGGCACCGTCGGTATGAGCATCCTCACCTACCAGCGCCACTGGGGCGACAGGCTGTGTGATGCCTTTTTTGTAAACGTAAAACCGGGAACAAAAATCGAACAAGTGCGGCGGGACATCCAGAGCCGCCTGGGCTCCGACCGCAAGCTTTATGTCCTGTCCTCGCTGGAATTCAAAAATGTAATAAAAAAAGGGCTGGACGATGCATTCATATTCAACTATACACTGAACGCCATTACGCTGGTTATTGCGTGCCTGGGAATCATCGTCGCGCTTCTGGCCTCCGTGATGGAAAGAACGCGTGAGATCGGTGTGTTGCGCGCCATCGGCATGCTGCGCAAGCAGATCTACCTGGTGGTCGTGCTGGAATCAACACTGATGGGACTTGCCGGCGGCATTCTGGGGTCCCTGGCGGGCATCGCGGCCGGCTGGATCAACCTGGAAGGATTTTTTGTCACGAACTGGGGCTCGGCAAAATATTACATTCCTCTGGAATCGATCCTCTGGGCGCTTGTCCTCTCTGCAGGACTGGCCGCGCTGGCCGGAATCATTCCCGCGCGCCAGGCCGCAAAGACAAACATTGTGGAGGCCCTGTCCTATGACTAATAAACGATGGCTGCTATTCCTTTTTGCGCTGATCCTTCTGCTTCCGGCCGACGCCTGGGCAATGAGCGGACGTGAAATCTTCGAAAAGATGCAGGAGCAGCGCTCCCGCATGCTCGACCAGAAAACGGAAGCCACCATGGTGCTTTATGACCGGGGAGGCGGCAAACGCACGCGGACCCTGACGGAATACGGCAAAAGCTCAACCAACAAGGCTTACAAGGTTCTCCTGATTTTCAATACACCTGCGGATCTGAGGAACGTGGGTTTTCTGGTCCATGCCCGCTCATACTCGGACAGAGACCTCTGGGCCTATTTTCCGGAATACAAGCGGATAAGACGCATTCCCACATCCGCCCAGGACGACTCCTTCTTCGGCTCCGATTTTTCCTATGACGACTTCAGCGGACCGCCGAACCTGGACGACTATTCATACAAGGTGCTGGGGGAAGAGACCGTTGACGACAAACCCTGCTACATTGTGGAAGTCAGCCCGAAAATACCCCGCAAATACACCCGATATGTTACCTGGGTGGCCAAAGACCTCTGGGTGGTCACAAAAATTGAATATTACCGGGAAAAAGAACTGTACCGCGCCGGAACGTTCAAGGACATCCGGATGACCGACGGCTTTCCCACGCCTTTCCAGTCCGTGATGGAAAACTACAAGACAAAGCACAAAACAACTCTGACCGTCACCAGGGTGGTTTATCGCACCAGTTACCCGGATGAACTTTTCACCCAGAGAACGCTGGAACGGGGCGGAAAATAATAATGATGATTCCGGCTGGATGAAACAGCGGCCGGCCTGTAGTGAATAAAAAAACCAGGGAGAGAGGAATATGAAAAAACAATGGACAGTTGCATTCATGCTGCTGTTTCTTTTCGTTTCCGCCGGCAACGCGGAAGACTATCTTACCTTTGCGGATAAACCGGGTTTCGGCAAGACCGTTGCCAAACCTCCGGCGGAATCCAAAGACATCCTTTCCGTTACGGGAAAACTCCATCTGCGCGGCGTCGTACCGCTGAAAAGCGACAGCGCCATGGAATACCCCAGCCTCTTGGGACAGGTCGAAGCAGACACCAAAAACCTCGGCCCCTGGCGTTTTCACATGTGCCTGGAGGGAGGATGGGACGGAAGCGTCCACCTTCCGGTAAAAGACCATTCCACGCTCAAATTCGGCGACCGGGTCTATCAAAGCACCACGCCCTACCTGGAATTCAAGGAACTGTTCGGATCCTACTCCACCGATTTACTGGAAATCCGCGCGGGCATTCAGCGCTTCTCCTGGGGCAGGCTTGACGAATACCCCGTCAACGACCTTTTGAACCCCTGGGACTACAGCCAGTTTCTGAGAAAACCGCTGGAAGAAAGAAAGATCGGCGTTCCGTCGCTTTCCGCCCGTCTGCACAAGGAAAGCTGGAACATGGAGGCGGTCTGGGTTCCCGTTTTCATTCCGTATCGCTTCCCGCTCAACAACGAACGCTGGTCGCCCTTTACGCAGGTCATCGCGCGGGTAAAAGACGAACCGGTTGAAATTCTCACCACCGATGCCGAACTCCCCTCCCGCAACCTGTCGTCCGGCTCCGGAGGGCTCCGCCTCCAGAAAACCGGCATCGTGGACTGGAGCATCAATCTGTTTACCGGCTACGATCCCCGTCCGGTCATGAAAACCACACAGTTGATCACCGGATTTACCAACGGCCGGATTGTCATCGATCCGGGCGTCACGCCCGACTTTCACAAGATGTCGTCCGTCGGCGCGGATGCGGCCTTCGTCAAGGGCAACTGGAGCGTGCGGGCCGAAGCGGCCTACGCGTTTGGCCGTTACTTCAATACCAATCTCGAACGATGGGGATATCCGACCACCGCCGTACTCGGCGTCTACCCCCTGAATCCCAACGAATTCAAAAGCGACACGCTGGAATACGGCGTTGGCGCCGACTACCGTGTATTTGAAGACTGCGTGCTCACCATGCAGGCCCAGCAGACCCTGCTCATCGACAGACCTTACACCGCATATGAACAGAAACTGGAAACCGTTTTCTGGGCCAACCTGAAAAACGGCTTTATGAATCAGAAAATCGAGACCAACCTCAACGGCGCCTATAATCCCGAGCATGGCGGCGCGATGGCCAGAGCCAATGCCTGGTACATTCTGTCAGACTCGTGGAAGGTCGGCGTCACGGCCATCGGCTTCTGGGGAAATTCCCAGTCGCTGTTCGGCCGCTATAAAAACAACGACCAGCTGGAAGTGGATCTTGTCTTTTCCTGGTAGTCATCATATTTAAGGATCGCAACGCAATGAAACAAAGCAAGAAGGAAGAGAAACCAAAAGACCACACCCACCAGGAGTTTATCGAATTTCACGGCGATGATCTGTTCAGCGTGAAAGACTTATTCTGGGAATTCTATCAGGACGGCATCCGCCGCAAGCACTATGTTTATTTAAACCCGCTTTCCACCGCGCCGGTGTCCCGGGTGGAAGCCTATGACCGTTACAGCGACAGCATCAAGCCGTATCTGAATTTCGCCTCCTATAACTACCTTGGCTACTCCGTGTATCCCGAGGTGATCCGGGAAGTTCAGGATACCCTGGCCCGGTACGGAACCGGCGCCGCGTCAGCCCCGCTTTTCAGCGGATATTACGACGTTTCGAAAAAGCTGGAAGAAAGTATCGCGGCCTTCAAAGGCAAGGAAGCGGCCCTGGTTTTTCCGACGGGATACAGCGCCAATGTGGGCGTCCTGTCCTGCATCCTGAAACCGGGAGACGCCGCCGTTCTGGACATTCTTTCTCATGCATCCATCTACGACGGCGCCAAACTGGCCGGCGCGGACATCAAAATTTTCAGCCACAACTCTCCGCGTCACCTGGAAAGGGTGTTGAAAAGCCTGACCACCAGGCGGGCCATTGTCTGCGTGGAAGGCGTCTACAGCATGGACGGAGACCTGGCCCGGCTGCCCGAAATCGTGGAAATCTGCAAAAAATACGGCGCGAAAATCCTGGTTGACGAAGCGCACGCCACATTGATCTTCGGTGAGCACGGCCGGGGGGTGGCCGAGCATTTCGGCCTGGAAGACGAAATCGACATCAGCATCGGAACCTTCAGCAAATCCTTCGGCGCCATCGGCGGCTTCGCGGCCGGCGATATGAAACTGATCAACTACATGCGTTTTTCCGCCCGCTCGTACATCTTTTCATGCGCCATGGCGCCCCACACGGCGGCGGGCATTTTAAAAATCCTGGATATTTACTCGAAAGACAAAAGCCAGCGCGAAAAACTCTGGGAGAACACCCGGTACATGCACGCAATCCTCAAAGAAGCCGGCCTCGACATTGGAGACACGCAATCCCAGGTCGTGCCGGTATTCGTCGGAGAAGAAGCGCGCCTGAGGGAAGTCGGCAGCCGGATTTATGAAAAAGGATTGTACACCGGCATTGTCACCTACCCGGCCGTGTCGACCAAGCGCACCCGGCTGAGACTGTCCGTCTCGGCCTATCACACCCGGGAGCAGATGGACGAGTGCGCGGCCATCCTGAAGGAAACCTTTGCCGAAATTCCGAACGGCAAATAAACCGGTCTTTCATCCGGCCGCCTGAAGAAGGCGTTTGGAAATCAGGAAGTCTTTTTCAGAAGTTCCCCCGACCCCGCCAGCAGCGCATCCAGCGGGCTTTTCGGGGCGTGGGACATATCCCGCAGCACATGCGTGTAAATCATAGTCGTTTCAACGTTCTTGTGCCCCAATAACTCCTGCACCTCGCGGATATTGACCCCGGCCATCAAAAGATGCGTCGCGAAGCTGTGGCGCAGCGTGTGGACCGTGGCATGTTTGGGGATGTCCGCTTTTTGAGCCGCATCCGCGACCGTGTTTTGAATCGTTCCTGCACTGATATGGTGACGACGCACCTTGCCGGAACGGGGATCAACGGAAAGATTACTGGCAGGAAACACATACTGCCAGCGCCACTCCGTTCCTGCTTGCGGATATTTCCGTGCCAGCGCTTCCGGCAAATAAACCTCGCCATGTCCTTTTGCCAGATCCTGCTCATGCAGTTCTCTCACGCCTTTAAGATGCTCTTTCAGCGGTTCAATCACAGCCTGAGGCAAAACGGTTGCCCGGTCCTTATCCCCTTTGCCGCCACGCACGAAGATCGAATTGGCGTTGAAATCGACATCGTTCACCCGCAGCCTGGCCACCTCCATCAACCGCATGCCCGTTCCGTAAAGGATGTGAACCAGAAGCAGATCGCGCCCTGATAAATGCCCCAGCAGTTGCCTGACTTCATCGACCGACAGCACAACAGGCAGCTTAGGCCCGCGCTTGGCCCGCACCGTTTGACTGATGTCTTTCAAATCAATTTGGAGCACATAACGAAACACAAAAAGCAACGCATTGAACGCTTGATTCTGCGTTGAAGAAGACACGCGCCGCTTGATTGCCAGATGGCTTAAAAAATCACGTACATCTTCTTCATCCGTCCCCTGTGTCTCCCAGTCTTTGTTTTTGACTTTGGTCACATAATCGTAAAAGCGTTGGAACCATTCCGTGTAAGTACTTTCCGTACTATAGGCATAATGTTTGATACGCAGTGCCTCCCGGATTTTCTGACGAACGGCGGCCGCGTCGGAAAAGCTGCGCTGTCTTTCCTTCTGTTTTTCAGATACCGGCATGGACGGATTTTTCGACAAATAATGATCAACATACAGTTTGACGGCATTTTCGCCCTGCGCGACCTGCCAGTCCTGTAGTTTCGGGTCTTTTTTCAGATCGTCAAGAAATAATTGAACTTTTAATTCAGATGGGGTAGCATCCTGCTCATTACAGAAACGAATGAACTTGCCCGCCCAGTAAGCGTAAAAGGGAATCTGGTTTTTCGGGGCGAGATTTCTTTCGGTCATGAACTTTTGAAATTCCGGTAAAATATGATGCATGGAAGCACCTCCACAAGTATAAAAATGGGCAAACAACATGGCATTTGCCGAAAAACCCATAAAAAACGCATTGTGTATTTTGTGGTAATAAGGACTAATTACACATTGTGTATTTTATATTGTCTTGATTTTCAAGAAGTTTTTATTTTTGATCCCAAGCAAAGCAAGCGTAGTTTTCGCACTGACTGGCCAGTACCGGTCATTGTGTAGATTAAATGTTAGCACAAAATAGGATAAGAGAAACCATGACTACTGAATGGAAATCATATGAAGAAGTGGCAACATATTTGCTCAACCAGTGTGCTTGTGAGTTTGGTTTGTCTAAGATTGAAGGGAAACAGAGCGTGCCTGGTTTCCGTTCACAGACAGAATGGGAAATAGACGCTAAAGGCGTAAGTGAAGGGAATGAAGGGTTTGTCATTATCGAATGCCGCCGACACACGACTTCTAAACAGAATCAAGAAAAAATGGCTTCACTGGCTTATCGAATACTTGACACCGGTGCGCAGGGCGGAATCATTGTTAGTCCGCTTGGTTTGCAGGAAGGTGCTCAAAAGGTGGCTCACGCAGAGAGAATTGTGAATGTGCAGTTGAGCGCTGATAGCACCCCTCATGAATTCACAATGCAGTTTCTAAACAAGATATTTTTAGGGGTTCAAGAACGGTTCGCACTGCACGTTGAGGTCACCGCTGAACTCATCCGCACATGCTCAAAATGCAGGCAAAAGTATTCAGTCATAGAGAACGAACAAGTGTGTTCTAAGTGCAAAAAGATGGAATAAAAAATGCTAACGTATAAAGCGATGAATTCGAGCGACGCAGGAGCCTCGATTTCATCGCGGGTTGAACAAGCCTGCTGTCACCGATTTATGATTATGCGATTTAAACGGAAGACAAAGGAGCTCGACGAGGGAGCAAAAACCGGTAAAAAGCGTTCATAGAGGAATACAAAAAGCATCGCCGGGAACGCGCAGGAAAGAAAGCGTCGGATTCCGGCGGGAGTAATAAACGTTTGGCATCGCAAAAAGCCATTAAAACGGCGTTTGAGCAACACCTTCCCGTTAAGGCCAAAAGCAGCCTTTGAAAAAACCCACCAAACAATAACCAACCATCCCAACACACCATCGATATCATCACGGCCCTCTTGATGGTTTCAGAATCTCTGATAAGACGAGAGGCGACCCGCAGCACCGGCACCGCATCTGCCTGTCCCGGGGCTTAAAAACAATCACCAGGAAACATGCCTGTTCTTTTTGAGAGATCGACTTCAGGATGAGCCATTTGAGCTGTTTTTGCAAATGTCCCTGATTGGCGGCCATCAGGCCAAAGTAGCGGATCTTGACAAAGCCTCTGGGCAGGACATGCTGCAAGAATCTTCCGATAAGTTCCATCGCCTCAAGGCGGCAGGGTTTTCTTTCCCCGTTTTTGTTATCTTTACAGGTAAAAGAAACCGTTGCATCCTCATGGAGCGTCAAGGTCCGCTGATCCGTCATCGCCGTTCGGAAGATATAAGGCGCAAGATACGAAATCACCTCCCGCCCGTAGCCCGCCGGTTCGCAGTGAACCACCCAGTCTCGACGCCAGACTGCATCCGGCACTTGCGCATAGAGATCCGGATGCTTCTTCAGCGCCTGCTGAAAAAGGGATTTGAACCGGAGCCCCAGCGGCTTAATGTGAACCAGAAATATCTTGTTTTTGATCTTGATCCAGTTTTTACGATTTTGAGATAACCCGACACCGGGGACAATGTAATGGATATGAGGATGATAGAACAACTCCGACGTCCAGGTTTGCAAAACGCCGAAAAAACCGATCTGCCCGCCGACAAAGCGTTTGTTTGAAGCAACCTCTTTCAGCGCCTGCGCGGATGCCTCAAAGAAGAGACCATAGCAAAGCTTCTGGTACGCCCGGAACAAGAAGCGAAAAGCATCCGGCAAGGTAAAGGTCGCAAAGAAATAGGGAACGGGCAGCAGCCGGTCGAATTGTATTTTCAGCCATCCTTCGGTTTTATCTCCACCGCACCGGGGACAATGGCGGTTGTTGCACGAATGATAAGCGTACTGCTTGGCTTTGCACCGGGGACAATCAAAGCGTTTCCCGCCCATCATCTGCGTTCGGCAGGACATAATGTCCCCGATCGCCTTGCGGTGCGCAGGCGGCATAGCTTCGGCATACCGGGAGAGATACTCCTCCCCGAACATCTGAAACAACCCGGAGAGGCGCACGTTAGAGGACGCCGCTCATGATGTCGTTAATTGTTGAAACCGCAAAAACCTGGGCCTGGGGTGTCAGATGCGTGTATTTAGCCGTGGTTTTGGGTGAGGTATGCCCCAGGTATTCCTGAATCAATCTCAAATGAACGCCGGCTTCCAGAAGATGCGTGGCGTAGGAATGCCGCAACGTCTGGCAGTGGACCCATTTCTGAATTCCCGTTTCGCGGACAACCAGCCGCAGAACATTTTGCACCGATTGAAAGGGCATCGGACGCAGGGCGCAAGACGAGCGGTTTTCTCCCCGTCCCGGCGCGGGAAAGATCAACGAGGGGTGCCGGTGCGTGAGCCAGTGTTTCCTGAGAACATCCAAAGTGGCCTGAGGCAGAGGGACAAACCGGTCTTTTTTCCCTTTTCCCGCCCGGACATGGACCAGCATTCTGGATGAATCAATATCTCCGATCTGCAGATGAAGTCCTTCCGAGAGGCGCAGGCCCAGGGAATAGAGGGTAAACAGGAAGGCTTTCTGCCGCGGAACCCGGACATGGAACAAGATAAGTTTCACTTCTTCCCGGGACAGAACATCGGGCAATCGCCTTTCTTTTTGCGGTTTGATAAATTTAAGGGTTTTCCAGTCGGCGTGTTCAAGGATGTGATGGTAGAAGAAGCGAAAAGCGCTGATGGCCTGTTTGAAGAACGCTTCGGAATAATGTTTCTCATCCTTCATGGCAATCAGATACTTCCGCAGTTCTTCTTCATTGATTTGTTCGGGGGATTTGTTGTAGTATCCCTCAATCTTTTGCAAATGCTTTTCATAGATTGCTATGGTTCGATTGGATTTGCCGGTGAGCTTAAGGTCTTCGTAGAACGTTTGATAATAGTGTGTCATGATGTTTCTCCTTTCAGGTTTTTGCGTTTTTGTTTCTGACCTGAATCAAGGAGATACTTTTTGCGGGAAGATTGACAGGATGATTTAACCGCCGTGCCCTGCACGGCTTCGTTCAACCCGTCGCTACAGCCGATCGCAAGCCGCTGGCTTGCTCCGGCTGAGCTTTTCGTTATGGTGGAAATTAAATCATGTTTTCTCGAAAGACAATTCTTGAAATAATCAATGCCTTGAATTTTCAAACTCATGACGAAGTGGAACGTTTTGCAGTTGAATTTGGGCTTGAAGATTCAATTGAAGGCGCATACGTGAAGCAAAAAGGAACATCAATTGTTAAATACCTCATATCAAATCCAGATGCTAAGGGGCCGAATGGTTCAAAATTAGCAATTGAAGTAATCGAACATATTATAAAAAAATGCCGAGGTTTAGAACCGTTATCAGAAAGACATCCAGAGCTTGCACATTCACTTGAAAGAGACGGCTTTAAATTAACAAACGATGGATTGAAAAAGATTCTTCCTTCGGAATTGCCCATCGCTCATCAAGAAGATCAAATGATCGCTATCTTAGAAAAACTTGGATTTAGCACAGCTAAGGGGCATTATGATCAAGCAGTGGCGGCACACGCGCGTGGTGATTGGGCGTCCGCTAATTCGCAACTTCGCACATTTGTGGAAGAATTTTTTGATAAAGCACAAAATATAGTCTGCCCTGGTAACTACCAAACGAGTAATGAAAGAAAAATCGCTCTCGCAAAAGCGGGCTTTTTCATAAAAGACTATAACGAATACTTGAACAATGGCACGGGGTTTATTGAAGGATTCTGGAAGCGTCTTCATCCACAAGGTTCGCATCCTGGTCTTTCTGAGCAATTAGATTCAACTTTCAGACTACAACTTGTAATTTTAGTAATTCATCACTTTCTTGTGCGGTTAGAAAAGTATGTAAAACCATAACCCGTCGCTAAAGCCGATCGCCGCTTCGCGGCTCCGGCTTAGCTTTTCGTTACGTATATAAAATATGGACACACATCACATTGGATTACTGACAACTGGACAGGGCTTCTGCGAGAGCGCGAATCAAATTAATAATGGTTCGTCGTCACCTTTACCAGTATACTACTTGTATTTGCATGCAATTGAATTAGCTTTAAAGTCATATATCTATTTTGCGAATAAAGATGAAAATGAATTGAAATCCATTGGCCATAATCTTGAAGCAGCATGGTCCAGAGCTTTAGAAATGGGAATTGCTAATATTTATCCAGAAAATCAAGAATTGCAACAGTGCATCATAATGATTAATCCAGTGTATAAAGGGAAGGAAT
The DNA here is from genome assembly GCA_963682015.1 of Smithellaceae bacterium. Taxonomy (GTDB): domain Bacteria; phylum Desulfobacterota; class Syntrophia; order Syntrophales; family Smithellaceae; genus UBA8904. Next base: position 3,089,773 of record OY820932.1, on the reverse strand, counting down.
TAGAATATTTTTATCCGGGTCTTAAACGTTTACCCGCCATTGAGCATATAAATAATTCAACAAACAGCTTACTAAAGGCTCTCGAATCCCACTACAGGATGGAACTAAATAATAAAACGTAATCGGGTAGCCGGGGGTTTTTCTCCCCCAGCCCCCACACCCAATGCTGTTGAATTAAGGAAAGGCAATATTGTCCGTGTCCGTAATATATTGGAATTAGTGAATAAACGCATTGACAACAATTTTCTTCTGTGCAAAATATCTTACAAAGTTCGGCAACTAAAGGCGAATTTTTTCGAAGAAAGTAACTGAAAGGACTTCATTATGGCACACATCATGACTTGAAAAAATATGCCACATTAACGCGTACGCAAAAAAATTTGTAAAGATTATTCCTCGGACAATTGATCCTTCAAAGAAACAGACCCCAAAAGATTTCACCCGTAACAACAAACTCACCTTTCCAAAACTCATCACCTTTATTCTCTCTATAACTGCCAGTGGAAGCAGCAAGGGTGTGGATATAAAATCGAGTGACTTTTTTCGAAACGCCAAACGTAGCGGTCTTTGGCCAGACGCCGAAGCGATCCACCGCAGCACCCTCACCAAAGCACGTGGTAAGATTGATTGGCAGGTTTTTCAATACATCCTCAAGGATGCGGTGCAGTTAGCTTATGATTGTTGGCCCAAAATCCCAAAATATCTGTGGCATGGTTTGTCGGTCTTTGCCATAGATGGTTCTTTCTACACTCTTCCGGCAACCCAAGACATCCGAAAAGAGTTTGATCCAAAAAGTGGACTGCAACATTGCGGTAAAGGACACTTTCCGCAGTGTAGGGTTTCCACTGTCTATGATATCTTCAGACGTCTTCCTATAGCAAGAAGCGTGGTTACTGTTAATTCATCCGAACGTGATGAAGCGAAAAACCTGTTACCTTTCATTCCCATCAACAGTGTCTTGCTTTTCGACCGAGGTTACCCAAGCTATGAGTTCATCTCTTACTTGTTAAATACGTTCACAGGTTATTTTATCTTCCGTTGTCCGGCACAACATGCCTTCCCTGCTGTCGAAGAATTTATCGAGAGCGGCAAGCAGGAAGACGAGATTTTGATCGTTCCAAGCGGAAAATACCTGGCCAAGGTATCCGCAATGCAAAGAGAGACGCTTAAAGCCTTCAAGGTCAGGATTATAAAACTGGTAAGTCCTGATGGCACGGTATCTGTCCTTTTGACCAACCTGTACAACCAAAAAGAATTCCCGATGCAAGAAATCATCGCGCTTTATTTCAGGCGATGGGAGATCGAAAACCACTATCGAGATGAAAAAATTGAGCTCGAAGTGGAAAGATTCCATGGCAAAACATGTAATAGTATTCGTCAGGAACTATTTTCGGCCGTGATCATGACAGTCATTTCGAGAACTCTCATGGTTCTGTCATCGCAGCTATTCCAAAAGGAGTCCAAAGAACCCCAGTTTAAGAATGCTATTATGACTCTTGCAGCAGAAGCTGCGGTGCTCACTGCCGATGATCCTGAAAAATCCATTGAAATTTTTCGATCCATTTTGCATAATATCTACCGTGTAAAGTACTACCGCCCAAAACTTCCCAGACCAGGTCAACCGCGTGTGACTAAAAAAAGCCTGAATCGATGGGTTTTTAAGAAAATTAGGAATCTCGCTAATGCTTAATTCAACAGCATTGGCCCCCACACCACCCGGCATGCGGGTCCGCACCGGGCGGTTCACAGAGATTACCGGGCCTTAGCCGGGTAGTGAATGTTCACCCACAAGTCTTTTACAGACAACAACCCTTGATCCTTTAACCATCGATTCGTCATGCCGGTCTGCGTTGCCAGCGTCTTCGCCAGCCGCCACGGCCCTTTGCGGCTTATCGCCACAGAGATGGCCGTGGCAAGCGACGTTCCCAGCCTGCGAAGCTCCCTCACCTTGGTCTTTGCTTTGCGCCACTGTTTGAGATAGCACATGCGCAGACGCCTTCTCAGCCAGTGATCGATTTCAGGAATCGGATGGTAATATTCCGAAATCCCGAAATAGTTCATCCAACCGCGAAGGTATTCGGCAAGCTTCTTGTAGCGGTAGTCCATTGAGACAAACCACGACCGTCCGGTCAGTTCCCTGATCCTTCGCTTACATTCAAGGAAGGCCTTCTCTGACCAGACAATTCTGGTTCCACGGAAAATGAAACCAAGGAATTTGGCCTGATTTGTTGGAACCACCCGGCTTTTCTCCTGATTGATCCTGAGCTTGAGACGATTTTCCAGAAAGCGCTTCAGGCTTTCCATGACCCGCTTGCCCGCTCTTTCGCTTCTGACCAGAATCATGAAGTCATCCGCATACCGGGCAAACCGGTGGCCCCGTTTCTCCAGCTCTTTATCCAGATCATCCAAGAGGATGTTGGCCAGTAATGGTGACAGTGGTCCGCCCTGAGGAACTCCCAAAAGGGTTTCCTGGAGACGGCCATTGACTATGACCCCGGCGCGCAGGTATTTCCCGATGAGGCGTAATACCCGCCTGTCGCGAACCTTTCGCGCTACCCGGAGCATCAGAACATCATGATGAACCGTGTCGAAAAACTTCGACAGGTCCACATCGACAACGATGCGGCAGCCTTCCCGAATATACTCCCGGGCCTGATAAACCGCATGATGGGCGGACCGTCCGGGACGGAAACCGAAACTTGATTCGGAAAACCCCGGATCAAAGATCGGACTCAGAACCTGAGCGATCGCCTGTTGGATCAGCCGGTCCAGAACCGTTGGAATCCCCAGAGGGCGGGTGCCCCCGGTTGCTTTAGGGATTTCCACCCGTTTGACCGGTTGAGGTTGGTAAGTGCCTGCTAAAAGAGATTGTCGGATTTGAGCCCAGAGAGGTCTGGTGTGTTCGGGGAATTGTTCAATGCTGATTCCATCGACGCCGGGTGCGCCTTGATTGGACTTCACCCGTTTCCACGCTTCCACCATGTTCTCTTTGGAGAAAATCCGCATAAGCAGGTTCTCATCTGGGTCGAACGATTCCATCACGCGCCTCACGGACACTCCTCCGTGCGGATTCTTCGTGTTATGAGAGCTCATGGTTGTTCTTCCCCTTCTCTGTGTTTGGCCCTTCGGCGGGGTAAGTCTTTCCCGGCTTTTCTTTCCTTTCGCCGGGCTTGTTTCCTCGCGCCTACTACGGCCGCTGCTGACTCCTGCCCGATCACCCTGCATGTTGCCACACAGAGCGGTTCCGCAATTACGGTCCCTTGTCGGGCAGGTCTCCCCGGATAAGAACGTGAACTGTCCCGATGCAACCGCAGCATTTACCCTGTCTCCCGAATCCGGGGTGTTGTCATGTTGTGCTGACTTGCCCGGAGACTGGGCCTTGTATGCTGTTTCTGTTCGTCGGCTCATCGGTTTGCACTCCGGCTTCCTTCAGACGGTCTCTCGCGATTCCGCCCTTGCCTTCGGCTAATACTTTTGTTAATGTTTCCCAACTTTGAAACTTTAACAGGATTCTCGTACAGGGGACTTGCACCCCATAAGTTCACGCCCGTGCCGGGCGTACACAATACATACAGCCGATCGCCGCTGCGCGGCTCCGGCTGATGTTGTCGTTGAACAGGACGAATGATAAATGAATGATAATCAATATCATCTCAACCACGAGATAACAGCGAGTACAAATAAAGTAGTAAGTAAGATAATCAGTTTCTTGAGTATAATATTTATTTTCTTACAAGCAGGTTGTTCCTTCTTGTCCAAAGATACGTACTATCAAGCGCAATATTCGAAGGGATGGGAAAAAACGGAATATCGGGGCGCCGAATTGTACATAGGGGAGACGAAGTTTGCGACATACAGTTACAAATGTGATGGATTTACAATGTATGTTCGGTCTTCGATTAGCATTGAGCAACTATCTATTGGTCCACCATTTCTTCCTTTTATTCCATGGGAATGGAAATATGACAATAATGATCTTACGATCGATATTAGCTATTCGCCATTATCACCAAACAATAATATATTATTATGTGAGACAAAAATGTTTGTTAACACAGATAAGTATATAGAGCCAACACGCTTATCATGTCAGCCAGGTTATAAAAACACTACGGACTGCAAATACAGTTACAATAATTTTTTTATCACTACTGTCCCAACGTTAATCGAATAAATTCATTTGGTTGCTGATTTCTATATTTTCCGATGCAACCTCAATATCCGTAAGCGCTTGTAAAAGCGGTATTCTCTCAAAAAGCGTTACGCTGATAATTTGTAAAATTGTGTAGAGACTCTCCTCCAGGTTCAACTGCTTCTTGATAATTGCCACCAGAACATAAACAGAGATGGCTATCCAGATTTGTGTTTTTACCGCGTTCTCGGACGTACCGTAAAACGCTTTGATCCGTAGGTGTTGCTTGATCCATTTGAAAAACAATTCGATCTGCCAGCGTTTGTGATAAATCTCCGTGATGGTCAGGGCCGGTACGGCGAAGTTGTTGGTTAGAAAAATCAGTTTCTTGTTCCGTGCTTCGTCGTAATAAGCAATACGCCTGAGCCTTTCGGGATAATCTTTCCTGGTGTAGTAGCCGTGTAAGGTTACGACTTGGTCGGATTTTAGACCGGTCGTTTTGTTGATCTTCTGGTAATAACAACAATCGTATCTGGCATTGCTCTTGGCACGTGTTACAAAATAGGCTGCTGATTGATGTAACCTGTAAAGGCGCGCGTAATCCAGATAGCCACGATCCATGATGTAAATAGCGCCTGCTTCTATCGGCAGTTTGTCGAGAATGTTGACTTCGTGAACTTTCCCGCTGGTAATAAAGGCGATCGTTGGAATGTTTCCTTTCAAATCGAGAAGAGCGTGCAGTTTCACCGCACCCTTGTTTTTGCGAAACGTTGCCCACGGGAAAAGCGAAAGACAAAGGTCGATGGTTGTGGCGTCCAGCGCGTAAATGGTTTGGTCCAATTCTATGCCGAACGAATCGTTGGCATAAAGTTGTCGAGCTTTCCGGATCAGGACTTGGGCGAAGTCGGCGTAGATGTGCCAGTCTCTTGTCTGGTTGGCATGAGCCAGTGTATTGCGGGAAATCTTTCCGCGGATGCCCATGTGATAGGTCTTCTGTTTGGCTGCACGAAGGCAGGCTTGAATATCCCGTAGACTTTCTCTGTATGTCAGTTGAGCAAAGGCCATGCTTAAGAATTGATCCCAACAGGAAAAGCTTTTGACTTTGTAGTTTCCTGCATATCGTTCTACGCATTGCCGGAATTCGTAAGTCGGCAAATAGTCCATGATCTGCGCAAATATCGTTCTTCCAGAATTCATCGGCCATCTCCTCGCCATTTAATGCGAGACTATGGCATTCCAGAAAAAAATATTTCAAATCGATAAATAACTTTTTATTGCTTATTCTCATTGTTTTCTATAACTTACATCATCACCTTACGAAAACGTTGGGACAGTAGTGTTTTTTTATGGATCATGAAATATTTTATTTTAAGCTTCATTGCAAACAATGTAGTCAGGACCCACCCCTATTGGAATTTAAACGCGTGCAGCATTTAAGATATACTCCTATGCGATGAGTTAGTTCAATCGGGTAGCCGGGGGTTTTTCTCCCCCAGCCCCCACACCCAATGCTGTTGAATTAAGCATTAGCGAGATTCCTAATTTTCTTAAAAACCCATCGATTCAGGCTTTTTTTAGTCACACGCGGTTGACCTGGTCTGGGAAGTTTTGGGCGGTAGTACTTTACACGGTAGATATTATGCAAAATGGATCGAAAAATTTCAATGGATTTTTCAGGATCATCGGCAGTGAGCACCGCAGCTTCTGCTGCAAGAGTCATAATAGCATTCTTAAACTGGGGTTCTTTGGACTCCTTTTGGAATAGCTGCGATGACAGAACCATGAGAGTTCTCGAAATGACTGTCATGATCACGGCCGAAAATAGTTCCTGACGAATACTATTACATGTTTTGCCATGGAATCTTTCCACTTCGAGCTCAATTTTTTCATCTCGATAGTGGTTTTCGATCTCCCATCGCCTGAAATAAAGCGCGATGATTTCTTGCATCGGGAATTCTTTTTGGTTGTACAGGTTGGTCAAAAGGACAGATACCGTGCCATCAGGACTTACCAGTTTTATAATCCTGACCTTGAAGGCTTTAAGCGTCTCTCTTTGCATTGCGGATACCTTGGCCAGGTATTTTCCGCTTGGAACGATCAAAATCTCGTCTTCCTGCTTGCCGCTCTCGATAAATTCTTCGACAGCAGGGAAGGCATGTTGTGCCGGACAACGGAAGATAAAATAACCTGTGAACGTATTTAACAAGTAAGAGATGAACTCATAGCTTGGGTAACCTCGGTCGAAAAGCAAGACACTGTTGATGGGAATGAAAGGTAACAGGTTTTTCGCTTCATCACGTTCGGATGAATTAACAGTAACCACGCTTCTTGCTATAGGAAGACGTCTGAAGATATCATAGACAGTGGAAACCCTACACTGCGGAAAGTGTCCTTTACCGCAATGTTGCAGTCCACTTTTTGGATCAAACTCTTTTCGGATGTCTTGGGTTGCCGGAAGAGTGTAGAAAGAACCATCTATGGCAAAGACCGACAAACCATGCCACAGATATTTTGGGATTTTGGGCCAACAATCATAAGCTAACTGCACCGCATCCTTGAGGATGTATTGAAAAACCTGCCAATCAATCTTACCACGTGCTTTGGTGAGGGTGCTGCGGTGGATCGCTTCGGCGTCTGGCCAAAGACCGCTACGTTTGGCGTTTCGAAAAAAGTCACTCGATTTTATATCCACACCCTTGCTGCTTCCACTGGCAGTTATAGAGAGAATAAAGGTGATGAGTTTTGGAAAGGTGAGTTTGTTGTTACGGGTGAAATCTTTTGGGGTCTGTTTCTTTGAAGGATCAATTGTCCGAGGAATAATCTTTACAAATTTTTTTGCGTACGCGTTAATGTGGCATATTTTTTCAAGTCATGATGTGTGCCATAATGAAGTCCTTTCAGTTACTTTCTTCGAAAAAATTCGCCTTTAGTTGCCGAACTTTGTAAGATATTTTGCACAGAAGAAAATTGTTGTCAATGCGTTTATTCACTAATTCCAATATATTACGGACACGGACAATATTGCCTTTCCTTAATTCAACAGCATTGGCCCCCACACCACCCGGCATGCGGGTCCGCACCGGGCGGTTCACAGAGATTACCGGGCCTTAGCCGGGTAGTGAATGTTCACCCACAAGTCTTTTACAGACAACAACCCTTGATCCTTTAACCATCGATTCGTCATGCCGGTCTGCGTTGCCAGCGTCTTCGCCAGCCGCCACGGCCCTTTGCGGCTTATCGCCACAGAGATGGCCGTGGCAAGTGACGTTCCCAGCCTGCGAAGCTGGTAGTGTCAACAATCTTTCGCACTTTTTAAATTAGCAGCCCAACAATCCGTTAGTCGGTAAGCCAAACGCTCTGCGAGCCACCAAAGCTCCCGGAGCGTTTGGCGTTTAAGAGAAAAAGGGGACGGTTCTATTTATTGACAGGAAGGCTTGGTTTTGGTAATAAAATTTCATGCCGAGATCAGCAAGAATAGCTCCAAAAGAGTTTGTCTATCACGTCCTGACGCGCGGGAATAACAAGCAGGATGTATTTTGTGATGACGAAGACTTCGGGAAATATCTTGAAATTCTCAGGAAATATAAAAATCAATACAAGTATAAACTTTACCATTACGTTTTGATGTCCAATCATGTCCATCTGGTCATGGAAGCCACGCAAGAGGGCGGTAATCTCTCTCAGATCATGAAGGGGATCAACCTCTCTTACGCTCAGCATTATAAAAAGAAATATAAATATTCAGGCCACTTCTGGCAGGACAGGTTTAAGAGCATCATTATTTCCAAAGACGAGTATCTTCTAGCCTGTGGCAGCTATGTCGAGCTGAATCCTGTGAGGGCCGGGATGGTGAGGGACCCAAAGGATTATCCGTGGAGCAGCTACCGGGCAAATGCCTGCGGGAAAAGAGATGATCTGATCGATCATCATATCATCTTTGATCAACTATCGACGGATGAATCGGTTAGAAAAGAATACCGTTCCTTTGTTCAGCATATGAAGCTCAAAAATGAATCAATGCGCGGGGCAATGGATCGCAGGACGATATACGGAGGCAACGACTTTGCACAGAGAGTTCAGAAACGCTATAAGCTGGAAGCCGTGATCAAAAAGCGTGGACGTCCAAGGAAAGAAGAAGGCGGAAAAGATAGGGAAAAAGGTAATAAATAGAACCGTCCCCTTTTTTCTACTTTTTTCTTCCGTTTTCCGAAAGAAGCTGATCCGCCAAAGCATCCGTTAAAGAAACCGGAAATTGGTCGGTATCATTTCGTCCGTCTCATTCGGAGCAATTTAAAAGTGGACATATTTGGCGAGACTTTTCTCGTGCCACCCGAATTGAAATATGAATACGTAATAGCTACCGTAAATGTCAAAGAACAAAAATTAAAGCTCTTCCTGGATAAAACCCAGGTCGAGGAATTTCGATACAAACTGCGTTAATTAACTTTGAGTGTCCACGATGTCTTGGCACTCAACATCTGCATCTAAATTCCATTTTCGTCCTTCCCGCGGATGCCGGAATCCGAAAATAGATTGAAATGGAAAGAAAATAGTTTGATTTTGCTTCTACTGTGAAAAACTTACTTCTGTCGGTTCGATCATTTTCGGGTTGTTGCCCAAATACCCTTATCTCTTGCCTGAAAGCGTTTTGTATAAATCTAAGGCTTGCTTCAGACGATGAAAAAACTCGCATTCGGCTCAGACAGTTTTCATCGCTGATCTTTCGCTTCGCCTAGATTATATTTCAAAACGCTTTCAATGGCCGCTCAATAGGGTATAGTTTGGGCAACAGCCCGTGAAAGATTGAACCAGCAATCAGAATTCGTGGGGCATCCTCAAATTTCATCTATGACCTGTTGCCCGTTTTTTTCTGCCCGTTTTTTTCTTGCATTCTTTTCGGCAAATTGTATATTGTCACCCAAACTTTAAAAGAAAATCATCGATCATCGTAAATTTGTCAGAAGCATAATTCTTGAAGCGAAAGGCACAGATATTAGTATGCTTGAGAAAGACTTCGTTGAAAAGAGAGATCATATGAAAACAACATTTTGGGTCATGATTTTACTTTTCTTTTGCTTAAGCCCCGTTCCTGCCGGGGAGTTATATGTCTGTGAAGATTCGAACGGCGATAAAATTATCACCAGCACTCCACAGGATGGGATGAAACGTTGTTCCTCGAAGGAAACCTATAAGGAACTTTCTGAGCAAGATCGTGAACAAATCAGGCAGGAACGTGAACGAATAAGATCTGAGGCTGAAACAAGGAACCGATCATCATCCGACACAAAAGAGCAAAGTAGACCTGTAAGATGTGAGCGAAAGGTAATACATCAAAGGGACTTTGGTATGAAGTACGGCCCAAACGTAAGTAATAATTTGGTTTGCATCTTTCAAACTAGATGCTTTTCTATCGAAGGCAAAGTTGTATTTGAAAAAATTTCTAACTGGGAATCTTGCCAGTGAGCAACACCTTGTAAACGATTCCTGCTGTTTCAATCTGAAAGATTGAAACAGCAAAACCAGTAAAAGAAAAGTTAAGGCTATGTTATGCCATCCGTGCGCATTGGAAAGCAGCTTAAAGACCGGATTTATTTTGTTACCTTCACCGTGCATAAATGGTATTATCTTTTTGACCGTCACAACCGTTTTGGGGGACACTAGGGGACAGGGGACACTAGGGGACGTACTTAAAAATATGATTCCTGAGAAGTAAGGCCCCTTTTTTGAAGTCATAAAAACGTCCATGCGCATGAACACTGATTTTCGGGCACAGACGTTTTAGCATTTCTTAAAAGAGCCTCCATCGCGTACATAAACCACTGAAAAATACCTCTGAAAAAGGCCAAATGGGTCTTGGCCCATCTCTTGATATTGCAAGCGATCAGTTTGCAGGAGACGGCGAAGAGGACTTTAACCATTTTGCGGACACGGAGTTTCCCGATACCGTATGACCGCTTCAACTCAGAAAAAGTGGCTTCAATGCCGGAACGGATTTTATAACGCTCTTTCCATTGCAGCGTTTGTTGATCGGCATACATCTGATCTCTCAATCGCAGTTCTGCAGTGACCTCCAATCGGAAGTCGCCGATGGTGTCCTGCGCCTGGCAGCCGCGCTCGCGATGGTTGGGAGCACGCACCGGGCATTGATCCAGCATCGAACATGCACGACAAGTATCGCCGTCAAAGATGGCATGGAGCGAACGGTTAGTTTTGTTATTGCTGCTGAGGACACGGTGATCGATTGGACTATGCCCCATCGGGCATTTTGTAGCATGGCCGTTTGAATCGTATTCGAACTGATGTCTGCCGACAACATCGCCTGCCAGACGAGCCCGATTGACCGGCGCCATAAATTCGACCTGTTGCTCGGTGATTTTCAGGGCGGATGGAACCGAGGGATAACCGCCGTCGGCAAAAAGCGTTTTCGGTTTCATGCCTGCTTCGCTAAGCCGTTCGATAACAGGAAGGGCTTTGCCGATATCCGATCGACCCGCGCCATGGACTTCGTAGTCGGTGATGATTTCCGGTTTATCGGAATTATTGCAGGTTTCGGCGACATGAAGGCTGTATCCCGAACCCTTGTGCCCGTATGAGGCATCAGGATCATAGGGCGATTGAAGGGTTATTCCCTCCGTCCTTTTCTTAACCGTTATCCTGGAGTTCGTATCTGAATCGGTATTGGTATTCGGCTCTTTCTCATATTCGCACTGCTCCGAAAACAGGCGTGTCAGTAACTGGTAGGGCTCGGTAGCTTTGACGATTTCATCTTGCTCAAAGATAGTGATCAGGGTGTAGACATACCAGGCGAGTTCTTCTAGCTTCACTTTCTGATCCGCCGGCCCAAGGCCAAACCAGCCTTCGGATTCGGTGGTATGCCATTTTCGAATGTCTTCGGGGACGGGCAACATCTGTTCTTTACTGAGGCTTTTCAGGAATACGTCGAGGGTATCGGAAAACAGCGACATTCTCCCGCGAATGCGAATGTTGGAAATGATGTGGCTGGAATCCAGCCGCTGGTCCTTTGTGGACACTTCCAGCTTTTTCAGCGCCGAATCCCGGATGCTGTCAAAGACGTTTCGCACCAACTTCATCTCGGGGTCTTTGGCGGCCAGGCGGCGGCGAAACTCCACCAAAGAACGGCGGGACAGATAATCGTCTTCTTCGTTGATGTCCAGCGCGTATCGCCAGCGAATGTCAAAACTGAATTCGTCCAAGGCTTCCTGATCGCTCATGTTGTTTGATTCTTGCAACAGGCACAACCCCAGCAAGCGTGCAATGCTGAAATTGGGACGGCCTGTTTTCCCATAAAGAAATGCGTATTGATCTTCTTGACGAAATAGAATGGGAAGAATCTCGACTTTGAAAAAGTGCGCCCATGAAGATTGTAAACGTTTACATAGACTGTCAGATAGTTGCGTATCTATACCGAATAGCGTCTGTTGTGGGTTCGTTCGTTTATACATGAGTTCTTTTATATTACCAACACTACTATCGCAAGAGTTACTTCTCAGGAATCATATTTTTAAGTACGTCCCCTATCTTCTCGTCCCCTATCTTCTCCGTCCCCTATCTTCTCCTGGGGCGCCGCTCCGGCTTAGCGCCGCCGTTACCCTTAAATATTAAAAAGATATCATTGACTAATGATTAAATTAATTGTACCATAGACGATACAATAGGAGGTACAACCAATGGCAAGCGCACCAAAAATTATTCCCATATCCGATCTTAGGCAAAATGCCAGCGAAGTAGTAAAGAATGTTTCATCTTCGCGAGAACCCATTTTTATCACTCAGCGCGGCAGAGCGGCGGCTGTTATGGTTAGCATGGAAGCTTATACAAACACACAGCATGAAATAGATATTTTGCATTTACTTGCCAGAGGCGAAAAAGAAATAGCAGTGGGGAAAGGCTATGATCTCGAAGAAGTGTTGAGAGAAGCTGATCGTTATCTTGAGGCTAACAATCCTTGAGAATATTATTTACACCTACCGCACGCCGCCAGTTTCTTGAGGCTATCGCTTACATTAACCGCGATAAGCCGTCTGCTGCTATTAGCTTCCGCAAGAAAGCAGAAAAATCACTATCTCGGCTCATAAAGTTTCCTGAATCAGGAAGACCTCTTCCCGAATTTCCGGAACTCTCTTTTCGTGAAATTATTGTAAATCCCTATCGTTTTTTCTATAAGGTTAAAGATAATAATGTGTGGATTGTGGCGGTATGGCATGGCGCTCAATTACCTAATGAACCTAAAAATAATGGGTAACAAAATCAATGCACCCGAGCGTTACGCACCGGCTGATTTCGTCGTTTGGTTGAACAGCAGACTAGGCAATTAGGAGGAACGTACAATGATCCCAGAGAAACTGCAGGAAATCATGAAGAAGGACGGAGTTGTTGCTATCGCCACCCTGGGGCCTGATGGGCCGCATATGGTCAACACCTGGAATAGCTATCTCAGAATATCATCAGATGGACGATTGTTCATTCCGGCAGGTTACATGCATAAGACAGAGGCGAACATTGCCTGCAACCCCAATGTGCTGATAACATTGGGGAGCAGCAAGGTTAAGGGCTTGCATGGACCGGGGGCCGGTTTCCTGATCAAGGGAAAGGCGAGTTTCATTACATCCGGCCCTGATTATGATTTTATGAAAGAGAAGTTCAGTTGGTTACGTGCCACCCTGGCCGTAACAATTGAATCTGCTACTCAAACCTGGTGATAACAAAAGGCAGTAGCAATCCACGCCACAAAAGTGCACAAAATGGTCATGAACAAGAGATAATGGGGACAGGGCGCTGCTCCCGGCTCACTTCGTCGTTGGACATAAGAATTCATTCAAGAATCTAATGACAAAGTGTAGCCAATAGGCCACAGTAATGCCCTGATTGAATTCGCAAAACCGAAATATTCGCTGAGTGGATTGATGGTATGGAAAATATTAAAGCTCGTGCTCGAATACAGGTGAGAATTGAAAGACTGGCTATGGGCAATCCCGGAGATGTTAAGCCTGTAGGGGAAGGAAAAATCAGATAAAAGCGGCACCATTGCCTTTGGTGAAAGCAATCCCATGCATTCAATATTCGGCGGCATGAAAGATCATTGTATCCGGCAGTATCCTGACAGCCGATCGCGGGCCGCTCAAAATCCGCAGGGAGAAAAACAAGCGCCATGAAAAAAACTTTATTCTTTCTAATCGCCGTTTTCGTTTTGTCGTTCATCCTTCCGGCCGTGTCTCTCCATGCCGCAACAACCCTCACTGACCGGCAGGCCCTGGATATCCTGATAAAACAAATTACAAAAGACAAGCTCTACGATGAGTGGACAACCCTGTCCTGTCTGTCCTTCCGGATCGAGGAAGAAGCGAAAACCTATTTCGATATCGCCATTCACGAAAAGCATGATCGTTCCTGTCCCGGAGATCCGGACACCTATCCAATTGTAGACCGCTATCGGGTCAGTCGTCAGAATGGGATGATTCAGTGGTATAATCGGGAATTCGAGTTATTACCATACAAAGCGGTTCTGAAAGAGAGGGGAATCAAACAAAAGCGATAAGGCGGCCAAACCGGGATTCGTGATGCTCATGTTGCGCCCTGGTTTTTCCGTCCTTACAGAAAGGCGGGGATACAATGAACAACGCTTGTCTGATGCTGATTGATCTGCAGAATGACTATTTTCCGGGCGGGAACATGGAGCTTGCCGGGATGGAAGAAGCGGCGGCGAACGCGCAGCGCCTCCTGAACAGGTTTCGGGAAACCGGGTCACCGGTCCTTCATGTTCAGCATCTTTCGATCCGTCCCGGAGCAACCTTCTTTCTGCCGGGAACGACGGGTGCCGCCTTTCATCAGACGGTTGCTCCTCAAAACGATGAAGTGGTCATTGTGAAGAACTATCCAAACAGTTTCCGTGATACTCCTCTTTTCGAAGCTTTGAAAGAGACGAAGAGCAGGCACCTGGTGATCTGCGGCGCAATGACCCACATGTGCATCGATGCAACCGCGCGGGCAGCCTTTGATCTGGGCTTTACCTGTACAATCAGCCACGATGCTTGCGCGACAAGAGATCTGACGTTTCAAAAACAAACGGTCAAAGCCGTTCAGGTGCATGCGGCTTTCCTGGCCGCTTTATCGGGAATTTATGCAGGCGTTGTCTCCACGGAGGAAATTCGGAAAAAAATCCTGTCTTGACATGCTCACCTTTTTTATTGAGCGCCGGATTTGCAGGGAGGTTTCGGTGATGATTCACATCAATTTAAGACAAGCATTTTTGATTTTGCTGACGGCGGCGCCGTTGATATTTTTTGGATGCTGCCCGACGACATCGCAATACCCGCTTTCGGACGCCGGCAATCCGAAATTTGACGAGAAGCTTGCCGGCACCTGGAGAACGGATACGGACAGCGGCCAGGCCTATCTGCACATCGGGAAGGGAAAAGGCAACCTGACCGAAATCCAGCTTGTTGAACACAGGCGCGATGGAACGCTGTCCAATGCCGCGTTTATAACCTTCCCTTCCACGATCGACCAGGACCGTTTTCTCAATGTCCAGTCGGCGGTGCTGCCGGAGGGGAAATATGAAGGCTATATCTTTGTCCTGTATAGTTTTCCCGACGATAATCATCTGTCTTTAAGCAACTGGGATGAAGAAGTGCTGGAAAAAGCCATTCTGGAGGGACGTTTAAAAGGTGAAATCACGCAGAAGAAGGATCCGGAATCAAACAGGAAAACAAAATGTGTCCGGATAACGGATAAAACGGAAAACCTGAGGCAATTCATCAAGGCCCAGGGAAAAGAAAAGATATTTACGAATCCTGTCGGTACTTTTGAGAAGATGACCGGCAGGCGCGTCTTGCAAAGCGCTCCGCCGGATAACGCGAAGCAACCCCGTTGAGCTCTTTGCAGGCGCATTAACCGCAGGGAGGCGCCCGCGATTTACGGGTAGAGGTGACATCATGTTGCAGCGCATCGCCGTTTTAGTTAATCTGGTGATTACAGGATATTATATTTATTCGCTGGTCGCGCATGTCGTCCGGCACGCGGAAAACATCGGCTATACCCGGATGCTGATGTTTGCCTGCCTGGCCACGATTCCCGTGGTTTTCATGCTGGCCATGGTTGGCGGGCATGAACGATGGCCGGCGCTGATTCAGGGGTTCAGGGAAGTTGCGCAAACAGGCCCGGCCGGTCTGGCCGTGACAGTCGGCATGCTGTTTTTATTGATTGTATTGCCACTGGGCATGCTGGCGGGGGTATGGTTTGGCATGGGGTTGAAATTCGGCGCGCTGTTTCTTCTTTTTTTCGTGCCCATGCTGCTGCGCGTCGCGCTGACACCGGCCAGGACCTCCGTCAACCTGGCGGTTTACCAGGCTCTGCTTTATTTCGGAGCGTTTTTTGCGGCGATTGCACTGGTGCGTGTGCTGAGCATGGTGCGGATCGATCTGCGGCCTTACGAGCAGAGCGTCCAGGCCGTCTGGCCCGGCTACGGACAGGCGGCAATCATGTTTTTTGCGGTCTGGCTGTTTGCCCTCGTCCAGCAGGTGATGGAATTCAAATACGCGCTGATGAGCCTTTTCGACCGGGGTTAAAGAAACTCTTTCAGCGGTGAATCAAGACTGTAAATCATCAAGCTTCATCAGAACCGGGAAACGTCATAAAAAAAGCCGCCCTGTGCAAGGCGGCTTTTTTGTCCGGCTGCATAACCTTGATCAGCAGGAATATTTCTTTTTCATTTCCAGCAGCATGGTGTAGTGTTTCCGTTCCTCGTTGATGATTTTTTCAATGGTTTCGTGCTGCGCAGCGGGAACCAGGTTTTTGACTTCGTGATAATATAAAACGGAATCCAGCTCGCGCTGCATGGCAAACTCGAAAGCGCCGACGGTATCGGTCACTCCAGCCAGCTGTTTGTCCATTACGTCTTTGGTGAAAATCAGGTTGTTATCGACATAATTGCGAAGATAGTCTGCATATTCACCGGTATAACGCTCCGCCGGCTTGTAGGTTTCGATCTCTGACAAAAGTTTTTCAAAGGTGCGCTTGTGAGCGGCTTCCGCGACGGCCAGCTGGGCGAAAAGTTTTTTAGCATCTTCCGTCCTGGCGATTTTTTCAGCGAAATTGTAAAAAGAAATACCATTTTCTTCAATGCGGACAGCAACTTCCACAATGTCATTTGCTGTGAATACCTGCATAAATCTTGCCTCCTGAAGGATTGAATTGTTGAATTAAATTGAGCATACTTTCACGGCAATTGCAACCGTTTTGGCAATTGTCAGATCCATTTCCTCCAGCGGAACAATATGAGCATTACCACGGCAATCGCCAGCATGCCCCCCCAGAAAAACAGAAAACTCCATCGCCAGTGCAACCCGGGCATATACTCGAAGTTCATCCCGTAAACTCCCGCCAGGAATGTCAAAGGCATGAATATCGTTGCGATAATGGTCAATACCTTCATCACCTGATTCATTTTCATGCTGGAAGCGGAAAGGTATATATCCAGCATGCCTCCCAGCATGTCCCGAAAAGTGTCCACGGTGTCGATCACCGCGATGATATGGTCGGAAATATCCTTAAAATAGACCAGATCGGAGCCGGCGATCAGAGGAGAATCGGCCCTCTGCAGCAATCCGATTGCTTCCCTGAGCGGCCACAGGGACTTGCGCAGCAGGATCAGCTCTTTTTTTAACTGCTGAATCGCCTGCAGCTTGGTGGGTGTGGTTTGCCGGATCAGGTCATTTTCGAGCTGTTCTATCTTATCCTCGATTTTTTCCAGGACAATAAAATACTGATCCACAATGGCATCCATCAAATGATGCGCCAGGTAATCCGCGCCCGCTTTGCGGATTCTGCCCTTGCAGGCGCGCAGCCTATCCCGGATGGGATTAAAGATCGCGCTTTCCCGCTCCTGAAACGAGAGAACGAAGTCCTTGCCCAGGACAATGCTGACCTGCTCCGCATGAAGGGCGCGGTCGGCATGATCATGAATATTCTTCAAAACAATAAAAACGTAGTCCGTGAGATCCTCCGCCCTGGGCCTCTGATCCGTATTCAGAATATCCTCCAGAATCAGGGGATGCAGGCCGAACAGGCCGCCGATCTCTCCCAGAAGCTGCACGTCCTGCAGCCCGTCGACGTTGATCCAGAGCACGCCCGGCCGCTCTTTTTCCTCGCGAATCTCGTCGATGGAATGAATTTCCTTTTCCGTCAGAGACGATTCACCATAGCGGGTCAGCATGATCCTGGACTTGTCCGAGTACGCATTGCCGACGTGAATGAGAGATCCCGGACTAAAACCGGCTTTTTGCGATCTTTTGGTCAGTGCGGCGTCCATACAATCCTCCCTATTTCTTTTTGACGCGGATGGTGGCGCGGATCTGCGGCGCTTTGCCGTCGGGAAAAGAAACTCCGGCAACCGGTAAAACCCTCAATGTCGTGATGACAGAGGATGATATGTTTTCAAGATCAACGGGCTCGGTTTCCAACCGGACGTCTTCGGGATTCAGCCGGGGATCCATCAGTACCCGGATGGTGGCCGGACTCCATGTGATTTTATGCAGCGCTGTGCTATCGGGCGGCCGGTTGCGTGTGGGAACGTGAACCGCCAGCGTCGCGCCGACCATTCGCGTTGCATAGACGCGGATTTTTGCGGGACTGATATCGGAAATCGATATGCTGGACGGCGCGTTGATCATATCTTTGGTCAAAACAAATTCCCGCTTTTTTTCCGTCAGGAGAGCTAGATCCAGCGAAAGCCTGAGCGATTTTTCATTGAGCAGATGAAAGGCCTGTTCGGGCCCCTGCAGAATGACTTTGGCTTCCGAGATGCGGGGCTCGTCAATCTGCCAGCTTTGCGGAATATTCTTATATTCAACGGGAACCAGAAAATCACGCCGGACAATGTCCCGCTGATATCCGAAAGCTACCCAGAGAACGCAGGCCAGCCCCAGAGCGATGATTTTCTCCCTGGTGTTTTCCCGGAGCCAGCCCCGAAGCGGCCGGGTTCTGGGCGAGGGTTGAAAGCGGATATAATATTTCTCCAGCACTTCATTGAGCGCGGAGGCGCCGGAAACCACGGTGAGGGATTCGCCCTCGGCAACGGTAATGGTTCCCCGTTCCTCGGAAACGACAATGCACAGGGCATCCGACCGCTCCGTCAGCCCGAGCGCCGCCGTGTGCCGAAGGCCGATGTTTTCAGAATGCGCAGTCTTGATTGACAGCGGCAGATGACAGCCGAAAAGGATCACCCGGTCATCCTTGATCACCACCGCACCGTCATGCCCGGCGGAATGAGGATCGAAGATGCTGGCCAGGAGCGGTTCGCTGATCCGTCCGCCAAGCGCAGTCCCGCCGGTAAGATGACGATCAAGCGGATCATCCCCCTGAATGACCATCAGAGCGCCGACGCGCTTTTTGGCCAGATTTCCCGTGGTTTCCGCAATAATGCCCGCGACCTTTTCCAGTTCGGACAGAGGCCGGACATCCTTGCGCAGATTGCCCAGCATGGCCAGCCGTTCAAAAAAACCGCGCAGGTCTTCCTGAAAGATCACGACCAGCACAAAGAGCAGAATGGCAAAAAACCCCTGCAACACAATAATGGTGAGATAAAGCTGAAAAAAGCGGGCAGCCAGATACACAACGCCCAGCAGAAAAATGCCGATCAGGACAAAGCGCGACGCCCGGGTCTTGAACCACATTAAAAGCGCAAAGATCATCGCGGCAATAATGGCCACGTCCAGAACATCCTGAATCCGAATGCTTCCGGCGGCCGATGCGACAGCATGAACAAGATCCATAATTGTTATCCGTTTTTAAAATTGTCTTTTGCTTTATAAGGATATTCTTGAAGAGCTGTCAAGCGCGATTGCCGCCGTGGAGCACCACGCCGCAGGCAAAGCGGGCCGAAAATGTGAAACTTCAGTACGAGCAGCCACGGATACGGAATCGTCACAGACAACAAACTGCCGGACTTCGGGCATCCTTCCCGAAATCCGGCAGCCGCCATGCGTCTCACGAACGCAGAAATCAGATCCGTTCTGAATCGATCAATTTATTTCTTATAGCTGTACCAGCCTTCGCCGGTCTTCTGGCCGAACTTGCCTTCCGTGTATTTCTTCACCACACTGGGAGAAGGCAGATCCGCCGGATTGCCGGACTCCATGAAATGGCCCATGCAGACATCGTAGGTCAGATCAATGCCCGTCAGGTCATTGAGGCGGAAGGGGCCCATCGGATGGCCGGCGCCGTATACACAGGCTTTATCGATATCTTCATAGGTAGCCACGCCCATTTCCAGCATCCAGAGGGCTTCTTTCTGGATGACGGAGAAAATGCGGTTGAGAACAAATCCGTCAACTTCCTTCTTGATATGGATGGGAATTTTGTCGATTTTCAGGCAGAAATCCATCATGCATTTTGCCGTCTCGTCGGACACATGGGGTCCCTGAACGACTTCCACCAGTTTCATGACCAGGGCCGGATTAAAGAAGTGGAGATTGCAGACCTGGGAGGGGCGCTTGGTGGAATCGGCAATGCGGGAGCTGACGATAAAAGAGCTGTTGGTGGCCAGGATGGCGCCGGCCGGCGCGATCTTGTCCAGATCGGCAAAGATCTTGCGCTTCAGATCGATCCTTTCCAGAACGGCTTCGATCACTACATCCGCATCCTTGGCGGCTTCCTTCAGATCGCCCGTGAAGGAGATTCTGGCGCGGGCGGCCTTGGCCGCATCTTCCGTCAACTTGCCTTTCTGTACACGGCCGGCCAGATAGCTGTCCACAAACTTTTCGGCTTTTTCGAGAACGGCCGGTATCACGTCCGTACTGACGGTTTTGAAGCCGGACAGAGCGCACTGCAGAGCAATCTGGTGACCCATGTTACCCGCGCCAACAACACATACATTTTTTACATCTTCAATCTTCATGTTTCATCCTCACTTTCTTTATTTGATGCATCCGAAGCGTCACGGTGAAAGTCCCGCCGTGGCCGCATGATACAACGATCGCTGGATGTATGAACTATTAAGACAACCTTATTTTGTCAAGTATTATTTCGATTTTACGTTGACAGGTAAATAAGTTTTTAATATACAGATTTTATCTTTGGGAAAGGACAAGTCTTTTATTCATGGGAAAAAACGTTTCCAGTCATGAGGCTCCGCCGAAAAAGCAAAGTGACTTATTCAAAAAAAGGCAATCGCAGATTATCAAAAAAGCAACGAAACTTTTCATGAAGAAAGGTTACGCGCAGACGTCCATGCGCGAAATTTCCAAGGCAACGGGAATCGACATCAGGAATCTTTATTATTTTATTAAAAACAAGGAAGAAATTCTTTTTCTGGTATTTGATATCCTGCACAAACCGGAACTGGATTTATTTGAGACGCAGGGCATCATGGATATTGATGATCCGGTTGTCCAGCTGCGGTCCGCCATCCGCGGAATCCTTGAAACCGGATTCAATTATGATGAAGAAGTCCTCCTTCTGTACCGGGAATCCAAGTCCCTGCCAAAGCGCTGGCTTAAAAATATTCTGGCCAGAGAAAGCCAGGTTGTCAGTCATATTGAAACCATTTTGAAGAAAGGGATGGCGCGTAAAGTTTTTCAGTGTGAAGATAGTTCTTTTACCGCCAATTTGATTGTTTTCCAGCTGTCCCTGCATGCGCTGCGGAACTGGAATATGAAAGAATATTCCAAAAGCCAGCTGATCGATATGCTGGAAAAACATGTCATGAGAATGGTTATGTCCTGATTGCGGCCGTTTTTCCTGCCGATTCAAAAAAAGCCGGGATCCAACCCCGGCTTTTTTTGTTTCCCCTTTTCCAATGTTCCGTTTACGGCTCAAAGGGATAACGCGGCGTCGAGGAAGAACCTCTTTCCTCCCGGCCTTGTTACCCCTTTTAGCCCGTTCTCCTAGTCAAGATATTTTTTCTGAACGCCGCGAAGGATATCTTCAGCTTCCTTCACCATGGTTTGCACCAGGTCGGCTACTTTGGGCATGCTGTTGATGCGCTGGGCGGCCTCACCTGCGGCCATCATGGCTTTATCTGTATTGCCTTCGCATACCGCCTTGATGGATTCAACTTCGTAATCAATCAAAGACATGTCCAGCGTCGTATAATCATCCGGAGTTCCCAGGAATACACCCGGAGATTTTTTCAATGTATTAACGGCATGCTCGTCGCTACGCTTATTTTTGATCCAGCGTGCCGGCCCCACAAAGCCTCTGGCCACCAGTGTTCCTCTGTCGCCGGCGGCCACGACGGCCTCTTTCCAGATTTGATGGAAATCGCTTTCCTGCGTTGCCAGAAAACGCGTGCCCATCTGCGCGCCGTCGGCGCCCAGAACCAGGGCAGCCGCCAGTGTCTTGCCGTCGCAGAAGCCGCCGGCTCCGCACACAAGCGTCTTTTCATCGGATACGGCCTCAACCACGGCGGGCAGCAGGATCATGGAATGAACCGGCTCCCAGGAGGTATGGAATCCGCCTTCATGCCCGGATGCCACAATGACATCCACACCCGCTTTCTTGCAGCGCTGCGCGCCTTTCACGGACGGGACAACATGCATCCAGGTAAATCCGGCGTTCTTGATGGTGTCGCGCCAGGGAACAGGGTCACCCGCGGACGTAAAGATGACTTTGAAATGTTTCTTCATGTCCGGATTCTGTTCGCGCACCCGGATGGCGGTCTCGATGATCACCTTTGATTTTTCCGCCAGCTCCGCCGACACCATAACATTGATACCGAAAACACCGCCCTTGTCCTTGGTGAGACGGTAGGTTCGTTTCAAAAGATTTTCCATTACTTGTGCCATATCGTCATTCATAGTCGAATCGGCCGTTTTAATAAAGGCGTCATAAATCCAGGGCTGATCTTTCTTGTCGAAAAGACCGCTCGTCGAAAGCAGCCCCAGTACGCCGGCATTGGCCGCCGCCACGCAAAGATTGTTGTTGGAAAACGGCCCCATACCCGCCTGGATGATCGGGTATTTGGTGCCAATCAGTTCACAGAGTCTTGACTTGATCATAAAACATCTCCTTTTATTTTTAGTTACTTATCGATTATCATCATGAATTCATTAGAAATTCATCCTTCGTTCAGCCCAATGCCCGACTTCTACAACAGACGTTGGTTTAATCAATTAATTTAGATGAACCTCTTTTGTCAAGATATTTTTCCGCCTGTATCCAACACCCTTTTTGCCGCCGGAACACCCGGCAAAATAATGCTTGACAGAGAACATCCCCCCATCTAATAACAACCAACGCTCGTTGTATAACATCGGGACTTCACCCAAGGAGGCAGAGCATGACCATGAAAACGACAAAAATCACCGTATCCAGAGGTACTTTTAACGTCCGGGACCGGGGAAACAAGGATGGCTTTCCCGTTGTGATGATTCACGGGTGGCCGGAAAGCTCCTACTGCTGGGAGGGTGTGACAAAATTCCTTGACCCGAACTGGCGCGTCATCGCGCCGGATTTGCGGGGACTGGGAGACAGCGAACGAACGCTTGACGTCAAAGCCTATCAGAAAGCGGAACTGGCGAAAGATGTGATTGAGGTAGTCGATGCCCTTGGCATCAAGGACTTCTTCCTGGTCGGCCACGACTGGGGCGGCATTATCGCCCAGGAGCTGGCTTTTCTTGTTCCCGACCGCGTGAAGAAATTCGTGATCATGAATATTCCGATCCTGACCAATGTAAGGGGCGCCGAAGAAGTCACCAGGGCCATGATTGCGATGAGGTATCTGCCTTACTGGTATCAGTACTTTCAGATGATGCCGGGATTGCCCGAAGCCATGATCAAAGGCAAAGAACGCGAGTGGGTCAGCTTTTTCTTCGGCAAAAAAGGGCAGGACGGCACCATTCCCCGGGAAGCGATCGACGAATATGTACGGTGCTACAGCATTGAAAATACACCGGCCACCGCCGCCTCCCTTTATCGTTCCATGGCTCTGGATGCCGCGCACTGGGCAACGCTGATCGGAAAGAGATTTACCATGCCGTCGCTCTATATTTATGGAAACGAGGACTCGGTCATTATCCCGGCCAATGTCACCTTCCTGGAAGACTGTTTTGATTCCATTCAGGTGGTGCAGGTGAAAGCGGCGCACTTCCTTCAGGAGGAAAAACCGAAAGAAGTTGCCGAAGCGATGAATGCTTTTTTTAAATAATCTGGCAATCCGGAGGAATAATCATGGATGGAATTACAAGCAACGAAGATCAATTCCAGGCCCTGGCCGACAATCCCAGCGAAGAACCATTTGTCATGCTCAATCTGCTGAAGTTTAAACAGGACGGCGGCCGTGAGGCCTATTTTCGCTATATCAGGGAATCCGGCCCTTTTGTTGAAGCCGTCGGCGCGAAGGTATTGTATTTCGGCATCCCCAGAGAATTGCTGCAGGGAAAGGAAGAGTGGGACTTGCTGATGCTGGTTCAGTATCCGTCCCGCAGGGCATTTCAGAAAATGATCCAGAACCCCGACTACCTTAAGATTCACGAGTTCCGGGCCGAAGCAGTTGAACGCACCGTGCTCTATGCGACGGATCCGGTAAAATTCAGCGCGATTCTTTCAAAAAAATAATCCGAAACGGTGCCGGGCGGAAGCAGCGCTAAGACGGCTTGCCCCGGCGCCAATCACTTTATGGTTTTTAATCAAAGCAAAACGCCTCCCGGCTTTCCGGGGCAAGATGTCAAAAAAACCCCGTTCCTGTTTCCGGGAACGGGGTTTAATCGTCATGAACGATTTTTGAATTACTGAATCGGCACCCAGCGAATCATTTCGGGTTCCTTGGACTTGCTCATTTTCTTGTATTTCTGAAATTCAGCAGCCGTTTTCGGGAAAGCCAGGATGTAATCCACTTTACTGAATTTGCCGTTCTTCACCTGCTGCATGATCAGCCCGCAGTACATAAAACCGTTGTCCTGCATGGCGAACAGTTCGTTGGGAACTTTGTCGCCGGTGGTCGGCAAAGCCCTGGGAATGTTGCGGCGGATCACCCTGGGATCGGTTGACTGCGCCGCTTCAATGGCGCGGGCAAGCACATACATCGAGTTGTAATTCAGCACACATTCGGCTCCCATGTCTCTTTTGTAATTCGCTTTGTATTTAGCGGAAAAAGCGGGAACGGACGGCAGGGGCAGGTCTTTCAGGGCGCCCGTGCTGATCATGCCTTCAAGCTGTTTCATGTCCTTGATGACTTTGGCGATGTAGTCCGGCTTGGCCTGGTCGATCACAACGAAGCCGCCTTTGAACCCCATGGCTCTGGCCTGTTCAATCACCAGAACGGTGGTGGCCGAGGGACCGCCGATTAAAAGGAAATCGGGTTTTTTCGCCAGCGCCGAGGCCAGCTGCGTTGAAAAATCCGTTTCCGTGTAATAATTCGCTGGGTAATCTCCGACAACACGGCCGCCTTTATTCGTCCACAGATGATTAAATGCTGAACGCCAGGCATCGCCGTAGCCGCCCATCGTTACCACCATGGCGCATCTGCGATAGCCTTTATCCCAGGCCTGGTCGGCCATCAACTGGGCATAAGTAACAAAATTGGGAACGGGATTGATAATCATCGGATGGCCCTTGTCCAGAATGGTATGAATGCTTGTGTAGGCCACGATAATGAAATTCTGCTCGGGGATTCCCATAATGGAAGCAAGCGTGGTGACGATGGGGTTGAAAACCGCAATGGCCTTATTCTGGTTGACCAGACGCAGGGCATTGTTCTTGGCCTGTGTTGGGTCCACGCGGTCATCAAGTCTTTCCAGCCGAAACGTATATTTCTGGCCCTTGACCGTAACGCCGCCAGCGGCATTAAGTTCTTTTACAGCCATATCGATGCCGTTGACGCAATCCTGACCATATTCGGCGGCGGGGCCGGAAAGCGGCCCGGTAAACCCGATAACAATCTCGGCAGCGGAAGCTGCCGTCGCCCATACCACGAGAATTGTCACAAGAAATGAACACAACGAACTTCTCCAACTCTTCATCTTCATATCCCCCTTTTTAAGATATTATTGCCGGTTATGAAATTTCGCATTCACAACACGGCTGGTAGAACAGTATTCGTCGCAGATCAACGGCATATCTCCCTGATATTCATCAGCAGATACCGATGGCCCTTAAATTCAGAATGTTGATCCACTTATTCATCCCCGGAATGTAAGAAAACCGAACCGCCGGGGATAAGGCGATCCGGAGCAGGCAGGCGCCCAGGCGACCGCTCCGTTTCATCATCTGTAACCCATTATGCTGATTCAACCTTTTACCGAGACACACCCTGCTTCCCGTCGCAAGATCCAACCTTGCGACGGGAATTTATACAACAAACGTTGTTGTCTGTACTAGTTCAGGGAAAGTCTTTTTGTCAAGGTATTTTTGTTTCAGCCCTGACGAATCCGCATTTATGCAGTATTCATCATTATTTCCGCATGCCACCTGAGACCTGCGCTTCCCGGATCAGGCCGCTTTGCTTTTCAAAGAGGTTAAAAAACCCGATGATTTTCGGAAAGAAGCTGGTGCTCATGGCTGATGACACCTTTCCCTTTCAAATCATGATTCTTCGTATTTCCGACAGGAGGAATACCTGCAATCCATCATGGAACAATCATTTGTCCGCCAGCCTGCACCCTCACGGCGCAGCATCCTGACGCACGGCCTTTGTGTGTTCATGGGCCAGAAGCAGATACATGGCCGGAACGACAAACAGCGTAAACAGCGTGCCGATGGCGATGCCGGAGGAAATCACAAGTCCCATGTTGTAGCGGCCCGCCGCGCCGGCTCCGTCCGCAAAGACCAGCGGCATGACGCCCAGCACCATGGCCGCCGTGGTCATCAGGATCGGGCGAAGACGCGTGGCTGCCGCCAGCTCTATGGCTTCGCGCCTTGTTCTCCCTTCGCGCTGGAGGTCATTGGCAAACTGCACGATAAGGATGCCGTGCTTGCTGATAAGCCCGATGAGCGTCACCAGGCCAACCTCCGTATAAATGTTCAAACTGGCATCGCCGACGCCCAGGCTGATAAAAACCAGCGCTCCGCAGATGGACATGGGTACGCTGACCAGCACAATGACCGGATCACGGAAACTTTCAAACAAAGCAGCCAGACACAGAAAAATAATCACCATGGCAAAGGCGAAGGTGACCAGAAGCGCGCTCGACTCCTTGATATACTGCCGGGACTCTCCGCCGTAGTCGATGCTGTATCCTTCGGGTAGCACCCGGCCGGCAATGTTCTTGAGCTCTTCCAGGGCCTGCCCCAGCGTGACGCCGGGAGTGAGGATCCCGGAGATCGTTGAAGAATTGAGCTGTTGAAAATGGTTGATGGACACGGGCACCGCCTGGGTTTTGAGTGTGGCGAAGGTGGATACGGGAACGGACGTCCCACCCGTGGTTCTGACTTGATAATTCATTAATTGTTCCGGCGTCAGCCTTTCACTTTGCCGGACTTGCGGGATAACTTTATAGGACCGGCCTGACATGCTGAAATAGTTGACGTAGCCCCCGCCGAGCATGGAGGCCATTGCCGAACCCACATCCTGCATGGTCAGCCCCATCTGCGCCACTTTATCCCGGTCGACCTCCAGCGTTGTCTGCGGCTTGTCGATTTTCAGATCCTTGTCCACATACATGAACAGACCGCTTTTTTGCGCTTCCTGAAGGAAATTTTTCGAAACCTCATCGAGTCTGGCAAAGGAATCCGTCGTGCCGATGACAAACTCCACCGGCAGTCCAAAGCCGGTGCCGGGCAGAGGCGGAGGCTGAAAGAAAACGGCATTGGCCCCGGCGATTGCGCCGATTTTACCCTGGATTTCCGGTTGCAGTTCTCTGGTGGTCCGGGTGCGTTTGTCCCAGGGTTTCAGGACGACGCCGGTATATCCGGAATTCAAACCATTGAATCCTTCCACCTGGAAGATATGATCGATTTCAGCAATGCCTTTCAGCAGGTCAAACGTCTGCAGAGAGTAAAGTCTGGTCTGCTCCAGCGTAGCATCCGGGGCGGCGGTCAGCATGCCCATGATGAAACCCTGGTCTTCCTGCGGCGCCAGTTCGCTTCTGGAGTTGGTAAATAAAAAATAATTGCTGCCTAAAATCAGGACGGCGAAAACCAGAACGACGGGCATGGAATTCAGCGCCCCCCGTAAAAGTTTTGAATAGCCGCCGCGGAGCCGATTGAACTGCCGGTCGATGAATTCCGTAAACCGGTGGCGCTCACCCGGCTCCGGCGCTTTAAGTATCCGCGAGCACATCATGGGTGAAAGAGTCAGGGCAACAATGGCCGAAACCAGGACAGCGCCTGCCAGCGTATAGGCGAATTCAGTAAAAAGCGCCCCGGTCAGTCCGCCCATGAAGCCAATGGGCAGATACACGGCAATGAGCACGACCGTCATGGCGATAATCGGGCTGGCCAGTTCCCGCGCGCCCATGATCGCCGCCTGCATCAGCCCGGCGCCGCCCTCCAGATGGCGCTGAACGTTTTCCACGACGATGATGGCATCGTCCACAACCAGACCGATAGCCAGAACCAGCGCCAGAAGTGTCATCAGATTAATCGTGTATCCAAGAGCCAGCATGATGACAAACACGCCGACGAGAGAAAGCGGAATGGCCACCGTGGGAATAAGCACGGAGCGCGCGGAGCCCAGCGACAGAAAAATGACCAGCGTCACAATGAGCAGCGCCTCGATCAGGGTGATGATCACTTCCTTAACGGAACTGTCCACATAGTCGGTTGCGTCGTAAACGATTTTCCCTTCCAGCCCTTCGGGCAATTGTTTCGCCACGGACGGGAAAGCCTCGGCAACACGGTCGCAAACCGCCAGCAGGTTGGCGTTTGGCGCCACTTTGATGCTCATGAACACGGCGGCCTTGCCGTCGAAACGCACCGTCATATCATAACTGTCGGCGCCCAGGCTGACATGCGCGACGTCTTCCAGCCGGACAATCGCGCCATTGGAGGATTTAATCACCAGTTTGCGGAATTCCTCCACCGTATGCAGACCCGTCGCCGCCGTCAGGTCCACGGTCACCATCTGCCCCTGGGTCCGCCCCAGCGCCGAAATGAAATTATTGGCGGTCAGCGCCGCCGTCACATCCGCGGCGGTCAATCCGTAAGCCGCCATTTTATCCGGATCCAGCCAGGCCCGAAGCGCGTATTCCTGTTTTCCCAGAATCTCGGCGGTCTGTACGCCCTCCACCGCCTGAAGCCTGGGCTGCACCACGCGGATCAGGTAGTCCGTAATATTATTCGTCGGCAGGTCTTTGCTGTAAAACCCGAAAATCATGGACCCCATGTCTTCGCCGGTGGAGATGGTGATCACCGGCTGCTGGGAAGCCCTGGGCAGCTGGTTGAGAACGGCGTTGACTTTGGTGTTGATTTCGGAGAGCGCCACATTGGCATCGTAGTTGAGGCGCATGTTCGCGGTAATGGTGCTCATGCTTTGCGTGCTCTTTGACGTAAGGTAATCGATGCCGTTGGCCTGCGCGATGGAATTTTCCAGCGGCGTGGTGATGAAGCCGGAAACCAGTTCCGGATCGGCGCCGGTATAGATCGTGCTGACGGTAATAACCGCGTTTTGCGTTTTGGGATACTGACGCACCGGCAGCAGGTTGATGGAGCGCAGTCCCAGTACCAGAATCAAAAGGCTTACGACGACGGCCAGAACAGGTTTGTTAATAAAGATATCGGTAAATTTCATGAGCAGGTTCTCTCCGTCACGGATCTCTGGGGGCGGGATGGGGATCATTGGACGGCTGCACGGTGTTGTTGAGCAAGACAGAACTACCGGGTTTCAGTTTGAGCTGGCCGCCCGTCACCACGGTTTCGCCTTCTTTGAGGCCTTTGAGCACGGCCACCTGGTCGCCACGTGAAGGTCCGACGGTAATAAAACTTTGCCTCACGGCCAGCGCCGGTTTGCCGTCGGCTCCCCTGCCCTTTTCCTCCACCACGTAAACCGTCTCTCCGTAAGGATTGAACGTTACGGCGGCACGGGGAATCGTCAGGTAGCGCGCGGTCCTGCCCGCCTGAACTCTGACGGTCGCATACATGCCCGGAAGCAAATCATGTCGAGGATTGGCCACAAGGGCCTCGATCTGTACATTGCGCGTCTGTGCGTCCACTTTGGGGCTGATGGCGGTGATTCTTCCATGGAAGGTTTTATTCGGGTAGGTGTCGGTTGCCGCGGTTATGGTCTGTCCAACCGCAATCCGGGCCAGCTCCTGCTGCGGCAGATTAAAATCGATATAAACCGAGTCCAGGGACTGGAGCGTGACGATTTTATCTCCCGCATTCAAATACTGTCCCGGATTGACCAGGCGAATGCCCACTCGACCCGCAAACGGCGCGCGGATCGTTTTTTTAACAAGCTGCGCCTGCTGTTGGGCCACCTGCGCTTCCTTGACTTTCAGATCGGCCGTATCCGCATCCAGGGAAGCCTTGCTCACTGCCTGGGCCAGATACTGCTTCTGATTCCTCTCATACACACTCCTGGCCAGGTCACGCGACGCCGTAAGCGTCTGCATCTGTGCCGTGTCGGTATCGGCGTTGAGCTGCACCAGAATATCGCCGGCTCTGACGTTTTCTCCCGATTGAAAATTCACGCTCTGCACCAGACCGGCTGTTTCGCCGGCCACGTCCACACCGCGCGCGGCGCGAAGGCTGCCCACAGCTGAAATCTGCGGCTGCCATTCGTCGGTAATCACCTTGACAGCGGAGACAACCGCAACCGGGGCTCCGCCTGCTGACATGTATTTTTTCATCATATAGGACTGGAATGCCTGATATCCGAAAATGCCGCCGAAAATCACACCAACCGCAATCAGCATGATGATCATTTTTTTCATCATTTTCCTTCCCCTCGCCCTCGTTACCTGATTACACATCCATCGTTTTATTTTGCCGCACCCGCTCCCCCATCCCTTTTCCACCAGCCGCCGCCCAGAGCCGCAAAAAGCGCAGCCGTATCAGAATATCGCTGAGCCCGTGCGGTAATGACGTTGATTCGCGCCTTCTGATAATCCCGCTTCGCCATTAAAAGCGTTGCAAAATTTACCGCGCCCAGTTCAAACTGTTTTTCAGTCAACTCCAGCGATGCCTTCGCCGCGGATTCCGCCTGGACGCCGGCCTGTAATGTCCGGGCATCCGTCTCCAGGGCGCGCAGGACATCCGCTACATCTTGAAACGCTTTCAGCACCACCTGCCGGTACTGGGCCGCCGCCTGCTCATAGGCGGCAATGGCGCTGCGCCTCTTGGCCAGCAGTTCGCCACCGCGGAAAACGGGCTGCAAAAGGCCGGCTCCCAGATTCCAGATCAGGCTTTGCCCGGTAAACAGAATATCCGTGCTGATTCCCTGATAACCGTATCCGGCGGAAAGCGTAATCTGCGGATACAGGTTCGCCGTCGCGACGCCTACCGCTGCGCAGGCCTGATGCAGCAAAGCTTCCGAGGCCTGAATATCCGGACGCTGCCGCGCCAGGGCGGAAGGCAGGCTGACGGGCAATTCTCCGGGCAATTGCAGGGTATCCAGACGAAAGCGCGCCGTCTGCCCGCTGCCGGGAAACCGTCCGGCAAGAACCGCCAGCGCATGCCGGGTTGTATCCAGTTGTTTTTCCAGCGGCGGCAATCCCGCACGCGTGATGGCCAGTTGCGATTCCTGGGCCAGCACAGAAGCCCTGGAAACCGCGCCCAGTTCGAACTGCCTGTTGAACAACTCCAGTTGTCTCTCTTCGGCGGTGATAATTTCCCGGGTTGCCGCAACCTGCTCAGCAAGAGAGGCTTCCGTAATCGCCGTCGTCACGATATTCGCCGTCAGCGTCAAATACGCCGCCTCCATCATAAAACGCTGATAATCGATCTGGGCCTGATAGGATTCTATTTGACGCCGTCCCCCGCCGAAAACATCCAGTGTATAGGAAACGGCCACGGATGCGTTGAAAAGATTGTATGTATTGCTGTCACCCGCTCCGGCATTCGCTGATGTCCTCTGCCTTGACCCCTGAAGATTGGCATTCACAGCTGGAAGCAGGATGGCGCCTTTCATCGCGCGCAGATCCTCCTGCGCTTTCGTCAGCGCGGCGCGGGCGGCCGCCAGGGTGGGATTATGTTCAAAGCCGTTTTGAATCAGGCCGTCAAGTTCTGGCGAACCGAACAGACGCCACCACTCGCCCTGCAACTCTCCGGCAAAAGCAAACCGTTGCGCTTGGCCGGTTTTCGCAGCAATGGCAACCGTTGTTGCGGGAAGCGGTGTCGATGTATAATGCCCGGGCGGGGCCGCATCCGGTTTTTTGAAATCCGGACCAACAGCACAGCCGACCACGACCAGAGGAACCAGAATCATCAGGAACCGGGAAAATGGATTGATGAGGGTTAACCAAATTTTTTCTGATCCTATTTCTCGGTCGGCGGGAACAGGCACGGAAATCTCCTCTCGGCATATAGAAGAATAACGTTATCATCTGCCCTTAACCTCAAATCCGCCAGGCAGTGTGGCGATAATCCTGCTGTACCGTTCAGCAGCCATATCGGCGGCAGCCTGATCCTGAGTAATGATCAATCATGCCAAAAACCGGGCAACGATCATACCGCTGAATTTTTTATTGCTTTTCAGATAAACGGGCAGCGTTTCCTTCGAAATGACCACCGCTCCTTCCCTGCTCGACGCATGCAGGAGGCGCAGGCTTCTTCCTGTCTTTACGGCAAAACCCATATGAGCAACGTCCAGCCCCTGCTGGTCCGTTGTAAAGGCAATGACATCACCCGTTCGAATTCCGGCTTTCTTGCGAAACACCTGCCCGCCGGCAACGACGTTCATCGTTTTTGACGCCAGATGTTTCTCTACGGTTCGCATCCCGGCCAAGGCGGCTGAAGAAGCCAGGGCCGGGTACAAATCCCGATGGGCAGTCATGAAGTCGATTTTTTTACGGCGGGGCTTTCCACCAAGCTTACGTGAAATATCCGTAACGACTTTCTTTTGTTCATTGTCGCGCAACCAGTCGGTAAAGTAATGCAGGCGTGATGAGTACCCGTTCATTTGCCCCCTGCGGTAACGGATATACTTCAGGTTTTTACGAAATTCCGGAGCGGAAAGTTTTCCATTCCGCATGCAACGGGCAAGCGCGAGGACTGTTTCCACAAAGGTTGTACAGTCAAATGCGGACAGATTCACTACAAGTTTTTCCCGACCTTTTTTCTCCAGGGTACCCGTCTGATAAGGCTTGCCCAGAAACGACCGGCCGATCTCCGCAATCAGATCGCCCGGAAACAAATCCTGAGCAAGCACGCACTGCCAGATCTCGGTCCTCTCTGAATGATATATTTCTTCTTCCATGGTCCTTCACCCTGTTTTCGATTAACAAAAAGCTGAATTTTCATATTTACAAAAAACGATTCTTCCAACATCGCCCCGGAAAAAAGATCAGCAGTATTTTCCAGGCAAGTCGGAAAGAAAACCACCGGCCGTTTCTTTGCCCCCATTTTACCATGAATGCGGATATTTTTTCCATCCCGCTTGACAAGGCCGACCGTTTTATTTAAGTTACGGGCAACCTGAAACTTTTTCATAATAATGATGTTTTTCAGAATCGCACATGAAGAAAACCGTCTCAAAAAAAATGCTTCCCCCGGAGGCCAAATCCAGACTGGAAGCCGCAGTGAAGGAACTGTTCAGCCGACAGGATTTTCACCAGGTCAACATGCGTCAAATCGCACAAAAAACCGGTATCGGTCTCAACACCATCTATATGCATTATGAAAGTAAGGAACGCCTGCTTTTCTCATTTGTCGATGAATGGATTCAGCGCCTCGACCACCGTCTGGATGAACACCTCCAGGGACTGGAAGAAATCAAGGAAAAAATACGCAAAATCATCTGGGTTATCCTGGATTTTTATGAAAAGAATCCGGATATCGGAACCATCGTCATCATAACAGTGCCATTCAGGACCTGGATGACCGACGCCACGTTCAAGCAAAAGGAACTGGCCGGACGGATTATCACTCTTCTGGAAGAGGGTCGGCGCAAGGGAATCCTCAATGCACGGATTCCCGCCAATTTCATGTTCGATATCCTGTTCGGCGTCATTCACCGCATTGTTTACATATGGCTTTACTTAAAAAAGAAGGAAAGCATGACCGCGAAGATCAACATGTATTTTGATGTGATCTGGCGCGCCATTGAAAATCCGGACAGATAATTCCCGGTTGTCTGCAAAAACATGTCAACCGGATCCTTAAGCCTGTATCCCTGATTCAATTTTCCTCCGGCTGATCCCCGCCGCCCTTTCCGGCACAGACATCTGAAAAAACTTGACAGTCTGTTTATTTCAGGATAAAAAACATTGTTTTTTATTAATACTTATAATTATATTATTTATATTAAATAATAAATAATTATAATATATTAAGTATAAAAATTATGTTTTTAATACCAATGAAAGGGCGATAATCAAAACCCCTGCATCAGGGCAGGTTTGGTCCGGAGGGGCGAATTTTCAATACGTAAATAGAAGGAGGAGTATCATGAAAAAGCATCGTGTAATTATCTGGGGATTAGGTAATGTGGGAAGAGTCGCAATCAGAATGTGCATGCAGAAAGAAAGTCTGGAGCTGGTTGCCGCGATTGATATGGCCCCCGACAAGGTTGGTCGGGATGCAGGAGAGGTATTCGGTTTCGGGAAAGCGGGCGTCACGGTAACCAGCGATGCCGAGAAGGCTTTTACCATGGATGCCGATGTGATCATGTGCTACCTCCCCTGCCTGATGAAAAAAGGATCGCTCAAACCCAGTGCGGACAATATCGTTAAAGCGATCAGCGCCGGGAAAAACGTTATCACGACCATTCCGATCTCCTATTCACGGCAATCGGACCCGGCCGTCACGAAAATGCTTGACGACGCGGCCAGGGAACACGGCGTAACCTTTTTGCAAATGGGCCTGATGCCCGGTCTTTATTCCAGCTATTTTCCCGTTGTACTCTCCTCCGCCATGGAAAGAGTCGACCGGGTGCTTATGGAATGCGGCGAAGACGATCAGGGCAACACATCCGACTGGGTCAGGTTTTTCGGTTACGGCTTAAAACCGGAAGACGTGGACATCGAAGCCATCCGGCGGGGAATTTCCACTTATTACGGAGACGGTGTTTGGGAAGTCGGCGACAGACTTGGTTTTCATCTGACGGATGTTCATTGCACAGATGAAGTATTCACAACCTCCATTCCCCTGAAAACGGTCCGGGGATCCGTTCCCGCGGGAACCATTTGCGGGCACAAATTTGTCTGGCACGGCATGGTCGGCGATGCGGAAAAAGTAACGCTGGTTTATGTTCACAATGTCTGCAACGACCAGATTGAGGCCCCCAGGATTGTCGAAAGAATCCGTCTGGAGGGTTCGCCATCCGCTATCGATGCGGAAATCAAAGGGCTGATGCCTCCGTTTGATCAAAGTTTTGAAACCAGCGTTGCGCCGACGATTCATATCATTCCCGCTGTGGTTGCCGCGGAACCGGGCCTGAAATATGCGCTCGATCTTCCGGTCATGAATCCGATCCGGTAAATGCGGAAAGACAGAGGTCCGGGAAGGCAGTATCTGAATATTCTGGCGCCGGGTTGAAAAATGCTGATCATGGTTTTCCAACCCGGCGAGGAAAACGCATCTGCCGGTCCAGGCTTATACAGGCTGTCGCGGCTAAAATATTTTGAATCAATAAAAGAATGATGAATCCAGCGTAAGGGGAGGGAGGCGCAGAGCATTGATCCCACGTGAAAAGCAACGACAGACGCGATAACCGGTTAACGCCCGCAAACCGAACCGAAATATTCTGGAGCAGAGCCGTGAAACTATTCCCAATACTTCAACAATTCTCTGGCAGACTCACCGGCTATTCGCTATTCATCGGGTCCGTATCGATGTCGCTTTTGTCAGGCTTGCCGTTTCTTTTTAGCCGGTCCAGCCGGCTTTGTGCCGCTTTATTTCCCAGGCTGGCGGCCTTCTCAAGATCCACTATCGCCTTTTTCTTCATCTTCATGGCCAGATAGCACTGTGAACGAAGCACGTAGGCGGGTGTCATTAACGGTTTAATCTCAATTCCAGTGGATAAAACTTTGACTGCATCCCCGTACCGTTTCATGCGAAAATACGTATTTCCCAGTTCACAGTAAAGGCCGTAATGCTGCCTGTATAACTGAGAAGCCCCGACCAGTTCGGTTGCCGCAGCCTCGTAATCGTTGCGCTGTCGGTATACGCGGGCTTTCATGATCATCGCCCCGACCAGATTCGGACGCAGGCGGAGAACCGAATCATAGTCCTGCATGGCCCGATCGTAATCTTTCATGACCATATAGACATTGCCGCGATGCAGGTAGAACAGGGCTTCATCCGGCGAAACCGCGATGGCCTGATTGAAGTTGTTTAAGGCCTTATCGTATTCTCTGGACCGGTTCAGCGCTATCCCTCTCAGTATGTAAGGAGATACCGCTTTTGAATCATTCTGTATAGCTTTGTCGAACTGCTCAATCGCCTGCGGATATTTCTTTTCCCTCATCAGAGAAAGGCCTTCATGAACAATGTCCTTGGTGGAAAGACCGGCGACTTTCTGATTGTATTCCTTTTGAGCTTTAGCAATTTTATCTTCGTTGGCTGAAGAAGAATTCTTTTTCAGGTCGGCCAGTTCTTTTTTCAAACGCTCAATTTCCCTGAGCGACTCATTGTCCCTGGTCCGTAAACGCTGGAGTTCCTCGGCGGTTTCTTCATTTTTCTTAATGGCGGTAATCGCCTCAGCAACCTGGTCCGGATCCGCTTTGAGCTGCGCCTTCAGGTAATATTCCGAACCATTCCAGCTTTCCGTAATGATGATCGTGGCTACGGAACCCGCCGTGAAGGAAATAATTTCATCCCTGGTCAACTGAGCGTTTTTAACTTCCGTGCGGCTGGTCAGGTACGTGCCCAGCTCTTCCAGAAGCAGCCGTTTGATTTGCTCCAGCGCGATGGCCCGGCTGGTCAGCTTACTGTCCGCTTCACTTGCCTGGTAGCTGTATTCTTTAACGAATATTCTTGTTTCGGCCGATGCAGGAGCGACAGAAAAAAAGAGGGAAAGGGCCACCATGATCAGAAAACCGCAAAGTATTCTTTTCATCATCACACTCCATTGTTTCCATGGATTCGTTCAGCCTGGCCTGTCAGATGACATTTTCAGGCAATCACTCTTTTATTTTTAAATTGTCCTGAAGGTATTTTTTAAATGTCGGGAAATCTCCGGACATGGCGACCGCGCTGCCCGTGCGCTTTTCCAGGCCCCTCATGCTTTCCGGAAGTTCGGGATCAATGCCCAGCAGGCTTTTGATTTCTTCCGGAAACTTCGCGGGATGCGCGGTTTCCAGGCAGATGGCCAGTTTGGAATCGCCTGTTTTCTTCTGGTAGGCTTCCAGGCCTGCCCAGCCCACCGCTCCGTGCTGCTCCAGGATCACGCGGTAGCGCTCGTAAACGCTTTTGATGGTCCGCCGGGTTTCCCCGTCGGTGATGCTGACGGAAAAGATGCGGCGGCGCATTTCCTCCAGGTCGGGATAACGGTGCACAACACCCACGCGATCGACGGTTCCGCCATAGAGCTCAAAGAATCGTGCCAGGTTGCTGGGATGGCCCACGTTCATGGCGTTGGAAATGCAGGCGCGCGAAGGCGACACTTTGGTGTATTTGCCGGTTTCGAGATATATGGGAAATTCGTCGTTTTCGTTGGTGGGCATTACCAGCCTGGCCAGAGGCATCCCCATGCGGCGGGCGTATTCGCAGCCCAGCGCGTCGCCGAAATTGCCGGACGGTACGGAAATCACCACTTCCTCTCCTGAACCGGCAAGCTGCGCGTACGCATAAACATAGTAGACGATCTGGGGCAGGATGCGGCCGAAATTTATGGAATTGGCCGAGGACAGATTAAACCGCGAGAGCTCTTTATCGGCAAAAGCCTCCTTCACCAGATTCTGGCAGTCGTCGAATTTTCCATCCACGCTCAGAGCCTGCACGTTGCCGCCGATGGTGTCGAGCTGTTTTTTCTGTATCAGGCTCACTTCCGTCTTGGGATACAGGATGGTTACGTCAATCCCGCGCACTCCCTTATATGCTTCGCCGACGGCGCTGCCGGTGTCTCCGGAGGTCGCCACGAGGATATTGAGCCGTTCGCCTTCAGGACGGCAGTGGCTCATGAGCCGGGCCATCATCCGGGCGGCAAAATCCTTGAAGGAAGCGGTCGGCCCCTGATCGAGACGCAGAATGAATGCGCGCGGATAGACCGCTTCCAGCGGTACAGGATAATCATAAGCGTCCTGCACGACGGCGGTTAAAACGTCGCCGGAAAATTCTTCGGATAAAAAAGCCTCTGCGATCAGAAGCGCCGCCTGCCAGTATGGCTTGTCCCGCAGGCTGAGGATATCTTCGGGTGACAACTGCGGAATCGTGTCGGGGACGAACAAACCTTCGTCCGGCGCCTGCCCTGCCAGTAATGCTTCCCTGAAAGAGACGTTCCCGGTAAAGGGCGTTATGCCCCCAGAATTCACAAGGCGATTGGTGCTGTAATAACGAATCGACATCCTCTTCATCCTTTTCAAAAAAGGTATTGTTCTATAATCTGATTGTCGGCAATAAATCAACAAAAAATGACACCGGATAAAAGCAGGGAACGGTTTGAAACCGTTCCCTGCGCGGGGATTGCATCCGGCACACACCGGACGGGCAAATCATTCCCCGCGGAGATGTAAATCATGTTGGAAAATGCGGACTTCTATGTTAAAAAATTGAAGAGCTTCCCCCGGTGAAGCGAATTCAATTCGATTTTAATTGAGGAGACAATGGAAGGGAAAATTCCAGTCCGTTTGACGGAAACCGTCCAGAGCGCGGGTTGAGCCTGCAAGATCGGTCCGGGTGACCTGTCTGAAATTCTTTCTGATTTGCCGCTCATCTCCGATCCGCATCTGCTGACCGGATTTGAACATGCGGAAGACGCGGGCGTGTATCAAATTTCCGACGAGCTGGCGCTGGTGCAGACCGTGGATTTCTTCACGCCGACGGTTGATGATCCCTATACGTTCGGCCGGATCGCTGCGGTCAACGCCCTCAACGATATTTACGCGATGGGCGGCAAGCCCCTCACCGCCATGAATATTGTCTGTTTTCCCGTAAAGACCATGGACAAATCCGTGCTCAAGGAAGTGCTGCGCGGAGGACTGGATACCATGCGCGAAGCAGGCGTGCTGCTGGTCGGCGGGCACAGCGTGGAAGACAATGAAATCAAGTACGGCCTCGCGGTAACCGGAACGATTCATCCCGCAAAAGTACTCTTCAACCGGGGCGCCAGACCGGGCGACAGGCTGATCCTGACCAAGCCGCTGGGCACCGGGATTGTCAGCACGGCGCTCAAAGCCGGCGCGGCAGATCCGGCGCTGGTGCAAAAAGCAACGGCGTGCATGACCGAGCTTAACAAAAAAGCCGCCGATCTGATGATTGCCGCGGGAGAGATTCATTCCTGCACGGACATAACGGGATTCGGTTTTTTCGGACACGCCTGCGAAATGATCGAGGACAGCGAAGTCGGGCTGCGGATTTACGCAAAGTCGATACCGATTCTGGAGGGCGTGCAGGACCTGGTGGAAACCGGCTATATTCCCGGCGGTCTTTACCGCAACCGCAATTACCGTATGCACCAGGTGGAAAAAGCACCTTCCTGCCCGGACTGGATTTTTGACATCTGCTTTGATCCGCAGACGGCAGGCGGACTGTTTTTCAGCCTGCCTTCATCCGGGGCCGACACCCTGGTGGAAACCATGCGCTCCTCAGGAATCGCAGGAGCGGCAATTGTGGGAGAAGTCACCGGCGATCATCCGGGTAAAATTCTCATTGTGTAAAATTACGGCGGACGCAAAGGACTCTTTAGCTTGAATCGATTGCCCCCCCAAACCGAAACGCAACAGAATTTGAAAAAGCTCCTTGATCTTTTTCACCCTGACAATTCCCTGCTTATTTTAATGTATGGAAGCCCGGACCCGGACGCAATCGCCTCCGCCATGGCGCTGCGGGAAATGTTACGACGCCTCAAAGGGCTGTCCCACTGTACGCTTGCCGCAACGGAGCCCTTCCGGCGGCATCAGAACAGAGAACTGGCCAACGCCCTGCGCCTGAATATCCGCTTGCTTGCCCAGGTGGATGCCGCCGCCTACAGTCATATCGCATTGGTCGACGCACAGCCTTCATTTTTTTCAGAACCATTTTCGCATATCAAACCTACCGTTGTTTTCGATCATCATCCCCGCCGGGGTGACTGGGAGGCTCCCGTCACGGACATCCGCCCCGAGTACGGAGCGCTGTCCACAGTCTTAACGGAGTACCTGCTCTGCGCGCATATGCGCATTCCCCGCAGTCTGCACACGGCCCTGCTCTATGGAATCAAAACAGACACGGACAACTTCGATCGCGCCACGCTGACCGAAGACATCCGCGCCTACACCTTTCATTCGCGGCGCGCCAATATGAGGCTGATCCGGCGCATCGAACTCAACCAGACGCCTAGGAGTTACCTGAAATATTTCGATCATGCCTTCCATGCCATGAAGCATCACCGCGGCCGACGCGTCGGTTTCCTGGGAGCCGTGGAAAGCCCCGATGTCTGCGTACAGGTGGCGGATTTCTATTTGCACCTGATCGGCACGTACTATGTGGTCGTCGCGGGAATCGTCAAAGACAAACTGGTTATTATTTTCCGGAGCGACGGCTACCGTCAGGATTGCGGGGCTATCGCGCAGGGCGCCTGCGGCCTCATCGGCCAGGGAGGCGGCCACCGCAGCGCCGCCCGTATGGAGATTCCCCTGGAGGTTCTGAAAACGGAATTACAGGGAGACCTGTCCCAGCAAAGCATTGATCGCTTTCTCGATCAATGCCTGAAGAAAAGTCAGCCTACAGTACAAACACCAGCATCGCCAGAAAAGGACACCCTATGAAAGAAATCGGATTCCACAGAGAGTTGACCACGGGCTGCTATCTGAATCCCTTTGACGGATTCAATCCCAAGGAACTGCCAATCGAAGTTCGCTACGATGAAATCACAGGCGTGGCCAGCCGCATTCTGCCCTATCGGGTGCGCCCGGCCCAGAAACCCGACACAGAGGCCTACCTGGAAAAATCGCCGTCTTCCATCTGCCCGTTTTGCCCGGACCTCTTTGAAAAGCTGACGCCGAAATTCGTACCGGATATTATCGAGGAAGGAAAGTTCAGACATGGCGAAGCCTGGCTTTTTCCCAACGCCTTTCCTTATGACGCCACCAATACCGTGGCGACCTTTTCCCCGCGGCATTTTATCGGACTCGATCAGCTGACAGCGGACACGATGCGCGACGGCTTTGCCGTCTGCAGGGATTATCTGTACCGCATGGCCGAGCTGCAGAAAGGCTATCAGTACTGTTCCATCAACTGGAATTACATGCCGCCCGCCGGAGGTGGCCTCATCCATCCCCACCTGCAGACCATCGTGGGTAAAAATCCGACCAGTTTCATGCGGCGGCTCCTGGCCAGCGCGCAAAACTATGCGCAGGCTTCCGGAGGCGGCAATCTCTGGAGAAATCTTCTGGTGATCGAACAGGAAACCGCAGAGCGCTTTATCTCCACAACCGGCGTCATTTCCTGGCTTACCGCTTTCTCACCAAAAGGAATGGCCGGTGAAGTTGATTTTTACTTCAAAGAGAAAACTTGTTTCTTTGATTTGACACAGGCCAACTTTGATGAGCTGCTCTCAGGACTTTCCCGGGTGTTCCAGAATTTATATATCAACAATTTTATGAGTTTCAACCTGTCACTGTATGCGACAATGACCCCGGACAAAAACTTCTGGGTGCAGGGTAAGATCGTACCGCGTTTTGAACTCAATCCCCTGGGTACCAGCGATTTGAACTATTTTGAAAAGCTGCACGACGAAATCATCTGCCCCATCGTTCCGGAGCAGTTGTGCAGGGAATTGCAGGCGTACTTTGCACAAGAATAAAAATGGGTAAGTCGTCAAAGCTCTCCCGAATGCAGGGTTTTCTTCTCAAAATCCTCCCTTTGGAAAAGGAAGGTTTCTTCATGCGATTTTATCATGAAGCATGAGAAAGGGGTGCGTTCATACGACGGAAGATAAGACACGCCGGCTAATACATACTGGGATGGCACAGTTCCACGTAAAGCCTTTCCTCCAGTGATCCGGGGTAAATATGGTACCACTCTGCATCGGGTGTTACTTTTGAGTTAAGCAGCGTTTCTTCTTTATCGAAATAATATGTAACAACAACCCTTGCCAGTTTTTGTCCGCATTCTACATCGTAAAGTTCCTTCTTGTGATGCCAGTTTTTCCCCGGATAGTTCGCTCTGGAGGTTGCGATACCGGTTCCCCTGGACAATGCCGTTTTTTTCAGCTGCATGGTTTTTTCATTGGAGGTTTTCTGAATTTCCTTACCGGCAGCCGGTAGAGGTGATTCCTGATTTGAGGCTTTGGCAGACTCG
This sequence comes from Smithellaceae bacterium, assembly GCA_963682015.1. Taxonomy (GTDB): domain Bacteria; phylum Desulfobacterota; class Syntrophia; order Syntrophales; family Smithellaceae; genus UBA8904. The sequence continues at coordinate 3,048,150 of OY820932.1, read as the reverse complement.
TTTCGCCCTTTCAACGCCTGTACGGTTTTCAAACGTCTTTGCTTTAATTTCTTTTTAGCTTCAGAATCCTGAGCTGCTTCTTTATTTACCGCCGGAGAACGTTGAGCACCGGCGGGGGACAAATTCTTCTTGACCGGAGTCGAATTTTTCTCGGTTGCCGCCCCTTTGTTGCCGGGGTTTGTTTTTAGATCGGATGAAGAGTTTTCCCGGCTCCTGGCTGAAGCCTGTCCCTCCTGACTTTCGTGAACAGGCGTCGAAGATTCTCCGCTCTTCGCCCAGATCTGGCCGACAAACATGGACGGATACCGGATTGTCGTTTTATCATAGGTAGTGGGCATCTCCCCGCCAAACAGACAGGAAGGCGCTACGAATATCCCTAACATCCAATAGGGCAACCATTTTAAAAATGCCGGATTCCGTGGTCTTGATGCAGACAATTTATGCTTCACTTTTATCATTGCAGCTCATTTATTCCTTGTTAAAGTTCTGGCAACAGCCTTCCCTCTGTGGATCTCATTCCTGATTTCTTTTTAAAACAGTTACATATCTCTTATCGGAAAGATCGCCTTCCAACTAAAATATCCCGATCATAACTGGCAGTTAAAGCAGCCCGGCCACAAAAAAAGCGGCATTTGGATACGCCGCTTTTTTATGTGATCTTGTCGAGCTTTACTTTAGAGATCTTTGAATCTACAGACCGTGATGTACGTCCGCGTTAAATAGCTTATTTTTTTAATCTTCCTTGCTTGCCGAAGTCGATGAGGACTCCGTCGATGCCGTAGCGCTTTCACCGGTCGATGATTCTGCTTTTTCCGTTTTGGCCGGCTGCGGCTTTTTCCCGGCATAATCAGTCGCGTACCATCCGGAACCCTTCAAACTGAAAGAAGAAAGGGACATCATCTTCTGAACTTTTCCCTTGCAGAACGTGCAGGTTTTCAAATCCGGCTCACTGATCCCCTGAAACGCTTCAAACTGCTTTCCGCACTTTTTGCATTTATATTCGTAGATTGGCATGTGTATATCTCCTCACATTAATTAATATCGTTAATCGCAAACCGGCTGCTGAAGCAGTCCAGTATCATATCCATATCACTTTGCCGAACCGCCCGCAGGGTATCACGGGTCAGGTTATGCACAATTTTTTCTTCCTGCTCTCTATCTGCCTGTGATGCGTCAAAATCAATGGTTCCATCGCCGAAGCGCATGACGTGAATCAATTCGTGGACGGCGATGTAAAGCATCAAAGGGCTTAATTTAATAAAAGAATTCGCCCGATGCACGGCATCGAGGATAATGTTGTCCTGCAGACAAACCCGATAAAAATCAAAACCTTCCTTACCTTCAGGCGTCAGAACCGAAGGCTTTTCAAAAGAATACTTGCACAGATGTGCAAACGCGCCGTCTTTTACTTCATGCTCCTGCAAAAAAGCAAGCGTTTTTACTTCATATTTGTTACTACGCAAAACGTCTTCGCCAAGACGAAACTGGCGGGAAATCAGTTTTTCCGCATCGTTAAACGCTCTTGTCGCCAGCGGAATTTCCGTTTTGCTGAAGCAGCGGGTCATCTGCCTTTTTCTCCACCTTATATTTGCTGCGGTAATTTAGACATAATTTTTTTTGATGTCAAGACCATGTGTCGCTTCAAGGAAGTGCTTGTCAAATAGGGTCGGCGATGTTAGTATCCGCAACCGTCCGATTATAATCTAAACTGTAAAGGATGAAAATCTTAATGTTTCTGGCTGCAAATCCTCCAAACGGTTCCCGGAGCAAGGCAATAAAGGAAGCGGAAACCATGCTTACCCGCCCCCTGGTGTTTATCGGCGGGAAGGTCATCGGCTGGGTCGGCAATCTCGGAGCGGCGGCCATATTCCTTGTTCTGGCGCTGGGACAAACATTCAGCCGTAAACAGTTTTCGAAAATTATCGGCCAGGTTTATTATATCGGAGCCAGGTCCGTTACAATCATCATGCTGGTAAGCCTCTTCACCGGGATGGTGCTGGGCCTGCAATCCTATCACTCGTTGACCAAGTTTGGGGCGGAGGGCGCCGTCGGATCCCTGGTGGCCCTCTCGCTGATCATGGAACTGGGACCGGTGCTCACTGCTATCATGATTACAGCCCGTGCCGGTTCGGCGATCGCCGCCGAAATCGGCATCCAGCGCATCAGCGAGCAGATTGACGCGCTCTCAACCATGCGGATTGATCCGATGCGCTATATCGTCAGCCCCAAAATTACTGCCGCCATCATCAGCTTTCCGCTGCTTACGGCCTTGTTTGATCTGATCGGCATTCTGGGCGGCTATTTTTCCGGAGTAATCCTGCTGGGCCTCAATGCCGGCAATTACTGGCACAGCACGCAAGTTTATGTGGCGTTAAGCGATGTCACCAACGGCTTTGTCAAATCCATCGTGTTCGCGGTAATCGTCGCAACGGTGTGCTGTTACCAGGGTTACTTCGCTCATATGCGCCATGACAGTCACGGCGCTCAGGCCGTGGGGCTGGCCACCACGTCGGCGGTAGTGACTTCCTGCGTACTGATCCTGGTTTCGGATTATGTTGTAACATCCCTGTTGATCTAGAGAGATGGAATGGATACACCACTGATTGAATTTCAAAATGTAACTAAACGCTTCGGCGAAAAAACCGTCCTGGACCGCGTGAATCTGCAAATTTACGAAGGGCAGGTTACGACGATTATCGGGCTTTCCGGGTCGGGTAAAAGCGTGATGCTCAAACATATCATCGGACTTATCGAGCCCGATGATGGCGTCATTCTCTTCCGCGGAAAACCCATCACGGGGGTTAAAAAATCGGAGGTGGATGCGTCTTATGCCCGGATCAGCTACATGTTTCAGGGCAACGCCCTTTTCGATTCCCTGACGGTTTATGACAATATCGCTCTGCCGCTCCGGGAAACCACCAGTTTAAAGAAATCGGAAATTCACCGGCGTGTCATGGCCCGGGTCAAGCAAACGGAACTGACGGAAGCCATAAACAAATACCCGTCAGAACTCTCCGGAGGCATGCAAAAAAGAGCGGCGCTGGCCCGCGCGCTGATCACCGATCCGCAAATTGTGCTGTTTGACGAACCGACCACCGGCCAGGACCCGGTCCGGAAAAATGCCATTTTGAGCATGATCGCCCAGTATCAGCGGAAATTTAATTTTACCGCCATCCTGGTGAGCCATGAAATTCCTGACGTATATTTTATCTCCAACCGCATCCTCGCCCTGTACAACCGCCAGATCGTTTTCCAGGGAACACCGGAAGAGCTGGAAGATTTTGACCATCCATTCATGGACGAGGTCATCAATTCGCTGGAGGCGCTGCAAAAAGAACTGACCGGCCTGTATTCCCAGCGCCAGTTCAAGATTCTCAATCACGTCCAGATGAAGCGCAGATCGCTTGGCGAACCATACTGCCTGGTGGTCTTCCGGCTGGAGGAATTCAACGTCGGATACGATACAACGCAGGAGGCATTACAAACCATGGGTATATATATTGACAGGCATTTCAGCGATTTCGGCGGCTTTTCCACACGCCGGAGCGCCAATGAAATCCTCACCATGGTTCCGTATTCGACGGTCACCGAAACTGAAAATATCGTGAATGATTTTGCCCAGGATTTTAACCGGCATATGATTCCCATGCTCCGGGAAAAAACCTGCCACGCCGAAGCGGGCGAGTCCGTGGAATTGACGCTTATCGCCGGAATCGCCGAAGGTAAGGCGGACAGCAATATCGACTCAGTGATCACACTGGCAAGGTCTCAACAAAAAGAAATCGGGCGGCTTTCTTGCGCCGCCGGGGAGTAAGCCTATGAAAAAATATACCATGGAAACCATCGTCGGCATCTTTGTCATTTGCGGACTGCTCTGCGTCGGCTATATGACCGTGAAACTCGGCAAACTCAATCTGTTCGGTGACGACACGTACCCGCTGACCGCCAAATTCACATCCGTCACCGGTTTGAAAATCGGCAATCCGGTGCACATTCTGGGCATCAACGTCGGACGGGTGGAACAGATCACCATGGACCAGGAAAACCAGAAAGCCGTGGTGGAAATCCGGATCAACAAAGGTATCAAAATCTATGACGACGCCATCGCCTCGATTAAAACCGAAGGATTAATCGGGGACAAGTATCTGAGTATCGATCCGGGCGGCGGCGGTGATGTTCTCAAGCCCAACGGCGTGATTACGGAAACACAGGCCGCTCTGGATATCGAGCAATTGATCAGCAAATACGCCTTTGGCGAAATCAAAAAGGATAAAAACAAAGACTCAGAAAAAGAAAAGGAAAAGAAATAGGGAGGCATACTTCATGAAAAAACATTTACTCATATTCAATCTGCTGATGATTCTGATATTAGCCGTTCCGGTTTACGCCGGAGCCCCAACCACCGCCGTGGAAGGCACCGTCAACCGGGTACTGGACGTTCTCAAAGACCCCAAACTGAAAAGTCCCGCCTCCAAGGCAGCCAAAACAGAAAAGCTGCGTGTCATTTACAAGGACATGTTCGATGAAATGGAATTTTCCAAAAGAACACTCGCGAAAAACTGGAACAAGTTTTCTCCGGAACAGCGCAGGGAATTTGTCGACCTGTTCGAGAGAGTAATGGAAAAGACCTACCTGGATAAAATCCTCGATTATTCAAACGAAAAGGTCGTCTTCTACAAGGAAACTTTAACGGATGACAAGGCGGAGGTTCAATCGAAGATCGTCACAGCCTCGAAAGAAATCCCGATTTTTTACCGGATGATCCTGAAAAACGGCAAATGGAAAGTCTACGATGTGGTCGTGGAAAATGTCAGTCTGGTTCAAAACTACCGGGATCAGTTCAAGGAGATTCTGGCTGACGGCACGCCGGAAAAACTTCTGGAAACCCTGCGCAAAAAGGTAAAAGAACAGTAAGCACTGCAAGGCCATTAAACGGATCCCCGGTCATGAGATACTGTCTGTCCCTGATTTTTTTGTTTATCCTGCTTTCGGCATGGATTGCCCCCGGTTACTGTCCGGCCGCGGAGACTAAACAGGCTCCGTCTTTATCCTCTCAGACTTTGCCGTCCACCGGTACGGATGTCACAGCGGCAAAGACGTCAAAAAAACCGGATGAACCGGTTAACGACGATTACGACGATGAAGAAGACCTCGATTACGAAGACGAACCGGCCGAGGAAAAAGTAACGATTGCCGACCCGATAGAGCCGTTCAACCGGGCCATGCATCAATTCAACGATAAACTGTATTTCTGGGTACTCAAGCCCGTCGCCAGGGGCTACAAGGTTGTGGTTCCGGAACCTGCGCGCATCAGCGTGAAAAACTTTTTTTTCAACCTGCGCTACCCTGCACGCCTGGTCAGTTGTCTTCTGCAGGCGGACTTTGAAGGCGCGGCTATGGAAACCGGCCGCTTTGCCATCAACACGGTCTGGGGCATCGGCGGACTGATGGACCCCGCTGCGGGCAGGGAGATGAATTTACAGAAGCAGGACACCGACCTGGGGCACACACTGGGTGTTTACGGCGTGGGCCATGGTTTCTACATCGTCTGGCCGTTTTACGGACCGTCCAGCCCCCGGGATTCTGTAACGATCATTGGTGATCAGTTCTTATATCCACCCCCCTATTTTTATCCCTGGTATGTTTCATTAGGGGTCTGGTCATACGAAAAGGTCAATTCCGTATCCCTGAGAATCGGAGATTATGAATCACTCATCGGAGCTGCCATCGATCCTTACGTAGCTATCCGCAACGGCTATATCCAGTATCGCCTGAAGGAAGTCAAAGCGCGCAAGGCAAGGTCTCTACTGTTTAAAGGCACGGATACGGTTCAACCGGCGGCAAAATCGTCCGAAACGGAGAAATAATGAGGAGCCAGAAAGCCGATTTTCCAAAGAAATATTTCGTTCTTGCCATTGCCGTGCTGTGGTTGCTGTCCGTCTGTTCCAACGCATTTGCCGGTGGAATGTTCGGGCCGCCGCAAACGATTTCCAGACTGGAAGGCGGACTCAATACCGCCATCGGGTTCCGGTATGCCGAAGACGTCTTCAAAACCTCCGCGGACCATGTCATCCGGCAGAATCAGATCTACTCTCAGGCATCCTACGGCGCTTCGGGTATCTGGGAAATTTACGGACGCATCGGTATCAGCGATTTAAAAATATTCGACGCTTACAGCTCCGGGAACTCTTTGACAACCACCTCCAAAACCCACTTTGCGGAAAACTGGAAGTTCTTCGGAACCTTGGGGGCTAAAGCGTTCTATCCGATCAACGGCATTTTCGGTATCGGCGCCTTCCTGCAGGGAAGTTATAACTTCAGCAACTTTACGGATGACGTGGGCGGGCTTTATGGCTCGACGCCTTACGTAGTCGATTTGAAAGTGAAGAACTTCTGGGACGTCAATTTCGGCGCGGCCCTGCAGGCCACGGTTCCCGCGGGTATCAGGCTCTATGCCGGTCCCTATCTTTATTATTCGGAAGCCGACGCTTTTCTAGCCTGCGCCATTCCCGGTATCCAGTCCGGAACGCAAAAAGTTTTATGGAAAAGCAAATCGCCGGCGGGAGGATATTTCGGAGCCGATATACCGCTGGCGAAGGGCTTTCGCCTGAATATCGAAGGGCAGTACACGGGACGTGTCTCCATTGGAACGGCCATTACCTATACATATTAAAGGACAATCCATGCAATCCTCTTTCAAAACGAAACGCAAAAACAAAATAACCATCGGTGTTTTATATGGCGGCCGGTCCGGCGAACACGATGTGTCGCTGTGTTCGGCGGCCTCTGTTGTTTCAGCGCTTGATAAAACCAGATATGACATTGTCGCCATCGGCATCGACCGCGACGGACGCTGGTACGTCCAGGAGCGGCCGGAAATCGTGGCGGACCGCGACTTCGGCAAGATCCTGTCTCTGAAAAAACGCGGAACCTGGCTGGTTAATCATTTTGAACAGCAAAACAAACTTTCCCTTTGCAATCTGGAAGCGGACGGTGAAAAAGTGATTATCGATGTAATCTTTCCCGTGCTGCACGGCACCTACGGAGAGGACGGCACGCTGCAGGGCCTCCTGGAACTGGCCATGGTTCCCTACGTGGGCGTTGATGTGGCCGGTTCGGCAATCGGCATGGACAAGGATATCGCCAAGCGTTTGCTTGCTCAGGCCGGAATTCCGGTAGTTCCCTGGATCACGGCGGGCAGGCGGGAATGGAGCGAACAGCCGCAAAAAATTCTGCGCAGAGCGCAAAAAGAGCTGGCTTTCCCTCTTTTTGTAAAACCGCTTTGTACCGGTTCTTCCGTGGGAATCAAGAAAGTGAAAGTCAAAAAAGACCTGATGGCCGCCATTGATTACGCCTTTCAATTCGATACCCGGATCATGATCGAAACCGGTATTGACTGCCGTGAAATCGAATGCGCGGTGCTGGGCAATGATCAGCCGCAGGCGTCCATCCTGGGTGAAATCCTCCCCATGCATGAATTTTATTCCTACGAAGCCAAATACCTTGACCCCCAGGGGGCAAGGATGAGCATCCCCGCAAAGCTTCCCGCAAAAGTCACTGCTGCGATCCGCAAATGCGCCGTTCTCGGCTTCCGGGCACTCAACCTGAATTCGATGGCGCGAGTGGATTTCTTCCTGGACAGGAAAACAGGGAAGTATTATCTCAATGAAGTCAACACGCTGCCGGGTTTCACCAGTATCAGCATGTACCCCAAGCTCTGGGAAGCCACCGGGCTTCCATATGGCAGGCTGCTGGACCGTCTGATCGATCTGGCGCTCATGCGCCACCGGGAAAAGTTGTCGGTCAAAACGGATGGAACCTGTTAAGCTGATTGACAGGCATTAAAAGATGTTCTAGAAACTACAGCACATATGCCTAATCCTGATTCTCAGGAGCGGAGGACCCAATTTTTGGGGGCGCATCGCATCAGCGTAGGGTAACCTTTTCGGCCCGAGCCCTTCAGCTAACTTCGTCGGCTTCGACGAGGAGAACCAGTTCCGGAACCGTCCGGGAGAATGATTCTCCCGGAAACATGTTTCGGAGGTTATTTATGTCACACCCCGGTAATGAAGATGAGGGCTCTATCGAGTCACCGGAAACAATCCCCGGCAGATTGCTCGATAAAAAAAAACTATTTCTAGCCATCGGCTCCATCGGTGTTGTCTTCGGCGATATCGGAACCAGCCCTCTATACACCCTCAAAGAATGCTTTCACGGAACCCATGCCATCACAGCCAGCACGGCCAATATTCTGGGTGTTTTATCGCTGATCTTCTGGTCAATGATTGTTGTTGTCAGCATCAAATATGTCATTTTTATTCTGCAAACGGACAACCGGGGAGAAGGAGGTATCTTTGCCCTGCTCGGCCTGCTGCATGTCAGACTGCTCAATACAACCGATAAGAAAATGTACCGCGTCCGGGCATTCCTTCTGCTGGGCGGAATCCTAGGCGCCGGGCTGCTCTACGGAGACGGCGTCATTACACCGGCCATCTCCGTTCTTTCGGCCATTGAAGGGCTGGAAGTTGTCACCAAAGCCTATACGCCTTTTGTTATGCCGCTGACCTGCATTGTCCTCATAGTGCTCTTTTCACTGCAGCGCAGGGGCACGACACACATCGGGAAATTGTTTGCGCCCATCATGATGTTGTGGTTTGTCACCATCGGCGCTTTCGGCATTCTCGAAATTGTCCGGGAACCCGCGGTGTTTCAGGCAGTCAATCCGCTCCACGCCATCCGTTTTTTTCTGAACAACGGAACGCACGGCATTATCGTACTCGGTTCGGTTGTGCTCTGCATTACGGGATGCGAAGCGCTTTATGCCGATCTGGGGCATTTCGGCAGAGACGCTATCCGGTTTTCCTGGTTTCTGTTCGTCCTGCCGGCGCTGTTGTGCAATTACTTCGGGCAGGGGGCTCTGCTGCTTCAACATCCCGAAATGAGCGTCAATCCATTTTACAACATCGTTCCGCAGATCCTTCTGTATCCCATGATCGGGCTGGCCACGATCGCCACTGTAATCGCATCCCAGGCGCTGATATCCGGCGCCTACTCGCTTACTCAGCAAGCGGTTCAACTGGGCTACTGCCCGCGCCTGCGGATTATCCACACCTCCAGCGAGATGCAGGGACAGATCTACATTCCTTTTGTCAATTACGCCTTGATGATCGCCTGTCTTGCCGTTGTGATCGGGTTCAAAGAGTCCGGAGGTCTGGCGGGAGCATATGGCATTGCCGTTACGGGAACCATGATCATCACAACCATCCTGTATTTCCTCGTGCTGATCTATGACCGGAAGTGGTCGTGGTGGAAAATCCTTCCCCTGATCGCAATCTTCCTGGCGTTTGATGCCGCCTTTTTTACCGGCAACTTCTTCAAGATCGCCGACGGAGGGTGGTTTCCTCTTCTGGTTGCCGCCGTCATCGCCATCGCCATGACCACCTGGAAAAAAGGTCGGGATGAACTTTACAATAAGTTGATCGGATCAAGACTTCCGCTGGACAGTTTTCTTACCAGTATGCAGAACAGCCGGATGCCGCATGTGCCGGGAACCGCCGTATTCATGACATTATCCCCGATCGGAACACCGCCGACACTGCTTCATCATATCAAGCACAATCATGTTTTGCATGAAAAAGTTATTCTGCTTTCCATTATATCAAAAGACGTGCCGACGGTTCCCGCCGGCAACCGAATTGTGATTACCGACCTGGGCCAGGACTTTTACCGGCTGGAAGCAATCTATGGTTTCATGCAGAAACCCAACGTACCGCAAATCATGAAAATGGCCGCCCAGTACGGACTCGTTACAGACCCCATGACCACGACCTATTACCTGGGAAGAGAAACACTCCTGACCGGCGGATCATCGAAGATGATGCGCTGGCGTAAAACCCTTTTCGCCTTCATGTCCAGAAATGCCGGCAATCCGACTACCTACTTTGGAATTCCGGCCAACCGTGTTGTTGAACTGGGAACGCAAATCGAACTGTGAATGATTCCCGACCGCAGAAACGGTTTGAAACTGTTTCCGCTCATCCACGGATCGGGAAACGGAATCAGACTCTTACTATTGCGGCCGTTTCAATTTCAGGTTCATCCACATGGATGCGACAATGGTTGTCAGGTTGATAATCGTTCCCAGAAAACGGCGCTGTTCGGGAAAAAGATCCCTGGAATTGTATGAAATGCCGATCACCCCGATTACGTTTTCCAGAGATTTCATCGGGATAAAATAAAAAGACGTGTCGGAAAGAGTGTACGTCCCGGCGCCGGAAACTTCGCCGTTGCTGTACGTCCAGAATGCGGCATCCTGTTCTTGTTGCCTGATTTCCAGATCCACACTGCTTTTCGCCCAGATTTTAAGGCTGCCGTTATCTTCGCGAAAAAAAACTACCGCCGGCACATCAAATATGGTTTTGGTATATTTCAGCGCCAGCTGACCCAGGAGCCCCAGTGCTCTGACCTGCAGAGTGCCGGTAAGCGGAAGGTCCGAAGATCCCTGCTCGAGCGGCGCCAGCAACATGAAATCCCTGCTCATATCTTCAAGAAGAGATACACGATCCAGTCTGCCTTTCAGGAAAGCATTCTGCCGGTAGACCAGGTGGATTAAATACGTAATCAGACCGGCGACGACAAAATAGACCGTGATATTATAGATATCCTGAGGTTTGGAAATATGCAGTGAATAGTATGGTTCCACAAAGCAAAAGTCAAAGATCAGAAAACCGGCGGTAAAGGATAAAACAGAGGCCCAGCTGCCATAGTAAATCGCGCCCGCAATGGCGGGCACCAGATAGACAAAGATCAGGGACGATGGTTGAATCAGATGTTCCAGAAATATATTGAGGATCGTGGTAAGAATCAGCATCACCACAATGATCAGGAATTGCTTCAGTTTTGCTATCTGCGTCCGGCGGATGTTTTTGCCCAGGTTGAAAAATTTCTCCGCTTCCTGACGGGAATCAGTTTCCTGCATGATAACGCCTCCCTGACTCGCTAATCCTGTAAACCGCCATTACCTTCCCTCCAAACCCGGCGAATCGTGAAACGGCACGGACCCAACTGCTTTGCTAATATAAGGAAAGATGTTTTGTGCGTCAATAGGGAAGAGCTGCCTCAGTCCCGAACGGCCATAGGGCAATCAGTTTTCGTCGTCGTCCTCGTCCAGAACTTTTTCCGGGCTCTGCCCCGGAGAAGGCTGGATCTTGCCCAGCAGTTCATAGAAAAGTCTTGTCGTCATGGAGATATTGGTTGCCGTACCGAAAATGAAATTCCTTAATGTTTGAGAAATATTGTCATATTCCTGCTGGAGCGCCTTGCTGTCCAGGAGATCGGCCTCGAAAACCTCCGATACCACGACGGACGCGGATACGGGTTCGTGGCCGAAAGCCATGAAAGGGATCTTGCCGAAAACATCGTCCTTGCTCAGTGGCAGAAGATGTACGTCACCGTCAGGTCCCTTGCCGATAATATCGGCCGTTCCTTCTCTGATGACATAGAGATCCGTCGTATTCAGGAACCGATCATCAATGAACTTGTCCGGGGGCAGTCCGTCGGGATGCGCCCCGATATAGGCATTGACGGCATTCGTGTTGATCATTCTGAACCGGTTGTCGACGCTGATTAGAATTTTTTTGAAATCAGGCGACAGGGAGGAATATTCCCGGTGCAGGGCTTCCGCATCGAGCAGACACAGTTCCACGGCTCCTTCTGCAATCACCGTTGCGTTACGCTCGTATTCCCCGTATAAAAACGACCGGATCGTTCCAATAAAACTGCCTTCACCCAGTCTGGCCAGGGTAATAGCGCCCTTGGGCGTCTCCTTGACGATCCTTACCGTTCCTTCGGAAATCACCCACAGCCATTTACCGTGCTCTCCTTCCCGTAAAATCGTGGTGCCGTCCGGATAATTCCGTTCTATCGTGATATAGCGATAATCAACCTGGGGCCCTTTAATCGGATGCACGTAATTCATATCGACCCGCGCGGGATCCGTCTTTTTCATGTTTTGCTGATGGAGAGGATCAGGACCAACCCGGGCAATTTGTCCATCATCGATCAGACGCATCGCATCCATGACCATTTCCATCGTGCCCTGCTTGATAACCGGATCGATCCCGGTTATTTCCTCTTCGGAAAATTCGTATTTACCGTCCGTTAACCCAAACAGGGCATAGACGGCTTCACGTCCTTTCAGTTTTCCCCAGGAACCGTTAACCGGATTTCCGCCTCTGAAATACACGATACCCGGATCTGATGAATGGGGACTGCGTAAAATCAGGATGCCAGTGCAGTTATTGCCCCCGAGCAACTGAAAAACATCGGCAAGAGGTAAGAAAAGAAGATTACCTGAGAATACGATATTATGGTCACTGATACGAAGCATAGTTTTTTCCGTTTATCATTTTATATAACCCCGGATGATCCCCTTGCCGGGTTCCGGCGGCCTTCCCGGTTCATTATTTACAAATATATTCCACGCCTGTCGGGATTGAATCTTTTAAACCCTGCAAGGGGGAAATACTGCTTTCTGCAGGTCCGAAAGCTTATTTTTCACGATGGATCAAACCATCCCTTTCGTGCGTGGCAATATAGGAAACGTGGCCCGCGATGTCAAGAAAATCTTCACGGAATAACACGGTTCAAACCGTCATTTCCCGCTCAGGCCCTTGATCATGGCGCGCACCGCCCTCATTTGCGGAGCTTCCCTTGTCAGGTAGGTGTCTTTGGCGCCTTCCAAATACCCCCACCAGTCAAAACATCCCCCAGGATTCGCTTTAGTTTTCTGCGCCTGAGGATACAGAATAATGATGGAATTGGTATGAGCCCATTCGTTGTAACCGGCGTGGAGAACCATTTGCAGGCCAAACGCCGTGCCGCCTTGCTTTAAATCCAGCCCCTCGGGATCCGCGTTGTACACCTGCCGGCACCCGTGAAATACCACATGAATCCGGCACATCTGACCTTGCTCGCAGGACCGGGGAACGAAAGCATAGCCGAATTCATTGAGGCCGGTTTTCTCCGCCAGATCTTTGTCGGTAAGTGCCCGAGGTTCGACAAAATCCTTCTGATTAAATTCGATCAGTCTGCCGCTGGCGCCGGTTACCGGCCGCGGGGGATTCAACCCGCCATAAATATGTTTGAGCGCCTCGCCCGCTCCGTCATAATTGCAGGCGCTGATCCAGGGTGGCCTGTCCACATCGTCGCAGGGGTTGCCATAGTCCAGCGTCGGCATGGCATGACCTGCCGGAATGCTTTTTTTATAATAAATCCGGCTTCGTGGAACACTGGCTTTCAGGTACCAGTCGAAAACCCTGTCCACCACACCGGGCTGTACCGTCTTGTCAACCAGACCACTGAACAGATAAACCCCTTTTGTTTGCAAATTGACAAGGGGGGCAATCCGACCTTCCCGGTCCAGGGCACGGGCTCTGTTCAAAAGCTCCGCCATCACCTCCACGGTCAGAAAAGAGGGGGAAAACATACAGTCGTTAACCGCCCTCATCACATCTCCCCGGGCGCATCCATAAGGACCACCGGCAAAAATACCGGCGCCGGCAAGGATGTCCGAATAGGCAACAAAAAACTGACTGGCCATGAATCCACCGGCCGACAGGCCGGAAACGGAACTTTGCAGGATGTCCACCTGATACGTCTTGAGTTTTTCCCGGACCGGACGCAGTTCATCCGCCACGCTGCCAGGCACGGTCAAAAGCACAACCACAACGGTCCTCCAGAAAATTTTCAGCGCGCTATCCGAACGCACAGCCGCCTCCGCATACCGGGACCTGGAACGGTACCTGCTGATTTTTCGTAAAAAGATTCTTGTGATCATCCGCATCCATGAAATCGTCTAAATTTTACATATTCAACATGGCAACCGCCGAATGCTCTGCGGATGACACGGCAACGTGATATGAGTTATTCCTTGACGAGCCTGTCCTTTGCGCAATTGATGCCCAGACGCCACGCCGTGCCGTGCAGGACAACGGTGCGCCAGTAGACCACTTTCTCAACCGGCGCCTCCCCCGGTTTCCTGTAGAACACATAAGTGTCTTTTCCCTCCGGGACGGCAGCCATCCTGCGCACCACTTTCAACAGTTCCGGAAAAGGTTTGTACAGCGGATCGGTAAAGAGATTCAATCCGATCTGCGTCGTTTTCACATCGTAAATCATCCGTCCGTCGGTTTGCATCAGAAAAATTCCAACCGGCAGACCGGATGCTACCGGTCCGACAATGCCGGACAACAGATACTCCGGAGCAAAAAGCGCCGCAATGGACCCGGCAAAGCGGCGATCCGCGGACAAAACGGGATGGTGAATGACCACGGCCTGCGGGCCTTCAACGGAGCGGAAGGAACCGCTCAATACCGGCCGACGGGTCTTGAATAACCTGACCATGTGCGCCTGTCTGCTGATGTCCGCCCCTTCGGAGGTTTTGTGCGCCGGCGGTTCGACCACCAGCATGATCCCCTTATCGCTCACTGTTTCGCAGTCGATGATATAGGGATTGGCCGCATAAAGTTTTTGCAGCGCTCCGCGGGCGTCATCGCCTTTCAAATCCCTGCCTGCAAGCGACTGGGCGCTGCGTTTCAAATCGCCGTCCAGCCTGGCAAGAGCCGTCTTGATTTCCAGATGCAGTTCGGAAAGAAGATTCTGCAGATCCTCGCGCTTGAGTCGCGTCCCGTCCAGACCGGCAACGGGAATCGCCAACTGTCCGTCCATGATCTTCGTCTGCAGTTCCAGAACTTTTTTGTTAACGTCTTCACCGATCCTCTCCATGTTTTTCTCATTATAGACAAAGCCGACCCCTTTTTCTTTCAGCCCGAAAGTCTTCAGGCCTCCGGAAAAGTATCCATCCAGCCAGGACCGGACAATCTCAAACACGGCCGCGTCAAGATTCTTGGTCATGCTGGTCAGCACCAGCCCCGGCGCCTTCGCGCTCTCATCGGTATCCACACCGATCGCCAGACGGTTCATTTCTTTTGCCGCCCGGAAAAGGCCTGCACCGGTTCCGCCTGATGCGTGATAAATAATATCTACTCCGTCTTTATACATCAGCGTGGCAATCCGGTAACCCTTGGCCGGATCGTTGAAAGCCTGTCCGGAAATCCCGGCATACTTTGCAACAATACGAATATCCGGCCGGACTGCTTTTGCACCCGCGACATACCCCGCCTCAAACTTGCGGATAATCGGGCAGTTCATGCCGCCTAGAAAACCGATCCTGCCGGTCTTGCTTTTTAAAGCCGCTATCGCCCCGACCAGATAGGAACCTTCCTCTTCCCTGAAAGTAATTCCCGCCAGATTATCAGGCATCGGTACCATTTTGCCCTTGTCGTCATATCCGGGGCTATAATCAATGCAGACGAACTTCTTTTCGGGATATTTTACGGCCAGTTGACCGAGCTTTTCCGAAAAAGCAAAACCGACGCCGATAATCATCCCCGCATCGGACGCCGCCACCTGATTCAAAGTACGCTCCAGATCCAGCGGTCTGGTGTGTTCAACATAGACCGCTTTCACCGCCAAATGGGCTGATGCCTTTTCCAGACCCTTGTAAGCGGAATCGGCAAACCCGCTGTCTTCTTTTCCGCCAACATCAAAAAAGAGAGCTACTTTCGGGAGCGCCTGATCCTGGGCAAGCGCTTCCCGCACTGCACCGGACATAACAACCAAAACCAGTGTCAACCCTAAAACGAACCACTCCTTTTTCATCTTTTTCTCTCCAATCATGCCGTTTATCCGTTTACACAGCTTAATCGACCTTGAACGAACGCATACTTTAGCGACTATCGCCATTATTTCCGCAGGAACTATAATAAAAACGACCAGATGTGTCA
Source organism: Smithellaceae bacterium (assembly GCA_963682015.1). Classification (GTDB taxonomy): domain Bacteria; phylum Desulfobacterota; class Syntrophia; order Syntrophales; family Smithellaceae; genus UBA8904. Next base: position 3,032,305 of record OY820932.1, on the reverse strand, counting down.
AAGAAATAAAACAAAAGACCGCAGCTGTATCCATGATCGCTTGACTTGTGATATGGATCACTGAAGTTTTTTCTTTCATGAACATCATGGAATAGGAAGACTCCAAGTAAATCTCAGGGAAAGATAAACAACATGAATGGAGAAAATGAACTGCATTCCCAGGAGATATGCCGGAAGATAACCGCCAATATCGAACAGGTCATGCAGGGACAATCCGCGGCAATCCGCAAGCTTCTGGCCGGTTTCGTTAGCGGCGGTCATGTCCTTCTGGAAGATTATCCCGGCACCGGTAAGACTACTCTTGCCAAAGCGCTGGCCTTATCCATCGAAGCCCGCTTCAAACGCATTCAGTTCACACCCGACGTTCTTCCTTCGGATATTCTGGGTGTGTCTATTTATAATCAGCAGGAAAGGGATTTCCGTTTTCACGAAGGTCCGATTTTCACGGATATCCTGCTTGCCGATGAAATTAATCGCGCTTCACCCCGAACGCAATCGGCGCTGCTGGAAGCAATGGCGGAGGGACAGTCGAGTATTGACGGTCAAATCCGGCCGCTGTCGGAATTATTCTTTGTCATCGCCACTCAAAACCCGGTAGAGTTTCACGGCACTTATCCTCTTCCCGAGGCGCAGATGGACCGTTTTGCCTTGCAATTCAGGCTGGGATATGTATCTCCCGCCGAAGAGGTCGCTATTCTGACCGGACAGGGTAAAAACCATCCTCTCGATAACCTCAAACCCTGCGTGAGCAGGGATGACATGATTGCCCTGAAACATCACCTTGCCCGTGTACGCATCAGCGAAGAATTGAAGCGCTATATCGTCGATATCGTAACGGCAACGCGTGTACATCCGGGCGTGCAGATCGGCGCAAGCCCGCGTGCATCTCTTTCACTGATGAAAATCGCCAGAGCGCTGGCCATGTTTGACGGTTATGAATATATTACACCCGACCACATTCAGGAAATCGCCATTCCGGTAATCGCCCACAGGATCATGATGGACCCCCAGGCGCGTTTTTCCGGAAAAACGGCTGAAGATGTCGTCTGGGATGTGATGAAGAAAATCCCTGCTCCGGCTTGATGGACGTAATTTTTGCGATGACCTTCTTTGAGGTTACACCCCCGTGAAGCGTTTTATTTATTTTGCACTCAGACCTTTATCTTCCATCGGACGGCGTCTTTCGCGGCGCTTCACCAAAACGGGAATATTTGTTATCGGCAGCATCTTCATTTCGGCCATTGTTGGACTGGATACCAATCAAACCATGGCTTATCAGGTATTTATCTTTCTTTTCGGCCTGATCACCATCTCTGTTATTGCCAGCTGGTTGTTTCCACCACCACTCCTTGCCATGAGGCGCACGGTCCCGAGACTGGGAACGGTGGACGTGCCTGTTGCCTGCCGGGTTTTCGTCAGAAATGAATCCGTCAGAACCCGGGACGGGCTTTTTCTTATCGAGCAGGGCCCCATGTCCGGAAACCGGAAAGCTCTTTTTCAAGAGGTTGCACTGCCGCCTCTGGCCCCCAATTGTGAACAGGAAGTTGATATGGAAATCACACCGCTAAGCCGGGGACGATTGCAGTTATCCGGTGTCAGTATAGGCGGCACCGATCCCGTGGGGCTTTGCAAATCTTTTTCACACAGCAGCATGCCCCATTCCCTGCTGGTGCTTCCCCGGCGGTATCCTCTGCCGCCCCTGAAATTGCCCGGCACAAGACGATACCAGAAAGGAGGCGTCTCTCTGGCTTTTTCAGTTGGAGATTCGGAAGAATTTATTTCGCTTCGGGATTACCGGCCCGGCGATCCCCTGCGTCACATCTACTGGAAAGGCTTCGCCAAAAACGATAAACCGATTGTCAAGGAATACCAGGATGAATTCTTTGTCCGTCACGCTCTTGTTCTCGATACCTTTCAGGAGACAGGGACTGACGACATATTTGAGGATGCCGTATCGGTTGCCACATCATTTGCCTGCTCCATAACAACCCAGGAATCCCTGCTGGATCTGATGTTTGTGGGAGCAGAAGCATTTTGTTTCACCTCGGGAAGAGGCGTGGCGAACACGGACAGGATGCTGGAGATTCTGGCATCCGTACAACCCTGCCGGGATAAATCCTTCAGATCGCTGCTCCCTCTGGTGCTGGGCCGGGCCAGTGCGCTCAGCGGATGCATCTGCATCCTGCTGTCATGGGATAAAGACCGCCAGGATCTGGTCATGAACCTGAAGTCGCTGGGCATACCGCTTCTGGCGCTGGTATTGAGCACGCCGGGACTTCAACCAGCGGTGGATCCGCAATGTGCGGATTACGTGCGGATCGTGGAAACCGGTAGGATTGCCGAAGGATTGTCCGGATTATGAAGACTCCACCCTTGCTCCTTGGAGCTTCGCTGATATTCTGGGGATGGCAGACCGGCTTTTGGATCCCCGCCGCATTGATCGCGGTAATCATCGAAGGATCACGCCTGACCGGATTCCGGTTTGATCTTAAACCATCTGACTTTAACCGGATTGCCGATATCTGTGCGGTTATTCTCCTGGGCCTTTTTTTCTACCTCCTGTTTGCCCGTACTGCCAAACAGACCATCTTTCTGTTCATCCAATGGTTGCCTCTGTCACTTTCTCCTCTGACTGTTGCACAGGTTTTCAGCACACGGGGAAAAATCGGCGGCAGCGCTATCTTCTGGAGTTTGCGCAAGGCAAAAGACAACCATACCGTTCCCCGGAAAGAATTTGATCTGAGTTACCTTTATTTTGCCATTTGCCTTCTTGCCGCCAGCGCCGCCAATATGAGAACCTACTGGTTTTATCCGGTATTGATCGTCCTTTCCGTCTGGGCGTTGTGGCCGGCAAGGTCCCGAAGGTTTGCGCCGGCCGTCTGGATCTGTGTTCTGGCACTGGCCTGTCTGGCCGGATACGCGGGACAGATGGGCTTACACCACCTCCAGAGGATCGTTGAAAGCAGGGTAACCGCATTGTATATGAATTCCGGAGGCCCACAGGACCCTTACAGCACGACAACGGCTATCGGGGATGTTGGCGCTTTGAAATTATCCGGGGACATTGTCGCCCGCATACAACCGGTAACCGGGGGCAGACCGCCATCCCTGCTGCGCGTGGCGACATATAATACCTATGCGGGAAATACATGGTTTGCAATCGATTCCCGTTTTCAGGATATTGTCCCGGAAAAGAACGGCGCCGCATGGAAGATTAGCTCAACCGCCGGTGACGACAATCTCGTAATCGTATCAGAATATCTGCATGAAGGAAAAGGACTGCTGAAACTCCCCTCCGGCACGTCCGAGATCACCGGTCTGCCGCTGATTAAGGTGGCGCGCAATCCACTGGGCACGGTAAAAATAACGGCAGAGCCGGGTCTTGTCCGGTACCAGGCCAGGTATGGAAAGGCGGATTATCCGGACAGGCAACCGGCTGAAGCCGATCTGACCATCCCCCTGAAAGAAAAACAGTATATGGACAGACTCGCGGAAAAACTCAGGCTGTCTTCGTCACAACCGGCAGAAGCCATGAAAACAGTAGAGGATTTTTTCCAGAAAAACTTTTCCTATTCATTGACGCTCCCCGACAATGCGGAAGAAAACGCCATGTTCAGCTTTCTTCATCGAACCAAGACCGGCCATTGCGAGTACTTTGCGACGGCTACGGTTCTGATTCTGCGCGCCGCCGGCATCCCGGCGCGTTATGCCGTCGGGTATGCCGTGGATGAATTCAGCAGAATGGAAAATCGTTTCATTGTCCGCGGCAGACATGCTCATGCCTGGACTCTGGTTTACATCAACGGAACCTGGCGCGACTTTGACACAACACCCGCTCAATGGCTGGCCGTGGAAAACAGCGGGGCATCGCTCTGGCAACCTCTTTCAGATTTCATTTCCTGGTGTTCATTCAAGATTTCCGAAGTGCGATGGCACGACTGGAATCACCCGGCAAGATATATTTTCTGGATCATGCCGGCTGTGATGCTTTTTCTTCTTTTCCGTTTGCGGAAGACTCCCTGGAAGCGGCTGAAGAAAAAACCGGCAAAATCAGGTAAAGTGGAAACCAAAGAAGGAATTGATTCGCATTTTTATCTTATTGAACAAAAACTGGCCGAGCAGGGTTATCCACGGCAGCCGGCGGAAACGCCGGCAATCTGGCTTGCAAGAATTGAAAATCATTTACCGACCGGCGCTTCACAATCCCTGCTGCGGGAAGCGCTTGATCTGCACTACCGCTGCCGCTTCGACCCGCAGGGCCTGACACCGGATGAAAAACAGGTCATGCAGGACAAAGTCCGTTTATGGCTCGGCTGACGAAAAAACCGGATGCTCGGCTGGAGCCTTCCGGAAGCGGGTGCAGGAATGATCACGGGCGGCGATTTCGCCCCGTAATCCGCAGAGGCAATATTTTGAAAAATGTTGTATAGGTCAATAAAAGCATAACGTCTTTCAGGGATGTTAATATGAGCGATGATAGCAAGACGAGGGAAGAGCTGATACAGGAGCTGCAGGTTTTGCGCACGCGGATCAGCGAGATGGGCGAAGCCGAAACAAGCCGCCACCAGAAAGATGATGCTTTGCGGGAAAGTGAAAAATTATATCGCACGCTCATTGAAACATCTCCCGATCCCATTATCATGTATGACCTGAAAGGTGAGCTGATCACCGCCAATAAGCGGGCGGCGGATACATATGGTGTGCCGACGGTCGCTGATCTTCTACAGGAATTGAAGACTGTTTTTGATCTCCTCACGGAGGAAAGCAAGCCTATTGCGCAGGCCAGCATGCTGCAAATCCTTACTGGAGAGGCGCCGGATGGAGACGAATACCGGATAAAGCTCCGTGGCGGAAGGATCATTATTACCGAGCTGCGATCTTCCCTGGTACGCACGGCTGACGGCAAACCACAGGCTTTCATCAGCGTAGCCAGAGACATCACGGAGCGCAAACGACTGGAAGAAGAGCTGTGCAGGAGTGAAGAACGTTACCGCACAATGCTGGAGGATATTGACGAAGGCTACTTTGAGAATGATCTTGAAGGCAATCTGACTTTTGTCAACGATTCCATGTGCCGCCATCTGGGCTATACACGCGAAGAGCTGATCGGAATGAATTACAGGCAGTATAATGATGAATCCTTCCTAAAAATAGTTCGGGATGTCTTCACTGAGATCTATCAGACAGGAAAACCATCCCAAAAATATCATGCGATATATATCAATAAAAACGGGGAGAAACATTTCAGCGAAGCCAGCGGATCGCTCATGCGCAACGCAGGAGGCGAGCCTGTTGGATTTCGCGGCATCGTTCGCAATATCGACGATCGCAAAAAAGCAGAGGAAGAAAGAGAGAAGCTCATCGCCGAACTTCAGCTGGCCCTGTCAAAAATCGAGACATTAAGCGGCCTGCTTCCGATATGCGCCTACTGTAAAAAAATTCGTGACGATGCGGGGTACTGGAATCAGATTGAATCCTATATTACGGAACACTCAAAAGCTGAATTCAGTCACGGCATATGCCCTGATTGTTTGCAAAAAATATATCCGGAATTATACCAGGAAATATTTAATAAAAAATAGCGGTTTTGGCCGGCAATTTCCGTCCATCCACGCAAAAACATCCCGGATTGTTTCGTCCGGCGCAGTGCGTGCGTAAACGGGGAGCAGGGAAATTCCCCAAATAGCGCTAAATTTTTTTGGAGTTTTTCTACGGACTCGTCTTAAGAAAAATATGAACAAAATGAAAAAACTCATAACCTGCAAAAAGCATTTTCTGCATTACATAATAATATTCCTTGCCATAACATTGTGTCACGGTTGTACAACGACAACCCAGACATTTTATCTTTATCATGAAAAGGATCATGCTTCTTTAATAACATCAAGAGACGTTGATATCGTCAAGATAGACAGCAGAATAGTAAGTGTGAAATACGATGGTGAAAGTGGAACCATTTACTCAAAAGTCGTCATCAAACCCGGTCGTCACGAAATCGTAGTTTATATACCGTGGTTTCGCGAAGGAAGTGTGGTCTTTATGGAAGCATTCTTCAGAGGAGGCAGAGAATATATCGTCAAATATAAAATCGGAGATCGTGTCAGTTTATTGTCCAGGGCGTGGCGCTTTGAAGTATGGATAGAGGATTGCGCATCCGGCGATATCGTGAGTAAAACAATCCGGAATATCTAGTCGTCAGTGAGCTTAACGATATTACTTTAAAATACTTTACGACCATGCAGCCAGTGCGGAACCGCGTTTTGGTGTCTGCTGCACGGCACCATACCAAAGGTAATTTTTTTAATGGTTTCAACTCCCGGGCCGCCTGATCGCAGCCTCTATTTTTTCGTCTTCACCACCGCGGTCCATTCGGAGAATTCCGCGGGCACATCGGTTTTGCCTTCCTGCGAAGCTTTGACTTTCACGCCCCGCGTCTTCACGCCAATGTCTTTTGTCCTGGTCTTGACGGCATATACGCTGCCTTCTTCCTTCAAATTGAGATCGCCTAACTCCGATCCGCTGGCATAAACAATGATGTTCTCCTCACCGAAGGGGGGATTGACTTCCAGCTCGAATTTGTCTTTTCCGGACGGAATTTCATACACAACGCCGCCCTGGAAGTAGTTGTCCTGCCGGTAGGGATTGGGCAGGAGCTGCAGGTTATGTTTGGATGCGTCGCGGTAGATCATCCGGGCAAAGAAAGGCTTGTTTCCCTTGAGATAAATTTTGATTTTTTCGCCTGCGCGATAGTCGGTTTTGTCTGTCCAGACTTTTATGGCGAGCGGCAGGGACGGATCATCCCAAACGGCTGCTTTGGCTTTCTCCTGCGCCTTTTTCATTGACTTCTCATCAGGAATAACTTCCGTCTTGATCCTGACTTTGTAGCAGTCGCCCTGCCCCGGATCTTTGTACCAGCTTTTCTCCAGCGTTTCGAGCACTTCGACAGTGGCATTGGCGTATGCCGATACAAGGTCTTTCTGCAGCTCGAAGTCTTTTACTTCCGTAGCGGAAGACACGTAGGTTTTCACGGACTCAACGGCGTTGCGCCTGGCGTCGGCCAGCGCCGCCGTTTCGGTCTGTTTGCGGGACTTATCGTCCCCCATGCAGGCGGATCCTTCTGCGATCTTGATCGTGGACTGCGCGGCATACGCCTGTGCAGCCAGAATAAGACTCAAAACAACAAAAAATAAAATTCTGCGCATGGAAATCCTCCCCAAAAATTACTTTGCAATCACCAGCGGGAAATCCATTCCCCTGGAGTCCACCACCGGATACTGCGCTTCCTGTTTATACTTTTTCGTGATTTCCGGCAACTGTTCTTCCACGTATCCCATCAGCTTGCGGACCGTCACGGATTCGCCAGGACGCGCTGCCTTGCCTTTCAATCCTTCCAGTAATGTATAGGTAAAAACGCCATGCCCTAAATCTTTCACTTCCGCGGCAAACTGGTCCTTGGTGGACGCCGCCACCACGTGCACGCCGGTGGAACGCGAAAGCTGGGAGAGGGCCTTGCGGTCCTCAAAACCCCGGAAGGCAACGAGCACCGCGCCCGACTTGCAGGCATCAACCAGCAGCAGAACTTTCTGCGCCCTGATGTTCTTTATCCAGCCGGATAATTCATCCGATGAAATGCCCCTGGTTTTCACATCTTCTTCCCTCTCCGGGTAGGTCAGTTCATGCGGAATGAAGTACCATTTATCATTGAGGCTCTCTCCGTGTCCCGCCAGATAGATCAGCACGGCGTCCTGCGGAGACGTGTTTTGCAGTCCTTTCAACTGCATGAGGATATGATCTCGGGTCGCCTGTTCATTGTATATTTCCCGGATATCCACTTTTTTGAACAGTCCTCCGCTTTGCTTTCTGAAGAATTCGGCAATGCCCTTTGCGTCCGGTTCGGCGTAATTGAGATTGAGCGCGGGATTTTTGTACCGGTTGATGCCAACGGAGATGACATGCAGTGAGACTTCTCTGGACGGCGCCGCCAGCTTTATAATGAGTTCGGCGGGATTGGACTCCGTCCGGTCCTTGCTGAAACCGACGGCGCGAAACGTGTTGACGCCGTCTACCAGCAACACGACATATTCCCGAATCGTTTCATCTCCCCTGGACACCACTTTAACCGCCCGCTGGTCACCGCCCAGCGCTTTGCCATTATGATACAGCCGGATTTCATCGATGCCGCCGCCCGTATCCCTGGCGGCAACCTTCACCGTCAGCGTATCCGCGCTGAAAACGCTTCCCGGAGACGGAGATGTAATCCGCACCTCCGGCGGCTGGAGAACGCCCTGCCGGATGTCGGCCGTAACTTCGGCCTGCCTGCCCTGGAGCACATTGACGACGTAGACGGGATTGAAAAACCTCTCATAAAAATTATCGATGGAATAAATCTGATTGCCCACGCGAACATTCAGGTATTTTGCACCGCCCGGCGAGGCGTTGAAATAGCCTTCCGGCGTGATTGCAATCCACTCGCCGTCCGTGAAACTGAATAATCTGGCCTGTTCCTTTCCGGTGGTAATGTCCCAGATGCGGGTGGTGTTGTCATCGGCGATGGAAAGGATATGTTTTTCATCAGGCAAGGTGTAAACCGACCGCACGGCGCCGCTGTGTCCGGCCAGGGTCATCAATTCATTACCCGTGGCCGTATCCCATACTCTGATGCTTCGATCCACTCCCGCGGATACGATCCGTTCACCTCCCTGGCAGAAATTTAAAAACCAGACCGTATCCGTATGTCCCGAAAAGGTTTTCACTACGGCCCCGGTAGCGGTGTCGCAAAGAATCAGTTTCTTATCGATCGAGAACAATATTCTTGCGTCGTCCGGAGAAAAGGCCGCGGAAGCCGCGGGTACGGCACCTTCAATAGACCGGATCTCCCGCTTTGCCCCGGCATCGTAAATTCTCAGTACATTTTTAAATTCCTTGTTCATGACAAAAACAGCAATGAATTTACCGGCCGGCGAAATCACGGCATTGATAAAATAAGGCTCCGGCCAGCTGAATTTTTCTTCCGTTCCGGTGGCCAGGTCAACAAGCCTGGCGGAATTGTCCACGATGGTCAACAGATGACGATTGTTTGCCGCAATCCCGAAGGCTTTAATTTTACCGGCCGGCTCCCTGTACCGGATCACTTCCTTTCCGGTGGCGGCTTCCCGGACATTGAGCTGCTGACCGTCCGGAAGCAGTTCTGCAACATGGCTGCCGTCCTGCGAAGATGAGACGTAAGCCCCCTGCAATTTCCGCAGAGGTTTGTTCGCGGCAATGTCCCAGATGTCGAAGGTCTTTCCCGGAGTGCCGAGCAGGACATATCGGCCACCGGCGAGGAAAGCTCTGGCATTGGAATAGCCCTCCAGAATTTTCGCCGGTTTGCCGCCGGCAATATCCCAGATCAGCGGCGGTGAGTTAACGCTGCTGACCGTGATATATCTTCCATCGGGGCTGATGGCTGCCGCATTGCCGGTGCCGAGCGGTCTTCTCACGAATCCCCGAACAACATTCCCCGTTGAAACTTCCCAGAGCGTGGGCGCATACAAACCGGCCGAAATGAGAAACCGGCCATCAGGAGAAAAAGAGGCAAAAGAAGTAAGATCCGAAGTGAGTGTTTTCAATACCCGGCCGGTCATCGCATCCCAGAGGATCATGCCACCGGTCCCGACAGACAGGGCCTTGCGGCCGTCGGGAGAAAGGACAACCTTATGAAAACCTTTTCCTTCATTCATCGACCAGGAAACGATTCTTTTCTGTTCGCGGAGATTGAACAGCTCATAAACTATTTTCCCGGTCTGATATTCTTTGTTCATCAATAGTGCATGCCGGCCGTCAGCCGAAAAAGAGATGCCATCGATGAAGGTTTTTTCATTCCTGAACGTACCCGCTTCCGTTCCCGATGGCAGTTTCAAAAGCGTGTATTGTTTATAGGCGGCTTCCGCGGCGATGAAAACCTCCCCCGAAGACATAAAGGCGTACGCCGTGAGTTTCTCAATTGTCTTAACAGGCTGTCCGCTGGCGACATCCCAGACGGTCAGGACGCCTCCCATGCTGACGGATGAAAAAAACCGACCATCCGGAGAAAAGGAGAGGTTTCGAACATCCGGCTCTTTGCCGATCAGCGCCGTTTCAAACAGGATCCGGCCGTTTGTTGCATCCCAGAGCTTGATAACTCCTTTCTTGTCGCCTGAGACAACCAGCCTGCCGCCGGAGGCCACGGCCACGGCATTGATCTCCGCCGAGGGCCCCGGAAAGGTTCTGATTTCCGAACCGGTTGCAACATCCCAGAGCTTGACGGTCTGATCCGTGCTTGCCGTCGCCAGATATTTCCCGTCCGGAGAAAATGCAGCCGCACTGACAACACCCTGATGCCCCAGCTGGACGAAGATTTCCGGCTTGTCCGCGGCAAACCCGTTAAATGCGGCGATTACAAAGAAAACCATCATCCCTGTCCGGACGATCAACGGAAAATTTTTCAACTTCATCATCAATTTATTCGCTCCTGTTCAGTTTGTTCATGGCCCCATCAATCGGTAAAACCGGTTTGCGCGCCGGTGATGATCCGTCCATCATGCATCACTGTGCAATGATTCCGGCCCAGATTTCTTTTCGGTATGATGATGGCACATTCTGGCCGCCGAATGATTTTATAATCCTGCCCGGGAAATTTTGACAGGTACGCTTCCAGCGGCATTCCCGGAGTTGCAAGACGGCAGGCATTAGCGCTCAATTGCCTCGCCTGCCTTAAATCATACACAAAGTAACCTGCCCACAGTACGATCAGCAGGGCAATCCCGTAAACAATTTTACGAACCACCGGCTGTTTGTTTGGATGTGCGGATTCAGGCCTGTTCAACGGCCGGAAGATTTTCCGCGCCGTCTTGCGCAGAAGATAATAAAGACCGGTCAGACCCAGAAAGACCATGAACGGCGCCCCTTTATCGTCGGCGAAAAGCGGCGTGAACGGCAGGATTAAAAAGGAGATAAAGATCAGGAGGGCAAGGTATTGTGCAGGGCGCGCATACCGCACCAGCCCGACTCCGCCTGCTGCAAGAACCGCCGAATACACGACGGCAAGAATTGCGAAAACGATACCGCTTTTATAAATGGCACCCAGATTGATCACCGGAAGAAGCGCAAGAGCCATCAGAACGAACCCGAAAATCCGGACGGAAATATAGGCGTTTCGTTCGTCCTTGAGCTGCCTCATTTCTTCTTTCGTCACCCACCGTTCATGAAACAGCAGCAGGCTTCTGTCCTGAGCATCCCGCGGGGTCAGCGCATCTCCGGCTATGCCCCAGTCGGTGTTGATCAACAAATCCAGGCGTCCGGGCTGATATTTTTTCAGCATGAGTCTTTACCCCTGATCAAAAAGGCGGACAGGATTAATGCCTGGTTGAAACAACTGCACGGACGCGCCATGGGACGTTCGTCTCTGAAAGTAAGGATCGTTTTTACCGTGGAGAAAGGCAAACAATAGAAAAAGCAGAAGGATCAAAACAAAAATCAAAAGCATGTTGGCCCGCAACCTCAACAGTGCGGGAAACAAACCGGTAAGATCGCCTGTTTTCGATCCTTTCCCGGGAGCGCTGTAAATGAGGGCCAGAACAACCAGCGGTCCCAGCAGGGGAAAAACGGAAACGGCGGCAATCAGATAGAACCGCCAGGTATTCAGTGGATGGATACCGCGATGCCGCAATTCCGCGTACCCGCCGATCATCAGCAATACCCAGGACACCGGATAGACGATCTTGAAAAAGGTGTCATTGCCGGAAACCGGCATCATCCCCGTAATTATGGCCGCAACATGGAAGATCAGTCCCGCGAACAGAGCATTTCTTCCTGGAGATGTATAAGCAATCTCACGCATGAAAGTTATCATCACCGATCGGACGGCATGCCTCGCTTCAGAATCATCGGAGCGTCTGTTTTCTTTTCCAGCACCTTCATGGCGTATTGTCCGCCTGCCTTGAAAGGTCCCGAAAGTTCCAGAATGATGTCGGCCATCCCGTAAGGAACGATCCATGCGTTGTCTCGGCGGACCGGGTCACCGATATGAATGGAATAAAGCCAGTCGGCTTTATGCCCCAGAAAAACACAGGCGACGACTTTCTTTTCAAAATCGATATCCGGCGCGGGCCTGTCAAAAGCGCGCTTCCAGAGGTCGCCCCACTCCTTTTGAGTTTCCACCACTTTAATGAATACGTCCTTTTGACTGGAAACATTCCCTTTCCATACGCCTTCTTTTTCCTGTACCGCGGCGGGAGACTCCGTTTGTCCCTGCATCGGAATCAGGAGCAGCAAAAGCATGATCATGCACAAAACATGTTTGGTTTTCATTTCGTTCCTCCGGGATTACCCGTTGTTTTTCGCCCCTGCTTTCAACTGACATTTCGGATCGGCAGCAGGAGTATGATCAGTATAGGGAGGCGGCCGGGAGATGTCAATCTTCTAAATATCACCGTAAAGTCAAACCGTTATGCGGCAGCAGAAGTGAGAATCAGGCCACGCGGCAAGCGGTGGCCCCCGGAAAGACCGGATGGCTGAAACCGCGATCCGGTTACGGGTATTGTGATCATTATGAATGCTTTCTTTTTGACGGCGATCTTCTTTTTTTTATGGTTTCGCGCATCTGATGGTATTGCAGAACCGCCGCCATGGCCCGCGCGGCTCGTTCGGGGTCCCGGTAAATGGGTATTCCCCGGTCCAGCAGATAGCGGACCATCTTTTCCTGAAGGCTCCGATAGGTGAACCCGACAATGAGTTTGTCGGGATGACGCTCTTTCAGACTCAGAAAGGCATTCGCATGCCCCGTGAGCATTTTATCCCGTTCGGTGGGGATGGCCTCCCCGGGAACCCCCAGTTCTCTCATCACGCGTTCAGCAAAGATGCCGGGAGAAAGGAAATAGGCAAGCAGCATGTCGATGTTTCGGTCCTGAAGCAGGATATCGGGAATATCAAAAAAATTCTGCGCTGAATTCAGGCTGTAGGTCAAATCCAGCGGGTTGGCCGTGCTGGCCGTCCGGGGAATCATCGGCTTCAGTTTTTCCACCGTTTCGGCCGAGAGCGGCGGCAGGGTAAGACCGGCACGGCCGCAGGCGTCGGCCGCCGTGGCGCCGGGACCGCCGGAATGCGTCTGAATCACCACCCGGTTCCCCCGCGGCCGCGGAAGCGTCCCCAGGGCCTGCGCATAGTCGAACATTTCCGCCAGCGTCTGCGCCCGGATAATACCGCACTGCCGGAAAATGCCGTCATAGATTTCATTGGGCCCCGAAAGCGATCCCGTATGGGAAAGCCCCGCTTTCCGGCCCATTTCGGACCCTCCAATATACAGAGCCACAATGGGCTTATGCGGTGTGATGGCCCTGGCCGTTTCCACGAATTTTTTTCCGCGGGTAATCCCCTCAATATACAGGGTGATGACTTTCGTATGGGGACATGCCCCCAAATATTCCAGGCAATCAACGATATCAATATTGGCCTCGTTCCCCACGCTTACTGCCGCACTGAAGCCCAGGCCATGACGGTGCAGATAATCGAACATCTGAGTGATGAAGCTCCCGCTCTGGGAGGCAAGACCGACATAGCCGGGAGGGCCTTCCGCGGTAATCGTCGTCGGATTCAGCTTGAGGTAGGGATTAGCCACCCCCAGGCAGTTCGGTCCCAGAAAACGGATACCGTAACGGCCGGCAATGGCTTCCAGCTTCTTTTGCAGCGCCGCGCCTTCCGGCCCCGCTTCCCGGAATCCGCCGGAAACGACGATGGCATGGCGGATTCCTTTCCTGCCGCAATCTTCCAGCGTCTGGCAGACCACATCCGTCGGCAGGACGATGATGGCCAGATCCGGCACTTCGGGCAGATCCAGAACACTCGTGTAAGACTGATGCCCGCGCACCTTTTTTTCTTTCTGATGAACCGGAAAGATTTTCCCTTCATACCCGAGCGCCTGCACGGATGAAAGCATCATGGATCCCATCCGCATAAAATTATTGGATGCGCCGAAAAAGGCGATGCTCCTGGGATTGATAATGGGATAAAGCGGACTTTCATGGATGGAACGGATCATTTTCTTTTTCCTTCATAATGCTTTGACGGTCAGGATGTTTTCCTGAACGATGGATTCCAGTTAATCGCTCAGGGATTTTACTCCCCGAACACCGATAAAGATATGGCGTATCCGTTACCAGATAACGCACTGTAATTCAAGAATGCATCCGGTAATTTTTTTCAAGAATTTTTTTCAAGAATTTCTTGACACAAAGTCGTGTTCCTATATACTTTTCAGCACGGACAAAGCATCCTTTGCATTTCCAGCGAACCTTCATATTCAGAACATACCCTTACGGATGCCGCATCAGCGAATCATCAAGAGCGCAGTGAAATTTTCGGCGGGAAGTCACGGAACCCGAAATCCGGATGATCCTTCATCTTCAGCGGGTCTGCGGGGCCAATGTGAAAAAGAAAAGAAGAAATAAACCACAAACCGAATTGATCAGGGAGGTTAAAAAAATGACAAGAAGGATATTTCTCATATGCTGTGCATTATTTTTTCTGACCTTTTGCGGAGCCGACCTTTCCGCCGCTCAGAGCACATCGCCGGATGGTCTGCAGCTCAGCGACTTTCAGGTCAGTCCGACCCAGGCGAATATCGGCGATACCGTGACGGTGTCCTTTGTGCTCACCAACACGTCGGGCCATCCGATTGTCATCAGCCCCGAGTTTGGCGTTTTTGTGGGCGCCCGGTGGAATTCGACGTCCGACGCCAACAACCGGGATTTCGGTCATAAGGATAAGGGAAGAAAATTGCGTCCCGGCTCCCGGATCGTATTCAAGGCCACACGACAGCTCGACGCGACAGGCGTCTGGCGCTTCTGGCCCGCTTATAACGTCAACGGCCACTGGGGACCTTTCCGGTGGAATGAAGTCGTTGTGCAGGTAGCGCAGACGGCAGCCGTTCCCCCTCCACCGCCAACCGTTGTTGATTCTTCAGGAGCCCTGGGCACGTCTCCGGACGGCTTGCAGTTGAGCAGCTTCGAGGTCAGTCCGACACAGGCAAGGGTCGGCGATTCCGTAACGGTGGCTTTTGTGCTCACCAATACATCGGGTCACCCGATTGTCATCAGCCCCGAGTTCGGCGTTTTTGTGGGTGCCCGGTGGAATTCGACATCCGACGCCAACAACCGGGATTTCGGTCATACGGATAAAGGGAAAAAATTGAGCCCCGGCTCCCGGATCGTATTCAGAGCCACCCGGCAGCTCGACGCGGCGGGCGTCTGGCGCTTCTGGCCCGCCTATAATGTCAACGGCCACTGGGGACCTTTCCGGTGGCATGAAATTGTTGTCCGGGCAACGGATTCCGCGGTGGTTCCCGCCGTCCCGCCGCCTCCGTCACACCCATCGACCGGCGGTTCCCACGCGCAGAATATTTCCCGGGATGGCCTGCAACTGACCAACTTCAGCGTAACCCCGACGCAGGTGCAGGCCGGAGACAAGGTGACCGTGACTTTTACATTGACCAACACCACGTCTCACCCCATCACCATCAGCCGCGAGTATGGCATCTTCGTGGGCGCGAGAGTGAATTCCACGTCCGACGCCAACAACCGGGATTTCGGTCACAGGGACAAGGGAAGGGTTCTTCAGCCCGGCCATGCGATGACGATGAATGCAACGAAAAAACTTGACGAGGCGGGAACATGGAGATTCTGGCCTGCCTACAATGTCAACGGCCACTGGGGACCTTTCCGGTGGAATGAAATTGTCGTGGAAGCAACAGGCGCAACATCTGATCAACAGCCTCAAAAGCCTCACCGAAGAGGCCACAGGTATTGAAAGGAGCATATTATGAAAAGAACTCTGCTTTTCAGCATATTCCTGATGATCATGATGATGGCTGCCGGCCTGGCCGGACTTGCGGCCGCAAAAGATCCGGACAGGAAGGAACTAGCCCCCATCATCAAAACGAATCCCTCGATTCTCAACTTCAACTGCAACGCAGTGGAACGGGCAAAGGAAATTGCCGTAACCAACGCTTCCAAAAAAGCCATGACCATCAACGCAACAGCGAATCAATCGTGGATCACCGTGGAGCCCGCCTCTCAGCCGGATATCCGGCCCCTGGGCGTCACCACTTTCCGGGTCAGCGTGGACTGCCGTGAATTAAGGGGATCAAAAATAGAGACCGGTCTGGTATCGGTCGAAGGAATGGGGTTTGGTTCCAAAGTGGCGGTCAGGGCCAAGTCAAAACTGGGGCCGGCGGCGAGGCCCGCGAAATAGCAGGCATCATTCCACTGTCAAACCGCACAACCTGCGGGTGGTCAAACGCCCGCAGGTTTTTTAAGGGCCGCGGATGTGAACACCGCAAAAGAAAAGGGCGGGTTTATCGCCCGCCCTCCTGCATACAGTCTTTACCGCAACATTTTCAAAAAGCTATTTTTTAGCACCCGGTTTCGGAGCCGGCGCCGGAGGCATTGCGGGCATTGCGGGCGTCGCGGATGCACCGCCTGCTTTCGCATCCAGCAATTCGACTTCAAAAACAAGCGTAGCGCCGCCGGGAATAACGGGTGGACGTCCACGGTCACCGTAAGCGATTTCCGAAGGACAAACCAGTTTGGCCTTGCCGCCGACTTTCATCATGCCGACGCCTTCCTGCCAGCAGGGAAACACCTGACCCAGCGGCAATTCCACGGGCTGGCCGCGCTTAACGGAGCTGTCGAATTCCTTGCCGTCAACCAGCGTGCCCACGTAGTGGACCTTTACGATATCGGTGGGTTTGGGCTGCGCGCCGGTACCGGCCTTGATTTCCTTGAAAACCATGCCGGAAGCGGTTTTCTTTGCACCCGGTTCAGCCGCAGCTTTCTCCAGGAAAGGCTTTGCCTGCGCTTTTTGCTTTTCCGTAGCTTTGGCCATGCGGGCCTGAGCCAGTTCACTGAGCTTCTGCATGCTGGTTTCCGGCTCTGCCGCCAGCTTCTTGCCGGTGGATGCATCGGACATCCCCATCTGAACGTATTTCAACTCTTCGGGAGTCAGGTCAAAAACGGATAACTGCTTATTGAGATGGACTCCCAGTGCATAAAAGGCCTTCTGGTCTTCAGTCTTCGGCGGCTCCGGGGAACATCCCCAGACGGCGACGAGGGCAATAAAAACGACGATCATTAATTTGCGCATATAAATCCTTTCTTTCTTCTTTTTATGTATTTTGCTCTTTATTCAGAAACCGGTCCTCCTGTTTATCCGAACCGATTCTATTTCTTTTTGCCCTTGGTCGCCGCGGGTGTTTTAGCGGCAGGCGCTTTTCCTTCGGGAGCGGGAGCGGCCTTTACCTCGAGCAGTTCCACTTCAAAAACCAGCGTTGCGCCGCCGGGAATGACGGGCGGCCTGCCCTGGTCGCCGTAAGCAAGATCCGCCGGGCACACCAGCTTGGCTTTGCCGCCGACTTTCATCATGGTTACGCCTTCCGACCAGCAGGGAACAACCTGTCCCACCGGAAACTCCGCGGGCTGACCGCGTTTGACGGAACTGTCGAATTCCTTGCCGTCAATCAGGGTGCCGGTGTAGTGCACTTTCACGATGCTCGACGCCTTGGGGGAAGCGCCCGTACCCGCCTTGATTTCCTGATAGATCAGACCGGAAGCGGTTTTCTTCGCGCCCGGTTCAGCCGCGGCTTTTTCCAGATAAGGTTTGGCCAGCTCTCTCTGCTTCTGAGCTGCGGCCTGCATCCTTGTCTGGGCCAGCTGATTAATCTGCTGCATGTAAGCCTCTGGCTCGGCAATCAGTTTATTGCCGGCGGCAACATCGGTAATGCCCTGTTTGACAAATTCATATTCCTCAACGGATAAGCCGAGAATGGACATTTGTTTGGCCATTTGAACCCCCAGCGCATAAAGAGCTTTCTGATCTTCCGTCTGAGGCGCCGCGGCCCAGACCGGCACCGCTAAAAATATAACAAATACGCACATGAGTAATTTTTTCATATCGTTCCTTTCCTGAAAGAGTTAATGTGGCTCCTCCCATAACACCAAAAATGGATTGTGGCAACATCGATCCATGTGGCGGAGATTTTTTCTTTTCCGGGCTGTCGTCAACGGGAAAACACTTTTTTTTGCAAACCAAAGGCGTAACAGACGTTAAACATGCTTAAATATTCCCTGAAGCATCATCAGAAGCAGACCTATGATCAAAAAACTGCACACACCGGCAAACATGTAGCAGATCGCCGGGATTCTTGCTTTATTCCCGGTCGTAATTCTGGTTCGAAAGGGCATTTTTGAACCCGGCGGAGGATGGATTCCGGAACGAAAAGTCCTGATCCCCAGCCTGCATAAATACAACCCCTGCACCATCAAAAAGACGGACATCGGCAGGATGATATATTTTACGAAAACCATACCGGATTCGGCAAGCGACGGCGATGGCGAAGCATTGATCTGATCTATTTTTTTCTCCGCCGCCGGAATGAATATGATTCCGAAGAGAAACCATAAACCCAGATAAGCAAAAATCACCCACCTGCTCCGGGAGTCGCCTTCGACATATCCGCTGTTTTTATGATTTGCATTCATTTCATGATTCCGCCGGAAACCCCGAAATACTTTTTATTCCACCCTCTGCCCCGGCCACACCGCAATTACATCTGTGTGCCCGCTTTTATCTCCGCGCCGGCCTCACGCCAGTTCCGGGAGAGCTTTTCAAGGCTGTTGCCGCTTTCCGTGGCTATGGCTTCGGGAAAGAGCGTGACTTTGTATCCGCGGTTCAAAGCCCCCATCGTCGTGGCATTGACGCAATACGCGGCGTCCAGCCCGGTGATCAGCAACCGGTCCACCTGGTTTTCCCGAAGGTAAGCGTCAAGCCCGGGGTTGGAAAACGCATCGGAGCGATTCTTGACAAAGGTTCTGGCAGCAGGAATTCTCGTGAGGCGTCGATCCATTTCCGTACCCGGTGAACCGGGAGCGTTGACTCCACCGGTGAGCAGAGCGACGACCGGATTCGTAATTACGTTCTGGATGAAGATCACGGGAATTCCTTTCGCCTGCGCCTGGGCAATCAGGGCGTTCGAGGCGGCAACAATCCGGTCGCCGTCCCGATATTTTTTCCGGGCCTGCGGCCCCGTAAAGTCTTCCTGGATATCGATGACAAACAGCGCCGTTCGGGGGTTCTGATACATGCCGATTCGAGTTCCCGTGGTGGGGCGCATGCTCTGGTAAATCACGGCAAACAATACGACCACCGTCAAAACAAACACACCGATTGTTCCCAACAGGATCTTTTTCCAGTGCCTCATTCTTTTATCCTCCCTGTATTCATCGTTCCGGAACCGACCGGAATATTTTTTATCCGGATTTTGCTTTCGGGAAAAATACCTGAATTTCCCCGCCGCATATTCCTTGTTCATGCATCAGGCATCTATCGATCACGGGCCGCACCGAATGGCCGACGCCCAGTGCATCCAGCCAGCATTCAATTCTGTAAATCACTCCACAGCGGTAGCCGTCAATCACGCCGATCTGCTTCATCCCCTTGTAGGCAAAACACTGCCCGTCGTCCCATTTCCAGCGTAATATATTTCCGGCGGCTGGAGTCAAATGAAAATTTTTCAAAACCGAATCGGGCAGAGTGATTTCCAGGGCAGCCGGCATGAATCGCACAAGGTCATCAAATGTTTCGATCTTGCCCTGAACGATCCCCGGGATTCTTTTTAATCGATCAATCTCAAAAGGAACCATGGATTTTATGGCCGCTTTATTCAACTCATTGGCTTTTTCCAAGCCCAGCTCGCGAAAGGCATTGTAAAACCACATGCTGTCATGGGTCAGCCATCCCTTCCCCAGCAGATTCCTGATTTCCTCTTTTTCAATTCGATCCAGAACGCTCATTATTACCTTCTTTCAATGAATCAGTGCGTCAAATTTCAAAAAACGGAAGTTTGATCCGGAGCAGCGCCTGGCGCGGCGATCGGCCTTAGCGACCTGGTTGTGTGCTTATTTTTCTTTTTCCCGCAACGTGCGAAGTTCCGGTGACCAGCTAACTCCTTTGAACCTTCTAAATAAAGATCGATCATCGAATTCTATGGCCGCCAGAAACTCATGCACTTTACCAAACTTATCTTTTACCATTACTGTTCTATAGATCTTATAACCATCAAATGTTGCGATTCTAAACCCACCTGATGCAGCATGTAATGCCTGCTTATACCCTGCAATTGAATCAGGTGTTTTGTTTTTGATAAATGCCGATGATTCTAAAATTAATTTGTATGATGAAAGATCTGGCGTGACATATTTGGCGAAAGAATCTTTTTTATCTAAATAAAAACGACGGAACCATAAAATGCCATACACACAGCAAACTAACAACCAAAAAAAGAGAAATACTCCTTTTGTCTCAGGTGTCATTATTTCCTAATTCCTCTACACAACGTCGCTGTCGATCTGCTGTTTTTGGGAGCGGAGCCTGAAAAGCTGTACGGGCGGATGCTCGACAACGACGATAAGCGGACGAGCATCGCGAGAGCTCGCGCTAGCGAGCGGTCCGCTTATCGAAAAAAACAGCCGGAGCGCAGCGATCGGCTGGATTGATTTTGTTATGTGTCCTCGTAAAGTTTTTTATCATATTCGTAAAACCAATATCGAAAACGATAAGAGGAGTGAGTTATTTACTCTGTAACGCATTTTTAAAACAAGCCGAATTGCGGATATTATCAAAATCTTTATTTCTATTAATTACATTTTTCATATCAGGCCAATATTTAGAGCCTTTCGTGAGCGCTATATCTAGAGCACTACATGATTCATCTATTTTATTGGTTAGAGAAAACACACGCGCTTTACTGAAATAAGCAAGATATGAACTAGGATACATGGCGAGTATAGTATCAAATTCTCGAAGTGCCTCTTTAAACATTTTTTTATCTATATAAACATTTCCGCGACCTATGTAGGGATTTATATTTTTAGAATCTAATTCAATAGATTTACTAAAATCTTGTAATGCTTTATTATAATCTTGCATTTTACTATAGGAAATTCCTCTATTTTCATAATAGAAATTTGTTTTTGAATTTAATTCAATCGCTTTATTAAAACTTTGTATTGCTAAGTCATATTTATCCATATTTGAGTAAGCAAGGCCAAGACTATTGTATATTTCAGACTTTTTTGCATCAATTTGAATGGCATTATTAAAATCTTCAATTGCTTTCTTGAATTGCTTTTTACTCATGTACACTAAACCGCGACTATGATAACTATTGACACTAATGTCAGTAGTAATTTGTCCTTCGTTCAGCTTTATTGCTTTACTAAAATTTTCAATGGCCTCGTTATACTTCCCTTGGTCGTGCAATTGTAAACCATACTCCCAATAATCACGAGGATTAGTGGATTCGAAATTCTTGGCTGAGGATATATTGGCAAGCAATCCAATTAGTAAAAATGACAACAAGTTAATTAAAAGCATTTGTTTCATATTAATACTCGTCATATTAATTTCTCCTCCAAAATAATATTTTATACATAACGGCGCTGTTGAGCTGCCGTTTTTGGGAGCGGACATTGCATCTTGATGCAATGATCCCTGCCAAAAACCAAGCGCAGCGCAGTCGCTCCAACGGGGCGGGGAACGGCTTGGATAGGCGGAGCGCGAGCGTAGCATGAAAGACTGTATAGGCGGATGCTCGACAGCGACGATAAGCCTTAATTATCAAATGCCTTGATGTCAAAGCCTTTTATTGCTGGCACATGTGAATAACCAGCTGCCAAAGAACAATAGAATCTATGTGTTCCATGAACTAGTTTGTAACGATTAGTGCTTTTCTTGTTCTCTAGAACTACTTCAATAGGTGGAATGGCAGAACCATTACGAAAGCCAGTTAGAATTGAAACTACGCGATCTTTAGCCGTAGCCTCTGCATTAGTATTGAATATGCCAACGCCGGGATTCCGTCTGACTGGGCCAACCTCATCGATTTTGACCATGAATATTTCCTTATCATTCGAAGCACAGGTACAAGCAACATAAGATTCAGTTGATGGAGTGAAGTCTTTCATTCCAGCTTCTTCCCACCATGTATCATCCAATTCGATTTCTAGATCGTGATGACAAATTCTCATATCAGTGTATTAGGGGCATAGCCGAAAAGCTAAGCCGGAGCCGCGAAGCGGCGATCGGCTTTAGCGCCTGATTGTGTTAATTTATAGGGTTTGCAGCACTCTTCTTAAAACGATATTTGCCGAACTTAAGTTTCTTTGAGTATTCCTTACTAGCATTTATGAAGTGATCTCTTTCCCATACGAACACCTCATTTGTATATTTTTGCGTTGTGCGAGGCTTTGAATCGTAAAGATGCATATCAGTTTCTAATGTACGCCTTACAATATCAAGCGAACCGTCATTGTTGAAGTCTTCTATCCAACCTTGAACATCAATTTCCTCACCGGCATCACCCCATTCTTCAGCAATCTTAAATGGTGATAGCCATTGCTTCTTTTCCTTATCATAAACCCACATGTCTATTTGATCTATGCTATACATACCTGGAACGCGTAAGAGGAAGCAATGCCAGCGTGTACTTTGCGAAAACTCATACACTGCAAATAGTTCTCCTGGCTGTTCTGCATTTTCTAATTGTGTGTAGAATTTCTTGAAGTAGCTATACGTCGAAACAGGTAGCGGTTTACCCTGAAACGGACCATAGTCCCAATCTTTATCTTTTCTTTCAGACTTCACGTAAACGTGGATCGGTATGCTTGCCTTGATGCTATTCTGTAACAATAGATTGAAAGCTTCTTGATCAGATATGCAGAAGCCTTGTACTGGAAGAAAGAGTAGAATTATTAAAACGACATATTTCTTGATCATGCAATTTTTCCTTCACGACGACAACATCAGCCGGAGCGTAGCGATCGGCTGTATGTGATTGTCAGTGCATTTTAAAAATAATATATTTTTTCCTCAAATTTAAGATTATTTGAATGCTCGGTTATTTTAAATTTATCATTATTATTTTCTTTTTTGATTATCAAATAGCCACATTGAGTTTTATTTGTCATTTCTAAGAAGTCGATTCTAAGAGATGAAGGGTCTAACCACTTACAATCACATGATAGGTCTGCAGCTTTCAACACCACCCACGTTGAAAAGACTAAATCTGATTGATCTAATCTATTGTTCTCGTATATTCCAACAAATACCTTTTTGGCTGTATAATCGACATATGCGTGTGCGCTTTTACCGTGAAATATCATGTATACATGATATTTTTTGCCTGGTGAATCAATCCCAGTTTTGCCAATTACTGTGTGAGAACATGAAATTAAACATAGTAACATTATGAAATATGATATTCTAAATTCTTTCATAATTACTCCATTTGGCACTAACGTCGGTGTTGAGCTGCCGTTTTTGGGAGCGGACATTGCATATTGATGCAATGATCCATGCTAAAAACCAAGCGCAGCGCAGCCGCCCCAACGGGGCGGGGTCCGCTCCGACTGTCAAACGCCACTTATTACGATATTAAAGGGGTAAACATGGAATACAAACCAGAATCCCCGGTATATCCTTATAAAAAAATGAAACGTTAAAATGCCTTCGATTGTTGCGAGTTACGGAATGCTTATGACACGGAGTAAAACCAATGTCAATGCATCATGATTAGTAGTTTTATTTCAACTGCCGGGATTGAGTAGTGTGGATCAAAAAGGATCCACATGCCGGAATGACCAGTACGCAGCCATATTTTATTCGAAAGGAATTGCCGACTTTTTTCAGAGGCCTGTGCTGTCCAGGATCTGGACGGTGACGGTTTCGCCTTTTTTGACGGTTGTGACATTTTCATCCAGCACGATGAAGGCGTTGGCTTCCACCATGGATTTTAAAATGCCGGAACCTTGCTCGCCGGTGAGGCGGGCGATGTATCGGCCCTTCTCTTTCCTGACGACCACGCGCAAAAAATTTTTCACGTCCGATCCCTTTTTAATATCCTGGACGCTCACCGCCTTGAGTGTCTGACGGGTGGTCCGGGTGTATCCCTGCATGGTCAGCAGATAGGGACGGACAAACTGTTCAAAGGAAACCATGGCGGAGACGGGATTTCCCGGCAGGCCGAAAACCGGCGTACTGCCGATGGAGCCGAAGGCCAGCGGTTTTCCGGGGCGCATCGCCACCCGCCAGAAATGCATGACGTTACCACTGCCTTTCATGATGTCCTTGACGAAATCGTAATCGCCGACGGACACGCCGCCCGAAGAAAGGATCACATCGGCCCTGCGCGCCGCCTGAAACTTTTCCATCAGCTCCGCCCTGCTGTCGCTGCTGATGCCCAGCAGAACCGGAATCCCGCCGCATTCCAGCACCTGCGCGGCCAGGGAATAACTGTTGGAGTTGACGATTTTTCCGGGCGCGGGATCGTTTTCAATATCCACCAGTTCGTCGCCGGTGGAAAGTATCGCCACGCGCGGCTTCTGATAAACGCTGACAAACGCTTTCCCCAGCGCGGCCAGCATGCCGATATGCCCGGGCCGTAAAACGCTGCCCGCCGCAATGACCTTTTCTCCCCGGCGAACGTCTTCCCCGGAAAAGCGGACATCCAGCCCCGGAGTCGCGGCAACTTTAATCAGGACGGTCCTGCCTTTCTCCTGGGTATCCTCCCGGCAAACGACGGCGTCCGCACCGCGGGGAAGCATTGCGCCGGTCATGATAAGCGATGCCTGGCCGTCTTTCAGGGTTTTGCGAGGCGTGGCGCCCGCGGCGATGGTTTCGATCACCCGGAGTTCCACGCTCCTGCCGGGCTTTACGCCTTTCGTATTGCCGGAGCGGACCGCATAGCCGTCTTTCGCGGAATTGGCGGCGGAAGGAATATTGCGCTGCGCAAAAACATCTTCGCCGATCACCCGGTCGCAGGCTTTCAGAATATTCACTTTTTCCACGCCCAGCGGGCGGCAGCCGTTCAGAATGGTTTTGAGCGCTTCTTCCACTGAAATCATTTTGCAATCTCCATTGCCTGACAGTCCGCGTACCTTATCAAATACAGGGGGGGTGTCAATATTAAAAAGGAAAAGCAACGGGTAACACCGGATTTCGCTTCACCGGGTTGCTGTAACCGCATCCGATGCAATCAGGATCTTCTTGACACCGATGACCGGTCTCTTTATACTCCGGTATACACCGCAAGCAGGAAATTCCAGTCAGGATCAAAAATCGCCGAAAAGGAGTAAAACCATGAGCAGGCTTCGTTTTTTTCTTTCGTCAGCCCTGGCCACTTTTTTTCTTTTCACGATTCTGGTTTCGGAACTGGTGGCCGGAGGAATCACCATCACTCCCTCCAAGCCTTCCTACCGGTTCGACGAGCAGTTGAGCGTCAGTTTCAATTGCCACTGTCCGTTTCCCTGTGGTGATGCAACCGGCATGAACGACATTTACCTTCGACGCCAGGGCTGGACCCGCGAGCATATGGGCCGCTGGCAACCGCTGGGCAATCTGAGAAACGGCGGTCCGGCCCCGCGAACCGTAACGCGCAACTTCAACATCCCTCGCGATCTTGCCGCGGCAAATGATTATGTCGTCACCGTCTGGTCGGGAGACGAAGCCTGTTCCGGCAACAGCCCTCCTTTCGCCATCAGTCAGACGGGTGATCTGACACCGCCCCCGCAGTCGTCGGATAACCGGAGACAGGGTCCGCCGGGCTATACACCGGCGGCCATGTATGACTTCCGGGTGCTCGATTTCTGGATTGACGACTGTCAGAGCAGAGTAAAAGCGCGCGCCCGTTCATCGTATACCGCATACAACGGTCCCATGGAATTTCAGCTTCAGTTGGAGGGTGGAGGTCGTGTGTATAATTTCAATCCGACGGTCAACCTGCCCAAAGACACCAACACGGAAATCGATCTGGGCCCGGCCGTGATTACTTACCCCGTCACCCAGTGCGGAGTTCGAGCAACCCTGACCATCAATCCCTGGCGCACCATTCCTGAAATCAACGCAAACAATAACAGCGCGACCAGCCTCGGGCTGTTTATCTATCAGAATGCCTGCCGCCTGGACGACTGGATGGATCTTCGCATCAAAGCCCAACAGTACCGCATCTGGCGCGGTGACGTGCTGACCGTGTATCGTGACGACTTTTTCTATAATGACGGCAGTTCCGTTCGTCCCCTGTTGACCATCCCGTTTAACCGATGCTCGTGCAGTCAAACCGAGCCGGTAATCGAAGTGTGGCAGACCGTGGGCCGGGAGAGCACAAAAATCGGGGAGTGGACCGGAATCAGGGAATTCTGGCGACTTCCGGAAACTACCTTTATAAACCTCGGCATTGACCCGGTCGGAAGCACGCTGGAGGTCCGTATTAACTGCGGCACGACACCCGCAAGGGATGCCCGGAACACCTTCAGTTTCGATTTGAATATTCTTTACCGGTAGGCGCTCGCCGCCTCCATGTTCTTCGGACCCGCTGGAGAACATCTGTCAAATACGGTGTGACAAGTAGAAATCACCTTCTGCAATGGCAGCCGCTCCTGCGCGGGGCCGCTGATCACCATCCGTAAAAAAAGAAGACAATAAATACAATGCCTTTTAACCGGCGCCCAAGTTTCCCTTGACAGGTATGTCTAACATAACCTATGTAAAACTTAACATATACAAGTTCTGTCTGATTGCAGGAGGTTCTCAACTGATTTTTTAGTCCAGTGCATTGATGAAACTCAGTTAAAACGTTACCGGTGACCTTATTCATTTTTCATTCCAGCCTTTATCGTCGAATTGGACCTTACCTGTCCGGCCTGGCATACCATCTGTTCCAGAGGAGGAAGCCCTTGTGAAAAACATGTTGAAGAGTTTTTTATTGTTTTATGCCGTCTTGATGCTGTCTGCTCTGCCCGCCCTGGCCGCGGATATTCATATCTCCGCCGCCGCCAGCATGAAAGAGGCGGTGATTGAACTGGAGAATAATTTTGCCGCGAAAAATCCCGGCGTTCAATTCCAGAATAATTTTGGCGGATCCGGCGCTATTGCCAAGCAGATTGAAAACGGCGCTCCCGCCGACTGGTTTGTCTCGGCCAACCTGCAATGGATGGACTATTTGAAGGAAAAGAAGCTGATGGATGAGAAAAGCATTACGACATTTGCCTTCAATACGCTGGTATTCGTCGGGAAACCGGATTTGAAAGTAAAGACGCTGCAGGATGTGCTCGCCCTGGACAAAATCGCCATTGGCAGCCCCAAAAGCGTTCCGGCGGGTGAATATGCCGAGAAGGCCTTCCAGAAAGCCGGCATCGACAAACAACTGGAGAAAAAGCTGGTGATGGCCAAAGATGTCCGCGCCTGCCTGATGTATGCCGACAACGGTGAAGTGGCCGGTGCTTTTGTATACAGGACGGATGCATCCATGGCCAAAAACGTGAAAATTCTGTTTACGGTTCCGCAGGAGTTTTATCCGCGGGTCACCTACCCCATGGGACTTACGGCGGCGGGAAGCAAGAAAACGGAAGCGGTAACATTTTACAAATATCTCCAGACTCCCGAGGCCCGGAAAGTTCTCGAAAAATACGGATTCGCTGTGAAGTAAACTTTTATGCCTGGTTTCAGCCCTTCGGATTATTTTGCAATTCTGCTGTCGGTAAAGGTGGCGGTGGTGGCCACCCTTCTGTCTTTGCCGTTCGGTTTCGCCGTGGCCTACATCATGACGTACAAAAAGTTCCGGGGGATGGTTGTCCTGGACGTGCTGGTCAATCTTCCTCTGACTTTGCCGCCGGTTGTCGTCGGATACCTGTTATTGCTGCTTCTGGGACAAAACGGGCCGATAGGCAAATGGGTGCTGCAACCCCTTGGGATCAAGTTGATCTTCACCTGGAAGGCGGCGGTCATTGCCACCGCGGTGGTCGGTTTTCCCCTGATGGTGCGGTCGATGCGCACCGGCATGGAAACCATCGACCGGCAGCTCATCGAGGCGTCGCGGACGCTGGGCGCCGGGTGGCTGGATACCATTGTCACTGTAATTTTACCGCTTTCCATTCGCGGAATCCTGGCCGGATCCATCCTGATGTTCGCCCGGGGCCTGGGTGAATTCGGCGCCACCATTATCGTCGCGGGCAGCATTCCGGGCGTCACGCAGACCATCCCCCTGGCCATTTATGAGTATGTCAGTTCTCCGCGGGGCGACGTGATGGCCCTGTCGCTTTGTCTGGTCTCCGTTACGCTCTCGGTCATTGTGCTCGTCTTTCACGAATGGCTGGGCAGACGCGTGGTGAGGATGGATTGATATGGAACTGCAATTTGCCGCTCAAAAAAAACTGGACCCGTTTTGCCTGGACATGGATTTTACGATAGACGGCGACCGGATCGGAATATTCGGCCCTTCCGGTTGCGGCAAGTCCACGCTGGTGAGTCTGATCGCCGGATTGCAGAACCCGGACCGGGGGCGCATTCTCATTAACGGAGAGCCTGTTTTCGACCGTGAAAGCAAAGTAAATATCCATGCCCAGCACAGGAGGATCGGCATGGTCTTCCAGCGTCCCCACCTTTTTCCCCATCTGAGCGTGAGGGCAAATCTTCTTTACGGTTACAGGCGCTGCGCTCCCGACCAGCGCAAAATCACGCTGCAGAATCTGGTGGAGGTTTTGCAGATCGGCGATCTTCTGGACCGTGGCGTCAACAACCTATCCGGCGGCGAAAAGCAGCGGGTCGCCATCGGCCGGGCCGTGCTTTCCAATCCCCGGATGCTGATCATGGATGAACCTCTTTCCGCCCTGGACGACAGCCTCAAATTCCAGATCATCCCTTTTCTGAAAAAATCCTGCGAAGCGTTTTCCATCCCTTATCTTTTTATTTCTCACTCCCTGACGGAAATGAGAATCATGGCCGAAAGTGTTGTGAACATGGCCGACGGGCGTGTTGCCGGACTGACGACTGCGGAGGAACTGGCCCGGAACCTGATGGGGAAAGGTCCCGCCCCGTATGTCAATCTGCTGCGGCTCAAAAGAGAGCGCCGTCTTGACGGCCTGACCGCCTACCGGTTCGGCGGCGGCGAACTGCTGATTTCGGGAAACGGCGAGCCGGAAGCTCTCTATGAACTCTCCTCCACGGATATCATGCTGTTCAAACGCCACCCCGAGGCGATCAGCGCCCGCAACCTGCTGCCATGCCGAGTCTGCGAAATACGTGAAGTGGACGGCAGAATCGCCGTCAGTCTGGCTTACGGAGGCGACAAGCTCGTGGCCGCCGTGGTAAAGGAATCCGTACGCGACCTGGATATCCGGGAGGGAACGGAGATTTTTGCCGCCATCAAGGCAACCGCCTTCAGGCAACTGGGCTGACCTCCCCCGGACACAGCCCGCCCTTCGCACGCAATATACCCTGCATGCTGACCGTAGATTTTATCCGCGGTGTGATGGAATAAAGACGAATCTCATCTGGAAATGGGAAGCTCAAGCTGGATATCAGCCTTCTGTTTTTTTTCTTTCTTCTGACGATACATCAACTGGTCGGCCCGGAAGATCAGATCATGAATTGAACAGGGCGCGGACGAGTCATATTCCGAGACGCCAATGCTCATGGCTACCGGACTGTCGATATCCGAAGCCGCATTTTCTTCAGCAATGATGCCCTGCAAGCGTTTCAGGACAATCTCGGGTAATTCGGCGCCATCGCCGGCCAGTACGGCAAACTCATCTCCTCCCAGGCGGGCAATGATATCGGATTCCCGGAAGGTCCGCTGCAGAATAACGGCGGTCCTCTTCAGAGCGCGGTCGCCCTCTTTATGTCCCCAGGTATCATTAATAAACTTCAGGTCGTCGAGATCGATGAAAAACAGGTGCAGCTTTTGATCGTTTCGGGCAGAGGTTTTCATCTGCTGCTCGGCAAGGGCGATAAAACCTCTTCTGTTATACAGGCCCGTCAGCGTGTCCATAATGGCCATTTTCCGGACTTCCTCCTCCACACGCCTGCGCTCGGTTGCGTCCCGCGCGACAAACAGAACTCCGGAAGGAACGCCGCGGTGAAAAAGCGTGGAGGCCTTCACATCAAAAAAGACCGGGCAACTGTCCTGCGGCTTCGTGATCTTCGCTTCATAAGACAGCGTCTTCGAAAAATCTTTGCGCAGGGAGTCCAGCACATTCACTTCCTGCTCAATGGAGCCCGGCGGAAGGAAATCGTCCAGAGGCATACCGACAACGGGCCTGTCCCCGGCAAATACTCTGGCCGCCGGGTTGACGTATGTGACGACCCCTTGCATATTAACGGTGATGATCGAATCCTGGGCGGTCTCCGTAAAATTGCGGAACTTTTCTTCGCTCTCCCGAAGGGCCTCTTCCGCCCGCTTGCGCTCGGTGATATCCCGGATAATCCCTCGGAATCCCAGCGCGGTTCCCTGCACATCCCGCATCAGAGATATGGAGCTCTCCACGGGTTTTTTCCCGCCTGTTTTGCTGATTAACTCCCAGTCGACACCCTTGATCGATTCTCCCGTGAGGAATACCCTGTGGAAGGCGTCGACCACTTTGCGCTCAAAATCCTTGCTCACGTATTGACGGAAGTTCATGCCCATTGTTTCCGCGTTGGTGTATCCAAGATTCGTTACGGCCGTTGCATTGAAAAACGTCAGGTTTCCCTTGAGATCCACCTCGTAGTATGCCTCCTCCATGTTGTCGAGGATGCTCCGGTAACGCTCTTTGCTCTGCCGGTAACGTGCTTCGCTTTCCCGAAGGGCCTCTTCCACCCGCTTGCGCTCGGTGATATCCCGGCCTTCGCTCAAAAGAGACACGGGTCTTCCATTTCCGTCCCTGATGAAACTGAAAGTATTTTCCGACCACAGGGTGCGACCGTCTCTGCAGCGGAATTCCAGCTCCAGCGAGCGGTTTAACACATAATCCGAAGGAGCGGACAGACCACCGGGCATTTCCACGAAAAAAAATCCCATCGCTTTCTCAAAAGATCCCCTGGTGAAAAGTTCATTCATCGGGCGCCGCTTGAGTTCATCAAGGGTGTATCCGATGAATTTTTCCACGGACGGGCTGATGTACTGAATATTCAAATTCAGATCCAGCAGCCACACCTGGTCTTTCATATGATCCGCCAGCAGACGGTATTTCTCTTCGCTGCGCCGCAGGTTTTCTTCGGCCTGTCTTTTTTCCGTCACATCCCGGGCGACGGTTCGAAATCCAACGGGCTTCCCCTCTTCGTTGCGGATCAGACCCACGGACAGCTGATGAACGCGAATGGAACCGTCCTTCCGGATGATTTCATAATCATCCATCGTGGTTAAAACGCCG
The DNA here is from genome assembly GCA_963682015.1 of Smithellaceae bacterium. Lineage (GTDB taxonomy): Bacteria > Desulfobacterota > Syntrophia > Syntrophales > Smithellaceae > UBA8904. Next base: position 3,001,058 of record OY820932.1, on the reverse strand, counting down.
GAGGCAAAGACTTCGCCAAACGTCTCCCGGAGCCTCTTTCTGGTTTCGGGGGTTGAATACTGCCTGTAGTTGAGCCCATAAAGATTTTTCCGGTCATAGCCAAGCATGGCACAACCGGAATCATTGGCAAAAACCATGTCACCGGTCAGGCTGATTTCATAATAGCCTTCCGATATGTTTTCCAGAATCGACCGGTACTTCTCTTCGCTGCGCCGCAGGTTTTCTTCCACTTTCCGGCGTTCGGTAATGTCACGAAGATTGATTACGACGGCTTCAACAACGTCATTCTGCCTCAGGCTGCCGGCCATGATTTCAAAATGACGCCAGTTCCCGTCAATGTCACGAATACGGGCTTCCCCTCTCTGCGTCGGTGTATTTTCATGCTCAAACAATGTCCGGAGTGCGCCGGTGATCAGGGTCAATTCGTCGGGATGAACCTGGGCGAATACCATCCCGCCGATTGTTTCCCCCGTTTTCAATCCAAGATTTTTCTCCGCGGCGTTGTTTTTATAAATCACAACACCCTGCCGGTTCACGAGCATGATGATATCGGACGATTGCTCGGCAAGCGCCCGAAAGCTCTGATGTTCAACCTGGAATGTGTCCGCCGTCTGCTTTTGTGTTTCAGGAGTACTCGATGACCTGGTTACGAACTTTTTTTCGTTCTTTTTCATTTTTTTACCCAAAGCTGAAGACGCTGTTACAGTGATCGATTATAGCTCAGGTATTTTCCGGATCATGGAGGATATGCTAAAACATAAAAAATCTGAATATTCAAATATCTTTTTTACCGCCCGGGGCAATTTTGCAGTTCGCCGCAGACGACTTCCGCCACCAGTTGATGACCTCTTTCGCTCAGGTGCATCGGATCGCCATACAGAAATAAATCGTGTGCGGCTCCTCCTTTTTGCTCGAAATCGGCTGTAACATCCCTGAACGCTATCCCCTTCAGACGTAAAAAATCAGTCACCCTTTTTTGCGGCAGCAGGAATCCGGCAGGACGATTGGAACGTAACTGCGCTTCGTAGGGCAAAATATAAACCCGGAAGGCAATGCCTTTTGCAGTCAGTTGTTTATGAATATCCGCCAGTGGCCGCAGGCCTTCCTGAATCACCTTATTATCTTTCTGATAATATGCCAGATCATACCGGAAATAGGTCATCTGAACGTCACGCAGAGTGTTTTTCAGAAACAGATAAAGTTTGGAACGTGAACGCAAATAATTATTCAGTCGGCCAATCAGCGGTAAATCCGGCCGGTTGTCCGTGTCCGGCAGATACTTTGTTTTATTCCGGATCTGCTGCGCGCTTACGTCATTCAGATCATTCAGACAGTAAAAAAGCAGGACGGTTTTGATTTCGGTCTTCCGCCCGGCCAGAGAGTCGACCAGATTTTTATAATCGAAAACATCGTAGCCGATTGCAGAAGCATTATCAATCGATACGCCCGGCATCATGCGGCGCAATCGTCCCGCAATCGTGACTTCCTCACGGACGCCCGGGCCAAAACTTACCGAATCGCCGACGATGAGAATGGCCGGTGCGTTTTTTGACGCACCGGGCTTGAACTGAGGATCAGCGCGAAAGCCGTTTTCATCCGTGAAAAACCTCTCGCCAAACGCGACGCCGGAAAAATGCGGAGTGTTGCCGTAACTTGTTCCGTAGCGGCCGGGAGCAAACAACCCGCGGCTGACATCGAGAAAATTGATGGAGGTGCAACACCGGCAGTAAACCTCGCCGGCGACAATCAGGAGGATCACCACGAAAAAGGAAACAGCCACAAGGGTTAAATTTCTTCCCAGATCGGTTTTCTGCCTGTCCATGAGTTGAGCAAAACCTTTCCCGAATGCCGCATATTTCTTGATCGTACAAGCCGGGACTTGTTTTCTCTGTTCACCACCCGGTTTTCCGCCGATGCCCCGGTATTTCAATCCTCATGGACCGGCCTATAGCATAAAAAAGCGGAAACTGAAATTGAGGATGGCGCAATGCCACACACCCGGTCTGCATCCGGACGGCAAATCGGTTTCAGGAATCGTCTTTGGGAGACTGGTCGTTATCCCTCTTTCCTTTTCTTCAGCGCGAGCGCCTCTTTGAGGCCCTTTTCGCGGATTACCTTGATTTTGAGTCCGGTCTCGGTCAGTTTAAAAAAGCGCTTTCCGTATTTTCTCAGCAGTCTCTCATTGACGGTAAAACCCAGACCCGGCGTCCTGAAGGGCTGCAGCATCGCATTCCGATCGGGAAGGATCGGGTCAATGATACCTTCGCGGTATTTCGGTATCCAGGACGGCGGTTCATAAGGATACTCCAGCGGCAGTTTGTTCTCCCGGTCCGCAAGCACAAGATTCCAGTTGACGAAAAATCCGATTCCGTTGGTCCAGGTGTGCGGCGTGTACAGGCGGTTTTTTTCATGACACATGTCGATGACCTTTTTCACCTGGGCAATGCCGCCGGCGAAGGTCGCGTCGGGCTGATAGATGTGGAAGCAGTCCTTTTCGAACATGATCTTGATTTCGTCCCATCCATAGTTCAGCTCGGCTCCCGATATTTTGACTTTTGAATATTTCTTCAGTTCGGCGTTTCCGTTGTAGTCGCGCGAATCCAGCGGCTCCTCCAGCCATTCGATGCCATTGTCATGGCAGGCGTCCGCAAACGCTTTCGCCCGCGCAAGATCCCATGCCGGAATTTTGTCCACGATCGTGACAAGCCAGCCCTGGTTCGCGTCCACACCCAGCATAAAATCGTCACCGATTTTTTTCCGTACGACTTCGATTTGACGGATATCGTTTTTGATCTCCACGCTTTTGACCCGCAGCTTTGCGCATCGGTATCCCATCGCCCGGATGGCCTGAAGTTCTTCCGCCCTGCGGTCAGGATCATGCATCTCGCCGGTCGAGCAGTAAACCTCCACCGGCCGGGCATTGCCGCCCAGAAGTTCATAAACGGGCCTGCCTTCCTTTTTGCCCATGATGTCCCAGCAGGCGGGTTCGATCCAGAAATTTCTCCATCCCAGAATGCCCGCCTGTTTCAGCAGGTCCTGCACCCGCCCGATATCCGCCGGGTCGGCGCCCATCAGATAACCGCCCAGCAGATCACCGAGACCTTCCCGCTCGCTGCCCATGGCGGAACCGGCGCTGTAACCTTCAATGCCCTCGTCGGTCGTCAGTTTGATCAGCGTAAACCGGTTGTGCGTCTGCGGATAACCGGGAATCCAGGTGGGCCGGAACGTTTCTGCGAGAGGGACCGATACGTGATAAAGCTCAATACGTGAAATTTTCATTGCAATTCCTCCCCTGTCCGTATAATTGGTTATACCACGTTTATTATTGGTATAACCAATTGTCAAGCGTTTATTGCCCGTCTGACCGGTGCTCCGGAATAGCGAAGCGCCGCGGAGCAGGCACGCAGACCAACCAGGGAAAGTCGACAGGCCATGAACAGAGGATTACCCGGCAGGATTTTCAGCGATATGCTGAACGATATCATCGGAGGAGCATACCCCGCCGGCGGCAAGCTGCCGCCCGAGAGGGAGCTTGTTCAGAAATATAAAGCAAGCCGCTTCGCCATCCGGGAAGCCATTGCGATGCTCGCCCAGGGAGGGTTCGTGGTGACGCACCCGCAAAGCGGAACCTATGTCCGGGACTTCAACCGGGAAGGCTCCGTGGATACGCTGGTGCAGGTCCTTCGCATCCGCAAGACCATCGATCGTCAGACACTTGACTCTTTGCTGAAGTTCAGGTTCGTAACCGAAACGGAGGCGGCCGGCGTCGCGGCGCTTCGTGTTACACTGGATGATATCGCATATCTGGAGGCAAACCTGGAAAAAAAGAAGGAGCATTTCAGGGACGCCGCAGCGCTTGCTGAAGGCGACTACGATTTTCACCGCACGATCATCACCATCTCGGGCGACATCATCAGCAGGCTGGTCTTTCAGTCGTTCAAACCGGTGTATTCCTTTTTCACCGAATTTTTTTATTCCATTCCCGGAGCGCCGGAAGCATCGCTGGAATTGAACCTGAAACTGGTCAGAGCCCTGAAGCGGAAAGACGTTGCCGCTTCGCGAAAAGCCATGGGCGGCATCCTGAAATTCGCCGGGAAGAAAGTTTATGAAGCCCTGCAAAGCGGCAAGTCGAAAATGATTCGGTTGTCCTGACGGAGCTTTTCGGGAAGACAGGCGGCGCATTTACTGTCTGTTGCATTGGTCATGGAAAGAGGCACGGGCTTTCACTTCCAACAAAGCACAGGCCTTTCGCATCGGGTTTTCCGTCATGCTCAAAGCGGCTTCCCGGAACGCATCGAAGGATCGATCAGCCGTCATCATCTCGGATACCGTCGGGGAATTAAAAACCCTTTACTCCACAGCGGATATTGCTATCGTGGCCGGGAGCCTGCCGGACCGGCTGCTGCCCGAATAATTCGTAAAACCCTTCCTATGATTTATAGATCGTCGTACCGACCCGTTTTCCATTGAGGGCTTTTGTAAGATTTCCCTTCTCCAGGCCGTTGATGATCTGAATCCTGTCGAGCACCTCGCTGTTTTGAAGGATCTCCAGGCAGGGACGTTCAACAATCAGATCATCCAGGTTTCTGGCCAGGAGCTCTTTGACGCTGATTTCGGAGATGAATGACGCCTTCGGATTTTTCTTCGGATCATCGGTGTGCAGTCCCCGCTCGTCCTTGATAAAGATGCAGCTCCGGGCGCCGATCAGATCGGCAATAATCAGCGTGCCTACATCGGTCCGGTGAACGGGAATGCGCGATTTCGGAGCAGGCAGGGCAAAGTAGTCGTACGGCGGCATGCCGTGCATCACGGGGATGCAATCCTGCGCAAAGTAATTGGACAGCTTTGTCACCTCGTCGTGGCCGATCTTGATGCCGCCCCAGGGCGCCAGGAGCGTGGCAACCAGCAGCGCGTTCTGCTCGGATACGGAACTGCCGAATTTGGCAATGATGCCCGTCGGCATCCCCAGTTCCAGACCGATGGAATAGATGTGACGGCTCCGGGTACCGCCGCCCGTCGTCAGAAGGATTTTATGCTTTTTCTTGTTGGAAACAATTTCCTTCATGATGGCGGGCAGTGCCTTAATCCCGCGATCACAGATGGATTGTCCTCCGATCTTGACGATGTTGACATCGGGAAAAATCCTCTGCTGCGGGGCAACCTGAAGGCTTTCCATAAAGGTTCTGCCCACCAGGCTTTCCCCCATGAGTCTGCTTTTCACGTGCAGCCTTCGTCCGTCTTTTTCTCTGTATAACGCCATAGATTCCCTTCCTGTTATTCCTGAATTTCCACCTCATCGTCCTTTACTTTGCCATCTTTGGGCGCTTTCAGCAGGATCAGCTCCGCCCCCACGGCTTCGGCAATTTCTTCCATCTCTTTCTTTCTCAGATGGTCGGCACAAAACGTAATGTTCACATCGGCAACCGCCACCAGTTTAAATCGCGGTTTCTTCTCCTTCGTGCCCACTTTATGACGTTCACGATAAAAGATTTTCCCTGCCATAATCATACCTCCTTAGTTTTTTGCTTGTCAGGGTTACGTTTTTCTCCCAGGCTCTCCCAGAAGCCCGCGCCCGCCGGCTTTACGGGGAGAACAGCGGCATTCCCCCAGAGCCTGGGTCTCAACCAGCCTTTTGTATCCACGATATCTTCCGGACGGGGCAGACAGGCATCCCGATCCAGAGAAACTACTCGAATCCCTTTTTGCTGAAGCGCCGAGACGGCGATCCGTACCGGCAACTCCCTCAATCCGGAATATTCGATAAAGCGGCCGCTCCAGCCTGATGCGGTAAGGCCAACCGCGGCGGCGGCACCAATGACGCCGTCGTTTGTACCACCATGCCCCGAAAGATGAGCGTTGCCTGCCGCCCGAATGGCTTCGCGCTGGGTAACAATCCTGGCCGTGCACAAAATTCCGAAGGATTCCAGAGCAGACAGTGCAGGATCTCCCTCGCAGACCAGACAAAGACCGGGATCGCTGCCGTGAAGAGACATCGCTTCGATGTGCGCAATCGCCGCGTTTTTCAACGATTCGACATAAGAAACGTCCGGACAGTCCACGACAACACAGGCGGAGCTGTTGTGAGAGGTATAGGGAATGGCCGCATCCACCAGAAGCTGCTGGCGGACAACACCCCATACGGAACATTCATCGGGAACCCGCTTTTCAAAGCGCCGGGCCAGTTTTCCCGTACCGACATCCGCATCTAAAACATCCGTGTCATCAAAACTAATATAAACGCGCATGCTCACCTTCTCTTAACAAAATACCATTTCGATACATGGGAAGTATAAAATTACGCGTCCTGCATGTCAAATTATTAAAAAATAACTGCATAATGCAATATCATGACTTCCGGGATGCATGCTGTTTTGAGGTAGAAATTTTTTGCACACGATGAACCGGGTGAGGCGATGAGTTGCGGAACTGTTTTATGTTCACATTTTGCAGCGAATTTGCTAGAAACATTGAGGAGATTCCCTGGAGGGAAAGATAAATGTCATTACAGCAAGACCCCTGGATGCGGGCAACCTGCTTACAGTATTCCGGAAAAAAAATTCCATGCGGGTGACGATCCATGTTTTTTAAAGTCAAGACACCGGAAGAGGTTCTGGATATCCTGGATGATTTCAGTCCGGCGGGCACGGAAACCATTCTTCTGGGCGACGCTCTGAACCGCATGACGGCCGGCGAGATCGTTTCCGGTGAGGACCTGCCGAATTTTGCCAGGTCCTCCATGGATGGTTACGCGCTGCGCGCTCAAGACACCTTTGGCGCCTCGGACAGCCTGCCGGCTTTTCTCGAAGTATCGGGAGAAGTCGTCATGGGCCGCATGCCCACGGACACCGTTACACCGGGAAAAGCCGTCCGGATATCAACCGGGGGCATGATTCCCGAAGGCGCGAATGCCGTGGTCATGATCGAATACTGTCACACTGTGGACGAAAGGACCATCGAAGTCAGCCGCCCGGTGTCGCCCCTGGAAAATATCATCAGCAAAGGCGATGATTTTAAAAAAGGATCCATTCTCTTTGCCCGGGGAATTGTTCTTCGTCCACAGGATATCGGTATTCTGGCCGGCCTGGGCATCGGGCAAATCGGCGTTCATAAAAAACCGAGGGTTGCCATCTTATCAACCGGAGATGAAGTCATCCCCATCGATCAAACCCCTCTGCCCGGGCAGGTGCGGGACATCAACAGTTATACCCTGAGCGCTTTTTGCTGCCAGGCCGGAGCCATTCCGGTCAACCTGGGATTGTGCAAGGACGACTTTGAACAGATGAAAGGGATGATCGCCCGGGCTTTGGATACCTGTGACACGGTCTGGATATCCGGCGGAAGCTCGGTCGGAGCCAGGGACATGACCCTGAAAGTTTTAGAATCTTTTCCGAACACGCAACTGCTGGTTCACGGCATTGCGATCAGCCCGGGCAAACCCACCATCATCGCCAGAATCGGTGACAAGGCGCTCTTCGGTCTGCCGGGTCATGTCGCCTCGGCCATGGTGGTTGCGGAAATTTTTCTGGACCCCTTTCTGGCCAGACTGTCCGGAGAAGCCGGCGCATTACGGGACCGTCATTTTTACACGGAAGCGGAGCTTGCGCGCAACGTCGAATCGGCCAGCGGGCGAGACGATTACATCCGGGTGAAGCTCAACCTAAAAGACGGCCGGCTTATCGCGGAACCGGTTTTCGGCAAGTCCGGTCTGATCTCCACACTGGTGGAGGCTGACGGTCTGGTGAAGATTGATCGGAATACGGAAGGGCTTTATCAGGGGCAGACCGTAAGGGTGATGCTCTTTCAGCCTTATAAAAGCGAGGCACCGCGATGAAAAGAAACGTTTATCTGGCCATGAAGGGGCTTGCCGAAGCCCGGGAAATCTTCATGAGCGCATGCAGGCAAAGAAAAACTCCTTCCGAATCCGTAAAAACGGAAGATGCCCTGGGACGTGTCACCGCTCAACCCGTTTACGCGGGTCTCTCCACCCCCACCTATCACTCAGCCGCCATGGACGGCATTGCCGTGCGTGCGGAAGACACATTCGGAGCCTCGGAAATGACCCCGAAAATTCTGAAAACGGGCTACCAGGCCATATGGATCAATACCGGCCAGGCCCTGCCGGATGGACGTAACGCGGTTATCATGGTGGAAAAACTCCATGAGCTCGATGAGTCCCGCATCGAGATCCGGTCGCCCGCCTACCCCTGGCAGAATATACGGAAAGTCGGAGAAGACATCATCGCCACGCAGCTTCTGTTCCCGCAAAACTACGTGATTCGTGCCTACGACCTGGGGGCGCTGGTCGCCGCCGGCGTTTTTTCAGTCACAGTCCGGAGAAAACCGAAAGTAGCCATCATTCCGACCGGAACGGAAATTATCAGTCACGGAAAGGTTGCCGATTTTACTTTCCTGAAAAAAAATCAAATCATCGATTCAAACTCCGTAACACTTTCGGGGCTTGTCCGCGAGGCACATGGTGAACCGCAGGTTTTTGACATCACTCCCGACGATGAAGAATCCATCCGGAATATCCTTTTAAAAGCGGCAAATACCGATGCCGACCTGATTCTGATCAATGCCGGTTCATCGGCCGGCTCCAAAGACTACACGGCCGGTGTTTTATCCCGGATCGGAGAAGTCCTGGCGCATGGCGTCGCGATGATGCCCGGAAAGCCGACCATCCTGGGCATGATCAACGAAAAGCCGGTCATCGGAATTCCGGGTTATCCCGTTTCCGCGATTCTCTCTTTCGAACAGTTTGCCAGACCTCTCCTTTTGAGCCTCCAGGGATTGACGCTCCCGAAGCCTCCATCCATCTCCGTCCGTCCCTCGCGGGATATTCCGTCCAAACTGGGAACGGAGGAATTCCTCCGCGTCAACATCGGCAAAGTCGGAGAGCGTTTCATCGCCACGCCGCTTCCCCGGTCGGCGGGATCGATCACCACGCTGACCCGGGCGGAAGGAATTCTCCGCATCCCGCCCATGTCCGAAGGCATCAGCCAGGATGAAGAAATTCAGGCCGAACTTCTGGTTGATGCAGAAGAGTTGAACAACACCGTGGTCATGATCGGCAGCCACGACAACACCATCGACATCCTGGCCGATGAAATCCGGCGCGCCCCGGAAATGAAGATCAGGATTTCATCGGGTAATGTGGGCAGTCTGGGAGGACTCATCGCCGTCCGGAAAGGAATCTGCCATATTGCCGGCTGCCATCTTCTGGACCCTCAAACCGGCCAGTACAATATTTCATACATCCGGCGATACCTGAAAGGCATGCGGGTGAGCCTCTTTTACCTCGCACTCCGGGATCAGGGGCTGATCATTCAAAAAAACAACCCGAAGGGAATCCGGGGAATCATGGACCTGACCCGCAACGATATCACCTTTGTCAACCGGCAGGCGGGTTCGGGCACCCGCATCCTTCTTGATTACAATCTGGCCCGTTCGGGCATTAAGACCGAATCCATCAAAGGATACGATCATGAAGAGTTCACCCACATGTCCGTGGCCGTGGATGTCCTGAGCGGCGCCGCCGATTGCGGCATGGCCATCTTTGCCGCTGCCAGAGCCCTGGATCTGGACTTCATTCCCATGGACCGTGAACAATACGACCTGGTGATCCCCACCGACTTTCTGCGGGATCCGAAGATTCAGGCCGTTCTCTCTACGATCCGTTCGCAGAGCTTCCGCGACAGAGTCAGAGCACTGGGCGGGTATGACCCTTCCGGAAGCGGCGATTCGGTAATGGAGTTTACACCGTAATATTATCATGAAAGTATGCAGAATCCTTCTCGAGGAAACTGCATTCATCCCCGAAACTCATACTTAAATTTCTTCGGCGCATCCGCCAAAAAGCGGAAAATACTCCTTTTGTAGTATTTACTTGCCCGCCGTTTTTCGATACGAGTGACGGCAATTTTAATTCTGATTCTATGAGCCAAGATTTAAAATTGCGTAAGTTCTTTTTATAAAGGGAAGTGTATGCTGCCGAAAAACGGCAACAGGTGAATGAAGGAGTCCATTTGATAGTATTAATCAGTGTTCTTATTGTCCTTGGTCTTCTGAATCCGTTTTATCCCATACAGAACTTCCCTCAAAACGAAGTGCGAGTTGCTGCGGGCACTCAGGCCACCCCCGTTACTCTTCATCAGGCCATGAAACCTCGCGTCAATTACAGTGATGCGCATCTCGTTAAACAGCAATACGATTATTCCTGCGGTTCCGCCGCCCTGGCTACCCTGCTCAATTATTACCTCGGGGAAAATTTTACGGAAAGGCAGGTCATCGAGGGCCTCGTCCAGCACGGAGACCGCCAGCAGATCGAGCGGTTGAGGGCTTTTTCGCTTCTGGACATGAAGCGTTTCGTGGAAAAGCTGGGTTATAAAGGCGCTGGTTACAATGCACAGATCGATGATCTCAGAACCCTGGGCAAACCCTGTATCGTTCCGGTGGAAATCTTCGGCTATCAGCATTTCTGTGTCTTTCGTGGAATCGTCCAGGATCATGTTTTTCTGGCGGATCCTTACCTGGGAAATACCAGCTTTACCGTAGCGCAATTCCGGGAGATGTGGAAGCGCAGCATCGCCTTTATCGTAACCGACGGCGAAATTGTCCACAGCGCCCTCACGCTCAAGGAAGAAGACCTGCGATTCATCGACCTGGACGCAACGCGTCGCGCTCTCGACACTTTTCGGCCGCCTTCTTCGATCATGATGGAACAGTTGCGCATCGATCGCGCCGCGGGTGTACCAGTAGTGCGGTAGGAACGGCCCTGACGGCAGAAAGATCCATCTCTTTTTGTCCACAGCGTTCTGCCGGATAAATCCATTGCGTCCGGCGGCGGCGGGGCAATTGCCAATGATTGAAACTTGCATGCAAAGGAGACTGATTTCGTGAAAAGAAGTTTAATCCTGATGACCCTTTTGATCATCTCTTTGCTGGTGATCGCACCGGCTTCGGCCCAAACACAGACCCGGACCAACGCGCAGGCAGCTTCCACGGATCAACAGCCGGCGGACGGGCAAAAAGATATTCAGAAAAAAATAGATGAGCTCCAGAAACAGGTGGATATCCTCAAGGAGCAGGGGCGAACCCGGGAAAAACTTGTCATTACCGATGAAGAAAAGGCCGCAGCGGACAAAGCCGTTCTGTCGGCGGTAGGGCGGGAGTATACCCTGATGTCGAAGGGAAAGTTCGAAGTGGAGTACAATCTGCGCTATGAATATATCTCCTCCAGCACGATTATCTCCGCGTCGGTCGTCGAACCCCGCTCCAATCATACGGTTCGTAATACAATCAGTATTCAGTACGGGTTGCTCAACAATCTTACCGTCAATACGAGCATCCCCTACGTCTATGTCTACGATAAGACGGGAAGCAGCTCGGCAAAGGAAAACAGCGATATGGGTGATACCACCCTGGGACTGGATTTCCAGCCGTTTAAAAGCAGCGGCGCCTGGCCTACCACAACCTTCACTCTGGGCATCACGCTTCCCACGGGGCGGAGTCCTTACAAGATCAACCGCGACACGGACCTGCCGACAGGCGGCGGCTTTTACGCCGTTAATCTGGGCGTGAACATGAGTAAATCCATTGACCCGGCCATGATCTTTGGTGGAATCAGTACAATCTACCGCCTCAAACGGACGGATCTCGATCAGTACATGGGCGGCTTAATCCTCTCGGAAGTTGAGCCGGGCCTCAGCTACAATGCCGCCGTCGGTATAGCCTATGCAATATCCTACGCGCTATCCATGAGCGCACAGTTCCAGTATGGATACAACATGGGCACGAAATACCTTTTCTCAAACGATTATGTCATGAAATCACCGGCCTACAGCACGGCCTCCGTCATTATCGGTTCAGGTCTGCGGATCAGGCCTCAAACGACACTGTCGTTCTCCGTGGGTATTGGGTTGACGAAGGATGATCCGGACTTTTACTTTATGTTCCGCCTGCCATTCACCTTCTAAGCAAGATGTTGATGATCGGGTTGCTGATGAAAAGAAAACGACTTGGGTTGATCATTTTTCTCTGGATCCTGCTGTGCCTGCCCCGCAACGGGGCTGCGGCCCTTTTTGAGCAGATGGCCATTGAAACACGGGCAAATTCGCTGGGCAACACCGTGACAGCGGACCCCCAGGGGGTTCTCTCCGCGCATTATAATCCGGCCGGGCTGGATCGCGTTCGAGGGCTGGAAATGTCCATGGGCATTTCCTATATTCCCGTCCTCAACGCCAAGGGAACTTTCACCCAGGCGATAGACCCGGCAACCGGAAAACCATGGGCGCCTTTCGGCGGCTGGTTCAATAACGGTATTGATCCCCTGGCGGGCAAGGACAGTTCAACAAAACCTTACGTAGAGCTTCCCTTCCTGGGCGGCCTTCCGATGCTGGCCGCGCCGAGCATGGGGATCGCCTATCATGGAAAGAATTCACCTTTTACTTTCGGCGTCGCTCTTTATGTGCCTTTCGGGGCCGGTATGGAACATACCGATCCCAACGATCCTTACCGCTTCCTCGGCAGAAAGATGTCTCTCCTGCGGATGGTGACTGCCCCTACAATCTCCTACCGCGTATCTAAAAGCCTTTCCCTCGGCGCGTCCGTGGGGATTGGACAGGCCTCCATGGCCTTCGATACGCAAATGCGCGCCCCGAACGATCTGGTAGCTCTCACCGGCGCCCTTGGGCAGGCTACGATAGGCTTGGAGATTCCCATTATCTCGGAACTGACGTTTCCCGCACCCTGGTTCGGGGGCGGCATCAACCCTTACGAATCCATGGGCAATCTGAAATTTTTTGCCGAAGACAACCTGACCACATCCTTCAACCTCGGTCTGCTCTGGGAACCTGTAAGCTGGTTCTCATTTGGTGCCGTTTATCAGAGCGCATCCTCCGCCGACATGAAAGGAAAATATACGCTCGATTACAACCAGAACATGCAAAACACCGTCAACTGGCTTGGTTCTTCGCCAACGACGATCATTCTGGCCACCCTGCTGGATCTGCCGATAAAATGTCCGTCTCTGATTACGGGAAACATGTCGATCAAGGTAATTTTTCCCGCACGCGCTCAGCTGGGCTTTAAGTTTCAGCCCCACCGGCGCATCAAATTCATGACGGATGCCCACTGGATTCAGTGGTCAGCCTGGAAGTCCATGGATATCGTTTTTGACCGGCCCATTGAACTTCTGCGCCTCGCCAGGCTCATGGGGTATCAGGGCACGTCCAGTACGCTGTCCATGAAAAACGAATTCAGCGACACCTGGCATTTGAGCTTCGGCCTGGAACTCCAACCTATTGACCCATTATTTCTGCGCTTTGGCTATGAGCACCGGCCGACTTCCATTTCGGAATCCTATTTTGGTCCGATTCCCATGGGAAACATGAAACTTTATTCCGTTGGACTGGGCCTCGAACTTCCTGCACACAAAAGGAATTTCAAGGGACTTTTCGGCCTGACCACGCAGCTGCTCCAGCCCAACAAGGTTGATCTTGGATTCACTTATATGACATCCGACTACAAGGTCAGCTATAATACCAGTAAAAATTTCAACTCCATAAACTTTACAGATGTTATCTACAATCCATTTGCAGGCCTGGAATATGAAGAAAAAATGACCACCTATATCCTGTCTCTCAATATGACCTATCTCTTTTAAACAAATCGTTCAAAAAATGATTCTTCAGGATGAGCCGATGATGACGCCTTCATAGGTGATGGAAGTCAGGCTTTCCATAACGGTAACTTCAGAATAATTTTCGTGATGAATGAGCCACGCGCCGTATTCGGTCATGCCCATCAGGAGGAAACCCATCAGGTCGCCGGGAATATCCTTGCGCAGTCGTCCTTCCTGCTGCAGGATTTCGATCTCCTGGATGGATGGTTTTACGATCAGCTTCATGACCTGATAAAACTTTTCCCTGTATGAAGCGTTGCTGCCCACAGACAGACCTCTGATCAAATTCATCAGGGATATCCATTGAGGATAAATGGAGAAGAAAGCCTTCCCCCGCTTAATCAGCCTGAGCGCCGCGTCTTTTTCTTCCCTGATCTCGCTGAGAACATGTTTATACATGTCGCGAAATATCCGGTCCGGACAGGCCATGAAGATATCTTCCTTATTCCGGAAATGCTTATAAAGCGTTTCTTTGCTGATCTTCGCATAACGAGCAATATCGGAGGTGCTGGTTTCAATATATCCTTTTTTCATGAACAGCTCAGCGGAAACCGAGAGGATCGTGTCGCGTTTATCCGGGGACAGGTCAGCCGGCATCACTGCGTTTTCCGGCAGGGAAAATTCTTTCTCGATCTCTTGCCGGATCACGTTCAACGGTTTTTTTTCATCAACCTGCTTGCGCCGGATCGCCTCCAGGGCCTCCCGATGAATACTGGAATAGTAAGCACGGGTCTTTCCGGTCTTGATGAACGCCGGAAGAAGCGACTGCAGAATATAGAACCGTATGGTTGAAACCGGGACGCCGGATTTCTCGGAAAGCTCGGATATGGTCATCTGATCCTGTTCATCAAGCTCACTGAAAAGAAGTTCTTTGCTGCATGCCGCGATGGCCGCCGGGTAGTTCATTAATTCCTCAACGTCCGGCCCCAGGTAATGACCGTTGACATTAAAAATCATATCCCAGCTTTTCATGTAAATCTGATCGATGTCGGATGGACGGTTAATCTGCAAATAGTAATGACAGTATTCCGTTGCGCCCATGAGCAGGTAAGACAGCAGATGAAGATCTTTGAACTCGATTTTTTCTTTTTCAGCCGCAAGGACAATATCCGCCTCAACGGTTCGAACGATATCCTGCATGGCGTCTTCTACGAGCTTCTTTCCCAGACGGTTGCTTTCTTTCAAAAAGGCGCCCCGAGCAAGATTGAGCATATCGATGATATGACGATGAGTATGCAGGAAAGTCTTTCCGCGGTGCCACAGACGTGTCCGCCCGTCATCCACATCACGGATGGCTGTATAATTTCTTGTTGTGTCGAAAAATACATGCCGTGCGCATTCAAAGAACAGTTCCTCCAGATTCCTGAAATACTGGTAGAAAGTATTCTTCCCAATGCCTGCGCGGGCAACGATGTCATCAATATTAGCGGTTTCATAACCCTTGTCCTGAAAGAGATCAACGGCAACTTTAATGATGGCGGCGCGCTTGCTGGTACGAAGCGCATCGGGTTTAAAATGAGACGGGACACCATTGCTTATTTGCCGGACTCTGTCTTTTATTGCATCAAGAGAAAATCCCTTTTTCTGCAAGGCCTGAATCCACTTGATCCGGTCAATGTGCTCTACCGTGTAATAGGCCATGGTTTTTCCTGTTTTGATCGATTCAGGCAGAAGACCATTTCGAGCATAATTACGGATCGTATCCACCGATAATTTCGTGCGGGCACTCAACTCGGACATCTTCATATGTTGCGGATATTGCTTCACCGGACTACCTTATTTTTCAGCCATAAGAATTTTTAAGATAATTCTATTTATCAGAAAAAAATTACAAGTAAAGAAAAAGTTTAAGACCGTTTTCCGAAACCCGTGCATATCGTTCCTGTTAAATAATAAAATTAAGTAATATTAATACTTAAGAAGTATATCTCAAACCTCTTATTCATAAAAAAGGTGACGTATCCTATGGACGCCAAACATAACTATAATACGATACAGTACTGTAAAAAATATTTGAAAAACACCTTGACAACCATACGTGACTATGGATAGGTACTATACCGTATCATACTAATCAATCATGCTTACAGAGATGATCAACTGGAACAAAATGGAGGGGGGACAGATGATCAAGGTAGCTATGGGTTGTACGAACAGGGCATCCGAAGCACAACTGCTCGATTGCCTGCGCGGAGAAAAAGATTTTATCGTCAATGGGTCCATCGTTATTCAAAATGTTGTCCACGACTCAAACAAAGGGCTGTCCTTCATGAATAAAATGTTCAAGGTCAAGCCGGATATTGCTATTGTGGATCTGGATCTTCTTCGTGAAGCAGCTGCCCGCTGTATGCCAATGGTTGCCGAATACATGAAGAAATTCGCTTTCACGCGAACCATCATCATCGGCGAGCGCTTTCACGAACAAAACGTCATCGCCATGATGAAAGGAAGAGTGCGCGGCTTTTTGCTCAGAGAACAGCTGGCCGCTGATGTTGTCGTCAAATGTATCCGCGTTGTCGCCCGCGGCGAAGTCTGGCTCTCCGCCGAAATGATCGGCCGGGTCTGCGATGTGCTCGTCCGGGAATGTCAGGACAAGCCTATCCTCAAATCCCCCAATTCAAATCAGCTGGATAAAATAAAACGCATCTCCCGCCGGGAAATGGAAATTCTGTCCCTGATCAGTGAAAGCATGACCAATGAAGAAATCGCCCAGAAACTTTTCCTGAGCACCAAGACCGTCAAGACGCATATCCGCAATATTTTCGAGAAAACGGATATCCGCAATCGCGTCGAGGCCGCCCTTCTTTACACCCGCTACCAGCAGGAATCGGAAAACATTACACCCGCACCCATCAGGTATCCGCGGGTCACGAACACTTCGCATTTCGAAAGTGCTTATCCGGCGATGTAAATCTCCAGGAGCCCTGCCACGTCCATTCCGGCAGGGCTCCTTTGTTTTTTAAATAATGCTAAAGAAGTATTTTGGCGATCCATCCGTGAATGGCCATTAAATACACCTTTGGTAGTATTTACTTGCCTGCCTTTTTTCGATACTTGTGCGGCAATAAAGGAAATTTTCCAAACATCGCGGAGGCTTCGAAATGCAAAAGGCGACTTCACAAAAGATCAGCATTTTCCTTTCAATTTTTTTCCTCCTGGCATGGGTGTACATTCTGCCGCCATCCCTCAGCGCAGCGGGCATGCATGAGCTTTCAGACAATGAGATGGCGGCGGTTTACGCCTATGGCTTTACAACATTCTCGTTCATTGGCGACACCGCCCGGGTTGATTTCAACAACACCAGCGCGCGCACCTGGACGGAAGTTTCTTCGATCAAAATGGGTTATTACAGCTCCGGCTGGGACAATGACTGGACAAATGTTTCCCTGGGAAGTTCCGGAAGTGACCTGGTCGCCCGGGGACTTTTCATCGAAGCAAAGTTTTCCACATCCGGCGGCAATCTCCAACTGGATTACTTTCGCATCGGGACAGCCAATCTTACGGGAACCGTCAGCGGCAGCTTCAACAGTTTCAGCGGCACTCTGGACGGCGGTGCCACCACATACAGCCGGGCAAACCTCGGGACAACGTCCATCACTTCCAGCGGAGGAGGTTTTTACATGTCTTTGGAACGCAGTGGAAGCAAGATGGGCTATACGTTTAACTGGTCCAGCGCCACAATACCGTAGGGCAGGATGATCTTCGTTATCGGAAAGGTAAAGTAATCTGGTACGGGACAACGGCATTCCGCAGGCATCACGGTGAGCATGCCGGATGCGGCGATGAAAGGAAGCCATCATGAAAAGATACAGCGGTCTATCGATTCTTTGCACCGCAATCCTGTTTGGTTCGATCCTTGTTTCCACGGCCGTTGCAGAAATGAACAGGGTTGACGATAAGGAACTGGCCCGGACGAATGCCCCGGTAACAAGAGCGGCAATACCGATAACAGCAGCGTTTAATAAAACGGGCGACAATCCGGCAATGCTCTCTTCCCAGCCGATGAGCAACACGGCCGAAAACTTTGGCCTGAATCTGCCGGCCAATTCCGAAACATGGACATACAATATCAGCAATATCAATCCAAGCATTTGGGGTGGCAGTGTCACCGGAGTCAGGTCGCGTTGAGCGTTAGCCAGCTTTCTTTGTCCCATACCTTTCATGGAAGTCATTTCGGGACTCGCGAGAAAGTCCACAACCGGCACTTTTTTTCAGCCGTTGTCTTTGCACTGTTTATGAAGGCGCCGCATCATCCGTCCGTCCGCCGGAATCCGTTAAAAAATCTCCGAATTCCAACTTAACATGTGGTAAGGTACGCGGATAGCTTATGAATCTGGTTTGAAAAAAAGGCAAAACAACGGTGGCGGCTCCCGGGGAAACATGAAGTTTGAAAGAGCCATCCAGAGCAAACCGTTCCATGAAGAGATATTCTGATCATTTGTTCGAGGGTCTATTTATAAATTGTTATTCCGGAGGTCATGATGAAACGTCTTACACAACTTACAAAGCTCACGGGATTATTTTCTGTTTTGTTTCTACTTTCGTGCCACATCGGAACGCAGGATATCCGCCTGAATACAAACGGCATGGAAATGGAGCAGGTTAAACCCGTTCCCGTTCCGTTGCTGGAGCGTGGCAATCTATCTCCTGATGGACAATATTTCCTGACGGGAGGACAGAGCGGAAATGTTTTCAGGTTATGGAGTATTTCCAGAGGAGAACAGGCCGGCAAATTGAATGTGCAAAAAAATCCGTTGAAAGATACATGGGCAGCAATCACACCCGATAATCAATATGCCCTTTCTACGGGTAACAGTCTTACACTCTGGGACTTATCAAAAGGCAGGGAAATCAGGAAACTTGATGAAACCAAAACCATCTGCGTTTCCAGTTTTACACCGGACGGAGGAAAAATTGCGACCCTTGCGGAAGGAACCAATTTATTAGGAGCGACCCGCTACACCCTTTCGATATGGGATACGGCAACCTGGAAGAACATAGCCAGATTTAAGATGACTTTCTCGGATTTTGATTTTCCCACCACGCTGGCGCTGTCTCCCGACGGCAAATATGCCTTGCTGGGAAATCGAGCGAATTTCAATGGGGACATGATCATTCTGGATGCCGTGACTGGTGAGTCCCTGAAGAAAGTTCCTGCAAGCCGCGGTTTTCTGAAATCCTTGAAAAAAGCCGTAACGGACGATCCGTTTCTGAAAGTTACGGCAAGCGAGGGTTATATGCAAGGCGCCGTCCTGTCCATCGCCTTCTCGCCCGACGGGCAGTACGCCCTTACGGGAGGCCTGGATAATACCGTCAGGATCTGGGAAATTCCTTCCATGAATCAATTAAAGAAAATAGAGGCGCACACGGCGGAAGGAGCCATGCAAAAAGGAGTGCTGTTCGTGGCTTATTCACCCGACGGGAAATATTTCCTCACCGGCGGCGGAGACGGATTGCTGAAAATGTGGGATGCGTCCTCCCGGCAGGAAATCCGGCGCTTCGGCTCAATCACCGGGGACCCCGTAACCACGCACGGAGTCAGCTACGCCGCCTTTCTGCCCAATGGAAAACAGATCATTTCAGCGGCTTCCGATGGAGCAGTCAGGATATGGGATATGGTCACGGGCAGGGAAGTCGCGCTGTTTCTGGGCTTTGAAGACGGTGAATGGCTGGTCACAACTGGTGAAGGTTACTACAACGCTTCCGGGAAAGGCGCGCAGTATTTGAAGGTAAAATACGAAGAAAACGGATATACGATCGACCAGTTCTATAACGTATTTTACAGGCCGGACATTGTGGCCGCTAAATTGAACGGACAGGATATCCGGAAACTGGTTTCTCTGACCATGAAAGACGCCCGAAAGTACCCGCCTCCCGTCATCCGATCGATAAAGAAGTCGTCCGGAAGCAGTCCTTCGCGGGCAAAAGTCTGTTACAAAATTGAGGATGCCGGCGGCGGCATCGGAGAAGTCCGGCTGTTCCATAACGGAAAACTGGTCCGGTCCGGCGCGTATGAAAGGGAGATTGACCCGGCATCCCCCGGTAAAACAAAACCGGCCGATTCCGGCAGCCAGGGCATTTTTGCCCGCGTAAAGGGTATCTTCAAGAAAGACAAAACCCCGAACACGCCGCCGGTCAATAAACCCAGAGCGAAAGCACCGGAAAATTGTCTGGAAATCGATGCGATCAACGGCGTCAACGAAGTAAGCGTCACTGCTTTCAACAACAATAACTCGATTCAGGGCGACATGAAAACCGTCCGGTTCAAATCCAAAACGCCTGCCGATGATCCGCAGCTTTATATCCTGTCTGTCGGCATAGACCGGTATCAGGACCGTTCGCTCAAGCTGAAGTACGCCGTAAAAGATGCCAGGGACATTGTTGACAAGCTCAGGATCAAGGCCGCATCATTATTCAAGGCCCAGAACATTCATTGTGAAACGCTCACGGATGAAAAAGCCTCCAAGGCAAACGTGATCCGGGCAATCGACAGCCTGGCGAAAACCATAAAGCCGCAGGACAGCTTTATTCTTTTTGCCGGCGGTTACGGCGTTCTCAGCCAGGACCAGTATTATATGCTCACGCACGATTTCAACGGACAAATAAACATGGACAGCATGATCAGCTCCAGCGAAATCGAGGAGATGTCCGGGAAAATAAAATCGACAAGCCAGCTCTTCATTTTTGACACCTGCCATGCCGGGGCCATGGACGCGATGGTCAGCGGTCTTTACAATGCCCGAATGTCCTTTCTGGCCAGGAAGATGGGACTGAATATTTACGCGTCCGCCGGCGACCAGCGGGCCGCCCTGGACGGATACGGCAGTAATGGTCTGTTCACGCATGTGCTGCTGGAAGGGCTTGACAACAGAAAAGAAGTGCCCCGGGGCAAGGAGGGAAAAGTAACGGTTGTGAGCCTTGGTGAATATGTGAAAAAGGCCATGACCAACCTGCCCGGAGAAGCAGGTTACCGCCAAACGCCGTTGATTATCACCTACGGCAGGGATAATACCCTTTACAAAATCAGGTGAGCGGTCCAGCCGGTGATTTATTTCAGCCGAAGTGCCTGTTCATATTGCAGCGCAGCGCATCGGGTTGCCTTCTTCATCAATTGTTATGTTGCAGAAAACGCGGGGAGCGGGCGAGTCCGTTCCCCGCAAGGTCACCAGACAAAACGGTTTGCGGAGCGGACATCCATGCAGGCACGGGGAGCTTTTGATGAAATCCTAATGTTCCTTACCGTCCGTCATAGAAGCAGGATAACGCATCAGCCACAATATCGACTTCCCGATCCGTCATTTCATAGTAAAGAGGCAGGCGCAGCAGCCGGTCACTGATGTTATTCGTGACGGTCATATCCCCGTGTGCGCGTCCATACTTTACACCCGCCGGGGAGGAGTGCAGCGGCACATAATGGAATACCGCAAGGATGTCTTTCTTCTTCAGATGGTTGATCAGCTGATCACGTTCTACAACACTTTCGGTTAGAATATAGAAAATGTGTCCGTTGCTCTCACTGGGATGATTGATGTAGGGAAGTTGTATTCGCCCCTTCATCTCCAGCGGTTTCAACCGCTCCACATAGCGCTGGGCAATGGCTCGTCGTCTGGAAATGATCCTTTCCGCTTCTTCCAGCTGGGCATAAAGAAACGCTCCGATCAGTTCGCCGGGCAGAAAAGAGGAGCCAATATCCACCCATGTATATTTGTCCACCTGCCCCCGGAAAAACTGGCTGCGGTTTGTTCCCTTCTCCCAGATGATCTCCGCCCGTTCGATGAGTTTCGGATCGTTGATCAAAAGGGCTCCACCTTCCCCGCTGATGATGTTTTTCGTCTCATGAAAACTCAGACACCCCAGATGGCCGATGGTGCCAAGGCAACGGTTCTGGTAAGAGGATAAAAGCCCCTGCGCAGCATCCTCGATAACCTGGAGATTGTGTTTTGCGGCAACTGCCATGATTTGTTCCATGTGGCAGCCCAGGCCGGCATAATGAACAGGGACAATGGCCCGTGTTTTCTCTGTGACGGCCGCTTCAATGAGGGATTCATCCAGATTCAGGTTGTCAGAGCGAATATCCAGAAAGACAGGTATCCCGCCTCTCAGGACAAAGGCATTGGCCGTGGATACAAACGTAAACGATGGCATGATGATCTCGTCACCGGGCCGGATATCTGCCAGGATTGCCGCCATCTCGAGCGCCGCCGTACAGGAATGGGTCAGCAGGGCTTTACGGCAGCCGAGATGTTCCTCAAGCCAGGCCTGACACTTCTTCGTGAAAGGGCCGTTGCCGGCGGTTTGATGATTTTCTATGACCGCCTGGGCAATGTAGAAAAGCTCCTTGCCGACAATGAATGGTTTATTGAAAGGAATCATTCGCGAGTACACTCCATAATCCAATGGGTATAGGGCATCCAGGTCCTGTGATGCACCGCACCTGTCACAAGATGAAATTCACGACGGGCAAGCGCGCTATAACCTTCCCCGTCCCTGACGTTCCGCCCGCGATCTTGGCGGATGATGAACCGCGCCAGCGGATTCTGACCCGCCGCAAAAACGGGATCGAGTGACACGAATCGCCCGCCCGGATTCAGGGCAATCCCGGCCAGGTGAAGAATATTCCTGGCGGCATCATCATCCAGGTGATGAAGCAGGCCAATGGAAATTACGATGTCGAATGGCGTCATTGTTCTCACTTCGAACTCTTCCAGCAGCCGACAGGCAAACTGTCCTCTTTTGCCGAATTTTTCCCGTGCGGCCGCAATATAGTCCGTATCAATGTCATAGCCCCGGTAATCAATGCCTTCCGGTAAAAACTCCAGAATCGAGGCCGTACCGCAACCAATATCCAGCAATCGACACCCGGGCCAGCTCCGGATGTACGTTTCCGAAAAACTCCGGCGGACGCTGCGCGCGCCCATCATATTCTGGAAAGCATTATAAATCCATGGATGCGATAAAACAGCTCTGAGCCCGGTCGTGGTTTGGCCCATATTCCCGTTGTCCCCTAATTCATCATGCTTAACATTTTTTGTGTCACTTCCCGTTTCGTTGTCATAATTCCTCACTATGCGTGGACGATAACACAATCCATGGCAGGCTGACAAACGGCTGGTATTTTCAGCAACAGGCGAGTGATGCCCATTTTATCGAGTGCCTGGAGTGCTCCCGTGATCATGGAACCCCGACGGCGCTGGAAGTCATTGTCATGCAGCACACGCTGGATGAATCGATAGGAAGCGGAGCGGTCGAACACGGGCTCCACCCCCAATTCTTCACGGCAGATTCGACGGATCTGAGAAACAGAGATCCAGTTGAGGGATGCCCACGTCCCCTCGGGATCTACCACACTTTGCGATGAACGGATATATTTTCGAAGGAAACGCTCCGTCAACGGTTTGGAAAAAAGGGTCGGCATGTTGAAATGCGGCTCATACGGGAACAGGTAATTCGGGCAAAGAAACCGATGATACCTCCCCGGCTTGATGGCTGCATAAACACGCCGCAGTACCATGGCGACATCGTTAACGTGTTCCATCGCATTGATGGAAAATGCGTAATCAAACTCTGACATGAATTCCATATTTTCCGCCGGAATCGAATACAACGCCGGCGCAAAACCTCCATCACCCGCATAACCCAGGACAATCCTGCGAAGGCGGTCAAAATGGGAAAATCCAATCCCGACCGGCTCCACGGCGGTCACGTCATATCCTTCCCGCTGTAAATGGCAGCTCAGCAATAATATGCCGGCGCCTATTTCCAGAATCCGGCTGCCGGAAGATAACGGGTTTACATCCGGCGCTATTACGGCAGCGCCGAAACGGGCCTCTCCTGCATAAATATTGAACAACGGCAGCAGATCAGATGCTGTATCCTGCACTCGCTGATGCAGGTTAAACAGGAGTGCCTCCAAATTCGGAGAACTAATGGGCAGGACAGGAGAAATCATGCCGGTACCCCGTTGGAAAGACAGCATGAACCCGGTCGTTGATGAAGGCGCAATTCAGACGTTCTCATCGAGCACCCATTTGCCCGGAAGACAGCGCTTCGTAAGGCTGATTATTTTCTTTTTTCAAATATGAAGAGTTTTTGCGTGCCAAAGTCACCCCATGACGGTAAATTGGAGAACCATTTATTAAAATCCATTTTGGGGTCTGCTACATCGATATCAATATTTAAAGCTTTTGCCAAAAGAGGTTTAAAAACACGTGTGCCCACATAATATGTGCTGGCAAAATTAATGACATCTATAAGATCACAGCGCTTTGATGCCTCCGATATTAACTGATTCTCATCCAGATATAGATTGAATGCTGGAATGGGAATATTCGGCAGTTTCCATTCGCGCCGGAATTTATTGATCTGATTCCAACCTTGTAACGTCGCTTCGGATAGAATGAGTTGCCCTCCTGGTTTTAGAACTCGGATCGCCTCATTCAAGCCATTACATTGGTTGTCCCAATCTCCCAAATTAATAAGAACCCTTGTGCAAATGACTTTATCATAAATTGCATCCTGCAAATTTAGCTTGGTAATATCTCCGATGCCAAACTCGATTGTCCCCGGAAGGGCAGAAGACAGGGCTTGTAAACGTTTCTTGGCCGACTCTACCATCTCCGGGATATAGTCCAAACCGAGAATGTTTATTTTTTTTTGCGCTGCATATTGAGCCGTTGAGAAACCGTTTGCACAGCCGATATCCAGGACATTATCTCCCGTGGATAAGTGAGAAGTAATTTCACGAATCTCCATTTCAATGACACAATGATCCGACCAGGACGCTGAAGATGATAATCCATGATCTATTGCTTGTTGAGTCCAATGGGAACGAACTGCATCCAAATTAATATTATTTGTCATCAGATATAGACCCTTTTTTTGATAAATTCAGTTCTGAATCGATTTGCTCACGTATAACGCAAGTCGGCTTGCCGAGCGTATTGAAGTGCATGCGGGCCAGGTATTCACCGATGATGCCCAGAGCAAGAAGTTGCGCGCCGGAGAAGATGGCGATGATGGATGCAAGAAACGGGAATCCGGGTGCAGCGCTGCCATGGATAAAGAAGGAGTAAAGGACATAGATCAGGATGATAAGGCCGAAAATGGTGCAGGCAAAACCGAGGAAACTTGCTATTTGCAGCGGCAGGATGGAAAATCCGGTCATCATGTTGAAAGCATGCATGAGCAAGCGGGAGAAGGTGTAATTGGACCGGCCGAGCGTTCTGGGTTCATGACGAACCGCTACGGCTGAAAACTTTGTCGTTCCCCACGTCAGCAGGACATCAACGGAAACGAAGGAACCCTGATATTGACTGAACGCATCGCGCAGTTCGGTGCGAAATACCCTGAAAGCGCTGACCTGCCGGGCGGTTTCCGCACCCATAAAACTCCGGAGTGCTATCTTGGAGACCGTGGACGCCAGATCACGCCAGAGGCCATGCTGTTGCTCTCTCGGGGTGCCATAGACAACGTCATATCCTTCTTCGAGTTTCGCGATCAGCTTGGGGATCTCTTCAGGCGGATTCTGCAAGTCGTCGTCGATGGTGACGATCATCGGATGCTTTGCCTGGCGAATCCCGCATAGCAGAGCGTTATGCTGGCCATAGTTGCGCATAAGGTTTATGCCATGGACCCAGGGGTATCTTTCGGATAAAGATAGGATGGTCTTCCAGGTTCCGTCGGAACTGCCGTCGTTAATGATAATTACCTCGAATGTCTGACAGGAGTCGTGCAGTACGGAATTCAAACGGTCAACAAGGACGGGCAGCGACTGCTCGCTATTAAAAGCGGGGACTACAACGGACAGTGTACGCGGAAAAATCATTGGATTCCCTTGCCAGACATCTGTTGTTTAATGTGTTCTTTGCTATCAAAATTGCAAATGTCCGTCAAGAGAAAGGGAAATTTATGCAAAATATATTTGAACTTGAAATGGATGTGTTATAAACACTTTCGAAAATCTTTCATAATCTCGATTGAACCAAGACAAGGGGAAAATGACAACATCGCAAGGTGCGTCAAAGTCGGGAATAACCCAAAATAAAAATCTGCAACCGGTCTGGATCTGTCTGGCTCTGGCAGTCATCACGGTTACGGCTTTTTGGCAGCTCAAGGACAGCGGCTTCATCAATTTGGATGACGATGTCTTCGTGTATGAAAACGCTTATGTGCAATCCGGTTTGAATTGGAACAGCATAGGACAGGCCTTTTCGTCTGAATTAGTGAAGCAAAGCGGCTGGTGTCCGCTCACCTGGCTGTCATTGATGCTGGACACTCAAATCTTTGGAGTCAATGCCTCCGGCTATCACCTGACGAATCTTCTTTTCCATGTATTGAGTACTATTCTTCTTTTTCTGATCTTGCGACGGATGACCAGGACGCTCTGGCCCAGTGCCTTTGTGGCGGCTCTGTTTGCGATTCATCCGCTGCACGTGGAGTCTGTTGCGTGGATTGCGGAGCGCAGGGACGTTCTTTCCACCTTCTTCATGATGCTCACCCTGGGGGCTTACAGCTATTATGTGGAACAGCGGAATTTCAAGAGATACGCTTTTGTCCTTTTGTTTTTTATCCTGGGCCTGATGGCAAAGCCCATGCTGGTAACGCTGCCTTTTGTTCTGCTGCTTTTGGATTACTGGCCGCTGGGGCGTTTATCGGAATCAAAACCGGATAAGAAGGTTCAGATTGAGGTTTTGAAGCCTGTTTCTTTGGACAAGCCAAAGAAGAAATCGAAAAAGAAAGGGGACGCAAAGGAAATTCCGGAAGTCAAAAAGCCGTTGGACCCGGAGATACCGGCTGATTTCATATACAAATGGTCCGGGATCTATCCTCTCCTTCTGGAAAAGGTCCCCCTGTTTGTCCTGTCCATTCTTTTGAGTGCCCTGACCTACAGCGCTGCGCAAAGTGTAGGGTTTATTCATTCAGAATTAATTCCCCTGGATGCTCGTATCGGGAATGCCTTCATTTCTTATGTCGCTTACATTGGAAAGATGATCTGGCCGGCCAATATTGCCATCTTTTACCCTCATCCGGAGAAAGTGATCCTCTGGCAAGTTATGGGAGCTTTGTTGCTCTTGATTGCCGTGACCGCAGCAGTGTTCTGGAGGGCCAAGAGGTTTCCTTATCTGGCAACGGGCTGGTTTTGGTATGCAGGAACGCTTGTGCCGGTTATCGGGATTGTACAGCTTGGCTCTCAGTCCATGGCGGATCGTTACACTTATATTCCTCTCATCGGCTTATTCATCATCCTGGCCTGGGGAATTCCCGATCTTTTGAGCAAAGTGAATTACCGAAAGGAATTCTTGGTGGCGGCATCCGCCCTTTGCGTTTTGTGCCTGTCCGTTCTGACTTGGATACAGGTCGGGTACTGGAAAGACAGCCTGACTTTATTCAATCACACCTTGAAAGTCACGGATAATAATTGGTTCATCTATGTCAATAGGGGGCTTGCCCATCACAGCATGGGCAACGTTCAGCAGTCACTTGAAGATTGCAGCAGGGCAATCGAAATCAAGCAGGGTTTTCCTACTGCCTATAATTGCAGGGGGATTGCATATAAGGCCCTCGGTAATTACAGGCAGGCGATCGAGGACTACAACAGGGCGATTGAGATGAAGCCGGGTTTTGCAGATGCGTATAATAACAGGGGCAATGCTTATAACGGCCTCGGCGACTACAGAAAGGCCATTGATGATTACGACAGGGCGATTCAGATGAAGCCGGGTTTTGCACAGGCCTATATTAACAGGGGGGCCGCCTATAGCCGCCTCGGCAATTTCAGGCAAGCGATTGAAAATTTTAACAAGGCGATCGAAATTCGACCGGACTTCGCGGCTGCCTACATGAACAGAGGGCTTATTTATCTCAATCAGGGCGATAAGATCTCCGGTTGTCGCGATGCAAGAACGGCATGTGAATTGGGGAATTGTAAATTATTGGAAGCGGCAAATGCCAAAGGAGCATGCAGTTGATTCAGAAAACATACTGCATCATTAAATGAAAGGAAAAATGGCAACTTTAAAGGAAACGTTGAACTCAGAAATCACCCAATATAAGAATTGGATGCCAATCTTAATTTGCCTGGCCTTGGCAGTTCTCACGATTGCCGCCTACAGTTCCATCCGGGACAGTGGCTTTGTCAATTTTGATGACAATCTCTTTGCCTCCCAAAACGCGTATGTGCAATCCGGATTGAACTGGAATAGCATAGGTAAAGCCTTTTCGTTTGAATTAGCAAAGCAAAGCGGGTGGGTACCGCTCACATGGCTGTCATTGATGCTGGACACTCAAATCTTTGGAGTCAATGCCTCCGGCTATCACCTGACGAATCTTCTTTTCCATATGTTGAACACCATCCTTCTTTTTCTTGTCTTGCACCGGATGACCAGGACGCTGTGGCCCAGTGCCTTTGTGGCGGCACTGTTTGCGATTCATCCGCTGCACGTGGAGTCCGTTGCCTGGATTGCGGAGCGCAGGGATGTCCTTTCCGCCTTCTTCATGATGCTCACTCTGGGGGCATACAGCTATTATGTGGAACAGCGGAATCTCACGAGATATGCTTTTGTCCTTTTGTTTTTCATCCTGAGTTTGATGGCGAAACCCATGCTGGTGACTCTGCCTTTCGTTCTGCTGCTTTTGGATTACTGGCCGCTGGGACGTTTATCGGAAGCAGGGCCGGTGCAGAAAATACAGGCGGAAGTTTTGAAACCCGGGGTCTTCGGCAAGCCCAAAAAGAAAGCCGGGAAGAAAGTGAATGCAAAAGAAATCCCGGAAGTCGAGAAGCCGGTGGAACCGGGGATACCGGCCGGCGCCAAATATAAATGGTCGTTAATCTATCCTCTCCTTATAGAAAAGATCCCGCTGTTTGTTGTGGCCATCCTTTTGAGTATCGTGACGTTTGCCGCCGCGCAAAGCGAAGGATTTATTACGGAAGCCATTCCCCTGGGCGCTCGTATCGGGAATGCCTTTATTTCTTATGTCGCTTACATGGGAAAGATGATCTGGCCGGTTAATCTTGCTGTCTTTTATCCATATCCGGAAAAGGTAATTCCCTGGCAGGTTTTTGGATCGATATTACTTCTGATCGGCATCACCCTGGCCGTTCTCTGGCGGGCAAAGAGGTCCCCTTATCTGGCAACAGGCTGGTTGTGGTATGTGGGCACGCTTGTGCCCGTGATCGGGATTGTGCAGCTGGGCGCTCAGGCCATGGCGGACCGCTACACTTACGTTCCTCTCATCGGGTTGTTCATCATGGTCGCATGGGGGATTCCGGAACTTTTAAAAAAAGTCAACTACCGAAAAGAAATGCTATGGACGGCGTCCGTATTTTGCCTTTTGTGCCTTTCCATTCTGACATGGATACAGGTTGGACACTGGCGCAGCGGTTTTACGCTGTTTGACCACACCTTGAAGGTTACAGACAATAACTGGCTTGCCTATGACGGCAGATGCGCTGCCAATAACGAAATCGGTAATCACCGGCAGGCGCTTGACGATTGTGACAGAGCGCTCCGGATCAAACCCCGTTATGTCACTGCCTACAACAGCAGGGGGATCGCCTGCAGTGCTCTGGGCAATTACAGGCAGGCGATTGAAGATTACGGCAGGGCGATCGAAATCAGACCGGACTATGCGGATGCCTACTATAACAGGGGCGCTGCTTATATGGGTATCGGCGACTACGCCAAAGCGATTGAGAATTACGGCAGGGCGGTCAAAATCAACCCGGGTCATGCGGATGCTTATAACAATATGGGAATCGCCTATGCGGGCCTTGGAGATTACGGAAAGGCGATTGAGAATTACGACAGGGCGGTCAAAATCAATCCGAGCCATGCGGATGCCTACAACAATATGGGAATCGCCTGCTTCCGTCTCGGAAACTATCAGCAGGCAATCGCCAGTTACGGAAAGGCAATCGAGACCAGAACAGGTTATAAGGAAGCCTACTTCAACAGGAGCGTAGTATACATCAAGACCGGCCACAAAAACATGGCCGTGAATGACCTGGTGGTGGCGGCAAAACTCGGCGATGAACGCGCCAGGAACCTGCTGAAACTTAACGGGATCAGATGGTAAAAGCGGGAAACGGTTTGGGTTCGCCAGACCGTTCCCCGCCTGCATTTTATTGATTCATTGAAATGAACCATTTTCGTTCATTTCAAACCCCCGCGGTTTCACCGGGGGATTTCGATCTCATACCTGCTGAATTCCGCTCCCCCTGCACTTCCCTGTTTCATCGCCAGGACGCGCAAGCGGTTCGGGGCGGCAAACTCGATACTTGCATTTTGAGGGAACCAGTTGAATGCATTCTTTCCGGGCTGTCCATCCACGCACACATGCCAGAGCCCGGATTGTTCGCCCCAGTAGGCAAGATGACGGGAATCCGGGCTCCAGGCCGGATTCGCCACATTTGCGTACGCCGGCCCTTCCTTTCCGTCGGCGACCATGAGCCAGATGCCTTCTTTCTGGGCAAGGTAAGCCATGTGTTTGCCGTCAGGGCTGAAAAGAGGCTCGGAAACGGCTTTGTAGGCTTTTTCTTCCTTTCCGTCCAGGACGACAAACCATTTGTCGCCTCTTTGCGCCGCGAAGGCCACGCGACGGGAATCCGGGCTGAAGACGGCTCGCGATGCAACATCGTAAGCTTTCGACGCCTGGCCGTCCACCACCACGAAACGCTGTTTCCCCTTACGGGCATTGTAGGCAACACGCCGGGAATCCGGGCTGTAGTTCATGACAAAAAGCTCGTCCCACAACGCCTCTTCCCTGCCGTCAATGATCATCAGCCATTTCTCCCCCCGGAGCGCGGCCTGGCTCAGTCGCTTTCCGTCGGGGCTGAAAACCGGAATACCCAGACCATCGTAAGCCGGACCTTCCTTGCCGTCTGTCATCATCCGCCACTTGTCGCCCTTTTTAAACGCGTAAAGCAGATGTTTGGAATCGGGGGTGAAGATAAAAATGCCGGTACCGTCGTGGGCCGGGCCTTCCCTGCCATCGGTGACCATCACCCATTTCTCACCGCGTTTTGCCGTATAAGCGATATGTCGGGAATCATGACTGAACAGGGGAGGAGTGACCTTCTCATAGGCTGCTCCCGCCTGGCCGTCCACCACCACAATCTGCTGCTTTTCTTTGACGACAACGGCCACCCAGCGTTTGGAATCTTTACTGAACCCCATCAGGTCTTTTCCGAAACCGTCAAAACAACCCTGCTCGCGGCCATCGATGACAAGACACTGATTTGCCCCGTTCTTACCAACGTAAAGAATGCGGGAGGAATCCGGGCTGAATCCGGGTGTGGAGATGCCCTCAGAGGGCGTCAGTTCCCTGCCGTCCACAACCACGCGCCACTTGCCGCTCTTGAATGCCGTATAAACCATTCGCTTGCTGTCCGGACTGAAAACGGGCGTATCCTTTGCAATGGCGTCGTAAACAGGTCCGATTTTGCCGTCATAAACAACGGCCATTTTTTTGTCTTTTGCGACGACATAGGCCATATGTTGCTTGTCGTTGCTGAATTTGATCGATGCCGCGTAAGACGTCCATCCTTCAATCGGCGGCGGAAAAGGCATGACCGTCTCTTTGAAATCCGCCGAATCCGCAATGACGGCGGACGCAAAAAACACGATACAGGCGAGCATGCCGGTGATCATTTTTCCTGCAATATGCATTTTCGATTTCATCTTCATCCTCCATAATCATCCATGGCGAAATACGCCGAAATTGTTGAATCGTACTCCCTCGTGGATTGTCCGCAAAAATTTTTTTTGCTTATAGCGTTTCCCCTGCCAAATAGCAACGCTCTTTTATTTTCCCCGTCGTACAGTTCAGGAGGATCATTGCACACATTCATTTCGAAAACGATGGAAATACTGCTTTACTCTTGATGAATATGTGGTAAACGATTTCGAAAAATTTTCGAGCTTTGGATGAAATGATGGAGGGGCAAAAAATCAATGGCCGTTTCAAAAGATATGTCAAACTCGAAAATAAACCCGGATAAGAAACTGAAACCGGTATGGATCTGCATCGCCCTGGCGGTTTTCACGTTTATCGCCTTCTTCCCCGTCAAAGAATCCGGCTTTATCAGCCTCGATGATAACATGTATGTGACTGAAAATGTCCATGTGCAGTCCGGTCTGAATTGGAACAGTGTTCAACAGGCCTTTTCTCTGGAACTGGCAAAGCTGAGCAGCAACTGGCATCCGTTAACATGGTTTTCATGGATGCTGGACTATTCTCTTTTCGGTCTGGACCCCTCCGGTTATCACCTGGTCAATCTTCTCCTGCATATTTTAAACACTATCCTTCTTTTTTTGATCCTGCGCAGGATGACCGGAACCCTCTGGCCCGGCGCTTTCGTGGCGGCTCTGTTTGCGATTCATCCGCTGCACGTGGAATCCGTTGCCTGGATCGCGGAACGCAAGGATGTTCTTTCCACCTTCTTCATGATGCTCACTCTGGGGGCATACAGTTATTATGTGGAACAGCGGAATTTCAAGAGATACGCTTTTGTCCTTTTGTTTTTTATCCTGGGTCTGATGGCGAAACCCATGCTGGTGACCCTGCCTTTTGTTCTGCTGCTTTTGGATTACTGGCCGCTGCGGCGTTTATCGGAAGTAAAACCGGTGCAGAAAATTCAGGCGGAAGTTTCAAGGCCGATTGCTCCGGACGGGCAGAAGAAATCTAAAAAGAAGGACACGGTAAAGGGGGCGGTAAAACAAACCCCAATCGTAACCAGGCCCGCCGGGCCGTTGTTTCAATGGTCCCTGGCCTATCCTCTCCTTCTGGAAAAGGTTCCGCTGTTTATCCTGGCCGTCCTGTCGAGCATCATCACCTACCTTGCCCAGCAAAGGGGGGGGGCTGTTTCATCCTCTGAAACCATGCCACTGCTTGTTCGCATTGGGAATGCTTTGATTTCCTATATTGCATACATCGGGAAGATGTTCCTGCCGGTCAATCTTGCCGTCTTTTACCCTCATCCGGGAAATGTGGTTTTCTGGCAGGTTTCGGGGGCCCTAGTGCTCCTGATTGTCTTCACCGCAACGGCTTTCCGGATGGCCAGGAAGTTCCCTTATCTGACAACGGGCTGGTTCTGGTATCTGGGAACGCTCGTGCCCGTCATCGGGATCGTACAGGTCGGTTCCCAGTCGATGGCGGACCGCTATACATACATTCCTCTGATCGGGTTATTCATCATCGCGGCCTGGGGCATTCCCGATCTTTTGAAAAAAGTGCACTACCGGAAAGAAATACTTGCAGCGGCATCGATATTATGCATTTTCAGTTTTTCCATTGTGACGTGGATACAGGCCGGGTACTGGAAAGACAGCCTGACCCTGTTTGATCATACGTTGAAGGTAACGGACGGCAACTGGCTCATTCACTACAACAGGGGAAAACTTCATAACATCCTGGGGAATTACAACCAGGCGATTGAGGATAACAGCAGGGCGATCGAAATCAGACCCCGTGATGCGGTAGCGGCCTATAACAATCGTGGAAATGCCTACAGCGCCCTCGGCAACCACAGAAAGGCGATTGAAGATTATGGCAAAGCAATCGCAAATAAACCGGATTATGTGGAAGCTTATTATAACCGGGGGATCGCCTACAACGTCCTTTCCGACTACGCCCGGGCGATTGAGGATTTCAGCCGGGCGATTCGGATCAAGGGGGACCATGCCGATGCCTATAACAACAGGGGCGCCACCTATTACATTCTCGGAAACCAAAGACAAGCGATTGAGGATTACGGCAGGGCGATCGAAATTAAGCCGGATTTCGCGGGCGCCTATTTCAACCGGGGAGTTGCCTATGCCGGGCTCGGCAACAGGGAACCGGCAGTTCAGAATTTAAAAATGGCGGCGAGACTGGGCGATGAACGCGCCAGAAACTTTTTAAAACGAAACGGAATGAACTGGTAGATCCGAGAATCAGGGTGATAAGCGAATGGCTTCAGAAAATATGGATTTTGAATCTTACCGGAAAGCACGGAAGAATCGCTGGGATGACATCGCCAGAAAAATGGATTCATGGAAGGGTTTGGGCACATTCTATCACAAACGCCTTGTAGAGGTTTACCGTTTCCGGGTTCCACCCGGTCAGCGTGTCCTGGAACTGGGATGCGGCAAAGGAGATCTGCTGGCTGCCCTCAAACCTTCCATCGGCGTGGGCGTTGATTTCTCGCATGAAATGATTGAGCGCGCCCGGAAACGGCATCCGGGCTGCACGTTTATCGAGGCGGACTGCCACGATCTGCAGGAAATCGAAGGGCCCTTTGATACCATTATCCTTTCGGACCTTGTCGACGACCTCTGGGATGTGCAGACGGTTTTCTCCCAGCTTCTGCGTCTGTGCCACGACAGAACCCATATCATCCTGAACTCATACAGCCGGGTCTGGGAACTTCCGTTGTTTGTCGCTGGAAAACTGGGGCTGGCAAAACCCCAGATGTCCCAAAACTGGCTGACCATCGAAGACGTCTCCGACATCATGAACCTGGCAGATATGGAGGTCGTTCGCACCTGGCATGAAATCCTGTGGCCTCTTCCTTTCCCCGTCGTCGCTGCGGTATGCAACAGAATACTGGCCAGGATCTGGCCTTTCAGGCTTTTCACCATGTGCAACTTTATCATGGCACGCCCCCGTCCCCGACAAGTCCCGGAAGCGCCGCTGGTTTCCGTCATTATCGCTGCGCGAAACGAAGCAGGAAACATCGCCGAGATTTTCCGGCGAATGCCGGAAATGGGCGCGGGAACGGAAATCGTCTTTGTGGAGGGGCATTCCCAGGATGACACCTATGCCGTCATTGAAAAGGAAATCGCAAGGCATCCCGAAAGAAAGAGCCAGCTGCACCGGCAGACAGGCAAGGGCAAGGGCGATGCCGTGCGTCTGGGCTTCGCCCGGGCAAAAGGTGATATTCTGATGATCCTGGATGCCGACATGACCGTCCCTCCCGAGGATCTTCCCCGTTTTTATGAAGCACTGGCAAGCGGAAAGGGTGAATTCATCAACGGCGTCCGCCTTGTCTACCCCATGGAAGACGAGGCGATGCGTTTTTTCAATTTTCTCGGCAACAAGTTCTTCAGTCTCGCCTTTTCCTGGCTGCTGGGGCAGCCGATCAAGGATACGCTTTGCGGAACCAAAGTGCTGCGCAAAAGCGATTACGAGCTCATCGCCGCTAACCGGACATATTTCGGGGATTTCGACCCGTTCGGAGACTACGACCTGATCTTCGGCGCGGCCAAGCTAGGACTGAAAATCGTCGACCTTCCCGTTCGTTATCGCGCCCGAACCTATGGAGAGACGAACATTCAGAGGTGGAGTCACGGACTGCTGCTCCTGCGGATGGTCATTTTTGCAGCAAAAAAAATCAAGTTCACCTGACCTGTTCAGGGTGTTTTCAGAAAGGGCAAGCTGATCAGGACACAGGCTCTTCATCAGCCATTGCGAAAGTTGGAGACGGTCATGACCGAGGATAAACGGATACAAAATGAAATCCTGCACGGGAATTATATCGAGGAACACGGCGAAGAGATATGGAACTGGTCGTCCCCTGCGGGAAAAATCCGATGGGCCAGGAGATGCCGGCTGTTCAAGCAGTTTATCGGCGGAAACAAAAACCTTGTCCTGGAAATCGGTTGCGGAACAGGACTGTTCACTCAGGAACTGGCCGCGACGGACAACAGCATTGTTGCCATTGATATTTCCGAAGCATTGATCAGAAAAGCCAGAGAACGGGTCCGTGCCCAAAACACCAAATTTGTCGTGGGCAACGCTTACAAGACCGGTTTTACGCCGAACAGCTATGACTTTATTGTGGGAAGTTCTTCCCTTCATCATCTGGACGTGGATCAGGCATTGGAGGAGTTTTTCAGAATATTGAAACCCGGGGGAGGGGTCATGTTCACGGAACCCAACATGATGAATCCTCAGGTGGCATTGACCAAGAACATTCCCGTCATAAAGCGCAGGGCGGGGGATTCACCGGATGAAACGGCTTTTTTCCGCTGGGCCATCGAAAACAAACTGCGCGATAAAGGTTTTACGGAAATTTCCGTTGTACCTTTTGACTTCATGCATCCCCGAATTCCTGAATCGCTTCTGGGCATGGCCGGACAGGTAACATCCGTCCTTGAAAAAGTACCCGTCCTGAAGGAAATAGCCGGGTCATTAATTATAAGATGCCATAAGAAATAAGGATTATGGAGGTTGAACAGAGAATGTCAACGATACAGACACCGGCAGGCTCGGGAAATAATCCCTACAAGCATCTGACACCGGTCTTGATTTGCCTGGCCCTGGCGTTCCTCACCGTTGTCGCCTTCTGGCCTGTCCAGGATGCCGGCTTCATCAATCTTGATGACGATGTTTATGTTTATGAAAACGCTTACCTTCAGTCCGGCCTGAACCGGGACAGTATCCAGCAGGCCTTTTCATTTGAGCTGGCCAAGAAAAGCGGCCACTGGCAGCCAGTCACGTGGCTGTCATGGCTGCTGGACTATTCCCTTTTCGGCCTTGACCCTTTCGGGTATCATCTGGTCAACCTGCTGTTCCATCTCGCCAATACGATCCTCCTGTTTCTGATTCTGCGCCGGATGACCAGAACGCTCTGGCCCAGCGCTTTTGTGGCTGCTTTGTTCGCGATCCATCCGCTGCATGTGGAGTCCGTCGCCTGGATCACGGAGCGCAAGGATGTTCTTTCCACCTTCTTCATGATGCTCACACTGGGGGCTTACAGTTATTATGTTGAGCATCGGGATTTCAAGAGATACGTCTTTGTCCTCTTGTTTTTTATCCTGGGACTGATGTCGAAATCCATGCTGGTGACATTGCCTTTTGTTTTGCTGCTTTTGGATTACTGGCCGCTGGGGCGTTTGTCGGAAGCAAAGCCCGGGCAGAAAATCCAGACCGAAATTTTGAAGCCTGTTGTTTCGGACAGGCGCAAGAATAAACCCGGAAAGAAAAACCCGGAAAAGACCGCGGTAAAGCAAACAGGGATTGTCCCGAAGCCGGCCGAACCGGAATTTCGATGGTCAAAGATTTATCCCCTTTTCCTGGAAAAGGTTCCTCTCTTTATTCTGGCCGCCCTTTCCAGCGTAACAGCATTTATTGCCGCACAAAAAAATGGAACCGTTGAATCCATTGAAGCATTATCACCGGTTGTTCGCATCGGGAACGCTTTCATTTCCTATGCTGTTTACATCGGGAAAATGATCCTGCCGATCAATCTTGCCGTTCTTTATCCTCATCCGGGCGGGGTGATTCTCTGGCAGGTTCTGGCAGCCGCCATTCTTCTGGTTGCCGTTACCCTTATCGTAATCTGGAAAGTGAAGCAATTGCCTTACCTGGCAACGGGCTGGCTGTGGTATCTGGGCACACTCGTACCTGTCATCGGAATCGTGCAGGTCGGTCCTCAAGCCATGGCCGACCGCTATACTTATATTTCTCTGATCGGGTTGTTCATCATGGTTGCATGGGGAATTCCCGATCTCTTGAAGAAAGTAAATTACCGAAAAGAAATTTTACTGGCTGCATCGGCAGCTGTGATTTTCTGTTTTTCCATTCTGACATGGAAACAGTCCGGATACTGGCAAAACAGCATAGCCCTGTATGATCACACGTTGAAAGCAACGGAAAACAATTCACAAATCCATCACAACAGGGGTTCCGCTCACTACACTGCCGGCGATTACAAACAGGCCGCTGAGGATTACAGCAGGGCGATTGAGATCAAACCTGCCTATGGGAAGGCCTATCATAACCGGGGTGCGGCAAATATTGCCCTGGGTAACTATCAGCAGGCGATTGCAGATTTCAGCAAGGCAATCGAGATCAAACCGGATTACGAGGAAGCCTATAGCAACAGGGGAAATGTTTATTGTAAAACAGGAAACTACAAACAGGCAATGGAAGATATGAACCGGTCCATCGCCATCAACCCGGCCAATGCCGGCGCCTATTATAACAGGGGCGTTGTCAGTTACATGCTCGGCAACTACAGGCAGGCCGTCGAGGATTTTACCAGGGCCATCGAGATCAAATCACGCTATGTCATGGCCTACAACAATCGCGGAAATACATATCACGCACTGGGAAACTATGCAAAAGCCATTGAGGATTACAGCAGGGCAATTGAACTCAAGCCGGATTTTGCGGGCGCATACAACAACCGGGGCATAGCCTATGGTGGGATGGGAAACAAAGAACGGGCGATCGAGGATCTGAAAACGGCGGCAAAAATGGGCGACGAGAGAGCGAAGAACGTTTTAAAGAATCAGAAAATAAACTGGTAGCAGCAAAGAAATGTAATCTTCGCCTGAAAATAATCTCAAATGCTACCGGATTCTCCCGGCATTGCACGGAGATAAGGAACGGAGAAAGAATGGCATCTTCACGGGAAACAACAAACCCGGGAATCAATCCTTTTGCAAAATGGATTCCCGCGGTCATTTGCCTTGCCCTGTCCATCCTGACGATTGTCGCCTTCTGGCCCGTCCAAGACGCCGGCTTCATCAGTCTGGACGACAACATTTACGTCTATCAGAATTCTTACATTCAATCCGGCCTGAACTGGAGGAATATCGGTTATATCTTCTCTTTTGAGCTGCCGAAAACAATCGGCCACTGGCATCCGTTGACGTGGCTTTCTCTCATGCTGGACTATTCCCTTTTCGGCCTTGACCCTTTCGGGTATCATCTGGTCAACCTGTTGTTCCATCTTGCTAATACGATCCTCCTGTTTCTGATTCTGCGCCGGATGACCGGAGCGCTCTGGCCTTCCGCTTTTGTGGCTGCTTTGTTTGCGATCCATCCGCTGCATGTGGAGTCTGTCGCCTGGATCACGGAGCGCAAGGATGTTCTTTCCACCTTCTTCATGATGCTCACACTGGGGGCTTACAGTTATTATGTTGAGCATCGGGATTTCAAGAGATACGTCTTTGTCCTCTTGTTTTTTATCCTGGGACTGATGTCGAAATCCATGCTGGTGACATTGCCTTTTGTTTTGCTGCTTTTGGATTACTGGCCGCTGGGGCGTTTGTCGGAAGCAAAGCCCGGGCAGAAAATCCAGACCGAAATTTTGAAGCCTGTTGTTTCGGACAGGCGTAAGAATAAACCCGGAAAGAAAAACCCGGAAAAGACCGCGGTAAAGCAAACAGGGATTGTCCCGAAGCCGGCCGAACCGGAATTTCGATGGTCAAAGATTTATCCCCTTTTCCTGGAAAAGGTTCCTCTTTTTATTCTTTCCGTCTTTTCGAGCGTTGCGACATACATCGCCGCAAACAGCGCGGGCGCCGTCAGTTTCTATGAATCCTTTTCCCCGGATGTGCTTCTGGGAAACGCCCTTGTTTCCTACATTGCATACCTGGAAAAAATGATCTGGCCGGTCAATCTTTCCGTCTTCTATCCTCATCCGGGCGGTGTGATTCTCTGGCAGGTTCTGGCGGCCGTAATTCTGCTAGTTGTCGTGACCTTTTTTGTGATCTGGAAAACCAGGCGCTTTCCTTATCTGGCAGTGGGATGGTTCTGGTATCTGGGGACACTTGTGCCCGTTATCGGTATCATTCAGGCCGGCACACAGGCCATGGCCGACCGCTACACCTATATTCCGCTGATCGGGTTATTCATCATGGCTGCCTGGGGAATTCCCGATCTTTTGAAGAAAGTAAATTACCGGAAACAAATATTGCTGGCTGCATCGGCAATTCTGATTTTGTGTTTCTCCATTCTGACATGGAAACAGGCCGGGTACTGGAAGGACAGCCTGACCTTGTTTGATCAGGCGTTAAAAGTAACGGAAAATAACTGGTTCGTGCATAACAGCAGAGGAGCAGCCTATTATCTCCTCGGAGATTACCGGCAGGCGATCAAAGATTACAACAGGACAATCGATATTAAACCGGGTTTCCCGTCGGCTCATTATAACAGGTGTCTGGCCGGCAACGGACTCGGCAATTACCGTCAGGCAATAGAAGATTGCAGCAGAGCGATTGAACTGAAACCGGCTTATCCGGAAGCCTACAACAACAGGGGCATTGCCCACAGCCGCCTGGGCAATTTCAAACAGGCAATACAGGATTACAGCAGGGCGATTGAACTTGATCCGGATAACGCGCAGGCCTATTATAACAGGGGTATCGCCCATAGCAGTGCCGGAGACTACGGAGCGGCCATTGCGGATTACGGCAGGGCGATCGAGATTAAACCGGGCTATGCAGATGCTTATAACAACCGGGGCGCCGCCAATTATGCCCTTGGCAATTACCGCCGGGCAATTGAGGATTTCAGCACAGCAATCATACTTAAACCGGATTTTGCAGGGGCCTATAACAACCGGGGCGCCGCCAATGCCAGGCTGGGGAACAATGATCCGGCGATGAATGATTTTAAAACGGCGGCCAGACTTGGTGATGAGCGTGCAAAAAACGCGTTAAATCGACAGGGGATAAACTGGCGGTAACGAAGACTGCTTTATTTCAATGTCTGCATCTGCCAGTGGATCAGAAAACGGCCTGTTTCCGGATTCCGCAAAAGCAAATCCCCGCCCCTGGCGGGCGGGGATTCAAGAATGCCGAGTTTTTACCATCGGACTGCCCCTCCCATTTCGCCGGAGAGAACAGCAAAGATTTTCATTTTTTTATACCTTTTCCCTTTTTCAATGTGACAAAGAAATTAGACTTCGTGCGCTGCACCAGCACCAGCAGGGCTTCACCTTTGTCTCCTTCTTTCAAAGCGGCCAGGAATTCCTTCAAACCCGAGATTTCGGTCTGGTTGATTTTCAGGATGATGTCCCGGGGCTTCAAACCGGCTTCATCAGCCGGCCCTCCCGCCTTCACATCCGTGACGATGACACCGGTTTTCCCGGCAAGACCGAAAAGCCTGGCTATCTCCGGCGTCACCTCCTGGGCCACAACCCCGAACTGCTCTCTGGCGTACTCAGTCGGGTCCTGTTCCTGCAAATCCTTTCGCTCCGCAATGACGACCGGCAGGGTCATTTCCCTGCCGTCACGGAAAATTTTAACATTCACTTTGTTGCCTACGTGCAGGTTGGCCATGATCTGCCCCATCGAGCGGTTGTCAGTAACCGGTTTGCCGGCCAGTTCCAGGATGACATCGCCAATCCTGATTCCCGCCCGGTCCGCCGCCTCACCGGCAATGACATTGCCGACCAGCACACCCTTGCGATCCATGAGTTTGAGGCTCCTGCCCATATCTTCCGTGACATCCTGAGTACTCACGCCCAGCCATCCCCGGCTGATTTTACCGCTGGTTTTCAGATCGCCGAGAATGGACTTGGCCATGTTAATGGGAATGGCAAACCCGATGCCCTGCGCCTGCGCAACAACGGCCGTATTGATGCCAATCACTTCCCCGGCCAGGTTGCACAGGGGACCGCCGCTGTTGCCGGGATTAATGGAGGCGTCCGTCTGAAGGAAGTTATCGTAAGGCCCGGCTCCAAGCATTCTGCCCTTGGCACTGATAATTCCGGCCGTGACGGTATGGTTCAGGCCGAGAGGGTTCCCGATGGCGAACACGCCTTCGCCGATGCGGACGCGATCGGAATCGCCCAGGCGGGCGTATGGCAAGAGGGCAGTTGAATGGATCTGGATGAGGGCCAGGTCCGTTGCGGCGTCCTTTCCCCTGATCTCGGCATCGTACTCTTTCCCATCGGCAAGTTTCACTTTAATCTTGTCGGCCTTATCCACCACATGATGGTTGGTGAAGATGTAACCGTCGCCGGAGATCATGAAACCGGACCCCATTCCCTTTTGCGTGACTTCGCGTCCCGCGCGGTCTTTGACCACTCTGGCGGTCGAAATATTGACAACCGCCGGGCTCAGTTTTTCCACCAGATCGGGGATCGATCCCGCCGTGGTGATCGTATCGGCTTTTTCTGACGCCATGGCGGATACCTGACTCCATTCGGGGAAAACCCCGGTCAAACACAGCAGAACCGCAAACAAAAACCCCATTCCCAAGCATCGATAAGACTTTGCATTTACTTGCTCTTTACTCATTATCACCCTCCTGAACAGACCATCTGAACAGCTTTATGCCCGTACCAGTTTTTCCTTTTTTCTACCATAAAAATGCACCCCGAAACAGGGGAATACTCCTAAAGTTGTATTTTTTCATTTTGCCTCCGAATGGCTCGGAAATCCTACCAAAGGAGTATGTACATACCCTGCATTTTCCCATAAACAGAAACGAAAAAACAGCACGACCAGATCAAGCGGTTTAATTATTTTTTTACCTTTTCTTTTTCGGGAAAGGGAGAAAGGAGGAGGGGGCGAAGGGAGAAAATATTAAGCGAGGGATCTGCCGGATACTCATCCCGGGGAGATCATTAATTCATAAACCATTTAACATCGATCGAAAAAAGGAGAACACATGAAAAAGATATTGACAGCCATTGTACTCTTTGTATTCGTAGCACTTCCCATGTCCGTCATGGCCATGCAGGCCATTACGGACAATGAACTTTCATCCGTAACCGGTCAGGCCGGCGTCAGCATCAACATCGATGCCACCGCACAGGTCACCGTAGGTACGGTTGCCTGGGGCGACTCTGACGGTTTCGCGGGCTATGCCAATGCCGGTTTCGTCGGTATTGAAGGCCTGTCCCTGACCGCCCATATGTCCGGCCGTCACGACGGTCTGTTCTCGACCACGGCGGCTACCTATGTTGGCTATCTGAACAACGACCCCATCACCATTGATGTCGGTACGAACGCTTCCGGCGCAACGCTGGTCAGAATCGGTCTGCCCACCTCCCATATCACCGTCAGCACTCTGCAGACAGACATTTTCGTGTCGGGTGCTGTCGCTGGCGCTCCCGCCTCTACAACCGCGCAGCAGTTAGGTTCGATCTATGTTGGCGGCGTGGAAATTCTTCTTGGCCAGTTTTCGGATCCGACGGATGTAACCACGTGCCATGCCGGTTATATCACCATCGGCGCAGCCGGTGCGGGTAACGTCGGTATCAACATCGGCTTCAACATTGCCATTGACTCCGTGAACATCGGTACGCTGTCTTATGGTAACACCACCAGTATCCTGGCCGGTGCCTTCGGTGCTGCAACGTCAGCCGGTTACATCGGTGTGAGAAGCCTGGTTCTTGATGATGTCAACATTTACGGTGGCGTGGCCATCGGTGTCGGCACCCTGAACACCACCGCTCTGGGTGGCAAACTGGGAGTCATTACCCAGGTCAACCTGGTATTTGCTAACGGCACGACCGTCGCAATCCCCGGTGCCATCACGGGTACGGTTTATTTAGCTCAGGATCAGACCCTGACCACGGGTGCTGCCGAGCTGGGTAACTTCTACATTGGCGGCGTCACCGCTTCCTTGGTTGACAATGTCGGGTCTCTTTCTACCCATTCTCTGGTTCAGATCTGGGCCCACTAAGATTGACGGCCTCACCTGAGGCATGATATAATGCACAAAAATTCGCCGGGCGGTAATTTCGCCGCCCGGCGGATTCTGTTTTTTCACGGACATGGCAGACAGACCCTGAATGCAGCGGAAAGGAATCCGAAATGAAAATGCAAAACGGTTTTTTGATTTTTGGGGCCGTTCTTTTGTACGGGACGATTCTTCTCTCCCCGGCCTTTGCGGACATGAAAAAAGCCAACGATCAGGAACTGGCCCAGGCCAACGCCTCCGTGACGGGGGAGACCGTCAAAGACCCGAAAAACGCCGCAGCGAAAGCCTCGCTTACCCAGGATTTCGCGCAGACCGGTGCGGTCACGGTGGGTGACGCATTTGTTCCCACATCGATCGGCGGAATCGATACGATGACCCTGATCCTGAACATCAGCGGTCAGGAAACCTTCCGCTACTCAATTGGAGGGGTCACCACAATCTCGACAGGCGGCATCACCTCGGTAAAACCGCACTGAGAAGCGGAGTCCTTACGAGAACGCTAAACGGATGTTACCCGGTAACTCCAGGAAGAAGGAGTTTGAAACAGT
The DNA here is from genome assembly GCA_963682015.1 of Smithellaceae bacterium. Classification (GTDB taxonomy): domain Bacteria; phylum Desulfobacterota; class Syntrophia; order Syntrophales; family Smithellaceae; genus UBA8904. Next base: position 2,957,402 of record OY820932.1, on the reverse strand, counting down.
AAATATGTCAAGCCATTTTTCTTTTCTTAAGAGAGTCCATTACGGTCATCCGGATAAAAAAATATTCGCCGATCCTCATTTATTATACCGTCTGGTACTCCGGACGGGCCTTGCCGTATTCATAACATTTTTTCTATTGATTCTTGCCGCGCTTCTTTCGGCCATGCCCGCAAGGGCTATCCAGCCGGTTGTCCTGACGGATACGGAACTGTCCGGTGTCACCGGACAGGCCGGAATCAGCATTTATAAGAGCATTGCGATGCGGTACAGCGCTTCGGTCATCAAGTTCTCCGACACGGACAGCACGCCCCGCCAGTGGCTGGAGTTGCGCAATGTCACCGTGGACGACGGCAGCGGCGGACCTTTTCTCATCGAGACCCCCTTCATGGAAGTTACCGAGACCATCGACGTCGGAACGAACGACGCCGGCCGGACTCTTGTTTCTCACTATGACGCCAGCCACGTATCGCCCCGGTGGTACTCGGTCGGAGACGTGGTCTTCTGCAACCAATCCCTGGGAAGCATTAACCTGGATGCCCTGACCATGGGGCCGTCCGTGTATCGGATTGGCGCGCATGTCGATGGAACGGGCGGAGGCTATGACTTTGACTACACGACCCGCCTGTACGCCCAGGCGTTCCGATATACGGATAAAGCGTCGCAAACCCTGAACCTGTCCGGCATCCATCTGGTCGGTTCGGCTACCGGCGCGGCCGACAATCCCGCCGACCCCACCACCTGGCAGTTTGCGGGAGCCAACAATGTCTTCCGCATCGGCAACATTGACAGCGGCAATCCCGCCAAGGTCGACGTCGTCACGGACACATCAACGGGGGAGACAAGCCTTTACCTCAACCTGCCCATGGAAGGATCTCTGCGTGTGGAAAATGTGACCTTCGGAGGAAACAATTTCGGGCCCATCGCCATCGACGGCATCAATGTGCATCGCCTGACTCTTCAAATTCGCTGACGCAGTTGAGAAGCAAAAGGTAAAGAATCGCCGCTCTTAAGCATTACCGCCTGTTTTCGCCCCTGACGCGCCTTTTCATCTCTTAATTTCCTTCAGTTTCCGTCGGTTGCAATTTCAATGACTGTTGCCGGAGCTCAAAACCGGGTGATGGATCACCCCAATTCTTTTAAAAACATTTAAGATTGCGGCCTTTTCATCCGATGCCTTGTGCATGGGATTTACTTAAAAAGCTCTTTGAAAAAGAAGGATTGACGGAATTTTCAGGATCCCTCGATCCTCATATACGGTAAAGGAACGACAGGAAACGCCAAACCGGAAGTAATTCCGGGACGGAAAGCCACGGGTCCGGATTTGAAGGGCCGGACAGCCGGGTTGCAACAATACCAAACCAGGAGCAATCCTGGGACGGAAAGCCACGGGTCCATTGTCAAACAATGGATAGCCGGGTTGCCTTCACAGCCAAACCACGGGTAACCGTGGGACGGAAAGCCACGGGTCCACTTGTAGGAGGGTGGATAGCCGGGTTGCCTTCACAGGCCAAACCAGGAGCAATCCTGGGACGGAAAGCCACGGGTCCATTGTCAGACAATGGATAGCCGGGTCTGCCTCCTTAATGCCAAACCACGGGTAACCGTGGGACGGAAAGCCACGGGTCCATTGCCAATGGATAGCCGGGTTACCTCAAGAAAGCATTGCTTTCTTCCGAAAGGAGTTTTTCATATGAAGAGAAGAAATATCGTCATAACGTTACTGCTGGTCATTGGACTTATGGCATTTCCGCAAATGGGAATAACCGCCGGGATGGTTCCGCTCTCCGAAGCACAGTTGAACGATGTTACGGGTCAGGGTGGAATCGCTATGAAGATAGACAACCTGAACTTTGACATGTCGATTGCGACGCTGGCTTACGGTGACACGGACGGACTCGGCCCCGGAACCAATACCACGGGAGGCTGGATCAGCCTTTGCGGGGTTACGTTAAAGGGCTCCGCCGAATTCCCCTCCCCTTTACAGGTGGAGGTTGTCACCACGAGAAGCAGTGATGGGCTTGTCACGCTCAACAGCCTGAACTTGACCATGACTGCGATGAACCTGAAGGTAGATCGATTTACCATCGACGCCATTCGGCTGGGACCCCAGGCGGGAACCGGCGAAAGTCTCGGCAGCATCTATATGTCCAATATGGTAGCCAACATAACAGGAAATGTTCAGATCAGCGTCACGCACTGAACAAAATGACTGCCTGTTGTTCCTTTACCCCCTTCCTTTTTCAGAGCTTGCGTCTTTTGCTCCCCCGTTATATTCTTTACAATGTAAACTTCAAATAACGAGGGGATCATGAAAGCTGCTTCAGAATATTTAACTGTCCCGGATGGAAAACATATCTGGTTTCAGGATTTTCGACCTCACTTCAATCACCTTGTCCTTGATCCGATCAGGAAATTCCCTTTCAAAATGGAGGACATGCTGGTCGGCTTTGTTTTCATGTCCTGCTGTATCGACTACCTCTCGGGTTTCTGGTGGGGTGAGAACCGGGAACTGGGAATGGTCCGGCAGGCCTATGTCGGATTCATCAATGAATATTTCCGGCCACGCGGCCTGTACAATGCTAAAGGCATTTACGACAGCCTGCGCAACGGCCTGGTTCATCTGTTTACAATCAAAAGCAAAATGTATGAGCTGACTTTCGATGAGCCCGACAGGCACCTCACCGTAAGCCAGAACGGTTACACGGTTCTCAATGCCTCTAATTTCCGCAACGATTTGATTGATGCGGCCAACCGGTATTTTGACGAGGTGGAAAAAAATCCCCAGCTGCTGGAAAAAGCATTTCAGCGCTATGAACGCGACGGATTCGTCCAGTGGGTGGACTGATCCGGAAATCATGGCACGGAAGGAATCAGGGAATCGCCGCTTTCGGCGTAATTAAGGACGGTGAGCTCTATTCTTTTGTCCATCATGATTCTCGTAAAATAAGCGGGCTGACAACATTGTCAGCCCGCTTATCTGTTTATAACCGTCTAAAAATAAATTATTTGTGCACGATGGCGAGTGCCTGCATATGGTCCCGGGTGGGAATGGTTTTATATAAACCCAAAAGGCCTATGTTAACGACCAGCAAATTTCTGGTAGCGGTATTCGCCTCTACGTTATCCAGTCCCCAGTATACTCCAACTCCATGCTGGAAGGCGCCGCGATGCGCCATGCCGTTGGGAAGATCGGTCAGTGATCCCGCGGAAGTTGCGGCCCCGGTCGTCTGATCTACCGTGTAAACATTCCCTCCGCCATTGACGAGATAAAGAACATCCTTGTGATTAAACGCCAGCCCGAAGTTTACAGCCCTCACACCGCTGCTCGCAAAGCAGGTCGCGGCGCCGGTTGTCGTATTGATGGAACACAGGGCGTTGCCGGCGTTATGCCAGGCAAAGAGCTGTCCGGCCGCATTAAAGGCGGGACGGCTGAAATAAGAATAACCCGTTCCTTCAATATAAATGGCCAGCGGGTATGTGGTCCATTTTACCCAGGCACCGCCTCCATTATTTGAAAAGGTAATTCCTTCCCCGGGGATCGGCTGTGTGTCGGAAACCCCGATTCCCGAATAGCCCGTTGCGCCGGGAGGATTGTATCCATCAAGCAGCACGTAGTATTTCTGGCCGATGGTAACGGAAACATTGATGCCGGAATCATAATACCAGGCAAAAGTCGGGGTCGGGGTTTTTAAGGTCCCATGATACAGGGGCGCGGCATAGTTGGGCACACCGCCGTTATCGGCGGCAATCGCCAGACTGATTTCCCCTGCGGCTGAAAGCTGCCGGATAGGAACGCCGAATTTGGTAATGGCGCTTGCGGTAGCGATAAATGACTGGCCATAATAATCCGTTCCATCCGTGCCGATACTACTAACGAACTTAATGCCATCCCAGCCGTTATCAACGGCCACGGAAACCCCCGCCACCGTGATGCCGGCAATCAGCGTGCCCTGGCCGGTGGTCATGTTGATTTCGATTAATTGAGAGCCTGCACCTTCCGTAATGCCATACAGTTTCTTTGTGACGGCGTCGTATGCCATGGAGTCCACTTTAAACCCGATATCGCCGATAAGTGTTGTCGATCCATCCGTTGAGTTGATTTTATACAGGTAGCTGGTATTGGATACGTTTGCCGTGTAGTGCGTTGCGCCAAAAAGATCGATCTGCCCGGCAAGAGCACTCAGCTCATCGTCGCCTTTGCCGCAGCCAGCAAGCAGCAGACAACAAATGATTGCACCGATTGAAAATAACCTGCCTATCCGACAAAATGTTTTTTTCATGGCTCACCTCCCATTAATCATATTATTCAAACCATTCAAACCCGTGATGAACGGTTTATCAGTAACCATCTGTAGTAGAGGACAAGAAATCAGGCCAAAGTTGCTTTATGTATAAAGCTAAGGCTTTCCCCTGTCAAGGAATATTCAATCATCTGATATTATTATATTTAACGGAAAGGATCTTTTGGATCTTTGCCGGATGAATTCTGCTTTCGGACTTTAAGCCTGTCCATCCTTTATTCTTGAACTCGCCGGCCTTTTGCGTTAGGAAGTAAACGAAAAATTTAAGGAAGTATGCCGATGACCCAACAGCAGGAAAAAATCCGGAAAATGCTGACCGAAAAGAAAGGAATTTTACTGGCCCATTATTATGTCCGGCCGGAAATCCAGGAAATCGCCGACGTGCTGGGCGATTCGCTGGCGCTCGCCCAGGAGGCGGCGCGTTCCGACGCGCGGGTGATCGTGTTTGCCGGAGTGCACTTCATGGCGCAAAGCGCGGCGATCCTCTCGTCCGACAAAACGGTATTGCTGCCGCGGCTTGACGCGGGCTGCCCGCTGGCGGACATGGCCACGGCGGAAGCGGTTAAAAAAATGCGGCTCCGGGAGCCGGACGCCCTTTTTATCACCTATATCAATTCCACCGCGGAGGTGAAGGCCGAAAGCGATATCTGCTGCACGTCCTCGAATGCCGTTAAAATCATCCAGTCCCTTGCGCCTTCTCAGAAAGTCGTGATGCTGCCCGACGGCAACCTGGCGCGCTACGCTGCGTCCGCCACAGGCAGAGACATTATTGCATGGGAAGGCTGCTGCCCGGTCCATCAGGCACTCACGGCCGAAGATGTGCTGGCGCGCAAACGCGAACATCCGAATGCCCTTTTCGCCGCGCATCCGGAGTGCCGCCCCGAAGTGCTGCGCCTGGCCGATTTTACGGGCTCGACGTCAGCCATTCTCGAATTTACCCACAATTCAAAGGCGCTGGAATTCATCATCGGAACGGAAGCAGGTATTTTCCCACGCCTTCAAAAACGCAGCCCCGGCAAAACGTTCATTCTCGCCTCCCCCGCTCTGTTCTGCGCCGACATGAAGAAAATCACCCTGGATGACGTCGAGAAGTCGCTTACGACCATGCAGCCGGTTATCACGGTTTCGAGCGAAGTGAGACTGGCTGCCAGAAGGACGCTGGATAAAATGCTGGAGCTTTCATAACCGGCCGCTGGACCTGTTTGGATGCAGTTCATTGAGAAAAATCATCGATAAAAAAAACCTTCCCCTGGCCGCGCCTGTACGGGAGCTTCTGGACCTGATCGGCGGAGGAAGCCCCGTTGCGGATGTCTGCGGACTTACCGCCGCCGCGCGGCCTTTTGCGACGGCTCTTTTGTTTGACCGCCTGGACGGACCGGTTACGGTGATCTGTCCCACGGCCGCGGAAGCCGCCCGGTTCGCCCGCGACCTGGCTTTATTTCTGGGTTACAGGTTCGTGCTGCACTATCCTCCGCTGGACTTTCTTTCCATCGATATGTTCGCTCTGCAGCGCGAGGAAGAACTGACCCGGCTCAATGTTTTAACCCAGTTGCAGGTGGACAGCCGGAAGATCGTCGTTACCTGTCTTGCGGCCTGCATGCAGAAAGTCATGCCGCTTGTCGAGTTTCAAAAGTATCTGAAAATCCTGTCCCGGGGCGATCTGCTCCTTCTGGAAGAATTTCCCGCAAACCTTCTGGCAGGCGGCTATCAACGGGTGTCGCTGGTGGAAGAACCGGGCGAGTTCAGTCTGCGTGGCAATATCCTGGATATCTTCCCGCCTACCGAGTCCCAGCCTCTGCGGCTGGAACTGGCTGGAGACGAAATCGAATCCATCCGGTGGTTTGACCGTTCCTCCCAGCGTTCCGGAACAACCGTGGACGCCTTTGTCCTGGGTCCGGCCGGTGAAATCCTGATGGAGGAAACCAGGCTTCTCCGCGCCGTGCGCAACGTCAAGCGCCGCGCCGACGATCTGGATCTCCCGCGTGATTTGCGCAACCGGCTTGCGGAAACATTGCGTCAGCAAACCGCAATTTCCGTGAACCCGATCTTTCTACCGCTGTTTTATGAAGACTACGACGAAACAGGCGGTTTCACCGGTCAAAGACTCTCGTGCTTTTTTGATTACCTTCCGGTCAATACCCTGTTCGTTCTTGATGACCCGCTGGCCATTCATCAGGCCGCGCAAAACGCCGCCGCCAACATCGACAAACTGCTGTACAAGGCCAAAACCTCGGGCAAGTTCTATCTGGAAAGCGCAGGCCTGTATCTGGATGATCAGGCCCTGCGTGAGCGTCTGGCAGCGTTTCAGCAGGTTCGCTTCACCGGCCTGTCGCTTGACGCCGCCGACGGCCGGATACCGGCCGTAACGCTTACCGCGCATCCACGGGCAATGACAGCCGAACCGCTAACCGGAGAAATTAAGGAAGAAGCTTTGCTGAGACGGACGGCGGGTCAAATCCGGCAATGGCTTGCCGAGGGTATAAAGGTTTTTTTCATTTCACCCACACCGGAAGATGCTACCCGGATGAAGCATCTGCTTGCCGGATATGATCTGCCGGTCCAGGTTCTGGCGAAAGATACTCCCCTTCTGGAAATCACGTCCGCACCGGAAGGCGATGCCGTATTTTGTTTATGCGAAGGGAAAATATCCGGCAGTTTTGCGCTGGAATCCCTGAAGCTCGCTTTTTTGAGCGAAGAAGAAATCTTTGTCAAAAAAACCGTCCGCCGGCGCGTGCGGCCGCAGCGGGAAGGATATTTTCTTAAGTCTTTCGGCGATCTCACCGAGGGAGATTTTGTCGTTCACCGGGATTTCGGCATCGGCCGCTATCGGGGCCTGCAAAAAATTTCCGTGAACAACATTGAAAACGACTTCATGGTTATTGAATACCAGGATAGCGACAAGCTGTATCTGCCGGTAAATGCGCTGGAAAAAATTCAGCGTTACCTGGGACCGGACGGCCACACACCGAAAGTGGACAGGATGGGCGGGACATCCTGGGACGCAGTCAAGGAAAGGGTCAAGAAGTCCGTACGGGACGTGGCCGAGGAATTGGTGGCGATTTACGCTGCGCGCGAGGCGATGGAACGCAAATCCTTCGCTCCGCCGGACCGCGTCTACGAGGAATTCTGCGCCACCTTTGAATTTGAAGAAACCCCCGATCAGGCCCGCGCCATTGAAGACATTCACGCCGACATGGATGACGCGAAACCGATGGACCGCCTGATCTGCGGCGACGCGGGGTTCGGCAAAACGGAAGTGGCGCTGCGCGCCGCATTTCGGGCGGTGATGGACGGCAAGCAGGCCGCGCTCCTGGCGCCCACCACGATTCTGGCCGAGCAGCACTACACGACATTTTCCAGGAGGCTCGCCGACTTTCCCGTCCGCGTGGAGGCGCTCAACCGGTTCAAGAGCACTGCCGAGATTAAAAAGACGATTGCGGATCTGCGTCAGGGCAAGGTGGACATTGTCGTCGGCACGCATCGCCTGCTGCAGAAAGATGTGGAATTCAAGGACCTGGGCCTGGTGATCATCGACGAAGAACAGCGCTTCGGCGTAGCGCACAAGGAAAGGCTGAAAAAAATGCGCACACTCGTCGATGTGCTGACGCTTTCGGCCACGCCGATTCCGCGCACACTGCATCTGTCGCTGGTCGGCATCCGCGACCTGTCCATCATCAACACACCGCCGGAAAACCGTCAGCCGATCAAAACCTATGTGCTGGAGTTCGATGAAGACACGATCAAAGCCGCCGTGGAAGCGGAGCTCAACCGCGGCGGCCAGGTATTTTTCGTCCATGACCGGGTGCGCTCCATTTACTCCATAGCTCACCTGGTGCAGCGGCTCCATCCACGGGCCAGAGTCGGCGTGGTGCACGGCCAGATGAAACCGGCGGATATTGAAAAGGCCATGGCACAGTTCATCCGGCGCGAATTTGACGTGCTGGTCTGCACGACCATTATCGGGTCGGGACTGGATATCCCGCAGGCCAACACCATCATCATTAACCGCGCCGACCGCTTCGGCCTGGCCCAGCTTTACCAGATCCGCGGCCGTGTGGGTCGCGGAAACCAGGAAGCATCGGCTTGGCTGCTTCTGCCGAAAGGGGCGCTCCTGTCGCGCGATGCCCTGCGCAGGCTTCAGGCCATCAAGGAATTTTCGGAACCGGGCTCGGGATTCCGTATCGCCTACAATGATCTGGAAATCCGGGGAGGCGGAAATCTTCTGGGCCTGTCACAGGCGGGGCACATCTCCGCTGTCGGTTACGAGTTATATACCGAGCTTATGGAAAAAACCGTGAGAGAAATCCAGGGAAGCACTGCGCCGGTTGAAGAGCCGCTGCCGGAAATTTCCATGGGCATCTCCGCCCTGCTTCCCGAGCAATATGTCGAGGATGTTCACCAGCGGCTGATTCTGTACAAAAGAATTTCCCTTGCGGAAAATGAAACCGACATCGAAGAAATCCGCAGCGAACTTGCCGATTGCTACGGTCCCCTGCCCGAGGCTGCCCAAAACCTGCTGCGCGTGATCGGCATCCGCAACCGCCTCAAGCCGCTCAGAGCGTCGAAAATGGGTTTTGACGGCAAATTCTTTTACCTTTTTTTCCGGGAGTCATCCCCGATTGATCCGGCCCGGATTATTGCCCTCTCCCGCAAAAAAATCAAAGATTTACGGTTCACCCCCGACTTCAAGCTGTTCGTGCCGGCGCAAAGCGTAAACGCGCCGGAAATTCTCAGTCAGGCTGAAGAACTCTTAAAGATGCTTGCCCAATCCCCGTAATCAAGATATACAGCGCCATGAAAACCTTGCAGTTGTCCATATTACGAAAAATGATCAAACAAAACCGGTTATTATGGCCCCTGTTTTTGGCGGGGGCGCTGTGTTTTATTGCCGCATGCGGCAAAGAGGATTATTTCAACCAAAAATATGTCGCCGTGGTAAACGGTGAAAAAATTTACATGGATGAATTCCAGCAGAGGCTCGACGCACAAAAAGGCCCGCTTTCTCCCCGTTCTCTTGCGGGTTCCTTAAACAAGCAGGAGCTTCTGGAAGAGGAAATTCTGGATTCCATGATTACGGAGAAAATTGTTCTCCAGCGGGCAAAAGAGTTGAATCTTTCCGTAAGCAATACGGAGCTGGAGCGCAAACTGCTCGATATCCGGAAAGACTACGGTGATAAATTTTTTGATTTGCTCGCCGCTCAAAATGTGCGATATGAAGACTGGCGCGAAGAGCTCAGAAAAGAAATGTTGTTTGACAAACTGGTTGCGGTGGACGTCAATGCCGCCATCCGTGCTTCGGAAGACGAAGCCGAGGATTACTATAATGAAAATCCCGATGCCTGCAAGGCGGAAGCACGGGTCCGGGCGTCACAGATCGTCCTGAGAGATCCCGAAAAAGCCAGGCAGGTCAAAAACCGGCTCGAGAAAGGCGAGGATTTTGCCCGGGTTGCAGCCGAGGTCTCCATCGGACCGGAAGCGGCCCGCGGCGGTGATCTGGGACTGATCACCCTGGAAACCATGCCGGAACCGCTGGATAAAACACTTTTCAGTCTGCCGGTGGGCCATATCAGCCCGGTGATCAAAAGCGCATACGGGTATCATATTTTAAAGTAACGGAAAAGAAGCCGGCGCGAACAAGAACGTTTAACGACTGCAAAGAAGATTTGATGGCCGGCATCCGCACACAGAAGCAGGATGCCGCATTTACCGCATGGCTGGAGAGTTTAAAAGCCAGAGCCGTCGTAAAAAAAGAAAAAAATATCCTCAGGCAAAAGAAATAAAAAAACTATTTGAACAGGGGGAAAACATTGTGAAGATCTTTCAAATACTGCTCGCGGCCCTTATGGCCGCAATGCTTGCAGGTACAGCGCCGGCCGCCGATGTCGCGGACAGAATCGTTGCCGTCGTCAATGATGAAGTCATCACCCTCGTCGAGCTCAACCGGGCTTTCGAACCCTATGGCCGGAATATCGAGGCCAACTACAAGGGCACCGATAAGGAAAATGTTCTGAAGCAGAACAAGACGCTCCTGCTCCAGCGTCTGGTGGATCAGATCCTGATTGAGCAGGAGTCGAAAAAAGGCGGCAAGGGAATTGCGGCAATCAAAGATGAAGAAGTCATGGCTGTGGTCAATGACATGCTTGCCAGGAACAAAGTTTCCATGGACGATTACCTCAAAAAACTGGCCGCGGAGGGAAACAACCTGGAAGCCGTCAAAAAGGAAATCCGGGGACAGATGCTGCGGATGCGGCTGTTACGAATGGAAGTACAGTCCAAGATCGTCATCACCGATGAGGAAATCGGCGCCTATTACAACAAGCACCTGCAGGAGTATGAAGGCAAAGAAGCGGTTTACATCAAACAGATTTTATTGCCGGCGCCCGCCGGCATGGACTGGAAGGAACGCCAGCAAATCAGGGAACAGGCGATATCCCTGCGTCAGCGCATTATAGCAGGAGAGCAGTTTGAAGCGCTGGCGGCACAGTATTCCAAAGGACCGGCGGCGGACCAGGGCGGAGACATTGGTTTCGTGGAAAAAGGGGTTATTCTCCCCGTCGTGGAGAAAGCCGCTTTCAGTCTGCCCAAAGGACAGTTAAGCGATGTGATCGAATCGGATCTGGGATTTCATATTGTCGCGGTCATGGATAAACGCGGCGCGGGCATCAAGCCGCTGCCCCAGGTCCGCACCGAGATCAAATCCAAGATCGAGGAAGAAAAACTTGCCAAAAAATATGACGAATGGATTGACGGCATCCGTAAAAAATCCTTCATCGACATCCGGCTTTAACATCGGCGACAGGCGGTATGGATTTCATCAGAATCAAGGGCGCGGCCCAGCATAATCTCAAGAATATTTCTCTGGATATTCCCCGGGACAAGCTGGTCGTCATCACCGGTGTTTCCGGCTCGGGAAAATCCTCCCTGGCCTTCGATACGATCTACGCGGAAGGCCAGCGCCGTTATGTCGAATCGCTCTCCACTTACGCGCGCCAGTTCATCGGACAGATGGACAAGCCGGATGTGGAATCCATTGAAGGACTCTCGCCCGCCATTGCCATCGAGCAGCGCGCAGCCAGCCACAACCCTCGTTCCACAGTGGGCACGGTCACTGAAATTTACGACTATTTCCGGCTGCTGTTCGCCGGCATCGGCATCTGCCACTGCCCGGAATGCGGCAGGGAGATTCAATCCCAGACCATCGACACCATCGTGCAAAACGTACTGTCCCTGCCCGAAGGCTCGCGCTTCAGCGTAATGGCGCCGCTGGTGCGCGGTAAAAAAGGCGAGTACTCCAAGGAATTGAAAAAACTTCAAAAGGAAGGCTTCGTGCGCGTCCGCATTGACGGCGAAATCCACGACCTGGCCGAAGACATCATTCTGACGAAAAACAAACGCCATGACATTGATCTGATCGTTGACCGTCTGGTGCTCAAGGACGGCATTCGGAAGAGGCTGCGCGATTCCGTGGAAATTGCCGCGGGCAAAAGCGACGGGCTGGTCCGCATCGTCGCTGAAGACGCCGAGACGCTCTACTCCGAGAAATACGCCTGTCCCGACTGCGGTATCAGCATGCCCGCACTCGCACCCCGCGTTTTTTCCTTCAACACGCCTTACGGCGCCTGCCCGGAATGCAACGGGCTGGGGTCGCGCATGCACTTTGCCGTTGATCTGGTCGTGCCGGACGCCGGTTTGTCCCTGCGGGAAGGAGCCATCGCCCCCTGGGCCAACCGCACTTCACTGTATTACTACAACCTGCTCGACGCGCTTTCCACGCATTATAAATTCGACATCAACACCCCATACAGCAAGCTGCCGGAAAAGATTCGTAACATGCTTCTTTATGGATCAGGAAAAGAAGCCATCCGGTTTCATCACGACCGCGACAACATGCGCTACTTTGCCGAACGTCCTTTTGAAGGCGTGATCCCGCAGCTCGAGCGGCGCTGGAAGGAAACAGCCTCGCAGGCGATCCGCAACGACCTGGCCCGCTTCATTGATCTGAGGCCCTGCGAAGCCTGCGCGGGCGCGAGACTTAAAAAAGAAAGTCTGGCCGTCACCGTTGACGGAAAAAACATTTATGAACTCTGCCTGATGTCCATCCGTCAATGTCATGAATTTTTCCAGGCCCTCCAGCTGACTTCGCAGGAGGCGCTCATCTCCGAGCGCATCCTCAAGGAAGTCAAAAGCCGGCTTTCCTTTCTGCTGAACGTCGGCATGGATTATCTGGATCTGGCGCGTTCGACTTCCACCCTTTCCGGCGGCGAAAGCCAGCGCATCCGGCTGGCCACGCAGATCGGGTCCGGCCTGATGGGCGTTTTGTACGTGCTGGATGAACCAACCGTCGGTCTGCACCAGAAAGACAACCTGCGGCTGATCGACACACTCAAAAAACTGCGTGACATGGGTAACACTGTGCTGGTCGTCGAGCACGACGCCGACATGATGCTGGCCTGCGACCACATTGTGGACATGGGGCCGGGCGCAGGCGAGCAGGGCGGTGACGTCATCTTTCAGGGATCACCCGCCTCCGTGCTGCAGAGCGAAACATCGCTCACCGGCAAATATTTATCAGGCAGGGAATCCATCGCCCTGCCGGTGAAAAGGCGGCCGGTGAATGACCGTCACATCATTCTGGAAGGCGCCACGCAGAACAATCTTAAAGACATCGACATCAAAATCCCGACGCGCGCCTTAACGGCGGTCACCGGCGTATCGGGGTCCGGCAAAAGTACCATGGTCATTGAAACACTCTATAAAGTGATGGCGCGCCGCCTGAACCAGCACTCCGGAGGCATGGGAAAAATCCGGAAGATCAGAGATCTGGGCGGCATCGAGCGGATCATCATGATCAATCAGCAGCCCATCGGACGGACACCGCGCTCCAATCCCGTCACCTATACCGGTATTTTTTCCTTTATCCGCGATCTTTTCACGGGGCTTCCGGAAGCCCGCGTTCGCGGCTACAAGCCGGGACGTTTCAGCTTCAACGTCAAAGGCGGACGTTGTGAAGCGTGCGAAGGCAATGGCCTCATCAAGATCGAAATGCACTTCCTGCCCGATGTATATGTCACCTGCGACGCCTGCCGGGGCAAACGATTCAACGCGGATACGCTCGATATCCGGTACAAGGACAAAAACATCGCCGACGTACTGGACCTGACCGTTCATCAGGCACTGGACTTTTTTGCCAACATCCCCGCCCTGAAAAATCATCTGCAGCTTCTGGCCGACGTGGGACTCGGGTATATCCGTCTGGGACAATCGGCCACCACACTTTCCGGCGGCGAAGCGCAGCGCATTAAACTGGCGCGGGAGCTGGGCAAAAAAGTAAACCAGAACACCCTTTACATTCTGGATGAACCGACGATCGGTCTGCACTTCGCGGATATCCAGCGACTACTGGATGTATTGATGCGACTGGTGGACATGGGCAATACCATGGTCGTCATCGAGCATAATCTGGATATCATCAAATCAGCTGATTATATTATTGATCTGGGACCCGAGGGGGGCCCCGGCGGCGGAAGCATCATCGCTTCCGGCACCGTCGAGGAAATCGCCCGAAACGGGCAATCGGCCACGGGTTTTTTTCTGAACAAAATTCTTAACCGCGACAACCGGAAACAGGAAATCCAATTATTTCGGCGGATTCCAAATCAGACTGATCCCGGTCAACACCTGCTATTTTTTTGTTTTCATTTCCCTTCAGAATATTCAAGTGTCTGACGATATATACAGTAGCAGGCATAAACGGTTTATGCCTGAAACATGGTTAACTATATGAATCCATTGCCATTTGCTCCATTGAAATATTCGCATTCCATTCTGCTTATCGACGATGAGGAAGCGATTCTGGAAATCATGGCAATGATGATGGCGGACGAAGGATACGATCTGCACACGGCCACATCCGGTGAAGAAGGGCTGGCCGTTCTGAAGTCATTTCCAAATTTTTCACTGATTATTTCCGATCAAATGATGCCGGGTATGACGGGCACACAATTTTTTGCTCAGGCACGGGAAATCTGCCCTAATGCCATGCGGGTGCTTTTGACCGGCTATACCGATACCGACGCAATGATCGAAGCCATTAATGAAGGCGGGATTCATCTGTATCTCACCAAACCCTGGCACAAGAATGATATCCTTTATGCCGTCAACCAGCTCCTGTCCAAAGCGGAATTACTCATCGAAAACAGACGGCTTGACGAGCTGGTTAAAAAACAGAACGTGGAACTGCTGGAACTCAATAAAAGCCTGGAAGAAAAAGTCCGGCTCAAAACGCTGCATCTTGACCAGCGGGCTGACGAACTCAAGGCCAGTTACAGCAAGATCCACATGATTCTCGATGGAACGGTACTGGCCATGTCCAAAATCGTGGAAAGCCGGGATCCCTATACGGCCGGCCATCAGCAGCAGGTGGCTCTCATCGCCGATATCATTGCTCAGAAAATGTCTCTGCCCGCGGACCAGGCGGAAGCCATCCGGATTTCCGGCTCGCTTCACGACATCGGCAAAATCGCCGTCCCTTCCGAGATACTGACCAAACCCGGGCGGTTAAGCCGGCTGGAAATGGAAATGGTGAAAACACATTCACAAAACGCCTACGACATTCTCAAAACAATCGACTTCCCTTATCCGATCGCCCAGATTATTCTGCAGCACCATGAAAGGATAGACGGCTCCGGTTATCCTCAGGGATTGAAGGGGAAGAATATTCTGCTGGAGGCGCGTATTATCGGCATTGCCGACGTGATTGAAGCCATGTCTGCGCATCGTCCCTATCGTCCCGCGCTGGGTATTGAAGTCGCCATTGAAGAAATCACCAAACATCGCGGCATCCTTTATGATGCGGATGTCGTCGATACCTGCCTGTCTATTTATTCAACGGAAGGTCAAAAAGGATTTTTACAATTGCAGGCGTAAAGAAGGTTATCAGGCTGTAGACTTTTAGCCGGTCAGCTTATTTTGTGGGGGGCTTTGCGCCCATCCTTTTATCCTTTCAGTCTACAGTCTACCAGCCTAAAAGAGTTCTACATTATCTCCGAGTTCACCGCTGTCCGTTGCCGGATGCGCCGCAACGGGAGCGGCTTTCACCGCGGGTAGAGCGGAAACCACAGGCTCTCGGGTGGCAACCGCATGCGTCTGATGTTCGCGATGCATGGTATACTTTGCCTTCAGTTCTCTCAGTAATCCCGTTTTGCTTCCTGTGATTTTTTTCGATCCCACCGTGTTCCACCGGACGGATTCCTTGCGCAGGTAAACCGCAACAGTGGTAAGCGCCGAACTCATTTCCTGGTGAATATGAACATTCATCAGTAACCGTTCAATATCCCCGGCCAGCAGAACGCCCGGTTGTTCAATTTGCGGCATCAGCGCTTCGATTTCCGTCTCGATTTGTTTTAAAGGAGCAATCATCATAATAAATTTTTCATGGACCGAAGCGAGTCGCCCGTCTCCTGCGGCAATAGCCATACCATCCAGTTTATCTGCGCTTTCCACAACGGCATGAAGGTCGGACGTGATTTGCCCTACCATGGACGAGGTAGTGAGCGACAGGTGATGGATGTTCTCCGCAAGCACGCCCAGAGTGTTTCCCTGATCCCCCAGATGCGCCGAATGGATGCGCGCATTGATCGCCAGCCTCTGCATTTCAATGCCGATTTTTTCCATGTCCTTCAGAAAAACCGACATGCCCGCCGCCGTCTGCGAAAGAGAGGTCATTGCGGCCGCCAGATCCCGCCGGATTCGGGCAACATCGGAAGCGGTATCGGCAAGCCCCTGCACATCTTTTTCCATCTGGACAAGAAATGAATCTTTCCCCGTGCCGCTTGAACCTGTCGTCGCCGTGATTTCTCCGGAAATGGCCGTCGCCTCTTTCGCAATCAGGCGAAGACTCTGCAGGATCCTCTCCACGGCCCCAATCAGATCCCGATCTGCACCTTCCAGTTGCGCCGCCTGCAAAGCCAGCGTACCGGTAACCTCAGCGGGGTCGATGCCGGATGGAGCGCTGATAAGATTACGGTATGGTTGTCCGATCAGCCCAAAATTCCCTTTCTTTTCCCCCCGGATATCGAGCCTGCGGCAGACTTCGAGAAGCGCATCACGAACATGCTCCACCCGTTGACGCGTGATATCGTGAAACTGCAAAGAGGAAACTACCTCGCCTATCGAGTTCGAAATACGCTCCCACGCCCGGGATAACTCATGAATCATCCCGGAGGATTCAACGTTTTTTTCGGCAATGGCCGATAAACTGGATTCTATCTTGTCCAGGATCTCTTTCTCCTCGATTTTCTGGCGGGCATCATAGTTTTCAATAAAAATAACCTGATGGTCCAGAGAAGAAACAGCGCTCCGGACCTGTTCGGACAACGTGTTAATGATTTGTCCGATCAGCGCTGCCAGCCGTCCGACATCTTCCGAAAGTTTGAAAAACTCGGCATCCTTCAGCCCGAGGCGGGCAACTTCAATCCTGATAAAATTACACAACGCACTCAGATTACGGACAATTCTTTCAAATGCCGAAAGCGGTTGTCCCAGCGCACGTAAATGATCCAGAATGATGCAGATGGTGTTCTTTTCCTGCCGCATGCCGCCGGACAGATGCTCCACCACGGATGATATCCTGTTGAATTCTTCGCGAAGACTATCCATTTCTCCGCCGGAAATTTTTACCGCGATTTGCGAGGCCGCTCTGGAAATCTCGTTTGCCCGTCGATGAAACACCTGAATATTTTCTCCGATGGACAGAAATTCCTGCTCCGTGGAAGAAACAATCGTTTGGAGTATTTCAATATGGGAGCGGAGGTCGCGAAGCCTTTCCCGCGATCCATTCGGGAAGAATTGTTTGATAAAATCGGATATCATGAACCGGCACCCTCTCACAAAAAGAATTTTGCATTGGAAATCCCTTACTATCTACCCCGAGTGAAGCACGTAAAATGCCACAAAATAAAACCTCCTGTGAAAAAATAAAAAAACCATAAAATCAACTTGATACAGCATGAAATCTTCACAGTCCGGGGCCGTTTGATGCTCATATCTCACCATCCCGACTGTTTTTTTCCCATAACGAAAGAATAATTCCCGCGTTGCAGGACAGCAAGATAACTGCTTGACGGATATGCTGCAACACTATAAAATGTTTTTAGTCCTTATCCAATCATGATGAACAGATCGTTAACGGATTAACCATGCAGATTATCTTCAATATTGTTCACTGTTCTTTTCAACCGTGATGTTTTTGCCGTCACGAAAACGCTTCGTCGAAAAGAGATGGTAAACAAAACATGAAAAACCCCGAAAAGATATCCCGTTCAGCAAGCGGCGAACAAAGCAAAATCATGTTGCCCAAAACAGGTCGCAAATTCATGGAGCGGGCTCTGCGGGAAAGCGATGAGAAATACCGGCTGCTGGTTGAAAACTGCAGCGAAGCGATTTTCATCGCCCAGGATGGAATGCTTAAATTCGTTAATCAGGCAACATCGGATCTGGCGGGTTTTTCAGAGGATGAGTTACTGTCTATTCCCTTTCCGGAGTTTATTGATCCGCGGGATCGTGAACAGGTGGTCACCTCCCACCTGTTGCGTCTCAAAGGCCAGGCGCCGCCAGGAGCCTATTCCTTCCGCATCGTCGCCAAAAACGGAGACATCAAATGGGTGGAACTGCATGCCGTTCTGGTTTCCTGGGAGGACAGACCGGCAACCTTGAATTTCGTTTCCGATATCACGGAGCGAAGAAAAGTGGAAAACGCGCTCGCTGAAAGCGAGGCGCGTTATCGCAGCATTTTTGAAAATCTTCAGGATGTCTATTATGAAGCCGCAATGGACGGAACAATTCTGGAGTTGTCTCCTTCCGTATCCAAACACACCTCTTATCAGCGGGAAGATCTCATCGGATCATCCGTATACGATATTTACGATGTAAAAGAACAACGGGAGAAGGTGCTTGAACTCCTGCGGACGAACCAGAAAATTACCGATTATGAATTGATCCTCAAAAACAAAAACGGCCCTGCCGCCGCCTATGCCATTTCATCGCAATTACTCTATGATGCCCAGGGGAAGCCGCTGAAGATTGTCGGCATGATCCGTGACATCGCCGAACGCAAAATAATGGAGGAGACGCTGCGGGCCAGTGAGAACCGATTTAAGACGGCTTTTTACACCAGTCCGGACGCCATCAGCATCAATCATCTGAAAAGCGGCCGATACGTCGATATTAACGAAGGTTTTACCCGGTCGACCGGATATACCCGCGAGGATGTGATCGGCAAGACGCCGGAAGAACTCGGCATATGGCATCGACCGGAAGACCGGATGAAACTGGTCCGGGCCCTGAAGAAAAAAAGGTTTTATGAAAACTATGAAGCCCAGTTTCGCCACAAGGACAATTCCATTCACACCTCCCTGCTGTCGGCCAGGGTTATTGAACTGCAAAACGAGCCGCATGTCCTCTGCATCACCCGGGATATCAGCGACCGGAAAAAAGCGGAAAGCCGGCAGATCTTCGTCAATCAGCTTCTGGAACTGATCAACTCCGGTTACGAACCGGACGACTCGATCGGGCGTATTGCGCTTTTGATCAAGGAGTTTACGGATATTGAAGCCATCGGGTTGCGGATACAGTCCGGCAGCGATTATCCCTATTACGAAACCAGGGGATTTCCTGCTTCCTTTGTGGAAGCCGAGAATTCCCTTTGCAGCTACGACGAAAACAATGAAATCATCCTGGACACCGAAGGCAACCCTTACCTGGAATGCATGTGCGGAAATATTTTAAGAGGAAGAACGGATCCGTCCCTGCCGTTTTTCACGGCCGGCGGCAGTTTCTGGTCCAACAATACGACGAAACTTCTGGCCTCCACCACCGACGAAGAACGCCAAACCAGGACCCGGAATCGATGCAACGGTGAGGGATACGAGTCCGTAGCGCTCATCCCGTTGAAATCCAACGATCATATCATCGGCCTTCTGCAGTTCAATGACCGGCGCGCCAATCGATTCACACTGGATATGATTGAATTCTTTGAAAAAATCGGGGCCGCCATCGGCATTGCGCTTCAGCGCAAGCAGACAGAGGAAAAACTCAAAAAAGAAGAGGAACGCTATCGCACGGTTGCCGACTTCACCTACGACTGGGAATACTGGCTCGGAGAAGACGGCCACTATCAGTACCTTTCTCCATCATTCGAAAGAATCACGGGTTACGAGGCAGCCAGGTTAATCGACGATCCCGCTCTGATCGTATCCATTATCCACCCCGCAGACCGCCCGGCGGTGCTGAACCATTTGCGCGATTCCCAAAATCCAACCTGCCCCCTGGAGTTTCGCATTATTCGAAAAGACGGCGGGCAGCGCTGGATCAGCCACCGGTGTCAGCATGTCCGTGACAAAGCGGGAAAGGCGCTGGGATGGCGGGGAAGCAACCGGGATGTTACCGATCGCAAAGTCATGGAATCCCAGTTGATCCAGTCGCAGAAGATGGAAGCCATCGGCACGCTCGCCGGCGGCATCGCGCATGATTTTAACAATATTCTTGGCGCAATCATCGGCTACGCCGAAATGGCGCACGAAGAAGTTCCGGCGGAAAGCATCACGCAGGAATGCATCGATCAGATCCTGAAAGCGGGGGAGCGGGCCAAGTTCCTTGTCGATCAGATCCTCGCCTTCAGCCGTCACGCCGATGTGAACAAGAAGATGCTGATGATCTTTCCACTCGTCAAGGAAGTTGTAAAACTTCTGCGTCATGCGCTGCCCGCCACGATCCGCATCAAGGAGGATCTGCGCGCGAAAGACGCCTTCATCATCGCGGATGCGACACAGATCCATCAGGTGCTGATGAATCTGTGCACCAACGCGGGCCATGCCATGAGGGAGCGGGGAGGCGTCCTGACTATCGGCCTTTCCGAGGCGGTTTTCGACGCTTCTCAAATCTTCGGCCACGACCGTCTGGAAGCCGGGTCCTACGTGGAGCTTTCCGTTTCGGACACCGGCAGCGGCATCGATTCTTCCATCATGGACCGGATTTTCGAGCCCTTTTTCACCACCAAGAAAAAAGGCGAAGGCACCGGCATGGGGCTGTCCATCGTTTACGGCATCGTCAAGGGCTGCGGTGGCGGCATCCGTGTAACCAGTTCACCGGGCGCCGGAACCACCTTTTCTCTTTATCTTCCGGCGCAAAAACAGATAAGTCTTCCCGAAGACGATGGGAGACCCAAAGCGAAAGCCGGCGGCGAGGAAAAAATCCTGCTGGTTGAAGATCAGGACTATATGCTGAAGATGATGAACAGCATGCTGTCCCGCCTGGGATACGTCGTTACGGCTAAAGCTGACCCGCGGGAAGCGCTGACGCTTTTCGCAAAGAATCCTGACGGTTTCGATTTGATTATCACCGACCAGACCATGCCCCATTTGACCGGTGCGGACATGGCATTAAAAATCTTAAGGATTCGCCCGGATATTCCGATAATCCTTTGCACGGGTTTTTCGGATCTGGTTTCCGCGGAAGACGCAAGAGATCTGGGAATCCGGGCCTATATGCAAAAACCGATTGCCGGCCGCGAACTGGCTAAAATCATTAGGGACATATTGGACCGCGAAAGAATGACACCGGATGAGGATCTGAAAACAAATGGCGAATGTATTAATCCTTGATGACGATCAAAGCATGTGCAAAATGCTGTCGCGCAAAATCAAAAACATGGGACATGAGGCGAATTGCGCGCAGACACTGGAAGAGGGTCTGCGGACGCTGGCTCTCTCGCCTTATGATGTTGTCTATCTGGATGTCCATCTGCCGGACGGCAACGGCATTGAAGCCCTGCCCGCCATTAAAAGAACATCGCCTGCGAGCGAAGTCGTCATCATGACCGGACTGGGCGACCATCAAGGCGCGGAATCGGCCATTAAGAACGGTGCATGGGATTATATCGAAAAGCCATCCACCCTGAATCTGATCGTGCTGCCGCTGGTTCGAATCATGCAGTACAAAGAAGCCACCGTCACGCAGGAGGCACCCCGATTCCACCTCAAGCGGGACGGGATCATCGGGCAGAGCCGTGGAATCAGGGACAATCTGGATCAGGTTGGACAGGTGGCCCAATCGGATACCAATGTGCTGATTACAGGAGAAACCGGAACGGGGAAGGAATTATTCGCCTGGGCAATTCACCAGAACTCCGCGCGCGCCCACAAAAACTTCGTCATTGTCGACTGCACCATTCTGACGGAAACCCTGGTGGAAGGCATGCTGTTCGGGCATGAAAAAGGCGCATTCACCAGCGCTGACCGGATGCGAGAGGGTTTAATTGAACAGGCGGACGGCGGAACGCTTTTTCTCGACGAGGTCGGAGAACTGCCCTATTCCGTGCAGAAGTCGTTCCTGCGCGTGCTGCAGGAACATCGTTTCCGGCCACTGGGCAGCAAGCATGAACTGTCCAGTGATTTCCGTCTGGTCGCGGCAACCAATCGCAATCTGGATCAAATGGCGGCCGAAGGCTTATTCCGGGAAGACCTGCTGTTTCGCATCCGCTCATTTATGATTCATCTCAGTCCGCTGAGAGATCGCCTGGACGACATCGAAGAACTGGTCGTTTACAAGATCGGCATCAATCACGAACGACACGGCACCAAAACGATGAGCCTGTCGCCTGATTTTATCCAGGCGCTTAAAGCGTACGACTGGCCCGGAAACGTCCGGGAACTCTTCAGCACCGTTGAGCAGGCGATTATCATGGCGGGCAGCCGCTGCGTGCTGTTTCCCCGTGACCTACCCAGCCATATCCGCATCAAACTCTCCCAGTCGCATCTGACAAAGAAGGAGCAACCGGCCGAACGGGAATCCGACGCTGGCGGTGAATGCTG
Organism: Smithellaceae bacterium; assembly: GCA_963682015.1. Classification (GTDB taxonomy): domain Bacteria; phylum Desulfobacterota; class Syntrophia; order Syntrophales; family Smithellaceae; genus UBA8904. The sequence continues at coordinate 2,935,234 of OY820932.1, read as the reverse complement.
CGGGCAGACCAAACTGCAGGACATCCGGGAAACAGCCGTGTGCCATGCGGAAAAACAGTATCTTCAGGAATTGAAAGTGAAATCCGGAAATAATATCGATAAAGCCTGTGACATGTCCGGACTGTCCCAGTCCCGCCTTTATTCCCTGCTGAAGAAATACAGCATCAAATTTTCTTAACCGCCTGGAATGGTGTCGCGCCAAAATTTTTCAGGTATCCGCGAGGCAAAGGACACGCCAGTTCCCCGCGGACCGGAATCACTGCTTTTTGTCCGCCGGGACAAAGTATTCATGGGCCTTTTTAAAGTTTTCATCCGCCATGTTTTTCATGTCTTCCATGTACTTCTTGCAGCCGGAGATATACTGTATGGCAACCTTTTTCCCCGTCTCCGTCAACCAGGGCAGTTTCTCCAGATAATTTAAACAGATTCTTTCATTTTGAGACTGAAGCGAAGATAATGTCGTAAAAGACTGATCGAAGAGCGCTTTGTTGAATTCCAGCAATTGCTTCCCGATTGGATTTTGTTCCATGGCTTAAACCTCCTTATTTGAATTTATTACGGTCCGGCCGAAAAGACATTTTTTCGGTTCCACCCGTTCATGACTGGAAGAACACGGATTCACGCAGGTCCGGAATGCCGGCTACACACTGGCCGCTTAACATTTCCATGGGATCGACAAAAAGAAATCTTCCACAGGATGGACAGCAGTAATGCATATTGCCCCGGAACGGATCGTGGCCCAGATGTTTAAAACAGGATTCACCCGAATGGTTCTGTATAAACAGGTTACCGGCTTTCCCCCTGCAACCGCAGACTGGACAGATAATAAAACACTCCGGCATCGTCCACCTCCAAATCTGTTGTTTATGCAATTCCGAGAATACGTACCGAATCAGACAATCATGTTTTTGCATATGATGTGCCACACAATGCACATCATTGCGCAAATTATGTAATGGGACGGAATTTCAACAGGTTGTATTGTAGAAACCTGTGGCCGACCGCCTTTCCGAAGCCGCCGTTGGCACCGCAAGCTCCTTCACTATTCCAGCACCGCAGGAACCATTCTTCTTTTGCGATAAAAAAGGCGGACAGGCATATCTAGTGGCTCGCATCGAGCTTTGACAGCGGGCTGTCTTTCAAACAAACGCTCCGGAGCGCTACTCAAAAGAAATCATCAGCGCTCCACTCGACGGGATACGACAAACGAAATACCGATTTGCGTTCTTCCTGCCGGATAATAATTATTTCTCAAAACACAGGAAAAACCCGTGGTCTTCCCGGACCACCGGCAGACTTCACGATACATCCTGATCATCATAAACACATGTAACTTCAATAATTTATCATTTATCAACCGACCGATGCGCAGACTGGCACCTTTGTTGCGTTGACACGGCTGGGTTCACGATTTGTCCAGTTTTCCGGAAAATAAGGAGAAGCGTTTCATGAATATTTTTTTTCTCTCCGGATCAAAAAATGACGCCAGGAAGCGTCTCCAGCGGGTTCTGGAGTACATGCTGCCGAAAAAAAATATAAAATACATCCGATCCATTCCGGAACTGGAAAAAAACCTGCGTAAAACCACCGGCAAGCTTTCGCTCGCCCTGATTCTGCATGTCGGTAGGGAACAGCTGGCCGGTCTTCTTTCCATCAAAGAACTGTTCGAAGATACCAGCCTTATCCTCATCTTGAAAGATAAGGACGCTGAAATCATATCCATGGGCCATCATCTGCGGCCCCGGTTCATTACATACGCGGACAGCGATTTTCTGGATGTCGCATCCGTCTTAATGAAGATGAAAGAGAAAATGAGTCTGGATGAAGCGCTGCGAAATCCGGACATTCAACCTTCAGGAGCAAAATACCATGGGCATTCTGAATAATTTTCGCGAGCATGATTTCCCGGCGCAGGTTGATCTTCTAACCCGGATCCAGAGGGAAAAACTCGCCGAAGCCATCCCGGAATTGTTTGACCTCTACGTTAAACCACTGAAAGATGCGATGGTGGATCACCTGGTGGCCATCACCCTGCTGGGGCTGATGGCCGATGAGGAACCGCAAACGCTGAAAAGACTCATCAACGGGAACATACGGGAAAAGATGCTGTGTGTCATCATTGCGGGCAACAACCGTTTCCGTTCCGTTGTCCCGATTCTCGAGAACATGATCGGCAAAGAAGAATTCCAAGAGCTGCAAGCGGAATGCTTTTTCGCCCTCGGAAAAATAAAATCCCCACAGTCGCTCAGGCTCTTCCGGAGGCACATCCATCATCCGGACGAAGTGACGGCTTCACTGGCCATCCAGATGATTGGCAAATACCGCGACGAAGCGTCCATTGAAAACCTGCTCGCCTTTCTGGAAGACACGGAAAAAATCAGGGAGTACGAAACCTGCTCTCTGAAAACCGGCATGGCCGTGGAAGCGCTGGCCGCCATGAAAAGCCGCAAGGCGCTGAAAGGCCTGGTTGCCCATATCCATCACCGCAACGCCACCATCCGGCGGATCATCCATGACGCCCTGGTCAGAACGGGTCCCAACGCCGTACCGATGCTGGCAGACGTCTTTGACACGGGCCGTGCGGAGGAAAAAGTTCTGGCCGCCAATATTCTGGGGCTGATCGGCGGAAAACCGGCCGGCGAAATCATGATCCGCGCGCTGGACGAGGGCGGGGCCAATCATCCCAACGTGCGCTTCGCCATTTATGAGGCTTTCGGCAGAATACCTTTTCTGAAAGGGTTAACCTGCCTGACGGACGCGCTCCAGGAAGAAGACGACCTGATTCTGATGGCGGTCCTGACTTCGCTGGAAGCCCAGATCAGCACCGGGGTTGTCGCCAGCCTCCGGGCGATTCTGGCCCGGGCCGACCTGCACGGCGACAAACTGATCCGCACCCTGGTGGCTGTAAAAGCGGTTCGCCTGTATGAGCATCTTTATTCCGACCCCGTTATCGCCGGGCGTATGACGGCCCAGATCCTGGAAACAAATGATCCAGCCGTTCGGGCAGCCTTCCGGAAGATATTATCCGCCATGCCGGGAGAACGGGCCGCGTCGGACCTGCGCATGATTTCTTCGCTTTGCGCTTCTCCGGATGAGCGGAAAGTGCTGGTCATTGACGATTCCAAGGCGATGCTCAGTTTCTACCAGAGCGTTGTTCTGGACATGGGATTGAACATCCTCACCGCCGCCAACGGCCGGGAAGCCCTGAATCTGATGGAAGAGGAAAAGTCCTTTGCGCTGATCATCACCGACATGAACATGCCCGTCATGGACGGGCTCGAGCTGACGCGCAAAATCCGCGAGCAGGCGAACCGGTCCGTCGTCCCCATCCTGATGGCCACGACGGAATCCGAACAGTCGCAACGGGACATGGCACACTCGGCCGGCGTCAGCGCTTTCATCACCAAGCCCTTCACGGCAGCCGTCCTGAAGGAAAAAGTAACCGGACTGCTTTGTAACTGACACGCAAACGGGAGAAATGAAAATGCCCTTCACAAAGAAAATAAACGAAGACCGGGGAACACTGATAGTGGAAGGCTTCCTGACTCTGGAAAACATCCGCAACCTGCGGGAAGAACTGCAGGAAGCCCTGGAGGCGGTGCAGCGGCTGGATATTGACGCAACGGGCGCGGCCGAAGCGGATTTGTCTTTCCTGCAGTTGCTGTGCTCGGCGCACCGGACAGCCGTCCGTCAGGGCAAATGCCTGAATCTGACCGGCGATCTGCCGGACGTCTTAAAGCAGGCCATGGAAGACAACGGCTATGCGCGGCAAATCGGATGCGGGACGGATGCCGGCAAGACCTGCCTGTGGGCGGACAGGTAAAATGCGGAAGACGGGACGCTGAAAATAATCCGTTGCCGGTAAGACCGGGAAATCCTTTTCAGGAGCGCGAGGCAAATGAGTAAAACGATTATGACGGTGGATGATTCGGCGTCGGTAAGACAGATGGTTGCTTTTACCCTGAAGCAGGCGGGTTTTGACGTTCTGGAAGCGTGCGACGGCCAGGACGCCTTAACCAGAATGAACGGCGTTGCCGTGCACATGGTCATCACCGATTTGAACATGCCCAGACTCGACGGCATCGGTTTGATCAAAAGCGTGCGCGCGCAGGCCGCCTATAAATTCATTCCTATTGTCATGCTGACGACCGAATCTCAGATCGAGAAGAAACAGCAAGGCAAGGAAGCCGGCGCAACCGGCTGGATCGTGAAACCCTTTAAACCGGATCAGCTGCTGGCGGTGGTCAGAAAGGTGCTCGGATGATGGATGCGCAGACAGATGTATTCCGGGAAGAAGCCTATGAGTTATTAACGGAGCTGGAGACCTCCCTGCTGGCGCTGGAAAAATCGCCGGAGGATTACGACCTCATCGCCGGAATCTTCCGCTCCATGCATACGATCAAGGGATCAGGCGCCATGTTCGGGTTTGACGAAGTGGCTTCCTTCACTCACGATATCGAAACAGTTTACGACCTTATCCGAAATAAAAAATTGACCGCCGACAAGGAGCTGATTGATCTGACGCTCGCGGCCTGTGATCAGATTCGCAAAATGGTCGAAGGCCGGGAAGAAATCGACCGAAACAAAGTAGAAGCGCATGCCGCCGCCTTTAAAAAATTTCTGCCACAAACCGGGGAAGCGCCTCCGTTGCCAAAAGCAACCGCAGAAAAAGACCTCTCCAGACCCCGGCGGCTGATCGTTTACCGGATACGTTTTTGCCCGAATCTCAACATCTTTATCCACGGAACCAGACCTTCGCTGCTTTTGCGGGAGCTTCGCGATCTCGGCGAATGCGAAATCATGGCCCAGACGGACCACATTCCTCTCCTTCATGAACTGGATCCCGAAAGCTGTTACACTTACTGGGACATCCTGCTGACCACGGACCAGGGAATAAATGCCATCCGCGACATCTTCATTTTCGTTGAGGATGAAAGCCTTCTGCAAATTGAGGTGATTGACGAAGGCGCGGAAATCGATCCGCGGCACAACAAAAAGCTGGGCGAAATTCTGATTGAAAGGGGTTACACGAACCGGAATGCCGTTGAAGAGGCGTTAAACCAGCACAAAAAAATCGGCGAACTGCTGGTGGAGTCCGGGGTGGTTTCGCCGGACAAGATTCAGGCGGCCCTGGCCGAACAAAGGCTGGTCCGGGACGTCCGGGAAAAACGCCAGAACGCCGAAGCAACCTCCTCCATCCGGGTGCCGGCCCAGCGGCTGGATCTCTTGGTCAATCTGGTCGGAGAGATGGTCACCGTCCAGTCCCGCTTATCCCGGATCGCCTCGATCAGCAACCATGCCGAACTCGTTGGCGTGGCGGAAGAAGTGGAGCGTCTGACGGCGGAATTGCGCGACAACACCATGAGCATCCGCATGCTGCCCATTAGCAACACGTTCAGTAAATTCAAACGACTGGTGAGGGATCTGTCCGCGGAACTGGGCAAGCAGATTGTTCTGGTCACCGAAGGCGAAGACACGGAACTGGATAAAACGGTGATCGAACGGATCAACGATCCCTTGATCCATCTGATCCGCAACAGTATCGACCATGGTATTGAACCGCCCGCCGTTCGCGAACAGTCGGGGAAAGCGAAAGAAGGAACCATTACCCTGAAAGCCGAACATTCGGGCGCCCATGTGCTTATATCCATTGCGGATGACGGCGCGGGCCTGGACACGGAGGCCATCCGTCTCAAAGCGGTGGAAAAAGGACTGCTCCAACCGGATGAGCGGCCTTCCGAAAGCGACCTGTGCAACCTCATCTTCGTCCCCGGCTTCTCTCTGGCGGCCAAAATCACCAGCGTGTCCGGACGCGGGGTGGGCATGGACGTCGTGAAAAGGGGCATTGAAACCCTGGGCGGATCGCTCGACATCCGGACCCGGCAAAACGCGGGCACGACCATCACGCTGAAACTGCCCCTGACGCTGGCGATCATCGACGGTCTTCTGGTGCGTATCGCGGACGCGTTCTTCGTCCTGCCGCTTTCCGCCATCGAGGAATGCGTGGAGCTGACCGATGCGGACATCGCCCGCGCGAATGGCAGGAATCTGGTGCAGATTCGTGGAGAACTGGTTCCCTACATCGGGCTTCGCCAGCACTTCCAGATGGGCGGCCGGCGACCGTCCATTGAACAGATTATCATTAACCGGATCGGAGACGACCGGATCGGCCTGTGTGTCGACCAGGTCATCGGCGAACATCAGACCGTCATCAAGAGCCTCGGTAAATTTTACAGACAGATCAGGGAGATTTCCGGCGCGACCATACTGGGCGACGGCGCGGTGGCTCTTATTCTAGACGTTCAGAGGCTTGCGCATCGCGCACAGCGGCAGGAGACGGTGTGCGGCACAAGGACAATGGCGGGTTAAATCATTACCCAACAAAATAAAGATCATGGGGAGGTTTTGTATGCAAAACATTCGGACATCCATAGGAACAAAACTGGTGATTATCCTGAGCGTTATCGTGGTGGTCGTCTTTACCGTCTCTACATTTTTAATGAACCGGGCCATGTATGATCAACTTGACCGGAAAATGCAGGAGGAACTCAAAATCAAAGTGCAGATGGTAAAAGATATGATCGAAATATATGACAAAAATCTCCAGAGGCATACCGATGAACTCTCCAGCGTCCTGCTGTCCTATTATCCGGAAAGAATCGTCATGGATCCCGGAAAAAGCGTCCAGATTGGAGGGACGAATACGCCGGTCCTGAAAACCGGCAATTCGGTGCTCAACCTGAATTCCGACCGCATGGACAAATTCACCTCCATCACGCATGCCGTGGCCACGATTTTCGTAAAAAAAGACGATGATTTCGTGAGAATCGCAACCTCGTTGAAGAAACAGGACGGCTCGCGCGCGCTCGGCACGTTGCTGGGGAAAGACCATCCCAGTTATAACAGCATGATGCGGGGGGAAAGCTTCACGGGAAAAGCGACTCTGTTCGGAAAGGATTACATGACCAAGTACGTCCCCATCAAGGATGACGGAGGACGTCTGATCGGAATCTTTTTTGTCGGCCTTGAATTAACCGAAAATCTCAAAGCGCTTAAAGAAAAGATCCGGTCATTGAAAGTGGGTGAAACCGGTTATCTCTACGCCCTGGATGCCAAAAAAGGTCCTACCTATGGCTTTCTGGTTGTCCATCCGGCTAAAGAAGGACAAAGCGTCCTTGATTCCAGAGACGCCAGCGGGCATGAATACATCAAGGAAATACTCGAGAAGAAGGAAGGCGTCATCAAATATCCCTGGCTGAACGCCGAACTGAAGGAAACACGTCCGCGGGAAAAGCTCGCCATCTACGCGCCATACAACAACTGGAACTGGATTGTGGCCGCGGGAATGTATACAGACGAATTCAGGGCAGAAGCCAGTAAAATTACAAATTATCTGATCATCATGAGCGTCATTGTCATTATTGCGCTTGTTGCCGCGATTTTTCTTTCTTCCTGGAAATTTATCGTCAGCCCCTTGAATAATCTGGTCACCCAGGTTGAAAAGATCGGCGAGGGAGATTTGAATCAGCAGATCGTCGTGAACCGGAAAGACGAAGTCGGCAAATTGCTGACCGTCATGAGCACCATGACGGACAACTTGAGAGGGCATGGTCAGGCCGCGGATGCAATCTCCCGGGGAGATTTGACCTGTACGGTGCACGTGCTCTCGGACAAGGACATACTCGGAAAGTCTCTTGCCCTGATGCTGGAAAAGCTGAGATCCGTAGTTGCAGAAGTAAAAGCTACGGCCAATAATGTCGCCTCCGGTTCCGAGGAGTTGAGCTCATCCTCGGAGCAGATGTCCCAGGGAGCCTCCGAACAGGCGGCGGCGGCCGAAGAAGTTTCCTCCTCCATGGAGCAAATGATCTCCAACATCCGGCAGAACGCCGATAACGCCCAGCAGACGGAAGCCATCGCCCTCAAATCGGCCGCGGACGCCCGCGAGGGCGGAAAAGCCGTTGACGACACCGTCAAAGCCATGAGAGAAATCGCCGGCAAGATTTCCATCATTGAGGAAATCGCCCGGCAGACCAACCTCCTGGCGCTCAATGCCGCCATTGAAGCGGCCCGCGCCGGCGAACACGGCAAAGGTTTCGCCGTGGTTGCATCCGAAGTCCGCAAACTGGCGGAACGCAGCCAGACGGCGGCGGGAGAAATCAACAAGCTGTCGGCCAGCAGCGTCCAGATTGCCGAACAGGCCGGCCAGATGCTGGACCGGATGGTTCCGGACATTCAGAAAACTTCCGAACTCGTTCAGGAAATCAGCGCCGCCAGCCGTGAACAGGATGCCGGCGCCCAGCAGATCAACAAAGCCATTCAGCAGCTCGATCAGGTCATTCAACAAAATGCCTCCTCTTCCGAGGAGCTGTCCTCAACCGCGGAGGAACTGTCCAGTCAGGCCCAGCAACTGCAGCATTCCGCCGCTTTCTTCAAGATCGAGGAAACGGACGCCGCGCCGGTCAACATCGTCTCTTTAAAGAGTCATCGCGCCTCCGGCGGGAAAACCGGCCATGCCAAGCTGCTGGATACGCCGGGCAGGCACCCGCTGCCCCAGTCCACAAAGCTTGCAGGCAGTTCGGGCGTCCGCCTGAATATGTCGGAAGGCGTTAATGATCCGGACGCGGACTTCGAAAGATATTGACCCGTCCCGGAGCCCGGCTGATCTTCAAAGAAAATGGAAAGGGAGAAAAGGCAATGGCAGTTTCAAAAATCACCGAAGTTCGACAGTATCTGACGTTTAAACTGGGTCAGGAAATCTTCGCCCTGGACGTGGGCAAGGTTCGCGAAATCCTGGACTATACCAGCATCACCAAAGTGCCGCAGACGCCCGATTATATGAAAGGGGTGATCAATCTGCGGGGTTCCGTCGTCCCGGTGGTCGATATGCGCCTGAAGTTCAACATGCCGGCGCAGGAGCGAACCGTAAATACCTGTATCATTGTGGTGGAGATCTCGATTGATCAGGAAGAAACGGTTCTGGGAGCCCTGGTGGATTCCGTTCAGGAGGTTTTTGAACTTGAGCCGTCCCAGATTGAACCCCCGCCCCGGATCGGAACCGGAATGAACACCGACTTCATTCTGGGCATGGGGAAGCGCGACGACTCCTTCGTGATCATTCTGGATATTGACAAGGTTTTCACCACCGAAGAAATGAACATTGCCGGCGCCATGAGCGGCGAAGCCGCCTGACCCGGTAAAGGCAAAACATCAGTCGCCTCCCGCCCCTCCGCTGAAAGGCCCCCCTGCTCATCATCCATTCCTTCCAGCGGAGGGGAAACCCTGACCATGGGTGCGGGAGCCCGGAGGAAATGAATATTGCATCAGGCGGCACAGAACATAACGGTCCGGGACATGACGGATTCGGAATTTTTACGCATCGGGGAGATGATCCAGCGCCAGTGCGGCATCCGGATGCCCCTGTCCAAAAAAACCATGCTTCAGACCCGTCTGCACAAACGTATGCGCCTGCTGGGATTTTCTTCTTTCGACGACTACGCCGATTATGTCCTCAGCCCCGCTGGCGAACGGGAGGAACGCCGTCACATGATTGACGCCGTGACGACCAATAAAACGGATTTCTTCCGTGAGTCGAAACATTTTGATTTCCTGTCCGCTCATGTGCTACCCTCCGGCAGGACCACGGCACGCCACATGATATGCTGGTCAGCCGGCTGTTCAACGGGCGAGGAACCTTATACCCTGGCCATGGTCCTGGCCGAATACGCCCGGATCGATCCTTCCTTCTCCTTCTCCATCCTGGCCACGGATATTTCCACGCGGGTTCTGTCTCAGGCGACCATGGCCATTTATCCGCACGAGAGAATCGAACCGGTGCCCATGGAACTCCGCAAAAAATATCTGCTGAAAAGCAAAGACAGGCGCCGGGTGCGCATCATCCCCGAACTGCGGGCGCGGGTATCTTTTACGCATCTGAATTTCATGGACGACCGCTATGCGCTGCCCGGCGGAATAGACGTTATTTTCTGCCGCAACGTAATCATTTACTTTGACCGCGCGACCCAGCAGGCCATTCTGCAACGGCTCTGCCGGCATCTTGCACCGCGGGGGTATCTGTTCCTGGGCCATTCCGAAACCATCAACGGAATGAATCTGCCCCTGCATTTGATCACATCGTCCATTTACAGGAAACAGGGCCATGACGCATAAACTCAAGCCGGACCATCTCTATCTGAAACAGGGCGAAATGGCGATTCTGCTGAAACCGACGGTCGTCACAACGATTCTCGGTTCCTGCGTGGCGGTAACGCTTTATAATCCGCGCCTGGGCATCGCCGCTATCAGCCATTCGCTCCTGCCGCATTGCACGCGGCGCACATACCAAAGCAATGTCAACGATCTGCTTTCCGCCGATTGCCAGCGCTGCGCGGAAGCCTACCGATATGTCGACTGCTCGGTTTCCATGATGGCGGAGGCGTTTTTCCGTTTCGGCAGCGGCGCGGCGGAAACGCATGTTCAGATTTACGGCGGCGCAAAAATGATTGTCCAGCGCGCGAGGACGGGAAACACGCAACCGGTCGGTCTGCAAAATTCCGCGGTGGCGCAAAAAGTCATCGAAGACCATGGTCTGAAAATCAGCACCTGCGATATCGGCGGCACGAGGGGCCGGAAAATTATTTTCAACACGAAAACGGGGATCGTCCTGCTGCATAAAATGGATTCCGGGTGTCACAGGACGATCGGTCGGCAAACACGTTAGGTTGAGGCCAGGCACATGCCGCAAAAAAAGAAAAGCCGCGTTCTGATCGTGGACGACTCCGCAGTGGTCCGGCAGACACTTTTGGAAATTCTCAATTCGGATCCGGAGCTGGAAGTCATGGCCACCGCATCCGACCCGATTGTCGCCGCGCAGCGGATGATGGAAGAAATCCCTGATGTCATCACCCTGGACGTGGAAATGCCGCGGATGGACGGCATTACGTTCCTGCAGAAGATCATGAGCCAGCACCCGCTGCCCGTGGTGATCTGTTCGTCGCTGGCTCAGGAGAATTCCAGCACCGTGCTCAAGGCGCTTGAATACGGCGCGGTGGACATTATCCTGAAGCCCAAACTCGGCGCGCGGCAATTTTTTGAAGAGTCCAAAATCCGCCTTTGCGACGCAGTCAAGGCGGCGGCCCGGGCCAGACTGCGCCGTCCGGCCGCACGCACGCAAGTGGAGCCGAAACTGACCGCGGATGTGATGATGCCCAAACCCAAAAACAACGCCATGGCCAAGACCACGGAAAAAGTCATCGTGGTCGGCGCGTCCACCGGGGGCACGGAGGCCATCCGCGTCTTTCTGGAAAGGATGCCGGTGGATGCTCCCGGAATCGTCATCGTCCAGCATATGCCGGAGAATTTTACCAGATCGTTTGCCGCACGACTGGACTCGCTCTGCCGGATTTCCGTCAAGGAAGCGGCCGACAACGATACCGTTATCACCGGGCGCGCGCTCATCGCTCCGGGCAACTATCACACACTGCTCAAGCGCAGCGGAGCGAGGTACTATGTCGAAGTCAAAACCGGGCCGCTGGTCTCGCGCCACCGGCCGTCCGTGGACGTTCTTTTCCGCTCCACCGCCCGCTACGCCGGCTCGAACGCCATCGGAGTCATCATGACCGGCATGGGCGACGACGGCGCCAGCGGCATGCTGGAAATGAAAGAAGCGGGCGCCCGTAATTTTGCACAGGATGAAGCCACCTGTGTCGTGTACGGCATGCCGCAGGAAGCCGTCAAGAAGGGCGCAGTGGATAAAATACTCCCGCTGCAAAAAATCGCCGATCAGGTGATCCGGCAAAGCAACGAAGGGTAAAGGCAATGAAACGAATTCTGGTAATCGACGACGACGATACATTTCGGGTCATGCTCGGAAAACTTTTCCGCAACGCCGGCTACGAAGTGACTGTCGCGGAAAATGGGAAAGAGGCCATCCGGCGTCAGGAGGCAAATCCGGCCGATCTGATTGTAACGGATCTGATCATGCCCGACCAGGAAGGACTGGAAACCATCATGGCCATTCGCAAATCCTATCCGGCAACGAAGATCATCGCGATGTCCGGCGGCGGTCTTCTTCAGCCGGGACGATATCTCGAACTGGCTGAAAATCTGGGAGCCCAGAGAACGTTTACCAAACCTTTTAAAAACACGGAAATTCTGCAGGCAGCGAACGAGCTGCTTAAGGAATGAGGCTTTATGGAGTCACCACACCGCATTCTGATTATTGAATCTCCGGAAAATCATTTTCCGACGTTAAGCGACCTGCTTGCCGGTTCCGGATGGGGGCCGGATAACCTGCACGTCCATTCGATCGTTCGTTTGCCGGACCTTTTGAAAAATCAGCCGTGGGATATCATTTTATTGAATGATCTGCCCGCTGAAGATCTGCCTGCAACCCTTGACCTGCTTCACGATCGCCAGCCGAATACTCCCGTCATCGTTATTTCCGGCGCAGCAAATACCGAAACCGCCGTCCAGTGGATGCGCCTGGGCGCCCGGGATGTCATCATGAAGGATCATCTGGCCGTTCTGCCCGCGGCCATATACCGGGAGCTGGAGCAGGTGAACATTCAAACTTCCCTCGAGCGAGTGGAAATTCAGTGGCAAAAAAGTTGGGAACAGTACCGGCTGATTGCTGAAACCACCCTGGACCTTATCGTCATCACGAATTTCGATTTCGAAATCACGTTCATCAATAAAGCCGTCCGGACGCTCCTGGGCAATTATGATCCGATCGGGCTCAGCGTGATCGATTTTACACCGCCGGCACTCCGCTCCATGCAGGCGGAAATGATGAAAAGGAGACGGGAGGGATTCAGCGGCCTTCTATCCTTTGAATGGCGGATCATGGACACGGCTGGCCGGCTTCTGATCATGGACGTGCAGTCGCAACTGTTTACCGAAGCAGGGGCGCCGGCCGGCGTTCTGTTCATCGCACGAGACATTACGGAACTCAAACAGGTCCAGGAAGCGCTGCAAATCAGCGAAAAAAAATACCGAACCATTCTGGAGGATATCAACGAGGGGTATTCCGAAAACGATCTGAAAGGCAATTTTGCATTTATCAATGACGCCATGTGCCGTATTCTGGGTTATACCCGTGAAGAACTGATCGGGATGAATTACCGGCAATTGATGGATCAGGCCAACGCAAAACAAAATCATGAAATTTTCGCTGAAGTATACAGGACGGGAAAATCCGTCAAGGGACACCAGTCGGAATACATCAAAAAAGATAAAACAACCATGGTCGGTGAAATTTCCATATCCCTGATGTCCGACGCCCGGGGCACACCCGTGGGATTCCGGGGCCTTGCACGGGATATCACCGAACGCAGGCAGATGGAAGAAACCCTGCGTCAGAGCGAAGAAAGGTATCGAAGCATCATCGAACAGATGGACGACGGATATTTTGAAACGGACCTGGCCGGAAATCTCACGTTTCTCAACGAAGCAGTCTGCAAACACATGGGATATTCCCAGGCGGAACTCCTGGGCATGAACGACGCCCAGTACACCGACGAAAAAAACGCAAAGGCGGTTTATGCCGCATTCAATCAAATTTACAGAACGGGAATCCCCGTCAAAGGCTTTGATTTTGAAGTCATCAAAAAAGATGGTTCCCGATTCTGCAACGAAATCTCCGCCTCTCTAATCCGAAATTCAGAAGGAAGCCCGATCGGGTTTCGGGGGATTTCCCGCGATATTACCCAGCGCAAACTGGCCGAGGAAGAGTTGAAAAAGACCAAGGCCGCCGCCGAAGCCGCCAACGCGGCCAAAAGCGAATTCCTTGCCAACATGAGTCACGAAATCCGGACTCCCATGAACGGTGTGATCGGTATGAGCGAGCTGCTTCTGGACACGGCACTTTCGCCCGAGCAGAGGCAGTTTACCGAAATCATTCACCACAGCAGTGTGTCTTTACTTTCAATCCTCAATGACATTCTGGACCTTTCCAAAATCGAAGCGCATAAACTCAATCTGGAGAAGCTTGATTTTAATTTACGGGTCATGGTCGAAGACATTGCCGAAATGACAGCCATCAGCGCGCAGGACAAGGGACTGGAAATGACGGCGCTGATCGATCCGGATGTGCCGGACGGGCTCAGGGGAGATCCCGGCCGTTTGCGCCAGGCTCTGCTCAACCTGACCGGCAACGCAGTCAAATTCACGCACAAAGGCCGGGTCATGATTCGCGTATCGCGAATCCTTGAAGAAGAACAATCCGTCATTCTCCGTTTTGCCGTCCATGATACGGGCATCGGCATACTGCCGGACCGGATCGAATCTCTTTTCTCGCCCTTCGTGCAGGCGGACAGCTCCATGACGCGCCGGTACGGCGGGTCGGGACTGGGTCTGTCGATTACCCGTCAGTTGGCCGAATTGATGGGCGGCGCCACCGGCTGTTCGAGTGAAATCGGGAAAGGCTCCACCTTCTGGTTTACCGCTGTCGTTGAAAAGCAGCCGCCGGATGCTTCGGCGGTCCCGGAACCACTTGCCGACATCAGCGGCCTTCGGGTCCTGGTTGTGGATGACAACCCCGCAAACCGTCTGCTGGCCATGACCCTGCTTGCCGAATGGAAATGCCGGGCAACGGAAGCGGAAGACGGCTATTCCGCGCTGGCCGCATTGAACAGTGCAAAGCGGGAAAAGGATCCCTTCCAGATCGCCCTCCTGGATATGATGATGCCGGGCATGAACGGGGAAGAACTGGGACGAGCCATCATGGAAGACACCGACCTGAGCGATACCCGTCTTATTATGATGACATCCGTGGGACGACGGGGCGATGCGTCGCGTCTGGCCGGAATTGGATTTGCCGGCTACTTCACCAAGCCGATCCGCCGAGCGCATCTTCACGATGCAATCGCACTGGCTGCCGGCCGGGATAAAAAAGCGGATGGCCTTCCCGGCAGATGCCTGATCACCCGGCACACCATTGCCCGGTCCCGTGGAGCCGGCAGGAAAATTCTGGTGGCTGAAGATAACCCCACCAGCCAGACCGTCAGTCTTGCCCTCCTGAAAAAACTCGGCTACGACGCCGATATCGTTGACACAGGTGTGGCGGCTATTGAAGCGCTGAGGAAGGTCCCGTACGATCTGGTCCTTATGGACTGCCGCATGCCGGAGATGGACGGATACGAAGCCGCACGCCTGATCCGGAAGAAAGAAACCGGTGTATTGAATCCGAATATCCCCATTATCGCCGTCACGGCTCATGCATTGACGGAAAGCCGGAGCAATTACCTGGATGCCGGAATGAACGATTATCTGGCCAAGCCCATTCAACTTAAAGCGCTGGCGGAGATGCTTTCCTGCTGGCTCACGGAACAAAGCGGTACGGAGATAACCACCGGCGGCCCGGTTTCACCATCGATCATTCAGAGTCCGGAAAAACCCGAGATAATCTTCGACGAGCAGGACATGCGGGACCGGCTGATGGAAGACGGCCGCCTCGCCCGGACCGTCATTGACGCCTTTCTCACGGATGCGCCGGAACAGATCAAACGGCTGAAGGGATATCTGGAACAAAGCGATATTGCCGGCGTAAAACGACAGGCTCATTCCATCAAGGGGGCGGCGGCCAATGTCGCGGCGGCCTGCCTGCAAAAGGCGATTATCCAGATTCAAGAAGCCGTTGAAAGAAAAGAACTGGCGCAAGCCGCCGTGCTGTTTCCGCGGCTCGGAGAACAGCTGGAGCTTTATAAAGCAGCGCTGCGGAAATCAAACTGGGTACCACCATTTTGAAGTAAAGGGGGCAAGGATATGAAAACACTGATTGTGGAGGACGATTTTACTAGCCGTCTGCTCTTGCAGCAAATTCTTTCCGACTACGGCGAATGTCATATCGCCGTCAATGGAAAAGAAGCCATGGATGCTTTTGGCCTTGCATTGCTCGAAAAACATCCCTATCATCTGATCTGCCTGGACGTGATGATGCCGGAAATGGACGGAATGGAAGTGCTGCAAAAAATCCGTTCTCTGGAGGAAAAGATGGGAATCATTTCCAGCCATGGAGTAAAGATCATCATGACGACAGCCCTGGGGGATCCCAAAAATGTCGTCGGCGCGTTTAAATCACTTTGCGACGCCTATCTGGTAAAACCGGTCAGCAAAGCGAAGCTTCTGGACTATTTGCGATTATTCGGGTTGATCAGCTAGAATAAAATACGCACCGAGGAGTAAACTCATGTCGACGCCTCTGAGGGTTCTGCTGATTGAAGATGTAGAAGACGACGCCCTGCTCATCCTTCATGCACTGCGAAAAGCCGACTACGACCCGGACCATCTGCGGGTCGAAACGGCCGAATCCATGCGCGAGGCCCTCCGGACAAAAAACTGGGACATCATCCTGTGCGATTACCGGCTGCCCAATTTCAGCGGCCCCGATGCGATCAACCTGGTAAAAGAAACGGATCTGGATATCCCCCTGATTATGGTTTCCGGCACCATTGGCGAAGAAACCGCCGTGGAATGCATGCGCCTGGGCGCACGGGATTACATCCACAAGGACAATTTATTCCGGCTGGCGCCGGCAGTCAAAAGGGAACTCTCCGAAGCCTGGATCCGGCAGGCGCTCACCGAGGTGGAGGAACAATGGCGCAAGAGCTGGGAACGATACCGCCTGATCACGGAAACCATTCACGATCTGATTATAACGACTAATTTGGACTGGAAAATCACATACGTCAATAAAGCCGTCCGGGATTTGCTGGGTGACATCGATCCCGTGGGCATAAGCATCACGGATTTTACACCACCGGAATTAAGCCACAAGCAGCGGGCCATGATGAAAAGAAGGCTGGAAGGCTACGACGGAATCTTATCCTACGAGTGGAAAGCCGTCGACACCGCCGGTCGCGTCGTCATTCTGGACGTGCTGTCTCAGACGGTTAAGGAAAATCAAAAACCGGTCGGCATGATGTTTATCGCCCGAGACATTACCAGCCGTAAAAAGGCGGACGAAGCCCTGGCGGAAAGCGAAAACAAGTACCGTCTGGTCGTGGAAAACGCACGGGAAGCCATCATGATTATGCAGGACGCAAAGCTGGTTTTCGCCAATCAGATGACTCAGGATTTGACCGGTTATACCGGCAGCGCGGTCGAGTCACTGCCGGTAACTCGGTTCATTCATCCCGACGACGTGAATCTGGTCATTAAAAATCATCTTCGGAGACTGAAAGGAGAGATCGTTCCTTCGGTCTACTCGTTTCGCGTGATCACCCGGCAGGGGGAAACCATCTGGGTGGAACTGAAAGCCACGTTAATCACCTGGAAGGAAAGGCCGGCAACCCTGAATTTCATGGTGGATATCACGGAACGCAGAGCCGCCCAGGAAGCCATGAGACAGTTGCTGGAGCGATTCGATCTGGCGACGCATGCCGCCAGTCTGGGCGTGTGGGACAGAGACATCCAGACCAATCAACTGGTATGGAATGACCGGATGTATGAACTTTACGGAGTCAAAAAAGGAGATTTCTCCAATACGCAGGAAGCCTGGCTAAACCTTCTGCATCCGGATGACGTTGCCCCGACGCTCTCGGCGATTCAAATGGCCATGGACAGCGGAATCAACAGCAGCGATAACAATAAATACTTTTCGGAATTCCGGATTATCCAGCCCGATGGAACGCTCAAACATATCCGGGCTTACGGTAAAGTCACCTTGGACGCCGGCGGCACCCCCCTGCGCGTCACCGGCATTAACTATGACATTACCTCGTTCAAGCAGGCGGATGAAAGACTTCGGGAAAGCGAATTTAAATATCGTTCTCTTTTCACCGAGATATCGGAAGGTTTCGCACTTCACGAAATGATCTTTGACAGCGACGGGAAACCGGTGGATTACAGCTTTCTGGACATTAATCCGGCTTTTGAAAAAATCACCGGGCTGGCCGCCGCCGATGTCATCGGCAAACGCGTACGTCAGGTTTTGCCGCAAACCGAGGCTTCCTGGATTGAAATTTACGGAAAAGTCGCCACCACCGGACAACCCGTTTCGTTTGAAAATTACGCCAGCGCATTTGACCGCTACTATCAGGTAAACGCTTTTTGCCCGCAAAAGGGACAGTTTGCCGTCCTGTTCACTGACATCACGGAGCGCAAAAAGATGGAGGCCCAGTTGATCCAGGCGCAGAAAATGGAAGCCATCGGAACGCTGGCCGGCGGCAT
Organism: Smithellaceae bacterium; assembly: GCA_963682015.1. Classification (GTDB taxonomy): domain Bacteria; phylum Desulfobacterota; class Syntrophia; order Syntrophales; family Smithellaceae; genus UBA8904. The sequence goes on along the minus strand of OY820932.1, from coordinate 2,917,069 downwards.
TGCCCACGATTTCAACAATATTCTGGGCGCGATCATCGGCTACGCCGGGATGGCGCAGGACGAACTTCCTCCGGACAGCCCGACCATCGAGTGCATCGATGAGATCTTCCGGGCCAGCGAACGGGCTAAAAAACTTGTTGAGCAGATTCTGGCCTTCAGCCGCCGCCAGGACGCGGAACGCAAGCCTTTGATGATCATTCCTCTTTTGAAGGAAATCGTCAAACTTCTGCGTCCCATGCTGCCGACCACCATCCGGATCAAAGAAGACTTTCAGGTCCAGGACACGTCGATTCTGGCGGATGCGACGCAAATGCATCAGGTGCTGATGAATCTTTGCACGAATTCCGCGCACGCCATGCGGGAAAAAGGCGGTATATTAACAGTCGGTCTTCGGAAAATCGAGATTATCGAAGACCGGGGGACTCGGTACGATGATTCCCTGAAGGCCGGAACGTATCTGGAACTGAAAGTGGCCGACACCGGCCACGGGATTGACGAAAAGATCCGTAATCAAATTTTTGATCCGTTCTTCACGACCAAAAAGCCCGGAGAAGGAACGGGCATGGGGCTGTCCGTCGTTCACGGCATTATCAAAAGTTATGGAGGGCATATCCGTCTGGAAAGCCAGGTGGGAGAAGGAACCACGTTCTTCATCTACCTGCCGATTCACCAAAAGCAGAATCAGTCGACGATTGTCAAAGTGAAATCAGCCACAGCCGGAGGGACGGAAAAGATTCTCCTGGTGGATGACCAGGAGATGATGCTGAATATGATGTCCATGGCTCTGTCGCGTGCCGGATATCAGGTTACGGCCAGGAAAAACTCTCCGGAAGCTCTGGAGCTGTTTCGGGCAAATCCTTTCGCTTTCGATCTGGTCATTACCGACCAGACAATGCCCTATCTTACTGGCGCCGACATGGCCAAACAAATGCTTCAGATCCGTCCATCCCTTCCTGTTATTTTATGCACGGGTTACAGCTCCACGGTTTCCGCGGACGAAGCCAGCTCGGCTGGAATCCGTGCGTATGTCATGAAACCGGTTGTTGTCAGCGAGTTCACGCATCTTATTCGCAAGGTTTTGACTCAGGACGGGCGGACGAACTGATCAACCTTTATTAAATGGAGGCTAGGAGATGAACATCGAGCAGAGGTTATGGACGAGTCAGAAGGGTTGGTTAAAGGCGGATGGGCCGGCGCTTCGGGGCGAGGTTCAGCTGGTGATTCTGTTTGGGGCGACGGAGATATTGAAGGAGCGGGTTTTCTTTGAGGAAGTGAAGGGCATGTATCCGGGAGCTCACCTGTTCGGCTGTTCCACGTCCGGGGAGATATTTGGTACCCGAGTTTATGACGAGAGCCTGGTGGCGACGGCGATCCATTTTGAGAAGACACGGATTCGGGGGGCGCAGATTGGATTGGGGGAGAACCCCGACAGTTTGGAAGCGGGGAGACGACTGGCGCAATCCATCGAGAAGGAAGGCCTGCGGCATGTTTTCGTTTTATCGGACGGTTTGAGCGTGAACGGGAGCGCCCTGGTGGAAGGTCTGGCCGGCGAGCTGCCCGCGGGCGTCACGATTACCGGGGGCCTGGCGGGCAATGGCGACCGATTTGAGGAGACGTATGTATTCTGGGACGATCTGCCCGCGAGAAACATTCTGGCGGTTCTGGGCTTGTACGGAGAGAACCTGAAAGTGGGTTATGGCTCCATGGGCGGATGGGACTCTTTCGGTCCGGAACGCCTCATTACGAAATCCAGAGGGAACCTGCTGTATGAACTGGACGGGCAGTCCGCGCTGGGCACCTACAAGAAATACCTCGGGGAACACGCGGCGGGTCTTCCGGCGACGGGGCTGTTGTTTCCGTTAAGTATTCGCACCAGGAGCGGAGAGACGGGGATTGTCCGCACCATTCTGGCGGTCAACGAGCAGGAGAAAAGCATGACCTTTGCGGGAGACATTCCGGAAGGAGCCTATGCCCGTTTTATGAAGGCCAATTTTGAGCGGCTGATTGACGGGGCGAGCGGAGCGGCGGTGCGTACCCGGGAAGGCCTTGCGGGGAGTTCTCCGGAGCTGGCCATCCTGATCAGCTGCGTGGGCCGGAAGCTGGTGCTGAAGCAGAGGACGGAAGAGGAAGTGGAAGCCGTTCATGAGGTGTTGGGCGGTTCCCCCGTTCTTACGGGATTTTATTCCTACGGGGAGATTTCCCCTTTTACCAGCGGCGCGCCCTGCGCTCTGCATAATCAGACGATGACCATTACCACATTTGCGGAGGAGTAGAAGCACCATGCCGTCAGAGAAAATGCACCGGCTGCTGAAGCGCCAGATCAAGAGAGCTTTCGGCGATTCGTTTGCCATTCCGGAGGAGTGGCGGGATTTTATTGCCCTGGTGAACAGCGCGTATCATGAGTCGGACATGGACCGGGACATGCTGGAGCGTTCGCTGGATTTAAGTTCCCAGGAGCTCATGCAGGCCAATTCGGGGATGTGGGCGATCTTCGAGGCGGTTCCCGACCTTTTTTTCCGGGTGGATGCCTCCGGGAGGATTCTGGATTGCAAGGCGGGCAGTCATACACCGGATCTGTTCATTTCCCGTACGAACATGATCGGCAGGCGGATCGATGATATTCCGGTGGCCTCCGTTGCCCGGAAATTCAGGCAGGCCATTGAGGATGTAAGAGAAACGAAGTCTCCGGTCAGCATTGAATATTCCCTGAAGCGGCATCAGACGGAGTTGTTTTACGAAGCCAGATGGATTCCCCTGGAGGGAGACCAGACTGTCATCGTGATTCGCAACGTGACGGACCGCAAGGATGTCGAAAACGCCCTGAAAAAAAGCGAAGAGATCCTAACGAAGCTGATCAATGCCATCCCGGATATCATCGTGCGCACCGATCTTGAAGGCAACATCATCTTTATCAACGACTATGCATTAAAATTCAGCCATTACAGTCGCGATGAAGTTATCGGCCGGAACATGCTCGAGTTCATCGCCCCTCAACACCAGGAGAGGGTGTTTCAAAATGCATTACTCATGCAGGAGCGCAAGCTGAGTCCCCAGGAGTATGCGTTAATCTTTAAAGACGGGAAAGAAATTCCCTTTGAAGTGAACGGTGATGTTTTGCATAATGAAGACGGAACCCCTTTCGGTCTCGTCAATGTTTGCCGGGATATCACGGACCGCAAGAACGCCGAGAACACTCTGAAAAAAAGCGAGGAGTATTATCGGGAGCTTACCACGAATTCCTCCGATGTGCTCTTTATCGTGGATGCGCGGGGAGACATCCTGTATGCCAGTCCTTCCATAGAGTGGATAACCGGCTACAACCCCGATGAATTGATCGGTAAGAACAGTCTGTATCTGATTGCGCCGGATGATCATGCCCGGGCGCTTGAGGAATTTCGCTGGTCGCTGAAAACAAGAGATGTATCCATCCCCAACAGTTTCCGCATCCGGCATAAAAACGGCTCCGAGCTCATCATGGAGGGAGTTGGCAAGAATCTGCTGCATCATCCGGTAATCGCCGGCTTTGTGATAAATGTGCGGGATGTCACCGAGCGCCGGCAGGCGGAGGAAGCGTTAAGGGAAAGCGAGAAAAAATACAGGCTCCTTACGGAAAAAATGTCCGATATCGTGTGGATCGCGGATCTGAATTTAAATACGGTGTATATTTCACCTTCCGTGTTCAGAGCGTTGGGATTCACTCAGGATGAAATTCCTCGAACGGTCGCACAGCAGATGACGCCGGAGTCCATGACCGTCGCATCTCAAACCTTCCTGGCGGAACTGGCTGTCGAAAAACAGGGAAGTGCCGACTCCGACAGGGTGGTCAACCTGTTGCTGGAATATTATCATAAAGACGGTTCCACCCGCTGGATGGACACGACCATCAGCGGTTTGCGGGACGATCAGGGCAACCTTACAGGGCTGCATGGCGTCTCGAGGGATATTACGGAGAAGAAAAAAGCGGAAGATGCGCTCCGGGAAAGTGAAAAGAAATACAGGCTCCTTAGCGAAAGAATCTCGGACGTCGTGTGGATTGCGGATATGAATTTACAGGAAAGCTACGTCAGTCCCTCCATACAAAAAGTTCTTGGATTCAGTCCGGAAGAACGATTGATTCAGACTATCGATCAGCAACTGACCGCCGAGTCCCTGTCCTTTGCACTGGAAACAATGGCCAGAGAGCTTGACCTCGAAAAGCAGGGGACCGCTGATCCCGACAGGAACGTAACCCTTGCGCTGGAATATTATCACAAGGATGGCACGACCCGCTGGATGGAAGCGGTTATCACGGGAATCCGTAACGATCAGGGCATATTAAACGAAATATATGGCGTGGCCAGAGATATCACGGAGAACAAACAGGCCCAGGAAAAACTGCAGGAAAGCGAAAACAAACTGAAGGCCATTTTCGATCAGATCGACACGGGGATCATGATTATCGACAGTGAAACGCAACACATCATGGAAGCGAATCGAAAAGCCATCGAGATGACCGGGTTGTCCAGGGAGCGGATCATCGGACAGATCTGTCACAGCCTGGTGTGTCCCGCCGAGAAGAACAAATGTCCCATCAAAGACCTGGGTCAGAATATCGATCAGTCGGAACGCATCCTTCTTTGCGCCGACGGCTCAAGAACCGACATTCTGAAAACCGTCAATCCCATCACCATCCAGGGGCGAAAGTGCTTTCTGGAAAGCTTTATCGACATTTCCGACCGTAAGCGGGCGCAGGATGCGCTCCGGGCGGCCCATGCCGAACTGGAACACCGCGTCGTGGAGAGAACCGCCGAACTGACCGCCGCCAACCATCATCTGCAGGAGCTGTTTCAAAAGCAGGAAATCAACATTGATCTGGCCAAAAACGTTCTGGCCTTCATTAATCACCCGCCGTCCCGCCATAATCTGATCAGGGATAAAGTGGATCTCTTCTGTACGGCCTTCTACCTTCCCTGTTACGCCGAGGGAGGCGATCATTATTTTGTAAAAAGCATCCCCCATCAAAACAACGGCGCGCGCAAAACAACCGTCAGCCTCAAAGATCAGTCGGGACATGAGGTGAGCTGCATTCTGCGCAGCATCGTTACCGACATGATCCACAATGATCTTCTGATCAACACACGGAATGCTTCTCTTGAGGAAACCATCGCCCGGCTGAATCATGGAATCTGCGAATTGCCTTTTTTCGGCGGGGACAATTTCTTTACCGCCGTCAACGCCGAGATTCATCATAAAGATTTAAAAATGAAGTACCTTTCGGCCGGACATCCCCCTTTCCTGCTGATTCGCGAGGAAGAGGTTTTCTGTCTGCCCTCCCTGGACGGGCAGGGAAGAAATCTTCCCGTAGGCGTAAGTACCGGCGTAGAGTATTCCGGCGGTGAAATTCATCTCCAGCCCGGAGATAAGATGATTTTTTATACGGACGGTCTCACGGATATACCGCATAAATTCGGAAAACCCGTCTTAAACGCCGATAAGCTGAAGAACATGGTTTCCGCCATCATCCAGAGCCGGCCCCGTTTACCCGTTTCCGTAGTGATGGCAAAGCTGTTTGAACAAATCAGCGGTTACAAGAGCAACGGACGCGCGGCTTCCAGGATCTTTGACGATGATATCACTCTGCTGGGGCTGGAACTGGAGAGCCGAAAGGAAGACGCCGAAGACATTGTTCGCGCTCACAGCCTGGACGACCTGGACCAATGGGTAAACAGGCTTTTTCACCGGATCAGCGAGGAATGGAAGCAAAATGGATTTTCCTCGCCGGAAACCAGACTGAGGCCGGTGCTGGCGGAAGTCATGGCCAACGCCTGGAAGCACGGCAATCACAGGGATCCGAAAAAGGCGATCACGGTGCGCCGCCGTTATGGAAACGACGCCGTGCTGGAAGTTATTGACGAAGGAAACGGTTTCGACTTTACGAAGGTTTATGATCCGACCCGCAAGGACAATCTTCTGAAACCCAGGGGCCGGGGACATTTCATCATACGGCTGCATACGGACGAAACGCAGTGGCAGGACAACGGCAGGAAGTCCCTGTGCTTCTTTTCCAGAGAAGGACAAAGCAAAAACCATTTTGCGTTTTTACCGGGATAGAGTCGGCGGCGGGATGGAGACCGATTTCCCGTCAACACGCCTTTGAGGTATTGAAGGAAAGACCATCCGTTGGCGCAACCGGAATTTGAAAATCATATCATGCAAGGGAGGCCCATTCATGGACATTATCACGACGCAGGAGGCAGGCAGGGGACGCATTGTCATTCAAGGGGATATTGATGAAAAGGGAGCGGAGATTTTAAAGCAGAAACTCCAGGAGATCAACAGGCTTCAGGAGGTAGAGATTGATTTCAGGCATGTCGGATACATCGGCAGTTCCGGCATCGGAAAGTTATTGCTTTTTTACAAGGATCTAACCACCCGTGGCGGTCGGCTGTCGGCAACCAACCTTCAGCCGGATTTATTCAGACTGTTCAAGGAATTGAAACTCGACACCATCTTCACGATTTCGGCCGGATGATTTTTCGGCGGGACCCGTCCGTCATTCCGAAACGCGGCGGACACGCGATGGGTTTCATCCATGCGGATCAAACAGAAGTCAATTTGAAAATGCTTCAGGAAACGATTGATCTTCGGCAAAGCTTATCGCATCTGCGAGGCGCCCAGAGAAAGCAGGTAAGGCCATGAACAAAAAAAACCATGAAGCCGATCAAGCGGTCCGTTTTTCGAAATATCAAAAAACCACATCGTATCATCAGGCAAAATCTGGAGCACCGACGAACAAAACGCACTTATCCGGAATCATCAGTTTCACGCAGGTCAAAGAAAACCCGCAGCAAAACGAACGCTATCTGCGAACCATTCTGGAAACCACCGCGGAAGGCTTTGTGATGGTGGGACGGGATGGACGGATCATGGACGTCAACCATGCATACTGCGCCATGTCGGGATATGCGAGCGACGAATTGCTCGCCATGAACATCAGGGACGTCGAAGGCCGGGAAAGCCCTGATGCCACCCGGGCACACATGGAAAAGCTCATCGCCAGCGGTTCCGATCTGTTTGAAACCCGCCATCGACGGAAGGACGGCAGGTTGTGGCCCGTGGAAGTATCCGTCACCTTCGTCGCAGTAAACGGCGGCCAGTTTATTTCTTTCTGCCGTGATTTGACCGAACGCAGGACTGCGGAAGAGAAAATTCGCGAAAGCGAAGCGCAATTCCGGGCGCTGATCGATGGACTGCCGGACGTCATCATGTGTTTTGACAGCGAAGGCCGTCATCTGTTCGTTTCCGACAACGTCCATGGATGGAATGGATTAAAAGCCTCTCAATTTATCGGTAAAACCCACCGCGAACTGGGCTTTCCGGAAAACCTCTGTGCATTCCTGGCGAAGTCCATCTTTCACGTGTTCAACACCGGTACGCCGATCGAGACGGAATTCACCTATGATCATCCGCATGGCGCAAAGGTCTATAACTGGCGCCTGTGGCCGGAACTCGATAACAACAAGAATGTCCGGTCCGTGATTTCCATCAGCCGTGACATAACCGAACACCGGAAAATCGAAGCCAGATATCAGCATCTGTATAACAATGTGCGTGATGCCATCGTTCGGGTGGAAATGGACGGCAGGGTCAGTGAACATAATGAAGCCTATCTGAAAATGCTGGGCTACACATCGCAGGAGCTGGCGGCGCTGACCTATTGCGATCTGACGCCTCAAAAATGGCTTGCCGTGGAAAAAGAAATTCTTGAAAAGCAGATTCTCCCCAGGGGATACTCGGATCTTTATGAAAAGGAATACCGGCGAAAAGACGGCTCGGTTCTGCCGGTTGAATTAAGCGTATTCCTCATCACGGATGACGCAGGCAAAGCAACCGGCATGTGGGCGGTCGTGCGCGACATCACCGAAAAAAAGCAAATAGAGGAACGGCTGCGGCGGGCGGAAAAAATGGAAGCGCTGGGCCTGCTCGCGGGCGGCGTCGCTCACGATTTAAACAATGTCATCGGCATCTCCACCGGCTACGCGGAAATGCTGCTCGAAGATCTGGAACCGGAATCCCCTCTGCGGATTCATGTAAACAACATCATGGAGGCTACGCAGCGCGCATCGGCTGTTGTGCAGGATATGCTGACCATGGCCAGGCGGGGAGTCACCGTCAATAAAGTCGTCAACGTCAACAAGATCATCGCCGAGTTTACAGACTCTCCGGAGCTGGCTGCCGTCCTGGCGCTGCATCCGCAAGTGGAAATTAAGACCATTCTGGTTCCCAGTCTGCTCAACATCAGCGGATCTCCGTTTCACCTGATAAAAACCCTTCTCAATCTCGTCACCAACGCCGCCGAATCCATCCGGAACTGCGGCGTCATCTGCCTTGCCACGCAAAATGTGCATCTTGATCGTCCGGTCAAAGGGTATGATTCTTTCACCAGGGGTGATTATGTCGTCATTTCCGTGAGCGATACGGGTGACGGCATTGCCGCAGAAAATCTGGGGCATATTTTTGAACCGTTTTATACCAAAAAAACCATGGGCAGAAGCGGAACGGGGCTGGGACTGGCTGTGGTCTGGGGCGTCGTGAAAGACCACAACGGGTATATCGATGTCGCCAGCAAGCCGGGCCAGGGAACTGTTTTCAGTCTATATTTTCCCGTTGTCCGTGAGGAATTGACCGAAGACGCCGAAGCGAAAAACCGTCTGACCTATCGGGGTCGGGGGGAAACGATTCTGGTGGTGGACGACGTTCCGGAACAGTGTGAGCTGGCCACCCGGTTGCTGCGCAAGCTCAACTATCAGGCCGCCTCCGTAACCAGCGGCGAAGAAGCAGTTCATTTTCTGAAAAAGACGAAGGTGGACCTGGTTGTGCTGGATATGATCATGGAGCCCGGCATTGACGGTCTGGAAACCTATCGCCGTCTTCTCGCGGTACGCCCCGGTCAGAAGGCCGTCATCGTCAGCGGATTTGCGGAAACGGACCGGGTCGCCGAAACCCAGCGGCTGGGCGCCGGCGCTTACGTAAAAAAACCATACCTTCTGGAAAGTCTGGGAACGGCCATCCGTCGGGAGCTGGAAAAATAATTATCCGTCTCCCTTATAAAGACCGTTTTCTTCAATGTACCCGATCACCGCATCCGGCGTCAAATACCGGATGGATCGGCCATGCTGAATGCTTTCCCGAATGTCCGAGGAAGATATATCCAGAAAAGTGGTATTGCGGAAAAACACGCCCTGCCCTCCGGGATGAACAAAACCATTGAGCCGGGTGTCGAAAACATATTGCGAGGCGAGTTCGCCGGGAAGAATTTTTTCCAATCCTTCATTTTCATAACCGGGACGCGTCATCACGGCAAAGTTGCAGATTTCGAGCAATGTGCCCCATTCCCGCCAGGTGGCAATTGCGTTAAACGCATCCTGACCGGTAATAAAGTACAGCTTTAAATTTTTATCGCCAAAATCTAAAAAATATCGAACGGTGTCCACCGAATAGGATTTTCCCGGTCGTTTCTCTTCTACGTCCGAAAAAGAAAACCGCTCATTGCCGGAGATGGCCAGACGAACCATGTGCAGGCGATCTTCAAAAGGAGTAATGGCGCGTCCCGTTTTATGCGGTGGCTCTCCGGCCGGAATGAAAATTACACGATCCAGAGCAAGAAGGGCGATCAGTTCCTGGGCTGCGCGCAAATGCCCGAAATGAATCGGGTCAAAAGTCCCGCCAAAAAGTCCCCACTTCATCCGCGAACCTGGCCGTCACCGTAAATGATGAATTTGGACGTGGTGAGTTCTTCCAGCCCCATCGGTCCGAATGCATGCAGCTTGGTTGTCGATATGCCGATTTCCGCTCCCAGTCCGAGCTCAAAGCCGTCGGAGAACCGGGTGGATGCATTGACCAGCACCGTGGAAGAATTCACTTCATTCAGGAACCGCTGCGAGTTGGCGTAATCTTTGGTAATGATCGATTCGGTATGCAGTGACCCGTATTTTTCAATATGGGCAATGGCTTCATCCATGGTTGAAACAACCCGGATAGCCAGAATCAGATCCAGATATTCCATGTACCAGTCTTCTTCGGTCGCGCCGTCGAGATTCTTCAGAATCTTTCTGGTTTTCTCGCAGCCTTTCAGCAGGACGCCTGCTTTTTGCAGCTTTTCGGCAACCTTCGGCAAAAACGCGGGGGCGATATCCTCATGCACCAGCAGGGTTTCCATTGCGTTGCACACGCCGGGCCTCTGCGCTTTGGCGTTGAGGCAGATATTCACAGCCATATCCAGATCGGCGGACGCATCCACAAAAATATGGCAGACACCTTTGTAATGCTTGATAACGGGAATTTTGGACTGGGCCACAACGGTACGGATCAGTTCTTCTCCGCCCCGCGGGATAATCAAATCAATTTGTTCATCGAGTTGCAGCATCGTCGAAACCGCCTCGCGATCGGTAAACGGAATCACCTGAATGGATTTGTCCGGCAGAGGACTTTCCATCAGCACATCCTGCAAAACAGATGCAATCGCCAGATTGGAATGAATGGCTTCCGATCCGCCGCGTAAAATGACCGCATTGCCCGATTTAAGGCATAACGCGGAGGCATCCACTGTAACGTTGGGCCGTGACTCGTAAATAATTCCGATAACGCCCAGGGGGATTCTCATCCTGCCTACCAGGAGACCGTTGGGACGGCGCCACATGGACGTAACCCGGCCCACCGGGTCCGGAAGAGCCGCGACTTCGCGCAGCCCCTGCGCCATAGCTTCGAGTGTGCTTTCTTTGACCGTCAAACGGTCGATCATCGCTGACGACAATCCCTTGTCTCTGGCCGCGGCCATATCTCTTTTATTTTCGGCCAGAATGAAATCACGATGCCAGACCAGTTCATCGGCCATTCGCAACAGAGCGGCATTTTTTGCGTTGGCGGACATCCGGGCCAGACGGCGGGACGCCGCGAGCGCATCTTCGGCTATTTTTTTAACAGAACTGTGAATATCCATGGCTTTCCCTCTACCTGAATCCAGTAAAATGACTTGCAATTTTTGTAATTATTGGTAAAAACCGCTTCTACTTTACATAAGGAGGACCGTTCGGACAATTTGATTTCAGCCGAGATTCATTTACCCGACGGTTTGTTATGATATTTACTAGACAAAAGAGGATGTGTCAAGGCCTTTACCCGGGTGAATTCCGATGAGTCGACTCCGCATCAAAGCCGGAGATAAAGCCTACGAAATCATTAAAAGCGGCGGATTTAATTTTGACGCCGTTTCCGCATATTTCGGAGCGGCCGTAGGCCCCCGCTGGCTGATCGCCAGTGGATTTGATCAGACGCTTCTGAGCCGGAATATTCTCGGTCGAACCCGGGCCGTGCACCTGATCGGATCGTCCGCCGGCGCCTGGCGTTTTGCCGCCTGGCTTCAGCCGCAGGCCCTGGAATGCTACCGGACTTTTCTCAACGCTTACATAACGGTCGGTTTTAATCGCGAAGACACACCAGCCACCATCCTGGAAAAACTCACCAGCATCATCAATGCATATATCGAAGACGACGCTCTGCATTTCGCTCTGGCCAACAAGCGCTACCGCTTGGCCATCATCACGGCGCGCGCGCGGGGTCTGGTCGCCTCTGAAAAAATTTTCCTGCAGAAGAGCGCGCTGGCCGTCTGTTACCTTCTCAACTTCTTCAGCCGGAACAACCTCTATGCTTTTACCGAACGGATCGTGTTTTATAATGGCTCCAAGCCGCCCGCCTTCTGTTTCCAGCCCCAGTTCCGTGGAAAGTATGTGCGGATTACCGAAGCGAATTTCAAGTACGCGGTGATGGCCTCCGGCGCAATTCCGCTGGCGGTTGCCGGAGTGCGAAATATTTTCGGCGCCCCTCGCGGCGTGTATCGCGACGGCGGCCTGATTGACTATCACCTGTCGCATCAGTTTGCCGCAAAAGAAAACGATCTGGTGCTTTTTTTTCATCATCAGGAGAGAATCATTCCCGGATGGCTGGATAAGAAAATCCAGCGGCGGGCACCGGATGAGCGAACGTTGAGCAATGTAGTCATGGTTTTCCCTTCCCGGAGTTTTATCGACCGGCTTCCGCAGGGTAAAGTTCCGGACCGCGATGATTTTTTAACCTATATGGACAACAGCCGGGAACGCATTCATAACTGGAACCAGGCCGTGGAACTTTCCGCGCCACTGGGCGAGGATTTCCTGGAACTGGTCGAAAGCGGCAAAATCCGGGAGATGGTGGAGAAAATTTGATGTGTGAAAAGTGAAAAGAAAGAAGAGAAGAAAAAACATCCCATGGTTTTCTCAATGTTACTTTACACCCTCCGCTCTCAACACCTGACACCTCACGGTGCTAAAAATGATCATCCAGGAACTGCTTGATATTTACACCTCCTGCACGCTGTGTCCGCGTGCATGCCATGTAGATCGAACCAAAGGCGAGCTCGGCTATTGCCGTCTGCCCGCGGACATCATCATGGACTGCGCCCTGGCCCATCATGGAGAAGAACCACCTCTTTCCGGAACCGGCGGCGCGGGAACGATTTTCTTTTCTTCGTGTAATCTGGGCTGCACGTACTGCCAGAATTTTCAGATTTCACACAGTTCCTGCGGACGCTCTCTGACGGTTCTGGAACTGGCAAAGATCATGCTCGGCCTGCAGAAAGACGGCTGCCACAATGTCGAACCGGTGACACCAACCCCTCAGACGCCGCTGATCATGGAAGCACTGTGCATGGCCCGCGCACAGGGGCTTACGGTCCCTTTCATTTACAATTGCGGCGGCTATGAAAATCCCGACATTATTCGGATGCTGGACGGCATGGTGGATATATACCTGCCGGATTTTAAGTACGGCCGGGAAGAGGATGCTCTGCTTTTTTCCGACGCACCCGGCTACCCGGACGCGGCTATTCGATCCATCCGGGAAATGGTCCGGCAGGTGGGTGATGACCTGATTGTGGAAGACACAGTCGCGTCGCGTGGAATCATCATCCGCCACCTGGTTCTGCCCGGACGTCTGGAAAACTCCAAAGAGACGTTAAGGCTTCTGAAAAATGAAATATCGTCCGATGTTCCCATCAGTATCATGTCCCAATATTCCCCCACGCCAAAAGTTCGCTCCCATCCGCAACTGGGACGGAGGATTACCCGAAGAGAATACGATGAAATTATAAATTTTGCGCTGAAGCTGGATTTCGAAAACCTGTTTATTCAGGAAGTCAGCGACTACAAATTAACGCCGGATTTCGACCGTGATCACCCCTTTGATCCGGAACGGGAAAAATGACTCACAAGGATCTGCAGCATATTTACGACCGTTTCGCCGACACCTACGAAAAAAATCGTGGATGCTTCGACATGTCGGTCGTCCTGGATGATTTTTTCCGGAGGTTGCCTGCCCGACCCGGCCGGCTCCTGGATCTGGGCTGCGGTGCGGGAGAACCTTTTCCCGCATACTTTATCAAACAGGGCTGGCGGGTTACCGGAGTGGATTTTTCTTCACGAATGCTTACTCTCGCAAAACGATTTCAGCCGAAGATGGAAACCGTTTTTTCCGACATCTGCGATGTGGATTTCTCCGATGAACAATTTGATGCCGTCACGGCTGTCTATTGCCTCTTTCATATCGAATATAAAATGCATCCGGAAATTTTTCAGAAAATCCATCGCTGGCTCACTCCCGGCGGCAGGTTCCTTTTTACTTACGCGACGAAAGAATACACGGGCGCCGATGTTTTTGAAGGTTATAAGGAATTTATGGGAGAAAAACTGTTTTACAGCCACACCACGCCCGATAATCTTTTCGCAACACTGGTTGCGGCGGGCTTTATCGTGGAATTCGCCGTTTATCGCGAGATCGGCGGAGAAACTTTTCTGTGGATCACAACTGCCAAACCAAAGGGCTTTCGACTTTGAATGGAATCACTGGGACATTTTAAAAATGCTTGCTCCCGGTGGCGGATGAAACTGGAATAGTTTCGAGGAAAGGCCCGTGTTCATCTTGATTCCGGAAAATTTCAGAGAAGTGGAATTTCCCATGACATCATCGAAACTAACCTGCAGAATATGAAAAGTATTTTTCTCCACCGTCATTTGCAGATATTGATAGGTGGCCCCCTTTTCCCGCGGATACAGCTGCAACAGGTAGTTGCCATTTTTATCCATCGCGTTCCCGGCAGCATATTGAATCGTAAAGTCGTCGTTTAACTTTCCCAGACCGGAGAGAAATTTAATTAAGACTCCGGATTTGAATATTTTATCAGACTCCTGGGTGTAAACGGTTTTATCCTGAGGAAGGTAAAGCCAGGCTTTTTGCGTGTTAATAATCAATTTTTTCGCCTTTGGTTTTTTATAATCCCAGAGCATCTGTTTTGGGTTTTTAAAATAGACCATGCCCTCTTCCACATCCGTTTTCCGAATGGATTTAACTGTGGTTTCCTGGATAAAGCCTGCCTGAAAATCCTGGGTCTTTTCATAAATCCGCTGCAGGTGATTGACCGTTTCCTGAAGCAGAGGCGCTTCGGCGGCTCCGGATACGGAAGCAAAAATGATTCCAGCGGAAAGGATGAAAATGACCGCTATGATCTTTCTGAAGATAAATAATCTATTTTTCATTGGAATTTTTTTCATTCTTTTTTATTTAAAAAAATATCGCGTCATAAAGAGTTCATGGCACATTTCTTTAACGGAGTTTATATCTTTGTCAGGGTATGCCTTTCAGTGATCATGCTTAAAGTACGCATTAGTAAGTTGCTGATATTACTAATATTAAACTATGCTCAAACCTTAAGCAATTTGGTCCAAAACCCTGACTGTTGCGGACTTCCCGAAGATATCAACATGGTTATCAACAGGGCTTTCCACAACATTGTGGAATACAATTTTAACTGCCCGTATATTAAGAGGGAAACTCGAATCCACCGCGATGGAAGCATTTTGTTCTTATGCAATCTGCACACGCCAGTTAAACGGATCCTCTTTGATTCCATACTGAATTTGTATGATCTCATTGTACAATTTCTCGGCAAGCACCCCCGTCTTCCCTTCGTTAATGAGATATTCCTTTTTGTGATAATAAATTTGCCCCACCGGGGAAATGACAGCCGCCGTACCGGAGGCAAAAGCTTCTTTAAGCGTTCCTTTTTCGATGGCGTCGATCACTTCCGTTATGGCCAACCGTCTTTCATTGACATTCACCCCCAGATGCGTTGCCAGTTTCAGCACGGAATCCCGTGTCACGCCGGGAAGAATGGTTCCTGCCAAAGGTGGTGTGATCAGTTCATCGCCAATCACAAAAAATATATTACTTGTCCCCACTTCTTCCACATACTTGTTTTCCCGCGCATCCAGCCAGAGCACTTGCGTATAGCCCATATCACTGGCAATCCGGCTGGCGTAAAGGCTCATGGCGTAATTGCCAGCCGATTTAATATTCCCCGTACCTCCCGGCGCCGACCGGACATAGTCCTCGGTCACATAAATCTTCGTCGGCCCGAAACCGTGCGCGTAATAAGCACCCACCGGCCCGGCAATGATAAAGAAAAGGTATTCTCTGGACGGATGCACGCCGAGGGCGCATTCTGTTGCAATCATCGTCGGCCGGATGTAAAGGGATGATCCTGGCTCCCGGGGAATCCAATCTTTATCGAGCAACACAAATTTTTTCAAAGCGTCTAAAAACACTGTTTCGTCCATTGGCGCCATGCAAAGCCTTTCAGCGGACACTTTCATTCGGCGAATGTTCTCCATCGGACGGAAAAGATAAATTTCATCATTTTTTCCCCGGTATGCTTTCAAGCCTTCAAAGATTTCCTGTCCGTAATGAAGACACATGGCGGTCGGATCAAGCTGCAAGAGCTGATAAGGCTCGATGATGGGGTCATACCAGCCGTCACCTTCTTTGTATTTCATGGTAAACATGTGGTCCGTGAAATGCCTGCCAAAACCCAGATTGGTTTGATCGGGTTTAGGCTTTAGATATTTCGGAAGCGCTTTAATAATTTTGATTTCCATAATCGATTCCTCTTAAAAATTGAATATTTTCCAATAATCTTCCAATAATGGAGATAAAATAAATATTAGTTTGCATACCACTAAACGATGCTTCGATCAAGGCTTCGATACTGAATCGCCTCGGCCACATGCGCGGAGTCGATTTTCTCACAGCCTTCCAGATCGGCAATGGTACGGGATACTTTTAAAATACGGTTCATGCCGCGGGCGGAAAGACCCAGTTTTTCGATAGCCATTTCCATGAGCTGATGCGAGGGCTCGTCAATGACACAAAAAGACCGGATCTGCTTTTCCGTCATCCGGGCGTTGTTCATTACCCCCGAATTTCCAAAGCGCCTCTTTTGCAAAACACGTGCTTCATCCACGCGTTTTTTTATGAATGCCGAGGATTCACCTTCTTCTTTTCCCGCCAGCGCCCGGTACCGAACCTGCGGCACTTCGACATGCATATCAATGCGATCCAGCAGGGGACCGGATATTTTGGCCTGATACTGACGGATCTGCTGGGGAGAGCAACGGCAGGCATGAATCCGATCGCCAAAATAGCCGCACGGACAGGGGTTCATCGCCGCCACCAGCATAAATCTTGCCGGGAAGCTGGCCGTTACGGCGGAACGGGTAATCGTAATTGTTCCTTCTTCCAGGGGCTGGCGCAAGGCTTCCAGCGCGTTTCGTTTAAATTCAGGCAACTCGTCCAGAAAGAGCACTCCCAGATGCGCCAGGGATATTTCTCCCGGATGCGGCATCTGGCCTCCACCAACCAGGCCCACATCGGAGATGGTATGGTGAGGGGCGCGAAAAGGGCGCACGGCCATCAGCGTTTCTCCGGCGTTCAAAAGACCGGCAACGGAAAATACCTTGGTAACCTCAATGGCTTCTTCAATGGAAAGATCCGGAAGGATGGTCGGCAGACGCCGGGCCAGCATGCTCTTGCCGGACCCGGGTGCGCCAATCATCAGAATATTATGGCTTCCAGCTGCCGCAATTTCCAGGGCGCGCAGCGCCTGTCTCTGGCCTTTGATTTCTGAAAAATCAACATCATAATGTTTATTTTGTGTAAAAAGTTTTTCAGTATCCACGCAAACCGGCGTTATGGTCTGCCGGGCAGAAAGAAATTCGACGACGTCCGGAAGCGTCTTGATACCGTATACATGAACGTCCTCCACCATGGCCGCTTCCGCCGCGTTTTCTTCCGGCACAAAAACAGACCGTAGCCCCGATTCTCTGGCTTTAAAAGCGGCAGGCAGCACACCTCTCACGCCTTTCACACTGCCGTCGAGTGATAATTCTCCGATAAAGATACAGCCGGACAGAGCCGTTTCTTCAATCAGGTCCTGGGCCGCCAGAATTCCAACGGCAATCGGAAGATCAAAACCCGTCCCCTCTTTGCGGATATCCGCCGGAGCCAGATTCACTGTGACATGATCGCGCGGAAAAGAGTAACCGGAATTCTTGATAGCGGCCTTGATCCGGTCCCGGCTTTCTTTTACGGAAGCATCCGGAAGACCGACCGTTGCAAACTGCGGCAATCCTTGCGAAACATCCACTTCCACGCATACAGGATAGGAATCCATACCAATAACACTCATGCTGAACACTTTGACGAACACTTTTTCATCTCCGGAGGAACGTTTGGAATGGAAAAATACTAGCGAATCAAAACGTTTATATCAAGCATATTATTTATGTTAATTTTTTCCCCGACATTCTTGACTCATTCGGTACGCTGTGCTAGGGTCTTGCCAAATTGTTAAAGCCAACGCGTTCAATGTAAAAAAGTCAACAGCCGCCATGAAAAAGTTATCCCATGTCAATGATGCAGGTCAGGTTCAAATGGTGGATGTGACGGACAAGGCAAAAACCGTCCGCGTGGCGAAGGCTCGTGGTTGCGTGAAAATGAAAAGCTCCACACTCACGCTTCTGGAACAGGGCCGGATGGCCAAAGGCAACGTCCTGACCACCGCTCAAGTCGCGGGAATCATGGCTGCAAAAAAAACCGGCGAGTTTATTCCATTGTGTCATCCACTGGCTCTTACCGGTGTTGATATTGAGTTTTTCATCGACCGTGACCATTCAAAGATCACGATTTCCGCGGAGGCCCGGACGGTCGGGCAAACCGGCGTGGAAATGGAAGCCCTGACAGCAGTCAGTGTTGCCGCCCTCACCATTTATGATATGTGCAAAGCCGCGGATAAGGAAATGATCATCGATAACATTTACCTTCTGGAAAAAACGGGCGGCAAAAGCGGTAGTTTTACTCGAAAAAATCTGGATAAATAGGAAAATCAAGCGTGAATCAGGTTTATAAAATAAAAAAAACCTTCCGTTACCCTTTTATTGCGGCCGTAGCCCTTTTGTTTGTACTTTTCGCACTCAGTTTCGCAACGGGTGCACTCTGGGAGAAAATTCTGGTTGGCGTTATATTCGGTATCTCGCTGATGATCGCCATTGAAGCCTCCGAAAGAACATTTACCGCCTTGGAGAACGGTTTGCGAATCAGAAAATTTTTCCGCACAAAAAACTTCGCATGGGCGGAAATCACACACCTGGGCGTCGTAATTTTGCGAAATAAGGCCTACTTTCTCCTGACAACAACGAAAGGATTTTATATCCTTACCAACTTGCTGCAGGACCACACGCAGCTGATCCGTTATCTCGCGGACAAAATTGAAAATGAACGTGTGGAGGTAGAAGTCCGAAACTATCTGGAGGCCCCCATCGCACGGACTTCCCTGATCGTCCTGACATGGATCGCCCTGATTATCCTAGTCGCGATTATCCTGACCAAATTGATAAAATAATTTTTTGTTTTGTGAAAACTGTTTAATAGTTTGTAATTTTTTTGAAAAGATATTTTCAAATATGGGAGTTTTGCTACGATGAAAGGAAAAAAACAAAATAAGACAGCGGCAGCAACAGGCGTTCACGAGAAATGCAATGATGCCGTTGAAGACATACTGGAAAAAAAGCTGGATGATCTGGCCACGGTGCTGGCGGTTTCTGATAATGGTAAAAGCAAGCTTCATGAAGAAGTGATGGCCATGGTGGAAAAGGGTTTGTTCAGAATCGCCCTGCGGCGCTCCAGTTATGTGAAAAGCACGGCAGCGGCTTACCTGGGAATTAATCGCAATACATTTACCGATAAAATGGCCAAAATGGGCCTTGATTGTGAGAAAATGAAATAGGGTTTCCAATATAAATTGCGTCCGCTGTTGTTTGATCCATTTCAGATCGTTACGTGCAAATCACATAAATAATCAGGAACAGTTTTTGCAGTCTCCCGCAGGCAAATGGAAATTGCGGGCAGCTTTTCATACCGCAGCCTGCACTGGGTGATGCACGAAAAGTCCCGCCAATTTCACGTAACATGGGCCGCAGGAAGCATTTTTTACACACTCAAACAGCCTGTGGATGAAGTGGGGACCAATTGACATCAGTGGCAAATGTCTGTACAGGAATGTTGAAGAATTTACTGCATGGTGTGTCCAAAATCCAGCCTGATTGCAGCAGAAGGATAGCTATGACTTATAGAGCGGCGTTGAAATTTTTTTATAACGTTTTATTTTTTATTCTCAACTGCCGTATTTTTATCGGCATAAAGCCCGCATCCGCCTCCGGTCCCGCCATCATCTTTTTCCCGCTTCTTCCCTGCCAGTTGAATTGCGGATTTGCCGGTTTGATGACCTGCCTCGTACCCCAAAAAGGTTCGGAGATTAAGGCCGATGTCGTTCTTGCCGACCTTTGGAAAAAAACAGGCAAAGCAGGGTTGCAAACCCTTGGAGCCGGAGGAAAAGGAGCCGCTCAATATTTAACGGGGATGGACATCCTGCAATGCATGGACAGAGCCATCGCCGAACTCAAACAGGAAGATCATCAGGCCGCCCTCTTTTTTCAGAAGGACCGGGCAGCGGTTCTATCGGCTGTTGCCGGGGAAATGAAAATATTTATTACGGAAGAAGAAAAACAACTGGAAAGCCAGGCGGCCGCCATGAATTCTTCCGATCTGGAAATCATCAACAGCCGTCTGACCCTGCTTCGAGATATCTGCTGGATTCTGGAAAAGGATATTCTTTCCAATCTGGATAAAGTCCTCACCCTGTCCGGCGCGCAAAAGAATGCCGCGGTTTCACCTTCTGCTTTCCGGAAGTATCGGAAATTAAATTTGCTGCTCAACGCACTGGACCGTCTGGAAGTTCGGGGACGTGACTCTGCTGGCATTCAGTTGACTTTCATCTTAAGAAATAAAAAAGGGCTGTCTGAAATTCTCCGGCAGATCCGGGAAAAGGGCTGGACGGACGAGTATGACAGGCGTACTCAAAAGGGCGATCTGCTTAATGCATCGATTTCCATCACGCCCTTCCGTCAGCAGAATTCAGAAAACACGAGCGTCACTTTTACCTACAAAACCTTTTCCATTGTCGGCGAACTGGGGCGAAATGTGGCCAACCTGAGAAGCACCATTCAGCATGACCGCATTCTGCAATCTTTTTCCGCGGCGGATGTGGAGAGTGAAACCGCTTTTACCCACACCCGCTGGGCTTCCGTTGGTTCCATCACCGAGGAAAATTGCCATCCGGTAAACAACCACACGACTCTCGAATGTCTGCCCGCTTATTCGCAATATCCCGGCATCGAGGCGCAGATCAGCGTCGTTTTGAACGGAGATATCGACAATTACCCGATCCTCAGGCAGACTCTCGAGGCCGGGGGCGAACTCATTGCCCCGCAACTGAGTACGGACACCAAAATCATTCCGCTGCAGATTGAAAAATATCTGAAGGAGGGCAATGACCTTGCGGAGGCGTTTCGCCGGGCCGTTAACGATTTTGAAGGATCGCACGCCATTGCCATGCAAAGCAATCTGGAACCCGGCAAAATGTTTCTGGCGCTCAAAGGCAGTGGTCAGGCGATATACGTGGGCATCAGCGACGATCAGTACATGTTTTCCTCGGAATTATATGGCCTGGTGGAAGTCATGCCCCGCTTTATCAAGATGAACGGGGAAACGGGCAATGGAACAGCCAGCGGTCAGCTGTTTGTTCTGAATCAGCACTCAACTGGCGGTGCACAGGGGATCACTGCCTGCTCTTACGACGGAAAATCGATCCGCCTGACGGAAAAGGATATCCAGACGGCGGAAATCACGACAAGGGATATCGACCGAAGCGATTATCCTCATTTTTTCCTGAAAGAAATATCCGAATCCGCTCTGTCCATTAAACGAACCCTGCGCGGGAAATACCGGATTCTCTCTTCCGGTCCATCCGCCGGACAGGTTGTTTTCAATCTGGGGCCGGACATCGTTCCCGCCGCAGTTTGCGAGGGTCTGATTACCGGTTCGATTAAAAACATAATTGTAATTGGTCATGGAACCGCGGCGGTCGCGGGGCAGGCCGTGGCGGATGCCATGTCCCTTTATCTGAACGGCAGTCGTATCAATATCGCGGCCCGCATCGCGTCGGAGTTGAGCGGTTTTGGACTGAAGGACGATCTGTCGGATACGCTCGTCATCCCGATTACGCAATCGGGAACGACCACCGATACCAATCGCGCTGTCGCCATGGTCCGGGAACGCGGCGCGCAGATCATTTCCATTGTCAACCGCCGGCAATCGGACATCACCGCCAAATCTCACGGCGTGTTTTATACCAGCGACGGACGGGACATCGAAATGTCCGTAGCTTCCACCAAGGCTTTTTACGCTCAGATCGTCGCCGGACAGGTGCTGACCATGTTTTTCGCCAAACAACTGGGAACGCGCACTGACTCGGAAATCGCGACGGCTCTGAGGCATCTTGAATCCGCGCCTGTCCTGATGGATCGGATTTTTGAAAACCGCGATATCATCGCCCAATCCGTAAAAAAGGCGGCCGGTAAAAGATTCTGGGCCATCGTGGGCAGCGGCCCCAATAAAGCGGCGGCCGACGAAATCCGCATCAAGCTGTCCGAACTTTGCTATAAAACCATATCTTCCGATATCGTGGAAAACAAAAAACATATTGACCTGTCCGCTGAACCACTGATTCTGGTATGCGCATCCGGCAATCCGCAGACCGTCATGGATGACGTTGTCAAAGATGCGGCGATTTTCAAAGCACATAAAGCAGCCGTAGTGGTTTTCGCCGACGCAGGCGATACACGTTTTGATTCCGTGGCCGATGCAGTCATTCCCATTCCGGTGGCACCTCACCCTCTCCCCGTCATTCTGAACACCATGGCCGGTCACCTGTGGGGATATTTCGCGGCTCGCGCCATCGATGAAGAGGCGCAAATCTTCCGGGAATTCCGCAGCCAGATTTCTTCGGAATTGACGGAAGGGGCAAAAAAGAAATTGTCCATCTTCGACATGATCGCCGACAGTTCGGTTCGCCGTCTCATCAACGAATTTTACACGCTCTTCAGCAACTACCGGCAGGACGGTGCTTTCAGTGTCCTGAGCGGTAAAACCATCGCCGATCTGCTCCTCCTGCTGAAATATGCAGCGGGTAAACTGCCTCTTCAGGACATCCGTCATGAATTCAAGGGTACGGACGACTTCGTGTCGCCGTTCGATCTTCTGGATGTCACGCTGGGAACGGCCATCGATGAATTGACCCGACCCATAGACGCTATCCGCCACCAGGCCAAAACCGTCACCGTGGGTACCAGCCGAAAGGAAAAGGAGCTCAAAGGCATCGTTTACGATCTACTGAGCGAGCTTCAGTTCACCGTAAAGAATTTAACGTATCGCAACGTTCTTTCGATCAGCCGCATCCAGCCCGCCATAGATGCCATCCGGGGATATTCTCTCTACAATATCCAGGGCCTCAACGAGCAGGGAAATCCGATCGACAGTTCGATGATTGCCATCCGTGCGAAGGGCGGCATTGCCGCAACCATGAAATCGCGCGCGGATCATCCCATGGCGCTGATCGGAACAAAAAGGATGGTTGTCAGCTCCGGACATCTTTACACGGGACGGGGCAAATCCGACAATGCGCCGCTGATCATGATTCCGCTTCTGGGAGAAACCAATTTCGTGGAAAGCCTTCTCCTTTTACACATTGCCTACAAAGAAGACCTTCCTCTTACGACTAAAACAGAGGTACTGGGTTATCGCTATCATGATATACGAAATATCATTACGGAATACAACCTGCCCTGGCAGGATGAATATCTGGAAATTTTCTCCCTGGAATCGTTGTTTTCCGAACCGATCGAAATTGTCGCCGCCGGGATCAAAGCCCGATGCAATCATCAGTGACCCGCCTGCCTGCAGATTCTCTCCGGAGCAAACCACACGGCCGCATCTTTATCGGATCAGCGGCACAAATTTGAACGCTTCTCCGCCACCAGAGCACAATTTTGTATTTGACAAACGATTGCTTTGTCAGTAGACCATACGGCAAACGATTGCCGTATGGGAAAAAAACATGAAAGAACTTTTCAAGCCCGAAGACATTGAAAGAAAAGCCATTCTAATTCTGAAAATTCTGCGCGAAAGCGCCGAGCCGCTGGGGGCGCGGGTGATTGCCCGCAGGATGTCGGAAGCCAGCGTTAATCTCAGTGAGCGCGCAGTCCGCTATCATCTCAAAATCATGGATGAACGGGGATTAACGCGTCTGGTGGGCCGGCGTGACGGCCGGATCATCACCGAGCGCGGGCAAAACGAAATATCCGACGCCCGTGTCCAGGATAAAATCGGCCTTTCCATTTCCCGTATCGATGTTCTTTCTTTCAAAACCACTTTCGATTTAAAAAAGAGACGCGGTCTGGTTCCCGTGAATATTTCTTTCTTTCCCAGAGAACAGTTTGATCAGGCGTTGAAAATCATGAAGCCCGTGTTCCAGAAAAAACTGGCCGTCAGCTCGCGCGTCGCGGTTGCCGCCGCGGGAAAAACACTGGGTGATATTGTTGTTCCCCAGGGCAAAATCGGATTGGCTACGATTTGCAGCATCGTCATCAATGGCGTTCTGTTGAAACACGGCATTCCCATTGATTCCAAATTCGGCGGCATTCTGCAAATGAGAAAAGGAGAATCGCTTCGTTTTGTGGAACTGATTCACTACGCCGGGTCATCGCTCGATCCTTCTGAAATTTTTATTCGCGGCAAAATGACCTCCGTCAGACAAGTGGTAAGAGAGGGAGAAGGAAAAATCCTGGCCAATTTCCGCGAAATTCCGGCACTGAGCCGTTCACTGGTTGAAGAGATCGTCGCCGATTTTACCGGGGTCGGCATCAACGGCGTACTGACTGTCGGCAACATCGGGGACGCGGTCTGCCAGACGAGCGTCGATGTCAACAAAATCGGCATGATTCTCGTGGGAGGACTGAATCCGGTGGCGGCGGCCTATGAAGAAGGTTTTGACGTGGACAATAAAGCCATGTCCACCGTCATGGAATTTCAAAAACTCGCCGACATCGAAACGCTGTAGCCACAGCCTCAAACACGATCCGCACATACTCAAGCCTTCCGAAAAGAAGAAACGACTCACCAGCTTGAACCTGAGGCAGCCGTTGCAAGAATTGCTTTGACAAGACCCGGGGGTGTGGTAAGAAACAGGAAAAGTCAGTCAATTCCAATTTTGCACACCGGGAAACAATGTATGGATTTCAAGCCGCGATCACATGAGAAAATACAGCAAATGATGGATAGAGGAGTGGATATTCCCTGCCCCTCGACACTGGATATCGGCGATGAAGTTTGCGTCGACTGGATTTCGTCAAAAGGTGTCAAAATCTATCCCGGCTGCCGGATTTACGGCTCGGAAACCGTCATTTCTTCCGGCTGCCGGCTGGGTCAGGAAGGGCCCGCCACCGTTGATAATTGTCAGCTCGGTAAAAACGTGGAGTTGAAGGGAGGCTTCTTTTGCCAATCCATTTTTCTGGAAAAATCAGCAATGGGACTGGGCGCGCATGTGCGTGAAGGCTGTATCCTGGAAGAACAGGCGGGCGGTGCGCACTGTGTCGGTTTGAAGCACACCATCCTTTTCCCCTTTGTCACGCTGGGCAGCCTGATCAACTTTTGCGACTGCCTGATGGCCGGCGGCACAAGCCGTCAGAACCATTCCGAGGTGGGGAGTTCATACATCCATTTCAATTTCACCCCCGACGGAGACAAGGCGACGCCATCCCTGATCGGTGATGTTCCGAAAGGCGTCATGCTCAACCAGCCGCCCATTTTCCTGGGAGGACAGGGCGGTATGATCGGCCCGCTCATCCTGGGATACGGCAACGTCGTGGCCGCCGGATCGGTCCTGAGAAAAAATTATCCCGAGGAGAACCAGTTGATCTTCGCAACGGGGCCGGCAAGAAACATCCAGATCGCGCGCTCCGCACCCTATACGGACATCAGCGGCATCATGGAAAACAATCTCCTTTATCTGGCCAACATCAAGGCGCTGGAACAATGGTACAAAAATGTAAGGAGGGATTTTCTCGAAGAGGATGAATTCGGTTCATTATTGTATCAGGGCGCGATGGACAAATTGCGTCTGGCGGTCCGCGAACGTCTCCAGAGATTGAAATTGATGGCCGACAAGGCCGCATCCGTTCCACCCCGGAGGCACGAAAGCGAAGCGCAAGTCCTGCTTGAACATATCGATGACATTGAACATATTCTTTCCGTCCCCGCACTCCCGGAGGCAGTGACTGCCGAACGGGAAGTTTTTTTGAATTTCGTCGCAGCGCACCGCGAAAACCGTTCACTATCCTACGTGGACGTTATCCGCGGACTCCCGCCGGACGCATCCGCAAAAGGCGTCCGCTGGCTCCAGAATATCGTGGATTATTATTGCCAAAAGATTGCATCGGTGCTATCCTCCCCGCGTTTAATCAAGGGATGATCATAACGGAAGTCATGCATGGGAAAATTATTCGGAACCGATGGAATTCGAGGAGAGGCGAACCGCTATCCAGTGAATGCGGAAACCGCCTTTAAAGTCGGGCAGACCGTGGCTCATCTCTTTAAACGAAACCATCACCGCGCGCGCGTCATCATCGGCAAAGACACCCGCATCTCCGGATACATGCTGGAAAGCTCTCTCGAGGCCGGCATCACATCAATGGGGGGAGATTCCTATCTGGTCGGCGTTCTGCCCACACCCGGTATCGCCTTCATCACGCAAAGCATGCGCGCCGACGCAGGCATCGTCATTTCCGCTTCTCACAACCCTTACCAGGACAACGGTTTGAAAATCTTTGACGCCAATGGGTTCAAACTGACGGACACCCAGGAAAGTAAGATTGAAGAAATGATTCTCGGCAATCAGCTTTCCGATTTTCTTCCCGAACCGAAAGCCATGGGCAAGGCCGTGCGCATCAATGATATTCACGGCCGCTATATCGTATTTCTAAAGAACTCCTTCCCCCGCAATCTGTCGATGGAAGGAATGAAAATAATTCTCGACACCTCCAACGGCGCCACCTACCGGATCGCACCGGATGCCTTTACCGAGCTGGGTGCCGATATCCAGGTGATTCACAACACGCCCAACGGGATCAACATCAACGATCACTGCGGCTCCCAGCACACGCAGGATTTAAGAAAGGCTGTCGTCGAAAACGGCGCGGCCATCGGCCTGGCATTTGACGGAGATGGAGACCGCCTGATCGCTGTAGATGAAAAAGGATGCGAACTGACGGGCGATCAGGTCCTGATCATTTGCGCATACCTGCTGAAAAAGGAAAACCGGCTGAAGAATGATCTCCTGGTCAGCACGGTGATGAGTAATCTGGGGCTGCGCGTCGCCTGCAAAAAATATGGTCTGACGCATTACGCCTCCGACGTGGGAGACCGCTATGTCCTTTCGGACATGCTTCGCCTGGGCGCCGTTATCGGGGGCGAAGACGCGGGGCACATGATTTTCCTGGAACACCATAAAACGGGAGACGGCATCATCGCGGCCATGCAGCTCATTGCCGCCATGCTCACGGAAGAAAAACCGCTTTCGGAGCTTGCCCGCCTGATGGACGTGTTTCCGCAGAAATTGATCAACATCGACGTAAAGAGCAAACCGGACATTTCCGGTATTCCGGCGATCATGGACGCCATTGATCAGGTCCAGCGCGCTCTG
Organism: Smithellaceae bacterium; assembly: GCA_963682015.1. Lineage (GTDB taxonomy): Bacteria > Desulfobacterota > Syntrophia > Syntrophales > Smithellaceae > UBA8904. Next base: position 2,890,014 of record OY820932.1, on the reverse strand, counting down.
GGCGATGAAGGAAGGGTACTGGTAAGGTATTCAGGCACTCAAAACATGTGCCGCGTGATGGTGGAAGGACCATCGCGGGAATTAACCGAAACGTATTGCCGGCAGATTGCCGACGTGGTGAAAAGCAAAATCGGCTGATCTTTTTATTAGAGGTATCATTCCATTCCTATGAAAAACACGAAATTCATTTTTATAACCGGCGGCGTTCTTTCCTCCCTGGGCAAAGGCCTGGCGGCGGCATCCATTGCGGCTATCCTGGAAGCCCGCGGTCTCAAGGTCACCAACCAGAAACTGGACCCGTACATCAATGTCGATCCCGGCACCATGAGTCCATTTCAGCACGGCGAAGTCTTCGTCACCGACGACGGAGCCGAAACCGACCTGGATCTGGGACACTACGAGCGGTTTTCATCCACCAGCATGGGGAAAAGCAACAATCTCACGACCGGGCAGGTGTACTTTTCCGTCATCTCCAAGGAAAGGCGAGGCGATTACCTGGGCAAGACCGTTCAGGTCATTCCACACATCACCAACGAAATCAAAGATTTCATCCGGCAGACAGCGAAGGGATTTGACGTTTCCATCGTGGAAATCGGCGGCACCGTGGGCGACATCGAAAGCCTGCCATTTCTGGAAGCCATCCGCCAGTTCCGCAACGAGGCAGGCCGTCAGAACGCCATCTTCATTCATCTGACCTGGGTACCACTGATCAAAACAGCAGGCGAAGTCAAAACCAAACCCACGCAGCACAGTGTGAAAGCGCTCAGGGAAATCGGTATTCAGCCGGATATTCTGCTTTGCCGCACGGAAAACTTTTTATCTGACGATATCAAGGCGAAAATCGCCCTGTTCTGCAACGTCGAAGTCAACTGCGTGTTCACGGCCAAGGATGTCAATTGCATTTATGAAGTGCCGCTGGTTTATCACCGTGAAGGCCTGGATGCGAAGATCATCGAGCTGCTCAATATGTGGACCGGACAGCCCAAACTCGGAGAATGGGAAAACGTCGTCGAGAAATTCTATCATCCCGCCGGTGAAGTCTGCGTTGCCATAGCCGGAAAATACGTCAATCTGACCGACTCCTATAAAAGCCTGAACGAAGCGCTGGTTCATGGCGGCATCGCCAATAACTGCCGCGTCAAGCTGAAATTCGTCGACACGGAAAAAATCGAAGCCGAAGGCGCGGCGGCACATCTGGCGGACGTGGACTGCGTGCTGGTACCGGGCGGTTTCGGCAACCGCGGCATCGAAGGAATGATCCAGGCGGCCGAATATGCGCGTAAAAACAAAATCCCCTATTTCGGCATTTGTCTGGGGATGCAGATGGCGGTGATCGAATATGCCCGTAATGTCTGCGGCCTTTCCGGGGCCAACAGTTCCGAATTTAATCTGTCTACCCCTTATCCGGTAATCGACCTGTTGCCCGAACAGCGCAGCGTGCAGGACAAGGGCGCCTCCATGCGTCTGGGCGCCTGGCCCTGCGTGATCGTCGAACCTTCCTTTGCTTTTACCGCATACGGAGCAAAGGAAATATCCGAACGTCACCGCCACCGCTACGAATTCAACAATGACTTCAAAAAGAAGCTGACGGAAACCGGTCTGCGCATCACCGGTGCGTCACCGGACGGCAAGCTGGCGGAAATCGTGGAAATCGCCGACCATCCGTGGTTCCTGGGCTGCCAGTTCCATCCCGAATTCAAATCGCGGCCGACCAAACCTCATCCGCTCTTCACCAAATTCATCGAAGCCGCGCTCCGCAGGAGTAAAACGTAATTAAAGCGCTTTCCGGCAATTTCAGTTTTGTCAAAGAAGTGGGGAACCCTATACCGCCACAGGCCAGCGATTTTCTTGCCCTGCATACGGGGCTTTCCAAAACCCGCCTCAAAGAGGCCATGAACAAAGGAGCCGTGTGGCTCCGGCGCAAAGGCACGAATCGCGTCCGTTTGCGAAAAGCCACATTTCTACTTAAAAAAGGAGACGTTCTCGAGTTATTCTACGATGAAAAAATTCTTTCCGTGGAACCGCCACTGGCCTCCTGCCTCATGGACCATCAATGTTACAGCATCTGGTTCAAGCCGGCCAATCTTCTGACACAGGGAACGGATTACTCAGACCATGCCTCTCTGATCCGGCAGGTCGAAAAATTTTTCAATCCCACTCGCAAAGTTTATCCGGTTCACCGGCTGGATCGGGAAGTAAACGGTTTGATCATGCTGGCCCATACCAAACAGGCGGCAGGCAAACTTTCCCGCCTTTTTCAGGAACACTCGGTAATAAAACGTTATCGAGCGGAAGTTCTGGGCATGCCGGAAAAAGATGAAGACGTTATTGATCAGCCGCTGGACGGGAAAAAGGCCCTAACACGCTATATCGTTACCTCCCGCAACCCGGGGGTAAACACCTCTGAGCTTCTGGTCGATATCGAAACGGGGCGGCTTCATCAAATACGCCGCCACCTGGCAATGATCGGTCACCCCGTCATGGGCGATCCGCGTTATGGAAAAGGCAATAAAAACGGTATCGCCCTGCGGTTGGCCGCCTGTGAGCTCACATGGATCTGTCCATTCAAAGGTCAAAAAATCACGTGCAGTCTGCCCCCGGCTTTCCGCTCAAGCTGATCGAAAGAATTGTTCAGGTTGTGCCAAACGGAATGGTGATCTTGTACATACCGCCGGACAGGACGGTCTGCACCGGATAGATGGCCTTTTCATATACCTTCAGCATGGCCCGGTTGTTTTCCAGAACGTCAGCCTTGAATCCGGCAATGCCCTGCTCTCGCGCCGCGCGAATCAGCAGGTTGAACAGATAGGTGGAAATACCCATACCCTGATAATTCTCGTCCACAATAAACGCGGTATCAGCGAAGGAATCCTCCCGCGAACGCACATACCGGGCCTCGCCGATGATTTTTTCCACGCCGGACTCTTCAATGATCGCCACAATGGACATCGTATAGCGGTAATCCACGTTGACGTATTCCTGCATTTTCCGGTGCGGCATGGTTTTGATCGGGCTGAAGTACCGGTAATAAACCGCCTGATCGGAAAACCGGTAAAACAGACGGCGCATTTCTTCTTCATCGGACGGCTTAATCGCCCGGAAGCGGACATTGACATTGTCTTTGAATTTATGCGAGCAGGCAATTTTATCCGGGTACAGATGTCCGGATTCGGCAAAATAAATCTGATCCGCGTAAATCATTTTCACTTCCTTCGCCTGCCGGAGGAGATCCAGACGATCGTCGGGATGCGCGATTTCAATGAGCGCCTGGGCGCGTTCACGCAAGGTCTTACCCATTAAAAACGCCACCCCATATTCCGTTGCCACTACGTCCATGGATTCACGATTGTTAAACTGGAATGGATATTTATCCAGGGAGATTAAAATATTGGGCTCACCGTTGCGGTTACGACTGGGCAGGGCAAAAATCGACCGCCCGTTTCTGGAAAGCGCCGCCCCCCAGAACAGCTCCTGAACATTGCCAGGGCCGGCGGTGACGTTCCCCTTGCCGGTATGCAATGCAACATCGCCGGTCAGGTCCACCTTGCGGGCCGGAAAAATGGCCACCATGTTATTGTTGAGCCCCATGGTCCGGGGATCCATCACAACATCCTGCGGCTGGAACTCTACCAGAGGGTTTAAATCCAGCCAGTCCATCAGCTCCTTCGTACCGATAACGTAGGATGCGCAAGACTTGCCGCGGAAAACACGCTTATAACGATTGGTAACGGCGCCGCTCTTGACCAGATCCATGAGCGCGTCGGTGAAGAAAGGGGAATGCACGCCCAGATTTTTTTTAGCGGCCAGCGTTTTGGCCAGTGCTTCATACAGCGGTCCGATTCCATAGGAAATACAACTGCCGTCCTGTATGACGGAAGCCACATTGGCGGCGATTTTCAGATAGACTTCCTGCAATGGCCAGCGACCGACATAATACGGCGGCTCGGTCGCCTCGACCAGATAGTGAAAATCTTCCATGTTCACCAGTGTATCGCCCATCGTCCGCGGAATCTGGTAATTGATTTCGCCGACGAGCATCTTAGCCATTTCCATGGCCTGCCTTTCGACGGACGCTCCCACAAGGTATGCATAGCCGGTTTCATCGGGAGGGGTCACCTGGATGAAGGCCACATCAATATTAATGACACCGCTTTTGAACAGCCAGGGAACGCGCGAAAAGCGGCTGGGAATCAGATCCACCCGACCCTGACTGATGGCATCGGAGGCAATCCATCCGGAAAAAAACGTCTTTAACCGGAATTTCCGGGCGTAGCGTTCGTCAATGGCAACCGCGTCTCCCAGACTGACCAGCTGGATCAACTCCAGATCCTGCAGATTGAATTGACCGGATTCCATCAGGTGCTTGACCAGCGTACGGGGTTCAGCCATGCCCGTACCCAGAAAAATGCTCATACCCGGATCGATTTTCGACAGGAGTTCCTCAGGAGAGATTAATTTTTGCTTCCACATGTTTTTTTGTCCATCCATCGGCGGAAGGCTTTCCTGAAGCTGCTCCGCCGGGGTTTCGTTTCTCTTACGGCCGCGCAAAGTACGATTGAGCTTCCGGTAAAGGGACCTTGTTTTCATGAAACTCTTACCTTCGCCGGCAGCCTGTAAATCATAATACTACAAGTAAATTCAGAAACATTAATCAAATAATTCTTTATCCCGTCTGTACCAGTAGTCGGGAATCAGACGATACATTAATCTGGAAAAAGATCCGATATACTCGTTTTTTCTTTTATCAAACTGGCAGGCGTGAATGACCATGTCTTTGATGGCGTCTTTAGCCCCGCCCTTGTTGAAAATGTTATAGGCACAGGTAAAGAGCGGGCTGTACATGTTCTTCTTTTCCAGATATTTGTATACATTCCGGATGGTATTGGGACCTTCCGGAGTACCGTCAATTTTTCCCAGTACCTTTAAATTGGTTTCGATGGGGTTTCCGGTATACAGCTCATAAAAATATTTCCCGTAACGATAGTTTTTGCTGGCCAGCGACGAAACCGTGACGTACATATCGCCCACACCGGCCTGAGAATGAAACGCCTGAAAACTGCCGCCCAAGAGACGGGTAAGCGACCGAATTTCCACGCCGGAACGGGCAAAGATGGTCCCCGGTATCGAATCGCCCAGTTCCAGTGAATCGGCCAAACCCTTGATATTGGCCACAATGTTTTTCAATGCGCCGCAGGCCTCGACGCCTATCTTGTCAAAATTATAATAGGCGTTGAGCTCCTTGCGATTAAACATCAGGAGATAATCCCGGATAATGTTGGCGGTGCGCCGCTTCCCTGCAACGGTCAGACACACGGGTTTTCCCAGTGCGAGATCCACGTCGAAAAAAGGTCCGCCCAGGCAGGCCACCTGATACTTATGTTCCAGGTTATACAGGTGATTGTGGATCAACTGGGACGGTGTGATCAGCTCCTTCGATATCTCATCGGAAATCAAACCCTTGATGGGTGATATCAGGCAGGTGTCGCCCGGCTTTTTATCAATCATCGGTTTGAGATAATTGAGCAGTTCCGGCAGTCGATTCATCGTGACGGCAAGAACAATAAAATCGTTGTTTTCAATAATATGTTCCAGGTCATTGGTCGCGTAAACCTTTGGCGAAAGCCTGGGTACCTGATCCATGCCGCCGGTTCTTTTGGCCAGATCCTCGGTCAAATGAATGGGATTGAGATGGTCGCGATTGATGGCTTTGCAAACATCCGAATTGTGATAGTAAATGGCGACGCGCTTGTTGTCGCGGCCGAATTTATACGCAAATGACGTGCCCAGCCGGCCCGGCCCGATAATGGCGACTCTTGTGGTATCTAAATTGGAAACGATCATTCCTGTATGCTCTTTATCCGAATTACCGGTTCATTATATGGAACAAAATGTCCGACTGTCAAACCCTATTAACCTTTTTGACAAAAGTAAAACAAAATTTACTGCAATATTGATGTTTTTGGTTGCATTCTGGGGAAGGATTGATTAAAAATTTGAAGCGTAAAAAACCATTGAACACCTGAAATGAGCGATCTTTATGGCCAAAGAAACCGTTACGTATTTTTCGAACGGAGCAGTAAAAGAAAAGAAGCATTTACAGGAAGGCAAGCTGGAAGGTGAGTATCAAACCTTTTTCCCCAGCGGTCAACTGATGGCTCACTTGCATTTCACGAATGGTAAAAAGAACGGACCGGCCATAAGTTACTGGTCCAATGGTCATGTGCGGGAAAAAGTCAATTTCGTCAATGACAAAATGGACGGTCCATACACTTCCTATTTCGAAAACGGTCATGTGCGGGAAGAAGAACAGTATGTTAATGGTAAACTCCATGGCCTGTACCACCGGTATTTTAAGACCGGCGAATTGCGCGAAGAGGAGAATTTTTCCAGGGGAAAGTTCGAAGGGGAATACGCCTGCTATTACAAGAGCGGGCAAATCAAGGAAAAAGGATGCTTCAAGAACGACAAGCGCGAAGGCGAATATATCGCCTTTTACAAAAACGGCCGGATCAAGGAAAAAGCAACTTACAGGAACGGTAATCTGAAAGGGAAATTTCAGTCCTTCACCGAAGACGGCGTCCATATAGATGATGACACGGGCGATGATGAGGGTTCAGGACGCACCTGGGATGAAAAGGAAGTCGCCAATCTGCTGCATGACCTGGCGCATTTCGACAAAAAGCATAAATGATTTCAGCCTGTATTCATGGAGATTTCAATCATGATTCAGAAAATTCTTCTTCCGATTGACGGATCAGCCAACAGCTCCATTGCCGTGGATTACGGCGTCTATATCGCGCCAAAACTTGAAGCAACCCTGGCCGGATTACACGTCATTGACGTGTATCTGATTCAGGGTCCAATGATGACGGATGTTTCCGCAACCGTCGGTATGCCGCCTTATGACGGATATTTCGAAGCCGTGGAAACCTCGCTTGCAGAAAAAGCCGGGGCTGTTCTGAAAAATTTTGAGGACCGCTGCCGGATGGCGGGTGTCGCCTGTGAAACCAGAAAAAATGTCGGTAAAATCAGTGATACCATTATTGAAGAAGCCGGAAACACCGATATGATTCTGATGGCAAAAAAGGGCGAGCACTTCCATTTGAAAGAAGGCGGCATGATCGGGTCCGTCGCCGAAATCATTATTCGCAATTCCGGCAAACCTGTCATGGTCATTCCGGAAACGTTTCAGGAAATTGAAAGCATGGCACTCGCTTATGACGGCAGCGTCCCCGCCCGCAGGGCCCTGGATCTGTCGCTTCAGATTTCCGAAAAAGCAAAATGGCCCATTACCGTCCTGATCGTCTGCACGGATGCGACAAAAGCAGCCAGCCTGACCGCAGAAGTGGAAGACATGGCCCAGAAGGGATTCGCGGACTGTGAAGTCATCATTTCCTCCGGAAAAGAAGCGGATGAAATTCTCAAGTTCATCAGGGAGGGCGCGGTGGAATTAATGGTCATGGGTGCTTACGGCCATAACCGCCTGCGTGAATGGCTTCTGGGCAGCACGACTTCTCACATTATCTCCAAAAGTTCCATTCCGGTATTGCTGATCCGGTAAGTATTCCCAACTATAATTTCCACGGAGGTTGCTCATGAATCAGTCTTTTTCCATCAGCCCTGACGGCACCAAATATCCTCTGCCCCGGAAAGAAGATTACGCAGTGGAAATCCAGCGCATCGAAAAGCTGGTCGGACAGGCCCGTAAAAAGGGCCAGGAAATTGTGGTGGTCATGGGAGTAGGATTCGTTGGCTCCGTTATGGCTGCAATCATTGCCGACACCACAAAGAAGAACGGCAAGTCCGGAAAGTTTGTCGTCGGGATGCAGCGGCCCAGCACCAGAAGCTACTGGAAAATTCCGAAACTCAACGAAGGTATTTCGCCGGTCAAGGCGGAAGATCCTGAAGTCGATCCGATGATCCGGCGCTGCGTTCTGGATAAAAAGACCCTGGTGGCTACTTTTGTTTATGACGTGCTCAAACTGGCCGATGTGGTCGTCGTGGACGTCCAGCTGGATTACGCTAAAAATGAGCTGGGCAATGTCCGCAACGGCCATGTGGAGATGACAGCGCTGGAAGAATCCTTCGACATTATTGCCCGATATATTCAGGCGCATTGCCTGGTCCTGATTGAAACCACGGTGGCGCCGGGAACCACGGAGCAGGTGGCCCTGCCCGCCATGAGAAAAATATTCCGCAAGCGGGGCATCAAGACCGATCCGTTGATCGCCCACAGCTATGAGCGAGTCATGCCGGGAAGAGACTATGTGGCGTCTATACGTGATTTCTGGCGCGTTTGTTCCGGCGTGAATGAAGAGGCCAGGCGCAGAGTTGTCCAATTTTTAAATGAAGTACTCAACACCGAAAAGTTTCCCCTTACCGTTCTGGACCGGCCGATTGAATCGGAGACAGCAAAGGTTGTGGAAAACAGTTACCGGGCCACCATTCTCGCTTTCATGGATGAGTGGAGTCTCTTTGCTGAGAGAAACGGCGTTGACCTGCTCAAAGTAATTAAAGCTATTAAGGTACGGCCGACGCATTCCAACATGATTTTTCCCGGCCCCGGCATCGGCGGCTATTGCCTGCCCAAGGATGGGGGACTGGGCGTCTGGGCCAACCGTCACATTCTCGGCTTTGAAGACGATACATTCCGGATGACCCCCATGGCCATCGACATCAACGACACACGTTCACTTCACGCCGCCCAGCTGGTACGCGACGCCCTGCGCAATATGAGCCTGCCCATCGCCAGCGCTGAGGTGCTCATCCTGGGTGCTTCCTACCGGGAAGACGTGGGGGACACCCGCTACAGCGGCTCTGAAATTCTGATCCGCAGACTTTCGGAAATGGGCGCCGAAATCCGTGTCCACGACCCTTACGTCGATTACTGGTTTGAATTTGAAAATCAGGAAGAGTATCCGGCAAACAGCAAGTCGGTCTTCTTCCGCAATCAGAAAAAGCTCAAAGATCTCAGGGTGCAGAAGGATCTGAACCAGTCCCTGAAAAATATTGACGCGCTGGTGCTGGCCGTCCGGCATGAAGCCTACCTCAACCTGGACCCGACCAGAATAGTCAGGACCGCCGGCCACCCCATCGCCGTGGTCGATTGCTTCGGCATCCTGGATGACGATCACATCCGCCAGTATCTCATGCTGGGTTGCGAGGTCAAAGGCCTGGGCCGCGGACACATCAGGAGGCTCAAGGATCAGGTAAACAAAAAGAAGAGATGACTTATAATGAAGGGACCTCTGCCTTCAGCGTATCGAGCAGATCGTACCGGGTCAGATCGTACTGGATCGGCGTGACCGTTACATATCCCGCCGCAAGGGCACCCAGATCCGTGTCCATCGCCTGCGGACCGGCCGCTTTCTCTCCCGACATCCAGTAGTAAGTGTTGTCCCGAGGGTCCACGCGTTTTTCAAAGGACTCGATGGTCCGGGCTCGGCCCTGCCGGACAACGGCAATGCCCTTAATTGAACTTTCCGGAATACACGGAATATTGATATTGAACGCTCCCCCGGCAAGCGAAGGTGTTCTGGCAAAAAACCGAACCAGCTTTCTTGCCACTCTGGCGGCAAGCGAAAAGTCCGTTTCCCTGTGGCTGTCGAGTGAAACGGCCATGGAGGTGATCCCCATCATCGCCGCTTCCGTCGCCGCGGATACCGTTCCGGAATAGATGACATTGTTACCGCAATTGGCGCCGCGGTTGATGCCGGAAACCACCATGTCCGGAATGTATCCGGCCAGTTCCTTGACGCCGATTTTGACGCAGTCCGCCGGCGTGCCGCATACAGCGTAACCCAGAAATTTACCGCTCTTCGAAGCGCTGCGGACCATCAACGGCCGGGACAGCGTAATGGCATGCCCCACGGCGCTTTGTTCGGTTTCCGGCGCGACAATCAGGCAATCCGCTTCTTTCGAGAGTTCCTCATAAAGCGAAGCCAGCCCCCGTGCATAAATCCCGTCATCATTCGTCAGCAGAATCCTCATGCGTTCCCTTCAACTATTCCAATCCGTTCCTCACCCTGTTTTTCACTTTACCTGCTCAATCTTTCCATTATAAACTCTCAGGATAAATGCCCCTTTTTGCGCCACCCGGCTGCCTCGAAAAGAGACACTGCCTGTCGCACCCCGAAAACCCGACAACGTCAGAAGGGCATTGATGAAATCGTTCCTTGTTTTAATCGTCTCGTTTTCCAGAATGCTCAGAGCGATCTTCATTGTATCGTAAGACAAAGCTTCAATATTGCCCGGCTCACGGGTATAGGCTGAATAATAGATATCCACAAAATCATTGGTCTCCGGCGTGGTGCCGTTTACGATAAAACTGTCGGCAAAGACGGCGCCTTCCAGGTATTCAGCGCCTTTCTTGAGAAGGTCGGGAGAATTCCACAGGCTCGTTCCCACCAGCTGAACTCCCTTGACATTATAAAAAGCCAGCTGCGACGTAATCATTTTCACACGCAGAGGCGAATCCGGAATAAACAGAGCTTCAAAATCCGGAGTCATTCTGTCTCTTGCCTCTTCGGAGGTGGCAAAAACTTTACCCGAAGCTCCGAATTTGTTCCCCATCAGTTTCTTAATCTGTTCGGTAAAATCCGTTTGCGATTTGCTGTAAGGGATGGCTTTATCCACCCTGCCTCCGACCTGCCGGATACTGCGCCGGAAAAGATCGACCATCTCCTCTCCGTAATCGTCCTTGGGGTACAGGATGGAAAACATGGCGACATTCAATGTGTTCACAGCGTAGCTGGCAAGAGCATCCACCTGCTGCGTGGGTGTCAAGAAATGTTGAAATACATACTCGCCTGCTTCCGTAACCCCTTCTTTTGAGGAAATTAAAATCAGCGGTGTCTTACGTTTCTGCGCCTCACCGGCCGCATCGGATGCTTCAACAGAACCGGCAATAGCGATAATCGCCATCACTTTTGCTTCATCCGCCAGATAAGCGACCGCTTTCTTTATTCCTTCCGGCGTGCCTCCGGAATCGGCAACGACAATCTTCCACGGTGAGGGAGAACTCTGTTTAAATATCTCCCCCGCCAGCAAAACCGCGTCCATCGCCTTGTGTCCCGCGTCGCCAAAGCGGCCGGTCAATGGAAAGATACATCCGACGGCGTTGCGATTGAGTGAAGGAGTCACCGGCAAAACAGCAGCCGGTTGTACTTCCTGCGTCTTCACTTTTGCTGTCCCGGTTTCAACGGGCCTGACCTGAGGCATTGCCGTCGTCGGCCGTGCAGTCGCGGAGGCGTTGCCGGTCCGATCGGCCGCCTGCGGTCTGGCAACGGCTCCCAAAGGCGACACGGCTTTTTCCTGCGTTGCCGTGGATGATGTCGCACAGCCCGCCAACAAGGCCAGCATGCATGTGATGAAGATTGCCGCCAACACACGATAAGTTTTCATGGTGCCTCCTTGATTATATTCCATTGTATACCATTTTTTCAGGCGGGTCGATATGAAAAAGCCCGAAACCGGTTGCACGGTTTCGGGCTTTGGTTTACCAAAAACTACTTCTTTACTTCTTCAAAATCCGCATCGACAACATCATCGTCTTTCTTGCCGGAAGACGGATCCGCTCCCGGAGGAGGTCCACCCGCGGCGCCCGGGCCGCCGGCCGTCTTGGCATACATGGCTTCGGCCAGTTTATGCGACACGTTCATCAGCTCATCCTGAGATTTTTTGATCGCGTCAAGATCATCGCCTTCCAGCGCTTTTTTCACTCTGGCAATGGCGTCTTCAATTTTCGCCTTTTCCGACGCATCTACCTTGTCACCGAATTCCTTGACGTTCTTTTCGACGGAATATACCAGCGAGTCGGCGTGATTTCTCGCCTCGATCAGTTCCTTGCGGCGCTTGTCGTCTTCTGCGTGCATTTCGGCGTCTTTGACCAGCTTTTCAATTTCCGTCTCACTCAAACCGCTGGAGGCCGTGATCTTGATGCTCTGTTCCTTGCCGGTGCCCAGATCCTTGGCGTTGACGTGCACAATGCCGTTGGCGTCAATATCAAAAGTCACTTCGATCTGCGGTATACCGCGCGGTGCGGGCGGAATACCTACCAGTTCAAAGCGGCCCAGAGTCCGGTTATCGCCGGCCATCTGGCGTTCACCCTGCAGAACATGAATGCTCACCGCGGGCTGATTGTCCGCCGCCGTCGAGAAAATCTGGCTCTTCTTGCTGGGAATCGTCGTGTTCTTCTCAATGAGCCGCGTCATGACACCGCCCAGCGTTTCAATGCCCAGAGAAAGCGGAGTCACATCCAGGAGGAGAACATCTTTGACATCTCCCGCCAGAACGCCGCCCTGAATAGCCGCGCCGACCGCCACAACTTCATCGGGATTGACGCCCCTGTGCGGCTCTTTGCCGAAAATTTCCTTCACCTTCTGTTGGACGCGCGGCATACGGGTCATGCCACCAACCAGAATAACTTCATCAATGTCTTTGGCCGTCATTCCCGCGTCCTTGATCGCCGTCATGCACGGACCGGTCACTTTGTCAATCAGCTCTTCCACCAGCGATTCCAGTTTTGCGCGCGAAAGCTTCAGGTTCATGTGCTTGGGACCGGAGGCATCCGCCGTGATAAACGGCAGGTTGATGTCCGTTTCCATTGTGGTGGACAGTTCCATCTTCGCTTTTTCCGCTGCTTCCTTCAGACGCTGCAGAGCCATTTTGTCGGTGCGCAGATCGATGCCCTGATCCTTTTTAAATTCGGCCACGAGGTAATCCATGACGCGCTGATCAAAGTCTTCGCCGCCCAGGTGCGTATCGCCGTTGGTCGATTTAACTTCGAACACGCCGTCGCCCAGTTCCAGAATCGAAATATCAAACGTTCCGCCGCCCAGATCGAATACGGCGATTTTTTCGTCCTTCTTTTTATCCAGGCCATAGGCCAGCGCCGCGGCCGTGGGCTCGTTGATGATGCGCAGGACGTTCAGTCCCGCGATGCGCCCGGCGTCTTTGGTTGCCTGGCGCTGGGAATCGTTGAAATAAGCCGGCACCGTGATGACGGCATCTTTTACTTTTTCACCCAGGTAATCTTCCGCTGTCTGCTTCATCTTGGTCAGAATCATCGCCGAAATTTCCGCCGGAGAGTAATTCTTGCCGCGAACGGTTACCTGCGCATCGCCATTTCCCGCTTCGGTAATTTTGTAAGCGGTGATCTTGACGTCGTACTGCACTTCTTTCGAGCTATATTTTCTGCCGATCAACCTTTTGACGGCATAAACGGTATTTTCCGAATTGGTGATGGCCTGCCTTTTCGCAACCTGCCCCACCAGTCGTTCGCCGCTTTCCGTGATAGCGACAATCGAAGGCGTGGTGCGGTTGCCTTCCTGATTGGCAATAACGGCCGGGTCGCCTCCCTCCATAATGGCCACACACGAGTTGGTCGTACCCAAATCAATTCCAATAATCTTTCCCATGGCTATTCCTCCTTATTCTCTCCATTCTCCTCTATAATTTCACATCCGTAATCTTCTTTGTCCGCTTTTTTGCATACGCAGACTCGCGACGGCCGGATTAATCTGCCGTTGAGCAAATACCCTTTTTCCATTTCACTGACAATCTGATTGTCCTTATGGTCCGCACTGTTCAGCTGCATCAAGGCCTCGTGGACATTGGGATCAAAATCCGTTCCCGCACATTCAATTCTCTCAACGCCGTGTTTTTTCAGACAGCCCAGTAACTGATCCTGCATGAGTGTGATGCCTTTCTTGAAAGTCTGCGCATCGGAGTTGTCTGCATGTTCAATGGCGCGATCCAGACTGTCCAGGAACGGCAGCATATCTTTAATAATTTCTTCTTTGCCGTATTTAATCGTATCCGCTTTTTCCCGGGCCGCCCTTTTCCTGTAATTATCCAGTTCGGCTACCGCTCTCAGATAGCGATCGTAATTGTCTCTGGCTTCCTTCTCTTTGGCTGCCAGCGCTTCCTTTAATTCACTCATCTCCTTAGGATCGGTCGTTGCCGATTCCATAGCGTCAGCCGTGTCCGCCGCATCTTCCTTTACTTTTTTTTCCACATGATCTTTTTTCGTTTTCACTTCTACTCCCGCCGCTTTTTCATTTCAAATCCGGTTTCTGGAATAATTTTATATCCACCAGTTCGCAAATCGCATGACCCGCCGTAATATGAGTTTCCTGAATGCGCGCTGTACTGCTGGACGATACATTCAGGCAGTAGTCTGCTATCCGGGCAATCACACCTCCGTCCTTTCCGGTAAAAGCCAGTGTAACAAGTCCCATTTTTTTAGCCAGTTCCAGTGCCTTGGCCACATTCGCGGAATTCCCGCTGGTACTGATTCCCCACGCCACATCGCCCGTCTGCCCCAGTGCACGGACCTGCTTGGCAAATATCTCCGAAAAATCGTAATCGTTGCCTATAGAAGTAATAACGGATGAGTCCGTTGTCAATGCTATCGCGGGCAGCGGCGGCCGTTCGATGATGAAGCGGTTCACAAACTCCGCGGCGATATGCTGCGCATCCGCAGCGGAACCGCCATTGCCGAAAATTATGATTTTGTTGCCGGCCTTAAGCGCAGTGGTCAAAACGTCAATAACCGTCGCCAGTTTGCCAAGGTTCTCATTAATAAAAGCCTCTTTGACCCGGCAACTTTCCTTGAACAATTTGACCAGGTGATCTCTCATGAGTGTTTTTTCCTTAGTTCCTTTTAAAAACGACCGCTTAAAGCGGGCCTAATATATGAACGGGGGTATGGAGTGTCAAGGGCGTCAGGCCGATTTTTCTGACTCTCATCCTCCGGTAAAACACCTGCCAGAACGGGTTGATACGGCAAGCCGACGACACTAAAAAACCATAAACTTTAAATTCAGACCCAAACAGTCAATACGTGATGACACGACGTTATCCGGCCAGAACATCACTCAACGCAACGGGTATCGGCCAAACACAGGTGTAAATCCAAGCATCGGACAGGGGCCTTGACAAGATCATTTTCATTCATATATTTTGATCAAAAGCGCAAAAATATTAATAAGAGCAGGTGCTTACAAATAATTATCAAAAAGGAGGAAAGCATATGTTCAACCCAAGTTTATGGAGAATTCGAAGATTTTCCGACGTCATGCCGGAAATGTTGAACCTGCAGAGGGAAATGAACCGACTTTTTTCCAATGTAGGACAAAAGTCACCCCAGGATTATCCGGCGGTAAATATCTGGGAAAAAGACGGAGCTGCGGTAGTTACGGCCGAGTTGCCGGGAATTGATCCTGAAAAAATGGATATCTCCGTATCAGGAGACACTATGACCATTGCCGGCGCGGCGGATAAGGAAACCTTTCCGGAAGGGCAAACGTATGTAAGACAGGAAAGGGGTCTGGGAAGTTTCAAACGGAATATCCAATTGCCGTTTCAGGTGGACGCCCAGGCGGTTGAGGCAAGATATGAACGAGGGATTTTAATGGTTACGCTTCCCAGGGTCAAGGAAGATTTACCGAAGAAAATCAAGATTAAATAGACGGAAAGGAGGTTCACTTCCATGGTAGAGAAAGAAATGCAGAAAACAGAAAATGTATCGGCCACGGAACGCATCCGCAACGTCAAAACGTTTGTGCCGCGTGTAGACATTTATGAAAACAAGGATTCTCTTTTTCTGGTGGCGGATATGCCGGGCATTGATGAAAAAACCGTCGATATTGAACTGGAAAAAAACGTTTTGACCATCACCGGACGGGTGGAAAACGGGCGGATCAAGGATGGCACACTGATGTACTCGGAATACGAGATCGGAGATTATGAAAGGGTATTCAATCTCTCGGATGAAATCGATCGCGAAAGGATCGTCGCGACTGTAAAAAACGGTGTATTGCGTTTGGAACTGCCGAAAGCGGAAAAAGCAAAACCGAAAAAGATCGCGATTAAAGCGGTCTGAAATTCAGGATTAAAGATTAACAAAATGCAGGAAAGGAGGACATGATCATGAGAATTCGAAATTTATTGCCGACCGTGCAAAGACCGGCTGGAAGTGATGTCGATCATCCCTTCTATTCTTTACAGCGTCAGATGAATAGTTTGTTTGATGACTTCTTCTCCGGTTTTGATGTCACGCAGAACAGACTTGCAGCGAGTGGATTCGGCGCTTTCTCGCCGTCCATCGACGTAAAAGAAAGCGACAAGGAGTTTGTAATCCGAGCGGAACTGCCCGGTGTGGAAGAAAAAGACATTGATGTCACAGTGACCAACAACGCCGTAACCATCAAAGGCGAAAAGAAGGAAGAAAAAGAAGACAAGGGGAAAAATTATTATTACCTGGAACGGTCTTACGGATCGTTCAACCGCGTGATTCCTCTGGGAACGGAAACAGACGCCGGTAAGGCGGAAGCCAGTTTTAAAAACGGCGTTCTGAACATCACTATTCCCAAAAGCGCGCTGGTAAAAGGAAAAGGAACGAAAGTACCGATCAAAGCTTCATAGCCCGAAAATATAATGCCGTCTTTCCCGGGAAGGACGGCATTTTTATTATAGGAAACATTGTCAGAATCACTTCATTGCCATATCCCTGATTCCTGATTTCTTTTTCTGGAATCGCCAACCACCTTTCGTTTTATCTCACCTCACATGCTTGACAGTAATCTTTTTTTTCTCTAAGCGTAACGTTGAAGGAAATCAGAAAATCATGACCGGCATCATGGACCAGCCCTGCAATCATTCTGTGGAAATGGAGGAAGACGACGAATTCAAACGCCAGCTTGAGCTGTTCGTAAAGTCTTCCACTGAAAAAGGCATTGAACTGGTCAAGATCGGAGAAATCATTGCCGGACTCACCGGACGCCGGTCTTTTCTGGATATCGGAGCAGGCGGCGGTGAACTAACGATTCCGGTTTCTCTTTCCTTTGAAAAAACAACCGTCGTGGAGACGAATGAACAGCAGACGCGTTACCTGCAGCGTCGATGTCCTCATTTCCGGATCATCAGGGATTCCTGGGAAGATGTCGATCTGGGCTCCGAACAGTTTGATCTGATCCTCTGTTCCCATGTCCTTTACTACATCACGGAAGACCGATGGGTTACAATCATCGAAAAAATGTACGCCCATCTGGCGAAGGGAGGATGCATGGCAATTGTCATCCAGTCGCCGATCGGTGAGGTCGCCGATTTTTTCCGACGGTTTACAACCTACGACATTAACATTCTGCCTCTGTGGGGTGAAATGATCCGACGGTACGGCGATCAGGCTGTGTCGGTAAAATATTTTACCAACGATATTTTCACCGAAAAACTGGAAGAAACGGCTTCGATCGGCCTTTTCCTGCTGATCGATCGAAACTTCCGAAAACGCAAAGATGAAATCATAAAATACTTTGAAGAACACCATCGTTCTCAGGCAGGTTATCACATCCAGCAGGATGAAATCATTCTGATCGTCAAGAAATAACCATATTCACCGATCCCCGGGCTCGTGTCGCCCGCAGCCTTTTTATTTATTGCATTTGACGGCTTTGCCTGCTAAACCCGCGTGAACAAAATTACAGCAGGACTGGCAATCATGGGAAAAACCGCTCCCGACAAATATCCCCGGATTCACGAAATTACTGATGCCCAGCGCGTCCGCATGGTCAAAGAAATCTTTTCCACCATCACCAGCAAGTACGATTTTTTAAACCGCTTTTTAAGTCTCCGGCGGGACGTTTACTGGCGTAATTTCGCCGCGGGAAAAATGCAATTTGGCAGAACCAATCATTATCTGGATGTCGCCTGCGGAACGGGAGATCTGTCGATTGCCGCCGCCCTCCGGCATCCTCAAATTAAAGTCACTGCTCTTGATTTTGTGGACGCCATGGTGGACGAAGCCAGAAAAAAAGTGCAAAAGAAAAACCTGTCCGGAAGAATCACGCTGATGCAGGGGGACGCGACGGAACTGCCCTTTGCCAACAACACTTTTGACGTTGCGGGCATCGCCTTTGGCATCCGCAATATTCCGGACCGCACCCGCGCGCTATCCGAAATGCTGCGCGTGACCATGCCCGGCGGACAGGTGATGGTCCTGGAAATGACGTTTGTTCAGAACCGTTTCTTTAAACTGATTTACTACGTCTATTTGAATCTTTTACTGCCCGCTTTTGCCAGACTTTTTTCCAAAAATCCGGCCGCCTACCATTATCTGGCCGACTCCATCATGAACTTTCCCAATCCCGATCAATTCGCAAAAATCATGGAAGACGCGGGCATGGTGCAGGTGGAGAAACATCCTCTGACTTTCGGGATTACGTGGCTGCACATCGGAAGAAAAAAAGCGGATTAAAATTCTCTGCTGATTTTTCTGTTTCTCAGTTCGGCAAGCTTCCCCCTGTTCCAGCCGGAAATTTTGCTGTAATATTTTGTAAGCTGCGCAAGGCCTTCTACATCGGATGAACCGCAGGACGGACAGCGGTCGTGAAGTCCGCGTGCGGTCTTCCTGCAGGAAAGACAGGACGTAAACTCCGGCGTAAAGTCAATCTGGCGGTTCGTCGACCGGTCAAAAACCCGTTGGACAAACCTCCCCAGGACTTTCGGATCGGGATTTTCGCCCCCCAGCTGCAGATGCGTAACAACTTCGCCTTCCAGACAAGGATGAAATTTACCTTCTTCCACAACCCTTTGCCAGGGGGATATGTCCGCGGCGGCATTGAGATGCGTGGAGTTTGTGTAGTAAATGGATCCATCGATAATATCCCCTTCGACAAAACGACCGGCGGTGGGTGAATAATATTTCAAATCCAGGCGCGCAAAACGATATGCGGTGGTCTCCGCCGGCGACTGTTCCAGCACGAAAATCATCCCGAACTCTTCGGTTAAACGTTGCGCTTCCCGCTGCATCCGGGCCACGATCTTCAGGCCGAAATCCATGGCCGCTCCGGACTGGTGCAGTTCGCATCCCGAATGAATCCGGACCAGCTCGTTCAGACCCGCCAGACCGATAATGTAATAAGCGCGGTTCATTCTTAAAAATGGACAACCATCGATATTCATCGCCAGCGTCGCCAGCGGTCCCTGCTCCGCATGGGACAGCAGTTTTTCCAGAAAATCTTTCTTCTGGACATGGGCTTTCGCCGCCATGGCCATCAGCGTTTTCAAATCATCAAACAGTCTTTCGTCATTGCCTTCGGCCTTGTAACCCAGGCGCGGCAGATTCAGAGTTACGCTTTGCGCGGCCGCATAGCGCAGAAGCCAGGGTTTGTCCTGCTCGTCTTTCGCTCTGGCCAGAGCAAGAAAAATCTCACTGAAACAGCCAAAAGTCTGTGCGACACCTGCGCGGTCAAAGATAAAACAGGTATTGCCCCGGGCGGCCGCCACTTCGCACGCCTGATTCAGCAGATCATCGGCCCCGGGCTCGCGCCAGAAAGCTTCCGTAAGATGGAGCAGCGGCCGGGGCAGAATAAAGGGCCTGCCCGTCGCGTCGCCCTTTTTAAAAACCTCAAAAATCGCCCGCGTGAAACGCTGCGCTTCGGATGCATAGTCCCGGTATGTTTTACCGGTCGGAAGTCCGGCGGGTCCGACGGCGGGCAGATCCGCCCAGGCGTCCGGCATGTCGTAATAAAGATGGATGTCCGTGTAAAGCGCCTGGCCGCCGCGGGTGGCGGACAGCTGCGAAAACTCATAAACCAGCATCTGCGCGAACTGACGGATTTCCTTGTCGCTTTTTGAGCACAAATACGGCGCGAAGGAAATATTAACCGCGTCCCAGATAATTGTACCGGTAAAGTGCCCCTGCAGAATGGCGCTGAAACGAACCATATGCGCCAGCAGCACTTCCGCATGCTTGGCGGGTTTGGCGGAATTGACCGCATGTGGAAGCCTCAGCCCGAAGAGTTTCAGATATTCCAGAGACTGGCAGCAGCTGTAAGGGCGGTCAACATACCCCAGCCCGTGAATGTGCAGATCTCCGGCAGCGTGCGCCCCGCCGACATCGATGGAAAAAACATCGTAGAGGGCGAATTCTCTTTTAATGCCTTCCGCAAAAAGCAGATTCGTCCCTTCCGGCGAATGAGGCGTGTTGGCATTTTCCTTGTTGGGGTGCAAAATGAGCTGACGGACATCATAGAGGGGAAACCCAAGACGGCCGTGCAGCCTTCGCTCTTTTTCCAGGCCGCGTTCAATCAGTTTGGCGTTGACCAGTTCGCGAACCAGCGATGTCGTTAAAAGACCGACGCCGGAGGCTATAATCTGCTTTTCGACGTCTTTGGAAATTTCCGCCGCCAGCAGATAATCAATGTCCGCTTCGCGAAGGAGTGCATCCACAATGCGCTGGCGGTTCCAGGGCGCGATCTCTTCGCCGGACGTGCGGATAAATAAAGTCAAGTCTGTGGTTTCGGATTCGTCAGCCATATTAAATATTCGTCGGAATGGATTTTTCGATGTTGCCCAGCGCCGCTTCCGCCGCTTTCGCGAGCTCTTCATCGTGATCGTGATTCAAGGCAAACACGCGGAAATGCCGGACGCGGGCGGGAATAAAGCGATAGATTTCGGTCAGCGGTTCGGACGATATCCTGCCGGTCACCGGATTGAAAATATTGATCTGCTTACCCGGCTCGGCAATCGGATTGATCGGACGCGGGTCCTGGGTCGCCACATCCACACGGAACGCCAGACGTTTGAGCGCGGAAGGCAGACGCTCTCGGATTCTCGCCTCATAGTTCTGGACACCGACGAATTCCGTACCCCGCTGAATCTGGTCAACGGAGATTTCGGCGGTAAACGCCATCTTCCACTTCAGTTCGCGGGCGTGAATTTTTTGCCATTCCTGAGCCAGCCTTCGCCGGTGTGCGTCTTTAACGGTGAGCCAGCTTCGAACCTCGCTGAACAGAGACCATTCATCACAGCCGAGATAGGCATCGAGATTTTTTACGGGGTTTTCCGGGCACATGAGTTTGAGCGTTTCGGAAAAGATCTCCTGCAGGTGCAGGTCGAGCGCGCGCGTCGTACGGTGAAAATACACATTGCTGTATAGATTCAGACGGGCGTTGAGAAAGCGCCGAAGCGCCGAAATTCCTGAGGAATGAAGTGTGAGGCCGTCCTTGGAAAAGAAAGTGTAATAACGCAGACGCTGCATATCAATCATGTCCAGGGAAAAGCCCGTCATGTAGGCGTCTCGTTGAACATAATCGAGATTATCCACCGTGTAAATGCCGGAAAACAACTGCCGAAGCCACATAAGCCAGCGCGGCTGCCTTTCTTCCCCTTCTCCCGGCATTTTGATCAGATAAGCGATCTGCCGCGAGTCAAGTTTTTCCCCCGGGGCAAACGGACCGGAAGGACCCCGGCGAATGCGGGCAATGACCGGCCCCAGTTTTTTCACGATGATCCGGCTGCCGATATCTTCGTGCGTCAATCTCCAGAAGGACAGATAATGCTCATCAAAAAAATGACCGAACGGACCGTGGCCGACATCGTGCAGCAGGCCCGCCAGGCGCAGCAGTTCTTCCACATAGGAAAACGAAGGAGAGTCCCGGCAGACATCTTTAAGGCTGGGATACAGGTGCCGAGCAAATTCCCCGGCAACATGCATCGTTCCCAGTGAGTGCTGAAAACGGGTATGCTCCGCCGCCGGATACACCCAGCGGGCGCTCTGCAGCTGGTAAATACGCCGCAGGCGCTGCATCCAGGGGGAATCGATGAGGTCTTTTTCCGTTGACCCGGCGGGTTCCGAATTATCCGGCACCGTAAAAAAAGCGTACGAGTGAATCGGATCGGCAATGAGCGCCATCCCGTCGTAAGCATTGGGGATCATGTCTTTTTCTTTCATGAAATACGATTTACATTATTCCGTCTCAAATATCAAATCATAGATAAACGGACATGGACGGATTGTCTGCATGAGGCTTGTCAATGCCTGACGGCACAACCGGCAGTCCCATAAATTCCATTCTCTTCTCATGGGGATTATGCTAGGGAAACAAAACCGGATGACCGGACATACCCGCGAAATCCATCTCAACCACCAAAAAACCATAAAGGAGAAAAACATGGCGGACAAAACATCGTTAAACGGATTTTTCCTGTGCGCAATGACGATTCTGACAATCGGCTTTTTTACCCTGACGGCAACCTCAACCCTGGCGGCCGCCCCCGAAGAGGATGGCGTTCTGGCGCGATGGGGAAAGCATACCATTACCCGGAAGGATATGGAGGCGCGCATCAGCCAGTATCCGCCGGACGTACAGGAAAAATTAAAAGATCCTGCGCAAAAGCGGCAGTTTCTGGAAGGCTTGATTCAGATTCAGATTACCGGCGCGGAAGCCAGAGTTCAAAAGCTGGACAGGAAGAAAACCAATATCCTGCGCATCGACGACATGACAAATTCCATTCTGGCTCAGGAGTACATGAACTTGAAGCTTCAAACGGTCAAGCCGGCGGATCAAAAAGACGCCGAAGCATTTTATGCGGCCAATAAAAGCAGTTTTGTAACTCCGGTGACCGCCCGGGCGCAGCATATTCTTGTTGAAGTCAAACAGGACGCCAGGCCTGAAGATGTAACAAAGGCGGAAGCAAAAGCAAAAAAAATCTGCGACGAAATCGCCGCCGGCGGGGATTTCGCGAAGCTTGCTGAAAAATATTCAGACGACGCGGAAAGCAGGGCCAGGGGCGGAGACATGGGAACCTTTGCCGCCGAACAGGTGATGCCCGAATTTGCCAAACCGGTGTTCAGCATGAAAAAAGATGAAATCAGCAAACCGTTGCGCACACCGCTCGGTTTCCATATTGTCAAACTCAATGACCTGACGCCCGCAAGACAGATGGAATTTCAGGAAGTCAAAGAAGACATCCTGAACCGGCTCGACAGTCAAAAACGGGAACAAATTGTTTTCAGCGAGCTGGAGCGCCTGAAGAAAAAGTACAAGGTGAAAATCTACTGATCAGCAGGCCATGGACTCCTGGCTGATCAGATGGAGGAAACAAGCATAAAGAAAAGCCCGGCGGGTTTGGATATCCCTCCGGGCTTTTTATCGCTAACAGCCTGCAGCCTGATTGCCTAAAAGGTAACCATCAGCTTGTTGATCAGCAGGTAATCGTGATGCAGATTATTCAGATCCGACGCGCCTTTGAAATACTTGCCGGTGAACAGATAACCGGCGCCCAGCATATAGGACAGGTTATTGGTAATTTTGTAAGTCGCGATCAAATCCACCTCATACCCGTAGTCATTATACCGCCATGCAGCGGTGGGCTTCTTGTCGGCGTTGGCGTAAGAAATGGAAACCATGATATCCAGTTTATCGACGGGACGCACTCCCGCCCGTCCCTGGAAAAACCAGGCATTCGTCATGGGACCGGCGGTCGTTCCATAGGGATTCATCGGCGTCAGGCCCGGATCGAAACCCGCCTGGCCACCCGCCCAGTACGTCAGATCGCTGTTGAAGAGAATCAGGCAGGGCATCCAGTCCCGCCCCCCATTAACCAGAAGGCTGTTCGCTTCCAGCTTGTCCGTTGATCCGGGATCATCGCCGGAAACATAGGCAACGCTGCCACCCGCATAGAATTTGCCCAGATCGATCGTCGCGTCAAACCAGGCCGCCAGCGCATCCATCCGGACATCCTGCTGGCTCGTTTCATAAATCTGCCATTTGCCGATGAAGTAGTCCGCTTCCGCCTGAAGCTTCACCGGCCCCAGCTGGACGACAGCATAGGGAATCACCGTGTAGAATAAAGCCTTATACTGACCGGCCGGCCGGTTGGATGAATCGCGTCCAACGCCGGCCAGGAGCCCCGCCTCGCCTCCCTTCCAGGTATATCTTACGGCACCGCAGTACTTGTCGTTGTTCACGTCGGATGCCGTAACCGCCGTGTTTTTCGCCGTGTAGCTGCCGTCGCCCATTTTCACGATCTGCAGGGTGACATACCAGGGGCCGGTCGCGTAACTCCAGGCCACTTTGCCCTTGGGCCCGGCGCCATCGGCAAACACCGTTCCGAAAATATTATCATTCATGTACCCAACCCGCCATATCCCGACAGGTGAGGCGTACTGCACGTAAGCCCAGTCGATGGCGATATTTTCATTTTCCGCTTTGGTGCCGGACGAACCCGTATCGAGTGCTGTGCCGGAAGCGGAACGCGCCGCTCCCCAAGCCCTTTTCATGATATCCGCGCGGGTGATCAGCATCAGTCCCGGATGAATAACAAACGTGGTGTTCAGGCGCAGACGCTGAAAATAAAACGCCGTGCTGACGCCCGGGCCCACATAGACCGGCGGTTTGACCGGCATATAGTAACCGTCTTTATTTAACGCCGTCTTATCCAGGTAAAGGCCGCCGGCAAAAAATTCGCCGCTGAATTTCACATCCACCGATGCCCGCGCCGGGAAACCAAAAACCACCCCGAGCGCCAGAATCAATAAAACCCATATGAATCGTTTCATGCTTTCTCCTTCAATATTAAGGTATTGCGGAATGAACCAGCGCGTACGCACTGAAGACGGAGATGCCTTTACCATATTTTCACGAGATTCGTCAAAAATAAAAAGGCCCGGCGGGTTTCCCCGCCGGGCCTCGTCTTTCGACTGACCGACTAACAGCCTAGAAAGTCAGTGTCAGCTTGTTGAGAACCATGTAATTGTTCTGAAGTTCCGGATCGGCAACGGGGCAATACGCGTTGTAGGACTGACCGAGGTCGGCCTTGTAGTATTTGCCCGTGAAGAAGTAACCGGCGCCCAGCATGTAGGACAGGTTGTTGGTGATTTTGTAGGTAGCGGTCAAATCCACTTCCCAACCATAGTCGTTGTACCGCCAGTTAGCGGTCGGTTTCTTGTCGGCGTTGGCGAAAGAAACGCTCGCCATGATATCCAGTTTGTCCACCGGACGCACACCGCCCTTAAGCTGGAAGAACCAGGCGTTGCTCATCGGAGAGCCCAGCGAAGAACCTACGGTTCCGCCGGTTGCAGTCGGGGAGGTTCTGTAGCCCGTAATGTTGCCGGCCCAGTAAGTCAGGTCGCTGTTGAACATGATCAGGCAGGGGTTCCAGTCGAGACCGCCGGAGGCGTTGCCTTCCAGCTTGGTCGGCGTTCCGGGATCATCGCCGGACATGTAGGCAAACGTACCGCCCACATAGGCAACGCCGAAATCAGCGACGCCGTCCAGCCAGAAAGACAGCTGGCGGAGATCCCACTTGTTTTCATAATATTTAAATAAGTTTAACGTCGCCTGAGATTCGGTTTCGTACTTGACATCGCCGTACGTGTAAATCACTTCACCCTGCAGGGCAACCGGACCGATCTGCGCTTTGAAGTAAGGCAGAGCGGACACATACTCGGTCTTCGAATTGAACGGGAAGGCTCCAAAAACCGGATCAACCCCACCGGTTCTGCCCTGGTGCAGCGTCTGATATTTGATCAGCAAACCGGCTTCCAGGGCCTTGCCTTTGTAACGGCCAAACGCGGTGTAGAAGCTGTGATCGCGGTCCGTCCAGGTGGCCGTGGAATTCTTGGCCGTGATGCTGTTTTCCACGTTCTTGCCCGTCTGAAGACCTAAAGCCACCGGGCCAATAAGATACATGTACGTAACCTTGCCTGTGGGCAGGGAGTTGTCGCCGAATACGGTACCCCATGCGCCGTCAATGATGTAACCGGCCGAAAGAATGCCGTACGGGGAAACGTAGGTCAAATACACCAGATCGATGGCGATGTTTTCATTTTCAGCCGCGGTGCCGGCGGAAAGCATATCCAGCGGCGCGCTTATGTTTGTAGACGTTCCTGGGGAAACGACCTTGGTGATCGGATTGTAGGACTTACCGACCGTCACGGTCTGCATCGATGCCGACCGGGCGGCGCCCCAGGCTCTCTCCATGATGTCCGCGCGGGTCGTCAAAAACAGGCCCGGGTGAACGACAAACGTCGTGTTCAGGCGCAGTCTCTGGAAATAAAACGCCGTGCTCAGGTTCTGCTGGTAAACCGAAGACGTGCCACCGAACGCCGGTAATGCAAAAATAGTCGGAGCATAAACAGGCGTGTATGCAAACGAATGCCCCTTTAAACCCGTGACGTTATCTTTGACCAGGGTGGTCTTGTCCAGATAAAGTCCGGCCGCGTAGAACTCGCCGCTGAATTTTACATCAACGGCCATCGCTGACGTACTGAAGGCTGCGATCAGCCCCAGTGACAGCAAAACTAACCAAAATCTCTTCATTTTTTCCTCCTAGTGATTTAGAGAGTCAAAATGTTTCCGCCTTTTTCGTAAAACGGGCATTTCTTGAAAAAGGCAACCCCTTACCTATCGCCGTATATTCTGCTTTCGAGAATATTGATCGCAAGATATACAACGCGAAACTAGCATCGACTTTACGGGATTGTCAAGATTTTTTTCCCTCCGGTCATCATGCCAGTTTTGTATGATTTCTTTTCAGCAACTTCAATGCCATATCAGGAAAAAGAATACAAAAATGAAAGATTATCCGGATGGAACCGGATAAGCGCAGGGCAGGCTGATGGAACCGGGAAGAAACATTAATTCTTCATCTTGAAATAACTGGACAAATGAAAAAAATCAGACCATTGGTCAACCTCTACCCCTTGACTTAAATGTGTTAAAATTTACCACGAATCCCGTGACCGGCGTTACAATTTGCATACAAATAACAACACGGAAGTTCTTTTTGTGTTGTTTTTACCACACCTCTTTTACAGTCAGCGTTTTACAATTCAACGGATTGAGGTGATTTGTGAATTCGCGGACAGTAGCGAGAATGAATGTCCTATTCGCCGTGAAGTATGCGCTCATTACCCGGATCATTATTTTTTTACCAAACAATCTTTGAACCGTGAACCGCCGAACCTTTACCTTTTTTTTTAATCCATATTCTGATATTAGATAGCCGCCTGATGAACAGCAATAAATTTGGAACACGGTATAATGAAAGATGAATAAACCTGCACTGAAGCCGGGAATGCCGCTCGACATTGTCTTTGAAAATGAAATCAATCAACCCAAAGCTCATTATATGAAAGCGGTTGTCTATGATTGCGATCAAGACGTCATTACCATATCCCAGACGTCACCGGCACTGGGTCAAAGGTTTATAAACCGTCGGATTATAATAACTTTTTTGGTTACCATCGAAAATCGGATTTTACGCTTCGGGATTGCCGGGCTTCTGAAACGGATCGTCGATAACTATACCATGTCTTCAGGCAACGCAGTTGAAGCGCTTCTGATTCATTTGCTTGCCGAACCCGAACCGACGGATTTTCGCATGTATTTTC
The DNA here is from genome assembly GCA_963682015.1 of Smithellaceae bacterium. GTDB lineage: Bacteria > Desulfobacterota > Syntrophia > Syntrophales > Smithellaceae > UBA8904. The sequence continues at coordinate 2,862,833 of OY820932.1, read as the reverse complement.
GTGTAAAACCGCCTTCCGACGCAAACCTTTCCCTTTTTTTGAAAGAACAGAAAGTCAGCCTGCTGGATATTTCCATTGGCGGAGCAAAATTTACCTGCCCCCGGAATCATCTTTTAAAGCCGGGCGAAAGGATCAAATTAAAATTGATCATCCGTGAAGAAAGCTTCGATGTTGATGCGGATATTCGTAACATTCAGCAGCCGTATACAGGCATAACCTCCCGGAACCTGCAATATGTCAGTGTACAATTCCGGCATGACAACAGTAAAATGGAAACCTTGCTGGGCAGAGCCATCATCGATATTGAAAGAAACCTGCTGAGCAAGGGGGCAATATAACGAGGTTCATGGGCTCAGGAATTTAAATAAAATTTCAGATGGAGGTTGAAGTATGTCGAAATCCAAAGACGTGAAAAAAGACGCGAAGAAGAAACCGGCCAAAACCGCCAAAGAGAAAAAAGAAGCAAAGAAACTGAAAAAGTCGGGAAAAGAATAATTAAAGACGTAGGGAACGGTCGCGACCGTTCCCTAAAAAGTGAAAAGGTTTTTTCATGAAAATCAAATTTCTCGGAGCCGCGAGGACCGTTACCGGCTCGTGTTTTATCGTCGAAACGAATCATGCGCGATTTGCCGTCGACTGTGGTATGCATCAGGGATCCGAACTGATGGAGAGACGCAATCTGGAAGTTGCTTCCTATAACCCGGCGCATATCGATTTTTTTATCATCACCCATGCGCACATTGATCATTCGGGACTTCTGCCGCGCATGGTGCAGCAGGGCTTTTCCGGGCCTGTTTACGCCACGGAACCCACCGGCGACCTCCTCAAAATTCTGCTCCTGGACAGTGCGCATATTCAGGAAGTGGAAGCCGCCGGTAAAAACAAAAGAATGCAGCGCACGGGGCTGAAAGCAAGCGCAACTCCTCTTTACGTTACAAAGGACGCCGAAGCCGTCGCGCCTTTGATCAAGCCTCAAAAGTATGACGAGCCGTTTGAACCCGCCCCGGGCATACGGGTCCGTTTTCAGGACGCCGGCCATATTCTGGGCGCGGCCATGGTGGAACTGTTTATTGAAGAAAACGGTTCGACAACCAATCTGGTCTTCTCAGGCGACATCGGCCGGCCGAACCAGCTTCTCATGAAAGATCCCAGCGCCCTTCGCCAGGCCGACTTTTTGCTGATGGAATCAACTTACGGCAACCGCAATCATAAAGGCGAACAGGAAAGCCTCGATGAACTGGCCGAGGCCATATCGTACAGTTACGGCAATGGAGAAAAAGTCGTCATTCCCGCTTTTGCCGTGGAAAGAACCCAGGAAATTCTTTACTCACTCCATCTGCTGTCGCGCAGGGGCAAGCTCCCCAAAGACATGCCGGTTTATCTGGACAGTCCGCTCGCCATCAAAGCTACGGAAATTTTCCGCCGTTACCAGTCCTATCTGGACCCCGAAACCCAGGCCCTGCTGAAAAAAGGCGAAGACCCCCTGGCGCTTCCCAATCTGCGCTTGTCCACTTCCACCGAAGAGTCCATCCGGATCAACGAAACGAGGGAGCCGGCCATTGTGATTTCCGCCAGCGGCATGGCCAACGCAGGGCGCATCAAACATCACCTGCGGCATAATTTGTGGCGACCCGGCGCAAGCGTTGTCTTTGTCGGGTTTCAGGCGGACGGAACGCCCGGACGCAAGATCGTGGACGGCGCAAAAAAGATACGCATATTCAATGAAGACATCGCTGTAGCGGCCAGAGTTTTTACCATCAACGGATTTTCCGCCCACGCCGGCCAGGACCAGTTGCTTGAGTGGCTCTCCTCTTTTCAAAGCAAACGCATGCAGGTCTTCCTGGTGCACGGCGAATATTCCGCCCAGGAACACCTGGCTGCACTGATCCGCGAAAAGTTCGGCATGACGGTAGCCATACCCGAGTATCTGGAAGAAATCGTGCTGAAGCCCGGCGCGCAGTTTGAAGAAATCAAGCCGCCCGCGGTAGCCGCCGTGCCGTTAAATATCGCGCCGCTTCTTGCCGATTTAAAAACGAAGCTCTCTGACGTGGGCAGCAAAACGGAAGACTTTCAAACCCTGTCTGCGGAACAGAGGTCGCAAGTCGCCGAACTGCTTCGCCAGGCAGCCGCAAATATCGATCAGATAAAAAGCAGAACCTAAACGGCTCATTCGGTTTTCAGATCCTGATAAAAATTCACCGTCATCAGACTGATCCAGATATTTCCACCGGAAAGGCCGGCTCTGCCGGCTTTTTCCCCTGCTTCATTCTCCGGCATCGAATCCATGACCCGCAGACAGTTGTCCATGTGCTCGATAAATTCATCCGCCGGAATCATTTCTCCATACGTCCGGGTAAAAGAGTAAATGCACACGTCGTCTTTTTTCACGCTTTCGGCGATTTCCCGGGCCATCCGGATGCTCTGGCGGGCTGTTTTCATCGCGGTGGGCGTGAGCGCCGGCAGAAAATCCCACAGAGAAACAGCGTGGCAGAAATAAATTGTCGGCCGGTAGCTTTGCAGGGAAATGGCATCGTCATGAATTTTCAACTTGGCCACCATCAGTTTTTCAGTCACCTCGTTGAGCGCTTCTTCCGGCAAATCGGCCCGGCGGAACCCAATCTGCCAGTGAACGTTGACGGCAACCTCGCGGCCAATCTGCGAAGGACCGGCAATTGTTTTTCGCGGATTGACGAAAATCTGCTCGTCATTTTTCAGCACGGCGGCAAGCATCCTGACACTGTTCAACAGGTATGAAGAACGGATGCCGGATGGAGAGACGGCGATGGCGTTTTCAAACAAATCCTCGGCCGCCTCCAGGCATGCGTAAACCTCGTGTTTGATCTCTTCCCGAAGATTCTGGTTTCGGGCAATTCCCCGGTCCATGCGGCTGTGGCGCAGGGCGCACATGGCCTGCGCCATATAGACAACGGCGTATTCGCAGTAAAAATCCTCCGACTCGCATGCGCAGTTGGCCTCGATAAAACGGGCTTCCTTTTTGGCCTGCCGGAACAATCCAACCGCGGCCTCATAAGTCGGCGCGTCCAGCGCGATGTTGCGCAGCAGGATCATCCGCAGCGTTCGCGCAATCAGATCATTCGGATTGATCGACAGCACCACGCGCAGAATTTCGATGGCTTCGGCAAACCGCCGCCGGTAATACAGCGTTTTGGCGATTTCCAGGCCCAGCAGAGAATTTTGCGGGAATTTAAAAAAAGTGGTTACGGCGTTGGGTTGATCACGGCTTTCATCCGGCGCGGATTCATCCGGCAGTCTCCAGAGCAGATGGTTCAGTCTTTTGACGGTGGCCGGGTCATTTTGCAAAATGGGATCGGCCAGCAGATCCGATACGAAGTCAAAATACAACGTGCTCCAGAACGCTTCAATCCACCAGATGGTCAGCGACTCACCGTTGAACAGCGTTGTTTCCGTTGGGCTGGAGCAGAGCACGACGCGGATGTCGTTGATCAGGACGCACTGGCGCGCCACATCGGACAGACGAATGACCGGATCATCCGGCAGTTTAGCGTTCAGGAGCGGCAGGAGATGGTTGTCAATGCTGGCGTATTCACCAACGGTAATCGCCACCGACAGAAACCGGTTTTTGGTGGAGTAGGGAGACAAAGCCCAGCGGATGGCCATCTGATGAGCCAGCGAAACGGCGCTGCGCAGGCACTGCTGGTAGGCCATCAAATCGCCTTCGGATGTCTCCTTGGGAAAATCCACATACAGGGTGGTGATGTCATGCGCACGCACTTTACCCCAGCGTCCGTAGGAAAACTGGCTGATGGACTGATCAATGTAAGTCTTGACGGTTTTGCGAAGCCAGCCGAGAATTTCGTGATCAATAACGTCGCCGCGACTGTAAAGCGCGAAACCGATGCGCACGCCGTCGCGATAATTTTCGGTCTGCCTCCCCCCACGGCAAACCGCCAGCAAGGTTTCGTAATGCCAGTCAGCGGCAATATCCGGCCGTTCATGACCCAGCCAGAAGGCCAGGCTTCTTAAAACATTCTGCTTGTAAGAGGTGTCCACCGGTTCTTTCTTGAGACGGGTCAGCATGGAATTGGTGACTTTGGGCAGAGCGATCTGCTTTTCAGCCAGCAGCCTGTTGACGCGCTCCGTCATCGCACGAAGTGATATATTGAGTTTCAGCAACTCGTCCTTCTTACCCAGCAACTCTTCAAAATCCATATGTCTGGGAAGTTTAAAGGCCGGACGGTGAAGCATCTGCCTCAGGATAACATTTTCCAGAGATTGGGCATCCGGTGTCGAAATCAGCCCGGCGCGGGCGGCATAATTGACAAAAGTATCCATAATCAGGGCATTATCCGTGTTTTGGGAAAACGATTTCCATGCCTCCGGTGTCGGAAAAGCCGCCAGAAGCGCGCTTTGAGCCTTGTTTTTCGCCGGCATCATAATAACCTCTCAAATTATATAATAAATATATGCAATACCATCACGCCGATTCCTTTTTGGATTATGCGGAAACAGGAGTGCGTTTTACGGTAAAACGGTTTTATTAATAAAACACTTGTAAATATTGACAGTCGTTTCATGCCGGCATATACATTCACACTGATCATGGATAGTCAAGACAATACCTGTTTCAAATACATCAAGCGAGTTGATGCCGCTTGCGGCTTCGAATAACCGACAGAAGAAAATTCAAATTAAGGAGGGGGCAGAAATGGATCATTATAAACTGTTTATCGACGGAGAGTTTGTAGATGCAGCCAACGGAGAAGTTTTTGAAACCATCGACCCGGGAACGGGAGTTCCCTTTGCCACGGTGGCAAAGGCGGGCAAGGCGGATGTGGAAGCGGCCATTGCCGCGGCCAGAAGATCCTTTGACAGCGGCGTCTGGAGCAAGCTCAGCCCTGCGGCACGCGCGGAAAAAATATACGATTTCGCCGATCAGGTGGGTCAGCAGACCCTGCGGCTGGCCGTCACGGAATCACAGGATGCCGGACATGTCATCAAACTCTCCAAGTTCTGGGGAATGCTCGGCGCCGGCATGCTGCGCAATCTCGGCTATTACGCCAGCCGGGATTTCCCGTGGCAGGAGGAGATTCCATACTCCGGCAATGTCTTTGCTCCCGCCCGGGAATGGATCCGCCGGGAACCCATTGGTGTCTGCGTGGGCATTATCCCCTGGAATTTCCCCGCCAGCATGGCTTTCTGGAAAATCGGCCTCGCGATCATCATGGGAAACAGCATTGTCCTGAAGCCGGCGACATCAACCCCGCTTACGGCTCTGATCATCGCCGAAGCGGCCAAGGCGGCGGGTATTCCCAAAGGCGTCGTCAATGTTCTGCCCGGTCCCGGAGGATCTCTGGGTAAATATCTCTGTACTCATCCCGACGTGGACAAAATCGCCGTTACCGGCAGTACGGAAGTCGGCCGTGAAATCATGAAAATGGCGTCTGATTCGGTAAAGAAAGTCACACTGGAACTAGGTGGCAAGTCAGCCAACATTATTCTGGACGACGCGGATATCGATCTGGCCGTCAACGGCGCCTGCTTCGGAACTTTCTTCCATCAGGGACAGGTCTGCGAATCGGGAACCCGCGTGCTGGTGCCCGCAAAGATTTATGACGAATTCGTGGAAAAGATGAAGAAAAGGGCCGAACAGATCCGGGTCGGATATCAGCTCATGCCCGACAGCCATATGGGTCCGATCGCCAACGCGGCGCAGCTGGCCACCGTGGAAAGTTACGTCAAGCTGGGTCTGGAAGAAGGCGCCAAGCTGATTACCGGCGGCAAGCGCGTCACACTGCCCGGTCTGGAGGGCGGCTACTACTATGCCCCCACGATTTTCGCCAACGTCAAAAATTCCATGCGCATCGCCCAGGAGGAAATCTTCGGCCCGGTCGTCTGCGTCATCAAATACGAAAGCGACGAAGAAGCCGTGGCCATTGCCAATGATTCCATCTATGGCCTTGGCGGAGGCGTCTTCTCCCGCAGTAACAAAAGGGCGGTCCGGATTGCCGAACAGATTCGAACAGGAACCGTCTGGATCAACAACTATCACATCTTTGCCGATTTCTGTCCTTTCGGCGGCTACAAGCAGTCCGGCGTGGGCAGGGAACTGGGGACGGCGGGTCTTGCCGAGTACACGCAGATCAAGCGTCTGCATGTCAATTCTTTCGCTTCCGTGGAAAGCAATTTTACAATGACCGCCATTTCCGACGACACCAAGGTTGGCCTTTACCAGTACAACTGTCCGACGAACGTCATCTCCGGGCATGGAACCCTGCATGCAATTTACAAGGAGGTTGTGAATCTAGGTTGCAAGCGGGCATTGATCCTGACGGATCCCGGCGTCCGCAAGGCCGGCCTGGTCCAGCGCGTTGAGGATGCGCTGGTTGAATTCTGCGTCGGCGTGTTCGACAACATTGCGCAGGATACGGACCTGGATATCGTGGACGCGGCAACGGCCATGGCCCGCGATCTCCGGGCCGACTGTATCGTCAGTGTGGGAGGCGGAAGCGTCATCGACACGGCAAAAGCGGTTTGCGTGACTTTGAAAAACGGCGGCAAAGCCAATGACCATATCGCCATCAATCGTCTCCAGGAACCGCAGATTCCGCACATTGTCCTTCCGACCACTTCCGGAACCGGGAGCGAAGTGACCAGCGTCGCCGTGATCAAAAGCAAAACGGCCGGCCGGAAAGTATTTCTGGTGGATCCGCGGATTATCCCCAATACCGCGATCCTCGATCCCCAGTTCACCATGACGCTGCCCGCGGGGCTGACCGCCACAACAGCCATGGATGCAATGACCCACGCGGTGGAGGCTCTGACCAGCATCCTGTCGCAGTCCATTTGCGACGGGCAGGCTCTCCAGGCAATCCGCCTGATCAAAGAAAATCTGCCGAAGGTGATCGCGAAACCGGACGACGGAAAGGCGCGCAACCAGCTCCAGGTCGCGGCAACGATGGCCGGCTGGGCTTTCACCATTGCCCAGGTCGGTCTGGCTCATGCCATGGCCCATACGGTGGGCATTCTTTATAATGTTCCTCACGGCGCAGCCTGCGGCATCGTTCTGCCCGCGGTGATGCGTTTCAATGTGGATTTTGCCGCCGACAAGCTGGCGATGGTCGCTCAGGCCATGGGCGTGAATACTGCCGGCATGGACGACAAGGCCGCGGCGATGGCCGCAGCCGATGCGATAGAATCCCTGATGAAACAGGCGGGCCACCCCATGCGTCTGCGCGATGTCGGCGTTCCGGAAGACGGCCTGGATATGGCAGGATTCCACGCCATCTGCGATACGGCCGCCCTCTTTAACGCAAGACCCGTTGCGGACCCGGGCGAAGTGGCGGCGCTGTATAAGACGGTGTATTAATTAATGCTGTAAGGGCGAAAAATTTTTCTCCCCTACGGCAACTGGGAACGACTCAGAAAAACAGGTCATGGGCCATAGGCAATAGGTGACCAATGTAGGGAACGGTCGCGACCGTTCCCTACGAAAAAAAGGGGTTGCGAAAATTCGCAACCCCTTTTTTGTTCAGATCAATGGATCGTTAAATTAGATGGTCCAGCCCAGATCTACCAGTTCCAGTGCGCTCTTGTCGCCGTCTTTAATAGCCTGGCAGCGCGCTTTCACGGTGATCAGGTTTTCATTGGCGAAGAATTTGGCCGATGCAATCTTGCCCGCGTAGAAAGCGGCTTCCTGATCTTCTCTCTGGAAACCTTTCTGCTTGCCGATGGTCACAAGGCCTTTTGCTTCGTACATGGCGTTCAGTTTTTCGTTTGCGATCACGGCTGCATCCAGCAGGAAATTGCCGACGACCACGTCGCCCATGATTTCCAGGAATTTGCAGGCATTGTAAATCGGAGCCAGGAAATCGCCCGCTTTGCCGGCGCCGGCGAAGAACATGGTCAGATCGATCAGCGCATTGGACGCTTCTTCCATGTAGGCGACGGTTTTGGCGAATTCAGGAATTGCTTTGGCTCTGGCTATGGTTTTCTGCATCAGGCCGGCCATGTTCATGACATTGGCGCCTTTGCGCTGGCCGAGTTTGCGGCCGACCAGGTCGAGCGCCTGAATGCCGTTGGTTCCTTCATAAATACAGGCGATCTTTTCATCGCGGGTGAACTGTTCCACGGGGTATTCGGAGCAGAAGCCGTATCCGCCGTAAACATCCATGGCCATCGAGCAGACGAGGAAACCTTTATCCGTGCAGTAGGCTTTCATGATCGGGGTGAGCAGTTCAATGTAGCCTTCCCAGTCGGCTTTTTCTTTTTCATCCTTGGCAATCTTGCTCATGTCCATGCAGTACGCGATAAAGATCATCATCGAGCGCATGCCTTCGACATGCGATTTCATCCACATGAGTTTCTTGCGGATATCGGGATGGTTAATGATGGTAACGGCCTTGGCGCTTTTGTTCATCATTTCCCAGACCGGAACACCCTGAACGCGTTCTTTGGCATAGGCCACTGCGTGCTGGAAAGCAGCCGAACTCAGGCAGACGCCCTGCATGCCGATGCCCAGGCGGGCTTCGTTCATCATCTGAAACATGACCTTCAATCCGGAGCGCTCTTCGCCGAGGAGTTCGCCAATGCACTTTCCGTCTTCACCGAAATTCAGTGTGGAGGTGGCGGAGCCCTTGATACCCATCTTGTGTTCGATGCCGCCGCAGTTGACGTCGTTTCTTTCTCCCAGAGAGCCGTCATCATTGACGCGGATTTTGGGAACGATGAAAATGGAGATGCCCTTGGTGCCGGCCGGGTCGCCTTCAATGCGGGCCAGAACGGGATGAATAATGTTGGGAACCAGATCATTTTCACCGGAGGAAATGAAAATCTTGGTGCCGGTAATCAGGAATTTGCCGTCCGGAAGACGTTTGGCGGTGGTTTTCAGAGCGCCGACGTCGGAACCGGCGGAGGGTTCGGTCAGGCACATCGTGCCTCCCCATTCACCGGTGAACATTTTGTACATGTATTTGTTTTTCTGTTCTTCGGTGCCGTAAGTATTGATCATGTTGGCGGCGCCGTGGGTCAATCCGCCATACATTCCGAAAGCGTAGTTGGCGGCGCTCATCATTTCATAAGCGGCATAGCCGGCCATGTGGGGCAGACCCTGTCCGCCGACATCGGGAGAATCCATCGGGTTAAGCCAGCCGCCTTCCGTATATTTCTTATAGGCATCATGGAAACATTTGGGTACATTGACCACGCCGTTTTTATACGTACAGCCTTCATGATCGCTTTCCTTGAGGGTCGGGAAGATGACGGTGACGGCCATTTTCTCGGCTTCATTCAAAATCATCATGATATCGTCTTTCGAATACCCTCCGTATGCTTCCGACTCGAAAAGTTTTTCCATACCGAATTGTTCAAACATTGCAAACTGCTGATCGCGAGTGTTTACTAATAAATTGCCCATAATTAACTCCCTTCTTTGATATTGTGAAATTTCAAACGTTCAAAACGTCCGTTCGATTCATCCTGCCTTGTTTGGACCGCCGGGGATATTCTGGCTGGATAAAGATGCTTCCTCCAGCCAAAAACAGTCTTCAGAGGTTTTCATGATCATTACAGATTCTGAAAAAGTCCTGTTTGTGCGGCTTTTAGTGCGAGCCTCATTATAGCTGGGTGACTATAATTCCAATCGTGACTGAAAGTCAATAAGAAATAACAATGATAACACCGAAAGGTCCCCGGTTGCGGGCAGAAAAATCCGAGCAGGGTTTTTTACGCCGGATTACACGCGATCTCTATGAAATTCATAATATTTTACCATCTTGGCCAGAGCGGACGCCGCTTTGGGAATACTGTCGAAAAACGGCACGCCGGCCTCCAGGAAAACCGACTTGACTTCGGTCATTGTTTGCCGGATCGGATCGAGAGGTATGAATTGTCGCAAGGCAACCACCAGAGGTTTACCGGCCGTATGTTTTCTGGCTTCATCGGCGATGTATCGGGCCAGTTCGCGGGTAACCTCGCCGAATTTCCGGCTGAAGAGCCAGTCGAGGTGCAGGGAAACAATAAACATGTCCAGGCTGGGCTGGGCCGAAAGCATCTCCAGCGTTTTGCCAAGGAGATCCATCTGGACGAGAACCAGATGCGCATCCAGGGGATTTCGAATCATATTACCGGCGGGAGGAATAAAGGTGCGCAACTCGGCGACGAGTTCCTCACGGAAAGGAGCAAGATCGAGCCCTTCTCGCGAGCAGGCATCCGCCGCTGCCACCCCGATACCGCCGCCGGTTCCGATAACCGCCACGCCGCGCCCCCTGACCTGGCCCAGCCGTTCAAACACCAGTGCGGTTTCCGCCATTTCTTCAAGCGTTTCGACACGTACAGCGCCAGTCTGACGGAAAAAGGCATTCCAGATCTTTTCGCCGCCCGCCATGGATCCGGTATGCGAGGCCACTGCCCTTGAGCCGGCCTCCGACAGGCCGGCCTTGATCATGATGACCGGTTTGGTCCTGTTGATGCGCGTAATCTGCTCCAGGAGCTTGCGTCCGTCTTTGACGCCTTCCAGATACATGGTGATAATTTTCGTCTCGTCGTCCTGCTCCAGATAATCGAGAAAATCCGTACTGTCCAGGGTGAGAGCGTTGCCGTAACTGAAGACTTTGCTGAAATAGACACCCAGTTTTTCAGCGGCAGAAGCGGTGTAGTCCTGTGCGTTGCCGCCGCTCTGGCTTACAAAAGCCACGGGGCCCGGTATTGCCGATGGTTTCACCCAGGTAACCATGCGCATGGACGGGACATAAAGCCCCATGCAATTGGGACCGATGATATTCAAACCGCCCTCGCGGGCAATGGTTTCGATTTCGTGCTGAAGGCGGATGCCCTCTTCTTCGCCCGTTTCCTTGAAGCCGGATGCAAAAATATGGACGTTCCTGCTGCCGGAGGCGACGCAGTCCCGAAGCGCATCAGGAACATATGGCGCGGGAATGGAAATCACCACCAGGTCAACCGGCTTGCCGATGGCGGTGAGCGACGGGTAGGCTTTGCGTCCCTGTATTTCATCGGCATGGCGATTGACGGGATACAGTTCACCCGCATAGCCGAAATCGGCGATACAGGCGAAAATTCCGGGAAAGCCGTCGGTCGTGGTGCGCGGCGCGCCAATGACGGCTATGGATTTTGCATGCGTCATGGCTTCAATGTCGGCGATAACCTTTTTCGTATTGGCGGTTTGCAAACGGTCTGCTGGCACCGGATGTTCATCCAGAACAACCAGTGCGTCAACCGCGGTCACTTTTCCCCGCGGAGTCACAATCAACGGGTTAATGTCCACTTCCCTGATATCGGGCTGTTCAAGCCCCAGTCTGGACAAGCCCAGCAGAACCTTTACAATCTGATCAACATCGGCCGGCGCTTCACCGCGGAAACCGGAAAGGAGTTTTCTCGCTGAAATTTCTTCGATCATCCGGCGCGCCTGCCATTCGTCAAGCGGCGCGATGCGGAACGCCGCATCGGCCAGCGCCTCGGTAAAAATTCCGCCCAGGCCGAACATGACCACCGGCCCGAACTGCGGGTCGCGCAGCAGACCGGCCACGAATTCGCGGTTTCCCTGCACAAAAGGCGAAATCAGACTGCCTTCCCAATCCTTCCCTGCTGATACCTGAACGGCATGAAACGCTTCCCGTACCTCTTTTACCGTTTTCAGATTGACTTTCACCAGTCCGCGCTCGGTTTTATGAGAGAGTCTTGATCCGTAGCCTTTTAATACAACCGGAAAGCCGATTTTTCGTGCGAAGGATACCGCTTCACCTGCACTGGCGGCAATTTTATCCCTGACGACAGGCACCCCGTAATCCGCCAGCAGTTTTTTGGATTCAGCCTCCGTCATGGTCTGTCGCCCCTCTGCTTTTACCCTGGAAATCAACTTTTCCGCGCCTGCTTTTTTCATTTCTTCGTTCCTTTGCTTTTCGTAGTCATTGCCCCGGCAATCAGCCTTTCGGCCAGCCGAAGGGTGTTTTCCGTCAGACTTTTATTTTTCCGATTGCCGGATTTGGCGTCTTCGAGCTGGATCACGCCCACGAATGTACCCCAGATCACGTCGGCGACTTCATAGACATTCTCCTTTTTAAGAAGCCCCATCTCCATGCCTTCGCCCAGGAGTCGCCGGTGAAGCACAAAATTTGCGCGGCCTTTGTCGTTCAATGCGCTGCGAACTTCAGGCCTCAATTCACTGATCAGGCCCTGCTGCTGAAACAGCTGCAGAATCCGGAAGGTTTCGGGCCGTGCTTCATAGGCCTGATAAAAGCCTCTGAAAATCGCACTGAGGAGATCAGCGCCGTCATGAATTTTTCCACTCTGAAGAGATTCTTCGACTTTTTGCAGTTGCCGATGAACGTCCTCAATCAGAGGCAGCATCAGCGTAAAAAAGAGATCGTCCTTGGTTTTGAAATAAAGATAAATGGTGGGTTTGGTCACTTCCGCTTCCAGGGCAATTTCATCCATGGTTGCCTTCAAATAACCTTTGGCTGTAAAAACCTTCTTGGCGGCCTCCAGAATGCCGGATATCCGCTGGGCTTTTTCGCGGTCGCGCCGCTCGCGGCAGACGATTTTATGACGATCCTCCGGAATCAATTGCCGATCTCCTGCCACCGATCATGGTTCGGGTGGCCATACGGGGAGTTTCTTGTCAGCACTGAACTTACTGACGGTATATTTGTTACCATAAGGAAAGCAAGTCGTCAATATTTTATTGACTCGCAGCTCCATTCTTCCTATACTTCGTTAACAAGTTTTTATTTTTCCGGAAGCATCTTCACATCAACCGGCGGGACACCGGCAACCGGTCCCGCGGAAAGGCATACGTCATGTCGGATTGGTCTTTTTCACCTGCCGTAGCGTGGGCGGTCGTCGGGCTCCTTCTGCTGATTCTGGAACTCACCACCGTCAGTTTTATTCTCTGTTTCATTGGCATGGGCGCGCTTATTGTCGCTTTCACCACCTGGGCCGGTGTTACCCCAACGCTGGCCAGTCAGTTGATCGTCTTTTCGGCGGCGTCGCTCCTGCTTCTGCTGCTGCTTCGCAAAGCGGCGAAAAAACTTTTTGCCGGACACGCGGACGTACCGCCGGATTACGCCGGCCAGAAGGTCGCCGTCGTCAAAGCCATCCCTCCGGGTATGGAGGGAACGGTCCAGTATCGCGGTTCGGACTGGATTGCTTTTTCGGATTCGAACCAGGTCATCCCCGAAGGCGCCATCGTGCAAATCGAAGCCATGGAAGGGATTCGCGTCAAAGTCAAACCGGTCGTTTAAAGAATAAAAAGGAGGAAGGGTCATGCAATATGTTTTAATTGTTGTCGCAATACTGGTTATCATTTTAATTGTCAAAGGAGTTTGCATTATTCCGCAGCAAAGTGCTTATATCATTGAACGTCTGGGAAAATTCAACCGGGTGCTCAACGCGGGCATCAGTTACATCATCCCCTTCATCGACCGGAAGGCTTACGTACACACGCTCAAGGAACAGGCGCATGATATTCCCGAACAGGTCTGCATCACCCGCGACAATGTTCAGGTTGGCGTGGACGGCGTCATCTTCATCCAGGTCTTCGATCCGCAAATGGCCTCCTACGGCATCGCCAATTATGTTTTCTCCATCGTGCAGCTGGCGCAGACCACCATGCGTAGCGAGGTCGGCAAGATCGATCTGGATAAAACCTTTGAAGAGCGAACCGCCATCAATTCGGCCATCGTCTCGGCCATCAACGACGCGGCGCGGACCTGGGGCGTGAAAATTCTGCGCTACGAGGTGAAAAACATCCGGCCGCCGGAAAGCGTTCTGGTAGCCATGGAAAAGCAGATGCAGGCCGAACGGGAAAAGCGCGCCATTATTCTCCAGTCCGAAGGCGAAAAGCAGTCGGCCATCAATGTCGCCGAAGGACAAAAACAGAAAGTCGTGCTGGAATCGGAAGCAGTGCTTCAAAAACAGGTCAACGAAGCCAAAGGCCAGGCGGAAGCCATCCGCGCGGTGGCCAGCGCGACGTCGGACGGATTGAAGGCAGTGGCCTCAGCCGTGCAGGCCCAAGGCGGCATGGAAGCGGTGCAGCTGCGCGTAGCGGAAAAACTGGTCGAGCAGTTCGGCCATCTGGCCAAACAGGGGAACACGTTGATTCTACCGGCCAACTTCGGCGATCTCTCCTCGCTGATTGCTTCGGCCATGAGCGTAGTCAAACAGACGAAATAAATTCCGGAAAGGCGGGCGGAATCTTTCCGCCCGCCTTTTTTGTTTTCTTCCATTTATATTCTTTCAAGCTTCCGCTTCTCCCGTCAAAGATATTTATTTTTACCGTTATTTATGATTAGATAACAGATATGGCTTGGCGATCAGCTTGAGACCTTTAAACCATCCGCGCCGTCATTTCGACCGCAGGGAAATCCATGACGCATCAAACAACCGGGATTTCTCACCGCTTCGCTCTTTGAAATGACACTTACGGCCTCAGGATTGAAAGCGGCAGGAGTCAGTATGGGTTTGGAAAAAAAGTCTAAAAAAGAATTACTGGATTGGATCAGCACACTGCAATCGCAGTTGCCGGAAAACAATCATCTTCATCTGAAAGGCACAGCCGAAGAAGACCTTTACAAGATTCTGGCGCACAGTTCGCAGGTCGGATTTTACATCATGCAGGACGGACGGTTTCAATTCGTCAATTCCCATTTCCGGGAATACGCGGGATATACGGAAGACGAGCTTCTGACCATGAAGCCGTCTTCGATCATTCTGCCGGAAGACCGGCGAAAAACCGCCAAATACGCAGTCATGATGCTCAAGGAACAACGGTTCTCTCCTTATGAATTCCGCATTGTCACCAAAGACGGAAGGATCAAATGGATCATGGAAACCGTCATGTCCATCATGTACAAAGGTGGACGGGCCATTCTCGGCAATTCCATGGATGTCACCGAACGAAAGGAAGCGGGCCGCAGACTCGAAGAGCTGGAAGCGCTGGAATCCTCGATTCTGGACGCGATTCCGCAGGCCGTACTGGGATTGCACGAACGCCGCATCAATTTCGCCAACAACGCCGTCAAGCTTATCTTCGGCTGGCACCGGGAGGAACTTACCGGCAAAAGCATCAGGATGATCTACCGCAATGAAGAAGAAGCGGATAAAATCGGCGCCCTCTTTTATTCCACCCTGGAGCATCAGCGCACCTTTGAAACCGAATTTCCCTGCCTGCGCAAAGACGGACGGGAAATTATCTGCCGGATGAAGGCTTCGCGCATCGGAGAAAAGCTTCGCGAAAAACGGATTGTCGTCACCTATGAAGATATCACGGCGGAAAAGAAGGCTCAGGAGGATCTGCAGCGCTCACGCGAAGAGCTGCGCAATCTTTCCATCCACCTCCAGTATGTGCGCGAAGAAGAAAGTACGCGTGTCGCCCGCAAGATTCATGACGAGTTGGGACAGTCCCTGACGGCTCTGCAAATGGATCTTTCCTGGCTTGCCAGCCGCATCCCGACAGGCAACAAAAACTTCCGGGAAAAAGTGCACGGCATGTCGGATCTGGTCAATGCCACGATCGAAAGCGTGCACAGCATCACCACAGAATTGCGTCCCAGTCTTCTGGATGATCTGGGACTTCCGTCCGCCATTGAATGGCAGGCTTCGGATTTTCAAAAGCGTTCCGGCATCCGCTGCCAGTCTGTTATAAAATGCACGGGAGATGCCATCGACCGTGATCTTGCCACCGCCGTCTTCCGCATTTTTCAGGAAACGCTGACCAATATTGCCAGACATTCCAAAGCGACGCACTGCAGAGCCGTCCTTACTGCAAATGAAAAAGAAATCAGCCTGGAGGTAACGGACAACGGTATAGGCATCACGCAGTGGCAAATCGACGATTCCCGTTCTTTCGGCATGATCGGCATGCGCGAACGCGCGCATCTGTGGGGCGGCACCGTCCACGTCCGCAACGCCAAGCCTTCCGGAACAACGGTGAGGGTAATCATTCCACTGACCCAAAGGAGATAAACGGATATGATACGCATACTGGTCGCCGACGACCATGCCGTCGTCAGACAGGGAGTTATCCAGATTCTGGCGGACGTCAAGGACATGCTGGTGAAGGATGAAGCGCAAAACGGCGCAGAGGCGCTGGACAAGGTTCTGAAATACGAATACGATGTGGTCCTGCTCGATATTGCCATGCCGGGACGCAGCGGTCTGGAAGTTCTGGAGGACATCAAGACCCAGCGGCCGAAGCTGGCCGTGCTGATCCTGAGCATGCATCCTGAAGAACAGTACGCGGTGCGCGCGCTGCGCGCAGGCGCAGCGGGATATCTCACCAAGGCCAGCGCGCCCCAGGAACTGATCGGCGCCATCCGCAAGGTGGCCGGCGGCGGGAAATACGTCACCGCATCACTGGCCGAAAAGCTGGCGGACGAACTGGAAATCGACACGGAAAAACTGCCCCATGAGCGACTTTCCAACCGGGAACACCAGGTAATGATCATGCTCGCTTCCGGTAAATCCGTGTCCGATGTCGCCGACGAGCTCTGCCTGAGCGTTAAGACAATCAGCACATACCGTACCCGCGTCCTGGCCAAGATGGGAATGAAGAAAAACGCCGAACTGACGCTTTACGCCGTCCATAACAAGCTGATCAACTAATAAGCCGTCTGACAGCCTGTCGGACAAAAACCGTCAAGCCTCCCGGTTCGGTTCCGACAAAACATTCAGACCCTTGCCGATATTTTCTATCCCTCCCCTGTGCTAGAAAGCCATCATATTCAATTTGAAATTATTGAAACCGGGAAAAATAACAATACGGGGGAGGATGTATGACAAGGGGTTCTTCAGCTTCACAGCGTCAGAAAGATGCTTCATCCGCGCGGGACAAAAAAATTCTTCACCATGAGCTGGCGGACGTGATTCATCAGGCCGTCCGGGACAACCGCAGCTACCTGATGGAGCATGAAAGCAAGGAAATCCTCGAGGGCATCGGCATCGCCACCACCGGCTACCTGGTGGCGCGGTCCGAGGACGAAGCGTTGGCCATCTGTGATAAAATCGGCTTCCCCGTCGTCATGAAAATCGTCTCTCCGGACGTCGTTCACAAGACGGATGCCGGTGGAGTGAAACTCAATCTCGCCTCCGCCGATGATGTCCGCAAAGCCTACCGGGAGATTCTGGACACCTTTAAATATCAGCACATCGAGGGAATCGCGGTACAGCGCATGGCCAGAGCCGGCATCGAAGCCATCATCGGCGTGACGCGTGACCCCAGCTTCGGTCCTCTGATCATGTTCGGCCTGGGTGGCGTGTTTGTTGAAGTCCTGCGTGACGTGTCCTTCCGCATCCTGCCGATTACCGAAAAAGACGCGGCGGAAATGATCGAAGACATTCGCGGTTCGGACATCCTCAAAGGTTACCGCGGCAAAGCCGTCGATCTGGAATCGCTCAAGCAGCTCCTTTTAAAAATATCACAGCTGATCGCCGAAAATCCCGAAATCAAGGAACTGGACCTTAACCCGCTGTTCCTGTACCCGGACGGCTGTATCACAGTGGATGCCCGGATGTTCGTGAGCGAACCGGCACATCCCGAAACCGTCACAGCCACCGGTGCGGAAAGCCTGCGTGATTTCTTTTATCCCCGGAACATCGCGGTCATCGGTGCATCCGATGTCAAAGGCAAACTGGGATACAATGTTTTTGGGAACCTGGTCAATCACAACTTCTCCGGCAAGCTTTACCCGATCAATCCCGGCAAGGAGTCCGTCATGGGCATTCGTGCCTACAAATCAATTTTGGATGTCGAGGATCCGGTCGATCTGGCCATCGTTATCGTTCCGGCCAAAGCAGCGGAAGCGGCCATTGCCGACTGCGCGGCTAAAGGAGTACGCTTCATCGTCGTCGAAGCGGCGGGCTTTGCCGAAACCGGTCCAGAAGGGAAAGCGGCTCAGGCCAGGATTGAAGCGATCATCCGTAAACACGGATGCCGTGTGCTCGGCCCCAACTGCTCCGGCGTCATCAACACCCATCATAACATGGTGCAGTCCATCGGGCCTCTGGAAAACCTGAAAAAGGGCAATGTCGGAATGGTCGCCCAGGCCGGCGTGTATGCCGCAGGCATTCTCACGGGACTCAGTAATGTACTGGACTTCGGCATCGTGGCCACCATCGGCAACAAGATGGACATCAATGAAACGGACATTCTCGAATACCTGAGCGACGACGATCACATTTCCGTCATTGTCATGTATATGGAAGACATTCGCAGCGGGAAGCGCTTTGTCGACGTCGCGTCACGCGCGGCGGTGCGCAAACCCGTCATCGTCCTGAAATCCGGACGGACGGAAGCCGGCAAGAAAGCCGTATCATCTCACACAGCGTCCCTCGCGGGTAATGATGAAGTCAACAGCGCCGCCTTCAAACAGAGCGGCGTCATCCGCGCCCGTGACAACGAACATCTTTTCGCGCTGACCCGCGCTTTTTCCAAACAGCCCGTGCCGAAAGGCAACGGCGTCATGGTCATTACCTATACCGGTTCGCTGGGCGTGGCGGCTACCGACATGCTGTATCTATCAGGCATGCGGCTGGCGACGCTGGAACCGTATTTCCGTGAACGTCTGAAAAACGTACTGCCGGAATTCGCCAGCGTCGGCAATCCCATCGACTGTTCTTTCTCCATGACACCCGAGCAGGTAAAAAACCTGATTGAGATCGGCGTGGAGGCAAATGATGTACAGAGTTTTATCGTGGTAATTCAGGGAGAGATCCTGGGTTCCTTCGTCGATGTCATGAAGTCCATCGATTACAAGGAAAAACCGGTTGCCTGTGTAGTCGCCTGCAAGGAATTCATGATTAACGACGTGGTCAAAATGGAGCAGGCGGGTTTTCCCGTCTATTCCACGGCGGAAATGGCGGCGGAGGTCCTGGGGCAGATGTACGCCTATGGCGTGAGACGGCAAAGCGCGATTGCCGACTCCATCGCCCGCCATCTGAACGAGGAAGCCCTTTCCGTGGACAACCATCCCGTGCGACTGAGGCTGATCAACTCCAGAGACACTGCCCTGTGGACCGATTTCGTCAACAGCTGTTCCGAAAAATCATTATGGCTCAGATTCCTCTCCCCGTTTTCCGCCACACCGGAGCGCGCCGAACGCTTCTGTAACATTAACCCGGAGGAGGAGGTCGCCGTCGTCGCGGAACTGAAATCCAGTGATCAGCACAAATTTCTGGGCATCGCACGCCTGCTTAAGAACAAACGCTGCGCGGGAGAAGCGGAATACGCGATTATTATCTCCGATCCCTGGCAGAATAAATCCCTGGGCATCACGCTTTCCGAGCAGTGTATCGAACTGGCCAGAAAGGAAGGCTACAAAACCATCCGGGCGGAAACACTCCAGGAAAATTATCCCATGATTCGCATCTTCCGCCGCTGTGATTTTTCCTTTGAAGGCAAGGATGAAAACATGGTGTCGCTGGCGCTGAATCTGACGTGAAAGAATATTTGCAGGGAACGGTTTGAAACCGTTCCCTGCCCGCTATCGGCGGCCGGGATGCTGAAAATTGCCGATTAAACATTTTTAAAAGTGAACAGCCGGCCATTTTACCGATCCTGCAACCCGTCACCATTTCAATCGAAAATCCTTACACGGTTTAGATTTCCCATAATTAACCTGACCGGTATGCGCTGATTCTATGGATCAAATACCGGGCTCAATAGATCATTGTGCTTGATTTTATGGAGATTATTAACCTTGCATTTTATTCGGAATGGAGTAGGATCACGGCAAATTTCAGAAATCACCCGCACTCAAATGAATTGATGTTCGGGTCGATAATAATTAGATGTAACATTTTAGATAACCCACAACCAGCCGCTCAAAACAACAGCAGCCCGTGGGAATGATCCAGTTTTTTTTCGCAAGGCAAAACGGGTTTCCCGAATACGCAGCGCGGCTGATTATGACGCATACCATTAAGGATTACTATTCAAGATTTGGACTCCATGGCGCCATGAATTTCATAACAGCGAAATTCACCGGGTCCAGTATTTTAATAACGGTCAAAAGGCGGGATATTAGGTTTCCATTTTATTTGAGATGTCTGACAAGCGACATACCGGCTTATGACCAGGTCTATGTGAGCAGGGAGTACGACTTTGCCGTATCCAGGCATCCCAAAGTGATCATGGATGCCGGAGCAAATATTGGACTGGCATCCATATATTTTGCCAACCGATATCCCGATTCGCAAATTATTGCCGTTGAGCCGGAAGCAAGTAATTTTGAATTGCTGAAAACAAATGTCACACCATACCGCAATGTCATTCCTCTTCAGGCGGCACTGTGGAATAAGGATGAAGAGATAAACCTTGTTGACCCCGGTATGGGTAAGTGGGGTTTTATGACTCAAGCCCGGGATGGCAGTGAGGAAGTGCAAGGTGTGACGGTTCACAAAACGCGCGGCCTGACCGTCGATACAATTATGAGAAAACAAAAAATTGAGCGCATTGACATTTTAAAAATTGACATAGAGGGATCAGAGCGTGAGGTCTTCAGCAACTCTTCCCCCTGGATAGAAAAAGTCGACGCCCTGATCATCGAACTTCATGAGCGAATAAAGCCGGGATGCTGTCACAATTTTTACACCGCTTCAAAGGGATTTGACGATCAGTGGATGCAGGGAGAAAATGTGTATCTGTCCAGAAGCGTCAGCTGCCTTGCCGCGCAAGCCGTTAAGGACTGAATGCTGTATGAAAAAACATGCTGCTTCCTGGTAAAAAATTTTAACCGGAAACTCCGGCACTAAAAGGTTTTTAATGTCTGATACCGCAATCCATATCGCCCTTTGCTTTCATGACCCGGGCGGTACATACGCTCGCCACGCCGGCGCCACCCTGGCCTCCGTCTTTGCCGGTGCATCGCAACCGGTATGCGCGCATATTCTTCACGATGATACCCTGACGATGGAAAACCGGCTGAAATTAATTCAGTTAGCGGATCATTTCCGGCAAACCATCCTCTTCTATCCGGTGCGGCAGGTTGATTATTACCGGGATAAATCCCCGGCACCCGCGATATCAATCGGGACAATGTATCGATTGTTATTGCCGGAATTATTGTCACTGGAAAAAGTGATCTATCTGGATTGCGACGTCATTGTGAATCTGGATATTGCAGAATTATGGGATATTCCGATCACAGATCATCCGGTGGCCGCTGTGCCTGATCAGGTTATAACATCCTGGCCCCCCGAGTTGTGTCTGTCGATCCGATCCTGTCAGATCAACAGTGACCGCTATTTTAACGCGGGCATCATGATCATGAATCTGGAACAAATCCGGAAACAACATCGTCTGCTGGATGAATGGATCCGTTTTGTTCAACAATTTCCTCAGACTATTTTTTTAGACCAGGACATTCTAAACAAACTTTTCCAGACCAGATGCCTCTGGCTGGATGCAAAATATAATCGATTTGCGGGATGGGACCACCCTCCCATAGATGAAGTCTCAAAAACACCGGCCATCTGGCATTTTGCCGGCAATAAACCCTGGAACCAGCATGTTTCGGCCGTCGATCTGCTGTACTGGCGCAGTCTGGCCTTAACTCCGTGGGGCGAAGATGTGCTGGAAGAGGCAGTCAGGGTGATGGACGAGACGTTCAAGATTTTAACCCGAACCATGGATTCGGAAATCAGGGAAATCAAAAACTCTACCAGCTGGCGATTGACTGAACCGATACGATGGATTGCCACCAAATTACGCGGGCAATAAGATTCCTCTGTCTCTTTACATCCCGTTTATGCCGGTATGAACAACATTCCCGTCTCACGTTTTTCGCACATTAACTTTTTGACATACAAAGCCATCCGTCTTATATTTATCCGGAAATAAACTGATCATTTATTTCTCAGAGCACGAAAAATTTGCAGATAGAGAGGAACACAGCATCAACGTCTCATGAAAAGTTATCTTCCGATGTCCGATACCGCAATCCATATCGCCGTTTGCTTTCATGACCCGGGCGGAAAATACGCCCGCCACGCAGGCGCTACCCTGGCATCCGTCTTCGCCAATACAACGCGATCTGTATGCGCTCACATTCTTCACGATGGAACACTGACACAAGCAAACCGTTTGAACCTTCAGCAAATCGGAAATGATTTTGGACAATCCATGCATTTCTGCCCCGTGAGTTTAACGGATTATAACCGTGATAAACATCCCGTGCGAGAAGCGGCGATGGGCGCCGTGTATCGATTGTTATTGCCGGAATTATTATCGGTGGAAAAAGTGATCTATCTGGATTGCGACGTGATTGTGAATCTGGATATTGCAGAATTATGGGATATTCCGATGACAGACCATCCGGTGGCCGCTGTGCCTGATCAGGCGATAGCCTACTGGCCCCGGGAGCTGCGCCTGACGGTTCAATCGTGCCGGATTGATATCAACCACTATTTTAATTCGGGAATCATGATCATGAATCTGGAGCAAATCCGGAGACAGTACCATCTGCTGGACGAGTGGTTTCGTTTTGTTCAACAATATCCTCATGCATTTTTTGTGGACCAGGACATTTTGAACAAGCTTTTTCAAGCCGAATGCCGCTGGCTGGATGCCAAATATAATCAATTTGCCGGATATCATCATTGTCCCTTCGAGTCGCTCACCGGCACACAGGCGATCTGGCATTTTACCTATAAAAAACCGTGGAAACAGTACACATCATCCGTAGATTTATTGTACTGGCGCAATCTGGCCTTAACCCCCTGGGGGAAAAATGCACTGGAAGATGTCTTTAAGATTTTAATCCAATCCAGGGAAGCAGAAATCACCGAGATCAGGAGATCGACGAGCTGGCGACTGACAGAGCCTTTAAGATGGATCGCCACGAAATTCCGCGGGCAGTAAGATTCTGCTTTGCGCCACCGCGGCTTAATAAAAGTCTGCCATTTTTCACTCGTGCCGCAATGCTTCAATCGGGTCCAGCCGCGCGGCTTTGAGAGCCGGAAAGTAACCGAAGATGACGCCCACCGCGGCGGAGAACAAAAAAGCCACCAGCACGATCCCGGCATTCAGGACAAAGGGAACTCCCAGCAAACCGGCAAGCCATACCGATACAATCAATGCCAGCACAATACCGATCAGTCCGCCAAAGGAAGAAAGCACCACCGCCTCCACCAGAAACTGCAGGAGCACCTCCCGTTCAAAAGCGCCGATGGCCAGGCGGATGCCGATCTCGCGGGTCCGCTCAGTCACGGAAACCAGCATGATGTTCATGATACCGATCCCGCCGACCAGCAGGCTCACTGCCGCCACGGCGGAAAGCAGGGCCGTCATCATTTGCGTGGTACCGGTGAGCATTTTCGCGATTTCCTTCATGTCCATTACATTGAAATTGTCATCATCGCTGGGCGAAATATGACGGCGCACGCGCAGCAGTTGTTCAACGTCCTTTTGAACCTTTTCCGTTGAAACTCCGTCCGCAACGGAAATCTGGATCATGTTCACATCCTGATTTCCGGAAATGCGCCGCTGAAAAGCGGAAAGCGGAAGAATAATTACATCATCCTGGTCGCTTCCCATGCTGCTCTGCCCTTTTCCCTGCAGGACACCGATGATATCGCAGGAAATTTTTTCAAGGCGGATTTTTTCTCCAAGGGCGTCCTGCCCGCCGAAAAGTTTTTTCACCACCGTCTCTCCCACGATGCAGACCGCCGCGCCGCTGCGCTGTTCGCTTTCCGTGAAGGGACGGCCAGACGCAATCGACCGGTTGCTCACCTGGATGTAGGCGTTATCGGTTCCGGTCACCTGGGTGGACCAGTTCTGATTGCCGAAGATTGCCTTGACGGATTTGGAAGCAACCGGCGCTACGGCCTTGATCGAACCCGCTTCACGGGCAATCGCCTCCACATCCGCCTGTTTGAAGGGAATGTTGCCGCTGGACTGCCCGGGTCCCAGCCGTTTTCCCGGCGTAACCATCAGCAGATTGCTTCCCATACTGGCAATCTGCTCTTTAACCTGCACTGTTGCACCTCCGCCGATGGTCACCATGATAATCACGGCGGCCACACCGATGACGATGCCCAGGATGGTCAGGATCGAACGCATCACATTGCGCCGGATTTCCCGAAAGGCCAGAAGAAAGGTATTGCCGATCATGATGCCCCCTTGCCGTTGGTTTGATCCGAAGCCACGAGACCGTCTAAAAAATGAATAACCCTTCCCGCATAGGACGCCATGTCCGGTTCATGGGTGACCATGACGATGGTCACTCCGCGTTCGCGGTTCAGCCCCGTCAACAGATCCATGATTTCATGGCTGCGCGCCGTATCCAGGTTTCCCGTGGGCTCGTCGGCAAACAGGATTTCCGGTTCAGTGATAATCGCACGCGCAATGGCCACCCGCTGCTGCTGCCCGCCGGAGAGTTCACCGGGGGTATGGGATTCCCATCCTGTAAGCCCAACGGTTCCCAGCGCCTCCAGGGCCTGAAGATGGCGCTTGCGGGCCGGCGCTCCCCGGTAAATTAGGGGCAATTCAACATTTTCCAGCGCCGACGTGCGGTTTAACAGATTATATCCCTGAAAGACGAAACCCAGATAAAATCTTCTCAGTCGGGTGCGCTGATCCCTCGACAGTTTGTTGACCTCAACGTCTCGAAACTGATAAGTGCCTGCGGTTGCCGTATCGAGGCAACCCAGAATATTCATGCAGGTGGATTTACCCGACCCGCTGGGTCCCATAACCGCCAGAAATTCGCCCTTATGGATGGCGAGATCAATGCCGCGCAGGGCATGCATGGCGGCCTGCCCCTCACCGTAAACTTTGGTAATGCCCCGAAGCTCGATCAGCGGCTCACCATTTATTTTGAAGTTGTCCGTCATCATTTATCTCTCTGTTTGAATGGTGTCCACAACGACAGCCATCCCCGGTTTCAGATCACCTTCCAGAACTTCCGTCAGACCGCCGCTGGCCGATCCGATGGTAATGGACACCGGCGTGAGCTGTCCGTCCTTCAATACCCAGACCTTCTGCTGTCTTTTGTTTCCGTTGTCCTTGACCTGCTTATGATCCTGACGGGGGGGACGCGGAAGGATGGAACCGACCAGTCCCCGGGAAGGCGTTTTTTCCCCCTGTAGCGGCGGCGTAAACCGCAGTGCGGCGCCGGGAACCAGCACGGCGTTTTCAATTTTTTTAACGATGATATCCGCCGTCGCCGTCATCCCCGGCCTCAGAAGCAGATCCGAATTGTTGACCCTGAGCACGGTTTCATACGTGACGACGCCCGATGTCGTCGTTGATCCATAGTTGGCGCGGACGATCTCGGCATCGAACGTTCTCGTCGGATAAGCGGCAACGGTGAACGTCGCCTTCTGCCCTTCCCGGATCTGGCTCACATCCGCTTCATCCACATTGACGTGCAGTTCCATTTTCGCTAAATCCGCAGCCAGGGTAAACAGCGTGGGGGCCTGATAGGCGGCGGCAACCGTCTGCCCCGGTTCCACATCGCGTGTGAGGATGACACCGTTGATCGGCGAGCGGATCACGGCCTTGGACAAATCCGTCTGAATGGCCTCCAGGGTCGCTTCCGCCTGGGATACCGCCGCGCGGGCCGACGCATCATCCGCCATGGCGCGTTCATACGCCGCCTGGGCTGCATCCATTTCGGTCTGGGACGGCACCTTGTTGTTGCTCAGTTCGCGGACTTTCTGATACTGGGCCAGTTTACTTCTGGTCTCATTGATGGTTGCCTTTGTTTGCAGAACTTTTGCCCTTGCCGATTCCAGCGCGGCTTTCGATTGAGTCACCTGCGCCTCCAGTTTGGAAGTATCGAGCCGGGCGAGAATCTGCCCCGCTTTCACTTTGCTGTTATAATCCACTTCCACAGTCTTGATGATGCCGGAGAGTTCACTGCCCACGCTCACCGTATTGTTAATCGGTTTCAGGGTTCCCGTGGCCGTAACTGTCACCGTCAGGTTGCCGCGCCGGACTTCGTCTGTCCTGTATTGCACGGCTTTTGACGAACCGCTGCATTTCCAGATCATGAGGACAACAGCAATAACAACCGCCGCCGAAACAGCCGCAATAAGCCATCGCCTTGAAATTTTCCTGCCGTGCAACGGATGTTCAATATCCAATGTCCTGGCTATATCCGCATTTTCCTGTTCTGCTTTCATGAATCATTTCCTGTAAGAATTATTTAATGTTTCCGATCGTCTGCGGCGGACGTCCAGCCGCCACCCAGCGCCTTGTAAAGCCGGATCAGATTGGTAGTCACCGTTCCTTCGCTTTGAACCAGTTCATCCTGCGCGGATAACAATGACCGCTCGGCATCCAGAACGGTTGTAAAATCCGTTAATCCCGACTCATACTTGATCCTTGCCAGTTCGGCCGCCTTCTTTGCCGCTGCCGCGGCATCTCCGAGCGACTTCCTTCGGGTTTGCTCCTGGTCAAAAGCAACCAGGGCGTTTTCCACTTCCTCCAGCGCGTTGAGGATTGCGGCTTCATATGCAATCAAATACTGTTCCTGAAGAGCCGATTGCGCTTCGATGTTTTTGCGGATGGATCCCCCGGCAAAAATCGGTATCGTGATGCTGGGACCGACACTGTGGCCGAGACTCCCCGACGTAAACAAACTGCCGACCGTGAAGGCATCAAACCCGATCGTTCCGCTGATCTTCAGTTTGGGATAGAGTTCCGCCGTGGCCACTCCTACTTTTGCCGTCTGCGTCGCCAGATCCCGCTCCGCTTTCCGGACATCGGGCCGCCTGCGCAGAATATCGACCGGAGCCCCCACGACAATGTTTCTGGATGCAACCGGTATGGGTTTTGAATCAACCAGTTCCGTATGGACTCTGCCTGGTTGTTCGCCCAGAAGCACCGCAAGGCGGTTTTTGGCTTCCGCAAGCGCCGTGCGCAGTGACGGGATCTTGGAGCGCGTATTTTCCAGATTCAGGCGCGCCTGCTCCACCGCCAGTGCATCGCTCAATCCCGCCTGATTGCGCCAGACGGTAAGCTGGTGCGTTTCTTCCTGAGATTTCAGATTGGCCTCGGCCGATGCCAGGCGGGCCTGACCAATTCTCACATCCAGATAATTCAAGGCGACTTCGGACGAAAGGGAAACAAGAACATCCCTCCGGTTCTCCTCGCTGCCTTCCAGCGTTGCCTGGGCTGCTTCCACGGAACGCCGGACACCGCCGAAAATATCCAGCTCCCAGGCCGCGTCGAATCCGGCGGAATAAAGATCACCGGCAACTCCACTTCCCGTTGCTTTACCGCTCCGGCTCCAGGTGGCGCTTCCCGCCGCATTAACTGTCGGAAAGAAAGCCGCCTGAGCCACACCCCGGTTGGCACGCGCTTCGCGTATCCGCGCCTGTGCCTTTTTGAGATCCAGGTTTCCCCTGGCCGCCCGCTCGATCAGACCGGTCAACTGCGGATCGTTCAAAGAAGTCCACCACGACGACAGAGCCTGCACATCCTCCTGCTTCAGGTTTTCATCGGTTTTCAGCTGCGCGTTCCATTTCTTGTTGACGGAAAGTTCGGGACGTACATAATCCGGTCCCACGGACATGCAGCCGGCAACCGCGATCACACACAGAAGAATCAGCATAGAGGCTGCACAGAAAATACAATCTGTTTTACAAAGCGTCTTCATTCATTTACCTTTTTTGTTGCGCGCTGCAGTTCCGGCTTTGGACTTAGCCCTTTCACGAACGGCTGCAACCCCGGCCAGGGAAAATTTGACCACATGGTCCGCATAGGCCGCGATGTCCGTTATATGCGGTGGACCGTCCTTTCCGGCGTCTTTTCGGAAAGGCTGTTTCCCCGCCACCATGGGGTTGTGGCACTGACTGACAATGCTCACCTCGCAGAATTTCACATCTTCTTCCGAAACCAGCGGTCCCAAGAGCTCGCGGACCAGTCCCTCCGTTTTCTTATGCAGGGGATGAATTTCCTCGCGCATGACTTCTTCGAGAAGCCCCGTGGGATTGCCGAATTCCCGCTGGACAAACCAGAACTCCTTGTTGTTTTTATCAGCCAGACGTTCCATCATCGCCGTAAGATGCCCCCGGAGACGTTCCTCGGGCGGCGCATCGGAGGCAACTCCTCCATCGGGCGGATGAGCTTTCAGGGATTCGGTGAAAGCGCAGCGCCAGGCTTCTATGTACAGGGTTTCCTTCCTGCCAAAATGATAGTTAACCGCGGCAATGTTTACGCCGGCACGCGTGCTGATTTCCGCGATGGTCGTGTCCCGAAAGCCTTTTTCGGCAAAAATTTCACCGGCCGCGGAAAGCAGGCTCTTGCGTGTCCTTGCAGTGTCTTCTCTTTGATTTTTCATTCGGCCCTCCGGTTTACTATTCAAATGGACATTTAAAGTATTTATTTAAAATTGTCAATATATCTTTATTTTGCCGGCCGAAAGAGAGTGTTTGACTCACCGGATCATATTGGATATCGATAGGTAAGCTGTGTTACCTATAGCTTGCAAAATCAAATCATCGGGAAGACGTCAGAAAATGTCGCCAAGAAGAATTACCCGTGAGGATATCATAAAGGCACCCTTCAACATTGTCCGTCAGAACGATTCTTCGGCGTCATCGACGCGTGCCATTGCCCGGAAGCTTAAGATCTCTGCGAGACCCATTTACCGCTTCTTCAAAAAACACGGGCAAAACGGTTTATGGTTGGCAGGCAATATATTCCAACCCGAAGAAAAGTCGGGAAGCGGACAGGTATATTTTTCATCTTATCTGCAACATATGTAACATATCACCAAAAAGGAGATGACCATGGAATACCAAAATCTGTTATTCGAAAAAAATGAAGGAGTGGCAGTAGTGACTCTGAACAGGCCCGCCGTGGGCAATGCGCTGAGCGTGGATTTAATGCGCGAATTGTCCATTCTGGCTGACGAGCTCCAGTCTGACCTTGAGATCAGGGTTGTCGTCTTTACCGGCGCCGGCAAGAATTTCTGTCTGGGCGCCGACGTAATGGATTCCAAACAGCAGGAGATTTCCACGGGTCCTGTTCTGAAAAGATACCGTGGCTTTTCCATCGGGCCGACAATGATCACAAAACTCAATCAGATTCCCCAGATTACGATAGCGGCCATCAACGGCGTCTGCCTCGGTGGAGGAACCTGTATCGCTTCGGCGCTGGATTTTCGAATCGGTGCGGACAACTGCCGGTGCGGCTTGCCTGAAAACAATCTGGGGATGAATTTGAGCTGGCTTGCCCTTCCCCTGATGGTCAACCTGCTGGGTCCGGCCAGAGCAAAGCGTTTTGTAATCTTAAGCCAGAATGAACCCGCCCGGACGCTGTATGATTGGGGCTGGCTCGATGAAGTGGTCCCCGCGGATCAATTGAAGGAAAGAGCAATGGAAATGGCGCGTCTTTACGCGACCAAAGCGCCGCTCACCACGCAGATGATCAAGCGCAGCATCAACACGCTGGTTCAGGCGCTGGATCAGCCGATCATGCACATGGATTCAGAACAATACATTCTTGCCAGTTTGACGGAAGACTTCAAGGAGGGTATTGAAGCGCTCATGGTAAGAAGACCGCCTGTGTTCAAAGGCAAATAACAAGTGCATTCTTTATCTGTGACACCCGGTTTAGAACTCCTGCTCCCGTGTTGACGAATTTTGATATCTGCTTGACATGGAAGCTGATGATTTTTATACTTCATCACGAATTGAAGAAGTCACGGCAACAGGGTAATCGTCTCTTTCATAATTTTTTTAAGCCAGAGGAATCCTTCCATGAACATCACGTCTGTAACCCGTGTTTATTTTTCTCCCACCGGAACAACCGGAAAAATTCTTCAACAAATCACCGAAGGCATTCAGGCAGCGAAGAACAAAGATATCAATTTAACTCTCCCGTCTTCAGGAGCCGGAGATTACGCTTTCGGACAGGATGATTTCGTCGTCATCGGCGCTCCGGTCTATGCCGGTCGAATTCCGGCAACTGCCGTTCAGAGGCTCAAGCAGATCAAGGGCAATAAAACTCCTGCCGCAATCATCGTGGTATACGGCAACCGGGCGTTTGAAGACGCCCTGCTGGAACTCTCGGCCCTGGTTCAAGAGGCCGGTTTTCTTCCTGTTGCCGCGGGTGCCTTTATCGGCGAGCATTCCTATTCGACCGCGGCCAATCCGATTGCCGTTGGACGTCCGGACGCGCAGGATCTCGCCCGGGCAAAAGATTTCGGCGCCAGGATCTCAAAAAAAATGGTTGCCATACCAAACCCGGAGAGAATCACAACTCTGACGCTGCCGGGCAAATTTCCCTATAAAGATTACGGCGCATGGCCGGAAATGTCTCCCGTTCTTATTGAAGACCTTTGCAATCTTTGTGGTGAATGCGCCGCTGCCTGCCCGACCGCGGCAATTACGGTTGAGTCTGCCGTACTCACCGAGAAAAAGAAATGCATCCTCTGCTGCGCCTGCGTGAAAAGCTGCCCGCTCGATGCGCGCATCATGGAAGAACCGATGATCAAACAAATTGCACAATGGCTGAGCAAGAATTTTCAGGAAAGAAAAGAACCGGAAATATTTATTTGATTTCAAACAACAATAATCAAACTGTATGTTTATCATTTATCACCATAAGATACATTTCATAAACGTAATAAATCAATGAGGAGTAATAATGAAGCAGCCGTTACATGCAAAGATTCTTAAAAATGAATTACAATGTCGTTATTTTCAAATGTCTCTTATTAAGTTCCTCATTGTCCTGATCATAATTATGCTAATGATTTCTGCTGTTACAGGATGCCAGCATTCCAGCAAAAGCGTAATATCACAAGCGTACATAACAATTGTTCAAAATCACTTTCCCGCACTCCAACCCGAAGATCTAATCGAACGTGCAATAGCCGGTATGCAGGACAATGTCGGAAAAGATAAACTCTCTTTTACGCGGGATAAAAATATTTTTTTAATCTCGTCAGCAGGAAAGTCAATCGATATCAAGACAGCCTCAAATATAGATAACGACGCAGAGGCATTGGAAAAAATCAGATCCTTTGTTAAGGAAAATAACCCCCAATCGAATGACAAAAAACTCACGCATGCTGCAATAGAAAAGATGGTTAGCTTAGATTCTGATTCTGAGTTTATAAAAGTGGAAGAAAAAGACGATCTTTGCGGCATCGGTCTTCGGATGGAAAGAACAGACAATAGAATCATCATCGTTAACCCTATAGAGGAAAGCCCTGCTGAAAAGGCAGGCGTTCTTCCACAAGACAGAATCATCAACGTCGACTCAAAACCTGTTGATGACTTAGAACTGAAAGAAGTAGTGAAACTCCTGCGCGGTAAAGCCGGCACACAAGTTACAATTGAAATCTTGCGCGAAGGATCAGCCAAACCTCTTCGATTTAATATAAACAGGGACGTAATTACCATTCGAAGTGTCAAGTATAAGCAACTAGTTGATCATTATGCCTATATCCGTGTTACTTCCATCACAGAAAATACTGATAAGGATTTTGATGAGGCTTTTCAATTCCTAAAGGAAAACACGGGAGGAAAGACAAAAGGAATCATTCTTGATCTGCGAAACAACTCTGGCGGCTTGTTTAAGCAGGCAATCAATATATCTAGTAGATTTGTCCAAACTGATTTGATTGTGTCTCTGCAGGAAAAAACAAGAATACGAAAATATGGCAGCATTCCTGTGAATAAGGTGATTAATACTCCCCTCATTATTCTGGTTAATAAAAATACAGCCAATGGCGCGGAAATTGTCGCGGGCGTTTGTCAGGAGTACAAAAAGGCTATCATCGTCGGCACTCCGACACATAAACAAAATATCATTAGAAGTGTTTTCCCTGTAGAAGATGATTCCTTCTTAATTTTAAAAACAGCAATATGGCTTCTTCCTTCCGGACGTTCAATAGAAAAAACCGGTATTATACCGGACCTGCATATTACCGCTTCGGATATCGATGTTAAGAACGATATAGCTGTGCAGACCGCGATTAAAATTTTTGAAAGTACGTCAGCAGGGACAATTGATGATTTAAGACACATAGCGCAAAGCATGGCACCGAAGCCATAAGAGAGAAAAGCCCGTTAAATTGCCAATATTGAACAAATGAACAATATTGACTAAATTTCTCCGATTCCCCAAAAAGGAGGATTAATGAACAATATCAAAATCGACAACAACGTCTTTATCCCCATGCCGGTGACCTTAGTGGGGTGCATGATTCAGGGCAAGGCCAACTTCATGACCGCCGGATGGGTCACGCGCGTGAACGCAAATCCGCCCTGGATCGGCGCGGGAATCAACCGTTCGCATGCGACTCCCGAAGGAATCATCGCCAGCAGAAGCTTCAGTATCTGCTTCCCCGGACGGGAGGATCTTGTCAAAACCGATTACTGTGGCATCGTATCGGGCGCGAAAGCCGATAAATCCTCCGTGTTCAACGTCTTCTTCGGCGATTTGAAAACCGCGCCGCTGATCGACGGAGCTTCTTTGAACCTGGAGTGTTCCCTGGTTCAGACCATCGAAGGTCCCACCAATTATTTCTTCATCGGTGAAATCAAAGGCGCGTACGCGTCGCCAAACTGTCTGGTCAACGGCAGAATCGACCCCGTAAAAGCCGATTATCTTCTGCTGACCATGCCGGACAATAATTACTGGTCGCTGGGTGAATCCGCAGGCAAGGCGTGGAATATCGGAAAGCAGTTTATGAAAAAGTGAGGACCAAACCATCGGCCGGACCGGGCATTACGTTCCGGTGGTTTTCCGTCAGGAAATCAACCTATTTTAAAGAAATGGAGAACGATATGAAAACAATTTATGAAATCGTCTTGATCATCCTCATCGCGACACTTCTCGGCTGTCAGTCCCAGCCGTCTGTCTTCACCGATGCGCAGAAGGAAACAGTCAAAAAAGAGGTCAAGGCTCAGTTCGAAGACCTTGCCTCCGCCGTGAGGAAAATCAACGCCGAAGCCTGGTCTCAAAATTACAGCCGCAACGGTTTTATCTCGGCCTTTGTCAACACCGATTACTACTCTTCCCGTGAGAACTGGGTGGACACCATTTCCAAATTCTTTTCGGCAAGAGACCGTCAGGTCATCGAGCCTCTGGAAATCAGCGTGACGCCGCTTTCTCCCGATCTGGCTTTAATGACCAGCCGGGAACATGTGGCTATTCAGCTCAAAAACGGCAAGGAGCTCTCGTTTCAGCATTCGTTTACCATGATCTGGAAAAAGGAAAAGGACGGCTGGCGAATCCTGCATTCCCATGAATCCGTCGCCGACAAGCCTGCCCGGTAATTCCACTGGAAAATAGAATCTTTAACCTGAAGTCTGAAAGCCTTTATATAGACAATGCCGCTTTCCGGTCACCCGGAAAGCGGCATTCGAGGAGGGACTTCTCTATAGAGAACCCATGGAGCAGGTCTCTACAGAGTGGTGCTAGCCTAGTTTCTTCCTGTTTGCGACCAGATCATCCACAACCGCCGGATCTGCCAGGGTGGACGTATCACCAAAGTCGCCGAATGTTTTCGCGGCAACGTTTCTCAAGACACGGCGCATAATCTTGCCGGATCTGGTTTTGGGCAGACCATCCGCCCATTGAATCTGGTCGGGCGATGCAATCGGACCGACAACCTTGCGGACATGGGCAACCAGAGTCTTTTTGAGTTCATCTGTCTTGGCCACATTATTGTTCAACGTGACATACGCGAAGATGCCCTGACCTTTAATGTCATGGGGGAATCCGACAACCGCCGCTTCCGCGACATCCGCGTGAGAGGTCAATGCCGCTTCGACTTCGGCGGTGCCCAGCCGGTGGCCGGAAACATTGATAACATCATCGACACGGCCGGTGATTTTGTAATCGCCGTCGGCATCGCGTTCGGCGCCGTCGCCGGAGAAGTACGTGCCCGGGAACTGCACGAAGTAATTTTCAACGAACCGGCCGTCTTTGTCGTCCCACAAACCGCGGGCGATGCCGGGCCAGGAATTCTTGATACACAGAGCGCCTTTGCCGGGGCCTTTAATCTCTTTTCCTTCTTCATCCATCAACACCGGAACAACACCGAAGAACGGAACCATGGCTTTGGCGGGTTTAATATCAATCGCGCCGGGCAGCGGCAGGATCATATGTCCGCCGGTTTCGGTCTGCCACCAGGTATCGGAAATCGTGCAGCGGCCGCCGCCGATCTTGTTGTAGTACCACCACCAGGCTTCGGGGTTGAGCGGCTCGCCGACCGAACCCAGAACGCGCAGCGAAGAAATGTCATGTGCATCGACCCACTTGTCGCCTTCTTTGGCGATGGAGCGGATTGCCGTAGGAGCGGTATAGAAATTGTTGACGTTGTATTTCTCGACGACTGCCCAGAACCGGCCGAAATCCGGATAATTGGGAACGCCTTCGAACAGGATGCTGGAGTGGCCGTTGCAAAGCGGGCCGTACACAATGTAGCTGTGGCCGGTGACCCAGCCGATGTCGGCGGTGCACCAGTAGGTGTCTTCTTCACGAACATCAAAAGCCAGCTGCTGGGTCATGGAGGCATAAAGCAGATAACCGGCCTGGGTATGCACGACGCCCTTGGGCTGTCCGGTCGAACCGGAGGTATAAAGGATGAACAGTGGATCTTCCGCGTCCATTTCTTCGGGCTTGCAGTATTTGTCGGCTTTGGCCATCAGTTCTTCATACCAGATGTCACGGCCTTCCTTCATGGTGACTGCCGTGCCGGTACGTTTTACAACGACCATGGTTTTCACGCCGGGGCACTGAGCCACGGCTTTGTCGCAGGTGTCTTTCTGAGGAACGGCCTTGGCGCCGCGGTAGGTGCCGTCGCAGGTAATGACGACTGTCGAGCCGGAGTTAATGATGCGGTCTCTCAATGCTTCCGCCGAGAATCCGCCGAAAACGATGGCGTGAACTGCGCCGATGCGGGCGCAGGCCAGCATGACGATCGACAGCTCCGCGATCATGGGCAGGAAGATCGTTACGCGGTCGCCTTTTTTGACGCCCAGGCCTTTCAGCACGTTGGCGAACTTGTTCACTTCGCGATACATGTCGTAATACGTATAAACTTTCCAGTCATTGGGATCGTTGCCTTCAAAAATAATCGCGGCCTTGTTTTTCTTGGTGTCCAGATGACGGTCCAGGCAGTTGTAGCTGACATTGATCTTGCCGCCTTCAAACCATTTGGAATGAACGTCTTTGGCGTCAAAAGACCAATCCGATACTTTCTTTTTGTCAAAGGGTTTAAACCAGGTCAGCCGCTCCGTTGCCATTCTTGCCCAGAACGCATTGGGGTCGGTAATCGACTCTTTGTAAAGTTTGTCATACTCTGCCCGGCTCTTGATGTAGGATTTCTCCCTCACTCTTTCCGGTACAGGAAATACCTTGTCATAAAAATCTTTTTCGTCAGCCATATTATTCTCCTTTTATTTTTTATGCCTTTAATTTCCGCCGAAAAGGCAATCTTTATCCGGTGTGTTCATGCCTGTCACTCGCTCCTGCCTTTCTTCCGCCAGGAACGGTATGACTTTCTTCACTCTTTTCAGGAGGGGTACGCCCCGCGATTCGGACCTTATTCATGTCTATCGGATGCGCGCTTCCGATCTACTGGCCACAGAATGTTGGGGCGTATTACATATGGCGGATGCAATACATGTACCCCTTGAAAAGCGAATATTGAATACTACAGGACGAAGGTTTGTGGTATCGGCGTCAGTCCGAATTGCGGGTAGTTTAATATCCTACAATGTGTAGGATAATCGCCGACAGATATCAGGGCGTTTTTATCATCATGAAAGCAGACTGTTTCCGGAAACCGGAAAGCATGATACTGGCGAGCATACAAATCAACGGGGAAACAAACCGGAATCAACCTGTCGGAAAGGCAGGACATAAAGCAGGCCGCCGGCGCTTTGAACGAATCACCGAACTTCGCGCCGGACAACGACGATTCGTCATTCATGCCCCCGAGCCGGACTAATCCCGGGACAGAGAAAACTCTGCGAAACCATCATCTTGGTTCGCTCGATGATTTTTTCATAATACAGAGCGCTGCGCTGGATATGGTAATGGATCTCCACTTTGGAAAACTTTTCATTATCCTTCTGAATAAATTCATGAAACTGCGCGGGAATGCGGAAACGGCGAACAAATATCTCACCCCAGTGATTTTTATAAATCACGCTGAAATCGTTTATGTCGCCGTGTTGAGCGCGGCCTTCGAAATTCACCACAATGAGCATCTTGGTGATCTTTTCCGGCTCGGTATAATTGTCGAAATCAATAACGGATACGTCATGAACACCGAAAATATCCCGGATCCTTTCCGCAAGCCGGTTGATTTCCTGTAGGGTGACGGATGTCGCATTGGGTGTCATCTTTACCAGTTCCGGCTGATATATTCCGTTCCAGATCAGGCAGGCGATGCAGTGGACCAGATCGGGACCGGCCACGATGCTCTGGCTATCCGGCGTGGCCGCGGACCACACATTCTGATCATTGATGGAAAAGACGATGCGGGGGATATTCAGGGTTCTGACCGGCCGGTGAAACACAAGAATCTTTTGGGGCCTGGGCTCCAGGCAGGCGGAGAGTTTGCGTCCGATGATGTTCATGTCCTGCGGACTGATGCTGCTCCGAACCCCATGCTCCGCCGTGGAAACCCTTTTATAAATATCCACCAGGAGATCAAACACGCTTTGTCCGAACTGGATTTGATCCTGAAACGGCCAGACGCCGAATGTATTGAGCTGTTCAATTTCCGGACGGGGGATGGGATGGCGCCTGAAGATATCCTTGCCCAGAATTTCCTTCATGGTCGTTTTCAAATTCAGTTTGAACTCATATCGCAGATAAAAACATTTCTTGATGAAATCGAATGTTTTACCGTCCAGCTTCTGATGGTAATTCAGAATGGCTTCCATGGTAAACGAGCTGGGATCAATCAGTTGAGGATCCTTTTCCCGGTTTAGAATCGTATTTCGAAACCGGTGGCAGAGCAGTTCATTCCTGGGCAGGGAAATCAGCATTTCCAGAAGCAGCATCTTGATAATGGATTTCAAAGGCTGAGTCAGGGCCTTGTTGAAAAACCACAGCGCCGCTCCAAAATACTCTTCCCGCTCCACCGAATCCAGAGGCCCCAGGTCCAGGCAGCCATTGTCTCCGAAATCACCCCGGAGATACCGGGAAAGAAACTCGGCATAATTCATATCCTTATTCCGGTCGTAGCAAAGCCACCAGAGAGGAATCTTCCCGGCAACCGTAATGGTTGTACGGTAGAACTCCTCTTTCAGCGTGTTGGTCTGCGCGCTGCCCGCGCTTTCCCGATCGACGCTGCCGAATCGGGACCGGCGAATGTCTTCGACGTCGCAGATAAAAAAATAAACGGGAATCCGGGAGTGTATATCCAGCCAGTCTTTGATAAGATTGGTTTTTTGAACCAGTTGCTGAAACTGGATAACGGAAAAATCCTTCTTTTCAACGCAGATCCAGATATCGCAGTCCGAACCGGACGTCTGGCTGATGGTGCCGATGCTCCCGATCGTGTAAATCCCCTGAATCACAGGGGCGTTCGGCGGTGATGCCTTCACGGAAACGGGCTGACTGATTTTCAGCAACTTCTGAAAAACACCTTCCCGCTTAAGAATTCCGGGATCTGCCCCGATTCCATACACAACCATGGGCGCCCGGAGATCGGGAACATAGCCGGGAACAGCAGGGTCATTGAGGCTGAGCATCCAGGGCAGGAGATAAAGGATCAACTCGCTGTCCCCGGGCGCCAGATCGGAGAAAATCTGTTTCCTGAAATTATTGTAAGCCAGATACGCGTTTTTATTCTGGAGAAAAGTTTGGCTGTCCATGTAATTTTATAATACGCATAATCCTGATTGTCAATCACGGGCATTTCCACTACAATATAATGAAAAGTTCTTGCATTTATTTATGAAAAATTGCGTAGTGGGACCCGGATCGGAACAGTGAGCGCAACGGATCAAGCCCCGGAAGGAATGGAATCAGATCAATGAAACCGGACAACATGCAGAGAATTCGGATCGACTTACTGCAACCCGGAGTTTTTGTTCAACTCACCGGAAAATGGTTCAGTCATCCTTTCGTATTCAACAAGTTTAAAATCAAAAACTGGAATCAGATTGAAATCCTGGAAAAGCTGGGCGTGAAAGAAGTGATGTGGATTCCGGAAAAAAGCGACTGCTGGCCCCGGGAAGATACGGAAAAAAAATCCGCCGAACCTGAACTGGTATCCGCCAGAGAGGACGATCCTTACGTGGCGCTCATGTGGCGGATCAAGAAAGAACAGATGGAGCACCTCAAGCAGATCCATGAAAATCTGCAACAGTGCACGCGCAATTATGACCGCGTGGTGAAAAACGTACCGCAGCTCATGAAGAAGGTCATGACGGGTTCAAAGGAGGCAGTCGCGAGCGCCAGAGAAACCGTTGGAGAAATGGTCAACACTTTTCTGGGAGACTCCAACGCTATCGTCCACCTCATCAACATCAAGGAAAAGGACGAGGGAATTTATCATCACTCCCTGAATGTTTCCGTCCTGGCTATCATGATGGGGAAAAAGCTGAAAATGACCGCCTCGGAAATGTATGAGCTGGGCATTGCCGCGCTGTTTCATGACATCGGTAAAAATCAGATTGAAAAGAAAATCCTCAAAAAGAAACCGCCATTGACAAAGGCGGAGCAGTCGGTCATCCAGCGTCATCCTCAATACGGTGTTGAAATCCTGACCAAAGGCGGCGTTCGGGACCCCGCGACGCTGCGAGCCGTCGCCGATCATCATGAACACTGGAATGGCACTGGCTATCCATCAGGCATGAAAGGCGACCAGATCAACAAGTTTGCCCGGATCATTTACATGGTCGACTGCTACGATAACCTCTGCAACAACCCGGACCCCGGCCAGAAGATGACGCCGTATGAAGCGCTGTCTTTCATGTACACCAAGATGAAAAATCATGTCGATATCGAACTGTTTTCCATTTTCATCCGCAGCATGGGGATTTACCCGCCCGGCACGGTGGTTGCGCTTTCCAACGGTGAAATCGGCATCGTAATCACCATCAATCCCAACAATCCCCTTAAACCGTCTCTTTTGCTTTATGATTCCAGTATTCCCCGGGAAGAGGCTTTGATCTGCGAAATGGAAGAACATGAGGACATTGCCATTGAAAAAAGCATGCACAGCGAGGAGTTGCCTGAAACGGTCCGTACGTATCTGAACGCCACATCCAGTGTAACGTATTTTATGGAAAAGGGAACGAATACATAAGGAACTTCTATCCCTGTTGCTCCAGAAATTTTCTGCGGAATATCAGCGGATCCCTGATATCGGCAAAGGGCTCTCTCGTACTGCCGGTGCCCATGATCACAATTGTACCGTATCCCAGGATACGGGCCAGGATGCTTTGATTGACGTTGATGGACTCGATTTTGGAAAGATTCATTTCAAAGGTATTGCGGGAAATAAATCCGGTCTTGATGATGATGCGCTTGTTGGTGATGGCAAATTCACTCGTCAGGTAGGCGATGAGCGGAGCGATAAATAAAGTAAAAATTCCTTTCAAAGAGATAAACGTAATCCAGTGTAGTCTGGTTTTGTAAATCACCTGCTCGCCAGTGATCAGATTGTTATCGACATAGCTGCTCATTTTTCATTTTCTCCCTTGCTGATTCCGTCCGCGTAAACTCTTAAAGATCAACTTCTCTTCGCCGTAATTCACTCACCTCCACGTGATGCATGCGTCATTGCGCTTCGGAATCCGGTGATAGCGGTACTGCGGATATCCCAGCATGATCGCTCCATAGCACTGATGTCCCGCCGGCAATCCGAGTGCCTGAACCAGCGGAGCATGAAAATTAGCGGCTGCCGTAAAATAACCGGCCCAGCAGGTGCCCAGGCCCCTGGTGAAGGCATACAGTTCCAGATAGGTCAGGGCAATGGCGCAGTCAACCGTCTGGAATGACAGATCCGCGGGGCTGTGCGCCACAATCACGTGCGGAGCACCCCGTGTGATTCGATCTCTTCCCTGATTCCACGCATCGAGGATGCGCCGGAGGCGCCGGGCGATTGTCTCATCCGTGGTGACAGGCAGCGTAATTTTTGTAAAGTCAATGACCATGGAAGCCAGGCTGCGGATTTCCTCGGGGTTGGAAAAAACGGTCCAGTAAACCTGCTGCTTGTTGCTGGCGGTGGGCGAGTAGCGCGCCACATCGATCAGTTCCGCGAGCAGTTTGCGGGAAACGGGTGTTTTTTTATACTGGCGGATCGACCGCCGGGCAAGAAGAAAATGTTTAAGGACCCGGGCATCGGGAAGAAGGTCCCTGTCCATCGGCGGGCAGGCGGAAAGCGGCATGGTGGAAAGCGAAAACGCTCCATGAGGACAGACGGCCACGCAGTGTCCGCAGTTGATGCAAAATTCTTCGCCATTTTCCATTAATGACGGGAAAGACTTTTTGTCGGGCTGAATGATAATCTGCGCCGGGCATTCCGCGGCGCAGATCCCGTCCCGTTTGCATTTTTTCTCATCAATGCTAAAAAGCGACATGGCGTCCCCCTTTTCCTTATCATTTATCCTGTTTAAGGCACGGGAAAATTGATAAAACATCAATATGATTATTGCAATGACTTTTTAACATTCGCTGTTGTGATATTTGTTTTTTTATCTATAATGCACCACCGGATAATAAAAGGTGAGAAAAACATGGCCAAACTGACATTAGAGGAATGGATCGCCCGCCTGAAAAAGAACAGGAGTTTCAGCGCCAGTGCGGCGGCGGTGGTGGATATTCCCGCGAAATCCGGCGATTTTGAAGACTACCCGCCATGGGTAAATCCCCGGCTCCGTGAGGTTCTGGTCGGACGGGGCATGGAAAAGCTTTACAAGCATCAGGCCCAGGCGGTGCGTTTTATCCGCAACGGACAGGATGTCGTCCTGGTCACGCCCACGGCCAGCGGAAAAACGCTGTGCTATAACCTGCCGGTTCTACAAAGCATTCTGGACGAACCGGAAACACGCGCCCTGTATATGTTTCCCACCAAGGCGCTGGCCCAGGACCAGATGCACGAAGCCCACAGCCTGATCACCGATTTGCAGGCCGACATCAAAACCTTTACTTACGACGGCGATACCCCCGACGATGCGCGCCAGGCCATCCGCCGTCAGGGGCACATCATCGTTACCAATCCGGACATGCTGCATGCGGGCATTCTGCCGCACCACACCAAGTGGCAGAAGCTGTTTGTAAACCTGAGATACATCGTCATCGATGAGTTGCACATTTACCGCGGCATTTTCGGCTCGCATTTTGCCAACGTCATCCGCCGGCTCATCCGCATCTGCCGCTTCTACGGCGCCAATCCCGTGTTTATCTGCTGTTCGGCGACGGTGGCTAATCCACGCGAACACGCGGAAAAGATACTGGAACGCAACGTGGCGTTGCTCGACAAAAGCGGCGCACCGGCAGCGGCCAAAACCTTCGTTCTGTATAATCCACCCATCGTCAACCGGGAGCTGGGCATCCGTCAGAGCGCCATGACGCCGGCGCGCAAGATCGCCTCCGATCTGATCGACAACAACATTCAGACGATCGTCTTCGCCACCAGCCGCCTCAACGTGGAAGTTCTGACCAAGTATCTCAAGGATAAATTCGTTAAAAGCAAGCCACTCAACGATCACTTCGTCACGGGCTATCGCGGCGGGTATCTGCCGAACCTGAGAAGGGAAATTGAAAACGGCCTGCGCGCGCGCGAAGTCATGGGCGTGATCAGCACCAATGCCCTGGAGCTGGGCATCGATATCGGCAACCTGGAAGCCTGCATCATGACGGGCTACCCCGGTTCCATTGCCAGCACCTGGCAGCAGGCAGGCCGCGCGGGAAGGCGGTCGGGGCACAGCCTGGCAATTCTGATCGCCCGCAGCAATCCGCTGGACCAGTTCATTATGGAAAATCCGGATTATTTCTTTTCGCTCTCACCCGAGCACTGCCGCATCAACCCGGACAATCTGCTGATCCTGCTGCACCACATCAAGAGTGCGGCGTTCGAGCTGCCCTTTGAAAAGGGGGAAAAATTCGGCGGCGAAAACCTGGAAGAGTTTTTGCAGTATCTGGAGGAAAAAGGCGTGCTGCATCGCTCCAGCGACCGCTGGCACTGGGCGGCGGAAAGTTATCCGGCCGATGAAGTGAGCCTGCGCGCGATCAACCCGGAAAACGTCGTGGTCGTCGATACGACGGACACGGGGAATCATAAAGTCATCGCCGAAGTGGACTGGGACAGCGCCTTCACCGCCGTGCATGATGAAGCCATCTACATGCTGGCCTCCGAGCAGTATCACGTCGACAAGCTCGATCTGGAGCGCAAGAAAGCCTACGTCAGACGGGTCGATACCGACTATTACACCGACGCCATGACGTACACCAATGTCCGGGTGATCGATTCGTTTGATAACCGGCGCACCGGCGGGGCCATTGTGGAACACGGCGAAGTACAGGTCGTCCGCAAAGTCGTAGGCTATAAGAAAATCAAATTTTATACATCCGAGAACCTGGGCTACGGTGATATCAACCTGCCCGAAAAGGACATGCACACCACCAGCTACTGGTTTACGATTCCCCGCGACGGCCTACGCACGCTCAATTTCACGCCCGCCGAAGTGATCGACGGCCTTTCGGCGCTGGCTTACACGTTGCAGCATCTGTCGGCCATGTTTCTGATGGCGGACACGCACGACATTGACCGGTCGCTGGGCGACAAATCCGGCGAGTGGTTTGTCAGCCAGGGAAAAACCGGCCGCGTCATCACATCGTTTTCCACCGGCAGGCCGCAGGCTGCGGACGGTGCGCGCATCGACGAATTCGATCCGACGATTTTCATTTTCGATTCTTATCCGGGCGGCATCGGTTTTTCCGAACTGCTTTATGCGGAGCATGCAAATTTGCTGGCCGCCGCAAAAAGTCTGATTGAAAAATGCCCCTGCGCTTTCGGCTGTCCATCGTGCGTGGGGCCTACGCTGGAAATTGGCAAGACGGCGAAGGAAATCGTGCCGAAGATCATCGACCTCATTTTAAGAAAAGAATAAAGACGATTTCCTTAGGTCATACCGGCAAAAGTCGGTATCCAGAAAAAAATTATGGTCCGACAACCTGCCATTTATATTCTGACCAGCAAAAGAAATGGAACGCTTTATATCAGCGTAACATCGGACCTCACTAAAAGAATATGGGAACATAAAAACGATTTAGCGAACGGATTTACAAAACAGTATCGCGTACATCATCTTGTCTGGTATGAATTGCATACAGATATGATCTCGGCAATTGAAAGAGAAAGAAACATTAAAGAGTGGAAACGCGCATGGAAAATAGAGTTGATTGAAAGTCATAATCCCGAATGGAATGATTTGTATAATAACATTATTTAACTGGATACCGGCTTTCGCCGGTATGACAACATTATGTTTAATTTCTGATGATTGAATGACCGATGAAATCCATTGATAAACTCAAACGCCTGACCGGCGAAAACATAATTTCCAAAACGCAGGACAAAAAGGAGTCAGGGCCTTCGACGCCGGAAAGACAGGCCCAGCTCGATGATCTGCGGCGGCGCATCGACAATGTCGTTACCCGTGCGGCAGCGCGAAGCAAAGCGGCCCAGAACGAAGCGCGGACACGGGGCAACCGGGCGCTGTCTGAAATGCTGGAAGGCGAAGAGATTGAAAATGAACATGGCCGTTTTTTCCTGGCCCGCGGTTTTCTTTCCGGCACAAGCCGTCACGGTCATCGCAACATTCGCGAAACCTCCGGATTTGAGATGACCGCGGCGGGTATGCTGGCCAATAATCCCATCCTGGGTGAGTTCACTTCTTCGGACGCTCTGTTTCTGGATACGGAAACCACAGGTCTTTCCGGCGGCACCGGAACGATGGCCTTTCTGATCGGTCTGGGCTGGTTTGAAGAAGGTCAGTTTCACGTCCGGCAGATTCTGGCCCGCGATTTTGGTGAAGAAGCGGCGGCTTTGTCGTATCTTCAGGAGATTGCCGCGCAAAAAAAATTTCTCGTCACCTTTAACGGCAAAGCCTTCGACGTGAACCTTCTGTCGACGCGCTTTATTCTGAACCGGATGCAAAGCAACCTCCATGAGTTGCCCCATCTGGATCTGCTGCATCCATCCAGGCGCCTGCTGGGGCATCGCCTGGAGAACTGCCGCCTGGTTACGCTGGAGGAAGATATCCTCGGCGTCCGGCGTGAAGGCGATATACCCGGCTGGGAAATCCCCCAGCGCTATTTCGACTGGTTGAGAAAGCGCGACCCCCGGCTGCTGGCCGATATCTTCGAACACAACCGCCTGGACGTAATTTCCATGGCGACACTCACCGCCCACCTGGTTGATATTCTGAACGCACAGGCCCTCAAACATCACGCGCATCCCGACGATTATGTGGCGGCGGCAAGGCTTCTTCTTAAAAAAGCCGGACCGGCAAGTGTTGAAAAGATTCTGGAGATTCTCAAAGAAGACGCCTGCGCCGAACTTTCGCTCGAATCCAGGAAGAAACTGGCAAAGCTTTACAAACGCACCGGCTGCCTCACCGAAGCCGCCTGCCTCTGGCGGCAGATGATCGACTGCGATCCGTATGATTTCCATGCCGTCTCTGAGCTGGCAAAATTTCTGGAACACCATCAGCGCGATTATGC
The DNA here is from genome assembly GCA_963682015.1 of Smithellaceae bacterium. Lineage (GTDB taxonomy): Bacteria > Desulfobacterota > Syntrophia > Syntrophales > Smithellaceae > UBA8904. Next base: position 2,818,180 of record OY820932.1, on the reverse strand, counting down.
CCGAGCCCGACAGATCATCGAAACCGCCCTGGCCGGAAACCGCTTCTTTTCTGATGAAGCAAAAGCATCTTTGTCACACCGGCTCATTCGATTAAAAACGAAAATAAAAACTTGATGTCATGACTCGAGGTTCAGTCAACGGGTGGAAACCCCGAAAAAAACCGCTTTGCCTTTTACCGCCGGTGTTTCAATCAAAATCCTACTGTTCTTTCATGACGTCTGTGGTAGAATTATAAAACATTGTACCCGGGAAGACAAAAAATCAATTTCTTCAATTTACATTTTTCAAGGAAAGGAGATTATCGAATGGCCAGGAAGTATAAAGTTATTCTGTTATTGGTTTGCAGTGTTCTGTTCTTTTTCATGGTATTTTCTCTCGCCTTCGGCGGCATGAAAGTCCATTTGAAAAACGGCACGACCATTGACGTTCCGGCAGCCAAAGACGATATTGTAAGCATTGAGTTTGACGATCATGCCCGGCCTGCGCCGGGGGGAGGATTACTGGAGACCTTGATCGTCCCCAATGACAAGCCTGTAAAAATCACCAGTTCGAATGTTCTGGAAAGAGGACAATGGTACACCATTGAAGCCAGCGGCGTGATCAGCGACTGGAGCAACGTGCGAGATGGAGTCGATGCCGTCTGGTGTTACGCCGAATGGCGGTGCGGGAAAAACGGTGAAATATGGAACCAGCTCAGAATCAACGACAAAGGGATGACCGACATTGCCGGCAGGGCGATCCCCTACAATCCGGATCATGTTTATAAAGTGAGATACCAGGGAGAGGGAAAAAGAATCGAACTTTACTGCATTGATGCGCAGGGCAGCTGGTCCGATAACAGCGGCTGGTTGACCGTAAAGATCTATCGTCATTAAATCGCGACAAACCCGGCGCCGTCGCCGATCCTGTCGGCGCCGGACACGCGAGGTCAGTTTTCCTGCCCGTACTTTTCCAGCTTCTTGCGCAGAGTTTTGCGGGTAATTCCCAGACGGCGCGCGGCTTCGCTTTTGTTGCCGCCTACCGTTTTCAATGCTTCCAGAATGCTTCGCTTTTCCACTTCTTCAAGCGGCAGGTTCTCCGGTCCGGCGGTCGCCGGACGGACGTTTTCCGTCACGGCCGGAGGAGAACACCGATCCGCCATCGGGAAGACCAGTTCATCCGCGTCCACCGTATCGGCACGGGATAAAACCACGGCGCGTTCAACGGTATTCATCAATTCCCGGACATTGCCCGGCCAGGCATATGCTCCCAGCTTCTGCATGGCCTGCGGGGTGAACCCGGAAATAGATTTTGCATTTCTTTCAGCAAACAGTTTCAGGAAATGCTGGGCCATGAGCGGAATATCCTCCGGCCTCTCCCGCAGTGGCGGGACAGTCAGCGCCACAACATTCAGACGGTAAAACAGATCTTCACGGAACCGGCTTTCCAGGATTTCTTTCTTCAGGTCCTTGTTGGACGCGGCGATCACGCGGACATCAACTTTGATCACATCGGAGCCGCCCACGCGCGTAAGCTCCCGTTCCTGCAAAACCCGCAGGAGCTTCACCTGCATGGCGGGAGACATTTCGCTTACCTCATCCAGAAAAATGCTTCCGCCGTCCGCCTGGACAAACTTGCCCTCGCGGCGGCGGTCCGCGCCGGTAAACGCGCCTTTTTCATGGCCGAACAATTCCGATTCCAGGAGCGTTTCGGTAAGCGCCGCGCAGTTGATTTTCACAAAAGGAGCCTCTCTCCGGTTACTGTTGGCGTGAATGGCATTGGCGATGACCTCCTTGCCGGTTCCGGATTCTCCGGTAATCAGAATTGTCGCCTGCGTTGCGGCTACCTGCTCCACGATTTCCAACAGTCTGTTCATGGCCGCGCTCCGGCCAATAATATTCTGCCGGTTGAATTTTTCCTGCAGCCTTTCCTTGAGATATTCATTTTCTTTTTTCAGCAAACTGTGCTCGGTGGCCCGGGCAATCGCCATCTGCAGCTCGTCGAAATCCAGCGGCTTGGTGAGGTAATCATAAGCGCCTTTTTTGAGCGCGCTTACGGCTGTTTCCACCGATGCGTAGGCCGTCATGATAATGACCGGCAGCACGGGATTGATTTTTTTGATTTGATCGAGGGCTTCAATACCGGAAACCTTCACCATGCGGATATCCATGAGAATCAGATCAAAGGGCCGTCTGCGGACTTCTTCGACCGCGGCCGCACCGTCATCCGCTTCAAACACGTTATACCCCCATCCGCCGATCAATTTTTTCAGCATCAGCCGATGAGCGGCGTCGTCATCCACCACCAGAATTTGCAGTTTGTCTTTCACTTTACTCCTCCCTTTTCCGATGATCCAAGAATCGCAGCGTAACTTTTGTGCCCTTGCCCGCTTTGCTTTCTACCCGAACCGCAGCGCTGTGCTCGTCCATGATTTTTTGTACCACTGCCAGCCCCAGGCCGCTGCCCGCAGGTTTCGATGTAAAGTACGGATCATAAATCCTCGGCAGGTCTTCCTCTTTGATGCCTTCCCCGTTATCGGTCACCATCACGTCCAGAAAATCTTTTTGTCTGTCCAGTTCAACGGACAAGTTTCCACCCGCGGGCATGGCGGCAAGGGCGTTGAGGAAAACATTGAGCAGCACTTGTTTCATTTTATCGGGATCAACGTATGCATGCGTTTGATCCGTGTGCACCTGTATTTCCATCGCGACATTTTGATTCATGGCATCAACGGCTACCAGGCGGGCCGTTTCTCTGGCCAGACGTTCAATGTCCGTCCATTCCTTCTTCAACTGCAGCGGACGGGCAAATTCGATCAACTGGCTGATGACACGGTTGAGCCTTTCCGTCTCGGCAATCATAATATCCGCCGTTTCCTCATCTTCTTTATTTCCGGAAAGCTTCTGCCTGAAATAGACGGCAAATCCCCGGATGGAACTCAGCGGATTGCGAATTTCATGCGCAACGCCGGCAGCCAGTGATCCGATGGCATTCAGATGCCGGCTCTTTGTCACCTCCTTTTCCATCCGGCGAATTGCCGTAACATTGTGCGCCAGCAATATTTTTCCTTCCGCGACGTTTTCATCGGCAAAGCCCGCCGCAATCACCTCCCAGATTTGCTCCCCATCTTCCCCGGAAGCAATCGCAACCTCTTCCTCAATCAAACCGTCCGGATCATTGACCCGGTCCAGCACTTCAAAAAAGCCGGCGGATATGATTTCGGAAGCATCCTTGCCCGTTGCCTCACTGCAGATTCCGGTGAGCACTGCGTGCGCCTGCTCATTGCAGACGACGATTTTCCCGGTCCGATCCACGGCAATCAGAGCGATGGGCATATTTTTCACCAGCGCTTCGGAAAACACCGTAATCCGCGAAAGAGACGCTCTGGCCAGACGGTAGGCCTGCACCAGAAAAAGAGACACAATCGCCAGTGATCCGATCAGAGCCAGAATCAGCGCCGTTATTCCCGTCTGATACATATCTTCCCGGGAAGCCTTTTCGATTTTATCCATGTTGAAACCGACATAGACAATCAGATGATTCTTTTGCGCATCATCCATCCCCGGCAAAAATCCGCGATAAACCTCAAACGTGCCCGCGCCTTCGGGATTGGCCGTCTGCCTCCATCGGATTACCCGGCTTGCGGAAATCTTTTCTCTGTTCAGATCCAGCCCGTAGGACCTTCCGAGCATGGATGGATCACTGTCCGCCAGAATGTTTCCCCGGTCGTCCGTGATCATCAGATAATCGATATCCGGCTGCTGGGAGGTCTCCATGAGCAGTTTTTGAAATTCAAACAGTTCCTCTTTGCCAACCGGCCGGCCCCGCCAGCCTGCTTCAAAAGATGAGATCAGCGTCGCGCCTTTCTCGACAAACAGACTGACCGCCTGGTTTTTGCGCTGCTGAACCTGCATGAAAATCATCATCCCAAGGATGACCGCTAGAACCATTGTCGCGCTGATGACAACCCAGACGGAAATGTCAAACCGGCTTTTTTTTGTCTTTTTCCGCAGCATGGTTCATCCTCCCACAAGTCTCTGGATACTATAAGATCATCTGGATACTCAAACTGGATACCTATTATCCACCCGATGGACCTTCATGGCAAACATTTTTTACCGGTATTTATAAGACATTAAATGAAATCGTATATATGCATGCGGTGGCACGGGCTTTGCTGAATAATGCATTAACTGATCAGCAATAAATATACGAGAAGGAGAAACACCATGCAAAAGACAAGAATCGTACTAATGGCCGTTTTGGTCGGCTTGTTATTAACCTCACAGGCGCTGGCCTGGGGGCCCGGCCCCGGATATGGAAAGGGTTGCGGCCCCTGCGGGCAAGCGGGTCTGGAGAGGCTGAACCTGACGGACGACCAGAAGGCAAAAATCGAAGCGTTGCAGACGGCAACGGACAAAGCAACCAGACCCCTCCGGGAAAAAATCTTTGACAAATCAGTCGAGCTGCGCAGGCTGTGGCTGAAAGCCAACCCGGACAAAGACAAGATCGTCGCTGCGCAAAAAGAATTGAGGGTTCTGCGCGATGAGATGCAGGACAAAATCACCACGCTGAGGCTGGAAATCCGGAAAGTCCTGACGCCTGAGCAAAATGAAAAACTGGCCGATATCGGCTGGGATCACCGGCCCGGCTTCGGACCTCGCGGCGGAATGAGAGGTCCCGGGCATCACGGTCCCGGTCCCGGATTAGGAATGGGTATGTGTCAATAGCCAATGCGCCCATCCTCCTTAGAAGAAGGAGAGCCCCGTGCTCTCCTTCTTTTTTTATCCCACTGTCAACCGGTTTCGCCCCTCATGCTTGCTTTTATAAAGGAGAGTGTCCGCCCGTTTGATCAGTCTGTCCATGGTTTCTCCGGAATGCAGAATCGTGCCGCCCAGGGAGATCGTCACTTTCAATTTTTCTTTGCGATGCATCAGATAAGAATTTGCCACCAGCATGCGCATCCTCTCCCCGATATCCTTCAACTGCACCAGGTTTACGTTGCGAATGATGCCGACAAACTCTTCTCCACCCCATCGGCCGATCATATCAAACGGACGCGCATTCTTCGTAAGCGTCTCCGCCACGAATTTCAAAACCCGGTCGCCGACATCATGACCATAAGTATCATTGAATTTCTTAAAATGATCAATATCCATCATTAAAAGACCAAACGGCAGGCCAAAACGTTTTTCCTCATCAAAGCGAATTGCAAGCTCATTTTCGATACAGCGCCGGTTGGCCAGTCGGGTAAGGTTATCCAGGAGAGCCAGTTCTTCCAGTTCTTTGTTTCTCATTTCCATGGAGACATAAGCGCTGATATCGGTAAAAATTTCCACGCCTCCGATGATTGTACCTCTTTCGTCGGTCATTGGAGCGACTCGCACAGACACAGGCACACGGTGACCCTTCTTATGGTGCAGGTATACCTCGGCAGCCCGCTGCTCACCGTCCGCCATGGTCGCTGACAGAGGACACATCGTCAGACAGAGGCTGTTGCCTTCCTTGTCCACATGCGTCAGAATATTATCAGCGCAGGACCGTCCGACAACCTCCCCGGCAGAGAAACCGGAAATCCTTTCCGCCCCTTTATTCCAGTAACGGATCACCCGTTCCCGATCCACAAAGTACAGGCCGTCGTATAAATTGTCGGTAATCAGCCGGTAGGATTTCTCGTTCAGATCCATTCAGTCACCTCTTTCAGGATGATCGCGATACTCTTCTGAACCCTTTGGAATGCTTGGCGTTCATTCTGCCTGAAAATATTGAACCGGTCAACCTCATTCATCAAAAGTGTCCTTGGAAAAAAACATTTTGACAACATTCAAGTTTTGCATTAAAGGAGCCGATACTTTGATGCGTGTTTTTTGAAGGATAGAATAGATGTTCAGTTTTACGGCAACGACAATTATGGCAAACGCGATTCTGGCTCTGCTTCTGGGCCTCGCCCTGTTGCGCCTGTTACTTAAGGCCGCCTGCCCGTCGTTTTTAGGTCGTCACTGAACTCGTAACATAACTGATTACCTAAAGGCCGTGGGCGGAAAAGCCCACGGCCTTTTTTTTCGTGAAGACTCGTATGTACAGGCCGAGCGTCGCAGAATCGGCCAGTTGAACAACCCCGCCCGTGGGGTTTGAAAAATATACCATATTAAAGCTCATCAGAAAGGAGCAAATCATGAAGAAAGATAAAAACCACGTCTATATTTTCGACACGTCACTTCGAGACGGGGAGCAGTCACCCGGCAACAGTATGAATACCGAGGAAAAACTGCTTCTGGCCCGTCAGCTCGAGAATCTGGGCGTCGATATCATCGAGGCGGGGTTCCCCATCGCTTCCGATGGAGACTTTGATGCGGTCAGGCAGATCGCTAAAGTCATCAAGAAATCCCAGGTCGCGGGACTGGCCCGCGCCAACAAACTGGATATCGACCGCGCCTGGCAGGCCATCAAACACGCCGCTCATCCGCGCATTCACACGTTCATTTCGTCTTCGGACATCCACCTGCAATACCAGCTCAAGAAAAGCCGCGAGCAGGTGCTCAGGGAAGCCGTTGATGCCGTCAAACTGGCAAAATCCTACACGGAAAATGTGGAATTCTCCCCGATGGACGCCACGCGGTCGGATCGCGATTACCTGGCCAAAATGGTTTCCGCCGTTATTGACGCCGGAGCGGTAACCGTCAACATTCCCGATACGGTCGGCTACGCCGTTCCCGAAGAATTTGGCCGCCTGATCGCCTACCTGTTCGCCAATGTTCAAAATATTCACCGGGCGGTGATCTCTGTCCACTGCCATAACGACCTTGGCCTGGCAGTGGCCAATTCGCTGGCCGCCATCCGCGAGGGCGCCCGGCAGGTGGAATGCACCATCAACGGTATCGGCGAGCGGGCCGGCAATACGGCGATGGAGGAAATCGTCATGGCACTGACCACACGCAAGGATCTGTACGGCCTTTACACAAAGATCAAAACCGATCAGATTTACAAGACTTCGCGCCTGCTCACGCAAATTACCGGCGTCCCTGTACAGCCGAACAAAGCCATCGTCGGAGCCAACGCCTTCGCCCATGAATCCGGCATTCATCAGGACGGGCTGATCAAGGAGAAGATTACCTATGAAATCATGACGCCCAGGTCCGTCGGCATCTCCGATACGCATATCGTTCTGGGCAAGCATTCCGGACGCGCCGCCATATCGCATCATCTGAAAAAAATGGGCTATGTGCTGAACGACGACCAGCTCACCCGTGTGGCGGCAAAAGTCAAGGAACTGGCAGACATCAAGAAGGATATCTATGATGAAGACCTTCAGGCGATTCTGTACGAAGATATCTACCGGGGCGAGGATAAATATCATCTGGTCTATCTCAACGTCGTCAGCGGCAATGTGGCCATTCCGACGGCCACCATGGAAATGAAGGTTGGAAAAGAAGTGGTGCGCGACGCCGGGTTCGGCAACGGTCCGGTGGACGCGACCTTTGCCGCTATCCGCAACATCACCAAAACCAATTACCCGCTTCTGAAATACGCGGTCAACGCCATCACCGGCGGCGCGGACGCTCAGGGGGAAACGACGGTCCAACTCAAGTATAACGGCCACAGCGTTGTAGGCCGCGGAGCGCACCCCGACGTTATCGTCGCATCGGCGAAAGCATACATCAATGCGCTTAACCGGCTGGAATTCTTGAAAGACAACGTCAAAAAGGTTAAAGTTGAATTAAGCTGAAAAATAGGATAGAAAAATTTTTCAATTTCAAAATTACAGAAGCATTATTCAGTCAAGGAGTTAATAACGTGGGATATACGATAACGGAAAAAATATTAATGGCGCACACGGACCTCAAGGAAATCGCTCCCGGACAGCTGATCAACGCCCGGGTTGATGTTGCTCTGGGCAACGACATCACAGCCCCGATCGCCATCCGGGAATTCCGGGCGGCCGGCGGGAAAAAGGTTTTTGACAGAGACAAGGTCGCGCTGGTGCTGGATCATTTCACGCCCAACAAGGACATCAGTTCCGCCCAGCAGTGCAAGATCGTACGGGAATTTGCCGTTGAACACGGTATCACGCATTTTTATGAAGGTGGTCAGGTGGGTGTGGAACATGCTCTGCTGCCGGAAAAGGGCATCGTCCTTCCCGGCGACCTGGTGGTCGGCGCGGACAGCCATACCTGCACATACGGCGCACTGGGTGCTTTTGCCACAGGCGTGGGCAGTACGGATCTGGCCGCGGCCATGCTCACGGGCGAATTGTGGTTCAAGGTACCGTCTACGATTAAATTCATTATCTCCGGAAAACTGCAAAAATGGGTTTCCGGAAAAGATCTGATCTTACATGTCATCGGCCGCATCGGCGTTGACGGCGCGCTCTATCAGGCGATGGAATTCACGGGAGATACCATCAGCGCCCTGCCTATGGCGGACCGTCTATCCATGGCGAACATGGCCATCGAGGCCGGCGCTAAAAACGGCATCTTTCCGCCTGATTCCATTACCGAGGAATATGTCAGTCCCCGCGCCAAAAGACCTTACAAGCTTTACGCCTCCGATCCCGACGCGGTCTACACGCAAACCATTGAAGTCGATGCGAGTAAACTGGAACCGCAGGTGGCTTTTCCGCCTTTGCCGTCCAATGTTCGCGGCGTCAGCGAGGCGCGAACCGTGAAGATTGATCAGGCGCTCATCGGGTCGTGCACCAACGGCCGGATTGAAGATCTGCGCATCGCCGCCGGGATCCTGAAAGATCGGAAAGCCTCATCCAATGTCCGTCTGATTATCGTTCCCGCCACACCGCTCATTTACCGTCAGGCAATGCATGAAGGACTCCTGGACATTTTCATGGACGCAAACGCGGTGATCTCGCCGCCTTCCTGCGGAGCGTGTCTGGGCGGCCATCTGGGCATCCTGGCCGACGGAGAAACATCCATCGCCACAACCAACCGCAATTTCGTGGGAAGAATGGGCCATCCCGGAAGCGATGTTTACCTGGCCAGTCCCGCCGTGGCCGCGGCATCCGCCGTTCTGGGCCGTATTGCATCACCGGAAGAATTATAAAGAAAGAGGATGATTGTACATGATCTTTAAAGGAAAAATCTGGAAATTTGGAGACAATATTGATACCGACGCGATCATTCCCGCGCGCTATCTGAACACGTCCGATCCGGGAGAGCTGGCCAGGCACTGCATGGAAGACGCCGACCCCGATTTTGTCAGCAAAATGAAACCCGGAGACATCATTGTCGGCGGAGAAAACTTCGGTTGCGGCTCTTCAAGGGAACACGCGCCAATTGCCATCAAGGCGGCGCAGATTTCCTGTGTCGTGGCAAAGAGTTTCGCGCGGATTTTTTACCGCAATGCTTTCAACATGGGACTGCCGATCTTTGAATCCCGCGAGCTCGCCGACGCCATCGCCGAAGGCAAGGAAATCGTTATCGACAGCGTCAGGGGAACCATTACGGTCGCCGGCCAGGAAAAGACGTTCACCATCAGCCCGATACCGTCTTTTATGGAACAGCTTATTGCCGATGGCGGTCTGATGAAGCACATTGCCCGGAAATGAGGAAGAAATGACAAACAGGGAATTTAAAATTGCCATTTTGGCGGGCGACGGTGTTGGCCCGGAAATCATGCAGGAAGCCTTAAAGGTTTTACAGGTCTTATCCGATAAAAACCATATTCGGCTCGTCTTTACGGAAGGCCTGATCGGCGGCAGTGCATATGATGCGACGGGCACGCCTTTTCCCGACGAGAGCCTGAAACTGGCGCTCGAAAGCGACGCAGTCCTGCTGGGCGCCGTGGGAGGCCCCAAGTGGGAAGGGCTGGATTACAGCGTCAGGCCGGAACGGGCGCTTCTGGGTCTTCGAGAAAAACTTGGCCTCTACGCCAATTTGCGGCCGGTCGTGGTTTTTGACGAGCTGGCGGATGCCTCTCCGCTGAAAAAAGAACTCGTGCAGGGCATCGATATCCTGATTTTGCGGGAATTGACCGGCGATGTGTATTTCGGTCAGCCGCGCGGAGTCACCCGGGATCGCGAGGGACGCCGAACAGGCGTGAACACCATGATCTACACGGAAGAGGAAATCCGCCGCATCGCCAGGCGGGCTTTCGAGCTGGCGCGGGGGCGAAAAAAGAATCTCCTTTCCGTGGACAAGGCCAATGTGCTGGAAACTACGGAACTCTGGCGCAATGTGGTCACGGAAGAAGGGCGCAATTACCCTGACGTAGCGCTCAAACATATGTATGTAGATAACTGCGCCATGCAGCTGATCCGCAACCCGTCGCAGTTTGACGTCATTGTGACGACCAATCTGTTTGGCGATATTTTAAGCGATGAAGCCGCCATGCTTACCGGTTCCATCGGCATGCTGCCTTCGGCCAGCCTGGGCGAGGGCAAGGCCCTGTATGAGCCGATTCACGGCTCCGCGCCGGACATCGCCGGAAAAGGCATCGCCAATCCGCTGGCAACTATTCTGTCGGCGGCCATGATGCTGCGGCATTCCATGAATCTGCCCGGTCAGGCGGTTTGGATTGAAAAAGCCGTGGCGGAGGTTCTGAAAGACGGCTTGCGAACACAGGATATTTACACGGAAGGCGGCAGACTGGTCAGCACCCGGGAAATGGGAGACGCCGTCGTGCAAAAGATTTTGTCCCTGATTCGATAAAGAATCCGGAAAGGAGCCATGAAGCATTGAAAGGGAAAATTCTGGTTGTTGATGACGAAGCATCCGTGCGGGAATTGTTTTCCGGCGTATTTGGCGACGAAAATTATGAAGTGATTGCCGCTGAAGACGGTAATACGGCACTCGATATTCTCAAACAGGACAATATTGACGTTATCTTTCTCGATTTGAAACTCTTCGGTATGAACGGCATCGACCTCTGCCGTCAGATTCGCGAAACCAAGCCCGTATCCATGATTTTCGCCATTACCGGCTGGGCTCCTCTTTTTGAGATTGAAGAATGCCGGGAGGCGGGTTTTGACGATTATTTCGAAAAACCGCTGGATATGGACATTCTACTGGATGTCGTTGAAGACGCGTTTAAAAAACTGGAGCGCTGGAAAAGGCGTTATAACAATATCCCAAAGTAAATACAACCACCCGTCTTAGGCCGGCCGGACATGTTCAATTCCCTGACCATTCTGGATAAGATCATCCTTGATCCACCTGCAACGCAGATCTATTCCCGTCTGGGCTTTAAAAAGAAGATCACGGATCTTTCCTCCTCCCGGCAAAAAGAAACCGATTGCTATATTCGGGAAGCTGCAGCGCTCATTGCCCTGCGGGGTGTTTTTTATCCGATACCCATCCTTAAAAATGACGGACGGACCACCGGGCTGGCCGGAGGATTATCTTTCGAAAGCAAAAAACTGGCCTCTTTTCTCGACGGCTGCCGGGATGCGGTTCTTATAGGAGCGACTGCCGGCGCCTCCATTATGGAAGCCATCCGGGAAAAAACGGCCATGGATCAAATGACGGCCGCCGTCGTGTATGACGCCGCCGCCAGCGAAATGGCCGATGCCGCTCTCGACTGGATCATGGGTTATATCAACCGGCAACTGCGACGGGATGGCCGCTGCCTTCTGCCGCGGCGTTTTTCCGCCGGTTATGCGGATTTTAAACTGGAGAATCAGAGTTCCATTTTCGAAATGCTGCAAATGGAAAAAATCGGCGTAACCCTTACCCCAAGCTTTCTTCTTCTTCCGGAGAAGTCCTTGACGGCTATTTGCGGCATCCCCTGATGCTTTATCCGCCTGTTCGGAAACACCTCAGAATTTTTTCTTGAGCTCCTGCTTCAGCAGTTTCCCGGTAGGATTCCGGGGAAACTCATTCATAAACTCAACGAATTCCGGTATTTTATATTTGGCGATCTTGTCGGCGAGATATTCCTTCACCTCGTCTGCCGTCATCGTGCATCCCTCGTTCAGAATGATGCAGGCGCGGACACGCTCGCCCAATGCAGGATCAGCAGCTCCGATTACCGCAACTTCAGCAATTTTAGGATGCTTCTCGAGCGGAACCTCAATCTCGCGTGGATAGATGTTTTCGCCACCCCGGTTGATCATTTCTTTTTTTCTTCCGGAAATATAAACATAGCCAAGCTCATCCATGTGCCCCATATCGCCGGTATGCAGCCAGCCTTCTTTCAGGCTCTCCGCCGTGGCATCGGGCTTGTTGAGGTATCCGATCATCACCGCGTCACCTTTTACGCAGATTTCACCGCGCTCGCCATATGGTATAATATGGTTGTGGTCGTCCATGATTTCGACTTCCAGTCCGGGAAAAGCCATGCCGATGGAACCGATATTTTCCGGAATAAGCGAGGAGGTTGTGGAAACGCCGGTAGCCTCGGTCAGCCCGTAGCCATCCACCACTTCCACGCCGAATCTTTCCTTAAATCCGCGGATCAGCTCAACCGGCATGGGTGCGGCGCCGGTAAAAGCCATCCGCAGTTTCAGTTTGCTGAAATCCACTGTCTGTGGATCGACGGCATTGTATATATAGGAATACATCGCAGGCACGCCCTGCACCGTGGTCACACCATAGCGCATAAGTGACGGCCAGAAATCCTTGGGAGAAAACGTCTTCCGGATACAGATGGAAAGTCCCAGATAAATGGACGGATAGGTCCAGACGCAAAGCGGGTTCACATGGAACATGGGCAGGATGATCATGAAAACATCCCCCGGCCTGGACGTCCCGAATATCGCTTTGCCCTTGCAGATGCATAATTCATTGCGGTTGGACAGCAGGATTCCCTTGGGCATGCCGGTGGTTCCCGAAGAATACAGAAGCATGACCGGGTCCTCCGGATTCTGCGCAACCAGACATTCCTCCTTGGGGTATTGTGTCAGAATATCGTCAAGTGTCTTTTCAGCAATTTTCTCCGAATGAACAACGTCCGTCACGACTTCGACCACAACCGGCTTGTGGGAAGACATCCGCCATCCCTTTGCGAATTCTTCCATGTAGTCGCTTCCGACAAACGCTACTCTGGGTTTCGAGTCTTCCAATACATAGGCGATTTCCGGTCCTCTGAGCATGTAATTGACCGCGCCGGTGACACAGCCAAGCTTCTGCGCGCCGAACATGGTGTAATAAATCTCCGGCGAATTGAGGATCATGACGGAAACGATATCCCCTTTGCCAACACCTTTCTCTTTTAGATAATGAGCGACGGCATTTGCGCGGTCATTCACCTGACCGTAGCTGAAGACATCTTCATAAAAATACACCAGCGGAAAGTCGGCATTCTCGCGCACGCGCGTCAGGAACATTTCGGCAATATTCGTAAATTCGATTTTTCTTCCCTGAAGAGCGGCAAGCTCTTCAAGCGGAACGTATGTTCTCCGGTAGCGTTTACTTTTGTCCATCAGCGGGCTCCACCTGATTTTCCCCATTCCGTTTGGATTTTTTCATCTGATTTTGTTGAATTCTTTTCTTGTATTCATTGATGAATTCTTTGGACGACAGGTATTTATCTGCAAAAGAAACAATGTAAGATTCCCTGTATTTCGGCGGTACGATGGTCAGGGGCCACATGTGCTTTCTAATAATATCCTCTTCAATTTCATTGATGGAAAAATGCTTTTTGGCATTGGCCACGGCAATTTTTGGATGTTCCAGTCCGTGAAATTTTTCCCTGGGCAGATCCGGCACATCATGATTGCGCCAGTCGTACAGAAAAAAATCATGCAGCAGAGCACCGCGGGCCGTAGACCGGTAATCCAGTTTCAAATACTTGCTGATCCTGTAAGACAGATAAGCCACATCATGCACGTGATGATAAATGGAGGAGTTGTGATGAAAATAATCCTTGAGCTTTTGAAACTCGTCATGATCGAGGATATCCTGCACGGTTTCGTAATATTCTTTTTCAAAAGGTTTACGCCCATGCAACTCGAGAACAATTTTTTCCTGCACGGGCTTCAACAACGAACCGATCTTCGTTTTGATGCGTTTGTTAATGCTCTGATTCACGTATTTGTTCAGGTCGGGGAAAGCCTCGCGCAGCCGTTGAAAGGACGTTAAGATATCCTCAACTTCAATGTTGCTCAAATTGAAGTATTCCTCATACAGATATGCCACACCTTTGCGGAAGGCGGCCAGAGACATCACCGAAAACGTATAGTCAATCCAGAAATAGACCATGAAAACGATGGCGGCAATCTTCACAAAAAAATCCGGAAGCAATGCCACCCGCTGCAGAGCTTCCGGATGAATAAAAGTGACAAAAATCATGGCCGCTAGGGTCCAGATAATGGAAAATTGCAGACAGACATGACCGTGAAGATTGAAATGATTTTCCGAGTAATCCCAGAGCGTCATTTTAAATATTTTTTCGGACAAAAACCCGACCATGTACTCGATAAAAGTAATCACCATGCCGAAAACGATAAGCTTCGGGATGGCGGGCCAGCTTTGCAGAAGATGCTGCAATACAATAACCACGAAAGCGCCAACACCGTAAATGGGAATGAAAGGACCGAACAGAAAACCCGCATTGACAAACTTCCGCTGAGTAATGGAGCGGTAAATCACCTCCAGTACCCAGCCGATAAAGCAATAAAGGGCAAAGAGAATGATATAGTAAAAGAAATGCAATGTCTGGTCCGGCATAATCACCCGCTATTCCGGCGCAGCCCAGGCGATATGATCCCGGTTAATGATGACCACTTTGCCGGTTGTCCCCGGCATCGATGCGTCGTAAACAACCAGAAATGGATCCGCCTCCCGGGAATTAAGAAAATCGGAGAGACGATTATACTTTCCAATGTTTAACAACCCTTTGATCGTGGTACCGTCGGCCAGCCTGACGGCAACCTTGGTCTTATTTACAACATCTGTCATGGTGTTGCTCCTCCCTGCTGTTCATACAGCGATCTTTGGAAATTGCTTTTTACAACGCAATCCTGATTCACATAAACAACCGATAAGATATGGAGTATTTCCAAGTTCGAGCGATGCTACACCATCGAGCTGTTTTTGTGAAGCAGTTTTACAACGGTCAATCCATTGACACGGATCATTCACGCTGCTACATTACATTTTCCGGAGGACCGCAGTGGAAATGATAAAAATCGGCATCAGTGCCTGCCTTTTGGGAACCCCTGTCCGCTATGACGGCGGCCACAAACTGGACCGTTTTCTTCGCGACACGCTTGGACAATACGTGGAGTATGTGCCTGTTTGCCCGGAAGCGGAGTGCGGCCTGGGCGTCCCCAGAGAAGCGATGCGGCTCGAGGGAAATGCCGACTCCCCGCGACTGGTCACGCGCAATTCCCGGGTAGATAAAACGGATAGGATGCTCCGCTGGGCAAAAAAGCGGGTAACCGGGCTGGCCGTGGAGAATCTTTGCGGCTTCATCTTTAAGAGTAGTTCGCCGTCGAGCGGGATGGAAAGGGTGAAGGTCTATAATGAAAAAGGCATTCCCTCCAAAACCGGCGTTGGAATATTCGCCCGGGTTTTTATGGAAACTTTTCCCCTTCTGCCGGTCGAAGACGAGGGTCGTCTCCATGATGCGTCGCTTCGCGAAAATTTTATCGAGCGGATTTTCACCCTGAAGCGCTGGCGGGAAATCCGCGGGGCAAAATCCAGGCGGGGCGCCCTGGTGGACTTTCATACGCGCCACAAGTTGCTGCTTTTGTCTCACAGCCCCCTTCTGTATCGGACCATGGGCAAACTCGTCGCCGAACAAAAGAAACCGGCCGCGGAAGACATCTTTGAACAATATGAAAAGCTCCTGATGGAAGCAGTAAATCTAAAAATCACGCTGAAAAAGAATGTAAACGTATTACAGCACATGATGGGATATTTTAAACAGCAGCTGTCAGCCGATGAAAAAAAAGAATTGATTGATGTCATTGATCATTATCACCGCGGGCATCTGCCATTGATCGTTCCCGTCACGCTGATCCGCCATTATGTAAGAAAGTATGATGAACCGTACCTCAGGGAACAGGTATATCTGAACCCGCACCCGCTGGAACTACAGTTGCGTAATCATGTGTAAGGCTGTCAACGATTAAAACGCGGGTTTCAGAAGGATGAACCGATGGTCGGATTAATACCGGATTCGCTGATTATGGTAAGGATCGTATTTCTTTTCCAGACATTCTCTAATATCAGAGGCTTTGGCCAGACAAAAAAGAATTGATTTGCCTTTCGGCATTAATTTTTCCAGATGTTCAAACATGATCAAATCTGGTTCCGCGACGGCCGCCGTTAACAGCTGGGGGGTGCTCCTTAAAACAACAACATGATTCTTTGCCGCGTAAACTTCTCCGATAATTTGCTGCAAATCGGTAGATACGTTATGGTTCTTCAGGGAAACCACCGGCATGCTGAAATGGGCGGAAAGTGCGTTCACATAACTCTTTTCGTCGATCACTCTGGTCCTGATCAGCAGGGTTCCCAGAGGAATAAAAATCCCTTTTCTCTTCAAAGACTGCTGTTCCAGGAGGGTTTCACTCAGTTGTTCGGCAGTGATGATCTGCAGATCAACAAGAATCTGTCCAACCTGTTTTCGCCTGTTGCTGCTATAGATAGCTCTGACGATTTTAGACTGGGGAAGCCCCATCTCACAAAGGATCTGTCCGAGATATTTGTTCGGTTCCTTGTTCTGCCGCTCGATGGCTGCTTTCAGATCGAATTCCGTAATAATTTTCTTTCTGACCAGAACCTGACCGATCTTTTCCTGCATAGAATTCCGCCGTTGCTTTCTGATGGACTTGCACATTCCATAAACGACGGAAACGGCAGAATACTCCGTTCCCGTCGTTTATGCCGTTTGTCCCATAAGTCTTATGCTATGCCGCTCTCCCGGAGGAGCGTTTCAGGGCTTCAATGCGATCTTCCAGCGGCGGGTGAGTCATGAACAGTAATTTGATGCCATGCTTTGACGGTTTGCCGCTGATCCCGAAAGATTTCATCTGATCCGGCAGGGGTTCATACGTACTGCGCTGCAGGCTCTCCAGAGCGGCAATCATGCTGCCTGCACCCGCCAGTCTGGCTCCGCCCGCGTCCGCAGCATACTCCCGCTTGCGGCTGAACCACATGACAATAATGCTGGCCAGAATTCCGAAAATGATTTCAGCGACAATCGTCGTAATTAAAAAACCCAGGCCGCGCCCTTCTTCATTCTTCAGAACCACACGGTCGACAAAATACCCGACGACACGGGCAAAGAAAATCACAAACGTGTTGACGACACCCTGGATTAAACTGAGCGTGATCATATCGCCGTTGGAGACATGGCTGATTTCATGGCCCAGTACCGCTTCAACCTCGTCTCGTTTCATGGTCTGCAAAAGACCGGTGCTGACCGCAACCAGTGCCTTGTTCTTGTTCATGCCGGTGGCAAAAGCGTTCGGCGAATCCGATTCGAACACCGCTACTTCCGGCATCCCAATCCCCGCCATGGATGCCTGTTTTTTGACGGTGTTGACCAGCCAGATTTCCGTCTCCGAGCGGGGCTGCATGATCACCTGCGCGCCGGTGCTGAATTTGGCCATCCACTTGGAAATGGCCAGGGAGATGAACGAACCGCCAAAGCCGAAAACGCCGGCAAAAATGAGCAGACTGACGTAATTTATTCCGTTCTTGGTGAGAAACCGGTCCGCCCCCAGAATATGAACAACAATACTTAAAACCACCATGACGGCAATGTTGGTTGCCAGAAACAATAATATTCTCTTCATAGGATATGTCCTCCTCCATGTTTTCAAAACTGCAACGGATGGTTTGCAGAAAAACTAGTGGAAATTTGTTCTATCTTAGTGTCAAGTCGCAGAATGTCAAGTATTTAAACAGGGATGTCAGAACAAGGGGTTGCAACCTCTTGTTCCGGTTTGTTTCTCCGCTTGAGGCATCGTGGTCTACATTTTAAAATATTGATCAATCGATTCCCGGGCTGCCCGGACCATCTTTTCAATATCTTCTTCTTCCACGATATACGGCGGCATAAAGTAAATGATATTCCCCAGCGGACGCAAAATAACCCCTTTGGTGAGCGCAAACCGGTAAATATTGTAGCCGACCCGCTTTTGCCATTCGAAGGCTTCCTTTGTCTGACGATCCGCCACCAGTTCCACCGCACCGATCATGCCTATTTGCCGGTATTCACCCACAAAGGGGTGGTCGGAAAACAGGCTGGTTGCCTTTTCGAAAATCATCCGGGCTTTGCTTTTATTTCGCTCCAGTACGTGTTCCTCGCGAAAAATACGCAGAGATTCCCGGGCAACCGAACAGGCGAGCGCATTGCCGGTGTAACTGTGCGAATGCAGAAACGCTTTCAACTCCGCGTAATCCGCGTAAAACGCGGAATAAATCTCGTCCGTGGTCACGACCAGCGAAAGCGGCAGATAACCCGCCGTAATTCCCTTGGACAGGCACATAATGTCCGGAGCAACATCCGCGTGTTCGCAGGCAAACATCTTTCCCGTCCGTCCGAAACCCACGGCGATTTCATCGGCAATGAAATGAATACTGTTCTTTGTGCACAGCTCCCTTAACTTTCTCAAATAGATGGGAGGATAAATTTTCATCCCCGCCGCGCATTGCACCAGTGGCTCGATAATGATGCCGCAGATTTCATCGGCATGCGCGGTCACCGTCTGTTCCAGAGCTTCAAAGCAGGGGGCATCGCAGCTTTCGCGGTTTTTCCCGTGAGGGCAGCGGTAGCAGTCGGGCCCCACTGCCCGATAGGTATCCATCATCAGAGGCTTGTATATTTTGCTGTAGAGATCCAGATCTCCCACGGAAAGCGCGCCCAGCGTCTCTCCGTGGTAGGCGTCCGTCACGGCGGCAAATCTTGTCTTTCCCGGCCGGCCGGTCTGCTGGTGATAATGGAAACTCATCTTCAGCGCCGCTTCCACGGCCGACGACCCGTTGTCGGCAAAAAAAACTTTATTCAGGCCCGGGGGCGTGATTCGGACGATTTCCCGGGCCAGATCAATAGCGGGCTCATGGGAAAAATTGGCAAAGATTACATGTTCGAGTTTTTGCGCCTGATCGGCGAGGGCTTGATTGATTCTTTCATTGGCATGCCCGAATAGATTCACCCACCAGGACGACACGGCGTCCAGATAGCTCCGGCCATCCGTATCATAGAGATAAGCGCCCTTTCCCCGTGCAATCACTATCGGTGGAAAATCTTCGTAATCTTTCATCTGCGAACAGGGATGCCAGATGTATTGCAGATCTTTTTCCTGAAAACGATTCACTTTCTTCTCCTGATTCTTTACGCCTCACTCCCTGATGATGCCCAGTTCACGCCCGACATCTTTAATGGCCGCCAGCGCCCGCTGTAAGTCCTCATGCGTATGGGTCGCCATCAGGTTGATCCGTAAACGGCTGGTGCCCGCGGGAACCGTCGGCGGCCGGATGGCGGAAACAAAAATCCCCTTCTCCATCAGCTTTTCGCTGAAATCGACCGCCGTGCCGGCTTGCCCCAGGACAACCGAAATGATCGGCGTCGGATGATCCGGTGCATTAAAGCCCGCGGCGGAAAGCGACCGGCGCAACCAAGCGGCATTCTGAAGCAGGTTTTCCCTTCTCTGCGGCTCATTGGCTACAATATCAAGCGCCGCGAGCGATACCGCAATGGTTACCGGCGACAAAGCGGTGGAAAAAATAAAACTGCGCGCCGTATTGGTCAGATAATCGATCAGCGCACCGCTTCCCGCGACGAATCCTCCTTCGGAAGCCATGGCTTTGCTGAATGTTCCCAGAGAGATATCGATTCCTTCCGTGATGCCGAAATGATCCGCCGTCCCGCCCCCGTTTTTTCCGAGAACGCCCGTCGCATGCGCTTCATCCACCATCATCAGCAGCCCGTACTTGCGGGCAAGATCCACAAGATCGGGCAGGGGCGCAATATCCCCGTCCACACTGAAAAGACCGTCGGTAACAATCAGTCCCGGTCTCCCGGAATGATTTTTAATTTTTCGTTCCAGATCTGCGGGATCGCAGTGCTCATAAACGTCCACCCTGGCGCCGGAAAGTTTGCAGCCATCGATGATGCTGGCATGGTTGAGCCGGTCGGAAAAGATCACCCAACTCTCATCGGCAACGGCAGGGATCGTGCCCACATTAGCCATGTAACCCGTATTGAAAATCAGCGCCGCTTCAGTTCCCTTGAAAGCGGCGATTTTCGCTTCCAGTTCACGATGGATTTCATAGCTGCCCGAAATAAGGCGGGAACCGCCTGAACCGACGCCATAGCTGTCCATGGCCGCGCGCGCCGCGTCTTTCAGCCGTTCATCCGAACAAAGTCCCAGATAACTGTTGGAAGACAGCATTAAAACATCCTGTCCGTCAATTCCAACACGGGCCGCCTGCGGTGACTGCAGAACTTTCATTCGCCGGTGCAGACCGTTCGCCTTGATTTGCCGGATTTTTTCTTCAAAGATGCCGGTTTTATCCATCACCTATACAATCTCCAGCAGGGCAAGAATATCCTCAACATCAACGTTCCGTTCAAACACGTCGGCCAGATTTCCCGCTTGCAGCCTTTCCGTATCCACCGCCGCCATGGCGGGCAGAATAAATACCGGCCGGTTTCCGGAAAGCTTTTTGATCATTTCGATGTTGTCCAGTTCGATCATGGTTTCACCGGCGCGATTGACGATAATTCCCTTGATCTTCAAGCCGACATTCTCGGCAAATCGTAGCGTCAAAAGTGTGTGATTGATCGTCCCGAGTCCGGCGCGCGCCACCAGCAGGCAGGGAAAATTCAATTCGCGAATCAGCTCATACTGCATGAATCCGTCTTCATCCATTGGCACGGCCAGTCCGCCTGCGGCTTCCCCGATAATCACATCATAACGGCTTTTTAATTCTTCCAGACTTTCCCGGATGATTGCCCGGTCAATCCGACGGCCGGCCAGACGCGCGGCAAGATGCGGCGCAACCGAATCGGCAAAGGAAAAAGGCGTGACCTTTTTCATATCTTCATGAAATCCCGAAACCGCGCAAACAAAAGCCGCATCGCCGGGAACCGGAAGGCCACCCTGATTCACTTCACCGCTGGCCACCGGCTTGAAATAGGCTGCTTTCCGGCCTTTCTTCAAAAGCAGGCGCATGAGTCCGGCGGAAACCACCGTTTTTCCCACTTCCGTATCCGTACCGATAATAAAAATCCCTTTGCTCACTTCCGTGCCTCAACTTTATAATTTACGCTGCCATATCAAAAGAACCAGCCGGCGCAAAGCTTTATTTTCCCGTTCAGCGGAGCGCTTCGATTCCATGCGATGCGACTCTTTCTGATTGACACACTTTCAAATTTTCTCTATGAACCGCGAGGGAGAAAAAACAATGGATTTCATTGACAAGGTAAAAGATAAGACCATCCGTAGAAAAAATATCGGTGTTTCCGAAGCACTGGAACTGTTTATTGAAGGGACCGGCAGTCCGTATCGCCTGCTGGCCGCGGCATCCGAAATCCGCGAGCACTTCAAAGGCAAGGAAATCATCCTCTGCGGCATCACCAACGCCAAATCCGGCAAATGCTCGGAAGACTGCAAGTTTTGCGCGCAGTCGTCTCATTACAAAACCGACGTGCCATCCTATCCGCTGAAACCGGCAAAAGAAATGATTGCGGAAGCCATTCAGGCAAAAAAAGACGGCGCGGAATTCTTCGGCATCGTCACCAGCGGCAAATCTCTGAAGACCCAAAAGGAATGGTCGGAAATTTTCAAGGCCGTCAAAGGGGTGAATCAAATCGGCATCCGCCCCTGCGCATCGTTGGGTGTTATCGATGCGGAAAAAGCCGCCGCGCTGAAAGCCGCCGGACTTTACCGCTATCACCACAATCTGGAAACGGCCCGCAGCTATTTCAAGAACATCTGCACGACTCATGATTATGAAGAAAACGTGGAGACCATCCGCATTGCAAAGGCCGCGGGGTTGTCCGTCTGCGCCGGCACGCTTTTCGGCATGGGCGAGGGGATCACGCACCGCATAGAACTGGCAGCGACCTTACGCAAACTGGACGTTGATTCGGTTCCGATCAATTTGCTCAATCCGATCAAGGGAACGCCGCTGGACTACATGCAGCTCCTGCCGCCGATGGAAGTTCTCATGACCATCGCCGTATACCGATTCATGCTGCCGGAAAAGGACATCAAGCTTTGCGGCGGCAAGGAAAAAACACTGCGACAGTTGCTGCCGCTGGGTATTATCGCCGGAGCCAATTCACTGATGACGGGAAATTACCTGACCACCACAGGCCGGGTGAGCAGCCTCGATCATGAGATGATTTCAGATATGGGTCTGATTCCCACCCGGGAATTAGACCCTTGCCGTTGCGGGATGAGCGGGGCACATGGTTGTCCGGTCCCGTCAACCGCCGGGAAAAAGTCAAAACGCTAAACAGCATATCTTTTTTTTATTGCGCGGCAGGCGCGGGCACGGTCCGGAAACCAACAACCAGTTTACGCCAGTAAGGATCGAAAGGATCCTGGGTGGTTCCCACCGAACTTCTCGCATGGTAGAATTTCTGTTGATTGGAAACGATGCCGCAATGCTTGAGATTATCAAAGAAAACGATGTTCCCGGCCTGATACTTCTCATTTTTACCGGCGACGGGAAGCGCCATGTAAAATTTCCGCGCGGTCGTTCTCTTCACCGGAACACCGCTTTCGGTCAGAACACGCCAGACAAAGCCCGAACAGTCAAAGCTCTTTAAACCGCTGGCCCCCCAGACATAGGGCCTGCGGAGATGGCTTGCGATGGCCGTCTGCATTCGTCCCCAGAAAGCCAAATTCTCGGGGGACTCTGTTGAGACGGTTTCCGAAAAGGCCGGCCGGACATAAAAGAAAAAAAACAAAAAAATCAGAGCGAAACCAGCCGTCTTTTTCATTTTACGGCGCTTCCCAGCAACAAACCCAGACCGATAAAAAGACCGGCCAGAAATATCGCCACCGATTTGTTGTCATTTTTGAGCTGGTCCGCAAAATGAACGCCGGGAGTCAGCCAGTCGAAAATTTTAAACGCAAAAACAAACCCCACCAGGCCGATGACAAGAGAGATAAGAATCGATCCCAGATAATTCAACAGATCCATAACCATTGTTTCCTTTCCATTGATATTTGGTCAGCCGGGCAGCAGAAACCACGACCTCAAGCATGGATAATGTAGCATAAAACAACCAAATGAAAAAACAGGAATTTCAGGAAAGGTCAGTCTGATGATCCTGGTGAATCCCGCACAGGCGGGCATCGGCGCAGGTCGCTCTTGAGTTTAGTGACATGAAATATTTGATCGGTTACCAGAGAGGAATTTTCAAAGACATTTTCAGGCCAGAAGGCGCATGAGATACAAAGACAGGCCGGCAAAAAGAATAATTTCCGAATACATCCAGATTTTTCCTTTTCGTCGTTCGATAATGATAAACCTGTCTTCCATACGGCGATCTTTCCTGGGTCTAAACGGTTTCATCTTGTTCCTCCTGAATATTTTGGATTCAAAGCAAAACTATCCTTACCGGGGGTTCGATCTACGGGAGAATTCATTCTGGAGTTAGCAATGCAGGATCAGGCCAAAATCTGGCGAAATTATATTTCAATTTTTTTTAAATTGTCAATAATCAAATAGGCGTATTTTGCCCCATGGATGCCTGATTCCACTAAACCATCAGGAAAAGCAAAGATGTGTCTACACAACAAAGTTTAGAAAGGTGCATGCAGTGGATCAATTATCACGTAATTCATTATTATAACAATTACTTATCCAACATCTCCACAAGTAAACGTTGGGCATAGATGTTACCCGCATCCACAGGATAAGAAAAACCGGTTTCATAAAAAACCGTAATTATTTATTTTTCTTTTCACTGCTCATGAATTCCACAACCTTATTGAAGCTGATCATCCCGGGAAAAGAATAATAGCTCTTGTATTTGTCTTTCAGCTCTGCGAGTTTTGTCTGATCTCCAAGAGCATTTTCAATAGATGCGAAGTAGCTTTTCATTTCATCAATGCAGCTTCTGTCTGAGATTTTACCGTGGCCCGGGACGAGTATTTTAATGTCAAAACTCCCGTAGAGCGAATCCAGAACACCCTTCCACGCAGCCAGATTAGCTCCGCTTTTTGCGTGCATGGCTGGATGCATATTGACGAAAACCAGATCACCGCTGACCAGTAACCGCCGGTTGACCAGATAGACAACTACATCATTCCATGAGTGTGCACGGCCCATATTCCGCACGCGCACAGTTTCACCGCCAATCTTCAGTTCCTTTTCTTCGCCGGGTTTTAAAGTGATGTCCGGATACCTGCTGTCTTTCCCTGATTCCCTTTCCCATTGTTCTTTCGTATACGCTCCGGCAATCATTTTAGCCTGCGGATACAACGTATTCCCGGCGGTATGGTCCTTGTGAGCATGGGTATTGACAATAATAACCTCTTTGGCCGTTACGTTGTTTTTCAGTTTTTTTGCAGCACTGCTCATCTTGGTATCCACAATCAGGGCCACAGAACCATCCGCGGACGTAAGCAAAATGCTGTTTCCCCCGCCGCCCGGATAAACCGTGAGTTGGGGATCAAGCTGAACGGTCTGTACTTCCAGAAATTCCTGATATCCTCTCCAGAGATAGAAACCTACGGCTGCAATAATCACAACGACGACAATGCCGATAATTGCCAGAACCTTCTTCATAAAATTTCCTCCCCGGTAATTTACGGCCTTTTTACGCCATTCCCGGTTCTTTGATATGGTCATCTTTTTTCTTCATACTGCTTTGTTTTTTTGATAAATGTTCCTTCATCAAGCTCCCGAAACGCGGTTTCCAGCTCTTCTCGTGTATTCATCACAATTGGTCCGCCCCAGGCAATCGGTTCGTGAAGCTGTTTGCCGGCAACAAATATGTAGCGGATGTTTTCAATCGCCTTCACCACAATGCTACCGGTCTCTGTAAACAAAACCAAGTGCCCCTGCTCCAGCCTAGTGCCGTCAAATTCTCCAACCCCTTCTATCATGTAGCAAAAACTGGTGTAACCTGCCCTGGACTCATGCGACAGAAGATTCCCTTTTTTTAACCGCACATCGAGATATTCGATATCGACAATCAGCTCCTTCACCGGACCTGCTTCATCCTGATAATTGCCGGCAATGACCCGCACTTCTCCTTCCGGGATTTTGGCCACCGGAACATCCGTTTCCAGGATACCGCGGTAACGCGGCTCCATCATTTTACTTTTTGCAGGAAGGTTCACCCACAACTGCAACCCGTGCATCATTTCTCTGGAAGCTTTCGGCATCTCCTGGTGAATCACGCCTCCGCCCGCGGTCATCCATTGAATGTCCCCCGGTCCGATGACGCCTCTATTTCCGATATTATCGCCGTGCTCAACCGTTCCGCCAAGCATATAGGTTACAGTCTCAATGCCACGGTGCGGATGCCAGGGAAAACCTTTCACGTAATCGGCGGGATTGTCCGACCCGAAATGATCCAGCAACAGAAAAGGATCGGTAAGCTCGGTATGATCATGCGCGAAAATCCGTTTCAACTTGACCCCGGCGCCGTCAACGGTAGAATGTCCTTTCAGAATTATTTTTTTCATGGAATCCTCCGATTCGATCTTTTTACTCAATCCGGCTGGCGGGAATCGAAATAAACCGGTTTTATCCCTTACAACATATGGTCATTGCATTTTACCATAAAAACGCAATCGACCTTTTGCCCAGTATATAATCGTCAAAGATCGTCGTGGCGGTTTTTCCGGCCATGCCTGCGCAAACATGGAGCGGCAGCAAATGCTCTTCGCGGGGGTGGCAGTAACGTGCAGAAGGCGCCTTCTGCCACTCGATCAGGCGTCTCTGCCTTTCTGACGGAGACAACGGACCGGTGCATGTTTCAATAAGCCAGTTCTGAAAGCTGTCGTTGGCGGCATCCGTTCTGCGACCTCCCTCCCAGATAAATGCCCCCATGTTGTGAAACGAAAAACCGGACCCGATAATGAGGATATTTTCACCTTGCAAGGCGCGCAAAGCCTTACCTAAGGCCAGATGGGCCGCCGGGTCAAGACCGCGCAGCAATGAAAGCTGTGTGGCCGGAATATCCGCTTCGGGATACATCATCTTCAGCGGGATGAACAGGCCGTGGTCGAATCCCCTTCGGGTATCGATGCGGGCCGGAATTTGATTCCGGCTCAACAGTCCGGAGATCCGTTCTGCCAGTCCGGGATTTCCGGGAGCCGGATAGGTAATCGTGTAGGCTTCCTCCGGAAATCCGTAATAATCATAGAACAGCGGAGGTGTTGCGGCACCCAGCAGCGTGGCAACATTCTCTTCCCAATGGGCACTGATGACAAGAATCGCATCCGGCTTCCTCAGCAGGGATGGAAGCTTCATCATGAAATCGTTCATCGCCCTGTGGCTTGCATCCCCCAGAACAGGCAGGGGACCTCCCCCATGAGAGAAATAGACAATCTGCGCATTCCGCCGGAGGTCGCTCTGATTCATAACTTTGTATTTCCTCCATCCTTAACGACGGTTGATTTTAATTTTCGGCAGCACGTTCGGAAGGGGCAAAAATCCAGAGAACAATGTAGATGAATATTCCTATACCGTAAAACATGGCCATCAGCACAAACAACATCCGCCAGGCCCATGCAGGAAGAGGCGTGCGTTCACCCAAGCCGCTGCAGATTCCGCCGAGCCAGCGGTTCTTCTTTGATTTTGTAAAAACTTGCAGCCAGTGTTTATTTCCCATTTTTTGCCTTCTTCAGTCACAGACGGCGGCAGGTTTCTCTACCTTCCTGGGAGGAAAATCCGAAAGAGATGACAAGCGAAAGAACGGAGAAACTTTACCAGCGGGTTAGTCCGCGTCAACATCCGCGATCGTGATCGTTTCCGAAGCATCGGGAAGGGCTTCCACCGCCTTTAATTTGCCTGCCAGCGTCCGGGTTTTTCTCTGCGCATCGTCCACGGAGCTCGCCGCCTGATCCAGCCGTTTGCGCACAACATCAAGCGTATCGCCAAACCGCCCAAACGCAGCCTTCACTTCGCCCAGTACTTTCCAGACCTCGCCGGAGCGCTTCTGGATCGCCAGCGCACGGAATCCCATTTGCAGGCTGTTGAGAAACGCGGCAAAAGTCGAAGGCCCCGAAACAACAATGCGGTGTTCCCGCTGCAGCAGGGCAACAAGCTGCGTGCGGCGGATCACTTCGGCATACAAGCCTTCCGATGGCAGAAACATGATGCCGAAATCCGTCGTTTTGGGCGGTGCCAGGTATTTTTGCGAAATGTCTTTGGCCGCTTTTTTAATGCTCGCTTCCAGTTGTCTGACGGCGTCTTCCGCAGCGGCAACATCGCCTTTGTCCTGTGCTTCCGTCAACCTCGAATAGTCTTCCACGGGAAATTTAGCGTCCACCGGAACCAATACGGAATCGGAATCACCCTGGCCGGGCAGCTTGATGGCAAATTCGACAATCTCTCCGCCCTGCTCCTGGATTTTGACATTTTTGAGGTATTGATCCGGAGAGAGAATTTCTTCCAGGAGAGCGCCCAGCTGCACTTCGCCCCAGGTGCCGCGCGCTTTGACATTGGTGAGTACTTTTTTCAAATCCCCAACGCCTGCTGCGAGCGTCCGCATATCACCCAACCCCTGATGGACCTGTTCGAGCCTTTCGGAAACCTGCTTGAATGCCTCGCTCAGTCTATTCTCCAGTGTACTGTGCAGTTTTTCATCTACGGTTTCCCGCATGCGGTCAAGCTGCCGGGTATTGTCTTCCTGGATCTGTTTGAGTTTGGCGTCAATGACCAGACGGATATCCTCCATCTTTTTTTCATTGGCCGACGTGAGAAGCGCAAGCTGTCTGGCAAAACTTTCCAGTTGTTCATTTTGTATCCCGGCAATATCGGCCATCCGCGCTCCAACGGAATCACTGAAGGATTTAAGCGATCCCGAAAGCTCAGCTCTTTCCTGCTGGGCCTGCGTCTGCGCTTCCGTTCGCGCCCTGGCCAGTTCCTCGCGCAGCGCACGATCTGTCCTTTCCTGGGCGGCCTGAAGCGCCTCCAGCTTCATGGCCACGGGCGACAGGTCAATAGAACTGCGCCTGAGCTGCACAAATTGCAGCACAACGATAATCACCAGAAAACCGGAAATGATATACAGGAATATTTCCATAAGATTCTTCAAATCCGTAGGGGCAAATAATGATTTGCCCCTACCATTTTAAAACACACGCTGGAAATCCCGGTCCCGCAGGATCGTGGTAAAGGCCAGATCGACCAGCTGGTAACCGCGTCGTTCCAGCGTTGCTGCATCTTCAGTTGCCGCCGGAGCCATTGTCACCGTGTAGTCTTTGTCCAGCTTTGTCTCGCCGTCGCGGAAGACCAGCACTTTAAATTTGAGTTCCTGGTCAGTCAGCGACAACAGCACAAACTGGAATTCAGCAACACCCCGGGGAGCCCTGTAGCCGCCGGGCCCGGGAGCGCCCCACCAGTAGCCGTGGCGGTAGCCGTGACGGTAACGGGGATCGTCATCATAAGTGTAGTCCACCAGGCTTACGCCGATATGTTTGAACGCCTTTGTGAAACCACTTTGATAAAAAGTTTCCAGCTTGACGTTGCCTTCGTAGGTCAGTTTATTATCCGGGCTGGAATAATTATAAGACTTTGTGTTCTGTGCCTGGTTGGTGAAACTGGATAAAACCATTTTTTTGCCTTTGAAACGGCTGTAGTCACCGGCACGGAAAGACGGAGAATACTTCTCCTGCGTCATCGTTACTTTCGTACCGCCCGCGCATCCGGTCAACAAAAAGGCAATGATGCAAAAGCCGACAAAGACGGTCCATTTCACATGTTTCTTCATGATGAATTCCCTCCTTAAATATCTAATCTCAAAATGATGGTTCTTCAAATTTATGTCGAATATTGCGATTAAACGATTCCAGTGTCAAGCAAAATGAGGAACTGTAAAGAATATCGAACACCCAGAATTATGATCAACTGTATCTATGTGACCCATACAATGACAACCGGAAACTTGCCGTCCACTCCAGCAATTCGACTGCCTGACGCTCAACTCCGCTTATGTCACAGTATAGGACAGGAACTCTGGTGCATGCAGGATGCCCCGGAGCAGCTGCTACCACTGCTATGAACAAAAAATGGCTGAACTCTGGTTTCACCTGTGATACAAATGCTTAACGCTGACACAGTTGCATATTCCCAAACAGCGGTTTGACCGCTTTCATCCATGAAGAAAGCGAAATTTTGTCATTCAAACGAAGGATTGCTGGCATCGGGAACTTTCATGAATCAATTTGTCGTATTCTTCATTACCATAACCTTAACTCCAGTGGAAAGTGTGCCATGGATAATCTGAAACGCATGTTCGACCCGGCAACGATTGCCGTGATTGGAGCCAGCGAAAAAGAAGGGTCTCCGGGGAGAATCCTCATCGATAATCTCCAGGCCTGCAAAGAACGCAACATCTTCGCGGTTAATCCCAACCAGAAAACGGTCTGTCATTTTCGCTGTTACGACAGCATCGGCGATATTGCCGAACATATCGATCTCGCCATCGTGGCAACTCCGGCAACCACCGTACCGGGAATTGTGGATGCCTGCGGCCGGGCCGGTGTGGATGGACTAATTATCATCTCCGATGGTTTCCGGGAAGCAGGTGAAGAGGGCCGACGTCTGGAGGAAGAGATCGTTCGGATCAAAAAGAATTACCCGATGCGAATTCTCGGACCGGGCTGCCTGGGCGTCATCCGGCCCCGGGCAGGCCTTTGCGCATCGCATCTCAAGGCGATTCCCGAGACGGGCAATATTGCTTTGCTGACCCAGAGCAGCGCCTTCGAGCAAACCCTCTTTAACTGGGGGATGAATGCCCGTGTCAGTTTCAGCATGCTTGCCTCTCTGGGATCGGGCATTGACATCGACTTCGGAGATCTCATCGACTATCTGGGCAATGATCCCGGTACGCGAAGCATCATGATTTATATGGAAGACCGGATCGGCGACATTAAAAAATTCGTCAGTGCGGCACGGGGGTTTGCCCGCTACAAACCCATTGTTCTTTTGAAACCGCCTCCCGTGCCAAAGGCCTTGCAGGAAAAACAGTCGCACACGGATCTGCTGGCCGGGCCGGAGGACGTTTTTGACGCCGTTCTTCAGCGGGCGGGAGTTGTCCGCGTCCGGGAAGTTCAGGACCTTTACAATGCAGCGGATGTTCTTTATTCCCGCCGTCTTCCACGAGGGCCGCGGCTGGCCATTGTCACCAATGATCACGGCGCCGGTTTAATGGCGGCCAACCGGCTCCGGCGTTCGGGAGGACAGCTGGCCGAGCTGTCAGATGAAACCATCGCCGCCCTGAACCAATTTCTGCCGCCCTTCTGGAGCCGGACAAATCCGGTGGATATCCTGCGGACGGCCGATTCCAAGCGGTATGAAAAAACCCTGCAAATCTGTCATCGCGATTCCGGAGTCGACGCAATCCTGGTGCTGTTTGGTTTTATGGATGGAAACAGCGATGAAGAGTTGGCGCATGCAATGGTTTCTTTCGTCAAAGACGCCTCATCAAAACCGGTGATTGCCAGCTGGCTCAGCCAAGAAGAGGTAAATCGAGGCCGGGATATCCTGATTAAAAATGGCATTCCCACTTACAACACCCCGGAGGAGGCTGTACGCACCCATCTTTATATGTATCAGTATGTTCGGAACCTTCAGGACCTGAATGAAACCCCATCCGAATTACCCGTGGACGAAGCACCGTCCAAGAATCATCTCAAATCCCTCGTTCGCCGCGTCATACGGGAGGGTACTTCCATCCTGACCGATGAGGATTCGAGAAAATTCCTGACCAACTACGGCATCCCTCTCATCCAGACTTACACAGCCCGGAATGTGGAGGAAGCCATGAGTTATGCCGATAAAATCGGATATCCCGTTGTACTCAAAGTTTCCTCTCCGGATATCATCTTTCGCCAGGATGTCGGAGGGGTCGTTCGCGGGATCACAACGCATGTCGAATTAAAGAGGGAATACGACCGATTGATCGAACGTGTCAGGGAACGTCAGCCCGGTGCATCCATCCATGGCGTTACGGTTCAAAAGATGGTCGAGGTCATCGATTATGAATTGATTCTGGGAGCAAAAAAAGATCCGGACTACGGCGCGGTGATCCTCTTCGGCATGGGGGGAATCGGTGTTGAAATCTTCCAAGATTACGCGGTAGGACTCCCGCCTTTGAATCAGGCCCTGGCCAGAAGGCTCATGGAAGATACCAGGATTTACAAGATGCTTCAGGGATACCGTGGAAAAACGCCGGCTGATTTGCGGCAACTGGAGCAAATTCTTGTGAGCTTTTCAAATCTGATTGTTGATTTCCCGGAAATTCTGGTGATGGACATGAATCCTCTCGCTGTCTGCAACGGGAAGGCCGTGGCCCTGGATGCCCGGATTATTATCGACACGCAGCATGAGCGGCAGGAAGGACACTTTGCTCATCTGGTGATCACGCCTTATCCCATGCGATACATCACGCCATGGCATCTCCGGGACGGCACGGAGGTTCTTCTTCGTCCCATCAAGCCGGAGGATGAACCCCTGGAGCACGAGATGTTCACTACGCTCTCCGAAACCACGCTGAGGGAAAGGTTCTACCAGACGATCAAGACCATCACACACGAGATGCATGCCCGCTTCTGCAATATCGACTATGATCGCGAAATGGCTATTGTGGCCGAAGTCAAAGAGAAGGGAAAACGGCGGATCATTGGCATCGCAAGTTTTGTGATCGAGCCGGACAGCAGAAAATGTGAGTTTTCCGTTCTTGTTCACGATGATTACCAGGGGCGGGGTCTTTCCTCCAAACTGGTCGACATGATCATCGGCATCGCCGATGAAAAAGGTCTGGAGGAGTTCTACGGTTATATCGAACCGACGAATCGAAAGATGGGGAACTTGACGGCAAAGCTGGGCATGGTTCAGACGGAAACGTCTTCCGATGTGGTAAAGATGACATTGCGTTTAAAGTAAATTCTTTCCCGATCATCCCGCCATCTGAAAATAGACCTGAAATACAAACAAAAAAGCCGCGCCTCATAAACGGGACGCGGCTTTTTCGTAAGACAGCAATCAAGCCCTTTAGTAAAGCGCCAGAAGCTGGTCTTTATATTTTGCCAGAACGTTGGCTCTTTTGAGTTTCATGGTCTGGGTCAGCATGCTGTTGACCACGGTGAAATCTTCCGCGGTGTAGAGAAACTTCTGCGGGACTTCGTAGCCGCCGAATGATTTGCGCACGTGCGCGATAATTTTCTGGGATAGATAATTCTTCAGATCCTCGCTTTTCAGCGTTTCTTCCGGCGTTTCTTTGACCCACCCTTTGGCCTCCGGATCGGCGTTCAACGCGGCCAGGTCGGGAACAATCACTGCTACATTGTACTGTCTTCCTTCGCCGTAGACCATGGCGTTGGCGACCTGCGAGAGAAGCTTGATTTCGTTTTCGATGCTTTCCGGATGACAGTACTTGCCGTTTTCCAGCTTGTATTCGTCCTTGAAGCGGCCGGTGATGCGCAGGAAACCGTCTTCATCAAACCACCCGCGGTCGCCCGTGCGAATGCCCGCAAAACCGTTCCATTTGTCCGGCATCATGACTTCTTTGTTGAGCGCGGGTTTGTTGTAATAGCCCATCATGATCTGGGGCCCGTACACACAGATCTCTCCGTCGGGGCTGTCTTCTCCCACGCGGGATTTGTCGATGATGATATGCGTGTTCTGGGCCGGCTTCCCCACGGTTCCCAGCTTGTTGCCAAATTTGGGGCAGTTGAGGGCGACACCGCCCGATGTTTCCGTCATGCCGTAGCAATCGTAGGTGGGCTGGCCGATGTCATGGAAGAACTGGGCGATTTCCGGTTTCAGAAGTGAACTGGAACTGACGATAAATTGCAGATTGCCGCCGAAAACGGCGCGGATTTTGGAAAACACCAGTGCATCGTAATCTTTAAACTCTTTTGTTTTCTCGGTCAGGTTCCGGTTTTTAGCCGCCACGTCCAGGGCCGCGTCGAAAAACTGCTTCTTCACGGGATCGGCATTCACGCCCTGCATAATGACGTCGTAGATTTTGGTGACGACGCGCGGCACGCCGTTGATGGCCGTGGGTTTTGTCTCCTGAACGTTCTGGATGAATTTATCCAGCGATTCGACAAACGCGATTCCGCCTCCAAAGGCCATGTAATTGTGCAGGTCGCAGTTTTGCCCGTAGACGTGCGCCCACGGCAGGATTGAAATGACCTGCGCGGTTTCGTCAAGATCAAACGTCTCAATGCTGGAACGGGCCGCCCAGGTGGCATTGCCGTGAGAGATCATGGCGCCTTTGGGATCGCCCGTTGTACCGGAGGTGAAGATGATGTGCGCCATGTCCGACCAGTGCGGCTTGATGGAAGGAGCAGGGTTCTTCTTTCCCATTTCTTCCAGGGCGGGAAGGCTGTTTTCCCGATTGCCGTAAACGACAAAGATGTCCTGGAGCGTGCTGATTTCCTCTTTGAGGTTTTTGACTTTTTCAAAAACGGATTCGTCGCGAACAAACAGGAATTTTATCGCCGCATCGGTGATGATGTATTTCCACGTTTTGGGCAGTTCCTGCAGGTACATGGGAACGAAAGCCGCACCCAGTCCGTGGACAGCCTGTTCGCAGACAAACCATTCCACGCAATTGTTGATGATGATACCGGCTTTGTCGCCTTTGGTTAAACCCAGTTTTGAAAGCGCGCCGCGGAGATTACTGACTCTCTCGGCAATCTGCCTGCGCGTCAGCCATTCATATTTTCCGGATTCCGGATTCTTGGTGCCCAGAAATCGAATATCCGGAAACTTTTTGGCACTTTCCTCGAATAAATCGACCAGGTTGTTCGGGTAATCATAAACGGTGTTCGGATCCATGTTATCTCCTTCCAAACTGTTAAGTGGTGAATCTTCAGGCCCTTCCGGGAAACCAACATTCATTAAAAAGGCCACTTGAGACGGTTGAACTTATAAATTTTCCTTAATCAGTCGCCGCAAAATCTTATTGAGTTAGACCTTATAATCGCTGGCAGATAGACAGTCAATTTGATAGAGTGGTTTACAGCAAATATTGAATTATTGGTAAACCAGTAAAACGTTATTAATACAAACCGCAAGACGACTTTAAGGCTGGAAATTTTTTAAACTAACCATAAATTATCAAATTAATTCAGGATTATAAAAATGAAACAAAACGAGAAGGCCATTGCCGCTATTTTGGCAGTATTTCCAACAGCAGAATGTTTCACGGTATTTCATCAGAATACCGAAAATTCATCGATCATTGATTCATTTGTCGACTTTGCCGTACGAAACGGCATCATCGAAACACCGGATATCGAAAATCTCGAACAGTTCATCCGCTCCCATACAGACAACAGGGTGATCTTTACAATGCCTGGTGACACCAATTTTGAGGAGTTCCTGAAAAATAAGGAAGAAACGCTTCGCCTCAATTTGTCTTTGCGCGCCCTGTGCAACAGGATAAATACCATTCTGACAGCAAACCGGATCGAGCTGCCTCAGATTACTCATTCCATGCTCATCCGGTTGAAGAAAGAACCTCTGGATACGGAATACAAAATAAACGTTCTGAGAAGTATCGCTTTCTGGCTGGGGCATGAACGGCCGGAAATCTCCCGGACATGGAACTTTGAATCACTGGTGAAATTATTTCCTGAAAATACCGGCTTTCAGAAAAACGGCGATTATACGGAAGGGGTTCGGATCGGTTTTGCTTTGACCAGCCGCGGTGAAGTTATCGATCATGAAATCATCGGATGGTTGAAAAAAGCGATTAAAAGCTACATCAGCGAGGCCATCGGCCATTTTCTTTACGGCAAATGGGGCAAAGTCAAAGCTTACGACATTACAACATTGTATATCGATTTCCCGAAGGAAAGAGAGGGAGGCAATCTGGTTCATTACCTTCAATCTCTGAGAAGCGCGGTTGCTCTGGCGCATCAGATTGCCATACGCTGGCCGCTTTCCAAATATTACAGCAAGAACAGATTTCTATCGATCGCCATTACAGCCGGAGAATACGGGGTTCTCGACAATCATCTGTTGTCTCTTTTGAATGCCAGCCTGCCGGGGGACCCCATGATTCGCGTGTCCGATTTTGCGCGCCATGGCATTCTCATCAATGATATCCATGTCATTTTGTGCACAAAGCCTGAAGAAGCCCGATTGTTTAACGGAGAATCCCTCCCGATCTGGTGGATCACATCGATCTGGACTACCCACTATTTCGATTTCGTCTCGGATCTGCTCCATGATGAAACTCTGCAAAATTCTCCCGCTTCCATTGAAAAACTAAACCAGCTTCTCTGGCCGATGGAAGACGTAAAACCGGAATCCTCCAGAATCAGCGGCGAAAATGCGATTGCCACCTTCTTTAAATATCCCCATAATTCTCTGCTGGGAGTGGAGATCGCCAAAACGCTTTACTATCGCAAGCGATGTTCGGAAGCGGCGGAAATTCTCCGCATTGTTTTGTCCATCAACCCGAAAGATCTGATTGCGCGTACATTACGCATGATGGTGCTGAGGAATATCGCACTGGATACGCCTTCTCTCCGAACGGCGGACGCTGTTTTTCGCCAGGCCCTTCAGGAAGCAGACAACATCCGGGAGCATTGCGATTTCCACACGGAAGATTTCTACTGTGAACACGCCATCGTCTATATGGCTCAGGCCATGTCCACCGTCCGGTACATGCGGACTTGTCCGGAGATCCGCACCCATGTTAAAGAGTTCAAAAAGCTTCAACGGACTGTTTATCAGGCACTGGACCAGGCAAAACACCTTTTCGAAAAAGGGATGTCCATGTCTTCTTCCAGAACCCGCTCATCTTTCCTGCTGAAAATCGCTGCGGTATTGAAAACGATGCTGGAGGGCGATCCGGAACTTCTGGTAAATCAAGACAAACCCCTGCATGCCGCCGCTGATATTTTTCAACAGGAATCGACGGATGTGCAATGGCAAATCGGCTATCGCCGCAGCGAATTACCCCTGCCGAAGCAGGATGAACTGGTTGTCAAGTTAACGATGCACAAGGGCATCATCTATAATACGGCCATATCCCTGTTCAGCTATCGGCCGACAACCGAGTTCTGCAACGCGGTGGCATTGTGGGATTTTTTGCCGGTCCGCACGGTGCGGACGGCAAAAATGGTCAGGGAGATGCTGGAAAACGCCATAGACATTGCAAAGCGGGCCCAGGTGGAAGATGTATGCATCTACACCTTTACGCGGACATACAGCGAGATGATCTCTGCCGGTGAATACATCGAGCAAATGCAAAGGGCGCTGAAAATGATTGACGAGGAAGTCGGCGACTTAAATGGCCGCGAAGATGCGGAAATCATCACGGACTCGTTGGATGGCAAAGCACTCAAACTGTTTTCGCTGAACTTTTAAGAGTGGCTTCAGAGGAATGAAAGCATACCTGCTCGATATACACTCTTTTTTGCAGATTTTCACACGGCCTCCCACGAGGTGTTTCACTTTTTTTACGAACGTCCCCTTCGAAATCAAGATTTTTCAGACAATGCCGATATGGTAATGTTGACATTACTCCGGTCCTGCCAGATGGCTGAAGCGACATCGTGAAAGAAGTAAAATGTTTATCACGAAAGTACAATTATTCATTATTGCATTCTCGGTAAGCATTGCACTTGCGGCATGCGGCGGGGGCAATGCGCCTCCAGCGCCTGTGGCTGTGGCCACGGATTACTCACAGGCTGCGCACTGGTTGAATATTCCGGCCACGATCAAGACGGTTGATGTTTTCTACCTGTATCCCACGGCCTGGCAGCGGGGCGCCAACGACCCGTATATCTGCCCGATCGACAACCCGTCCATGCTGGCGGGTTCGGCCTCCGCCTTTGCGCGATCGGCGACCGCTTTTGAAACCGTTGCCAATATTTACGCACCTTATTACCGGCAGGCGGACGCCGTCTATGCCCTGTCGCTGCCACTGCCGGAGCACGACGCTCTGATTGCCGGCATCCCGACGCTGGATGCGATTGCCGCCTTCGACTACTATATCAGGCATTTCAACCGGGGGCGTCCGTTTCTTTTAGCCGGCCATTCACAGGGATCCAATGTGTTGATTAACCTTTTAACCGGATACTTGAAGGACCACCATGAAGTGTATCAACGAATGATTGCCGCGTATGTGATCGGTTATCCCGTGACGGCAAAGATCATTGCCGCGAACCCGCATTTGAAATTTGCCGAAGGGCCTGATGACACGGGCGTGATCATTTCCTACAACACGCAGGCCCCGGATGCCAATCCGGTGGACAATCCCGTGCTGTCGGGGCTGGTAGGACTGGTGATCAATCCCATCACCTGGACGCGGACAGAGACCATTGCCGCCAAGGCCGAGGGGCTGGGCTCGATCATGCCCGACCCGGTGACACTCGTCTTTTCACCGGTGCCGCAGTATGCCGATGCCCGGGTCGATATTGCCAACGGTGTGTTGATCTGCTCGACGGCCGATAAGGACGGATTATACACTTTGACGCAGCATGCATTTCCGCGGGGCGTTTACCACAGCTTTGATTATCCTTTTTACTATTTTAACATTCGCGCCAATGCCCAAAACCGGGTGAACAAATACCTGGGGCTGTAAAGGAGTCGTTTGATGAAACCATTTTTAAAAGACAAAAAGTTCTGCTTATTTATTTTGGTGATCCTGCTGATGCTCTCCATATCCGGATGTTCAACCTGCCCGGTCAGAAATCAGAATCATCCCAAAGGCTATCCGATTATGACGGATGTGCAGACGACGGTTCAAAGAACGGTCGCGCCGGGCGCAAAGCCCGCGACGGCGATCAATCTCTGGGAGATTTCCAGATACAGTCAATACGGTTATGGCAACTGGACATATGGTCCGGGCCTTCCTTACGACAAGCGGTTGGATATCATGCCGGCAGCATATAGCGGTTCCGCCGCGGTCAAAAAAACAAAACTGCTCAACTTCTTTACCATCTCCGATATCCATATCACCGACAAGGAATCCCCCAATCAACTGCTCTATCTTCAGCGTCTGCATCCCACCCTGCCGGTGGGGGCCTCGCTCTATTCGGGGATTATGCTGTACACCACGCATGTGCTTGATGCCGCTGTGCAGACGGTGAATGCGCTCCACAGGAAGAACCCCATCGACTTCGGCCTTTCCCTGGGCGACACCTGCAACACCACGCAATACAACGAAACGCGCTGGTATATCGACGTTCTGGACGGCAAGATCATCACCCCAAGCTCGGGCGCACACATAGGAGCAAGGACTATTGAATATCAGAAACCCTACAAAGCGGCGGGGCTGGATCAGACGATCCCCTGGTACCAAACGCTCGGCAACCACGATCATTTCTGGATGGGCTCCATTCCCGTAGACTACAGCTTGCGCAAGGATCTGCGGCAATCCTACATCACCGATGAAGTCTTTGCAGCGGGAGACGTTCTCACAAACCCTGGAAAAATCGGCAGTCGCGATTACTACATGGGTGTGCTCGACGGCTCGACGCCTTATGGTGACATCCGATATGCCGGTCCCGTCGGAGATTTCAAGAGCCCCCCGAAGGTTGCCGCCGATTCCGATCGCCGGTCACTTTCGCGAACGGAATGGATCGGCGAATTTTTTAAAACATCTTCCCGGCCCGCGGGCCACGGTTTCAACCTTGTCGATCCCGGCGCGCCAAAAGGTTTTGCCTGCTATAGTTTCGTGCCCGGGTCAGCGATTCCGATCAAAGTGATTGTGCTTGACGATACGCAGAATGAAGATGACGGTTCGGCCGATATCCACGGGCACGGTTTTCTGGATCAGGTCCGCTGGGCCTGGCTGAAAAAAGAACTGGCGGAAGGCGACGCCGCAGGCCAGCTCATGATCATCGCCGCGCATATTCCGATCGACGTTGAACCGACGGCGCCTAATTCCGAAATGGGCTGGTGGGTCAATCCTCAAAATGCGGTCACCCTGCCAGGCCTGCTTGCGGAACTGCACAGCCACCCGGACCTGATTCTGTGGGTTTCTGGACATCGTCATTTCAATACGGTAAAAGCCTTTATATCGCCTGATCCAGCTGCTCCTGAAAAAGGATTCTGGCAGGTGGAAACACCGTCGCTTCGGGATTTCCCGCAGCAGCTCCGGACTTTTGAAATTTATCTCAACAGCGACGACACAATTTCCATCGTGACCACCGACATCGATCCGGCGGTGATGGATGGAACGCCCGCCGCGACATCGCGCAAATACGCCATAGCCGCCATGCAGATTGTGGGAGCCTGGGATTTCACGACGAAAAGCAATCCGACAAAGGACCCCACCGTCAAGCCTATGCCGACCGGTTCATATAATGCGGAGCTGGTCAAGCCATTGAGCCCGGAAATGCGCGCAAGGATGCAGAGCTACAGGAAGGCGCTGAGCAAGAAATAACACACGGGGCACCCAGGAAATTCCAGGTTTGTGGTCATGTCTCTTACTTGCTGATCATTTTCGCGCCGGAGTTTGTATACCTAATATACCATTTCATATTCTCCGGTGACCCGATCGCTCACTGCAAATATTGTCCACATCAGGGAGACTTAATATTTTAGGGCACCCCTCAGGAAAACACTATGCCTTGCGGTCCGTCATCTCATACTCGCCGTTCAGAGCGATCACGTAGTCCTTCCATATCTTCTCGTACTGGGCGTCATCGGGAACCGCCATGAGCAGCATGATCTCTTTGCAGTAACCGCGCTGTGCCGTGTTGGTGGTCGGCTTTCCATAGATTTGCAGCCCGAACGAGGCAAAGTCGCGAACCATAAAGTCAAAGATCTGGTTGATCACGTCCCTGTCGAGCTGGTCGATTTTCGCCTGTTCCAGAATCAGTTGGCCGTAAACGACAATGGAGAACATCTCGCCCACCGTCAGGGAGAAGGACGGATCCATTT
Source organism: Smithellaceae bacterium (assembly GCA_963682015.1). Lineage (GTDB taxonomy): Bacteria > Desulfobacterota > Syntrophia > Syntrophales > Smithellaceae > UBA8904. Next base: position 2,778,238 of record OY820932.1, on the reverse strand, counting down.
CCTGCACCTTGTCCGGAAACGCTTTTTCCAGCATTTCCCGGAAAAGAACGATCTGCTGAATAAACACAGCCACGTTGGGCAGTTCCTTAAATTCATCGAAAACAGGGCGGTAATCCTGGAACTGAACCTTGCCCAGGCCGCTGGCGGACCCCTGGTCGAAAATGAAGAGATCATCGTTATGGCCGAGTATGGACCCCACAGGCGCATAGTCCCTGGGGTTGAAGAAGTAATTTTTGATGAACTTCCGGATCAGCTGGACATTGACATGGACGGTTCCTTCGAGCTTGGACGGTCCCGTGATGTCGCAGGCGGCCGTGGAGAAATAGGTATCGCGCTCAAATCCCTTGGCCGCGATGACATCCCACAGCATGGCAATAACCTCTTCAGACTGGGTGGTAACTTTCATCTTGCTTGTGGGGTTGAAGAGAAGATAGCGACGGTCGTCAGCCGTTGCATTGCGGAAATAATCCGTGGCCCGGCGCTGGTAGAGCTTCATGCCGATGAGGCGCAGCCACGCCTCCATAAAGTTGCCCTTGACATGAGGCATGTCCGTAACGCGCAGACCATAGAGGATGCGATTGGCAGCATGGTTGAGGGCTTCATAAAAAGCATGCTGGCAGGCCCCGATGGAGGCAGGGCCGATATTGAACTTGCCGATGTTGACCGTGTTCAGGGCCGCGTCCCAGGCCGAAGGCCCCCGGCTGAGAATGTCTTCGTCCCGGACGGGATAGTCATTCAGGGCAAACTGGGCCACATATTGCTGATGGGAGATGACGTTGCGCTTCAGTTCAAAGGCCTTATTGCGGAAGTTGGTAACAAAGAAGCAATAATCGTCAGAGCCGTCCCGAACCCTGCCCAGCGTGGAGACCATTTCCGCCTCGTTGCCGTTGCCGATGTAATACTTTTCTCCACTGGCCAGCCAGCCGCCCTTGGGGTCGGGAGTCAGGCTCGTCTCTGTGGAGTAGATGTCCGCTCCGTGAGCGCGCTCGGAAAGGCCGAAGGCGAAGATGGCGCCTTCCTTGAGCAGCGCCGCCGCCTTCTTTTTTGCTGGTTCATTGCCGCTCATCCAGATGGGGCCGAGGCCAAGGATGGTCACCTGGAAGCAGTACCAGTAGCCAAACCCATAAAAGGCCAGCAATTCGCTGAATTCGCTGTTTCTGGCCGTATCCCAACGGCAATCCGGATAATCCGCGTATTTTTTCGGCGTGAGAAGCTTGTAGAAAATCTGTTCTTTTTTTATAAAATCAATGAACTCCCGGTACCAGATGCGGCTCCAGTAGTCCTCGGTCAGCCGGGTTTTACCCATCCGGGTTTCAAAAAATTCAATGGTTTTTTCCATGATGGCTTTCGACCCTTCATCAGACATCACGCTCCTGTATTTCTTGGGCTGCAACAAACGATTCATCTCTCTTTCCTTTCTGCTTTGTTCACTTTTGCTGTTACGTTCGCTTTCCGCTTAAAGGTTCTCGGGATTGCAGGCGGGAATCAGAAGCTTTGCTTCATACGCCTGTCTTTCCAGTTCCTCCCGGAAATCAGGATGAGCGATGGAGATCATCGCCTTAACGCGCTCGGGCACCGATTTCAGATAAAGGTCCGCAACCCCATACTCCGTAACGATATACATGACGTCGGATCGCGGCGTGGTCACTACCGTCCCGGGTGTCAGGTTCAAGACGATTCTGGATGTAAGAGTTCCATCCTTTTTCGTTGAAGTTGATTTGAGGGCGATGAAAGACTTGCCGCCCCTGGATTCGGCGGCGCCCCGGACAAAATCCAGCTGGCCGCCGGTGGCGCTGTATGGAGTATGGCCGATGGTTTCGGAGGCCACCTGACCGGTAAGGTCAACCGTAAGACCCGCATTGATAGAGCACATGATATCATTCTGCCGGATGATATCAAGGTGATTCGCCCGGGCGATCGGCATGGTCATGACGGCCGGATTGTTGTCCACAAAGTCGAGCAGCCGCTTGGTCCCGATGATAAGTCCGCCCACGACGATCTTGCCCGGGTAGAGCGTCTTTTTTCTTCCCGTGATCACGCCCAGTTCAGCAAGCTCCGCCACAGCGTCGCTGATGATTTCCGCGTGCACGCCAAGATCTTTTTTACCATGAAGGAAATAGGCCACCGCGTTGGGAATACCGCCGATGCCCAGTTGAATCGTGGCGCCGTCCGGAATAAGTTCGGCTATGTTTTCCCCTATTTTTTTCTCGACATCGGTAATGGTGATTTCCGGCACGGGGACAAGATCGTGGTCGGCTTCCACAATATAATCTACTTCATCGACATGAACCAGATTGTCGATGCCATGAATCCAGGGGGTCTTATGATTGACCTGGACAATGACTTTCCTGCACTTGTTAATGGCGTATCGCCCGTAGACGGCGCCGCACGGCCCCAGATTCATATAACCGTGACGATCCGGCGGCGTCACTTCAAGCAAAGCGACGTCCGAATAACCCGCGCGGTCCAGGGCGATGGAGCTTCTGGAAAGATGCATCGGAAAGGGAACCACGTTTCCCTGGGAATGAAACATTCTTTCCAGTGGCCCGAAGTATCCGCTGTAATAGGTAATGTGACCGGCATAATCTCCCCGCACAAAATCAAACGGGTAAGTCATCAGGTTACTGGCGATCTTCACCTTGTGAAGCTCATCCTTACGCGCGGCAAGAGCCGTCAGAATATTGATCGGCATGCTGTTGACGGGGACCAGAATAATCTTATCCCCTGATTGGATCACGGCCGCCGCCTCTTCAGCCGTAACACATTTCTTTTTGTAATTGCCCGACCAGTCCATAATACTCATGATTTTACTCCAGGTTTTATTTTAAGCCGGCCAGCCGGCTTAATTACAGTTCCGTAAAAAGTCGGCCGGCCGGCCGACTTTTGCGAGCCATAAACCATGTCTGGAATATCCTGTCAAGAAAAATGTAGATAAGCAGCAGAGGGTATGAAGCCGAAGTGCTAGTGATAGTTAGATAATATCGGGGTTGATGGCTATTTTAGTTCCATCAGACTTTTCATGATTTTCCCTTTTTTCTCGTCACTCCAGATGGACGTCATGATATTAAGGGCATCTTTCTTCTTTACGGTACTGATATCCAGAAGATCCTGCAGACACCATCCATCCATCGCACAGATGAAAAAAAACGCGAGCAGCCGGGTCCACGACGAATTGGGAACATCGAAAGCGATGGAAAAACCTTCGGAAATATCGTTTACCCAGTCTGCATATTTTGCCTTGTAACTGGCCATCAATTCCTCATTACCGATCATCGCCTCGTGAGCCAGATAGAGATGTAATCTGTTTTCACTTTTTTTCTGAAGACGCTCATGAATGCCGCCGATAATCGCTTCCTTCAACTGGCGCTTATTCAACTGTCCGGCTCGATACTGCTGCATAACTCTTCTGGAGATGCGGAAATCTTCATCGACAACACTGTAAAGGATCGAATCCTTGGTTTTGAAATAATAATACAGAGAACCTTTGCTGATGCCCGCGGTGTCGGCAATAAGCTTCAATGTGGTATTGGCAACACCGTACTGGGCGATAACTTTTTGAGCCGCGGCAATAATTTTCATACGCACATCAGATTGCGAATCACCCATATCGAAATTCCTTTCATTCCATTGATCGCACGTAATTTACTATCGCCCCTGTATCATATGTCTTCGCAGAGTTCAGCAATTATTCAATCCTCGCACACTCGACAAGCAGAAAACAGTCACGGCTTCATTTACACTATTTTATGCGGATGAAAAAAAGGCGTTGAGCAATCATCAATAAAGGATTCGGCAGGGATTAGAACGGCCATAAAAATCAGAACCATCTTTATTAACTGTCCAATAAAAATATGAGTGTCGTAATCTTTCCCACCGTCATTCCGGCCTTGTAACTTTGAGATTACGAAGCTGAAAGTATACAACAAATTGAAATATCCATTTTAAAGATTTGCCCCCGACTCCCTTCGACCCCAACTCCCGATAACGAAGCCCGGGAAAGACACGAAGAAGCGCACGTTTTATGGGAATGGTGGACAGCCGAAAACAGCGACGGCTGGCATAATCCGGAGCTGACCCGGGAGAGTCTGACCGCGTCCGTCATTGCTTCGAAAAAAGGTGTGGAGGCTCTCAACAAAGCCATGAGTGCCAAATAAGCAATAAAACAACGGCCTGCTGATGGAGTAACGCCTTTCCGTCAGCAGGCCATTTTCTCGAATCCGTGAATCAAACGGATCGTTTACTTTTTTTCATACGCTTTCCCGAACATCCCACAATCAACGTTACATTCAGGGAAACCACCCCGCAAACCGGCATCGGGCCATGAGCAGCACAGAGACATCTTATGTGCTCCTCTCTGTCTCCTGAAGCATTCAAATTGACATGAAGGCTGCCCGGGCTTTCAGCAGGTTCTCTCTTACTTTTGTAACTTCCGCCTGACTCCTAACAGCCCCAGAAGGCCTGATCCAAGGAGCCAAAAGGCGGTGGGTATCGGTGTAGTTGCACCGATATCCCCGTCGTGCACGGCCCAGACATAGTGGAGTTCGTTTTCATTTCGCGAGAGCTGATAGCCCAGACCGAAATAATAGACCCACGGATCACCCGGATTGCGTCCATCGTAGCTTTCAGACCAGTACCCGAAATACTGCACCGGGGTGCCGACCATAATATTGATGAAGGGACCGCTGTTGACGAGCCCGAAATCTCCCACGTTTCGGGAGTATCCCCATTGGTCGTAGAACGAATTGTTTCCAAGATTGTTGTGGAACATATAGGCCATCTCACTGGCCGTGCTGCCTGCATACAGCGTCCCCGGCGCGCTGATGTTCCATCCCGCATCCGCCTGCCCCTTATAGTCGGGATAGAGCACGCCGGTATACTCGACGCCGTTAAGGGGCAGGGTCCTGGGCAGACGCCATCCCGAATATCCCGCGTAGACAAGATTGTCCACCCAGTTTTTAGCCGCATACCAGTTGATATTTTCCGCGAGCCCGCCTGTGCCCCCTGAGCCTCCTTCCAGGCCCCCATATTTCAGGGTCGTGTAGTAGCTCGCATCCTGCATCCAGGTGATGTTCAGGACGTCGTCATAGATAAGTCCGTTCCCGCGATCCCACAATGCTGCATTGGCTAAGGAGGTGAAAAACCCTAGGACTATCGTCATTGAAGCAATAAAAACCGCTCTTTTCATATAACGCCTCCTTATGCTTTTTTGTGGAATCTTCTGCGCAGTCCCATCAGGAAAGTCAGGCCGGAAGCGAAAAGAAGCATGGCGCCGGGCAGAGGGGTGGATGCGCCGCCGATATCTCCGTCATGCAAAGCCCAGGCATAGCTGCTTTTGCGTGCTGTATTATTTACGAACTGGTTGCCGTAAGTAAAGTTGAAGTAGCCCGTCAGCATCGAATCGGGGGGCATCGCCGTATCCATCCAGTACGTGCCATTCTGGATGTTGATAAAATATCCGGTATTTTTTAAGCCGGAGTCACTCTGCGGATTACCCGAGATATCCAGGTAGCCCTTGTTTCCGAGGTTGACATAAAACATGTAGGACAGCTCGCTGGCCCTGCTGCCCGGATGGGCGCTGCCCGGTGCGCTGATGTTATATCCATTATCGGCGGAGCCGTCATTCATCATCAGATAGTTGTAGGCCGTCCCATTCACGGGCAGGGCTTGGGGAAGCCGCCAGCCGGTGTAACCGGCATAGACCAGATTTGCAGCCCAGGTCTCGGCATTGGTGAGACCGCCCCTGGCCGTCATTCCCCCGAACACGCCGGTTGTGCTGTAGCCCGACGTCATGGCATAGTTTGCATCCTGAAGCCAGGTAACTTTCAGGACGTCGTCATAGATGAGTCCGCCGCCACGGTCATACAGCGCCGCATGGACAAATGTTGAAAACCCCGTCAACGCAAATACCAAAACACCCACAATTAAGCGCTTCATAGGTCCTCCTGTGATTTTGTTTTGAATATTTCGCGGGTAGCCCGGCCGTCTTGCTGGTGGTAAGTGCTGGTTGTGAATCTGTACGGGAAACTGAGGCCCGCTGGCTGACTATCTCACCCTTGCGGTATTCGAAGTCGGGCTTTTTCGATTGGCGAAAATGTAAAGTAATGTAAAGTTCAAGTCAAGTTATTTTTACATAAAATCCGACAAAAACAGAATACACCGGATCGAAAAGCAGGCACTAAAAATGCAATGGCCCTTACGCATTTTAGAAGGGAACAGTTGTATAAACTGTGATAGTTTTAACGGTTGAGCATCACTGGCCCGATTCCTTCAGGAAAGCTATTTAACAAAAACACCGGCCACGCGATAGTTGAATTCGTAATTCAGTGCGCCGCGCCAGTTCTTGTCATAGATCCCCCTGTAACGGGTGCCCTCCGTCGGCCCCACGGATTTCCCATAGGTATAAAACCAGTTCACAACGGGGTTGCCCGTGAATCCCAGTGCAATCCAGTACTTTCCAGTTGCCAGGACGGGTTTGTTTCCGCCGAAGAAGAAATCCGTCCATCGATAACCCGGCTTTTCGGATAGGTGATCAAGATCAACCATATCGCTAGTCGCTATGATCGTGCCCGGTTGACCGTTGCCGTCATCCCGGTAGACGTCGATCCAGAGATGACCGTCTCCTCCGAATTTATGCAGGGCGAGACCTATGCTTTCGAGTTTAAGAGGTTTTTTGATAACAAATGCCTGGGCGTACTGAGTACGCAGGGAGGTCACAAATTCCGCGGTTTCCACAAAAAAACTTTTGGTCTTTTCAAAGTTGTTTTTGCCTTTTATTACAACGGGAGCCGGCGGAAAGGCGAAGTCGATTTCAGCGGGAAATTCAAGGTTGCCCAGAGTAATGAATCCTTCCTCGGGCAATGGGATTTCTTTAACGGCCCCTTTTTCCGCTTTGAAGGCGATCCGTGTCATTTCCTCGATTCGGGAAGGCGTGGTGGATGAGTCTTCTGCTGTTGTTTTCAATGCGTTGTTTATGGCAAGTCTGATGTTGCTGAAAATTCCTTCTTCATTCTGATTCGATAAAGGCGGAGCAGCCTCTGCTGTTTTTACTTCGGCCTTCGTCGCCGGCGAAGGAGCGGCTGACGGCAACGGAAGAGTGACCTCCTGATTCTTTACATCGGCCTTCATTAACGGGTAGAGCAGGTAGCTCTTCGGCCCCGTTGCCTCCTTCCTGCCCTTTAAAACCACTTCATCATCAGCGAAGTCCTCATGAATCACCTCCTGTACTTTGAGGTCTCCCTGCCTGACTCCCGTCAGAGACCAGCTCACCCGACCATCGTTTACGGTTTCGTTGCTGTCCGCGCCCGTTTCAATACGGATAAAGCGGTTCAGGACAAACATAGCCGTCTGCTGGGGGTCAAAAGGGACCCAGCCAAGATCGGGAAACCAGACTTCGATCCAGGCGTGGCGGCCTTTGCCCATCTTGTAGGTAAGCATCGATCCTTCCCTGTCAATACTCACAGGTTTGTTCAAAGTAATACCGTTGACAATGCGCACCGGAATGCCGGAGGCCCTCATCAGGGCTGCGCTCAGGTGAGAGAAATTCTGGCAGTTTCCCCTGCGTGACGCGAGAGAATAGACGGCATCCTGTTTTTCCGGAACAGCCGTGTATTGGACGTAATCGACCACAAAGCTGATGATCCGCTGTACAGCGGCAAATTCCGTTTGAACATCTTTGACGAGTTCCGCCGCCAGATTACGGACACGAACGTCATCCGCCTGAACCTGACTGGTTGCCTTGAGATAATATACAATATCCGCCGGAATACTGGTCAGCGGGAAAGGTGCGGATGTATTGATCGTCTCGAGTCTAGTAATGTTGGAAGCTTCAAGGGAAATATTGATATCAATGGACTCGGGGGGCGATTTCCAGCTTGCCCGAATTATACGGTTTCCCCGGCTGTCAACTTGTGACGTCTGTTCCGCGGGAGGGGGCATGAATTTCAGATCGAATCCCTGGATATCCTGCCGGTAAGTGGGAGATGTGAACATCTCCGGAGCGACAAAACTAAGCGAAAGAGTCTGGATCCCCGGGAAAGTGATCACTTTTTTGTTAATCGACAGGTTAATCTTGGATCTCATGCCTCCGCTTACCGTGATGTTTTCAGCCAGACCCGGTTCATGTACCGCGACGATCATGATCACTGCCGCCATCAGTAGTATTTTCTTCACTGTCATACTCCTTCAATCACATTGCAGTACACACAAACGTGAGTAACCGCCATCTGTTTTTTAAAACGTTCTTCAAAAACCCCGTGCCTGGTTTTTTAACTCGTAATGATGGAATATAAAAAAGACCGGTCTTGTCTGTCAAGAACATCTTATACATAAGGAGAGGCGAGTTTCTTCATCGCTTATCAATCCTTCCCGCATTTTTCTATCTTCTCGAGTCACCATGAGTCCCGGCACAAAATGATGCAGGAGCCGGAATCTTTGGAGTAAATGCAGAAAGCGCTGGAAATGATCGATGAAGAGGCAGGAATTTGAACAGTCGGGATGATTATAGAAACATCACGGGGCCAATGCAAGGAAGCGCCCCCGGTCGGTTGACACTTACGCCGCTTGTGGATGACCGAAGGATACATGCGTCGTATTTCACATTCCCGGAAGATCCTTCTTCCGGGAATGTGCTTACGGGACTGCTCGTTCACGGGACAGCCCCTCTGGCTGGTTAGAGGTTAGAAAGTCAGGGTCAGCTTGTTGATGATCAGATAGTCGTTGGCAAGCTGCGGCTCCATGCCCATCGGGTTAAAAGGATTGGCCAAATTGTTGCCGAAGTCACCTCTGAAGTATTTACCCGTGAAGAAGTAACCAGCTCCGAGCATATAAGACAGATTGTTGGTGATCTTGTAGGTTGCCGTTAAATCCGCTTCCCAGCCATAGTCGTTGTACTGCCAGGCCGGGGTTGGTTTCTTGTCGGCATTGGCGAAAGAAACGCTCGCCATGATATCCAGTTTGTCGATCGGGCGAACGCCGCCTCTCAACTGGAAGAACCAGGCATTCTGCATCGGACCGTTCAGCGAGGCCGTCATATTGGAGCCGGAGAGGGCACTCGGGAAAGTGGTATACCCCGTTATGTTGCCTGTCCAGTAACTCAGGTTGCTGTTGAACATGATCAGGCACGGATTCCAGTCGACGCCACCGTTGCCGTTTCCTTCCATCCTTCCCGCCGTTCCGGGGTCATCACCGGCCACATAGGCTATGGAAGCGCCAACATAAGCCATACCGAAGTCAACCGTACCGTCCAGCCATGCGTTCATGATACTGACCGTAATATTGGGATCGAATATCCCGAACGCAAGCCGCGTCATGAGGGAATCGTCTTCCCACTGGAGCTGGCCGTAGGTATAGACCACTTCACCCTGCAGCGAAACGGGGCCGAACTGCGCTTTGAAGTAAGGCAGTGACGTAAAAAGCCACATTTTGTTTCCCAGAGGCATTAAACCCAGTACCGGATCGAGAGCCCCTCTGGAATTCCTCACGTTCTGAAATCTGAAAAGGGAACCGGCTTCCCAATTCTTCCCCTTATAAGATCCGAAGAAATCATACCAGCTGCTGTCTCTGTCCGTCGCATTGATCGAGGGATTCTTGGCCGTTATGCTGTTTTCTCCACCGGTGTTCTTCCCCGTTCCCAGACCAAGGACAAGATTGCCGATAGGTATCGCATACAGGATCTTCGCCACCGGAAGGGAGGTATTGCCGAAAACAGTACCCCACGCCTGATCTTCCTGATAACCGACCTGAAACAGACCGATCGGAGAGATGAACGATACATATGCCCAGTCGAAGGCAATGTTTTCATTTTCCGCAGGAGTCCCGGCGGATGCCAGATCCAGCGTTGTGCCGGGCGCCGAACGGGCAGCCCCCCAGGCTCGTTCCATCACGTCGCAACGGGTTGATAGAACGAGTCCCGGAGCCACGATGAAATCCGTTTTAAGGCGCAGCCTCTGGTAATAAAATGCCGTGGACATGTTTTCACGGTACCCGACGGGCGGACTTAACCATGTGCTGATCGTTGGTGTTTTGGGAACATAATACATCCAGTTTGTTCCGGCAGTATTCTTCACCAGCGTGGTCTGATCCAGATACAGACCGGCCGCATAAAACTCGCCGCTGAATTTCACATCAACGGCCATCGCTGACATGCTGAAGGCTGCAATCAGCCCCAGTGACAGCAAAACCACCAAAGCTCTCTTCATTTCTTCCTCCTCATCATTCATAATGTTAATCATTATCGTGTCTTTCCTCATCACGGGCGCTTTGAGCAGAAGACAACACTCCACCGTCGCCGTAAATCTGTGTTTCCTCCGTCCGGAAAAACACGGATGTACGGATAAAAAATCTCCTCTACAGACAGGATTACTTACGTTGAACTTTCGGCCGCTTTGCCTGACCTCCCTGTGTTCATCCTCGAAAATTCATTTCTTCTGGCAGTTTCATCTATTCTCTCCGGTGCATCACCTTCCGATGACATAACGATGGGGATCAACTTCTTCCCTGAGGACTTTCAACTCTTTTTCCGTCGGCGGCTGCGTTTCGGTGATCTTTGTCGCTGTGAGCAATTCAAATCCGCAATTGTCCTGAACATCTTTTACGGAATATCCGGGATTGATGGAAATGATGCGCATCCGCCTGCTTTCCGGTTCAAAATCCATGACTGCCATGTTCGTGAATACTTTATACGGGCCGGTTCCTTCGGGAAGTCCTGCCTCGTACCGGCTGTTTCCGCCCTGAAGCCATCCCGGCGTGGTGATATATTCGCATTTCTCTACAAATCTTCTGGCATCCTGCACGGTCAGCACCATCATTTTCCAGCAGAAGCTGCCGAAGTCATTGGCTCCACCGCTTCCGGGAAAACGCACTTTCGGCTTTTCATGCGTTCCTCCGACAAATGTTGAATTCAGGTTGCCGTACATATCGATCTGGGCACCGCCCAGAAAGGTGTAATCGACATATCCCCGCTGACAGGTTTCCATCACGGCGCCCATTGTCGACACCATCACCGCCTTGTGGCCGGCGCGTGAATCCCCCACGGATATGGGCATCTCCGGAAGCAAGGGACAAATGCCGCCTGCTTCAAACACAACGGAAAGATTCGGCGAATTCAGCTTCTGGGCAAGCATGGCGGCGGCACAGGGCGCACCGGTACCCACGGCCAGCGTGGAACCGTCTTCCAGCTCCCGGGCTGCGACACAGATCATCAGTTCCATGAAATTATATTCCGTGCTCATTTTTCCGCCTCCTTGTGCAGCAGGTATTCAACTGTCCGGAGCTTGAGCAGTTTGTCCATCCCGCCGTTCTTGCTGATGTATTCGTGGTGATCTTTGCAGTCGTAGATATTCCTCTGTAAGAACTCTTTGAAAGCGGCAGGGTCTTCTTCCACCTTCAACCATTCCTGCAGATGTTCTTCATCGGAAAAGTACTCATAAACCATATTGCATGGATAGTTGCCGTAGGGCACTTCACAGACGGCGTCCACCAGAAAATACGGGATGGAGGTCTGCGTGGGATGTCTTCGGATATCTTCGCTGGAGATCAAACGTTCGCAGGTGATAATCACTCTTTTGGCGGCACGCGCCAGGTCGTCATCGGATTTCATAATGCCCAGAATCCGGCTGTTTCCGAAAACGTCTGCTTCATGGACATGGATGATGGCTACATCCGGATACAGCGCCGGTTGAAGGGACAGTTTCTTGCCGGTATACGGGCATTCAATGATTTTGCTGGCGCTGAATTCGAAGGTGTCCGTCCCCATGAGATTGCGTGCCGGAATAAAGGGAACGCCCATGGCGGCCGCCTTGAGCCGGGCGGAAAGGCTGTAATTTGTCCATTCAGTTACTTTCACTTTACCGCTTTGCATGTATCTCCGGGCGCAGGGAGACAAGCCGCGGGCTTCCAGGCCGACAATATAGCCCGCATCCACACGGTCAAATACTTCTCCGGCGCATAGCACCTCAAAATCATGGGTCGTTGTATGTCCCGCAAATCCCATGTTCTTGCGCCCCTGTCGCAGAATCTCATGACAGGCCGCAATCGGGGATCGATTACCGCCGAAACCGCTCAACCCCAAATAATCCCCGTCATGAACAAACATTTCGACGGCTTTGGTAAGCGGCATGACTTTATTCACCATTTTCCTGGATTTGTGCCGGAAATAATCCCGTGCCCGATCCGGGTCGGGATCGGAAAACAACTCCCCTTTTCCCTCGCGGATAACTTTTATGAATTTTTCTTCTTCACGTTCTTTCGATATCGCCATTTGCACTTTCATCTATTCGTTCTCTTCCTTATTATTTGTTTACATTTCACCGATAACCCGCTCTATAATGTAAGAAGGTCAATGCCACCCGTCACCGGAATCACGGCACCTGTAATATAGGACGCCCTGTCCGATGCCAGAAACGTAACCACCTCGGCCACTTCTTCCGGTCTGCCCATTCTTTTCAAAGCGGTTCTTTTCTCGATCCGTTCAATCATGGAGGGATCATGCAGCTGCACGGCTTCCGTGGCAATAAACCCGGGACAGACCGCATTCACGGTAACGCCATTGCGGCCGGCCTCAATCGCCAGGGACCTGGTCAGGCCGACAATGCCCGCCTTTGTCGCACCATAGGAAGGTTGAAGCCACGCCCCCATGAGGCCGGCCACGGAGGAGATATTGATGATCCGACCGGTTTTTCTTTTCATCATCGAAGGCCAGACGGCGCTGATGCAGTTGTAAACGCCTGTCAGATTCACCTGCAAATCGCGGTTCCAGCGCTCAGGCTTTTGTTCTTCAAATTTACCCATGTTGTCCATGACGGCTGCATTGTTCACCAGAATATCAATGGGCCCAAGCTTGTCTTCTACGGCCTGTACCACACTCTTCACTTCTTCCCGGTTTGTCACGTCCAGTTTCATGGCACAGCTTGGTGATCCCATCGCCTGAATCTCCACGGATGTTCTCAGAGTCATCACTTTGCCCGTTTGAGAAAAGTGGCCGGCAAGAATGCTGTATTCACGGATCGCCGCCGCATCGTCTTCAACATTCTCGATCAGAAGGTCCGTTACGGCAACCGCCGCTCCGGCTTGCCCCAGGGACAGGGCAATCGATCTTCCCAGACCACGTGAAGCGCCGGTAACCAGGGCGATCTTGCCTTTCAATATCATTTGCATACTTCCTTATTTCAACTCATGTTCAACCGTTGTAAAAGCTACTGAAGCAAACCTTCCTGGCACTTATTTCACCGGCGGCAGGTAGAACCGGTCGCCGTCTTTGGTCACAGCAATCGGACCTTTATAGATGTCCGAAACACCCGTGAGGAAGATTCCCTTCATGATAAAATTATCCGGTATGCCCGGTATAACGTGGGTAATCACCAGTGATGCAACTCCCGCATCCCGCGCAACCTCCGCAGCATCGACGGGACTGCTGTGGTGTTGAATAACGGCCCGGAATCTCGCTGCCATCACAGCTCCCTGTTTCCCGAGATTCCGTTCGGCTACACGGGCTACGTTTTCAACAAGCTGCTTGTTCGTCGCCTCGTGGATGAGGATGTCGGCGCCGGCTCCATTTTGGGCAACATAAGGACATTTGACCGTATCGCCACTGATCACCACGACCCTTCCTCTATACTCAATCCGGTATCCCACCGATATCTTGACATCGACATGGTTATTCCTGAACGCTTTGACGACCAGACCGGATTCGTTCCACACGACAACCGGTGTTCCATCTTCGGGATAGGTAAACGGATGAGGAATGCCGACTGCCAGGGCCGCATCGTGCGGAAAGAGGCTTTTGGGATCTGATCGCAAGAGGATGTCTTCTCTGGAGGATGCCGCAAATCCGTTGACAACTGTTTCGACTCCCGGAGGACCGTAGACATGGATCGGCGTTGTTCGCCAGTTGACCCAGGTATGGCTGATCAGGTGGCCAAGGCCGTTCACATGGTCGGAATGATAGTGTGTCAGGAATATGGCATTTATCTGGTTGACGGGCAGATTCAGGAAATCGAGTGTGCGTGCACAACCGTCTCCCGCGTCGAACAGAAGAAACTTCCCTCCTGCTATAGCAGCCACGCATTGCGGATTGCGGAGATCGTCAAACGCCGGACTTCCGTTCCCGGCCATAATAATATGAATCCCCGGATCCTGAAGGATGGCCGCATTCGCACGCGTCATCTTTTTAAGAATCATTTTCTCCGTGATGGTATTCACACACCCTGACAGCAGAAATGTAAACAACAACATTCCGGTCAGAAACAATATGGAGTTAACCCTGATCGCTTTTGATAGCAGAAAGCTCTTCATCAATACGGCACCTCAGTAAAATACGTCTCCATCACCCGGCCGTTCACGCACAGGTTGTCTCCAATGTTCATTCGAACCGCAGGGGAGTATCTCCCTCCTTTGCAGGAGGGAGACCTTCAAAGAGCGGCGGGGGACATTGGAAGGAATATGATTGAAACGATCAGCTGCATATCGTTTTGAAATCCCGTTCGCGCTGATATATTATTTACCGCGGCGTACGCCCCTGGAGTTTGCGCCAGGTTGTCTCGATCAGAGGAATTTCTTTCCACCACCATCTGTGACCAAGGGCAGGTATTGGCGCCCGCATCATGCCTTCAGGCATTAACGGCTCATCCGGTCGCCATGGACCTACTCGATATTCATCACTGATATATTCTCGGCCTAACAAAGGATTGTGCGGACAGATAGGAGTCAGATAATTTGTGGTTCGCAGCATACAGAGATTACATCTCTCGCATCGCTTAATTTCTTTTGCTTTTCCCGCTTCGAGTTTATTGACGTAATTGGGGTCGCAGAAAAGCTGTCTTCCCATGGCCTGAATATCATACATGCCCTCTCCGATATTGCTGTTGATCCTGACCGGATCATGCTGTGAAGACACCATCACGGGGATTTTCAGAGCTGCCTTAAATGCTTTTCCATGTTCCGGAATATGCTTGGAACGGTCCATGTCGGTGATCAAATGTCCGGCCTCTTCATAACCGCCTCCGTCGGAAAGGCTTATATAATCCAGACCGGCAGCTTCGAGATCGCGGGCCAGATCGATCATCTCCTCTTCCGTCAAGCCGCCTTCCATGTGTTCTTCCGCACTGATGCGGCATCCGACCGGCACACCGGGACAGGCATACCGAACCTGCTCGGCGACTTCTACAAGAAAACGTTTGCGGTTGCGCCACTCGCCGCCATACATGTCGGTTCTTTTGTTGGACAGGGGCGACAAAAACTCGTGTTCGAGATATCCATGCGGGGCATGAATTTCGATGACATCAAATCCTGCGGCAACGGCCAATTGACAGCTCTGGGCATACTCCAACTGCTCATGGCGGATTTCATCAATGCTCATTTCTCTCGTCATCGTCCCATGCAATCCTAATCTGGCATATCCGCCAAGCCCTTTGAACAGTTCCAGAGGCGCGTATGTCGACTTGTAGCACTTATCAAATGTAAGCTCATAGGGTAGACCGCCTGTCGGCGCCGGCGCCAGATGTGTATGATCATAGGAGTGACCCTGCCGGCCAAAGCCAACGGTCATCTGGGCGGCTGACTTTGCACCAAAATAATGAATATGCTCATTGAGCATTCCAAGGCCCTGCACGTGACCGGGGTGAAAACAATACATATTCCTTCCCCAGACAAACTCAGACCCCATGCGGGTGCCCATAATCGCGCCGGTGATGACCAGCCCGACGCCGCCTTTCGCGCGTGCAGCATAATAGGCAATCTCCTGCTCGGTCACCTCGCCCGCCACCCCGGACATGATTTCATTCATGGGCGCCAGTGCCATGCGATTTTTTAATTCCAGCGGTCCAATTTTAATCGGTTGAAAAATATTTTCGAACTGCTTCTTCCCTTCCGTCGTCATAACTTTAACCCTCCTCTTAAGTCTTGATTAATGCTTGATATGGAAACTTCCTGCCTCACAGACGTTTAAGAGTCGGCGCACAAGATGTTGTACTGCGCCGGCTGCCAATTCACTGAATTTGTCTTCTATATTTTTATCCTCCGCTTCGCCGTATCGATGCCCAGCAGTCTGCCGAGGTTACCGCCAAAGATCTTTGCCCGATCTTCATCGGTGATCGCCAGATAACCGTATCCATCCTGCATATCTTCCGGTATCTGGAAATTCCTCAACCCTTCGACGGCGCCTTTGACTTGCGCACCGAAACCGGCATAATCCGTTCCCCAGATGATTTTATCGGGACCAACCCAGCGCATCGCCTCGCCCAGAATCCTGGCAAATTTTCGCGGCGCTGTGAAAGCCCAGGGGACCAGCAGGCTCAGGCAGACATAAACATTGGGATGCCCCATGGCCACCATGTTGAGATCGTCGCAGTAAGGATAGCCCATATGGAAGGCGTTGATTTTCAAACCGGGAAAATCACGGGCAACATCATCAAGCTGAACAGGAAGAGCGTATTTACTTTTCCCTGGAGGAACCCAGCAGAAGCCGGTGTGTATATCCAGCACGATGCCCAGATCCTGGGCCTTCTCATAGAAAGGCCAGATTTCCGGATCATTCATATAGGTGTCTTCGGGTGGATAGAATTTGAAGATTTTTGCGCCGCGCTCTTTCACCCAGTATTCCATCTCCCAGATGGTATTCTTCACGCCCTTGTGCTTGATCGGGGAAACATTGGGCTGATAAATGAAACGGTCAGGATTGCTCTCCACGACTTTCGCCATTTCACCGTTGGACACCCATCGACTGGTATACAGCGTCGTATCCATCATGGACTCGGGCAGCAGACAGGCCACGTCGACACCATATTTGTCCATCGCCCGCAGCAGACTATCGGGATCGTCGTTTTTCTGAATTTCCCAGTCTTCCAGTCCTTCATACATTGGCGCCAAAAGTTTTGCCGGCGCACCGGAAAGCAGCGGCCTCCCGATATTCTCAATCGCTTTCCACCACATTTGCACACCGGGAAAATGATTGATCGGTGTCATATCTCCGATCAGGTGGGGTTCGGGATCGATTTTGAAGAAATTATCCGCCTTTTGATTGTTCATATATGTCCTCCTTCATCAGAACATGGGTTAACTGATCATTCTTTCTTTGCCTTCCCAGAACTTCTTCTTGACGTCTTTTTTTACAATCTTCCCGACAACGGTTTTGGGAATATCGTTCCAGAAAGCCACGGCCTTGGGACACTTGTAGCCGGCCAGGCTTTTCTTGCAGTGCTCGATGATTTCTTCCTCTGTAACTTGCTTGCCTGGCTGAAGCACGACCACGGCCTGAACCACTTCACCCCATTTGGCATCGGGTGATGAAACAACCGTGCATTCTTTTACTGTGGGATGTTGATAAATGATGTCTTCCACTTCCTTGGGATAAACATTCTCACCTCCGGAAATGATCATGTCGGCTTTCCGGTCCGTCATGAAGATGTAGCCTTCTTCATCCATGTAACCCATGTCGCCCGTATGGTACCAACCGCCTTTCAGAACATCTGCCGTCAGTTTGGGATTCTTCCAGTATCCCAGCATGATGTGCTCGCCTTTTGCGCAGATCTCTCCGTACTCTCCGGGACCGAGGGTCCTGTCGTCTTCATCCACAATTTTGACCCGTGCAATATGCATGGGCTTTCCGGCGCTGGCGAGATATTTGGATTTTGGGCCTTCCGGAAAATGATCCCGCCAACTCAATGCCGAGATGCCGGCCCCGGCCGTTTCCGTGGCTCCGTAGCCCTGAGTGAATTTATTCCCGAATTTTTTAATGCACTTTTTCAGGATTTCCACGGGAAAGGGGCTCCCGGCATAACCCATCAGCCGGAGGCTGGACAGGTCGTACGAATCGACTGTCGGCCAATCCAGCATCCAGCCATAGATCGTCGGGACGCAATTGATATGTGTACATTTTTCATCCTGGATGAGCTTGAAGATGTTATCCAGATTGGGCTTGCGGTTGATGCATACTTTTCCCCCAACCAGCAGGAGCGCCAGGATCGGCCACCAGGACACGTGAAATATAGGCAGGACAAAGCAGGTGGAATCTTCTTCGGTAAACCCCGAGCCCAGTGCTGCTGAGACCCCTGCCAGCACGGCGCTGCGGTGCGACAGCATCACGCCCTTGGGCAGTCCGGTGGTTCCGCCCGTGTACATGAGAATAGCCAGGTCATTTTCCTGGACATTATATGGATCCGGATCAGGCTCTGCGGGTGGTGATTTCTCCAATAGCTTTTCATAATCCTCAAAGCCCGGAATGGCATTGTCCAATGTCACCCATTTCCTGATGTTTTTAAACCGGTCTTTCATGTGTTTAACTTTTTCTTCATAACCGTCGCCAACAATAAACAGGGTCGTTTCGCTGTCGTTGACGATAAAGACAATCTCATCGTCTCCCAGACGCACATTGATCGGCGTGATGCGGACGCCAATTTTTGCGGCAGCAAAATAGACTTCGAGATAACCGGAACAGTTTTCCGCCATTATGGCGATGCCGTCGCCCTTTTTGTATCCCGATTGAACAAGGTAATCTGAAAATCGATTGATCCGTTCATTGAATTGCTTGTAGGTATAGCGCTTTCCCTCAAAAACCACGGCTGTATTGTCCGGCCAGAGGACGGCGCCACAGCGTGGAATATCTCCTAATGTATACATAAACCTTTCCTCTAATCAGATGTTTGTCAGGCCCAGGACTTCGGCAATCCCTGGAACTGCATCAGCATGTTCCTGCTCATTTCATTGGAAATCGGAGAAAATTGGATCTGATAGGCATCCCTGACAAACATCGACACGGGATATTCATTGCAAATGCCATAGCCACCGAAAATTTCCGAACCGAAGGTTGCCGCATGACGCGCACCTTCCGCCGCCACCAGTTTCGCCATCGTCGCTTCCAGGTGATAGGGTTTCCCGTTTTCACAAAGCCATGCGGCTTTGTAAGTGAGGTTTCTTGCGTTTTCGATATTGATGTACATGTCCGCCAGATAATTCTGGAGAATCTGGAAACGGCTGATCGGCCCGCCAAAGGCATTTCTTTCCTGGACATACTTGAAGCACTGTTCATAGATGGCTTCCATGATTCCAACACCCATCATGGCCACGCCGATCCGCTCCGGATTGAGGACGGTCATGATTTCGTAGAAGGCGTTTCCCCGCGTACCAATGGTATTTTCCTTCGGAACTTCCACATCCTCATAAAATATCTCTACGCTCTCACAATGATGGCAACTGATCTTTCCGATTTTACGGATCGTAACGCCCTTGGCCAGACGAGGCACCATGATGGTGGTCCAGGATTGACTTTTTTTTGTATTTTTCTCGGTCCTGCATACCGTAAAAAGCATGTCCGCTACGTGTGCAGCGGTGATGAAAATTTTCTGACCGTTGATGATCCAGCGGTCACCTTTGTCTTCGGCAAACGTAGACAGCGCGCTCAGGATATCCGTCCCGCCACCCGGTTCAGTCAAAGCCATGGCGGCCTTAAACTTGCCTTCGGCAATGAGCGGAAGAATATTTTCTTTTTGTTCTTTTGTTCCCAGTTCATGAACAAAGCGGGCGCCAAAACCGGTGGTCGTTCCGACAGCCAGTGCCACGGACATGGAGGCTTTGCAGATCTGTTCATAGGCGATCATGTTATCGATGATCCCCAGCCCCTGTCCCCCGTATTCTTCCGGGATAGATCCCGAAAACATGCCCAGATCCACAAACTTCTGCCAGAGCTCGTCCGGCGGAAAATCTACATTTTCATCCATCCATCGCACATATTCATAATGCAGCTCCTTCTCGCAGAACCTTTTGAAGGTCTGCTGGATCAAGATCTGTTCTTCGGTGAAACTGAAATTCATTTACTCCTCCTTTATTTCTTCGCATCAGACGCAACGTTTGCCTTCTTCTGCTGATCCACTAACATTTCCGGCTTTGCCCTGAACTGATCCATGACGGCCTGAATATCCGGAGCGTAGTTGAGCCACTGGATGGCATTGCGTTCCAGCGCGAGCGCCGCATCCAGACTGCCGCACTCCAGCGATCGCCCCATGACTTCCTTTCCCATTCTCAGAGCGATGACTTTTTTCGAGCTGATATTCGCGACGACTTCATTGAACTTTGCTTCGAAATCTTCATCCTGGAACACCCGGGTGAGAAAGCCCATTTCATACATATCGCTGGCCAGAAAATCCTTGCGGCCGCTGTAGATGATTTCTCTTGCCCGATAGATGGGCATGGCCCGGGCAATGCGGACGGTTCCTCCCCATCCTGGCAGGATTCCCATGTTGATCTCGGTGGTGCCGAACTTCGCCGACGCCTTGGCGTAGATCAGGTCGCACATCAGCGCCAGCTCCAGACCGCCCGCCAGGCAGTGTCCGGTAACTTTGGCAATGACCACTTTCTCGCAGAGCTCAATGGCTTTGCCGATGCCGTAGCCGTCATGCGCAAGCCAGTTGAGCCCCGCCTGATGTTCCGCCAGGGACGGAAAGACGCTCAGATCACCGCCTGTGCAAAAGGCTTTGCCTGCACCCGCCAGCACAACAACGGCGGCACCGGCCTCATCCCTGACCTTCCGGAAGGCATCCAGCAGTTCCGCGGCCATTTCCCGGTTGATCGCGTTATACTTGTCCGGTCGGTTCATCGTGATCGAACAAACCGGTCCATTGATTTCATAAGTGATGGTTGTATAGTCAGCCATGAACGATCTCCTCTACTTCATGCCTGCAGGACGGAAATAAGGCAGATAAAAATCCCCGCGTTGATGGAAAACAACTTCAACTGCCATATCGAATTGAACCTCTTCCGGTTTACAGTCGACAATCCGGGTCATCATGCGAATACCCTCTTCCAGATCGACATAGGCGATCGTATAAGGAAGCTCGTCCATGAATTTGGGTTCAACCATACTGTAAGCCGTTGAGAATGTGTGAATCTTCGCCTTGCCGGAGGCCTCGATCCAGCCGAGATTAGCCGACCAGCATTCCGGACAGAATTTTCTCGGATAAAAAATTTTTGATTTACAATCATTACAAACCTGAATCAGGAGTTTGCCTTGTTTGGTCCCTTCCCAGAATTTCTCCGACCACGGTTGCGTCACCGGCACAGGTTTTGTCATATCGAATTCCATTATTAAATCTCCTTTCCCCAAATACTGGTGATGATGTTAAAACCCGATCCGCCGGAAGTATCCTGATAAACATACTTACAATCCTTAACTTGCCGCTCACCGGCCTTCCCCATAAGCTGCCGCGCCGTTTCTACGTAAGTGGCCGCGCTGACGCCGGAGCCCGTGTGCCCGCGACCCGGTGCATCGCCGATGGTAGACCAGGGAATGTCACCGCCAAAAGACATACGGCCTTCCAGAAAGTATTTACCCGCCTGACCGGGAGGTGCGACTCCCAGACATTCGGCCATGATCGGATGGGCCAGCGGGTATGCCAGATAGATGTTCCAGAGACTGATGTCCTCCTTGGTTATGCCGGCCTGTTCCATTGCTTCCTTTGCTGTAATGCGCCAGTTCTCTTTCATCACTTCAGAATCTCTCAGGACGCAGGTTGCGCTTGTATACCGCATCGATTCCCCAAGTTTATAAGCAGCAGGTCTCTTCATTTTTTTTGCATCATCAGCGGAAACGATCACCATGGCACAGCCGCCATCTCCCAGAATATTGCTTTCCCGCTTATGCAGCGGCGTATTCAGCACCTCGGAGGCCAGCACTTTTTGCGGTGAAGGAACTTCTTTCTTGTATAAAATGGAATTGGGATCGCGGGACGCCCAGCTTCTGAGCGCCGTTACAACCGATGCCATCTCTTCCGGTGTACAACCGGATTCATGCAGGTAACGATTCGCGCCCAGCCCCATGATCAAATTGTAGGTTGTGCCAAATGGATATTCCCACTGCAGATCAATTCCCGCCTTGGCGAAAAAGTTGATCTGATCCATCAGCGGAATTGTTGAATGAATAGTGACATGGGGAACAAGAACGGCTTTCGCCAGGCCCGTTGTAATCCAGTGTTCGGCCAGTCTGATGCAGTTTGATGTCGAAGCGCCGCCAGCGTTGCAAAGAACCGAGTCCCGGCACCCTTTCAATCCCAGTTCTTCAGGCAACTTTCCAAACGAAAGCTCCGCTGTAATATTAGGCTGGGCTTGCGGCGAGACAATGGCTGTTGCTTCGATATCATTCTTATGGAGGCCGGAATCCCGGATGGCCTCCATGCAGGTATCATAGATAATATCCCAGTGTGTCCGCTGCGGATAATTTCCAGTAGGGACCTCACCGATACCGATGATTGCGATTTTCCCTTTGCTCATGATAATTTTTCATCTCCTTTAACATTTGTCTGATATCCAAAATAAGCTTTGCCCGGCTGGACATCCCATCCAGGTCTTCTGTTTGCATCGGGACGCCTCTCCGATCATAGGATCAGGCGACCATCCGACCCATTAGCGCGGATTTACAACCTGCTTTGCTTTTGTCTTTTTTCCTGAATCATGTAGACCAGCACACCCGGAAATCCGCCCATGAAACCGCTAAACAATCCGCTCATGCCATTATTGATGGCGTGCCCTGCCATATCGCCTGGGATAGGAATGATGTAATAATTAGCGACAGCGCTGATGATGAAACCCATACCCCCCCCTACAACACCCGCGATGACCGGCTGCTTGAGACTGATTTTCATAACGACCCCTCCTTTCGTTTTTTGCGCAAATCAAGCTTTTCTATATTTTTGTAACAACGTATCGACCTATTATTCGGCCACTGCATTACCTATTAAAAAATATATTAAACAGTACCGTTTGGTATTGGAGTCTATATTATCATTATAAGGCGATGTCAAGGAATATTATTTTAGTTAATTATTTTATAAATAATTGAATTTACTTAATTCATAGAAATATAACTTCAAATACCGTACATTACAGTATGTTTTATAATATTATTACTAAAGACAAACAAAAGGGAGGATTATTTATGCATGTTGAGGGTTATATATCGAATTTGATTCGCAATAAATTGGGTGGCTGGATTCCTGGATTCATGACGATCAAGAAGCAGAGAAACGGCAATCAGATAGGCAGAAAAATTCTTTCTCTAGACGCCGTGCGAAATAATCCGATTCATATAATCGATAACTTCCTGTTCCGTTGATAAGCCCCTGGAAATCAATAATGCCCCATATTCGGCCATACCCATCGTAAAATAACCGTACATCGCGCTGTCAATGTTTCTCGCATAAAGTCCGTCACGGTTGAAGACTTCATACTCTTTGGAAATGGGGTCGATCATTTGTTTTAAAAGTTTCTTGAATTTCTCTTTAAACGCCGGATTCCCGACAGAAAGACCTCTGACGAGATTCATCATGACAATCCATTTCGGATAAGAAGCAAAAAAAGCACTGGTACGTATGGAGGCACGTTTGTTCACATCTTTTTCGTCGCGAATCTTTTGCCAGACCTCTCGATACATGTCATGGAAGACCTTGTCCGCACACTCCAGGAACAGTTCTTCCTTATTCCGGAAATGCGCATAAAAGGTCTCCTTGCTCATTCTTGCATGGCTTGCAATATCATCAATGCTCGTTTCGGCATAACCCTTATTTGAAAAAAGCTCGGTTGCCGATGATATAATTTTATCTTTGTGGCTCGGAGGAATGGATATTTTATTATCCACGTTTCTTTGCGCCATTTTTTTTTCAATTTCCAGGCGAATGACCTGCAACGGTTTCTTTCCCGTGGCCTGCCGCTTTTTAATCAATTCGATTGCCTTGAGATGATCCCGTAAATAATAGGCCCGGGTTTTGCCTGTTCGTACTGGCTGCGGAATCAGGCCTTCGCGAACGTAATAACGGATGGTTGATGCGGGCACCCCCGTTATTCTGGCAAGCTCTGATATTTGCATGACTTCTTCTTTCATTTAAATATCTTCCTTCTTTATCGGGGGCGGAACAAAATCAAAGAATAATTCCCAGAAAGCTTCCGCTATCTTCCCCGGATCAGTACCATAATTTAATGCATAATAATAACTATACTCAAAAGCCCCCATAAAAAGATAGGCAACAAGGGTGCTGTTGGTGAGCGGTGATTGCCTCTGTTGAATGATCAGTTCCAGATCTTTGCGTATCGGTTCGATAAAATTAGAAATCGCTTTACCCCACTTTTCCCCGAACTGGCCGGGGTTAATGAAAGTTTCGTATCGCGCAAGATTTAACATTTCCAGAATATTGACTGAGTAGCTATTAAAATGTCTGTCGCGGAGAAGCAGTCTCTGAAAACCATCCGTTTCCATATTCAGATCAGGAATATCTTTCCCGATATCATAAAAAATACTCTCCAGACATTCGGCAAAAAGTTCTTCCTTGTTCCGAAAATATTGATAGAAGGTCCCTTTGCCAATCTTCGCAGCAGCGGCGATATCGGCAATGGTAACGCGATCGTACCCTTTTTCCCGAAACAGATTCACGGCAACTTTTGAAATCTCTTCGCGTGTGCTTGTCATTAATACTCCGTTGTCTTCCTCAGACACGGGACGTGTACTATCATGATCCGCAAAAATATCTTTGATGGTTGCGAGGCTGAAATTCTTTTCCTTCATCGTTTGAATTTCTAACAACCTGTCAAGGTGTACTTGAGTGTAATAGGCCATTGTTTTTGCGGTTTTTAACGGCGGTGGCAGCATTCCCAGGTGAATATAGAATCTGATGGTCGTTACCGGAATTTTTGAATATTTACTGAGTTCTGAAATTCTCATATGTTGCGGATATTGATCCATGAACTAATTCTCCAATATGATTAAGTTATTGATATATTAAAAGATTGTAAGAAATTGATCTTCTCGATATCCGTAACTATATACTATAATCCCGCTGAGTACAGTACTATATTTTACATAAATTGTCTAACGCATTTTCGAGAATTGACCTTTTTGGAATTCCTGGACAAGTCATTGATGGAAAAGATGACAAGAAGGGACAGCCCGGCATCCACTGGAATGCACTCCCTGAGGGTAACTTCTGCTTAAAAAATGTATTCAGGAAATAGACTGCTACTAGAAACCACCTTTACACTTTCCACACAAAAACCATCCAAAGGCATTTCAACAGTACCGATCGCCTTCTGCTCAATCGTAGAGGCCTTCGATCTCATCTTTGAAATGCTTGATGACCTCGTTGCGCTTTACTTTCAGGGTGGGGGTCATCTCACCCTGTTCCACAGTCAGCTTGCGTTTCAGGATGGCGTATTTCTTGATGCACTCGTATTCCTCCAGCTCGGTGTTGACCTTCCGGATATCGGCATCGATGAGGTCTTTGAGTTCGGGCCTGTCGACAAAGTCCTGTCCCACCTGCGTGCAGATGCGCATCCCGTCCGCATCGGAAAAAACCAGTTTTCCCTTATCATAGCTGATACCCTTCTCATCGAAGAAGCGGATGAAAGCGTCATAGTTCGGCACCACCAGAGCACCAACATATTTGCGGTTGTCGCCTACAGGCATAACCACTTCGATCCAGGGCGACAATGAGAATCTGGCCTCGATCTTGGCTGACGGGACGTTCTTTCCCGTGTCGAGGACCATCAATCCTTTCTTCCGATCGACAATCTTCAGGAAGCCGTCCGCGACCATCACCACAATATCACCGGTTTTGAAAAAGCCGTCCGGCGTAAAGGCCTCCTTTGTTGCTTCGAGATTATTCCAGTACCCAGCAAAGATATTTTCGCCCTTGACCTGCCATTCGCCGTCTTCGGCGATCCGGCCCTCGACACCCGGCGCCACAGGCCCCACCGATCCGGGAAGAATCTTGTCCACCCGGTTGATGGTAATGGTATTGCAGGTCTCTGTGGACCCGTATCCTTCATAAATCCGTATGCCCATCGCCAGAAACACTTTGCACAGGTCCGCAGGCAGGCTGCCGGCGGCGGAGAAGGCAAACCGGAAACGGCCGCCCATCATGGCGCGCACCTTCGAGAAAAAAATCTTGTCCAGTAGCTTGTATCTGATCCGGAGAGACAGAGGAACACCCTCGGTAAAATCGACGCCTTCGGCCATGTTGATGAAACCGTTGGCATCGGAACGATATTCCACCAGCTCCAGGCCGGTCTTCATGGCGTACTCGAAGATAGCTTTTTTTACAGGTGAGCTTGCCGTGCGGGACTGCATGGTCATGTAAATGCGCTCATAGAGCCTGGGCACGGATACGAAAGCCGTGGGGCGGAAAATCTGCAAGTCGTCGACCAACGATTTGGGATCCGTGTAGGCAACGGTCACCGCGCAGTGCATGGCGCAACCATGTCCGCACTCGCGCTCGTAGGTATGGGACAGGGGCAAAAACGACAGGAAGACATCTTCTTCCGTGAAGGGCCTGGCGGAAAACACAGTCAGATCGCGCCGGCAGGCCGCATTGACGCTGCGGTGGGTATGCATGGCTCCTTTGGGGACACCCGTGGTGCCCGAGGTATAGACGATGGTCATGGGATCATCCAACTGAACCGACTTCCAGCGTTCGTCGAAGGCGTTTGGAGTCTTCGTCAGCAGTGTACAGCCGAGGGCCTTTAGGTCTTCCAGAGAGACCACCCGTTCGTCACCGGACAGATGCCAGTCCCCGATGGAGATTACTTTTTCCAGCGCAGGCATTTCTTTCCAGGCACTTTTTATCTTCTCCAGGTTTTCCTTGCTGTCCACAAAGACAAAGCGGGCGCCTGAATCGTTTACGATGTGCCGAATCTCGGCAGGCGATACCGAGGGGTAGATGCAAACCGTGATGGCGGCGCCACAGAGAATGGCATAATCCGCCCAGACCCATTCGGGCCGTGTGTTCGCCATAATGCAGGCACGGTCGCCTTTGGCCAGCCCGAGCTGCATGAGGCCGGACGAAAGCTCGCGCACTGTTTGCGCCAGCTGCGCATAGGTGAGGGAATCCGTGTTCGTGCCCGAGGTTTTCCACCACTGGGCGCGCCGGTCGCCATATTTTGTGGCATTGCGGTGGAGAAGTTCGGGAAAGGTTTGAACCGTAATGTACCCGGGAAGAGATCTTTCATTCATGATGGGGCCTCCTTTGAACAGTTGGCTTAGTGGATAACTTATAATAAAGATAAGGCCCCAAGTCAAACAATTCGCGAACGATTCATAACGGCCGGATGATCCTTCGAATGCAACAAAGACAATAATGTGTTATAAAAAACCATTACTGTATACAAGGATGAAACCATGCACCCAAACTGGTTTGACGAACTGCCGGTCGGTATCACGGTCTGCGATACAAACGGCATCATCATCTCCATGAATAACTGCGCGGAAAAGATCTTCAAACGCAGCGGCGGCAGGAATCTGATCGGCAGGAATCTGATGGACTGCCATCCCGCAGATTCACAAAAAAAGATTGCCGAACTGCTGGAAACCCAAAAATCGCATGCTTATACGGTTGAAATTCAGGGAGTCAAATGGCTCCTGTATCAATCGCCCTGGTACGAGGAAAAACAGTTTAAAGGGTTCGTCGAGTTTATTCTCCCGCTGCCTCCTCAAATGGCGCAACTCCCTGAAATTCGATGGGTTAAATAGATCATTCAAAATCCACTTGACAAAATTCTTCCGGATGCTACTATACCCCCTAGGGGTATAATAATGGAAAACGAAAAGAAAAAAATTCTTGCCCGTTTAAAACGGATTGAAGGTCAGGTACGGGGTCTCCAGCGCCTGATTGAAGAGGGGGCTCCCTGCGTGGATATTTTAACGCAGGTATCAGCCGTTACTTCCGCCATGAAAAAAACCGGCGCGGCAATCATCTCTACCCATATGGAATCCTGCCTGAAAGATTCCGCGGAGGGCCGTTTGAAAGAGAAAGCGGATTTCAAAACCGCTCTGACCCGTTATATTGACCTGTCATAATCATTGCCGGGAGGAGAGAAGCACTATGAAAACAAAAACCTTTAACCTGAACCGCCGATCGTTTTTAAAAATCAGCGCGGGAGCGGCCGCGCTGGCGGCCGTGAGCCTGCCGAAATCCGCTCATGCGAACGACAAAGGGAAGCTGGCGACCCTGATTGACCTCAACCTCTGCGACGGATGCGCTGACCGAAAAATCCCCGCCTGCGTGGGAACCTGCAAGGGCATCAACAAAGACAAGATTCCTCCCGTTGTCGAGAACATCCCCGAACCCTGGCCGCGCAAAACCATCGAAGACTGGTCAAAGAAGAAAGAAGTTTTCAATCGCCTGACCCCCTATAATTTCATCTATGTGCACCAGGCGCTGATCGACGGGAAAAACATTTTCGTGCCCCGCCGCTGCATGCATTGCGACAGTCCCGCCTGCGCAACGATCTGTCCGTTTTCCGCCAATCACAAGGAGAAAAACGGCGCAGTGGTGATCGATCAGGACAAATGTTTCGGTGGAGCCAAATGCAAGGATGTATGTCCGTGGGAAATCCCGCAGCGCCAGTCCGGTGTGGGACTTTATCTTCATGTGCTGCCCGGCTACATGGGCAACGGTGTCATGTATAAATGCGATTTGTGCAACGAACGGCTCAAAGACGGCAAACTCCCCGGCTGCGTTGAGGTCTGTCCCCGCAAGGCAATGCTCATTGGACCGCGAGAGGAAATCGAGAAGCTTGCGGAAGAACGCGCCCGCGCCATGAACGGTCATATTTACGGCAAGAAGGAAAATGGCGGCACTTCCACGTTTTACGTATCTCCCGTATCCTTCGAAAAGATCAATGCCGCCATGGAAAAGAAACCGGGGCAGCCGGATATGAAACCCGATGTGAAAAGGCGCATGGCGTCTACTGATCCACTGGGAAATGCGGTGCTGGCAGCACCGATTTTCGGGATTGTTGCCGCCGGAACCTTGAACTGGTTTTCAAAACGCAAAGACAAGGCTGCAAAGGAGGAATTGAAAAATGACTGAAAAAATCCTCGCGGATCGGAATCGAATCGTCCGCCACAGCAAACTGGAATTGTTTGAACACTGGGCCATCGCCCTTTCCGGCCTTATCCTGCTGCTTACCGGTATTTTTGAACTGCCGGTCGCCAAGCGCTACTATATCATCACCATGCCCGGCCTGGGATGGTCTGCGGACTTCATCACTTCGCTGTATCTGCACTACGCGGCGGCGTTTGTCTTTACTCTCGCAGGACTGTTTCACATTTTCTATCACGGTTTTGCCGGTGAAAAGGGTTTGCTGCCGCAACAAGGAGATCTTAAAGCCTCTATCATTGTCGTTAAAAGCTTCATCGGCCTGGGCAAGGAGCCACCCATGCACAAATACCTGCCGGAACAGCGTCTGGCGTATGTCGGCATGGCCGTCATCATTCTGCTGCTTATTTTGTCCGGTCTGGTTAAAACGTACAAAAACATATACGCACCGGATCTGTCGCATACGGTTCTGCTGTGGGCCACATGGGTCCACAACATTTCCTTTATCCTGTTTTTCCTGGCGTTTCTGGCGCACATGGCAGCCATCGCGCTTCGGCCCAACTGGCCGATGGTACGCGGCATCTTCACCGGAAAAGTGCGACTGGATTACGCAAGGCACCGCCATTCGCTGTGGACGGCGGATCTGGAAAATGCGGAAATACCGGCAAAACAAAAGCCCGTTGACGCGGTGCCTGACGATGCTGCCGGAACAGAACCCGCGCAGAAACCGGTGGAGGAGCGGGAACAGACACCTTTGATCGGAGAATTATCGAAAGCGGAAGATGCAGAGTCATCAAACCGGAAGGACCCATAATGTGAATCGAGCAAGCCTTTGCCGCCCCGTCACGCTTCCGGCATGTCCAGAATTTCCCATTTTTCGCACCGGTAATACACGATCTGTTCAGTTCTTTCCGGATAGCGCCCGCAATTGAAGTATCGCCAGTAAAACGACCCGTAGCTCAGACAGCGGTTTGTCTCCTGATCCAGGAGAGGGCAGGCCCGCCGGGTGCAGCATTGTGCACATCCGTTGCAGGCACCCGTATCTTTCGGCCAGTCGGCGCGAACCCGCGCCAGGGACAGATCTGGCGCCATCCTGGGCGGCGCCGTAAGAGGAATTGCAAACATTTTCCGGTAACCCGGGTCCCGCAGCCAGGCCCGAATCATCTGCCAGTAGCAGATGATCATTGCCCAGGAATAGTGATAATACTTGAAACAGTTGAGGTCTTTGAAGAAATACCACGAATACAGAGGCCCGAGAAGAAAGCCTAAAAGATTTCCCGTCATCAGAGTTGCCAGTAGCATCATGATGAAAAACACTCTGGCAGACGCCCATTTTAATTTTAACATGACCCGATTTCATCCTTAATTATCAGAAAAAGTTCCAGTATCCCATCAGACCGGCCATGTCACCGATCAGAAAGTGGGAAAGACTAACGCCGATCAGATTTTTTTGCCGGTTATACATCCATCCCCATAGCCAGCTTGTAAGCAGTGCCACAACAGCAAGGTTTATCGATGCATACACATGCAGAGAACCAAAAAGAAATGAGGTTACCACAATGGCAAGAAATCCGCTGCGTCTGCCGGTAAAAAGACGCATCAGCGTGCTCTGCACGGTGCCGCGCGTGATGAATTCCTGAAGCGGCGCGACAACCAGATAAACGATATACGTATAATCAAAATATCCCCACTGAACGAGTTTAGTTTCCTTGAAAAGGCCCGGCCAGTATATTTGGGCGGCCATCTTGAACAAAAAAAGAAAACCGATTACAACGGCGGATACAGTCAGGGATTCGGCCACAGATCGTTTCCATCCCTCAAGCGTTATTCCAAAGTTTCTGAGAGGCAACCGGCTCATGATGATCATTCGGATAACGATCAGCAGTGTAATAATCTCCAGTCCTCTGGAGATATAGACCTTGATGCTGCTTAAAGATTCATGACGGGTTATCCAGCCGGAATTTAAAAATCCGAGAACAAACGTATAAAAGGTTATCAGCAGAACAACACTGATAAAAATCGATGCCAGTTGCGTGCGGATCCGGTTTACGTTTTCCAGATCCGCCTTTTTTTCACGGAGTTCGGCAATCGTCTGTTCCAAGGCAAATTCCCGCGCTTCCACCTTTACGGACATCATCCCGAAGGTTTCGGCCAGTTCCGCGATTTCCGGTGAATACTTTTTCTTATCCGTGAGACTGAAAATCTTGTCGACATTCCTGAAGGAACCGGCGATGATTTCCCGCGCGTGCTCGATCAGTACGGATACCGCAGCGGCCAGATTGTTGTCCCTGTTTGCTTCCAATCGAATCTCCCGTGTAATTCAATAGCTATGGGCGG
The DNA here is from genome assembly GCA_963682015.1 of Smithellaceae bacterium. GTDB lineage: Bacteria > Desulfobacterota > Syntrophia > Syntrophales > Smithellaceae > UBA8904. Next base: position 2,747,057 of record OY820932.1, on the reverse strand, counting down.
TAACTATAGGAGAAAAAAATCGGTGTCAATGAAATTTACTGAGGCTGTTTGTTCATCCGGTACATCCCTTTACGGTAAAGAAAAATATTGACATCATGGAATCCTCTTGCTATAGGAACGCCAATAATTATTGTATGCAGGTAAGAATGAAAAGTTTTACTGAAAAATTAATGTTGAATAACTGGTGGTGGTGGAGCCTCACAGGGAGGACCGTCCGCCGCTGATCTTTTAGAAAAGAAGTCAAAGCCGTGGAGACCCTCTCAGGACTCCACGGCTTTTTTGTTTGTACTAACCGAAAGGCCGTGACGAAACTCACGGCCTTTTGTTTTATCAAGGAGAAATTATGTATTCGCCCAAATTTTCTGATTTTGAAACCTTTGCCGGAAGGGGAAACCTGATCCCCGTTTATCGCGAAATTCTGGCCGACATCGAAACGCCGGTTTCCGTCTTGAGGAAACTGCGGCACAAGGATCACGTCTACCTGCTGGAAAGCGTCGAAGGCGGTGAAAAATGGGGGCGCTATTCTTTCATCGGGACGGATGCGGGAGTGATTTTCAAAGTCCACGGTCCCGAGGTGATTATTGAAGAGAAAGGAGCGATCTCCAAAAAGGAACATAAAGGCGATCCTCTCGCAGCAATGCGGGACCTCTTGCAGAGATATAAGCCCGTTGCCACGCCCGGCCTCCCCCGCTTCTTCGGCGGCGCCGTGGGTTACCTGGGATACGATATGGTTCGCTATTTTGAAAAGCTTCCCGGCGCTCCCCCGGATGACCTGAATCTGGACGAATCCGTCTTTGTAATCAGCGACTCACTGGTGATTTTTGACAACATCCGCCACACGATCAAAGTTGTGGCCTGTGCTTACACGGAAGACGCGGATTCAATCGAAGACGCATACAAGACGGCCTGTGCCCGGATTGATGAAATGATTGAATTACTTTCCGCACCCGCCGTAATGTCCGCGTCCCCACCCTCTGTATGCGGCGTGTCATTTGAATCCAATATGGCACCGGATCAGTACAAAACCATCGTGGAAAAGGCTAAAGAATATATTGCCGCGGGAGACGTCATCCAGGTAGTGCTGTCCCAGCGTTTTTCGACACCCTGTGCCGCCGATCCCGTCGATCTCTACCGGGCGCTGCGTTATGTCAACCCTTCGCCGTATCTGTTTTTCCTGAAGCTCGATGATTTGACGATGATCGGCTCCTCGCCGGAAGTCATGGTGCGGCTGGAACAAACGGATGTGGAATTGCGGCCCATCGCCGGCACACGCAGGCGCGGCAGAACCGAACAGGAAGACCGTGCGCTCGCCGATGAACTGCTCTCGGACGAAAAAGAACGCGCCGAACACGTGATGCTGGTCGATCTGGGCAGAAACGATCTGGGCCGCATCGCCGAAACCGGCACAGTGCAGGTCAATCAGTACATGGTAGTGGAAAAATATTCACACGTCATGCATCTGGTTTCCAATGTGCGCGCTCAACTGGCGAAAGGCAAAGATGCCTTTGACGTTCTGGCGGCGACGTTTCCGGCCGGAACGCTTTCCGGCGCGCCCAAGGTCCGCGCCATGCAAATCATTGATGAGCTGGAACCCTTGCGGAGAGGCGCTTATGGCGGCGCGGTGGGTTATTTCAGTTTCAGCGGCAACATGGATTTGTGCATTACCATCCGTACCATGGTGCTTAAAGACGGTCGGATTTATGTTCAGGCCGGCGCCGGTATCGTCTATGATTCGCAGCCTGAAATGGAGCACCAGGAGACACTCAACAAAGCGCGCGGCATGCAGCAGGCCGTAGGTCTTGCGGCAGGCGGATTTGTTCTGGAGAACGGGAAGTAGGAGCATCTTATGCTATTGATGATCGATAATTACGATTCATTTACATTCAATATTGTTCAATACCTGGGACAGATGGGCGAGGATGTCCGGGTCTATCGCAACGATAAAATCACGCTTGCTGGAATCCATGAGCTGAAACCGCAGGCGATATTTCTTTCGCCGGGACCCTGTTCACCCAGAGAGGCGGGCATTACAGTCGATGTCGTACGGGAATTTCATACCACCGTTCCCCTCATGGGTATTTGCCTGGGGCACCAGTCCATCGCTTTTGCCTTTGGAGGCGAAATTGTCCGGGCTGCGCGTATCATGCACGGCAAGGTTTCGCCTGTGGAGCATGACGCTAAAACCATTTTTACGGGGCTGCCGAATCCCTTTACCGCCGGGCGGTATCACTCTTTACTAGCGCGGCCTGAATCGCTTCCCGATTGTCTGGAAATAAGCGCACGGACGGCAGAAGGCGAAATCATGGGACTGCGGCATAAAGAGTATCCGGTGGAAGGCATACAATTTCATCCCGAATCGGTGCTGACCCCGCAGGGTAAACGAATTTTACGGAATTTTTTGAAAAATATCGGTCGAAAGGAGCATGGATCATGATCAAGGAAGCCATTGACAAGGCGGTGCGAAAAGTCGATCTGCCTGAAACGGAAATGATGGCGGCTATGGAAGAAATCATGGGCGGTGAGGCCACGCCCGCTCAAATCGGCTCATTCATTACCGCCCTGCGCATGAAAGGGGAAACCGTCGAGGAAGTAACCGGCGCAGCACGCATCATGCGCCAGAAGGCCACGCGCGTGAATGCCTGCGCGACCACGATTGTCGACACCTGCGGCACGGGCGGCGACAAGCTCAATACATTCAATATTTCTACAACAACGGCATTCGTCGTGGCGGCGGCAGGTATCATTGTCGCCAAGCACGGCAACCGGGCGGTCTCCAGCGGATGCGGCAGCGCCGATGTGCTGGAAGCGCTGGGCGTTAATATCAGCGTGGACCAGGAAATCGTCGAGGAATGCATTCAACAGATCGGCATCGGTTTTCTGTTTGCACCCAGGCTGCACGGGGCGATGAAATACGCCATCGGCCCCCGCCGCGAAATCGGCATTCGCACGATTTTCAACATGCTGGGGCCTCTCACCAATCCGGCAGGCGCCACCGCTCAGCTTCTGGGGGTTTACGATTCGAAACTTACCGAAATGTTCGCTGACGTTTTGAAAAACATGGGCACGAAACGGGCTTTTGTCGTGCATGGCTCCGACGGGTTGGACGAAGTCACCATTACGGGAGAAACCCGCGTGGCGGAGCTGAATGATGGCATCATCCGCACCTATAATATTCATCCGAAGGACTTTACGGGTCAAACCTATTCTCTGGATGATATCCGCGGCGGTGATCCGTCCACCAACGCGCAAATCACCCGTGACGTTCTCTCCGGTAAACCGGGCGCCTGCCGGGATGTTGTTTTGATGAATGCCGCGCTGGCAATCGTCGCCGGAGAAAAAGCACCCGACATCAAAACAGGCGTAAAAGTGGCCGTCGACTGCATTGACAGCGGTAGAGCCGTTCGAAAATTGCAGGCGTTGATTGAGATGAGCAACACTTGATCTCCTCTCCTTCGATGGGAGAGACAGAGGGTAAAAAATGGCAGAAGCCAGGGAGATTTCGCACAATCCCCCTCCCCTCAATCCCCGCCCGCCAGGGGCGGGGAAGTGAAACAGAGGACAAAATGATTCTCGACAAAATTATCGAAACCAAAAAAGAAGAAGTAGCCAGCCTTAAAAAAGGGACTACGATTTCGCAGCTGTCGGAAACCATTGCGGCTCTTTCACCCTGCCGGGATTTCCGGAAGGTTATAAATAACAGAAACTGTGCAATTATTGCCGAAGTGAAATGCGCCTCCCCTTCCCGCGGCCGGCTTGTGAAGCATTTCGATCCTCTCCGGATTGCTGAAACCTATGAGCAAAACGGCGCTGCGGCAATTTCCGTCCTCACGGATGAAAAATACTTCAAGGGGCATAAAGACTTTCTGACTCGAATCAAACAAAACGTACAGATACCGATTTTGCGCAAAGACTTTATCATCGACCCGATTCAGATATATGAAACCCGGGCGATCGGAGCGGATGCCATCCTGCTGATTGTTCGTGTGCTGGGATCGAAGCTATCCGAATTCATTGTTCTCTCCGGAGAACTGGGCATGAGCCCGCTGGTTGAAGTGCATACGCAGGAAGAACTGGATATTGCCCTGGCCACCGGTGCGGAAATCATCGGTATCAATAACCGCAACCTGGATACCTTTGTGACCGATATCAACACAAGCCGAAAACTCGGCAAAAGCATACCAGCAAAGAATACTGTTGTCGCTGAAAGCGCAATCCGCAACCGAAGCGACATCGAATACCTTATGCATGAGGGCATTCAGGCGTTTCTGATTGGTGAAGGACTCGTCACGGCGCCTGATATCGGTGAAAAACTGAAAATGTTTCTGGGAGAAAACGAAACATGATTCAGACGAAGATTTGCGGGATCACCCGTCTGGAAGATGCGTTGTGCGCGGCTGAGAACGGAGCGGCGGCAGTGGGTTTTATTTTTTATCCCGCGTCTCCCCGCTATATCGATCCGCAAAAGGCATTGGAAATCATTGACCGATTACCGAAACATCTGGTAAAAGTAGGTGTTTTTGTTAATACACCCTCAGAAGAAGTCAAACGAATATACCATCAGTGCCGGCCAGATATGATTCAACTGCACGGTGATGAAACTCCCGCTTATTGCCGGCAATTTTCCGGACAGTGGATCATCAAGGCACTGGAGTTGAAAAATTCAGAAGATCAGGAAAAAGCTTCCGCTTACGATGTATCGGCAATTCTGGTGGACAGCCGTCACGCAGGACTTTATGGCGGAACCGGCAAAACATCCAACTGGAAACTGGCCACGCGTATGACACAGCCTCTTATTTTATCGGGCGGCTTAAAAGAAGAAAATATACTCGACGCGCTGCGAATCGTACACCCGGCTGCTCTGGACATCAACAGCGGCGTCGAGAGTGCGCCGGGTAAGAAAGATCATGAAAAAATATCGCGAATCATGCAAATTATTAAACAGGCTACAACCGGCGACACATCACCGCCAATTTTTGTGCGAAGGGAAGAGAAATGAAAACACTACCGGATCAAAAAGGGCATTTTGATATTTTCGGGGGCCGCTATGCCGCCGAAACATTGATGCCTGCGCTTCTGGAACTTGAAGACGCTTATGGCAAAGCGAAAAAAGACAAATCGTTTGAAAAGGAATTTGACTGGTACCGCCGCGAATACGCAGGACGTCCGACTCCGCTTTACTTTGCCGAACGCATGACGAAAGCTCTCGGAGGCGCTAAAATTTATCTCAAGCGCGAAGACCTCAATCATACCGGCTCCCATAAAATCAATAACACGCTGGGACAGGCGCTTCTGGCCCGCCGGATGGGCAAGAAAAAAGTCATTGCTGAAACCGGCGCAGGTCAGCACGGCGTGGCCACCGCCACAGTGGCGGCGCTCTTCGGTATGGAGTGCAAAATCTTCATGGGCGAGGAAGACATCCGCCGCCAGGCGCCCAATGTCTTTCGCATGAAGATCCTGGGCGCCGAAGTGGTTCCGGTCAAAAGCGGCACGGCCACGCTCAAAGACGCCATGAACGAAGCCATGCGCTACTGGGTCTCCTCCGTCCGGGATACATTTTATATCATCGGGACTACCGCCGGACCTCATCCCTACCCCATGATGGTTAGAAATTTTCAGTCGGTCATCGGACTGGAAATTAAAAGGCAGATCCATAAAATGGAAAGCCGCAATCCGGATGTGCTGGTGGCCTGTGTGGGCGGCGGCTCCAACGCCATGGGCACCTTCTATGCATTCCGCAACGATAAGAAAGTGGCCATGTTCGGCGTAGAGGCGGCCGGGCACGGCCTGAATACAACCGAGCACTCCGCCAGCATCAATGGCGGCAAAGTCGGCGTTCTGCACGGCAATAAAACGTACCTGTTGCAGGATGAAAACGGACAGGTACGTGACGCCTATTCTATCGCGGCGGGACTGGACTACCCCGGCGTGGGGCCGGAACACGCTTATTTTGCCAAGACCGGACGCGCAACCTATGTCACCGTAACGGATCAGGAAGCGGTTGAAGCTTTTTCTTTTTTATCAAGACAGGAGGGTATCATCCCCGCACTGGAAAGCGCGCACGCGATTGCCTACGCCATGAAGATTGCGCCGTCAATGAAGAATAACAAAATTATCGTGATTTGCCTTTCCGGCCGTGGTGACAAGGATGCGCAAACGATTATTGAAACCTTGTAGGGAACGGTCTTGAAACCTTTAGGTTATTAAAACAGTTCCCTGCATACTATTCTTCCCTCCCTCAATGGGAGGGATTGAGGGAGGGTGAATATAATAATCTCCCGCCCCTCAGTCCCCGCCCGCCAGGGGCGGGGAGGTCTAAATGAAATGAGGACGATATGGGACGAATATCTAAAAAATTTGAAGAACTTCGCGCCAAAAACGAAAAAGCGCTGATTGTGTATGTAACAGCAGGCGATCCATCACTGGAAGTAACAAAAAAACTCATCCTGAAAATGGAAAAATCGGGCGTGGATATTCTGGAAATCGGCGTCCCCTTTTCCGATCCAACGGCCGACGGGCCGGTCATCCAGGCAGCGTCCCAGCGCGCACTCAAAACCGGGACGACTCTGGCCGGCGTTCTGGCAATGGTGGCCGACATTCGCAAAACATCGCAAATCCCCATTGTCCTGTTTGGTTACTATAATCCTATTTTCGCCTATGGCGTGGAAAAATTTGCCCGAACAGCCAGTGAGGCTGGTGTGGATGGAATCCTGGTGGTTGATCTGCCGCCAGAGGAAGCTCCCGAGCTGAGAATTCACACCGACGCGGCAGGTATTGATTTCATATCACTTGTTGCACCAACCAGCGGAAAAAACCGGCTCCAAACCATCCTGAAAAAGGCGGCTGGGTTTCTCTACTATATTTCCATCACCGGCGTCACAGGAACGGCCACGCCAAAAATCGAAGACATCGCCCGCGAAGTCGGTAACATCCGCAAGTTTACCAAAATGCCAATTGCCGTGGGTTTTGGAATCTCCAACGCCATACAGGCAAAAGAAATCGGGACCGTCGCCGACGGCATTGTCATCGGCAGCGCGGTTGTAAAACTGATTGATCAGAATCGGGATAACGAAGATCTGTTAAACGTTGTTGCCGGTTATACCAGGGAAATAAAAAAAGCCTTGCGTTGATGCGGGTCACATCGTCCGAACGTGCCGATAAACCTATGTCTTCCTGATCAGTTTGAGCAGCGGCAGAATGATCAGCACGCAGCAAATGATCAGCGCCGCGAGCGACAGCGGCCGTTCGACAAAAATGGCAAAGCTGCCCTGCGACATTAACAGAGAACGCCTGAGATTAACTTCAAACATCGGCCCGAGCACAAACCCTAAAATGAGCGGCGCGGCCTCATAGTCGAATTTTTTCAGCAGATACCCCACGACACCGAATACCAGCATGACTCCGATATCGAACATACTGTTGTTAATGCTGTATGCGCCCACAAGGCAAAACAGGATAATCAGCGGATAAAGAATCCTGTCCGGAATGCGCAGGACCTGCACCCACAGCGGAATAAGCGGAAGATTTAAAATCAGCAGGACAACATTCCCCAGATACATGCTGCCCAGCACACCCCAGAATATTTCCGGATGCTGTATCATCATCATCGGCCCCGGTGTTATGCCGTGAATCAGAAACGCACCAAAGAGAACGGCCAGCACCACGTTGGGTGGGATGCCCAGTGTCAAAAGCGGGATAAAGGATGTGGAAGCCGCGGCGTTGTTGGCGGATTCCGGCGCGGCAACGCCTTCAATCGCGCCGCGGCCGAACTTTTCTGGATGCTTCGAAACCCTTTTTTCCACACCGTAAGAAATAAATGTGGAAAGCACGGGACCACCACCCGGCAGGATCCCCAGAAAAAAGCCGATCACGGTGCCACGGACGATTGCCCATCTTGCCTGCAGCCACTGGCGTTGAGTCGGAAACATATTCCTGATTTTAACATGGAGAACCTTGACCGGCGCGGCCTGTTCAATGTTGACAAACACCTCCGCAAGTCCGAATAAGCCCATGGCCAGCGGCGCCACGCCTAATCCTTCGAACAGATAAATATTGCCGAAGGTAAGCCGCTGCTGGGAGGTAATAGGATCCAACCCGATCAGGCTCAGCAGAATGCCGGACAGCGCCATAATCACCGCTTTGATCATCGACCGCTGAGCCAGATAAACTATAAATGTAAATCCGAGCAGGATGATCGCGAAATATTCCGGCGGGCCGAACTTCAAGGCCAGCGAAGACAGCGGAGTCGCCAACAGTTGCAATCCGATTAATCCTATCGTGCCGGCGATGAAGGAGCCGAAGACGGCGATGCCCAGCGCCGCCCCCGCCTTTCCTTTGCGCGCCATGGCATATCCGTCCAGGCAGGTGACGACGGATGCCGTCTCACCCGGCACATTGATTAAAATGGAAGTGGTCGAGCCGCCATACATGGCACCGTTATAGATACCGGCCAGCATGATGATCGCTCCCGTCGGCGTCAGATGAAAGGTTACGGGAAGTAAAATGGAAATCGCACCAACCGGGCCGATGCCGGGAAGGACACCGACCAGCGTTCCCAGCAGGCAACCGGCAAACATCAGGATCAGATAATGAAATTCCAGGGCGACGGAAAGGCCGTAGATTAATCCGTTGAATGCGTCCAAAAAATACTCCGTTAAAGATTAAAATCCCCAAATGCCACGGGGAAGCGGCGTTTTGATCAGAAAATGGAACAGCCCGTAGGTAAGACCAACCGAAAGAACGGCTCCAATCGCGGATGTCCAGATTTTCATTGAACTCAGTCGGAATAACAACAGCATCAGAATACCAGTAGCCATCAGATAGCCGGCGACAGGCAACGCGAAAATGTAACCGGCGAGACAGGCGCAGGCGGCTATTGTCCTGCGCCAGCGGACTTCACGCCATAAATCCGCCAGGCGAACCGCCTTCGATCTGCTCAATAAAGCCATACCGAAAAGGATCAGGCTGAAGGTCAGAATAAACAGGCTGATCCAGAAAGCCATAAAGCCGGCCTGGGGATTGTTCAGAGATCCGATTCCCAGCTCTAGGGAAAGAACCATAACAGCAGCCGCCAGCACGACAAAAATCACGCTGCTGAGTAGATTGCGTACATCCATTGCTTTTATTCCGGTTTGGTTGCCGCTTCTTTGATGGCGCCACTCCCGATTAAATGCTTATTGATGATTTTCCAGTGCGTCCTTAAAAATACATCAAAGGCCTTGGCGTCATAATAAACGGGAATCATGTTAACGCGGTCGAGCGCTTCCAGATATTCCTTATTTTTAGCCGCAGCGGCAAAAGCCTCTTCCAGTTTTCTGCCGATTGACGGATCGATATCCGCAGGCGCTACAACGGCAAACACCGCATCATTGACAAAGTCATAACCCAGTTCCTTCATGGTGGGAACACCCGGAAATTTCGGTGACCTTTTTTCACTGATCACAGCCAGCAATCTTGCCTGGCCGGCCTTCACCACCGGAATCAGTTCAGAGGTCAGAGATGCAAATTCCACATGGCCGCCCAGAAGGGCGGTGAGCGCCTCCATGCTTCCTTTGTAAGGCACATGGATCATTTGCAGTTTATCCCGGGCGGCGATTTCTTCCACGGCTGCGTGCGTGGTGCTGCCGACACCGGTTGTTGCATACTTAACCTTTCCTGGATTTTTTGCTGCATAAGCAGCCAGGTCTTTGAGCGTCTTCCAGGGCGCGTCATTTTTCACGACGATGCCCAGTTGCGGTTCGGTAAACCCGATAACGGTATGAAAACTGGTAAAGGGCTTGAAAGGCGCTTTCTGCTGCTGGCTTCCCCGGATTAAAACCGAGCTGGGTGTCGCGCAAAGCGTATAGCCGTCATGCTTCTGGGAAAGCAGTGAAGCCAGCGCCACCATCCCCGTCCCGCCGGTTTTGTTCTCGATCACAACCGGCTGCCCCAGAATCTTTTCCACGGATTTGGCCAGCGCGCGGGCGCTCAAATCCATGCTCCCACCGGGGGCAAATCCGACCAGAATGACAATCGCCCTTTCCGGGTAAGCAGCCAAAGACTGTCCCGCGCCGGCAAGTGAAATCAGAAAAAAGGCAAGCACGGCCAGTACCGCGATAACTCTTCGATTCTTATTCATAATAAATCTCCTGTTGTGAGAATTATATCAAAGTCGGGTGAAGTATAGGAAGCTTCCGGATGGTTGTCAATGAATTTATCCATTGTTTTTAAGGCATTATCGATTTTCAGATTATTTTCTTGACAAGCGGTGGGGCGCCGCTCTATAACATTAAAGCTCAACTTTAATGTTTGGTGAATTCGAGTGAAACTGAAAATTGGCGAAATCGCAAAAAGAAGCAGTGTTCCGGCCTCGACCATCCGTTACTATGTTGCGGAGGGATTGTTGCCCAGACCCGAAAAGACCAACGAGAAAATGGCCTATTATGACGAATCCTGCATCGACCGCCTGCGTACCATTCAGGAGCTCAAGGAAAAACGGTTCTTCCCGCTTCATCTCATCAAGAACATTCTGCGTCGCATGGACGAAGGGCTGAATCTTACGGAAGCGGAGTCCATTGAAAATGCCGTATTCGGCGCACAGGGGCGGACGGGCAACGGTCTGCTTTCTCAAACAGCCTTTCTGGCGGCAACCGGTTTATCGGAAAAAGAATTAAAGGAGGCACAGCGGCTGGGGATTCTGATCCCCTGTACCGTTTGCGAAGGCAAGCCTCTCTACAACCAGGAAGATGTTCGCGTGGGTCGGGACGGTATTAAAAAGTTTACCCGTCTGGGGATGAATCTCGGGGAGCTGTCCTTCTGGATGGAAATCGGGAAAAAAATCATCGATAAGGAAATGAAGCTCAGACGCAAGATTGTTGCAGGAAAATCGACGCGGCAAAACATCGCCATTACCGCGGAACTGACGCAGATCGGCAATTTCTACCGCGACTATATTCTGCGGCGTCTGTTCCAGAAACAGGTCGAAGATAATATTCAAAAAAGTCTGGCTAAAAGGAGAAAAACGGCCGCAAACAACAACCGGCCCAAAGCATAAGGAGGTGTCTCATGTATAATACGGCGATTACAAAAATGTTCGGAGTCAAATATCCCATTATCTGCGGAGCCATGATGTGGCTTTCCAAACCGTCGCTTTGCGCGGCGATCTCCAACGCAGGCGGCATTGGCAACCTGACGGCGGGTAATTACGAAACGGCCGAAGATTTTCGAGCGGCCATTCGGGAGACGCGCAAGTTGACGGACAAACCTTTCTTTGTCGGCATTACGCTTCTGCCTTCGGTGCGCATTACACCGGAACACCACAAGATGTATGTGAAAGTCTGCGCAGAAGAAAAAGTTGCCGGTATCGAATTTTCCGGGACGCCGCTGGATAAGGTGGCGGGCATGGAAGCCATCGAGATGCTTAAAAAAGCCGGCGTAAAAATGTTTCACAAGGTCGGCGCGGTGCGACATGCGCTGCATGCTGAAAAAATCGGCTTTGACGGCGTCTATGCGGCGGGAATTGAAGAAGGCGGGCATCCTTTGAACGACGACGTCACCACCATGGTCCTGACCCCGCGCATGGTGTCTTCAGTGAAAATTCCCGTCGTCACGGTCGGGGGCATTGCGGACGGCCGGACCATGGCCGGGGCGCTGGCGCTGGGCGCCCAGGGCGTCATGATGGCCAGCCGCTTTATCGCCACCAAGGAGTGCGAAGTGCACGAGAACATCAAGCAGGAACTGCTCCACCGCCAGGAAATGGACACGGTGATCTACGGAAAATCCATAGGCCTGCAGGGCCGCGGTCTGAAGTCCAAGGTTCTGGAGGAGGTGCTGGCGATTGAAGAACGGCACGGCGGCTTTGACGAACTGATTCCGCTTCTGTCCGGCCAGAAAGTGAAAGAAGCCTGGGAAACCGGCGATGTCAATTATGCGCCCCTGATGGTAGGCCAGTCCATCGGCCTGATCAATGATATACCCACCTGCGCCGAACTGCTCGATAGAATGGCAGCGGAAGCCAAAGAACAACTAACCCGCGCGCAAAAGCTTTGCGGTTGATAAATAACTTAAAAATAAGGAGCAACGATGAAAACACGATTAACTGAAATGGTCGGGATCAAGTACCCGATTCTCCTTTCCGGCATGAGCTGGATCAGCGTACCCAAAATGGTCGCCGCGGTATCCAACGCGGGCGGCCTGGGTATTCTGGCAACAGGACCGTTGAACGCCGCGCAGACCCGCGAAGCGATCCGCGAAATCCGGAAGCTCACAGACAAACCATTCGGCGCCAATGCATCCCTGATGTTCCCCGGTGCTGCCGAGAACGCCAAAGTCCTCCTGCAGGAACAGGTGCCCGTGATCAACTTCGCGCTGGGCAAAGGCGATTGGATTGTCAAGGAAGCTCACAAGTATGGTGGTAAAGTTTTTGCGACTGTCGTAAATCTGAAGCATGCCAAGCGGGCGCAGGATTTCGGAACGGACGCGGTGATCGCCACCGGCCAGGAAGCGGCGGCGCACGGCGAAGACGTCACCTCGCTGGTTTTGATCCCGCATCTGGCTGAGAATTTGAAAATCCCCGTGATCGGCGCCGGCGGTTTTGGCGACGGTCGCGGAATAGCGGCGGCGCTGGCCCTGGGTGCGGAAGGTGTGGCCATGGGCACCCGCCTGATGACGACCAAGGAAAGTCCGCTACACGAAAACTACAAGAAAATGACCGTGGAAAAGGAAGCTTACGACACGCTTTTCTCCAAGCGCTTTGACGGCATTTTGTGCCGGGTCATGAAAACGGACGCGGCAAAGAAAGCCGTTAAAAAGGGCCTGAGCTGGCCCGCAGCTTTTTTCAACTCCCAGGATATTGCCAAGCAGGTCGGCGTGCCTTACATGAAGCTTTTTATCGGTGTTCTGCTTTCCGGTTACTCCAATGCCAAACAACTGGCCTATATGGCGAATGCCTTCAAGGCTATCAAGGTTGCCACCGAAGACGGCGATTCGAAAACAGGCGTGCTGCCGGTGGGGCAGGTGCAGGGTCTGATTCATGACCAGCCGACCGTTGCCGAACTCTTCGAACGCATTATGAAAGAGGCGAAGGCGGCTCAGGCTAAAGTGAACGCTGCACTGGAATAGGCATTGCCCGAAAGCGGCAAAAAGGCTATGATCAACTTCATAATAATATGAAGGGAGCAGGAAATATGTCTATCGAATCAACATTGGAAATTATGGGGAAACAGGTCGGAAAAGAGATTTTTCTTTCCGGCTGGACACAGGTCACCCAGGAACAGATCAATCAGTTTGCCGGATGCACGAAAGACGATCAGTGGATCCACGTCGACAAGGAAAGAGCCGCCAAAGGGCCCTTCGGTACTACCATCGCCCACGGGTTTCTGACACTGTCGCATCTGCCTTTTTTCAGCTATCAGGTCCCCTTAAAAGCGGAAGGCGCCAAAATGTCCATCAACTACGGACTGGATAAGGTGCGCTTTCTCAACCCCGTTGCTTCCGGCTCGAAAATCCGTGACAGGATTGTCCTGAAATCCGTTGAGCAGAAACCGGGAAACCGACTGCTCATTACGCAGTCTCATACGATTGAAATTGAGGGGCAGGACAAGCCGGCGTGTATAGCGGATGCGCTGGCGATGATCTTCTTTTGATGCCTGACCATGTAGGGAACGGTTTGAAACCGTTCCCTACAAATCTTCCAACTTCGTCACTGCGACCTGCGCGAAAAGCAGGCCGCAGTCCTCGAGACTTGCAATCCTTGCCTTTGAAACTTTTTGCAAAACTATAATTCAGTGGCCACATATTGGCACACGCCGGAGTTTACCCCGCGTATGCGGGGGTGCCTCCTCCTTGCCGCCGCGGTATCATCTTTGATTCAGAATCGGCATGACAAAAAAATAATACCGTAGGGAACGGTCGCGACCGTTCCCTACAAATCATCATCTCTCATCGCTTCAGTCTGTGCTGAAAATAGACCACAGGCTCCGGAACTCTGCTCAGCAAAATCTTTTTGATCTGGCTGCCGATTACGGGAATCATGCTGCATAATTTATTTGTGCTGGCTCAATGGAGAGGCTATTGAGCAGGAGGGTTCGTTACAACTTCGGGTCGTTAACTGCAGTCGAGCCCCAAAGACCCGACAGAAATGGCGCCAGCCTATTTCACGGGGGGACGAAACCACTTTTTTATAAATTCTAATGAATTTTTTCCAAGGTTTTTACAGAAAACCACTAAGTATTGGCGGCACTGAAAGTGACAATTTTTCCTGTGGCATCCCGGATAATCCGGCCTTCGCCTTCGAGGTAGCGCAAATGGGCGATGGCTTCGCCTGTGGCAAACCATTTCTGGGCGATGGGAAAATCTTCCCACTTTTCACAGTCGATATCCCAGGTCATGCCGCCGGCGATTTCATAGGCGTTCATTTTCGTTTTCCCCAGGACATCCAGAACTTCATCCGCCCGTTCACGGTGATGGAGCTTCAACTCGTCTATTCTGCTTTTCAGATCACCCTGGAAATTCCGGTGCCCGGGAAGAACCAGATCCACCGGCAAATGATAGACCTTATCCAGGCTGGCCATGTAATCGGCAAGGGAATTGGTCGTATAAGCCCAGGATTCGATATGCGGCGTGATATCGAAAAGAATGTGGTCACCGGTGAAGAATATTTTCCTGTCCTTCTCATAAAGGCAGATATGCCCCTGTGTGTGTCCCGGCGTGGCGATACATTGCAGACGGTATCCTCCGCACTCGATGATGTCTCCATCGTCAATCAGCGTAAAAACCGGCTTTTTCTCCGGGCTGTATTTAAAGCCGGGGTGGTTCGCAAGTGCCTTTTGCAGTTCATCGGCCGGAAAACCGTTGATCTCGGCAAAGTCGATCAGCGGCTGCCAGCTGTTGTCTTCGTCAAACACGCGTGAATCGATCCGGCTGAAAAAAATCCGGCTTTCTTCGGTCGCCAGTCGTGTTACCAGCCCCGTATGATCGGCATGCATGTGAGTGAGCATGAAATCGGTGCGGGTCAGATCAAGCTCCAGCTCGTTCAAACCCTTCTGCATTGCCTCATAACAAACTGAGCGGTTGAAGCCCGTATCAATAATCAGATTGCGGTCACCGCCTTTGATCACATAAGAGTTGAGATCCTTGAGAGGACTGTTGGGTAGAGGTATAACAATACGATAGAGCCCCTGTGCTATTTCATCAACCATGAATGTGATCCTTTCGATGATTACGACGGCATCTAATTATTTTCTTCATCCGGCGCGGAATCTTCTGACTCCGGCGCAAAAAGATCACCGCCCAGTTCCACCGGGTAAAATTCATCCGGCAGTGCACTGATGATCTTCAACGGTTTTACGGGAATCAGAGGAGCCTGAACACGCGGAGTCGGAGGCTGCTGCACAAAAGACAATGTTTCTTCAAGGACATCGTCGTGCGGCATGGCAATCTCGAGCTGGGAGATGACATTTTTTCTTTTTCTGTGACGCGAACGGCGGCGACTCCTCTTTTTGGGTGTTTCTTCGATGACCGGGTTTTCCGCATCCTCTCTTCCTTCGACATCCATATCCGGCTCCGTCTCTTCCGCCAGTTGAAGAAGCGGCATTTCCTGTATGGCGCTCACTTCAAGGGGTTGCTCTTTTACCGACGGCTGGATTTCAAATTTATCCCAGACCATGTCCGCCCGCCCCTCAATGTACAGGCAGACGCCGAAGGCCGATTCCAGTTTCAAAAGCTCGCTTCTTTTATTATTCAGGATATACAGGGCAATTTCATGGGGCAGGCTGACTTTCAGCTCCGAGTATACGCCTTTGACTGCCTCTGATTCGATTCTTCGAAACGCCCCGAGAGACGCGTATTCCAGCGAAGGTCGAAGCCCGCTCCCTTTGCAATATGGACAGGCGTTATAACTGATTTCCTGAATCGTGGACTGTTTTTTCTGACGGGAAAGCTCCAGCAGTCCGAATTTGGAAATACGGGAAAGCTGAATTCTGGCGCGGTCCATGCTGAGCGCCTTTTTGAAGGCTTTTTCCACTTCCGCAACATGCTTCTTATCGATCATGTCAATAAAATCGATTACGATGAGCCCGCCCAGGTCGCGCAGTCGGAGCTGACGCGCGATTTCATCGCAGGCATCGACATTGGTCTTGAAAGCCGTTTCTTCAATATTTCTTTTATTGGAACCGCGCCCGGAGTTCACGTCGATCGTGATCATAGCTTCCGTGGGATTAATGATAATATATCCACCCGATTTCAGCTCCACGCGTTCCTGATAAATCTCCCGGATTTGTTCTTCGAGTTCATGGCGCTCGAAAATCGGCACTCTTTCCTTGTACTGCTTCAATATTCTCAGATGACGGGGAGCAACCGCCTTGAGATAGGCGCGCATTTTCCGGAAGGTTTCAACATCATCCACCAGAATTTCGTCGATTTCCTGCGTCAGATAATCCCGAAGCGATCGAACGCCGAAATCCGTTTCCTGATACAGAAAATAGGGTGCCGGGGCACTTTGAGATTTCTTTTGAATATCCCGCCAAAGGCGCATCAGAAACTGGTAATCACGCTGAATTTCCTGCTTGGTCCGGTTAATGCCGGCCGTGCGGACGATAAATCCCATATCCTCGGGAACTTTAATCTGTTCCATGAGCGACTTGATCTTCTGCCGGTCTTCCTCGCTGTCAATTTTCCGGGATATGCCGCCGCACAGTTTGTTGGGGAGCAGAACGAGGTACCTTCCGGGCAGGGAAATGTAGGATGTGAGCAGCGCGCCTTTATTACCGGTAACTTCCCGGACGACCTGTACGATAATCTCCTGTCCGGTCTTGAGAACCGGCTTGCCGCCGGACCCGTTTTCCGGTTCGGTCAGATATTCGGGACTTACATCCCGAAGCGGCAGAAAGCCGTCCTTGACTCCGCCGTAATCGACGAACGCGGCCTGCAGCCCTCTTTCGACCTTCAGCACCCTGCCTTTGTAAATATTTCCGGTGATCGGTTCACGAACCGCCATTTGAATATTAAATTCAATCAGCTTGTTCTTTTCGTCGACCGTTGCCATGCGCATCTGTTCCTTGTGCACGGCGTTAACGAGCATAACGTGTTTCATAACTGTCCTTTTTTGGTCGAATTCGCTGGAGCGCGTTCCCGGCCGGACCGGATGTCCAGCGGACACATCACCTGTGCGAACCAACCTTGTATATTTTATGCAAAGGCGCTGATATCGCCCTTGCCGATTCTCAAAATTTCAGTCGTGTCATCCACCAGACTGACGACACTGGACGGTTCAGGAACAATAACCCCTCCATCTACAATCAAATCGACGATCTTTCCGAAACGTTCGTTGATGAGCGAAGGATCGCCCAGGTCTTCCCCATCCTCGGTCTGGACGCTGGTGCTGATGATTGGCTGTCCGAGTTCGTGAATTAACGCCAGGCAAATCTGGTTGTCTGGAACGCGGATACCGGTTGTCGGCCGTTTCGGCAAAATAATTTTCGGTACAAGACGCGATGCTTCCAGAATAAAAGTATATGGCCCCGGCAAAAACCGTTTCATGGTTTTATAGGCGTAATCCGTCACAAGAGCGTACTGGCTTATATGTTTTAGATCGGAGCATACAAAACTCAACGGTCGTTTCTTACTTCTTCTTTTAATCTCGTATATTCTTTCTATGCCTCTCTTGTTGGACAAACTGCAGCCCAAACCGTAAACCGTATCCGTCGGATAAATAATTACTCCGCCGTCTCTCAGCACATCTGTCGCTTTCCTGATGAGGCGCATTTGCGGATTCTGACCATTGATGGATAACACCGTTTGAGCCCCCGTTTCAATCTTTTCATTATAACAGCTATTGAAAGATTTAGCAATGACCGTAAACGGGTCTCAAACCGGTGAAAATCACCGCTTTTTCTTATCTTTACTGAGCTTATATTCAATACTGTCGATGAGTGCCTGCCAGCTGGCTTCGATAATGTTTTCGGAAACACCCGTCGTGCTCCAGAGTTCCGAACCATCGGTTGAATCCAGCAAAACCCGAACGCCGGCCGCCGTACCTTCCGATCCTTCCAGCGTGCGGACCTTGAAATCCACCAGGTGCATCTCCTTGATTTGCGGGTAGAATTTTGTCAGTGCCTTGCGTAGCGCATGGTCCAGCGCGTTCACCGGACCATTGCCCTCGGCGGCCGTCAATTCCTCCTCGCCATCCACGGATATTTTGATAGTGGCCTGTGACAGGCAGGGATTGTTCAGGGTTCGTGAGGTGATGACACTGAAGCATTCGAGGTTGAAGGGTTCCACAAATTCTCCAATGGCCTTCTTCATTAAAACGGAAAGCGAACCGTCGGCGGAGTCAAACTGATACCCTTTATCCTCCATAAGTTTGACCTGGTGAACCACCCTGCCCAACGCGTTTTTTTTGTCCAAGTCAATCCCCAGGGCTTTTGCTTTATAGGCAATATTGCTCTTGCCGGCCATATCGGAAACCAGTACGCGCCGGCTGTTGCCAACCAGTTCCGGCTCCATGTGCTCGTAGGCCAGGGCGTTTTTTGTTACAGCACTGACATGCACGCCACCTTTATGAGCGAAGGCGCTGCGCCCAACAAAGGGTCTGGACATCTGCGGTGGAATATTTGCCACATCGCTTACATACAGGGCCAAGTTGGTCAGCTGACGGATCGATTCCGGCGGCAGACAGTTCATCTTCATCTTGATCTGCAGGTTGCCGATTACCGAAATCAGGTCAGCGTTTCCGCAGCGTTCACCGTAGCCATTCACCGTTCCCTGAACCATTTTCACTCCCTCACGGACAGCCGCGACGGAGTTGGCTACGGCCAGGCCGCAGTCATTATGAACATGAATAGCCGACATTGCCAGTGGAATGGTCGAAGATATCTTTTGGAGAATATCGACAACCTCGTAAGGCATCGTACCTCCGTTCGTATCACAAAAAACAATCCGGTCAGCCCCCGCGTCCAGAGCCGTCTTAACGACCCGGGTTGCGTAGCGGGGATTATGTTTATACCCGTCGAAAAAATGCTCGGCGTCAAAAAGCACTTCCTTTCTCTTCGATTTCAAATAAATGACCGAATCACGGACCATGGACAGATTTTCTTCCAGATCGATTTTCAGAATATCGGTAACATGCAGGTCCCAGGATTTCCCGAAAATGGCCACGGCCGGTGTTTCGGCTTTAATGAGAGCCTTGAGATTGGGACAGGCTTCCGGCCGGATGTGGGGTTTGCGCGTTGAACTGAACGCGGTCAGCCTGGCGTTTTTGAATTTCACGGTTTTCGCCATTTCGAAAAAGCGCATATCCTTGGGATTGGAACCGGGCCAGCCACCTTCAATGTAATGGAAATGGACGTCGTCGAGGCGGCGGGCAATGCGCAGCTTTTCTTCAGCGGAAAAAGTCACCTGCTCTCCCTGTGTGCCGTCACGCAGTGTCGTATCGTAAATTAAAACCTGATTTTTTGTCATGTTCTCCTCACTTTCAAAAAAAAACCGCTGCCGGGTTTCCCTGGCAGCGGATTGGAATTTTTCTTATGTCCAATAAGGCTAAAATCCCGCCAGGCCTCCTATGGGGAAGCTAATTATAATGTTGATAATTATATTCTGTCCGGCGATGATCATGGAAGCAAAACCATTAAATCCTGAATTTTTCTGCATATTAATTTGTCCCGGTCTTTTTGTCAACCAAAAAGAAAGTGCCATCATGATGTTTCCTTGGAAAAATCGATCATCGATGATAAATATATCATGAAATATGCTGGCATTTCGGGCGCCGGCTGGATTTCCCGCAGCCGGAATCGGAAATAACCTTTATGATCAGGACAGCCTGTGGACGGACTGAATTTTTTTACCCAGTTGATTATTATTCTCGGCTTCTCCATTCCGGTTATCTATATCTTTAATAAGATCAAACTTCCCTCGATCATCGGCTTTCTTATCACGGGCGTGATCATCGGGCCTTTCGGTCTGAAACTCATCGACGACACCGCCGGTATTCAGTTTATGGCGGAAATCGGCGTTGCATTTCTGCTTTTCACAATCGGTATTGAAATTCAGCTTTCCCGTTTTGTTAAGCACATGTCCGAAATACTACTCACCGGTGGCTTGCAGATTCTGTGCACCTTTATCGTGGGTCTGCTCATCGGCTTTTGATACAGTTAAGCATCAGCCAGGCTGTTTTCATTGGCTTTATTCTTGTGCACAGTTCTTCGGCGCTGATTCTGAAAATCCTCAAAGACCGCAGCGACGAAGCTTCGCCGCAGGGAAGAATTTCCATCGGCGTCCTCGTGTTTCAGGACATGATGGTCGTACCGATGATACTGCTGATCCCCTTTCTCGCCGGTGGCAGCGGACCGGCTGCTTTTGAAGTTCTCTGGAAACTTGTCAAATCCATCCTGATCATTGTATCGATCCTGGTGGCAGCACGGTATATTGTGCCCCTGGTGCTGGAAAAGCTGGTCACGATGAATATGCGCGACGTACTGGTCATCGCTTCCGTTGTGATAACCATGGGAATTGCCTGGATCACGGAATCCCTGGGCCTGTCCCTGGCTATCGGCGCTTTCCTTGCGGGACTGGCTCTGTCGGAAACGGATTTTACACATCAGATCATCAGCGACATAAATCCGTTTCGCGACGTCTTTTTGTCTGTTTTTTTTGTTTCCTTCGGCATGATTCTCAACCTGGATTTTCTTCGGGCAAATACGGCTTATATTCTTGGAACATCATTTGTAATCGTTCTGATCAAGGCCGGCATTGTCATTGCTTTCGTCCGTCTGCTCGGTTATCCTTTGCGCGTGGTTCTGCTTTCAGGCATTCTGCTTTCGCAAATAGGCGAATTCTCTTTTGTCCTGGCTTCTCAGGGATTCAGGAGCAACATCATCTCCGGTGAGCTTTATCAAACCTTTATCGGCGCATCGGTCCTGACCTTCATCCTGACGCCGCTTCTGGTTGCCGGAGTTTACTACGTCCTGAATCGCAGGCACCCGGACAGAGCGGGCAGAGAGATCGAATCCGGCCATCGCATCAATGCAAGAAACCACGTAATCATTTGCGGCATGGGCTTAAACGGGCGAAACCTGGTCAAGGTTCTGAAGAACACTGCAATTAACTATGCGATTATCGATTTGAATTTTCAGAAAATCAGAAAATCAAAAAGCAAGGGAGACAAGAATACCATATGGGGCGACGCCTCCAGTCTGGAAATTCTCCGGCGCGTCAACGTGGAAGCCGCGCGTGTCATGGTAATCGCTATTTCAGATCGCTTTCTCACCAAAACCTGCCTGTCCAACGCCAGGGCTCTCAATCCAAAGCTGCATGTGATAGTCCGAACCAAGTATGTCGCGGATATCGAAGACCTGCTGGCCCTGGGAGCAAGTGACATCATCCCCGAGGAATTTGAAACCTCCATTCAGATCTTCAGCCGCGTGCTGAAAATGTTTCACATTCCCAACAGCATCATCCTGGCGGAGGGAAACATCATCAGGAATAAATCTTACGGAGTTTTCCGGGAAATCCGTTATACTCAGGAAGCCTTTGACCAGATCAGCCAGATTCTGGCCCAGGGAACCATCGAAACCTATTTTATCAGTGCCGGAAACCCGATTGCTGGCCAGAGCATCCGCGACGTCAATCTCAAAGCTCAATCCGGCGCCCTGATCATCAACATCATTCGCAACAACGAAACCATTACCAATCCGCCCAGTGACTTTGTTCTGCAGACGGCGGATCAGCTGATCATTTTTGGCAGCCACAGCGCAATTGATACGGCACTGACCATTCTCAACGGAAATGGAAACAACGGGACACCGGAATTGTCATAATTGAAGAATAAACCATGCAGAGGAGAAAATATGGATATCATTACCGGGAAAAAAGATGGAATTCTGACCATTGAATTCAACCGTCCGGACAAGAAAAATTCGATCACGGCGGCTATGTACAAAATGATGGCGGATGCCATCGCAGAAGGTGAAAAAGACCCGGCCGTGCGCGTCATCCTGTTTCGCGGCCAGAAAGAGATGTTTTCAGCGGGCAACGATCTGGAAGATTTTATGAACGTCAGGGAAGACGTTGAAGAACGGCCCGTAGCCCAGTTTCTGCGCAATCTGGCAACGGCCGCGAAACCCGTTATTGCCGCCGTGTCGGGAATGGCCATCGGCATTGGCGTGACCATGCTTTTGCATTGCGATCAGATTTACGCGGCCCGGGAAACCAAATTCTCCATGCCTTTTGCCAAGCTGGGACTATGCCCGGAATTTGGCTCAAGCAAGCTGTTACCCGAAATGATCGGCTATGCCCGGACCGCCGAACTGCTATTTTTCGGTGAGGCCTTTACCGCCGAACAGGCGCTGGAAATGGGACTGATCAATAAAGTTCTTCCTCCCGACGATCTGATGCATTACGCTTACGCTCAGGCGGCAAAGCTGGTTGTCCTGCCACCTTCGTCTCTGCGCACGACCAAGTATCTGATGAAGGCGCGCAATACCGATTCGGTAACGGCGCAGATGATAGAGGAAAACAAATTCTTCAGCGCCATGCTGCAGGCTCCGGAAGCCAAGGAAGCATTTGCCGCTTTCTTTGAACGCCGCAAACCTGATTTTTCAAGATTCAGTTGACTGCCGCGGATTGCGCAAGGAAGATTTTCAGCACACAAATTACACCAATCTGCTGCCCGGCGGCTTATACATCTGCGATTTCAACGCTTCGTAAGATAGCGCGGTTTCTCCCCTCCCTTTTCGCTTCGTACAATGCGGCGTCGGCGGCGCGAAACAACAGCGCGGGAGCTAACCGGCCCGCATGAGCTGCCTCGATTTGGGCAACTCCTAGACTGAGCGTTACCGTGGTGGCGACCGCTGAATCTTCATGGGGAATGCCGTATCGCTCAATCGCCGTCCGGATTTTTTCAGCAACGTGAAGAGCGCCTTCCGCCTTCGTACCAGGTAAAATGACCGCAAATTCCTCGCCACCATAACGTGCGACAAAGTCTCCGGGCCGCAGGGCGGTTTGTTTGATAACCTGCGCAACCGTATGCAGACAGATATCTCCTTCCTTATGGCCATATCGGTCATTGTATTTTTTAAAGAAATCGATATCGCAGATAATCAAAGAAAGGGGTTTGCCGCTTCGCAGCATCCTTTTCCATTCAATTTCCAAATACTCATCATACGCGCGGCGGTTGGCGATTCCGGTTAAGGCATCGGTCGTTGAAAGCTGATAGAGATCGTCATTGGTCTTCCTCAGCATTTCTTCGGCCTGAACAAGACTCTCATACTTCCGGGCGTTTTCAATCGGCAGTTCGCAAATATCGACAATGGACAGGGCCAGGTTCAAATATTGATCAATATAGCCGGGAAACGTAATATCCTCCACGGCAATCACACCACGGATTTCTCCCCGCCGGACGATGCGCAGCAGAAATCCCCTTCCCGATTCCGTATATCCGCTCACTTCAGTAAAAGCGGCCATCTTCTTTTTTATCATCTCCATTTCCGCATTATCCATGATTCCTTCCGGCCTGATCCAGAGTTTGTCCGGCAAATCATCATGAAAGCTTAGATAGCAGAGACTCTGCGGTGCAAAGAGAAACGTATAGACATCCAGCATGGCTTCGATGGCTTCCGCTTCGTTCACGATTCGGGCCAGGTTGGCCATGAGATCCATGGCCATTGCGTGTGTGGCTGTCTGCTTTCGAAGATCTCTGATTTCCGCCTCAGCCTTATTCCTTCGAATCTCCATTTGCCACATCAGAAAGGCTTTTGTAAAAAGCAAACGCAGTGATGAAATACCCGTGCAGTAAACTTCAAAAGGTTTATCCAAATATTCGGCAAACGCCTGCAGATGCGCCGAGCTGCATTCATCAACACCGGAATCGAGAAGCACGATGCTCATCGTGGTTTCGGCAAACATCTCCCGCGCGGTTTCCCGGTTCAACCCCAGCCGCTCCATATTAGCGGACCAATTGGCTAACCATCCGGGAGTAATCAGATAGGCGCCTTTTTCAAGGCAGCGGTTGATGAAAGAGAGATCGGCAAGCATCTGAAAACAATGTTCCAGCCTGTGGATATGAATATCACACCCGCTTGAGGTAAAATCAGAAAGGCCGGCCAGACAGAACGTACCGAATACTTCAGCCTGTTCGACATCACCAGAGCCGTTAATCAACAAGGAGAGCTCATCCCCGGTCAGATGCGGACGGCCGCATCGGGCGGGAAATGCAACCACAACGGCATTATCCAGTTTTTCCGCCGCCAGGGCGGCTTCGGCTTCTTTTTGATAATGCTCGCACACGGCAAAGGCGATTTTACCGGTCATGCGTTAAAGTTCCATTGATTGGATACGTTCCAAAACGCCGGACAGATTCACCAATGATTTGCAGCGTCTCTTCGGGAACCTGCCAGGGAATTTCACCATGGTTGTCCGACAGAATAAATCCGCCTCCCGGACCGGCCTGGTAAATGGCCTGCCGTACTTTTTCTTCCGTTTCTTTAGCGCTCCAGCGGCGCATTTCAATGCCGTTTAAATTTCCAAGAACGCTGATCTTCCCCCGGCAGGCGGATTTGATTTCAGCAAGGTTTTCCACGCAGCTCACTCCGACCACGGCCGCACCGGTTCGAATGATGTCGTCAATAATGGGAAGAACCCGTCCAGAGGCCAGATGCGTGGCCGGCGGGCCATTGATCCTGCTTAAAACGCGTTTGGCGATTGCATATCCGGTAGACATGAACTGTTCGCGAGTCACAACGGTGGGCGAGGACACGGGATCAAAATAGCAGATCGCCGTGGCGCCTGCCGCAAGTTGCGCGTTGGCCCAGTCCACGCAGAAATCCTCGTTCACTTTCATCAGGCCGGCAAATCGATCCGGCCTTTCCACCATCAGATCCAGGTAGGGAGCAAAACCCATCTGCATCACAGGCACGGAAAAAGGCGACATCACAACGCCGATGATCGGGCATTCGTCGCGAACGCGGGCCTTCATGAGCTCAATGGCCTTCAGAACTTTCATTAGACACGGCGTTTTCTTTATGTCCGGCGCCTTAAGCCGCCCGATCATATCGGCGTTTTTTATGAAAGGCTGGCCGGAATTGGGAGGACCATCCGGGGCATAGATGACTTCGCCACCCCAAGCTTCAATTTCTACGGGCGCGTAAAAAAAGCCGTATAGGCAGTCATGGCCATACCTGGCCCGCATGCGCATCTGTCCTTCCGCAACATTTTCGGCACTGGAGAAATAATCGTGGATGGAAAGTCCCAGTTCTTTAGCGCCATGCATGGTAACCAATAGAAACAGCGGAACCCGATCAGGTTCCTGATGACCGAGGGCGGTGAGCACGCGCTGCAAGGATGTCACGGTTTCTTTTTTCATGTCAGGCCTCCCATGATGTTCCGGATGACCCCCGTTACATCCGATGCGGAATATCCCATTGCATCGGCGTTGACTTCACGCCAGAGCCGGGCGTCAAAGCGAAAAGGCGCGCCCCCAACCACGACCCTCACATTGAGTTCTGCCGCTTTAAGACCGGCAACAACATCCCGAACATGTAAAGCGGAGTTCAACATTAATGTGGATATCAAAAGAACCCGAATTTGATCGGCGCGCACCTTCCTGATGACGTCAACAACCGTGACCCGGCCATAATCCATCAGGTTAAAGCCGTTGGCGCGCAGCACAGAGTAAACAATACGCTTGCCCAGCAGATGATAGTCGTCAAGCGCTGCAATGGCCATGGGCGGCTGGTCCCTGCGCTGCGGATCGCCGGGAGGAAGCAGACCGTCCACCATCTCTTCGCAAATGCGGCCACTCATATAAACCTGGGACAAGGCAGCCTCGCCGCGCTCCCAGTTTTCGCCAATACGTGTCAGAGCGGGAACAATCACCTGATCCACAAATTCCAGGGGCGTCAGCCGCGCCGACGTGTCGGCCGCCAGTCTCCGTGCGGTCACTCGATCCAAAGATAAAAGGGCTTGTTCAAATTGCTGTGAAAGACCTGCCATGCGTCATCCTCCTCCATTCGTCAGATTATATTGGGTACACATCCTGCTTTGTGGAAGAAAGAACACGTCTATTTTGATTACAATATAATGAGACCGGCGCCAACCTGTCAAGAACATTCAGTTCTGAAACAGGCCCATTAAGCAACCGTTCCCGTCAAAGCAAAGGTAACAACAATATCGCTTTCGGCTCAATCAGGTGTCATCACTGATCTTTCGTCGCGCCTTAATTTATGAAACAAACCGTTCTCAATAGCCTCTAAAAGTAATATCGTTTGGGCAACAGCCCGAATAATAAAGACCGGCGGCTAATCCGTTACAAGACGGGCGGGAGCACTCGGCCAAGCCTGCCTGAAACAAGGTCCGCGGCTTCCGGTGTGTGATCTTTTTATTTTGCATCCCGCCAATAATATGCTATAGGCCTGCCTCGTTATCTGCGGATCATCCGCGCCTGTAGCTCAGCTGGATAGAGCATCAGACTACGAATCTGAGGGCCGTAGGTTCGAATCCTACCAGGCGCGCCAGTTAAATCAAAAAAGGGGTTGTGATTTTTTCATAACCCCTTTTCCATTGCGGGAACAATTAACCGGCAAAACCATGAAATGCAATATTCTTTCAACTTTCGGTCTGGTAATCGCCTTATTCGTGCCCTTCTTATGCTTTTCGGAACCGCCAAATCCCATGATATGGAAACCATTAAATAATAATTATTATTACAACAAAACCATCATCACGAAAGCACCGGATATTCTGCTGGTTTGGACGTATAAAGCAGTCACGACTGATTATCGAATACAGAGAACCGAAGAACTGAAGATGTATGATACGGAAAAATCAAGAAAATACGACGGCTTTCATCACGAAACTTTTTTATGGGAGATCGACTGTTCCAACAAAAGAATTCGAATGGAAGAATTTATCGACTTTGATAAAAGCGGCAAGGTCCTGGATCGTTACCGGTATGACAATCCAGGATGGGAGCCTGTTTACCCCAAAACCGGAGGAGATGTATTATTCCAAAGAGCCTGCTTTCCAATGAAAGTGCCACTTAAAAAGATGCGGGCAAAGTCTCGATTTAATTCATCTCCATAAAAATCATCGGTTAAAACATGTACATAACAGAGTCCTGTGGATCCTTCCTTGCCTTTTTCCCATAAAAAAACTCTTGACTTCACCCTTTCGATTAATTATTTAGTATACTAAATAATATGGACGGTGTTTTTTTGACCAGTTATCAGGATGTAATTTTATTTATCCTCAGCAAAGCCAATCAGAAAGTTTACGCAACTTTCAAATCCCGCATGCAGCCTTACAGAATGACGCCAATGCAGGGACTTGTCCTCCATGCCCTGTATGAAGAAGAAAATCTCTCCGCCGGTGAGCTGGGAAAACGGCTGGCTCTGGACAGCGCTACCCTGTCCGGCGTACTCGACCGCATGGCGGAAGGCGGCTGGATCTTCAAGAATGTCAAAGAAGACCGGCGCGTCCTGAATATTCAGCTGACGGATAAATCACGTCAGTGCCGGGATCAATTCATCAAAGATACCGAAAGTGTAAACCAGGAAGTGCTGTCGATATTCAGTATAGAAGAAAGACTGCTGTTAATACGGATGTTGAAAGACCTGCGAAAACAGTAATGAGAAATATATTTAGTATGCAAAACAAAATTGCCGGCAAGGAGGGTTATCATGGCAGACGCTGTTAAAAAATCCGGCGGCTTCGGAAAGATCAAATATCAGCCTACGGATTATGAAAGAATTTTTCATCCCCGGGCTATTGCGATTCTTGGTGTTTCCGCTGATGAAAATGGCACCGGTTTCGGTGCCGGAATGCTGCGATCCATCTCTGCGATGGGCTTCGAAGGGAAAATTTATCCCGTCAATCCCAAGGGCGGCATGCTTTCCGGGATACCGATTTACAAAATGGTGGAAGACATTCCGGATCAGGTTGATTTTGCCGTTATTGCGGTGAACGCGCGGTATGTCCCGGATGCTCTGGAGGCCTGCCGCAAGATCGGCGTGGCCGGGGCAGAAATTCTTTCTTCCGGCTTCAGCGAACTGGGAACTGAAGAAGGAAAAGAACTGGAAAGGCAGATTCAGAAAATCGCCGCCCGTGGCATCCGTGTTGTCGGCCCTAATTGTTTCGGCATCTACTGTCCGAAAAGCGGGCTGACACTGCTTCCTGGACCTGACCTCTCCCGGGAAAGCGGATCGGTGGCTTTCGTCGCGCAAAGCGGCGGCATGTCGATTGATCTCGCGCACGCCGGAAAATGGATGGGCATCCGGTTCAGCAAAATGGTGAGTTTTGGAAACGGCGCGGATCTGCGGGAGTCGGAACTCCTGAATTATTTCGCAAACGATCCCGAAACAGGAGTAATCTCCATGTATATAGAGGGCATTAAGCACGGAGATCATTTCTTCCGTGAGCTGAAAGCCGCCACATCCAAAAAGCCCGTAATCGTTTTCAAAGGCGGGCTGTCAAAAGCAGGTGCCAGAAGCGTTGCCAGCCATACTGCCTCGATGGGCGGCAGCCGCGTTATCTGGCAGTCCATGCTGAAGCATGCGGGTGCCATCCAGGTCCATGACACGGAAGAACTGGCGCAGACCACACTGGCTTTCTCCATCCTGCCGCCGCGAACTTACAAAGGTATTTCCATCGTAGGCGGCGGAGGTGCAATCGGGGTGACCGCTTGTGATGCCGCAGAAAAATACGACATCGATGTTCCTGCGCTCCCCCCCGATCTTCAGGAGCAAGTCGGGTCCATGCTACCCAAACCGGGATCCAGCGCAATCAACCCGATAGATGTAGCCAATCCGTTTGTCGCGCCTCAATTTCTCAAGGAAGCCATGCTGGGCGCGGCCCAGGATGATCGTATTGAGCTGCAAATCATTGTTTCACTCTTATTCCATTATAAAACGATTGCCATAATGTTTGACAAACCGGTCAAAGAAGTGGCACCATACCGGGAACTGACCCAATGCGTCCGAGACGTGGTTGATCAGACCGGCAAGCCGGTGATTGCCGTGCTGCCCAATATGAAAAGAGGGCTGGATAATATGGACATTACGGAGCTTATCGCCCTGACCCGGCAGGAATACATTGCCCGCGGCATCCCGGTTTTTGACGAACTGCATGATGCCATCCGGGCAATATCCCACATTAATACCTACTATGGAGGAAGAAAAAAATGAAAAACGAGAAGGCCATGAAGATCATCGACAAGGCTTTGAAGAAGGGCCGCAAAACGCTTTCGGAGTATGAGGCCAAACAGGTTCTTGCCGCTTATGACATCCCCATCACGAAAGAAATTCTGGTAAAGGATAAGGATCAGCTTGACCGGGGCATTAAAAAAATCGGCTTCCCCATGGTCATGAAAGGATGTTCTGCTGAAATCGCCCATAAAACGGAGAAGGGATTGATCCATGTCGATATCCGCAACGCCACGGAAGCCAAAAAGGCATTTCGCGAGATCATGGCCGGCATGGAGGGCTTTGAAGGCGGTGCGCTGCTGCAGGAAATGATCAAAGGTCGGCGCGAGTTGGTGATCGGGCTTACGCGCGACCCGCAGTTCGGCCCCTGTGTAATGTTCGGTCTGGGTGGCATCTTTACGGAAATTCTTCGCGATGTTTGTTTCCGCCGCGCACCGCTGGAGTTTCGCGATGCCCTGGACATGATGCAGGAAATCAAAGGGCACAAAATTCTTACCGCTGTTCGTGGCATGGAAGCGGCGGACACCGATCTCCTGGCTCAGATGCTGATTAACATCGGACAAATCGGCCTGGACTTTGACGAGGTCATGGAGATCGACCTCAATCCTGTCATTCTTGCCGGTTCAAAACCGGTTGTCGTGGATGCGCTGATTGTGCTCAAATAGCTTATGAGGCCGTTTACTGTAAGGCTGTCAACAGTTGTTTTCGATACAGAAAAATGCTGAACAAAACTGTTCAGCATTTTTTTCACCGGGCCAGCCTGTGGACAAGAGGCTTTTGACGTGATTGAAAAAATAAATGACAGAATAGCGATTTTTTTCACGGATGAACCATTTGGCCGATCCAATGCTATTCTCATCGATGATGAAGTAAGAGTCATGATTGACAGTGGCGCCGGAAAAATACTGGAACAGGCCCGGCCGGAAAAAATTGACATCATGATCAATTCCCATTGCCACATTGACCACGTCTGGGACAATCACCTTTTTGTCAATGCCCGCATTCTCACTCACCTTCTCGAAAAGGAAAACTTCACAAACCATGCGAAAATCGGCTCCATCGAAAGCTGGCAGGCATACATGGAAGAGGACCTGAACCAGATCCTGCAATTGATGGGAGCCGCCAATCCGGCATTTTTAAGGGAGTGGCGCATTGACGAAACCATTGACGAAGGCGACATCATCGACGCGGGGAAAACAAAGATTCAGGTGCTGCATATGCCCGGCCATACCTCGGGTCACCTTACCTTTCTCTTTCCGGAAGAAGGACTGTTCTTCTGCGGAGATATCTGCCTCACCAAGGTCGGCCCCTGGTACGGCGATGCATCAACTCCCGTGGATCAATTTATAGCTTCCATCAACCGGATTATTGACATGAAGCCGGATCAGGTGGTCTCCGGACACAACAAAGAAATCCTCCCCTCCACATCCGTCCGCGAAGTCTTCGAAGAATACAGGGACCGGATTTCCATGCGTGAAGACAGGATTATTGCTGCACTCAAAAACGCCACACACACGCTCGATGAACTGGCGGCAAAAAAACTGATCTATCCGGCGCATCCATCAATTCTGGTTTTGTACTGGGAGAAATCCATGATCGCCAAGCATCTGGACAGGCTGGTCAAAAACGGCGTGGTCGCAGCGGACGATGAAGGAAGGTATCATATCGTTTCTTAGCGGCTGTTTGTACATAATCATGACTGCATCCATCTCCGATGAACCTTTTAAAAATCTTATTATCAGCCTTCGCAATGATGGTTTACTAAAGGAGGCAGATCAACTTCACGACCTGATTCAGCATGTCGCATGGACTGCGGGTTCCGAGCTGATCGGTGAACTCGGGCTGGCCATCAGGAAAATGAAAAAAGATCACCCGGCCGGTTTGTCTGATGACAGCAGGAAGCTCATTCGGGAATGCATGAAAATGGTCAGGCGGGTATGGCCGGATTTTCCAGAATAGAAAAGCTGAATCAACTGTGATAAACAGCTGCTGACAGGATGATTGAACGTTCAGGAGTACAAATCATGGACTGCAAAAAAGAAAAAAATCTAAAAATCTGTACCTGCTCATACGAACCGTGCAGTCGCAAGGGCGTCTGTTGCGACTGCGTTGCCTACCATTTGCAAAAGCGCCAGTTGCCCGGCTGCTTCTTCCCGAAAGACGCGGAGAGAACTTACAATCGCTCGTTCGAACATTTTGCTGAACTGGTGACAAAGAAACGGGTGTGATCTATTCACCATCCGCCAATCCCCAAACAACCCGATTGACAAAATTGTACACCCATGTCAGAGGGGAGATAAATATTAGTGGAGGTTTGACGATTGTATGGAAAACTTGAAGGACTTGCAGTCGCGCTATGAAGCCCTGAAAGGATTAAATTTAAAACTGAACATTGAACGCGGTCAACCGGGAGACGACAACTTTGATCTGTCCAACGCGCTCTTCACCATTGTTACGGAAAAGGACATCATCACCCAAAGCGGTTTCGATATACGCAATTACCCGGGTGGTATCCTGGGCCTGCCGGAAGCAAGAGAGCTTTTTGCGCCTGTTCTGGGCGCGAAACCTGAAGAAATGCTGGTCGGCAACAACGCCAGCCTGCTGCTCCTTTCCAAAGTCCTGATGTGGGGGATGCTGCGCGGGCTCAACAGCAGCCCCGCTCCCTGGTGCAAGGGCGATAAACCGAAAATGATCGTCACCGTCCCCGGCTATGACAGGCATTTCACACTGCTCAACGAACTGGGTTTCGAGATGGTCCAGGTCCGAATTACCAAAGACGGGCCGGATATGGATGCAGTGGAAAAAGCGGCGGCGGACCCGGCCGTCAAGGGAATCCTTTTTGTGCCCACCTATTCCAATCCCACCGGTGACACGGCTTCCGATGGAACCGTAACAAGGCTGGCCTCGATGAAAACCGCCGCGCCGGACTTCACCATATTTGCCGATGACGCTTATCTGGTTCATCATCTTGTGGACAACCCGGTAAAACCTAAAAACCTTCTTCGCGCCTGTGAGGAAGCCGGTAATCCCAATCGGGTGTACCTTTTCAGTTCAACATCCAAGACGACATTCGCCAGCGGTGGCCTTGGTTTCATGGCCACCAGTGTCTCCAACCTGGCCTATATTTCCAAACTTTTAGGCACAATGTTCATTGGTCCCAACAAAATTGAACAGCTGCGCCATGTTAAATTCCTTGGCGCTTATCCGGGAGGGATCGCCGGTCTCATGAAGGAACACTCCAAACTGCTCAAACCAAAATTCGAAATCACTCAGAAAGTACTGGAAAAAGAACTGGGAGAAAAGGGACTTGCTGTCTGGAGTAAACCCGAGGGGGGCTATTTTATCAGCCTCGACACGGCCAGACCGGTCGCCAAACGTGCCGTTACCCTATGCAAGGAAGCAGGCGTGGCGATTACCCCTGCGGGCGCGACATTTCCTTTCGGGAAAGATCCCAAAGACTCTAACATCCGCATTTCACCGACCCGGCCGCCAGCGGCCGAACTGGAAAAAGCCATCGAAGTGCTGGCCGTCAGCATTAAACTGGCATCGGCCGAATTCGATGCTGCCGGAAAATAAAAACCGGCAACAGTCGTTTCACAAAAACGCCCCCTCAGTTGAGTGAACCTGAGGGGGCTTACTTATATCAACAGATCATGTTTTTGCCGTAGCGGCTACAACTCCTTCATTCTGCGTTTCGCTTCCTGATACAGCCTCATGACACAGATGAAGATCGCCAGAAAGAACAAACCGAACATGAAGTTGGGAGTGGTACCCAGGTATTCGTCAAGCTTGTATCCCAACCAGAGGAACAGGAAAGATGCAATCACCATCGCGAATCCCCAGGCCGACATCATCAGTATCCCGCTGAACCGGTTGAACGTCCTGTAGCCTATTGTTTTATGTGTTGCGATCATGGTCCTTATCCTCCTTTCTTCAGGTTCATCTGCGTCTTGTCTAAACCGCTGATCAGGTCACAATGGTTTTCACTACATCAATTACCGGATTGGTAAACAGCGCCATCAGAATCGTGTAAAGAGCGAAGGCGCCAACAACTTCCGCCGTGTACATCTTGTTATACTTCCGTTTCAGGCTGACCAGAATCAACCCGCCGACAATCAGGCAGCCCAGCTGGAAATACGGGAAATTACCTGTTCCCGCCGCCGCGTACTCCGCGAATCCAAAGGTTGCCGTCATCAAAACAACTGCCGCCGCCGCTACGATGGTTCCTAATGTCTTTTTCATGATCTGTTACCTCCTTGGGGTAATCGTTTTATTTGCCTTTATGATAATGAAAAGTCCGTGCCAGAAATTCAAACCGGAGGCAATATCATTGTATGTTATTGTTTACTATTGGTTATTTCCAATATGCCCGACACTTCCCCCTCTCCGCGATCCCCCCTTCTCCTCCTTCCTCTTCCATGAAATGTTCAACGGGCTTGAACGATTCATCGAAAGTGGAACCGATTTGCTATCATTACATGCTGGGGGGCTCCGGCATAACCTTCATGCTGAGCCCTGAATCACCGATTTCCATTGACAAGCATGTACAAGCCAGCTTAAATACTTTAAAATTTTTAGCATTATTCCTGTATTTATTTCAGCCGTCAGCCGAAAAGACATAGCAATGATAAACGATTCACAAAAAGATAACGTACCCGCTTATAAGATTTCTCATTCATGGAGAGATTTTGACCTTTTCATTCAGCTGGCCGGTCAGTTCAGTCTGAAAAATCTGAATCTTTTCTCTGATGAAATCAGACGGCTGATGTCTGAGCGCGAAGCCCAGACAATAACTATAGATCTGTCCCAAATAAGCTATTTAGACAGCGCCGCCGCTTTATCCCTTGTGCAGATTGAAAAAAGAGCCGCTGCGCTTGCAATTCCCTGCAATCTTGTAAATTTAAATCATGAAGCCAAAGGGATCTTCAGCGTCATTCATGAAGATGCCCTGACGCATCCGCCTTTGAAACAGGCGCAATCCCACGAAGGCTTTATCCGGCAGGTCGGCCAAGCGTCGCTGGAACTTGCCCGGGATTTTGTCAATTTTGTAACCTTCTTTGGTGAATTGCTGGTCGCCCTTTACCAGGCCTTGAGGCATCCGAACACCATTCGGGGGAAGGATGTCCTTTTTTATATCCACCGGGCAGGTGTCGACGGTCTCCCGATTGTTATGCTGATTGGAATGTTGATGGGCCTGATTATGGCCTTCATGTCATTTCTTCAGTTTCGGCAGTTCGGCGCCAACATCTATGTGCCCTCCCTGGTCAGTTTTGCAATGATCAAGGAGCTGGGCCCAATCATGACGGCCATCCTGGTCGCCGGACGGTCCGGCTCCGCCTTCGCTGCGGAAATCGGCACCATGGTTGTAAACGAGGAAGTTGACGCGCTCCATACCATGGGTTTTGATCCAGTGCGTTTCCTGGCCGTCCCCAAAGTTCTGGCAACCATTCTTGTCGTTCCGATTCTGACTGTTTATGCCGATTTAGCAGGTATTATCGGCGGCATGATTATCGGAATCACCAGCCTGGATCTGACGGTTAAAACTTATATCAGCCAGTCGATCAAGACAATCTTTGTCTTCGATGTGGTCACCAGTTTAATAAAGGCGGCCGTGTTCGCCGGATTGATTTCCGCTATCGGCTGCCAGAGAGGTTTCCAGGTGCGCTCCGGCGCTCAGGACGTTGGCAAATTTACCACCTCCGCCGTAGTCGCGGCAATCTTCCTGATCGTGCTGGCCGATTCCATTTTTGCCATCATGCTGTATTATGTAAAACGATACGGTTTATTTACCTAAAAAAGACTCAAGGAGTTTTTGGTTTGAATTCAACGGATAACATCAAGCCCGTACTGGTCGTAAAAAACCTTTCCGCCAGCTTCGGAAACAATATCGTCTTTGAAGACGTCAGCTTTGAAGTCCGGCAGGGCGAGGTGCTCGTGATCGTCGGGGAGTCGGGTTGCGGTAAGTCTACCCTGCTCCGGATCATGATCGGTCTGCAAAAACCATCCACCGGCCAGGTCCTGTATCAGGGAATCGATATCACCAGCGCGACCGACGATGAACTTAACTACTACCGGCAGAATATCGGCGTCCTTTTCCAGTCTGGAGCTCTGTTCAGTTCGATGACGGTCAGGGAAAATATCGCCCTGCCGCTGCAGTCGTACACAAATCTGGCCGCCGAAGCCATCGACCAAATTATCAAAATGAAACTGGGAATGGTCAACCTTTCGGGATATGAAAATCATCATCCATCAGAGCTTTCCGGCGGTATGCGGAAAAGGGCCGGCATTGCCCGGGCCATGGCACTCGATCCTCGGTTGCTGTTCTTTGACGAATTATCCGCGGGCCTTGATCCGGTAACCGCTGTGGAGCTTGACGATCTGATTATCAAAACCAACGAAGCCCTGCGAACCACCATGGTCATTGTGACTCACGAGCTGGAATCTATTTACAAAATAGCCCACAGGGTGCTAATGTTGGATAAAGAGGCGAAAGGAATGATTGCCGAAGGCAAACCCCGGGACTTGAAAGATCAGGCAACTGACCCACGGGTAAAAAGTTTCTTTTTACGTCAGTTGCCCGGCGCGCCGGATAATCAGAGGTCTTATGTCAACTAAAAGTTCAAAATTTTTAATCGGCCTTTTCGTGATCATCGGCGTAATGATCTGCGCGGGAATTATTATCTGGGTTGGCGCAGCAAGAATTTTGATGAAAGGTTCTCTGTACGCGGTTTATTTCGATGAATCCGTCCAGGGCCTGCAGGTGGACTCCGCCATTAAGTACCGGGGCGTGGAAATCGGCAAGGTCCAGAGCATCGATGTCGCTCCGGATTATAAGCTCATTGAAGTTATCATGAAAATTGATCTGGAAGGCGATTTGCATCATCAGACGATAGCTTCATTAAGAACGGCGGGCATTACCGGGATCGTTTTTATCGAGCTTGACCGGATCAAACCGGGGGAACTGGCCGGTTCGCCCAAACTGACCTTCAAACCGGGATACCCGGTGATACCATCCCGCAAATCGGAAATCAGCCGGTTTCTGGCGGATACGACCGTCATTATCGATCAAGTGAAACAAATCGATTTCAAAGGTATCTCTGATAATTTAAAGAAAACTTCCGAAGCCATAAATAACTTCGTGGCCGGCAAACGCGTGAGCAACATTCTTGCTCATCTGGAATCCAGTTCGATAAATCTGGACGAGGCCATCACCACGATTAACCGCACGGTTTCCCAGGGTAAATTAAATCAGACCGTCAATGAAACACTGGGAGTATTGATAGAAACACGGCAACTGATCAATCAGACCAGAACGGAAATCAACAATCTTAACCTGCGGGAAAAAGCCCGGCAGGCCGACGACATCCTGAAGAATATCGACACCAATACCAAAATTATCACCAACCGTCTGCAGGATACGTCG
The DNA here is from genome assembly GCA_963682015.1 of Smithellaceae bacterium. Classification (GTDB taxonomy): domain Bacteria; phylum Desulfobacterota; class Syntrophia; order Syntrophales; family Smithellaceae; genus UBA8904. Next base: position 2,710,472 of record OY820932.1, on the reverse strand, counting down.
GAAAATCTGCGCTTAACATCGGAAAATCTGCAAAAACTCTCCGACAACCTGAACCGCGATCCTTCGGATTTGATTTTTACCAGGCCCGCACCGCCGCGAAAACCCATGGAGTAACGAAAGGAAACCAAAGATGCAAAATGAATTTTTCAAATCACGATGTTTCCAAAAACGCCGGACGGGCTTTTTTTTACTGGTAATCATGTTCTTTTTTATTTTAATCACCGGTTGTGTAACCGGTAGCAGCAAACCCCAGTACACCATAGATCACTATCTGGTAAGTTACCCGGCGCCGTCCTGGAATGTCTCTGAAAAGCTTACCGCATCCATCAAGTTTAACCGGTTTACCATTGCTTCCGCCTACAATTCCACGAACATGTTTTTCCGCAGTGACGCCTACAGTATCGATTCCTTCAACTACTCACGCTGGGTCGCCAATCCTGCGGACATGATTGCCGATAGCCTTCTGGCTGACATGAGAAGCAGCGGTCTGTTCTCCGCAGTGTTTTCCCGTCACGAAACTGACGAGGGAAGATTTACTCTTTCGGGCGGCATCGAGGAATTTTACCTGAAAGTGGATAAAAAAGGCAAAACCGCGCTGATCAGCATTTTCATTTCCCTGCAGGATACACAGGAAAAAGAAGCCGGAAAACGGATGCTGTTTCAGAAAAAGTATTCCCGCGAGGAGCCCCTTCCCGACGCATCACCCCGCGGATACTGCCAGTCGACAAGCATGGCCATGCAGGCTATTTCCCGGGAAATCCTAGGCGACCTTTACGCGGCTGTAAAAGCCAGAATAAAATAAAAAACAGGGATTATTCATGAAAGAAATTTCCGTACAGACTCATTCCCGTTTTGAAATGATTGATATCACACCGGATATCCAGAAAGCAGCGCGGGAGGAAAAAATCGAATCGGGCATCCTTCTGGTCTATACGCCGCACACAACGGCAGCAGTAACGATCAACGAAAACGCCGACCCGGACGTACCGCGGGATATTCTGGCGGCATTGGATCGCGCCGTACCGTTATCCGCCGATTACCGGCACGCGGAAGGCAATTCCGCCGCGCATGCAAAGTCATCGCTCGTTGGCGCATCCGAAATGGTCATCTTCGAAAACGGCCGTCTGGTTCTGGGAACCTGGCAATCCATCTTCTTTTGTGAATTTGACGGACCGAGGACAAGAAAGATCTTTTTGAAATTTCTGACAGCGACATAAACCGCGATGGTAGGGGCGAAAAATTTTTCGCCCCTACGGGCATCAGGCATGACTCAACACTTTCAGCATCTGCTCATGAATCAGTCCATTGCTGCCGACCAGGCCGGGTGAATACAGATTCCATTTTCCCCCGGCCATGTCCGAAATCTTCCCTCCCGATTCGGAAACGATCAGACAACCGGCGGCCGTGTCCCAGGGCTTGAGTTTCAATTCCCAGAAACCGTCAAGCCTTCCTGCGGCAAGATACGCCAGATCAAGAGCAGCCGCACCCGGACGCCTTACGGCCTGCGCCTTCATAGCCATGGCGGCAAAAAAGTTCAGATTGTTATCCGGACTTACCCGGATATCGTAAGGAAAACCGGTAGCCAGAAGACTGCGGGAAAGCTCACCTACGGAAGAAACGAGCAGTTTCCTACCATTTAAATATGCTCCACACCCGGATTCGGCAAAAAAGAGTTCATCTCTGAGTGGATCGTAAACAACAGCCAGCACAACCACTCCTTCCCTCTCCAGGGCGATCGAAACGCAGAAAAAAGGAAATCCGTGAGCGAAGTTCGTCGTTCCATCCAGTGGATCAACAATCCAGCGCACAGCCGCCTGTTCATTTTTCGCGGCGGATTCTTCGGATAAAATTCCATGCTCAGGGTATCGTTTGCTGATTTCCGCAAGAATCATCTCTTCCGACATCTTATCCGCTTCCGTAACGAGATCGATGGTTCCTTTGTAATAAACGGGATTATGCCGGGTCAGTTTTGTAACCAGCAACTTTCCCGCCGTTCGCGCCAGGTTTTGGGCAAAATCTGCAAGCTCTGTCATAAAACAGACACTCCTTGTCCATGGTTTCGAGTAAAGCTTAAACCATAAAGCCCATGAAAAAGTAAGAATAATCTTAAAAGTTGCGCTGCACTGGAAATAGTGTTAAGCAGTGCAAAAATAATGTGTATTTGTGACAGATTAATGACGACGGAACAAAACACTGATTCTGCTGCAGGCGATTTAAAAACAGCGCGGGAAAAATCGGGATTAACCCTCAAGGATTTGTTCGAGCGCACGCGGATTAGTGTGGTTAATCTGGAGGCTATTGAAAATGGTGATTTTCATTTATTGCCGGTCCCAATCTATACACGTAATTTTATTAAAACATATGCGAACGCCCTGGGAGTAGACGCCAAACCTGTCATACAACGCTATGAAAATTACCTGCATACCCTCCAGTTACAGGAAAAAGCCCGGATAGAAGAAACCCCTCCCCATACACAACTGGTTACGGCCTTTAGCAGGCATAAAGCCTCTCTGATGGTTTTGTGCATCATCATTGTCTTTGCAGCCGTATCCTTTATCGTGAGCAAACACAACAAGCCGTCACCTGACGTCCCGGATAAAACCGAATCCCGGCAGATTAACCCTGCGGAGTCACCGCTCGCACAAAATGCGGCGCAACCAAATTCTCTTTCCACGGCCATGGATTTATTAAAACCGGAGAATCTGATTACGGTTTCCCCGACAAAACAGGAAGAAAAAACCACAGAGCAAAAGAAGATCACATCCGATGAAGAAAGCGGTTCAAGCCAAAACGAAGCCTTGGCGGATGACGAAGAACCTTCAACTCTAACCGTTCACGCCACGGAAGATACCTGGATACGGATCAAAGCAGACGACAAGGATTCCTTTCAGGTTATGCTGAAATCCGGTGAAAAAGTTTCGCACAAAGCGACGCGCTTTATCATAGACATCGGCAATGCCGGTGGAGTCAAAATGCAGTTTAACGGGAAAAAAATTGAAAATTTAGGGAAATCCGGACAGGTGATTCACCTGCGGTTACCGTGAAAAATTAAAAAGAAAGAGGTAATATTATGTTTGGCATAGGCGTACCGGAGTTGTTGATTATATTGGTGATTATTTTGATCATTTTCGGTGTTGGAAAGCTGCCGGAAATCGGCTCGGCGTTAGGCAAGGGAATCAAGAACTTCAAAAAATCTGTCAACGACCAGAGCGACTCAACCACGCCACCGGCTAAAAAAGAGGAAGACAAGCACTAGTCGTCTGTTCGTAATGATCGATCCATCATCCCGGTGATCAGCAATTCCGACAACTAATGCCGGCTGTCGCCGACAGGAAATGATCCTCAGGCAACAGCCGGTGCAGAAAAAACTCTAACAGCAGGTGGTGTCCGGTCCATCCAATGTTTCCGGATTTTGCGGGCCTTTAAAAGGGTACATCCTCCATCGGCGTTCCGCCGTTGGACATCGAAGGTCCTTCATTCGAAACCTCACTTGCCGATTTGGCCTGCCCCTTGGAATCCAGCATTTTCATATCGCTCGCTATTATTTCTGTTGTATTGCGCTTCACCCCTTCCTTGTCTTCCCAGGCTCGGGTTTGAATGCGTCCCTCGATGAATACCAGTTTACCCTTCACCAGATAATTACCGCAGATTTCCGCCAGTTTTCCGAAAGTTACAATCCTGTGCCATTCCGTTCTCTGAACTTTTTCACCGTTTTTATCCTTGTAGGTTTCATCCGTGGCCATGGTAAAGTTTGTAACCATCGTTCCGTCCGGTGTATAGCGAACTTCCGGGTCCTTGCCCAGCCTGCCGATTAATATCGCTTTGTTGACCATTTTCTCCCCCTGAATAGTGATGAAGTTGGCCGATCATACATAACTACACCACCGCTGGCAAACGGTATTTTTAAGTGCCTTAATGATGCTTGACTAATCACCAAAAAAAATATAGTCAGATTGACTTTTTAAAAGTGGAGAAATTATGGAAGACAATGATCTTTTAAAGGTTCGACTGGAAAAAATAGCGGCCTTGAAAGCAGCGGGCGTGGACTTATATCCTAACGATACCAGGCCTCAAAATACAACCGCCGAAATCCTTGCCCGGTTTGGAGAAACCGATGCGGAAAGCCTTGCACAAATCAGTGAAAATTTAAGCATTGCCGGACGGTTAATGGCTGTTCGCAATTTCGGTAAAGCAGCCTTCATTAAGATTCAGGACCGCAAAGGTCAGATGCAGTGTTATATCGCTAAAAACATCCTCTCGGAGCAGGATTTTGCTCTGTTTAAAAGGCTGGACATAGGTGATATTGTTTATGTTATCGGAAAATTATTCCGGACCAAAACCAACGAACTGACGATCGAAGCGGAAGGTTTGCGACTCATGGCCAAGTCGATTCATCCCCTGCCGGAAAAATGGCACGGACTCACCGACATCGAAACCCGCTATCGCCAGCGTCATCTGGACCTGATTTCCAATCCCGCGGTTAAAGAGATTTTCATCCGCCGCAGTCTGATCATCAAGCTGATCCGGCAGTTCATGGATCAGAACGATTTTCTGGAAGTGGAAACCCCCATGATGCAACCGCGCGCCGGCGGTGCCGTCGCCCGGCCGTTCAAAACGCACCATAATGCGCTGGATCAGGATTTTTATCTGCGCATCGCTCCCGAGCTTTATCTGAAACGACTGGTAACCGGCGGACTGGAAAGAGTCTATGAAATCAACCGCAATTTCCGCAACGAAGGTATTTCCACCTTCCATAACCCGGAATTCACGATGATGGAATTTTACTGGAGTTATGCGACGTATGAGGACTTGATGACATTTACGGAAGAGCTGTTTGCTTTCATTGCCAAAAATGTTTTTGGAGATCTCAAATTTTCTTATCAGGGGACAGAAATTGACCTGACGCCGCCCTGGCGCAGGCTTTCCGTAAAAGACGCCTTGCTCGAAATCGCCGGCATGACACCTGATGACATCACGGATCACACAAGGGCCATCGCTTTTGCCCGCAATCTTGGGTGTGATGTTAAGGAAACAGACCCCCTGGGGAAGATTCTCATGGCTGTCTTTGACGAGCTTGTCGAAAAGAAACTGGTCCAGCCGACATTTGTCACCCATTACCCGGTCGCTGTATCCCCCCTGTCCCGAAGATCCAATACCGATCCGGATATTGTCGACCGGTTTGAGCTATATATTTCCGGACGGGAAATCGCCAATGCTTTCTCAGAGCTCAACGATCCAGCCGATCAGCGCGACCGTTTTATGGCTCAGCTTAAAGAACGGGAAGCGGGCGACGACGAAGCTCATGAAATGGATGAAGATTACATCCGTACCCTGGAATACGGCATGCCGCCCACAGCCGGAGAAGGAATCGGCATTGACCGGCTGATCATGCTGTTCACCGATTCGGCATCGATTCGAGACGTGATCCTGTTCCCGCATTTGAGAACAAAACAGGAATAAGAGGACCGACGCACATTTTTGAAATTGTTGTACGGACAGGATAGGATTGGATGTCTTACGAATTCTTTATCAGCAGACGTTATATGCGGGCGAAACGCAAGCAGGTCTTCGTTTCCATCATCACCTTCATATCGATTTTCGGCATTTTTCTCGGCGTCGCTGCGCTGATTATTGTACTGGCCGTCATGAATGGCTTTGAAGAAGATCTGCGCACAAAAATTCTGGGCATCAAGTCTCACATTGAAGTCACCGAAAACATGGGTGGCCCCATGAAGAATTACCGGGCCATTCGTCAGGAAATCGACAAGACACCGGAAGTCGTCGCCTCCACACCTTTTATATATACGCAGGCTATGGTTCGCAGCGGCAACGGTGTGACCGGCGTCATTATCCGCGGCATGGACACCGCTAGCGCGCCCAAAGTCATCAATATGGGAAAAATCCGCGAAGGCCGCCTTGAATATCTGGACAAGATTCCCGATGCAGTGTTGAAGAAACTGCCCGCGGAAGACCGCGGGCTTGCCGGCATCATGATCGGCAAGGAAATGGCAAGGAATCTGGGACTCTTTCTATACGATACCATTGCCGTTATCTCTCCGACCAGTGGCATCAACACACCGATGGGCATGGTTCCCCGGATGAAAAAATTCATCGTGGCTGGTTTTTTCGAATCGGGCTTTTACGAATACGACGCCACACTGGCTTTTTTGTCGCTTAAAAGCTGCCAGGAGTTTCTGGATATCGGCGACACGGTTTCAGGCATTGATATCGTCGTCGCCGACATTTACAAAGCGGATGCCGTCGCCCGTAATATTCAAAGCCGGCTGGGATTTCCCTTCTGGGCGCAAAACTGGATGCAGATGAATAAGAACCTGTTTTCGGCACTCAAGCTGGAAAAGCGCGTCATGTTCATCATCCTCAGCCTGATCGTACTGGTTGCCGCCTTTAACATTATCAGTGCGCTGATCATGGTCGTTATGGAGAAGAACAAAGACATCGCGATCATGAAATCCATGGGGGCTACATCCGGCATGATCATGAAAATATTTATTTATCAGGGACTGATCGTCGGCGCGGTTGGAACATTGTTCGGCAGCATCGCCGGACTGTCCATCGCTCTGAATTTACAAAAAATCTCCGTGTTTGTGGAAAAGGTTTTCAATATTAAATTCCTGCCGGGCGATGTCTATTATCTGAGCGAGCTGCCTTCCAAGGTAAATTACGCGGATGTCGTTACCATTATAATCGGCACACTCGTGATTTGTTTTCTTTCAACAATTTATCCATCCTGGAGAGCTTCCCGGCTGGATCCGGCGGAAGCCCTGAGATACGAATAATTCGGGTGAAAACATTCCCTATGATCAAACTGGAAAATCTATGCAAGACTTTCATAAAAGACGGCAACAAAATTGAGGTCTTGCGGAATTTGAATTTAGAGATTAAGAAGGGTGATTCGCTGGCTGTCGTCGGCGTTTCCGGGGCGGGTAAAAGCACGCTGATTCACATTCTTGGCACGCTTGATCATCCGACATCCGGTACGCTGTCCATCGCCGGTAAAAATGTTTTTGAATGGAATGAAAAGAAGATCGCCGTATTCCGTAATGCGACGATTGGCTTTGTTTTTCAGTTTAACAACCTGTTGCCGGAATTTTCCGCGCTCGAAAATACCATGATGCCTGCGCTGATTTCCGGCATGCTGAAGAAAGAGGCCGGGGAAAAGGCGGGCCAGCTGCTCATGGAAGTAGGGTTAGGACACCGCCTGAAGCACAAACCAGGTGAACTTTCCGGTGGAGAACAGCAGCGGGTGGCCATTGCCCGCGCACTGGTCATGGAGCCGGAAATTCTGCTCGCGGACGAACCGACGGGAAATCTTGACACGGAAACGGGAAAAAAGATAGAAGACATCCTGGTTAATTTAAATACGGTTAAAAAAATTACATTGATTGTTGTCACGCATAATAAACTGCTGGCCGACAGGATGTCCGGCAGAATCGGTCTGCGCGACGGGGAAATTTATGATCTTGAATAAAAGGGTATTCACGGCATCTATCATTGTGTTCCTTTTCCTGTGCAGCTTTCTTTTGCAGGCCCGGGCCGAAGACGTCAAAAAAATCTGTATTCTGCCTTTTGATGTCCATGCGAGTGCCGAAGGAGATGCGCTTCGGAACTCCGTATACAACCATCTCACAACGGCCATGCAGAACGAAAAGAAAGTGGATATTGTCACGGCGGATGATTATGCAAAAAAGAATTTTATTCTCAACAGAGACCAGGCTCTGGCCATCGGGAAGTCTCTGAGCGTGGACTATGTAATCACGGGCAGTCTTACGCAGTTCGGGGAAACATTGAACGTTGACGCGCAAATCATAGACGTATCCCGGGGAGCACTGCTGCCGGCCGTGTCCGTCCAGGCCAAAAGCCATGAGACGCTGGCCGTTGCCTTGAAAACGGAAATCCTCAACCGCACGGGACTCCTGGATAAAATTATTCGGATTGATATTACGGGTAATCGCAAAATCGGAGCGGATGCCATTCGCCAGCAACTGCGCAGCAAGGCCGGCAACCCTCTATCTGAAGAAGATATCACCGCGGACATCAAGGCCATTTTCAAAATGGGATATTTTCTGGATGTCAGCGCCGGCGTCGGCTCGGAAGCGGGAGGCAAGGTTCTCATATTCACCGTCGCGGAGAAGGGACTGATTTCAGAAATACGGCTGATCGGCAACAAAGCATTGGACCGCGACGACATTCTCGCCGCCATGACCGTCAAAACGAGGCAAAGTTTGAATCAGGAAAAACTGAAAGAAGACATCCAAAAAATCAAGGCGCTTTACGATACCAAGGGATACTATAATGCCGAAATATCCGACCGTCTGGAAAAAGACGGAGTCAAAGACTTTGTCGTCGTTCTGGATATCAAGGAGAACGACCGGATTTATGTCCGCACCATAGAGTTTGAAGGAAACGAAACATTTACTCGAAAACAACTGGTCAACATGATGACCACGTCCGAGCGCACCCTTCTGGGTTTTATCACGGACACGGGCATTTTGAAAACCCAGGAACTCAAACAGGATGTTCAGAAATTAACGGCGTTTTATTTCAACAACGGGTTTGTCAACGCCCAGATTGCCGAACCGGTCATCACGCACGACGCCAAGGGCATTTACATCAAAATCCTGGTTAAAGAAGGAAAACGATTCAAAATCGGTAAAGTAGAGATCTCGGGAGATCTTCTGGAAAAACCCCGGGCGGATTTGTTCGCGGCTTTAAAAACCAAAACGGGAAACTTTTATGACCGGGAAGCAATTCTGAAGGATATGGAAATGATCACGCTTTCCGCCAACGATGAGGGTTACGCCAACGCCGATGTCAATCCCAAAGTCAACTCCCATGAAAAAGAACAACTCGTGGATATGGATTATCAGGTCACGAAAGGAGAACTGATTTACATCGCCCGAATCGGCATATCCGGCAATACGACTACTCGTGATAAAGTGATCCGGCGGCAGTTGAACATCGCGGAAGGGGATTTGTATTCCTCTACCAGGTTGAAAGGCAGTTATAACAACTTAAACCAGCTGCGCTATTTTGAGGAAGTGGACTTTCAGACGGAAAAGGCCACGGGAAACAAAATGGACATCAACATCCGGGTGAAGGAAAAGAATACGGGGATGTTCATGATTGGCGCGGGTTACAGCGCAACGGATCAGGCCGTTATCATGGGGCAGATCGTGCAGAACAACTTTCTGGGTTACGGGCAAAGCGTGAGCCTCAAAGCCTCGCTGGGATCCAAAACCAATAATTACGAATTGTCCTTTACCGAGCCTTTCCTCTTTGATATGCCCCTGTGGGCCAAGGCGGACATCTGGAAATATAAAAAAGATTACGATTCTTACACCCTGGATACAAAAGGATTCGGCGTGACTCTGGGCTATCCCATCTGGTGGAGAATCATCGGCTATGCCGGTTACAAACTGAGCTTCGACAATATTCAAGACGTCAATCAGTTAACGGCCTCGTCCTACATCATCAGCCAGGAAGGTCAGCGAATCACCAGCGCTCTCACCCTCTCGCTCGGCTACGATACCACCAATGATCAGATGTTCCCCAGCAAGGGGATCAAGGCCAGCGTTGCCGTGCAGCATGCAGGTCCGCCTCTCGGAGGAAATTCGAAGTTTACGAAATATTCCGGTTCCGTTGCGGGTTATTACTCGCCCTTCCTGGATATTGTCTTCGGCGCAAGAGGCCGTATCGGCTACCTTCAGAACAACGACGACAGCGACTCGAAAATTCCGATTTTCGAAAGATATGTTCTGGGTGGCATCAATTCCCTGCGCGGCTTGCGTTACGTAGGTCCGGTCGATTCGGGAACCAGCGACGTTATCGGCGGCACCTCCATGATTAACGTAAGCCTGGAAGTTGTCTTCCCCCTGATCAAGGATGCGGGGATGAAAGGCGTGATCTTTTACGATGCAGGCAACACCTGGAACGGTTTCAATTATTACCTGGATGACATGAGAATGACCTGCGGAGCCGGCGTCCGATGGTATTCGCCGATCGGTCCGTTACGGCTGGAATACGGTTACGTGCTGGATCGCCGCGGGCTGAACGACGACGCGTCGGGCCGCTGGGAATTCACAATCGGCATGTTCATGTAATATCAACACATAAAATTCAGCTTTATGAATTGATTAAAACTAACAACGGGAGGAATTCAAAAATGAAAAGAAATGCTTATCTGATTACAGGCCTGATCCTGCTTATTTTCGTCTGGGTCAACACATCCTTCGCCGCCGACAGGATCGGCTTTATCAACCTGAAGGAAATCATGCAAAACTCCATCGCCGGGAAAAAAGCGGCCGAGGAATTCAAAAAACTGCTCGACAAAAAGCAGGAAGCAATCACCGCCATGGAAAACGACATTAAAAAACTGAAAGACGAACTCGACAAGCAGGGTTCCATGATGACGGCCAGCGCCCGCAGTGACAAGGAAACCACCTATCAGAAGAAACTTCGCGATTACCAGATCCTCGTCGATGATACCAACAAAGAACTCCAGAAACGCGATCAGGAATATTCGCAGAAATTGATCCCGGAAATTCTGAAATCCGTCCGTACGATTGCAGAAAAGGAAAAATACACCGTGGTTCTGGATATCAGCACCATGCCGTTGCCTTATTATGACAAAAATCAGGATATCAGTAAGAAGGTCACGGATGAATATAACAAATCGCAGAATTCAAAAAAGTAATTTTTAAAAAATGAAAAAGAGCCTTTCGGAAATAGCCGCCTTCATCGGCGGCGCTGTTTTTGGCGATGAAAAAACGGTCATCAGCGGCATCCGGCCGATTGATGAGGCGGGAGAGAACGATCTCACTTTCATTGCCAATCCGAAATATTTTAAAATGCTTCAAACCACACGTGCAGCGGCTGTCCTGGTTCCTCCAGGCACCGTCGAGCCGGCTAAGAATTTGATTATTGTAGCTGATCCCTACGTGGCTTTTGGTAAATTGCTCACCGTCTTCTACCCTCCGGATCACGGACCGGCGGGCATAAGCCCCGAAGCCTGCATCGCAGAAGGCGCCGACATCTCTCCGGCAGCAACCATCATGCCCCGCGTGGTCGTCGGCCGGGGTGCGGTTGTTGAAAAAGGAGCCGTGCTGTATCCCGGCGTCTTTATCGGACCAAACGCCAAAGTAGGCGAAGACTCGGTGCTCTACGCAAATGTCAGTGTTTATGCCGGTTGTATCATCGGGAAGCGGGTGATCCTGCATTCCGGCGTTGTGATCGGCGCCGACGGCTTTGGCTTCGCGGAACCCAGTGCAGGAAACACCAAAATTCCTCAAATCGGCATTGTACAAATTGACGACGACGTGGAGCTGGGGGCGAACACCACCGTAGACCGGGCAACTCTGGGAAAAACCTGGATTCAGAGAAATGTCAAAATTGACAATCTCGTTCAGGTTGCGCACAATGTCGTCATTGGCGAGAATACCGTCATCGCGGCTCAAACCGGAATTTCCGGATCTACAAAAATCGGAAAAGGCGTGATCATCGGAGGAAAAGTAGGAATTGTCGGCCATATCAACATCGGCGATCGCGTGATGATTGCGGCCTCATCCAATATTCACAAGGATGTTCCGGACGGCATGGTTGGCGGCGGAACTCCATTCCTTACCCGCAAGGAATGGCTGAAAGTGGAATCCACCAAACTCCATATGCCGGAAATGCGCGTCGAGTTGAAAAACCTGATTAAGCAGGTGAAAGAGTTGGAAGAAAAAATTAAGAAAACAGGTGAAGATCAAGCATGAAAATACATCCTACAGCCATTATCGCTAAAGACGCCCAACTGGAAGAAGGCGTGGAAATCGGCCCCTATTCGATCATCGGACCGGAGGTTAAAATAGGGAAAAATACGATTATCGGTCCGCACACGGTCATTGATAATTATACGCAGATCGGCGAAGGCTGTAAGATCCTGCAATTCTGTTCCATAGGAGCCCCTCCCCAGGACCTGAAATTCGGCGGGGAGAAAACCGCCGTCATCATTGGAAATTTCAATACCATCCGGGAATATGTCAGCATTCACCGTGCCACAACGGCGGACGACGGTAAGACCGTCATGGGCGATCATAATCTGCTGATGGCTTACGTGCACATCGCTCATAATTGCAAACTGGGCGATCATGTGATCATCGCCAATTCGACGGGACTGGCCGGACATGTTCACGTGGAAGATTATGCGATTATCAGCCCGCTTTCCGGCATTCATCAGTTCTGCCGTATCGGCGCGCACTGCATGGTCGGCGGCGCATCCGCCGTGGTTAAGGATATTCCCCCATACACCATGGCCAACGGCAACCGGGCCACGCTGTTCGGTCTGAATCTGATAGGCCTTCAAAGACGAGGCTTTTCCGAGAGCTCCATTTCCGCCATCAAGCATGCTTATCGCATCATTTTCCGTTCCGATCTGCTCCTGGAAGAAGCTCTCGAAAAAGCACAGCAGGAAGTGGCGGACTGCCCCGAGGTACGGCACTTTATCAACTTTATTCAAAAATCAAAAAGAAGCATTTGCCGCTAGAGAGAAAAAATGACAGCAGGGAAAAAAATTCGAGTAGGCGTAGTCGGCATCGGACACCTGGGGAATTACCATCTCCAGAAATACGCAAAGATTGACGGTTGCACCATTGCCGCCGTCTCCGATGCGCAAATGGAAAGAGCCGCCAAAGTGGCGGATCTTTACTCCTGTCCGGCCTTCACCGATCATCGGGACATGCTGGGCAAAGTCGACGCCGTCAGCATCGCCGTCCCCACGGGCTACCACCACACCGTTGCCCGCGATTTTCTGGCGGCGGGTGTTGATGTTCTTATCGAGAAGCCGCTTTGCGCCAAGGTGGCCGAAGCGGACGAATTGCTTGCCCTGGCAAACAAAAACAGTCTGATTTTCCAGGTCGGATTTGTCGAACGATTCAATCCGGCCGTCATAGCGCTGGAAAAAGTGATTACCCGGCCGGTTTTCATTGAAGTGCATCGTCTTCATCCCTTTTTCGAACGCGGTACCGACGTGGATGTGATTCTCGATCTAATGATCCACGACCTGGACATTATCCTGAAGTTTGTCCGGTCGCCGCTCACAGGTGTCGAAGCGGTCGGCGTTCCTGTTCTTTCTGACAAAATTGATATCTCCAACGTGCGGCTGAACTTTGCCTGCGGTTGCATCGCCAATGTCACGGCCAGCCGCATCAGCGTCAAGACCATGCAGAAACTTCGTTTTTTCGGTCCGGAAGGTTACCATGCCGTGGATACCCGCAAACGCGAAATTTTGTCGCTTTCCAAAGTCACGGGTCCCGACGGCAAGCAGCAGATCATTCAAAACCATATTGACATCGCCGATCACGATCCGCTGGAAGAGGAAATCCGCTCGTTTATCCATTGCGTGGAAAAGCGTTCCACTCCTGTTGTTTCGGGCGAGGAAGGACGTAAATCGCTGGCCCTGGCCGAAGAAATACTCCAGAAAATGAAAACACAAAAGGACATTCCATTATGATTCCGATGGTTGATTTAAAAAGACAGTACACCCGGCTGAAAAACCGCATGGATACGGCCGTGGCGCAGGCGCTTGAACAAACGCAGTTCATCCTGGGGCCAAATGTCACCGCCCTGGAGAAAGAAATCGCCGCGTACCACGGGGTTCCTCATGCCATCGGCTGCGCCAACGGTACGGATGCGCTTTTGCTGGCGTTGAGAGCCTGCGGCATCGGCCGGGGCGACGAAGTCATCACCACGCCTTTTACCTTCATTGCCACGGCGGAAGTCGCGGCCCAGATTGGAGCTGTACCCGTCTTTGTCGACATCTGCCCGGATACGTTCAATATCGATCCGGAAAAAATAACGGCCAAAATCAATTCAAAAACCAAAGCCATCATCCCGGTTCATCTTTTCGGCCACCCGGCCGACATGAAGTCCCTCATGGAAATTGCAAAGAAACACGGTCTGAAAGTGATCGAAGACTGTGCGCAGGCTTTCGGCGCGACCTATCAGGGACAGGCGGTCGGCACTTTCGGCGATGTCGGCTGTTTCAGTTTCTTCCCCAGTAAAAATCTCGGCTGTTATGGTGACGGCGGCATGGTCATTACCAGCGACGAGGAAATCTCCTCCAGAATTAAAATGTTGCGCAATCATGGCAGCGCCGTCCGTTATTACCATTCCGAAGTCGGTTACAACAGCAGGCTCGATGAAATTCAGGCAGCCATTCTGCGAGTGAAGCTTCCGGAAATTAACGCAGCCAACGAAGCCCGTCGGAATAATGCGGCCGCATACTGCGCGGCGATCGGCCGGAAGGATATCGTTTTGCCTTCCGAACGTTCCGGCTGCCGGCATGTCTACCATCAGTTTACACTTCGGGTAAAAAACCGCCAGGCCATTGCCGACGCGCTCACGGACGCGGGGGTTGCCTCCGCCATTTATTATCCGGTGCCTCTGCACCGGCAGGAAGTCTTCCTGAAAATGTATGACCGGAAAGAAAGTCTGAGCGTCAGCGAAACCTGCGCGGGTGAAGTTCTCTCCCTGCCGATGTTTCCGGAATTGACCCCGGAAGAAATTTCGATGATAGCCGATGTGATCAATAATGTCCGTTGATACGATCTGCATACCCTCTCCCGCGGACAGTCACGCCTGCAGAGTGATGATCGTCGCGGGGGAAGCGTCCGGTGATTTACACGGCTCCTTCCTCGTCCGGGAAATGCTCGCCATGAACCCCTCCCTGCATTTCTATGGAATCGGTGGCGACAAAATGCATGAAGCCGGCGTGAAGCTTCTGGCTCACGCCGCGGATATCGGGGTGGTCGGCGTCACCGAAGTTTTCTCTAAACTCGGCACTTTTATCAAAATCATCTCCAAAGTAAGAAAATCCATGGACCATCTGAAACCGAACCTGGTGATCCTGATTGATTTTCCCGATTTCAACCTGAATTTCGTGGCCAGAGCCGCTCGAAAAAGACAAATTAAGGTTTTTTATTACATCAGCCCGCAAGTCTGGGCATGGCGCGAAGGACGGGTGGAACAGATCAAAAAGCTGGTTAACAAAATGGCGGTTATCCTGCCGTTTGAAGTGAATTTTTACGCCGGCCACGGATTTACGGCTCAATACGTCGGCCATCCTCTGCGCGACACGGTAAAAACGGAGCTGACAAAATCCGAGGCGAAACGGCAGTTCGGCCTGGCTGAAAATCAAACGACCATCGGGCTTTTGCCGGGCAGCCGAACGGCGGAAATCAGCCGGCTTCTGCCGGCCATGATGAAAGCCGCCGCCATCATCTCCCGTAAAATGCCCGAAGTGCAATACATCCTGCCCCTGGCAGACACGCTGGATGAGAAAAACGTCGCGCCGATCATTGCCGCATCCGGCATCGCCGTGAAGATTGTCCGGCGGCAAACGTACGATGTTCTGGCCTGCTGCGATCTGGCGATTGTAACTTCCGGAACAGCAACCCTGGAAACCGGCCTGATGGGCGTGCCCATGGTGATTATTTACAAGATGTCGGTTTTTTCAGCACTGATCGGCAAGCTGTTTATTAACCCCAGACATATCGGCCTGGTCAATATCATCGCCGGCAAAACCATTGTACCGGAACTGATTCAGCTTGACGCCAACGGCCCGCGAATCGCCTCCGAAACGCTGGCGATTTTACTAAACGAAACCAGAAAGCAGCAAATCATCGCCGAACTGGCCGACATCCGCGCACGGCTGGGCGAACCCGGCGCAGCAAGAAGAGCTGCGCAAATCGCCTGCGATATGATATAGGAAAAATTATGGAAGCATTTAAAAGATTGATACTCATGGCCAAGCAGTATTACCTGCAATTCATCCTCGCCGCCATCTGCATGCTCATTGCCGGCGGGCTGCAATCCGCTCTGCCTTTAATAGCAAAACCTATTGTCAACATGTTTGTCAATAAAGACATGGCAACCTTGGCATGGATTCCCTTTGCCGTTATTGGCATTTTTTTATTCAAGGGGCTCGCAAACTACGGACAAACTCTTTTAATGAGTTCCATCGGTCTGCGCATTGTCGCGGATCTGCGCAACAAGCTCTACGAGTGCATTCAACGACAGTCCCTGGCCTTTTTTACGGAACATCCGACGGGCGTCCTGATGTCGCGCATCACTAACGATGTTCTTTCCGTACAGTCCGCGGCCTCGGAAGCCGTCACCGCCCTGGTCAAAGACACGTTCACGCTCGTTTGCCTGGTCGGCGTCATTTTTTATACTGACTGGAAACTGGCCCTCATCGCCATGATCGTTTTTCCGATCGCGGTTTTTCCCATTGCCTGGTTCGGTAAGAAAATGCGGAAAGTAACCACCTCTACGCAGATCACGATGGGAACGCTCAATTCACTCCTGCAGGAAACCATCGCCGGAACCCGCATCGTGAAAGCCTTCTGCATGGAAAAATATGAAAGCGACCGGTTCAGCGCGGAAAACGAAAGACTGTTTAAACTGAACATCAAGACTGTTACCATCAACGCCATTTCCAGTCCGCTCATGGATTTTCTGGGAGGCTTTGGCATTGCAGCGGTCATCTTCTACGGAGGCTATAGTATCGTTCATGGCTATTCCGATGCTGGGACACTTTTTTCATTTATCACTGCGGTGCTGATGCTTTATGAACCGGCGAAGCGTCTTACCAACATCAACAATACTATCAACCAGGGAATTGCCGGCGCCGAACGCATTTTCAGCATCATCGACCGCGTGCCGGATATCATCGATAAGCCCGGAGCCACAACCCTTCCGCCAATTCAAAGCGGCATCGACATTCAAAGCGTAACCTTCCGCTACGAAGAAACTCCCGTGCTCAAAAACATCAACCTTTCCATCAAGTCCGGTGAAGTGGTCGCGTTTGTGGGCATGAGCGGCGGCGGGAAAACCTCTCTGATCAACCTGATTCCCCGTTTTTACGACGTCTCCGAAGGCCGCGTTCTGATCGACGGCCAGGACATTCGCGACGTCACGTTGCAATCACTGCGTGGCCAGATCGCCATAGTAACCCAGCAGACCATTCTATTTAATGACAGCGTGAGGAGCAATATCGCCTATGGCGACATCCGCACAACGGAAGAAGACATCATGAACGCCGCCAAAGCAGCCAATGCACACGACTTCATTATGAAACTTCCACAGGGGTACGACAGCAACATCGGGGAACTCGGCACCAAACTCTCCGGCGGAGAAAAGCAGCGTATCTCGATTGCCCGCGCGCTGCTCAAAGACGCGCCTATTCTGATTCTGGATGAGGCAACCTCCTCGCTGGATACCGAAGCCGAAATCGAAGTGCAGGATGCACTGGACAATCTGATGAAAGGGCGCACCACGCTGGTTATCGCGCACCGGCTTTCCACCATCCGCAACGCCGACCGCATCATCGCCCTGGTCAACGGGGAAATCGTGGAAGAAGGCAATCACGAGACCCTGATTGTAAAAAAAGGCGAATATTACCGGCTGTACAACCTGCAGTTCAAAGATGAAGGAAATGGCAATGATCGATTGGCAAAGGATGTGGAATGAAGACCATGCGATTCGCCGCTTCAGTCCGCTTCGAGCAATCCTGTATCTTTTATCCATGCTCTACCGGCTGGCCATTATCTTGCGCAACCGCCTTTATGACCGGCAGATTCTAAAGTCCATCAAGCTTGGCTGTCCGGTCATCAGCATCGGTAATCTAACTGTAGGCGGCACGGGAAAAACGCCCTGCGTGGTTACCCTGGCCCGAATCCTTCAGGAACACGGTTATTCCCCGGCGGTCATCAGCCGGGGTTACGGCGGCAGGAACCCCGGACCCGTTAACATTGTTTCCAGCAAAACCGGCATTCTTCTTAACGCCGCTGTTGCCGGCGATGAACCGCTTTTGATCGCACGATCCCTGCCGGGTGTCCCGGTTCTTACGGGCCCCAAACGGACGCTGACCGGGCAGACGGCCATTGACCGCTTTCACTGCGATGTACTGATTTGCGACGACGCATTTCAACACCGGCGGATTAACCGTGATGTCGATATCGTGCTGCTCGATGCCGCACGGCCTCTGGGTAACGGACATCTTCTGCCGGCGGGCGAGCTTCGCGAACCGCTGACGGGACTCCGTCGCGCCTCCTGTCTGATGATGACCCGGGCGGATGAGACCGCTCCTCTGCATCCGGAAATTGCTCAGATTATCCATAAGTCCGGCATACCCGTTTTTCGCTCGATTCACCGGTTCACGGAAATGGCCTCCCCGTTACAAAACATAAGTCTGGCAGCTGCCGATCTTCGCGGTAAAAAGGTTTGTGCTTTTTGCGGCATTGCCAAACCGGAGTCCTTCCGAAAAATTCTGACCGACGCCGGAGCGAAGATCTTATCTTTTGTTGATTTTCCGGATCATTACGACTACAACCATCATGATTTGGAGGCGCTGGAAAATCATTTCCGGACTTTTAGCGCCGATCACTGGGTCACCACGGAAAAAGACGCCATGCGGCTTACCGCGTGGCCTGATTTTTTAAAAACAACTTTCATTATTCGGGTAAACATGGAAGTTCTCCCATCAGATCCAACGTTCGAGGAGTTTATCCTGGGGAGACTGATCGCCGAATAGAAAACGGTTCCGTGTTCTATGTTTAAGATTGAACACGGAACTTGTTCACAGGATGTAAACATTGAGTATTCCGGTAAAAATTTTAATGTTTTTCGAACGAATGATTCCGCTGTTTATCAAGCGTATCTTTGCACGAATGATGTCGGGCCTGGCTTATCGTCTTCTGCACAAGCACAAACTGATCGCCGTGCATAACCTGACGCGGTCATTTCCGGAGAAATCCCTGGATGAAATTTTAAAGATTATCCGTGAATCCTATGCGAGCTTCTCGATGATTTTCGCTGAATTCATGGCCGTTTACCGCACCGACCGTAAACACTTGGAGGACTGGGTGAGCGTAAAAGGACTGGAGCATTACGAGCAGGCCTGCAGCGAGGGCAAAGGTGTGCTGCTGATTACCGCACATTTCGGCAACTGGGAAGTCGGCAATGTGGCACTGGCGCTTCTGTCGAATCCACCAATTTTCATGGCCAGAAAGCTGGACAGCCCGCTACTGGAAGCGCTCACGACTGCCGTACGGACAAAGCTGGGCATCGGCCAGCTCAATAAGGAAACAGCCAAGCGCTCCACCATCAACCTGCTGCGCAAAGGAAAAGCCATTGAGCTGCTGATTGACCAGAACGTCGCTGCCCGGGAAGGTGTGTTTGTCGATTTTTTCGGACGCCCAGCCTGCGCCACCTCGGGCATCGCCCTGATGGCACTGCATACCGGAGCGGCCGTGCTGCCGATTTTCACCTCCAGAATGACGGATGGACGATATCTGACCGAAATCGGACCGCGCATAGAAACCGTAAGAACAGGGGATCGCGACCAGGATGTGCTGATCAACACACAGAACTACCACAGCGTCATCGAGAACCACGTCCGGAAGTATCCCGAACAGTGGCTGTGGCTCCATCAGCGCTGGAAAACCAAACGCTGCCAGATGAGAAAAAAAGGGTAAACCCGTGCTTTTACGAACCAACCATAAACTGCCCGCGGATGGCCTCGGCAGGATACTGGTGCGCGGCACCAATTGGATCGGCGATGCCGTAATGACACTGCCGGCGGTCGTTTCCATCCGAGCAGCCTATCCCCGGGCGCATCTGACAATTCTGGCCAAGCCGCCCGTTACGGAAATCTACCGCATGTTTTCGGCAGCGGACGAAATCATTTCCTATAAAAGTCAATTTGACACCGCCGCGGGCGTCTTTCGCCTGGCGCGCATTCTCCGGCAAAAAAAATTCGATGCGGCCATTCTGCTGCAAAACGCCATCGAAGCGGCCATTATCGCATTTGCCGCGGGCATCCGGGTGCGTGCAGGCTACAACTCCGACGGCCGTGGTCTTTTACTGACTCATTCAGTCCGGCGCAGCAAAGCCATTTTCAAAGTGCACCAGATTAATTACTACCTGGAAATGGTAAAGGCTCTGGGCTGCGCGGATGTCGACCGCACCATGCACCTGGAAACCTGTATTTCACCGGCTGCCGCCCGGGCGGTCATCCAACAATATCTGCCAGACCCAAAACGGCCGATCATCGGTATCGCGCCGGGCGCCACTTACGGCCCGGCAAAACGATGGCTGACGGACAGATTCGCGGCGGCGGGCGACCGGCTGAGCGCGGAGCTCAACGCGCAGGCGATACTTTTTGGAGGCGAGGCGGACCGGGAAACAGCGGAGAGCGTCCGGATGCAGGCTGCAACCGGCATGATCAACCTGGCGGGAGCGACATCCCTCGCTGAAACGATTCACCTGATCTCCCAGTGCCGGCTTTTTATCAGCAACGATTCGGGTCTCATGCATGTCGCCGGCGCGTTAAACATCCCCACCGTCGCCGTGTTCGGATCCACCAATCCGCTCACCACATCCCCGGCGGGAGAGAAAACGGTCCTGGTGCGTAAAGATGTCTCGTGCAGCCCCTGCCTGAAGAAAACCTGTCCGACGGATTTTAGATGCATGACGGAAGTCATGGTGGATGATGTCGTTTCGGCGGCTAAAACCTTATTGAACATAAGTTGAGTTTCATGCGAACAAACATTGCCATTTTTCTGGACCGCGACGGAACCATCAACCAGGAAGTCGGTTACCTGGACAGCGAAGATAAACTGGTGGTCCTGCCGTCCGCATTCGAAGCCGTGCGGCTGATCAACATCAGTGGCTTTAAAGCAGTAGTTGTCACCAATCAGGCCGGCGTGGCCAAGGGATTTTTTAACGAAGAATTCGTCCGGTTGATCAACGGACGGATCCAGGCCGTCATGATTGAAAAAGGCGCCGTAATCGACCGGTTTTATTTCTGTCCTCATCATCCGTCCGAAGGCATCGATCCTTACCGGATGATCTGCAAGTGCCGTAAACCCGAACCCGGTCTGCTGACACAGGCGGCCGTTGACCTGGACATCGACCTTGCCCGGTCATACATGATCGGCGACCACCTGCGCGATGTGGAAACGGCGCACCGCGTCGGCGCAAAAGGGATTCTGATCATGACCGGACACGGATCGGACCAGATACAAACCGAGCAGATCAACTCATTGAACCGCCCTGACCACATCGCCGCGGATATTTTAGAAGCCGTTCACTGGATACTGAAGGACCATCCATGAATATTCTCATTGTAAAACTCAGCGCCATCGGCGATGTCATTCACACCCTTCCTTCGCTCGTCGCCCTGCGCCGCCTGTATCCTGACGCTCATATCACCTGGGTGGTGGAGGAAGAAGCGGCGGATCTCGTCAGAAATCATCCCTGTCTTGACCGGACTTTAATCTTCCGGCGGAAAAGCTGGATGGAAAAATTGAAAAAGAGACAATTTTCATCCTTCCGACGGGAAGCAGGTCCTTTTTTTTCACAACTGCGGGACCGCCGGTATGATCTGGTCATCGATTTTCACGGCCTGCTGAAAAGTTCGTTCGTCGTTTTTTTCAGCCGCGGCAAAAGAAAACTGGGGTACGATTCCTGGCAGGAGATGAGCCGCCTGTTTCTGAATGAAACCATTCCGGAAGATATGAACAAACACGCCGTGGACCGTTATCTGGATTTTCCACGACACCTCGGCGCCAAAACCGGGAATCCCGAATTTATCCTGCCTGACCAGCCGGAAGCACGTCTCAAAAGCAACGAAATCTTAAATGCTTATGCGCTGGAAAAAAAGAAATTCATCGCCGTCAATCCCGTAGCTCTCTGGGATACCAAGCTATGGGATGATCGGAAATTTGCCCGGCTGGCGGACCTCATCACGCGGTGCCTGAACCTTCCCGTTGTATTTACCGGCCGGGATAAAGAATTGCTTGACAAAATCACGTCAAAAATGGCTACTAATGGAATCAATATTGGCGGACAAACGACCCTTCTGGAACTTGCGGGTGTCTACGAAAACGCGCTTGCCGTCATCACCACGGATTCAGGTCCCATGCATCTGGCCTCGGCCGTCGGTACGCCGGTGATCGCACTGTTCGGGCCAACCGATCCATTAAGAACTGGCCCTTACGGACAAGGCCATACCGTAATTCGTACCGGCTTATCGTGCAGTCCGTGCCTGTTGAAAAAATGCGCAACCCGACAGTGCATGGAAAACATCACGCCTGAACAGGTTTTAGAAGCGGTGAAAAAGCTCGTGAATGGCGAACACTGAACGTAGAATAAGATTTGAAAACATGGCCTCAAACAAAACATTTTTTCACACTCTGATCATCATCTCCGCGCTTCTTTTTGCGATGATTTTCCGGACACCGGCGGATGCCGCCTCGACGCCCAATGTAACCCTGGAACGGGAAATTTACCGCGACATGGAGTTATGGGCCGCGGAAGGCCTCACCACCAGCAACATGTCCTCCATCCGGCCCTATGCCGCCAGTGAAATCGGCAGGCAGGCCGCGGAAGCGCTGGAAAAGTGCAACGCCATGGCCAACCCCTCCGCGACCTGTAAAGACATCCAGAATCGCTACACCCATCTTTTTGACGCCGAAATCGCCGAAGCGCAGTCACCGGACAACATCGTCAATTCTTACGTCAAGCCGCTGGAAAAACTTTCCATTATCTATAACTATCAGAACGGCTATGCTTCCACATACAATAATGACGGCCTTTATTACGGCAAAGGCAGCAACGTCGTGGTCCAGGCGCAGTCGCAGGCAAGAGTGGGACACGTGCTTTCGTTTTTTGTCCAGCCGGCTTTTATCTATAATCAGCATTTCGGCCAGAATGAAGAAGGCGCCCGGAGCACTTTGCGTCTGAACAGTGGTTACGCCAAGCTGACCGTTTTCAATTTAGAATTGCTGGCCGGCAGGGATACCCTGTGGTGGGGCCCCGGCTATCACGGGTCGCTGCTCATGTCCAATAACGCCCACCCTTTCGACATGATCAAACTGTCCAATCCGGAACCGGTGAAGTTGCCGTGGATTTTCTCCTACCTGGGGTACTGGCAATTTAACCTGATTTTTTCCCAGCTTAACGACCTGCGTACAAACCCGGAACAATCCAATCCGTTTTTGTACGGGATGCGGCTGGGTCTTAAACCGGTGCGGTTTCTTGAACTGGGGGTATCGCACCTGGTGCAGTTTGGCGGTCCGGAACGGCGCAACCTGAGCCTGAATGAATTAAACCAGATCCTCTTCGGCAATACCGACCGTGATTTTGAAAAAACCGACAGTAATCAACAGTTTTCGGCCGACTTTACCCTGACCCTGCCCAACCTGAGAAAATTCATTTATGTGGCTGACGGCATCAAGCTTTACGGTGAAATCGGAGCGGAAGACAACGGCTATCCACCGACGGGACGGGCCTGGCTGGCGGGTCTGGCCATCTACAAGCCTTTCGGGCTGGAGAGAAGCGTCTTGCGCGGCGAGTACGCAACAACTATTCTGGGACCCTACAACTCTCCCGCCGGCTGGTATGTGCATCATTCGTATCCCATGCATTACGAAGGCCGTGTCTTCGGACATCATATGGGCACCGAGGCGGAAGATTATTTCGTTGAATGGTCGCACAATTTTTTAAATTTCCATTACAAACTGAGTTTCGACCTGGAGAGAAGCGGAATCAAGACGCAAGCCTACACCCAGTCCAAAAAACAGTATGCGGGAGAAGTGGGTTATCGTTTTAATAACAATGCCAGCCTTACACTTAAATACGCCTATGAATACATTGCAAACATGGACAACATCCAGGGAGCAAACCAGCAAAACCAGTACATGGGGGTGGAAGCAACGGTAGAGTTCTAAAACGCTGGAGGCAATGTCCTGAACGAAATACCGGGAATGCATCAGGCTAAAAGTATTATTTTTTTGTTTCGTCGCGGATTTTTTCGATTATCATTTAACATTTTATATTGACTTTAAATTGGTAAAATAGCATTATCGAACATGGCTTTAGACAGGTCTTACAATTTAAGATCGTTTAAGTTTTTTTGTACTTCACCGAAAACAATTGCAAACAGATTTAAAGGAGGACAGGAGAGGGATGAAAGCGAAATATGTATTTTTTTCATTTGTTCTTTTGTTTCTGGTCATGACCGGAAACGCCTTGGGAGGTCATGAAGATGTCGATAATACCATCTTCGGCCTGAATGCAGGACGCGTCGACAGCGGCAATCACAGCAGCACTTTTATCGGAAGTGAAGCCGGTTACTCGAATATTGCCGGAACTCAGAACACTTTCGTCGGTTATCGCGCCGGGAAGGCAAACACCTCCAACGGCGTGGGGAACACTTTCTTTGGCTATACCGCCGGCCTGAAGAACAACGATGGCGATTACAACGTCTATCTTGGCACCCAGTCGGGTTATAGCAACGTTTCCGGAAATTACAATACCTGCGCGGGATTAATGTCCTGTTTCAGCGGCACAAATGTTTCGGAAATCACCGCGCTCGGGATGTACGCGGGACGGAACAATTTAACCGGTTCAGAAAACACATTTGTCGGCTATTTAACCGGCAGCGCCAACACGACAGGCGCCAGAAACACATTCCTCGGTTATAACACGGGTGGTCTCAACATTAATGGCGCTGCAAACAGCTTCTTCGGCGCGAATGTCGGCCGTTCAAACACCTCCGGTTCCAACAACATCCTTCTTGGAAGTTATTCCGGCGCCAGCAACACTAGCGGAAACCAGAACACTTTCGTCGGCAGTTATGCCGGTTATACAAACGTCACGGGCGTCGGAAATGTCTTTATCGGCCACAAAGCCGGATACAATGAGACAACGTCCAACAAGCTCTACATCGACAATTCGGATACGGCCACTCCTTTGATTTACGGGGACTTCAGTAATTTTACCGTAACGGTTAACGGCTCCCTGGGAATCGGAAGGAATCCCGAGTATCTACTCCATGCAGCCAATGGCGCTTGGTCCGACGGGGCAGGCTGGCACAACGGGTCGAGCCGGGAATACAAGGACAACATCCGGACCCTCAGCCGCCAAGAGGCCTTCAGCGCTCTCGAAGGGCTGACACCGGTTACGTTTGTCTACAAGGCAAACCGGGCCGAGCAGCATGTGGGATTTATCGCCGAGGATGTCCCTCAGATCGTGGCCGCGAAAGGCCGCAAGGGATTAAGTTCGATGGATATCGCGGCCGTGCTGACCAGGGTCGCCAGGGAGCAGAAAGCAACGATTGAGGAGCAGCGGAAAATCATGGCGGTGCACTCCGAGAAGATTGCCGAACTGGAAAGGAGGGTGCAAGAGAAATGAAAAAATCAATCAGCTTAGGTATTCTTTTGATAATATTTTTAGCGGCAAGCGCTTTCGCAGGGTCTGAAGCGACGTCCAATACCTTTTATGGTTTGAACGCGGGCAACGGAACCATGACCGGCACCATGAACACATTCATCGGCAATGAAGCCGGAAATGCCACTACCAGCGGTAAGATGAATGTTTTTGTCGGGTACCACTCGGGACAGATGAACACCACCGGTGGTTCCAACGCTTTCATGGGCTTCCGGACTGGCGAGCAAAACACCGCCGGCAACTCCAACACCTCTATCGGCTACCGGGCCGGCCGCTTTGGGACAGCCACCAACAACGTCTGCCTGGGAAGCTGGGCCTGCTATCACCTGGCCACGGGTACAGCCAACACGGTCTTCGGCTCTTTCGCCGGTTATTACCTTGCCACCGGTAACTACAACACCCTGATCGGGCCTTATGCCGGCTACCGGAATACAACCCAGCTCAACACTTTCGTTGGGTATAATGCCGGCGGCCAGACAACGACGGGAGCCAGCAATACGTACATGGGCCGTGTCGCCGGTATTAAAAACACCACCGGCATCAACAACCTGGCAATCGGCTATTACGCCGGAGGCCAGAACCTCACGGGCAGATATAACACCTCTGTCGGAAACTATGCCGGTTACGCAAGCACCGGATGGGGAAATGTTTTCATCGGCTACCGGGCGGGATACAGGGAAACCGGATCCAACAAGCTTTACATCGACAACTCGGATACCGCCACTCCACTGATCTACGGAGACTTTCAGACGAATATCCTGAGAATCAACGGCAATCTGGGAATCGGAGTAGCCGCGCCGACGTATCCGATCGCACTTTCCGGCGGGGCATATTTGACGGCGGGAGGCACTTGGACCGACGCGTCGAGCCGGGAATACAAGGACAACATCCGGGCTCTGAGCCGCCAGGAGGCGATGAGCGCGCTGGACGGTCTTTCACCGGTCACATTTGTTTACAAGGCCAATCCGGCCCAGCAGCATGTGGGATTCATCGCCGAGGATGTGCCTGAACTCGTGGCAACAAAAGACCGCAACAGTTTGAGCGCGATGGATATCGTGGCGGTGCTGACCAAAGTGGCCAAGGAACAGCAGGAGCTAATCGAACAGAATCAGAAAATCATCTCCGCCAACGCCGAGAAAATTGCGGAACTGGAAAGGAGGTTACAGGAGAAATGAAAATGAAACGAATCATTTGCTTGATAGGCATAGTCGGCCTGCTGTTGCTCGCGGGAACGGCACAGGCGGGATCGGAGGCGGATACCAACACCTTTTACGGCCAGGGAGCGGGACTTAGCAATAGCGGCGATAACTTCAATACCCTGATCGGATACGGCGCGGGAATCACCAATCAGACCGGCGTCAACAACACTGCTTTAGGCGTCGCAGCGGGTTACAGCATAACGTCCAGCGCAGAATCGGAAGGAAACGGAAACAACATTCTGGGATATTACGCCGGATACAGCACCTCGACGGGAAGTTACAATGACTTTGTGGGAAGCCTTGCAGGCTACACCAACACCACGGGCATCAACAACGGCTGTATTGGATATTCGGCCTGTTACAGTAACTCCAGCGGTAATTTCAATACGGCTTTTGGATCCTATGCCGGCTATGGCAACTCTACGGGTTCCACGAATATCTTTATCGGAGCCAATACGGCACGATTTAATAGTAATACAGGCAGCGATAACATCTTCATCGGATATTCCGCCGGATACAATAACACCACGGGTTACGCGAATATCTTTTTTGGTGATCAGGCAGGTTATCAAAACTCGACCGGCTTCAGAAATGTTTTTATCGGCAATTACAGCGGGTACAACAACCAGACAGGAAGCCAGAATACCGCTGTCGGTTGGGAGGCAGGTTTATCTCTTACTGGAAGCGGCAATGTCATGCTTGGCTATACGGCGGGAGCAAACGAGGTAGGTTCCAACAAGCTTTATATTGCCAATTCAGCCGCAAGCCCCTTGATTTACGGTGACTTCGGAACGAACATTGTCGATGTCAACGGGAGTCTGGGAATCGGTATTGCACCGGCATACCCGATTCATTTAGCCGGGGGCGCCTATTCAGATGGAAGTCAATGGTTGACCTCGTCGAGCCGGAAACTAAAAAACAACATACAGCCTTTAAGCAGACAGGCAGCCTCCGATGCGTTAACCGGTCTTACGCCGGTTACCTATGTTTACAAAGCGGACCGCGCCGAAGCACACGTCGGTTTTATCGCCGAAGATGTTCCCGAAATCGTGGCAACAAAAGACCGCAAGGGATTAAATTCGATGGACATCGTCGCGGTGCTTACCTCGGTAGCCAAGGAGCAGCAGGAGATCATTCAGGAGCAGCAAAAAATCCTTGCCGCTCACTCCCAGAAACTGGCGGAACTGGAAAAACAGTTAAACTCAAAGTGATTTAGAAAAGTATTTTAGCAGCTTGCGGAATATCCCGTCTGATTTCAGCGGGGTATTCCGCAAAGTCTTTTCATCCGTTTTTCCGGTACTACCCCGATTTAAAATCATTCAATGCAGGAGACATGAAACAGACATCGATTTTCTCCAAAAAATACAACAGGGTCTGCATTCTTGCCTGTGGATGTGTTGCTTTGCTGATCGCGTCCGTACTTGCACCTGATCCGGCAACTGCGAAAAAGCCATTAACCAATGCCTTTTTTTCTCTGCAGGCAAACCGGGAACCTTTACTGGATGTCCTCAAAAAGGTTTCAAAGGCCACGGGCTACAAATTTGAAATATCCCGCGGGTGGGAAAATAGACCGGTTACCACCGATTTTAAAAATGCTTCGCTGCACGAAGGCATACAGAGAATAATTCGCTCTATGGGAAGCCCCAGCCACGCAGTAGTCATGGATGACCGGGGGAGAAAAATTGAAATAAAATTTTTTGATGCGTCATCCGGTTATCCTTCCGGCAACACAGCCGTCCCCGTCGGGAATGCCCAGGAACGCCGGCAAAGAATGAAGGATGAACCGCTGCCGGATCCCCCCACCAGTGCGCCTCCGGAATTCATCAATGATGAAATAGGATTCCGTCAGCCTGAACCCGGCTAACCTCCAACATGGTATAAAAAAACCCCCGGTTTCTCCCGGAGGTCCCTTTCAACAAACATTAAAATGAATTATTTGCCTGCTTGTTCCATCAAGTCTTTCACATGGTCAACAGCATTATTCTTCGCATCCTTTATTTCCAGGCCATCTTAATGGCTTACACCTTCCCTCCTCACGACTTTCAAAAAAGTCATCCACAGAATTTTCATGTCAAATAAAAAAGATTGTCTCTTTAAATAATCTTCATCAAAGTTCACCTTTACGGGAACCGGCAATTCGTCGCGGCCATTAATCTGCGCCCAGCCTGTCAGGCCGGGCACAAGAACATGCACACCCTTCTCCGTCCGGAGAGAGATCAGATCCTCCTGGTTAAACAACGCTGGACGCGGCCCGACAAAGCTCATTTCGCCCTTGAGAATATTGTATAGCTGGGGAAGTTCATCCAGACTCGATTTTCTTAAAAATCTTCCAATGGCTGTCACATAACGATTCGGATCATCCAGCAGATGCGTCGCCACTGTCGGCGTGTCGATGTACATCGTTCGAAATTTCGGCATCCGGAATAAAATGTTATTTTTGCCGACCCGGTCTGACCAGTAAAAGGCGGGACCTCTGGAATTCAGCCTGATCGTCAGCGCTATCAGCAACATGGGCACCGAAAAAAAAGCCATCAGGGGAACTACCATCAGTAAATCGAATATGCGCTTCTTGATGTGATCAGGCATGGTTTATTCTTTTAAATCATCTTCCATGAAAACTGACCGCCTGCGTAATTATCATGCCCTTCATATCTCACCCAGCAGTTTTTCCCGCAAGGCGGAAAAAGTCGTGAACTCAAAATCATGCTTCCTGAGCATCGGAATCAGGGCATTGAGTTTTTGAAACACCTTTTTGCGTCCGATGGAAAACCTGAACCGGCTGGCAAGGGAAGTTTCGCGCAACATGGCGGGATCGGATAATGACGACAACTCAAACGGATGGATGTATAACACATAAAATTGCTGCGACACAATATAATGCTTAATCAGCTTTTTTACGACGATCCAGGGGAAAATACGCAGATATCCTCCTCCGGAAACCGGAATGTGTTTACCGGCAAGCCTGAGCGTACTGATTTCAAATTCCAAAAACTCCCCCTTACGGTACACGCCGGGCAACAGCTCCCGGAAACCGTCCATGTTTAACTCGCCGTATAAAGGATGTTCTCCGAATTGGATTCTGCTCGAGTCATAAAGGAAGCCCGCTTCCTGCACAATATCCAGGCGCTCCCGGTCCAGACTGAAGCAGGGTGCACGATAACCGGGCACCTGCCGGCCTAAAACATCTTCGAGACAATGCTTGCATGATCGGATACCAGTCTCAAAATCCTGTATATCCATTGTCAAAGGGCGCAGATGATTCCATCCATGAATACCCAAATCATGTCCCCGGTCGCTGATCTGGCGCAGAGTACTTTTGAGTGTATGGACAAGTTCCCCGAGGACGAAGAATGAAGACCGGATCTGATGCATCTCAATCAGTTGCTGAAACGCATTCAAACCATCGAGCATGGAATGCGTCCGATCACCGGCATTGCCGGACAGATAGTCCAGATGATACCAGTCTTCAATATCCATCGAAAGAACGGCGTATTTTTTCATCGTGCATTCACTAAATTCTGCCGCTGTTCAATATCCATCAAAATCAATCACACGGAATTTTACATCGTCTACATTCAATTTCCTGTTCCGCCCCGTCAGATCCATGAATATCATATTTAGCGGCGATGACTTGTACTTTTCAGGCACTCTGAAATAGAATTTTGAATGCCAGTGAATAGTACTGTCCAAGCCAATATATATTTTTATCGGATTAAGTGACGATATTCTGGAACATTGAATGTTATCGAGCAACTGCGGATCAAAATTCCCCATGATCGCCTTGATGCCATACTTCTCTGTATTTGCATATACGCGTCCACCCGATATTTCATATTTGCGCCGGGGGTTTTTCATGCGCCATTCAAGCCGATCTTTTGTCCAGATACGTTCAAACTGAAAATGGTTTCCGACCGAGTCTGCTTCTTCAATAATTCCTATTCCCAGCATTGTTTTCAGAGGCGACACCAACTGAAAACCCAGGCGATGCACAAACCCATGAACACTGTTTGCGTTTGCCACACCAAAAACAAACTCAAATCCGTTTTCAGCGGCCCATTTATAGGTCATATCCGCCAGAGCAGTGAATAATTGTTTCCCTCTGTGATCGGGATGGACTGCCGTATTGAGAGACAACAGGCCTTTGGATTGCTTTCCGAATAAATTCACAACCGCCGGCTGTGTAACATAATGCCCCACCAGCACGCCCTGATCAAACGCATTATATCCAACTGCGCCGCCCAAAGGGTTATCAGCGTATTCCCATCTCAGGTAATCCTCTGTAAAATTATTTGAACGGGGAAAAGCGGATCGCAGAAATGCGTTGTAGATCCTGATGCTATCCGGGTCCACGGTTATTTTACGGTATTCATACATCATTTAACTGATAATTCCCACAAGATGTAATAAATTCATGAAATGAATCTGAACTAAACTTTAGTATTTTTTCTCTGGAGCAATTCCATGTAATCTTTATACTGGGCCTCCCAGATATCTTCGGGCTTAAATAGATCCATCACCCTTTTTCTTCCGCTGCGTCCGTGATCATGCCTTACATCCGGATGACTCAGGTAAAACTCAAGAACCTGTTCCAGGGCGGGAGCATCGGCCGGCGGAATAAGGACACCTGTCTGGCCATCGACGACGGCATCCGTCACTCCGCTGACATTTGTAGCCACCACCGGCACCTGCATTGCGGACGCTTCTATGGCAACCAGCCCGAAACCTTCACGATAGGTCGGGAACGCCAGAATATCCATAACAGCATAAAACGGAGAAGTGTCGTCTACTTCACCGACATACCTGATTCTGTCATCTTCCAGAATACGTCGCTTCACCTCCGGAGGCACCGCGTCCTTCTCTTCCATCGGCCCGACAATAACCAGATAAAGATCCGCATGCTTATTTTGTAAATTGTTCCAGGCCACCATTAATTCCCTGACGCCCTTGCCATTAATAACGCGGCCCACAAACCCGATAATCAGCGCATCCCTCGGAATGCTGATACCGGCTCGAATGGCAGGCCGGTCATGATTTCTAGGATTAAATTTTACTTCAGCATCGACTCCATTAATGCTTCCATTGGATAGAACTTTCCCCTTAGACGGTCGGCAAAGATTTTCTTCCATGGCGACCTGACGGTTGGAGTGGCTCACGAAATAAATCCGGTGAGCCAGCGCGCATGACACACGCTCACAAAGGTACAGAAACTTACCATGTAATCCCGTGGCGGACAGGTGAATTAACCCGTGCATGTGATAGAGCCGTACGTCAACTCCAGCCAGAAAAGCCGCAACCATCCCGATTAACCCCCCTTTGGGTGAATGGGCATGAACGATACCCGGTTTAAGACGGCGAAATGTCCGCCACGCTTCCCAAAGTGAGCGAATGTCCCGCAGGGGCGTTATGCTGTTTCTCTCTATATGAATGCCCAATGTATCGATTTCAGCCGCTCTGCCAAAGCAATCCAACCTGTCATCGGGGCTGGCGGCGGCCATTACTTCGAATCCCTGTTTTTTCATAAAGCGAAACTGCCCGAGCTGAGATGCGTAGAAAAATGAGAGAGCAACCGTTGCCAGATGGATCAAGAGAGGCTTGTCCTGTTTTTTCATAGTGTCCTGTTCATTCATATTTGATCGATTAAACTCTCATGCCAATGATGTACCATGTTTTCAATCGTCCGTCGCGCCTGCGTGTTCACCGCAGAACCGGATAAGTCCATGGATTACTTGACGGCGGCATCCGTCTCAATCTAGGCCAGGCACCCTCGTCCGGCGCACCTGCTCGATTTCGCGATGGAACAGATCCAGCATGACCGGATCGTCTATTTTGCCGCTTCGCCGCCTGAGCAGAACATCCATCCGGCCAGCCGCGGATAGCAGACGAACAATCATTGACTTGCACCAGGTCTTCATAATCAGCACAAGCGAACGGCTTCGGCCGTGTTTCCAGTACATGCGATAGAGATTATTGTAACTGCGCAGCAATTTTTCAGCCGTGGCGCTGCTTTCCTCCCGGTAATAATAAAGCGGCTCCTGCATTAAATAAACCCGGAGGTCATTTTTCAGAGCTGTTCGCAGCCATAATTCATAATCCTGTGAAAGCTTGATGGTCGTGTCATAAGGATTGCGGACAAACCATGCTTTTCGCCCCAGAACAGCCGCATGCACAATCCCGCATCCTCTTTTTGCATACAGATCGTCCAGGCTTATCGTTGAGGAAAAATGCCAGCGGACGCCTACAGGCAGCAGATCGTCGGTAACCGAAAAAACGCCGGCCGTAACCAGATCGATTTCCGGATGCGCGGCAAGGATGTTCATCTGTTTTTCAAAACGGGCGGGAGATATCAGATCGTCCGCATCCATCCGGCCGATGAAGTCATACCTGGCTTCCCGCACAATCTGGTTCAAACGTCCGGGGAGTTTCATATTTCTGCCATCGGAAATCACGCGCACACGCGCATCCCGAACCGACCGGGCAATTTCCAGTGATCGGTCCGTGGAGCCATCGTCAACAAGCAGCAGTTCCCAGTCCTGATAGGTCTGGGCAAAAATCGACCGTATGGCATCCGTCAGAAACTTTTCGGCATTATAAAAAGGAAGGCCTATCGTAATGCTCATGTCACAAATAATCCGATTTTATAGGTGCAAACCATTTCGGCATGAATATTTCAGCAGATTCATACCATACTTCTTTTCATTCCATAAAATATTTGGAGCCCCGGGTTCAATGTGCGGTTCAAAATTTTTGTCACAGCAACAGGAATCAATAATCCCAGGACAAATGATAAAAATACAGACAGCCAGATGTTACTGAAATAAACTTGACCGAAAACAATCCGTACAAATACCTGAGGAAACCAGCTAAACAGGTATATCTGATAAGAATAGTCACCCAGAGAGGCAAGGTAACGGCTTGAAAACAAAAAACATATCCAGACAGATAGTATGATCCCAGAAACTGCCATAATGAGCCTGCAGAATTTATACTGGGGGAAAAAAGCAAAAAGGCACAATGAAATCAAAGCACTTGCAATGCCGAGGGGATGAAATTTTTTTATTCTCATAAAAATGGAATACTTTGATATAAAAAACCCCAGAAGGAAAAATATGAAATTATGAAATATACCGGAAATATTCAGGAAATTTAATGCAGTTTCCATTGAATGGTGAGGGAATAACCACCAGCAGCAAATCGAGGCAGTCAGAATGCAAAAATCGAAATAAATACTTCGGCGTTTTTGAAGCACTAAAGAACCGATTATAAAAGTAAAAAAGAGAGTCGGGAGAAACCAGAAATAAACGATCGTATTTTCCCAGGGAAAAATCATACTTTTCAAATATGAATAAAAATTAAAATCGACGGGACGTAAAGCATGACGCGAAAGCAGAACCTTTACCGGGTAACTGATGGTGGAAATGGTCAGGTACGGCACAATTAAACGATTAAACTTTGACCGGACTAATTTCCATAAATCAACATCACTATTCTGCAAAGTGAAATGGCAATATAAAAATCCGGAGATGGCAAAGAACAGCGGCATATGAAATGTAAATATCCATCCGACAACACCATGAAAGAAGAACGCGTAAACCGGATCGGCCAGGGATATTTTTAAGGACATTTTTTCCGTAACCCCCGTGGAATGGCCGAGAACAACCAGAACGATCCCAAACCCCGACAGGGACGATAATAGTCTGTTTTCTTTCAAGATGATTTCTTCGTTAATTCAGTGAATTTAAAATATTTACATTAAACAGGTAAGGCGTGAGATTGCCTATTTTGCTCAGGAATAGATAAAAGTACACCAGGTGCCCTACAATAAACGCCGCGAACAGAAATCCCTTCGGGATGGACCGGCGAATGCTCCCAAAAATAATAGGCCACAGGAAGATGGACGTCACCTGAAAATAAGCGGCGATTCTGGTCAGTTCCACGTAGCCGCTAGAAAAAAGAACGATAATGTATATGGTTGATCCAAACATGAACATGTTCAGAAAAATGTCATAAATTTTTCTTTCTTCCACCGAAACAAATGATCTGAAAAGAAGGAAGAACAGGCACAGACAAACAGAGAAAAGAGTCAGCATCTGGGCCCCGGTGGCCTGCAGCGTCTGATAAAGGGCATACCTGCTGGAAATTAAAACCCCCAGATTCAAGAGCGAATCAAATGTCAACGTGCACACAATTGCCAGGGCAACCATGGCGAGCAGAAGTTTAAGAGAGTACGGTATCCTGAAGAGAAAATACAAGGGTAACGCGATCACGACACTTCGATGAAACAGCGCCGCGATAAATACCCAGAGGGCATACTTCCAGAATTTTCCCTGCATCAGAGCGCCAAAAGAAAGGGTGTAGACGGCGCAGGCAAGACCCTGACGAGCGCCGTTGAAAAAGAAAGTGTAATACCCCAGAGTTACGAAAACAAACAGAGACAAAACCGGGTTAATTGAATACCTGTAAATGGACAACAGGTGGCAGAATACAGCAACAATGGCAATCATTATGAATAAAACCCAGTATTGATGGGCAATAAGTCCGGCGGTGGCGGCAATCAGGTAAAAACCGCTTTCCTTGTCCAGTAGATAATCCCGGGAAAGCAGATCCGAAAACTGGAGATAATCCCGTTCAAAATAGTAACCATAACTGCTGGTATCGGTTCCAACCGAAGCATCCCGCAATCCGGGAAGCAAGACCAGAACCGCAAACATCCCGAAGATAAAAAATCCCGCCGCCCACCTGTGATTGCCGGATTTCTTCGCCAGGTAGGCACACAGCACGGCAAGGAGCAAGGAATTAAAATAGATCAACATATCGAATGCCTATCGTCGGGGTAATGTCCACATGTTCGGAAATGATAAATAATGCCTTGCCTCTTCCCTGGTCAATCCAATATCGTCTTCCAGCAATTTCTTCAAATTATTCGTGATACCGGCAACCAGTTCTTCTTCCTGACGGAGGGCTTCTTCCCTCGTCATCTGTCCCCCATT
Source organism: Smithellaceae bacterium (assembly GCA_963682015.1). Classification (GTDB taxonomy): domain Bacteria; phylum Desulfobacterota; class Syntrophia; order Syntrophales; family Smithellaceae; genus UBA8904. The sequence continues at coordinate 2,674,993 of OY820932.1, read as the reverse complement.
GATCATTTTGCAATATCCGAAAGAGTCTTTACTGCATCCAAACATTCTATAGAATGTATAATTAATAAGGGGGTGAAGCTTACAATCAACCCTCCATGTCGTTGCGGAACCTTTCGGTTTTTCCCAGCCAAGCTCCCGTGTGATCGTATCCTTTATATTCTTTCGATCCCACGGCACATAATCGAACACGCGGACAATCTTTATATTTTTATTTTTTAAAACGGGCGATTGTCTGCTCAAAAAGCTGTTTCCCGACACCGGAAATTCAATTCTTTGCTGTATTTGATAATATTGGGCCCTGTAAAAGTCGAACTTCAGGAGGGATGTATATTTAGATTTTTTAAACCCTTGATAAGCCACCTGCTGCAAATTCATGGTCGATTCAAAACTTGATTCACCCCTCAATATCAAAGGCACCTGATGCTGTTCTGCCGCTATATAGGGAACGGCCGTGTGCCCATAGGCGCATGCACGACACAATTTCATCTGCTCAACTGACGACGAACGCAGATCGTACTTTAGAATTTTATGGCCAAGACCCTTTCCGGACCGGAACGAGAGAAAGTCCACGCCAAGTCTTGCACAGACATTCTGCATATTCATGGCGGCTTCATCGGTCCTGAATTCATGATCATAGTTAACAGCCAAAACTTTCAGTCCATACACCGCTTTTGCCAGATACAGGACATAGGTACTGTCTCTCCCTCCGCTCAGGGCAACGACACAATCATATCTGGCGCCTCTTTGTCGGGATGAAGAAAGGATAGTTTCAAACTCGGATTTATCCAGACAGGGTTCTTTCCGGTAACTCTGGCAAAAACTGCAAGTGCCGTCATCATTGAATGTTATCCCGGGCACTGTCTCCGGCATAATACATCTTTTACATCGTTTCATTTTTTCATCCTCTATCCGGAAGTTCCGACCCTCGCGAAGGACGCTCTTACCGGGTTTCCAATCCAGCCGTTAATAAACCGAATCCATGAAAAAAACCTTTATGCGGCGCAAAGTATAAGAAACGCAGTTTCGGATGTCAAGGTAATCGCGTAAACAACAAATAGGCACTGATTTCTTAACGAGCCGGTTTATGTCATCCGTCAAAACTCTCTGGCGAATTCAAGCATCATCATCCTTTGTCTGCCCATCCAGCATGGTTTGAACAACTTCATTATGGGCTTCACAGCGGATCAGATTCATCGTTGTCCGCATTTGCTTCTTTGAAAAAAGCAACTCTATCATTTTGTTCTTCATCCGCCGGTTCAGAAAAGTGGGGATTCTGCCCAGTCCGAAAAGCAACGGGAAATAATGCGCCTCCTGAGATTCACAAAAAGCCTGCCACGAGGCAGTCACGAAATTCTTGTCCATAATTTTCTGTGATCGTTCAGAAAAAGCATTCAGGAGCGATTCCGCTTTTTCCGGCGGCATTAAATCTATGCCTGAACCAACTGCATAAACAGGCAGATATTCTATGGCGGTTTTGGTCCTGTCATGCTTTAAAAGGGACACTTTGACGATCAGCCCGGCATTCCAGTCAGGCAAGTTCCGACGGCATCCGAACAGGGTATTGCCCTGGCCGTAAAGGATGGTTGCATTTCCACGGCTTTCAGCGGTCCCGACGCAGTGACTGTGCTGGCAGAGGATTAAATCAGCGCCCGCATCCGCCAGCTTCCTGCATTTTTTCTGGAGCAGCGGACTGGGATACGCGTAATATTCAATCCCTCCGTGGTACAAAACCGTCATATAGTCGCATTGCGTGCGAAGCTCCTTAATGGCGTCAAAACTTTCATAGGGATCAAACAGATTGGCTCCCGCCCAGTCCGGTCCCGCGGCATTGAATTCATGCTCGGCAAAGGCAAGAATGCCGATTTTCCATCCCGCAACATCCACAACCAGGGGGGTCGCGGCTTCCGCGGCATCCCGGCCCGCGCCCACGGTCAGCATCCCCGCGTTTCGGCTGCATTCAAGCGTACTGAGGACTCCTTCATCTCCGCAGTCACGAATATGATTATTGGCCAACCCCACAACATCAAAACCGGCGTTTTGCAGAAGACGGATGCATTCCTTTTTTCCCTTCAAAACAGGACCGCATTTCACAATCCCCTTCCCGGCATCCGTCAGAGGAAACTCGAGATTTCCGGCAACAAGGTCAGCCGCACTGAAGACATCCAGAAGGCTGTTGAATAAACCTTTCGCGTCACCCGAAGTAAACATTTCCTCCGTGTCCGGCGTTACGCAGATATCACCGCAAAAAATAATAGTACAGGATTCTTTCATTGGAACAAACGTTTCCAGAAAAACCGTTTTCCGCCCGCGGTTGCCTGTCCGCGGCTACAAACGATACAGCTGTTCAACCCGCCGCGAGTTTGTCACGGCGTCAAAACCCAGGTCCGCGATCCTTTTGTAAATTAATGACCGGTCGGAGCATTTCCGCCCGCGGACATTCAAAACCGCATCGGCCCAGAGGCGTGGCTGATACGTATCCAAGTAAGTAACCAGATCGAGCTTCATGTCAACATTGGGAGGAAAGCCGGTTGACAGCACGCAGGGCACGCCGGCAGCCTGCGCCTCGGCCGCAACCAGTCCGAACCCTTCGTTGACGGCGGGACCCAAAAAGACGTCAAAAGTGGACATAACCACCGGGATATCGCCCCGATCTCCCAAATACAATACTTTGTTCTCAAGACGATATTGCAGAACCTTTTTTTTGATTTCTTCCATGTAAGCTTTGTCATCTTCCCGGCCGGCAAACACAAAAAGGAAGTCAATTTTTCTTTCATCCAGAACTTTTAAAACATCCAGAACAAAATCCACTTTTTTATGCCTTACCACACGTCCGACATTGCCCAGAATCAGAAACCTTTTCTCCATCCCGTATGTATTCCGGAGCGCCTGAATTTTTTCTTCCGGAATATTTTGAAAAGCCGCTACATCCACGGCATTGTTAATGACCACGGTTCTCTCCCGATCAATAAGGCGCCGGTAATAAAGACTGGCGTTGGCTTCATTTGAACAACCCCAGAAATCTGTTGCAAATGAGGCGATCAGAAATTTTTGGAGCTTTAATTCAAGGATGCTGGGCAACGTCTTCGTGAGTGGACCTTTAAATTTCAGTGCCGCATGGGAATGAGCGATTATTTTTTTAACCCCGCAGATTTTTGCCGCCAGGGCAATAACCCCGCATTTGGCGTTCATATGAATATGCACAACATCGGGTCTTCCAATCTGGTGAAAGATTCTTTTTAACTCCAGGATGTATTTTACGATTCCAAGTTCCCATTGCGTTCCGATATACAGAAGCCGGCCTCCCCGCTTCAGAATTTCTTCGTCAAAATCACCCTTCGGCCGCGGATCATCTTTTTTGACATTGATCAGGAAATCAAACCGGACATCAGAAGACAGGTTCCTGTAAATATCCATCACCATTACTTCGGCGCCGCCACGATTCATGGCGCCGCTTACCTGCAAGACGTGCAATTTCCTTCCTTTCAGACCATTCATGAATCAATGCGCAACTTTTAAAATTCCTCACATGCGTTCGGAACGGCAGTTATTCTAATTGCGACTCAATCCCGAAGCTAAATTTCCGGATCATGGACTCTCCACAATCTCTGAAGACTCTATTTGGCGGATTTCGTCATTAAGTCCTGATAGGCATTTTCATCACCAACACGGGTGAGGCTGAGATCGAAAATCGTCGTGTTGTATATCCAGAAATGAGCCCGGGACGATCCTCTGGGAAGCACAAAATTAAAAGTATCATCCCTGGGACCGTACAAATTTTCTTTTTGATCCTTCGCACTTCTTGAAAGTTTTCTGATAATCCTGCCGATCTCTTTGCCGGAATCGTCCAGCAGGATCAGATGCGTCCCGTTGCTTCTCACATGGTTTGAACCTTTCTGATAAAGTCTGTAAGTACCGGGTTCCTTGAGCGGAAATGACTCGGAAAAGGCGGTAAAGCCGGTAAAAAGAACCGTCTTACCGTCAGCCTCGGCGTAAAGCTGATGCACACCGTCAGCCTCGTTAAACCCCTTCCATCCGGAATAGTTGTACGGCCCGAGTTCAAACTTCGGATTGATATTGATTACGCCGTCGTCGACGTGTTGCGATAACTTCATATCGGAAACATAAACTGTGCTGTCTTTCGATGGAATCCCGATGGCAAGCTGCATCAGACGCGCACCCTGCGGCGGGTAAAAAACGTGTACGTACTCGTGCAATGCTCCGAATGGCATTGCAAACACCGGCGATCTGCCTTTGGCAATCTTGCCGTTTTCTCCAAAAAATACAAGCTGGTAATAAGGGTGCAGTGACTTGATGTTAAAAATTGCCGCGGCCAGGCGCGGATTTTCTTCCAGGGTTTCCAGACCCTCCTGCCTTGCACGAAAAGAAAGTTGATACTTGATGTCTTCACTGACCGGCACGGTCTTAAACGTCAGTCCCATGGTTGATTGCATTATGATGCCCCGTCCGTCTGCGGCGGGAAGAAATTTGACTTTGGAAGCGGCGTTAAGGGGAATGTTGGACAGGTAAGCGGAAAGTTCGCGTTTTTGAAATCCATCATTGTAGCCATGCGCCGTGTCCGGCGCCTTGACCATGCCTAAAATACATGCCGTAATGAGGATAATTAGTATTTTCTTCATACTGAAATCATTCTCGCGCTTTTTCGGTTTATTCCATGATGATTTCACGGAATCCCCGCTGGCGGCCGGAAAGTTCGCCTTTTATCGTGCTTTCTTCCCGGGTTTCACCATCGTCGTAAACGCGTATAACGTCTACGGCCAATCGCTGCGGAACACTTCCGGCGGCGATCAAACCCAGGTCTGTCATTGGTATCGATACAATTGCCTGCCATGAATCAGCGCTTTTTCGCGCGCTGACTTTCCATTTTGAATTCCAGCGTTTGTCAAAATCTTTTGCATCATACATGTTTCCGTTACCGTCAAAAGCAAAAAGATACAATGTCTTTCCGTTCCTCAGGTAAATTTCGCAACGTTCTCTGCCGGGGAATTTTTCGGAAGCGGCCCTCGGCATGAATCTGGGTCTTGCAGTTTTTGCGATGGAAAGAAAATAAAGATTTGCGTCATCATGGAGAACTTTTATTTTGGTTTCCTGTCTTGCGGGATTTTTAGCACCCCATTCTTTGTAAGCCGGTATCCTGAAATCCTCAAGGGTAATGGCTTTTTCCCAGCACGGGGCATCAAATTCAAAAAATGATTCGCTTTTGTTCATTATCGGAACGACCTGGCGACCGACGCCTTCAGCGTTGATTTTCCATTGATTTTTCAATCGTTTGATCATTTCCAGCGAATTGGGGTGCTTTGCCAGCCGCTCGGCTTCATCCAGGGCCGCACGGCATTCTTTTTCCACGCCTGTATCAATCACTTTTTCCAGAAACTTGCCTTTGGGTTTTGTGCTTTTCGCCGCGCCCAGAGCCATCAGCTCATAAAACCGCTTCATTGCCGGGGCAGCTTCCCTGAAGGTCCGCACGATGTAATAATCCCGCAGTTTATCGACATCCTCGTAAGGATTCCAGAAGAGCCTCGCATAGATCCACCCATTGATGCTGTTGGCATCCCATTCGGATTTCATGGTATGATTGCTGAAAAGCTTTTCACTGTCCGGTGTAAGTTCGCTTTCGACACCCTGGCTTCCCTTTTCAGCCAAAATGCGCAGATTGGCAACGGAAGCACTCTGACTGCTCAACGCGGCCGTAACTACCGCGGAGCCTGAAGCATAGGAGCGGTAGTATTCATAAAAGCACAGCCTTCCCGGAGCTTTTTTGAGCCATCCTTCAAACCGCCGCCGCCAGGTTGGATCCTGCCGTGCGTCAAGGAGCGGATAGCGGCTATCGACACCTCCAATCGGGCAGAAATTAATGTATATCGATTTATCGATATCGCACGCTGGCGGCTCCGCCGCGTAAAAGTACGAGGAAACCAGAAATTTCATTTCAGGATACTGCTTCTTGATTTCCCGGACAACTTTATTCATGAATTCAAAATATCGCGTTGAATAGTAAACCGGGTCTTTCTGGGCATCACGATCTCGCACTTTCAATTCACTTCCATCCGGCAACTTTATCGGTCTGAGACATATTTCACACTGGCACATTGCCCATGAATCCCGCATGCCAAGCATCATATACTGCGGCGTCGCCGGATACCTTACCTTCATGTCTTTGATCATGTTTTCTGCCGCGATCCGGATGAGTTGATCATTGGTAAGGCAGAGCGTCTCGGGAGTTCTCCCGCCTTTCAGTTCATTAAAGCCGTAAAACTCCGGGTGGGTTTTGAAATACTGGTCCGGGTGCGCCATACGCCAATATGCATGCCCGTGTCCCGTCACATCAAGCCATTGCAAATAAGGTGTATTTGTTAATTCGGCAATGTTTCCCCGATTGCGAAACACCCATATCCCCGTGGCCTCATCTCCCCGGACAGCAACGACGTTCCAGCCGTGAATCGGAAAGACATTCTTTTCGAGAACATTAATCTTATTGAGGACAATGTTTGCAGTTTTGGAAAAAACCGTACCAAAATTTACGTCAGGGCGCGCCCAGATGATATCCGTATTCGTTTCCAGCAGGTGATAGGCGCCATACCCCGTCCCGCGCGGATTATCTCCGAATATGTAAATATGATTTCCTCTGCTTCTGATGGCGAAGCCATCCGTTTCTTTGAGAGAGGCCAGGTCCTTTTTAAATTCGGAAGCAAATTTCTTACCGATGAAAATTTTAGTATTATTCTTCACGCTCGCGGCCTTAACCAGAGGCAATTCCACCGATGTCATTTCCCTGATGATTCTCCGAAAATCGCCGGCAACAAATATTTCCGTATCCGTCGCATCGGGAGAAACGACAATTTCCCCTCGCGGTTCGGCATTTACAATCAATTCCAGTGCCGCAGCAGGCAATACGTAAAAACATATAAGCAATAAAAAGAAATAAATTATTCGAAACATCATTGGAGAAAACATTTATAAAGAATTATTATTTGTCTGCATTTCAAAGACATTCTTCGATAATGCATCATTTCCATATTATTACTTCCCGAATTGCTTTTTTACCCAAGAATTTATGCATTATCTCAACCAGATTTATAAGTTTAATCGCCTGGCGAAAATTCCCGTTTCCTTTGTTGAGCAGCCAGTTAGGTGTGTGTTTTGAATACATCATTCCATTTTTGTACCCCGGATGCAGTAATCTTATTAACCGCATTATTCTCCAATCCGTATACATGAATACCGATCCAAAATTACCACCGCTGTTATCCTGACTTTTCGCGCAAAACTCAAGTCTCTCTTTCTTTGCATTTGTCGAATCCTGAATATCTTTCTTTTCAAAATCAAACGCGGCTCCCAGAATGATGGAATTACTATTTTTAAAAAATGACGTCCTGTATTGGAATCCACACTCTTTTTTTTCCAGTGTTCTGACCGTTCCTTCCATCAGTACCGTTACATCTGTTATGTAGTCACTTATGCAGACATTAAACTGCCTGCCTCTCCCGGCATTCATTGCAATCGCTCCGCCAACTAATCCGGGGACAGAGTATAAATATTCTAAACCTCCAAAACCATTCTTGTTTACCTCGTTGATTAACTTCTGCAGTCTGACCGAGGCTCCCACATGATATTTTCCATTCCCGAGATTTCTTATCGATTGATCAAACTCTTTTAAAAAAACAACATTTTCATAAACTTTTTCATCATTCATTAAAATGTTCGATCCCCCGCCGATCAGGTAATATTCGCCACCTGAAAACGAATTAATCAATTTTATCAGTTCGTCACTGCTTTCAGGAATGAAAAATTGCCGTGCATAACCACCGATCTTGACCGTTGTATATTTTGCCAGAGATTCATTACAAATCACCTTCACAGCTTGCTCCTGTTGCGTTCATGATAAAATGATCGATGTATTTAAAAGATTCCTTCCTGAAATTTTCAATCAAGATATTAACCTTATCGTAGTTAATATGATCCTCCATAATATTTTCAAGCACTGTATCGCTGCCAACATTTCTCGACTGCAATTCAAACTGATTCAGCACTTCGTGAATTTTTCTTTTAAAATCGCCATACGTCACAAATTTTTTATTATAGATAATCGAAAAAACCGTCCCGTGAAAAGTATCCGTAACGATGAATGAAGCATTTTTAACATACGATAAAAACAAAGTGGGGGATGCTGGAACATTATCATCACACCAGTTTAAATAAAACCCGACGGAAACCAGTTTAAGCTTTTTTGACTTCGCAAACGACATTATTTTATCAATTTTCTTTTGCTCCATGTGAGGCCCGTAGGAATAGACAAGGATGTAATTTTTATCGAGGCATTTTTCTTCCGGATTATCATAAAATGATTTAACCATCAGAAAGGTGGGGTCCAGCACCAGAGAGATTTTCCTGGTTGTAACAGCCTTTAAAGTTTCCAGTGTGTAGGAATCTCTCACGCCAATACGGTTAAATCTTTCCACGGCAGTCTTCAATAATTTACTTTCTTTAACCTGTTCCAATCTAGTCGTATTAATTGATACAGCATATGAGACCAGATACGCATCAGGAATGCCAACTCCAAAAAAAACGGGGAAATCGGAAAATTCCCGTCGGGAAATATTCCAGATTTCGTCACTTCCGAACACAAAGATTTCCTGCTTATTCAAATCTTTATTCTTGCATATGGAAAATTTTCTATTATCTCGCCAAAAAGAAACATATTTCAATACATGAAACCATGTCTCTGCAAATTGTAACGCTAATAATTTCCTGATAACGGATCTGAGCGTCTGCATAAACGGGTTTCTTGCTTTTGTATTCACAAATGACACTTCCCCGTTGCGTTGCCGCAAAACTTCACAGAGCGCGTATGCCTGCCAGTAACTGCCGTAATTTAAGCTGTTATATACTGTGACGATGGATATCTTCAAAATTAAATACCTGATTTTCAATAAAATTGAATCATTTCTTGTTCCAGAAAACTTTTAGCATAGAAGCATATTCTCACAGGATGCAGTACAATTCTTATTGGAATAAATATGGGGCTGTCGGCCTTCAAACACCCGATCAAACACATTCAAGGCCTGCAATTCGTTAAAAAAACCACCTGTTACTGCCGGCCAGGATTTCACGGTTTCTCTATGCACGATCGGAACCGCCCTGTTGCCAATGCGGACCGGAACATGATCACAGCCAAGCGCAACCAGCACGGCGATACGATGTTGCCCCGGTGAGATTAATGCAACGAATTTACCATCCTTGACAAGAATTACACCGCATATATCTCCATCCAGACCATCGACTCGTCGAAAGCCCTTTTCTTTGACAGAATAAAGAACTTTTGAAAGCCGTTCAAACTCTAAATTGCCTTTCTCCATCGATACTGGACCAATCGCGTACCATTCCTTCATCACTGAAAACTCCGGTCTGTGTTTCTTGTTTTCTGTCACCATCCATTGATAATTCTGACGTTGCATTTGAGTATTCGGAATTCCCTCCCATGGATAAACAAAAGCATATGGTGACAAAAGGGCAACAGGGTGTTGATCCGCCGGCACTATGCCCATGAAATCGGCCAAATTAGCCGGCTGGAAAGATTCATGGTATTTCTGAAGAGGTGAACCCGCATAATTGGCTATTCTGCCGTTGAGAATGCCCAGAGCCGTATCAATCAGCGGGTGGCCGGATGTTTTAGAACATATGAAAGCGGCTGACGACATGCTGCGGCATGAAGTTGCCGGCAGCTCAATAAGTACTGGATTGCCCGCGGATCTTACGATTGCCTCAACCGGATCATCCAGCAGACCACGAAAGTCAACAGGTGGTTTGCGATAAGATCGATGATAACCGGCCTGCGCCAGTATGTCGATAACAGAATCTTTTAAAATCTTGGGGAAAACTTTTTTTATCATTCAGCAGCAATAATTTTACATCATTTCATAAAATGTGCAAGGTCTTGAATATTCTGGGTGTCCGGCAATAATCTTCCATTTCATTTTCAGATTTGCATCGATGAGACTGGCGGCCGGATGAATGCACGGATACGTAAATAATCAGTATGCTGATCTTTTTTCATTAATGACCTTAAAAACTATTATCATGGCAAATACGTATTGCGCGGTCAGAGCTACGCTATATAAAATCAGTGTCAGAAAAGGCCGGGCGCTGATCAAATACGATATAAGAAAAACACCTAATGTCAGAAAGACCCGCGAGACATTTACCATCAATGCCATTGACTGTCTTTCGAAAACATTGAAAATGCCGTTTGCTATCGGGGAATAGATGAATTGCGCGATTAAATACAACGTCAGGATCCTAGTATACACTCCCGCTTCACGCCAGACAGCTCCAAAAACTACATCAAACAGCCAGGGGCCAAAAAGTAAAAGTACCAAAGACGGTGCTATGCTTGCCAGAAAAAGCTTCCGGATAACGTTTTTGGTTATCTGATAAATTGTTCCGGGACTCTGCTTCCCGATGCGGGCAATCTCCGCGTAATAGGCCTGGCCGGTACTTTGACCGAACAGAGCCATGGGAAGACCAATCATGGTTAATGCCAGCCCCAGTTGCCCGGCCGGCGCCGCTCCGAACCGCCATGCAAAAAAAAGCAGGGGCGCCTGCATGGATAGCACAACCAGCAACTGGGAAAGTAAGCGGTATTTGGGAAAATCAGCATACCGCTTGAATAAAAACCATATTCGCTTTCCGGATACATGCCTGAGGTTCGCTTTAAGTTTGTATTGCAAATTCTTCAGTAAAGAGAATATCCCGCCCGCCCCGCTGAAAATCTGACCGATCAGCAGTCCCAGTGCCTGAAATCCCAGCATTCCCAACCCGATTTTCACAATCGCGCCGCTTGCAGACTGCAAGGCAATTGTCTTCGCAATCGGAATAAACATTTTTTCGCGCACCGCCCAGCTTGTAAGCAGTTCGTATAGCCCCATGCTGGCAAATGCAACAGGCAAAAGCCACCAGTAGGGAAGCAGCTGGTTCATGGAAAGCAATTGAAAGGCAAATGGCGAAAAAAAACAAAAAAAGAGGACAGAAAGGGCGCTAGTGAATAATAACAGCAGTCCGCACATCATGACCAGATTGACGGCCAGTCCTTCGTGTCTGGGCAGGGGAATAGCAGACGGATATCGCAGCGTGCCCAGAGGTACAAGCATCGCCGTTAAGGATGTAAAAACAGCAAGCACCCCCATGTCTGCCGGCGAATAAATCCTGGTAATAACAGGCATCGTTGCAAAAGCGATCACCCTGGCCAGAACGGTGCCTGATGCCAGCATGGACATGCTTCGAAAAATATTTTTTTCCGGACTATCCCCTTTCCATTTTTCGATTAAGCGTGTTTTGAGATGCAACAGTCTGCCTGAAGCAAATAAAGTAGCCATGCGAATTTATCGTCCCCCCGGCAACATAATCATTTCACCTACGATGCGGTCATACTCCGGGGGAATGAAATCCGGCATTCCGCTTGCCGGGAAGAAGGTCATTTCGCCGAAAACAATTCGGCCCTGAATATTATAGAAGTCCACCCTCACATAACAAAAAGGCGACGATAATTCCCGGGCAACGGTGATCATTCTGTCCAGATTCCGGGGTATCGGGATCGCGGCATCGGGACAGGGTTTCAGTTCCTTGCCGAAAGGCAGCAATGACCAGTTCAGGTCATAAAAATTCTGAACGTGCCGCTTCGTGCCTCTCCCCATGTTCACCTGCAGGAATTTTGGTTCGCCGTTGAAACAGAAAAATTTATAATCCATCAGGCTGCCGCTGGCATCTTCCAGATATTTTTCACACACGACCCGGTGCTTCATACCTTGATAAGGCCATTCGCGGCCATTCCAGAAGATGTTGTGTTTCAGCCAGCTTTTCATGATCAACCGCAGGGGCATCCAATGCATTTTCTTTTTGTCCCGGCAGACGATGTTCCAGCCGCTTCCGTGTGTTGCTTTCAGAACAAAACGCTCCGGCAGGTTTTCGATATGGATGTTTTCAACTTTTTCATATACCTCGATCAATTCATTCAGGATATCGCCGTGTCCTTTTTCACGGATATATTTCCGCACTTCATATTTATCGGCGCACTGCATCATAAGCGAATCGCGGCAATGGAGCTTGATCCATTGCAGCTTCTCGCTGAACAGGGTGGGATGATCGAGATTTGGATAGCGTCCGGCTCGCGAGTAATAGAGCCTTTTGATTGCCTCAAGATCGGAATATTTCTTCAATTCCTTTTTTCCACGGATTCGCAATGTTTCATTCCACAAAAGCAGCATCCAGACGTTGCTGTTCTTGACGGATCGCAAGCGACCTTTTATTTTGACTGCCATGCTCATGGTTGGATCAGTTCATTCATTCTGAATTAAAATCTATTATCGTTTTCTTTCATCGGTTTCAGGCTTCTATAGAGACAACGGGATATCAGCCAGAGCGAGCGACGCAATCCCGCAAAATATGAACCCTGCCTTGCCAGATAGAAATCCCTTGCCTGCCATCGGAGGGGTTTCCCTGACAAAATATACTGCATCTGATCTTTGCCGATGCGGTCGTCGATCAGACTGGAAGCTTTTGTCTTCAAGGATGGATCAACGACATCATAAATTCCACAAAGCATTTCCAGTTGCTGACGCAGGAACAGGTCCCGATAGGTTCCATAAAGGCCGCTTTCATGAAGGTATTGCCCGACCATATCCATGACCACCGCCAGGTCCGCCCTCTTCCAGCCTGTCTTGTGCGTTGTCGCCTCCGGCTGCTGTCGGTAATAGCTGAGCCGCTCGGGCAGAAGAGTGATTCTGTCAAGTTGGGTGACCAGTTTCCAGTGAACGGGAATATCCTGGTAAGTAAGCCCTACGGGAAAGCTAACCCCCAGTTCTTTTGCTTTTTCCGTCCGAATCAGCTTGGTCCAGGCAAAAGCCGGCCTGTTTAAAAGTTCGATTTTATTCGATGGATCAACACCGCGCAGTAAAGAAGGCTGCTGGGCCTTTCCGTCAATCTCATCGACGTTCCAGAACGTTACATAATCCCAGAACAGCAGATCGCTTTCGGCCTTCTCGGCACATTCGTATGCTTTTCTGAAGAGGTCCCGGTCCAGCAGATCATCACCGTCCACAAACCCGACATACTTGCCGGATGCCAGGGCCAGAGCCTCGTTTCGGGCAACCGCCAGCCCTTCATTGACGGACTTGTCGATTACTTTAATGCGGGAATCATTTGCGGCATACTCATTTAATATGGCGGGCGTTCTGTCCTTTGATCCGTCATTCACACAAATGATTTCCACGTCGCGAAGTGTCTGGTTCACGATACAGTCGAGGCAGGCGCGAAGATATTTTTCAATATTGAACGCCGACATGGTAATTGAAATAAGGGGTTGTGACATAAGCTGATAATGCTTACTTTCTCTTTATAAATTTCGACACTGTTTTGAGAATCAATCGGGGATTATAATAAATCGCAAGAAGCAAATATTTTACAGCATTCAAATCATTTTGCTTCCTATAATAGGTAAAAACGGCAGCGCAGTGATCCACGATTCTTGCTTTCGCGGCTTTTGACGACAGAGATTTAAAATTTTTCTTTATAAAAATATACTGTTTGAGCAAGCGCTTTTCATTTTCAATGCCTCCTTGCGATTTCACAATGCTTGTTATTCCGCCTCTATGGATTCTGTAAACCGCCATACGGTCCTTCATGCCATATACTTTCCCTGCTTCCGCCATGATCAGAGTCGTGATCATATCGCCCCCAAAAATCAGTTGATTACTCATCAATTCTTTATTCAGCAGAGATTTCTTCACTACAAACGATGTTGTATGTGCAATCCGGCTTAGCAGCAACTCATCTATGGAGTAATATCTGTCTTGCGCTTCTCTTTCCGGATAAATATGATTATTGTTTTCATTTAGAATCATCACGGAATGAAAACACATTGAAATATCAGGATCCTTCTCTATCAGATCCACCTGCTTTTGTAATTTCAATGGATCCGTCCAGTAATCATCGCCTTCACAAAAGGCAATGTACTTACCGCGTGCACGCGGATATAAATGCGGCGCAAAAATTCTCTCTCCGCGGGAATAAAGGTTTTTCTTTTGATAAATAGGTTTTACGATATGAGGATACTTTTTTTCATAATCGCGGATTATTTCGGTTGTCGAGTCCGTTGACGCATCGTCATGGATCAGGATTTCGAAGGGAAAGGTCGTTTTTTGCATCAGAAATCCGTCAATTGCGGCGGACAGGAAGCGCTCCTGATTATACGCAAGGCAGCAAATACTCATTATTGGCTGGGATGCACCATTCTTCCATCCATTCATTATTTCTTTCTCGGTTTTCAAGTTTACCAATAAATTATCTTCGGTTTTCCTAATGTCTTCTCGGTTCGGGCATTACTTTGTCCATAACCGCCATAAAAGAAGCATTTTTAAAGAAATAACATAATGATATATACAAAATACTTCCCACGCCGACCTGAGAAATCAGGAGAAGCACATGACTTTCGAATGCAAAAAAAGTTATCGCGTATACAATGCAACCCATCAAAACGGATATCAGAAACAAAGGAGCAACATCCATGATTTGTTCAAAAAAATGATATTGCAAAAGTCTTCCCGTGTAATAGCTGTTCAGATAATAGGCAAGAACCGAAACCGCAATTTGCCCCATAATCAGGGCGGAAATCCCCCAGCGGTATGTAATAACGATGGCAATCACGACCAAAATTTTCTTCAATATTTCCAGGCGTAAAAACAGATCGGAACGCCCCTGCGCTTTCAGCACATTAAGATTGATCAAATGCAGAGGATACAAGAGACCAACAAAGCAAAGAAGTCTGAGGTAAGGTACGCAGGGCAGCCATTTATCCGTCAGAAGAATGAGGACAAGCGGTTTTGCAACAACCGCAAGCCCGATCATCACCGGAAAATTCAATAGCGCCATGGAGGTCAGCGCCTTTTTAAGCCCCCGCTTTAATTGATCCTTATCCGACTGGATGGCCGAAAATACAGGATACATAACCCGGCTCACGGATCCGGCAACACTCGTAACCGGCAAATCTACGGAATGTTTGGCGCGAGAATAAAAGCCCAATTCCACAGGAGAAAAAATCTTACCAATCACAACCAGATAGATATTTTGAAAAACCGTTTCAAGCAAACCGGAAAAAAGGAGTCTGGATCCAAATGAAAACATGGACCGCAGAGCGTCAAAACTGAAAATCAACGAGGGACGCCAACGAAGAAAAAACCACAGGAGACCGATACATAAAAGATTCTGGCTCAGGGATTGCGCTACAAGACTCCACACGCCATATCCCCGGTATGCCATTGCAATCCCGAGGATTCCTGAAAGAAATGTAGCAATGAGGCTGGCCTTGAGCTGGCTTTTAAAATCAACGCGCTTGGATAGAAGCACCGTCTGAATCAGGCCGAAAGAATTAATCACGAGATTCAGCGAAAGTACTCTTGTCAGCCGCGTCAGAAGCGGCATATTGTAAAACGAAGCAATCAGCGGCGCCGCCAGGCAGAGGATGACGGCGGCAAAAACACCGACAGCAATATTAAAGTAAAAAATGGAACATTCATCCAGATGTGTAGTGTCCTGTTTTTGAATCAGAGCGGAGCCAAAACCGCTGTCAATAAACGCCTGCGCAACAGCCATAAAAATCGTCAGCATGGCAATAAGCCCGAATTCCGCAGGGGCAAGCAGCCTGGCCAGAATAATGGCAATGATGAACTGAATGGCCTGCTGGCCTATGCGCTCGAAGAAGCTCCAGAAGAGAGATGTAATGGTTTTTGATCTGAGAGTCACGCCGGCCATAGGCAAGGGATCATTATACGCATGATATGATTATTACAAACTAATGATGTGCACGATTTACAGAGGTTTTATATCTCTGGTGAATTCTTTCGCCGGATTGCCGACAACTTTGGCGCCGCTTGATAAGCTCTTTACAACAACGGAAGCCATTCCGACAAAGCAATGATCGCCTATGGAAATATAATTATTAAACGTGGAGTTAAGCCCGAAAAAGTTTGCACAACCCACTCTATTATTACTGCCCATCGCGACATGCGGTGATATATAATTATAGTCACCGATTTGCGTATCATGACCGACCGTGCTGTTTGCAAGTATCGAGCAATGATTGCCGATCACAACATTCGAGTGAATGGCGGTATTTGCAAGGATGGCGCAACCATGACCAATGCTGGCACTCCTGGCAACATAGCTGGAAGGATGAATAAACGTATAAAACTTTTCATACGGGATGCCATAGCTGTTGAGCAATGAAATTCTTTCCTTCATCAGATCGGGACGATAAAGTTGAAAAATGAATTTTACATCACCGTAGTTTGCGTATTTTTGATAAACATCATGAGTCTTGCATAAAATGGGGAATCCATTGATTTGCGCGCCGAATGATTCATCATCAAACGCAAAACCTAAAAACTCAACATTGTCACCCTTTAACTGCGCATCGTGCATGAATTCTGCGACGTTTACAGCGGTGCCTTTCCCTCCGATAATGATCACTTTCGTTCTCATTTCTTACCTGCGCCAATAATGTTCAATACCGTGTTCACAAGGAATACCATGTCCTCCCTGTCCAGATTTTGATTGACCGGCAACGGGCACAATCTATCCGAATACGCAATTTCAGGCGCGTTCTTGTCGGAAGTCCAATTGCTGACGAGCGGCCAGTATTGTGCAACGTAAATTTTATTTTTAATCAGCATTTGTCTCAAACCCGGCAGAGGATAAAGAAAAGGATAAACCATCGGGACATCATCTTCGTTCACGGAAAAATTTAATTCATTATATTTCGCCAGGCTTTCGTGTATGAAAGCGAAATTATTCTGCCGTATTGTTTTAACATTTTCGTAATGGATATTTTTGAGGATAGATCTTGTCAACTTCGACATCCGCATGATCGGCTGGTTAATTAATTTTTCCTCATTTCTTCTGAAATCCTCATAACCGCAATCAGGTCCATACTCTATTCTTTTTACGAGATGCGAAACTCTATCTAGCGAAACATCCTGTGGCAAATCAAATTGATCTCTACCTGTAATGTACAGATATGCTCCATCGGGAACTCCAAAGAATTTCCTGCATGAATAAAACGTGTCAATGTTCTCTACGGGATGAAGAAAAAATGCATGGGAATTATCAATGACCATATTTTTACAGTGCATCGCCAAATATGGAATAAAGGCACTCTTTATTCCAAAATAATTTATGTAAAGGAATCCTTCATTATCCCGTAATTGTGAATAATCAAAAATCGGTTCAAAATTTTTATCAATGGAATAAGACGCATATTCAATATTCAATTTGCAAAAAGGCTCAAACATTACATCACATGTATAAAAAGGCAGGTAGACTTTTGAGTATTTCCGAATGCGGAGAATCAATTCCAGAGCATTTCTTCCGGTATTCAGGCATAAAGCGCGCTGATGATATTCTTCGCCCTTGGAGAGCTCCAATTCCGGATATCCGCCAATTCCGTTCATATCAATTCATACTCGTTCAGCATTTTTCTTATTTCGTTTTTCGGGTTAAACATCATGACATCAATTATCGAGAGCCCCGCAACAAAGTCATTTTCCCGTTGTTTGTATGTTGAAATGGAATTTTTAATAAAGAAAAGTCCGATGCCTCTGTCTCGAAACTCATCCCTGTTGTATAGTTCCCGGCCGCCATAGGCGTTAATATATTTATCAGCCCCGGTTTCCCGGCAGATCATGATAATTCTTTCCGCACTTTTTAATTTTTTTGTATGCCCGTATTGTCGGGAACTGGTTTCAAAGTTTATCCGTAAGTCCAGGTATTCCGATACTTTTTTTACAGAAAGCGCGGCGATTTCTGAAATATTTTTTATTTCGTCCATCGTTTCCAGCACGCTTTGGATCAATGAAATAACTTCATTAAAATACGGCGCCCTGGAATATGCCTGCGTAATTGTCTTAATAAGTTTTTCATTCCCCGGATGAATCTCTATCTCATTAATCAGCCTGTTTGGACTTGCGTTGCGTAATTTGACGGTAAAATATACATCCTTGCCATTCATTAAAACCCTGTTTCTGTTAACCCAGCCGTTTTTTATGAAATTCACGTCATCATAAAATATGAACTTATCCACCGCATTGATTAATTGAAAATAACCGATGTAAGGGAAAAAATACGGTTGCATGATGCCAATTTTCATAAGATATCAAGAAGCATTACCAGGTTACATTCACTGACATACGTCGCACAATCAATACCGATAAATGACGTATAATAGCTTTTTACGCTGGTGATGCAAAGAGCTCGGATGTATTCCCCCTCGAATTTCCAATCTAAGATTTATCCTTATTTATTCTCTCTTTTGCGTAAGAGATGAGCTGGATTCCCGTACCATACTTCATTTGCGGGTACATCGTGACGAACCTGAGAGCAGGCACCTATTTCTGCATTTTCCCCGATGTTTACACCCGGCATAATGGTGACATTGGCTCCAAACATGGAACCTTTCTTTAATACACCGACTTTCTTTTCCTTCCCTTTACTTAAAACAGGCGTGTCGGTCACGACAAAGCTGTACTTCATAATTACGTTGTCTTCTATAATTGTATTAGCTGAAAGCGTGCCCCGGCTTCCCATTGAAACGTTATTACCCAATCTGCAGTTTTCCCGGATCTCGCAAAACGATGTAAATTGGCATTTGTCGCCTATGACGGCATTTTTCCCCACTTTTGAATAAGTGCCTATCTTCGCACTATTCCCTACTCTGCTGCCATCAAGCAGCATGGCATATTCTTCAACCGTTGTGTTGTTCCCAAGTCTTGTACCCGATTTCAGCAGTGCATAATTTCCGATGGAAACATCGTCGCCAACAATTACATCCTGCTCAATCTTCACAAAAGATCCGCATTTGAAATTCTTCCCATACAGGAAATCATCGGCAATATCACAAAATTTGCCTATACCCATTTAATACCTCCGTTTATCGGTTATATAGACTCGGTTGGTACTTACACAAAACGCTCAGAATGTTCTGCATGCAATAATATCTTTCAACACGCATTCTCCGGGCTTTCCCGCCAGCAGCAGCAACCATCATCCTGTGCGGGAAATTCATAGACATCTAAAATATTAGCCTGCCCGCGCTATAACCATTTTACCTTGTACTATTTTCTGACGGCATTTCTATGGATATTATGAATAATATCACAAATTTTATCGACATCTGAAATCTCCAGATGATCATAAATGGGCAATGTCAGAATTTGCTTGGTAACCCGCCTGCCAACAGTCAACGGATCAGTCACGGCAACACTTTGATAGCATGCATAATCGCACACCAGTGGATAGAAATAACAGCGCGTAAATATATTGTAGTTCCGAAGCTTATCATAGAGTTCATCGCGGCTCATGCCGAATTCTTCTTCGATGATTTCAATTGGTTCATAGGCATAATTGTAGGAAATATGGGAAGGCAGTGGCGGAGGGAACTTTATCCCTGGAATCTCCCTCAATCGTTTTCGATAAACCGAGTCGATTTCTTTTGATCGATTAATGATGCCGCCAATATAATTTAACAACAGCATGCCCATTAGCGCCTGGAATTCGTTCATTTTGGCGTTGGTTCCCGGCATGACAACTTCCACTTCATTTTTAAAACCGAAATTCTTCAGATAGTTGAAAGTGCTCTGGAGACCGTCGTCCTGAAATGTCAGCATGCCTCCTTCGATACTGTGATAAAGTTTAGTGGCATGGAAACTGAACATACTCATGTCGCCGTATTGACAGATCGATCTGTTGTCTACTTTTACACCAAATGCATGTGCGGCATCATAAATCAGTTTGAGATTATAACGCCTTGCAATATCAGCCAATTCATCCAGTTTGCACGGATAACCGTATACATGTACGGCAAGTATAGCACTCGTCCAGGGCGTTATGGCCGCCACCACGGCTTTCGGATCAAGCGTATAATAGTTCGGCTCTATATCCACAAAAACCGGCCTGATTTTGTTCCAGTAAAGAGCGTGGGATGTTGCGACAAAAGTAAATGGCGTGGTGATCACCTCTCCGGTTATGCCCATGCCCTGAAGGCCTATTTGAAGCGCCAGTGTGCCGTTGTTGAACAGACAGACGTTCGGGGTTGCAAAGTATTCGGACAACATTTGCTCATACCGGAACAGCAAAGGCCCTCTGTTGGTCAGCCATTGATTGCTCCATATTTCTTTTAGCCCCTCGGTAAATTCTTCAAAAGGCGGAAGAAACGGCCTCGTCACATAAACGGGCTTATCAAATGGTTTCACGCTCATGAAAAAATCCGTCCTGACCTCTTATTTGATATTTCATAAAAACGCGGTGTTCCGTTGTTCTGTATTTCCGGCGCTCAAAGCATGGGATTTGCGTAATATTGCTTATACCACTCAACAAATTTTCCAATGCCTTCCTCCAGCGTAGTCGCCGGTTTGAAACCGACGTCATGCATGAGATCCTTCACATCGGCGTATGTAACAGGAACATCACCCTGCTGCATGGGCAGCAGGGTTTTTTTCGCTTTCTTCCCGAGATGGTTCTCCAGAATCTCGATCAACCGATTTAATTCCTCGGGATTGTTGTTTCCGATATTATAAAGCTTGTAAGGCGCATAACTCGATCCGGGATCGGGATTTTTTCTATCCCAATCGGAATTCGGCAGCGGTATCTTATTCATCACGCGAATAACGCCTTCCACAATGTCATCAATATACGTGAAGTCCCGTTTCATATTGCCAAAGTTGAATACATCGATCGGGTTGCCTTCCAGGATGGACTTGGTGAAGGAGAAGTAAGCCATATCGGGGCGGCCCCAGGGTCCATAGACCGTAAAGAACCTCAATCCGGTGCAGGGCAGGCCGTATAAATGAGCGTAGGTGTGCGCCATCAGTTCATTGGCTCTTTTGGAAGCAGCGTATAGCGATACTGGGTGATCAACATTATCACTGACGGAAAAGGGAATCTTGACATTGATTCCATAAACGGAACTTGATGATGCAAAAACCAGATGCTTAACTTTATTGTGCCGGCATCCTTCAAGGACATTTGTGAAACCGACGATATTGCTGTCGATATAGGAATAGGGATTTTTAATCGAATATCGCACCCCGGGCTGAGCCGCCAGATTGATTACGATATCAAAACATTCCGCTCGGAACATTTCGTCCATGGCCGTTCGATTTGCAATATCTTCTTTGTTAAAAATGAAATTCTTACAGCCCGCCAGTTGCTCTATCCGCGCCTGTTTGAGATGAACATCATAATAATCGTTAAGATTGTCGACGCCATGAATGGCATGTCCATCCTGTAATAATCGCCCTGCAAGATGAAATCCTATGAAGCCCGCTGCGCCCGTTACTAAGATTTTAGCCATGATTTCCTGTCTGAAGCAGTACTCTTTTTATCCATACGTTGCATTTCTCCGTATTCTGCCCGGCATTCATTCAATAACGGGTGAATGCCCGCCTAGAAACGTCATACATATCCATGGAATGCTTCCGTGAAATCAACAATTGTACCGGTTCTTATACCAGTCAACTGTCCTTTCCAGGCCCTCATCAAAAAGAACGAAGGGGGTATAGCGTAAATGTTTCTCGGCCTCATCAATGGACGCGAAAGAATGCCTGATATCACCCGGGCGGGAATGCGTATATTCCGGTAAAATTTCTTTTCCAAGATAGCTGTTAATTTTTTTCACCATGTAATTCAGTGTGATTTGCCCATGACACGCGCAATTCAGCGCCATTCCGCCCGCAGCCGGTGCCGTGGTAGCAAGGATATTGGCCTCAACAACATTGGCTACAAAAGTAAAGTCCCTGCTTTGTTCTCCGTCACCGTATATAACCGGCCGGTGATCCTTCAGGATGGCCGTAATGAATATGGGGATGACAGCCGAGTATTGCGACGTTGGGTCCTGCCTGGGTCCGAATACATTAAAATAACGCAGAGCAATCGTTTCCAGTCCGTAGACTCTGGTAAAAACGGAACAATATTTTTCGGCCGCCAGCTTGGATACCGCATAAGGCGACAGGGGAGAAGGCATCAATCCCTCATGCTTGGGAAGTTCCGGTGTTTCGCCGTAAATCGATGAAGAAGATGCAAAAACTAACCGCTTGATCTTTGCTTCTTTAGCAGCATGAAGAACATTCAGCGTTCCGACAACATTCACCTCATCGGATGTAATCGGATCATGGATGGATCGGGGAACAGATGGCAGCGCCGCCTGATGTAGAATGTAATCCATACCCTCGACTGCTTCTTGAACAATGTGGTAGCTGCGAATGTCACCCTCGATCAGTTCAATGGATCCAAGGAATGGTTCAATATTACGTCGCTTACCGGTCGAAAAATTATCAAGAACGCGTACCTCATCCCCACGACGAACCAATTCTTCCACAAGGTTGGAACCAATGAAACCTGCACCTCCGGTAACCAGGTATTTAGGCATAAAATCTCCAAAAAAATTTTAGAAGGACATTAGAGTAGATACAGCTCCGCTTTCTGGATTACAATTAAATTCCTCATCCTGAATTAATAGAACTGTCATTTGTTAAAGCAGACTGCTTGTTACATATCTTCCTGATCCACACGAAGATTGTTCAAAAAACCAACTTCTTTTTTCAACTGCCGGATTTCCGTTTCCAGTTTTTTATATTCCGCGATCTTCCGTTTCAAAAAGCGGTAAGTAATTTTTGCTTTTTCTTCTACGCCATTTGGCGTTAAAAAATATAAGTAACTGATTTTATGCCTTGAATTTCTGAAATTATGGGCCTTAACAAGTCCTCTCTCAATTGATGCTTTGACCAAAAAATTAACTTTACCGAGGCTGAATCCGAGGCTGGATGAAAGTTCCCGTTGTGATATTTGCGGATTTCTACTGATAATCCGTAAAAGCATCAATATTTCATCTGCTTGTATATTATTCTTCTTATACACTGTCATAAAAATGGCCTGTTCAAGTTTTGAACGCGTCTTTTCGTAATGAATTCAGGTAAGAATGTCAAGGGACAAAACGCCTTTTATCATTAATATTTCTTAAGAAATCAGGACGTTTGTGTCGCATGTCGTTGAATGATATCGGCGGGCAACCTCATGATGCCCCGGAGATTGTGGGCGTCCGTACCGAAATGGGTAAAAACCTTTATGTCATTCATTATTTGTACATTTTTTTGCACTTCCGGTCCGTACCAGCCCGAAAAACTCCCCAGGTTACCTTGAAAAGCACAACCAAGATCTTTCAAATATTCCAGAAGAGTAGGTTCTTCAAGTCTGGCGCAAAAAATCGTTCGTGCCGTTCTGGAAAATTTTGACCAGGACGATCGTGCCTTATTTTGTGGAGCGACGAGAAGACCGCACCGCTCGGGATGAGAAATCATGGGCACAAGCCCCATACACTTAATGCGAAACAAGGTTTCCTTGACGAATTCCGGAGATGCATGACTTGGAATTTCGATCATAACGTAAGGGGTTTGATGAAGATGCAGTGGTTCTTTCAGGTATCCCAGCAGGTATTCATCCAGATAATATTCGCGACCGGGAAAAAGTTCAATATTGATGTTTTCATATGTCAGTCGCGTCTGCAGTCTTTCTACTGCTTCCATAACCTTTTGGTTATCCGCTTCATAAAAACCCTTAATCAGATGAGGCGTGCAATACACTCCTGTAAAACCAGCATCCCGCAAAGCGGCAGCCATGGCTACGGAATCATCCATACATGCAGGGCCATCGTCTATGTCCGGCAAAAGGTGGCAATGGAAATCGATCATAATTTATTGGTAAATTGTGATTACCCGATGATGAATAGTACTGACAACAAATATTAAGAAACCACAATGACTCATGATTCTCCACTGGCTGCTTATCAGCGCTTGTTCCATGGCGTCATTAACGCTATTTCTCTTCAATTCGACTATTTTTTCAATCTCTTTTTCAGAGTGAATGGAATAAATTTAGTCCACCAGGCTTTTTTATGCGGCTGTGATTTATCATCGTCGGCATAATAGCCGTAACCGTAACTATAACCATAACCGTATTGTCCGCGTCTGCCATAGCGATAATAACGGCCGCCGTAATAACCATAACTTTCGCCCTTACCTGTTTTATCGTTCAATACGAAACCCGCGACGGGGGCCTGTATAGTAGACAACGTCTCCCGCATATGCTGCGCCGCCTTTGCTGGCACTCTTCCCGCTTCCATCACAAGAATAACTATGTCGGCAACGGTTGTCAGAACCGGTGCGTCGGTAACAGCCAGAACCGGCGGAGCATCAATAATGATATGGTCGTAGTTTTCACGCTGGGTCAGGAGCAATTTACGCATAGCTTCAGAACCGAGGAGCTCCGCAGGATTGGGAGGGGTAGTTCCTGCGCCGATCAGATCAAGGCCCGAAACACCTGTATTTTGTCTTGTTTGTTCAAAAGTTGCATCTCCGGTTAAAAGTTCGCTTAAGCCCGGGGTTTTGCCAAGGCCAAATTTTTCATGAAGAGAAGAACGGCGCAGGTCGCAATCGACAATCAACACACGGGCACCGGTCTGGGAGAAAATAACCGCAAGATTGGCGGAAACAACACTCTTACCCTCACCGGGAAAAGAACTGGTCAACAGCGTGATCTTCTTTTCGCGGTTGATCGCTGAAAAATGAATGCTCGTACGCAACGCACGGAAAGCCTCCGACACTACGGATTTTGGCTCCCGATGGGATATCAGCGGATCTATGGGCGGTGCGCTTCCGTTTGTCTTTGTTTCACGACTGGAAATATGGGGAATTACAGCCAGCAGCGGCAGCCCCATGACACGTTTCGCTTCGTCGGCGTTCTTAATCGTATCGTCCAGGTATTCCTGGAAGAAGGCGAGGGCAACACCCAGTCCCAGACCGGCAATTAACCCCAAAATGAGATACAGACCTACCTGTGGTCTGATAGGCCTGGCCGGCACAATCGCATGATCGACAATGTTGATATTGCTGATGGTGGAAGCTTTGGCAATTCTTGCTTCTTCGTGCTTCTGAAGGAGGAAAGTATAAATGTCTGCATTGACTTTACTTACGCGGGTCAGTCTCGCCAGATCACGCTCCGCTTCAGGCAGATTACGCATCTGGCTTTCATAACCGGCCATCTGCTGCGTAATGGCTTCTTCCTGCTTGATCAGGTTGGCCAGGTTTGTCTCATAAGTGGCCAGAATTTTTTTCTGTATGCCTTCGATTTGTTCCTGTAATGTTTTAGCAGCCGGGTGCGACTCTGTATAGTCGGTCAGCAGGGCACGCTTTTGCACTTCCAGCTCGGCCAATTTTGATGCCATTGCCATCACAGTTGGATCGGCGTTAATGGCCGTGGGAGTATAAACATTCCCTTTTCGACCTGCGTTTTTCAAGGCATCCATCGCAAATTTTATCTGCTTTTGCTGAAGGATAATTTCTGCTCTGCTCTTCTCAACATTCGCCAGTTTCTGGATCAACTGTTCGGCTTCAGAATCAAGCTTGATTACACCTGTTGAACTTTTGTATGATTGAAGATTTTTCTCGGAATTATCCAAGTCGCCGCGTAAGCCTTTAAGCTGCTCTTCCACGAAGCCGACGGTGCGGCCCGCTTCTTCGGACTTAAAAGCAATGGACTGCTCAAGGTAGGCCTGAACAAGGCTATTGACCATATCGCGTGCCAGGGTGGGGTTCGTGCTGGTATAGGACACCCGGATAATTCCGGTCTGCTTGCCCTGCTCGGCAGCTTTTACTCTTGCTTGTAAAGATTCAACCACATCGCCAAACGGTAGAAGCTCCAGTTGAAAACTGTCACCGTCCTGCCCTTTTATGTCGTTCAATAGAAGACGGAAGCCATTCTTTCGGATAAGCACACCGGCTTTTCCCTGGGCAATCAATTGTCCATCGTCATCAATTACATCGAATGTGTCTTTGCCGATCATTCTGATGCGATATTCCGGATTCTTTGCATCGGATGTAAATTCCAGTATTTTAAATTCGAGGCCCGAAGATCTTTTCGAAATCTGCCAGTTGAGGTGGAGCTGTTTTACCACTTCTTCCGCGTTGGTTCGAGATTTAATAATTTCGATTTCCGCGTTAACTGGATTGGTCTGGTTCAGTGATAGCTCACCCAGTAATGTAGCTTTGCCCTTATCATCTTTGACATGGAGAATCGAGTATGCCTCATATACCGGCTTCATCAGAAACGTGAAAAGGATCACCCCGGTAAATACGATGAGGAAGGTTAAAGCAAATATCTTGCGACGCCGCATGATAACTGCGACATAACTTAAAACATCAATTTCTTCCTGCTGGGAGCGCTGCGTTCCGGATGCCGGTGTAGTGGATGTTGGGGTCATAGTTTCCTTATAGAAATTTTTTCATCGTAATCATTTTCTTGAGATAAGTTTACAAGCAGGGATCTCATAATGGGTTGTAAATCTTTCTTCGTTAATTTCTGAAAAGGTATTTTAACTGAACAAAAGGCGAAATGATTGCTCCGACGGCTTGCAGCGAGGGTAGTAATTCGCTCACGGCTTCGTTCCAACTGGTCATGGCACTTTTGGGTATATATACAACATCACCTTCACAAAGCTCCACGGGCAGAGCGTCACCGCGTAAAATCATATCAACATCAACCACCATCAGTTGTCCGCGGGTTGTCGAAAGAGACCGGATCAGGAACACGCGGCGGGCATGATAACCGATTTCCTGAAAACCGGCCATGGCAATAGCCTGCAAAAGATTAAGCCCTGTTGAAGGCAGAGGAATGGCCATCCCGGTTTTCCCCGCCCCGAAAACGAAGACCATCTGATTTTTATTGTCGGGCATGAAAATAGTATCACCCGGCTTGAGCCAGATGTTCTGCGACTGATCGGCTCTCATCAATAATTCGTAAACATCGACGGGTAGCACTTTTTTGTCCCGGATGATCCTGGCGGCTTTAGGATTGGCGGAAGCTACATCATATCCGCCCCCAAGGGCAAGACCCTGTAGAACATTAAAGGGACGATCCATGTAGTAGACACCAGCCATTCTGAATTGTCCCAAGAGATAGATCGATTGACTTTTATATTCCGTAACTTCCACCACAACAGATGGCTCATGCAGGTATTGCATCAGTAGTCCCTGAATATGATTGCGTATCTGGGGCAGGGTAAGACCGGCCACCCGCACCAGGCCCAGTGTAGGGATTTGAATTTGACCACTGCCGTCTACACGACACCCCCGTTGCGATCCGGTAATTGTTCCCACATTTGACCCCGTAATACTGAATATGCCGGGAGAGAATTCCGGATGGCCGCTGACGGTGACCATAATCGTATCATTGGGACCGACAACATAATCCATCGGCGGCAGGCCCTCTTCTTTGAGTGTGGAAACTGTCATGCTTTCTACTTTCACAACGGCATTTTTGCCATTAGAATAATGGGTTTTCGTTTCGCCGGGTTTTTTCAAAGGCACTCCAGCTCCGGCAGCGGTAATATCCTTAACCGTTCCATCAGCCAGTCGATTCCGGTCGCATCCTGCAGACAGAAACAGGGCAATTATCAAAAGCGGAACAAGCAGATACCTGATAGCATTAGGATTTATACGCATGTAGATGTCTCTTTTCAATAATTTAGAGTTTTTTATATAGCAAATATTAAAATGCCTCACAAGGACAAATATAGACAGTCCTCTATTCGGGAAACGTTTACATTTATCGTCACATATGCAATCAATGACTTCTAATGTAGAATTGTGAATGTTTGTCTGAAAATTATTTTTTCAAATCATTCGGAGCAATAACACCATTGTACATCAGGAGCAGAATATTATCACGAATCTCTCGAAGCCAGGCGGGATGAACAATCAGTTCAGGAACGACAATAACATCACCCGGTTCAATGATACGATTTGTGTATTTTGAACCGCCGATTTCAAGTCGTTTCCGCTTTGTTCTCCATTCAACAAAAGCCTTGCCAACTTGCTGTGCGCTGCCGTCCACCTTGACGACAAAAACAGCCGCTTCATCGGCGGTCGCCGTGTAACCTCCCGCCGCTTCAATATAATCCCTGTAATCCGATTGACCGTTATGGTCATATGAACCCTCTTTTTTTACCGCGCCGGTTACACGGACGGTATCTAAAAGGGTAGGAACATGGAAAGTGTCTCCATCTTCCATTTCGATATCATAAACTTCGTCTCTCAGCATATCTGCGCTGGTAACGGCGGCTTTTACCCGCCCGTTAGCTTTTGAGGTCTTTATCTGCTGAAGCAGTCTTTGCGTTGCATCTTTGTACTTGCCACTACCGGAATGCTCCCGTTCGATCCTGGTCCCGATCTCTTCAAGAATGGTTTGTTGACTGTTGCGCACTCGTTCCTTCGTAACCACAGCTCCCCTGGGATTGGCATCACGCATGAATCCTCCCGCTCTCTCCAGGACGGAAAACAGACGTTCTCCTTTGGCAATGGGATACTGACCCGGCAAACTGATTTCACCGGATAAACGAACCCTGGGAAGAGGTTTGTCACTATCCGGAATCCTCTTAACTACCAGTCGGTCATCAGGACGAAGGGTCAGGTTATGGGCCGGATCCTGTTCCATGGCTTTTTTCAAATTGATTGTCTTCCCGTTGGCCGGAACCTGTTGGCCGGTTTCGGGAGTTGGCGATACAATTTCCGCCTGTTCGGGGCAGGATGTTTCCAGTGTGCCTCCACTTTTGTAAACAAGGTCCGAAACCGTCATGCCTTCTTTATATTCGTAAGCCCCCGGCTTCACTATTTCTCCGGCAGTGGAAACAATTTCCTTTTTCATTTTCTCAGGTTCCGCTGTTGGTTCAGGCTTGCTCAACCTTTGTGCCTGACTGATTCTTTCCCGGACAGAATGGATAATGATCCGGTCCTGATCCAGTAAAACAAAATTATCCGTCGGGTCGCCGGCCAGCGCGCTGTCTACCTGGAGATAGATCGTATAGTGAATCTTCTGTCGCTTGTTGAAACGGAATATTTCAGAACGCTTTCTGTCCGCATTTCCAGTCAAACCGCCTGCCGCTTCAATCGCTCCTTTAACTCGCAGATCTTTTGCCAGAGGGAA
Source organism: Smithellaceae bacterium (assembly GCA_963682015.1). Classification (GTDB taxonomy): domain Bacteria; phylum Desulfobacterota; class Syntrophia; order Syntrophales; family Smithellaceae; genus UBA8904. The sequence goes on along the minus strand of OY820932.1, from coordinate 2,645,902 downwards.
ACGCCCCGGTTTCTGCACTTCACCTTCAATGGAATAAAACCGTTGACCAGATTGGTCTTCCGTGGATGATTGCTGGGCCATGGCTGCACCACCCGGAATCAATATCACGGAGGCTGCGAAAAGCCAGATCAATATGAAGAAACGGGATGATAAAAACATAACACTACCTTGAATGATGTCGTATACGGCTCTGTTTTCCGAATTACTAACCTTTGCGCCGATAAGGCCTATTGCCTATATCCCATTCAGGATATAGACAATGAATTCGAGATATTCGCGATTTGTATCTGAATGATTTCGTTTTTGCAATAAATTTTTCAGACGGTGATTCATCGCCTATTCAAATGTCTGGGCCTCTTTTAATCTCGTTCCCTGTAAATCTTTTTCCGAGAGAACAGGCTGGTTTTTAAGCGGCCAGTTAATGGCGAGGTCCGGGTCATCCCAGGCAATGGTCCGTTCATATTGCGGCGCCCAGTAATTTGTTGTTTTGTAGAGGAATTCGGCAACCTCGGACAACACCAGAAAGCCGTGTGCAAAACCTTCCGGAATCCACATCTGGCGTCTGTTTTCTTCAGAAAGCTCCACACCCACCCAGCGGCCGAAGCAGGATGAGCTCTTACGTATATCCACGGCCACGTCAAACACGGCTCCACGGATTACACGCACAAGCTTTCCCTGAGGCTGCTGAATCTGGTAGTGAAGGCCGCGCAGGACGTTTCGCCCGGAGCAGGAATGATTATCCTGAACAAAGTTTGTATCGAGACCGGTCTGTTCATACCAGAGTTTCTGGTTGAAGCTTTCAAAGAAAAAGCCGCGCGCGTCTCCGAAAACTCGTGGCTCCACCAGAATAACCCCGGGAAGATCCGTCTTAATAATATTCATGGTACGCTTTTTCCTTCAGGATTCTTTCCAGATATTCCCGATATGAAGATTTGGGCGTTTCTTCTATCACCTGCTTCATCTTCTTTTTATCCACAAAACCCATGCGATAGGCTATTTCTTCGAGGCAAGCGATCTTTAACCCCTGACGGGCCTCCAGCGTGCCGATAAAATGACTGGCCTCCAGAAGGCTGGTGTGTGTGCCCGTATCCAGCCAGGCAATACCACGTCCAAGCGGAACGACATGCAGATGACCACGCCTTAAATATTCCATGTTAACATCCGTGATCTCCAGTTCACCCCGCGCCGATGGTTTCATGGCTTTGGCAATCTGAGTAATGTTTCGATCATAAAGATACAATCCTGGAACGGCGTAATTGGATTTGGGTCTGGCCGGTTTTTCTTCAATACTGATGGCTTTACCTTCTGAATCGAATTCCACAACGCCATAGCGTTCCGGATCATTGACATAATAACCGAAAATCACCGCTCCTTCCGTGAAACCCTGTATGGTTTTATGAAGATCCATTTTGCCATAAAAAATATTATCGCCCAGAATCAGACACACGGCATCGCCCGCGATAAATTCTTCGCCGACCAGAAAAGCCTGCGCAATGCCTTTGGGTTCGGGCTGTACTTTGTAAGAAAGCTTTATTCCCCAGCGGCCCCCGTCACCGAGCAGGGCTTCAAATCGAGGCGTATCCTGCGGTGTGGAGATGACCAGAATGTCGCGGATCCCCGCCGTCATCAGTGTGGCCAGCGGATAGTAAATCATGGGTTTGTCATAAACCGGCTGTAACTGCTTACTGGCTACCAGCGTCAGCGGGTACAGCCGACTGCCCGCACCACCGGCCAGAATGATTCCTTTATGAATCCCTGTCATATTTCACCTCGTTCCATACATTTTTTCGTAATATTCACGGTAGCTGCCATCAGTGACCGAGGCAATCCATTCCTTGTTGTTCAGGTACCATACCACGGTTTTACGCATTCCTTCATTAAAGCTTACCCGGGGCACCCAGCCCAATTGCTTTCGAATCTTGGTAGCGTCGATAGCGTATCGCCGGTCATGCCCGGCACGGTCTTTGACATAAGCAACCAGGGATCGTCGGTTTTTTCCATCCGGCAGCCTGCCGATTTTTTCATCCAGAATATCACAAATTACGTGTACGATTTCGATATTCTGCTTTTCGCTGTTTCCACCGATATTGTATGTTTCACCAATTTTGCCGTTCTTTAAAACCGTGAGAATCGCTTCACAGTGATCCAGCACATAAAGCCAGTCACGCACATTCTTGCCGTCGCCGTATACCGGCAGGGATTTTGCCTGAAGGGCATTGTTGATGATCAATGGAATGAGTTTTTCAGGAAACTGATAGGGACCGTAATTGTTGGAACAGTTGGTAATCAGTGTCGGTAATCCGTAAGTGTGAAAATACGCGCTCACCAGGTGGTCGGAAGACGCTTTGCTCGCGGAATATGGCGATCGGGGATCATACGCGGTGGTCTCCTGAAAAGCGCCGGTTTCACCCAGCGATCCGTAAACCTCATCCGTGCTGACATGTAAAAAGCGGCAGCCTCTATCCACCGCATCGGCTTTGGAATCTTTGCTCAGCCAGGCTTCGCGCGCCGCTTCCAGCATGTTAAAGGTCCCCAGAATGTTGGTCTGAATAAATTCCGAAGGGCCCGTGATGCTTCGGTCCACGTGGGATTCGGCTGCAAAATGAACAACCGTGTCGATTTGTTCTTCACGAAAAATATTCCGCACTAAATCAGTATCTCCGACATCTCCTTTTACGAAGCGGTAACGGGAATCATTTTCAATATCCCTCAAATTGTTTGGATTTCCCGCATAGGTCAATTTATCCAGATTGATCAGGCGATAATCAGGGTAATTTTGCAAACTGTGGCGGATAAAGTTGGAACCGATAAATCCGCATCCGCCGGTGACCAGGACCTTCTTCACTGTCCATCTCCTTTCTATAGAACACTTTCGCTTTCCTGAGGTGTAAATTCCGGGACAATTTCCCGGAGTTTTTGCTTAATGCCTTTCGCGTCGTGTCGCGCCGCAGCCTTCACCAAATTGTCAATTTCACGATATAGATGTTTTTTGGCTTCCTCCGGATTGCCGAAACCATTGAAACAATTTTGGGAACGCAGCACCATGACCTTCTCATGGCCGGTGGGCAGAATATCTTCTCCCACTGTTATCAACTCCTCATACAGTTTTTCCCCGTCCCGCAAGCCGGTAAATACAATCCGGATATCTTCGTCCGGCACTTTTCCCGAAAGACGAATCAAATCCCTTGCCATATCGACTATCTTGACCGGAGTTCCCATTCTCAGAATAAAGATTTCCCCTCCCTCTCCCATGGTGCCGGCCTGCAAAATCATCTGTGACGCTTCGGGAATTGTCATGAAAAATCGATTTACTTCAGGATGTGTTACAGTTACCGGCCCACCCTGTTCAATCTGGCGACGGAAAAAAGGAATCACAGACCCGGAAGAACCCACAACATTACCGAATCTGACGGCCATGAATCTCGTGCCGTTGCCCTGCTGACATTGCATAATCAGTTCCGTGACCCTCTTGCTGGCACCCATAACATTCGTGGGGCGGACAGCCTTGTCTGTGGAAACCAGAACAAACCGCTCCACATGATACTTGACGGCCATTTCCATGACCACACGACTGCCAACGACATTGTTATATATAGCCTGCCAGGGATTTCTTTCCATCATTGGCACATGTTTGTAAGCCGCTGCGTGAAAAACAACATCCGGCTTATACTTCTTAAAGACTTCTTCCATAAGTGTTTCATTCTGCACCCGTCCCAGAATGGCCGCACACTGCCGCTGGTAATTTTCATTTTGCATTTCCATCTGAATATGGAACAGATTGGACTCGCTTGAATCCACCAGAACGAGTCCGCGAGGCTGATACTTGACGATCTGCCGGCATAGTTCGGAACCGATGGAGCCTCCACAGCCGGTAATCATAACGGTTTTGCCGTCCAGATAAGTGCGAATTCCTTTCGTATTGAGGTGAACTGGTGAACGCCCCAGCAAATCCTCATAGCTGATATCCCGGAGAAACTTAACACTGACGCGACCGTCAATCAAATCACCGATGCCCGGTAAAATTTTGTACAATGTGTTGCATTGCTGACAGGCTTCTACAACCCGGCGGATTTGATCACCGTTGGCGGACGGAATCGCAATCAGGATCTGCTGGATTCTTTTCTTCGCGACTATTACAGGCATGTGCTCTATGGTTCCGAGCACCCGAACACCATGGATGGTTCTCCCCTGTTTCCCCGGATCATCGTCGACAAAACCCACTACATCGTAGTGCAGCTTGTAATTATCCATCATTTCCCGCAATATTTTTTCGCCCGCGTGCCCCGCACCGACGATGAGAACTCTGGTCAGTTGAATATCAATCGGCACTCTGACACCGTCGATCGGATTCATACGCAAGGCATAAAAGGAGCGGATGGCTATGCGAACGCCACCGGTTAAAAACAGAGTAATAATTCCGTCCGCAATCAAAACACCGCGGGAATATCCTATAAAATTGTGGCCACCAGCATAATCATAAAAATGAGCGCCGTCGACATCAGACAGGCTCTGCCTAAAAGCCAGAAATCCTTCAACCCCGTGTAACGCCACAAACCGCGGTAGAGGCCGTTGGCTAGGAAGACAATCAGTTTCAGAGGAACGATCCAGGGGAGCAGAAAGATGGTTTGTTTAATGATAAACAAGCTGTGATCAAAATCAAATCTTAGTAGACAGGAAACGTAAAGGGAGACAATAAAAAGAAAAACATCCAGCAGGAGCATTAAGTAAAAATTGGGATTTCTCAGTTGAGGGTATCTTGTCATTGTATTACCAACGCTTCTTTTTCAAAGGAATCCGCAAATGTTTTTTCTAACATTACACAAGCGAATCTATTAAACCCTTTTTTATGATTCTGTTGCTTAAACATCGCTTTCATAAAAACTGGAACAATATCCATCTCGTTTATCAGCGGCTGGCCCGTGATGCCCGTCTGAAGGCAGGACACCTATCTTCCTTTTATCTGCTAAAACAAATCGTTCTGATTAGTAAGGCTGAGCCGGGGACCATCCAGGCTCATCTTTTTCTTACAACATCCATAATCGCAAAATGGTAAAGAACAATAATAACAAATGGTTTAACAGAAGAGTGAGGACACCCAGTGTAAAAATTATCTTTAACCATGAAATTTAAGCATTTTTTTCTTATGGTGGCAAGTCTTTTGAGGTAAGTTGAAAGGAACGTGGAGAATAATGGAAGTCACGGGAAGCCTCGTCATGATCAAAAACAAGATTAACATTCATTCTTTCAACCATTTGCACATTCCAATGCCGATAGCGAGGCAAACTTCGAACGAAGAAAACAGCCAGCCGAAACAACCACGGAGGCACCTCAATTAAACGCGGTTTGCAGCCAAGAGCCCTGAACACCCGTCTTATCATTTCCCGGTAAGCAAGCGTTTCGCCACCGGAAAGACTATAAATATGCTGAATCTCTTTTGTTTTTTCTATTGCCGACAGACAGACATTCGCAACATCTTCTGCGTGGACGGGTTGACGCATCCCCATAGCACGACCCGCAAGAGGAAAAAAACCAAGACGGCGGATCAGGCGTGCAATCTCAGAAATATTCTGATCCAGTCCGAAACCGTAAATTAATGTGGGTCGAAAAATCACCCAGTCGACTCCGTTTGATCTCGCCCACGAAAGCAGACGGTTTTCGCCGTCTGACAACATGCGGGCAACCACCACTTCGGTATGATCAGGGGAATCGCTCTTTGTCAAACTGCTGGTTGAAGAAATGGCGATAACGCGGCGAGCGCCATGAGCCTCCAGCAACGGAAAATAATCCGGCAAAATCCAGATCGGAGCGACACAAATCCAGAAAGGAATTGTATTCAGGTCATTTGCGGAAATACCGCAGCGAGAGCCGGATATCTGTAGTTGCTTCCATTCAACACCCGCCTGATCGTGTCTGATCGGGCGTCGGGAAAAGGCATAAACCAGCCATTCGTTTTCCACCAGCATCGGGACGAGACATTGTCCAACCATGCTCGTCGCTCCCAAAACGCCAACCTTTTTATCCATCAAATCTGATCACCTTAACTATCTGATCCTAAAGTCTTATGGTTTCCATTTATGCCTCAAGTGATTGCATTTCCCGAGTGCTTCGCAAAATATTTCAGCCAGGTGCATACTAATGACTACTGTATTCCTGTCGGCCGGATTTCAAAGAAACAGCCAAAGGAAATCCTCGATGATCAGATATCTTTGATGCTGTACCAGAACCGACCGACATGCTCCTTGAAAATCAATGCATTGTAGAACAGCCATTCCGATTGAGGAACATAACGGACGGCGGGAGTCCCCATGGGCGAAGCATACAGGTAATCTGACGGCAGAGGCGTGACTTTGCCGAAAAACTTTCGGAATTGTGCTTCGCTTCTTCTCATGTGAGAAGCCGACGTCACCAGCCCGATCCTGATGTTTTTATCCACGAACATTTTATTTAACTCCACCGCATGTTCATATGTGTTTGTCGATTTGGCTTCTATGCGGATTTTTTCTTTGGGCACGCCAAATTCATGGGCCATCTGCGCCATCATCTCCGCATCCGATGTTTTGCCTTGCCCCTTCCCGGAACAGACAAGATACTTGGCATCGTATGCTTTAAACATGCGAATGGCGTGAACCAGTCTGGTCAGGGTAAATTTGCCGGGAAACATTTTGTCCAGAGCGTCAATACGATAAGTGCCGCCGCTCAATACCACGATAACATCAACCGTAAGTTTTCCCTCGGCTGGGAGGTTTCCGATGTAATTTTTTTCCAGCTTGTAACTCAGATAGCTGCATACCGGCTGGATGCTGAATCCATAAAGCAGTACAATCATCAGGAATAATAACAGCGCGCCGCTTTTTTTCTTACTCGAAAGGAGGCAAATCAAAAAAGAAATGAGCAGAAGGACAAAAATGACAAAGACGGGATCTACAAAAGATTTAAGCACATGGTATATCTGCTGCATGACCTGTTTACTCCTTGCTTCTTATTTGTTACCTGTTATCGACTGCTGATTCATGATCAAAGTGCCATCGGAGAATTTGCATATAAACGCTCAATTTTTTCCGCATGCCTCTCACCATCCCCAGCGTGAATAAGACGCCTGCAGACGCAAGCAGCGTATTCGCCAGCAAACGGAAAAAAATTATAATCCGCGCTATACTGTAGTAGCCGGCATCGTGCCATTTGCGCAGGAACTGATAGCGTGAACGATAAAATTCAATCCTCGACCGTGCATTGTCGCCGATACTTTGCCCCTGAAGATGGTAGATAAAGGCATCGGGCACATGATAGATTTTCCATGCGGCTTGTCTCATGGCGTATGCCAGATCCGTTTCTTCAAAAAAGAAAAAGTAACGGTCGTCGAAAAAGCCGACTTCGTCCAAAGCCTTCTTGCGGATCATCATGCAGGCGCCAATAGCTGAATCCACTTCCAGCGGACTTTTATGTTCATATCTTTTACTCGGATAGTGCCCCGGGAAAAAGTATTCCAGAAGGGATGTATTCATAGTCAGTGACAAAAGCGTCGGAAAAGAGGCAATAGAGTTTTGCTTGCTGCCATCGGAATTGAGTAACTGCCCGCAGACAACCGCCGCCCGGGGAGTCGCTTCGGCAAGCGCCCATAACTTTTCAACCGCTTTATCCACCAGGACAGCGTCCGTGTTAATCAGGAGAGCGTATCTACCCTTCATGACGGCAAAGCCCTGATTGTTGGCTCTGCCAAATCCCCGGTTTTCCGGATTGGCGATCACCTGAACCTGCGGATAGCCTGCCGCCAGCATCTCTGGCGAACCATCGGATGAAGCGTTGTCCACAACAATAATCTCATAAGTCAGTGTCTGAACGGTTTTATAAATGGAATCAATACATTTCCGAAGGAGGTCGCGGGTATTCCAGTTGACAATGATAAATGAGATATCCATTGGGTGTCACTTTCCGGAGAGGCTTCTTTCCCATCGTTTGGCGTGCTTCAAAAAAACAAATCCGGCGGAATTCATCGCGATAACAAACCCGGGCAGGCCATCCAGAAAACCCAGTTTCCAGAAATAACATTCGAAAAACTTACCGATGGCATGAAACATCCCGGCCACGACAAACCACCCCCCCGCGGAAGATTCCTGCCGTGCGTAAATCTCCGAGAAACTATTCATCGTTACCACCTGATCCGAGATGCTCCGATATACATAATGAAGAAATGGCCGGGTTAGATCCACAACTCTGCCCTGCACCACCAGTTTGTCATGGGGATTCACCCCCTGCCACGCACCTTTTCCCCTGCGCACAAGACGCACCTTACGGTCCGGATACCAGCCGCCATGGCGGATCCAGCGCCCCAGATACCTTGACAGCCTGGGCATGGAGAATCCGCTGACATCCGACCCGGCATTTTCCAGTGCCCGGCGAATTTCCGCCGCGAGTTCGTCGGGCACTTCTTCATCAGCATCCAGGCTGAAGATCCATTCATGCACCGTTGCTTCCAGGGCAAATTGCTTTTGCTCAACGTAGCCGGCCCAGGAATGAAAAATCACCTTTGCCCCCGCTTTTTCACAGATTGCCTGTGTTCCGTCAGTGCTTCCTGAATCAACCACGACAATTTCATCGGCAAAGCTCAAACTGTTGAGCAGGGCACCGATACGATCGGCTTCATTCTGGGCAATTATGGCAATGCTGATTTTCGGCTTTTCCAAATGATCACTCTTTTTCCTTAAGGGTTTGCTTATCTTGAACCTGATCGCAGCGGGCCCCATTTAAGTCATGAAATATTTCATGTTCTGTGCTAGGACTTGCTCAAAATATTTAAAGATATTTCCTTATGTCGAAAATTGCCGTGGTCATCCCCAAATATGGTTTAGTTGGCGGCGCCGAACAATTCGCAGCCGAACTTACCGGAAAACTCTGTAGCAGACCTCCCCATACATTTCAAGTGTTTGCTAACCGCTGGCAATCCAATTCACCTCTGATTTCATTTGATAAAATTCCCATTATCTCCTTTCCCAAGTTTCTGACGACCATCAGTTTTGCCTGGTTTGCGGCGCGCAAGATGCGGCGTACTCCTTTTGATCTGATTCACAGCCATGAAAGAATTTTCGCGGCCGATCTCTTCACGATGCACGGCATCCCCCATCGCTACTGGGTGCGCGACATCCGCCGGAAGTCCATGAGTCTTTATGACCGGGCCACGTGCTGGGTGGAAGACGGTTTGATTGATCGGGGGGGCTGCAAAAAATTCGTGGCGGTCTCGGAGCTCACGAAATCCATTTTTCTTCAGGAATATCCGGTTGATCCGGATCGGGTTGCCGTTATTCATCCCGGTGTCAATTTATCCGACTACGCACGCCCGAACAAAGCAGAAGCGCGCCTGGCCACCAGAAGCTCCCTGAGAATTAATGACAACGATGTGGTCATTGTTTTTGCGTCGATGAACTTTGAAATCAAGGGGCTCGATGACGTCATCCTGTCCCTTGCGCGATTGAAAAAAAAGGCGACAAACTTCAAGTTAATTGTCGCCGGTAAAGGCAATGTGCGGAAGTATTCAAAACTGGCCAAAGACGCCGGAATCGCCGGAAACGTTCTTTTCACCGGCGTGGTCCCGAAAGATAAGCTAACCGATATTTATCTGGCCGGTGATCTGTATCTGATGCTTTCAAAATTCGACACTTTCGGCATGGTTGTTCTGGAAGCCATGGCTGCCGGACTTCCGGTAATGATCAGCAATACCGTTGGCGCTCGGGATCTGGTTCGGGAAGCACAGACCGGTTTTGTCATCTCTGACCCTTCGGACCATGATTACATTGCCTCCCGGCTTCAGCTTCTTATTGATAACAACCGACGCGCACAAATGGCCACAGCCGCATATCAGACGGCTCTCCAAAACACATGGGATCATGTGGCTGAAAAATACACAAGTCTTTATCAAGAAATTCTTACCGACAAACAACGCGGTCAGCGGTGAAAATTCTTCCGATACTATAATAAGTTAAACATCAATCTTTCCGGCTAAATTATTTGCAATTCGTCCGGGGGTTGTGTAAAGATCCCGAAAATGGCGGGGAAATTAATTAATGACGGCGCGACAAAATCAAAAAGTGCGACTTGAGCGGCAAAAAATTCTGATTATCAAATTGCAGTATGTGGGTGACACAATGGGCGTAGTTCCCGTCGTGGCCGCCCTGAAAAGACACGCACCCGCCCTGACAATCGACGTTCTGATTCATAAAGAATGCGCCGAACTGATCGCTCATCATGCGGATATCCGCAAAGTATGGATTTATGACCGAGAAGAGGCTAAAAGAGGTTTCTTTTCGGCAATCGCCTATCACATCCCTCTGATTGCAAAACTTCGACGCGAAAAATATAATATTGTGATTGCCCTGACACAGGGAGACAGGCCCTTTTTTCTTTCTCTGGCATCGGGTGCTCCGATTCGCCTCAGCTACCGGATTAACAGTATAGTAAACCGCATGATGAATGCTTTTGCGGAGGGAAAAACCGGACGCAAACATTTTATTGAGGTGGATGTGGATGTTCTGACCCATTTTGGAATTGAAGACCGTGATGTTCGTTTGATGATTCCGATACCGGAAGATATTCGATCCCAGGTACGCAATCGCCTGGCGATTGTAACGCCTCCTGGTGAAATCATCGTCGCAATTCACCCGGGTGCAAGAAAAAAAATGCGGCAGTGGAAGCCGGATCGTTATGCACAGGTTGCTCAACGCCTGCGCGAAAAGTACCATGCTTCCATCATATTGCTGGGAGGAACCGGCGAAGAAAACCTTCTGGAAGACATAGAACAAAAAATGGGCTTCCCCGCCGTCCTGAAGTCCTGCAATCTGTCGCTTCTGGACATGGCGGCTGTTTTCAGCGAATGCCGTATCTTTATCGGCAATGATTCCGGTCCGGGACATATTGCGGCGGCTGTCGGGTGCTCTACACTGAGCCTGTTTGGACCAAACTATCCGACAATCTGCCGTCCGTACATTGATTCCGGCAAAGTGATTTTCAAAAATCTTGACTGTTGCGGTTGTCGGCAGGAAGAGAGTTTATGCGTTCGTCCGGACAACACCTGCATGGACCTGATCGAGGTTGATGAAGTATGGCTGACACTGCAAAAAATGCTTGCCCCGGATGAATTTGATAAGGTAAAAGAACCAGCTCTCTAAATCATCAAAGAAAGTGTATTCATGCTGAAAAATTATTTCTTATTCCTTTTATCACCGGAAGTCTCCCTAAACGACAAACTTTGTTTTGTGCTTAATCTTCTGATCCCTCTGCTGATCGGCACTTATATCTTTATCTGCCCCTTTCCCCTGGCCAGCCTCAATGAGATTTGCTATTATATTTCAGTGGCGGTGCTGATTACTCTGCTCATCTTCCGCAAAACGGATTTTACACTTCGCACTCCCCTGACCCTGCCGTTTGTGCTGTTCACAATGTGGGCTCTTTTCGGCCTTTTTTTCGCGTTGGATTTGCAGAACTCCCTTCACGATCTGCGCAGCCACTTACTGAAATATCTGATCATTTTCTATCTGCTGGTCAACTTTTTCTCCACCAGAAAGAGACTGGAAATCCTCTCCTACCTGCTGATCGCCGGAGCAACCGTCTTCGCAATCGGCGGATCGATCGGCTTTTATGTTTTAGAAGGCTATCCTCTCTCTGAAAGAATGGGAATCACGTTCAAGGAAATGCATACCGGTTTCATTGGATATACCACCACGCTCGCGGCTCTTTTGTCGATATACCATTTCCATCGACACAAACCGGTTGCTTATAAATTGCTATTCGCATTTTGTTTTCTGGCCAACCTTGCCGTCACGATTTTGACTCAAACAAGAAGTTCGCTCATCGGTCTGATCGTCGGACTGCTGATTTTATGTTTCGCCGAAAAGAAAAATATCGCACTCGTTCTTGTGCTGGCCGCGCTGGTTGTTTTCATGCCCGGCATGAAAACGCGTATTGAAAAGCATGGATTCACACAGGACATCCGCAGTCAAATGTACCGGCTGACTTGGGAGGTCGTCAAAGACTACCCGATCACCGGCATCGGTTTCGGCATTGCAACTTACGGCAACAATAACGTCTTATCGCTTGAAAAATACAACAACCGTCTGCCGCCCGAATATCAGCAGCACGATACGTATCAGGGACGGGAAATTATCGTCGCGTCCACTCACAGCACGATCCTGGACATTGCGGTACGCATGGGTCTGGTGGGCCTGATGTTCTTTTTCTGCATTCTTCTTACGGCTGTGGGAATGCTCGGGGTGATTTTCAAACGGCATCGAAAGGACGAATATTTCCGTTCCTGGACGGTTTATTTATTTGCGGTGTTGATTTCTTACTTTATCCCGTCCATTTTTGTGGACACAACCTATGGTCCACGCGCTGTTGTCTTCTATGCCATTCTGGCAATGATAACCATCCTGTGGCATCTGGCTTTACAGCGCCGTCCGGAACCGTTTACGGTCTGATGCCCGCAGAAAGTCCTTTCGCCGCCAACACTGATATCAGACATTGTGATCTGGAGGATTTATTTTTTTAATGCAATCGTCTGCCTGCCGCTCACTAATATTTCATATCCTTCTGCCCGCAACACCGGCAGCAGCAATCTCCCTTTGCCGCCATTTCCTATATCCGTGTCATCGATGACAATAATATTTCTATCGTTTAATTTATCTTTGGCCGCCAGATATGCAAGGAGGTGATTCTCCGCATACTGACAGTTGGGAACAACATCCCAGGCATCAAGAAAAAGCAAATCAATTTTCCCCTGGAATTTTTTAAGAAACTTAAGGCCGTCCTTCCATAATACTCTGCCATTTTTAAAATTACGGATGCTTTTTTTCGCGATTCTCACAGCTTTGAAATCGATGTCCACCGAGATAACCTTCTTTCCGGTTGAACACCAGAAATATGTAGAATGGCCGTCATTACAGCATTCGGGGTGCATCTCCGACATGGGATGTGTCATGGGCCGACGCATGCAGCCGATTTCTATGATTGTCTGCCCGGAAATTGCATGAAAAAGTTCGATGGCTGCCTCCAGGTATTTTTTCGGTTTCCCTCGCTCGGTTTGTTCTTCGAGCGTCAGAATGGCATGATCGAATATTTTCTCCCCCTGATTTAACTCCTTTATATTTTCCACAATTTTCTGTATATGATCCATATTTTCTCCATGGAGAAGGTATTGTTTACGGTAGTATATGAAGTGAAAATGAAGACGTCAAGAAAACATTAAACGGGCAATGAATTTAAAATCCATAATATTCTCGAATTTGTAAAAATTTGTAAACACGAATACTTTTGCACCTCTTAGCAGGAAAGAAAGAATATTCAAAATATTAGCAATTTGATATAATTATCATTACCTTAAGGATATTTATCATGAATCAACAGATTAAGACGGTCAAGATATTGATATTCATCATAATCATTCAAATAATCGATTCTCGAAGCGCATATGCATATCTCGACCTCGGAACGGGAAGCTATCTTTTTCAGCTGGCAATCAGTTTTTTTGTCGGCGCCATCTACATTATCAAAGTGAATCTGCAGAAGATTAAGTACTTTGTTAAAAAACATGTTTTAAAAACTGAGGACCATGAAGGAAACAGCAACTGATCCCTCCGTTTTCGGATCTTTCAGAGACCGGAGCGGTTTTGTTTTTATAAAAGACGGGGCTTTTTATCGGCAAATTAATCCCATATACAAGGAAAATTACGATAAACTGACGGGCTCCGGGCTGGCCGAGGCCATAATACAGGCTGAATTGCTGATTCCTCACCAGGAAGTGGCCATCGATCCCGCAACAAATGCCGCAGCTTACAAAATCATCAAGCCTGAAATTGTCCCTTTTGTCTCTTATCCGTATGAATGGTGTTTCAGCCAGTTAAAAGCTGCCGCTCTCGCTACATTGAACATTCAGAAAATAGCAATTCAACATGAAATGTCACTGAAAGACGCCAGTGCCTATAATATTCAATTCAGAAACGGTAAACCCCTGCTGATAGACACCATTTCGTTTGAAATATTCGACGCCACTAAACCGTGGATCGCCTACCGGCAATTCTGTCAGCATTTCCTGGCACCTCTGGTCTTGATGAGCCGGCTGGATGTTCGTTTAAATCAACTTTTCAGGATTTTCATCGATGGACCGCCTCTTGAACTTGCCAGCGCCTTATTACCGTTCAACACCCTGTTTAATTTTGCGATCCTTTCCCACATACATCTGCACGCCAGAAGCCAGAAACATTTCTCGGGAAAACCTCAGGCAATGCACGAACGAAATTTCCGAATGAATAAACTGACCCATCTCGCACTGGTGGATAATTTATTCTCCGCGATCAAACGACTGGAATGGAAAATTCCCCGTTCTGAATGGAGCGATTATTACGATGAAACCAACTACTCCGATGAATCCCTGGAGCAGAAAAAAGAAATCGTCGCCGAATTCGTCGAAAAAGTAAAACCAGTGCTTGTATGGGACCTGGGTGCAAATACGGGAAGGTTCAGCAGAATCACGGCAAGCAGAGGCATCCAGACTGTATCCTTTGATCTGGACTTTGCCGCCGTTGAAAAAAATTATCGCTCCTGCGTTGCCGACGGAGAAAAATTTATCACCCCTCTGCTTCTCGACCTGACCAATCCCAGTCCGGCGCTGGGTTGGGGGCACCGGGAAAGAATGTCTCTGGAGGAACGGGGGCCCGCAGATGTCGTCCTGGCTCTTGCCCTGATTCATCATCTGGCCATTTCCAACAATCTTCCATTTTCGAAAATTGCATATTATTTCAAAAAATTATGCAAGCATTTGATCATTGAATTCGTCCCCAAAGCAGACTCCCAGGTGCAGCGTCTTCTGGCAACTCGGGAAGATATTTTCCCCGATTATACTCAAGAATCCTTTGAGAATGAATTCAGTGCTTTCTTCATCATTCACACCGCAAAAAAAATCAAAGATACCAGCCGGACGGTATATTGGATGGAATCAAGGACATCATGAAGCTTGCCGCTCTAATTCACCCGTTTCTTTTTGCGCTTTTTCCTGTAATATTTTTGTTCTCGCACAATATCAGAGAACTCCCCGTTTCCGTAATTTTCGCACCGGCAATGCTTGCAATTCTGTTCACTTTAGTTCTTCTGGTTTTGATCAATTTGCTTATTAAAAATTATCAGAAAACATCCATTGTCTTATCGTCATTTATGCTGTTTTTCTTTTCCTACGAATCCTTTTTTTTCATCCCATTCGGAATACTTTTTCTAGCCAGCATCTATTTTGTTATTCGAAACAAGAATGAGCTCCGCGTTCTGACAAATGTAATGAATGTCGTTGCCTTTTGCCTGATACTGCTGTCGCTTGCCAATATTATTTTTTATGAAATATCGGACAGATCCGCAAAATCAAAAAAAGAAAAAACGAACCTTATCACCAACGGCAACGCTCCTTCCCACAAAAACGATAAGCAGCCTGACATTTATTATATCATTCTGGACCGATATGCTGGTTCAACAACGCTGAAAAACGAATATAAGTTTGATAACCGTGATTTCATCCAGAATCTGGAAAAAGCCGGCTTCTACGTCGCGTCCGCAAGCACGGCCAATTACACCAAAACGGCTCACTCGCTGGCATCCTCTCTCAATATGGAATATCTGAATTATTTAAGCCAAAAGCTTGGCCCGTATTCCGACAACTGGACGCCGCTCTTTGAAATGATACAAAATAGTAATGTTCAGCGCTTCCTGAAATCACGCGGATACAAAAGCATATATTTCGGCAACACCTGGCTGCCAACCGCGCATAATCAATATGCGGATATGAATATGCATTACAACATCGGCGACAATTTTTCATATAAACTTTTTCAGAAAACTCTTCTTTATCCCGTGTGCAGTTGGCTGGACATCCGCTATTTTAAGGACTCAAGAAAACTGCAGTGGGAAACCGTCCAGTGGCAGTTCAATACCATCGCTGAAATGCCCGGCATCAAAGGTCCGAAATTCGTTTTCGCTCATCTTCTGATTCCGCATGAACCGTATGTGTTTGATCGGAATGGCAAATTTATCGAAAACGAATTAAGCGTCTCACAGGATTCAGATCCAAACACCATTAAAATTGAATACCACAGAAAATACATCGATCAACTGGTTTACACGAACAAAAAAGTCATGGAACTGGTTAACCGCTTGCTGACCAGATCAGAACTCCCCCCCATCATCATTATTCAAGCGGACGAAGGTCCTTTCCCTGTGAGGTACTTGATTAAGTTCGTGAATAACCAGGATTTTAACTGGAAACGTGAAGCAACCGACGAGGAAATCAAAGAAAAGTATTATGTTCTTAATGCCCTGTACCTGCCCGGTCTGGATAAGCGCTCCCTGCATCCCCATTTAACACCGGTAAATACATTTCGCATCGTATTCAATCACTATTTTAAAACCAATCTGGAAATCCTGCCTGATGAACAATATGCCCACGAAGATGATCATCACCCATACCGACTCTTCAGCATCACTGAAAAATTCCGATGACATGACAACTATTTTATCAACCTATCAAGCGTCGGACATCCTTGCATCGCCCCGTGATGTTCGTCTTGAAAGCAACACTGCCGGGCTTTCCTTCAATAATAGTATCACGTTTGAAATTTCAGACGCCACTTTTTCACCAGCATATTTCACCGATGGCAAATCAAACTGGAACATGCTAGAGTTTATCCAACTCATTCGGAAACGGTGATAGCAACTATGTTCGATGTCGTCATGCCTGTCATCAGCGCACATAATAATATTGCAGGGTTATCCATTCAGTCGCTCGTCCGCCATGTTACACCGCGCCATATCTATGTCATAACGCCTGAAAACAACTTTTCTTTCTTTGAAAACCTGCCCAAGAACTGTCCCGTTGTCTTACTCAATGAGGATGATTTAATCCCCGGGGTTAACTTGAAATCCATTGCGGACTTCATAGAACATGCCGGAGAGAAACGCGCCAGAGCCGGGTGGTATTTTCAACAATTTTTAAAAATGTCAGCCTGCTTTCTGCAGGAAATCGGTGATTATTATTTGATATGGGATGCGGACACGGTGATGTTAAGACCCATAAAATTCTTAAATGACCAAAAGAAGGTTTTGATTAAGCCTTCTTCAGAATACCACTCGCCGTACTTTGACACGTACCGAAAGTTGCTGGAGAAAGCAAGAAGCGTCGATTTTTCTTTCATCAGCGAGCATTTCTTCATTAAAAGCGATTATATGAGAGAGTTAATCGCAAACATTGAAGAATCCTCTTCGACAAACGAGCACTGGGTCTGGAACATTATGAATGCAGTGGAAACAAAGCACTTATCCGGAGCCGGATTCAGTGAATATGAGACCTACGGCAACTTCGTTAATACAGTTCATCCGGGGACTTTTGCCATTCGCCCCCTGAAGACAATCCGATACGGCGCACGCAAGTTCGGACCCATCCCGAACCGGTATGATCTTTACAGGTTGTCATTATCGTATTCATATGCTTCTTTTGAAAGCTGGGATGCGGGAAAAACACTGAAAATCCGGGTCGAAAAATTTCTTTCCGCCTTGATGTATTACTTCAATCCCGCGCGGTATTTGCGCGGCTGATCACCTATTATTTTTAATAGAAAATTCGATTCTTCTTTTCGGCGGGCATAAGCTTTTCGAACAGGGCGGGTTGTGTAATTGATAGAAGCTTCTTCCAGTTCAATCTGGTCATTCACCGGTTATTTTTTTCCAAACGGATCTTCCGGCGCAGCTGAAATTTTACATATCTTTTTTGAAAAGAAAATTTCCGTGTCCTTCATCGTCTGAATTTTTTATCCAGTTTCTTACCTGGCTTTCGGTTATCATTTCATCTCCCGCTCCTGTAACATCATAAGCGACATATCCCTTCGACCAGAATGTTTCAAACACCTTTATGTAATTTTCATTCCTGCCTCCGGGAAAATAACCGATCAGACTGGTTTCCAATATCCACATTGGAGGCGGCAGAAGAGAGAGGGTCTCAACCGCCCCTTTTAATACGCTGTATTCCAAACCTTCAACATCGATTTTGATTAAAATTTTCTTTCCAATAAATCGTTTTGCCACAAGTATATCCAACGTAGAAAGGGGTACCATTCGTTTCTTAGTGGACTTGCCGGCCCAGTCTTTAATAAACGACGCGGCGGTTCCAACACCATAGAGAGTTGCCAAACCCGGCTGATCAGACAATCCAACCGGGTAAACCTCTACATCCGCCCAGTGGTTAATGCTGAAGTTATTAAACAGATACTGAAGATTCTGCCATAAAGGTTCAACCGCCAGAACCTTTTTATTCAAAGATCTGGCGATGCATGAATAATAACCCATGTTTGCGCCGACATCAATAAACACTTCCGTATCTTTCAGCAAATCAATAAAATTTTGTGTTTCATCTTTTTCATAGGAGCCATCCTGCATTGACTGAAGACCGGCCATCACAAAGCCATAGGGTGTCTTCCTGAAACCGGATTTGCGAAAATTCCGATACGCGCCGTAAAATTCACTGGCCACGGCGATTTCCGGTCGTTTTTCATAGAGATATGTTTTTATGCTCATGATAGTAATCCTTCTTTATTGACTCTGCCCCAAAAACAACAGCCTCGTGATTTTAAAACGTCTCAGCACAAACAGAATCAGCGTGAGGGTGATAATAAGCGCTATGATCGTACTGGCAATGTACAGCCATCCGCCATTGCCAAATCGGATGATGAAGTATGAATGGCACACATAAATATCCAGCGACAGCGTTCCCATCCAGCAAAGAAAATAATAAAACTTTGTCTGTCTTAACCTCCCCAGAACAAAGAAGGAAAAAACAATCCCGCTGAAGGCCGCAGCGTACCGGTAGATTGAAACAATCAAACGTGCTATCCCCTTGTCATTGAAGATTTGTAATAGATACGGATAAAAAATCGGGAATTCGTTTTTTCTAAAACAGAAAGCCATAACGGGAAAGGCGATAATGGCAACCGCATAAAAGATGTTGCGCTTCGTTTTCAGTACATCAAAATACTTGCACGCAAAGAAACCGGCCACATAATAAGGGTAGTGGAGTCGAATTTCGGACAAACCGAACAGTTCCGTGGATGCGAGACGGGACAGCAGAAGGGACGCGATCACAAAATAGTTCTCCCAGCGCCCCCAGTTTTTAACCTGAACCAGCTTGAGAACTGAATAAAGCAGCACACTGTTAAAGAAAAGCACCCATAGAAACCAGGCGCCATTGCTTGGATTTTTCACAAGATTTAACACATGCTCGGGAAAACTGGCATTTTGATAAATGTGAAGGGCTCCGTAGCTGATGACGCCGCCCCAGACAAAGAAAGGTACGAGCAGACGGATGGCATTTTTTTTCAGGTAATCTGCAAGAGAATATTTCATTTGCTTTGAGAGGATAAAGCCGCTCAAAAAAATGAACAGTGGCATTAAAAAAGATGCAAGAATCCGAAAAGGGAGATAGCTGTCGTAATGGCTTGGATCATTATGCAAAACGGTATGGGCGAAGACAACAAAAATAATTGCGGCGCCCTTAATGGCGTCAAGTTGATGCTGGCGCCCACTCGCCATCACCTCATCGATTTTCAGAAAAGCCATTATTTTATCTTTAAAACTCATCGTTCTCGTTTCATCGCCATATCTTGATTAGCAGTGTTTGTGCGGGACTTGATAGCATATCGATTTCATTTTTAAAACATGTTTTTTTCGTACATCTATGTTAGAGTCGGACGCATTAAAAACAGGACATCATGTTGTTGTATATGGCTGTTTCCGTCATCATTGTTTCCTATAATACAGTTACTCTGACACTGGCCTGTCTGTCGTCCGTCAAAAACGCCGGCGGCGAAAAAGAAATTTTTGTGGTGGATAATGCCTCAACGGATTCCAGCATATCCGCCATCCGTGAACAATATCCGGAGGTCACCCTGATAGCAAACTCTTCCAACCGTGGTTTCGGTCAGGCGAACAACCAGGCGCTTAAAATCAGCCGGGGCCGGTATGTTATTTTTTTAAATCCCGACACGATTGTCCGTGAAGACGCATTCACGAAAGCCGAGGCTTTCATGGACGCCCACCCCGAAATCGGATTGGCCGGAGCCAAAATTTTGAATCCGGATGGCTCACCGCAGGAATCTGTTTCCTATCGCTACCCCGGGGAAAAATTTTCGAAAGGCGAAACGGCCTGCCTTCCGGGAGAAATCGCCTGTGTGTTGGGCGCTTTCATGATTGTCCGCAGACCGCTGATTGATGAACTGGGCGGTTTTGATGAGGATTTTTTCCTTTACGGGGAAGATGAGGACCTTGCCTGGCGTATCCGTGAAAAGGGCTTTTCCATCGGCTATATTGAGGAAGCGGAAGTCTTTCACTGGGGAGGGCAGAGTGAAGCCCGAACACCAAGAGTGGAAGTCTTTGCCAAAAAACTTGACGCTGAATATTTATTTTACGCCAAACATTACCGCCCGCAAACCCTCGCCCGAATTATACGCGCCCAGAAATTAAAAGCAATCTACCGCCTGATAACCTTGAAATTGGCAGCACCATTTGCCGCCGATCCGGCCGATCACGAAAATAAAATCCGATGCTATCGACTGGTCCTGGAAATGGCGAGGAAATAAGGGAATGACAATTATTATCCTCCTGCTCCTCCTGATTACGCTCATCCTCGCCCTTTTTGAAGCCTGGATGTATTGTCTTGTTCATTATCCAA
The DNA here is from genome assembly GCA_963682015.1 of Smithellaceae bacterium. Lineage (GTDB taxonomy): Bacteria > Desulfobacterota > Syntrophia > Syntrophales > Smithellaceae > UBA8904. Next base: position 2,625,165 of record OY820932.1, on the reverse strand, counting down.
ACATTCTCAGATTGTGTTCCCGCCGTCTGCAAAACAGCATCGGCTATCTGTACGTCCAGGGAGACCGGAAGATCATGCAGTTCCAGGAAGGCTGCGGCTCATATTCACCCGATTTCGGCTATACGCTCAAACCGGGAAAATTTGTATTCAGTGAGATTGAATTCAGCAATGAATATTGCATTAACTCGATGGGAGTAAGAGATTCCGAAGACGCCCTCAATGCACCGGAAATGGTTTTTCTGGGCGATTCGTTCGCCCTCGGCTGGGGCGTCGATCAGTACCAGACTTTTGTCAAACTGCTTGAAAAAGAATCCGGATATAAAACCCTCAATACCGCCGTTCCCTCTTTCGGAACCGTGCGGGAAATGATCATGCTTCGAAAACTCGACCGGTCAAAACTCAAGTGCCTGATGATTCAGTACTGTGGTGACGACTATGATGAAAACCGGCACTACTACAAAAACGGCAACCGCCCGCAAATCATGCGCGCCGAAACCTTTCAAAAGCTTAGTGCCCTCCACAGCAGCCCCAAACTTTACCGGCCCGGGAAATACATTCTTCTGAAAATGAAAAAAAAATACAGAGAATGGATTGCGAAACCGGCCCCGTCCGACGATGATCATTCGATGAGCCATGTGGACCTGTTTATCCACATCCTCAAACAAAATGAAGATATTCTGAAAGATTTTCCGATCATCGTCTTTGAAATCAACGGGATCAATCAGTCTAACACCTTTACGCTGGAACTGAAGCAACGGATAGCCAGACAGGACGAACCGGCTTTCATCCGTAACTTGATCATCTTGGATTTGACCGAACACCTCCGGGACAAACATTTTTTTGTGCTCGACGGCCATCTGAACCCTGAAGGCCACAGCGTTGTCACCTCTGTTCTGCATCAAACGCTGTTAAAAGAGCGACTGCAAAAAGACGGGGTTTGTGGTAGGGGGTAAAAATCACCATTCGCGGAGGAAGGTTTATTGTGCAAAAAAAACGATACCTTGAAGATTTAATCTGGTCCAGGCAGTTTCGTTTCCATCATCTGGCCGTAAACGGCATCGACAATGAAGCGGTCGCGCGAATGTTTTCCCACGCGATTCTCCGGGAAGAATTCTGCCTTTTCTCCAATACGATCGCCAACGGCGACGAATATTTTCGGCTGTTTCATGAGCGCCTGATCGGCGCGATGCAAAACAAGCGCCCCCTGCCGGTTGTGCGGTTTGCCGACGGAGAATATGCCTTTTATCGCTACACGCTCGGATGCAACGGTCTTTACAAACAGGCTGAATCAATTGACGCCATCCGAAAAACCATGCCTCAGCATACTGCGGCGCTGGCATATGTCGCCGGCAACGGATTCGTGGCACCCCTGATTTTCCCCGGCAATTCACAGGCGCCCGCCGATGATATGCGTCTCTTTAAAAAGCAAAAACGTGACTCCACCGCCGCAGAGTTTCTTGATTTTCTTCGTGAATACGATGTCCAGCTTACCGCCGGCAACTATGTTCCTTTCTATGTGGTTTACAGCTATTTGAGTTCTCCCGAATTCGCTGAGGTTGCAAATGGCAAAAATATCTGTATCCTGAATTCGGAATACAGCGAAGAAAACTGCCGCAGGTGGTTTGCCGGACAGCACAGCTCCCCTCGACTGAGTTTTGTCGATATTCCCAGGGAGTATGTTGCCACCCGCTGGGAAGAAATCAAAGCTCCAATCCTGGACAGGATCCCCGTCGACACGGATTTATGCATTGTTGGCGCGGGTGTCGGAGCGCTTCTTTTATGCAAAGATATTGCGGAAAAGTTTTCCATACCCACCGTGGATGCCGGACATGTTTTGAATATGATGAACGACCGCGTGGACAAGTCCAACGGGGCTAGACTGTACACAGTAAGAAAAGGCTCATGAACGACCCGCTGAAAAAATACCGGCGGAGGTTCCGCCTCTGGAATAACGTCCGGAAACTCCAGCGCGAAGAGCGCGTTTATACAGCGAAGTTTCAGAAAATGGGTCTTCGCGTTCCTAATGAAGCCACGCTCAAAAGCGAGCTGCAAAAAACATTTCCAAAACTTAACCCCAAACCGAAAGGTTCCATCAGCAGCATTGCCATTTACCACCATTATAACTGGGAAAATTATTCGCTGAAACCCGCGTTGCAAAAATTCGGCTCTGTTCGTCACTATGACTGGTATGATGAGTTTAACCACTCGAACAAGAACTGGCGGAGCATGGGAAAGACGCTCATGAACCGGGCGCTCGTTGAAAAAGTCAGCCGCTGGATGTCCGAAGAAAAAGCGGACTTTATTTTCATGTACGTTTCCGGTGAACTGGTGGAACCCCGGACGCTCGCCGCCCTGCGCAATTTCGGTGTCCCCATGATCAATCTGGCGCTCAATGACAAAGAGCATTTTGTCAGCAAAATCCGGCGCGGACGGGCATTCGGCGCCCGAGACATTTGCCGCTGGTTCGATTTGTGCTGGACGAGCACCGAAGACGCACTCATCAAGTATTGCGTTGAGGGCGGCCGTCCCATCTACCTGCCCGAAGGAGCCAATCCCGACGTTCACAAGCCTCTTGATCTGGAACGAAGTGTTGATGTGTCTTTTGTCGGCCAGTGTTATGGCAACCGTGCGGCGGTAATCGATGAACTCGACAAATGCGGTATTCCCGTAAAGGCTTACGGTATCGGCTGGCCCGACGGACCGCTGTCGGTCGAAGACATGATCAAACTCTATTCCATGAGCCGTATCAATTTAGGATTTGGTGGCGTGGAGGGCCATCGGGACACTTTCTGCCTCAAGGGCCGCGACTTTGAAATTCCAATGAGCGGCGGACTTTACCTGACGGAAGATCATCCTGAACTTCATGCCGCGTTCCGGCCCGGTGAAGAAATTCTTACCTACACCGATATCAAGGATCTGGAAAATAAAATCCGGCATTATCTCCTGCACCCTGAGGAAGCGGAATCGATCCGGCAAAAAGGTCGTGAGCGCGCGCTTCGCGAACACACCTGGGAAGCGCGTTTTGAGAAGTTGCTCATGCTGGCGGGAATCCTGAAATAAAACAACTCGATTCTCGTATTGTCTTTATACTGGAAATTGTTTATGAAGCGGGTATGCAATCGGTTCAAGACATTATGCAAATCTATATATTGAAGTTCTTCGCAGCTGACTGCGGAGAGTCTTCGATCCACAGGGAATAAGATATTATTAAAGTCGCCCGCTTCCCTCTCTGCAGGAAGCGGGAACGCTCACGCCGCTGGATTCAGTTCATGAAAACGGCTTTGCGACAGGTGTTGCCGGATGGATTTTTACTCATTAGTCTTTTTCGCTTTTTCGTTTGCCGTCCTGGTGTTGTTCTTCCTTACGCCCGCGCGGTTGCGCTGGTTTGTCCTGCTTGCCGCAAGCTATTTTTTTTACGCCACTTTCAAGACATCCTATCTGGCCCTGCTGGTCTTCTCTACACTCACCGCTTATTTTGCCGCATTGGGAATGAATCGGTGGGAAACACCGTCAATCAGAAAGCTCCTGTTGATTGTCGCCCTGGTGTTCAATCTGGGCATTTTGTTCCTCTTCAAGTATTTTGACTTCCTGGATGCCTCCATTCAACAGGTTCTGGGTCTGGCCAACGTGACTTATACCAGTCATGCTTTAAAACTGCTTGTTCCGGTCGGCATTTCTTTTTATGTGTTTCAAATCGCCGCCTACCTGATTGATGTCTACCGAAAAGATGCGCCGGCCGAAAAACATCCGGGAATTTTTGCCTTGTATGTTGCTTTCTTCCCGAAGCTTCTTTCGGGACCGATTGAACGGTCAAATAACTTTCTGCCCCAGCTTAAAGAAAACAGCCGCTTTGACGCTGAACGATTCACGAACGGCCTGAAGCTTGTATGCTGGGGTCTCTTCAAAAAGATGGTCATAGCAGACCGGCTTGCGGCATTTGTCAACGTGGTATACGCCGACCCGCAGGCCTATTCGGGTGTGAGCTTGACTCTCGCTGCCGTCTTTTACAGTTTCCAGATTTACTGCGATTTTTCCGGCTACACGGACATCGCCATCGGTTTGGGACAGATGTTCGGCTTTACACTGGCGGATAATTTCAACCGACCCTACAGCGCTACATCCGTTTCGGATTTCTGGAGAAGATGGCACATTTCGCTTTCCCTGTGGCTGCGCGACTACCTTTATATTCCGCTGGGAGGAAGCCGCGTCCGGGCCTGGCGGCACTACCTGAATTATCTGCTGGTCTTCCTGATCTGTGGCCTGTGGCACGGTGCAAGCTGGACTTTTGTCATCTGGGGCCTGCTGCACGGCACTTACCTGATCGTTGGCCGGGCCACTATGCGCCTTCGGTCGGAATTCGCGGTCGTCGCGGGCCTGGACAAACGTCCCGCCCTCCACCGATCCATACAGATAATCATCACTTTTGCGTTGATTACACTGGCCTGGATTTTTTTCAGGGCGGAAACGATGTCTGACGCCATATATGTAATTACCCATCTGCATACGGGCTGGAGTCAGATTTTTAACCTGGAGGCGGTGAGTTCAATGATTTTGCTTACCCAGTCCCGCGTTGACCTGTTGATTGTTCTGGCCTGCCTCGGCTTTTTCGGTGTAATCCACAGGATGGAACGACACGAAAACATGCGGCAGCTTTTTGCGGGCCGGCCGGTATGGCTGCGATTCTCCCTTTACTATATTATTGTGGCAGGTATCCTGCTTTTGAGTCTGCCGGATGGGGCAAATTCCATTTATTTCCAGTTTTAAGGCACACCATGAAAAAGTATGGTTTAAAATATTTGATCTTTATTCTGCCCTTTCTGGCAGCCATTCTGATCGAGTTGTTAGTACTGCCGATCGACTTTTTTACTTTCCGTGTCTGGGAAGCACTGGTGAAGAAATATTCTATCGGTGTCCTGAAGGGACCTTTCTACCCGAATATGACTATTGTTAAAATGGAAGAAGGCGGTGATCTGAAGCCGTCACCGGAATGCGCAGTCAGAAAAAAGAATGTGCTCTGGCAAACGGATGCTTATGGCTACCGCAAAACCGCATCCAGAACCTTCCAGTATCCAATCATCATCGTTGGTGATTCCAATACGGCTGGTGGCGGTCTTTCCCAGCCCGAGATGCTTTCTGAAGTTCTGGAAAAACACCTGAACAAAAAAGTCTACCCGCTGGCGCCGGAAAGCATCAAGTATATCTTCAAACACGGGCTTCTAAAACAGTCCAAACCCGAAGTAGTCATTCTGGCTAACATCGAACGCACGATTTTGACGGCCAATTATGCCGTCCGCCCCGGTTCAGACTTTAAGAATCCTTCCATCGCGGATAAAATCATGTGGTCGGTTATGCTTCAACCGGCTATTCAGTCTGTCGCCATTCATATCGATCGCGTTCTTAAGGCCAATATGCTGAATTACATAAAAGCCGCTATCAACTCCAGACCGCCTTCCCCAACCGGTTCTGCATCCGGGAACGCATGCCCGGTCCTCTTTTTTAAGGGTGCACAGGCCAACCATAAGGTTCCCGATAATGTTCTGCAAAATGCCGTACAGAGCATTAAGCAGTTAAGCGATTTCTTTGCCGGGAAAGGTGTGCGTTTTATTTTTCTGCCCATACCCAACAAGGAAACCATCTACTATCGGGAGCTGGCTACACCAAAACCGGTATTTCTGGAAAAACTTACTTGCGAGCTGCGGGCACAGGGCGTTGAAGTAGTGGACACGCAAAAAGTCTTTGATCAAATCACCAGCCGAAGCGGGATCCCTCTTTACCATCGAGACGACACGCACTGGAACGCCGCAGGCGTCGAAGTAGCGGCAAAACTTCTTGAAGACATACTGCGCGCACCACAACCGGTTTCTAAAAAGAAACCATAACGCTCACCTGGCTAAAAATGTAATCACCTTCACATAATAAAGACGACCGGCAGCCCTTGCAAACCGAACATGATTGATATATAAGCCCATTCCATCGTTGTCCGGACAGAGGCAACGGCCTGAAAATCGATAAATCTGGAAAAAGTATGCTTTTTAATTCATACGCGTTCATCCTGATTTTTTTGCCCCTGGTTGCCGCGGGTTACTTTCTGCTCAATAAGTATCTGCCGGTCAAATGGGCTCGCCTCTTTTTGCTGACCGCCTCGCTGGGCTTCATGTCTTTCTGGAATATCTATTTTGCGCTGGTTTTGCTGTCTTCCGTTTTATTCAATTTTTTCTGCGGATCGGCTCTTTCTTCGCTTGAGGAAAGGAATCCGGATAGAAAGAAACCGCTTTTTATCTTTGCGATTGTTATCAATGTCCTCTTTCTTGGTTTTTTTAAATACGCAAATTTCTTCCTGGAAAATGTCAACTTGCTCTTTGCGGCACAGATGCAACCCTTGCGTATTCTGCTCCCCATCGGCATCAGTTTTTACACGTTCATGCAGATTGCCTGGCTGACGGATATTTATCGTCGCGGAGGCTATCGATACGATTTTCTCAGCTACTGCCTGTATGTTACTTTTTTCCCCTATGTCATTTCCGGCCCGATCGCTTATCACCACGAAGTCATTCCCCAGATGCAATCGGAAAAGTCCGTGCAGTTCAATATTAATAACGTCTGCCGGGGGTTGTTTATTTTTTCGATCGGTCTTTTCAAAAAGACCGCCATAGCCGACACTCTGGCGCTGATCGCCAACGGCGGCTTCGCAGCATCGGGGGCACTGACCTTTACGGAAGCCTGGCTGACCAGTTTGTCCTATACCATGCAGTTGTACTTTGATTTCAGCGGTTACACGGACATGGCCATCGGCGTCGCCCTGATTTTTAATATCATCCTCCCGGCCAACTTCAACTCCCCCTATAAATCGCTTAGCATTCAGGAATTCTGGCGGCGCTGGCACATCACGCTTTCGAGATTTTTGCGGGACTACATTTATATTCCGCTGGGCGGCAATCGTTCGGGGAATACTCAAACCCTGATGAACCTGATGATTACATTCCTGATTGGCGGACTGTGGCACGGCGCGGCCTGGACATTTGTATTCTGGGGGTTCCTCCATGGCGCAGCTCTCTGCATTCACCGCCTCTGGAGCAAGACCGGCATTCGTATGCACAAGGTACTTGCCTGGCTCTTAACTTTCAATTTCATCAACGTGGCCTGGGTGTTTTTCCGTGCTCCGAGTTTTCACGACGCATTGAATATATTGAAAGGCATGGCCGGCCAAACCGGCATCCTGGTATCGCCCAGACTTGCCGAAAGCCCATTCTGGCAGAGCCTGACGGCCATCGGCATCCGCTTTGGCGAATGGCGCGCCAATCTGCCCAACACCGAAACAATCGAATACTTTCTCTGCATCCTGCTAATCCCGTTTGTGCTTATTACAAGAAATTCTAACGACCTTCTGGAAAAATTTTCGCAAAACTGGAAAACTGTCATGGTGACCAGCCTGATGTTTATCGCGGGATTGCTTTTATTGAACGAGACCAGCTCGTTTTTATATTTTAATTTTTAGATGGGACAAATATCATGAGTAATCGAAAATGGTTGATCGCAACATTGTCCCTCACCCTATTCTTCGGAGTGATTATCGTTGCCGTCAATTTTTATATTGATCATTACGGCGTCCGTTTGATCCTGTTTAATGGACATAAAGAAATTCGTCAAAACATCTATCCCATCGGTCTTAATCAACACATGTTCAATCCGGAGTATATTTTCCGGAATCCTGAAAAGTTTGATTCCTTTCTTTTTGGATCATCGCGAACCATGGTGATTCAAGTGGATAAAATAAGCTCAGGAAGGTTTTACAACATGTCCTACTCCCTGGGGTTACTTAACCAACACTTGGCCATTATCAGGGCATTGACTAAAAAAGGAGTTAAAATCAATACTGTTTTAATCGGCTTGGATGATATTTGTTTCAGCCAACCGGCTGTTGCCCGTCAAAAACACCTTATTAGAATTATGCATCCGGATATTTGCGGCCCCAATCGAGCAAACATCTTTGACACCTACTTCTTTCGCAAACCTAATCTTAAGGAATTGTCTCTCTGGAGGGACAGAGTGCTTCGCGGCAGGATGAAAGGCGTGCTCACATTGGACCATCAGGGCGTCCACATGATATGGCATGAGGCAGACGACACCATCGAAAAGACAGGAAAACCGATCTTTCACTTTACTTTCAGCAAATATGAACCGGCAATCTATGGACAAAAAGAAATGGATGAAGCTTTTGCGTCAATCGAAGAATTAATTGCGCTCTCCAAGCTCCAACATTTTAAGCTTATTTTCTTCATCATACCGTTTTATGCAGAACAGTATTTAAATCAAGCCAAACCCTTATGGACCGTTAAAGAAAGGTTGGCAAATATCACGGAATATTATGATTTCAGTGGGATTAATTCTGTTACAATAAACAGTTTGAATTATTTTGATGCAGAAAGCCATTACCGCTATCGGGTAGGCGATATGATTATCTCACGCATATTCGGTGGCAACGCAGCATATCCACCAAATGATTTTGGCGTGCTGGTCACAAAGGAAAGCGTCAGTCTGCATTTAGAAAAGCAAAAATCAGAATTTCAGCAATATCTCCGGACTCACAAGTTGCAATAATAAGCGTCATCCTTGATTGGCTAACTTAACAATCAAGCGATTAATGGACTCCTACAAACTTGCAAAACGCTTTTGATCGCTGTATTATGAACCAATAGTTTTTGTAACCTTTTGAAAAAGAAGGTATTTTTAACGGTGGAATAAAGCATAATAGGCTCTTCAAACTTTAATGATAGATTGAGTTATGCTTCTAAATTCATACAGCTTCATCCTGATTTTTTTGCCCCTGGTTGTAGCCGTCTACTTTTTGCTTCACAAGTATTTATCGGCAAAATGGGCTTTCTTTTTTTTGTTAACCTCCTCCCTAGTTTTTATATCTTTGTGGAATATATCTTTCTCAGTCGTTTTAATGTCTTCGTTGTTGTTCAATTATTTCTGTGGAACAGCTCTTTCTATAACTGCAGAAAAGACATCAAAAAAGAAGAAACCACTTTTCATATTCGCAATTGTCATCAATGTCCTGTTTCTAGGATTTTTCAAATATACGAATTTTTTTCTGGAAAACGTCAATGCTCTTTTTACTGCACAGATTCAACCATTGAACATTTTACTTCCCGTAGGTGTCAGTTTTTATACATTTATGCAGATCGCTTGGCTTACGGACATCTACCGTCAGGGAGGTTACCGCTACAATTTTCTCCATTATTGCATCTATGTTACATTCTTCCCCTATGTGATTTCCGGACCCATTGCCTATCATAAGGAGATCATCCCGCAGTTTCAATCGCAGACTGTTGGAATATTTGATATCGGAAACATCTGCCGTGGTTTTTTCATATTCTCCATCGGGTTGTTTAAAAAGACTGTTATCGCTGATACGCTGGCCGTTATTGTCAACGGAGGATACGACGCTTCCGCCACCCTGACATTTGTCGAAGCTTGGTTGACCAGCCTTTCCTACACCATGCAACTTTATTTCGACTTCAGTGGATACAGCGATATGGCTATAGGTGCCGCCCTCCTTCTCAACATTCGTTTGCCGATTAATTTCAACTCGCCCTACAAAGCACTGAACATCAAGGAATTCTGGCAACGCTGGCATATGACGTTATCCCGTTTTCTCCTAAACTATGTTTATATACCACTTGGCGGCAGCCGCAAAGGCGAAGCCCGCACAATTATAAATATCCTGCTGCTTTTTCTGATTTGCGGGCTCTGGCACGGTGCCGCTTGGTCATTTATTATCTGGGGACTTCTGACTGGCCTTGCCTCTATTATTTACCACATGTGGACAAAAACGGGATGGCACTTACCCAAAGCGATCGCTTGGTTTATCCAATTTAACTTCTTTAATTTCTCCGTTATTTTTTTCCGGGCAAAAACATGGCAGGACACATTGAAAGTATTAAAAGGAATGGCTGGCCTGAATGGTATCATGATTTCACCCAATCTTGCCGAGAGTCCCTTCTGGCAGAATCTCACGGCAATTGGCATCCGCTTTGGGGAATGGCGCGATAATTTACCTCTCGTGGAGACACATATATATTTTCTGTGCATTTTATTAATACCTCTCGTGTTACTAACAAAAAATTCCAATGAGCTTCTGAACGACTATTCCCCTGACTGGAAGCATGCGATCGCGGTAAGCTTGATGATGGTTGTAAGCTTGCTTTTTCTGAACAAGAGCCGCTCGTTTTTATATTTTAACTTCTAGGAATGAAATAATGCGCTATTCAAAATGGTTGACCACTACTATAACTTTATTGGTGATTTTTACGGTGACCATTGTAGCAATTAATTCCTGTATAGATCACCATGCCGTCCGGGTAAGTCTTTTCAGCAACCACGAAAAAGCTGGACAAATTATTTATCCAATCGGTTTCAATCAGCATATGTTCCATCCAGCATACGTATACAAAAATTCTAATAGGTTTGATTCCTTTCTTTTCGGATCTTCGCGTGTCGGCGTGATAGACGTCACCAAAATTCCAACTGGAAAATTTTACAACATGTCGTATTCACTGGGAGTTCCTGCTCAGCATCTTGCCATTCTCAAATATTTTTTAAAAAAAGGTATTAAGATAAAATCTGTAATTATTGGACTCGATGAAATTTCTTTTGTCTCTAAAGGTGCGAAGAATGAACAGGATCTGCTCAGAATCATGCATCCGGATATCGGCGGACCTGATCGTCTGAAGATTTTTGGAATGTATTTTTTCCGTCCGCCAGAGCTAAGCGAGATCGGCCAATGGTGGGACAGAGTGATTCTTGGCATTGTAAAAGGACAGATTGTCATGAGTAGTGAAGGCATCAATCTCGGATTCCGAGAGAGAGATAAATCAATTGAACGAGAAGAAAAGCCCATTTTCAACTTTACCGTTAAGACATACAAACCCGTCATTTACCCAACCAAAAGTTCGAATGCCGCCTTCATCATTCTATCAGAATTGGTCGCTTTGGCTAACACTTACCATTTTTCTATCACTTTTTTCATCAATCCTTTGTATGCACAGCTATATATCAATGAAGCAGAATCTCTTTTTCTTGCAAAGGCAAGGCTGGCGCAGCTTACGGATTATTATGATTTCAGCGGTTTCAACTCCGTTACCACCAATCCCTTGAACTATTACGAGTCGAGCCACTACCGCTATCGGGTTGGCGACCTGATTGTCGAGCGAATTTTTGGCGGTGGTTCCGTTCCCGTTCCGGATGATTTCGGCGTTCACGTTACAAAACAGAATGTAGGCCGTCATCTGGAAATTCAAAAGCAGGAACTGGAACAGTATCTGCGGACCCATCATCTGAAATGAATAAAAAAACCGGACGCTGAATGGTCGTCCGGTTTTCTATCCAGATAGATCCTGATCAATATCCGTTTACTTCAATATCATTATTCCGCAAACAGGGTAATCCCTGATGTGATGAACGTATATTTCATCGTTGCTCTGGGATAAACCGGTGAAAAATTCAGTCCGATTCATCCGCCAGACGCTTCATCCGATTGAAAAACGACAGCATCCTCTGAAGAGAAACACAGGTTGATTTGTTCAACTCTTTCAACAATTCTTTCACCAATGGACGCCGGATTCAAACGATTATGTATATATTCTTTGCCTCGACATCCCATCGCATCGCGTAATTCTTTTTTTTCATACAGCTCTCGCATAAACCCGGCAGCCTGATCAATTTCCGCTTCCGCCCATTCATCGCCTTTCTTATAGGGTCCAACATCCCTGATGATCTTCATTTTTTTATAGTCCACCAGCAGCGAGTTATCCGTGTTTGTAAAATCCAGATTTCCGGAGTAATTTGTACAGATGACCGGTTTACCAAGAAACATCGCTTCGGCAATCGTTAACCCAAATCCTTCGGACCGGTGTAAAGAGACATAAGCATCAGAAACATCAAGCAATGAGTAGATTTCGTCCCTGGTCAAACGCTTACTGATGATTTTTATTCTCTCGTCCTGATTGATCTCTCTCAATAACAGGTTGTGCTGCCCTCTGAAAAGAGCCGGATCGGAACACTTGATGATCAACGCGACATTTTCAATTTTGTGAAATGCTTTTTTAAACGACCGAACCACAGCGGCGGGGTTTTTTCTTTCCCACAGACTATTGTAATCAAAAATAAAAGAGAGCAGGAACTGGTTCTTTATTCCAAAGCGACTTCGTCCGTAGTTTTTAAATGGTTTTATTTCTATGGAATGAGGAATGACAAAAACAGGTTTGTTAATTTTTTTAATCATGGCTTGTCTGACAAATTCGCTGGGAACCCAGAATTCATCAAAATACTTTTCATATTTCTTCCATTCTGTCGGAACATCGGGCAATTCCCACACCCAGTAGCCGATATTGTATCGGTTATCAAAAAACTCATCCCGAAGGACGGGTATGGCAAGTTCCAGCCCCTCGGGATTGAGGACGATCACGTTAATATTGTATGGGTTGCTCCGCGTAAATTCTTTTTCAAATCTTTTATCACGATCTTTCAACCAGTATAATTTGTGATTGATCAGTGCATGGTTCAAATTTGTCGTTTTGACGGATTTGACCAGGGTACGCACGGATTCCCCCAACCCGGTTTCAGCGCCTAAATAGCCGACAATATTGATGCCTTTCCCCGTGGGTTGAGAAGTAAACGCAAAATCCCGCCGATCTCTTCTGAATTCGTGCATCCCTTTTACATATAGAATAACTTTCCGGGAAAGAAGAACGGGACCCTGCCGCAGTAAAACGCGGCCAGATTTTTTAATCAGTGTCCATATTCTTTTTAAACGTTTATAATTCTTAGCGGTCATTTTTGATTTTCCTGTCCTTGCCGGATGTTCTTGAGTTTTCAGACCAGTGCTTGTGCAAGACGCATCATTCTCCTAAAGGCGTTCCCGTTATCCTTCAGTCACGTATAAACCAGGTAAGCTGACGAATACTGCTGCGAACGGCCACAATTCCAAACCGTAGCCAAACACCCGCACCGACAATCCATAACAGCATACCCGGATATTGATGGCGGAAAAACTTGTGATAGAAACGGATCATCCCCTTGTGCTTGTTCCATTCCACAAACAACGGCCGATCTTTCCCGCACACCCCGCGCTGGTGTACGGCAAGGGCATCCGGAACAAACAGAATCCGCAGGCCTTGCTGGCGAAACCGCATGCACCAGTCCAAGTCCTCGCAATGGAGAAAATAGTTTTCGTCCATCAGGCCAACCTGATCCAGCACGTCCCGTTTGACCATCATGCAGGAGCCTGAAATTGCTTCAACATCCGTAATCGCAGCCGGCAAAGGGTCCTGGTGCAGGTGGAAATCGGGAAACAGCCTTGGATAGCGATTATGATATTTCGACAGTCCGAAGGCCCGGACAAAGGTACGCCAGGGAGTGGGCACCGCGCGCCTGCTTCCCGCCTGTTCCGTACCGTCCGGATTGAGCACCAGGGGACCGGCCATACCCACCGATTGGTTTTTTTCGATGACGTCAACCAGCTTTCCCAGAGCCCCTGTCTGCAGTTCACAGTCCGGATTGATGAAAAGCAGGTAATCTCCCGTGGCGGCCCTTATCCCCATGTTGCAGGCACGGGCAAAGCCGAGATTTTCTTTGTTCTGTATGCAGGTAATTCGTATATCACCTTTGGCACGGCTATAAAGCTCTGCCATACTCGTATCCCGGGAAGCATTGTCCACGACAATGACACGTCTTACGAGCGGATCCTCCAGTACAGAATCAATGGCCATGGTTAAAAACTTGCCTGCGTTATAGTTGACAATGATAACATCGATGTCCGCCATATCTTTCCTCACCACCATGTTTTATACAGGCGCGGCACAAGGCTTTTATCCAGATTCTTCCAGATATCTCCGACTGATGCCTGACGCAGCCGGTGAATGCCTCTCCTTTTTTTCCACATTCGGGGCAGCCCCCTGAAAGCGTCCGCCTTAGTCTTCAGGATCAGCCTGCCTTTTCCCATAACCAGAAACCAGATGACGCTTACGACATTCAACAGTGCATGCGCTGGCAAAAAAAGCCAGAACAGCAGGCCGGGCATGTTTTTCACATACGTCCAGACGAGATTGCGGTGGCCATAATAAACCGCAAAATCACTGTGTCTGCCTGTCGTCGCAGAGCCCATGTGAAAAACTTCAGCTTTGGGCACATATAAACAACGATGCCCGAAAAGCCGGAGTCGAAATCCCAAGTCGACGTCTTCCACATAGCAAAAATACTCTTCGTCAAATCCACCCGCATCAACAAATGCTCTTTTGCTGTATAAAGCTGCTGCCGCGCAGGGTGAAAAAATCTCCCTGCTTTCGTGCACGGATATGTCATCCGTCCTGCCGTGATCTTCCCGCCACACCAGACCGCTCACATGATAAACGTCACCGGTGCCATCCAATGTAGCCGGTGCTGTCGCGGACAGCAGCCGGCTACCGAATATGTCAAAGTCCGGATGCGCTTGAACCGCAGATATTAACGCTTCAAGCCAGCGCGGACCGGGAAATGCATCAGGATTGAGCAGCGCAATCCATTCCACGTCGGCCGAGGTTCGTGAGACGGCCAGGTTGTTGGCCTTGGCAAAGCCGAGATTATCCTGTTGCGCCAGCAGGCATACATCCGGAAATCGCCGCGCGATTTCGATGGAAGAATCCGTGCTGGCGTTATCCACCAGAATAATCTCCTGCGGTGCAAACGTCTGTGTTTCCAGCATGGACAGGCAGCGTTCCAAGAAGCGCCCGCCATTCCAGTTGACAATAACCACCGCCACCTTCGGCCATTTTTCCTTCGTCAACGCGATCAACTGTTTTTCCCTTTATCGCAATACGTCGTAAGATCCTTTCACGGAAAAAACGTGGGAGAATCGTGCAATCCTAATACAACCCCTGATGAAATTAAGAAACAGCCAGCTATGGATATGAAAATGGTTATCGCTGATAGGGTGCCACTCCATATGCTCATCATGTGTTTTTTTACCTTCCGCATCAAACCGGGATACCCGGTTTATCCAAAATAGCGGGCAGCTCGTATTGAGCTCGCTCATAGTCATCAGGAAGACCAATATCTATAAAATAGGCGCTGGTCAAAAAAGCTCTTGGGAGCAGCTCCTTGCAGTGAACCTGGAGAAAGTCTTTTTCAAAACTGAACTTATCGGGCAATCCGAAAGATGCAAAAATTTCCGGCTGGAGAATATAAACGCCGGCGTTGATCAGTCCTGAACCACCCGTGCCTTTTTCCACAAATCCCACCGCGTATTCACCGGACACAATAACCGAGCCATACCTTCCTGTGTCCGGCATTTGCCTTAAGACCATGGCGATGGCAACCGGTTTTTGCGCATACCAGTCAAGCAGCACGCCATAATCCAGATTCAAAAACGTATCTCCGTTCACGACACAAACAGCATCTCGGCCTTTCCCGCATAAGGCAAAATTTATCGCGCCTCCTGTGCCCATAGGCTCATTTTCGACAACATAATCTATGGCTGCATTACGATACCTGTTGCCAAAATGCCTGGAAATCTGATCTGCTCTATAACACAATGAAAGTGTAATGTTGTTGATCCCGGCACAAATTAACTGGTCCAGAACATACTCCAGAAAGGGCCGTCCGGCTACCATAGCCATCGGCTTGGGCAACTCCCGCACGACCCCCTTCAAGCGAGTGCCAAACCCTCCTGCCAGCACGAGAGCCTTCATCGAACCGCCTTCATAATCATATTTTCAAATTCGATGAAAACCATGTACTGTTTCAAGCAACCCTCCAGGCCTGAGTGCCATATTTCGTAAAATGACAATTGCTAAGCTGAACTTTTAAACCGCTTAACGATTCAATTACGGCCGCCCTCTTATCCGGAGGCACAAAAAACATCATAAAACCACCGCCACCGGCGCCCGATACTTTTCCGGCCAGCGCACCCGCAGCCATCGCCACTTCATAAATCTGTTCTATATATGGCGTGGAAACCGTTTCAGCCGATTTCTTCTTGCTCATCCACCCCGTGCGCATCGTTTCCACGAAAAGGCCGAAATCACCTTTCAACAAACACTCTTTCATGATTGTGGCTTCTTCTTTCATGACATGCATCGCCTCAATCGCATCAACGGCACCCTTTCTGACGTTTTCACTCTGATCGGCAATAATTTTGGCCGACTCACGGGAAACCCCCGTATAAAACAACAGTAAAGAAGCCTCCAGCTCGCAGATAACCCAATATTTAATCCGTAAAGGATTAATAACAGCTCGATTGTCTTCGTAAAACTCCATAAAATTAAAGCCGCCAAATGTGGCGGAATATTGATCCTGCCGACCTCCCTGCAGACCGCAATCCATGCGTTCGATCTTGAAGGCCAGCTGCGCGAGGGCATAATCGTCAAGCGGTAAATTCAATAAATCAGCAAAAGCCTTAATCATGGCCACAACCAGCGTGGAGGAGGCTCCCAGCCCTGAACCGGGCGGCGCATCGCAAAAAGTGCTGAGCTCCAGGGCAATAGGATTCCCGCCATTGTATCGCTGAATCATTTCATTATAAACGGCCTTATGCAAATCCAGTTTGCCGTTTAGTTTAAGAGGTTCATCGATCATCTTTATTTTATCCTGTTGCTGATCGGTCGCCATGAATCTGACATGCGGCTCTTTTAACGTTTTGATCGTTGCATAGGCATAGCGGTCTATCGTGGCGTTAAGAATTTTTCCGCCATAAATGTTGCAATAAGGCGCAACATCCGTTCCGCCGCCTGCAAGTCCAAGGCGAAGTGGAGCGCGCGCGCGAATAATCATATCCAGCCCCCTTACCTGGTGAGAAAGCTTTCCCCGGATCTGATACGAGACCGCCAGTAATCAAGCAAGTCCTTCATCGTTTTTTCAAACGGAATCTCCGGTTCCCAACCGGTTGCCGCTTTAAATTTGGCGGTATTCGGAATCTGCAAATCGGCATCAATAGGACGAAGACGTTCTTGATCCGTCTCAACTTTGATGTTCTTTACGGTTGACAATGACAGCAATTTATCCAACATATCGCCCACTGTGCAGGTATACGTTCCGCCGATATTATAATACGCGCCGGGAACCGGATTGATGGTAACCAGCATGTAATAGGCCCGGACGGCATCTCTGACATCCGCAAATGTGCGCATGGATGCCAGGTTGCCCGTTTTAACAATCGCTGGAATTTTTCCAGCTTCAATCATCGCAATTTGTTTGGCAAACGTGGACTCGGCAAAAACATCGCCTCGTCGCGGCCCTGTATGAGTAAACATCCGTGTTGTCATGACCGTCATACCATAGGCTTCGGCATAATATCGCCCGAGAAGATCAGTACCCACCTTTGAAATCGCATAAGGAGAAGCAGGATGAAAAGTACATTCCTCATCAATAGGCAGTTTGTCTCTGGAGACACGCCCGAAAACCTCAGATGAAGCACAAACATGCACAACGGCTTGAAATTTGTTTTTTCTTAATGCTTCCAGCACATTTGCGGTACCCTGAATATTGGTCTCAAGTGTGTCCAGTGGCGAATCAAAGCTCGTTTTGGGATAGCTCTGGGCAGCCAGGTGAAAAACGAAATCCGGTCTTGCTTTGCCCACCGCTTCATGAATGGACAGATAGTCCCGCAAATCACCGTAAACAAGGTGTAACCGATCTTTGACATTAATACGGGGAAGCAAATGAGAAATATTGTCAAGAGGACTGCGCCAGCGGCACAGACCGTAAATATCCCAATCCGTGTGCTCGAGTAGAAAATCCGCGAGGTGTGAGCCCACCATGCCTGTAATACCTGTTATGAACGCCTTCTTCAAATTGACTCCCTGTTTTTTTAGTTAAGAGCGACGAGTAAAAAACTTCTAGCCAATGAAAACAAAATTGTCCAGCTCTATAAATCCTTTAAACACTACTTACCGCTACCATGAATCATGAACTTTTTTGGATATCCGACAATCGCGCCATCCAAGGGTGGACCATCAAGAAAAATTACAAGGGTCGAATCTGCAAATATTGGTCTGACATCCTCTCTTGTACGGATGATCGTCCGTGTAGTCCCATCAGCAAATGTAATTCTTTTGCCAATCGTCAATTCTTTTCTCGCATGAAGAGAATCAAAGACAAAGAAAGCGGCATCCCAGGACCGGGCAACACCATTCACCCACATATCATTTGTACATTCACTGGTCGTATCCACCCGGTAACAGTCCGGGTCACCGATACGGGATACAACAAAAGGATGAGAATGAAAAATGATATTTTGACATGCATCTACCAGTTCAGTCAGGTATGAATTTTTTTGTTCGTTCCAGAAAGATACATCCCGAACAAGGACAATATTTTTCATTTGTTTTTCTTCTTGAACGGTCAGTTTCAGGTAATCCCTGAAATTGTTTATTTCCGGCAGGATATATTCCAGTTCCCGGGACACCCACCAGCCCGCACCAACATAACGATAGTTGGTATTCATCTTAATAAAATCGGCGGTTTTTAACAGGGAAGCCAGCCTTTCCTCTTTCTTCCATTTTGTGGGCATGAGCATTTTGAAGGAACCTATTCTAGGAATTAATAATAATATACATAAACCAAAAATCGCAAGGCGGAGGGCCGGATTTTTCACCTGAGTGATGAGAATGGCCATGCCGACTGATAGAAAGATCAATGCCTGATATAAATGCCTGATCCGGCACAGAGGGGCAAGGCATGTCCACCATATAAAACAGCCCAGGAATGATATCAACAAAGCATACGAGATAAAGTGCAACCGACTCTTTCCGGGTGATCCTACCGCAACGAGAATTATTACAGCGATAAGAATGCAGAAAAAGGACATGCCCCCGACATATCGGATAAAAATACGGGCATGCGCAGAAAAATTCTTATGTACATAATTGGTCAGAGAAGTTGCTGTTTTCATCTCGGCAATACCGGAACCGGTTTCAACAAAAAACTGCCCGCTTTCAACCTGTAATAATTTGTAATCCTGAGCGGAAAGGGATGCTTTTTTATAGGCTTCAAATGAAGCAGGAAAAACAGCGATTCCTGCAATAAACAGGAACATACAACACATTGCCTTTTTCCGCGTCACGCTATCCTTACAAATCAGAAAAAGCCATACCGGGAGAACCATCAACAGAGCTATCATGTTAAAAGCCGTTACGTTTTTCGTGAGAAAAGCTGCTCCGGCGATTACACCGGCGATCAGACAGCGCCCGACAGCCGGAGGCTTTGACGAAAACAGGATCATGGTCGATACGACGGCAAGAAGCGCGGAAGGCACCTCACCCATTAGAGAAAACCATAGATGTTCATTGCCCTGAAGCAACCAGACAACAGACATTAAAACGATTAAGCAATACGTATAGAATCTTATCGAGCTCAAACCTATTGCAGAGGGCATCCACAACACCATTATAAGCAATGTGAGAATCATCAAGCTGTTGGCTAAGCCCGGCACCCAATATTTATTGCCAAGAATTTTGATAAACAAAGCGGCGGGTATAATTATGGTGGGACCCGTACCAATTTGCGGATCGAATTTTTTTAAGTCGTGAAAGGAAGTCGCGTACCCATGACCCTGGGCAAAATTTTTTGAAACATGCGCAAAGTATGCAGCATCATAATGGGAAAGACCAACGGTAACGATTTTGTTAACTTGAAAGGAGATGAATCCTATGAGCATCAAAGCAACACAATATGAAATAAAATTTTTAAGAAGCATGATCACCATGTAATGACAGAAAGACCCGACTCATCAGCTTATTCAGTACTGTCGGAAATTTTTATCTCTTTTGGATGTCCGACCGTATTTCCATCCAGCGGAACTCCGTCAACATATACGATTAAATTACCCGCATTCATCTCCTGCTTAACGATTGTCCTGACTGTCCCGTCGGAAAATTTCGCTTTTCTGCCTACGGCAAAATCTCTCTTTGTCTGCTCCTGAATCGGCGCCGAAACCAAAAATGCCGAAGCCCAGACTTTCGCGATGCCGTTAACCCAGTTTTTATCACTGCAGTTGGGAGGAGTGTACGATACGCTCATGGCCTCGCAATCTTCCATCTTTGATGTTCCGGGTGATTTAGAATCTACGAGCTGCACGGACTCAAACAAGAAACCCAGTCGTCTTCCATCCTGCTCGATTGATCGAATGAAGGGCATGTGTGCATTTATGCGAACGGCAATTTCCTGTCCCACGGGCTCATTTGTTGCCGGACAGGTCAATGGAATTTTCAACACCTGTCGTCCACGTACCACGTGAACCTGGCGATTGATGCATCTCCGGCTATACACCGATAAATGCAAATCATCAGACGAAACGAAATCCCTGAAGAGCTCATCGGGGATGGAAATGGTGAGGAGAAGCCTGTCCTGATTGGTTCTCCGAAGTAAAAAGCCCATTTCCGGGCGACTCCAGCGGTGGTGGTTTTCTCGAGGATACAACCCGTGTACAAACCGGTAACTGCATTTCAGGGCATCAAAACCGGTCATTAAATTCGGCGCTGTATAATCAGACGGCTGAAACGGCTTATATTCTTTAACCGAAATCAGTTCATAAATCGCGGCAGAAGGCGACTCCAGGATCACCCGGTAGGTGGATGAATCCAGAATCCGCTGGAATTCATTCATTGCCATGGTTTTGGCGAATCCATCCAGTACCAGGTACTTTCTGGCCAGGGCATCGATTTTACCGGGTGTCCAGTGCTCATAATTCATCAACTGGCGTCCGGAAAAAAGCGCCAGAACCGGTGACTTCCACCATCCGGTACCAAAGAAAATCCCTTCTTTCGGCAATTCCCGCAGGATTTTTGCAGCAATCATCTGTTCAGAATGCCAGTTTGACGGTTTGGGGTCATCGGAAAAAATGCCGCCATGACAGGCCGTCATCATCTGTGTTGCAGCAACTATGAAGGCAACCAAGATCACAAATACTTTTCTCGGCAAAGATCGCATTGGGGTCGTATGGATAAATATCATGATTAGAGTAAAAACAACAAAGACGGACAACATCTGCAGCAGAATCAGGCCATTCATGATTCTTCGCAACCAGGCAACATTGGTGGGAGTCAGGAATAACCACCAAAAGAAATACGCGCCAGTCACAACAGAAAGGGTGAACAGAATAAACAGATGTACGAGGCGCCGGGCGCGCCATAATCGCAGTCCCAGAATTGAACCAACCACAAAAACCGTGACGAGCCAAACCATAACAGGCAAAACCGGCACACCGATGTCATGAGATAAAATTTCCAGGTGATTTTTCGCTTTGGCAACGGCACCGACATGAGCAGCAATATGGTCGACGACCCCTGCCTGCCAGAATACCTGGCTTGCTTGCAGACGCCACCAATCTAAATAGTCACGTCCGCTTCCGATGTTAACAAAACGGAATAATTCCCAACCCAGCACAGGCAACATAATGCCTGAGAAAAAATAGAGAAGCCATGACCAACGACGCGATCTTGAATACCACAATAAGACAAATACAACCGCTGTGGGAACAACCATGATCAGTCCAATTGTTTTGGTAATCGCACACAGCCCCAGGAGAATGCCACCCAGCAATGGTTTCCAGTTATTGTTTTCATCACTGTGAAAAGCAGAAGACAATACAATCAACCCCATCAGAAAAAGGGACAGACAGGGAATCTCACCAAATCCGTTCAGGGCAAACTCGCTCATCCCGGGGGTACGAAGACACAGGATCACCCCGACCAGAGCCACCCATGGTGGTAATTCCAACCATCTGAGCAAGATGTAAACGGTGATTGAAAAAAGACCCAAATACAAAAGATTGACCAGTTGGGTCGTGAAGGGGGTTATCCCGCCCAGCCATAGCACAAACACCGCCGGAAGAATGAAAGGGCCATCTGTTTGCGCGGGAAAAGGATAAAAGATATCATAAAAAAAACCGTAACCTTTACCTTGAAGGAAAGAGAGGGCCACATTCAAATTCATGCCGCCATCAAAAGATGGTGGTGCTTCCATGGCAAAATGTACGAAGCACCAGCCGATGTGCGCAATAAAAGCCAACAGGAACGCCGTAAAAGTCATTCGCAGGATCATTCCAATGCTTACCTGCGAAAATTCTTTTTTTATATTCTTCATGATCGCAGAATATGGCCCTTCCGATAATGCTCGAAATAAATGTCCAAATAATTACCGTTTGTTTTTCAATGGCTTACAAACAGGGGCACGATCTTCAAACCCTTGGCTTTACGATTTCCGGGCACATTCCGAGTTATTCGCATACCATTCATAGGTACGCCTGATCCCCTCGGTCAGATTAACGGCAGCCTTAAATCCGGTCGCTTTGAGCTTATCCAGGTTATAATAGCGCACTAACTGACCATCCGGCTTGCCGGAATCCCACTCAACCTTTACGGACCCACATATCTCCTGCAGTGCCATGACAATATCTTTTATCGCATGCCGATTTCCGCTGCCAAGATTTACCGGGCCTTCGATCTTCTGCATTATTTCGTACAGGGCGCTTGCGGCATCTTCACTATAGGAAAAATCTCTGACAGCCGCACCCGTCCCCCAGACAGTCACCTTATGGCCATGCTGAACCGCCTCATAAAACTTGGCGATCAACGATGGTGTTACATGTCCGTCATTCTTGTTGAAATTATCATGAGGGCCATACAAATTACCGCTGATGGCAAATGCCGATGAAAGGCCATCCTGTTCCTTCAGGGCCTGCAATTGCGCAAGCATCAATCGCTTTGCGTGAGCATAGGAATCCTCCGAAACATGCGGGGGGCCAAGCCAAATCTGTTCTTCGAAAAGTTCCTGATGATGCTTCAATTCAGGGTAAACACACCCGGACCCCATTGCCACAATTTTTTTTACATCGGCTCGTCGAGCATGTTCAAGAACATTTGTATTAATCATCACATTATCAAAAAGGATGTCCGCCTTATATTTGTGATTACCGCCAATACCATATACACGCGCAGCCAGATGAAATACATAGCGCGGTTTTATCTGGGAAAAAAAACTTTTAACGGCTTTTCCATCACGAAGATCGCAATCTTTGCTTCCCACGGATATAACGTTGGAAAATCCCTTATTAGAAAGCAATTTCGTCAGCGCATGGCCAACCAGACCAGTCCCTCCGGTGATTAAAATACATACGCTGCGATCCATGTTCTCCATGTCAATACCCAGCCTCCTTTTTACCCAGTTGCCAGCGATTATAAAATTTTTTCAGGTACCCCCGATTGCCCAGTAATGATGCGGCAAGGTAGATTCCGGCACCCAGCGTACGGGGTAACGATATTTTCATCATGGCCAGGAAAACTTCCCCCGGACCGGCGGTTTCATGAAGAAAACGGCAGGCATCCGTGCTCACAACAGTCGCAAACTCACTTACCGGCCTTTTGGCTTCCCGAAACAAAATATACTTGGCGAGAATGAATTCTGCCTGAGAGCGCGAAGAATTGATTCGGGCGCGGGCAGTGTTCTGATGTTTTCGAAAATAATTCAATGTTTTCTTAAAATACACCACCTTGCCGTGCTTCATCAGCAAGCCGACAAAAAGCCAGTCCCCGGTGAGTTTAAATTTTTTTATAAACGGTCGAAACGATTTTTTGAATCCTGCTGTTGATATCAAAGCCGAACTCATATTAGGCAACGTTTGCCCGCGCAACTGGAAATTCTGGAGCTCTTCACTGCCATTTGCCATAAATGATGTATCCCAGCGCGATTCGCGCCAAATATCATGGAAATATGTATCCGTATGATCAATCCGCTGATCATGCTCATCGACGATCCATGAATCGCAATAAGCGATAACAGCTTCGGGTACTCTCCTTATTTCCTTAATCGCACATTCCAGGAAACTCGAATCGGCATAATCGTCGCTTTCACAAATCCATATGTAATCGCCATTTGTCAACCGGAGGATATCTTCCCACGCAGCAAAGGGTGTCCCGGAATTACTCTTATTGATAATGGTTCTGAAATTGTAAGTCTTTTGCAGAGAATGGATGACGGCAACCGAGTCATCACTCGAACAATCGTCGATAACAATCAATTCAAAATTGCCATAGGTTTGCGCCATGATTGATTCAATTCTTTTTTTCAAATAACGGCTATGATTGAATGACGATACCAGGATGGTGACCCGGGGTTCGAACAAGCGGCGGTATTCGCTCAAATCATAAATTTTCATTATGGCTTCTATTTTTGTTTCCCACGTATAGTTAGCAAAGACCTTTTCTCTCGCTTTTCGGCCCATCTCTTTATTTAACTCATTATCCCTGAGAAGCCTGACGCATTGCTGCGCGAACAATTTGCTGTCATCCGCCGCGAAGATATCGAGTCCATTCTGGTAAGCCAGG
This sequence comes from Smithellaceae bacterium, assembly GCA_963682015.1. GTDB lineage: Bacteria > Desulfobacterota > Syntrophia > Syntrophales > Smithellaceae > UBA8904. The sequence goes on along the minus strand of OY820932.1, from coordinate 2,600,806 downwards.
CCTTGCGCCGAAATTGTTGATGCGACAACAGGCACCCCGTAAAGAGAATATTGGTTTATTTTCCCGCGAAAGCCCCCTCCGCTCAAGGCAGGCGCGATACCTACTTTTGCACTGCAAATATAGGGTGTCAATTGCGGCACTTCCCCGACCAATTCGACGGATCGGGATTGATATTCCTTAAAAGCAGAAAGATCGCCCCTGCCGATGACCTGAAGCTTATATTCTGGAACCGCAGCACTGATCATGGGATGCACATTTATCAGATACCATTTTAAAGCATTAATATTTGTTTCGGAACCAAAGTAGGCAATATAGAGAATGACCAGTTGCTTTTGTTCCGGTGTAAGAACATCATATCTCCGGTCAAAGGCATCTGCAAATTCAAGATTAGATACGGCGGTTTCTAATGCGCTGATTTTCTTTGCAGGGCAAAATATTCGAAGGGATGATGCATCGGTTTCGGAAACACAAACTACTTCATCGGCTTTTCTTGCAATATTTATCTCTTCCCAGGCTAACATCATTTTTTTGAGCAGCTCCCGCAAGGGCAACAGGTCGTAACGTCTCAACGATATGATTAAATTTCTTAAGAGAGACTCCATGGGCGTGAAAATGACTTTACTCGCTATTTTCCGCCAGGATTCTATTTCCTCCCCAGCCTGATGAAATTGGAGATCCACGACATCATAGGAATACAAATCGGTCTGCATTTGACGAAAGCCAGTAAAGGATAAATGTTCAACCGGTGAAAGGAAAACATGATCGAAAATTTTTTCTAAATCTTCATAACGCCAATCAATTTCAGGTCTTTTGTGTGTATATAAATCAAGTTGAACATCAGGAAAGAAGGTGGATTTTATCAGGCTGTATATATCCAGTATTCTCAATCCACCGGCATGCGCTCTTGTTGGGCAGTAGTGGCTTACAAGTAAAATGCGCTTGCCATGAAAGGATACTTTCTCGGACACGAGAGTTCGTTCATTGTCCTGGTGGGCAATCTCTTCCTCTAAAACAACATCTCTTTTGGCAGGGGTTGTTTTCTTTATTGCAAATGAATTTTTACGGCCATTTCTGATGGAGTTGATGGATTCTCGAATGACAGGCCAGTCACCGCGCAAGACGCGACCCGCAAAACGAATTGGCATTGTTAATTTCCAGGAATGCGAGGACGTGATTTTTTTCTGCTCTTGATTTATTAAAGCAAGCTCTTGGTCCAGTTTCTTGATCATCTGTTCCATTGATCGTATTTTTTTACGTTGATTCCCGGTAACATCATGAAATTCATGAATACGGGCATCTCGATCCGCAATCTCCTGGTTGAGGCTCGCAATCTGTATATCTCGTTCCTTCAGCGCCTGTGCAAGCATATTGTCAGCAGCGGACGTCTTTTTAAAAGACCCGGATGTGTTTTTGATATCGCGGTTGTAAAATACGGTGATTAGCTTTTCAAATTCACGTCCGATTTCATCAATCAATAGATAATCATCGTCCAGCTCCCCGTTCATTTTTGTTTTGAACAGGATTGTATACAACCGATCGATTAACGATATCCCTGTAGGATCAATGTTCGGTGATGGTATATGGTTATGTTTTAATGTTCGATCTTGAAATGCTTTCGCAACGGCATTCAGCTTTAATTTTGCATCCGGTAAGTGAATACCGAATTGATCTGTAATATCGGAAGCGACATCAGCGGGATGTTCCCGAAAAGCATCAAATCTAAAAAAACTTCTTGGAAATGGCCTGCTGAAATTCTCTATGGACAGCATATTCTTCATCCACAGAAGAAGTCCTTTCTGAATGGAAAAGCCATTTCTTTTTTTCAGAGACTCGGCCACTTCCAGTGGATGCCGTACGGGGATAATGAAGCATAACGCAACCTCCATCTCCCGAAGCACGCTGATCCAGAAGGGCAAGAGAATCGGTATTCTCGAATCACTCACGACGAACAATTCGCAGGGGGAGATTTCACACTGCAGGATCCGTTGAAGCTGATCTTTATATGGCTTTAATTGCAGAAGATTCCACCACTGCTTTTCAAGGCCGGACAGATCATCCCAGGAAGAACCCAAAGTAAAAAAAATACGATCGTTGATATCAAGACCGTCCGAATTCTCAATCCTGCTATTATCATTTTGTCCATCAGATGCAGAAAACATTGAGCCTGACGGTATGCCCAGATCATTGAAAAAACGAGAAACGGTTGAAGCACCGCTTCCATCCATTCCCATTACCATTAAACATTTCTGCATCTTTTACTCATCATTATGTTCGAGCTCGATATCTTTAAGGCACATTGCCGCACCGATTCGAATGATTCATCAACACTTCTTCTCGGCGGCCAGGCAAGGCCGAAGTCCCCATGGTCTAAGGTAAGATTCGGGCTGTAGGCGGGGTCTTTCAGCAGGACATCCTGCCATTGCCCTTTCATATAAAGCACTTCTCTGGAGAAGCGCAGTTGTCTTTCCGGGGTATTTTCGCATCCACGGGTAGCAGACTCATGATGGTACAATTCCGCAAAGGGGGTCCAGACATTTCGGTAACCCGCCCTGGACAAACGCAGGCAGAAATCAACATCATTAAAAGCCACATGGAGATCTTTTTCGTTGATTCCCCCCACTTCTTCATAAACCGCTTTTCGAATAATCAGGCAGGCAGCGGTAACCGCTGAAAAAGCACTGACGAGGACTGCCCGGCCAAAGTAACCGTACTGGTATCTGGGCAAACGGTGGTGCGCATGTCCCGCAACACCACCCAGACCGATAATTATCCCACCGTGCTGCAGGGTATCGTCCGGATACCACAATCGGGCGCCAACGGCACCTATGTCCGGCCGTAATGCGTGACTGACCATCTCCGACAGCCAGCCGGATGAAATAATTTCAAGATCATTGTTCAGCAAACCGATTACTTCTCCCCGCGCCACTTCCACGGCCGAGTTGTTTATGGCTGAATAATTAAAGGGCTGATCGTCGCGAATCACGCAAATGCCCGACTGAGATTGCAGTTTTTTTAAATATTGAATCGTCGTGTCGTCGTTCGAACCGTTGTCAACAATCAAAATTTCATAATTCGGATATGTTGTCTTTTTCCGAATGCTGTCGACGCATTTTTGAAGAAGATCCACCCTGTTTCGGGTTGGAATGATCAGGCTCACCAGTGGAGGATGGTCCGGCAGAGCATACTGCACCCTGTATCCGTAATGGATGTGCTTAACCGTCGCCTTAATGCGACACCTTTGAAAATGTTCGCACAAAGCTTGTTCCCCCGCCGCTATGGCATAGGTTTTGTTGTTCAATGTTTTTGCAGTACTATTTTTGTGCGCACGCCAGTGATAAAGGACTCTTGGAATGTGACAAATCTGGTTAGGATTAATCCGTTCGATACAGCGCAGCGCCAGATCGTAATCCTGCGAACCTTCAAATCCTTCGCGAAAACCGCCAAGCTTTTTCAGAAGGTCTGACCGATAAACCCCCAGATGCGAAATCATGTTGTGCGAGTAAAACAAATCCTCATTCCAATCACATTTGAAATAAGGATCAAATCTTCTTCCGGAATCATCTATTTTATCTTCGTCGGAATAAATAAGACAGGCATCCGGATTTCGATTAATTCTATCAGCCACGAAGTAAAGAGCGTGTTCAGAGAGCAAATCATCCTGATCCATCAATGCGACCCAGTGCCCGGTAGCCAGGTTCAGAGCTGAATTTGAGGCGGCGGATATGTGACCATTCTCTTCACGGAAGAAAACCCTGATTCGCGGATCCTTTTCAGCATAATCCTCCAGCATCGAGAGGATTTTCCTGTCCGTGGAAGCGTCATCGGCTATACACAGTTCCCAGTAAGGATAAATTTGTTTTTGAACGGATTCAATCGCCTGTATCAACCATTTCGGCTCGGGATTATAGACGGGCATCACCACGGAAATCACCGGCCGGATCTGATAACCGGAAATATTCAATTTCATTTTATTCCGGTCCGCAATCGTCAGCGTTTCGTAACGACGCAACCACTCGCGGTATTCCCTCGGACCCCTGGCTTTTGACGCCGAGGCGAACCAGCTATTCCAGGATGCGGTTTTTTTCTGATGGAGATCGACCAGAATAATGCGTCGCTTGATTCCGTTCCAACCTTCCCCGGCCAGAACACTCCGTACTTTCCGGGAACTCTCGGCAATCCCTCCGCCATACCGCACAATGCTCGGAAGCAGACGAAGCATCTTTAAAAAATTTTCACTTTTTGAAGCGATATAACGCATTGGTCCTGAAACCCATCCACGCTTTTCGCGATCACGATATTAAAAGGCCGTCACTTTTCGATGCAGCGGCATGATAAAAGCAATTCTTTGCCGGATTCAAAGGGTACGAACGGGCATTTCCGTAATACTTCCATGTTCCATCTGAATAACTCGACTGCAAATTTTTTTTACCTGTTCTTTGGAATGAGACGCCAGAACCAGTATGGAGGATTTCTTGATAAATTCCATCAACCGAGCTTCGGCCTTCTTGCTGAAGTCAGCGTCTCCGACAGCCAGCCATTCATCCATCAGAACAATGTCCGCGGGAAACGCCGTGCAGATGGAAAAAGCCAGCCGCAAATGCATCCCCGTTGAATAGGTGCGCATCGGCATTTTGATATAGTCGCCAAGTTCGGAAAATTCGACAATGTCATCAAGTTTTTTCATGATAACAGCCCTCGGAATACCCATCAGGACGCAGCGGATGAAAATATTCTCATAACCCGTAAACTCCTCATCCATGCCAAGTTTCAGGTCAAGCAGAGAAACAACGCTCCCTTCAATCTGCAAACTTCCGTACGTCGGGGCATACACCCCTGCAAGGACTTTCAGCAGCGTGGATTTACCGGCGCCGTTATTTCCCATCAACCCCACCCGCTCTCCGTGCTGAATGGAAAAGGAGATACCGTCAATGGCCCGGACATTAATACCGCGGGAATCGTTGGCGATCCGTCCGCCCGTAACCGCCCGTACAATCGTCTTTTTAAAGGATCGTCGGGAAGAATCAAATATCGGATAATCGATAATCAGGTTGGAAGCTTGAATCTGCGCCATAATACCACCTATAACCAGTAAGATACACGATGCCTGAATTTTGTCAGAACAAAGATAAATAAGATCGCCGCTATTGCGATATACAAGGACATATATAACCAGAGTATCGATGGAGGGGCCGTTCCAAGCAGTGGTGCCCGGACAATTTCAATCATGTGATAAAACGGGTTAAAGTCCGTCACCCAGGAATGTTTTCCCGGCAGCACCTTTTTCATCCAGAAGATCGGCGTAAAAAAATAAATTAGCTGAATGAAAACCGCTACAATCTGGGTGATATCCCGAAAACGGGTGCAGATGATCCCCAGCATGACCGATATTAAAAAAAGCAGAATCACCACAAGAAAAAATGCCGGGATGGCATACAGGACAACCCAGGAAATGCCCGGACTGAAAACAAGCAAAACAATTAAAATAATCAGTATATTATGCCCTACCAGGATAAGATTATTCCACAAAGTGCGCATGATGTGGACCGTCAGAGGAACGGACATTTGTTTAATGATGTATTGATACTGAATGAACGTTGTGCAGGCGTCATTGATCTGGTTTGAAATAAACAGCCAGATGATCTGCCCTATCGCAAAATAGGGCAGGAATTCATTAACGGTGGATTTGAAAATGACCGCAAACATCATCCCGATGCTGCCAACCATCACTCCTGTGCTGAGCGTGATCCAGAAAGGCCCGATGAATGAACGGCGATATTTCTGCTTGATGTCATACCAGCCGAGCCAAAACCACATATTAAAATAAGCGACAACCGACGTTATTTCTAACTTAATTTTTTCATTCACAAAAATGTTCATTTCAGTAGACACCTGTATCGACAATAACCAGATATAAATTCATACACGATCAACGGGCCATTTCTTCCTAGGGCTCCGCTCTTTCAGTTCCATAACCGTTTCGCTACTGAGCGCCGGAACCTCCGCGAAAGTCAGATTTTCACGATCTGCCTCCATACACAATTATGCTACTTTATATTTCAATTATTTAAGGCAGTTTCTGTGATGCAGGGCACAGTAAATTACGATGGGTCAGCAACCAATCATTCTGGCCGCATCCAGCGTATTTCTCATTAACATAGCGATAGTCATCGGCCCCACGCCGCCGGGGACCGGAGTAATATACGATGCCTTGGCGGCTACTTCTTCGAAGGCAACGTCACCGGCCAGCTTACCACTGTCCAGACGATTGACGCCAACATCAATCACCACGGCTCCTTCCTTCACCATGTTCGCGGTAATCATCCGGGGTTTCCCAACGGCCGCAATCAGAACATCGGCGCGAGAAGTAACTTTCGGTAGATCTTTTGTTTTGGAATGGCAAACGGTGACGGTGGCATTCTGCGCCAGAAGCAGGAGAGCCATCGGCTTCCCGACAATATTGCTGCGTCCGACCACAACCGCGTCTTTCCCGGAAAGGTTGATCCCCGTGCGTGAGATCAACTCCATAATCCCGCGGGGCGTGCAGGGAACAAATAAAGGTGATCCGGTTACCAGGCCGCCTACGTTGTAAGGATGAAATCCATCCACATCTTTATGAATATCGATGGCGGCAATAATCTTTTCACTGGAAATGTGTCTGGGCAAAGGAAGTTGAACCAGAATGCCGTGAATGAAAGAATCGTGATTCAAATTATTGATCAAATTCAGCAGTTGAGCTTCACCGGTGTCGGCTGGCAATCGATACTCCCGCGATAAAAAACCAACCTCTTCGCAGGCTTTTGCTTTCCTCCCAACATAAACCTGGGAGGCAGGATCCTCTCCGACCAGCACCACAGCCAGACCGGGGACTATGCCGGTTTTTTCCTTGAAAGTCAGCGCTTCTTCGCGAATCGCCAAACGAATATCGTGCGACGTTTTATTTCCATCAATAATAATCGACATGCATTACCTTCCGTAATTTAAAGTCCATTTACATCCACCATGTTTTGAAGACAGGATTCGCCGGTGTTTGAGGCCCCCCGGCGCGTCTGACCATTATTTCATGTCATCCGATTCTTATTTTACTTGGTACTCCTTGATAATCTTCAGAACTTTCTCAGTTTCTGCGAGAGATAATTTGCCATTATGCACGTAACGGCATATTCTATCTTTATCAAGAATCACCAGACTTGATGTATGATTCTTCAGGCCCCACAGATTCAAAATCATATAATCGGCATCAAGCAGAATCAGGGAGCCAGTTTTTTTCTGTTTATCTTTGATAGCACTTTTAATCAGGAATTTCGGCATCTTGCTCGCTTTCAAATTAGTGATACCCAGTCCTTTATAGCGTACATTGCGTTCCAGTCCCTTGTCTTTAAGCAGGGCCTCTTCAACATGGTGATTCAAATCTTTTTCATCGGGATCAACATAAAAAATAGATAGAACCTTCCCCTCCAGCTCGGGAGTATGCAGACTGTATGCTTTCCCTGTGGAATCTTTTAAAGAAAAATCAGCCGCTTTGTCGCCAACTTTTAATTCCGCCGCGAAACCATGCAGGACTCCGCCCCATAAAATACAAACGACCACTAACGCTGCAAGTATCTTCTGCATTTCCCCCCTCCTTAAGCGCCGAGCGATATTTCGATTTCTAGAGTAATGAATTCACGCATATCCACTGAAAATGCGGCGAAATTATAGGGTAAAACAAACTTGCAGGCAAGGAAAAAAGAAGGTATTTTTTATAGATTATTTGCCGATGATCACCACTTGAAAAAATCTTTTTTCTTTGTTAAGGGACGCACAGGATTCCCGAAACAAAATTACGAGGAGGTAAGCAGACAATTAATCTTAAACTGTTATTAGAGAAATCCGTTCAACAATATCACGACCGTCCAGTTTTAATTGCTGATCAGCGTCGCATCACTTATTCTCAACTGCAGTCAGTCATATGGTCGGTTTCCCGAAACTTACAGAATTTAGGAATGAGAAAGGGCGATAAAGTTGCTCTGATGCTGCCTAATATCCCGGAATTTGTATTTTACTATTTTGCAATCGTTCAATCAGGGGCTGTTGCCGTATTGCTGAACACATCTTCAACGCCATCGGAATTGCACTATCTTCTCAATAACAGCGATGCTAAAATTTTAATCACACAGGCCTCCCATGAAAAGAGATACCGGGAAATTGAAAATCAACTGCTGACCTGCCGGTTTCTTTATCTCGTCGATTCACCCGATAATGCCTCCGCATCCACACGATATGATATCCGGAATCAGGATACATCCATCTTGATCGATCGCGATGACCCAGCCGAAATTATCTATACGTCGGGGCTGACCGGAAAACCGCTCGGCGCTGTGCTCACGCACGGAAATTTATGCGCGCAGCTAAACATGATCCAGCCGATTTTTCGGAGACAACCCGACGATGTTGGTCTTTGCCTCATCCCCTTGTTTCATTCCTTCGGCGCCACGGTCAACATGCTGAATGTCATCCAGGCGGGATGCTCCACAGTAATGATGGACCGTCTGACCATGGATACTCTTTTCGGAACCATTGAAAAGGAAAAAATCACTTACATCTGTGCAGTTCCCCGTCTCTATGTCGGCATGATCTTCCATGAAAAAGCATCCAAGTATGACACAAGTTCCCTTCGACTGTGTGTCACCGGTGGATCGGCGATGCCCGCCGACTTTATTCCTGTCTTTGAACAGAAGTTCGGCGTGCGAATTCTCGAAGGATACGGACTTACGGAAGCCGCACCGGCCTGCTCATTTAACCGGATCGAACTCACTGCTAAACCAGGTTCCATCGGTATCGCTCTTACCGGTATTGATGTGAAAATTGTTGATGAAGGCGGGCTGGAGCTGCCCCGCAACCAGATCGGAGAGCTTGTCGTTCGGGGCGGCAACGTCATGAAAGGATATTACAGGGATGATGCGGCCACAGCATCCGTGATCAGGGACGGCTGGCTTCATACGGGAGATCTGGGTAAAATGGACGAGGAAAATTATATTTTCCTGACCGGACGCAAGAAAAGAATGATCATCACCAGTGGATTCAATGTTTATCCCCGCGAAGTTGAAACGGTATTGAATGAACACCCGGCAGTGCTGGAATCCTATGTGACCGGCAAAGAGGATCTGATGCGCGGAGAAGTCGTAAAAGCACAGGTAGTCGTTAGAGATGGATTTCAAACGGATGACAAGGAACTTATCCGCCACTGCAAAATCTATCTCTCGTCTTACAAAGTCCCGCGGGAAGTGGAATTCGTATCGTCGCTGGCTTCCATCGCTTCAAGACAAGTACCCTGAAAAATATTTATGTCTTCTTGATGGAATCTATCCAAGAGAACGGACAGGGTAGTTCTTCTTGTCCTGCCCTTTATTAATTCTGAACAGAAGACCAACTTTTTATCAGCTGTCCGGCAGCGGCCGCGTGTCCTGCGGCGGACCAGTGATCATCATAATCAAGAAAAAATTTTCTTCCATCGGGCGTCTTCCTGATATAGCTTTCAAAATCAATAAAGTGAACTCCCGGATTCGTTTGACTGAACTGGTGAATCACCCATCTTCGATTGTCAGGGGCATCCTTTTGATACAAAATCGACTTGTCTGAGGTATCGATGATATATACATCCGCGTTCCCGGCATCCGTCCGCAGACGTTGAAGGCAATATAAAAAGAATTTCTTGCGTTCAGGATCAAAAGTCGATTCGGCGGGCGGAGGAATGGGGGGAGGAAAATCAAAACCCGCGGGAGCCCGGTCAATGCGCCGCGAATCTTTGATTCTCCGGCTGAAGATCGGCCGAATCATGCAGGCATGGAAAGCCTTCAGATAGGTTCGCCTGCGAAATTTGTCCCAGGACCAGTAACTTTCCTGCTGACGGGCAACCATCTCCTGAAATTTCTTTTCCGCATCCGGAGGAGGGTGAAGTTCTAAATCATATTCCTTATCTGAAACTCTTTTTACCGCACCCAGCAGGTCATTTGGACAAAAAACATAAACAACGGCAACTGGCTTCAGTACATCCTTGTATAATTCAAAACAGGTTATGATGATGTCAATATCCCATGCCCCCATGGCCAGATTGATCACCTGATACGATGGATCTTTTTTCTGCAAATATTTTTCCAGCATTTGTCCAACGGTCTGATCCCACTGCACGCCCCAGCCGAACGCGAACGAATCGCCTAAAAGAATCACATTTTTCCTGTGGGGGGACAAATCCCAGTCGGGACCGCGGAATCCGTGAGCGTTGGTATCAACGGTATAATCCAGCTGACCAGGATAAACCTGGCGGACATTGCGCAGATTCTTTTGCAGGGTAAAGCCAAGTCTAGGGTGATAGACGCTGTGGGTTCCGATAATCACCGGTCTGCGCACTCCATAAACCGATTCTTCGAGTACCCGAATTTTCAAAAACGGCAGGGTCAACTCCACTATGACAAGCACAATCAGGATAGAAATCACTACCAACAGGATATTAACAAAAATATTTTTAACCTTTTCCCTTGTCAGCAATTTATTGCGGATCATCGTGATAATCTCCTCTTGCCCGCCCCGGTAATAAAACACGAGACCATGCCGAAAACCAAATTGCAGGATATCCTGCAACATGAGGATATCGAAATATTTTCAACCGGCGTTATGGCATTCATTGGTGAATGTTTTTTATCCCTGATTATCTTTTTTTTCGAGCCGTGATAATCAGACTGTTTCCGCCCATCAGAACATTTCGGGAGTTTACTTCATCAAGCCAGTACTTGCGTTTTCCTTTTTCTCCCTTGATCTTCGTAAAAAGAAAGATTACCAGTGCCAGCGGAAGAAGCCATCGCTGATTGGTTTTGATTTTTTCACTGGCCACGGATTCAATCTCAAAACCGGCGTAGTTCAGAGCCATCTTCAGCAGAGCAAAAGAAGGTCTACTGATGTGACCATTGTTTTTATCAGTTTTATCGCTGTATGGTTCAACGGGTTCAATAATCCCGTAAAAAACATTTTTCAAACGTGATTCCAGATTAGAGTAATTCGGGAAGCTAAGCTTAAACAGTCCTTGCTTCTTCAAAACGCGGCTGAATTCCCGGAATGTATGATACAGATTTTCCGTATGTTCCGGTCCCTCAATACAGCAGGCGTAATCAAAAACACCGTCATCAAAAGGAAACCGGCTGTCCAGATCTCCTTTGGAAATCGGAATTTCAGGATTGCAAAATCCATCTGTATCAATGTCTGCGGCTGTTACATCAAAACCTTCCTTGTAAAGCATCCAGGATAGGCGCCCCGTACCGGCAGGGAAGTCCAGAACTTTCCCCTGCGTTACTTTTTTCATGTCTTCGACAATTTTAAAGTGAATTTCATCGAGCGATGCAATTTGAAATTCCCGTCCATAAATCAGCATAATAATCCTTAAAGTTTTCCTGCCGAAACTATTTCAATCAATGATGGATCATAATCTTCCGGTTTCTCATACCCCAGAAGATTCAGGAGAGTCGCCGCAATATTGGATAATCCCTTTTCCTGGATATCTGCCATCCGGTATTCCCCTGCATAAAGAGGATCAAAAATAATAAAAGGAACCGGATTCACACTGTGAGCCGTTTTCACCGATTTTTTACCCTTCTTGTCGACTGTGAACATTTCATCCGCATTACCGTGGTCCGCCGTGATCACGGCGATTCCGCCAATTTCTTTCACGACCGTCAGCAGTTCGCCGACGCATTGGTCCACCATCTCAACCGCGATAATCGCGGCATCCGTCATACCCGTGTGCCCGACCATGTCGCCATTGGGATAATTCAGCCTGCCAAAACGATAATCACCCTGCTTCAGCAGTTCGATAACCGTGTCCGTAATTTCTCTCGCTTTCATTCGCGGAGCCTTGTCAAACTCAATCCGATCGGAAGGGATCTCTATATATTTTTCTACAGATTCATCAATATAACCGGAACGGTTGCCGTTCCAGAAATAGGTCACATGGCCGTACTTCTGGGTCTCGGAAACCGCAAAGGTTTTCACGCCTTCAGCGCACAGGTACTCACTGATCACGTGATCAATGGCCGGGGGCTGTACAAGAAAATTCGGTGGAATATGAGCGTCCCCGTCATATTCCATCATACCTGCATAATAAATATCCGGAAGTGGTCCCCGGTTGAATTCCTTAAAATCCTTCTCTGAAAAGGCTCTCGATATCTCAATGGCACGGTCGCCGCGAAAATTGAAAAAGATGACCGCGTCCCCATCCTGGATCTTTCCTGCGGGATTTCCCGAAGCATCAGTAATCACAAACGGTGGCAGGTACTGATCCGTTGCTTTCGGATCTTCCGCATAAAAAGTTTTTACCGCATCCGATGCGGAAAGAAACATCCTGCCGATCCCCAGCACGTGGGCTTCCCAGCCACGTTTGACGATATTCCAGTCGGAATTGTACCGGTCCATGGTCACGTTCATCCGCCCACCGCCGGAAGCAATTGCGTAATCCAGATCTTTATCATCGGATATTTTTTTCAGCTTTTCTTCAGTCGGCCCGACATAATCCAGCGCCGTTCTCTCCCCTACATCTCTGCCATCCAGTAGTGGATGAATTCGAACTTTTTTGAAATTCAACTCGGCGCATTTGTCGATCATGATGAACAGTTGCTCAATATGCGAGTGAACATTTCCGTCCGACAAAAGCCCGATAAAGTGGACCGTCCCCCCGTTCAGGGACCGTCTGGCGATATTCTCCCAGACGTCCGTTTGAAAAATTGCTCCCGTTTTAAGAGCTTTATTAACCAGGCGGGCTCCCTGTTCGAACACCCGCCCGGCGCCCATAGCGTTATGTCCGACCTCGCTGTTTCCCATATCATCATCAGACGGTAGCCCAACTGCTGTGCCGTGGGCCTTCAGCTGAGTATACAAATTTGATTTGAATAATTGATCGAGATTCGGGGTCTTGGCCCGGTAAACGGCATTGGTTTCATCCGTTTTACCCAGCCCTATTCCATCCATAATGATCAGTAACAACGGACCTTTTCTACCGGAAAAGTTTTTCATTTTTTCAAGATGCAACGACATTAAAGAATCTCCTTTTTTTAGACTGAGAGGCTGTCGTCTGATATACGGTCGGGTTTATTTGGAGGGCTTACAGTCTTTTTGATTGATAGCGGCACTTTCACGTGCTGCATCATTTAACCCAATAGTCTACAGTCTAAAAGATTATCTATCTACCCACAAACATTGGTTTTCTTTTTTCGAGAAACGCCTTCATCCCTTCTTTCTGGTCCTGAGTGCTGAAGCATTGAGAAATGGCGGACAGCTCGAGTTTAACGCCGCCTTCCAACGACATATCATATCCGAAATTCATCGCATTTTTCGCCATTTTGAGAGCGAAGCCCGGCAGTGTTGTAAATTTTTTAACCAGTTTAAGAGCCTCTTCCATCAAATTGGCCAACGGCACCACTTTATTCACCAGGCCGATTTCATAAGCCCGCTGCGCGTTGATTTGCCCGCCGGTGAGAATCAGTTCCTTGGCAATACCCATCCCGACCAGTCTGGGCAGCCGCTGTGTCCCGCCCCATCCGGGTAAAATACCGATAAGAATTTCCGGCTGACCAAACATAGCGTTTTCTGATGCGATACGGATATCACAGGCCAAGGCGATTTCCGTGCCCCCGCCAAGAGCAAATCCGTTGATGGCGGCGATGGATGGTTTTGCCATCGTTTCCAGGAAGCGGAGCGTGTTCTGTCCCAGCTCCATAAGCTTCATAATTTCAACCGGCGTGGAATTCTGCATCTGGGAAATGTCCGCGCCGGCCACAAACGCTTTTTCGCCCGCGCCGGTCAGGATCAGCGCTTTGACGGCATCATTTTGGTCACATTCATAAAGCGCACAGGACAGCTCGCTCATGACGTCATAACTCATCGCGTTTAATACTTTTGGACGATTAAAGGTAATTTGGGCAATACCATCGGTTACATCAAAAAGAATATGCTGATACTCCATATGAAAACTCCTGTAATAGCCAAAAAGCCCTTTCTTTGCAGATCGGGCTCTTTGGTAATTAATGGTTGTATTTAAACTTGTCGCATTAGACTGCGCAAGCATCAACCGGTGGTTTGACTTCTTCCTTGCCCATCGCCTTCACTACCAGTTCAGCAAGATCCCAAGCCTGCATGGTTTCGACCTTCTGATGATCCTTGATACCATCGGACATCATGGTCAGACAGAACGGACAGCCGACGGCAATTGTATCTGCGTTGGATTCAATGGCCTGACGAGTACGGGCAAAGTTAATACGTTCTCCGATATCTTCTTCCATCCACATTCTCGCACCGCCTGCACCGCAGCAGAAACTCTTGTCGAGATTGCGTTCCATTTCCACAACGTTGATGCCGGGAATGGCTTTGAGAATCTGACGGGGCTGATCGTAGATATTGTTGTAGCGGCCCAGGAAACAGGAATCGTGATAGACGAAATTCCCTTTAAGCGGCTGATTAAGTTTGATTTTCCGCTCACCAATCAGTTTTGCAATGATTTCGGTGTGATGATAAACTTCAAAATTACCGCCGAAATTCGGGTAATCTTTCTTCAGGGCGTTAAAGCCGTGTGGACAGATAGCGATAATTTTCTTCACGCCATACCCGTTCATCACATCAATATTGGCCTGAGCCAGCGTCTGGAAGAGATATTCGTTGCCGCAACGCATCGCGGAATCGCCGCAGCAGCTTTCTTCCGTGCCCAGGATGCCGAAGCTGACACCGGCTTCCTGAAGAATCTTGGCAAAGGCTATGGATATCTTCTTTCCGCGGTCGTCAAATGATCCGGAACAGCCCACATAGAACAGATACTCGACATTGGGATCTTCAGCCAGCGTTTTCACGCCAAGTTCTTTTGCCCAGTCACCGCGCATATGGGCTCCCACGCCCCACGGATTTGAGTTATTCTCCATATTGCGGCAGCTCAGCTGCAATTCCGGCGAGAAATCGGCTTCCGTCAACACTTTATAGCGACGCATATCAATAATTTTGGGCACATGTTCAATTGATGCCGAGCAGTGTTCCATACAGTACATACAGTTGGTGCAGGACCACAGCTCATGCAGGTCAATGACCTCACCAACAAGCGCTTTTCCCGTTGCTTCTTCTTCCGCCGGGGCGGCTGCCTCACCTTCGCCTCCAGCAGGCGCTGCTGCAAGTCCGAGTTTTTGTTTAACCTTGTCCAGCAGTGGATCCGGGCATTTTTCCAGCCAGTGCGTCTTGATGTCCTGAACGATCTTTTTTGGAGACAGAGGCTTGCCGGTCAGATAAGCCGGACAGCCGTCCTGGCAGCGACCACAGCGTATACAGGCTTCGGAATCAAAAATCTGCTTCCAGGTAAACTCTTCCAGTTTCCCAACACCAAACGCCTCAGCGTTTTCAAAGTCGCGAATCGGTTCAATGTAACCGGTCGGTTTGGACGATTTCAGGAGATGGTTGGCCGGTGTTACAATAATGTGCACCAGCTTGGAATATGGAATATAGGCGATGAACCCCAGTGCAAAAACCGTATGTGTCCACCACATAACTTTATGCAGGATTTTGGCCGTATCCGGAGCGACACCGGTGAAAGTAGCAGACAGGAGCCAGCCAACAAAGGACCAGTATTCCCATGGAGGATTCGTCACATAAATACGCAGCGATTCAATAAGGAAGCCGGTGATGATAATGCAGGCAATCAATATAAGAACAATCACGTCATCGGGCTTGTTGTCCACTTCGCCTTTATACCCCAGGCGGTCCGGTTTCTTGACAAACCGGCGGTCGAGCGCAAGGATAACCCCGACCAGAACAAACAATCCAAACAAGTCCATCAGGAATGAGAAACCAAGATAAAAGTTTCCACGCAGGAATGACCAGTTGAACAAAGGTTCCGTAACATGGAATTCGCCGGCGTCAAAAGCAGCGCCGAAAATCAAAACAAAAAAGCCAAAAAAGATCATAGCGTGCATGATGCCGGGATAAGGATCTTTTAAGACTTTCTTTTGCAGGAAAATTTCTGCCAGCATCGTCTTGACTCTTTCTCCCATGTTCTCCAGGCGCATTTCCGGCTTGCCCATGGCTTTCCACATGAGCCAACGTCTGTAGATGCCAAAAGCCATAATTGCTACGGCAACAGCCGTCAGCAAAAAGAGTATTGGTTCAAAATGTTGCGCGTTCCAAAAAACTTCGCGACCTTCGTTTCCTATTCCTATTGGGCTTGCGTGTTCCATTGATCCTCCGAAAATATTGAGGGCTAAGTACTTTTTTTAGTTATAACCGATTGTATGAGGTGAGGTCTTTATCCAGGTTTGCCTGGATAAAGACCTCATTATTAACTATGCAACCAGCTTCTTGCAAACAGCTGTCAACTCGGGAACAACCTTGAACAGGTCATCCACCACTCCGTAGTCCGCTTTCGTGAAGATCGGGGCTTCCGCATCTTTGTTGATGGCTACGATGCATTTGGACGAACTCATACCGGCCAGATGCTGAATCGCACCGGAAATACCACAGGCGATGTACAGGTTCGGAGAAACAACCTTACCGGTTTGACCGACCTGATCTTTCTGAGGACGCCAGCCGGCATCAACTGCCGCACGGGAGGCACCAACCGTACCTTTGAGCACGTCAGCCAGTTCTTCCAGAATCTTGAATTCATCCGGTCCCTTCATACCGCGACCACCGGAAACGATCACGTTGGCTTCCGTCAAATCGACTTTGCCGCTCGTGTCTTTCTGCACTTCCAGAACTTTGCTTTTCTGGGCGTCAACAGCCGCATCCACTTTAGTCACGGCACCGGCCTTCGCATTTTCAGCCGCCGGGAACACATTAGGACGCAGAGAAGCGACCTGCGGGGTAGCATTAACCACCACTTCACCGAAACACTTGCCTGCATACATCGGGCGGGTCGCAACCAATTTTCCGCCGTCCAGTTTCACATCTGTACAATCCGTCGCCAGACCCGTAGCCAGTTTCGCGGCCACACGGGCAGACAGATCCTTGCCCTGAACCGACGCACCAAACAGAACGATCGCCGGATCATTGTCTTTGATGACTTTAGCGGCCACAGCGGCGTGCGCTTCCGTCACATAAGGTTCTAAACCGGCATTGTCGCCGACGAATACTTTATCAACACCGTATTTGCCGAGTTCAGCGGCCAATCCTTCTATACCTGAACCAAGCAGAATTGCGCTGACTTCATCGCCGGTCTGATCGGCCAGCTTGCGAGCTGTCGAGGCCAGTTCCAGGCTGATCTTTCGCAGGGCGCCATCCCGCTGTTCTGCTACTATCATGACTCCTTTTGCCATTTTTCATTCCTCCGCTTTCAATTAAATAGCTTTTGCTTCTTCTCTGAGTAACCGGCCAAGTTCAGCCGCCTTCTGCGCGGGCTCATCTCCGCAGACAATCTTTCCAGGAGGTCTAGCCGGAGGTGGAATGGTTTTGGCTACTTTTGCTTTCGCGTCGGTGGCTACACCGAGAGCGGCGGCGTTTTTCACATCAACCGGTTTCTTCTTAGCCTTCATAATGCCGGGCAGAGAAGCGTAACGGGGTTCGTTGAGACCTTTCTGAGCCGTAACGACACAGGGCAGAGCCGTTTCAATCGACAGCTGCGCACCTTCGATCGGACGGATAACTTTGACCGACGAACCGGCGAATTCCAGTTTGGTCACCAGCGTCAACTGCGGAATTCCAAGGGCTTCCGCCAGCATTGCGCCAACCTGGCCTGCGTCGTCATCAATTGCGCGCTGACCGCAGAAAATAATGTCGTGCGGCAGGGTCTTAATGACGGCCGCCATAGCGTTGGCTACGACAAATGCATCGGCATTATCAAAAGCCGGATCGCAAATATGCACGCCCTTGTCTGCACCCATGGCGAGAGCGGTACGGATGGTTTCCATCGCTCTTGCGGGACCGACGGAAATAATCGTGACGTCACCGCCGTTCTTTTCTTTCAGTTTCAGAGCTTCTTCTACGCCAAATTCATCATAGGGATTCATAACCCATTTGATCTGGCCTTCTTCGATGCCTGATCCGTCAGCTTTGACTTTGATCTGTGCTTCGGTGTCCGGCACTTGCTTCACGCATGCAATAATATTCACTGTCAAAAACCTCCTTCTCCTGCACGTCGCCTCAGATGAGCGATACGTGCATTTAAAATTTACTCTCTTCTACCATTTCATTAAAATGCCCGATTCTCTCGGAGAGAACCGGGCATTGATACTACAGTCTGTTTTTGACGATGTCGTCAACCACCGACGGATCGGCCAGCGTGCTGGTATCACCCAGGTTGCTGACATCATTGGCAGCGACTTTCTTCAAAATTCTTCTCATGATCTTGCCGCTGCGGGTCTTGGGAAGACCATCGGCCCATTGAATCTTGTCGGGTGTTGCGATGGGTCCAATAACCACGCGGACATGCGCGATCAATTCTTTCTTCAGAGCATCTGTTTTTTCTATGCCGGTCTTCAGCGTCACATAAGCGTAAATGCCCTGACCTTTGATGTCGTGCGGCATGCCGACAACGGCGGCTTCCGCAACAGCCTTGTGAGCAACCAGTGCGCTTTCCACTTCGGCGGTGCCCATGCGGTGACCCGACACGTTGATCACGTCGTCGATACGGCCGGTGATCTGATAGTAACCATCTTTGTCACGGCGGCAGCCGTCACCGGTTACATAGTAGCCGGGGAACTGTTCGAAGTAGGTTTCCTGGAAACGCTTGGGATCGCCAAAGACGCCTCTCATGATGCCGGGCCAGGGAACTTTGATGCACAGGGCGCCGCTGGCGACCGTGTCCGTGAATTCTTTGCCTTCGTCATCAACCAGGACGGGCTGTACGCCGAAGAAGGGCAGGGTCGCCATACCGGGTTTGATGTCAATGGCGCCGGGCAGCGGCGTGATCAGGATACCGCCGGTTTCAGTCTGCCACCAGGTATCCACGATCGGGCATTCGCCGCGGCCGATCAGGTTGAAATACCAGTTCCAGGCTTCGGGGTTGATCGGTTCACCGACGGTGCCGAGCGTACGTAGCGAAGAGATGTCGCACTTCTTCACGAAATCGTCGCCTTCTTTCGCGATGGCGCGGATAGCGGTCGGAGCGGTGTAGAAAATGTTGACTTTGTATTTTTCAACAACCTGCCAGAAACGGCTGTAGGTTGGGTAGTTCGGAACGCCTTCAAACATGACAGAGGTAGCGCCGTTGCACAGAGGCCCGTACAGAATGTAGGTGTGGCCCGTGACCCAGCCCAGGTCGGCTGTACACCAGTACATATCGCCTTCATGATAATCGAAAACGATCTTGTGGGTGAAGGAACCATAGACCAGGTAGCCGCCTGTGGTGTGCATAACGCCTTTGGGCTGTCCGGTCGAACCTGACGTATAGAGGATGAACAGAGGATCTTCGGCATCCATCCATTCCGGTTCGCACACTGCGGAGGCTTTCGCCATTTCTTCATGATACCATTTGTCGCGGCCGGGGGTCATTTCGCACTTGATCTTGTCGCCGACTCTATTGACAACGATGACGGATTTGATCGACGGGCAGGAGGGCATGGCTTCGTCAGCCGTGGCTTTCTGGGGAACAGCCTTGTTACCACGGAAGGTACCGTCGCAGACAACCAGAACTTTCGCTTCGCCGTTGACAATTCTGTCTCTGAGCGCGTCGGCACTGAATCCGCCGAAAACGATACAATGAACGGCGCCGATGCGCGAGCAGGCCAGAGCGGCGATGCCCAGTTCGGGAACCATCGGCATGTAAAGACATACACGGTCGCCCTTCTGGACGCCCTGAGCCTTCAGAACATTGGCGAATTTGCAGACTTCTTCATGAAGCTGTTTATAAGTAATGGCTCTTTCTTCACCGGGTTCGTTGCCTTCCCACTGAATAGCAACCTGATTGGCGCGTTTTTCCAGGTGACGGTCCAGGCAGTTGTAGGATACGTTCAGTTTTCCACCTTCGAAAAACTTCACGTAAATGGGGCCCTTTTTAATGTCGAAATTATAATCCATGACTTTGTCCCATTTTTTGAACCAGGTTACCTGTTGTTCGCCAATTTCCGCCCAGAATGCTTCCGGTTCCGCTACGGAACGTTTCCACATTTTGTCATAAGCTTCTCTCCCGCTTACCCAGGCTTTCTTCTTTGCCGCTTCGGGAATCGGATATATCTCCTTTAATTGAACTTTTGCATCCGCCATGTTAACTATTCCTCCTAGTTTAAAGTTTTGTATTTACTTCAACGTTTACCCAACGTTTCGCCATAAAACGAGGTGCTTTTCATTCCGGGAGTAAAACCAGCGACGCGAGAATTTCCGGTATGCTTAAGGTGCGCAATGAGTCGGACAACTCACTGGAGAAGGGGTGTGCACCGCCAACTGTGAACACAAAAAAGATTCTTTTTACCTTAAGCCGCAAAGCGCTCTGGAAAGCTCGCTTGCGTCGCTTTTTCATAAAAGAATTAACAACTTGCCCCTGTTTCTCTCTTTTTGACGGGGCACCACTTTGTCAAAGCGTCCAAAGTGTCGAATCTCACTGACTTATGAGCCCAAGGTCATTGTTTGACCGCAAGTCAAAATATTCTGGGGATTCCCCTACCCTAATCCGACCATCCTGTCAAGAAATATTTAGAAAAGAGGACACCCTTGGAGATACTTTGCCGGGTGCTTTCGAGATCATGAAATTATTATTTTAAAATCGTAACATTAGCATCACATGACCCACAGGACGGTAAGTTGCAAAACCTTGCCCGGACACCTTGGGATCTTCCACCGGCCGGATGATTTAGACCTATCGATAACTTCCAGTATGGTTTTGCCGGAATAAAGCTGATATTTTCACCGATTGAAAAGTATCTTCATCCGGGAATTCCATGAAGCCGGCAATCACCAGCCTTTCGACCACATATCCTCATCATTATATATTTTCTCGTAATCATAGGCCTCGGGACAGTCCATTTCGCAATCACAGGTTTTTTGCTTTGCTTTTTCCTTCAGATATTTCCGATACCATTCATGCGCCTTAATCATTGACATTACTTCACTGGTGCCGGTCAAGATTGATGCCAGACGAACATCGAGATAGATACGTTCAACTGGAAAAACACTTGTGAAACCAATGCCGCATTACCTGCATGGAATCGTGAACCACGTTCCGACAGCATTCCGTTATGAATTTTTTGCTTTCGGAAACCATTCGGCGAATAAAATTCATATCAGCCTTTGTATCAACCGCTCAGGCGGTTGCATAAGCCATCGCCCGGGCAGCATCCAGAAGCATAAAAGCCTCGGCAATCTGAAAGCTTACTCCTTCAAATGTGTTGATGACCTGGCCAAACGCCTTACGTCGCGATGTATAATTCGTCGCAACCTCCAACGCCGGCCGCGCCGCTCCAATAGTCATTGCAGCCGTCCCCAGACGTTCCGCGATCATCATGGTATTGAAAACGGCGTGAGCCCCCTGGACATTGCCGAACACATTACTTTTGGGAACTTTAACATCTTTAAATATCAGGCGGGCCGTGCCACCTCCCCGGCAACCCATCAGCCCATACAGATATTTGACTTCAACACCTTCCGTCCGGTCTACAATAAAACAGGTGATGGAATCCTGCGGTTTGGCTTCCGGATTGGTCCGCGCATAGACCAGGAAAAAGTCGGCGCCTTCACCTCCTACAATAAAGCGCTTCTGACCGTTAAGCAGATAGTAATCTCCGCAATCTACAGCTTTGGTTGTCGCCCCGAAAAAATCCGATACCCCAAGCGGCTCAATCAAACATTCTGCGGCAAACAGATCCCCGCGCAATAGAGGTTTGACATACTTTCACTTTTGTTCGTCTGTTTCATGCAGGATGATCGCGTCGCAAACCAACTCCGCTCCCACTCCAAAGACGCAGGCGAATTTGTAACCGATGACACCAATCTCTTCCATTACCATACAGGTCGTCACCCAATCCATATCCCGTCCGCCCCATTTCTTTGGATAGCGACAGCCCATCAGATTTCTCTCGGCGGCTTCGCGCAAAAATTCTTTCGGAAATTTAATTGTATCCGTATCCATATCCAGAATCATCCGGCGCGGAATTCCTTTCACAAAGTCACGCACTTCATCGCGGATTTTGATCTGCTCCTTTGTCAGCATTTGATCAAACATAGTTTCCTCCTTAATGCGTACAACGGTTCATCTTTAATCGGGCTGTTGCCCAAATCACTTTTTTACGGCTTTATGATCTACGATGTCCATAGCCGCATACGGGGGAAGAATAGCTTTCTTCCAAGGCTATCAATAGCCTTTCGAATAATGGAAAACAACAAACCCGAGCATGAAAGCAGCTTTTCGGTAAAGGGGGATTCAAATCCTTTCGCCAGTCTGCGTTCTTTCCCATGAGACAGAAGCACCATAATGTTTTGTATGGCGGCAGTGAGATACTCTTGAATCTGAACACGCCAAAGCATTCGCCAACGCGCCCGCTTGAATCCATATCTTGTCGCCCTGGCAAACGACCGTTCCATCAGATGCTGACGGGTACGGATGTCTTGCTTGGCCATTTGAGATTGAGCGGCGTTTCGCATTTTGTCTAAATCTTCCTGCCGTCGATGACGGTGAAGTGTCCGGCTATTTTTTGACTTTGTGCACTGAGTGACCAATGAACAGTTCCGACAAACCTTGCTTGAACACCTGTATTCATAAACATCCCGATTGGCTTTGTAGCTGCTTTTCTTTAAATAATTACCGGCAGGACACAAGTAAGTATCCGTTTCTGGTTGATACTGGAAATCCTCTTCGTGAAAAATGTCTTGAAAGTCGTTATGACTTTTTTTCAGATCAGGAATATGAGCCTTTACTCCCAGATCACAGCAGGCAAGATAATTATTGGCAATCCCATATTTCATATCCGCAACAACTGTTTCCGCTGTTGCCTGTGTATTATCTTGATGCATGGCCAAAAGAGTTGTTAACAAATGGGCTTCATTAACTTCTCCCGGTGTGACCTCTGTAGCCGTAATGACTTCAGTCTTAACATCAACACTGCGATGAGCTTTATATCGAAGGTTCCTGCTACCTCTCCCCTGTCTGGTCACAGATGCGTCCGGATCAGTGGTAGAGTGATAACTCTTATTGGTAGGACCTGTCTTCGTTCCCTGGTTAGCGTCTGGCATCTCTTTTTCTTCCAATCGAGATTCCAGTTCGTTAAATCCTTTGACCAGATGCACACTTAATGCTTCTTTATTGATCTTGATAACAGAGTTGTTGGAAGCATCGGCCTGAACAAGACTGGAATCCATAAAAAGCTTGGAACCATCCACCAGGCCCGCTTTAACACATTGCCAAACAATTCTCTCAAAGAAGCGCTGGAAAGCCTCAACGCCCCAACGGTTACGTGCCTTACTTAAAACACTATGGTTCGGAACTTCACTGTCCAGATCGTAGTCCAAAAACCACAACCAGTCCAACCGCATCGGCAGGGTATTCATCAGTTCCCGTTCAGACCGTACATTGTATAAAATCAAAAGCAACATCATCTTAAGAATCGCCGGAGGTGGAACGGATACATTGCCATTCCCTCCATACAGGTCTTTGACTTCCTTATAGATAAAATCAAAATCAATCTGGTTGCGCATTTTTCTCAAAATGTGGTTGGATGGAATGCGTTCATCGAGGTTGATCGAATGATAAAATAGCTTTGGCTGTAAATCCTTCTGAAAACCCATCATGGTTGTTGCTCTCCAAAATGTGTTGTCAGTTTTATAATCGTACTTTATTATCTTTGCAAAACTTATTTGGGCAACAGCCTGTTAATGATCCAACCGCAAAATTTTTGCGATTATTACAGTAAGGATTTTCAAATAAGCATGAATTATTCCAAAATAGCCTGTAAACAAATAACACTTGACTATCTTCCTGTATTATGGCCGTATTATTAGCATTGAATAAGCTATTTCAGAACACGGGTAGTTTTCAAATCATGACCCCAGAGTAACAACCACAGGAACCGCTTTTCGTCCTGTTGGTTTTTTATACCGCCCGTGCGGCGACAGAGTTCATCGCAGGCGCCGTCGATAAAACGGCAGAAAATATCTGTCCGGCAGGTGAGGCATTTAAGCCCCTCCCTTCAACCTTCTTTCTCAATCCGGAGTAAGACGGGAGTGATGATGATGCTTTGTAAAACCCCATCGGGGGAATGAAGGTTTGACGCATGCCGGGTACGGCATAGCCAGGAAAGGGGATTTAAATGAACAAGAATTTATATGTCGGCAATCTGTCTTCAAAGATCACGAGCGATGACCTGAAGGCCAACTTTTCAGAAGCGGGAGAAGTTGCGTCCGCAAACGTCATCACAGACAAATTTACCGGTCACTCCAAGGGATTCGGTTTTGTCGAAATGAAGACCGAGGAAGGAGCAACTGCGGCCATCCAGAAATTTAACGGCGGCACGCTGGACGGCAAAGCTATCACGGTCAACGAAGCCAGACCGAAGAAAGAATTCGGCGGTGGCGGAAATCGTGGCGGCGGCGGAAACCGCGGCGGCGGTGGATTCCGTCGGGATAACCGCGGCGGCGGAAACCGCGGTGGCCGTTACTAAAATCTGCTACTTAATAAATCCCAGAAAAAAGCCCCGGAACCCGGACGGTTTCGGGGCTTTCATTTTCAAATCTTTCTGATGACTTTTATTCCTTTCGCTAACCTGATCCGATGCTCAAAATCTTTTTATGAAACGACCAGCATCACGAATTCAAAGCCACCTGAGCAGTTTGAAACATGGACATAATTCCCGATAAACTCTCTGCGTTCTCCGCATTCTTCTGCGTTTCAGCATTCATCTCGGCGATTGCAACATTCACCTGATCAATTCCACGAGACTGCTCCTGAGATGCAGCCGATATATTTTCCATCAGTTCGACAACTTTATCCGAACTGGTTTTGACCTCTTCAAACGAATCGCTTGTCAACCGGACCAGGGTTTCGCCATTTTTCAATTTGCTGACAATATCCTGAATCAGGTTCGAAGAGTTATGCGCCGATTCTGTCGCCCGCATGGCCAGATTCCGGACTTCACCGGCAACAACGGCAAAGCCCGCCCCGGCTTCTCCCGCGCGGGCCGCTTCCACAGACGCATTCAGAGCCAGTAGGTTGGTTTGAAAGGCAATTTCATCAATGCTCTTCACGATCTTCTGCGTCTGCTCGCTGGCTTTGTTGATTTCCTTCATCGATTCGTTTAATTTCTGCATGGCTTCATTTGCTTTTTGAATAGACCCCCTTGCCGAAAGCATCAGTTGATTGGCTTCACTGGTGTTGCTCGCGTTTTGCTTGATCATTGAAGCAATTTCCTCAAGCGAAGCAGAAGTTTCCTCGATGGATGCCGCCTCTTTAGAGGATGAATCCGTCAAAACTTCCGATACTTCCAGGGCATGACCCACAGCTTTATTCATCTTGGTGCTCACGGTGTTTACGGAGTCGATCAAATCACCGATTTCATCGTTGGATTCCATCTCGATATTTTGTGTAAGATCACCTTCCGCCAGTCGCCTCAGAACGGCTATGGTTTCTTTGATGGGGGTTAAAATCAGCCTCGTAATACCGATCGTTACGATGTATGACAGCACAACCGCAATGATAAAGACGACTACAAACACGACAAATGTAGCATAGAAAGTGGATACGGATGAATCATAGGTATCTTTCCCCAGCTTTTTCTCATAACCCAGAAGCTCGGAAAGATTTTTGTGCAGGATCGAATATTTTTTGTCCACTTCCATACCGGCGGACACGGTTTGAAAAGATGATGTGGAATCGCTGGAAGCCAGTTCCAGAAGTTTTAAAGAGGCTTTCCGGTATTCCTGCAGATTTGCCAGCACCGCTTCATATAATTTTTTTTCGTCGGAGCCCAATCTGCCGGAAGCCATCGTCTTTTTAATCAGATCAATGTCCTGCTCCATGGTTTCTCCCACTTTTTTATTCATGGAGGCAATCTCCTGCGGGTCCTGCATCCAGTTCATCATATTAAAAATCTTATAAATCGTGCCGTTGACATTGGATACATCCTGGGCTATTTTGGAACTGTTTTGATATTCCTGAAAACGACTGTTATATATATCATCAACAGCATTTTTCAGCGTCCAGAAACTGAAGAACGTTCCGCCGGCCAGGATAATGAGAAAAAGAAAGACGATCAGTGGCGACAGGAGCATCTTTTTTCCTAATTTCAAATTATTGAAAAAATCCCTCATAGCAGAGCCTCCCTATCTTTTTTTGACACAGACGGTCATCAGTTATGATCTTCAGCAACAAAATGAACACTTACAATCAAATTAAAATGTCCGGGAGCCGATGGAAGAGTTATGAGCTACAGGAACGGATTTACAAATTTGGCATACAAGCCGCAACCGGTTAGCTGTATACCACCCTTTAGAAATATATGAACAGGACACACCAATGCGGCAAGGTTTGGTGTGAGTTTTATATGAAAAAGCCTTCAGCACATATTTCGGAAAAAATTGCTTTAATCTTAAATAAACTGAATAAATTTATTTGCTCGAATGAATGTATTCCGTAATTTTTGCCGCCAGCGTTTTGACGACATATTCGAATTCGTCAACATCCTTACCCAGGAGCGACGAAAAAAAGAGGGGAGCGGGACTACGCAAATGCCTGTTGATGCCAGCAGGTAGTAAACAAACCGTTTATTGAATTCGACACTTTGGTAGGCGAACCTGCATACTTTAATGATATCAACTAGTAATTCTTTCATCCAGCCAGGAATGCTGCGCCTTTTTGCACAGGCTCGCCGATATTTTCCCGATAATCTATCCGATACCCAGCTCCTGAAGTTTTTTGGCAATGGGAACCAGATTAATGATTTCATATGGAAGCCCGCTGCCGCCACGAGAGATTTCAAAGCACATAAGCTCATTAAATCATTAGACATTTAGATGATATTGCATGATACATATTAATCGTTTTACTCGGAGTTATTTCCCAAGTATATAAGCGTTCTCCTATTGGGGCAAATTTATGAAGGACAAAAAGACCTTTTCATGATATTGGATAGACGAGAAAATAAAAAATCCATTGATTAGGTAGGCCCCCCACAGCAGGAAAATTTTCGCCATTCCTAAGAAGGCTTGTACACGGAAGTCTCACTCAAAAAATCAAAAATAAAGGACATAGATTATGGACGACACAAAAACTTTTGCCGAAATGTTTGAGGAATCATATGCCACCCCCAAACGTTATTCTGTTGGAGAAAAAGTGGAGGCAATCATCGTTAAAATTTCTCCGGAATGGGTTTTCGTTGATCTGGGAGCGAAAAGCGAAGGCTATATTGACAAAAAGGAATTCCTCAACGATGCAAGCGAACTGATGGTAAAGGAAGGCGACACAATCACCTGCTATTTCCTTTCATCGCGTCACAGCGAAAAACTCTTTACAACCAAACTCCTTGCGAAAAAAAGTGTTGATGAATTTCTGGTTAACGCCTATCAAAACGCAATTCCCCTGGAAGCGACTGTAGAAAAGGAAGTGAAAGGCGGTTTTTCCGTTAAAATCAGCGCCAGTGCCAGCGGTTTTTGTCCTTTCTCCCAGATGGATAGACGAAAAATTGACAATGCAGTGGATTATGTCGGTAAAAAATTTGATTTTATTGTTATTGAATATGGAGAAAACGGCCGTAAGATCATTCTTTCCCGCCGGCCTCTTCTGGAGAAAATCGAACAAGAGAGAAAATCCGCTCTGAAAGATTCCTTGCAGAAGGGCATGACCGTGCAGGGCGTCGTTACATCCGTGCGTGATTTCGGAGCGTTTATCGATATCGGCGGCATCCAGGCGCTTCTTCCGGTTTCGGAAATGACCTGGGGCCGTGTAGAGGACACGCGATCACTTTACAAGCCGGGTGATCATGTTGAAGCGGTCATCATTAATCTGGACTGGGACAGCGACCGCGTAACCCTGTCTTTCAAAAACACGCTTCCTGATCCATGGAATGACGTTATCCGCAAGTACATTGAAGGGAGCATCCATAAAGGCAAGGTATCGCGGCTTACGGATTTCGGCGCGTTCGTGACACTGGAAGCAGGTGTGGACGGACTTTTACATATTTCAAAACTGGGTAAAGGGAAAAAAATCAAGCATGCTCAGGACGTTCTTTCCAAGGACCGTGAAATTGACGTAAAGATTGAAAAAATCGACCGCGAAAATAAAAAAATCTCGCTTTCCCTCGTAGAAACCGGTGAAGAAAGTAAAGGTGGACCGGGAGAAGCTGACGATTACAAAAGCTACATGCCCAAAGCACCCAAGACCATGGGCACCTTGGGAGATCTGCTGAGCAAAGCGAAAAAGAAGAAATAATTTCATTTTGCAGGGAACGGTTTGAAGAACCTGATGGTTACGAGACCGTTCTCTGCTGCCTGTTAACCAGATACCAGCGTCGAATCCAGTGCTATTAATATTTCATTACAAATGATGACGAGATGGAAATCATTCGTCATAACTTTCTTCCTGAAGATTGCAGGGATGTAAGCACTTCTTCCCATCAGGCTAAAGTCAAGTAAATCTGTAAAAGACCATCAGCAAAGCGATGTTTTTTTGACAATCCATTAGATTCAAAAACCGCCTTTCGTCAATTTATTGACTTTTAGCATTAAATCATGATGTGGGCATAAATATAATACCAAATAATCAAGTATTTATCTCAATACTTGTTATGAAATTTAATGGCATTTATTTTGCAACAGGGATTTACCGGATTAATATTAACAAATAGCAGTCTTTTCAAAGTTTAAGTCCATTTTACTGAGAGCCGCCAATCGGCGGAGGAGCTGAAAAAGATGAATGACCAGGATATAGAAAAATATCTGGATTTGATTAAAAAAACGAAATCAGCTCCATCGGCAGAAGGGAATACCGCGGTACCTTCCTCTTCTCCGACTTTCGGAAATCCCAGAATTGATCCATCATGCGACATTCGTGGCATTGACCGAATGCAGATCGGCAAAGACGTCGTGATTCAAAGAGACTGCTGGCTGAATATTGCATTTCAAAACCCCGTACCGGGTCCGATGATTGTAATCAATGAAGGTACAAATATCGGTCGAAGATGTACGCTTTCCGCTGCCAACAAAATTTACATCGGGCGGTTTGTTCTGCTGGCGCCGAATGTTTTTATTGCCGATACCCATCATGAATATCAAAATATAACAATTCCCATTATGCATCAGGGCATTACAACCAAGACAGATCGCATTTCGATAGGAGATGAATCATGGATCGGTATCAACACCGTCATCATGGGCAATGTTTCCATCGGAAGGCACTGCGTAATCGGTGCGAATGCCGTCGTTACCAAAGATATCCCCGACTACTGCGTCGCTGTTGGAAATCCTGCAAAGATCATCAAGATATTCAACATGAAAACCCGGCAATGGGTCAGGGTTAACGCATCAACGGATACGGAAGCAACCCTTGCAGTTCAGGATAAAAAGACATTGACTGACAACCCCCAAAGATAAGGTGAATTTCATATGCATCAAAGTTCCTTTCACATCATTTTGCGCTTCCGGAAACTTGTTGAAAAGAATTTTTCAGACCGTCAGATTCGCATTCTGGATGTAGGCAGTTACGGTGTCAACGGCACCTACAGGGAAATATTTGCGGATCCAGAAAAATACTCTTACACGGGACTTGACGTCAATCCCGGCCCTAATGTTGATTACGTCCCCTCTGATCCTTATCACTGGACGAAATTACCTGATCAATCCTTCGATGTCATTGTGTCCGGCCAGGCTTTTGAGCACATTGAATATCCCTGGTTGATTATCGAGGAAATAAGCCGTGTCCTGAAAAAAAACGGTCTCGCCTGCATTGTCGCTCCTTCCCGCGGACCCGAACACAAATATCCGGTGGACTGCTGGCGTTATTACCCCGACGCGTTCCGCGCTCTGGCAAAATGGGCGAATCTTGAAGTGATAGAATCGAAAACAGCCTGGGGAAAATCAGGATTTACGGACGGCAGTGATCAATGGGGCGATACTTTCTGTATATTATACAAAAAGGAAAACCAAAGTGATCTGACAAGACACAAAACAAAAGCAAAAAGAAGTTCTCATGTCATTAACCATAATAATCCTCTAAAACAAAACAAACAGAATTCTTATTATGGATTCGCAAGACACGAAGTTATTGACATCCTTGTTAAAAACAATATTCCCGCCAAAAAGGTGCTGGAACTTGGATGTGCAGGCGGTGCTACCGGAAAGAATCTGAAAGAACGTGTGCCGGTTCAAGAATATGTTGGAATTGAAATTTCACCGGAAGCGGCCGACATTGCTAAAAACCATCTCGACAAAGTTATAATTGCCGATATCGAGAAAACCGATCTGGCTT
Organism: Smithellaceae bacterium; assembly: GCA_963682015.1. Lineage (GTDB taxonomy): Bacteria > Desulfobacterota > Syntrophia > Syntrophales > Smithellaceae > UBA8904. The sequence continues at coordinate 2,570,439 of OY820932.1, read as the reverse complement.
CTGAACATGGCTTAAAACCCGGCGACTTTGATTTGTTGCTGGCTCTGGACGTTCTGGAACATCTTTACAACCCGTGGGATGTTCTTGCCGAGCTTACCTATTATCTCAGACCCGGCGGTTACGTTGTTGCCTCCATACCCAACGTCCAGAACATAGACATTGTCAGGGATCTGGTAAATGGTAAGTGGCAATATCAGGATGCCGGCATACTGGATGCCACACATCTGCGCTTCTTCACGATTGCTGAAGCTCAAAAAATGTTCACCGGTGCAGGATTAATCATTAGAAGCATCGACCATGTGGTCCTTCCATCTCTCAATCTGCCCACGATGCTGGAATCAGATAACACTTACAGGGAAGGAAACCTGGAAATAAGCAAACTGACGAAAAAGGAACTTCTGGACTTATATACATATCAATACATTCTTATCGCCCGAAAACCTTCCATCAAAGTAGAATACAACGAAGCGTCTGTTATACATCCGGATCTACGAAAAAACGCCTTAAAGCCGCAATTTTTGCACATGGAACCCGTTGCGCAGCTGACATCTATCGTAATATTAACCTTTAATCAGCTCGAATATACAAAAAAGTGTGTAAAAAGTATCAGCAAACATACTCCGGAAAATCACGAAATTATCTTCATTGATAACGGTTCCACGGACAAAACCGTGCAATGGTTGAAAACGCAAGTGAGGGAAAATAAAAAATACACACTCATTGAAAATAAAGAGAATTTGGGCTTTGCCAAAGGTTGTAATCAGGGCATTGAGGCGTCCCGGGGTGAATACATTTTACTTTTGAATAACGACACCGTTGTAGCGGACGGCTGGCTTTCGGGGCTGATCGATTGTCTTACATACGCACTTGATGCAGGCATCGTCGGTCCCATGACCAACAATATCAGTGGACTTCAACAGAACGTCTCCAGAGAATACCTTTCTGTGGACAACCTGGACAAGTACGCCGTAAAATTCAGAAGACAATACGCCCATCGTAGAATTCCCCTGAGACGGATTGTCGGATTTTGCATGCTCTTTAAACGCGCGCTGGCCGAACAGATCGGCATGCTGGATGAGAGCTTTGGAACGGGCAATTTTGAAGATGATGATCTTTGTGTACGGGCCGCCCTAGAAGGATACAGAAACTATATCGCCGGAGATGTTTTCATCCACCATTTCGGAAGCCGGAGCTTTATTGGAAACAAAATCAATTATAGCGCATCAATATCCGATAATCGGAAAATTATTGATAAAAAGTGGACTCTCAGCATTGCCAGCCCGGAAGGTAAAAAGCTCGCGGCTTTGAAAACCACTGAATTTGCAGATATTCTTTATCAGAAGGGGAATCTGAATAAGGCCTTGGAAACCCTTGTCAACGGACTGAAATATTCACCGAACGAGCTGTGCATTTATTACGAGATGCTTCGGTTTTTCATTGAATCTAAAAAGTTTGCCGAAGCAAATGATGTGATCACGTCCATACCGGAAGCAGCAAGAAAGGATTTAAAAGGGCTGGAATACGCGGGCTACTGCCAGGAAGGTTTAGGAATGGATGATCTTGCGGCCCAGCATGCCGAAGCAATGCTATCATTGAATCAAAACTACCAGCCGGCGCTCAATTTGCTGGGCATTTTAGCATTTAAAAAAGAGGAGAAGGAAAAAGCGGAAATTCATTTTAAGAAGGCAATAGCCGCCGATCCGGGGTACGGAGAAGCTTATGTCAATCTTGGTGTTCTTTACTGGGGAATTGATAAAAAAGACGAGGCGCTTTCTCAATTAAAAAAAGGTTTTCAACTGTCTCCCTTCATCCCGGATGTCCAATCGATTTATTATTCAGTGATATCTTCTCTGGGCGCGTTCGCTGATGCCCGGGTCGATTTTCAGGATGCAATAAAATTATACCCCGATAATAAAAATCTTTATTTCTTATACATAGATATTCTTATTCAGCAGGGCAATTTCACTGAAGCGATCATTAAAATCGAAGATGCTCTTGTTTTGTTCGGAGTAGACGAAGGAACGCTGAACGCGGCATTGAATGTCCGGGAAAAGATTGGACCGCTTGAAATTAAAAAAGACTCCAGAAAAAAGTCTCTGTCTGTTTGCATGATTGTAAAGAATGAAGAACAGCACTTGGCCAACTGTCTGAAAAGCATACGGGATATTGCAGACGAGATCATCATCGTCGATACGGGATCTACGGATAAAACCAAAGACATCGCAATGATCTTTGGTGCAAAAGTAACCGATTTCACGTGGACGGGAGATTTCTCCGCAGCAAGGAATCAGTCTTTGGAGCAGGCAACCGGCGACTGGATTCTCGTCCTTGATGCCGATGAAGTTATTTCCGCAAGCGATCATCCCTTGCTTCTGCAGGCAATCGACAGGGGAGAGAAGCAGCTTGTTGCTTACGCTATTGTCACCCGGAACTACCTGGAAAAAGCCGGAACAGCGGGATGGATGGAAAACAGCGGAACCTATCCTCGTGAAGAGAAGGGTGCAGGATGGTTTGGAAGCAGTAAAGTTCGTCTGTTCAAGAACAACAAGCTGATCCGGTTTGAAAATCCGGTTCATGAGCTTCTGGAATCGTCGATCCGCAAACTGAACATTCCCATAAAAAAGTGCGATGTCCCCGTGCATCATTACGGCAGGCTGGATCAAGACAAACTGCTTTCCAAGGGCCAGGAATATTACGAGCTGGGAAGAAAGAAACTGAAAGAACATGATGGCAGAGATTACTCATCTCTGCGTGAACTTGCTGTTCAGGCCGGTGAACTTGGCCGATTCGAGGAAGCCGTCGATTTATGGAAACAGGCATTGGCTTTGAGCCCGAACGCTGTGGAAACGAAGGTGGAGGCACTGTTTAACCTGGCTTATAATTACATCCACAGCGGAAAATATGCAGACGCATTGCAGGCATCACGAACAGCTTATGAGCTTTCGCCTGAAACAAAAGATGCTTTGTTGAACTATGCGTTAAGTGAAATGCTTGTCGGAAATATAACAAAAACCAAGGCACTACTTGAAGCATCTGTATCTTCTCCGGACGAGATTCCCACTCTGAAGGCGCTACTGGGAATTTCTCACCTTATCACCGGAGATATTACTAGGGGGTTGGCCTTCCTTCAGGAACTGGTAGACAATCGCATTAACGTAGCGCTTTATTTGAATTCCTTTTTAAAACAACTTGCGGAAAGCGGACAGCTCGAATATTTCCACCGTCTCATTGAAGCTGTGATACAGGGCAGGATTGCAAATCACGGGATACTGCGGCTTCAGCTTACACCTTCTTTAAATAAGATTGCCCTCCAGCGCCAGGCCGAAGGTAAAAGGAATGAAGCTCTGCGAATCCTGAAGTCAATTGATGAAAGCATGATCAGCGATGAAGAAACCGGAAGACTGCTCCGAGATTTTGGAGATAATGCAGCAAAGCCATCTACTGACTAACAGCAGGTGTTTCTTCTAACTTTCACGCTCCGATGACTGACCACAGGATCTGCAACCGCAAGTCTGCTTTATTCCGCCGGGCTTCCCCTTAGCCCCGCAGCCAGATTCAGGTTGATGTCAATGATGATGTTAAGTTTATCCGGTTCTGGATTCGCAAGGACCTGAATGATTCTCTTGTCGATAAATACACTCAGCGTCAAAAGGTTACTGCGGATGTCTACAGGCAGGGGATTATCTTTCTTCACCAGCTCACCCTGCAAAATGCTCCAGACCATCTGATTGATACGCAGTGCTTCGGCAAGCAGGTTCTCACGATCCGGTGCATCCCAGTTATTGCGGCATTCCTCTAACAGGAGGGCACAGCGGGTCAGGGCCGCTGCTTCGATATCTCTTCCATTCATACTTGTATTCTGCGCTGATCTATAAGCGTCAAGTTGCATTGCGTACACGGCTGACAACCTCCTGTTCATATTCGATAAGTTTTTTCGTTTGTTTCAGCGCCTGATAGTGCCGGTCGTTGAGAATATCATTGCTGATCTCTTCCAACAAGACCCTGGTGCTGGGCGCCGCCCTGGCCACATCTCTGACCAATTCCCAGTAAGTCCTATGATGCGCCGCCAGGTTCTTACCGTCCACGTACATCAACTGGATGGCAAAATAGATTTTTTTGCAAGGCGTATCCGCAAGGTCAAGGGTCAGTATATCTTTGCCACGCAGAATCGGCACATCATTTTCAACAACAAAAGTACTTTTAGCTTCACCGTTGGTAATGACGGCATTTCCAAGAATGAATTTTTCACAAGGCTTCAGCGTTATCTTAAGCGCCATAAGATTTTTCCTGCGTATTCTGTCCGGTCCTAGACAGTCAAATCAACAACAACCCCTGAATTATCCTCAGACTTTACAGATGTTGGCTGCGCGTTCATCAGCACATCCGGGCTATGGGTAATACTCTGCTGTATTGCATTATTTACTGAATTTTTTGCCCTGTTGTTGTCAATTTCCTTCTGTTGAATTGCTCTTTGCTCTTTCCGAGTAACAGATGCCGCACTTTTTTCATCTCCGCCGTTGAGTTTGACTACCTCGATAGAATGAATGCTTTGTGTTTCTCCTATCGGGAAGAAAGGCGGATAGATGATCTGCATCAGATCCTTTTCCCCGGAATATGCCTTCCGGTCTTCCACTTTTTGATCCTGTTCATCAGGCACACTCATCCGGGGCACGGATGCATCGTTCTGAGAGGAAACATCCTTCTTTTTGTCGCTGAATCTTTCCTCCACCGCGCGGAATAAGCTTGGAGCAATTTGAATATTATGAATATTCATAATCTGCGCCTCTCGTCAGGTCTTTAAGGCGGGGGATTTCTTCCCCCGCCTTAATTTCCCGATTACTCAGTTAGCCGAACAGTTTCAGAACCGACTGAGCGGCCTGGGCCGAGAGACTCAGAGCCGTGGTGGACAGAGACTGACGGGTCTGCAGCATCAGCATGTTCGCACCTTCTTCGTTGGAGTCGGCCGCGGTCAGCTTGTCCGCACCTTCCGTCAACGTGTTGATGATATTCGTCGAGAAATCCTGACGAACCGTGATGATGCTCAGGTTACCGGACATCTTGGACGACTGCTGACGCAGTGTCGATAAAGCCGCATCCAACTGGTCGATAGATGCGTTGATTTCCCCAACACCGTTAGTCCAGGTGGTCCCGGCACCATTCAGTGCTGAAGACACGGCCAGGCCTGTTGTGGTTGCATCAAAGCCATTAACGGTCAGCGTGGCGCCTTCAAACTTCACATCCAGTGTTCTGAGATTGATATCGCTGGACAGAAGGTTTTTACCCTTATACCCGGAATCTCCTGCCAGTGCGTCAATCTGGTTGCGGACCGTATTATACTGAGCAACGAGGTCCGTCAGTTCACTGGTACCCGCAACGGTCAGCTCGACCATTTTTGCCGCATCGCTCACAGTAACGTTTGCTGCCGACACATCGGCGGCGGTGTTCGCAATGCTCAGAACGCCGTTACTTGCAGTTGCCGTGTAATTCAATGCAGTGATTGCGGCCGTGTTGTTGATCAGGTTGGCCATCGCCTGGGCATCAATAATGTCATCACCGGTTACGGCAAATTCACCGGCGGCCAGAGCGCCCGCAGCGGTGGTAACGGTTGTGTTGGCGGCAATTGCAATTTCACCCGGAAGGGCGGTACCGGCCTGAACCGATGTAGCATTCAAACCAATGGTCCCGGCATTCATCGTTACGACATTGGTAGCCACGCCAAAGGTGTAGCCGGCGCCGAAATAAGCCTGCAGGGTCGAACGCAGATTGGTCGCCGTAGCATTATCCGCACCGACGAGGAATTCAGTTGCTCCGAGCGGGTTATCGACCGTATGGGTAGTCGGCGTCACCGTAGAATACGATGCCGTCACAGTACCAGCGGCCAAATCTGTAGTTCCCGCCGTCACCGTGAGGATACCTGAGCCAGCGCTGGCACCGTAGGCTCCGCCCTGCACAGCCGCAATCCGTGCAGCCAATGAAGTCGCGGCTCCGGCCGCGCCACCCGATATATCAAAGTCCAGTCCGCCTGCGCCGGTGCTGGCCGTATAGGTCACGCCACCAACGGTCACCGTATCGCCGGCCATAGGACCCGTGCCGAAGTTAAAATCAACCTGGAAGTTGTCGTAAGCCGTCGTGGTTGACCCGGCTGTCCCGGTAAAGGTCACGCCGCCGACAACAACCGTGTCACCGGCATCGACGCCGACAGTCGTCATGGAATAGCTGTTATATGCAGTAGATGTGGTTACGGCCGTCGGACCTGCGGTCAGTGTCGTACCACCGACGGTGATGGTATCGCCAATGGCAAGACCGTTAATGGTGACCTGGTCGGTATCGAACCCGGCATTAATGTCGGCGCTCAGTGCCTGCTGCGCAATACCTTTGGCCTGTTCGATCAGCGAAGTGATCGCCGAAATGCCTTTGTCGGCGGCTTTCAGTGTCGACACCGCCTGACCCATGGCATCCTTCAAGCTGTCGATTGTGGAGGCACGGGAGTTCAGGGACTGTGCGGCAAAGAAAGAGGTTGCATTGTCGATGGCGCTGTTGACTTTTTTACCCGTTGCAAGACGGGTCTGTGTTCTGTCTAAGAGGTTTACGGTGTTCTGAAGAGATAACAGGTTGGATCTCATTCCTGAGGTTAACGAAATATCATTAATAGCCATAATTTTTCTCCTTTTCTAGGTTAATTTTCTGACCGTTCTGGTCAGGGTTTTTGTTGCCGATGGCTGTCGGCTAATTTTTTTGCGTCTTCTGACTGGCCCCGGACTGCCCACCTCCTTTTCGACCAGATTGTCGTTCGCTTTAAATCATTTATCGGAATGGTCCTGAAAAACTTTAGCGGTTATCCGGAAATTCACCATAAAGTGAATTCATGCAGCTAGTTAGGGCATGGGATACTGACCATACATTCATGATGATTGAGGCGTCCGCTCCCTTTTTTTCGTTTAATCGGTATATTCGCAATGTCTTTTAACTCTGAATCACCTGCCAAAATACAGGGATTAATGATGACCTGCATACTTGTAGCATCCTCTATTCTTCCCCTCGGGAACTTTCCGCAGACTGCCATCACTAAACTTCTTGTTGAATATCCATGCACCATGATTTATACGATCAGAGAAAGGAGATGGTATCGAAACACTATGGGGTTAATCAAACTGTTGATGAGCGATCCGGAAGCCTTTATCCTGCTGGCTGGCCTGCTTTTGTATTCTGTGATTCTTCACGAACTGGCTCACGGGTGGGTGGCTTACCGGATGGGTGATCCGACAGCCAAATGGCTCGGTAGATTAACACTCAATCCAATTAAACACTTAGACCCCATTGGATCACTCATGCTGTTATTCATCGGTTTTGGTTGGGCCAAGCCGGTGCCGGTGAATCTGGATAACATACCCGCATCGCAAAGACGCAAGGGACTGATTCTGGTATCAGCTGCCGGTATTACGATGAACATGGTCATCGCCTTTGTTGCACTGTTTTTATGGCGTCTCTTCACTCCCGAACCAGCTGGAATAATTTACAAAGTTCTTTACAATCTGGCGGGGATCAATATCATGCTTGCCGCTTTCAATTTGATCCCGATTCCACCGCTGGACGGATCAAAGATTCTGATGGGGTTCACACCGGAGTCGGTAAATCGTGTGTTATATCAAATTGAACCTTTTGGTTTTTTTATCGTGCTGGGTCTTCTGTTTTTAAGAGTGCTCGATCCCGTTATCAGATTTTTCCAGTTCGGCATTATCAGTTTAATATCAATCTTTTTACCTTCCTGAACATGAGAAAGGAGGAACCATCATGATGACCTTTTTGGAACTTTTACAGAAAAGACGGGCGATCCGGGATTTTGAAGACAAACCCGTGCCGGGCGAAGTGATCAACGAAATCCTTCGGGATTCAACACTAGCGCCATCCGCCAGCAACAATCAACCCTGCCGTTTTGTGGTGATCCATTGCCGCAAAACGATCAAAGCCCTCTCCGACGACAGCAAGGCGAATCTTTTGCAGGATTTCCGCACGGGGAAAATCAAGCTCAACCCCGATTATGTAAACTATCTTCAAAACGAAAATTTTAACGTTTTCTACAATGCACCCTGTCTGCTCTATGTCTGCGGGCCGAAGTCGGTGGGATCTCTGGATGTCGATTGTGCGCTGGCGGCAAGCTACATCATGTTTTCGGCGGCCTCTCGTGGCCTGGGCACCTGCTGGGTTGCCCTGGGCGCCAATGTACGCGATCCTCAACTTCGAGGAGAACTGGGTCTCTCTGATGAGTTGCGGGTTGTGGCGCCGATTATTATCGGCTTTCCAAGGGCAATTCCCGCGCCGTCCGAGCGTCATGCGCTGGCAATTCTCCGTGTGATTACGGAAGCTCGTTGATACAATATTAAAGGCTGGCTATTAATTCATGGATACCGGCGACTGCGTCTTTTTTCCAGTGAATGCGGATTGCCTGGCGGCCCTTGTCCAGAAGCGCCTGACGGTCGGCCTCAGCCTGCGCGGTTTTCAGTTCCCCGAAGGTCAGCGATGAACCGGATTGACCCAAGTCATCGGGAATAGGCAGATCTATCCGGTTTTCACCGGTGAGCTGAATGAACAGGCCATGCCCGGCATCGCCCTTGTGCAGTTGTCCGGTCGAGTGCAGATAGCGGGGACCATAACCCACCGTTACCACCAGACCGTATTTGCGGGAAATCGTCAAACGCAGATCATCCAGTACCTTGTCGATTTGAGGCGACGGGCTTAAGAAAACCTGCAATCCCACGTACGCTCCTGCTTTCACCTTTGTCAGAAGATCCGGAAGTACTGCCGGAAAGGTGTTGCCGGAAATGTCACCGAAAATTTCGCAATCGCCCGAAACGAAAGACGGTTTCGTCGCAGGCCAGACCCCGGTCTTTTTATAATCGGCAATCATCCGGCTGGTGTGCTTTTTCGTCGCTTCCACATCCGGCTGATCAAAAGGATTTATTCCCATCAGGTGAGCAGCGACAGCCGTTGCCATTTCCCATAGAAACATCTGGCCGCCCAGGTCATAAACATCGGAAATCCGTATTTTTAAAATGGGATGGCCGGCACTGGCCAGTTCCGTAATCCGAGAATCTTCCTCGTTGCGGTCGTCATCGAAGAAAACAAAAACCCGATCATTCCCGTATATACTCACGTCCATTTGCGGTTCATTCAATACGGGAAGAATGCCTTTGCCTTCCTTGCCCGTGCTCTCCGCAAGCAGTTGTTCCAGCCAGTCGCCGAAAGGCCTCCAGGATGGTGGAAGAATCAAGGTAAGTTTATCGCGCCCGTATTGCGCCAGAGTTCCCAGCGCCGCTCCCAGAAGGCAGCCGGTCGAATTACCGCTGCCGGAAAAGAAATCCGCTCTTTCCCGATTGAGAACCAGCGTTGCGTTTTGAAGCATTTTTTCGATCGCAATCCCCATCAAAGCTGCGGGAATCATACCAACAAGCGAAAGAGCCGCATAACGGCCGCCGATATTGGGGTTATTGGAAAAAACATAAGGCAGCTGCAACTGCCAGGCCTGATCCAGCAACGGAGAGCCTTCATCGGTAATCACCATGAAATGCTCGCTGGCGGAAACGCCCGGCATCTGGTCGGCCAGATTATAAAAATAACGAAAAAGCGATATGATTTCCAGTGTCGTTCCCGATTTGGACGAAACAATAAACAGTGTTTTTTCCAGATTTAATTTTTCCGAGATGCCGTGAATGACGCCCGGATCGGTTGTATCCAGAATATGCAACCGGGGATAGTCCGGCGCGTTCCCGATCATTATGCTGAACACTTCAGCGGATAAGCTGGATCCACCCATCCCCAGGAGGACAACATCGTCAATGTTGCCGCTGGTAAAAGGTTCAAGCGATGTACGGATGCGCCTTACATTGGCTGATGTTTCCACAGGAGCATGCAGCCAGCCCAGCCTGTTGGAAATTTCCTCGGGTGATGACTTCCACACACGGTAATCGTTGGCCCAGATGCGCGCGGCAATATTGCTGCGGCGCATTTTTCCCAGCGCGTTGGTGACGGCACCCTGATAGGCTCCGAGCAGGAAAGAAATCCCTGTTGTCTGCATGACCGGTGCTCCCTTAAGAACGATTGGACATCATTTCCCTGACCGCCGCAATAATGTTGGCTGCAGTGAACCCGAATTTTTCATAAAGCACTGGCCCCGGAGCGGAGGCCCCAAAGGTTTCCATACCGATCACTTTGCCTTCCAGACCTACATAATGCTCCCATCCCAGTTTGATGCCGGCTTCCACAGCCAGACGGGTTTTGATCTGGGGCGGTAAAACCTTGTCGCGATAGTCCTGCGGCTGACTGTCAAAGAGTTCCCAGCTGGGAAGCGACACCACACGAACACGAATTCCTTCCTGCGCCAGTTTACGCCCGGCATCCAGGGTCATGGCCACTTCCGATCCTGTGGCAATCAGAATAACATTCGGTTCCAGCACGGACGATTCCCACAAAATGTACCCGCCTTTCCGAACGCCGGCAGCGGAAGCCAGAACCTGACGATCCAGCACCGGCAGGTTCTGGCGGCTGAAAATGAGTGTCGTAGGACCCGATGTATTGGTCAACGCCAGACGCCATGCTTCGAGCGTCTCGTTGGCATCCGCGGGGCGCAGGACAGTCATATTGGGAACCTGACGCAAATTCATAATCTGTTCAACCGGCTGATGTGTAGGGCCGTCTTCTCCCACACCGATACTGTCGTGGGTAAAAACGAAAATGACGCGCAACCCCATCAACGCAGCCAGGCGCATCGGCGGCCTCATGTAGTCGGCAAATGTTAAAAATGTCCCCGTGTAAGGGATTACGCCTCCGTGCAATGCAAGACCCGAGGCAATTGAACCCATCGCATGTTCACGTACACCGAAATGGATGTTTCGCCCCGTGTAATCCCAGGTCCCGCCGACCATACCGTGCAGACCTTCAGCTGACAAAGCCGGACTCTCAAAATCGCCCATACTTTTAAGCCATGTGAAAGTAGAAGGATTGAGATCCGCCGAACCACCGGCCAGATCGGGTACTGCCCCGGCAATTGCCTGCATGACGATTTCCGACGCTTTGCGCGTGGCCATATCTTTGGTTCCACCGGGAAATTCCTCAAGCGCTGCTTCCCATCCGTCGGGAAGCTTCCCGGAAAGCGTTCTTTCCAATTCGCCAGCCAGCCCTGCATCCTTCACCCGGTACGCCGAAAGCGTTTCATGCCAGATCTTTTCAGCTTTTTTTCCACGGGAGACGGCCTTACGGAAAAGATTATAGACGTCATCCGTAACGTGAAATGGCTCTTCATGCGGCCAGCACAATGCTTCCTTGGCCCCTTTCAACTCTTTTTCACCCAGCGGTGAACCGTGGGCGTCGCACGATCCCTGTTTACCCGGAGCTCCATAGCCGATCATGGTGCGTATGCAGATCAATGAAGGTCTGGCGGTATCCTTTTTCGCCTTTTTGATGGCGCGATCGATAGCCGCCACGTCATTGCCGTTAGGAACTTTCTGCACCTGCCAGCCGCAGGATTTAAAACGCATTTCAATATTTTCGGTAAAGGCGAGCCCCGTGGAGCCGGCCAGGGATACCTGATTGTCGTCATAAAGGACGATGAGTTTGCCCAGGTGCAAATGTCCGGCAAGGGCGCAGGATTCCGCGACCACGCCTTCCATCATGTCTCCATCTCCGGCCATGACGTACGTGTAATGATCGACGACAGGCAATCCTTCTCGATTAAAACGCGCGGCCAGATGCGCCTCGGCAATCGCCATGCCCACGGCGTTGGCCAGACCCTGCCCCAGGGGTCCCGTTGTCACTTCCACGCCTGCTGTGTGTCTGTATTCAGGATGTCCCGGTGTGCGGCTGCCCCACTGGCGGAAATTCTTAATATCATCCAGAGAAAGGTCATAACCCGTTAAATGCAGAAGAGCGTATAGAAGCATTGAGGCATGTCCGGAGGACAGGACAAACCGGTCACGGTCCGGCCATACGGGATTTGCCGGGTTATGTTTAAGATGTTTTGTCCATAACGTAAATGCCGCCGCCGCCGCGCCCAGCGGCATGCCCGGATGTCCGGATTTGGCTTTTTCAATGGCGTCAGCCGCTAAAAACCTTATGGTATCAATACATTGATTTTCAAGCTCGCTTTTATCAGACATAAAGTCTCCTTAAAGATAATTGAAGGTGTTTCCCTTAGACCAAAGATTCAATTATTGCACGAAAAAAATGTACTTCCGAAACATATTCACGGATTTTTACACTTTGTTATTAACAACTTTTGCTTTTAATAAGTCAATGATCAATTTAAGATTGTTTCGCCAGAGATTCATCCATCCATTGCAGATAATCAGTACTGCCATTTAAAACGGGTACAGCGATGATTTCGGGTGTTTCGTAGGAATGTATTTTCTTTATCGCGTCTTCCACCCTGCGAAAAAGGCCTTCCCGGGTTTTGATCAGACACAGATATTCTTTTGATTTTTCAACCCTTCCCTTCCAGATGTATGTGCTTTCGATGGCAGCGGTAATCTGAACACAAGCCGCCAGCTTCTCTTCAACCAGACACCGGGCAATGGCCTCAGCCTGCTCTTTCGTTTCCGTTGTCGTCATCACCTGAATGAACGCCATCATACATATCCTTCCAAAGTAGGGAACACTTTGAAAACATTCCCTACGATTCATGTTTACTCATTTCATACATCATGATCGCCGCCGCCTGCGGAAGACTGAGTGAATCCGATTCGTTTCCACCGGGTATGCGCCATCGCTCATGAACTTTTACCAATATATTCTCCGGTAGACCATGGCTTTCGCTGCCCACCAGCAGCAACGCTTTTTGATTCAGGGGGCGAGGCGACATACCTCTGTGCACATCGCTGCCAATCACGATATACTCTTTCATCAGTGCTGAAAGCAACTGGTCCAGATGTATATCCGTCAGAACCGGTAAATGAAAAACTCCGCCCATGGATGCGCGGACAACTTTGGGATGGGTCCAGTCCACGGAATTCGTTGTAAGCAAAATACCGGAAAAACCAAACCAGCAGGCACTGCGGATCAGCGCACCCAGATTCTGAGGGTTGGAAATTTCGCAAACCACCAGCAGATTTCCTTCCGCCGATTGCATCCATGCCGCCAAAGAAGACTGTTCTTTTCGTTTCACGATCGCCAACAGTCCCTCCGGTTCCTTGTCCTGGCTGAGCCTTTTCCAATCGGAACGATTCAGCTGATAAACGGGAAATTTGTCCTTTGCGGGTAAGAGCACTTGATGCCAGTAGCTTTCTTTTTCAGGCAAAACAAGCATCGTCTCCACCTGCCAGTTGCTTTTCAAAAGCTCTTCGACAACTTTCACCCCTTCGGCCAGAAATATTCCTTCTTCGCGACGAAATTTTGCATCGAGAAGCCTTGTGTATCTTTTCAGCTGATTATGCGACACTTGGGGATAATCACCGGTCATCCTGATGATCCTCCTCCATGGTCACCGGCGGAACCTCGCCTTCCTCTTTTTCCGGCCAGATTACGGATGAAATGATTGAGGCCGCAAGGATCGCTGCTATCACCAGAAGCGAAGCTGCAGACGGCACTTCAAAAAAATCTTCAATAAGCATCTTGATACCGACAAAAGTCAGGATAGCCGCCAGCCCGTAATGCAGCAGGTGAAACAACTTCATTAAACCGGAAATGGCAAAGAAAAGCGATCGCAGGCCCAGAATCGCAAAGACATTGGATGTATAAACAATAAAGGGATCCTTGGAGATGGCCAGAACGGCGGGAATCGAGTCCACCGCAAAAAGAATGTCGGTGGTTTCCAGAGCCAGGAGTACCGCAAGCATCGGCGTGGCGTACCTCACACCCTGTTTTACAACTAGAAACTTCGCTCCCGAAAATCTCGTTGTAACCGGCATGACCAGGCGCAGCAGTTTCAGGGCGATATTCCTGTCGGGATGCACTTCGGTTTGCTTGTTGAGAGCCATTTTGATACCGGTGAAAATCAGGAAGGCACCGAAAATATACATCACCCAATTAAAGGCGGTAATCAGGGCAACGCCCGCGAAGATAAAAACACCGCGCGTGACGAGCGCCAGCAGAATCCCCCAGAACAGCGCTTTGTGCTCATACTCATGAGGAACGTTGAAAAACCTGAAAATCAGCATGAACACAAAAAGATTGTCGATACTCAATGAGTATTCGATGAGATACCCTGTAAAAAATTCCGTGGCCTTCCCATGGCCATAGAAAGAATATACACCCGCGCCGAAACCCAGGGCCAGCGTCACCCAGAAGGCCGTCCACATCATGGCCTCTTTCATTTTTATGATATGCGTTTTCCGATTAAATACGCCAAGATCGAGAGCCAGCATGGCCAGAATAAAAACTGCAAAAAAAATCCACCACCAAGTCATGAATTTTATAACTCCATATCACATTGAACGTGCAAGCGCCTGAGCCGCGTTGTGAATGATATCCCAGGACGGGCTGAATGGCGGTGAGTACGCCAGATCGAGATAGCCGACCTGATCAAGATCAAGTCCCGACCAGAGCGCGACGGAAAGAGCGTTGATTCTTCCCACTGCTCCTGCCACACCTACCGCCTGCGCGCCCAGCAGCTTGCCGGTTGAGCGGTCAGCCGTCAGCTTCAGGCCGATTTTTCGAGTACCCAGTGAAGGAGCCATTGCACTTCCCCAGGTAATATTACTGACGGGGGAGAACCCTGCCGCAATAGCTTCTCTTTCGGAAAGGCCGGTTGCCGCACATTCCAGACCAAACAGCCGGAACGACTGGGCGCCGACAATCCCATCAAAGGTCAGAGGCCTCCCACCAATGTTGCGACCGGCTACACGGCCCTGTTTATTGGCAATGTCGCCAAGAGGGATGTTTACCCAGTTTCGGCTCACACGGTGAAAGGACTCGCAGCAGTCGCCCACTGCATAAATATTTTCAGTGGATGTCTGTTGAGCAAAATTGACCTTGATTGCGCCCGAAGCCCCTGTTTTAAGACCCGCCGACTTCGCCAGGCTCACGTCCGGACGGACGCCGACAGCCATGAGAATCATATCCCCTTCACACTCTCCCTGATCCATGGAGACGCAAAGCGAAGTTTTGTTCCCTTTGTCAATTGCCCGGGCAGAGGCTTTCCCGACAAACTGCACCTGATGGGCTTGAAGTTCCTCCATCATCATTTGAGACAGGGCCGCATCCCACCGGTTGGCGGGAAATCCGTCTTTGTGGATGATTGTCGTTTGTATTCCCGCCGTGTGAAGCGCCTCGCACATTTCCAGACCAATGAAGCCGCCGCCGATAATTACAACGCGCTTTACATTTTTCTCTTTAAGCCAGGCTTTGATGGAAATGGCATCCTCAAGATTGCGCAGTGAGAAAACACCGGGCAATCCGTTTCCCGGCATGTCGGGAATGATCGCTGATGTACCGGTGGCCACAACCAGAATGTCGTACCCAATACGCCGATTGTCCTGAAGTTCAACCACTCCCTTTGCTAAATCAATTCCGGTTGCCGGTGTGTGGATTTGCACATCAATTCCGCTTTGGCGGAATTTTTCCGGTGTGCGGGCAATGAGCCTTCCCTCTTCTTGAATTACATCACCGATGTAATAAGGCATCGGTCAGGCGGCAAACGCGACAAATTTACCCCGCTCCAGCATGGTAACGCTCAAGGAAGGGTCGTTTCGTTTAGCTTCCGCCGCCGTTGCGCCGCCACCGGCGCCTCCGCCGATAATCACCAGATGCTTGCCCATATCGACCTCCTTGCTACTTTTGAGAGGCAGCGGCCTGTCTGCGCCACAGGATAAAAGCAATACCAACCATCATCATCAAAATGCACAGGACCTGTCCCATTGTGTTGAAACCCAGAACAAATCCCAGATGCGCATCCGGTTCACGGAAGAACTCGATAAAAAAGCGCACCAGACCGTAGCCGAAAATATACAGGCCGATCGTAAAGCCTTCAAAAGGATTGCGCTTGCGAATGAACCACAAAACGACGAACAGAAACAGGCCTTCGAAGAAGGCTTCGTAAAGCTGTGATGGATGGCGGAGCGCCTGTGCTCTGTCCAAAGGGAAATACATCCCCCACGGGACCGTGGTGATTCGGCCCCAGAGTTCTCCGTTGAGAAAGTTACCTATGCGCCCAAAGGTATATCCCAGGGGCGCCGCCGCGCAAATCCAGTCTCCAAACTGCCAGAGCCTGATCTTCTTTTTTCGGCAGAATATCGCCGTAGCCAGAAAGACGCCGATCAGACCGCCGTGATAGGACATGCCGCTTAAGCCAACGAAGCGAACTCCGTTGGAAAAATCAAATGGTATGATCACTTCCAGCGGATGAACCAGATAGTAACTGAAGTTGTAAAACAGGGCATAACCGAACCGGGCGCCGATAATCAGACCGAACATCGCCCAGAGCATATAATCCTGTAAAACTTCGGCCGTGATGCTGATTTCCCTGCGCTTGATCCGGAAAATAAACAGGGCATAGACAACGGCAAAAGCAACCAGATACATAAGACTGTAATAACGCAATTGAAAAGAACCTATGCTGAAAAGCGTGGGACTGATGTGCGAGGGAAGCTGCTGCCATGTGCTGATCAATGATTCCATTAGTAAGTTTGTCCTTTCAGGTCATCAATATACAGTTCCGCGCTGTAAACGGCATTGGCACCGTCGCCGGCGGCGGTAACCACCTGCCGGAAAAGCTTGTCGCGGCAGTCACCGGCAGCAAAGATACCGGGGGCGCTGGTGCGCAGGTTTACATCTGTGGTGATAAAATCCGTTTTATTCATATTCACCAGTCCTTTAAATATATCCGTATAGGGCAAACGCCCCACAAAAATAAAGACACCATCAGCTGGAATTTCCGTAACACCGCCGGTCCGAACATTCTTTACCTTCGCTCCCGTGACAAAATCAGAGCCGGATATTTCCTGTATCGTCGAGTCCCAGACAAATTCGATTTTCTTTTCGGCAAAGGCCCTGTTTTGCAACATGCCCGCGGCCCGCAGACGATCACGACGGTGGATGACGGTTACTTTTCTGGCAAAATGCGTCAGAAACAGTGCTTCCTGAACAGCCGTGTCGCCTCCGCCCACCACAATAACATCGCGGTTGCGGTAAAACGGTCCGTCACAGGTGGCGCAGTACGATACACCGCGGCCTGCGAATTCCGCTTCTCCGGGAACACCAAGGTTGCGCCACATCGCACCTGT
Source organism: Smithellaceae bacterium (assembly GCA_963682015.1). Lineage (GTDB taxonomy): Bacteria > Desulfobacterota > Syntrophia > Syntrophales > Smithellaceae > UBA8904. Next base: position 2,553,232 of record OY820932.1, on the reverse strand, counting down.
GGCGGCAATGACGCTCAGGGTTCTATAGATTTTGTCCTGCGTGCATACCTCCCAGATCGCGGGAGCAGCGACGCTTTTTTTAATACCTGTTACATCTTTAGAATGAACCTCCAGGCCGAATTTCAGCGCCTGCTTTTTAAAAAGCTGCATCAATTCATAACCATTGATTCCATCCGGAATACCCGGATAATTTTCGATCAGATCAGTTATCGTTATCTGGCTGACTGTCCCAGTACCTTCCACAAGCAGCGTTTTACGCGCGGCGCGGGCGGCATAAATACCGGCCGTGTAACCGGCAGGTCCGCCACCGACAATAACAATATCGTAATCATATTCGGGCAGTTTTGTCTGAGTCATGGGAAAACTCCTGTACAATGATTTTGAAGTTTAATCAGGAAGAAAGGCTTTTGTAAAGACTAAATTGAGAATTAATCAGGCAATGCCGGAGAAACCGGCATATTCGTCGGCGGACGTATCCATGGCTTTCCCATAGGCGTCGACTCCGTTAAATTTGAAGACGATGTGCCGGGGATCGATCGTTGCGTCGGCATTTTTATTTTGCGAAATGCGAAAATATACGGTTGCAATATTGGTATCTTTGTCAAATGTAACGTAAGCAGGTTTTGGAGCAATGGTCGTTTCCGCCGGCGACGGTTTCAATCCATAATTATAAATGCCGCCGTTATTTCGAAGAGTTGCCCTGGAGATTGTCCAATTATTGGAATTGATAACAGATGAGACATCCATGTCCTTGGAAAATGTAAATTTCATCGAAAAAAGTTTTGATGAATTTGCCTCTTGCAGAGATGAACTAAGTGTGGAAACTTTAGTTTTGGGTCCGGCACTTGTTATGAATCCATCTAAACTTGTTCCAAATGTTATTTCAGCTGGTGTTTCTTGAGAAATGTAGTTTTCTAGACTTGATGTATAATCAGATTCTTTAGCCTGTAAAATTGTCAACTGATCGTCAGCCTTATCAAACTCCCCCATATTTACATAAGTATATCCCAAGTCGCGATAAGACAGTTCGAAATTTTGGTCGACACTCTGAGCCCGACTGAATTGAGCAACAGCATTACTGTAGTCACCTTCAGCCCTTGCCACCTGTCCAAGACCATAATATCCCGTCGCGCTGCCGGGGCTGATCCGTACTACCTGTTTAAATTGTTCTCTGGCCTGATCGTACTCCTCCTTTTGCAGGTAACTCTGTCCAAGAGAATAACGGCTCTCGGCGTTATTCGGATCAATGGCGATTGCTTTCTCGTACACGGCAATCGCTTCATCCGTCATATTGTCCTGCTTGGCATAAAGATCACCCAGGGCCACATAGAATGTATCGTCACTGCTTGTCGAAAAAGCGCGTATTGCCTCTTTGTAGGTCTTTATAGCTCCATCAGTATCGTCCAATTTTACATAAGACTGACCCATGTAGCTGTATGCATTAAAAGCATTATCGGAAGATGGAGAAAGCGCGGCTGCCGCCTTGAAAGACTTAATCGCCTTCTCATAATTTCCCTTCTGAAAGAAATCGATTCCCTGCCCTAAAATGGTTCCGGACAACGAATCCATGTTGGATTGAGTGTTATATAATGATGAGGAAAATAAATAATCTATCGTGTCCGATGATATGCTTAAATCCATCTTTTTCTCCAGGACTGCACCGATCTGTTAAGTGTATCGGCAAAATCGTCGAAAAACTTGATGATTTTGTAAGTCATTGATTTAACTGGTGCCCCTGGCGCGAGTCGAACGCGCGGCACACGGATTAGGAATCCGTTGCTCTATCCTACTGAGCTACAGGGGCAACCGGATAAGTTGCAGGAGGTCAAGGCCTTACCATGCTTTGACGGCACTGTCAACTTCGGCCGGTCCGGGCACGGGTAAAGTGATGGAAATGCGTCTCCAGCAAGCGACTGTCATCAAAACCGGGAAGTTTCAACTTTACTGGCGTTGTCCCGGCAAAAGCGTATCGGGGAGCGAGGCCGATCAGTTCGGACTCGAGGATTTCAACGCCTTGTTCCGCGGCTCGTTTTTCAACTTCTTCGTAAACAACCTTCAGCGGGGTTTCCCGCGTATCGGTCAGATTCATAGAGACCTGAGCCACTTTCCGGCTTTTGAGCATCAGGCCAATGGCACGAACGTATCGGAGACCGCCGTTTTTTTCCCGGATTTGCGACGCAATGTTCTGCGCCACTTTCAGATCCGAGCTTTTCAAATTGATATTATAAGCCACCAGCGGCTCGCGTGCTCCTACCGCGGTCGCGCCGTGACGGGGATCAAACACCGCATCGCCTACATCAGGCGCCCCATCCGGGTGCGTCATTTTGCGGGTGAGACCTTCATACCCTCCACGCCGGATATCAGCCAGCTCTCTGCGCCCTGGCTTCAGCGCGGCCAGAGAATAATAATATACCGGCACACTAAAACGTTGATGAAGTTTGCTTCCGAAGAGGTGCGCAGCGTCTATCGCATCCTGCATATTCGCCTGTCCCAGTGGAATGAACGGGACGACATCAACGGCGCCAAGCCGGGGATGCACACCGTTCTGCGTACGCATGTCAATCAGTTCCAGGGCCTTGCCCGCTGCGGCCAACGCGGATTCAAGGACATCCCGGGGGTTGCCTAAAAAAGTAAAAACGCTGCGGTTGTGATCGGTATCCCCGCTGTAGTTGACCAGATCGACATTCGGAAATTTTTTAAATTCATCCGCGATGGCATTGAGGATGTTTTGATCGCATCCTTCGCTAAAATTCGGGACACACTCAAGAATTTTCATATTCACACCTGATAAAACTTCAAAATCGGCAATTCGACGGCGGTAAGTTTCCCGCCAAAAACCGCACCGGTATCAATGCCAATTTTGTTTGCCATCACTAAAGGCTCGCGCATATGCGTATGCCCAAAGACAATCCGTTTCCCGAAATCAAAATCGGATTCTATAAAATCGTATCTGACCCAGATGAGGTCATGGATGGATTGACCGGCCAGAGGAAAACCGGGCAGCAAACCGGCATGCACAAAGATAAATTCTTCCGTTTCGTAGTACGGTAAAAGCGATTTCAAAAACCGGAGATGCTTTGTCGGGATTTTGGCTCGTCTTTCATCCGGGGTGTCCATCTGGCTTATTCCGTATGCTGCCAGCGTAGCCAGTCCGCCATTGGACAGGTAAAGATCCTCATCTTCACCAGCCAGATAATTCAGCAGCATGACTTCGTGGTTTCCGCACAGACAGATCAGGTTTGTATATCTCGTTTTCAGATCCAGGATATAATCGATTACGTCTGGACCTTTTCCCAGGCGATCAATATAATCACCGATAAAAATCAGCGTATCGAGTGCCGGGTCGGCCCGGATAAGCCCGATCAATTCTCGGAGCATCTCCAGGCAGCCATGTATGTCGCCAATGGCAAAGATTTTACCCATAATCCTGAGCGGGGGTGTCTAGTCCAGCAGGGCGGCGGTAAAGTCTCTGCTGTCGAAGGTTCGCAAATCATCCAGACCTTCGCCAACGCCGATAAAACGCACCGGAAGACCCAGCTCGCCGGCAATACGTACCACAACGCCGCCTTTGGATGTTCCATCCAGTTTTGTCAATACAATGCCCGTTGCCCCGATATCCTCCTTGAACATTTTAGCCTGCATGACCGCATTCTGGCCGGTCGTGGCATCCAATACCAGCAGGATTTCATGCGGTGCGCCTGGCAGTTCCCGGCTGATGACTCTTTTAACTTTTTTCAGTTCCTCCATAAGATTGGTCCGGGTATGCAGGCGGCCCGCAGTATCCACGATGACAACCCCGTTGAATCCGGAATTGATTTTGCCGACTGCATCAAAAACGACGGCGGCGGGATCGGCGTTCATTTTCTGCTTGACCACAGGCGCGCCAACACGCCTTCCCCATACTTCCAGTTGTTCAATGGCTGCGGCCCGGAAGGTATCGGCGGCGACCAGCAGGATGGAATAGCCTTGCTGGTGCAGCATATTGGCCATTTTACCGATCGTGGTGGTTTTCCCGCTGCCGTTCACGCCGATGGCCATGATGACAAACGGCTGATCTTTCGGAATGGCCAGAGGCTTGTCCATCTGCTGCAGAATTGCCATCATTCTTTCCTGCAAAACCTTCCTGATTTGCGACGCATCATCCAGTTCCTTGCGCTTTACCCGCTGCTTGACATCCTCTATCAGATCATACGTAAACTGTGGCCCCATGTCCGCAGAAATCATTAATTCTTCGAGCTCGTCATAAAGAGCCTGATCCAGTTTTCTTTTACCAAAAAACAGATTATCCAGATTTTTTGTCAGGGCATTGCGCGTTTTGGTCAGCCCCACTTTTAATTTATCAAATAAACCCACGTGACTACATATTCCTTTCTCTATGATCATCCCCTTGCGAATAGTTCTCCAGAAATATCCACGGAGATCCGATCTCCGCAGATCGAACAGAGCCGCCCGCCGCTATGTTCATAGCGATTTTCTGTGCTAAAGTAAAGAAATGGATTAGTTCAGGGTTACGGAAACCAGGGACGATATGCCCTGTTTCTGCATGGTAACGCCAAAGAGCGTGTCGGCAACTTCCATCGTGCTCTTGTTGTGCGTGATCATAATAACCTGCGAGCTTTCTGCAACATCCCGGATCAGGCGGTTAAACAGGTTGGTATTCGCGTCATCGAGCGCCGCGTCAACTTCGTCCAGAATCAGGAATGGCGTCGGTCGATACAGCAGAATGGCAAAAATCAGCGCGATGGCCGCCAGTGATTTCTCGCCGCCGGACAGCAGGCTTACGCTTTGCGCCTTCTTGCCCGGAATTTGAATATCAATATCTACGCCGGTTTCCAAAAGATCATTTTCATCGGTCAAGAGAAGTTCGCCCCGGCCGCCCGGGAAAATATGGGCAAATGTTTTTTTGAAACATTCATTTACGGCCCCAAAGGTGTCAGCGAATCTTTCACGGGATATTTTATTGATGCGGGTGATGGTTCGCTGCAAGGAAGAAAGCGACTCATTAAGATCGGCCAGCTGCGTGGTTAAAAACTGATTTCGCTGATCAAGTTCCGCGTATTCATTAAGCGCCAGCAAGTTTACCTCGCCGAAATTGTCTATGGTGTGCTTGTCTTTTTCCAGAACGGTGGAAAGCTCGGATATTCTTTGATCGTCCAGCATCGTGAAGTCCGCCATCATCGCGGCCAAGTCGACATTATGCTTTTCCGCGACTGCATTGAGCAAATTCTCCATGTTCAGAGCTGCTTCACGGCACTGCATTTCCAGTTCGTTGGTCTGCCGCTGCAGGTCATCAAGTTTCCTTTTGATATCCCGGATTTCATTTTCCCGCGTTCGGAGCAGTTCGTCCTCCGAAGACCGGCGCTCTTTCATTTCGGACAATACCGTTTCGCAGGACGCCAGATTTTGATAGAGTGTCTGCAATGCCGTCTGTTCCTCTTCCATAGCGGCGGAAAGCTCGACAATCTGCTGTTCACAGGCAATAATCTCTTCCTGTTTTTGCGCCACACCGGAGTCATTGACATTGAGGTCATTCTGCAGACGGGCAATGGTTCGTAAATCCGCATCTCTCTTCTCCACCAGGGAAGCGAGCAGGACTTTTCTTTCCGTCAGGTGTTTCTCCTGCATGTCAATGGCCGATCTTGACTGCTGACGGCGGCTGTTCATCACGGAGATAATTTCGTTCAGTTCTTTTTCCGCAGCTTCCTTTTGAATGACCTCGGCTTGAACCTCCTGCAATTTTTGTTCGGCCTGAGCCTGTTCAGCCTTGATGTTCTGACGATTGAATTCCAGCACGGAAATTCTCTGCCTGATGCGGCCTGCTTCATCTTCGAAGCGCTCCATGTCCTTTTTACGGCCGCTGATCTCGATTTCGAGGCGGTGCGACCTGTTTTTCAAACCGGTCAGTTCCTCGTCCCAGCGGATAATCGCAGAAGACAGCTTTTTCTTCTCCGAACTTTGATCATCCAGTTCTGCAGCAAGTTTGAAGACTTCCTTTTCCAGTTCCGCAATTTCTCTTTTGGTTGCCAGCAGACTTTTCTCCACCGCAGATCCGCTGCCACCGGTCAACACGCCATGCGGACTGATGGTATCGCCTTCCGGAGTCACGAAAGTTCCTCGAAATCCGTTCTTTTTCCAGAGATTAATGCCGGTTTCAATCGACGGCGTGATGAGCACATCTCCCAGCAGACAATCGGCAATCTGCTTGAATTCTTCCTTGACGGCAACTTTGCGCAGAAGGGGTTCGGCTTCCTGAAGATGCTCGGCGCTGTATGTTTCCGCGTAATTAGCGCGCAGTTCCACCGGCACGAAGCTGCCCCGACCCAGGTGATAATTTTTCAGATAATCAATGGCACGGACGCCTTCTTCCTGATTCTTCACTACCACGTATTGCAGCTTTTCACCCAGTACGGCTTCCACCGCTGATTCATATTCACGCGGGACATTAATGTGATCGGCCACCACACCGTAAAACATATCCGCGCTTTCCTGCTTTTCGATGACTTTTTTCACGCCATCGTTCGACCACTTGAATGCGGCCTGAAATTCCTGGAGCGACTGCAAACGGGATGTTTTACCCCCTGTTTCTTCTTTAATCTGCATGATTCGCTCTTCCACCGTCTGTAAATCCGATTTGGCTCTTTGCAGCTCTTCAGCGGCAATTTCCTTCTGCTCCGTCAGTCGAGATATTTCTTCTTCTTCCTGAGCCAGAGCCGAGGTAAGCGCCTGAAATTTGTCCGTCAATTCATTGAGGCGGCTTTTGTCCTGCTCAATTTCGCGAATTTCCCTTTCCTCGCGTTTTTTGAAATCCTCCATGCTTTTATGGAGGCTGGAGATAATATTATTAAACTTTGCAAGATCCTGCATTACATCGATGTAACGGATTTTGTGCTCTTCCAGCTGGCTGTTGATTTCCCGATCTGCTTCCAGCAGCCCCTCGACCTCGCGCCGGCCTTCATCCAATTCAGTCTGAAGTTGGTTCAATTGATTAAAGGCATCCGCGGACTTACTTTGAAGATTTTCAATTTCAACCATCAAGGAAGATTTCTTCTGCTCCATGGAATCAATTTCCGTTTGATTCTTCTGCTTGCGCTCCGAAGCTTCCGTCACTCGGCGGCGGGAAAACTCAATATTCTTTTCCTTAATGTTGATGGAATTCTTAATCTCATACAGCTCGGTCTGACGGGAACTGATGTGTTCATCTTTTTCCAGCAGGTTCGCTTTCATTTCCGCAAGCGCGGAATCCTTGGATTCCATCTGAGCCTTAACCACATCCAGCTCGCCGGACAGCCTTACTCGATCGTCCTGCAAAGACGTATTTCTTTCCGCCAGGCGGGCAAAGCCCTGCCGGGATAACACCACCTCCGTCTCTTTGATGCGCAGCTTTATCTCCTTGTATTGTTCGGCTTTCTTGGCCTGCCTAGTAATGGCGGCCAGCTGCGATTTTACTTCTTTATGAATGTCATTGAGGCGAACAATGTTCTGCTTGGTCGATTCCATTTTGCGGACTGCCGCATCTTTACGGCTTTTGTATTTGGATACGCCGGCGGCATCTTCAATGAACAGACGACGGTCCTCCGGTTTGGCTTCAACCATTGTAGCAACGGCGCCCTGTTCCACCAGGGAATAGGTTCGGGCTCCCACACCCGTACCCATAAAGAACTCTTTTACATCCAGAAGACGGCAGGGCACATGGTTGATGCAGTATTCACTGTCTCCGTCGAGAACAGCCTTACGTGAAATGGAAACTTCGGCCATCTCTCCATAAATACCCGGGAAGCTTGAGCCGTTGCTTGAGAGCGTCATGACCACTTCAGCCATGCTAACGGGTGCGGCATCCTCACTGCCGTTGAAAATGACGTCGTCCATTTTCTTTCCACGCAATGCTTTGACGCGCTGCTCCCCCATCACCCAGCGAATTGCATCGACAACGTTTGATTTTCCGCAGCCGTTGGGTCCTACAACCGCATTTACACCTTTGGAAAAGTCAATAACGACCTTATCGCGGAAAGATTTAAAACCTGATATTTCCAACCGTTTAAGTTTCATAATTCTCATTAACCGGATTGTTTTTTATTTTGGGCAAAGCCTAACAAAAGTACAACCCTTTGTAAAGGGAAAATACAACAAAATGTAGTCATAAAAAATTCATACCACAACATATAGTGCTTTGGTCTAAAACGAGACAAGATAAACAGGATTTTCCTGATCACGAAATGATCCAGATAAAACAGTGATTTATGGGTGCGAGAACCGGGAATGGGAGAAAAAACTTAAAAAAGCCCGTCCAAGGGATGACTGCAATGGGGGCAAAGACCGCCGGACAGGATATTTTCGACAATTCTGTAACCACACCGAATGATTACAAGTTTGGAGCAATTGGCACAATACGTATTTTCGCCTTCGTCACCCGGTACATTACCGCTGTAAACATACCTTAGTCCCGCTGATTTTCCAATCTCGCAGGCACGGTGCAGAGAGTCCACCGGGGTCACCGGGCGGTTCACCATCTTATATTGAGGATGGAAGCGGCTGATGTGCCAGGGAGTTTCTATTCCTAAATCTGCTATGAAATCAGCAATATCCTTTAACTCATCTGATGAATCGTTCAGTTCCGGAATAAGCAATGTAGTAATTTCCACCCAAATTCCCAAGTCTTTCATTTTCTTCAGACTATCAAGAACCGGTCTTAGCCTTGCACCGCAATTCTTTTTATAAAATCCATCTCGAAATGATTTTAGATCAACATTGGCGGCGGAGAGATAAGGCTTCATAACCTCCAGCGCCTGTTCCGACATATAGCCATTCGTTACAAATACATTTTGCAACCCTTCATTCAAGGCTATTTTCGACGTTTCCAGAGCGGTTTCCAGATAAACCGTCGGCTCAGTGTAAGTATAAGCAATCGTTTTGCAGCGATTCTTCTTCGCGCGGCTGACGATCGCTTCCGGCGCAGTATCCTCACCCATGATCATCAGCGTCGACCGGGGCATCTGCGAAATGTTATGGTTCTGGCAAAAATCACAATTAAAATTACAGCCGACTGTGGCTATCGAAAAGGAACGAGATCCGGGATAAACATGAAAGAATGGTTTTTTTTCGATCGGATCGACATTCTCGGCAATCAGTGTCCCGAAAATCAGAGAATATAAAATGCCTTCTTTATTTTCTCGAACACCGCACAAACCGCGGCGGCCGGAATTGATTTGACATCGGTGTGCGCACAGTAAACACCGTGTACGGCAATTATCAAGCTTCTCATAAAGCAGGGCTTCACGAATCATCAGTCACGTCCCCGCAGCATCCCCCGGACCACATCCGCAGCAGCCGTCTGCGCTTTCGTATTCAGTTCAAATCCATTCTTTGCAGGATTTTGAACGGTGCGATAGGTGTATCTGACTGGAATCACCATACCGACAAATGCACCCAGCGGATTTTTTTTCAAAGGGAAAATTTCTTCCAGTTCCGAAAAAAATATGTAAACGGGACGGGGGAGATAGATCACAGATCCCCAGGTAACCGAAGAAACCGCCATTGTTTCATTAATCAGAAACTTCATTTCATTTAGCGTAAAGAATCGGACGTTGGACGTATCGAATATACCAAAAAGTTTCGACACGGACCACCGGGTGCCTACGAGAGAATGTTTATTGAAAAAACCGATAAAAACACGATTGCGACAGACACGGAAAGCTTCGGCAATCACTTGCTCAGGATCAGCCACGGTGTTGAGGCCATTAATCAGGGTAACCATATCAAATTCATTATCGGAAAATGGAAGATCAGCTGCATTCCCCTGAACTAATTCGCAGGAGGAACCGAGCTTATTCCTGGCTGTGTTTAGCGCGACAGAAGACTCATCTAATCCGGCAATAAGGCATTTTTTTTTCTGGAACATTTGTAAATAATTGCCCGTACCGCATCTGACATCCAAAAGAGATTCACCGGCACTCGGGGACAATAAACTCAAGATTAATTTTTCCTGGCGGGAGAATACATATTTACCTGTTTCTGTTTCCAGCCAGTGATCGTTGCACAAGGGGTCAGTCAACATGGCGCCAGCCTTTTTTAAACGAATTCAGCCACTTGTAATATGCACCGAAGCCTCCGCAGCTCAACACATACACAGAAAATTGAGCATGTTCATTATACCCAATAAAATTCGTTGCATCAATGTATTGTTCAGCCACCTATGTCAGACATATCACGGAGACATTTTTTCAAATGTCTGTCCGTGCAATCAAGGTCATGTTTCTCGGGTTTCAGCAGGATGGCCTGACGAATCAAAACGGCCAGTTCATCATCATCACAGTTGCTGTTTAAAGCGGCTTTCAAATCAATTTCTTCGTCTTTTAACAGACAGGCACGCAGCTTGCCGTCCGCTGTCAGCCGTAGTCGATTGCAGGTAGAGCAAAAATGATCGCTTACCGGATTAATAAAACCGATTTCACCCAATCCACCTTTAATTTTAAATAACCTAGCGGGACCATCCGATTTTTTCTTTTTTCCAGCTATGGGCTCCAGCCGGAAATGTTTCTGTATTTTTTCTTTCAGCAGATCGGTTGGTTGAAAATCCTGTGGTTGGCTGGTATTGACCTCACTGATTGGCATAAGCTCAATAAATCTGATCTGAAAGGGCTTTCCCACTGCCAGGCGGACGAAATCAAGCACCTCATTATCATTAAAACCATTCATAATAACCGTGTTGATTTTAATTGGAGAAAAGCCGGCCTTTTCCGCAGCGGCAATCCCCCGAAACACATCATCAAGATGACCGCCTCTGGTGATTTCAAAATATTTATCTTTATCCAGTGAGTCGAGACTGATGTTGATCCGCGTAATTCCAGCTTTAAAAATATCTTCCGCGTATCTGTCCAGTAAGATTCCATTGGTCGTCAGACTGATATCCTGAAGACCGGGAATTTTTTTTAAGTCCACGGCAAATTCCACAAATCCGCGGCGTACGAGCGGCTCACCTCCGGTGATGCGAACTTTGATCAATCCCATTCGGACCGCCTGAAAAACCACGCGAAGAATTTCTTCGTATCGAAGAATATCGTCATGTCCTTTGAGAGAAACCCCTTCCTTGGGACGGCAATAAACACAGCGTAAATTGCACCGATCCGTAATGGAAACCCGGAGATAATTTATTTCTCTGTCAAATCTGTCCAGCATCGACGGCAACATCTCTTTCACTTTACTGACCGGCGTTCAATAACACAAACTCTCTCACAAAACAACTTCAGACATCATCATTAATTCATTTACCTGCATCAGTATGAAACCCATATATCACTGAAACAAAAAGTGAAATGTTTCTTGACATGATCCTTTTTCTCGTTTACAGAAATTTGTAAAGATTCCTGCCTGTTGTTGAACAATGTGATCACGTCAGAGCAAGGTAAAATCGTCTGGAGTATTTATGAATAAGATCCCTATTACCAAAGCAGGATTCGAAAAATTAAAAAAAGACCTTGAAACACTGAAGAATGTATCCATTCCCGAAAATATTCGCGACATTGAAGTGGCTAGAGCTCATGGAGATCTTTCCGAAAACGCCGAATACGCCGCTGCCAAAGAACGGCAATCCTACCTGCACGGAAAGCTGCAGGAGCTTGAAAACAATCTCGCATCGTGTAATATCATCCCGTTGAGTGGAATTAAAGGAGATCGAGTCGTATTTGGATGCTATGTGAGTATCGCTGACAGTGAAAGCGGCGAAGAAATAAAATATCAACTGGTGGGACCATTAGAATCCGATATCAGCGATAAAAAAATTTCTGTCACTTCACCACTCGGGAAAGCATTGATCGGAAAACAAATCGAGAGCGAAATTATTGTCAAAGCACCCGGAGGAACAAGAAATTTTCAGATCATTGATATATCCAGTGAATAATAAATCCGGAAGAATCAACGAATTGGATTTACAAAAAAAGGCATCCTTCTTTTCCAAGAAGGATGCCTTTTTTGCATCTATATTGCAACAGATCAGTTTGACGACGTTTTTTCCGCAACACTAATCCGGGTGACAGCACGGAGCAACGCTAACCGCATTTTCTCATAATCATCATGCTCTTTAGCCAACTGTGCCAGCTTTGCTGTTGCATTTTCCTTTGCTTTGTTGGCACGATCTTTATCAATTGCATCGGCTCTTTCTGCAGTTTCAATCAATACGGTAACCTTGCTACCGGTTACTTCGGCATAACCGGTATTAATGGCATAATACGTTTTTTTGCCACCGTTGATGTAATTGAGTTCACCAATGTCCACGGACGTCAGGAAAGGTTCATGGCCCTTCAAAACGCCAAACTCCCCTTCAGTACCCGGAATGGTCACTTCATCCACTTTTCCGGAAAAAACCATTTTTTCCGGTGTTACCACTTCAAGAATTAATTCATCCGACATGGATTTCCTCGCTCATTAGGAAAGCTTCTGGGCTTTCTCGATTGCTTCTTCAATTCCGCCGACCATGTAGAAGGCCTGTTCGGGTAATTCGTCATGTTTGCCTTCCAGGATTTCCTTGAAGCCCCGAACGGTATCGGCCACGGATACGAACTTTCCTTCGGTGCCGGTGAACTGCGCGGCAACGAAGAAGGGCTGAGACAGGAATCTCTGAATCTTCCGGGCGCGGCTGACGGTCAGCTTGTCGGCTTCGGAAAGTTCGTCCATACCCAGAATGGCGATGATGTCCTGCAGATCTTTATACTTCTGCAGCGTCACCTGCACCTGGCGGGCGACCATATAGTGGTCCATACCCAGAATGTTCGGGTCAAGAATACGGGAGGTAGAATCCAGGGGATCCACCGCGGGATAAATACCGAGTTCGGCGATCGGACGGGACAAAACGACGGTTCCGTCGAGATGCGCAAAGGTCGTTGCCGGAGCCGGGTCGGTCAAGTCGTCGGCGGGCACGTACACGCACTGAACGGCTGTAATCGAACCTTTGGTTGTTGACGTAATGCGTTCCTGGAGTCCACCAAGGTCCGTGGCCAGTGTCGGCTGGTAACCGACGGCGGAAGGCATGCGGCCCAGAAGAGCGGACACTTCGGAACCGGCCTGGGTGAAACGGAAAATGTTGTCGACGAAGAAGAGCACGTCCTGACCTTCCACATCACGGAAGTATTCGGCAGCGGCCAATCCGGTCAAAGCAACACGAGCGCGGGCGCCGGGCGGTTCGGTCATCTGGCCATAAATCAAAGCGGCCTGTTTGATAACGCCGGATTCCAGCATTTCTCGGTACAGGTCGTTACCTTCGCGGGTTCTTTCACCCACGCCGCAGAACACGGAGATGCCGCCGTGGTGCATGGCGATGTTGTTGATCATTTCCATCATGACGACGGTCTTGCCAACGCCTGCGCCGCCGAACATCCCCATCTTACCGCCGCGGGGAAACGGAACGAGCAAGTCAATAACTTTAACGCCTGTTTCCAGAACGTGAACAGATGTATCCTGTTCCAGAAAGGCGGGAGAATCACGATGAATCGGGGCCTTTGTTTGTGCATTGATCGGTCCAAGACCATCCACGGGACGGCCGACCACGTTGAGAATTCGACCAAGGCCTTCTTTTCCGACCGGCACCATAATCGGTGAGCCGGTGTCTTTGGCTGCCATGCCGCGAACCAGACCGTCCGTGATATCCATGGCGATGCAGCGCACAACGTTGTCACCCAGATGCTGCGCGACTTCGACAACCAGGTTATCTACCTCGTCATTGATCGCTGGGTTGGTAATCAAAATTGCATTCAAAATGCTGGGAAGTTTCCCTTCTTCAAAAGCCACGTCAAGAACGGGACCAATAACCTGAACAATCTTTCCGATATTCATAACTATCTCCTTACAAATAGTCGTAATGTATATTTTTTACGCGCTTACCTGCCGCCGCAAAATCAACCCTTGGCCAGAGCTTCCGTACCGCCAACAATATCCATCAATTCCGCCGTAATGGCTGCCTGCCGGGCCTTATTCATTTTCAACGTCAGCGAGCGGATCAATTCTTCGCAGTTGCTGGTGGCGTTATCCATGGCCGCCATCCGGGCACCGTTTTCACCGGCTGACGTCTCCAAGAGAGCCCGGTAAACCAAGACATGAACATACATGGGCAGAAGCTTATGCAAAAGAACTTCATCCGACGGTTCATATGTATAATCAAGACGGCTCTCGGATTCCAGATCGGCTTCCTGTCCAATGGAAGGCAACGGGAACAACCGGACAACTGTTGGTTTTTGAACGGAAACATTGACGAACTGATTATAAATCAAATAAAGCTCATCGTATTCTTCTTTAATAAAAGGTGTAATGACTTCATCCGCAATGGAAACGGCCAGGGTCATATCAAATTTACTTAAGCAATCAACCATTTGTGCAATTATATTAGCCTTTTTGCGGAAGTAATCTCTGCCCTTCCGGCCAACATTGATCATGGCAACATCCTTGCTTTCTTTTGCCTTGTCTTTCAAAAATCTTTCTGTTGCCTTGATCAAATTGGTATTGAATCCGCCGCAAAGTCCCCGGTCGGAAGTCATGCAAATGACCCTGATTTTTTTCGGATCTCGTACTGCCAGCAGCGGATGAGAGGAACTATCCACACGCAGAGCAACGCTGCTGAGAACATCCATAAATTTTCCGGCGTAAGGCCGGAAATTTTCCATTTTCGTCTGAGACGATTTAAATTTGGAAGCGGCAACCATGTTCATGGCGCGTGTAATTTGCTTCGTCTTCTGGACGGCGGTTACTTTTCTTTTAATATCTTTGAGCGAGGGCACTGAATAACTCCTCTATACATTAATATATTTTTTTATTCTAAGCACGACCATCACAATGATGGTCGTGCTTAGATGAATCTTTATTCAGCGACAAAAGCGGATTCAAAAGATGTCAGCATGTCTTTCATCTTCTTCTCCAGATCCGGAGAAATAATCTGCTTTTCATCTATTTCCTTCAGAATATCCGGATGCTTGCTTTTTACAAAACTCAACAGCTGCTGTTCATAAACAAGAACCTTGTCCACATCCACCTTATCAAGGAAACCGCGGCTTCCAGCAAACAGGACGGTAACTTCTTCACCCAAGGACATCGGTTTAAACTGCGGCTGTTTGAGCAATTCGACCAGACGAACGCCACGATCCAGCTGTGCCTGCGTGGATTTATCCAGATCAGATCCGAACTGGGCGAAAGCTGCCAGTTCGCGGTACTGGGCCAGATCGAGTTTCAATGTACCGGCAACCTGCTTCATTGCCTTCACCTGAGCCGCACCACCGACGCGGGACACGGACAAACCAACATTGATTGCCGGACGAATACCGGAGAAGAACAAGCTGGGTTCCAGATAAACCTGTCCGTCGGTAATCGAAATAACGTTTGTCGGGATGTAGGCCGACACGTCACCGGCCTGGGTTTCGATGATCGGCAGAGCCGTAAGTGATCCGCCACCAAGTTCTTTACTCACGCGAGAAGCACGTTCCAGCAGACGGGAGTGGTTGTAGAAAATATCGCCGGGATAGGCTTCACGTCCGGGCGGACGGCGAAGCAGAAGGGAAATCTGGCGATAGGCCACGGCTTGTTTGGAAAGATCATCGTAAATGATCAGAGCATCCTGGCCGCGGTCACGGAAATACTCACCGATACTGCAACCGGCGTATGCGGCAATGTACTGAAGCGTTGCGGGGTCGGATGCGCAGCCAGCGACAACGCAGGTGTAAGACATGGCGTCATGCTGACGAAGTCTTTCCACGACCTGCGCCACGGTAGATTTTTTCTGACCAATAGCAACATAAATACATTTAATACCGGTTTCCTTCTGGCGAATAATGGCATCCACGCAGATGGCGGTTTTACCAATCTGGCGATCGCCAATGACCAGTTCGCGCTGACCGCGTCCGATCGGGGTCATGGCGTCAATGGCCTTCAGGCCCGTGTACATGGGCTGGTTAACCGGCTGGCGCTGAATCACGCCGGGGGCAACCATTTCAATACGACGGAACTCTTTGGTTTCAATCGGGCCTTTGCCGTCCAGCGGTGTACCGGTTGCGTCGATAACGCGTCCAAGCAAGGCTTCTCCAACGGGAACCTGGGCAATCTTGCCGGTTCTCTTTACGATGTCACCCTCTTTAATATGGGTTACTTCACCCAGAACGGCAACACCGACGTTGTCCGCTTCCAGGTTCAGAACCATACCAAGAATGCCACCGGGGAACTCAAGCAGTTCCATGGCCATCGCGTTCTGAACGCCGTAAACTCTGGCGATACCGTCACCGACGGAAAGGACAGTTCCAGTTTCGCTTATATCCAGCTTTTTTTCGTAGCTTTTGATCTGCTCAGAAATAATTTGACTAATTTCTTCCGCCTTGATTGTTTCCATGCCTTACCTAGCCTCCCCTAAGAGATTCCTCATATTGTTCAATTGGTTTTTGATGCTGCCGTCATAAAGCGTGTCACCAACACCAATAACTATACCAGCCAAAAGACTTTTGTCATCCTCAATGGTAACTTCAACATCCTTACCGGTCATCTTCTTCAAGTTTGCCGTGATGTACTCCTGCATCTGGCCAGTCAGGGGAAACGCCGTTTTTACCGTTACTCTAACTTTTTTCAGCGTTTCATCCATCAACTGCCGATAGCAGGTCTCGATATCCGGTAAAACATCGATCCGTTTTTTATCAATCAGCAACTTTAAAAAATTAGCGGTCAGCGGAGAAAGTGATATTTTACTGATAACCTGCTCCATAACCTTTTTCTTGCTTTCCTGCTCAAAGATTGGATTAGCTAGAAAGCCGCCAAGATCCTTGTTCTCTGAAATAATGGAAGAAAACTGCTTCAGCTCGCCGTAATATTTTTCCAGCTGTTTTTCTTCCACGGCAATGTCAAAAAATGCGCGAGCGTATCGTTTTGATATATTGCTGATCAATTTTTGGTCACCACCTTGTCCATGTATTCCTTGACCATGGCTTCATGGTCTTGCACTGTAATGTTTTTCTTTAAAATCTCTTCCGCTATTTGAACGGATAGCAGTGCAGCTTCACTTCGCAACTGCCCTGATGCTTTTTTCAGTTCCTGTTCAATGCGCGTTTGTGCGTCTTCTTTCATTTTCGCAGCAGCTTTTGTTGCATCTTCAATAATCTGCTTCTTCTCAGTGAGACCCTGCGCTTTAATCATCTCAAAAATACCATCGATCTCGGCAGAAGCCTTGTCGATC
The DNA here is from genome assembly GCA_963682015.1 of Smithellaceae bacterium. Lineage (GTDB taxonomy): Bacteria > Desulfobacterota > Syntrophia > Syntrophales > Smithellaceae > UBA8904. Next base: position 2,536,044 of record OY820932.1, on the reverse strand, counting down.
TTCTCGGCATATTCACGATACTGTTTTTCGGCTTCCGCTTTCTGAGCAGTAGTGTTGTCCAGAGATTCTTTGATTTCCTGACGCCGGCCGGAAAAAAACGCCTTGATTTTCGGAGCCAGCATCCACACCAGAAAGCCGATGATGATAGCTGAATTCAAAGCCTTCAGACCAAAGTTTTTCCACAGCTCACCGGATGATTCATGCCCGCCTTCTCCGCCGGAGGCAAAAACCATGCAAACGGAAAACAGCACAATGATGAAGGAAAGCAGTATTGAAAGGTTAATCGAGCGGCGTGAAAATTTCATTGAACTCTCCTTCCCAGAACTTTTTCGGCAATTTCCAGCGAGAGTCTTCGGGACTGGGTCTCCAGGATCTGTCGGGCGGCCTGCATCTCCGTATCCATCTTCTTCTGGGCTTCCTGAGCTATCAAAGGAATCTCGCTACGGACGGCGTCCACAATGCTTTTTGCCTGCTGGGCGCCTTCACCGATAATTTCTTTCTTCAAATCCGAAGCGCTTGCTTTGGCTTTGTTGAGTTTTTCGCTATATTCAGCCGCTTTTTTATCAACGGAATCCTTAAAAAGCTTGATTTCGTTTTCAAGTTCTTCCAGTTGTTTCTTGCGGCGGTCAATAATGGCTAAAATGGGTTTGTAAAGAAGATAATTGAGGATAAAAATTAAGGCTATGAAAGTAGCCATCTGAACTAAAAGCGTATAATCAGGAATTACGGTAACCACAACTTACCTCGTCGATTTGTCAGAACCTGCTGCATCCGATTGCAATATCACGGCTGCAACAGGGTGAATTAAATTTTTACCTACATGTCAAACAGCGTGATCTCTGGCAGTGATTTGTTACAGAAACTAATAAAGCTCAATAACCGGGCCCGGCCTGAACCTAGCCACACCGCGAGGACGCAGGTTACTAATCATACCCGCGTAAGGTTGTCAAGTTTTTTTATGACCGGCGGTCTAATTTTTATGAATTCTGTTTAATGACAATTGAAATAAGTGCTTGAAAGGATTTAATCCACTGCTGATATAATATTTTTTTGTTCTTTTACTTCGCTCATGTGTGATCTGCCGTCAAAGACGGCTCCTTCCTCCATAATGAAAACGGGCGTGCGCACATCACCGAAGAATTTCCCCGTGGAATGAATGCTGACTTTTTCTTTAACTTCGATACTGCCTTGAACTTCACCGCTTATGTAAATCTTTGAAACCACAATGTTTGCTTTTACCAGGGCACCCTTTCCAACATCAACGGATCCCTGCCCGTAAATCTCTCCTTGAAAGTCGCCGTCAATTCGCACAACGCCTTTGAAAATCAGCTTGCCGATAAACTCGGTACCTTTCCCCATAATAGCCTTGATATCTTTTTCTTCAGCATGCTTCTTTTTTTCCCACATACGCATCTCCTTTCGATGCTGAAACAGAACTCATCAACGCTGCAAAATAAACCGGCGGACACTTACATTCATTAACAGTCCTATCGCTCCCAGCAGAGTAACAATCGCGGAACCGCCGTAACTCAAGAAGGGCAGCGGTATTCCCACTACCGGCAGCATTCCTAAAACCATTCCCATATTGATCACCGCTTCCCAGGCAATCAGCGCGGTTATGCCGAACGCGAGTATCGTGCCCAATAAATCTTTTGAATGCAAGGCAATTTTTAAACCCCAGATAATCAGTGAAACAAACATGAATATCAATACCAGTCCTCCGACGAATCCCCATTCTTCGGCGAATACGGAAAAAACGAAATCCGTCTGCTGCTCCGGTAAAAATTTAAGCTGGGTCTGTGAACCTTTGAGAAATCCTTTGCCCAGAACCCCTCCAGAACCCACGGCAATCATCGATTGGATGATGTGATAACCTGCGCCCAGAGGATCAGATTCCGGCGAAAGAAAAGTCATCAGACGATCTTTTTGATAATCTTTCAGGAAAAGCCAGGCAAGGGGTAACATGGCCAGCACACTGACAACGGCAATTGCAAAAGACTTCCAGTTCATCCCGATAAATAAAACGATGGAAGCGGCAACAATGATAATCATGAGAGCTGTTCCCAGATCCGGTTGCTTAAGGATCAGCACGAATGGAACCAACACCATCAGCATCGGGATAAATAACTCTCTCAGCAGGTATGGTTCATTGGATTTATGATCATCAAAATACCGGGCCAGTGCGATAATAATGGTTACTTTCATCAGCTCAGAAGGCTGATACAAAAAGAATCCAAGCGAGATCCAACGCTTGGCACCGTTGGCCGTGTGACCAAAAAGAGCTACGGCAATCAAGGATACAACAGAGAGTGCGTAAATAATGTAAGCGGCTTCATTGATGGTTCGGTAATCGATTAAGAAAGCAATGACCATGAAAAAAAGACCCAGCACAATCCATTGCACCTGTTTGATGTAAAGCGGTGATTGATTATCGGCCAGACTGAATCCGGTGGAATAAATATTAATAATGCCTATGGCGCAGATTGCCATCACCAGTGCGAAGAGCGTCCAGTCAAAATTCTGGAATATACGACGATCGTATTTTAAGAAAACCGTGTTCTTTTTTGACTCAAGTTCCATCAAGCACCCCGAATCAGGCCGTCATCAGTTTCCCGTTTGACCGGTAACGGATACATTTGCAGCGACCTGCGACGTCTTTTCCTTTTTCCTGCCGTCAAAATACACGTCAAGGATTTTTTTTGCAATTGGAGCGGCAATAGCGCCACCACCGCCTCCGGCATTTTCGGCAACCACCGCGATTGCAATTTCCGGATTTTTCATCGGAGCAAAACAGACAAACAAAGCATGGTCCCTGTGAATCGCCGCGAGTTTCTTTACACGCTTTGCGTCGCCCGGCGGCAGAGCAACAACCTGCGACGTTCCTGTCTTACCACAAACATCTGCACCCGCCCTTTTTGCCCGGGCACCCGTCCCTCCCGGTTCATTTACCACTCCCCAGAGGGCCTTTTGAAGAAAGGTAATGGTCTGGGGTTTCAATTTCAATTCGCCTTTTTTCTCCGGCTGATATTGTTTCACGATAGCTTTGTCGGATAACTCAATACGCTCCACGAGGCGCGGCCGCCATCGAGTGCCTCCATTCGCCAGCGTGCTGTATGCCTGCGCCAACTGTAACGGCGTCGTCAAATTGAATCCCTGTCCGATGGAAATGGATATGGTCTCGCCCAGTTGCCATGGCTCTTTCATGCGGGCAAGTTTCCATTCCCGAGTGGGAACAAGGCCTTTCCGTTCATGCGCCAGTTCAATGCCGGTAGCCTCGCCCAGGCCGAACATTCTGGCATACTGAGCAATCTTATCCACGCCCAGCATTTTCCCCACAGTGTAAAAATAAACATCACAGGATCCCACCAATGCCTGATGCAGATTCACCGAACCGTGGCCGTTTTTCTTCCAGCAACGATAGGCCCGGTTACCCAGTTCAAATGAACCATGACAGTTGATTCTCGTTTCGGGAGTTATTATCCCTTCATCTAAAGCGGCAGCGGCAACGATCAACTTATAAGTGGAACCCGGAGGATACTGTCCGGAAATCACCCGGTTGGATAAAGGATTCAACGGATCTTTATGAAGCTTATCCCACTCCGCACGGGCAATCCCACTGTTGAACAAATTCGGATCAAAAGAAGGCAGACTGACCATGGCCAGAATCGAGCCGTCCCGAGGATCCATCGCCACCGCCGCGCCTGCTTTCCCTTCAAAAGCCTCCCAGGCCGCCTTCTGCAACCGGGCGTCTATCGTCAATACAACATTGGAGCCCGACATGGGATCAATCCGTCCCAAATTCTTAATCACCTTGCCAAACGCATTGACCTCCACCAGTTCATTGCCGCGGCGGCCGCGAATGTACGAGTCGAGAACTTTCTCAATACCGTACTTACCTGTAATATCACCCGATGAATAGTCTTCTTCCGGATTTTCCAGATCTTCTTTGCTGACTTCTCCCGTATACCCGATAACCGGAGCAATGATTTCTCCATCCACATACAGACGAACCGGAGTAACATCGACATAAACACCTGGCAAATCACCGGAATTCGTTTCCACCAAGGCAACTTTTTCCATGCTGACATTTTTTTCCAGCCGAACAGGCAGATAAGGTTTGATGGTCCGTGGAAAAGGTTGATCGGAATAGAAATCCATCGCTTTGGTTTTATAAATATCTTTCATTTTCTGAAGCAGCAACTCGGGGTTGACGCCTTTGGTTGGCATGTACAGCACATCAAAAGAAGGACGGTTGTCCACAATCACCGCGCCGTTGCGGTCCATGACCAATCCTCTCAGAGGCTGGATTTTGCGGAAACGAACCGCGTTGTTTTCCGATCTCTGTTTGAGTTCATCTCCCTTGATGACCTGCAGGTACCATAGGCGGAGCATCAGAACAAACAGAGCCAGGCATACTAATGCAATGATGATATTAAGTTTCTGCCGAAATTCCGACGGCTCCGGTCCGTTGTGGAGGTTGCATTGTTTTTCCATATGTCAATCCTTTAATCTTGCGCATTGCGTAGAAAAACCCGACGGACAGAACGATAATCAGCAATGCCTGGAAAATGAAAACCATAAGCATGTTATGGGTCATATCAAAATCGAAGACGAAGCGGTAGACTGCAATCAGTATCAGGGTTTCCAGAAGTGAACAGCCCAGACTGAACAAAGCAATGAGGTGGAGCTTTTCAGCAACAATCCTGAATGACGCAAAAAAGGCGAGCAAATAAATGAAGAGATAAATCAGCGTAAACAATCCCAGAACCGATCCGGACACGCAATCAAAAATGATCCCCATGACAAATGCCAGAACCATTCCTTTCATTAAATCCAAATGGAATCCCGCATACATTACGGCAACCAGCGACAGTTCCAAGGTAAGCCATCCCGAAAAAAGTATGTCGGCTAGCGTGCTTTGCAGAACGATCAGCAGAACGGATATAAAAGGCAACAATAAATAATAAATCATTTTGCGGGTTTCTTTTCTTCAGCCATTTCATCACGCTGACTGATTAAAACCATAATCTCCTCCAGAGTGGCAAAGTCGGCAAACGGAGTGACCCGGATTTGTAAAAACAATCCGACATCCATGTGATCCACATGGCTCACTCTGCCGATCAGCAACCCTTTGGGAAAGATATTACTCATACCGGACGTCAGCACGACATCTCCGTCTCTGACATCCTGGATTTTGGAAATATAGCGTATCACGCAACCACGTGATCCCGCACCACGCGCAATGCCCTGCACGCGCGTCCTCTGGATCATTACATCCACATTGGAGTTCTCATCGATGATCAGAAGCACTTTTGAACTGTGCCAGGAAACATCCGTTACTCGTCCGATAAGTCCGGGCAGAGCCACGACCGGCATGCCGGGCCTCAAACCGTGCGCGCTGCCTTTGTTAATCCAGAGAGTCTTGGAAAGGGCTGCCTGTTCTTTGCCGATGACCCTGGCGGCAATAAAATGGTGCTGATTATTCTCCTGGAGGGACATCAGCTTTTTTAATCGTTCCGCTTCCAGGTAACCTTCTTTATAAAGAATCAACTGCGCCTGGAGCCCGGCAATTTTATTTTTTAAAACTCGATTTTCTTCTTCAAGTCCAACCAAATGAATATAACGCACCCATGCGCTTTCAACACTTTCAGCCGCTGCGGTGAAGAACTGCTGAACCGGTGCAACCGCCGCCAGCACCAGCCTTTTCATAATGTTCGTGCCGGTATCGTACTTTAAACTATACGAGAGCAGAAGGAGAGCGGCCACAATCATAGCGCCGATAAAGATGACGGTTCGATAGTTTTTGAAAAACATTCTCTGCTCAACATCTCCCGTCAGTGAAAACTGATTCAGCAAGCACGATCAGACCTGAATCGTGACCTCTTTGAGAACATCCAGCTGGTCCAGTGCCATGCCGGCGCCGCGCGCCACGGCGGACAAAGGGTCATCAGCGATAGTGATGGGCAAACCGGTCTCTTCGCGCACAAGCACTTCGATGTTTTTCAGCAAAGCACCGCCACCGGTCAGCACAATTCCGCGATCCACAATATCACCGGCTAGCTCCGGAGGCGCGTTTTCCAGGGCATCCTTGATAGCGTCAACAATCAACGTCACCGGTTCGATGATGGCTTCGCGGATTTCCTCGGAACTGGTTTCGATGGTCTTTGGAATCCCCGAAATCAAGTCCCGTCCTTTGACGTCGATGGTTTTGATATCAGTCATGGGATAAGCACAGCCAATCTCCGTTTTGATGATTTCGGCCGTCCTTTCGCCGATCAGCAGACTGTATTTGCGTTTCATGTACTGGACAATTTCCTCATCGATCTTGTCGCCGGCAACCCGCACCGATTTGGAATACACGATACCGGCCAGCGAGATCACCGCCACTTCCGTGGTGCCACCGCCGATATCGACCACCATGGAACTGGTGGGCTCGGCAATCGGCAGTCCCGCACCGATTGCCGCCGCCATCGGTTCTTCAATCAGGTATATTTCACGCGCTCCCGCAGATTCGACGGTCTCGCGTACCGCTCGTCGCTCCACCTGGGTAATGCCCGACGGCACGGAGACAATAATCCGTGGACGCACCAGCGATTTGCGGTTGTGAACGCACAGAATGAAATGCTTGAGCATGGCTTCCGTGATGTCGAAATCCGCTATCACACCGTCGCGCATGGGGCGTATCGCAACGATATTGCCGGGGGTTCGGCCCAGCATGCTTTTAGCTTCATTGCCGACCGCCAGCACTTTTTTCATGCCCCGGTTGTCCTTATGTACGGCAACAACGGAAGGTTCATTCAGAACAATTCCTTTTCCTTTCACATACACCAGCGTATTGGCAGTTCCCAGATCGATCGCCAGATCATTGGAAAATTTGCCTAAGATATAATCGAACAGCATCCATCCTCCTGTTAACCCTTAAAATACGTCATATTTACATATATTTTTTCGCCTATATCGTATTTCATCCCCCTAAGCAACGCATTTTTAAAATGTATTTGCAATTTATAAATGACTGTAATACTAGAAATTGCGTTTTGCTCAATTTGAGTTTTTCAACATCATTTTTTGAGGTGATTTATGCTGAAGTTTTTCCGCAAGCACGCGAGAGGATGGTTCATGCTTATCTTCATGGCCATCATCATTTTCGTTTTTGTCCTTTATTTCGGTACGGACCGGGGCAACAGAGCAACAAACGCCCTGGTGATCGTCGACGGCAATGTGATCACCGAATCCGAATATTACAACGAGTATAACAAGATGACCGACATGGTGAAAACGCGTTATGGCGGTGCCTTGACGGCGGAAATGCTCAAACAGATGGATATTAAAAAGGCTGCCTATGACAATCTGATCAACCGTCAGATCATCATCGCCAAAGCAAAGGATTTAAAAATGCAGGTATCCGACGACGAGCTGAAGCAAATCCTCACGGCAATGCCCGCTTTGCAGACGGACGGCAAATTTGACAGTTACAAATACAAACAATTGCTGCGGTATAACAAATTAACCGCCGAAGAATTTGAAGCCAGCCAGAAAATCAACCTTGCCGCCGCAAAAATTGAAACCATCATCCGCGAAGGAATCAAAGTATCCGATCAGGAAGTGCTGGATCTGTATGCGTTGCAGAATCAGAAAATCAACCTTGAGTTCATTCAAATATCCGGAAATGATGTGTCCCGAAAAGTCAACCCGTCGACCGGTGATTTGGAAAATTATTTAAAGAACAACAGCGCCGCTTTTCGCATCCCGGAACAGGTAAAAATTAAATATCTGTACTTTGGAAGCGAGAAATATGCATCCGCTGAAATCAGCTCTTCCGACGTTAAGGATTATTATAACCGGCGCAAGGAAATTTTTAAAGGAAAAGACGGCAAAACCATGAGTCTGGAACAAGCAACGCCTCTAATCATCAAGGACTTGAAGCAGAGTCGCGGTTTACAGAACGCACTTGCCGAAGCCAAGAAGGCGCATGATGCAATCTACCAGGAGAACAACTTTGATGCTTATGCCGCAAAAAATAATCTGAAAGTACAGATGGTTGATTTTTTCGCACTGAATAAACCGCCGCAGGAATTTTCGTCCATCAAGGATCTTGCCGGGCAGCTGGCCGGTCTGGAAAAGAAGGATGTCAGTAAAGTACTGTCCGCCGGCAACGGCTGCTATCTTATTTATATTGAGGATAAAAAGGCGGCTTACACACCGCAGCTTAAAAATATTGAAAACGAAGTGCGGCAAAGCTATCTCAAAGCCGAACAGGAAAAAATCGCAGCCGAAGAAGCCGCAACCATCCTGGAAAAACTGCGTAAGAGTGGCGGATTGGATCAGCTGGCCCCGGCAAAAGGATTTAAAATCCAGGAAACGGGATTGTTCCAGCCCGGCAACGTCATTCCGAAATTGGGGTCTCATCCAGAAGCCATGGAAACGTTTCTGGCACTTTCTCTGAACCATCCATACCCGGAAAAACCGATAAAGATCAATAACGCCTATGTCATTTTTAAGTTAAAGGAAGTAAGTTCCCTGGATATGAAAGATTTCGAGGCGAAAAAAGAGATTTTCCGTAAAGTTGCCATGAATCTGAAGAGAGAAGAAGCCATGAAATCCTGGTTGGAGGGAAACAAAAAGGCGATGCTTAAAGAAAAACGCATGAAAATAAATAAAGAGGCAAAAGACTTATAGAAGTTTTATGAACCATTGGACTTTGCCTGCGGATAATACGGCAAATCAGTTTTGGTTCAATTCATTCGCAAAACATAAATCGCATTAAAAAAAGGAAGAGCCTGTTAAAGCCCTTCCTTTTTTATTTTTGGTGGAGCTGAGGAGGATCGAACTCCTGACCTCTTGAATGCCATTCAAGCGCTCTCCCAGCTGAGCTACAACCCCAATTACGCCTAACGACGAATTGTTTAGCCCCCTTAGCATGCGTATGTTGAGCTGTCAACAGTTTTTCAGCTTGACATTTTGAACTCCCGTCTATAATAATCGCGCCCGTGCCGGAGTGGTGAAACTGGTAGACGCAGGGGACTCAAAATCCCCCTCACCCTGGGTGAGTGTCGGTTCGATTCCGACCTCCGGCACCATTTCTTTATGGTTTCTTACCAACCTGATTCGAATCCTTCCTGAAGGTCCCCGCAGCTTAAAAAGCGGCGCGTTTACGTCGGTCATATGCCACAGGTACCAAATCTCTACTGGTTCTCGTTTATTTCTTTGTAACTGCGGGCCATTCCTTGAACTGCTTCAGGAAATGGATAAAAATTTTATGATGCGGACGGCATTCGAACTGCTTGAGACGTATTAAGTAAAACCTACGTTCCACTATACAGGAGGCAACGGGAATCTCCATCAGAATGTTTGATGCCAGTTCTCTTTTTACGGCATGAACCGACAGAACGGACACGCCGAGACCGGCGATAACCGCTTCTTTGATCGCTTCCGAGCTGCCAAATTCGCCGCAAATGTTAAACTGAGAAAGGCTCACCGTTTTTTTTTCTTTAAGATAGGCCTCAAAAACAGCCCGCGTGGCGGACCCCTTTTCCCGAAGAACAAACGGCTCTCGCATCAGTTCGGTCAATTCTACGGAACTCTTTCTGGCCCAGCGATGCTGCTTTGGAACCACCAGAATAAGACGGTCGTTCCAGAGGGGTTCCGCTGTCAGTTTCCTGTTTTGGGGTTCTTTGCCAACACACCCGATTTCCACTTCGCGGTCCAGCACCATATTCAGCACTTCTTCGCTGTCTTCTGTCTTAATAAAAATCCGAATGTCTTCATGCACCTTCCGAAACGCGCTGACTGTGTAAGGAAGAATATACGTGGCGGGAATCGTACTAGCGCCGATATATACGTTACCACCTCTGCTTGCATTCATTTCATGGATTTTATCCGCGGCTTCCTTACGCAGTTTGAGCATCCGTTGAGCCGCGTTGTACAGAATTTTCCCTGCCGGAGTAAGCGTAACACCTGCACTGCTGCGGTTCACTACCTTCTCTCCCAGACAGTCTTCGATATTACGAATATTCTTCGTTAAAGCCGGTTGAGTTAAGAGCATGCGCTGAGCCGCACGACTGAAACTTCGCTCTTCCACCAGATAAAGGAGGGCTTCCATTTGCTGGAGCGTAATATTTTTTAACTGATCATCTGTCATTTTCTAAGTTTATAACATAAATATTATTTATCCACAAAGTCTATGTGGGACACTGCCCGAGATTTCCCTTTTTGTACATTTTGGTACCGACTCTTCTGCGGTTGTGCTACTATTCGTGGCCGCGACGGAAGAATTCCGGAGAATATCCGACTAACAATACAGGAGGAATGTATGAATCTCACAGACATGTTTTCACTCAAGGGAAAAGTGGCACTGGTCACGGGCGGTGGCCGGGGCATCGGAAAATTTATTGCCACGGGTCTTGCCGAAGCCGGCGCGGACATCATTTTAACCTCTCGCAAGATAAAAAATCTGGAAGCGACAGCCGCTGAACTGATCGCCAATCAGAAAGTGAAAGCCTTGGCCATCGCCTCCGACATGGCCAAGGAAGACACCGTGGAAACCATGCTTCAGGAAGCCGTCAGGCAATTCGGACGAATCGATATTCTGGTCAATAACGCCGGAGCAACCTGGGGAGCGCCCACGCTGGAATTCCCGCTGGAAAAATGGGATCAGGTTTTTAATGTCAATGTTCGCGGGGTCTGGGTGCTGACTCAGAAAGTTGCCCGTATCATGAAGGAACAGGGTGGCGGCAATATTATCAACATTTCTTCCGTCATGGCATTTCGCGGCTCTTTGGAAGAAGCCCATCCGGCAATTCCCTATAACTCAACGAAAGCCGCAATCAATCTGCTGACCATGAACCTCGCGGTAAAGCTGGCCCCTTTCAACATTCGCGTCAACGCCATTGCGCCCGGCTTTTTCCGTACGGATATGATGGCATACATCGACAATCCCGATTTCAAAACGGTTCGTGATGGCATAATCGGAAATATTCCCTTGCACCGTGTAGGTGAAATCGATGATATGAAAGGCGTCGCCGTCTTTCTAGCTTCTCCGGCTTCAGCCTTTGTGACCGGCCATGTGCTCGTTGTTGACGGCGGACAAATTGCCAAATGATAGATTCACAGAAAAGCCGCGGATGTAAAAAACATCCGCGGCTTTTTTCATCGGGGAATTATACAGACTGCTAGAACTTTACCTTGGGTGCCGCTTTGGCTTCCTTGGGTGCTTCAAAGAATGTGGCCTCCTTAAAATTAAACATGGAGGCAATAAGATTTGCCGGGAAGGTTCGAATGGCCTGATTATAGATTTTTACTTCGTCATTATATCTCATTCTTTCCACGGCAATACGGTTTTCCGTACCGGCCAGTTCATCCTGAAGCTTCAGGAAATTCTGATTCGCTTTCAAATCCGGATACTTTTCCACAACCACCATTAAACGGCTCAGAGCGCCGGATAATTCATTATTTGCCGCAATTTTATCGGAAACCGTTCCGGCACCGCCAACTTTTGAACGGGCGTTGGTCACTTCCACCAGAACGTCTTTTTCGTGCTTGGCATAGCCCTTAACCGTTTCCACCAGGTTGGGGATCAAATCGTACCGGCGCTGCAATTGATTTTCCACCTGCGACCAAGCCGCCTTGATCGACACATCCATCTTGACAAACCGATTGTAGTTACCCGCAAAGAATGAATACAAAGCAATTAACAGAATAGCAATAACCGCTACAACAATGATAATTTTCTTTCCTGCTGACATTTTCCCCTCCTCGCAATTATGGTTTATTCATCATAAATGATCGATGATGTTGCTTGCTTTTTCCACTTCCCGCAAATAACTTTTGAAAACACCGATCACTTCATTACCGGAAAGCTTATCCGTATCCTGCTTAATGTCGAAGCACATTTTAAATACAGCTTCGTCGATTGTAAAGACTCTGTTCATTTCTCTTATGGTTTCATGTTTATTCGCAGGTGTCGGCACCTTCTTCAAATACAGCATGGCGTTAAAAATCGACACAAACGCCGTCAGTGACTTGACAATCAGCTGCCTCAATCTTCTGGCTGACCCTTCTGCTTCCAGAACTCCTTCCCGGAGTAAAAGAATCTTTGATTTGAGTTCACGCTCAATCTGCAGCCGGAGATCTTCAGGTTTGAAATCCAGCGGCTCTAAAACATTTTCACCGTATATTAATATCGAATTGTTCTTCATGTTCAGAAATTCAATGGGGTAGGAATCCAGTGAAGAATCGATAAACTCTTTCGTCAGCACCAGCGGCACGGCCACGTTTCGTTTCCGCCAGTTTTTCACCAGAGCCACTGCATCCTCCAGACGGTTAATGCCATCCGGTGTCAAGACCACCAGCACATTGATATCCGATTTGCCCTTTACATAGGCACCGCCCGCGGCGCTGCCGTAAAGAATTAGAGAAATCAAATCCCGTCCAAAAACCTGGAGATAGTCCTGGGTTAAAGAAACGAAAATATCCTGAGGTTGATCCGGTATTTTTGCCATGTTCGCCACCTGAGTCTGAAAAATTAAAAGTCGCGGCCCGCTCCGCCGCCGCCGCTCATCCCGCCACCAAACCCGCCAAACCCGCCGCCGAAGCTACCGCCTCCTCCACTGCTCCGGCCGCTGCCGGAAACCAGCATCAGCAATATCCAGGGAAGAATCTGCCGGCCCTGCTTTGTGCCCAGGAGCACTCCCGCGGCGATAAGAATAAGAATCAATCCAACCAGATTAAAACCCGTATTTTTGGGCTGTGATTTTGGCCTATATGGGTACGTGCCTTCCGATAATTTCACGCCCGCAGCACCCGCCAGTAAAATTCCGCAGGAATAAACCGCATTATAAAGTCCCTTCCCCGCGTCACCCGCTTTAAGATGAGGGATGACAAACCTGTCAAGAATTTGTCCGACAATACCGTCCGTCAATACACCCTCTACTCCATAGCCTGTCTCTATGCGGATTTTTCTTTCTTTGACGGCAAGTAAAATCAAGACTCCTTTGTCTTCGCCTTTTTTTCCGATGCCCCAGGCTTTATATAAACCGGTCGTATACAGGTTGATTTCTTCCATCGGTCCCAGTTCCGGCAAAGTGACCACCACGATTGCCGCACCCGTTTTTTGCAGGATTTCATGAGCTAAAGCCTCTGTTTTGGCTGCTTTTTCCGGATCCATCACGCGGGCAAAATCATTGACGGCTGTTCCTTTCGAGGAAGGATATTTTTCCGCCGCCTGTGTTATCGACGCCGAAAAGACCAGCATGATGACAGCATACAAGCACAGAAGTACCTGCCACCTGCTTTTCAGAACATAGAGATTTCTTTTATTCACGCCAAGACCTTTAATTGATATCCATTCCCCATATAGCAGGCCGACAGGGAAGCGCCTCTCACTCCAGGGACGGCTGACTATCGCGTAAAGCGCATCCCCTGTCAAGGTTGAAAATATAATCAGCAGATAGTACTTGCGCAAGCATGCAACAGATAATATTAGCAACTCGATGAAAATCATTTTAATACATCCGCCCGTCGTCAAACCTTCCGAACCGCCGGCGGGAATTGCCAGGCTATCATCAGTCCTGAATGCCAACGGCCTTTTGCACCGGATCATCGATGCCAATCTGGAAGGCATACTTGATCTGCTGCAAATCACCGCAGAGACTGGCACACGGAAAAACCGCTGGGACGCGCGCGCATGCAAAAACCTGAATACCAACCTGGAGAACCTGCGAACTCCAGCTACTTTTAAATATCAGAGCCGCTACAGTCGCGCCGTCCTGGATATTAATCATTTACTGGCCATGGCCGGAAGGTCTTATAACGTCAATCTTTCACTGGCTGACTATACGGATTCCCGGCGTTTCCCGGTAAACAGCAGTGATTTGTTCAAGTCGGCCGAAACCCCGGAGGCTAACCCTTTTTACCACTACTTTTCGAAACGCATTTCACAGGCGCTTGAAGAAAATCCTGAGTTTATCGGTTTCTCGCTCAATTTTTTAAGTCAGGCGCTCTGTACAATGGCCATGATCGGCTACATTAAAAAGATCCATCCCCGGCAGAAAATTATTCTGGGCGGATCCCTCGCCACATCCTGGGTTCAAATTACCGGCAGGACTAATCTTTTTCCCGGTCTTGTTGATGAAATAATCGCCGGCGCGGGAGAAGAAAAACTACTGGACCTGCTGGAAGCCAAAAATCCAATAGGCGGTGCTTCTGCCGATTACCGTCTTTTTAAAGAATGTCGCTACCTTTCGCCCGGTTTTATTCTGCCTTACAGCGCGGCTCGAGGATGCTGGTGGCGAAAATGCTCTTTCTGTCCTGAAACAGCGGAAGCCAATCCGTATCAACCTCTTTCACCTTCTTACGTTACAGACGAACTGCCAATACTCACCCGGTTTACCCGGAGTACACTGATTCACCTTCTCGACAATTCGATCTCTCCTTCCCTTTTAAAGGCACTGATCTCGCTGCCGCCGGGAGTGCCGTGGTATGGCTTTGCCCGTATCACAGAGCATTTAGCCGATGAGGATTTTTGCCGGATGTTAAAAAAAAGCGGCTGCATCATGTTGAAACTGGGCATTGAATCCGGCGACCAGACCGTTCTGAATGATTTAAACAAAGGGATTGACCTTCAAACGACGTCGGCTGCGCTGCGTACTTTGAAGAAAGCCGGCATAGCTGTTTACGGTTATTTCCTGTTCGGCACGCCACCGGAAAATGAAGCAGGCGCGAGAAAAACACTAGATTTCGTTTGCCGACACTCCGACTGCATTGACTTTCTGAACCTGGCGGTTTTTAACTTGCCGGCCACAAGCGCGGAAGCAAAGAATCTGGTCACACAGAATTTTTATGAAGGAGACTTATCTCTGTACAAAAGTTTCCATCATCCGCAAAGCTGGCACCGGCCTCAGGTTCGCAATTTTTTGGAAAAAGTTTTTAAAAAACATCCTGCTGTTGCGCCGATTATCCGGCGGACACCGGTATTTTTTACCTCCAATCACGCGCCACTTTTCTGTTTATAAAAAAATTACTACCCGCCTATTGACAATACCCACATGTTGTGGTTAATGGCAATCATCACACACAATATGTAGTGTATTTGTTTTTTACTAACCTCTTGATCATCGTTACTGCCAAAGGAGTTCATTTCAATGAAAAAAAAGACAGATTCCCCGCTTGTCCCGGAATTGACCCCCAACGCTATCACTGTTTTGGAACGGCGTTATCTAAAACGAGACAAAGATGGGAAAGTACTTGAAACTCCAGCAGAAATGTTTCGACGCGTGGCAGATACCATTGCCGCTGCCGATAAAATATTTGATGAAAAAGCGGATTCATCTCCGATTGCGGAAGAATTTTACAAAATGATGACGCATCTGGAATTCCTGCCCAATTCACCGACGCTCATGAACGCCGGGCGCGAACTGGGACAGCTTTCCGCCTGTTTTGTTCTGCCGGTCGGCGATTCCATGGAAGAAATCTTTGATGCAGTGAAATACACCGCTCTCATTCACAAATCCGGCGGAGGTACGGGCTTCTCCTTTTCCCGTCTGCGTCCGGCCAATGATGTAGTCATGACCACCACCGGCATATCCAGCGGTCCAATCTCTTTCATGCGGGTTTTTGATGTCGCCACGGAAACCATCAAGCAGGGTGGAACGCGGCGCGGGGCAAACATGGGCATTCTGCGTGTCGATCATCCGGATATCATGAACTTTATCATGTGCAAGGCCGATCACAAGCAGCTCAACAATTTCAATATTTCCGTGGGACTTACCGAAGCCTTTATGAAGGCCGTCGAAAAGGATGAAAATTACGATCTGCTCAATCCCCGCAACGGCCAGGTCACCGGCCAGCTCAACGCCCGCAAGGTTTTTAACCGCATCGTCACGCAGGCCTGGGAAAACGGCGAACCGGGCATCGTTTTTCTGGACCGGCTGAACCGCGACAACCCGACGCCGCATGTCGGAACGATAGAGTCCACCAATCCCTGCGGCGAACAGCCTCTACTGCCGTATGAATCCTGTAATCTGGGTTCCATTAATCTAGCCAGAATGGTGGAGAAAGCCCAGATCAACTGGGAACGACTCAAAGAAGTTGTCCATCTGGCCGTTCGCTTTCTGGACAATGTGGTTGAGGTCAACCGTTATCCCCTGCCGCAGATTGCCGAAATGACGCTGGGCAACCGCAAAATCGGCCTGGGGGTCATGGGCTGGGCGGATATGCTGATCCAGCTGGGCATTCCCTACAATTCAGACGAAGCCGTGGAACTGGGACAAAAGGTAATGGGTTTTATCAATAAACAGGGACACGAGGCCTCGCGGCTGCTTGCCGTCACTCGCGGCGCTTTCCCCAACTTCAAAGGATCGGTGTATGAAAAACGCGGCGATGTACCGCTGCGCAATGCTACCGTCACCACCATTGCGCCCACAGGCACCATCTCGATTATGGCCAATGCCTCCTCCGGCGTGGAGCCGCTTTTTGCCGTCTCCTATGTCCGGCAGGTCATGGATAATGACATTCTGGTGGAAGTCCATCCCTATTTTGAAGCCATAGCAAAAGAAAAGGGATTTTACTCTCCGGAACTGATGCAGCGCATCGCCGAGCACGGCTCGCTGCACGACCTTGATGAAATTCCCGAAGACATCCGCAAGGTGTTCGTAACGGCCCACGACATCACGCCGGAAATGCACATCAGGATGCAGGCCGCTTTTCAGAAATTCACGGACAATGCGGTCAGTAAAACCGTTAACTTCGCAAAAACCGCAACGATCCAGGATGTTGTGCGCGTTTATGAGCTTGCCTATCAGCTCGACTGCAAAGGCGTTACCATTTACCGCGATGGCTCGCGGGATCAGCAGGTCTTAAGCGTCGGGAAAAAAGAAGAAGCAACCGCTGAAGCGCCAAAGGAAAAACCGGCAACCAAGCGTGAACGGCCAAAAGTGCTCAAGGGCTGGACCTATCAGATGCAGACCGGGTGCGGACCTTTGTATGTCACCGTTAATGAGGATAATACCGGCCTCTTTGAACTCTTCACAACCATGGGCAAAGCCGGCGGCTGCGCAGCATCCCAGAACGAAGCCATCGGACGCATGGTGTCGCTGGCGTGGCGAAGCGGCCTTCAGGCGCGGCAGGTCATCAAACAGCTACAGGGCATTTCCTGCCACTCCCATTCTGGTTTCGGAGAAAACAAGATTCTCTCCTGCGCGGATGCCGTGGCCAAGGCCATTCAATCCCATGTCACCGCCAACGGCGGCAAGATTCAGCATGAAAAGCGCGCCTTCTTCAAGGGCGCCTGCCCCGACTGCGGTGGCATTGTCGAGCACGAAGGCGGCTGCGCGGTCTGCCACATCTGCGGTTACAGCGAATGCGCATAAAGGAGACAAAGGATGATCAGGCAAATCGTCATCCGAACCATCTTTACCGTCATCATCTTATTCCCGCTCCTGTGGACGAATGCGCAGGCCGCATCCTGCGAGAAAGTCGTCCATGATCTGAACACGCGGCTTTCCACAGCCATTGACGAGCAAGAACTGGTTGATGTTCTCCGGCGTCTCAATGAAACAGACAATAAGAAGCTGCCCGCCAGGTTTGTTAACAAACGGGAAGCCCGCGATCTGGGCTGGAAACCGGGGAAGGACCTCAGGTCTGTAAAAGCGTTGCGGGGTTCCAGCATTGGCGGCGACCGGTTCGGCAACCGCGAAGGCCGACTTCCGGATAAAAAATGGCGAGAAGCCGATCTGGACTATAAGGGAGGACACCGGGGCGGCAAACGCCTCGTCTTTTCCATCGATGGAAAGAGAATGGTCACCGTCGACCATTATCAAACCTTTACGGAGGTGCCCCCATGCCGGTGAAAAGTTGCACACTCAAAGGCCAGACGATTCTATCGCTCTCCGATCTTTACGATCAACTGGCCAGGCAGTTAAAATTCCCCGCGCATTTCGGCCGTAATTTAGATGCGCTGTGGGATGTCCTTGCCGCGGATATCGAAGGCCCCTTCGAGATTGTCTGGAAACAGGCCGAAGATTCAAAAAAGCACATGGGCCGGGATTATAACCGGATCGTCAAACTTTTCCGGGAACTGGAAAAAGAACGGGATGATTTTCAATTCAAGATCGCATGAAGTGATAATGAGAACCAAAACGCTCAAAGGCCGCACGGTCCAGATTTTTCCGGTGGTCCGGATGCGCGATGCTGATGATCAGCCGCGCCCGTTCCTGCAGAGAACGACCGTAGAGGTTTACCGCCCCGTATTCCGTGACCAGCCAGTGCGCATGAGCCCTTGTTGTGACAACGCCCGCGCCGGTATCGAGCACCGGGGCGATCTTGCTGATTCCTTTTACCGTTACCGATGGCATGGCCAGAATCGCTTTGCCGCCTTTTGAGCGGGATGCGCCGTAAAAGAAGTCAATCTGACCTCCCACACCGGAGTAAAATTTCACACCGATAGAGTCGGCGCAGATTTGCCCGGTCAAATCCACTTGGAGCGCCGAATTAATGGCCGTAACCTTCGGGTTTTGAGAGATGATAAACGGATCGTTGGTGTAGCCTACATCCATCATCAACACCTGATCGTTGCGGTGAATGTAGTCGTAAAGTTTTTTTGAGCCCAGTAAAAACGTCGCCACCATCTTCCCCGTGTCGACTGTCTTGTTTGCCCCGTTGATGACGCCTTTCTCCGCCAGCGGAATCACCCCGTCGGCAAACATCTCCGTGTGAATCCCAAGATTTTTATGACCGGAAAGCTGAGAAAGCACCGCATTGGGAATCGCGCCGATCCCCATTTGCAGGGTAGCGCCGTCTTCAATGAGTGCCGCGCAATGACGGCCGATCGCCGATTCAATAGCGTCGGGTTCAGGATAGTGAACCGTTTCCAGCGGAGTGTCATCTTCCACAAAGGCATGGATCCGGTTGGCGGGAATAATCGCATCTCCGTATGAAAATGGAACATTTGGATTGATCACGGCAATCACGACCCTGGCTTTCTCCATGGCGGCAAGCGACGCATCCACCGAAGTCCCCAGCGACACATGGCCCTGTTCATCGGGCAGGCTGACCTGAATCAGGGCCGCATGGCACGGCAGATATCCTTCGCGGTAAAGCCTCTGCGTCTCTCCCAGGAATACGGGAATGTAATCGGCAAACCCCTGCTGCGTCAGTGAGCGGACATTCGGACCCACGAAAAAGGAATTCAGTTGAAAAATCCCTTCAAACTCCGGATCGGCGTAAGGCGCCGGGCCTTCCGTATGCAGGTGATGGATATGCACATCGCGCAGTTCACCCGCGCGTCCGCGCCGGCACATTGCGGCAACCAGGCAATGCGGGGCATTGGAAGTGGCGCTCAGGTGAATGTGGTCGCCGGATTGAATGGCTTTTATCGCTTCATCAGGCGTTGTGATGTTGAACTTCTCCATTCCCACAAAAACACCATGATGTAGGGAACGGTCGCGACCGTTCCCTACGATTGATTCGTTTTCAGAAACTCCTGGATATCAACTGATAACTGATCGGCCTTTTCCAGCAAAATCGCATGGCCGCAGTTTTCATAAATAATCATTTTTGCCTTCGGCAGAGCCTTCCGGAAATCCTCCGCCAGCTCAATCGGAAAAATCGGATCGTCCTTTCCTAAAATGATCTGAGTCGGTTGGGTAATATCCGGGGTGCGTTTGTTATTATCAAAGACACTACAGGCGGAATACTGGCGTACAAACGCATGGAGCGGCTGCGGATTCTGCATCCGCAAAGCAACCGCTTTTTCAATGATGTCCGGATGCTTCCCGGCAAATTCCGGCGCAGTCATCAAGGTTAAATCGATGTGATAGACTTCCCGGGTAGGTTTTCCCATGATGGCCGCAGATGTCTTTTGCCAGAACGGTTTACCCAACTCCCCGGCTCGAAAACCACCCATACTGGTTGCTACCAGAATCAGTTTGTCAACCATTTCAGGATAAGACAGGGCGATTTCCTGGGAGATATAGCCGCCCATGGAAAGCCCGGCGATGTGGGATTTATCGATACCCAGTGACCTGAGCAACCCTGCTGCATCGGAAGCCATCATGGCAATCGAATAGTCTTCATCCGGCATATCGCTTCGGCCGATGCCCCGGTTGTCCAGCGCAATGACCCGGAAATCCCGGGACAGCGCCTCCATCTGCGCAAACCATAAATCCATCGGGAAAGCCAGACCGTTGATCAGCATCAGCGGGTGACCTTGCCCTCGTTCCTCATAATAAATTTTTATTCCGTTTACCGTCCGATACGGCATAAAAAATAAATCTCTCCTTCCGTGGAAAAAATGGCAGGGAACGGTTTTGAAGCGTTCCCTGCCAGCATGATTTAAACCGCTTCAATGGCAATGGCCATTCCCTGACCGCCGCCGATACACAGCGAGGCAAGACCCAAACCCACGTTGCGTCGTTTCATTTCATTGGCCAGAGCAAGCACGATGCGCGCGCCCGAGCAGCCGACCGGATGGCCAATGGAAATGGCTGAACCGTTGACATTGGTAATATCCCAGGGAATGTTGAGCTCACGCAGACAGGAAATGGCCTGGGCGGCAAACGCCTCGTTCAGTTCAAACAAACCGTAGTCTTTAATCGACGTGCCGGTGATCCTGAGCAACTTGCGGACTGCGGGAACGGGACCCAGGCCCATGTATGCAGGATCGACACCGCCGGACGCATAACCTTTAATTCTGGCAAGAGGTTTCAAGCCCATCTGCTTGGCTTTGTCTTCGCTCATAATGAGCAGTGCTGCTGCTGCATCATTGATTCCAGAGGCGTTGCCGGCCGTTACCGTGCCGTCTTTCTTAAAGGCCGTACCCAGTTTGGCCATCTTTTCCAGGCTGGTCTCCATCGGACGTTCATCCTTGTCAAACACAACGGGATTGCCCTTTTTCTGCGGAATGGTCACCGGGACGATTTCATCTTTGAAAAGACCGTTTTTCATTGCGGCCAGCGCACGACTGTGGCTCTCGACGCTCAACTTATCCTGCTCCTCGCGGGTTATACCGTAACGCGCGGCAATATTTTCAGCGGTGATGCCCATATGGTAGCCGTAAAAGATTTCAAACAGCGCATCAAAAACCATCAAATCGACGGTTTTACCGAAAGGCATGTCCATGCGGTGCCCCCAGCGGGCTTTCGGAAGTCCGATGGGCACGTCACTCATGTTTTCCATACCACCGGCAATGACGACCTCATTATCGCTGGCTTTGATGCTGGCGGCAGCCAGCGCAATTGCCTTCATCCCCGAAGCGCAAACTTTATTGATCGTAATGGCGGTCGTTTCCTTGGGAAGACCGGCGCGGATCATGGCCTGACGCCCAACATTCTGCCCCTGACCTGCACCTATGACATTACCCATGATCACTTCATCGACGGCAATTTCCTTGAGATTATCCGCCCATTTGGAATACTGCTGTTCGATGGCGCAAAGGCCCTCACTTTTTGCCGTGTCCGGCGCGTCGTCTTTGGCATGAGCGGACAAGCCGGGTTTGAATCCCGCCTTGATCAATGCTTCCCGAATAACCAGCGCTCCCAGATCTTTGGCGGGAACGTCTTTCAGGGAACCGCCGAAGGCTCCCACCGCGGTGCGGACACCGCTGACAATGACTGCGTTTGGCATAATGCTGCTACCTCCTTGATCTTATATGTTTATGTAATCATGCCATTTTCATGACAATACTCAAATGCTGCATGGCAAGCCTGATGTAGGGCAATCACAAAATTGCGCGGAAGTATTTCATAATTGAATGGTTAAGGCAAGAATGATTTGCTTCGCCGGTTCAGGGAATTAGCCTCTGCGACGATCATAGACTTCTTCAAAAAGAAAAGCCGTTTCGCGATAGGCTTTCAGGACAAGGGGATCAAAATGACCGGGACTGACCCGGGCGTCGCCATGATTGAGGATCTTCGTGACGGTGGCATGATTCAGAGGAACTTTTTGCCGGCGTCCCATGCGCAGCATATCGTACATATTGGCCAAGGCGGCGATTCTTGCTTCAACGGGTATGGCCTCACCTTTCAGCCCCCGGGGATAACCGTTGCCGTCCCATTTTTCATGATGATTCAGGGCAATCGACTGTCCGATATGCAGATGCGGACTACCGCCGATAATTTTCGCGCCCCAGAGGGTATGTTTCCGGAATTCGATGGTCTCTTCGGCGCTCAGAGGATCGGTTTTTTTCAGGATGTGCGCGGGAACATAGAGCTTGCCGACATCGTGAAGCATTGCCTGCAACTGGATACCATGGATAAAGTCACTTTTCATTGAGAGGCGTTCGGCGAGAATGCCGCAATATTCGCCGACCCGGTAAATGTGATTTCCCGTATCACCTTCCGTGGCTTCAGCGGCTCTGGCCAGCGCATAAACCATATAATCAAAAGCTTTTCCCACTTCCTGGATTTCCATAGAAAGCAGGCTCAGAAATTTACTTTGCGCGACAACATGCCGCATAAACTGAAATTGCGGATCTCCGACATCCTGCCCGTAATTGATGGACAGAATGCACAAATCGTGGCTTAAATAGGCGATGCCGTTCTCCACCGACATGTTCTTGGATCGCATATTTTTTATAAGGATCCTGGCGTCCGGAGCTGCCTGATTCTCTGAAAGCAGCAGCATTCTCGGTTTGCCTTTTTCCGGTGCCGCAATTCCCGCCGTCACACTGAAATCCAACTCTACCCGATTGAATTCCTGGAAAGCATATTCATAATGAAACCAGCGCCAGTTGACATGATCCGGCATAAAGCCGACCATGACGGATCTCGGTTTATCGATCATATCCGTCGTCTTTCCGACCAGCAACGTGACAACCTTTTCGATGCCCGTCTGAAAGTCAAATCGCAGCGAATTGAAGGTGTCAACCACCTGCTGGCTGATGACCGTAAGAGTATTCATATCCTGGTAAGCGTGATAGTTGCTGTCACGGACTTGTTTACGCCGGATAAGCATTTTAATACGAGCCAGCATGACTTCGTGGTCCAGCGGCTTAAATAAATAATCATCCGCACCCGCTTCAATCCCCCGGATCAGGTCTTCGCGGGACTTCAGGGCGGACATCATCACAATCGGAATATCGCGGAACCGCTCTTCGGCTCGAATTTTTCCGCAGGTAGTAAAACCGTCCGTTCCCGGTAAAATCACTCCCAGCAAAATTAAGTCAAAAGGCTGTTTTTCCAGAAGCTCCATGATCTGCATGCCGGTATTGACGCGAAGCACATCATATCCACGCGGCGTAAGAATCGCGTCCAGCAGAACCAGTCCGGCCACGTCGCTGTCGACGCACAGGATCCGTGGTTGCCTTCTGTTCATGGCGTAAGCTTCGGTGGATGCCGTCATCGACATGGTTACTCCATTAGACCTGCCTGCTTTTGTCTTAATGGCAGGAAAACGGTAAAACAACTGCCGCGACCGTATTCGCTTTCGACATGAATCGTTCCGTCATGAAGCTCCACAAGTTTTTTAGTCAGCGCCAGTCCCATCCCGATGCCTTCTCCTGACCGGGTATATGGAGATTCCAGCGTGCCGAAAGCCTGAAAAAGCCTGGGAAGATCCTCTGCTTTGATTCCGATTCCCGTATCCGTAAAAGCGATGTTGATTCCCTCCCGACCGGAAGACTCCTGTCTGGTTCGAAACGCGCGAACGCTGATTTTTCCGCCTTCGGGTGTATATTTAACAGCATTGCTCAGCAGATGAAAAAAGACCTGTTGAATTTTCTGCTCATCCACTTCAATGCGAATATCGGCGTCCAGATCGACATCCATGGCCATCACCTGATTTTTCTCTTCCATCAGGAGGGCAAGCATCTTGCTCGTTTTGGAAAGCATACCGACAAGTGAAATGGACATTAAATTCAGATTAACGCTGCCGGTGGAAATATGGGACGCATCGAGGATTTCCGTAATGATCCGGCTTAAGCTTGTACCCGCATCCGCAATGTACCGGAGAAATTCATCCTGCTTTTCATTGAGCTCGCCGAACATCCGGTCCTGCAGCACTTTGGTAAAGCCGATGACGGAATTGAGCGGGGTTTGAAATTCATGACTGATATTAGCCATAAAATCCGATTTGGCGCGGCTGGCGACTTCCGCCGCGACTTTGGATTTTTCCAGTTCAGCGGTGCGCTCTCTGACACGAGCCTCCAGTGTCTCCGAATACTCCCGAAGAGATTTTTCCGATTGACGGATCAGTTCCTCCGCTTTCTTCTTTTCCGTAATATCGCGCACGATCCCGTGGAATCCTGTAGGTTTCCCTTCGGGATCCCGAATCAAACTGACCGAAAGGTTGACGAGACGCTTCTCTCCGTTCTTAACGGTTATTTCCACGTCCACGTTTTTCATAGTCAGTCCCGTTCTATAAACAGTTTTGTAAAGATCGACAACGATGGTGTTATTTTTATCATCGAGATAAGTCAGATAATTAACTTGTCGCAATTCTTCAAGCGTGTATCCCATCAGGCTGGAAAAGGCGGCGTTAATGTAAAGGATCCTGCCCTTCAAATCACTTTCGAAATAGGGATCGGGAATTGTATCAATGATGGTTCGAGACCGCTCTTCGCTGGACCGAAGCGCGTCTTCCATTTTTTTGCGGTCGGTGAAATCTCGAATAATCCATAGAGCATGCCGCACTCCGCCGAGATCGATGACGGAAGCGGAAATGAATACATAAATCATTTCTCCCGTTTTTTTAACGAACCGGGCTTCAAAGTTATTGACGACCGCATCCACCTCCAGTTTTTCAAGAATCCTTTCTCTATCCGCCCAATCCTTCCAGAGGTGCATGTCCTTTGATGTTTTTCCGGTAAGCTCCTCTTCCTCATAACCGGTTAATTCAATAAAACTGCTATTTACGGAAACCATCACATTGTCCACCCATCTTGTAATTACCACGGAGTCGGGACTGATCATAAAAGCTTTCCGAAATTTATCCTCGCTTGCTTTGAGTGCTTCTTCTATTTTCTTGCGCTCCGTAATATCCCGTGAAAGACCGCGAAAACCAATTGGCTTTCCCTGGGCATCTCTCATGAGGGATATGGAGATTTCAAAAATTGCGCGGGTTCCGTCCTTGCGGATTGCCTTGAATTGAAATTCTTTCACCGACCGGCCTGTTTCATAGACTTCGTTGAAGATGGCATAGGTTTCCTGCGACGATGTTTCATCCTGTATATCCCGGTTGGACATCCGCAATAACTCTTCGCGCGAGTATCCGAGATCCTTGCAGACTTTGTCATTGATAAAAGTGAAGATGCCCGTGATGTCTGTTTCAAAGTAGGCATCGCCTATACCTTCCACAATGCTGAAATATTTCGCCTCACTTTGCAGCAGAGCCTCTTCCGTCCATTTTCGTTGCGTGATGTCGTGGGCCAGTCCCCGGAAACCGGTCGGCTTGCCCTCTGCATCCCGCATCAGGGTACCGGAAATTTCTACATGATGTCGAATACCGTCTTTGCCGACAAATTCCATTTCAACTCTTCTGGCAGCTTCCCCAGTTTTGTAAATATCTTTAAAAACATTCAGCAGATTACCCGTCAGAGCCGGATCAGTATATTTCCGAAAATTCGTTCCGATCAGTTTTTCCGGTGTTGAACCGATGAATTTGGCCCCCGTTTCATTCACAAACAGGATATTACCGTCCAGGTCAAATTCGCAAAAACCTTCTTCGATCGCCTCAAGAATCGTGCGGTATCGTTCTTCTTTAAGGTCAAGAGAATCCGTGTGTTTAAAGGCAGGCATCCCGGAGGACGGGGTACGTTTCCCGATCGCTTTGCCCAAACGCCCGGGCGCCGCCTTCGCAGATCCTTTTCGGGATATTCTCCGGACACCATTTCCGGAAATCTTTTTCCCCGCGGACTTTGTCTCAGGCTTTTTTTGCGGTGACATGATGAACCTCTCTTTATGAATCAAGTTGATGGAATGATTACATCCAACAAATTACAATACATTATATCGGTATATCTTCTGGAATTGTAAAGTAATCTTAAGACTTATCCACTCGTTTCCATCGCAAACATCCGAAGGAATTAGAGGAGAAACCGGCATTAATCCCTGCTGCCGGAGGCTGAAGCTGTCAGATTGAAACGCAATACCAGTACATCGGCATCGTATACGCGTGTACTTTCAATCTTTGCCTTTTCAAAGACTTTCAGCATGGCCTCATTGCGCGGAAGAACATAAGCAATGAAGCAGCCTATCCCGCGGTCGCGCGCGATTTTTACCAGGTAATTCAGCATGAAAGAGGCAACACCCTTGCCCTGAAATTGTTCATCCACAATGAAGGCGATCTCATAGGCATCCGCTCTTTTATCGTAAGCATACCGGGCTTCCGCAATGATTCTCTCATTGCGGCCTTTTTCCACAAGAGCCACTACAGACAGAATGTCCTCATAGTCAATGTTGACGTACTTTTGCATTTCCTTATGAGGCATTAAGGGCTTGGGGGCAAAATAACGAAAATATTTTGATTCATCGGAGAAGTTGTAAAACAACCGGCGCATCATATCCTCATCAGATGACTTGATCGGACGGATCTTAATTTCGAGGCCATCTTTCAGAGATTTGCGCGTCTCCAGCATTGACGGGTAATTGGCTGCGTGGCGGGCGATATAAATCTGATCCGAGTAAACATAATTGAGAACCTTGGCCTGTTCCAGAAGGCTTTCGCGGTGATCGGGATGAGCGATATCGATCATGGCCAGAGCCCGTTCTCGGATGGACTTACCGAAAAGATTGGCCACGCCGTATTCCGTAACGATATATTTGACCACACCCAGCGTGCTATGCGGATTGTCAGTATCGCAGTCATGCCGGATGACAATGTTGCTTTTGCCTTCACGGTCCACGGAATTGAGCGCCACGATCGCCTTTCCTTTTTTTGAAATGGTAGCAGCCAGGGCGAAACTCAGTTTGCTTTCATAGCCGGTCAGCAAATTGTCCCCCGAATGGAAAATGACCGATTCGCCGGAGATGTCGATCTTTTTCACGTTCATGATACCGATCAAACTTTGAATCCGCCTCACGATAAAAGGATTGCTCAGGCGGGCAATCGGATAGAATTCAAAAATCGGATTCCGGTCAATGTACTCATACAGCGTACGACTGCCATAACAATAGCTTGCCGTAATCAGTCCGCCGCTGATCCGGCTGCGGTCCAGCGAAATCACGCCGGACTCAATCAGATCTATCGCCCAGTCGGAAATCACGTGAGTCACAATCCCCAGGTTTTTCTTATTTTTCAAATGAGCGGACACGGCATTAAACACCCTGCCGACATGGAGAGCCACGGTTGCTCCATCCTCAATCAGGTTAGAAATATTCCAGCCAATCCGGTCTATAATGGCGTCATAGGGTTTGTTTTCCCTTTCAATCAGGGGCAAATCACTTTCGACCACATAGTCAAAACTGCTGATATGCAGGAACGTTTCACCCAGGGTAACCGGCATATTCGGGTTTATTTCAGCGATGACCAGCGACGCCTGTTTAATCACAATATTGGCCACGTCCAGCGCTACACCCAGAGAAACAAAACCATTGTCACCGGGCATGGACGTTTGAATAATCGCCACATCCACCGCCACCGCACCGCTGAGAAAAATATACGGCAGTTCCATTAAATTAGCCGGAATGAAATCGACCTTGCCTTCCGAAATATCCTTGCTGATGCTTTCCCCTACATTAAATGTTTTCAGTCGGTATCGCGGATTTTCGCTGGAAGACTGCAGATATTTCCCCAGGGTGATGAGCTGAATAATCTCCAGGTCGCGTATGTTGCGCGCGTCGGAACCGGCAAGGGCGGTAAGAACCTTCCCCGGAGCCGCCACCCCGCTGGAGACGAAAATTTTTTGTCCAGGTTTGATTTTTTCAAGTACTTTTTCTTCGCTGATTACTTTAGCGCTGTAATCAACTCTCCGGGGGATTGCGGTTTTTTTCATCATTATGGCCTTGCTTTATCCGTTCGTATTATCTATCATGCAAATATTGCACACGATTATTCCACATGACTTGCTATTTTACACGGGAAAGGAGATACTTGCAAATAACAATATAACTCCCGGTAAAATCAGGAATTGCCTTTCGGTTTGTCACCAGACGATGCGGAAGATGACCAGGTCAACGAAATAACCGGAAAATATCGATCATGTGCTGTCCATCACTGTTTTCGGCATGATCCTCTATAAAAAGCTCAACCGGATATGGTAAAATAGTGTAATTAAATAAAAATGCTATTATCGAAATTGAATCAAACAGGTTAATACATTTAAAATAATGGAGAGGTATCGCCATGGTTGAAAAAAGTAATCGGCAGTATATTGAGGAGATCAAGTCCATCAGGCGTCAGATGGCCTATTCCGAACAGCAAAAAAGTGAGTATCTGGAAACCATTCAAAAGCTGACGGAAACCGAAATGCTATACCGCAACCTGGCTGAAAATGATCCTGACTGGACTTTCTGGCTCAACGCGGACAATCGTTTGATTTATATCTCGTCCTCTTCCCGGCGGGTTACCGGATACGAGGCGGAAGAATTCAAAAAAGACCCCAAGCTGCTTTTTAAAATCATCCTTCCTGAAGATCGCACGGAATTTGACGATCATCTGCGGTTTGCGCATAAATCAAAAACTCATACGGAAGAAGAATTTCGAATCCTCAATAAGGATAAGAAAACGCGATGGATCAGTCACATCACCCGGCCGGTTTATAACGCCGACGGCGAATATGACGGTCTCATCGCCAGCAACCGCGATATAACAGAAACCAAAAGCAAGGATGATTCTTCCCGGGACAGTCAACTCGGCTATCGGCTTCTGGCTGAAAACATGAATGATGTCATCTGGACCATGGACCCTACATTGCGACCGACCTATATCAGCCCATCCATTGAGCAGTTACTCGGATATACGGTGGAAGAAGCGATGGATCAAAACCTGCGAGTTACCCTGACGTCTTCTTCATTTCAAAAGTTTAATGAAGTCTGGTCGGCGGAAATGGCTCAGGATCGATCAGGTAAATCTTTAAATACCCGATCCGTCAGCCTTCATCTGGAATTCCGACGGAAAGACGAATCAACTGTCTGGACAGAATGCAGATTCATCCCCTTGCGCAACGACGATAAAAAGATCATTGAAATCATCGGCGTGTGCCGGGACATTTCTGATGCTGTGGTTGCCCGTGAAAATCTGAACGTATCAGAAACAAAACTCCAGCAAAATGATCACCAAATGAAAACGCTTCTCGACGCCGCCACGGAAAGTATTTACCTGACGGACACAAACGGGAAGGTTTTATTTGCCAACGAAACGACTGCACGCCGACTGGGAACGGATCTGAGAATTCTTATGACCGGAGGAAATATCTACGACTTTTTTCCGCCCGATACCGGTGTAAAATACAGGCAGCACATCCTTCAGGCACAAAAGACGAATAAACCGGTATATTTTCACGACGAGCTTCTGAACAAAATAATCGCTTACTCCGCTTATCCCGTGGCAGGTAACGATGGAAAAGTAACCGAAATTGCTGTTTTTGGCCTTGATATTACGGATCGACAGACCGCCGAAGCATCGGTTCAGGAATGCATTCGCAAACTTGCTCAGGCCGAACGATTGACCAATATGATCATCAATGCAGCTCCTGTTCGAATTTACTGGAAAGACAAAAATTCCGTTTACCTGGGCTGCAACTACTGGTTTGCAAAGGATGCAGGTCGAAAAAAACCGGACGATCTGATTGGAGATACGGACAAAAATATGGCCTGGGGAAGTCAGGCAGAACAAATCCGTGAAGAAGATCTGGCCGTTATGAACGGAAAAGAATCCAGAATCAATCGGGAAGAGCTGCAAATCTCGCCGGATGGAAAGCAGATCTGGCTTCTAACCACAAAAATTCCCCTGACAGACGCGGAGGGCCGGATCATCGGCATCATCGGAACGTATCAGGACATTACAGAATATAAAAGCACCCAGGAAAAACTGGCAGTCGGAGAAAAGAAACTTCGTGAAAAAGAGAAACAGTTGCGCGAAGGCCAGGACCAGTTGATCGAGACCTCAAAAAAACTGGAGGAAACACAGAATCAGTTGCAGGAAAGAGAAAGAAAACTGCGGGAGGATCAAAATCAGCTGGGTGAAAACGAAAAGCAGTTGCACGAGAACCAAAACAAGCTCAACGATATCTCGCATAGATTCCAGGAAAGCCAGAGTCAGTTGCAGGAAAGAGAACAACAGCTTCGTCAGGCTCAAAATCGACTCGATGAGATTGAAAAACAGTTACATGAAAACCAAAACAGGTTTGGTGATACCTCGCAAAAATTCCAGGAAACGCAGAGTCTGCTAAAGGAAAGAGAACAACTACTGCGCCAGACTCAAAGCCGGCTCGATGAGAATGAAAAACAGTTGCGCGAGAACCAGAACAAGCTGCAAGACCTGGAAAAACATCTCCGGGAAAATCAAATCCAGTTAGGGGAGAGTGTAAAACATTCTGAAGCAAATGAGAATCGTCTGAAAGAAACCGAAAAACTGCTCAGGGAAGCCCAAACGCAGCTGCGCGAAAATGATAAGAAGTCACAGGAAACCAATTCTAAATTGATGGTAAGCGAAAAACAATTGCTGGCCATCCTGAACGCGTCAATGGAATCGCTGTTCCTGCTGGATCCGGCCGGCAAGGTTCTTTACGCGAACGAAACCACCGCACAGCGCCTCAACACGGATATTCCAACGTTGTATGCCGGTCGCACGATCTTCGATTTTATTCCGGCACCGGCCGCCGAAAAGCGATCCAAGTATCTCGCCGAAATCATCAAAAACGGCCGGCCAACGAATTTTGAGGATGAAGAGTTTGGAAAAACCATCTCGTATTCCATATATCCCATTAACGGTCAGGACGGGAAAACATTTCAACTTGCTGTTTTCGGCATGGACATCACCGATCGCAAAACAGCCGAACAAGCGGCACAGCAAAACGATCTACACGTCCACGAGACCAACCGAATATTGCAGCAAATCATTGATGCCATTCCGATACGAATTTTCTGGAAGGATCAGAATTCCGTCTATCTGGGTTCAAATCACCTGTTTGCTCTCGATGCAGGCCGAGATAACCCTGACAGTCTGATCGGCCAGACGGACAGAAATCTGGTATCATCCAAACTGGCTGAACGATACCGTCAGGAAGATCAAGAAGTCATCAAGTCACGAAAATCCAAGAGTAACACCGAAGAGTTGTTTACCACCCCTGCGGGAAAAAAGATCTGGATACGGACGACCAAAGCACCGCTTTCAGACGGTGAGGGAAAAGTCATCGGTGTGCTGGGCATGTATGACGACATTACCGAACAAAAAAAGACGGGAGAAGAAGTTGCCGCAAACGAAAAATACTACCAGAGTTTTTTCGAAAACAACTATATACCCGTCCTGCTCGTGGATCCTGCGGGCGGAGCAATCGTGGACGCTAACCTCGCGGCCTGCTCTTACTTCGGATGGAGCCGCAAAGAATTAACTGCAAAGAAAATATCGGATATCACGATGCAGTCCGCTCGGGAAATCGGCAAGCAACTGAATCTGGCAGCCAAGCAGAAAAACAGCCGTTTCCTGTTGAAGCAAAAGATGGCGGACGGGTCTACCCGGGACGCGGAAGTTTTCAGCGGCCCGCTTTCGTTCCATGGCAGGTCCGTTCTTTATTGTCTCCTTTATGACGTAACCGGCCGTGCTCAGATGGAACAGCCCGTAGGACAGGCTGATAAACTGGATTCCCTGGGGATTCTGGCCGGTGGCATTGCTCACGACTTCAACAATCTTATGACCATTGTACAGGGACACATCGATGTCGCGCTTCTTACACTGCCGGAAAACGACTTCGCTTTCACCAATCTTCAGGCAGCGCAAAATGCCGTGGAGAAAACCAGAGACATTACCACCCGTCTCATTACGCTCTCCAAGGGCGGTACGCCAGTGCTCAAAGTCAGCCGCATAGATAATCTGCTTGATGCCGCTACAGTAAATTCGCTGAAGTCTTCAGACGTAGAACTTGTCCTCAACTTTCCCGGTGACCTGTGGCCGGCCGAAGTGGACCGAAACCAGATCCGACAGTGTTTCAGCCACCTGGTGGACAACGCCCGGGAAGCCATGCCGGACGGCGGAAACCTGACCATCAGCGGTGAAAACGTGTATATCACCGAAGCGGATGCATTGCCGCTGATCGAAGGGCCGTATCTGAAAATTGCTTTTGAAGACAGCGGCAAAGGAATCCCCCAGGAACAGCTGGCCAGAATATTTGATCCCTACTATTCTACCAAGCCCATGGCTGAGGATCAGGGCATGGGGCTGGGGCTGGCGGTTTGTCATTCCGTTTTAAAGAAGCACGGTGGCTATATTACCGTCAATTCCGAAGAAGGCCACGGCGCAATATTCAGCGTTTATCTTCCGGCTAAACCGGGAGCCGTCGTAGAGGAGGAGCCGGCCGCAGTCACTGCCCCTCCCGCGCCAAAGCGAATTTTGATCATGGATGACAACGCGGATATCCGCAAGATTCTTCAAATCTACATGGAAAAACTCGGATTTGAAGTCACCGCCGTTGCTGAAGGCCAGGAAGTCATCCGCCAGTACCGGGAAGCCAAAGAAACGGATGAAGCTTTTGCCGCCGTGTTCATGGAAATTTCCGTTAAACAGGGACTGGGAGGAGAGGCAACGCTCTCCCGGCTCAAAAACATCGATCCGGACGTAAAAGCCGTTGCCATTTTATCCGAGCACGGCGATTCCCGGGCACCGAAATTTCTGGCTCTCGGTTTCAAGGACGTCCTGGGAAAACCATTCCGACTGGAGGACATGAAGAGGATTCTGAGCGGACTTCTTGACTCCTAACCGACGGGCCGCAGAACGGCAGATTGAGGATTCGGGCAATGCGACTCTTGACTGAATCACATTCCGTACAAACGTAAAAGGGGGCGGCATCACCGTCCCCTTTTACGTTTTGATTTCTTCATTTTTTCCAAGTCGTTACAGTTTAATGTTTACTCCTCAGGTTCACGGCGTAAAAAGATAAGGAATATTCCGGTTGAGCATTTTTGCTCCTTTGATCTCTGTTTCTAACAGAGGTGCGATTGCCCGGACTTTATCGCCGAAAATGTCCCATATTTCCTTCATATGTTCTTCCTGCATCTTAATTCGGTTCTGCACAAATTCAATTGTTTCCGACCCGGTTTGTTCCTTCTGGATCAGTCCGTTTACGATAACACCCCCGACGGGAATCCCGAATTCGTGGAACCAGTTGATGAACCGCGTAATAACAGCAATGGGAAGGCTCTCCGGCAGGGTAACAAAGAAGAAGGCGGTAAGCGCCTCATCCTTCAGGAGATCGGCCGCCTTGGCCATCCGGTTCTTGAAGGAAAGCAGGTCATCCAGAAGCGGATCGGATTCCTTTTTCTTAGTATAGGAGAGCAATTCCCTCAGAGATTTTGCCTCCTCTCTGCTTTTAAGCATTTTATCCACCCACAGAGAGTAAACTTTAGACATTCCCAGAAGCCTTCGGGCATTGGCTGTAGGAGCGGTATCGAAGACATAAAAATCATATTCATCCTTGAACATCAGATCGACCATATTCTCGAACATGGCTGACTCCTCAAAGGCAGGATTCATCGTGGCGGATTCAACAAAATCATCGGCCTTGGTCGTAATATCGGCAAATTTCAGAAACCAGTTCATTTTTTTTCGGATTTCGTTTTTCGCCCGTTCGATTGTATCTTTGGTGTCGATCTCAAACGCATAGCAGTTCAGCTCGTCGCAAACAACGGCCTCTTTACCGAAAACATCCTGCTCCAGAAGCGAAGAAAGGCTGTGGACCGGATTTGTTGAGGCCAGGAGCGTTCTTTTACCCTGCTTGGCAGCCCATAATGCCGCCGTTCCGGCCATGACCGTTTTACCCACACCTCCCTTGCCGCCGAAAAAGATATATTTCATCTTCGGATGGTTCTTCATGTATTGGGTCATGCTGAGTGTGATATTATCCACGGTAAATTTCCTCCACCTTGTTTCTCATTAGAAGTTTCCAAACATTCCCTTGGCGACCTTCTCGATCATATCGAGACCAGTCACATCCCGTTCCATTTCCGGCACCCGGGCAAGTATCTGCTTTCCAAACTGATGATCGATAACCCGCAGATAATGTTCCTGCATCACCAGCCTGTTTTTAAGATACTCGGGGATGTTTTGATCCTTCAACTCCGCGGGCAGAACCCGGTTAATAATGTAGCCGGAAAGCGGTACCTCGAATTTTGCAAAAAGATCCGCGGCCTTGAGTGTGTCACTGATGATCATTTCCTCGGCGGTAAGAACAAAAAAGAAAGCAGTCATCTTCTTGTCGGTCAGAATTCGCGACGATTTGTTGATCCGGTCCTTGATATAGAGAAGTTCATTTAAGATAGCGTCTTCGTCAAGCGCAGTTTTGTCCCGTCTGATGACTGCGGCAACCTGATCGTATTCCCGCATTTGCTGCCGTAGCCCTGTGATTTTATCTATCCAGCTGTCGTAGACAGAGGCCATGCTCAGGTAATACAGGGCATGCCCCAGGGGAACAAGATCGTATATGTAGTAATCATAACCGCCTTTAACGACGATGTCCACCACCTCATCAAAAATTGCACTCTCCTCCATCGCCGGCTCCGCCGCCGCTGCCTGAATATAGCTCTCGATTTCCTCCGGGATTTTATCCATTCCATACATGTCCAGAATCTTCTGGCGGATTTCATTCTGGTAGGCCTTTACTCTTTGATCCGCGTCAATCTCCTGGGCATAGAGGTTGGGCATGATCTCAGTGGGACCTTTCCCGAAGATGTCCTGTTTGAAAATATCACTGAGCGATGCCTGAGGGTCAACTGAAAAAACCAGAACTTTCTTTCCTTGCTTGGCCAGATAATAGGCCGTTGCCGCCGAAAACGTGGTTTTGCCCAAGCCCCCTTTTCCTCCAAACATGATGTAACGCCGATCCGGATACTGATCAAATATCTTTGTAAGCGATATGATAAACACCCCCTTCTTTATAGATTAGTAGCACATTCACTGTTGCAATCGGGCCAAAATGTCCGAACTGTGTTCTTTACGCGAGCGCGTCCGTTAAATCCTTTTCCCGCAGCATACGCCTCTTCCAGGTGGAAATCTGTGGCACCACATAAGGCAGAAGCCGTAACGAATAATAGGGAGGAAGGATGGGAACACCCAGCATGTCTCCCATCGTAATGAGAATAAACAGGTGTTCCATGCTCGCCCTTGATTTCAAGGCAAAGCGCGCGGAGTCATGTGCGGCGACTCCGTAAACAAATTCTTTAATGGCCTGTAAAATGCTGCGTTTTTCTTCTTCAGACATAATTCATTTCTCCTTTAACTTGAGATACGGCCGGGGGCTTTGCCGGAAGAAAGAAAATCTTCCGTTTAGAACCCATGACTGTTATTAAACTTTCCAGAATGTCGCTTAAGCCTTTGCTTTCTCGGCGTCCATTTGTGCAATCAAAGTGCGGTGTCGTTTAAACGCCTTGAATCCCTCATATCCCAGGATCAGAGCACAAATCACCAGGAAGAATCCTACCAGACCCATTAACAGATTTCCAAACGAATCGCTCTGAAAACCACTGGTAAACACTTTCTGAAGAAGAGTCCATGAGGTATAGACTAGCGCCGCAACAGTTGTGATAAACATGAAGATCATCGGATAGAATGTCCAGGCAAAACTCTTTCCTTCCGACATAAGCCAAACGGTAATCAGCATCAGGGCCAGTGACGCCATGAGCTGATTCGCACCGCCGAAGAGAACCCACAGATACTGCCACCAGCCCGTAAGAACAAGAATAATGCCCAGAACACAGGCAATAAAGGTCCCGATGTGCGGGTTACGAAATGCAGGGCTTAAATCGCTCAGCAGTTCAGATGTCGCAACACGCATGAAACGAACAACCAGTTGCATGATGGTGATGGCCAGCACGATCATCATTACGCTCCCGTAGGATTTGCCAATATTGGCCGGTAATCCCAGGCCGCCAAGAAATTTGGAAACCCCGGTCGCAAAGATGGCGCCGGGACCGAGTTTTGCCGCCGCTCCATATTCCGCAGGGGAGGCATAGATCGTTCCGGCAATGATCAAAGCAAAAACAGCCAGAAGCATTTCCACAAGCATCACACCTCCTCCGACAGGCCGGGCGTCGAGTTCATTTTCCAGCTGCCTCGCCGTTCCCGAACTGGAAACGATACTGTGCCAGCCGGAAATCGCTCCGCAGGCAATGGTCACAAACATGATTGGCCAGATCGGGCCGATTTTAATATTAAATCCCGTATACGCGGGAAGAGTAAAATTGGGATGAATAATGAATATCCCGATAATCCCGAAGAAAAGCCCTAAAAAGACGATATAGGAAGCGACATAATTAAGCGGCAGCGCGAATCGCCAGATTGGTAATACCGCTGCAAAATAGCAGAAAACAAAGGCCACAATCGCCCAGACGGGCCGGCTGTTGGCAATCGATTCCCCAAAAATCTTATCAGATGGGGCGATCGTGCCCACATAAATACCCAGAAGAGCGATCAGCACCGTGATAGCGGTTGTCAGAATGATGTCCCTTCGCCACTTGTAAATCATTTGTCCGGCCAGAACACCTGCAATGGTTAGAAAAAGCCAGGCCATGGGGGATGCTTTCAAGCTGATGGCCGTGCTGACCACAACGTTTCCAAACGCACCGGCAATGAGAAGAAGGTAAAAATAGATGAACGCCAAAAGAATAACCCGGGCGCGCGGTGAAATCAGTTTATGGCTGAGGCCGCCGAACGAAGCGCCATCGTTGCGCATCGCCATCATCATACTGGCGTAATCCTGAACCCAACCAATGAAAAAAGCGCCGGCCAAAATCCAGATAAGTGCGGGCAACCATCCCCACTGGATGGCAATGATTGGCCCGATAATTGGGGCGGCACCGGCGATGGATTTAAACTGATAACCAAAAAGGACATTCCGGTTGGTAGGCATGAACTCCACACCGTCCATATACATTTTGGCAGGCGTTGCCCGTTTCGGATCCGCTTTAATCACCTTCGTGTCAATGTACTTCGCATAGACACGATACCCAAGAAAAGCGACAACAAAACCTAGAATCAAGACAAATACCGCATTCATGCTCCCCCTCCTTATTTCAGACATTAAACAAACTTCAATGCCACATGATCTTCTGTATCCATATGACGCTTGAAAATATTCAGTTCATCGTCTCCTTACGGAACACATTTAACAGCCGCATTACAGACATTCTTGCAGCTTCTCATATTCGTTTGTATTTTTGAATAAATACTGAATAATCATGGCAGATTATACCCGTCGCGGGAATTTTCGATAATATACATTATTCTAAAGGATTCAAGTGTTTTTTTACAAATGCATATTGACAAGAATACGTAAAACATTATTAGGTCGAGACAAGGAGGTGAAGGTATGAATGCATTGACTCTGGTTTTTGCTGCGTTGTGTGTTTTCGCGATCGGTTACCGATTCTACGGAATATTCATCGCCAACAAAGTTTTGGTCCTCAAGCCGGAAGTGCCCACGCCGGCCGTAGTCATGGCCGACGGCCATGACTATGTCAAAACAAACAAGTTTGTCCTCTTTGGACACCACTTTGCGGCCATTGCCGCAGCGGGTCCTTTGCTGGGTCCGGTTTTAGCCGCTCAATTCGGCTATCTGCCGGGCGCTTTGTGGATACTGGTCGGCGCCGTTCTCGCCGGCGCTGTTCATGACATGGTGGTTCTTTTCGCCTCGGTTCGGCACAAAGGGCAAAGCCTCGCCAAGATCGCGGAAAGCGAAATAGGCAAAACAGCCGGCGCCGTTGCCTCCTTCGCTTTTCTTTTCATTCTGCTTTTAACACTCGCCGGCCTGGCCATTGCCGTGGTGAACGCCATGTTCGAAAGCGCATGGGGAACTTTTACTGTTTTTGCCACGATCCCAATTGCCTTCCTGATGGGACTCTACCTGCACGTCTTCCGTCCCGGTGATGTTAAAGGCGCCAGCATCATTGGCGTTGTGTTGCTCTTTTTGGCGATTCTTGTCGGCCCTTATATTGCGGCCAGTCCGACATGGTCGTCCGTATTTACTCTTTCGAAAAAACAAATTTCTCTGATCATTCCCGCTTATGGATTTATTGCTTCGGTGCTTCCGGTCTGGATGATTTTGTGCCCCCGTGATTATCTCTCCACCTATTTAAAAATCGGCACCATCGCTATGCTGGCACTGGGTATTTTAGTTGTCCGGCCTGATTTTCAGATGCCTGCCTTAACACAATTTATCCATGGCGGCGGACCAATCATCCCAGGTCCCGTCTATCCTTTTGTGATGATCACAATAGCATGTGGAGCGCTTTCCGGCTTTCACGCCATTATCGGTTCGGGAACCACGCCTAAAATGGTGGGCAACGAACGGGATATTTTAATCATCGGTTACGGCGCCATGCTGGTGGAAGGTTTCGTGTCCATTATGGCTTTAATCGCTGCCTGCGTTCTGGTTCCGGCTGATTATTTTGCTATTAACGCTGCGCCGGCGGTTTTTGCCAAGATGGGCATTTCACCGGTTAACCTCCCCGACCTAGCCGCTCAAGTCGGAGAAAAAATTCAAGGTCGGCCGGGCGGAGCCGTATCACTGGCCGTCGGCATGGCTTACATCTTTTCCTCGGTGCCGTTTATGAAAGGATTGATGGCCTACTGGTATCATTTTGCCATCATGTTCGAAGCTGTATTTATTCTAACGGCCGTTGACACTGGCACGCGTGTCGGCCGGTTCTTTCTGCAGGAGATGGTTGGCAAAGTCATCCCCAAATTTGCGGAAAAGCGCTGGATTCCCGGTATCGCCATCACGAGTTTCCTGTTTACCGGCGCGTGGGGCTATCTTGTCTACACCGGTGACATCACAACGATCTGGCCGCTTTTCGGCATGAGCAACCAGCTTTTGGCCTCCTGCGCTTTAATCATCGGGACCACTATGCTGCTGCGGATGGGAAAACTGAAATATGTCTGGATTACCGGTGTGCCGGGTATTATAATGACACTAACAACATTATACGCCGGATATTTGAACATCACGACCAACTACCTGCCCAAGAAAAACTACCTTCTGGCCGTGATGTCCGTCATTGTTATGATTCTCATCGTCATTATCTTATATGCCGCGGCAAAACGCTGTTATCATCTGCTGCAAATGAAGACAGCCGTGACAGACCGATATGGTGATATCGTGCTGGAAGTCGTCAAGGAATAAGCTAAACCACTTGGCAAGAAGGGAGAAGATGTCATGGAATTCAAAAAAATAGTTTATGCAACGGATTTTTCCACCGTTTCTAATTATGCCGCGCGTTACGCAGCGGAAATAGCCCGCAAGTTTGAGGCGAAGCTCTATGTTCTTCACGTGAATCAGGACGTGGGAAAAATGACATCCTGGTATGCGCCCAAGGTCAATATCAGCGATTTGCAGAAAGCCATAGAGGAGAAATCCAGACAGGAGCTGGAGCGATGTTGCGCGGAAGGTCTCGGGGATTATAAAAACGTCGAATATCAATTGCTGAAAGGCACGCCCTACGAGCAGATTTTGAAGTTTCAGGAAGAAAATGATATCGATTTGATCGTACTCGGAACAATCGGCGGACATAATACAGGCAATAAACATGCGTTTGGCAGCACGGCAACCCGGGTGGTCAGACATGCCCCCTGTCCCGTGATGACTGTTTCAATGCCCGAAGGAGAAGAGGCGGAAAGCACCGATTTCCACTTATGCAGTGACGGAGAAATCAGATTGTAGCAATTATTTCATAAGCAGGGTCATTTTCAAGCGTGTTGCCCTGCGTGTGGAAAATTGCCAAATTGAAGATCGAGATAAAATAAATTTGAATAGAAATGGAAAAATATGGGATGCTGTGAATTTGAGTTGCTGGAATTGAGTCAGTATAAAGTTATATCAAAGATAAAAAATCAGCATAGAACTAAAAACTTTCGCGACAAAACTCACTGCTGTCAGTGCAATGGAATTGTTGAACATGAATTTTTAAAAAAGAAATTCTTCGGATTTACCGTTCGCATTTCCTGTTCCGGGTGCGGTTGGAAATTCGAAGGTTGATGAAATTCAGCGGCCAATCGAGGGTGAAAAGTTATTAAGGAAAATTTATATAAAGGAGAAAAGCTCATGATTAAGTCAAGATTATGCGATTTAGTAGGAATCAAGTATCCCATCATCCAGGCGGGTATGGGACCGTTTTCCAACAATAATCTGTGCGTAGCAGCAGCCAATGCGGGCGTCCTGGGATTGCTTTCAACAAGCGGTCTCTTCAACAAGCAAGACCAACCCTGGATCTATGAGGCATTTATTAAAACCGCCGACTCTTCCAAGGAAGACGATATGGCAACGGTGCTGGAAAATCTCTTGAAGAGAACCTATCGTTTGACCAAAGATCAGGGAGGTATCTTCGGTATTAACGTTATGGTATCTGCGGAGCTTAGGGATAAAGCGATGGTTATGATTGACACAGCCATCAAAGTTCGGGAGGAAAATCCGGATATCAAAAATCACTTTAAAGTTATTTTTACTTCCGCAGGCGACCCGGTAGGTTTAAAGGATAAAATTAAAAATGCCGGGTTCATCTGGATGCATGTCGTACCGTCTGTCAAAGGAGCACAGCGTTGTAAAAAAGCCGGTGTCGACGTGATCGTCGCCTCCGGTCATGAAGGAGGCTTTCATACCTCATGGGAACCCGTTCATTCGATGATTTTGCTCCCCGCTGTTGTCGAAGCGGTTTCTGACGAAAAAACACTGGTTTGCGGTGCCGGTGGTTTCTGCGACGGCAAAACCCTTGCGGCTGCGCTGGTTCTGGGCGCGGATGGCGCACAGATGGGCACACGCTTCCTGGCTACTCAGGAAAGTGATTTTCACACCATCTGGAAGGAAGGTGTCGTCGCCGCCGGAGACCGCGGAACATTGGTGGCCCGCGGTTTTGTCGGTCCCGCCCGCTGGCTGAAGACCCCGCGCAGTGATGAACATGCTAAAAACACTCTGCAAAAATCCCCTGGTGTTTTTCTGGGGACGCCGGATGATTACTCAACAATCGATATGTCGCTTATTAATTATGAAATTGAATCGATCAGAGCAGTTTACGAAGGAGATAAAGCAAAGGCCATGATGGCCGCTGGCGAAGCCGCTCAGCGGATTAATGACATGCCCAAAGTTGCGGATATGGTGCAAAGTATTGTCACTGCAGCGGAAGACATTCTTAAAAACGTACAGAAAAAATTTCTTGCGTAAAGATCCTTTATAAATATCGAGGGTGGGGCGCCTTTTATGCCGCCCTGCCCTTTTTTTATCATTTTCGTCTTTCTCCTTGACACGTTTTCAGCTTCTTTCTATACTTCCGGCCACACGAGAATCTGTCTGAGCCCGAGCAATTCTTTTATAAACTTTATTTGATAAGGAGGAGTAAAATGGCTTTTGAGTACGAAAAATTAAAAGTGGAACAGGACGGAATGGTTATCATAGCGGCCATCAATCACCCGCCGGCAAACTCCATGGGACAGGGAGTTTTGAGAGACCTGGAAGACCTGTTGAAGAAATGTGAAAATGACGACTCCGTGCGTGTCATCATTATCACCGGCACCGGCAACAAGTTGTTTTCCGCGGGCGCGGACATTACAGAATTTGCGGGCCTTCAGGCCGGAAACGTTCCCAAATACAATGGTAATGAGATTTATTTCAAAATTGAAAATTATCCCAAAGTCATCATTGCTGCCATGCAGGGCGGAGCTTACGGTGGCGGTCTGGAGCTGGCCTGTTGTTGTCACCTCCGAATCATGGCGGAGGAAGCAACCCTGGGGCTTCCTGAAGTTAAACTGGGCCTCAACCCCGGCTGGGGCGGAACTCAGCGTTTGCCGCGTTTCATAGGAAAAACCAAGGCGCTGGAACTGATGTTGACGGGCGACTTTATGTCATCCAAAGAAGCTTATACACTGGGTCTTCTGAACAAAGTCGTTCCTCAGGCCGAAGTCCTGGAAACGGCTAAAAAACTCGCCAAAAAACTCGCAGCGGGCGCTCCGGTTGCTCAGCGCGAAATTATGAGAACGGTACGCGAAGGGCTTGAAACAACCGTCTTTGAAGGCGTCATGAAAGTTGAATTCAGTGCCAGCAGGGCACTGCAGTTCACGGAAGATTTCAAGGAAGGCGCAAAGGCATTTCTGGAAAAACGACCTCCAGCTTTCAAGGGCCGCTAAAAAGTTGTCCGATCTGGAAATCATGTAAAAAGGGCGGCATCCTTTTGAATGCCGCCCTTTTTTTCAGCCTGACAGTCTAACGCCCGCGGGGAACGTTTGCAACCGTTCCCCGCATTGATATCCTACTTCCTTAATTCCACAGGTGTTTTGTATCGTTTGGGATCGACCCATTTCGCAACATATTTCTCGTTTTCCGGGCAGGACTCATGCAGAAAAGCAATTTTGCCGCCCTGCTGGAACTGGACAATTAACTGGTAGTAGTAACCCGGATAGGTTTTGTAAGGATCTTTCGGATCGACTCTCTTACGTGAATGGAAGAAAGGTTTAATTCTCTGGGTTTCGTATTTCACTTTGCCCAGAGAATAATTGGTTTCCACGTCTTCCATGGCTTTGATCAATTTCTTAATGTCTGCGGTGCCACCGGCTTTTTCAATAGCCGCCTTAAAATGGTAAATGTCCGCATAGGCAATGTGTACATGAATCTGCATGGGGATTTTGCGTGCCTGTGCTTTTTTCACCAGATTAACCGTTTTCCCGGGTATCAGATCCACATCATCAAGATCCGTAAAGGAACTGATAATCCCCAGACCTTTACCGCCCGTCATTCTCCAGAAATCTCTGGTCTGCGCAACACCGCCATACAGGTTGACCTGAATATCTTTGGCTGCGGAATCCGCCCACTGCTTGGCAAAGGATTCCGTATCGGTAAACCAGGAACTGATGTAGTAAATCAGATCGGCGTCAGCTTTTTTGATATCCTGAAGAATTGGCAGATACATCGTGCCAC
This sequence comes from Smithellaceae bacterium, assembly GCA_963682015.1. Lineage (GTDB taxonomy): Bacteria > Desulfobacterota > Syntrophia > Syntrophales > Smithellaceae > UBA8904. The sequence goes on along the minus strand of OY820932.1, from coordinate 2,493,011 downwards.
GTGGTTTCACCGCCTTGCTGTATACGATTTTCAAACCGCATTGTTCGGCCATCTTTTCCCAGGTTGGCAGGTTAATATAATCGATTCCCTTGCGCCATTCGGTCGTCCACGCAAGGTCTTCCCAGAGAATAGCCAGTTTTTTCGCTTTTTCATATTCCGGTATGGTTTTACAGAAGAAATATTTCTGCTGCGCGTAGTGGGCTGGTTCCGGGTCCCAGTCACGGAAGCAGTGATCATACTTCGGCGCCTGATCAATAATTCGCGCCGTCAGTTCTGCTCCCATCGGCCCGTTAAAAACCAGAATGTGCGGGTATTCCTTGGCCAGCATGCCGGAAGCTTCCTGAACAGCCAGACAGATTTCCGACCGTCCTTCCACAGATACGAATTTTGCCTTGTCTTCGATCACCAGTTTACGAAACGCTTCTACGGATAGAGATGTATCACCCTTGTTGTCCATAACCACATACTTAACCGGCCGTCCCAGAATTCCTCCGGCGGCATTGACTTCTTCAACCGCCATTTTCTGGATGTCCATACACGGCCTGGTGCCTGGCGAAGCCACCATGCCGATATAGCCGATCACAAACGGCTCTCCTTTCGGCTGTGCCAGTGAAATGGATGGTGCACCGATCGCGATCGCAATCAGCAGTATCAAACCCGTAACAAAAATCATTTTGACTCTGCTTGCTCTCTTCATCATGTTACCCCTCCTCTTCAAAAAATATTAATACCTTGATCAAATATCTGCCGAATATCTGATCCTTCACATCGCCTGTATATTGATATCTAATATATTATCTTTCGCCTGCATCGCTTGCCAACCGTTATCCCGGAGAATCGACCTAGGCAATCATGCAAAATGAACTATGATGGTTGACCGAATCCATTTCGATTCAATCGTTTAATGAAGATGCAGCAACTACTCTGGAAAGTCCGGATAAATTTTAAAAATAGTGCCTGTCGTCCTCCTGCCTGATTTTGATTTCTTGAGCAAAGATCATCAGATTCCTTTTACGTAATCAGACCAGGCGGGGCTGTCCGAGGCCCCGCCTGATTATTGGAATCTAATAAAATTTTATTTCTTTATTTCCTCAATTCCGCTGGTTTCTTGTATCGTTTCGGGTCAACCCATTTCGCGACATATTTTTCGTTTTCCGGGCAGGACTCATGCAAATAAGCAATTTTGCCTCCCTGCTGAAACTGGACGATCAGCTGGTAATAGTAACCAGGATAGGTTTTAAAAGGATCTTTCGGATCAACACGCTTTCGCGAATGGAAGAAAGGTTTAATCTTCTGGGTTTCATATTTCACCTTGCCCAGAGAATACGGAACTTCGACATCTTCCATAGCCTTGATTAATTTTTTATTGTCGGCGGTACCGCCTGCTTTCTCGATAGCCGCCTTAAAATGATAAATATCAGCATAAGCAACGTGTACGTGAATCTGCATGGGTATTTTGCGTCCCTGCGCTTTTTTCACCAGATTAACCGTTTTACCGGGCATCAGATCGACATCGTCCAGATCGGTAAAGGAGCTGATGATGCCCAGACCTTTGCCTCCTGTCATTTTCCAAAAATCTCTCGTTTGGGCAACACCTCCGTATGTGCACACCTGGATGTCCTTTGCTGCAGAATCCGCCCATTGTTTGGCGAAAGATTCCGTGTCGGTAAACCACGAGCTGATATAAAAAATCAAATCGGCGTTGGATTTCTTGATGTCCTGGAGAATAGGAAGGTACATGGTACCGCGCGGCTTGACCGCCTTGCTGTAAACCACCTGTAAACCGCATTCCTGAGCCATCTTTTCCCAGGTCGGCAGTTTAATATAATCGATGCCTTTCCGCCATTCCGTCGTCCACGCCAGATCCTCCCAGAGAAATGCTATCTTTTTTACCTTCACATATTCGGGAAATGTCTTGCAAAAGAAATATTTTGTCTGGGCATACTGCGAAGGCTCCGGATCCCAGTCCCGGAAGCAATGATCATACTTCGGAGCCTGATCAAGAATACGCGCCGTAAGTTCGGAACCCATCGGCCCGTTGAAAATCAGAATATGGGGATATTCCTTAATCAACATGCCGGAAGCTTCCTGAACGGCCAGGCAAATTTCCGAGCGTCCTTCCACGGAAATAAACTTAGCCTTATCTTCGATAACCAGCTTACGAAAGGCTTCCACGGACAGAGACGTATCCCCCTTGTTGTCCATCACCACATATTTGACCGGCCGTCCCAGAATGCCACCGGCAGCATTGATTTCTTCGACCGCCATTTTTTGGATGTCCATGCACGGCCGGGTGCCAGGTGAAGCCACCATGCCGATGTAGCCGATTACGAACGGTTCCCCTTTTGGCTGCGCCAGAGATATTGAAGGAGCACTGATTCCGATTCCAATAAATAACACCATCACAATAACCAACTTGAGCCTTCTCATATGCTTCATTCCAAACTCCTCTTCTGTAAATGAATCATTAAATTACCCGATAAATATGTTCCGTATATTTAATCCTCCTAATCGCTTAAATATTTGTTCATGACATATTCGTTATCTTTGCCGATTTCGCTGGACACCCATTTGACCCGCGGAGGTGATTCAGACATTTTTACGAAATTGGCGCTGATCGTGTATTTCCCCAATTTATCATCCTCCACCACTTGGAAAGCATTACGAATCTGCCACTGTTTGTTTTCCATCGCTGCTTCCGGGGTCATAAGTTTCATGACAATCGGAACACCTCCACCCCTCCATTTGGACCGGGCTGATTTTTTGCTGTAACTCAGAGCCATCTTCACCAGTTCATCGGCCGTGTACTGAAGCGTTTTTTCTTCGATGATCTTGTGCAGGTGAATCGCCTGTTCCAGAATATCGGGAATCCGGTCGGACGAATAACGCCAGTCGTCTTCCTGTTCCCAGAGACCCAGAATTTTCAGAAGCGCCCTGAAGTCGTGATCGCGTGGCGCGGCAATCGCCACAAAGCCATCCTTGCACTTCCAGTGTCCGTACGGATACAAAATGAAATCCAGCACGCCAATACGCGGACGGGCTTTTTCCCAGGTAAAGCCTATCGTGGCCGGCATGCCGACCATCGAGGAATACGCATCCATTCCGGCGACATCAACCATCTGTCCCTGTCCTGTATTCTGCCGGTGAATCAATGCCACCGTACCGCCAAGAGCAGCGGAAAGCCCCGAAATATACCATCCAGCCCACATCCCGCCTCGAAGCGGCCAGTTATTGGGTTCAGGTTCTTCACTCGTTCCACCCATCTGGGCCGGAAGTCCCGAGCCCGCCTGCGAGGTAATATCCGTATCCGGCATGCACGCCGTTTCTCTGGCTTTGTCCGTATATTGCCCGTAAGCGGAAAGCGCGATATAAACCAGTCCCGGATTATCCACGTTCAATTGACGATAGCCAATTCCCCAGCTGTCCATTTCGCCCGGCGCAAAGCTTTCAATAACAACCGCCGCCTTTTTTGCCAGTTTTGCAAATGTCTTTCGATCTTCCGGATTGTTTTTAACATCAAGTGTCATGTAACGTTTGTTTCGTCCTTCAAACATGAACGGAATGCCCACACCCTGGACCGTAACGCCGAAAGGTGTGATCTGACGCGCCGGATCACCGTCCGGCGGTTCAATTTTGATGACTTCCGCTCCGAATTCGGCCAGAAAACTCCCGCAGATAATTCCCGCAAAGTTGGCCGAACTCACATCGAGCACCAGAACGTCGTTGAGCACTTCCGCTTTACCTTCGGCCTTCATGATTTCGGCGAGCATTTTTCCCCGGTCGCCGCCCTTGCCCCCGTGTCGGGTATAGACTTCTTCCTTGGCACTCATTTCTTAACCTCTTTTCCGTAATTGTATATGGGATCCTCGTTCAGGTTGTAATAAACAGGAGGTTTTAATCCCGGCCTGTCATCAAATGTCCCGATGACTTTTTTCTTTTCCAGTTCCTCGATTTCCGCTTCGCAGAGCTCCAGAAACTTCTTGAGCACGATCCGGTTATGATACCCCAGCGGCCGCGCGAGCCACTTGGTACGTGACGGGGTTCCGCTTAATTGGGCGGATGGACCGGCAATCACCAGGTTGCCGTAAACATCGTCCTTGAAAAGAACGACACTGCCCCGCTTTCGCCGCCACTCTTCATTGGCAATCATATAGTCGTCCGCCACCTCCGCCGCCGCGAAATTATTTTCGTCGGCCAGTTTAATAATTTCGGCGCAGGACTTCGATTTTACCCAATCGATTGCGATAGCCGTCAGAGCTTTGGCGTTTTCCGGCTTCAATCTTTCCAGTGTGCCGGCAAAGCGCGGATCGGTAGCCAATTCAGGCTTGCCTATTGCCTGGGCAAATTTTTTAAACTGTTCTGCCGTTGCGCAAGCCAGACCCAAAAATTTGTCATCGGCTGTTTTAAATATGGATGCAGGCATCATCGTCGGGTCCGTGTTGCCCGTGCGACCGATGGCATCCTTAGTCACGGAGTTGTATGTATAATGAAACAGCAAACGCATCAGGCCTTCTGTTTGCGCCATATCGATATACTGGCCTTTGCCGGTTTTCTTCCGGTGATAAAGAGCCATGAGCACCGCCAGCGCTCCAAAATTGCCGGGAACAAAGTCGCCTACATAATCCGGCAACTTATAATAAATGTCTGTGTCCGGATAACCGTTCAGGGTCAGCACGCCGCTGGCGCCCTGAGCTAGCAGGTCCCATCCCGGGAAATAACGCATCGGTCCGAATTGTCCGTAAGTCGAACAGCTGAGAAAAATGATATTGGGATTAATCTTGGAGATTTTCTCATAACCGATATTCCAGGCGTCCGCCGTACCGGGCGCAAAGTTTTCAATAACGACATCGGCTTTTTCAGCCATTTTATAGATCAAATCTTTGGACTCTTTCAGCTGAAGATTGACTGAAAGAAAATATTTGTTTTTGGTAATATTGTGCCAGATCGGATTGGAATGTTTCCAGTACTTTCCCCAGTATGTTGCCGGTCGCCAAAGATCGCCGTAAAACGGCAGCTCCAATTTTATGACTTCCGCGCCGTAATCCGCCAACAGCCTTGCGGCAATCGGCCCGAAGATGACGTGGGAGAAATCCAGTACACGGATGCCTTTGAGTGCTTCGGGCTTCGAATTTGCATCGTCGGGATTGAAAAGTTTTGCCGTATAAGAAAAATAATCTTCCATTGCTATCTCCCCAAATATGCCTTTTTCACCAGATTGTTCTTCATGAGATCGGATGATCTTCCCTCCAGCACGATTCTTCCTTCCTGAATAATATAGCCGCGGTCGGCCAGTTGTAGTGCGCGTAACGCATTTTGTTCGGTAAGTAAAATCGTTAGCCCCGACTGCCGCAGTTTCCCTAATGTTTCATACACCTCATCCACAATGCGTGGAGCCAAACCGATCGAAGGTTCATCGACCATTAACAGATGCGGATTTGCCATCAGTCCCCGGCCGATTTTCAGCATCTGCTGCTCGCCCCCGGACAGAAGCCGTGCCGACATATTGGATCTTTCCTTCAGAATGGGGAAAAGGCTGTATACATATAAAATGGTATCTTTTCTTTTGGACCAGGACGTTTTCCGGTAAGCGCCCAACAGAAGATTTTCCTTGACGGTCATGAAAGGAAAACTTTTCATGCCCTCCGGAACCTGAACAATGCCCCGATTAACAATTTTATGCGAGGGCAACCCCTGGATTGCTTCATCACGAAAAAGGATTCGGCCGCTGGTGCCGGTCATCATGCCCTGGATAACGTTCAGAATCGTACTTTTCCCCGTGCCGTTGGACCCCAGGATGGTCACGATCTCCGATTGCCGGATATTGAAGCTGACTCCGTGCAATGCCGGAATGACGCCGTAAGATGCGCTCAGATCACTGACTTCAAGCATATTCCCTCCAACCTCTTCCCAGATACGCTTCAATTACCTCATCATTATTGACCACCTCATCCGGAGTTCCTTCGGCCAGTTTGGAACCGTAATTAATCGCGACAATCCGGTCGGCGGCTTCCATGAGAACGGCCATGACATGTTCAATCCAGAAAACGGTAATGCCGAATTCTTCTTTCGCCTTTCGAATCATCTTAATGGCGCTTTTGGCTTCACCCGGATTCAGGCCGGCCATGACTTCGTCGATAAACAGAAGCTGAGGCGTGGTGGCCAGGGCCCTGGCCAGCTCCAGCATTCTCAATTCATAAAACGTCAGATCGCGGGCCAGAATGTTTCGTTTGCTGAACAGACCGACAAACTCCAGATAATGCGTCGCGTCATACATGGCATCCTGGAAGCTCTGATTGATCCTTTTTTTACCGGAAATGGAACTTGCCAGAACACTGGTAAGCGCCGTCAATTCTGGGAAGGGCTTGGGAATCTGGTAGGTACGGGATAATCCGAGATGCGCTCTCTGATGCGGTTTCATTTTCGTCACGTCCACCCCGTTCATTTCCACTTTGCCCGACGTCGCGATCAGAGCTCCCGTCAGACAATTCACCACGGTGGACTTACCGGCGCCGTTGGGACCGATGAAACCAAGGGTTTCCCCTTTGAAAATTTCAAAGGATACGTCGTTTACCGCCACGATTCCCCCGAAACGTTTGACCAGATTGCTCACTTTCAGTAATGGAGTCATGGCCTCTCACCTCCGAACATGAATGGTTGGTAAATATTCACGGTAGCGGCGCTTCCGGTAAAGGCCAAACAACCCTTCCGGCAGGATAAACAAAAGCGCCAAAAGAATGATGGGGAAGATCAACGGCTGGATCGGCCCCATGAACCGAATCATCAGCATCTCCAGGAAGGAAACAAAATAACCACCGACCACGCAGCCGAAGATCTGAGCGCGCCCACCAATCATCAGCACCAGGAGAACCTTCAGCATAAACGTCAGCGGCAGATACGTTTGGCCGGCAAACGAACTGAAGTAGTGAGCGTAAAACCATCCGATGACACCAACCATGGTTGCAGCGATCACAAACGCGATAATCTTGACCCTGTTGATATTGATGCCAATCGAATGCGCGACGTCTTCGTCATCGTTGATCGCCGCCATTAAAAGTCCATAGCGGGATTTAAGGACTTTATTGATGAACCACAGGTAGGCAAACATGATCACCGTGGAAATATAGCAGATGAAGAGAAAATTATTTTTGGCGTTGCCGGTGTCCAGAAGCGGCACAATGCCGAAAAGACCGGTATCCCCCTTGAATATATCGGTATAAATGAAGGTCACTTCCATGAAAACCAATGGCAACAGCAGCGAAAGGAGAACATAGTAAAGACCACGCGCCATGATAACCAGCGGGCTGAATAAAAGAGCCGCGATCATCGACATCAGGATGGCAAAAGGCAGTGTGGTTAGAGGCCCCCAGCCGTAAGCGATACTGAGCAGCGCCGCCGTATAGCCTCCCACGCCAATGTAAAATTGAGGGCCGAAGTTCATGCGTCCCGTGCCAATAGTCATCAGCGCCAGAGGCATCGCGATGGCGGCGTAAATATTGGCAGAAATCATCGTATTGATCAGGCCGGGACTGACGAAATAGGCCAAAATGGGAACCGTGAAAAGAAATGCGGCCCATAGCAGTGTGTTGCGCCAGTAACGCGGCTCCAGAGTCCATTCCCACTTCTTAGTTCCCAATCTAATGACAATGCGGTCTCTCTTTAATTCCATTTCTACCATAACGACTCACTCCTTGCTAATCCCTGGGGGCGAATAATTAAAACAACCATGACCAGAATCAATGCCGATAAAAGCATAAAGCGCGGCTCTCCAATGACATTGCAGGCGATGGCGTTGGTAAATCCGATCAAAAAACTGGCCATGATCGTGCCTTTAATGTTACCCAAACCGCCTAAAACCGCGACAAGGATCGCAATAATCATGTAATTCCAGCCCATGAGCGGATTGACTTCCAAGACCGGCGCGATAAGAAGCATCCCGATGATGACGGGCAAAAGGACGATCATCATCGTAAACATATAGAGCGCTTCGACATTGATGCCGACAATTTTTGATGAATAAATATCCTGGGACAAGGCCCGGATGGCCATACCGGTTTTTGTTTTGACGAAAAAGAAGACGAAAGCACCGGTCATAAGTAAAGCGATCACAGCGCCGATTACCAGCTGCCTGGGAACAACCACTTCGCCGATCTGGAACGTACCGTCCACCAGTGTTGTTTCCAGGTAAACCCCTGCCTGAACCGGATAAAAGTAATTCGCCGCCTGTTCCACAATCAACGCCACCAGCAAAAGAGCGGTCAGCAGAACATCTTCGGTATACATATATTTTTTAATCATCCCCTTGTAAATGAGAATGGAAACAATAAACTGAATGGCGATCATCCCCAAGATGGACGGTATGAGCGGCCACTCGAGCGCCGACATGAACATCCAGGTACCGTAAACCGTCAGCGGGAAAATATAGGCGTATCCGAGATGGAAAATTCTGAGCACACCACAGATCAGTGAAAAGCCGAGCGAAATTAAAAGATAAATCGAGCCCAGTACAAAAGTATAAATGACGACCGTCTGAATGTAAGTCAACATGCCATTTCACCTTAATTTATGAATTAGAATCTAACTTTTTTCAAAACAACGATCATGAAAAGTTCCCCAAACTGCGGAAACCACTCCTTGCGCTTTGATGAGCGCTGACCCATGAAGAGTTCAGCACGCCGGGTAAAGACACAAAAGACCATCGTAACCGGACCAGACCGGCACTCTTGATGTTGAAAAAATTGTAAAAATTAATTTTTTGTGTTTGTTAAACAATTGAAATGAAAGAAACGTCTGAAAGGTGTTCCCGATTAATTCTGTTGTCTCAAAGCAAACTCGCGGGATGGTTTCTCCACCAGTAACCCATTGAAGCGGAAAATAAGTCGCGAACACGAGGCCTCCAAAGCTTTCAGATTTTGAATCTGTTCCATCCTCAGGATAACCGGTTGATGTAGACTCCCAGAAGTCGGCTCCTAATGACTATGCATTTTTCAGCTGCCTTGAAATGGTTCACAAACAACCATCGCAACAATAAATTAAAAAAACACGGTGGTTAATTTATTAGGATAGGATGATGCTTTTGTCAACGAAAAATTTTTACAATTCTATAAAACAAAGCGATTTCAAATACTTTTATGCTTAACACTGAACGTTATCCGCATGATGAATTTCAGAACTATCTTCAATAGCAAGCCCCGTCGAAATACATAAGACGGGGCTTTTATTCAGAAAACACCTGTTTAGTTCCTGCGGCCGCCAAAACTATTTATAAAGACCCTGAAGCAGTTCGCTGTATTTATTCATTACAATCGGTCGTTTAAGCTTCATGGTCTGGGTCAGCATTCCGTTGTCCACCGTGAAGTCTTCCGCAATGAAAAGAAACTTCTGAGGCACTTCATAACCACCGTAAGTTTTTCGCAAATAAGCAATGATTTCCCTGGATAGATATTCCATTAAAGCTTTATCCTTCAGAGATTCTTCCAGTGTTTCTTTCAGAAGCGGTTTGATGTTCGGATCAGCCTGCAGGGCGGCAAAGTCAGGAACAACGATCGCCACATTATAATCCTTGCCGTCACCATACAGCATGATGTTCAAAATCCAGCGAACCAGTTTGGCTTCGTTTTCAATTCCTTCCGGATGAACGTACTTCCCGTTGGCCAGTTTGTACTCATCCTTGAATCGGCCGGTGATATGCAAGTATCCTTCATCGTCGATCCAGCCACGGTCGCCGGTTCGGATACCCGGAAAACCGTTCCATTTGTCCGGCATCATCACTTCCGCCGTCTGCCTGGGTTTGTTATGATAGCCCATCATAACATGGGGACCGTAAACGATGATTTCACCGTCGGGGCTTCCTTCGCCTACGCGAGATTTATCAATCACCACATGCATTTTCTTCGCAACTTTTCCCACAGTACCATATTTGTTGCCGTACTTGGGTGAATTCATGCTGACCGTCGGCCCTGTTTCCGTAAGGCCGTAGCCATCAAAGGTCGGCTGGCCGATGTCTTTGAAAAACAAGGCAATCTCCGGTTTAATCAACGCGCTACCTGTGACGAAGAACTTCAGGTTGCCACCGAAAACATTGCGCACCTGCGAGAAGACCAGTGCGTCATAATCTTTAAACTCTTTTGTTTTCTCGGAGAGATCTCTGTTTTTGATTGCCTCCGCAACAGCGGCGTCGAAAAACATTTTCTTCGTCTGATCAGTGGCAACGCCCTGCTGAATGGTGTCATACACTTTATTAACAATACGGGGAACTACTGAAAGCCCGGTGGGCTTTACTTCCTGAAAATTCTGAATCAGTTTTTCCACGGATTCGGCAAAAGCGATCCCGCCGCCACAGTGGACATAATCATGGAGATCGGCGGCCAGGCCAAAAACATGCGCCCAGGGTAGAATGGCCACCACATGCATAGTTTCATCCAACCCGAACGAATCAACCCCTGCCCGCGCGCATAATGTCAGGCTTCCGTGAGAAAGCATCACACCCTTCGGGTCGCCGGTTGTCCCGGAGGTATAGACAATATTGGCAAGATCCGACCAGTGAGGTTTGATGGAAGACATGGGATTTTTCCTGCCTGTTTCTTCCAGAGCCTTGAGCGAATTCGCACCTTCTCCGTAAACGATAAAAATTTCTCTGAGAACAGGAATTTCTTTTTTGAAATCCTTCACCTTTTCATAAACACTGGTATCCCTGGCAAACAGATACTTAACTTCAGCATCCGCTACGATGTACTGCATGACTTTCGGAAGTTCCTGCAGATACATGGGAACAAAAACGCCGCCCAGACCGTGGACGGCCTGCTCACAGATATACCATTCTGTGCAGTTGTTGAGGATCACGCCAACTTTTTCGCCTTTGGCAAGTCCCAGTTTTTTCAAGGCCCCCCGCAGGTTATCGACTCTGTCGGCAACCTGTTTGAAAGTCACCCATTCATACTGTCCGGAAACCGGATTTTTCGTACCAAAAAGCCGGTTGTCTGGAAACTTCACGACACTTTGTTCAAATAAATCAACTAGATTGTTAGGGTTGTCAAACACCGAATTGACATCTACCTCTTCTGCCATAGCTTCACCTCGCTAATAGAAATATATCTTCCCGGAAAAATTTCCAGGGAAAACTCGCAAATTGTTTTTGGGTGAGCGGAGTATAGAGAAATTGAAAGGACAAGTCAATAAATATTAAAAAATATTCGAGCCATGAAGCACAATCGGAGAAAATCTATTCCCTTTCCCTTCTTAAAAAATATATAATAGCAACGCATATGGAGATGATCTTCATGGCGGCACAAAGAAAAATATTAACAATTGACGACGAGCCCATGGTTCGGGATTTAATCGCCAGCATTCTGGAAAGCCTGGGTTACGAAGTCATTCAGGCCGAGAATGGCCTTACGGGTATTGAGATATGCCGCCGAGAACACCCCGATCTTGTCCTGTCGGATCTGCGCATGCCGGGTATAGATGGATTGGAAGTGCTGGCCACGGTAACGAAGGACTTTCCCGAAACACCCATCATTGTAGTCACCGGCATGGGAATTGTCACAGACGCGATTGAAGCCGTCAAACTGGGAGCCTGGGATTATATTACCAAACCTTTTCAGGATATCAGCGTCATCAAGCACAGCGTGGAAAGAGCCATGGAGCGAGGAAGGCTCCTTCGGGAAAACCGTCAGCACCGGGAACATCTTGAGTCAGTCAACCGACAACTGACGGAAAGCCTTCAAAAACTTCAGGAAGATGAGGCGGCGGCCAGGAAGATGCAGATTCATCTTCTCCCCGACAATCATCAGACGAGGCAAAACTACCACTTTAGCTGGGCACTCTACCCATCACTCTATCTCAGTGGCGATTTTGTCGATTATTTTACTCTGGATGCGGATCATTACGGATTTTATATAGCGGACGTGTCGGGGCACGGTGTATCTTCAGCCCTGGTGACGATTCTTCTGCGCAGCCATATGCACCGTTATGTAGAGAAGTATATCAAAAACAGGGACCATGCCGACATCCTCAAGCCTGACGCGACCTTGAAACATCTAAACCATGTCCTATTAAAAGAAAACCTGGAAAAATACCTGACGATTCTTTACGGAATCCTGAACATGAAGGACAACACGCTTCTCTACTGCAACGGAGGACAATTTCCCTATCCGATCTTATCTGGCAATGGCCAGGCCCGATATATACAAACCAGCGGAATGCCCGTGGGGCTTTTCGAAGATACGGACTATGAGTCTCAATGCATAGAACTTCCGGACCGGTTTGAACTGCTTTTATTCTCGGACGGACTGCTGGAAATCCTGCCTCACAAGTCGCTCAAGGAAAAACTGGATTATCTCCCGACACTGGCCGCAGGAGAAAACCTGAACATTGAAGATCTGACGAAGAGGCTCATGCCTGAAAGCGTGGACAACCTGCCCGATGACATCACCATACTGCTGATCAGCCGGAGAGCCTGATGATGGAAAAAGGCGCCATTTTCTACGTCAAACATCAGGATACGTACATCATTAAACTGACGGGAGAAATCCGTTGTCAGCTGGGATGCTCCTTTGATATTTTTCTAAAGCGGCTTTTGGGTGGAGAAGACTTCCGTGACATATGGCTTGACCTGACGGAAGTTAACGTTATCGACAGCACCTGCCTGGGGCTTCTGGCGAAGATTGCCGGTTACATCCGCAATCGCTTCAACAGGAAAGTGCTTCTCTTTTCCACAAATCCGGACATCGATCAGATCCTTGAAGGCGTCGGATTCCACTCTATCTTCAACATCCGCAATATCGGCGTGGAACATGGAGGTGACGTTGACCGGATCATTTCCTGTGAAACTGACCAATCCCGGCTGGCGGCAACAGTGTACGAGGCGCATCTGATTCTTTCGAAATTGAACGATAAGAATCGGGAAATGTTCAAAAGTATTGTTGAAGAGTTGAAAGACAGGGCTGATTCCTGCCCGAAAGACTTTGACTGAGATCAGAAGAAGAGAAGGCCTCGTATCCATTAAAATAATTTCAGATCTTTCGATCTTGCTTCAGACCTGAACCCTCATTTTATATCCATTTGCGGGATCAGATGAGGGGTCGGAATCACTCCTCATGAATAAACACTTGCCTAAGAAAGTAAATGTTGATAGAAGCACGAAAACTTAAAAAAAGAGGCTTTTTGTAAGTTATCAGTCCTGTGCGATTGACCGCTGTACGAGTGCGCGGATCAAAACGCAGTCCGATGCTTATTTCAAGAGCTCAAAATAAAAAACAAGAGAGGTTAAAGTTATGAGAGAAGTTGTCATTATCAGCGGTGCCCGAACGGCAATCGGAGATTACATGGGTTCTTTGTCCAATCATACCCCGATTCAGCTGGGTCTGACTGCCTTAAACGGCGCAATTGCCAAAGCTGGCATTGATAAAAAGCTGGTAGAAGAAGTCGTAGCCGGTCAGTGTAATCAGGCCGGTGGTCCGGGAAATACCGCCCGTCACGTTGCGCTTCAAGCCGGACTTCCGGTGGAATCTTTCGCTTTTACGGTCCATCAACAGTGCCCCTCTTCCATGCGGGCATCCGAATTACTGTCCCAGGAAATCATGCTGGGCAAGATCGACTGCGGTGCCGTAGTTGGCGTGGAAAGTATGAGCGGCGCCCCCTATCTGCTGTTCGGCGCTCGCAAGGGCTATCGCCTCAGCGACGGTGAAAAGATTCAGGACAGTTTGATGATCGGCGGTCTGGTGGATGCGGCTCTCGGTTATCACATGGGTATTACGGCCGACAATATCGCCGACCAGTATAAAATTTCCCGCCAGGAACAGGATGAATGGGCGTTGATGAGCCATCACCGGGCATGCGAAGCGATTAAGAACGGCTGGTTCAAGGATGAAATTGTTCCCGTCGAAGTCAAAACCAAAAAGGGGATGGTGATGTTTGACACCGATGAACATCCCCGGGCCGATACCAGCATGGAATCCCTCGGCAAGCTAAAACCGGCTTTTAAAAAAGACGGCACTGTTACCGCCGGTAACGCCTCCGGTCTAAACGATGCAGGTTCCTGCATGATCATGATGGCCGCCGAAAAGGCAAAAGAACTGGGTCTCAAACCCATTGCCCGCGTTGTTTCTTCGGCACCCGGTTCGGTTGAACCCCGGATCATGGGCATGGGTGTTGTTCCGGCCGTGCACAATGCGTTGAAATTCGCCAAGATGAAACTGGAAGACATCGATTATTTTGAATTCAATGAAGCCTTCGCCGCCCAGGTCATCGGATGCAACCGTGAACTGAAAATCAGTCTGGACAAAATCAATGCCGTCGGTTCCGGCATCAGCATGGGCCATCCGGTCGGCGCCACCGGCGCCAGGTTGATCATTACCATGATGAATGAACTGAAACGCCGCGGTAAAAAATTCGGTTGTGCTTCTCTGTGCGCCAGCGGTGGTCCGGGTCACGCATTTATTGTGGAAATGCTGTAAATAATCCGCAGGGAACAGTCGAGACTGTTCCCTGCTTTGCTATAAAGGGATCTGTGTATCCCGCCTAGTATGATTGACGACAGGAAATTCGTTACCAACTTATCAGATAGTAGATCATTAACAGGGCAACCCCTTTCGGTTACCCTGTCAGGAGGAGAAAATGGCTCTTAAAACGCCCGAGCAGTATGAAGAAAGTATGCGTAAAATGAAGTTTAAAATTTACCTGATGGGGGAACAGGTAAAGAACTGGGTGGATCATCCCATCATCCGCCCTTCGATGAATTCCGTCAAAATGACATACGCGCTGGCCCAGAAGCCGGAATATGAGGATCTGATGACGGCGAAATCCCATGTAACAGGAGAGAAAATCAACCGCTTCACGCATCTGCATCAGAGCACCGATGACCTGATCAAAAAAGTTAAAATGCAGCGTCTCTTAGGGCAACAGACGGCATCCTGTTTTCAGCGGTGTGTCGGCATGGACGCTATGAACGCAGTAGACAGCAGCACCTATGAAATGGATCAAAAGCTCGGGACGAAATACCATGAACGCTTCATCAAATTTCTGAAAATGGTTCAATCCGAAGACCTGACCGTGGACGGTGCCATGACCGACGTTAAAGGTGATCGCGGCCTGGCCCCTCATCAGCAGGCTGATCCGGATCTGTATGTCCATGTGGTTGAAAAAAACGATAAAGGCATTGTTGTACGAGGCGCAAAAGCCCATCAGACCGGCGCGGTAAACTCTCACTGGATTCTCGTCATGCCCACGGTCGCCATGGGAAAAGACGATGCCGACTATGCGGTATCGTTTGTCTGTCCAGCGGATGAAAAAGGAGTTTCTTATATTTACGGACGTCAGTCCTGTGACACACGCAAACTGGAAGGCGGCACGGTTGACGTCGGTAATCACCAGTTCGGCGGGCACGAAGCATTGATGGTATTCGATAATGTTTTTATTCCCTGGGAAAACGTTCTGATGTGCGGCGAATATGAATTCAGCGGCATGCTGGTCGAACGTTTTGCCGGCTACCATCGCCAGAGCTACGGTGGCTGCAAGGTCGGAGTGGGCGATGTACTCATCGGAGCAGCAGCGCTGGCGGCGGACTACAACGGAGCGGCCAAGGCTTCTCACGTCAAGGACAAACTCATTGAGATGACGCATCTGAATGAAACGCTTTTTTCCTGCGGTATCGCCTGTTCCGCACAGGGCCACAAAACGGCGTCCGGCACGTATCTGATTGATCTTCTGCTGGCCAATGTCTGCAAACAGAACGTAACCCGATTCCCCTATGAAATCTGCCGTCTGGCCGAAGATATTGCCGGCGGGATGATGGTAACCATGGCTTCGGAAAAGGATTTCAAAAATCCTGAAATCGGCCAGATCCTTGAAAAATACCTCAAGGGGAACGCCAATGTGTCGTGCGAAGACCGAGCCCGCATCATGCGTCTGGTGGAAAACCTCACGCTGGGTACAGCGGCAGTCGGATACAGGACGGAATCGATGCATGGCGCCGGATCGCCCCAGGCGCAGCGAATCATGATCGCACGCCAGGGTAACCTGGAACAGAAAAAGAAACTGGCCAAGAATATTGCCGGGATCAAAGAAGAAAAGAAATAAGCAGAAAGTAAAAACAAGAAATCTGCCGCAGCTGCGGCAGATTTCTTGTTGCTCCAGTAAACCGGCCCCGAACCATTCCGCTAAAAGCATATCATTGATTTAACTCTTCTTTGCAACCCCACAGACGAAGACTATCAGGTCATCTCATGCCAGAAATGACAGAAGCCCCTTTTTTCATTGACTTAGGTCGTGTCTCTTCATTATACTTTGCATCAACCAAACAACTGTTTATTCATTCCGGGAGGCCATTATGAAAATCCTTCGTGTGTCGATGAATGATCAAAAAGTATTTTCAGAACCTCTTCCACCGGAATGGACATACCTGGGTGGGAGTGCGCTGATCTCCAAAATCCTGAACAGGGAAGTCCCTCCGCTTTGCGATCCGCTCGGTCCTGAAAACAAACTGATTGTCGCCTGTGGTCCGCTGGCCGGTACCCGGGCGCCACAGCTCGGACGAGTATCGGTTGGCGCAAAAAGCCCGCTTACCCAGGGCATCAAGGAAGCCAATTCCGGGGGCCCTGCCGGACAGTACTTAGACCGGCTGGGCTTGCGGGCCATTATATTCGAAGAGGCGCCAAAAGACGGAAAACTCTACAGTCTGTTGATCACGAAAGACAGAGCCGAGTTGGTTCCCGCAGAAGAATACAGAGGATTGAAAAATTATGATCTCGTCGCCGCCATCCATAAAAAATATTCCGACAAAGTCGCGGTAATCTCCGCCGGAATTGCCGGGGAGCGTCAGTACAAGGGCGCATCCGTTTCGTTAACAGATATTTTCGGCGATCCCTCGCGCAATGCGGCGCGGGGAGGCTTGGGCGCCGTAATGGGCTCAAAAAGCCTCAAGGCCATCATTCTGGACCCGACCGGCACGGACCAGGTTGCCATTGCCGATCAGGAAGCCTTCCGGAAAACCGTTCGGGAATGGGCGGAAGTGATGAAACATGATGTAACCATCAGCCTTTATTCCCGATTCGGCACGCCCTTCGCAATCAATAATTCGGCAGGCCACGGGTCTCTTCCGGCAATGAATTACCGGTCCGGTCGTCCGGAGAATTTCACAGCCGTAAGCGGCAACAATATCCAGAAAATTTTATTCGAACGGGGCGGTAAGATGCACGGCTGCATGCCGGGCTGCCTGGTACAATGCTCAATCATTTATCCAGACAAAAATGGCAAAAAAATCTGCGCCGCTTATGAGTATGAGACCATTGCTCTCCTGGGAACCAATCTGGGCATCACGGACAACGACGCGATCGCCCGTTTGAAATTTCTGTGTGATGATATCGGCCTTGACGGCATTGAAACCGGCAGCGCCCTGGGAGTGGCTGCCGAAGCCGGCAAAATGAAATGGGGAGATGCAAAAGGCGCAGAAAATCTGTTTCTGGAAATTGAAAAAGAAACACCGCTGGGTTTCGCCCTGGCCAACGGAGTCGTCACAACGGCCCGATTCCTCAATGTGGACCGGGTACCGGCTTTCAAGGGACAGGCTCTTCCCGCACACGACCCCCGGGCAACGAAGGGCACGGGGGTAACGTACTTTACATCGCCAATGGGCGCGGATCACACAGCCGGTCTCACGTACCGCCAGCCCAAGGAAAAGAAAGAACAGGTACAGACCTCTCTGGCAACACAAATCAGAGCGACGGCTTGCGACGCTTTTGGATATTGCCTGAACGCCGTTCCCGGCGGTGAATCGATTTATCCATTCTTCGCCGCGCTGATGAACGCCCGTTTTGGTCTGAGCATGACACAGGAAGATGTCATCAACATCGCCAAACAGACGCTGCGCGACCAGCTTGCTTTCAATGAGAAAGCGCAGTTTGCTCAAATTGACACGGACCTTCCCGCCTTTATCCGTGAGGAATTGATCGTCCCGACCGGTTCCGTTTTTGATGTCAACGAATCGGAAGTGAAAGATATCTGGAAAGGCCTCGATGCCTTCCGGGAAAAGGAAAAAGTCTGGGAAATCCGCATCCCGCCGATGCCCGATATTTTAATGGGTGAAGGCGTGGCGCGGACGATGGGCAAAAAGATCAGGGAACTCAAGATTAAAAAAATCTTTCTGGTGACCGACCCGTTCATGTTCAAAAGCGGCAAGGCAACGGAAATCAAGGACATCCTGAACAAAAGCGGTATTGAAGTGGAAATCTTCGCGGAAGTGGAACCGGACCCGCCGATCGAGCTCATCGAAAGGGCTGGAGCACTGTACAAGGAAAAAGGTTGCGACGGTATATTCGGCCTGGGCGGAGGCAGTTCTCTGGATACGGCAAAAACGCTGGGTCTGCGCGTCACGCATCCGGGCGATATGCGCGAATATGATGGCATTGTCGGCGGTGGAGGCAAAATCAAACCGATTTTCCCGCCGATCATCTGCATGCCGACCACCTCCGGTACAGGCAGCGAAGTCAATCCCTGCGCCGTGCTGACCGACAAGGCCAGAGACCTGAAATTCATTCTGATGAGTAACCACTTCATCCCCAGGCTGGCCGTTATCGATCCGCTCTTTACCAAAACCATGCCGCCCGGACTGACTATCGAATCCGGCATCGATGCGCTTTCCCACTGCATTGAAGGCAGCGTTTCTCTGGCGACACCCTACCACCCCTATTTCGAATCCAAGGCGCTCTTCGGCGTCAAACTGATCGGCCGGAGTTTAATTACAGCCTGCAAAGAACCGGATAACATGCGCGCGCGAACGGATATGTGCATGGCGGCCCTATGCGGCGGGCTTGCTTTCCTCAAGGGCCTGGGGCTGGGACACGCGCTTACCCACGCGATTGGCGCACACTTTCATCTGCCTCACGGACGGGCAGCCATCTTCGGCCTGTTGGGCTTTGTCATGGCCAACAAGGAAACCTGCAAAGGCGCATTCATGGATATGGCCTATCTCATCAACCGCTCCGATGATCTCGAATCGGCTCTGCGCTGGTTGTACGGGGAGCTCAACATTGATGTGCGGCTCAAATCCTACGGCATATCAAAAGAGGATCTCAAGGAAATTGCTTTCTATACTTCGCGTGATGCAGTCAACATGGCGACGGATCCGACATCACCAAGCCAGTCCAGAATCCTGGAACTGCTGACAACGGTGTATGAATAAGGAAAGGAGTTGGATATGACCGGAGCAGAAATGATTCTTAAAACGGCGGCGGATGCGGGGGTGGAAATTTGCTTTGCAAACGCCGGTACTACCGAACTGGCGCTTGTGGCTGCGCTGGATACGGTCCCCCAGATCCGGCCAGTCCTGGGACTCTTTGAAGGGGTCTGTACCGGTGCGGCCGACGGCTACGGCCGTTTCAAACAAAAACCGGCCATGACGCTTCTGCATCTCGGACCGGGGCTGGCCAACGGCATTGCCAATCTGCACAATGCCAGGCGAGCTCGGACGCCGGTGCTCAACATCATCGGAGAACATGCAAGTTGGATTCGTCCGTATGATCCGCACCTGAATATGGACATCGCATCGCTGGCCCGCCCCGTCTCCGGCTTCCTCAGGGAAAGCGCTTCTGCCGATCAATTGTCCGCGGACACGGCCGAAGCCATCACCGCATCTCTTTACGGACAGATATCGACTATGATTGTTCCCGCTGATTATCAATCTTATAAATGCAATATGGAAGCAATCATGAAGACCGCCTTCTCGTTTGCTGCTGTGGATGAAGAAATGATCCCTCCCGCCGTCTCAATCATCCGGGAAGCTAAAAACCCTGCTCTGATTCTGGGAGACAGGGCATTGCGCAAACACGGTCTTGCAGCAGCAGCGCAAATCCAAGTCAAAACAGGCTGTGATCTCCTGATGGTCACTTTCCCTGCGTATTTTGAGGCGGGCGCGGGATTACCCGTTTTAAAGCGCGTTCCATACTTTCCCGGACAGGCGCAAAAATTTCTCGCCAAATATGATGCCTTTGTTCTGGTGGGTACATCCGAACCTTCCGCATTCTTCGGTTATGCCGGAGGCGTCACCTCCTATTTACCGGAAAAAGCCCAGCGTATCCGTATCGATACCCTGAAGCAGGATGCGGGCCTTGTTCTTGAAGAACTTTCATCAGCACTTGGACCGGATGTAAGGCCGGACGATTTGACTCCGGTACTGGCAAAATTGTCGTTGCCGGAGCTGCCAACCGGGGAACTGAACGCGCAAAAGATGTGCGCCGTTATTGCCGCTCTTCAGCCGGAAAATTGCATAGTGGTGGAAGAAGGCATTTCATCGGGTGCATACTACTACAACCACTCGCCATATTTGAAACCTCACTGCCAGATGACGCTTACCGGAGGTTCGATCGGCATGGGAATGCCGCTGGCCCTGGGCGCGGCGCTGGCCGCGCCGGATCGTCAGGTTATCGACATTCAGGCGGACGGCAGCGCCATGTACACTATCCAGGCACTCTGGTCGCAGGCGCATGAAAAGACAAATGTCATAACCATCATCTGTTCCAACCGGCGTTATCAGACAATCGAGCTGGAGTGTCTGCGAGCCGGATACAAAACACTCGGTGAAGGCGCCAAGTCGCTCATGAATATCGATCATCCGACATTGGACTGGGTCAGCTTGAGCCGTGGCATGGGTGTACCCGCCGCATCGACAAAAACAGCGGAGGCGTTTGTTGCCGAATTTCAAAAAGCTTTAAATGGGGCGGGACCGTATTTAATAGAAGCGGTTCTGGACTAAAACCTCTCTGCATTTTCTCCGGCGTTGAGGAATAATCCGATTTTTCACTAAGGAGCCTGTCTTGGTACTTCCCGAAATAATGAATTATATTGACCACGGAAAGGGAGGCCCTGCCTCCTGCATGAAACTAAAGCAGGGCCCTTTGCCTCCGATTAAAACGGGTGAAGTCCTGATTCAAGTCATTTACGCGGGAATCAACCGGCCGGATATCTACCAGCGCATGGGAGTATATCCGCCGCCACCCGGCGCCTCCCCTGTCCTGGGTCTCGAAGTAGCGGGAACGGTTGTGGCCAAATCAGAAGATGTTACCAAGTGGAGCGTGGGGGATTGTATCTGCGCCCTCGTTCCGGGCGGAGGCTATGCCGAATACTGTACCGTGCCTGCGTCTCACTGTCTGCCGATCCCGGCCAATCTGTCACTTGCCGAAGCGGCGGCACTTCCCGAAAATTATTTTACCGTCTGGTCCAACGTTTTCGACCGCGGCAATCTCAAAACCGGCGAAAATTTTCTGGTGCACGGGGGCGCCGGAGGTATCGGCTACACCGCCATTCAGCTGGCCAAGGTTTTCGGCTCAAAAGTCTTTACCACCGTGACAGGGATGGATCAAATCGACGCGGTAAAAAAATTGGGGGCGGATGTCATCCTGGATTATTCCACACAGGACTGGGCAAAGGAAATCGCCGATGCGGCCGGCCCGCGGGGAATTGACTGCATTCTGGATTTTGTCGGCGGCCCGTATATCCAAAAGAATTTAAAACTTCTTGCCCGCAACGGGCGTCTGGTACAGATTGCCTTCATGCAGGGCGCAAAGGCGGAACTTGACTGTCTGCCCATTTTGACGAAAAATCTTACTTTCACCGGCTCCATGCTGCGGCCCCGTTCGGCAGAAGAAAAAACCGCTATCGCTCAGGCTTTACTGAATCACGTCTGGCCGCTCTTTATGGCTAAAAAATTGACTGTTGTTATTTCCGCTGTTTTCCATCTTGCTGAAGCAACCAGAGCCCATGAACTGATGGAGTCATCCACCCATATTGGCAAGATTGTCTTAAAGACTAATTAGCGTTTTTTGATCCAGGGATCCGTCTGCCTGCGGCAAACAGTATCGGTATAGACAACATTATAATGACGACGACCAGCGGACCCGCCCATACGAATTTCTGCAAGTGAACGTATCCTTCCAGCAGGCTCTGGCGGATCAACAGTACTGTGACGGGCAGATTAAGCAGTAAAGCCGTGAGTGTGCCCGGTGCGTAGCGGCGCGTAACTGCTGTAGCCATAACATGAGGAAAAACCACATTCAACAGCATCGCCAGAGCGTACCCTGAAAGAAAATAAGCACCGATGCTTTCCTTACCCTGCATCGCGGCCATCAGGACTGCAAGATAGGCAAGAATCGTCAGAACAACTACGGCAAAGCGAAACTCGCGAGTTCCCACAGGATGATGCCATTTCCCCGCTGTCTGTGACCAGGCCGGCAGCAACAGTGCTTCTTCCATGTTGTGTGTCGTTACAGACAGCGCAAAAAACACGGAAAGTAGAATAAAATCCATTCGCGTAATAACCTTCTATGCAAGTGTCAGTTAAGGCAAAAACTGACGATATCGATTTGCAATCTCCCGGATTTCCACATTCTCGATCACCCGGCCCCGAATCTTCTCGATGGTCGCCTGAATCATCGCCCGACCGATGTCCTCTCCCGTTACATACAAATTGGGAAAGGGTTTCAACAAGCTGAACACCGGATGCAAAATTTTCAGTATTTTCGGAGTGCGGGCCGATGGATCGCCACCAATAACCGATGGACGCCAGGCAACCGACGGCATCAACGCCATTAAATCCTGCTCAGTTTCGGCTTTCACGCGCGCCCACATCATGCGGCTACCGGTTTGTGTATCCTGGCCGCTGATGTAATGAAAGACTGCTTGCGGACTGTCTCTTTTCAGTGTCCGTGCGGCCGCCATGGCAAAATCGTGGGTAATCTTTCGATATCCAGCTTCATCGGGAACCTGCATCACAGATATACCCAGGCAAAACAGACAGGCGTCAATACCGGCAAAAATATCGCTGATGAGGGAATAATTCAGGAAATCGGAATGGATGTGATCATTCAGTTTTTGATGATGAACGCTAACCGCGTGCCGGCTGATTGAACGGATTTCATCAACCACCGGTGCCTGAAAACAGGCTTTTAAAACACTGCCGCCAGCCAGACCTGTGGCGCCAAAAATGAGAACTTTCATACGATTATGATAATAAAAAATTCATTTTTACACGTCGCGGGTTTGATCGTGTTGATCAAACCCGCGAAATGTGTTTGCAACCAAAATAATTATTCTCCGGAGACGATCACTTTGTATGTTCCGTATATGCCGAGAATACTTTTGACCTCCCAGTCAACATAGTTCACTTTCGTGATGCCACCGTTTTTCTTTGCGGCTTCGATGCTGCAGTCGCCTGTGGCAACCACAGCCAGCACACTGACACATGTTGCTTCTCCCGTTTTGGTGGAAACACCGCTGTTGCCGGTCACCGCCATCGGCAATTTTACTCCCGTATATACGTTGCCCATAGGAACCAGCAGGGCACAGCCCATCAGCATAGTCATCGCGCCAATCGCTAATATCACCCGAAATGTTTTCATATTAACCTCCCGGCAGAATAAACTGCCTTACCCGTATTTGTGTTGACTGAAATCTATCCGTAAAAATTCTTAAGGCACTTTGCCTTATTTCTTAATCTACTTCATCCTGAAGTTATCCATAATCATCAAAAAGCGTATATTATTCTAAGAGATTCCGGAGCATTGTCAACGGTATTTTACCGTCTTGCAATAAATCCAAACCTTTGGAGGGAGGCATTACTTTAAAAAAAGCTAAACCATGATTCCGAGCTTTTTCAAATCCTTTTCATCAGGTCCGGAGGTTTGCGGATCATACTTTCGAATCCGGTAATATTGTTTGACCATTTTTTCAATCGGCACAACGGCAGCCACGGGATACTTGGTAACGGCTTCTTTCGTGAAGCGGTCCGGCAGAGTATCCTCGGATGGTTTCTGGCCCATTTTCACGTTCATATATCTTTCCAGCTTGTTGATGCGCTCGCCCGCCTTTTTGAACTGCCACTGGTTCATGGGAATACCGGTAATCGCGGAAAAGAAGTCAGAGTATGCGCTCCAGTTCATCAGCAGCTGGGACATTTTCGGATTCAGAATAGTGGCCACCTTCAGGACCGGCCTGGGCATGTACTTGGGAATGATTGGTTCCGTCATGATGGAAAAAGCCGTAAACAGACAGGTCTGGAGCGAATTGATGGATGCAAAGATATCCTCACAGAAGACGACCCAGGAAGCCTTGCCCAGAGAGGTCTGCGTCGGCATATAACCCAGAAAAACTTCCAGCCCCACCAGATATGACCCGAGATGACACCCGCCTTTATTATGCACGGCATAGGAAAGACCATGCCCCCAGCATGCGCGAGGATCGTAAGCGGCAATCTCCAGCCCCTTGGTATGAATGGCAAAATCTTTACCGCCATACTTCTCACTCAAACGTTTCGACCCTTCAGCCAGTTCGGCGCCCTCACCTCGCCGGTAGGCGATGTCTTCCAGAATGCGGCCGATATTGTCATGATTATCGAAGGAGAGTTCTGTCTTTCGCAGGCCCTTTTCACCGGCTTCCATGGCCCAGGCAATCGTACCGCCCGCTGAAATGGTGTCCATGCCCATTTCATTCATGATATCATTCCAGAGAGCAATCTTGTCCGTGTCATAATTTTCAATGTTGCTGCCGAAGAGGCCAGTCGTCTCATACTCCGGTATCTGCCGCATCCGTCCATCGGGATATATGCCTTTGTGTCCACACAGAATGGAGCAGTAACGGCAGGTGGAATGCCGGGTTTTATACTTTTGGGCCATGGCCTGCCCGGTGATGGCCTCGGTTTTAGGGCTGTACCTGTCCCGGAAGTTGCGCACCGGTGAAAAACCGCTCTCCATACCGTAACGCGTATTCATATTGGTTCCGAACGCCTTGTAGCCCTTGGTCATCGGACCTCTCAGGATGTGCGTTTTTGCCTTCTTTAAAGTCCTGTTAAATTTCTCCTGATTGACGGGAAGGCAACGATATTCCTTGCCACGAGCTACAAGGGCCTTAAGATTCTTGGCACCCATGACGGCTCCCACGCCGCCGCGTCCGGCAAAACGGTGACCGGAGCAAATGTTGGCATAAAAAACTTTATTTTCGCCCGCCGGTCCGATGACCGCCGCTCCTTCTTTAGGTGTCAGCCGCAGACTTTCCTGGATGGAGTGAGTGCCTGCACCCCAGAGGTCGCCTGCATCTTCAAAAATGACTTCTTTATCGTCGAATCGTACCACTTGCGGCTTTTCCGCACGGCCGGAAATGATTACCCCGTCCCAGCCGGCGGTTTTGCATGCTTCACCGAAAGGTCCGCCGCAGGATGAGGCTACCATGTAACCGGTCAGCGGCGATTTGGTAATAACTTCAAAACGAGCGGAGCAAGGTGCGCCGGTCGTGAGCAAGACTCCATTGGCAAAGATAAGCAGGTTGTCCGGACCCAGAGGATCGACATTAGCCAGTTTGTCTTTCAGGCGATCATAGAATATTTTGATACCCAGGCCCTTACCGCCCAGAAAATTTTTAAGATCATCCTGCGAAGCCTGATGGATACTCCATGTTTTGTTCGTTAGATTGATATCAAGGTATTTGTTGCTGGTTCCCAGAATCGTTTTCATTATGCACCTCCCATGGTAATGGCGTCGAAGAGGCAGTTGTCCTTACACCAGCCGCAAGAGACACATTTATTGGGTTGAGAAAGTACAGCCCGGTTATTCGTGAGGGGTAATGCCTCATCGGCCATGGCCAGCGCATGAGTCGGACAGACAGCAACGCAGTTTTCGCAGGCGACACACATATCGCTATTAATAAGCGGTTTGGGCCAGTCCGACTTTTTCATCTTCGGAACCGTTTTTCCAGCATCGTCCAGAACTGCGGATGCAGCACAGATTCTCCCGCAGGCACCGCATTCAATACACAGGGATGGATGAATTCGATGCCGCTCTTTTTTCTCGCCCGATATGGCGGCCACCGGGCACATCTTCATGCAGGCGCCGCAACCATTGCATAACTCTGATATTGTATAGCTCATTTAACCCTCCGTTTTCTTATTCACGGATTGCTTTCAGTTTGTCATGCATAACCAAAACTGTTCTTTCCCTGTGTTTATTTATTTAAATACCATTCTCTATAAAAACTTACGATCAAAATATAAAACAACATACCTCAAGATGCAAGCATAATATGTTTCAGAAACATATATATACTTTAAAATATAATACTATTCTATTAACAGACAACTATTCATAAATTTATAATATGGATTACTTGCACTCATTTTATTAATATAATTAAACAATGATAAATCCGACAGTTCATCAATCGCTGTGTTGTCCTGGTGAAATCTTGTTATATTTACATAGCAATAGAAGCTTCTGCTGTATACAACAAAGAGGTTGAAAAAATATGACAATCACCATAGTAAAGATGTGAGCAAATTTTCGGTCCTGTGGGTGTAATCGAAGTTTCGCAGTTACCGGATAAAATCGTTCGTGACTCAAAACGACCAAGGGATAGATATGATTTCAAAACGCGCATCGGAATTCACCTCTTTTATTGTCATGGACGTCATGGCAAGGGCTGAGGAACTGGAACGCAAGGGTGAACACATTATTCACATGGAAGTTGGCGAACCGGACTTTCCGACGCCCCCGGTTATTACAGAAGCAGCGATACACGCGCTTCAGGATAATAAAACCCGCTACACACATGCTCTGGGACTTCTCGAATTACGCCAGGCCATATGTGATTACTATCAGAAAGAATACAGCGTCAAGATTTCTCCTGATCAGGTACTGGTCTCGACTGGAACATCGCCCGTACTTTTATTTGCCATGCTGGCAATTCTCGATCATGGCGACGAGATAATCATCTCTAATCCCCGTTATCCGTGCTATCAGAACTTTGTGCATGCGGCAGGGGGCAAACTCCGGGAAATCCAAACTTATCCGGAAGAAGGCTTTCAGTATCGACACAAAGATATCGCAGGAAAACTCTCAGGCAGGACAAAAGCAATTCTGATCAACTCGCCCTGCAATCCGACCGGTATTGTCATGACCAGAGAGCAAATGCAGGACATTGCCCGGTTTGATGCGCAATACATTATCTCCGATGAAATTTATCACGGACTGGTTTATCAGGGAAAAGCTCACTCTATTCTTGAATTTACGGACAGAGCTTTTGTCATCAATGGATTTTCCAAACTTTACGCCATGACCGGCTGGCGTCTGGGATTCCTGATTTTCCCCAAAAAATTCAGCACCGTGATGCAGCGCATCCATCAGAATTTTATGATT
Organism: Smithellaceae bacterium; assembly: GCA_963682015.1. Lineage (GTDB taxonomy): Bacteria > Desulfobacterota > Syntrophia > Syntrophales > Smithellaceae > UBA8904. The sequence continues at coordinate 2,465,844 of OY820932.1, read as the reverse complement.
TCGGCCAACGGTTTTATTCAATGGGCGGGGATTGCCGCCCTCACCAGGGCTAAAGATGATGTCGCCGCCATGATTCAAACTTACGATGAGCGCCGACGGTACATGCTGGCGCGACTGACCGATATGGGCTTTATCGTGCATATCGAACCAACCGGCGCGTTTTATGTCTTCGCCGACGGGCGTAAATTCTTTTCCGATTCCTATCAAGAAGCTTTCCGGATTACCGAAGAAGCAAAGGTCGGAGTTACTCCCGGCATTGACTTCGGAAGCGGAGGAGAAGGATTTCTGCGTTTTTCCTATGCCACCTCTCTGGAAAACATCAAAGAGGGTTTAAACCGATTGGAGAGTTATCTGAAAAAGAAGAAATAAATCTGCGGACGGATCTCTTCATACAACGTATCCTTAAAGAAATAATTACAAATAATCCCTTGGAGGAGAAACTATGACCTATCAGTACATTGATCTGAAAATTGAAAATCACGTGGCAACCGTATCCATGGCGAGAGTAGATGCATTAAATGCGCTCAGTCTTTCCTTTGCCGCGGAGATTGCCGTCGTCTTTCGCGAACTCGGCACTAACGATGACGTCCGCGCCATCATCTTTTGCAGCAAAGCGAGAATTTTCTGCGCGGGACTGGATTTGAAGGAAGCTGCAGGCGGAGCAACCGGCACAGTCAAAGGCGTCCTGGACATGATCCGCAATTCCCAACCTCTTTTCGACTGCTGTAATTTTATTGAAGAATGCCCCAAACCCGTCATTGCAGCGGTTCACGGAAAATGCATCGGCGGCGGGCTCGATATGATTTCCGCCTGCGACATCCGGCTGTGCACGGAAGATGCGATTTTCTGCCTCAAGGAGGCCAATATTGGCATCGTGGCGGATATGGGCGTACTTCAGCGCCTACCAATGATTGTCGGCCAGGGTTTTGCGCGTGAGATGGCCTTTACGGCTGCTAATTATTCAGCCCGCGATGTTGAAAAAATGGGACTGGTTAATTCTGTTTATGCAGACCAGGCTGGCCTCATGGCCGCAGCTCAGAAACTGGCCGCACAGATTGCTTCCAATGCTCCTCTGGGCATCCGGAGCACCAAGGAAGTCCTGAACTTCAGCCGTTATGTAAATGTTTATGACGGAATGTCGGTGGCGATTCAGAAAAACGCTTCGCTGCTCATGACGGATGATATGAAGGAAGCGGTAATCGCCTTTCTGGAAAGGCGTCCGGCGGACTTTAAAGGGAAATAAATGGACGCTGCGTCATTCAGGGACGGTGCTTCGAGTGTCGTCCCTGAATGACCGTAAAAAAATAGAAATAATATCGATATTCAGCTTATCAGTATCACTTGGAAAGCGTCAACGTATCGATCTGAGTTCCCTGTTCGTCATATACGCGCATCTGCAAGCTGGCAGGCGTCAGATCGAAAATGGCCCAGCAGTAAGATTGAAGTGATACTTGCGTATAACCTTCGGGGTAATTTACCGGTCCGGGGGTGTAAAGAGGCGCACCGGCGGAACCAATCACCAGATGATAAACACCGTTAACAAAATTTCTCTGATAAAAATGGTTATGACCTGAAATTACAAGGTCAACACCTGCAGGTTCCAAAATTTTGGTTGCCAGGGCAATCAAATTTATATCTTCTCCATGCCCCCCGGCTGCATAACCGGGTGCGTGACAGATTACAACCTTCCATACTTTCTTTGTGGCCGTCAGATCGGCGGCAATGAAATTATATTGTGGCGAACCCTCCGCGTATCCACCCGGATCCATATAATTCATCACCACAACATGCAAATCACCGTAATCAAATGAATAATATCCCTGATTGCCTGATACCGATTCGGGTGCCTGCATGAATGCCTTTGTATTGGTTCCCCATTCCTCGTGATTGCCGGTTGCGTTAAAAAAGGGAACTTTTGCCGCCAGTGCCATCTGATCAGTACGGAAGAATTGCTCTTTGTATACGTTGTAGGAGCCATCGTCACACAGATCGCCGCCATAAAGCGAAAATGTTGGATTCTCCGCCAGGATAAACCGGGCGATGGCATCATGAACAGCCGTGCCGCTGCGTGTATCAGCCAACCAGGCAAAACGAAAAGACGCACCGGGATTGGCTGCTGTTGTAAAACTGGCGCTATGATCACCAAACCGGTAGTAGTAAGTTGTTTCCGGAGTCAAACCGGATAAAGGAATCCTGTGAATGTATGTTCCAGCGGTCGTCAACTTTGTCCCCTCGCTGACAGCAGTGGAACCGTAGCCCGTTGTCAAACCATAATCTACCGTCAGAGACTCATCACTTTGAGATTCAATCATAACGTAAACCCTTTCAGCAGTTACGGCCTGCAAATAAATAAGGATGGGATTCTGATCAGCCTTCGTAGTTCCAGCACAGCTGCCGCAGCTGCTGTTACTGCCACCGCTGCCGCCGCAGGCATTAAGCAACAGCGCAACTGATAAAATCAGGAAACAATATATTTTAAAGAGTCTTTTACCCATGATTTTCCTCTTTTACCTGCTCATTGTATCGGTTTGATAAAAGAGGCTTTTTGTGATGCAGATCATTACATTTTGCTAAAATAATAATCTGCATGCTGACATGCTTCAGAAATTTGCTGCAAAAACAAAATTTAACAGGAAAAACTTTGGGGGACGAGGATCACCTCGCGGATCGGAAAACTACTTCAATTCCATGCAGAACTTGTCCATCTTTTCGGGCGGCGCGATGGGGTAGTCGCCGGTGTAACAGGCCAGACAGAAACATTCTCTCGGCATTCCGGTGGCTTTGACCATGCCGTCTACGGTCAGATAATGGAGCGAATCGAGGCCGATGAATTCGGCAATGGCTTTTTCATTTTCCTTCTTGGTGGCGATCAGTTCGCCCTTGGAGGAAAAGTCAATACCGTAGGGACAGGGGAACATCGTTGGCGGACAGCTGATGACCATGTGAAGTTCCTTGATACCGATACCATGGAGGTGTTTTACACGGTTACGGCTGGTGGTGCCGCGAATAATAGAGTCCTCGACAATCAGAACCTTTTTACCCTCCAGAAGCGGTTGGACCGGATTGAGCTTCACGCGGACGGCAAAGTCGCGCATGGGTTGTGTCGGCTGAATAAACGTACGGCCTACGTAATGGTTGCGAATCATTCCCATTTCAAATGGAACGCCGCTTTCTTCAGCGTAACCCAAAGCCGCATAGTTTCCTGAATCCGGAAAGGGCATAACCAAGTCGACATCCGGCTGGTATTCTCTCGCCAGTTCGTGTCCCAGCCTCTTGCGGCACAGGTAAACATTCTGGCCGAATATCTGACTGTCCGGACGTGCAAAATAAATCAGCTCGAAGATGCAATGACAGCGTTTCATAACCGGAAAAGGCTTGATGCTCTGGCAGCCTTCAGCGTCAATGATGAGAATTTCACCAGGTTCAACATCGCGGATGTATTCGGCGCCGACCAGATCAAAAGCGCAGGTTTCGGAGGCGACCACCCAGCCGCTGTTGAGTTTTCCCAATGCCAGTGGACGGAAACCTCGCGGGTCCCGGGCGGCAAGAATTTTATCTCTCGTCAGCATGACCAGACTGTAAGCGCCTTCGATTTGTTGCAGCGCAATGGAAAGCGCCTTATCCAATCCCCTCTTCAAATGCGGCGCCATCAAATGGATGATAACCTCGCTGTCCATGGTGGACTGGAAAATGGACCCCCGGCCTTCCAGTTCCAACCGCAGAGACTGAGCGTTCACAATGTTACCGTTGTGCCCCAGAGCGTAGTATTCCTCTCCAACATGCACAAGGAATGGCTGGGCATTGGAAATCGTTGAAGAGCCGGTCGTGGAATAGCGGACATGACCGATGGCCAGCGTCCCGGCAAGCTTTTGCAGAATATCCTCACTGAAGACGCCGGAAGCGAGCCCCATTCCTTTGTGTTCGGAGACACTGCATCCATTAGAGGTCACGATGCCTGCGGATTCCTGACCGCGATGCTGCAGGGCGAAAAGGCCGAAGTATGCCACGCGTGCCGCTTCTTCATGCCCGTAAATGGCAAACACGCCGCACTCCTCGCGGGGGCGGCCGGAATCGTCTTGTTCATGGTCAAGTAAATCCATATCGGTTTCCATCATTCTGAATGGTCATGTTTAGGGAACGGTTTGAAACCGTTCCCTACTACTTTTTATAATACTCCTGCAGGGGACATACGCCCCAGTCTTCTGCAATCAGTGCTTTAGCCGCTTCGCCAAGCGCCCGCGCACCGGCGAGTGTTGTTGTATAAATAATGTTATACGCCAGAGCGCCGTGCCGGATCAGATAAGCGTCCCGCGTGGATTTGCGTCCGAAGCTGGTATTGATCACCATCTGAATCTCGCCGTTCTTGATCAAGTCCAAGACATGCGGCCGGCCTTCGCTGACCTTGTTCACGACGGCTGCAGTAATTCCCAAGCCGTTCAGATATGCGGCAGTGCCGGACGTCGCCAGAATTCTGAAGCCGAGATTCGAAAGCGATCGCGCGACATCCACAATCCCCGCCTTGTGATGATCATGAACACTGATAAAAACGGATCCGGACGTCGGCATTTTGAATCCGGTCGCCATTTGCGATTTGGCAAACGCCAGACCGAAGGAGTGATCGATGCCCATGACTTCGCCGGTGGATTTCATCTCCGGCCCCAGAATGATATCGACGCCGGGGAAACGGTTGAAGGGAAAAACCGCTTCCTTAACGGATACATGCCCGGGAATAATCGTTTGCGTAAAGCCCAGTTCCTGAAGAGTTTTACCCAGCATGACCTTGGTGGCCAGCTTCGCCAGAGGCACTCCAATGGATTTACTTACGAACGGCACCGTACGCGATGCGCGGGGATTGACTTCCAGGACATAGAGAATATTGTCTTTAATCGCATACTGAATATTCATCAGGCCGATCACACCCAGTTCGGCCGCCAGCATCCTGGTTTGTGTTGTGAGGAGCTCCAAAATCGGAGGGGCAATGGTGATCGGCGGCAGAATGCAGGCACTGTCCCCGGAGTGAATACCCGCTTCTTCAATATGTTCCATGATGCCCGCCACGACGGTGGTTTTGCCGTCGGAGATCGCATCCACATCCACTTCGACCGCGTCCTCCAGAAATTTGTCAATCAGGATCGGATGCCCCGGAGAAACAAGAAGCGCTTTGGCCATAAACGTCCGGAGTGTTTCCGGGTCATAAACGATTTCCATCGATCGGCCGCCCAGCACGTAGGAGGGACGCACCAGCACCGGATAACCGATGCGCTCGGCGGCAACCAGTGCTTTTTCCGTGTTCATCGCCGTGTCATTATCCGGCTGGTTAAGCTTCAGTTTGGCCACGATTTCCTGGAACCGGTCTCGGTTTTCCGCGCGGTCAATGGCATCCGGAGAGGTTCCGATGATGGGAACACCGGCGGCTTCCAGGCCCCTCGCGAGGTTGAGCGGCGTCTGACCGCCGAACTGAACAATCACACCGTCCGGTTTTTCCGCTTGAATGATATGCAGGACGTCTTCCAGCGTGACAGGTTCGAAAAACAGCTTGTCGGAAGTATCGTAGTCCGTGCTTACCGTTTCCGGGTTGGAATTGATCATGATGCTTTCCACGCCTTCTTCGCGAAGTGCGAAAGAAGCATGAACGCAGCAATAATCAAATTCAATACCCTGGCCAATGCGGTTGGGACCGCCACCGATAATGGCGACTTTCTTTTTGGCTGAGGTGCGGGTTTCGTTTTCGGTTTCGTAAGTGGAGTAATAGTAAGGCGTATAGGCTTCAAATTCCGCCGCGCAGGTATCCACAAGCTTATAAACGGGATAGATGTTTTCCCTTCTGCGCCAATCGCGAATTTCCTGCTCCGTCTTATCCCAGAAGGTGCCTAAAGCACGATCGGAAAAACCCATTTCCTTGGCGGCGCGCAGAAGTTCCGCGGACGGGTCTGACTCTTTCAATTCCGCTTCGGCATCGAGAATGTCTTGGATCTGGTGCAAAAACCAGGGATCGACCTTCGTGAGATCGTAGACCTCTTCAATGGACATGCCACCCTTGAGCGCTTCGGCCACATAGAAAAGACGCAGAGAATTGGGCTTGATCAGCTTGCCTTTGAGAACAGATCTTCTTTCCTGTGCATCTTCCGGCAGGGCCTGGCCGAAGCCGAAACGGCCGATTTCCAGAGACCGGATTGCTTTTTGCAGCGATTCTTTGAAGGTCCGGCCGATCGCCATCGTTTCGCCCACGGACTTCATGGATGTGGTGAGAAAGTCTTCCGTCTCCGGAAATTTTTCAAATGTCCACCGCGGAATTTTGGTGACGACGTAATCAATGGTCGGTTCAAAAGACGCCATCGTCTCGCGGGTGATGTCGTTAGGAATCTCGTCCAGTGTGTACCCTACGGCAAGCTTTGCGGCAATTTTGGCAATGGGGAATCCCGTGGCTTTGGAGGCCAGAGCCGAGGAACGTGATACACGCGGATTCATCTCGACGACGATCATCTCGCCGGTCTGCGGATGGATGGCAAATTGCACATTGGAACCACCGGTCTCGACACCGATTTCGCGCATGATGGCAATGGCGGCATCGCGCATCACCTGATACTCGCGATCCGTGAGCGTCTGCGCCGGCGCAACCGTGATGGATTCTCCCGTATGCACCCCCATTGCGTCAAAGTTTTCAATCGAACAGATGATGACGACGTTGTCGGCTTTGTCACGCATCACCTCCAGCTCATATTCCTTCCAGCCAAGGACCGATTGCTCGACCATGACTTCGGAAATCATGCTGGCTTCCAGACCCGCTTTGGCAATTTCGTTCAATTCTTCCCAGTTGTAAGCCACTCCGCTGCCCGTACCGCCCAGCGTAAAAGCGGCCCGGATAATGATCGGGAAACCGATTTTTTCGGCGATTTTTTGAACTTCACTCATGTTGCGGGCAAAGCCGCTTTTCGGCATTTGCAGACCAATGCGTTCCATGGCGTGACGGAATTTCTCGCGGTCTTCCGCTTTGTGAATAACCTCGAGCGACGCGCCGATCATTTCCACATGATACTTTTTCAAAACACCTTTTTCCGCCACGGCCACGGCTGTGTTCAGACCGGTCTGGCCGCCCAGTGTCGGCAAAAGCGCGTCGGGACGTTCAAGCGCAATAATTTTTTCCACCGCCTCCGGCGTAATCGGTTCGACGTAAGTGCGGTCGGCCATTTCCGGATCCGTCATGATGGTGGCCGGGTTGGAGTTGATCAGAACGACCTCATACCCTTCTTCGCGCAGGGCCTTGCAGGCCTGCGTGCCGGAGTAGTCGAACTCACAGGCCTGGCTGATGATAATCGGGCCGGACCCGATGAGCAGTATTTTTTTAATGTCGGTTCTTTTCGGCACTGCTTTCTACCACTTTTCCCCCTCCCCTCAATCCCCTCCCACCAGGGGAGGGGAAGTGTATGGATTCCCTCTTCTTTGTTGGGAGAGGGTCAGGGTGATTATTCTTACTCCCATTCAATCGTGCTGGGAGGTTTGGAGCTGATATCGTAAACCACACGGTTGATTCCCCGCACTTCGTTGATAATGCGCGTTGAAACGCGCGCAAGCAGTTCCTGCGGCAACCTCGCCCAGTCCGCGGTCATGGCATCGTCACTGGTGACGGCACGTATGGCGACAATATTTTCATACGTCCGCTGATCGCCCATGATCCCCACGCTCTTAAGCGGCAGGAGTACGGTGAATGACTGCCATAATTTATAATAGAAATTAGCCGCGCGAATTTCCTCCATCAGAATCGTATCCGCCCGTTTCAACACTTTCAGGCGCTGGACATTTACTTCTCCGATGATGCGGACCGCCAGCCCCGGGCCGGGGAACGGCTGCCGCCAAACGACGTCGTCGGCCAGACCCAGTTCTTTGCCCAGAAGACGCACCTCGTCTTTAAACAGGTGCTTGAGCGGTTCCACCAGGTTCAAGTTCATTTTTTTAGGGAGCCCGCCGACATTATGATGCGATTTGATCACGGCGCTGGGACCGCCGAAGGCGGAACGAGATTCGATCAGGTCGGGATAAAGCGTTCCCTGGGCCAGAAATTTCACGCCCCTGATTTTATGCGCTTCCGCGTCAAAAACTTCAATGAATGTACGTCCGATGATTTTACGTTTTCTTTCCGGATCCGTCACCCCTTTAAGTTTTTTCAGGAATACATTTCCCGCACGGGCAAAACGCAGGTTGATATGCAGATGTTTCTTGAACATGTCGATTACACGCTCGGCCTCGCCTTCCCGCAGAACACCGTTGTCCACGAACACGCAGGTCAATTGCTTACCGATGGCTTTGTGCAAAAGAACCGCTGCGACGGATGAATCGACACCGCCGGAAAGTCCGAGAATTACTTTTTCGGAGCCAACCTGCCGACGAATTTCTTCCACCGCCTGTGTAACAAAAGATTTCATCGACCAGGATTTTTTGCAGTGGCACACCTCAAAAAGGAAATTCGCGATAATTTTCCTGCCTTCTTTCGTATGAACGACTTCCGGATGAAACTGAAGTCCGTAAAAACCTCTCTTAACATCTTCAGCTGCCGCCACCGGCGTATTGGAGGTGGAAGCGGTAATACTGAAACCTTCCGGCATTGAACCAATGGAGTCACCGTGACTCATCCAGCACTGGGTCTTTTTTCCAACACCGGAAAACAACCCTTTCTGTTTTTTAATATTCAGCTCCGCGAAACCATATTCGCGTTTCGTTGACCCGATGACCTTGCCTCCAAGCGAATCCACCATGTACTGCAAACCATAACAGATACCCAGGATCGGAATGCCCAAACCGAAAATCCCTTTGTCTACTCGCGGGGCCCCCTTGGAGTAAATGCTGGCAGGACCGCCGGAAAGAATAATGCCTTCCGGTGCAAGCGCTCTGATCGCTGCAATCGAAATATCCGGCGGCTCAATCTGACAATAAACCTGATGCTCTCGCACCCGGCGGGCAATAAGCTGGTTGTACTGTGAGCCAAAATCAATGATCAGAATCACGTTGCTCTCCCCCTCTGCATTTTCATAGTCCCCACAAATTGTTTAAACAAATATTCCGTATCCCGCGGCCCGGGAGCGGCTTCGGGGTGATACTGCACGCTCATTGTTCCCGCAAGCTTCATCCCCTCGGAGGTCGCATCGTTTAGATTTGTGAATAACTTATGAGCTTTGCCCTCGACCGATTCCGGGACGACCACAAAGCCGTGATTCTGGGAGGTAATTTCTATTCGTCCAGTCTCCAGATTTTTAACCGGCTGATTAATGCCATGATGGCCGAATTTCAGTTTGCTCGTACTGCCGCCGATTGCCTGGCCGATGATCTGATGCCCCAGACAGATGCCGAAAACCGGAACCTGTCCAATCACCTCGCGAGCGGCATCCACAATATAAGGAAGCGCTGCGGGATCTCCAGGACCGTTGGATAATAATACACCATCAGGTTGATACGAAAGAATCTGGAGGCCCGTGGCCGTTGCCGGTACAACAATGACTTCGCAGCCATTTGATTCCAGAAGCCTTAGAATATTATATTTCACGCCGCAGTCGAGCACGACAACGCGCAGTTTCCTTATAGGTTTTTTAGAAGGAATCTTTCCGGATGAAGGCGCGCCTTTTTTCCACAGATACGGTTTTGAACAGGATACCTCCTGCACCAGGTCGCGTCCGACCAGACCCGGATAGATCCGCACTTTTTCCAGAAGTTCCGGAACATCGCTCGACTCGGTGGAAATAATTCCTTTCATAGCGCCGGACAGCCTCAAACGGCGCGTAAGCGCACGCGTATCAATGCCTTCCAGTCCGATTTTCCCGGCATCTTCCAGAAATTTTTTGAGGCTTCTGGTCATCCGCCAGTTACTGGCGTTAGGCTGATACTCTTTCACGATAAAGCCTTCGAGATGAATACCCGCAGATTCCATGTCTTCATCGTTAATACCGTAATTGCCAATCAGCGGATAAGTCATGGTGACGATCTGACCTTTATAGGAGGGATCGGTGATGATTTCCTGATAACCGGACATTCCGGTGTTGAAAACGACTTCCCCCAAGGTTTCACCACTGCCGGCAAAGACAAAACCATCAAAGCAGCTCCCATCTTCCAGGACGAGCAGGGCTTTACGATCTTTTCTCAGCAGAGGCATTAATTTTTATCTCCAACATCAGAAACTTAAGGGGTATGTTACCAGACCAATCGACACTTTCTTGAAACCAAAAGAACCGGATCACCGGTTCAATGGGTTTTCTGTTTCTTGAAGGCAAAAGTTTTTATATTTTTTTTTTCGTCTCGTCAATCATTAACAATGTAGGGAACGGTTTAAAACCATTCCCTACAATTTTATTAACTGATAAACAACATTTCCCAGAATTTCGGTAAGGGCCATTTTTCATCGTCAACCAGACCTTCCAAAGCATCCACATATTCGCGCAGTTCATCCATTTTGGGCTTGACTTTGGCGCAGAGGGTCTCTGCCTTTTTCGCTTCGTCATGAACTGCACCGGCTGCATCAACCTTAGACTGTATCTCCTTATTGACCGTATAAACATTATTAACCAGGTCAACGACTTTCTTTAAAATTTCCGTTTCTGCGGAAACAACGGCCGCGGAACCCAGAACTTCTTTGGTGTCGATAATCGCTTTGGCTACTTTCTTTTGATAGTCAAGCGCCACCGGAATCACCTGATTCAAACAGATATTATTGAGGCATTTGACTTCAATTTCCAGATCCTTGATGTATTTCTCCAAGTAAATAATATAACGGGAGTTGAGCTCCACTTTGGATAGCACTTGATATTTTTCAAAGAGATTCAGTGCCTTATCCATGATCAGCGCTTTCAAAGCTACCGGCGTTGTTTTATGGTTTGGCAGACCTCTTTTACCTGCTTCCACTTCCCATGCCTTGCTGTAGTTGTCTCCGTTGAAGAGAATCGGTTTGATATCCCTGATTTCGCTTTTCAAAACTTCAAAGACGGCCTGGTTAATATTCTCGGCGTCTTTGGCTTTAATTTTCTCGGCCAGATAATCGAGGCTTTCCGCAACGATGGTGTTGAGAATAGCCGCCGGGAAGGAAATGGATTGCGATGAACCCACGGCGCGGAATTCAAATTTATTGCCGGTAAAGGCAAAAGGCGATGTACGGTTGCGATCGGTATTGTCTTTGCTGACCTGAGGCAAAGCGGCAATACCGAGATCAATGATTTCAGCGTTGGTTGCTTTGGTCACGGTGCCCTTTTCGATATTGGCCAGAATATCGGTCAGCTGTTCTCCCAGAAATATGGAGATGATGGCCGGGGGCGCTTCGTTGGCGCCCAGTCGGTGATCATTGGCATAAGTTGCGACCGCAGCTCGCAGAATATCGGCATGTTTGTAAACGGCGCGGACCGTTGCGATCAAAAACACCAGAAACTGAGTGTTATCCTGCGGGGTCTTGCCGGGGTTCAAAAGATTGTTCCCGTTGTTGTCGCAAAGTGACCAGTTGACATGTTTTCCCGAACCATTTATTTTTGCAAAGGGCTTTTCGTGAAGCAGGCAGGCCAGGTTATGTTTTTTCGCGACGGACTTCATGGTGTCCATAACGATTTGGTTATGATCCACAGCCAGATTGGCTTCTTCATACACAGGAGCCAGTTCGAACTGGGATGGCGCTACTTCATTGTGTCTTGTTTTGGCGGGAACTCCCAGTTTGAAAAGCTCTTCTTCCATATCGTGCATGTAGGACGATATTCTTTCTTTGATGCTACCGAAATACTGATCTTCCAGCTCCTGGCCCTTTGCCGGAGGAGCGCCGACAACTGCTCTGCCGCCGAGAACGAGATCCTGCCGTTTGAAAAAATAATCCATGTCGATCAGAAAATATTCCTGTTCCGGTCCCAGATTCGAATAAACCTTTTTAACATTTTTAGCGCCCAGCAATTGCAGCATATTCACGGCACTCTTGCTTACTGCGCGGTCCGAGCGTAAGAGCGGGGTTTTTTTATCCAGCGCTTCACCGGTATAGGAAATAAAGGCGGTTGGAATACACAGGGTTGTGGAAATGCCGTTTCTCTTTATGAAAGCCGGCGATGACATATCCCAGGCTGTATAGCCTCTGGCTTCAAAGGTTGCCCGGATGCCTCCGGACGGAAAACTTGATGCATCGGGTTCGCCCTGAACAAGCTGCTTACCGGAAAACTTCTCGACCACTTCGCCAATTCCGGTCGGATCAGCAAAGGCATCATGTTTCTCGGCTGTAATTCCAGTCATCGGCTGAAACCAGTGGGCAAAGTGTGTAGCGCCCTTTTCAATCGCCCATTCTTTCATGGCGTGAGCGACGATATTGGCTGTTTCGGCATCAAGAATTTTATCTTCATTGATTGCCTCCATCAGTTTTTTGAATGTATCTTTGGGCAGTTTTTCTTTCATGACCTTATGATTGAAGGTGTCTTCCCCGTAATATTCGGACACCGGTACGAATTTTTCTTTTTCGATGGTATAGTTTCTTTCCGAGGCGATGACGGGTCTAGATTTTTTCATAATTCCTCCATTGATCTTTCAAAATATTTTTATTTCATCCCAAAAAAATATTGTCTACCAAATTCTTTGAGACGGGCTCAACGCATCCATAAAGACAATTCCAGTTTTACGATTGAGCCTAGTGCGAAAAATATGCCATGCATTTACTTGATGAATACGTTATAACATGGTTCACTTGTTCGTCCATCTTAATATTATTGAATACGTTAGCAACATATCGATGGAAAAAAAATAAAAACGCCTTGCTCGAAGCGGGTAATTGATGTAAAATTAACCCATGAAGATACAAAAAAGGACAAAAATGTATTGTTATTTATGCAAAACAGCAAAATTGTAACATTACGATTGTTAGTTAATAGTCTTTTCCCAGCCGAAACTGAATATTCTATAAAATAATTCACCTTGTTGTTTCATTAACAGCTCCATGTTCATTTATATTTGTCATTGGCATTTATTTTGCTAATTACAGCACTCGCAACATAGATAAATTGGTGCCGAATAATGCATCATAGATACAATTACAACATTGTGACGGAAGAGATTGATAAAACATGAAACTTGTAGAAGAATTCAAAAAAGTCGCGGGCGATATAAAAATTATCGATAAGATTGAAGAAAAAGAAATGTACAGCCATGACATCGGCGATGTTCCGACTATCATGACCAAAACATTTTTTGAAATACAACCTGATTTTGTCGTCCAGCCTAAAAGCGTCGAAGAGATTAAAATAATCCTGCAATTTGCCAATGAGCATAAAGTTCCGGTTATTCCCAGAGGGGCTGCCTCATGGGGATTCGGAGGGGTTATTCCAACCAATGCGGGAATCGTTATCGATTTATCACCTTTCCGGAAAGTCCTTTATCTCAACCATGCACAAAAAACCATCACGGTAGAAGCAGGTGCCAGATGGAGTGATATCGACATTCTGGCTAAAAAAGAAGGCCTATGCCTGATGACCTATCCGTCGAGCAAGTTTTCCACAGTTGCCGGCTGGATTGCCACCGGCGGTTACGGTATCAATAGTTTCCGTTATGGCCACCTGACTAACCAGATCATATCGATGACAGTTATAACACCATCCGGCGAATCTAGAAAAATCACGCCCAATGATCCTGATTTTGAATACTTCGTTTCCACGGAAGGTGAGTTTGGAATCATTGTGGAAGTCAACCTGAAACTTCGTGACGTGCCGCAGGCTTCTTATCCTCATCTATTCTATTTTGAGAGCGATAACGATGCTTTTGAATTTATTGATAAATTTGTTAAAAATAAAGATGCGCAGGACAATAAACCGAATGTTATCCGTTTCTTGGATGCAAACCATTTAAGCGACATTAATGATTTGTTGCATTCAAAGGTTTTTAACAGAAGCGCCGGAGTTCTGGTGGAGTTTGGCAGTCGAGAAGAAGATGAAAAGTTTTTAAAGACGATTGCCCAAATGGGCAAACTTAATGAAGCGCCTCGCTACGTCGCCAGTTACCTGTGGAATGAGCGACTGTTTGGGATGAAAACAAAACGACTTGGACCAACCATTCTGGCCAGCGAGAGCATCATTCCATTAGCTTCAGCAGCCGGTTTCATTAGCAAAGCAAAAAAATTGGGTGGAAATTTTGGGGTGGAAATTTTCATTGATTCTTATATTATTGATGAAAAGATGGCTCTGATCATGACCAATTTTCTTTGCGATTCCAGAAAGAAACGATATTACATCGATCTACCACTGCAGACAATGCTTACTCAGACTGCCGTTTCCATGGGAGCCGAACCTTACGGATTGGGTATCTGGAATGCGGCCTTTATTAATCATCTATACGATAATGAAAAGAAACGGACCTTACTGGCTTACAAGGCAAAAGTTGATCCTAATAATGTCATGAACCCCGGCAAGTTTTTTGGAATTCAATCAAAATTCCGTAACATTCCGGCAATGATTTTTCGACCGGCCATTTTCAGTTTTTCCATTAACTTATTGATTTTGCTGTCACCAGTAATCGGAAAAATTGCGACACTTCTTTTAGGAAAGGATCAGAGAGTTGATAGTCTTGATTTTGAGTTAACAACTCACGCCTGTGCCAAGTGTGGAAACTGCATCGCTGTGTGTCCCGCCTATCTTGTTACGAAAAACGAAGAAGTTACGGCGAAAGGTAAAATTGCTCTGGCTAAAAAACTCATCGAAGGCCGGCCGGTCACTCAAGAAGAAGCAGAAAATGTGTTTATGTGTATGCATTGCAAGGCTTGCGAGGAAATATGCCAAACCAATCTGGAGTTAATGACGCTCTGGGATGCGCTGGAAAAAAGAGTGGAATCTAAATTTGGCCGTCCTGAGAATAAAATCGCTGATTTTCTTAAAAGAGTTGACGATAGCAAAGAATACTGGGAAATGGTGGATCGGAATAGCTGATCCACAAACAACAAAGATATTAAGACTGAAAGTTATACAGATAGAAAGTTGAATTAAAGACTATGCCAAAGAAATATCACATTCACCCAAAAGTAACGCCGCTGAATCTGAATTACGTATACAAATTCAGAATTGAGCGGGGAGAAAACTGTATTAATTGCGGCCGGTGCACCAAAGTGTGTATTTACGAAGCGCATAAACGGGGCAAAGACGGTGATCCGCGAAAGATGGCCGACCCCAACACGGTCGTTTGCAGAAACTGCTTCCGATGCATTCAGGAGTGCCCGCGCGGAGCACTGGAGAAATCTCTTGATAAGGACTTTTTAAATATCGGCGGGGCATACTGGAAGTCCGATATGTTTCTGACTTTATGGAAGCAGGCGGAGGACGGCAAGGTTCCGGTTACCGGGGCAGGTTATCGCGGAGCATTTACCGGACCAGGGTTTGACAGTATGTGGACCGATATGTCGGAAATTGTCCGCCCGACCCGCGACGGAATTCATGGTCGGGAATACATCAGCACGGCCGTAGAGCTGGGCCGGAAACTCAATCATCTCAGTTTTGATGATTGCGGAAGATTACTATCAAAAATTCATGATACGATTGATATTCCGATTCCCATCATTTTCGATTTTCCCAACGACAATTTGAGTCCGAATGTAAAAGTTGCCGTAGTCCGGTCTGCTGCAGAACTGGGTACTTGTATCGTATTATCCCCGGATCATATTGCGGCGGACATTAAAAAATATCTGAAAAACGTCATTCCATTAATTTCACACAAGGAAATTGACAAACATGCGGCGCTTATTAAAAATGTTCGAATGGTGGCGCTTGATTATAATGACGAAGTATTAAGTACATTACCGGCGCTTATGGAAAAAATTAAGAAGATCAATAATGGACTGATCATTATTCGTGTTCCTGCGACAAAGTCTGTGGAAGCAACGGCTGCCAAGCTTGTCCATCATGGCGCGGAGGTCATTCATATTGTCGCCGATTATCGAGGTATGGAGACTGTTGGGACCGGAAGCGATCGACGTCTGGCAAAAGACATTATTCGGGCCGTCCATCTGAAGCTGGTCGAAGAGAAAATCCGCGATGAAGTAACAATTATGTTCTCCGGCGGAATAGCCATGGCCGAACATGTGCCCAAAGCCATGCTGTGCGGCGCGGATTTAACAGCCATTGATTTGCCGCTTTTGATTGCGCTGGGCGCCAGATTGTATGAAGAACCGGAAAAGATTGTATTATTGCCTGAAGGGTTGGAAAAAATTGCCGTAAGAACCGTTATGCACAGGATAGTTAACCTCATGGGCGCCTGGCACTCGCAACTTCTGGAGGTCATGGGCGCGATGGGTATCCGGGAGGCCCGCAGATTGCGCGGGGAGACCGGAAGAGCCATCTTCTTTGAGGAAATCGATAATGAAACTTTTGGAAAACTATTTAAAAATAGAGAAAAAGCAAACGTATGAAACCATCAACTGTAAAAATTAAAAAAATGCCTTCGCGTTTCAAGCACCAGGTGCCGAAATATAAAGTCACGAGGTCTTCGGCCTGTATCAACTGCGGTACCTGCGCAAAATCATGCCCCTACGGCGTTCATGAGAGACTGGAAGGGCACAACAAGATGAGCGTTCCGATCGACTACAAGTGCATCGGATTTGAATGCCAGAACAATGATTTTTATTGCGTCGCCAAATGTCCGCGCAAGGCGTTGAGCGTCACGCTGAATCCCATGTATCAGACGCTCGGCGACTACCGCTGGACGGCGGACATGATTACCGGAACCTGGATCATGGCGGAAACCGGATATCCCCCCGAACGGAAGGATCTGGAATATAATACGGGTAATTCCGGTGGAGGTTTCGACAAACTGCGCTTAAAATTTCCTTCAGGACACCCGAAAATTGACAAGTTTGAAATCTCAACGGAGATTCCTTTAAACCGTAGAAACGACGGCCGCGCCAATGTGGTCATTTCCACACCGGTCTACGGCGGCGGCATGTCTTTCGGATCGGTCAGTCTGCCGACCATGGTTTCCAAAGCGCACAATGCGGCCATCTGGAATACCTTCACCTGCACCGGCGAGGGCGGATACCCGGAAGTGCTGCAGCCTTATAATGACCATGTAATCACGCAAGTGGCGACAGGTTTGTTCGGCGTTCGCGAAGAAACAATCCAACGGGTAAAAATCGTGGAGTTTAAATATGCCCAGGGCGCAAAACCAGGCCTTGGCGGGCATCTCCTGGGTGAAAAAAATACAGAAAGCGTTGCCCGGATGCGCGAAGCGGTCAAGGGCACGTCTTTGTTCTCCCCTTTCCCTTTTCATTCGGTGTATTCCATCGAAGATCACAAAAAGCACATTGACTGGATCAAGGAAATGAATCCCAACGCACTGGTTTCGGTTAAGGTTTCGACGCCGAATGACGTGGATATGGTTGCCGTCGGTTCCTACTATGCCGGTGCCCATATTATTCACATTGACGGCGGCTATGGCGGTACCGGCGCAGCGCCGGACATCGCCAAAAAGAACATCGCTATGCCGATTGAATACGCGATATCGAAAGTCCATAACTTCTTAAAAGACGAGGGCGCACGGGACGCGGTAACGCTTATTGCCTCCGGCGGTATTCGAACCGCTCATGATCTGGCAAAAGCCATTTGCCTGGGGGCGGACGGCGCGGTGATCGGAACGGCGGAAATGGTATCCCTGGAGTGCGTCCGCTGCGGTAACTGTGAATCAGGCCGGGGCTGTGCCCGGGGCATTGCCTCCACGGATTCGGAGCTGGCCGATTTGTTTAATGAAGAATGGGCAACACAGCGCCTGACGAATATGTACCATGCCTGGAATGTCCAGCTGGTAGAGATATTGCAAAAGTTCGGGATGCGAAGTGTCACAGAGCTTGTGGGCCGGACAGATTTGTTGGAACATATAGATTACAGTAAGTAAATGAATCGGAGTTTGTAAACAATGGATAACGTTGAAAAAATAATACGATCACGCACGGAAATTTGCAGCCAGGTGCCGCCACTGAACCTGAATACGGAAGAAGAAGGCGGCTGCGGCGTAACAGGTTTTATCAGTTCGATTCCGGTGACAGGAAAGAATATCTTTGAGCCATCGGCCCAGATGCACAACCGGGGCAATGGAAAAGGCGGAGGCATTGGCGCTGTCGGCTTTGTTCCCGAGGCGATGGGTGTATCCAAAGACGTGCTTCAGAACGATTACATGCTGCACATTGCCCTTCTCGATGCTAGTGTATCTGCCGAAATTGAAGATACCTATATAAAACCGTATTTTAAAATCGATAAATCGGAAAAGCTCGCCACCATCGACGATCATCGCAGCATTGGTTTGGATGTCCGGCCTCCGGATGTCATGCGTTATTTTGTGCGCGTGAAAGACGATGTTCTCGATAAATTCATTGCGGATAACAAGTTCTCATCGGTCGATCGTCGTGATGCCGAAGATGAGTTTGTCTATCAGAACAGCTTCAAGATCAACACGCATTATTACGCCTCGCTGGGCGAGAAAAAGGCTTTTGTCATGTCGCACGGCCGAAACATGATGATCCTGAAAATCGTGGGATATGCGGAAAATGTCGTGAAATACTATAAACTGGATGACTTCAAAGCACACGCATGGCTGGCGCATCAGCGCTATCCAACCCGCGGACGTGTCTGGCATCCAGGTGGCTGCCATCCGTTTAGCGCACTTAACGAAGCACTGGTACATAACGGTGACTTTGCCAATTATCAATCGGTCAGTGAATATCTCAAGCAGCGCAATTATCACCCCCTGTTTCTAACCGATACGGAAGAAGCCGCGCTGCTTCTGGATCTGTGGAGCAGAGTCTATAAATACCCGCTGGAATACCTGATCGAAGCCATGGCGCCGACATCGGAAATGGACTTTGACATGCTGCCTGCCGAAAAACAGGAGTTGTACAAAGCCATCCAAACTCATCATGTCGGGGCTTCGCCGGATGGTCCGTGGTTCTTTATCATCGCGCGAAATGACGTAAAAAATGATCAATTCCAGTTGATCGGCATTACCGACACCGCCATGTTACGGCCTCAGGTATTTGCTCTTCAGGAAGGGGAAGTCCAGATCGGGCTTATTTGTTCGGAAAAGCAAGCCATTGACGCGACGCTGATTTCCCTGGAACGCGAAGATCCGCGTTTCGGTCCCATTGCCGACAAGTATTGGAATGCCCGGGGTGGCAGCTATACCGACGGCGGTTCATTCATCTTCAGCCTGAAAGATACCGCAGAGGGCATGAAACTCACCTGTACCGACAAGTTCGGCAAGGTCATTGACACACCCAAAGGCAAAGCGGTCTGTGATGTCACCCGTAAAATCGCCGCTACGGAAAATTGCAAGCCCATTGAAGCTCAACTCGTTTCTTTATTTGCACAAAAGGATTCGGCAGCCGTAGCCGGCAAATTATTTGCCTATGTCAAAGACAGTATTGGCGGCTTTACGCCGGACCAGCTCAGATTCTGCATTGAAACGATCAAGGGGTATGCTCTGAAAAACGATGATTCCAAACAGGCAATCGTCAATGCCTTGACCCAGTTGAACGATCGTCGATTCAATACGGGCTCCATCAAAAGAAGCTCGCTTTTGCATATCATCAAAATTGCCCTCGATGACATTTTCGATGCTACGCAGATCATTACCGAAATAACGAATTCGAGGTTCAGCAGGATTAACTTTGCCAGCCGAGGTGAACTGCGCGCACCGAAAAACAATGAGAAAATCTTGATCATTGATGCCGAACACTTTGAGCCGGAAGGCGATCTGTGCGACGCAGTCATGATTGTGAAAGCCTTCAAGCTCGGCTGGAAACGGTTTATTGTTTACAAATATCGCGGACAGCGTTTTACCGGCTGCGGTTTCGGTCCGTCCACTAAAGACGTGCGGATTGATATTTACGGGGCCTCGGGCGACTACATCGCCTCGGGCATTGACGGCATGGAAATTTATATTCACGGCAACGCGCAGGACCAACTCTGCCAGATCATGAAAGAGGGTAAGCTGGTGGTCTTTGGCGATGTCGGACAGACTTTCATGTATGGCGCCAAAGGCGGCATCGCTTACATCATGGGCAACGCGGCAGGCAGGCCTTTAATCAATGCCGTCGGCCGCCCGCGCGTCGTCATCAACGGTACGGCACTGGACTACCTAGCGGAATCCTTCATGGCCGGTGATCCGCTAAACGGAGGCGGTTTTGTTATTCTAAACGGTATCGGCTTTAATGATGAAGACGGATCGGTCTATGAGTACGATTCCCCTTATCCGGGTTCAAATATATTCTCTCTTGCATCCGGCGGTGCAATTTATGTTCGTGATCCGCGCAAAAAACTGGTTGATGAACAGTTAAACGGCGGCGAATACGCCGAGATGACCGATGCGGACTGGAATCTAATTGAGACATACCTGGAGGAGAATGAAAAACTTTTCGGTATTACAATCGAAAGGCTTCTCACGGTTGACAGCAATAAAAAAACGCCCAAGGAAGTCTACCGGAAGATTCGTCCTCTTAAAGCGGCTGCTGTCAAAAAAGACGATGACGGATTGGAAGAATAGGCAGGATTTGCATACATACACCTCGTCGAATTATGGAAAACTACCCGGCCCCCCTCCGGGTAGTTTTTTTTCAGGTTAAAATTATACAAATGATAAGTAGTGATTTAATTTAAATTTGGAGTTAGCATAGCTCATCAACATTGAATACGGGTGCTTTCATCATGAACATATCGAGCGTCAGTACGGGCATAAAAGGTTTAGACAAAACCCTGAACTATTTGCAGATGGGCGACAATGTTGTTTTTCAGGTTGAAAATATCGAAGAGTATCAAACATTCATTAACCCCTTTGTAAGAACGGCGCTGGAGAAGCAACGACGCGTGGTTTACATGCGTTTTGCCAAGCATCCACAGCTCCTGACTGCATCAGACAAAGTTGTTTTATACAAGCTTGACGCCAATACTGGTTTTGAATCCTTCTCCCGAGAAGTACATGATATTATCGGGAAGGAAGGGCGCGACGTATTTTATGTGTTTGATTGCCTCTCCGATTTGCTTTTTGCCTGGGCCACGGATTTAATGATCGGTAATTTTTTCGGTATTACCTGCCCCTGTCTTTTTGATTTAAATACCGTCGCCTATTTTTCCATCCTGCGCAACAGTCATTCGTTTAAAACGATCGCCCGTATTCGGGAAACGACCCAGGTCCTGCTGGATATCTACAACTTTCAGGGGAAGCTCTATGTCCATCCGCTTAAAGCCTGGCAGCGCTATTCACCCACCATGTTTCTGCCGCACATGATGGATCAAGATGAATTTGTTCCGGTTATGAACAGCGCTGACGCTTCGATGCTGCTTTCCTATCTGACTTCCAACGCCGCAGGCTCCGCCGAAAGAAATCTGGACTATTGGGATCGCATCTTCATGCAGGCCAAAGACATTCTGCGTAAAAAACAGGATGACGGGCAAAAGAAAAAAATGGTCGAGCAACTCTCCTGTATATTGATCGGGAGAGAAAAAAGAATCCTCGAACTGGTGACGAAATATTTCACGCTCGAAGACCTGATTGAAATTAAAGAGCGGCTGATCGGAACCGGATTTATCGGCGGAAAATCCGCCGGGATGCTTTTGGCCCGCAATATTTTAAGACGGGATGTTTCCACAAAGTGGTCCGACCATCTGGAATTGCATGATTCCTTTTATATCGGATCGGACGTTTTTTATTCATATATCGTTCAAAACGGTTGGTGGAGCGATTTCATGGCGCACAAAACCCCGGAAAAGTATTTTGAAAGCGCCCTGGAATTAAAGAAAAAAATGCTCAAAGGCAAGTTTCCGGAAGAAATTAAAGAACGTTTTCAACTGATGCTCGAATATTATGGTCAGTCACCCATCATTGTACGATCGAGCAGTCTTTTGGAAGACGCTTTCGGCAATGCATTTGCGGGAAAATATGAAAGCTATTTTTGTGCCAATCAGGGGACACCGGAAGAGCGTTATGATAAATTTGAGGAAGCAGTCCGTAAAATTTTCGCCAGTACCATGAATCTGGATGCGCTAACGTATCGCCAGCAGCGCGGTCTGGATCAACTCGATGAACAGATGGCGCTTCTGGTGCAGCGGGTGTCCGGATCTTATAGAAAGAATTACTATTTCCCCGAATTAGCGGGTGTCGGCCTGTCTTATAATACCTTTGTATGGAAAAAGGGAATCGATCCGGAGGCGGGGATGCTCCGGCTGGTATTCGGGCTGGGAACGAGAGCGGTAAACCGGGTATCCAATGATTACCCACGCATTGTTGCACTGGACGCTCCGCTTATCAAACCATACGCCAGTCAGGAAGACGCCGGACGTTTTTCGCAGCATAGCGTTGACGTCCTGAATCTGAATGAAAATCGTTTTCAATCATTATCGATGGCGGATATCGTCAAAGATGATTTGGAAGAACATCTCGATTTGATCGGCACGCGCGATATTGATGCTACGGAACGAATCAAAGCCTCAGGCAAGGATACCGAAGCCTGGATCATCAACTTTGATGGCTTGCTTTCGAAAACGGAATTTCCAGCGCTTATATCCAAAATGCTCAAACAATTGGAAAAGGTCTATGAGTACCCGGTTGATATTGAATTCACGGCTAATTTCAATACCGGAGGATATCTTCAAATAAACCTTCTCCAATGCCGGCCTTTTCAGACGCGAGGCCGCTATCGCCGCGTAGAAATACCGAAAAAAATTGACGAAGCAAAAATATTTTTACGGCAGCAGGGAAACTTCATGGGCGGGGGCGTTCATGAACGGATTTCCCGAATCATCTATGTCGATCCGAAAAAATACACGAGGCTGCCTCTTTCGGATAAATACAATATTGCGCGGCTGGTCGGTAAAATTAATAAGACCATTAAGCGCGATGAAATGCCGACGATTCTTTTTGGACCGGGTCGCTGGGGAACCACCACACCGGCCATGGGAGTGCCGACGACTTTTTCAGAAGTGAACAATGTCGCCGCGATTGGCGAAATTGCCTACACCGAAGGAAGTTTGGTGCCAGAATTGTCCTTTGGCACACATTTCTTTCAGGACCTTGTGGAAATGAACATATTCTATATGGCAATTTATCCCGAGTACAGGGATGTCATCTTCAACACGTCCTGGATGCAGAAAGAGCCGAATTTACTCGATACACTCGTGCCGGACGATCGGCAATATGTCGACGTTGTCCGCGTCTGTAATATCCGGGAGAAAAATTTAAGATTCATCTCCGATGTTGTTTCACAGGAAATGATCTGCTTTTTCAAATAGTAATTTTGCTTAGACCATAAAAAGTATAATAATTATCACGCCAGCGAAGACCAGAGTCCAGATCAATTGCAACAACTGCATTTCGGCCTTCGCCGGAATAACGGGAAAAGGCGATTTATTTATTTTAGGAAATCGGTAAATTAATTAAGTATTTTTTTCGGTTATATTTTTGCGGAAAAGCTTTGGATTAATTCCCAGTTTGCTGATTTTATATTGTATAATACGTTTGGTTGTACCTAGTACGATTGCGGCCTTGGTTTGATTTCCGCCCGA
The DNA here is from genome assembly GCA_963682015.1 of Smithellaceae bacterium. GTDB lineage: Bacteria > Desulfobacterota > Syntrophia > Syntrophales > Smithellaceae > UBA8904. Next base: position 2,442,328 of record OY820932.1, on the reverse strand, counting down.
TTCCTGCAGAGCATCGATAATTAAAGACCTTTCCTCCGCTTCCACGACGGAAGACAGCTTGCCGCGTTGATCCTTACGGTCCAATTCTTTTTCCCGTGCTTGCAAAGAAGGTGGCAAATGAACCATCTCGATGATATCTGTTTTGGACAGCAAAACAGCTCTTTCGATACAATTTTCCAATTCGCGGACATTCCCAGGCCATTTATGGGACAGAAATACTTCAATCGCTGCTGTGGAGATCTTTTTGACATTTTTGCCCATTTCCTTGCTGTATTTAAGAAGAAAATGATCAGCCAGCAGGATGACATCACTGCCACGCTCCCTGAGCGACGGTAAGTATATGGGAAAAACATTCAAGCGGTAAAATAAATCGGCTCGGAAACGATCAGACAAAATATCCTGTTCCAGATTTCGGTTCGTTGCGGCAATAATCCGAACATTAACGTTGATAACTCTTGAAGAACCAAGCGGTTGAAATCTTTTTTCCTGTAAAACACGTAAGAGCTTTACCTGGGCCGCGGCGGAGAGTTCACCAACCTCATCCAGAAATATAGTGCCGCCATTGGCCTCTTCAAAACGCCCCCGACGTTGGTGCAGCGCTCCGGTAAAAGCACCTTTTTCATGTCCGAACAGTTCACTTTCAATCAAAGTATCGGGTATGGCCGCACAGTTAACCTGTACCAGCGGGCCGCCATGCCGCTGACTATTGTTGTGAATGGCTCGGGCAATTAACTCTTTACCTGTTCCGGTTTCGCCGGTAATCAAAACCGTGGTATTCGAATCAGCCACTTGCGCAACCAAGCCGAATACTTCCTGCATGGGGTTGGAATGGCCGATTATCTCCATCGATGGGGATCGTGTGCTGCCAACAATTTTTCGCAACCGTTCGTTTTCTTCTTCCAAAGCCCGAATATGTACGGCCTTGGCCATCAACTCGGCTACGGAAGAGAGCATCGCCAGTTCTTTATCCAGGTTCTCGACCTGTTGAGCAACTTTATCCGCTGACAAGACTCCGACGACACGACCATCATACATGATTGGAACACATAAAAACGACAGTTCGGTGCGGTTCAAATGACGGCGTGCGCCTGTACGATCCAGAAAATGCGTTTCCTGGCCCAGGTTGGCCACTGCCATCGGGCGGCCTGTTTCCGCCACTTTCCCGGTAATCCCTTCGCCGGGTTTATAAGTCACTTCCAACCCGTCGATATTAACATCATGGGCAATATCCAGCCATACTTCCTTATTATCGCGGTCCAGAAGTGAAATCATGCCGCGCTGCATTCCAAGGCGTGAACTCATTTCGTTAAGAATTTGCTCGAGGTGATCGCGCAAATCTCCTGGTTGGGCTAAAATCTTAGCAATTGCGTGCAGGGCAGCCAATTCTTCGTAACTGTGAATGCTCAATTTAATATTTTCCTCTAAAGATGCTTTCCTCGAAACTTTGATCATACCAGGCCCAAATAACCTTAAAAGTATTTTGTAACAAAATTGTTCTAATAGCAACTAATTTCTTGCCATTTTATGAAGATAATGCAAATAGTAAACCAAGTATGTGACAAAATTGTAAAAAGGAGATGATCGTGAAAATAGCAATTCAAGAACTTGAAGATCTGACACGGCGGGCCGTAAAGTCCTATGGCTATATTGATACCGAAATTCAGGTTATTACCGACGCTCTGCTTTATGCGCAGTTACGAGACAACAATCAGGGGGTGGTGAAGCTCATTGATAAGGGCATTCCTAAAGACACGAAAGCAGGGAAAATCGTCATTGAAAAGGAAAGTCTCATTTCCGCGCGAATTAATGGCAATAAAAACCATGCCATGCTGGTCGTTTCCAAGGCAGTGGAAATCGTGGAGGAAAAGGCAAAAAAATGCGGGTTTGCCATCGCCGGAACATTCAACACTAATACATCATCTGGTGCAATAGGTTACTATGCTTCCCGCCTGGCAGCTGTGGGGCTGATCGGATTTGCCTTCGGCCGTTCTCCTCAGAGGGTAGCCGTTTACGGATCATACGAGCCGGTCTTTGGCACCAATCCTCTGGCGATTGCCATTCCCAGCGAACAGGACCCCATTATTCTCGACATGTCGACGGCCGCAACATCCTATTTTGGACTGGTCGAGGCTCAGACAGCAGGTAGAAGCATTCCGCCCGATTTTGCCTATGACAGTGACGGCAAACCGACCACCGATCCTCAAAAAGCCATTGCCGGCGCTATCCGCTCCTTTGACCGAAGCTACAAAGGATCCGGTCTTGCCCTGATCGGTGAAATACTGGCGGGACCGCTCGTAGGCGCTGCTTTCTGCGGACTCGGCGATAGCAAAGGTAACTGGGGACATCTGATTTTTGCCATTGATCCGGATCTTCTAACGGACCGGAAAACGCTTTTCTCATCTGTTTCAGAGATCATCCGCAAGGTGAAATCTACCAAAAGATTACCCGGCGTGGACGAAATATTTATGCCGGGAGAAAAGGAAAATATTCTGGCCAGGCAGCGTCAGGAGGCAGACCAAATTGAAGTTGAGGATAACCTGCTTGCCGAATTGCGCAAAGTGGCCGGCGGCAAATAAAAAAGCACTGCATATTTTTAACGATAATGGATGAGAGGAAATAAACCATGCTGGAGTTCAAGAACGTAACCATCATTAAAAAAGCAAATGTATACTTTGACGGCAAAGTTACCAGCCGAACGGTCATTTTTCCGAATGGCTCGAAAAAAACACTGGGCATCATGTTTCCCGGCGACTATGAATTCGGCACAGCCGAGAAGGAGATTATGGAGATCCTTGATGGCAATCTCGATGTCTTGTTACCGGGCACATCCGAATGGATAGCAGTCAAAGGGGGAGACAACTTTGAAGTACCGGCGCAGGCCAAATTCAGTTTAAAGGTCAGAACTCTTACAGATTATTGTTGCTCCTACATTAAATAACATCAGGTGGAAAGGATGACAATATAGAAACTTCCCTTTCGATCGCGTCGGGTATCGGTCTGGCTGCGGAATCCAGGTTTCGTGTATTTCCGCTTTAGTTGACCTTGTCCATTAACGTCTCATTGTGTCAGATTCCAATGCCCGCCGCACTTACGCGAATGGCCTCGGCCTGTGCAGTCATTGTTTTGCAACAGCAACCAGTTTGAAATGTTGATTATTACATTCCCAGGCTTGATGATCTTCCGGATACAATAGCAACTCATGCCGCAGTTATCGCCGGAACACTGGCTGCTGCTTTAATAGTTACGGATGTCCAACCGCTTTTTTAAATGGATGACGTCACCGATTGCCGACGGGGGCATCGTTAAGCTTGTTCAGACATCCGCTGTTGTGCTACGGGCCCAAACATCATTCTAGCCTCAGCCGAAATCGCAAATCCTATTTTTTCTACCTTGGAGTTAGCAAATGCCCTTCTTGAATGTCGAATAAATGATCTTTTTAACGCATATAATTTCTTGCATGTCCAAACAAACCAAAACGGCGGAAATACATAAAATTATGGATTTTTATCAGAATTATTTTGAGTTTCAGCAATCTTGAGAAGATGATTCGCATATTGTATATCCAGCTTCGTCGTATGATTAAAAATCCATTCTTTCATATACAGAATCATTTTCATTGCCAGATCCACGTCACCCTGTTGGTAAGACTTGAGAAATTCTTCCACTTTATTGATAAATCGGCGATGCTCCTGACTGTGCTTCTGAAAGTCGGGGTATTTCGATTTCAACATAACCAAATGTTCATCATGGAAGTGAATTGCTAAATAATTGACAAGATCATGAATAACAGGCAACAGCCTGGGAGAACCCATTTCACATTCATCGATAAGATCATTCACAATGTCAAAAAGCTTCCTATGTTGCTCGTCCAGAAGATCCACATGCACACTGTTGACCGGTTCCCACTTAACGTATGATATTTTGGCCATCACTTTTCTCCTTATATCTAAAGCGACCTGGAAGGTATTCCCTCGCAATTTTTCTTGGCGACAAATTTGCAATTTTTTTATTGCACCTGGCAGACACCGTTTAAACTATATACGTCAACTTTGCAGGATTCCTTGAATCCGGCCTGCGAATATATATTCAGGCCATCCGGCGATGACTGAAGTGTGGCAAAGCGGGATCCTGATATTCTCGCAAAATGCATGGTAGCTTTGGTTATTAAAAGGCCAATTCCTTGCTTCCGATAATGCGGAAGTGTACAAACAAAATAGATGCCGGCTGCTTCTCCATTCAAAAACAATAAGGAAGTGGCCACCGGGATTTTATTAACAAACGCCAGGAAAAGCTTTTGTGGCGCATTTTCCCCCAGATGAAAGGCTCCCACAAAATTTTGATACTGCGCGCGATTTTCTGGATGGAAATCAAAACCGGCAAAGGACGTCTCTTCCCATAAATCAAGATCTTCCCTGGTTTGAACTTGTCGGATGGAAACAATCGAATCACATGGTGCCAAATCGGAAAGCCCGGCCAAATCCGCAAGCATGGATGGAATTCTTTCAACGAGAGAAAATCCCGCCGATGTCAAAATATTCGTCGTCATTTGAGACGTGGCAACGGGAAACACCCACCACCAGAAAGGAAGTCCGGCCTCAAAAAAAATCCTTTTAATGCTCTGAACCACAACAATATCTCTCAGCAGCAACGGTTTTTCATTCCATACCATGTTGAGATCAGATGATTCGATACCGGTCTTCATCGCCCAAATTGACCCACTATTATGAGGACGCGAACAAAGGCTCCCCCAATACCGGCAATTGTCAAAAAAAGTATTTTCAATGATAGACAGCAAAGACATAAGGCTCAAAGAAGCCGCTATTTCTTGGGTTCGGGTTTTGGCGGTTCGGTCATACCCGGGTGATGCTGAAAATGGGGTTTGATAATAGGGTCATCAAAATTATCACTGGACATTCTTAAAATAGTTTCTGCCGCCGTGATGTCCAGTTTCACCCTCTTGATTTTGGCGTCATATGCAGGCAAAGCTTTTTTATAACGCTGCCTTTGCATCGGATCCATAAAAGGCTGATCTTTCAATTGTTTCATGATCTCGTCACGAGTTGCATTCGCCTCCGCTAGAATTTTACGCAAGTGTTCAATGCGTTCTGCGGGGCTATTTTGACTAAGCGAGATAGATTCGCCCAAATCCTTTTCAATTCTTTCCCGCAAAATATCAGAATCCGTCTTTGGCATGGAAGGTTTAGCGAATACTGCAGGGTTATGGGCTTTGGGATCAAAAGCGGCTTTCTGTTCCGAGGCGTTCCTCGCATCCCTGGAAGCAGGTGGTCTTTCGAATATGGCGGTATTAAAAGCTTTATTGACCTTGCTCAATTCTTCCCGCTTCTGTTTGATATTGGACTTCAAGCATACATCGATCACGAATTCGCCAAATTCCGTTTGAAAAGGGATCACTATACTGGGGCCTTTGACAACATGATGAATGGTATGCGCCCTGCCAAATACCACGGTCGGAATGGCGGCAAAAACCTTTAAGTCTTCCTTTTCCATGAGTTTGCGCGAAGATCCGGAGATCATGTTGGTCAGTTCGCCCACCGCATCCAATACACTGCGGTTTACCTCTGAGTGGATCTCCCCCAGCATTTTTCCTACAACTCCGATAATACAGGATTCACTGAAACTCAGCGCCAGTGACCCGGTTGCGTCACCCGTCATACCGATAATACCGGATATGTCTCCCCGCGCCGTATCATCAACTTTTGCAAAGGGTTTGCCGGCAACTGGTTTGGTAAAAGCCATCTTCTCCAAGACGTCAATAGTGCCAAAGATAAAAGGATTAATGAATTTTACGTCCATAATGCTTTCCGGTAACAGGAATTACTTTATGAATGATTACGATGCAATACGAGCCAGCTTCATCCAGCTCACATTATCCCAGATCGGATTCAATGCCGGTGATTTTTCTAGAACGGGACTCAATCCGCATTTTAAGACAAAATAACGGTGAAATGCCAGGCAACCCGTTAATTCCGGGTGAAAAATCGTGACCAAAATATTTTCGCTCTCCGCCGCAGCTATGTAATCGTCAATTTGGAGCAAAACATTAACTTCTTTACCCACGTTAAGAATTTTGGGTGCGCGAATAAAAGTCAGGGGAACAGGTTCATCAGACAGGCAACTAACCGTAACTTCACTTGTGAAGCTGTCCAGCTGACTGCCGAAACTGTTACGTTCGATTTCCATATCGATCAGACCCAGACAGGCTTTCTCGCCAACTACCTTGTCGGCCAGTAATATGGCGCCTGCACAGGTACCCCATATCTTCATACCACTATGGAAGTGTTGAAGAATCACTTCCTTGAGTTCAAAAATATGAAGGAGCCTGGCCAGACAGGTGCTTTCGCCGCCAGGAAGAATCAGGCCAGCCAGATCGTTGAAATCCTGTTTTTGTTTGACTCTACGGTATGGAACCTCAAGGCGTTCAAGGTGCTCCAAATGCTCATGAACGCCGCCCTGCAAATCAAGAACACCGATAATTTCAGGCTGTGGCCTAACTAAATGTATGGACATAAATCTACTTACCAACCCCGCTTGGCCAGGATCTGTTCGGGGGGAATCTGCCCTATTTCCAGACCCGGCATAGCCTCGCCCAGACCCATGGACGCTTCGAGAATTTTTTGCGGGTCATTGAAATAAGCGGTCGCTTTGACAATGGCGCGGGCCCTTTTAGCCGGATCGGCAGATTTAAAAATGCCGGAACCAACAAAAACGCCATCGCAACCAAGCTGCATCATTAATGCCGCATCAGCCGGTGTGGCGATGCCGCCCGCAGCGAAATTGACCACCGGCAAGCGTCCAAGTTCTTTAACTTTCAATGCCAGTTCATAAGGCAAACCATTGTTTTTAGCAAAACCAGTGACTTCTTCCACGGGCATTTGCACCAGCTGTCGGATCTCCCGGTTCATGGTTCTCATGTGACGGACAGCTTCTACAACATTTCCGGTTCCGGCCTCGCCCTTAGTACGTATCATGGCTGCACCTTCGGCTATGCGTCTTAATGCTTCTCCCAAGTTGCGCGCTCCGCAGACAAAAGGAATGGAGAACCTTGTTTTATCAATATGGCTTTCTTCATCAGCCGGCGTCAGAACCTCACTTTCATCAATGTAGTCTATCCGCAGGGCTTCCAGAAGCTGGGCTTCAACAAAATGGCCGATTCTGGCTTTGGCCATTACAGGAATCGTCACCGATTTCTTAATTTCCGCTATCATCGCCGGGTCCGACATCCGGGCCACGCCACCATCCTTGCGGATGTCCGCGGGAACACGCTCCAGTGCCATGACAGCGACCGCTCCTGCTTCCTCCGCAATTCTGGCCTGCTCTACATTGGTCACGTCCATGATAACGCCACCTTTTAACATTTGCGCCAACTGGACATTTAATTCATAACGTTTTGAATCCACTTTGAATACGCCTCCTGACTTTCTGAATATATCCTTAATTAACGGTTTATATACATTTTTACATTAATGTAATCCGTATCTACTAAAAATACAAATATACAATTTCGTCAAGTATTATCATTTCAACAGTTACCACAAGAGCCGCGTCTGAATATTCTGACGATCCAGGAAGTTTTTAATTTCGGAAATTGTGTACGTGCGGTAATGGACCATTGACGCAATTAATGCCGCGTCTGCATGACCGCGAGTAAGGACATCTGCCAGATGTTCAGGTTTTCCGGCACCACCGGAAGCAATGACAGGAATACGGACATTATCAGACACAAGAGCCGTTAAATGGAGTTCATATCCGTCCTGTGTACCGTCGGCATCGATGGAGTTGAGACATATTTCTCCCGCGCCGAGCCGCTCTGCTTCGCAAGCCCACCAGAGCGCGTCGATGCCGGTATATTTCCTTCCGCCTTCAATTACAATTTCATAACCGGAAGGCGTCTGTCTGCTCACCTCCACCTTTTTGACGTCCATCCCCAGAACAATGCACTGGCTGCCGAACGCTTTTGCACCTTGGCTGATAATCTTCGGTTCGCGCACAGCTGCGGAATTGACACTGACTTTTTCCGCACCGGCCCCGATGACCTTGCGCATTTCTTCCAGATTGTGAATACCTCCACCCACCGAGAAGGGAATAAAAATCGTTTCCGCCACGCGCCGGACCACGTCAATCATGATGTTGCGCTTATCCGATGATGCCGTGATATCGTAGAAAACAATTTCGTCCGCACCCTGCTCATAGTATTCCCGGGCAACTTCCACCGGATCGCCGATATCGACATTGCCCTGAAACTTGATGCCTTTGGTGAGTTTGCCGTCACGCACGTCCAGGCAGGGAATTATTCGCTTCGAAATCATTTTCCCTCCCATGCACAGAAATTCTTGAGAATCTGAAGCCCCGGACGGCCGCTTTTTTCCGGGTGAAACTGCATGGCCACCAGGTTTTTCACCGCCAGCACGGAGCAAAACGTCATGCCGTACTGCGTGGTCCCCAGGATTGCCGCTTCATCGTACGGAGACGGATAGTAAGAGTGCACAAAATAAAACTCCGCCTCGCGGGAAACATCGGCAAAAACCGGATGCGCATATTTAAAGGTGACGCTGTTCCAGCCCATCTGCGGAATCTTCATCGGACGGCCTTCATCTTCCAGAGAATCGGGAAACCTCCGGGTTGAACCGGCAACAAGACCAATGCAGCGGGTATCATTTTCTTCGGAATGCTCCAGAATGATTTGCGTGCCCAGACAGATGCCTAAAAGCGGCTTACCGGATGCGAAACAACTTTTAAGCCAGGCATCCAGTTTCTTTTCTTTCAAATAAGCCATTGCTTCACCCGCCGCGCCGACACCCGGAAAAATGATACGGGAGGCAGAATCGAGCATTTTTGTATCATCCGTAATGACGAATTCCTGCCCGATATTCCCCAGCGCACGGGCGACGCTTGTGATATTTCCTGCGTTATAATCAATAATTGCAATCATATGTTCTCATCAACAAAAAATCGTCGTCTAAATGTTGCCTTATTTGTGCTTAGCAATATTTATGCTCAATCGCTAATATTTATTTTACCCTTTATATAGTGCATTCCCTGATAACTGTTGCGCCGATCCAGTTCTTTATGAATGGAATTGAGGACATCCAGCTTGTTTGCCGCCCAAGCGGGGGCCAGGAAAATTTCCCGGTAGCCGTCGGCGGTCAGACGCTGAACGACCACTTCCGGTGGCAAAAGCTCCAGAACATCCGCCGTCAGTTCCGCATATTTCTCTTTTGTGATCATGGGAATATTGCCCTGCTTGTACATTTCGCTCATCAGGGTCCCATCGAGCGCCAGAAGCGAATGAATTTTAATCCCGTTGACCGGCAGGACAGCCAGCGCCTTTGCTGTAGCGTGCACGTCTTCGTCGCTTTCACCTGGCAGACCAATGATGATGTGTACACAAATGTTCAACCCCCTCTCGGACAGGGCGTTGACCGCATCCAGAAACTGCCGGTAGTTGTGGCCGCGGTTGATGAACTGCAAGGTCCGGTCATGAATCGACTGCAAACCCAGCTCAACCCAGACATGATAATCTTTAGCGTAGCCCGCAAGGAGATCGACCACATCCGGACCCACGCAATCCGGGCGCGTTCCGATGGACAAACCGATGACATCATCCTGGGCCAGTGCCTCGTCGTAGAGCACCTTCAGTTTTTCCACCGGTGCATACGTGTTGGTGAACGTCTGGAAGTAAGCGACAAACTTTGTGGCGGAAGGGGAATAATATTTTTTCCCGGAGAGAATCTGATCTCTAACCGAAGGCAGCGCGCCCTCCTGCCGAAGCTTGGAACCGCGTCCGTCGCAATAGATGCAACCACCCGAAGCCACATACCCGTCACGGTTGGGACAGGTAAAACCCGCGTCGATCTGAAGCTTATGCACCGTGCAGCCGAAAAGATTGCGCCAGTAGCTTTTCAGATCGTAATAACGCTTGCTGTTTTTCCAGAACTCCGGTTTGCCCACATCCGTCCTTTTTTAGGTTGTTTTTTTAATGTCCATACCGTAAAAACATTTTGTCATCCGGCTATCTAACCGGTAATCTGTAGGGAACGGTTTCAAACCATTCCCTACTATTGATTGAATACAAGCGCAAGAGCTTGATAGAAGGAGTTTTAAGTTTGTCCGATGCGTTCGACATCATCGTCATCGGCGGCGGCCACGCCGGATGCGAAGCCGCGCTCGCCGCGGCGCGCATGGGCGCAAAGACGATGCTATTCAACATCAATCTCGATTCAATTGCACTCATGTCCTGCAACCCGGCTATCGGGGGCCTGGCTAAAAGCCAACTCGTCAAGGAAATCGACGCACTGGGGGGCGAGATGGGCAAAGCCACGGACAAGACCGCCGTGCACTTCCGCCTGCTCAACGCCTCCAAGGGCCCGGCCGTTCAGTCCACGCGTATGCAGTGCGACAAGCAGCTTTACCGCCTGACCATGAAGTCCACCGTGGAAAATCAAGCCGGCCTGCACCTGCGTCAGGCCATGGTAGAATCTCTGGTCGTTGAAGAGGGCAGAGTCGCGGGTGTGCTCGATGCGAGCGGCCATTTCTACGGCGCAAAAAAGATCATCATTACCACGGGAACCTTTCTAAACGGGCTGGTGCATATCGGCACCTCGCAGACGCCTTCAGGCCGCGCGGGCGAACTGGCTTCCGTGGGACTTGCCAATCAGTTGAAGGCGCTGGGTTTCGATGTCGGACGGATGAAAACCGGCACGCCGCCCAGGCTCAAAGCCTCGACTATTGATTTTTCCGTTCTGGAGCGCCAGGACAGCGATCCTGATCCGGCGCCGTTTTCGTTCACGACGATGTCACTCAGAACCGAGCGGCTGCCTTCCTATTTTTCCGGCACGTCCGCCGAAACCCATCGGGTCATCCGGGACAACATCAAACAATCGCCCTTGTATTCCGGCGCAATTAAAGGCATGGGTGCCCGTTACTGCCCGTCGCTGGAAGACAAGGTCATGCGCTTTGGCGACCGCCAGAGCCATCCGGTGGTTCTGGAACACGAGGGTCTCGACACGCAGGAAATCTACGCCAAGGGTCTGGGAAATTCGCTACCGCTGGATCTGCAATACGCCATCGTCCACAGCGTCAGGGGCCTGGAGCAGGCCGAAATCCTGCGGCCGGCCTACGCCATCGAATACGACTTTGTTCAGCCGACGCAGCTCAACATGATGCTGGAAACCAAGATCATCTCCGGCTTGTATCTGGCCGGCCAGATTAACGGCACCTCCGGCTATGAAGAAGCGGCCGCGCAGGGCCTCTGGGCCGGGATTAACGCTGTCCGAGCGCTCATGGGCGCGCCGCCTTTCATTCCGGACCGCTCGGAAGCTTACATGGCGGTGCTGGTCGACGATCTGGTTATGCGCGGCGTTGACGAACCCTACCGAATGTTCACCTCGCGCGCCGAGTACCGGCTGATTCTGCGCGAAGACAATGCGGTCATCCGCCTAATGGGCAAGGGCTGTGACCTGGGCCTTATTGACAGGGCCCATTATCAAGATCTTCTGGACCGGATGAAAAAAATCGAGCTGGGTATTACCCGGCTAAAGGCCTCTCCGGTAAAGCCGACACAAGACGTCAACGACGCGCTGGCAAAGATTCCATCGCCTGCACTCAACAACCATTCCACGCTTTACGGTCTTCTGAAGCGCTACGAAATCTCCTACGACGACATGGCCGCGTTTCCCGGCTGGGAGCCTCAACCGGACGCCTTTGTGAAAAAGCAGATTGAAATAGAGACTAAATATGAAGGTTACATCAAGCGTCAGTTTGATGCGACAAAAAAACTTAAAGAGCAGGAAAAAAAGAAGATCCCCTTGGATTTCGATTATTCAACGGTTCCCGGACTTTCCACCGAACTGCGCACCAAACTTACCCGTGTTGCCCCCACCACCATCGGCCAAATGGAGCGAATTCCCGGCATGACTGAAGCAGCAATTTCCGCCGTTCTGATCATGTTGAAAAAACAGGAACTGGCGTCAGCCGCACTAAAAGAAATGACAACAAATAAAGAAAAAAACGATATATAGACAACTACTATTTTACATCTTTTCCATCCCTTAACAGATGGTCGTACGGGGACTGAAAAGTAATAAAGAGATAAAGTTGAGAGATAAGTGATTTCTAGATTCTAGAATTCTATCTTCAAATACCCTTAATACTACTTTAGCAGTATTTACATACCTCTTTTTTTCCGATACTTGTGCAAAGAATTTCAAATAACGCAGAATGTAAGGCGTTTTTGACAAGTATATTCTTTTAGCTTTTGAGGAGGAGCTGCCAGATTTGAAAGATTAACTAAAGGAATAGTTAATCCTGAGAAGAATAAATAATGTTGAGGCTGTTAAAGATCAGTTGGGTACACGGAACATAATTAGTTAAATCAATTATGCATTTTGCCATTTCTTTGATGTAGCAAAAAATTAAACAATCCTTATCCCTTATCCACATATTCAGCATTCGGACATTAAACAATATTTATTATTCTATTCAATAAAAAGAATCCTCGGGAATTAGACAACAAAGTCGCCCCGAAAAGAATACTATTCTATTAAAACGGGAGGAATTACACCAATGGCAGATGACAAAAGTAAAAATGCTTCAACGAATCTCAATTCTCAATACACTAAACCAGACAATTTAGTGGACCTCTTTGAAAATAGCGCTGTCCGCCACGCGGATAGAAACCTGTTTGGAACAAAAAATAAAACAACGAATCAATATGAATGGGTGACTTACGGCGAAGTGGCCGTCCGTGTAAATAACCTCCGGGGCGCTCTGAACAAGCTTGGATTCAGCAAGGGCGAAAAAGTAGGGGTCATCGTAGGCAATTCCGTTGAATGGTTTGTCTGCGCCGCAGCCACGCACGGGCTTGGTGGAGTTTTTGTACCCATGTATGAAAAAGAACTGCAAAAGGTTTGGCAGTACATCATTGGAGACGCCAGTATCAAATACCTTTTTGTCAGTAATCAGAAGATTTATGAAACTGTAAAAAATTTCCAGAAAGACATTCCGACCTTAAAGGATATTTTTATCCTGTACGGCGAGGGCGATAAAACTCTCTCAGCTCTGGAAAAAATGGGCAGCGAAAATGCTATTTCTTCCTATAAACCAAACTGGTCGGAGACCGCCTGCATTATCTATACATCAGGTACAACCGGTGATCCTAAAGGCGTACTTCTTCATCACGGCAACATGTCACACTGCGGTCAAACATCACGCGAGGATTTCGATGTTACGGAAAACTGGATTGGCATGAATATTTTGCCCTGGGCACACAGTTTTGGTCTGACCTGCGATTTATACTGCTATATTGTGGGAGGAGGGAGCTTGGGTTTTGCCGAATCCGCAGATAAACTTATCATTAATCTCAGTGAAATCAAGCCAACGGGTATGTCCGCCGTACCGCGTGTCTTCGACATTATTTACGACAAAATCCAGCAGGGAGTGGCAGCTGATCCCGTTAAAAAACAATTTTTTGATGCAGCTTGTGCCGAAGCCGTAAAAAACCGCGGACTTACAGAAAAAACGAAAGAATTCAACGATTATGACGCTCTAGTCTTTTCACAAATCAGAGCCATCTTCGGAGGGAATATTGCGAAGGTTGTCACCGGCGGGGCCGCAATGAAAGCGGACATCGCCATGTTTTTCAGCGATGCCGGCATAACAACGTATAATGGCTACGGACTATCGGAAACGTCACCTGTCATCACAGCAAATTCGCCCCGACAGGGCAATAAGTTCGGGACAGTCGGCAAACCGGTCAGGGACATGCACGTTGTTATCGATAAATCACGTGTTGAAAAAGATAGCAAAGATGGTGAAATCATCGCTTACGGAGCGCACGTTATGCAGGGATACCACAACAAACCGGCAATAACCAAGGAAGTTATGATGCCCGATACCTGGAACGGTTACCCAGGTGTCCGGACGGGAGATCGCGGCTGGATTGATGAAGAAGGTTACCTGCATATCACCGGACGATTCAAAGATGAATACAAACTTGAAAACGGAAAGTATGTGCATCCCGAATCTATTGAGGGTGAAATTAAACTGGTCCCCTATGTATCAAATGCTTTAGTTTATGGTGATGGTAGACTGTATAATGTCGCTTTGGTGGTACCAGACTTTGAAGTATTAAAAACAAATCCTAAAACGTCAATTTGGGCTCAGGGCTCAGCAGCAGAAGTAATTACCAATAAGGAATGTATGGATTTTATCTCTCAGGTGATCACCGAGCATTTGCGCAAAACCTTTGGAGGATATGAAATTCCTCAAAAATTCCTTTTTGTTGCTGAAGACTTTTCCGTTGATAATGGCATGCTGACCCAAACACTAAAACTTATTCGCCGTAACGTAATGAAAAAATACGGTGAACAACTCATGGCACTTTACAATAATTGAATAATCAGCGGCTCAGGAGGAGGATGAATCCCCCTTTCTGAGCCATTCTATTTAATGTTCAAAGTTAAAAAATGTTTCCAGCTGACTTTCTGGAAGATTGTCAGCTGGGTAAAACGAACAAATCAGTTTTACGCCACGAAAAAACGCATACGGAAAATTTCGGTCAGCCAAGGTGCCATCCGTAATTCGCAACAACTTATTCATAACAAGCGCATTGTAACTGACGAGTGCGATAAGATGATTTTATAAAAAAATATTCCAGTTGTTAGTCGCAGTTAATGTTATAATCTATCGTCAAAATCATTTTTCGAAGAAATTAGCCATCTGTAGAAAGTTTTATTTTCATTTGCTGAACTCCCAAATAAAGTTATATACGCTGGCGCATAGTAGGTGATTTATGAACGATGAATACTTGGCTATTGGATTTAAAAACGTTGACTCCACAGAAAATAAGGAAGCCTATTTTGAATGCCTGACCCTACTGGATTCACTACCTTATTACCAGGAATACAAGAAAAAAAGTTATGAATTGCTCAACCTGTACCCGGGTGTGACGATTCTCGATGCAGGTTGTGGCCAAGGTGACGATGTTTTCTGTATGGCCCGGCTTGTTTTGCCAAACGGACATGTAACCGGCTTGGACGCAAGCGAAGCAATGATTGCGAGGGCTGAATCAAATCTTCTTGTTGCACAATTGCCAGTAAAATTTATTAAAGGAGACGTGAAAAATCTACCTTTTCCAGATCAATCCTTCATGCGTTGCCGCATTGACCGTACACTTCAGCATATTACGGAGCCGAAAATAGCCATATCTGAACTCGTCCGAGTGCTGAAGCCGGGTGGCATCCTTCTGGCTTATGACAACGACTGGGATACTTTTTCCGTCACTTCAGGAGAAACCACAACAAACAACTTTCTGCAGCGCTTATGGTGTAATTCTTTCGCAAGTCACACAATCGGACGCGAACTGCCAGACTACTTTAAAGCGGTCGATTTGACGGATGTGACTATATACCCTGGAATGTCCGTCATTAACGATTTTAGCACAGCGGACAGAGTGTATAATTTACGTCAGACTCTTGAAAAGGCAACGTTGACTGGGCTCATTAAGTCCACCGATGGCAAAAAATGGATTCAAGGTCTTCTGGACATGGAGGCCAAAGCATCCTTTGCCGTGGTTCTCTCAGCTTACACCGTCGTTGGTAGGAAAAAATTGGGGAATCATGAATATAGCTCTCATTGATAATGTTGCGATTACATGGTAAAAGTTTTCCGTAAAAAGTTATTTTGACTTATTAAGATGACAGAAAATAACAGCTCTTCTGAACTTGGATTTTTTGCAAACAGCACGACAAATAAGTTTAAATAGGAAGAGTATTTGATATGCACTGGAAAGACAAAGGCAAAGCCCTTATAAAAGGGCGGATAACAACTATAGAAAATGTTTCTTAAAAAAGAACCTTATTAAAAAATGCACTGAAAAATTGAAGATTTAAGAGCAGTCGCATCCGTACTTAATTAATCGGTAAAAAAGAAAGGAGAAAACATGAAAAAAAATTTTTTAAGCATTACAGTCATTATTTTATTTTCTTTGCTCACAACGACAGCATGCACCAATGCCGATAAAGCACCAGCAGAGCTTGCAGTAAAATCAGCTGAACAGGCTTTTAATGCAGCGAAGGCAGAAATCACAAAAAACGCACCGGAAGAAGTAAAGGCACTGGAAAGCTCTCTGGCTTCAACCAAAGAAAAATTGACCAAAGGTGAATACAAGGCCGCACTGGCAGAAGCACATGCTCTTATTAATAAAATAAAAGATGCCGTAGCCATGGCAAAGACAAAAGCAGAGGCGGCAAAAGCAAAATTAGCTGAGTTAGCTAACAAATGGACTGAATTCAGTGAAAACCTGCCGAAAATGATGGATGCGATTCAAACCAAAGTAGACAAAATCTCAAAAGTTAAAAAGCTGCCGGCAAACCTCTCAGCCGCTAAATTAACGGAAGCAAAGGCCGGTCTGGCATCAGCGAAGGAGGACTGGGCAAAGGCACAGGAAAGTTTTAAAACGGGAAAACTGGAAGAGGCTGTATCTTTGGCAACGTCAATAAAAGAGAAAGCCGCCAGCGCAATGACCATACTGGATATTACCTCAAACGAAGGCACAAAATCGCAGGATAAAAAATAAAGAAAAAGGACGCGTTCTCTTTCGCATATTGAAAGCAAGCGCGTCCTTTTTTATGGAATTACGTTTTTTTATAAAAACTTTACGGATTAATATTTCTTCTTTTCATCTCCATGCGTACTTCAATGCGACGCTTTCGCAAATCTTCCGCAGTGTAGGCCGTTCCACCAGTACCAACACCAACACCCCCTCCAGTATGTCTACCAAATCCACCCACTCCAACGCCAAAGGATGGACTGGTTTGCTTTTCCTGCTTATCAATTTCATCGTTTAAACGATAAAAATATTCAAGAAGTTGATCATTATTCATTTTCTTGAAATCCTCGGCAAGAATTTCCGTCGATGAACCGGCACACCCAGCAATTATTAATACTGTTAAAATCAGTAAAATTCCAATCGAAATATACATATTTATTCTTATTTTCATCGAACTACCTCCATACGGTTAATTGTGTCCTTTGCATCTATTCAATTGCTTTTTGCATAAGCTCGATCCGTTCTTGGATTCGAACAGCCTTATCTTTATCACCACGCTCCAGATAGAAAGTTTGAAGCTTATTTAAATAGGCGGCGAGAGGTTTTCGCCAACCCTGAGAGGAAGCCGTGTCAACAGCAATCAGTAATATTTTTTCACTGGAGGACCTGTAGCGGACCCAGACACCACAGGCAATCAAGCGGGATAATGCATCATCAATTGCGGCTATTTCGCGAGCAGCAAGCGCAGAATCATCGCCCGCAGCGGCTTTGATTATGCCAACATAGCGCGGAGAAATTAAATTTATTTCTACCACATTGAAATTACCCTTTAACAAATGGCAATAGGCCATATTGGCCGGATTTGGTTCCTGACGATAAATCCTGGCAAAATCACCGGTCTCAAAACTTTCCAAACATGCCGTATGTAAAGCATATTTTGTCAGATAAGCAATTGCCAGAAGATTCATGTCATTACCGGCGGTTATTTCCTTCTTAGCTTTTAAAAAATGCGGTTCAGTAGCATCTTCTTTACCAGCGAGAAAATTGATCTTATAATCTTCCAAACAACGAAAAGCATTATCCTTCCATACAGATACAGGCAAAGAGGACTGACCACAGGCACAAAGCATAATCGCGGAAAGTAGAATAAAAATATATCTTTTCACGGTGTTTTAATCTCCGGCTTTTTGTTGGTGCTTATCAATGCATCAAGTTTCTTTACAACATCATTCAAAGAATGGACAACATCATCGATGTCGGATCGCAATATGCGGAAATCCTTCATTCCTTCGGATGTATCGGTACTTATCTTATTTATATTATCAACAGTCTTATCCAGTTTTTGTATTTTACCGGCAACATCTTTTAAAATGATATTGATTTGCGGCAATGCTCCTTGATTTCCGTAAATCTGCTCATCCGTCTTATCAGCCATTTTATCAAATTTTTTAAGAATACGATCAATACTTGTAGTGATTTCTTTTAGTGCCTTCAAGGAATCGTTGAAAGATTTAACGCTTTCTTCATCGGATACCGCCATTTCAATAAGAGATTTCTTAGTTGACAAATTGGATGTAATTTTTTCGGCATTTCCCAGAACCCTATTTAAATCACCTTTGGGATCAGACAGATTCCTTGTCAAACGCTCAATGTGATCAGCTATTTGCGTTACTCTTTCCAATACTGGTTCAATCTTGGCAATAGCATCATTAATGTCATTTACAATGGTCACCTCCGGAATCTTGTCGGCATCCAGTGGCGGACTGCCTAAATTCTCCGTATTCACCATAATTCTTGCAGAACCGATTAGCGGACGATAAAGTATGAAACTACTGTCTGAGTGAAGCCATTTAACATGACGATCTGGAATTCTTATTTTAATCAACACAAGCCCTTTGTCATTCAATTCAAGAGCCTGAACCTTTCCAATATCAAAACCTGAAAACACAACCGGCATACCTTCCGTAAAACCATCTCCGGATTTTGAGGAAAGAGTGAAGGTATGCATTTTTTCAAATACACCTTTCCCCATGGCAAGATATAGAAGGGCTGAAATAATCAGTATTGCTGTACAACCGATAAAAAGACCGACTTTAAATTCGCGGCTGACCGTCATAAAGCACCATATTTCTCTGACATCCATTTGTAATCATATATATGACAGCTAAAATAAAAATCGTCAATTTTTTTCAAAGCTGTTGTAATGAACTCCGTATTGTTCAAGTGAGGAATGATTTTGAAAGGCTGATCAATCAGGATCATTGCGTCTTTCACCATAGCTGCCCTTAAAAGCATTACATAAAAGCGCTCCTCCGTGCTTAATGCAGGATTACGCTTATGGGCGATATGACCAAGACCAATATATTCCAGACTGTCGACGGCCAGACGCTGCGCCTTAAGCCTAGGCATGTTTTCATGATATTCCTTAATCAGAGCGATATTCATATATACATCCTGATTAGAAATCAGCGGAACATCCACGGAGACCGGTGCCGCCTGAAGAGGAAAATCCTGAAGAAACCGGTTTAAAGATTCCGTCAAACATTCTTCACTGTCGAATAATACTAAATTAATTTTGTTAGTAATGAAAGCACCTCGATGATCAGTATAGTTGCAAAGACATTCACCATGCCCTGAGATACCACCACTGGAATACTTGTCAATTCATAGGACGCACGAAGACCAAATCGAATGGGAATCAGTGTAATAAAAAATCCGTATATGCCACATTTAAAAAGTGCAATTAATATATCAGAAAAATTAGTCGAATTTAATAAAATCTTTGTGTACACATCCATGCTCATCCCGAAAATCAGCCTTGAGAAAAGAATACCGCTACCCAGCAGCACAATCGAGCAGAGACTGCTTAATAAAACAATCGAAATGATTCCATTAATAACACGAGGCGCTAATAGATAATCAATAACATCGATATGAAAAGTTTCCAGAGTTATAATTTCTCGATTTACCTTCATTACGGCCATTTCCGTATTGATAGCCGAAGCAGAGCGAAGCGTAATTAAAAGTACCGTTAGGAAGGGAGACAATTCCGTTACGATCAACCCCATTAAAACATGACCAATAAAGTCGGTAAGTCCGAAATTCTTCAACAATGTAAAAACGATTCCAATCAAGAGCGACCCGAAAACAACAGAAACAATAAAAAAAATGGGTAAAATCTGCACGGACGTGAAGTAGATCTGATTAACGAGAACTTCCCGCATGGCACTTGTATATGTTTTGCGCTGAAAAATGCGAAGAAAAACTTTGCCAGCAAAGTGAATGGTTTCCGCAAACTCCCTCAACATCCGAATAACACGATGTCCGATATTTTCTAACGATAAAATCATTGCTTACTCCGTAGTGCTTAGATTCTAACACAGGATAAGTAAGACTTCAAACTGCCATTGATACAGGCATATTCATTGACAAACCTTTGAAATACATTATATTCAGGAAATTAAATAGTTTCGTAAAAAATTTAAAGCTGGCTGCATTTAATATGGAGGATAAATATGAAAAATTCAAATAGAAAGACTTTTTTTATGTTTTTGATGGCCTGTTTAGTTGCCTTCTTCATCGTTTCCCTCGTGGGGGTATTACGTTCATCTTTTACGAATACAGGTGCCCCAGAAATTCCAGCGGCACAGGCAATTCCCTCCGTAGCGGATTCTGCTATAAAGACCCCGGGATCTTTTTCCGATCTAGCCGAACGGACAAAACCGGTAGTTGTTAACATCAGCACCTCCAAAACATTCAAAGGCAGAGGCGGATTTGGCTCACCCTTCGGAAATTCGCCATTTGGGGATGATTTCTTCGATCAATTTTTCCGTGATATGCCCAGGCGCGAATTCAAACAACGAAGCCTCGGTTCAGGATTTATTATCAGCGCCGATGGATATATTTTTACCAATAACCACGTGGTCGAGCAGGCAGATAAAATTTTAGTTAAAATTTCCAACGGCAAAGAATATGAAGCCAAAATCATCGGAACAGATGCCAATACTGATATTGCCTTGATTAAAATAAAGCCGGATAACAGTCTGCCGGTTGCGGAGATTGGTGACTCCGACAAAGTTAAAGTCGGTGAATGGGTAATTGCCATTGGCAATCCGTTTGGCTTGGAAGCCACAGTAACGGCTGGAATCATTAGCGCAAAAGGGCGTTTAATTGGAGCGGGACCTTACGATAATTTCATTCAAACAGATGCATCCATAAACCCGGGAAACAGTGGAGGCCCGTTATTCAGTATGGATGGTAAAGTCATCGGCATAAACACGGCGATTGTCGCTCAGGGTCAAGGCATCGGATTTGCGATACCGATCAATATGGCCAAAAGCATCTTAGCCGACCTAAAAACTAAGGGAAAAGTAACAAGAGGTTGGTTAGGAATTTCAGTTCAGGATATATCCGAAGACATGGCTAAAAATTTAAATCACAAAAACAAGAGCGGTGCTCTCGTATCTGATGTTTTCAGTGGTGATCCCGCTGATAAGGCAGGTATCCGTGTGGGTGATATTATCATCGAACTTAGCGGAAAGACTGTCAAAGACACACATGATTTGCTTTTAACTATAGCCGCATTGAAAGTTGGCCAAAAGCTCAATGTTAAAGTTATTCGTGACAGCAAAGAAATGAGTTTTCAGGTAACAGTGGGTGAACGTAAAGATAATATCGTTGCGGCAGCAGAAAAAGCAGGAAAAAACCACTTTGGCATAGCAGTTCAAGAAATAACACCGGAAATGGCAAGACAACTCGGAATTTCCCGCGAAGGTGTCATCGTTACGGAAATTCAGACCGGCAGTCCAGCAGAAGAAGTTGGCATTCAGTCGCAGGATATCATCGTTCAAGTCAACCGTATAAAAATTTCAACAATGAAAGATTTTAATCGGGAAATGATAAAAGCGGCGCAAAAGAAAAGTGCGGCTCTGTTGATTAAGCGCGGACGATCCCAATTCTTTGTTGTGCTCAAAGTAGAATAACAATTCAATTTTTTAAAAAAGGCCGGCTATTGAGCTGGCCTTTTTTATTGATAAACTTACATATATTTGAATGAGATCGAACTTTAATGTTAATCGATCACCGCATTTTAGAGTAGGAGGCGCCGGAAGGTAAGTATAGGGTGAAAACATTTTCATCACTTTCAGCGAAACCATACCGACACAATCAGTACGTATTTTATAATATTGCAAATTCGGTTTCGTACCACGATGCCCCCAAAGATGCCGATCAGTAAAAAATGCATTAAGCCTGCGAATGAAAAGAGAGGATTTGACATCATAATACATTAAGATCATGAGGGAGTGGTAATGTTTCACGTGAAACATTACGACCGGCATGGCTGGAACGTCCATGATTTTTCGGTAATTGCATCTGTGACTTTATTATTGATTTTGAAATCGTTTGTGAGCCTGTTTAACAGTTTCCTATTTATTCTCTATTGCCGCCTTTTTATATGGATGCGTTCTGTTACTTTGGATAAATGTATCGCTTTTTATTAAATTCATAAATCCTATTGTATTTGATAACCGGACTATCATGTACGTTTTCATTCAATTATTATAGAATACTTCTCTTCTCTTTTCTTCTTTTTCATTCACATGAACATTCATGTACATATACACTTACTTTTTTATTTAAATATTTATTGGATACAGCCAAGATGTTATTAGCTACATTTTCATTTCTCCCGATTTTTTACTGCTGTATCGTGTTTAATTTTTGAGAATCTTACTAATTTCTATTCTTTCTCTGTTTTTGAAAACTTGGATTCTATATTGGACATCCTTGCAATATATCCATCTTCACCAAATTTTTACTCTTTTCTGAAATATGATTTATCTATTTTATTTTAAATGGCCGGCAATTTTATCTGTATTGCAATTTTTATCTATTTCATCAAAAATGTCCTTTGTATTTCTATCGAAAATCTATTTAAATTATATTGTAAACTTCATCTCCAAATTTATTCCAATAAATCTATGTCTACGAATTTCTTCAAATAAAATGTTACACCAAAGATGAATAGAAGAAGATCTTTGACTCATAAATCGATGTTACCGAAGCAATGGTCGGTAACGGAGGTAAAAGATCAGTCCAAAGTCGAAGGAAGAATATTTTTATGTTCAATACAAACGCTACAAAGAGGCATCTCGAAAAGAAAAAACAGCGATTATCAATGAATGTTGTACCGTATGCGGTTACCATCGAAAGCATGCGATCCGAAGGTTAAGGGTATGTAAGCGTTTTAACAAACCGATAAAAAAGGAAACGAGGAAAGCGCTCAATTTATCATCAATAATCGGTTATTCGACCCCTCAAACAGATATGGCTTGCCGCTAATCTGCTCTGTTCCAAAAGACTTAAAGCCATTTTGTCGATGTGGTTGCGCAAATATAGTGAATATTTCGGTCGGCTGATTGAAGACGTCATTCAGATGTTGCTGGCCATATCTCCGGCAACCATCGACCGGATTCTCAAACCTTTCCGTATCCAGTATCAAATAAGGGGCAAATCAACAACGAAACCAAGTACTCTGCTTCGTAAACAAATCCCTATTCATACCAACCAGTGGGATGAATCCCGCCTCGGGTTTCTCGAAGCCGATACGGTCGCCCATTGCGGCGATTTACTTTTTGGCATGTTCGGCTAGACGGTCATTTTTACCGATATTGCCATAGGATGGACGGAACAAAGGGCTGTCTGGTGGAAAGGGAAGAAAGGTGTTCTTGAACAAATCAAAGACGTCGAAAGAATGCTTTCCTTTCCTCTTTTGGGGTTTGATTCCAACAATGGAGGAGAGTTCCTTAATTACCATCTACTGCGCTATTTCACAGATCGGAAACAACCCATTCGCTTTACCCGAAGCAGAGCTTATCACAAAGACGACAATGTCTATATCGAACAGAAAAACTGGATGCATGTGCGCCGATGGTTCGGTTATCAAAGGCTAGGCCATCCCAAAGCCGTTCCGCTGATGAATAGCCTTTATCGATCCGAATGGCTGTTCTTTCACAATTACGTCCTGCCTTCTGTCATACTCATCAAAAAAGAACGTATTGGTTCGAAAACCCTTTAAAAGTACGATAACCCTAATACTCCTTATCAACGAATCATAGAATCCGAATATATTCCTCGACCCGTAAAAAACGTTCTTTCAAAACAACTTGATCGCATTAACCCTTTTGAGTTAATAGCCAGCATGGAAATGAAGCTCAAAAAGATTACCCGGTTTCGGTAACATCTTTTCTGGGGCAACGTTTAATTCCCTCTCTCTTCGCTGGCTACATTTTTATCTGAGGCAACAGGCCTATTGATCCTTTATATACTCTTAGTTAACATTTTTCCTCTCCACATAAATCACATATGTTGCTGTTTTTTTTACATTTTTACAATTTATTCCCCAAACATTTTTTTCTTGTTTCTATTTTAAACTGAACTCTATTTTTAACTGCACCTGCTTCTTTTTCTTCCACCACTCTCATTTCCTCTACTATTATTATGTAAATTGTTTTCTTGTCTTCCTTTCATTTCTTCCAACGTCTCATTTATAGATGATATGTCCGATTTATATTATTTTTCATATATCGGGAGAGTACTCCAACAATATGACATTTTCATAGAGCAAATTATATTCGTTTACCATGTGAGCGGCCTGTTTTTCCTTGATCGTCTATTCTCAAAGCGCATAAGTTTTTTCCTGTAAAATTTGATGCGGATATCTCTAAATTTCTATTCCAGCCGATTTCGGAACAAAATGTATTCCCTCTTCCGTAAGAGATAATGCTTCATAGCTCTTATTCTAGAATACAAAATCCGTGTGAATCTTCCGTTTGAACCATAAACTATTACGCTTTGTATCTTTAATTATGTTGAGAACTGTTTACACTGGCTGTGATCAATTGCACTCCTGTCTTTCTGTTCTTCTCGCCAAATTGAAAATTGTCACTGACAGCTCTCATATCATTGCTTTGGGTGAGCTCCATCTCTTTATTGTTGTTCGCTTTCACTCACCGTTGATGAACAACAAGATTTTCTCCGTCTGCTTTGTTCCTTCAAAAAATCTTATTCTTTGATGCTTTAATGCCTCCCTTAATATTTGATCCACTCGTCTTCTTAATCTTCATTCATCACTTCTGACATCCAGGGCAATAAAAAGTGCTCCTCCCTCCCTGTTTGATTCTTTTAATTTGAGTCCTGCATTTATAACAGGATTTTCCCTCCCGTCCATACACCTTTAGTTCTTTTTGATTCTCTCCTTCTAAACCATATAGATCACGCCAGTCTGAAATTGACGTCCCTCTTTTTTCTATACCTTTTTTTAATATTCTCCGCGCATGATTGAAAACATTCTTCCATTCCTCTTTTGTCAGCGTATTCGATATCCTCAACGGGGAAATTCTTGCTCTGTGCAAAATTTCACAGGCGTATATATTGCCAATACCATGCATGGCTGTATTGTCCATCAGCAGATTTTTGACATTCACTTTCCTTTGTGCCTGTTTAATAAAAAAATCTTTCATGTCAAAACCTGTAATCAAGTCCTTCTTGTCCTGATCATATTTTGCTTTTTCAATCCTGACCGTTGCGAAGCGTCTTGGATCTACAAGATCAATCTTGCCATCTTCTAAAACAATTCTCCATCTGAGATGGCGTTCGTGTAGATCGTCTTTTCGCCAGAACAACCTTCCCGTCATGCGCAGGTGAATAATCACACTTCTTCCATTATCCATTAACAGAAGAATGTTTTTCCCCCATCGGAATACTTCGCATATAGTCCGATCATCTGGATTTTCTATTCCCTTCAGCTTCGAGTCATATACGATCATCTTTTTAATTTTTTTTCCTACGACGACTTCCCTTAACTGCCGACATAGTGTTTCCACTTCCGGAAGCTCCGGCATGATTTTTCCTCCCGAATTCTTTTTTCTCTTCTGCGGGTGCGACTAATTTTGAAACACAGGCCTTTAGATATTTCATGTCCAGAAAATCCATTTTCTGATTATTTTGTCGATGAACCCACTCATTCATAAATTATTTTTCTCTGCATGGAGTAAATTATTTTCATTTTTTTTTATTAAATGCAAAATAAATGTTGACAAATTTTTTTGCTTGCGTAAATTCAAAAATTAATAACGTCGTTTGTTTGCGGCTTTTTTATACGGAAGCCTGCTTCCGGAAGGAGGATGAATGGAAAACGAGACCCTGTTTAATGAGGAGGCAGAACCTCCTGGTCCCACGACCGGTCTTGTTGTGGCACAGCATGAAGCAGCGAATTTTTTTTCTCTGTCTTCAAACGAACAACTACCTCCCCCGGCGAAACCAAAGCCTGAACGGCTTTATTTCCCTTTTAAAGATTCACCTCGCTCCCGAGCTTTCCGAAAAAAACATTATCCCGATATCAGCCGCATCGAATGGTTTGATTGGCGCTGGCAGTTTCAAAACGCCATCCGTGATGTTTGCTCTCTTGATGCTATTATTCATCTTTCCGATAACGAACGTCAGGCGATGATGCACCCATCGGGGGATTTGCCCGTCGCAATAACCCCATATTACGCCAGTTTGATTTCCATGGATGACCCCACCTCTCCCTTGCGGCGATCTGTTGTTCCTGTTGTAGATGAATGCCTCCACACCAAAGGCGAAGAAGAAGATCCTTTATGCGAAGACGCAGATTCACCTGTTCCCGGCATCGTGCACCGCTACCCGGATCGAGTCCTTTTCCTCGTCACGGACATTTGCGCTACCTATTGTCGCTATTGTACCCGATCCCGCATTTTCGGTCGTCAGCATCAATGCTTTATCGACACTGCCAAATGGGAAAGGGCAATCTCCTATATTGCATCCAATACGAATATCCGCGATGTGCTTCTTTCTGGCGGCGACCCTCTAACCCTGTCCGACGAACGTCTCGAATGGCTCCTTTCTCGGCTGAAGGAAATTTCCCATGTGGAACTGATCCGTATCGGCACTAAGACACCCGTGGTTCTGCCGCAGCGTATTACACCGGCACTTGTATCCATGCTGAAAAAATACCATCCTCTCTGGATGAGTATTCATGTAACACATCCCGATGAACTGACGCCCGAAATGAGCGCCGTCTGCATCCGTTTGGCCGATGCAGGCATTCCCTTGGGCAGCCAGACCGTATTGCTTTCTGGTATCAATGATTCCGTTTCTACGATGACGAGGCTGGTGCATGGACTCTTGCAGATTCGTGTCCGGCCTTACTACCTGTATCAGTGCGATCCGATACCCGGTTCTTCCCATTTCCGCACACCAATCAGCAAAGGTCTTGAAATCATCCAGGGCCTTCGAGGACACACTACCGGCTATGCTGTACCGACCTATGTTGTGGACGCGCCCGGCGGAGGAGGAAAAATTCCGCTCCTCCCCGAGTACGCCATTGGCTGGGACAAGGGCGATTTGATGATGCGCAATTACGAAGGCAACATCTTCCGCTATCCGGATAATCATGCCGAGTCGAAGGATATCCATTAGGATCATGCCCGGAAATCAAAACCGTCCACCAACCAGTGTCCCGCGGAAATTACTCGTCGGTCTGACTTATGATTTGCGCGATGATTACCTGCAGGAAGGTTACTCTCTTGAAGAGACTGCCGAGTTTGATAAAAATGATACCATCGATGCCATTGAAGATGTTATCCGGCAAAACGGTTTCTCTATCGATCGAATCGGTCACGTTAAATCACTTACTAGACGCCTGTCCAACGGTGATCGTTGGGATCTAGTATTCAACATTGCTGAAGGCATGCATGGTTTCGGCCGGGAAGCTCAAGTTCCAGCGCTGCTGGATGCCTACCAAATTCCCTATACATTTTCGGACGCGCTCGGACAAAGTCTGACCCTCCATAAAGGCATGACAAAACGTATCGTTCGTGATCTTGGTATTCCCACACCCGACTTCGCCGTTGTTAACGACGAAGAAGATATCGATCAGGTCAACCTCCCTTATCCTCTTTTCGCCAAACCTGTTGCTGAAGGAACGGGGAAAGGCATCACCGCTCTCTCCAAAATTGATCTTCCCGAAGATCTTCGCCCTGTCTGTATCGGACTTCTTCGTAACTTTAATCAGCCCGTTCTCATCGAAACCTACCTGCCTGGTCGTGAATTCACTGTTGGAATTGTAGGAACGGGCAAAGACGCCCGAGTGCTCGGCGCCATGGAAGTTATTTTAAAACCTGAAGCCGAACAGCATGCTTATTCTTACGATAACAAGGAGCATTATGAAAAGCTCGTAAGTTATGCCGCCGTCTGTGACACGGAAGCCCTAAAAGCCATGGAAATCTCTCTTTCCGCCTGGCGCGGCCTAGATTTAAAAGATGCTGGCCGCATCGACCTTCGTTCAGATACTTCCGGTACACCCCATTTTATTGAAGTTAATTCTCTTGCTGGACTGAACCCTGTACGTTCCGATCTTCCCATTCTTTGCCGACTTGTTGGAATACCCTATGAAAATCTTATCCGTGATATTCTTATTTCCGCTTTAAAGCGTGCCGGAATTCCTCAGATATGATATGTCTAATCCGGAAATATTCAGAACGGATAACATTTCATGAAAAAAATAGTTATCTTGCATTCGGACGTACCTCCGGATGCTGGGATTGATGAACAGGATACTCTTCAGCAGGCGAATATTATCGCCCGTGCTATTTCTTTGCTCGGCTATGACCCGGTTCTTCTCCCTTTCAACATGGACCTGAACGCCACTACCGCTGCTCTGCGCAGTCTTGATCCTTTTGTCGTTTTCAATCTGGTGGAAACTGTTGCCGGTCGGGGCAGCATGGTTTTTTTTGCCACAGCTCTCCTTGATGCGCTGGACATTCCCTACACGGGATGCCGGACAGATGCCATGTTTCTATCTTCTAACAAACCCCTGACAAAAAAAATCCTGCACTCTGAAGGAATTGCAACCCCCGCCTGGTTGACCTCAGACGGAATCGCAGTCGGCTTGCCTCTTTCCGATATTTACATACTCAAAGCCTCCTGGGAAGATGCTTCCGTCGGTCTGGATGACTCTTCCATCGTTCAAGCAGACAATTGCAATACGCTTTTAGCTGCACTGCGTTATCGCATTCAATATTTGCATATGGACTGTTTTGCTGAAACCTATATAGATGGCCGTGAATTTAACATAGCATTGTTATCCTCAAACCAAGGAGTCCGGGTACTTCCTGTCTCTGAAATCCTTTTTGATGATTACCCTCCGGATAAGTTCAAAGTATTGGATTACCGGGCCAAATGGGTTGAAGAATCTTTTGAATATGATAAAACAAGACGCACTCTTTTGATCGACAAGCGGGATATCGGTTTGGTTAACAGTCTTCATGACATTTCCCTTCAGTGCTGGCGTATTTTCGGCTTGCGCGGGTATGCCCGGGTTGATTTTCGGGTGGACCATAATGGCAATCCTTGGGTGCTGGAAATCAACGCGAATCCCTGCCTGTCACCGGACGCCGGTTTTGCTGCTGCTTTGGAACACGCTTCTATTATGTATTCTGAAGCGATAGACGATATCATTCAGGATGCATTAATAAAACAAGGAGGATAAATTCTTGTGTTAAAGCCGGTTGTACTGCTTTTCTTTTCCAATTTATTCATGACTTTCGCCTGGTACGGTCATTTAAAAAATTTGAATAGCAAACCTCTTGTTCTTGTTATTGTGATCAGTTGGGGGATTGCCTTTTTTGAGTATGTTCTTCAGGTGCCCGCAAATCGAATCGGCTTTGAACATTACTCTTTAGGACAGTTGAAAATCATGCAGGAAGTCATCACAATGATCGTGTTTGCTGGCTTCGCCATCCTTTATATGAAGCAACCACTGAAACTGGATTTTCTTTGGGCGTCTTTTTGCATGGTTGGGGCTGTTTACTTTATGTTCCGCAGCGGTCTCCCGCAGAACGGATAATTCCATGTTATCTATCAATTATCGG
This sequence comes from Smithellaceae bacterium, assembly GCA_963682015.1. GTDB lineage: Bacteria > Desulfobacterota > Syntrophia > Syntrophales > Smithellaceae > UBA8904. The sequence continues at coordinate 2,412,808 of OY820932.1, read as the reverse complement.
CAGGAAATAGAACCATCGGATCTTGGTATCATTTTACAGATTGTACAATCCAGCGGTTTCTTTTCCGCCGAAGAAATAGGACTTGCCTGCGAACTGGCTACCGATCGTCTCGAACAGGGTCAGCAGAGCTCTTATCAGTTTCTCTTTGTCCTGGATAGTGATCTTGTTGTCGGATATACTTGCTATGGCTTGATCCCTGCAACTGCAAATAGTTATGATCTTTACTGGATTGCCGTTTCTGAAAACGTTCGCCGCCACGGCTTGGGAAAAAAGCTTCTTTATAAAACAGAAGAACTCATTCTAATTGCCGGTGGAAGTCGCATCTACGCTGATACGTCCTCTCGTTCACAATACATTCCGACGCAACGGTTTTACGAAAAATGCGGCTATATTTCTGAAGCGTTTTTAAAAGATTTCTATTCTTCGGGAGACAGCAAAATTATTTACTCTAAGGTACTTAAATAACTCACATATATGCCATTTACCCGATAGATTTTTTTTATAAAACCTTGCAATTTTCCACAGAATTCGCTAGAGCACTGCTGACTTTACGGGACGTCATTTGAACCATATCAGGAAAAAAGGAGGAATTGTTCATGCGCCTGTTTCCTAAAGAAGAAAATTTTTTTGAATATTTTGAAGAATTGGCCAATAAAATTGTCGAGGGTGGTCAATTCTTTCTGGATATGACTAAAAATCGTGATTATTCTGAAGCAAAAGTTGCCCGCCTTAAAGAGCTGGAACATGAAGCAGATATTATAACTCATAATACATATGAAAAAATGCATAAAACTTTCCTGACTCCTATCGATCGGGAAGATATTTACGCGCTTGTCAACAAGATGGACAGTATTATGGACGTCATTGAGGCCACGGCCATCCGCATTCATATGTACAAGGTGAAAAAACCGGATGATGAAATCATCAAACAAGCGGAAATTCTTTTTCAGGCTATTAAAAAAATCAAAGAAATTGTTCATGGTCTGCGCGATATGAAGAACTCCAAGATGATTCTCGATGGCTGCGTGGAAATCAATACTCTGGAAAACGCCGGCGACGTTACACTGAGAACCATTATCACCAATCTTTTTATCAAAGAACAAGACGCTATCGAACTGATTAAATGGAAAGAAATTTTTGAACGGATTGAAGAAGCCATCGATGTATGCGAAGATGTATCCAACATCGTGGAAGGGATTGTCCTGAAACATGCTTGATTCAATGGCATTTGTTATTTTTCTGGTTGTCGTTGCACTCGTTTTCGACTTCCTTAATGGTTTTCACGATTCATCTAATTCCATTTCAACCATTGTTTCCACCAGAGTTCTTACTCCGAAAAAAGCCGTGTTCTGGGCGGCATTTTTTAACTTCGCCGCAGCATTTTTTATTGGTACCGCTGTGGCTCACACAGTCGGCAGAGGCATAATCCATCTTGATATTGTTGATAATTTAGTCATTCTTTCGGCCCTTGGCGGCGCCATTATCTGGAACATAACCACCTGGTATTTCGGACTGCCGAGCAGTTCATCGCACGCGTTGATCGGTGGCCTGATCGGTGCCGGAATTGCCAAAGGCGGTATTAGCACACTTGTCTGGTCCGGCATTATCAAAACAACTGCATTCATAGTGATTTCACCGGCAATCGGCTTGTTTTTAGGATTTCTTTTTATGTCAATTAACATGAATTTGAATCGACGTTCTAATATAGCCCGTTCGGATAAACTATACAGAAAATTACAATTGTTTTCTTCCGCTATCTATTCGCTCGGTCACGGCATGAATGACGCTCAAAAAACGATCGGTATCATCGCTATCCTGCTTTACAGCAAGGGGCTGATTGACTCCAGTTTCAATATCCCTTACTGGATTATCATCATGTGCTATTCCGTCATTGCTCTCGGAACGATGTTCGGCGGCTGGCGCATAGTGAAAACCATGGGAACCAAGATCACTAAACTTCAGCCCATCGGCGGTTTTAGCGCAGAGGCTGCCGCAGCTTGCGCCATTATCGGTTCATCCATAGCCGGTATTCCTGTCAGCACCACCCACACGATTGCAGGAGCCATCGTCGGTGTGGGATCCACCAAAAGGCTCTCCGCAGTACGTTGGGGTGTGGCCGGTAATATTGTCTGGGCCTGGATCCTGACCATACCGATTTCAGCCGCAATTTCCGCTGCTCTTTTTCTTGGCCTTAAAAATTTTCTTTATTGATAATTTTCTTTTTTTACCGTAAATTTCTAAATCTAACTCCATATACAACACAATTCGGGAGATGTTCTCATGCCGGAAAAAAAACTGCCTTTTACCAGAAAACAGCTTGAAACCATCCTTGCCAAATATCCAACACCCTTTCACATTTATGACGAAAAGGCCATCCAGAAAAACGCTCGAGCCTTCAAAAAAGCCTTTTCCTGGAATAAGGGATTTAAAGAATTCTATGCCGTTAAAGCCTGTCCGAATCCATTTATCATGAAAATCCTTCAAACCGAAGGATTTGGAGCCGATTGCAGTTCTCTGGCGGAACTGATCATATCGGAAAAGACCGGTATCATCGGGAATGAAATCATGTTCTCTTCCAATGATACACCGGCGGTCGAATTTGTCAAAGCCCGAAAATTACAAGCCACCATCAATCTTGATGACATTACACACATTGATTTTCTGGAAAAACACGCAGGTCTTCCGAATGTAATCTGTTTTCGATATAACCCCGGACCTTTGAAAAAAGGAAATATCATTATCGGTCATCCTGAAGAAGCCAAATACGGTTTTACACGCGAACAATTGTTTGAAGGTTACCGTATCTGCCGAGACAAAGGTATAAAGCATTTTGGAATTCATATCATGGTCGCTTCCAACGAACTGGATCCATACTATTTCGTCGAAACCGCCGAAATCCTCTTTAATCTGATCGTAGAATTGTCTCATGCACTGAATATCCGTTTTGAATTCGCGAATCTCAGTGGCGGCTTCGGTATTCCCTATCGGCCCGAACAGGAAGAAATCAATTTACAGATCATGAGCCGCGGCATTCGTGAAAAATATGAACAGATTATCTCTGCCAATGGTTTCGCACCTCTTAAAATATATACAGAAAGCGGTCGCTATATCACCGGTCCATATGGCTATCTTGTTTCCAAGGTCCTTCATGTTAAGGACACCTATAAAAAATTCGCTGGTTTAGATGCCTGCATGTCCAATCTGATGCGCCCGGCCCTTTACGGCGCCTACCATCATATCACCGTTGTCGGCAAGGAAAATCGTCCGCACGATATAATGTATGATGTTACCGGTTCTCTTTGTGAAAACAACGACAAATTCGCCATTGATCGTCCACTTCCCAGACTGACACCCGGTGATACGGTCGTCATTCATGATACAGGCGCTCATGGTTATGCAATGGGCTTTAATTATAATGGCAAGTTACGCAGCGCAGAACTTCTGCTCCGCGAAGACGGATCCGTAATCCAGATTCGCCGGGCAGAAACGGTAGATGATTACTTGACAACTCTTGATTTCAAGAGTCTTAAGAAATTTATTATTTAATCAAGCAGGGAACGGTTTTAAACTGTTCCTTGCAACGGCAGCTTCTATCTCTTCTTTGTCTCTTCTCTTGCCTTTTCCCTTTTCCAACCTTATATTGATGTCATGTCAAAAGATAAATTACCTTCAACCCCTGCGATATTGGTTCTGAAAAAATCGTTGGCTAATTATACACTGCATACGTACGCCTACCAAGACAGAGGCGGAACAAAGGTATCTTCCCAAAAATTGGGCATAGATGAGCATGTCATCATCAAAACTCTTGTGATGGAAGATGAAGACGCCCAACCGTTAATTATTTTGATGCATGGGGATAAGGAAGTATCAACGAAAGCGCTGGCTCGCACACTCGGAGTAAAATCTATTACCCCCTGCAAACCGGATGTCGCCAACAAGCATACTGGCTATCAGGTCGGCGGAACATCTCCTTTCGGCATGAAAAAACCATTGCCGATTTACATGGAAAAGACCATCGCCGACCTTCCGGAAATTCTTATCAACGCCGGTTCCCGGGGTTTGCTGGCTAAAATCTCTCCTCCGGAATTGATTCGAATTTTACAACCATGTCCCGTCAGTGTTGCTATATGATTTGCCTTTTAATTAAAAAAAAGAGATAATGACTTAAAGATACAAGGAATCATACATGCCAGATAATGTTATTATCCGTTGCCTTAACTGTGGCACGAAAAATCGCATACCGAAACAGAAATTCCAGGGACGACCCACCTGCGGTAACTGCCATGCTCCTCTGGATGAATTGATTATTCGCTGTTTGAAATGCGGCACGAAAAACCGGATGCCGGAGGAACGCCTCAACGCAAAGCCTCTTTGCGGAAAATGTGGCGAACCATTGATTATAGCCAAGCAAAACATTAAACCAATTGATATTACTGACGATTCATTTGCCAGTGAAGTTCTTGCTCTGGATACATCTGTACTTGTTGACTGCTGGGCTCCCTGGTGCGGACCCTGTAAAAGTCTTGCTCCAATCATCGATGAACTTGCTTCAGACTACGCCAATGGCGTGAAGGTTGTCAAACTGAATGTAGACGAAAATCCAGCCACCGCATCCCAGTATGGAATTCGCAGTATTCCCACCCTTTTGTTTTTTCGTGATGGGAGGCTTGTTGAACGCCTTGTAGGCGCACTACCCAAACAGGAAATCGAAAAGCATCTGCTTATGATCATTAAGACAAATTGAACTGGAAGAACCCTTTCGTGGAGAAAAATAAGAAAACACCCTATTCATGCAGAATATTTACGGTCTGGGAAGAAGACGTCCTGCTGCAAAATGGCAAAACTACACGTCAAAGCTGGGTTGAACACAAACCCACTGTTGCCGTAATAGCCTTAACCGAAAATAAAGAACTCCTTCTAATCAAACAATTCCGGATACCGGCTCAGCAAAAAATTCTTGAAATCCCTGCTGGTTCCATGGATCATGGAACGGAATCCCCCGCTGACTGCGCCGTACGGGAACTTGCTGAAGAAACCGGTTTTCGGTCGAACAAGCTTACACCTCTTTTTTCAGGCTACCTTCTTCCAGGTTATTGTAATGAATTTATGTATTTTTTCCTGGCTGAGGATCTTGTTTTTCAACCTCTTACGCCCGATGAAGACGAATGTATCGAAGTGATTCCCGTGAGCTTTGCCCATGCCGATGAATTGATAAAAAGCGGTAAGATTGTTGATGCCAAAACCGTTTTGGGAATCATGCTGGCAGACAACTATTTAAGAAAAACAAATCATTTTTATAAGTCTGTTGTTTAAACCAATCTTGCATTTCTTTTGTGCGCGGAGATTTTGCCAAGAACTTTCTATCCTTTACTATACAATCTGAAATGGTGCATAAAAAATCTTCTCAAGAAAAAAGCATAACAAACTTCTCGAACAAATCTTTTTGAAAATGGGACAGCATTTCTTCTTTCATGATTTTCAATGAGGCGTAAGGCCCCAACCCTTTTCGATATGGCCGATCCGAATTCAATGCATCAAAAACATCCGCCAGGGAGCAAATTCTTCCGTACGGATGAATTTCTTCCCCCTTTAAACCAAGCGGATATCCGCTTCCGTTATAACGTTCATGATGCTGAAGAACAATTGTCCGGCATTCCTCCGTCAATTGATTTGTCTGAGATAAAATATCATAACCATATTCAGGATGCTTCCTCATCTGAACCACTTCGTCCTCTGTCAAAGCACCGGGCTTGTTAATGATATTCAAGTCTATATTAACCTTCCCCAGATCATGCAGAAAGAAAGCTGCACCCAGTTCATGCATATCATGGCCGGTCGAGTTCCTGTATATTCTTTTCGCAATGGAAATTCCAAGCACTCCTACATTAACTGAATGAACATAGGTGCTATAATCATGGGTAGTTAAATTTAAAAGATGTTCATTAGTAGAGTCATTGGTTAGAATCAGATCAACAATTTCAGCAACACCTTTTTTTGCTTCCTGAATATTTTCAGCGGATGGATTATCCATCAACCGGGTCATCATGACAACCGATTGCTGAAAAACCAGCCGGGCCTTTTTACCTGGTGTAATTTTATTATCAGCGATGATTTCCTGCAACTCAGGCGGTCTAACGGATTCCTGTTTTTGGATGACAGTATTTTTTTCTACCTGCGAATTTTCGTTGACGGAACTTATATCACTTACTTTGATCTTGACTTCTTTAATTCCCGCGCCAATGATCTTACTGATCTGAGACTGCGACTCAATGACAAATTCATTTTTCAGAAAAGGATGGGCAAACCAGTTATTCGGCAATATAACATGCATGCCCTTTTGAAGATCTTTGATGTTAATCTTTTTAATCATGAATTTTTCTAATCAACTTCAGCACTCGATCAGCAAATTCTATGCAGGCAGCTTTCTTCGAACAGGTACATTAATTATCAGCGCAGCATTTTTTCTCTTCTCTCCAATTGAATCTCCAGATTCTTTAACTGCTGGATATCCCTCTTTAATTGCTCATTTTCCTGCTGCAGTCTGATGATTTCTATGGAATTTTTTTCCTCGTTTTGTCTGGCACTTTCCTTTATTCCTTCTATTTCCTTTGTCAGTTTCACGTGTTCTTTTTGTTTTTCCTGTTTTATTTGAGATTGAAGAACGGAAATCCTTTCCATACAAAACAGTATTGCACGTGCAGCCGGAAGCCATTTACTTTTCGGATATTTCTCCAGCAAATTTTCCAGTCTTATTTTCGCTTCCTTATAATTCGGTTCTTTTTTTTCATTACTTAAATATGAAATGGCTTCGTCAAACATTTGCTGATCAAAAGGCCTTGTGTCGAAAACCGTTCTAGATTTTTCTATCGCTACTGCTGATCCGTCGGCATCGCCTGTTAGTGCTTTTGTCGAACAGGCGGCTAGCACCATTGCCATGATCATGCATAATATCAATCTATCAATTCTTCTTAACACTTGTTCATCTCCAGTGTTCTTTACGTATTATGCTTTTACGATAACTTTTTTCTTTCTACATATTCTTCTGTAACGTAATTACTGCCGGGCATAGATTTGGCGTATTCTTTTAATTCGGCGACCGTGCGAGCCATGTCTAATGGATTTTTAAAACGTGAACCATCATCTGTCACAATGGCTGCAGTAATTGTAATTAACGGATATTTCTGCACAATTCCCTGTCTGTTTTTACCCACGAAGTATCCGTTATGCGCATCTTCCTGTCCATAGAAACCGCGTATGCGGTTTTCGAAATCAGCCACCAGCCTTTTACATATGTCTTCTACGTGTTCGGGTTGGCCAATAAGAACAAAGTCATCGCCTCCTATATGACCCAGAAAAATTCTTTTAAATTGTTCTTTATTCATATAGCCCTGAAGAATATTAGCGACTGCCTTGATCACTTCACTGCCCCAAGCATAACCGTATTTATCAGCGAAAGGCTTAAAATTATCAAGATCTACCTGGCACAAAGAAAACTCTTCTCCTTTGGTTAGAAGCTGTTCAATCCGGTTCTCTATGGCCAGATTTCCCGGCAGCCCGGTAAGTGGACTGGCATCAAGATTGAGCGCTTCTAATACTTTAAGTCTTTTGGTCATATGGGCAAAAGAGTTCGCCAAGGCGCCTATTTCATCATCCCTTCTTGCTTCGATTTTATGATCCAGATTGCCTTCAGCAATCAGCCGCGTGGCTTTTTGCAACTGCTGCAACGGTTTGGAAATATTTCGAGTGATGATCAACGCCAGTGTAATCCCAAGAATCAAGCTCAATAAACCCAGTCCCAGTGTCATGTTCACTGCAAATCGGCCCTGTTTGGCAATCACATTCATATCATCATTGATGGCGTGATCCATACTCGTTTGTATTTTGCGAATCTGTACAGCCATTTCATCAATGGTTGCACGGCTTGCTGTATCGGACACAGACTGTGCTTCCAGCATTTGACCATTCTGCACCATCAGGACTTCCTCAGAAAATAACTCCTTAAAACGATTCTGTAAGGTTTCTATTTCCGTAACGGCTTTTCGTGTTTTATTATCCAGCCTGGAATCACGCATTGAGCTAATTTCGTTTTTAAATTCGTTACTTCTCTGCCAGAAAATGCGCTCCAGTTCCTGATCTTTCAGGATTAAATACTTCTTTTCGGCGCTTTCCTGGGCCAGTAGAATATCCATCAGCTTTTTGGAATTCTCCAGTACTGCGAAATGATTATTCGTAATATTATAAGCCACACTGTTTAGTTTTTGGAGGTTGAAAAAAGCGTAAGTGCTCGCCAGTACAGTTAAAAGTGCCATGCTCAAATAGCCCAGTAATAATTTACGGCTGATGGTAAGCTTCATCGTTTTCAACAAAACCTTTGCAGATTTTTATACTTGTGGAATATTTACTCCTCAAAACATCCTTTTTTGACGTAACATAACCGGTCGGTTTCCGTAAAGAATAATTTATTTTCTTTTCATTTTTCATCAATTTTTTACACTTCCTGATATTTTTTAAAGCTTCTTGCCTCTGACAGAAAGTTTTGTTAAGGTTGTCGACAAAGTTAAGCAGCGCTTTTTTCAATCTTTTGCAACCCGTTGTTACAGGCATCATTCACACCTTGCCTGAATGGTCATTTCTGGAATGGAGACATACCCATGATTTATGACGAAGAGTTCGAAACCCTGCCTCGCGAAGCTTTAAAAGCTCTTCAGGTCAAAAGACTTCAGCAGATTTTGAAGCGAGTTTATCACACAGTCGGCTTTTATAAAAAATCGCTTACCGCCGCGAAGATTACCCCAGAAAATATCCAATCTCTTGATGATTTAAAAAGACTTCCTTTCGTTACTCGCAATGATCTCCGCAACAACTATCCTTTTGGCCTCTTTGCCGTTCCGATGAGCAATATTGTTCGGCTGCATGCCTCAACCGGAACATCCGGTCGTTCCTCCGTCTTCAGTTACACAAGACGTGACCTGGAAACCTGGACCGAACTGGTTGCCCGCTCACTGGTTGCCGCCGGACTTACGAAAAACGATATCGTCCATAATTCCTTCAGTTACGGCCTGCTGCCCGGCGGACTCGGACTTCATTACGGCATTGAAAAAATTGGCGCCAGCGTTATTCCCATGTCCGACGGGAACACTAAACGTCAGATTCTTCTCTTGCAGGATTTTGGCCCGACTGTTTTATGTTCCACTCCCTCTTTCGCTTTGCATCTTGCCCAGGAAGGCAAGGCTCTGGGCGTGAATATGAGATCCCTCCAATTGCGTGTGGGTATATTCGGTGCGGAATTGTGGAGCGACACCACCCGCGATGCCGTTGAAGACGCTTTCGGCATCAAGGCGCTGAACATCTTCGGTCTGTCGGAAATGATGGGACCGGGAATCGCTTCTGAATGTCTGGAAGGCCGCCGGGGAATGCACATTTTTGAGGATCATTTTATCGTAGAAATCATTGATCCCGCAACCGGCAACGTCTTACCGGAAGGGGAAGAAGGCGAACTTGTTTTTACCAGCCTGACCAAAGAAGCCTTCCCGCTAGTCCGGTACCGGTCAGGCGATATTTCCCGTCTGATCCCGGAACCCTGCCGCTGCGGCCGAACTCATATCCGGATGGAGCGTGTTCTCAAACGCAGCGACGATATGCTGACAATTCGCGGCATTAATATATTTCCGTTACAGGTTGAAGCCATTCTAAAGGAAATCGAAGGTTTGGAACCGAATTATCAGTTGATTCTGGACAAGGTCGGTGCACTGGATGCCGTTGAACTGCATGTGGAGGTCGGCGAGAAATTTTTCGGTGAGGCCGGCGGTGTGAAAGAACTGCAGAAGATAGAGAAACGCATTATCAAAGATATGAAGGATTACCTGAACATTTCACCGCGTGTGAAGTTGGTCGCTCCGCAGACCCTGAAAGATAAAGGCCAAAAGGTTATCGATAAACGTACGGTATAAGGATTGGAGGAATGATATGAAGGTCGAACAAATCTCTGTTTTTCTGGAAAACAAACCAGGCACACTGGAACTCGCAACCCGCGTTCTGAAGGAAAACAAAATTAACATCCGCACCCTTTCACTGGCCGAAACAGTGGATTTCGGCATTTTGAGACTGATTGTGAATGACGTTGAAAAAACCAACACGGTTCTCAAAGACGCCGGGTTCCGGGTAAGCAAAACCATCGTCGTGGCAGTGGAAGTTCCCGACCAGCCGGGTGGTCTGCACAGCATCATGGAAGTATTGAACGCGGAAGCCATTAATGTGGAATATCTGTATGCCTTCGTGGAAAAAAGCGGTCAGAACGCCGTTATTATCTTCCGGTTTGATGATCCGGAAAAAGCCATTGAGGTACTTCTTAAACATAAATTCACGGTTGTTCCTGGAGCAAAACTTTACGAGTTCTGATGATGGAAACCTTGAAGAAGTCTATCACTGAATTTTTGAAACCACAGGTGACGGATCTGGGATTCGCATCGGTGGATCGTTTTGCCGACGCCCCGGAAGCACACCACCCAGGGCGCATTTGTCGTAATGCCCAGACCGTGATTGTTTTCGGAATCACAGTCCCGCGGGGCATGCTCAGGTCGCCAGCGTATAATCTCTACGCCCTGCACCGCAGCTATCATAGTGCCTATATGCGCATTGATGATATTTCCCTGGCCCTCTGCAATTTCATTGAGAGTCAGGGCCAGTATCTGGCCGTTCCTGTTCCCAGCTATGCCCCGATGGTTTTTCATCAGTTCGAACCATGGGGGATATTGTCTCTGAAACACGCCGCGGTCAACGCAGGACTCGCCAGTTTCGGCCGTAGCGGACAGGCTTATCATCCGCAATACGGTGCACTTCTACGTCTTGGTGCTGTTGTGACGGATGCGATGGTTGAAGCCAACCCCTTGCTTCCCCTCAATCCCTGCCCGCCCACCTGCGAGGCCTGTTTCACTTCCTGCCCGGCAAAAGCTATCAGCGCGGATGGTCAATTTCAGAAAATGACCTGCCTCGGCCATACGATCAAGCATGCCATTTATCCTCTTGCCCTGAGCAGCGAAGCCGGTCTGAAAAATATCGAGCGCGTTATCAATACCGCAGGGCACAACTACTGGATCGCCTGCGATGAATGCATCAAGGTTTGTCCGTTGAACGTCAGAAAGGCGTGGGCAAAAGATCCTTGAATTCCAAGATATCGATCTTTAAAAAAAGCAGCAGATGCTCCGGCTTCTTCCGCTTTTGACTCTCCTGACCTCTTATATTACAAGGGTTTCCCGCATTCCTTGCACCTGCCATCCGGGCCAATCACCCCGATGCAGGCGCCATCGCTGCATAAAACTCTTTTATTCCATTCGTCATCCGAAACTGTTTCTTCCGATGGAACATCTTTGACTTCGTCTACATTTTCTGTATTAGCCTTTTCCTGCCCGTGTTCTTCGGGAAACACACCCTCATAAACCTTCCCGCATTCCTTGCACTTGCCGTCCGGCCCTATTACACCGATACAGGACTCGTCACTGCATAAAATACGTTTTTCCCAATTCTCATTCTCGTCAAAAATGATTTCCGTCATCCTTGTCTCCGTTTTTATTGATATCGCTTCTTATGACGGCTCGACAAAAAAGTCAAATTGAACAAGTCATCCCTTGATGCAGGCAATGGATTTGAGCTTCGCCACTTTTTTAGCAATCCCAGCATCGTGAACCACCTGCACGACATCATTCAGGTTCTTATATGCCTCGGGCATTTCTTCGCTGAGAGTCCCTTTGCTTGCGGACATGACTAAAATACCCCGATCAGCCAGTTCGCGGCTTATGGAACGTCCCCGGCTTGATTTTATGGCCTGCGACCGGCTCATCACCCGGCCCGCACCGTGGCAGGCGCTGCCGAAGGTTTCTGTCATGGCCTTTTCCTGACCGACCAGCACATAGGAACCTGTGCCCATATCGCCGGGAATTAGTACCGGTTGGCCTACACTCCTGTAACGGACCGGTATCGCATGATGTCCCGCTGGATAGGCTCGAGTTGCCCCTTTGCGGTGTACACAAAACTTTTTCTCCATACCGGCAATATGGAATGATTCGATCTTTGCGATATTGTGACAGACGTCATACACCAGGCGCATCCCCAGTTCGCGTGGCGCAATCCTCAACGTCTTTTCAAAAACCTCGCGGGTCAGGTGCATGAGGATTTGCCGGTTGGCCCACGCGTAATTGGCTCCGCAGGCCATGGCGGAAAGATAATTACGTCCCCGCGTAGAATTAATGTAAGTGCAGGCCAGTTGCCTGTCCGGAAGAATGATACCTGTTTCCTGTTGATGCTTGACCATCAGAGCCAGGTAGTCGTCGCAGATCTGATAACCCAATCCCCTCGAACCCGTATGAATCATCACGACAATCTGTCCTTTGCGCAGACCGAACGTCTGTGCCGCCTTTTCTTCAAAGACTTCCTGGACCACTTCAATTTCCAGGAAATGGTTCCCGGACCCCAGTGTCCCTAATTGTTCCTTTCCCCTTTCGAGCGCCCGACTGGATACCTGTTCGGGATCCGCGCCGTTGATGCAGCCGCTGTCCTCCGTTGTTTCCAGATCCTGAGCCGATCCAAAACCCGCTTTAACCGCCCAGGCAGCACCATCCTCAAGTACTTTCTTCTGATCCTTGCCGGAGAGTTTTACATGACCGGTCGAACCAACACCGGAGGGAATGTTTCTGTACAGACCAGCCGTAAGATCCTTGATGCGGTCTTTGATGACATCCAGCATTAATTCCGTCGCTATCAACCGGCAGCCGCAGTTAATATCATATCCCACGCCGCCGGGCGAGATCACACCCTCCTCCAGATCAAAGGCGGCCACACCACCAATCGGAAATCCATACCCCCAGTGGACATCCGGCATGGCCAGCGAATAATTAATTATGCCAGGCAGATGCGCCACATTGGCCACCTGCTTCGCGCTTTCATCTTTCGCGAGCAAGCCGGAAATCTTTTCATTGGCGTAAATAATGCCGGGAACGCGCATGGCACCGATCTGCGGTACCAGCCAACGGTTGTCATCGAGTTTTTCCAATTTGATATCAGACATCAAAGATTACCCTTGCCTTCCACCCCGACTTATCCCTCACTGCATTCGCTTCGTGATATGTAACTGCCTTAATTTCCGTTTTCAGAAAGTATTTCTTTTGATCATATGGTTCAAGTATTAACTTTGCTTTCAATTTCTTATTGCTGCACTCCGTAACTTCAGATTTCAGGACAATCCATGCACCACCGTTAAACAGATAAAGTATCTCCCGTAAAAAATTGACCAGTAAATCTGCCACATCCGCTCCTTCGACGGTTATTTTCTTTCTCAGCCTGCGCTCCGGTCCCGGTCCGAGCGGATCGAACAAAATATCTTTCACGGCCCAGGCCGCGTTAGCAAACAGCTCCTTTTTCGTCCGTCCGAATATTTCGACGCCTATATCAGCGGTATGGTCAAACATCACATATTTTGTCATAAAGAAAGTATAGCTTAATATTCCAGAACGAACAAGCAATGGAATTTTTTTCCGGTAATTCCGCACCATGCCTGTTCATGAAGTTATTTCACTTTTTCTGATTTCTTGAAACAGGGCGTTCGCGAAAGAGCACGTATGTCGCTCCTGCTCCTCCGTCGTGTGATTGTGCGCTGGCATAAGCCAACACCCGTTTTCGCCAGTAGCTCAGACTCAGCCATTCACGCACTTTGTTTTTCAATATCGCCTCACCCGGAGATGACAGACCGCGCCCGTGAACAACCAAAACAGCCCTCTTTCCTGAAAGGTATGATGCCTTTAGAAACGACACAAATTCTTTTTCCGCCCTTTCCACATTCATGCCGTGAAGGTCGATATGGGCCTGGATGGTAAAATCCCCTTCATGCAAGCGCCGGGCAAACTCCTGCCGCACATGATAGCCGGTTCCTTCCATGTACTCGGGTGTGTCCGAAACAACAAATCCTTCTCCGTGGTCGATCAGCCTTGCCAGACGGGACAATTCATCTTTTTCCAGGGTATACACGGGACGGTCCCCGAACGATATCTTAGCAGGCTTTTCGTGGATGGCATGCACTCTGGGAATGGGGTTCACACCTTTCATGGCTTCCCAAAACATTTCCTCTTCAGAAGGCTGCGAACCTGCTTTTTCATTGTTCTTTTGCGATGCCTGATGATCCTCTGAAACAGAAGAAGCTACCTTACTTTTAATCATTCCCTTGAGGTTTTCAAAAGGATGATGTCCGAGTTTTGAATCATCGAATACGATGTCTTTATCTTTCTTCTTCTGCATGGCCGCTACCGCCTGCCCAACAGCATAAATCTCGTATTTAATTCCTTTTCATTTAACAAGCAACCTTGCCTCGTCCGGTTTTTGAGGATTATAGTACACTATGATTTCACCGCCAATCGGGTAATTTTCCAGTACCTGCCTGGCAATGGACTTTGTGTTGTAAGGCCTCCCCACCGCCCGGCCAGCGTTGTAAACCTGAAGCCCGTCGGTGTACTCAAACCGAACAGAGGGATAATAGAATTCATCGTCTTCAACACGGGTGCGCACGGCCTCCTCGATGCTTGTGGCGATGATTCGTCCTTTTGCCAGGTGCCAGTTGGGAGGAATGATCTTTTGTTCGCGGCTACGCTTCCGGTTGATGCGAAGGTGCTTGATTACTGTGAACACAACAAAGACAGGAATGCAGATAAACAATAAACCGGCTAGCAACGGCGCAATGAAACCGGACATATTGCCTCCTTGATTCTTAATATCGTCATCAGCTTTTGCCAATGAAAACCAGGCCAGAGCGGCCCGGTATTAAATGATCTTTTCTGTAGGATAATCGTGGAAATGTTAAACAGGATGTCTATTTTTCCATTCCGGCATGATGTAAAATATTTATTTACATTTTTATTTTACGCACTAAAACAGTCCAGTTCAACTGTCCTGCTTTTTTTATATGCAATGTTAAATATTTACCAAGTGGAATAATCGGAATAAAAATACATATCCATAACCTTTGAACAACCGCTCCGCAACGCGGGCATGTGTTTTTATCAGACGGACGAAACGCGGGGCCAAAGTCAAAACCTTCTTTTTTAGAGGTAGCCATATCCCAAAAAGGCTTGTTTAATCCGGTTTCTGGCACATTTGTTGTTTTTGACAGACAACTCCTGCAAAACTGTGCCTTCATCGCACAATTTCTTGAGCAAAAAATTTTCGTTCCTACCATATACCCGTCAAAATCACCGTACTGTTTACAATAGTCACAAGTTTTCATACCCAGCCCTCTACCTTTATAAAATTCCGCATCGCCCTATAGGACCATGAGCATCGGATATCCATGTTTTTCACCGCGAACCCGGTAAAAACAATATGTTTATTAATCGCTGCTTTTTTATCGATTCTCCCTAAACTACGTTTTCGCCGTTTGCCGAATCCGGTTCGTCCTCTCCGTTGTCCCCGCCATCATCATCCTTATCAGACTCCTGCGTTGTACGGGCAACTCCTACAAGATTTTCCTGTTCTTCAAGGTCGATGAGTTTCACGCCCTGGGTAACTCTGTGGTTGACGGGTATTTCCTGCACTTTCAGGCGAATGACATTACCTGTGGAACTGATCAGCATGATTTGCTCGTCGCCTGCCACCTGCAGTACGCCCGACACGTTGCCCACCTTGGGAACGGTTTTCAGGTTGATAGTGCCTTTTCCACCACGTGACTGGACGCGGTATTCGTCGATCGGCGTGCATTTGCCGAAGCCGTTTTCCGAAACCGTCAGCATAAAGGTGTTTTCCGCCGGAATTTCGACGCCGATGACATCGTCTCCTTCATCCAGATTGATGCCGCGCACACCGCGCGCTGTCCGCCCCATATCGCGCACTTCGTCTTCCTTGAAGCGGATGGCCATACCTAAACGGGTCGCCAGGAAAATGTCCTGGTCACCGTTGGTCAACTGGACATCCACCAGTTCATCATCGTCATCGATGGAAATGGCGATAATGCCTCCCTGTCGCGGATTGGAATATGCCGTCAGATCGGTCTTTTTAATAGTTCCTTTTCTCGTTACCATGACAACGAATTTATCCGAAACAAATTCTTTAACCGGCAATGTTGCGCTGACCTTCTCGCCCGGCGACAGATTGACCAGGTTGACGATCGCCTTGCCCTTTGCGGCGCGTCCGGCCTGCGGGATCTGGTAGACCTTGAGCCAGTAAACCTTTCCCATGTTGGTAAAGACCAGAAGGTAATTGTGCGTGGAGGCGATGAAGATTTTCTCGACGAAATCTTCTTCCTTGGTGCCCATACCCACCTTTCCCTTGCCGCCCCGGTGCTGGCTGCGGTAAAGGCTCACGGCGTTTCTTTTGATGTAACCCGCATGCGAGATGGTCACGACCATGTCTTCTTCCACGATCATGTCTTCTATGTTGATGTCTTCGGTGGAGGCGACAATTTCCGTGCGCCGTTCGTCGCCGTATTTTTCCCGGATTTCGCTGAGCTCGTCAATGATCACCTGGAGCACCTTCTGCGGATCGGCCAGAATCCCTTCCAGCTTGGCGATGAGGGTGGTGACCTCGGCGTATTCTTCGTCGATTTTCTTTCGCTCCAGCCCCGTGAGGCGCTGGAGGCGCATCTCTAAAATGGCCTTGGCCTGGATTTCGGAAAGCTTGAACTTGAAGCACAAAAAGGTGCTGGCTTCCTGCGGTGTTTTGGCCGATTTGATGACCTGGATGACTTCGTCGATGTTGTTAAGCGCGATGATGTAGCCTTCCAGAATATGTGCGCGTTCCTTCGCGCGGGCCAGATCAAACTTTGTCCGGCGAACAACCACGTCCTGGCGGAAGGAAATAAAGCGCTCCAGCATTTCCTTGAGATTGAAAACCACGGGCCGGCCATCCGATATCGCCAGCATGATGATGCCGAAGGAGATTTCCATCTGCGTGAACTTGTAGAGCTGGTTCAAGATAATGGCCGAATTTTCGTCCCGTTTGAGGTCGATGACCACGCGGATGCCTTCGCGGTCGGATTCGTCGCGCAGATCGGAAATGCCGGCGATTTTCTTGTCGCGCACCAGTTCGGCGATTTTTTCGATGAGCGCCGCCTTGTTTACCTGGTAGGGCAGTTCCGTAATGACAATGGTTTCCCTGTCGTTGCGAGCGTTCTTTTCAATAAGCGCGCGGGCTCGCAGGCGGATGATGCCTCTTCCCGTTCTGTAGGCGGAAAGAATGCCTTCGCGGCCGTTTATAAATCCGGCTGTTGGAAAATCCGGACCCGGAATCAGCCGGATCAGCTCGTCTATGGAAATGGACGGATTGTTAATCAGCGCGATGGTGCCGTTGATGACTTCGCTTAAATTGTGCGGCGGAATGTTGGTGGCCATGCCCACCGCGATGCCCGCCGAGCCGTTCAGCAGCAGAAGCGGAATACGCGTAGCCAGCACCGACGGCTCCGAAAGGGATTCATCGTAGTTGGGGACGAAATCGACCGTGTCTTTTTCCAGATCTCCCAGCACGTCTTCCGAAATGCGCGCCAGACGGACTTCCGTATACCGCATGGCCGCGGGCGGGTCGTCGTCGATGGACCCGAAATTTCCCTGGCCGTCCACCAGTGTGTAGCGCATTGAAAAATCCTGCGCCATGCGCACCAGTGTATCATAAATGGCGGCGTCGCCGTGTGGATGATAACGGCCCATGATATCGCCGACGATGCGGGCGGATTTCCGGTAAGGTTTATTGTAGCGGTTTCCCCCTTCATACATGGCATAGAGAATCCGGCGATGCACCGGTTTCAGACCATCACGAACATCGGGTATTGCGCGCCCGATGATTACGCTCATGGCATAATCCATGTAGGATTTTTTCATTTCATCTTCTATATTCACCAGCGTTTGCTTGTGGTGGATATCTCGTTCCATTTTTCTGCTTCCTCTCTAAACTATATATCCAAATTCGATACGTGCAGGGCGTTTTGATAAATGAAGTCGCGCCGCGGTTCGACCTGATCACCCATCAGCGTGGTGAAAATTTCGTCGGCCTCCACGGCGTCGTCTACGGCCACCTGTAAAAGAGTGCGTTTTTCCGGGTTCATGGTGGTTTCCCAGAGCTGTTCCGGATTCATCTCGCCCAAGCCCTTGTATCGTTGTATAGTCAGCCCCTTCTTACCCAGAGCGACAATGTGATCCACCAGAGCCTTGGCAGATGACAGGATGATCGGTGTCGATGTGTCTTCCGTTTGATCATTGTATGGCGGTTCGCCCAGGATGGCCACCTGAACAAGCAAATTGCGAATCTCACCGAACTGCGGCGTCCGGAACGTTTCCCGGTCAATACAATTGGGGATGGTTTTTCCGTTTTGCCTGATCTCGAAAATAATCTTGTAGCCCCCGTGGTCCGGATCTTCATCAATGCGGTAATCGGCGATGGTTTCATTCCCCAAGGCCACTACCGTTCTTCCGGCAACCTTCAAAAGTTCATGTTCGTTTTGAAATGTCTCATCGAGCAAGGTCGGATCTCCGGCAATCACGCGAATCAACCTGCGGTCACGTCTTTCCCGTTCAAAGCGGTCCAGGAGATCTTCAATACGCATGACCTTTTTAATCAGCGCCAGCAACTTGTTGCCTGAAGCGGGAAAGGAGCTTCCGTCACCCATCGTCAGGCGGACTTTTTCCACACCGTTTTCCAGAACGTAGTTTTTCATCTGTTCTTCATTCTGGATGTAAAGCTCCTTTTTCTTATCGACCACCTTATAGAGAGGTGGCTGCGCAATATACAAATAGCCTTTTTCAATCAATTCCCGCATCTGGCGGAAAAAAAAAGTCAAAAGAAGCGTCCGGATGTGCGCCCCGTCGACATCCGCATCCGTCATAATAATTACTTTATGATAACGCAATTTGCTGATGTCATAATCATCCGCGCCGATACCTGCACCAAATGCCGTAACCATGACTTTGATTTCTTCATTTTGCAGCATCTTGTCAAAGCGCGCTTTTTCAACATTGAGCACCTTGCCGCGTAAGGGTAATATTGCCTGATTCTTGCGGTCACGACCCTGCTTGGCCGAACCGCCTGCGGAATCTCCTTCCACAAGATAAATTTCGCTGAGTGCCGGATCCTTTTCCTGGCAATCGGCCAGTTTTCCCGGCAAAGCTCCGACCTCCAGTGCGCTTTTTCGGCGAGTCAATTCACGGGCACGACGGGCGGCTTCCCGAGCACGCGATGCCTCCATACACTTGTTTAATATCTGCTTGGCAACGGACGGATTTTCCTCCAAGTAGGCACCGATTTTTTCGTAAACGATACCTTCCACCAGACCCTTTACATCCGAGTTACCCAGCTTCGTCTTAGTCTGCCCTTCAAACTGCGGATTGTGTACTTTCACGCTGATAACACAGGCCAGGCCTTCGCGTAAATCTTCGCCACGCAGTGATTCCTTTCCGTCCTTGATGATCTTGTTAGTTGTGGCGTAGTTATTAAACACCCGGGTCAAAGCCGAACGGAAACCCACCATGTGCGTTCCGCCCTCCACTGTGTTAATGCTGTTGGCAAAGGAAAAAATGTTTTCCAGATAGCTTTCGTTATATTGCAAAGCCACTTCTACCGTGCAGTCTTCTCTGGCGCCGGTGACATAAATAGGGTCTTTGTGCAGCGTTCTTTTATTGCGATTGATATATTCAACGAAAGAAACGATGCCGCCTTTATAAAAAAACTCTGTTGTTTTATCAACCCGTTCATCCACCAGAGTAATCTTGACGCCGGAGTTTAAAAAAGCCAGCTCTCTCAAACGGTTGGCAATAATATCAAAACTGAATTCTGTTTCTTCAAAAATTTCATCATCCGGCAAAAAAGCAACCTTTGTGCCTCTTCCCTTTGTTTTTCCGACCATTGCCAGCGGCGCATCCGGTACACCGCGTTTATAGGTCTGACGGTAAACATTCCCATCCCTGCGCACTTCCAGTTCGCAGCTTTTAGAAAGCGCATTCACCACCGACACTCCGACACCGTGCAAACCGCCAGATACTTTATAGGTATCACCGTTAAACTTTCCTCCGGCATGCAGTTTGGTCATGGCCACTTCTGCCGCGGAAACTCCCTCGGTTTTGTGTATATCCACCGGGATGCCCCGTCCGTTGTCATCCACGACGATACTGTTATCCACTCTGATTTTAACGGTTATATTGTCGCAAAATCCCGCCGCTGCTTCATCAATACTGTTATCGACAATCTCATATACAAGGTGGTGCAACCCATCCTTGCCGGTTGAACCGATATACATGGCCGGCCGCTTCCGAACTGCTTCCAAACCTTCCAATACTTTAATACTGTCCGCGTCATACTTCTGTGTCATAAAGACTTCTCAACTCCCTAAATTTTTAAAGGCATTACAATACATAAATAATTATCGCCTTCCACAGGCTTAATTAAAGTCGGTTTCAATCCAACCCCCACTTCCATCACAATACTATCCATGGATATTACGGAAACGGCATCAATGACATAATTCACATTAAATCCGACATCCATGTCTTCGCCTGCGTATTGAATATCAATTTCTTCCGTTGCTTCGCCAACATCCAGATTGGTTGAATTCAATGTCATTTTCCCCGAGGCAAAGGATATAATCACGCCACTGTAACGTTCTGAAGAAACAACATTCATCCTTCTTAACGCATGTAAAAAAGTTTCTTTATCAAGGGTTACACCAATCCCTTTTTCCGTTGGAATAACCCTTTTATAATCAGGATATTCAGCGTCCACCAGATTCACTTTTAAAATCGTGTTTTCCGTTTTTACTACAAACATATTCTTATAAATGCCAACGCTGACATTTTCATGAATATCTGTAATTTTTTTCACTTCCATCAAGCCCTTGCGCGGTATAATGATTCCTTTCGTCATTTCTGGACACGGTTCGGCGGTGTTCACCTTTGCCACTGCCAGTCTGTGTCCGTCCGTAGCCACCATCCGCCAGATATGATTCGTTCCGTCCGTAGCCGTTTCCAGCAGAACTCCGTTAAGGTTTTTTCTGCTTTCATCAAAAGCCATTGCAAACGACGTTTTATTAATGAGGTCTTTAATGGCTGATCCGGGAATATTGAAAAACTGTACATTCTGACTGTCCGCAACACTGGGAAAGTCATCCGCCGGGAGACCTGGAATCTTGTAAACAGCCCTCTGGCAGGTCACCTTTACAATATTATTTGCGCTTTTTGTAAAATGAACCGTTTCTCCCTGAATTTCTCTTACCATTTCATAGAGCTTTTTAGCGGAAAGAGTAATCTCTCCCTTCTCCGCAATATCCGCGTCATAGTCAGAAATCAGGCTAATTTCACGGTCTGTGGCAATAATTTTCAATTTATTATGTTCTGTTTTTAAAAGCACATTATTCAAAATGGGTGTTGTTGTCTTTTTTTCGACAATGCCTAGAGTCTTTTGAATACCATCCAAAAAGGTATTTCTATTGATTTTAAATTCCATCCTCTCCTCCCATTTAAGTTATTTCTTTTTTATTATTCTTAAATATAAAAAAACAGTATTAGTAATAAGTATTGTGGATATGTTGACTGAGTTCATTTTTCTTTTTATTTTATGTACATTTGTTTACGTACCCTGTTGAAGAATTGTTCAGTCATCAACTATGATTTGTTGATAACACTGTCTTCGATATCCTGTATAAGCTTTTTTAAGTTTATATCTGATTCAATGGAATTTAAAATTTTGTTATTGGCATAAATTACGGTTGAGTGATCCCTTCCGCCAATTTTTTGACCAATGTCGGGGTATGAAAAATTGGTTAATTTCCGGGAGAGAAACATAGAGATCTGCCGGGCCAAAACAAGATTTTTATTTTTATTATGAGCTTTTATATCCGCTATTTTTACATTCATTTTGCCGGCGACCACTTTAATAATTTCTTCAACACTCACTTCTTCTTTATTGTTGTGTTTAACCAGTTTTTTCAAAACTTCTTTAACAAGATCCAGATCAATTTCCCGATTGGTAAGAGATGAATAAGCGGAAACGCGTACAAGGAAACCCTCCAGTTCACGGATGTTGGATTCCACATGCGAGGCAATATACTGAGCCACCGCCGGAGACAAATCTATTTTGCTTTCCTGCATCTTCTTTTCGATGATCGCGATTTTTGTTTCGATTTCCGGAGGTTGAATGTCGGCAATTAATCCCCATTCGAAACGGGATCGAAGTCTTCCCTCCAGATTGGGTATATCTTTAGGAAATTTATCTGATGTGACCACGATCTGTTTTCCGGAATCGTGCAAGGTATTGAACGTGTGAAAAAATTCTTCCTGAGTGCGGTCTTTACCGGCAAGAAACTGGATATCGTCAATTAGCAGGCACCCGATATTCCGGTATTTTTCACGAAATTTAGGCATCCGGTCGTAACGGATGGAATTAATCATTTCATTCATGAAGGCTTCTGCTGATACATACATCACATTCATATCCGGATGGGAAGCAGTTGTCATCAAGCCAATAGCGTTCAGTAAATGAGTTTTTCCCAGTCCGGAACCCCCATAAATAAATAAAGGATTATAGTTTCTTGCCGGCTGCTTGGCCACAGCAATGGATGCGGCATGGGCAAACTGATTGGATTGACCGACAACAAAACGGTCGAAAGTATAATTACTGTTTAAAAAGGAAATATTTTTATTTCTTGCCGAGGGAGCGGTTCCGTGCTGGTTTTGTCCCTGTTCAAAAAGCAGGACCGGAATGTCCGGTTTTTTTTCCTTTTCTTTATTGATGATAAATTCAATATCCACGCTGATTCCAACCACGCTTTGCAGTGTGTTTTTAATCATGGATAGATAATTATCCATTAACCAGTCTTTAAAAAATCTGTTGGGGACGGCCAACTGGACGCATTTATCTTCCATCGCCATGATTTTAATCGGTTTTATCCAGGTATCAAAATTTTGTTTTGATACTTTTTCCTGAATAATTTTAACCGCTTTGTCCCAAACAGATTCCATGATCAACCTTTTATAAACAGCATTATCAACAACTGTTGATAACTTTATAGCTTTTATAATTCATCCAGCAGATATCTCGTCAGACGATTCAATTCATCCAGAGAGTTGTATGTAATTTCAATGGCCCCTTTTTTTGCTGAGCCCTTAAGTTGAACCCGGGCCATGCATTTTGTCGTTAATTGTTTTTCCAGATCCACCATAAAACGGTCCCTAACAACATTGTTTTTTTTCTCTTCTGGTTTTTGTTTCAGCTTATTAATCAGCCTTTCCGTTTCCCGGACATTGAAGCCCCTTTTTAATATCATATTCAATGCCGCAATTTGTTCTTCCTGAGAGGCAAGGGCCAGAAGACATCGGGCATGGCCGGAAGTGATTTTTTGGTCTACCAGGGCTGTTTTTGCCTGGGTCGGTAATTTCAAAAGCCTGATGGTGTTGGTAATCGTTGAACGGTCTTTCCCGACCTGTGTTGATATTTCTTCCTGCGAAAGACTGAATTTTTCCATCAGAGTTACGTAAGCGTCAGCCTCTTCCAGAGGATTGAGTTCTTCGCGCAGCAGGTTTTCAATCAGAGATATTTCAGCGGCCTCCATATCCGAGGCTTTCCGGATGACAATAGGAACATCTTTGAGGCCTGCCGCCTGCGCGGCACGCCAGCGTCTTTCTCCCGCAATAATTTCGTAGCCGGAATCAACCTTCCGTACGACAATCGGTTGAATAATCCCTTTTTGCTTAACCGACGCGACCAGTTTTTTTTGATCTTCGTCTTTGAAGTTCTTACGGGGCTGGTAAGGGTTCGGGTGTAACTCTTCAATACCACAAGTATTAATTGCCGTTTTCTTTCCTGGTTCATTATCGAGCAGGTCCGTAAAAATTGCGCCAAGGCCCTTGCCCAGCGCGTCTTTTTTTTGCGCCATCTACATATCCCCCCGAAGAATTTCCTCTGCCAGATCCATATAAGCAATTGCCCCGCGAGACTTTATATCATAGAGAATAACGGGTAATCCGTGACTTGGACTTTCCGAAAGCCGAACATTGCGCGGAATAATGGTTTTAAAAACCTTGTTGCCCAGATGTTTACGCACATCTTCCGTTACACGATGGGCCAGCGAATTGCGCGGATCGAACATGGTCAGTAATATACCGCCAAGAGCAAGATCTGGATTTAATTTAGCTTTAACCAATTTTACAGTGTTAAGCAAATACCCCAGGCCTTCCATGGCGTAGTACTCGCACTGCAAAGGAACAATTAACGAATTTGACGCAACCAGCGCGTTCACCGTCATAAACCCTAAAGAAGGCGGACAGTCGATAACGACGTAATCATAAGGCTTGTCCAGCCCCTGGAGCAACTTCTTCAAACGAATTTCACGGTCTTCCAGGTTTACAAATTCGACTTCCAGACCAATCAGATCCTGATTGGATGGAACGATGTCCAGATTGGGAAGAGCCGTCCGAATGATCACTGAATCCAGCGGAATCCGACCGATCATGGCATGATAAAAATTTGCCTGTTCATACTGCGTCCGATCAATGCCCAGTCCGCTGGTTGAGTTCCCCTGTGAGTCTGCATCAATGAGTAAAATTTTCTTATCAACCGCAGCCAGCGAAGCGGACAAATTAATGGCTGTCGTCGTTTTGCCGACGCCACCTTTTTGATTTGCGATACATATGATTTTATTCATTATTTATGTGTAAGTCTTTCGCAAAAATTCATTGGAAAAACCTTGCTGTGGACTAACATAAAAAAGGGTTTTTTAGAAGGGTTTTTTACTTTATTTTGTCTTTTGGGCGATAATAATTTTACGAGGTGGACCTAAAAAAGATATATTTATATCATGCTGATATACTTGATATATTTTTGATGAAATTCCTGTGGAGAGGGCTTCTTGAAGCTCATCGGCAACCGCCGGGCCTTTTAAAGTTATCAACAGTCCTCCGGGGGCAAGAAAATAATTGCCCAGAGACATCAAATCAGGCAATTTCAGAGCAGCCCGCGATATCGCAATATCGAATTTTTCCCGCCAGTCATCGGTCCGGATGATGTTTTCCGTTCGGTCATGAAGAGTAAAGGTGTCTTTAAGATTCAGCAAGCGGATAATGTGCTTTAAGAAAGAAATCTTTTTACGGTTGGTTTCCAGAAGGTAAAGTTGTATAGACGGCAAAGCGATTTTGAGAGGTATGCCGGGGAACCCCGCACCACAGCCGATATCGACCATTCGGGCGTCGGGCGGCGTAATATATTTGACGGCGGTCAGTGAATCCAGAAAATGACGGGTCACAATTTCATCCGTTGTTTTTTCGGAAATCAGGTTGGTTTTGGCGTTCCACTTGATGAGTTCGCTTTGATAAAGATCGAATAAGGCGAGCTGTTGTTCGTCGAGTTCAATGCCCAGTTTTAAGGCCAGTATCCGCATGTCAGCGTTCATGCAACCGGAAATAACAAAAAAAGGCTATCGCCGCAAATAATAAATGAAAAATCGCTCTTACCGCATACAACCTACGAAAACGATTCCTGAAATGAGGGGGCACTGGGATGGTCCGGTCTGGCGGCGGACGGAGTCCGTCAGTGTTGATTGCTTCCGGCCGGAAGGAAGTGATCACCGGCCCCGGACGCTCTGCAGGATGCTCTATAACGATCGAATGATTTTTGGCCTCTTTCGAGTCGATGATCAATTTGTACGCTGTATTCATTCGGATTTTCAGGACGATGTCTGGAAGGACTCCTGTGTTGAACTTTTTATTCAGCCCAAGGACAGTCCGGGATATTTCAATTTTGAGTTCAACTGCGGCGGTGCGCTTCTGGCGTCTTACGTGACAGACCCGAAACGTTCCGGGGAGCGTCTTAAAGAATACATTCCTCTTGCACCACAGGAGGATCGGCAAATCCTGCGTTTTGCCAGCCAGCTAAAGGTTGTGGAACCGGAAATTTCAGAACCGGTGATGTGGTATCTGGAATTTGCGATTCCTTTTAACGTACTGGAAAAATATACCGGGCCGCTGGGAAACTTACCGGGACAAATCTGGCGAGCCAATTTTTATAAATGCGGCAATGAAACCTCGCATCCGCATTGGGCGTCCTGGATGCCGCTCGCCGAACGCAATTTCCACGACCCGGCCAGCTTCGGAGAGCTGATCTTCAATCCCTTTGAGTGATTAAATCCAGCATGATCAACATGCTTCAAGATTCCCTTCTTCGCTGGGACGGGGGGCGCATTCAAGTTTTCGCTCTTCCGGCCGATATGAACAGTGAAAGAGGACATCATTTATGAACGATATTTCTTCCATAGCCTCCGCCATCTTGGGGATGAGACAGTCTCAGACGCAGGAACAGATCAGCATGAGCATCATGAAAATGAATGCTGATGCCGAGCAGGCCATGGCAAATATGCTCATAGAGAATGCCCGCCAGATTCAGGCCCTGTCCGGTTCTGCCTCAAATCTTATTGATTTATTCGTTTGATCAATAGTACATTCTTTCCATCTGTTAAAATACATTGCAATCAAGGGGGGAAAATATGTGCGTGAAAAACCTTTCAAAGACCTTCTTTCCGGTTTTTGTTTTTATGGTATTTATTGGGTCTGCTGCGTATATGACAGCCGAGGCTCAGGAAGTTATGAACTGGCGCCTGACAAACATTTATTGGAAACAGAACGAGCCTAATCCTTATGTGAGAATTATCCAAAACCAGGCCGACAGCCGCGGCGGCTCCATTGACCTCGAACATTTTCCCACAGACCGCGGATGTCGTGAACCGGCCATTAAAGCCTCTTACCGTTGGCGTTTCAGCAAGGATATCAGCTTCCTTTCCGGAAAACGGGGCGAACTGGCCTTTGTGGCTTATCCCGAGTCCAAAGCGGATACGGGCAAAGGCTGCTGGAATCCAAACTCGTCTCTCTTCTGGGGTCCCGGATCAACCAATGACTTTGCCTGGGCCAAGTGCATCAATGACCAGGGCGAGTGCCGCTATTATCTCCAGGGTAACCAGATCAATGCTGTGGAGGTGTATTTCAACAGTTATGTCCGCGACGGATACAAGGGACAGTTTATTGTGAATATTCGTGCGCATGGTGTTTCCGGGGGGTGGGTGCGGCAGGTAATTTATGAATTTGAGCAGGCCGCTGGTAAGCCCGCTGACAACAAGGCGACCTTCTGCGATCAGTACGCCAGGGCGGCCGTCGGCGAAAATGATGAAAATATGCGCAGGGGCTGCGGCTATCGGGGTGATCGATGGCAATCCGATTACAGGGCTCATTTTAACTGGTGCCTGGGTGTCGATCAAACGATCGCCGAATCGGAAAGGCGCATTCGCAACGAAGAGCTTCGCAAGTGTAAAGGTGCCTCTGTTTTCATCAAACCCACCCGCGGTGCATACCGGATTGACCGTTGCCTGTACTGGGGAGAGCAATGCGACCAGCCAGCTGCGGACAAGTTCTGCCGGGACAATGGATTTTCCGGGGCGTCGACCTGGAAGTGGGAGTATGTGAAACCAACCATTATTCTCGGAAGCGGCCAGGTCTGCAACGGAGATCGTTGCGGCGGTTTTTCTTTGATTGAATGCTATGAGTTGCGCAAATAGCCTTGATCTGACGTCAACCACCCATCCGGCAGGCAGGCCGTCGAATGACTTGCCTGCCGGATACTATTTTCCGCCAGTCAAAATCCCTTTGTAGCCTAGATTCTTCGTGCAATTCCTTCCTTGCTGATTTATAAATGCATTAGGTAAGCTAATGTAATCATGAGGCTGCCAGGCAGACGGCCGTTAGCCCGATCATTTGGCCCGGATCGTAGTTTTCTGCAGAGGCAATCGCCTTTACAGGGTAATGATGGAAAGGGAAGGATCTTGAAAGCCAAAACAAAAAACATCAGCATTGTTTTATACAAACCCAAATATGCCGGTAACGTCGGTTCTGTGGCGCGCGCGGCGAAAAATATGGGGATCACCCGTATCGTGGTTGCGGGAACGACCGGTCTGGATCGTGATGCGATGCAGCAGCGCTCCACGCACCTGGCTGCAGATGTTCTGGATGCAATCACATATTGCGATACGATTGAGGATGCGCTTGGCGGATTCAATTATATTGTGGGAACGACCGCCCGCCTGGGGAAGGCGCGAGGGCCTTTTGTTTCTCCCCGCGCCGCCGCACAGAAGGTTGTCGACCTTTCCCAGAAAAACCGGATTGCGCTTTTGTTCGGTCCCGAAGACACCGGGCTTGCCAACGATCAACTGCGCCTGTGCCACAGCGTGGTTACGATACCGACCTCCCGTGAATTTTCATCGCTCAATCTTTCACAGGCCGTGATGATTCTCTGTTACGAAATCTTTGTTGCGGATACGGCTAAGGCCGCGGACGGGGACGCAACGCCCAAACTGGCTCTGTCTTCCGAGCTGGAGGGCATGTACGGGCAGATCAAGGAACTGCTGGGGCAAATCGGTTTTCTGAATTCGGAAAATCCGGAATACTGGATGCTGGATCTGCGGCGTTTTTTTTCCCGCTCCGGCCTTACATCGAGAGAAGTCAAGATTGTCCGCGGCATTGTGAGGCAGCTCACCTGGTATGCCAACCACAAAAAAACTTGACTTTAGTCCTTTTTTGCAGTGAAAGAATCAAACTTGAAATTACTTAATGGAATAAACTTTGAAACCCCTAACGATGGAGGTCGTTGATCATGAGGAAAACTTTTGCTTTTACCGGAGCCAAAAAGATTGTTTTCGGCAATGGTTCGCTGTTAACACTGGCTGGCCATGTCAAAGAGCATCATTCGCAAAATCCGCTGGTGGTGATTGATAAAAATCTGGCAAAAACGGGTTTGCAGGAAAAAATTGCCAGCATTCTGGTTTCCGAAGGCATTAAATTCACCGTCTTCGACAAGATCGATCCGGAACCCCAGATTGAACTGGCCGATGAAGGCGCCGCGCTGGCGATAAAAAATAAGTGCGACAGCGTGATTGGCATCGGCGGCGGGTCCGCCATGGACGTAGCCAAAGCCATTGCGGTTATGGCCACCAACAAAGGTGCGGCTACCGATTACTTGGGTCTCAACAAGGTTCCCAAGCCGGGTCTTCCCAAAATCATGATTCCCACCACCGCCGGTACCGGCAGCGAGGTAACCTTTACCGCTGTGTTTGTCCGCAAAAACCTTAAAAAGAAGGAAGGCATGAACAGCCCCTATCTTTATCCGGAGCTTGCGCTTCTGGATCCGGAGCTGACCCTTACGCTGCCGCCCGCACCCACTGCGCATACCGGTCTCGATGCGCTGTGCCACGCCATCGAATCGTATACCTCCATTAATTCCTCGCCGATGAGCGAGATGTTTTCGCTGGAAGCGATTGCGCTCATTGCCGAAAACCTGCGCACCTGTGTCCATGACGGGCGCAACATTGCCGCGCGTGAACGCATGCTGCTGGGCAGTCTGTATGCCGGCATCGGCCTGGCCAACGCCGGTGTTACTGCGGTTCATTCCCTGTCCTATCCGCTGGGCGGCAAGTTTGGCGTCGGTCATGGCCTGGCCAACACCATTCTTCTGGCTCCGGTGATGGCATTTAATCTGCCCGGCGCTCTGGATAAATTCGCCGATGTTGCCGACGCCATGGGTGAAAACGTGGAAGGACTGCCCGCGCGGGAAGCCGCTTATCTGGCAGTGGACGCAGTGGAGGCGATAATTGAGGATTGCGGCATTACTTCCTCGATTAAAGATTTTGGTGTGAAGGAAGAGGACTTTCCGGTCCTGGCCGATGTAGCCACAACGGTTGCCCGGCCACTGGAAAACAATCCCCGAAAGATGACCAAAGACGATATGATCGCGATTTACGCGCAGGCGTATTAAGAGATATTGACCCTGTCAAAAAAATGCGGGGAACGGTCACGATGGTTCCCTGTAATATGTAAAGGAGGAAAATATGGCTGGAGCTGAACTGATCGGTCAGGAAGAAATAAAGGAAGTTATGGACGTGCTGGAGACCGGCGTCCTGATGCGTTACGGATTCGACAAGGAAAGAAAAGGTGTTTTCAAGGTTCGTCAGTTTGAAGAAGAATTCGCCGGATATTGCGGTGTGAAGTTTGCGCTGGGCGTAACTTCCGGATCGTCGGCACTGAAAGTGGCGCTCTCGGCGATGGATGTTGGCCCCGGTGACGAAGTGCTGGTTCCGGCCTTTACCTTCCTCGCGACCTATGAAGCCGTTATGGAAGTGGGTGCCATTCCTGTAATGTGCGATATCGACGACACACTCAATTTCGATCCCGATGAAATTGAAAAGAAGAAAACCAAATACACCAAGGCTGTCATTCCCGTGCACATGTGCGGGTCGTCGGCAAAGATCGACAAGATCATCAAAATAGCCCGCAGGAACAAACTGATGGTGCTGGAAGACAACGCCCAGGGCTGCGGTGCAAGCTTCAAAGGTAAGAAGCTGGGCGGTTTAGGTGATATGGGCATTTTCAGTTTTGACTATTACAAAACCGTTACGACCGGCGAAGGCGGCATGGTGATCTCCAACAATAAAAAACTGTATCTGCGGTCGGAATGGTATTCCGATCACGGCCATGACCATAACCCCAAAGTCAGCCGCGCGCTGGAAGGCCGCACGATTCTGGGCTTTAATTACCGGATGAACGAGCTGCAGGGCGCTCTGGGGCTCGCTCAGCTGCGCAAGCTGGATTACATCATCGCCGAGCAGAAGAAAAACAAACAGGCTATTAAGGATATGCTGGCACAGGTACCGGGTGTAGGGTTCCGAACGCTTCCCGATCCGGACGGGGATTCCGCAACATTCCTGGCGCTCAATCTGCCGGAAGAAAAAGCGGCTCTCAAATTCCAGAAGCTGCTTTCCGCCGGTGGTCTCGACACCACTTGCTATAAAAACAACCTGTGGCATTACGTGCCCAACTGGGAACACTTCCTGGCATTTTCCACGGCCAGCTCCAAGAAGTATCCGTTCAAAGATAAGGCTTACAAAGGCAAAGTGAAATATTCACGCAAGAGTATTCCGTTTGCGGAAGATATTCTGAGCCGTACGCTGGTGATGGGCATTTCCGTAAAGATGAGCACCGAAAGGCTGGATACGATCCGGAAAGCCATAGAGAACGCCGCAAAGGGTATGTAAGTAGTCAGCCATGATGAAAAAAGTCGTGCTGAAAAAATCAGCACGACTTTTTTTTGAATTTCCGAATGAAAGCCGGATCTTTTGTGAAAAGGTGGCGGCTGGAATACCTGCCTGCGCCAGTGGCATTCTTCCTTTCATCAGTCCTGTGACTTTTTGGACTTCCGCTCTTCCTGAAGTTCTTTCAGAGTTTTCTTTTTCACCGGCTCCACATGCGGTTTGACAACCTGAGGTTTCGGAGCTTGATGAGGCGTGATTTTGTCACGGTCCCTCAAGGCCGGTTTATGCACCTCTTTCAGTACCGGACGGTCTGGTGGCTGCTGGATTGCACCTCCGTCAGGTGGTATAAATTTGTTCCGGTCCCGCAAAACGGGTTTTTGCGGCTCCTGTATGGTCAAACGATCCTGCTGCTGAAACTGCTTTTTCCTTGGCCAGGTGCGATCCTGCTGTTCCAATGGATTCTTATGCTCAGCAGAATAAGGCGTTGCCGGATCCCGCTTTGAGTCGCGATCCAGTTTCTGACCAGGGAACAATGGTTTTACCTGCAGTGGACGGTCCTGGCTTTTGATGCGAGGTCTGGGCTGAAAGGGATTTACCCGGACCAGATTGTTCTCGGTCCGCTTTTTTTCCAGGTATTTCCGCAGGGGATCATCTTTAGGTTGCGGGACCGGGCGTTTAGGTCGACCGAACCAGGATGATGGCTGGGGTTGTGTTGCCAGTCTTCGTTCACGAAGATCTTTGTAGGCTGCCGCACGCTGATAATAGATATTGGTATTGGCGGGACGAATCGCCATGGCGCGATCCAGGTCGCTGGTTGCGCGCTGATAGTCGCCCAGATAAATGTAAACGATACTGCGGTTGAAAATTGCTTTGGCGTCGTTTGGACGAAGTTCTATGGTTCGGTCGTAGGCTTTGGCTGCCCCTTCGTAATCGCCGGCGACCGCCATTGCCGTGCCCTGTTCAAAAGAGTCGGATGCCTGAATCTGGTTGACTGCTTGATTGTACTGGGCAAGCTTTTCCTGATCGGCCTGGGCGCTGGCCAGTTCCTGTTTAAGCCGTTCCACTTCTTTGAGGGCGTTTTCTTTTTCCTGCTGAGTTTCAGCGAGCTCATCCGCCAGTTTTGTATCACTCCTCACCTTGGCGATGGAGGACGCCACTTCATCCGGATCGGCGCTGACTTCGGCCTTAAGCCAGTATTCTTTACCATCCCATTTTTCATCCAGTACTTTGGTTTGGACCACGCCGGCGGAGATGGTCCTGATTTCATCTTTTTCTATCTGAAAATCTTTCACGACAGTAGTGGATTCCACGTACGTCCCCAGTTCTTCAAGCAGTTCGCGCTTGACCTGCTCGATAGCTATGGCGCGGCAGGACGTTTTACTATCCAGTTCACTGGCCTGATACGTGTATTCTTTCAGAAAAGATCTGATCTCCGCGAAGACCAGAAACGCAGACAGGATGCAAAGCAAACAGACCCCGTACGCTAAGAATCGTTTCATGATCGGCCTCTCTATTATTAAATTAAGCGAATTATAACACATCTGCCGTTCAGATAGTGAGCTTTTAATATTGACGCGAATTTATTCTGAAGGAGCACATCCGTGCGGAAAATATGCGTTATTCTACCTTTGCGCCATGCTCCATCAGCAGGGCGCGTAAAATCGACCGGTGGCAGTGCTCTTCTTCAGCGCAGTAGCAACCAACTGCAAAATTGGAAACCTGCGAAAGAACGGCAAGCATATCCAGAATGTGCCGGTGTTCCGGCTTATTCATTTCCGCGCGGTATTTCCGTATAAATGTTTTCCAATCCCGGTCGGTGGACGCGGCTTTTGCCTCTTTGAGCAGATCTTCCGATGGAGAAAGATTGGGAAGCCAGACATCATACCAGTTTTGTGTGGAGTATTGGCTTTTGGGAACGCCGCGCGGCGGCCTGCGAACCGTCCCGATTCGCGGCCCTTCATCCGGCGTTCTTTCTGTTCCCAGACGAACAATGCGAATGGTCATATTAACCTCCCGGTTCAGAAAAACAGGAAGAACCCATTAGCGAAATAAACAATTCCAACAGCCCCGCAGGCGCAGCCGGCCAGCCAGACCACCCTTTTTTTCAGCAAGGCGGCGATGGATGAAAGCAAAATGGCGATTTGCAGAAAGATGACGGCAATCCCGAATATCGAGGAATTCTTTTGGGCGGCCTCTCTGTCTGCTTCCAGTCGCTTGGCTTCCCTGGAAATTTCCGCCTTTTCCTCACCGTATTTTTTTATCTTCTGTTTATAAAATTCAATCTTCTTTTCATATTCTGCGGAAAGGGATTTGGAAAACGTGCCCTTGTTTTTTTTCATTTCCAGATCCATGGTTTCCATCTGATTTTCATAAAGATATCCTTTAATGCTTTTGGCCTGATAAAATGCCCACTGGTCGGCTGCCTTGGTTTGTGAAAGTACTGCTTTTGTCGAATAGCCTGCGCCTTTGAAAGTGGAAAGTGTTGCGCAAACAGCGAAGATGACCGTTGTTGTCGCCAGTATGTTTAACCATGTTTCTTTTTTTTCTTCCGCCATAGAATCTTCTCCTTAAAATATTATTGCCAGAAAACAGGATCAACGAGAATTCCATCCGTCAGATTGACATCCATCAGGTGAACTTCCCCGATATCGAGCTTTTTCATGAAACCCAGAACCAGGATGAGGTTGGAAACATCTGTATCCGCGTAATGACCTCCGATTGCTGCATCGTCTAAATCAAGCCTCGTCTGCAGAGCAGAGGCAAGATCATCCTGCCGGTATACCCGGATATTTCCCGTCTGCTTGCGAAGGCTTTGATTGTGAACGCCGCCGATGCCGATGACGGCTGTTGCTTCCCGGCGCATCGATTTTTTTATTTCGTCCGGGACCTCCTCCGCCGTCTTCATTGCGATGGTGAGTGCCGCCTGCAGGTTCTGTTTGCCGATTGGATTGGGGGACTTATTTGCGCCGGTCTGATGATGAATTTTTTCGTTAATCTGATTTTTAAAGGAAATGGAAGCCAGCAGGCCGCGATAGATAAGGTACCGGCGCCCGGAATCTTTCATGGTGATCTGCATGGAATTGCCGCCGATATCCCAGACAATCACGTTTTCCGGTGCCTGTCCCATCCGGGAAACCGCTGCCTGGTACCCCAGAATCGCTTCTTCATCCTGAGAAATAACGCGGATCGGGATTCCCGTTTTATTTTTGACTTCCTCCAGATACAGGGGAGTATTTTGTGCCTCCCGAAAGGCTGCCGTGGCCGCGCCGGCAAATCTTTCCGCGCCTGTTCCCTGCGCCTGTTTTTTCAAGGCCTGCAACTGATCAATTCCTGTGTTTTGAATCTCCAGGCTGAATTGCCGATGGAGGATGTTCTCCGCAAAGGGAACTTTAATTTCTTTCTGACCGATAATTTCAACTACGTTCGGCCGGCAGACGTCGACCGTAGCGGTTTTCATTTTCATGGAAGCGGAGCCGATATCGAAAGCCGTTCGTCTTTCCATGCAGACCTGACGGGCCTGGGAAGCGCATCCGCAAAACAGAACGGCAAGGATCAGCGCGAAAATGATACGACCAAAACGCCGGTGAACGATGTATGAATATTTATTCAATATGAAGTTCTGTATCATCGTGACCTTCCCGCCGGAATGCTGACCGAATGAATTTCCGGACGATGAGTTCTTATATTGACTTGCCGGTTGCTTGTCAATGACTGTCGTCATGGAAGTAAATGGTTCTTCACGGATTGATCCGGAAATGGACATTTGATGAATTTCCTGCTTAAGTTCACAGGGTTGATTGCCGATTTCATGGTGTAACTTCACGAATTTTAAGGCACATTCCTGCGCATGTCCGGGGAGACATCCGCCATGATGTAAAAATTGATTTGATGATCCGTTGCCGTCCAGCGGATCGAAGTAAAAATTTTCTTTATGCCGCCGGTGAAGGTAGCAAAAAGTTTTGCGCGTATGGTATGTGAGTTGTTCAGCGCTTTGAAGGGAGAGGATATGGAAAAAAGGATCGGTTTGCTGACTTTATTTGTCTTAGCTTTATCGATGATTGTCGGTTCTCCCGGCGTA
The DNA here is from genome assembly GCA_963682015.1 of Smithellaceae bacterium. GTDB lineage: Bacteria > Desulfobacterota > Syntrophia > Syntrophales > Smithellaceae > UBA8904. The sequence goes on along the minus strand of OY820932.1, from coordinate 2,377,661 downwards.
TGTAAAACAAGTGCGCCGCCGCTGCTCAGGGAAGCACAACGGAAAGTGACTGTGGAATTTGATCGCCTGGATGCCGGACTTCGCCAGGCAGCGCCGGAACTGGGAAGAACCGGGCTAACCGGGAGTGAAGCCCGTAAGGTGCTTGCCCGTCTGTGTAAAAACTTCGACTATGCGGTGGATTGCGCCGCAGTAGATATGCAAGGTACAATGATCACCATTGAACCTGCTCCATACATACAGTTTGAAGGGAAAAACATTTCCTCCCAGGAACAGGTTAACAGGGTTCTTTCCACCGGCCGTCCGGCTTTGAGCGGTGTTTTCCGGGCTGTGGAAGGCTTTCCGGCAGCCGATGCCGAATATCCGGTTGTGACACCCGAGGGAAAACAGATCGGTTCGGTCAGCATGCTCTTTCATCCTGAAATATTGCTGGGTAACGTTCTTGTTCCCATGCTTGCGGGAACTCCGCTGGAAATCTGGGTGATGGAAAGAGGAGGACTTCTGCTCTATGATAACGATGCTTTCCAGATCGGTTTGAATCTCTTTACTTCGCAATTATACAAGCCTTATCCCGGCTTGATTCATCTGGCAAAACAAATAGCGGCAAGACCTCAAGGCAGTGGAGTCTATCGGTACCGGACCGACGTTTCCCCGGCTGTCGTTGCCAAAAAGGCCTTCTGGCAGAGCGTGTCGCTTTACGGGACCGAGTGGCGTCTGGTGTCCATTCAGGTTCAGCGTGATGTTTCGACGGGTGGGAAGGGAATTCTTGTTTCCGGGATAACTCCGGAAAAAAAACTGGAATCGTTTGCCGCGTCAAACTCACTGATCATGGCACTTGCCGCCGGGGATCAAAAAAGGACGATGCGGCTGATGGAAGAGTTTTATAAAGATGCGCCCGGCATCTATTCCGTACAGTGGGCGGATGAAAAAGGAATTAACCGTTTCGGCTGTCCGCGGGAAAACAGTTTGCTCGACTATGATTATCATGCGCTGCGGACGGTCGCTGATCAGTCGATCCTCAACATCCTTGCCGCAAAGAAACCGGCCGTTTTTGAGAAACCGCTCATGGAGGGCAGAACCGGCATGTTTCTTTTCCATCCGGTTTTTTATGGGACCCGCTATCTGGGAATGGTTTACACCATCAAACTCAAGCGGTAGAAGCTTATCTCCCCTATAAATAGCTCATTACCCGGGTTACAACCTGTTTGCAAAAAGCCTGTGCATCTTCTTCGGAAATGCGGTTCAGGCTTACGGAAAATATAAAGCTGAGCCGTTCCCGGAAAGTCCTGAGGGTCATGGCCAGCGGATTTCCGTCTGTGTTTCCAATGCTTGCGTGAATATCCAGAATTTCCATATCGCCGATCTGGTAGATGGCGGTTTGTCCGGTTGGCTTGCCATTTTCGATCCTCGGCCAGACAACGCCCACGTTGGAAAGAGAAAATGAAATCCTGTAATCCATCAGCGGCCGCAAAACCTGATAGCGGATATTGACCGGCAGGATTCTTCCTGCTTTAATCGTCATGCTGCTCAACCGCTGCATAGCCACATCAAATCCTTCATCAAGAACTCGTCTGCGGTAACGAATGACGTGACGAAGCAATGCCTGCGGATCTTTTCTTTCTTCAGGCCGACTGGGAATGAGAATGCCGGTGATTGGTGCGGTCTGGTTTGCGATCCGGGAAGCGGCCTGACGCGTGCGCTGGTTAACGGTAAGCAGATGGTGCATGATTTCAGGGGGACGTCCATGATTTTCATTCCATTCCTGTAAGGCCAGTTTAGCCGCGGCAAGACAAAGATCCGAAACCGTGCCGCCGTCGCGCCTGGCTCTGTCGCGCAGGGCTTTTTGCATGCGCGGATCATCATAATAATAGCGGATCATCTTGCGTCCCGATGAAGCGCCGGGTGAACTGATGAGCTGTGTGCTCTTGAGAAGCGGATAATGAATCATTTGCGCGAAAGTTTCCTTCAAAAAGGGCCTCCAGCGTGGTGGTTGAACATCCACTACCATACCAACCTGGGCGTGCATGGCCGCCACGGAGGACCATTCGGGCAGACATCCTTTCACCAGGCGGTGATATTCACTCAGCATTTCGCGCAGAAAGTCATACAGCCCTCCTCCGTCCATTGCCGAATGGTGCCAGGCCACCACAAAGAGACCCGAATTTTCAGGGAAAAGAAAAAGGAGAAACCTCATGGGAAAGGTATGTGTCAGGTCCTGGCGATATTTCTGGAGATAGGGTGCCAGATTCTGCTGTGCCCACTGATCCATGTCATCCGGTTTCTTTTCCAGATGGCGCAGATCGGACACTTCAAGCGGACAGGGCTCGTTTGTGGGTTTCCAGCAGCAGGCTTGCAGAAGCCCCCGGGTCTGAACAACCAGGTGGGAAGTAAACACCGGCTGAAGATGAAGAGTGGTTTGTAAGGCCGTCTGAAGAGCGGCCGTATCGCACGATCCCTGAAAGTGGTAAGCCGTCCAGCCTGTCGAAGGATATCCATCACGTTCCCAGACTAAAAATATTTCCGCCGTGGGATCCAGGGGAATTAATTGCTGGGGAGGCACTGCATTTTTCACGAACATTCCTTTCCAATCCGATAGATCTGAAGCATCTTTACTGCTTGTGATGAATCATCAGTCCGGTGCTTCCTTTTCCGGCGAATGTTAAGCATGAGCCGATTAGTCTGTAAAGCTACTATCTCCATAATCCGCGGATGCAGCACTGATAAATAGGATGCGATATTTCCGGCATTTTAGGGTATAAGAAAAATGAATATGAAACCCTTGAAACCGAATATATCTTCCATTATAGCGGTAAAAGCAGAGACTCCCTCAATCACCTTTTCGCATCTTGCATCCTGGACTGTTTCCGGGGATCCGTTACAGGATGAACCCGGTTTGCCATATGGGTTTCCCGCCGGGCAGGAAGAAGAACTTTACGAAACCGGCTATTTATCAAAAATCTTTCTTCGCTGTTAATCCATTTGCGATCTTTAGATCATCCGAAACGTCTATCTTCTTTTTGCCAAAGACGCCGATCCTTTTGATCAGTTATCCGGACGTTCGGCTTTTCATGCTTTGAAAATGCCGGCAAGAACAAGATCGGTTGCGCCGAAATAAACCTTTTTACCGATCTGGACCACCGGTCGGCGAATCAGTCGGGGTTCCTTTGTCATCCAGTCGATCATTTCTTTGTCGCCGGGTTTTTTAAGATTCAGTTCCAGTTTTTTATAACTGGGGCTGCGGGAGTTAAACATTTCCGAGGCCGGTCTGCCCTGCAGCAGGCCTTCAATTTCAGACCGGTTGAACGGTTCTTTGAAAAAATCCCGATCGATGATTTCCATTTTTCTTTGCGAGAGAAACTCTCTCGCTTTACGGCAGGTGGTTCAACCGTTCTTACAGTAAAAAATGATTTTCATGGCGACCTCCCGATATTCTTTGAGGACATTGTAATCGAGGACAAAAGGCCGTGCAAATAAAAAATTGCGTGGGAGACTCAGCTTTTCAAGATTAACCGGACAGGGTGATGGACTGCAAATACGTTTGCGGCCTGTGCCTCGGGCAAACCCCTCGCCCGTTCCTTTTTCTTCTGATCTCTCTTTAAATGATGCTCCATTTGCTCTTTAAAATCATTTATGATACACGAACTTCAATTCTATAAGCAGTTGTCCGAAAGAAGGCCCGCGTGTCTCGAAAAACTGGAATTGTTAAAGACGGCCGTTACTTATTGCATGCAAACGGTGTATCCGGTCCGGAATGTTCCGAGCGGCTGGTTGCGATTTATGAGATGCTGGACAATCCCCACATGTCGTGGAAGTATGAAATCATTGAGCCGCGCGAAGCCTCTTATGGTGAAATTGCTTACGTTCACACACCGATGCATATCCAGAAAATTGCCGACACGGCTGGAAAGAGCATGGTGTTTCTCGATTCCGACACCATCGCGAATGCGGATACCTATAACGTCGCCCTGCTGGCGGCAGGCGGCATGTGCAGGGCAATCGACGCCGTCATGGAGCGGGAAGTGAGCAACGCATTTGCTTTTGTGCGTCCGCCCGGACACCACGCGGATCGCAGCAACTCTGCCGGGTTTTGCATCTTTAACAATATTGCGATTGGCGCCGAGCACGCCATGAGGAAGCACGGTCTTACAAGAATCCTGATAGTTGACTGGGATTTGCATCACGGAAACGGCACGCAGAACATTTTTTATTCCGACCGGCGTGTCCTGTATTTTTCCACCCACCAGTATCCACACTACCCCGGTACGGGGGGGCTTAATGATATCGGCCATGGCCAGGCCGCAGGCTATACAATCAATGTACCGCTCCGGCACGGAGCGGTTAACGGAACATTCATTTCGGCCTTTCGCAGAATACTGGAACCGGTCGCACTGGCCTTTGAGCCGGAATTGATTCTGGTTTCCGCCGGGTTTGATATTTACTATCAGGATCCGCTGGGCGACATGCGTGTAACACCGGAGGGTTTTGCCGCCATGGCACGCGTATTGCTCAATATTGCTGATGAGTGCTGCGGCGGCAAGGTAGTGGCGGTCCTGGAAGGCGGTTATCATATTTCAGGGCTGGTCCGGTCCTCCAAAGCGATGCTGGAAGAGATGTTTGACGAGACATGTTGTACGGACAGCAAACTTGATGCAATGGAACAGGACGCCGATGAGGAAAACAAGCCGGTGATTCGATCGGTGATGAATACGATGAGGCCCTACTGGGATGTGTTTTAGGAGGTAAATAATTTGAAGTTAAGCAAGCAAGATGTTGAATACGTGGCAAAGTTGGCGCGCCTGGAAGTGACGGAGGCGGAAAAGGATAAACTTACCACTCAGCTCAACGATATTCTGCTGTATATCGATCAACTCAACGAGCTGGATACCGGAGGTGTTCGGCCGATGACCCATGCCATAGCGGTAACCAATGCCTTTCGTGAGGATCGGGTACGAGAATCACTGGGCACCCAAAACGCTCTGGCCAACGCGCCGGATGCGCGCGGAGAGTTTTTCCGGGTTCCCAAAGTCATCGAATAAGCGGCACACAAACGTTACAGACAGGATAGAGCTGCACGAATTTGTATCAACCAAAATAGATTGAGGAGTTTATGGAGTTATATTCATTAACCATTCACGAATTGCAGGATAAGCTCAAAAGCGGCGAAGTATCATCCCGGCAGATCACCGAATCTGTTTTTTCCCGCATCGACGCTGTGGAAGAAAGGGTGCATTCCTATATCCGTCTGATGAAAGAAGAAGCGATGATTCAGGCGGCGGACGCCGACGAAAATATAAAGAAAGGCGACATCAACGTCTTAACCGGAATTCCCATCGCCCTCAAGGACATCGTTTGCACAAAAGGCATTCCGACCACGTGCGGTTCGCACATTCTGCATAACTTTGTCCCGCCCTACAACGCGACGGTTGTGGAGAAGCTTGCTGCCGTGGGCGCCGTTTTTGTGGGCAAGGCCAATATGGACGAATTCGCAATGGGGTCTTCCACGGAGACATCTTATTTCGGACCAACGCGTAATCCCTGGGATCTCACACGGATTCCCGGCGGTTCCAGTGGCGGCTCGGCCACAGCGGTAGCGGCGGATGAATGCATTGCCTCCATTGGTTCCGACACGGGCGGTTCGATTCGACAGCCGGCGGCGCTTTGCGGCGTGGTCGGCCTGAAGCCCACTTACGGGCGCGTGTCGCGTTTCGGCCTGATTGCTTTTGCGTCATCGCTCGACCAGATCGGTCCTTTCACCAAGGACGTGGAAGATTGCGCCATCATGATGAACGTGCTGGCCGGCTACGATCCGAAGGAATCCACGTCGGTCAAAGCGGAGGTTCCCGACTACAAACAATTTATCGGACGCGACATCAAAGGCTGGAAAATCGGCATCCCCAGAGAATACTTTATTGAAGGAATCGATCCGGAGGTGTCCACGGCCATTCAAAAAACCATCGAGACCGTCAAACAGTGCGGCGGACAAATCGTGGATCTCTCTCTTCCGCATACGAAATATTGCGTGGCGGTTTACTACATCATCGCTCCGGCGGAGGCATCCTCCAACCTGGCCCGCTATGACGGCGTCAAGTACGGATTCCGGGCGACGGACGTTCGTGATCTTGCGGAAATGTACACCCGATCCCGCAGACAGGGATTCGGTGCGGAAGTCAAGCGCCGCATCATGATCGGCACCTATTCACTGTCCGCCGGCTATTACGACGCTTATTACGGCAAGGCATCGCAGGTGCGCGCGCTCATTCGCCGCGACTTTGACGAAGCCTTTGCAAAATGCGACGTGATTCTCACACCCACGACGCCGACTCCTGCGTTTAAAATCGGCGAAAAAACCGATGACCCTCTGCAAATGTACCTCTCTGATGTTTTCACCATCTCGACCAATCTGGCCGGAATCCCCGGCATTTCCGTTCCCTGCGGATTCAGCTCGTCCGGTCTGCCGATTGGCGTGCAGTTTCTGGCCGGTCATTTTGAAGAAGGAAAATTATTACAAATTGCCTCGGCGTATGAAAAAAGCGCTGTCATAGAAAAAAGGAGGCCTGCTTTATAATGGATTTTGAAACCATCATCGGGCTGGAGGTTCACGCCCAGCTGTTAACAGATACAAAAATCTTCTGCAACTGCTCCACCAAATTCGGCGGCGCGCCCAACAGCCACGCCTGCCCGGTTTGCCTGGGGATGCCGGGCGTTTTGCCGGTGCTCAATAAAAAAGTTGTGGAATATGCCATGAAAATGGCGCTGGCGACCAATTGCACCATTAATCCGCAAAACGTGTTCGCAAGGAAAAATTATTTCTATCCCGATCTGCCCAAGGGCTACCAGATATCGCAATTCGCCTATCCGCTGGCGGAACACGGCTATATTATGGTCGATACCGGCGAAGGTCCCAAAAAGATAGGCATTACCCGGATTCACATGGAAGAAGATGCGGGCAAACTGATTCATGATGAAAATAACCCGGTGAGCTACGTGGACTTGAACCGCACCGGCGTACCGCTGATTGAAATTGTCGGCGAACCCGACATTCGCTCATCGGAGGAGGCGGCCGAATATCTCCGACGTCTGCATGAAATCCTGGTGTATCTGGAAATCTGCGACGGCAACATGGAAGAAGGTTCTTTCCGCTGCGACGCCAACGTGTCTATCCGGCCCCGCGGCCAGAAGGAATTCGGAACCCGCACGGAACTCAAAAACATGAACTCCTTCCGCAATGTACAGCGCGCGCTGGAATATGAAGTCAAGCGCCAGCAGTATCTGGTGGAAAACGGCCAGGCAATTGTTCAGGAAACCCGTCTCTGGGACGACGCGCAGGGCGTGACCAACTCCATGCGCAGCAAGGAAGAAGCACACGACTACCGTTATTTTCCCGATCCCGATCTGGTACCGGTGGTAGTGGATGAAGCCTGGGTGGCTGAGATCCGCTCTGTAATGCCGGAACTGCCGCAGGCCAAGCGCGAGCGGTTTGTCAACGAGTATCAGATTCCTGCTTACGACGCAGGTGTTCTCACCGCCGACAAGGCGCTGGCTTACTATTATGAAGATGTTGTGAAACTGTGTGGCAAACCCAAAATTGCCAGCAACTGGGTCATGGGCGATGTCATGAAGTTCCTCAATGAAGACAAGAAGAGCGTTCGCGAATGCCCCATTACCGCCAGATCACTGGCGGACATGATCGGTCTTATCGAAGAGGGAACCATCAGCGGCAAGATTGCCAAGGAAGTAATTGCCGACATGTATTCAACCGGTAAAACACCTCAGGACATCATCAAGGAAAAAGGACTGGTGCAGATCACCGATGAAGGCGCGCTCGCGAAAACCATCGCAGATATTATTGAGACCAATCCAGGCCAGGTCAAAGACTACCGGGGCGGCAAGGAAAAGATTTTCGGATTCTTTGTCGGTCAAGTGATGAAAGCCACGCAGGGAAAAGCCAACCCGCAACTTGTCAACGATCTGCTCAAGAAAATGCTGGCCGGATGATTAAGACTCTTTTCTGGAAAAGCAACACCGTAGTGATGATCGATCAGAACGCCCTGCCGACGATCGAGCGGCAGGTGGTCTGTTCGGATTACCGGCAGGTTATTGCCGCCATCAAGGATCTGACGGTGCGCGGAGCTCCCGCCATCGGAGTGGCGGCTGCCATGGGCGCTGCCATGGGCGCACTGGCTCTTCCGCCTCAGCCTGCCGAAACCTTCCGGAAAAAATTTAATGTCGTCTGCGATGAAATCGCCGCGGCAAGACCCACCGCCCGCAATCTTTTCTGGGCGCTCGAACGGATGAAAAAACATCTGGATGAGACGCTTGCCGCCGGAAAGAAAAGTCCGGCAGGCGAACTGGTCAAAGAAGCCAGGCGCATTTGTTCCGAAGATATCAAGATCAACCGGCAAATGGGCCAACAAGGCAGTGCGCTTTTTTCCGATGGTGATAATGTCCTCACGCACTGCAATGCCGGGGCGCTGGCGACCGCCGGCTATGGCACGGCGCTGGGCGTCATCCGGGCCGCTTTCGCGCAGGGCAAAAAACTGCATATCTATGTGGATGAAACACGGCCGGTTCTGCAGGGAGCGAGGCTCACCGCCTGGGAAATGAAAAAAGAAAAAATTCCCGCCACGCTCATCTGCGACAACATGGCGGGCTTCCTGATGTCACAGAGAAAGATCGACAAGGTCATTGTCGGAGCGGACCGGATTGCGGCCAACGGCGATGCAGCCAATAAAATCGGCACTTATGCGTTGGCCGTTCTGGCTTGTGCTCACCGGGTACCCTTTTATGTTGCCGCTCCTCTTTCCACATTTGATTTTTCATTGAAGACCGGTGCGGAAATTCCCATCGAAGAAAGGCAGGCCGGTGAAGTGACGACTTTCCGGGGCGCGCAGTCCGCGCCGAAAGATATGAAGGTTTACAATCCGGCTTTTGATGTGACGCCTGCCAGCCTGATCACGGCCATTATTACGGAAAAAGGCGTGATTGCCAGGCCTGACGCCAAAAAGATCAAACATCTCACAAAATCCATATGATCATAAATGACAAAATTGATCCTGGTTGACGGTACCAGATACGGGAACAAGGGGTTACAACCCCTTGTTCTGGAGAAGGTACCGGAACCCATGAGATAAAGCACAAAATAGAGATCTAAAGAAACCTTGAAGGAAAAATGAAAAATATGAAGCTGCTGCTTTTTGATTTTGACGGTGTTCTGGTGGATTCACTTGACGTCTATGAAAAAACGGTTACCGATTGTCTGAACGTGATCGGCCAGCCGCTCACGCGCGGCCGGGAAGAATTTCTTGAACTGTTTGAAGGCAACTTTTATTCGTCTCTGACTGAAAAAGGCGTCAATATGGATAAGTTTGTGGCCGCCTCCGTGGACATTCTCGCCAAAGTCAATTATGCCGACATGAAGCCGTTTGACGCCATCCGGCCGGTGCTCAGGGAACTCAAAAAGAATCACCCCATGGTGGTCATTTCCTCCAATGATACGCCGACTATTCGGGAAGCTTTGCGCCTGTATGATTTCGAACGGATATTTGACGATATTCTGGGTTCCGATTTTATGTTCAGCAAAAAGGAAAAGATTCTTCACGTGATTCAAAAATATCATGCAACTCTGGAAGATATTTATTACATTGGAGACACAACCGGCGACATCAAGGAAGGAAAAGAGGCAGGCGTTAAAACCGTGGGTGTCACCTGGGGCTGGCACAGCAAGGAATTAATGGCCTCTTCCCGGCCCGACCACCTGTTTGACAACCCGGAAGATTTGCTGCAATTGAATTGACCTTCAAGTTTTTCCATCCTGTTTCCGATGATACAAAAGGAGACAGGGAGGATTACATGTCATCGGCAATAGGAATCGCGCTTTCGGGCCTCCGGGCCTCCGAAACCAAACTGGCAGTAAACGCCAACAATATCGCCAATGTCAATACGGACGGCTTCAAAAAGAGCCGAGTGAACATGCAGCAGGCGTCCGAGGGAGGCGTCTCGGTGACGCTCACCCAGGTCAACCTTCCCGGTTTTCCTTTGGGAATCGATGAACAAACCGGGAAACAGATCGAATCGTCCAACGTGGATCTGGCTGGAGAGATGGTCGATCAGATGGTGACCCGGTATGCCTTCGAAGCCAATGTGATTACGATTAAAACCGCCGATGAAATGCAGCAGACGTTGCTGGACATCCTTTCGTAATCCTTTGAAAAAATATTTGTGCATTGACAGCCTGCCCCCTTTAAAGATAAAGTTTGCCGAAATCTCACCAGAGGAAGTGCCAAGGTCACTGGTGGGCCTCCCGGACTTCAAATCCGGTGTGGGGCGCTAGAACCGTCCCAGGTGGGTTCGATTCCCATGCACTTCCGCCATTTTTATTCTAGAGATACTCTTGACGCTTTAATTCAGCCATCCAGGGGGAAACGATGAAAAAGAAATTGTGGATTGCCGGAATTATCATTGTGGTTTTTTGTTTAGTCTCGTTTTCATATTTATTTCTCAAGCCTTCAGTGGTCAGTGCTACAGGATGTCCGTCAACCTGTTCTCAGACATTCAATGCCGCTATGGTATCCTGCAGAGCCCAATGTGGTGAATACTACCCATCCACGTCATCCAATCTTGACGCCTGTAAAACAGGATGTGCTTTGTACATGACAACCGTATCGTCATGCTCAGGCAAGGTTGTAAACACTACACCATAAGTATTCCGGTTTCGATTCCAATCGGTTTACAGGTGTTTCGGGATTCCAGAAGATGGTCCGTCATAATTTGCTTCTTCTTGTGATTTTGCCTGTTTGCCTGTCAATGATATTTGACCATCCTGGTATAAACATTAAAAAAAACCTTCTGAAAGAGCTAGACGCTCTGTCAGACACGACATGACCGCGTTTTTTCTGTCCGCCAGTTGTTTCAACACTAAAGGTCTTTAAATTCCTGCCGATAATGATGTAACAGACGAGTATCGTCATTGCGACATCTGATTTTCACAAAACCATGTTTTACGATTTCTTGTGTTCCGGCAGGGGAGTAACCTTATGGCAATAAGAGAAAAGGCTGGGGTTCTGCCCTGCCCATGTGAACTTGTTTTTTATGGAAAGGAAAATTAAATGAAATTTTTAAAAGCCTTATCATTAAGAAGTAAAATCAGTGTGGCGTTTTGCGTGATCCTTATTGTTATCATGGGAGTAATAAATGTTGCCGTAAAAGGATACATTGTAGAGCCCATGATTTTAGAGAAGCTGCAATCGGACAGCAAACAAATGAAGATTTTTCTTGATGTATATTACCCGGGTGACTGGGAAATTGTCGGTGATCGTCTCTTGAAAGGCGGCAAGGAAATCGACAACAAATTCTTTGACCAGCTAACGAATGTCACCGGAGCTAAATATACGCTTTTCAATAAAAACAAACGACAATCAACCAGCGTTGTTAAAGCCGACGGTACCCGGCCGATAGGAGTGGCAGCCATGCCGGGGGTATGGGAGACAGTCTCGGAAAGCAGAGTTTTTAACAATGTTGCTGATGTTGTTGGGACCAAGATGCAGACGGTATACAGACCGGCAACAGATAAGAATGGCAAAGTTGTCGGGATGTTGTTTACGGGAATTCCGCGTACAGTTGCCACTCACTTTTCTTTTTTGCTGCTGGTTTTGTTTGCGTTGCTTGGAGTGATCGGTCTGGTAGTTTTTTGGACCATTTCCACAGCCATATCTCAAGCATTGCAACAGATGGCTTCAGATATTGACGAGAGCGCAGCTACGATGACCGATGCTTCCGATGGTGTTTCGGCAGCCGCGAAAGCACTGGCCGATGATGCCACAAAAAGCACATCGGCCGTGCAAACCACGTCTTCAACGATCGAAGAAATATCTTCAATGGCCAAACAAAATGCCGATAACACGACTGTCGCCAATGAAATTATGACCGTCGTGACATCCCTGATTAAAAAAGCAAACGATTCTATGAAGCAATTAATTGATTCCATGAAAGAAATAGACGAGGCCAGCCGCGAAACACAAAAAATCGTCAGAACAATCGACGAGATTGCTTTCCAGACGAACCTTCTGGCCCTCAATGCCGCTGTTGAGGCGGCCAGAGCCGGTGAAGCAGGCGCAGGATTTGCCGTAGTTGCTGATGAAGTTCGCAATCTCGCCATGAGATCGGCTGAGGCGGCAAAAAATACGACGGAAATGATAGAAAATAACGCCAAAAAAATTCAGACGGGAGTTTCTCTTGTTGAAACAACAAGTCAGATTTTTTTCGAGACATCATCAAAGACCGAAAAGGTAAGCAGTCTGATGGGAGGAATTCAGGCTGCCTCAGCAGAACAATCAAAAGGTGTAGAGTTAATTAATGAGTCAGTACTTAAAATGGACTCTGCCACGCAACATGTGGCCGCATCTTCCGAGGAAATGGCGGCGGCAACGTTAGAAATGGTTGAAAATACTGAAAAACTGGCATTGACTGTAGCAAAGCTTACACGTTTAATCAAAGGGAAGAAATCCGCTGCAGAAGACGCCCGGGAGAAAGAAGTTCAGGCCAAAATCGAGGTGCATGATAAAGAGGTAAGATCTTTAAGAAGTATGCAAAAAACCATTGAGGCAAAATCGCAAAAACCGGAGAAAAAGATCTTTACCGCAAAATCGAAACCCTCAGGAGCAAAAAATGTTGCCCTTCCTGAAAAGATCATTCCATTTGATGAGAGGGAAAGCAATTTTAAAGATTTCTAAGGCTGCAAGAAAAGAAGCGGGTAAAGATAACGCTACCAATAGCGGCCGTCTGCGTTGAAGTGTTCCCCCGCGGCTTTGCGCAAAAACTGCGACGTATCCTTTCATAAAATCATATCTGTTTTTGACGAATAAGTTATATTTTCGAAATCTTACATCGAAAACAAGAGATGCCGGCATTTTTTCTTCCCTGAAATGAATTACATTGCCGCGATTATTTCTTGACCTCCCGGCTTCAGGTCATTATGGTTTGGCAAAATATCTGGAGGCAAAATTTATGGCTGTTATGAACTGGACGAAAAAGGACGATGTGGCCATCCTGACCTTTACCAACGGCGAAAACCGTCAAAACCTTGTTTTTTCGCAGGAGTTCAACGCGCTGCTCGATGAGATCATCGCGGACCCGTCGATCAGGGCGCTGATTCTTACATCCAGCGACGAAAAGAATTTCTCACAAGGAATCGACGTCGAATGGATTATGAATAAACTTCAGGCCAAAGACTACAAGCCGGTGGACGATTTTATTGCGGGCATGAATGAAGTGTTTAAAAAGCTGCTCACCATGCCCATTCCGACGATCGCGGCGATCAACGGTCATGCGTTCGGTAACGGCTCGATACTGTCCTGCGCTTGTGATTTCCGCTTCATGCGTTCCGACAAGGGATTTTTCTGCTTTCCGGAAGTCAACCTCGGGATACCGTTTCGCTACGGTATGAACGCGTTTCTGAAAAAAGCCGTTCCGATGTACAAGCTTATTGAAATGCAGCTGACCGGCAACCGCTACGGCGCGGCGGAGATGGAAAAGCACCACGTTATTGTGAAGGCCTGCGCCAATCTGGAGGAACTGATGGCGGAATCGCTGGCGTTTGCCAAAACGTTTCAAAAGAACCGGGACATCTTTGGAGAAATCAAACGGCGCCTGCACAAGGAAATTGTCGTGGAGATCGACACGGGCGATCCGGCAAGTGTTGCCTAGTGTTATGTCACCGTTGCTGTGTCATTTCAGAGGAGTTTCTACGACTGAGAAATCCAAAGATCGTTCGGGACATGGATTTCTCCCGGAATGAAACCCCGCGTATGCGGGGGTCGAAATGACCATTTTGATTACACTCAAAGGAGATCAGGATGAAAGAATTAAAATACATGAGCATTGCCGATGAGGTCGTGCGCAAGATCAAACGGGGGGCTTTCCTGACCGTGAAAGCCGCGGCGGGCCTGAACACCATGACCATCGGCTGGGCCACTTTCGGCTTTATCTGGCAGAAGCCGATTATGATGGTGGCTGTACGGCCTACCCGTTATACGTTTGGAATCATCGAAAAGGCAGCTGACTTTACCGTGACGATCCCTTCCGGGGATATGCTCAAGGAAACAACTTTTTGCGGAACAAAATCCGGCCGCGATGTGGACAAGTTCAAGGAGTGCAATCTGAAAACAGCCGGAGGGCAGAAGGTTGCCTCGCCGATCATCGAGGTGCCCGGGATTCATCTGGAATGCAAAATTGTTTTTAAGTCCGCCATGGATCCGACTTTTCTGGATCAAAGTTATGACCGGGCCATGTATCCGCAGAAAGATTATCATACGCTGTACTTTGGAGAAATCCTGTCCTGTTACGAAACCGAGTAAAGGATAACATCCATGATTCATCATATCGTCCGGGAATTAGGCCGATTTTTCAAACCGGAAAGCATCGCCATTATCGGTGTCTCGCGCGAATCGATGACCTTTGGCGGGACCAGCTTTCTTAAACGCTATTTAGACGCCGGATATCAGGGGCGACTCTATCCGATCAATCCGAAAGCAGAAGAAGTGCTGGGTGCGAAAGCCTACCCGACGCTTGCGTCTCTTCCGGAAATTCCGGATCTGGTGATGATCGCCGTGCGGGCCGATCTGGTGCCCGCGGCGCTTGAAGAATGCGCCCGACGGGGCGCCCGGCACATTCACGTGCTTACCGCCGGATTCAGTGAGATCGGGACGGAAGAAGGCCGTAACCTGGAAAAGGAAGTTGCCGCCATCGCCCGCGAACGTAATCTCCTGATCATCGGGCCTAACTGCATGGGGCCTTACTGCCCGTCCGTTCATATGACAGCCTGGGGCGCGATTCCCGGGCGTGACGGCAGCCTGGGCGTGATTTCCCAGAGCGGTGGGATTACGCAGAGATTCACGGAATATGTTTGCTCTCTGGGTTTGGGGATCAGCAAGGCGGCCAGCATCGGCAATGCCTGTGTGCTGGACAGCCCGGATTTCCTGGAGTTCATGGCATCGGATGATGATATCCACCTGATTGCCGTTTATCTGGAAAGCATTCGCGACGGCCGGCGCTTGTTTGATCTGGCCCGGGACGTCTCACCCCGCAAACCCGTCATCATGCTCAAGGGCGGCCAATCCCCGCGCGGCGCCGCAACAGTCGAATCCCACACAGGGCGCATGGCCGGTGATCAAAAGATGTGGAAGACTTTTTTCGAGCAGACCGGAGTTGTGCCCGTTGCCGGTATGAATGAATGGGTCGATGCCTGCCTGGTTTTTTCGCTGTTGCCGAAAACAACAGGGAAAGGCGTGTTCATCGTCGGCGGGGGCGGCGGCAACAGTGTGATTTTTTCCGACACCTGCATTCGCGCCGGTCTTGATGTGCCGGTTCTCTCCGAGGCCGGTATGAACAGAATCCGTCCCCTCGTGCCCGTGGCCGGCAGCATTGCCGGAAATCCGCTCGATTACTGGGCGGCCTTTCTCATGCCGGAGCTTCTTTTTGAAGTGCTGGATATGGCATACAAAGATCCCAATATTTCCCTGGTGATCGTCGACCGTCTGATTCCCAGGCTTGCTTTTCACAGCCCGGAGATTCCTGACTCCGTTTCCGAAATCGCTCAATTCATTAAAACACACAGGCAGGCAAAGCCTACCGTTTTTACGGTGGACTATGACGGCGGCGATCCGGAATTAATCCGGAAAGGTTCGGCATTAAGAAGCCATTTTTGCGAGGCGGGGATTCCGGCCTTTCCGTCGTTTGAAAGAGCCGTCGGCGCTCTGGCGCATTTCACGAAATATTGCCGGAGGTTTGCCTGAAATTAAAAGCCAATAACAAAATTTTTGTCATTATAAGGAGGAAACCATGTTTACGTATTCCGATGTCCTGCTGGATATCAAAGAGAAAATTGCCACAGTTACCCTCAATCGCCCTGCGGCGAGAAACGCCTTTAACGGCGGTATCCTCAAGGGACTTTATGAAGCCGCCAATCATATTCTGAATGATCCGGCCGTCAGCGTGGTGATCCTCACCGGCGCCGGGGATCAGTCCTTCTGCGCGGGGATTGATTTGAAAATGATCGCGGCGGGTGAAGATTTTTCCAGTAACGTCAAAAGGCACGACCGGTTCGGGCACATCCAAATTTACCGCGATTGCTTTACGGCATATGAAAAGCTTCCGGTGCCGGTGATCGCGGCCATCAACGGATTTTGTTTCGGCGCGGGTCTGGAACTGGCTCTCGGCTGCGATATCCGTCTGGCGGATGAAACAGCTCAGTTTTCCATTCCCGAAGTGCAGCTCGGGATTATTCCGGACGGTGGCGGAACGCAGCGGTTGCCCAGAATCGTGGGTGTCGGTAAAGCCAAGGAACTGATCTATACCGGCCGAAAAATTGATGCCCAGGAAGCCTTAAGGATCGGACTAATCGAGCATGTTTATCCCAAGGCGAAGCTGATGGAAGAAACGTTGAAAATGGCCCAGGAAATCGTAAAAAACGGCGATCCCGTCATCGGCTGCAAGAGGGCCATCAACATTGCCGTGAATTACTCTTCCGACGTCGGGCTGCTTTTCGAGTCATCCACGCAGCAGGCGTACCTGCAGGCCTTTCAGCAGGGCGCGGGGGATATGCTGCAAAAGGTCAAAAAAGAAAAATGATTACCGTATTTGCAGGGAACGGTTTCAAACCGTTCCCTGCTCTTGGTTACGGCATTGATTTGGGGAATCAAGGATTCCCCATCTCTCGACAGACTGAGTCATTAATTATTCAGGACACCATCTCGGTGATAATTTCTTTAATCGGTCTGATGTTCCTGATCAGCGCGCTTACCTGACCGGCGCCGAACGCCGCCCTTTCATAGTTGCCTGTAGCGTCGGGATTGCGATCCAGGAGAGCAGTCAGGTTTTTCACCTCCGGGTCGGCCATCTTTTCCCTGATCCAGGGTGTGATGATTACCCTTTGCGCCAGTCTCCCGTTTTCCAGCGGAATCAGATCCGTGCCGCCGTCCGGGCATTCCGTGATGGCTTTTTTCCACTCAGTGCTGGCCGGACTCTCCGTGGAAGCCAGGAACCGGGTGCCGATCTGAACGCCCATGGCGCCCAAGGCCATGGCGGCTCTGTATCCCCGGGAGTCCGCAATACCTCCCGCGGCGACAATCGGGACGTTTACGGCATCCGCCACCAGCGGAACCAGGACCATTGTCGATGATTCGGAACCTGTTGACCGGAGCCCGCCTGCTTCCGAGCCAACCACCACCAAGCCGTCCACACCGGATTTGACGGCGCTTACGGCGTGTGCCAGCGCCAGAACCACATGAATGCCTTTCATGCCCAGATCATGAATGATCGGATAGATGTCTCTGGGGGAGCCCACGGAAGTCGTAACCGTTTTGACACCCGCGTCCGCCAGAATTTTCAGAAATTCGCCGCTGTTCGGATTCATCAGGACGATGTTGGCGCCGAACGGCTTGTCCGTCAGTTTCCGCACATCGTCAATCAGTTTCCGGACCGTGTCCGCTTCGTTGATAAAACCGACAGCCAGCATTCCGTAACCTCCCGCCTCGCACACGGCGGCAACCATTTCGGGATTGTTGAACATCCCGATTGGTCCCTGGATAATGGGATAACGGCAGCCAAGCATTTCCAGTAATTTCGACATGAAGTCAACCTCCTTTGTTAAGCGCTTACGATCTTTTGAAACACGGCCTTTTCTTTTTTGAGGCTTTTACGGATAAAAGTCAAGGCGATCTGAATAGGGCGTAATGGCCATGGTTTTAAATTTTTCTTCCGTTGACTTAGCCGGATGCTTGCTCTACACTTTACCCAACTAAATGTAGTTCAAGAATAAAGTTATGAAACTGCCTTTGCGCCGAACAGGCCTGCATCGAGAAGTCCCTTTTTCTTTTTCCTGCCACAGGTGCAGCCAGTGTTGCCGGCATAAGAAAATTCAGGTGAATCCTTATGAAATTGCGCGTCTGGCTCGAAACCTGCGCTTGTCCACGGCAGACTTTATTAAGCGCTATACCCGCAATAATGGAACGGTCCTGGGTTGGAACGAAGCCGGAACCTGTGTTTTTCTCAAACCGCAGGGCTGCGGTGTTCATTCCGCCCGCCCGCTGGTTTGCCGTCTTTACCCGCTGGGCCGCCACGTCTTCGCCACCGGCAGGGAAAGCTTTTCGGAAATCGAACCGGATGAAAAGTGTAAAGGCGTCTATGGTGAAGAAGGGCTGATTGCATCGTATATCAAATCCCAGGGCGCGCTTCCTTATATGGATGCAGCCGATCGTTATCTGAATCTTTTGAGCAGACTGTTTCTGATTCTGGAGGAAGAAGCGGCTGATCCTGAAAAACGCGATACCGTTCACTATATTCTGCAAAAGTCCGCCGAGGAAGACGGTGTAAGTGATATCGGTCTTGCTGATGTGGACGCCATTGTTGAGGTCTTCTGTGAAAAGATGCGTATGCAGGTTCCCCAAAACATAACCGGCAAAATATCCGTCCATATCCAGGCGATTGAAGCCTGGGCGAATTCCACGAGGAGGAGGGTGAAAAATGAAGAAAAAAGAGCAAAAAGAATCGCGGAGAAAAGTTTCGGAAACAAGATCCGTTCAAAAGGCAATTAGCATTGCCACGGTTGTCGCCTCTCTGGGGACTTCACTGGGTGTCTGTGTGACCGATCTGATCGCGGCGGAACGCAAAGCGCCGGTGAACAAAGAAGCGGCTGACCAGAGAGCCTCCATGTCTGCGGACTGGGACAGAATCAGCTCCTTCCAGACGAGACTCGCCGACGAGATCAAAATTACACAAACCAATCAGATGAAACTGGTAAACCAGGTCAAGCTGGAGATGAAGCAGGGCAAATTTGATGTCAGACAGCACAAAGATTTGCTGTCTGACCGCGAAAGGCTTGACGGCCAGATTCAAAGATTGTACGCCGATGAAGTCAAATTGTCCGACCAGATCCGGTCTTTGCAGTTCAAATGGAAAGATCTTCCCAGTTCCCATCAGAGCAAGATCCGGGTGCTGGAATCCAAGGAATCGCAGCTTGTCAAACAGATCAAGCATCTGGAAGCAACGGAAATCAAGCTGTCGGAACAGTTAAAGAGTCACCGGTAAAAATCGGTCATTATCAGGAGATTGCATACATGAATGATCCGGCCGATGAAAATCAGAGAGAACACCGCCTGAAAATGATCCGGCAGGCGTTAAAAACACAGGCCCCGCTGATGTACGAAGACCTGGAATCATCGGGTCGTCTTCAGCTGTTTGTGGAAGGTCATGACGAGGAAATGATCGCCAGTTACACCCTCGCCAAGGAAAAAGCATGGGAAGATACCGTCAAAACGTTTCTTACCTTTGCCGATTCCGAATACGATGAAACGTCTTCGCCCATGTAACCTGACCGCAAATGAAGCAAGACATGATTTTTATAAATCCGCGGCGTAGTAGCTGACGGCCTGGCGTGCTTTTTCGATGCAGCCGATCAGCGCCTGCATATGCTCCTCTTCCACAAACGGCGACATGACGAATGACTTGATGGCCACGACCGGTTCACCACAGGCGGCGGTCCTGTAATGGCTGGTCAGCGAAAGGGCAAAGCCGTCTTCCTGTTCCATCTGCCGATGCAGCTCCTCAAACAGTTTTTCGTTGTAGGCATTGCCGCGCCTCAGGATTTCCGCGGCCTGGGGGTTGTTGAGTTCGTCGGAAAAGATCGCCTTGGCGTCCATTCCGTCCGGGTAGGCCCGAAACAGCGTCACCGGTCCGTAATTATAGTCGTTCACCTGGCACATGGATGGATGCTCGTCCAGTTTTCGGCGCAGTACTTCGGACATGGTTACCAGATGTCCCAGCAACGCCCGGTAGCCCTCCTTTCCGAACATTTTCAAATTGGCCAGGGCGGCCATTACCGAGCCGCCGGCCCTCGATGTCTCGAGGGTGAAGACTCCGGGGTGATAATTGCCGAACTGAAACAGGTAAGGCATGAGGCCGGTGTCACGGCTGATGCGACTCAGATCTTCCTTGTTTTTACACAGAATCATACTCGAAACGTAAGGGCCGAAACCGGTTTTATGAAAATCGAGCCCGACAGAGTCGGCGCGCGAAAGAGCGCTCATGTTGACCTGCGTGTCCCAGAGGCAGCGCAGTGCGCGGGCGTTGAAGCCCAGCGGGTTTGTGTCGAAATCATAGTCGTTAAAGACCGACCATGCCCAGCCGATGACGGCGTCGGCATGAATGTGGGGCAGGTAGGAAAGCTTGTATTCTTCGGCCAGACGATCGCGCAGACCGGCGATATACTGAAGATTGTCAATACCGAAAGCGTCGGTGGTGCCCATGGTGGCGATGATCGCGGCGATTTTTTCTCCCCGATCCAGAATACCCCGCAGGCTTTTTTCCAGCGCAACGAGATCCATGGAATTGTCGGCGTCGGTCGGGACCGCAACAAGATTGTCCGTTCCCAGGCCCAGCCAGCCCAGCACATTGAGCTTGGCATAATGGGCGGCCGAAGAAGCCACCAGTTTCAGAGGCTCGCTTACGCCATGGCTGAAGGTTCCCGGTGAAGCTTTTTCAATGCCGAGTTTGACGCCATAAAGAATCGTGCCGGTACCGCCGAACGTGCAGAAACCCGCGGACTGTTCCGAATCGTAACCGACCAGCGAGGCGCACATGGCCGCCGTCTCAATTTCAGCCAGGCCGACACGATAGCTGTATTCATCCCAGATGATATTGGGGTTGTAAATCGCGCCAAAGAGATTGCCGATGATGGCCGGGATGGTGGTCGGCGGAACGACGTTTTCCTGTGTTCGTGGATGGCTCCAGATGAAACCGCCCTGCATGTATTCGGCGATGGAGGCGACGGTTTCCGCTACTCCCGACATTTTTTCCGGAACGTGCTGCGACCGCGCGTGACTGTAATCAATCGGATCGCGTAATCCCAGATAGGGGCGTCCGGTTTTGAGTTTGTCGATTTGCTTCAGTCCGTCGGCGACGGAGGCGACAAATTTCGCGTCGGCATCCGCGCTGGAAACCGGTGAAGGAAAAGCGTCGCGCAGCATAGGTAAAATTTCGGCACTTGTTCTTCCCGAAGTCGCCGCTTTGCCGGATGTTTTACGGAATCCGGATGAAAAGGTTTCCCACAGACCGGAAAGTTCCAGCACCTGGCGGATGGCCGGACTGGCATGCATCAGGCGTATCGGCAGCATGTTTTGAGATTGTCCGGAAACGGGACGCACCGAGGCTGCTTTCATCAGAAACAGAAGCGATCGGATACCGGCACTGGATATGTATTCCAGATTGGCAAAATCCAGAACGACCTGCCTGCCGCTTTCCCGAACCAGCGGTTCAAGCTTGTTTTCAAATTCTTTTGCCGAAGCGACATCCAGCCGGCCTGCGCATTTTACCGTTGTACGGGTTGCTCTTGTTTCAATGCGAATATCCATAAGGGGTCCTTTCCGCCTGTAGACGTGAGTTTTCAATGAACGCAGGCGCACAGTAACGTGGTTTGCGCAAAGATTCAAGAAACAATGTGAAGGATTACGGCGATATTTATTTCAGGATAAAATCCGGTTGGTTAATTTTTTACTGACCGGAAATATCTGTTTCCAGTCCATGGATTCCGCCCAGTGGCGAAACCTCCGGAATAGGCTCCGCTTTGCCGCTATTTTAATGGTCCAGTCTCTCGGGTGTTCCGGATCTCGATTATTCTTGTAAGTTGTTGCTATGGCACGCATCTTTTTATCCTTTCCTTTTCTATATCGGCAAATCCGGACAGGAAGTTTAATATCTCATGACCGCAGGTGTTCTTATCAATTGACAGAGCGCATCGTTGACTTTATAATCCGCCATCTTTCTCAAAGGAGTCTTATCGTGAAAAAATTATTCATTCTGACAGTTATGATTGTTTTTGTGCTTGCGGGATGTTCTTCCCTGCAGAAGGTATCGCCGGAAGAACAGTTTAAAAAAAGTTTTGCTCAACATAAATATGAAACCTTTTCGGAAACATCCATAAAGGGGGTATACGAAGTTTACAACGGCCGGCAGGTTTATTATTATCTTCCGGAAGGCGACGTTATTTTGCTGGGCAACATCATTACGAAAGACAATATCAATCTGACCCAGGAAAGCACAACGAAAAGGATGACCGGCAAACTGGCCAAATTAGCTCTGGATAAAGCGGTGAAAATCGGTAGTGGAAAGACAGAAGTTGTGGAATTTATCGATCCCAATTGCCATTTCTGCCGCCTGTCTTTCGACTTTTTCAGCAAGCGGAAGAATGATGTGACACTCCACGTATTTTTTTATCCTTTATCTCAGGATTCAGCCAACAAAATCCAGCATATCCTGTGTTCCGCCGATAAAGTTCAGGCATACAATGATGCCCTGGGCGGAAAACTGGACGGTGATATAAAACTCAATTTGTGCAATGACAAGGAAGCGACAGGCTTATTAAAGGCGCACCAGGAGGCAGCCGCAACAATAGGCGTTCGCGCGACACCGCTCTTTTATATCAAAGGACAGGTGGTGCCGGGCTTTGATCAACCTGCACTTGAAAAGCTGTTGAAGGATTAAACCGTCAGGGAGGAATCTTCATGAAGAAAGCATTTGCGGTTATTGCCGGCGGCGTGTGTTGGAGTGTGTTTTTTTCAGGCCTGGCTTTTGCGCAGCCGGACGGCAAGGCAATTGTAAATTCAGCCTGCGTCAAATGCCATGGCATCAAAAAAGTGGAAAGCGCGAAAAAAGATGCCGCTCAATGGGGAGCCACGCTGGACCGGATGATTAAGAAAGGCGCGAAAGTCAAACCCGAAGAAAGAGATGCGGTTTTGAAATACCTCTCGACGTTTAAATAAACACCGACTCGTGTTTTTCCCTCTCCCTTTATGGGAGAGGGGCTGGGTGAGGGCGGAAACGACAATCATCCCCCTCCCCTCAATCCCCTCCCACCAGGGGCGGGGATGTTTCAGATATTATCTCACCTTTGCGCCCGTTTTGGGTTCGCGGTCAAAACCGATCAGCGTCAATCCCGCCGGCGAATCCGTCGCCAGCAGCATTCCGTGTGATTCCACCCCCATCAGCTTGGCCGGTTTGAGATTGGCCACGATGACGATCGATTTTCCAACCAGCTCTTCCGGTTTGTAATCTTTGCCGATGCCGGCAACGATTGTCCGCTCTTCGCCGATATCGATTTTCAGGCGGACCAGTTTATTGGATTTGGGAACCGCTTCCGCCGCCAGAATTTTTGCCACGCGCAAATCCACTTTCGAGAATTCGTCGTAGTCGATTTCGGGCTTGATTTCGACGGCCGGTTTTTTCGGTGGGGGCGGCGCTTCTTTTTCAGCGCTTACTCTCGGGAAAAGCGACTCGCCGCGATTCAAACCGGCGCCCGCCGGCAGGAGCTCCCGCCCGCGGATCACGTCCAGGTCATATTTCTTTTGAGCGTCGAGTCCGATCGTCTGCAGGATTTTTTCCGCTGCCTGCGGCATAAACGGAGAAATCAGAATCGCCACGGTGCGCAGGGCTTCCAGGAGCCGGTACATGATGGCGATCAGTTTGTCGAGCTTGGCCGGGTCTTTGGCCAGCGACCAGGGTTCGTTTTCGACGATGTATTTATTGGCGGCGCTGACCAGCTCCCAGATGGCCATCAGGGCCTTGTGTAAAGACATGTCATTAAAGCAGGCTTCCACTTCCGACACGGTATTTTGCGCCAGGTCCGGAAGCTTTCTTTCCGTGTCCGCGGCGGGCGGTGCTGGAATTTTGCCGTCGCAGTATTTAATGGCCATGGTAACGGCCCGGCTCACCAGGTTGCCCAGATCGTTGGCCAGGTCGGAGTTGAGGCGCGCAACAAAAGCTTCTTCCGAAAAATTGGAATCAAGGCCGAAAACCATGTCGCGCAGCAGGAAATAGCGGAAAGCGTCGAGTCCGTACTTGTCCTTGAGATCCAGCGGACGAATGACGTTGCCCAGACTCTTGGACATTTTACTGGCGTCCGAATTCCAGTAGCCGTGCACATTGAGGTGCTGGTAAGGTTCAATACCGGCGGCTTTGAGCATGGTCGGCCAGTAAATGCCGTGGGGTTTTAAAATATCCTTGGCAATCAGGTGCTGGGCCACGGGCCAGAATTTCCCGAAATTCGCTCCGCTTGGGTAGCCGATGGCCGTCACATAATTGATCAGCGCATCAAACCAGACGTACGTGACGTACTGATCATCAAACGGCAGCGAAATGCCCCATTCCAGGCGCGTCTTGGGCCGCGAGATGCAGAGATCTTCCAGCGGTTCCCGCAGGAAAGCCAGCACTTCATTGCGGTAACGCTCCGGCCGGATAAAATCCGGATTTTCCTGGATGTGCCTGATCAGCCAGTCCTGGTATTTGCTCATGCGGAAAAAGTAATTGCTTTCCTTGCGGTGTTCCGGCGCGGTCTGGTGATCCGGGCATTTCCCGTCCACCAGTTCCTTTTCCATGTAAAACCGTTCGCAGCCGACGCAGTAAAATCCCTCATAGGCGCCAAAATAAATATCGCCCGAGTCGTACACTTTTTGAAGGATGGACCGGACGGTGTCCACATGGTTCGCGTCGGTCGTCCGGATGAAATAGTCGTTGGTAATGGCCAGTTCAGGCCACAGGTTGCGGAACTGCGCGCTGATTTGATCAGCGTATTCCTTGGGTGTAATGCCCGCCTTTTGCGCGGCTTCGGCGATTTTATCGCCGTGCTCATCGGTTCCGGTCACGAAAAAGGTTTCCCGCCCCGCCATACGCGCCCAGCGGGCCAGAACGTCGGCAACGATGGTTGTGTATGCGTGCCCGATATGCGGCGAGGCGTTGACGTAATAAATCGGCGTGGTGATGTAAAAGGGTTTGGTCATGGTGATTTACGGCTCCTTATGACTCCGTGCGTTTTTTATGAGGCTCCCGCGAGGCGGTTGATTTTTGCTTAACCTGCGGCGCCGTTTCAATCTGCACCGGTGCGGTTTCGGATTTGGATTCCCTGGAAGGTTTTTTCCCGGCATATCCGTCATGTTCGAATGACAGGCAGCACATCAGCCTTCCGCACAAACCGGATATTTTTTCCGGGTTGAGCGACATGCTTTGCTCCTTGGCCATTTTTACGGTGACGCGATCCAGGTTTTGGAGGATGCCCGCGCAGCAGACCGTGCGGCCACAGACCGCCAGGCCTTTAACGATTCGTGCTTCCTGGCGCGCGCCGATCTGCTTGAGTTCAATCCGCGTTTTGAATCGGGCCACCAGATCCTTGACCAGTTCACGAAAGTCCACCCGGTTGTCCGCGGTGAAATAAAAAATCATTTTACTTTTGTCGAAAAAGCATTCCACCGTGATCAGTTTCATGGTCAGGCCTTTTTCACTGATTTTTCCAAGGCAGTATTTTCTGGCTTCTTCCTCAAGCAATTCAAGCTCCGCCCGGACGCGCAAATCGTCCGCGGTAACTTTGCGCAAAATATTTTTAAGATTGGGCGGCAACTGGGATGCTTCCGTACGCTGCACGTCGGTTACAACAATGCCGAGGGCGACGCCATTATCCGTATTCACCAGCACCTGATCGTCTTTGCGCAGGATCAGATCGCCGGCGTCGAAATTGTAGATTCTGCCTTCTTTTTTAAATTTAATTCCAATAATATTGGTCAGCACGTTATGATCCTGAGTTGTATTTACAGGTGAAGCTTAAATGCCATCGCCTCTAATGTCAACGATTTGTTGACGTTCATTTCTATCGTCTCGTAGGATTTCTCCACCAGGGCGATGTTTTGCAGAATCTGCCCGCCCTGAAGGCGTCCGGCAAGCGCGGAAATCAGCGGCAGGTCATCGGCATTGATGATCATACCGGCTTTCATGGTTTCTTTATAAACCAGCGCGTCGCGAAAATAGGTGTTGAGAATTTTCAGCCCCTGGCGGATTTCTTTTTTGTCCTGTCCCAGAAAAGAAGCAAGCGCAAGGAGGCTCAGCGGATCGCCCTGGCCCGCCGTGGTTAAAAGAAGGCCCAGCCGGGCGCGATAGGCGGTCATATCTTCCGAATTCAATGAGAGCGCTTCACCTATCGATCCGCCGGAAAGGGCGGCAAGAATTTGCGCTCTGGATGCATCCATCTGTCTTTGTTCGGTTAAGAACCGGATTACGGTTTCGGCCGGAAGCGGATTGAATCGCACATGGCGGCATCGCGAAAGAATAGTCTGCGGCAGCCAGTAGGGGCGGGTGGTTACCAGCACAAGAATGTTATTGGCCGACGGTTCTTCCAGCGTTTTCAGAAGTGCGTTGGCGGCCTGCTCGTTCATTTTGTCCGCGTCATCGATGATGAATATCCGTTTTCGTCCTTCCAGGGGCTTGAACGTCATCTGATCCTGGATGCCGCGAATAACGTCAATGCGGATAAACTGCGCTTCGGTCGCTACCAGATGGATATCCGGATGGGTTCCATGGAGCATTTTCAGGCAGGAAGGGCATGCTCCGCAGGCCTGGCCGGTTTCGCAGATCAACGCCTGCGCGAAGGCCAGAGCGAGAGTTTTCTTGCCGATGGCTTGCGGTCCGCTGAAGAGATAGGAATGCCCGACCCGGTTCTGGGCCATGGATTTCTCAAGCGCACCGATTTGTTTGGAATGTCCGTAAATATTTGCGAAAGCCATAAAAATAACACCACGGAATTATGCCGCTCCGGAAAGAAATTCCATTACATGCCTGCGGACGTCGGAAGCGATCGCGTCCACCGGACGCCCCGCGTCAATCACCCGAAAACGCTCCGGTTCCGCCGCGGAGAGGTTCAGGTAAGCCTGGCGCACTCGATTGTGAAAATCAAGTTTTTCCCGCTCGAACCGGTCGGCGGATGACGGGTCCTCCCGTCTGGCGTCGCGGCTGCCCGCCCGCGCCAGTCCGGCTTCCACCTGCAAATCAAAAAGAAGGGTGCGATCCGGTTTTAAATCGGGCGCGCAATAGTTGTTTACCTTTTTAATGAAATCGATATCCAGCCCGCGGCCGGCCGCCTGGTAGGCGAAGGTTGCGTCGGCAAACCGGTCGCATAAAACAATGTTCCCCTCCCGGAGGGCCGGCCAGACAACTTCCCGCACATGCTGGGCGCGCGCCGCAAAGAAAAGCAAAAGTTCGGTTTCCGGGAACATATTCGTGTGACTGCGCTTGAAGAGGATATCGCCTATCTTTTTTCCAATGGGCGTTCCCGTCGGTTCCTGCGTTATCACCACGGAAAATGAATTTTGAACAAGATACTCGCCCAGCAGTTTGATCTGCGTGGATTTTCCGGAGCCTTCAACTCCCTCAAAGGTAATGAACCGGTTATTCATGATCGCGTCTTTCGAAGTCAAGGGGATTGAATATTGATGAAATCCTGTCCCGTTAATCAGTTTGTCTGACAGGCATCCGTCACAAAATATTCCAGCCTGAAAAAAAGCGGGGGAAAGAACCGCCGGGTGAGCCGGATCTTTCCCCCAACGTTTATGGTTGTATTCTGAAAATTATTTTTCTTCTCCGGGAACAATCGCTTCAACCGGGCATTGATCGCAGCATGCTCCGCAGTCCGTGCACAATTTGGGATCGATGACATACTTGTCTTCACCTTCGGATATTGCCTCTACAGGGCATTCATCCTCGCATGAGCCACAAGCAATGCATTCATCTGTAATCACGTATGCCATTTTTCTAAAAATCTCCTTTAATAAAAATTTTCGCTTTTTTCCCGACTTGCATCGGCGTCTAAACAGACACAACTTCCTTCACGGAAGGCACTTGCTGTTTAATGATCTTTTCAATACCCATTTTCAGGGTCATCTGCGACATGGGGCAGCCGTGGCAGGCTCCGGTCAGTCTGACCTTGACCACGCCGTCCGGCGACACATCCACCAGTTCCACGTCGCCTCCGTCCGCCTGGAGTCCGGGCCGGACCTTATCGATTGCTTTTTGTATTTCTTCTTTCATAAAAATTCTCCATTTAATTGTTGTGTAGTTTAGACCGGCGCGCGTTCCATCAGTGGGGCATTTCTTTTACCATCTTGCTGACGACCGAGCGGGCGACTTTGGACAGTTCCGGTTTGAGAAGAATGTAGGTTTCTTTTTCGTCGTGTCCCGCTTTCCACATGACTTTGCCTGTTTGCGCATCAATCAGCTTTAAACCGAGACTGACCTTGGCCAGTTTATCGTCTTTTTCCACGGTATAATTCCAGAAATCAACGGTGACCAGTAAAAAACCATCTGTTTTGGATAATTCACCGATCCTTTTGCTTAAATTCGGATCGGAATAATTCAGCGTTTGCAGTTTGGACATGTAGTCCATCATGGCTTTGCGCAGTTCGTCATTGGCTTGAACCTGGCGACTGAAACTCGCCGTATCCACAACGTCCGTAAACCATTTCGTTTCCATCAGCACGCCGGGTACGACCTGTTCAATATGAGGACGCGCCTCTTCATACGTGCCCAAATCAACAATGAAAACGGCAATCCGTTTAGGATGGTAATCTTTGGCTGCCGGGTCCAGTTGAGAAAAACGCAACCCGCCGCACGCGACGATGCTCAAAACCGCAATGATTAAGATAAATCGAGTGAAAACTTTCCACACCATTATCTTTACTCCTTTCATTCGTTTTGCGTTGTAAACTCAACCGAGGACAAACCATGTCAAAACAGCAAAACCGGCAATGATATAGCTTGTTTCCAGAAGCCCTTCGGTGTCCGCTCCTGAAAGCCCCGCCCTTCTATCACAAAGTCTGAAACAAATCCATATATATAATATGCATAAAACCAGGAAGAAACTGAGGATTGTGCTCCAGCCGACCGGGTAGGATATTGCTAAAATAATCAATAATATTAGAAGAATAACTTTTAGCAGCATCTGCGTCTTTTCCTTGCCGATGATGACGGGAATGGTTTCCCGCCCCAGGAGCTTGTCACTTTGAATGCCCATGATATCGGACATGGCCGACCGGATAAAAACAAGGGCCAGGGTGAAGACAAACGCAATAACGATACCCGGTGTAAAATGGTAACCGTCCTTAAGTGCCGGCAGAACCGCCGTAACCACGCCCCAGGCCGTAGCCGTAAACAGATTTTTGGATCCGGGGATGTCCCTCAGCCGCTGAAATCGCCTTCCTCCCGGCAGGATTTTCATATTGTACAAACCGCCGGCGAGCGACATAAAAAATAAAAATAAAAAAGAAAATAAACTGTGTACAAAGGACAGGCCCAGAGCCGTCAGGAGTGAAACGCCGGCCGCCAGTCGATAAGCGTTTTTGTGCCGGAGATATGATTTTTCCCGGAAAGAGCCGATCAGGCCCGATTGCCTGATTCCGGTGAGCCGGTTGAGAACGTGCATGGCATAAACAAAAAAGGCAGCGATGGCCATGGGAAGGATAGTTACCGGAATTTGTTGCAAAATCATGCAGGCCAGCGTGAGACATCCGGCGCCCAGGGCGGAATAAACGTCGGTTCGGACGCTCCAGAGCCAGAGTTTACGGATAAAACCAAGACGGGGGTTGGGAACGGCCTGCGTTTCGGCAATGCTGTCCATAACCTGGTCAATAATCCAGTTGGGTGTGGAGGCGCCGGCGGAAACGCCGATGCTCCTGAACGGAGATAAATCCAGATCTTTCAGTTCATCTGCCGTTTCAATATGGAAAGTGGGCGTATTCTGTTTCTGGGCCAGATCAGCCAGCCGGCAGGTATTGGCGCTGTTTTTACCGCCGACAACAAACAAAGCATCCGTTTCCCGGGCCAGCGTAATGATTTCTTCCTGTCTTTTTTCCGTGGAAGAACAGATGGTATTGAAAACCACGGCCTGAGGGCTTTTTTTCTGAATTTTGTCAACAATGTCAAGATAGTGATCGGTATCCTGCGTCGTTTGCGCCACGATGCAGACCTTGTCCATGGCGGGCAGTTTTTCCGCGTCCTCCAGCGTCGAGACGATGATGCCCTTTCCTTCGGTATAGCCCCAAAGACCGTCCACTTCCGGGTGCTCGCGGTCCCCGGCAATAATGACCGTGTGTCCCAGGGCTGTGTGCTTTTTAATTATGGCCTGCACGTAGCCGACTTTGGGACAGGTGGCGTCGATAATTCTGACGCCGCTTTCCTTCAGTTTTCTTCGCTCGTCGGGGGCAATGCCGTGCGCCCGGATGATCAGTACGGCTTGTTGCTTGTCCGGAATTTCCTCAATGGCGCTGATGGCCGTGATACCGCGGTGCTTCAGGAGCTCTATCGTCTGGGGATTGTGAATCAGGGGTCCGTAGGTGTAAATGCGGCTTCCCTTTTCATGCTGGGCAACGTCGAGCACGATATCAACCGCCCTGCGCACGCCCATGCAAAACCCCGCTGTTTTAGCCAGTTTGATTTCCATTCAGCTCGTCTTTCGCGCCAGGATAAAAAATTCCTGATTTCCTGCCGGTCCCAGAAGAGAAGACGTGCAGGTTCCTTCCACGGTCAGACCCTGTGATTCGCAAAATACGCGGATTTCCTCCACAACACGTTTCCGAACCGCCTCATCTTCCACCACGCCGTTTTTGCCTATTTCCTCCCTGCGGGCTTCAAACTGCGGTTTGACGAGTGCCAGGATCCGGGCGGAACCGGCAAGCATCTCCAGCACGGCCGGAAGAACCGTTTTGAGCGATATGAAAGAAACGTCTATGACCGCCATGGCGGGCTGCTCATCGAGATCCGCGCCGTTGTAATGACGGATGTTCGTGCGTTCAATGGCGACAACCCGCGGGTCTTCCCGCAGTTTCCAGGCCAGCTGGCCGTAGCCGACATCCACCGCATATACTTTTTTTGCGCCGGACTGCAAGAGGCAATCGGTAAAACCGCCGGTGGAGGCCCCGACGTCCAGCACAATTTCACCGGTTACATCCAGAAGGAAGTGATCCAGAGCTCCTTTCAGTTTCAGGCCTCCGCGACTGACAAAGGGGTTGTCTTCACCTTTAACCTGGATGTTTGCATCCTGGGGCACCAGTATGCCGGCCTTATCCAGACAACGAGTGTCCCACAGGATTGATCCGGACAGAATCAGCGCGCGGGCTTTTTCCACGGTGGGGGCGATGCCCCGCTCCACCAGCAGGGAGTCCAGCCGGACTTTTTTTACTTTCTGGGACTTCATGCTTTCCTCAATGGGACTTCGGATTTGTGCTGCCTGCGGTTATCTTGAATCATATTGGTTTCTGACTTGCAAAAGAAATTGTTGCCAGGCTTCCTCCAGAGAAAAACCGTAAATGGAACTGAAAGCATTTCCGAAGGATCCATTTTTCTGAAGCGCCAGCAGGAAATCGCGAAATTTCGACTCATCAGATTGTTTCAGATAAGAAACAAACATACAGCTCTGGCGATAAAACATGGGCGGCTTCAGGCCGTATGCGCGCCACCTTCTGGGGAAAAGGAAGCTTCCGGTTGCATCGGGTTGAATACGCCTTCCCGCCAGCAACTCCCCTGCGGCATCCGCAACGCTCACCTCATACATGGAAGCACCGCCCGAAACATATTCCGCCAGGCCTTCCTGAAACCAGGCCGGCAGATTTGCCATATGAGAATATACCCCCAGATGCTGTTGCATGTGCAAATGAGACAATTCATGGGTCAGCACTGCCCGGCGGATATCGACGGGCAGTTCCCGGAGCCTCTCTGCGGAAAGAAAGAGACGCCTTGCGGTAACAACACCCTTGACAACCTGCGGCTGCCCGGTGAGGCCGGCAAAACTTTTTTTCGTGGCGCAAATGTAAACCACTACCGGCCCGGTAAAGGGACGGTAGTGTTCCTTTTCAACGGTAGCAATTGAAAGGAGAAGATAGCCGGCGAACTCACTGCCCACTTCTTCCGCCCCCGGTTCATAGCGGATGCGGCTGTCGGACTCCAGCGTCAGGAAATGAGAAGAAACAACAGCTTGCCGGTAAAGGCCGCAGCCGGCTAATCCGGCAATAAGGAGGAGAAAAACCAGCGCCTGTAATAATTTCGGCATCATATCATTTACCGACGGCTGAGAACCTGATAAGCACGGACATGGATCCGTAGAATCGTTTCCCGCTTTCATTTTTCTTCCGACCGACTCCCGTCGATCACTCCGGCAACGATAAAGATCACAAATCCCGCAAGAACAAGGAAGAAGCCGATCTCCGGCTCGACATAAAAGTAAGCAATCGACAAACCGATCGATATGGTCAAAAACGCAACGGAGATACTGATGTGCCCTGCTGTTGATATCGGACGGCCAGCTCCTCTGCCCCATCCCCACTTCCCTCGCCAGCGCGGAACCAGGGCTTTTGTGATGAAAAAGACGGACAGGATCAGGCATAAGACTGCCCCGCCAATTAAACCGACAGGATTTCCTGGAAGTGCGCCCATATTTTTTCAAGGCCCGAAAAAACGAAAAGCTCACCCGGAGCGAAGCGGCCGGTTGGCCAATTACACTAAAAAGTATTCTCCTTTTATTCTCAAAATAGCGCCACCGCCAAAAGCGACCTCCGTATTATTCATTTCATCCCGCCTTGTCAGCAGCTTTATAATGTTTGGCTGATCAACCTTATCGTTTTGCTCGAGAGAAATAACTTCGCCGCTCCATTTTTCATGTTTGAGCAAATAGTGCCCAAATGCCGAGTTTCCCGAACCGGTTGCGGGGTCTTCAAGATAACCAAAACGGGGCGCAAAGACTCTTGTGCGGAAGCGGGTTGATTGATCAAAGACCTCCTCAGAGAACACCAGCACGATATCAATAAAGTTATTTTCACAAAACAGTTTCAACTTCATGAAATCAGGATTTATGGCCAATATGGTCTGTAACGACCGGATCGGAACAACGAGCGTTTCCAGGCCGGCATTAACGACTTCAATCGGTGCATCTTGATGCATGTCCCGCACGTCCATATGCAGCGCTTCCGCTATTTGCGCCTTTGGAATAGATTTATCGGAAAAATGAGGAACAGGAGCGGATATGAACACAGCATCTTCATCCGCTATTCTATTCTGGACAAGCAACTTGCCTTTATTGGTAACCAGGTTAATGGTTGGCTTCTTTAAAAGTCCGGCATCGCCCTTGAGAAGATCATACATGATTGCAATTGTGGCATGCCCGCAAAAATCAACTTCCCTTTCAGACGAATAATATTTCAGCAAAAAGGTGTCGTTATCAAGCTTGCTTACATAACCTACTTCGTTGACAAATCCTTTAAGCTCGGCGGCAATGCGTTGCATCTCTTTTGGATCAAGTTCGTTTTCTGAATTGAGATAGATCACTCCTGCCGGATTCCCGGCCGATTTGTCTGTTGCAAAGGCATCAATTTTTTTAAAAGCTAATTTTTTCATAATACCACTATCTTTATAGATTCATTAATGGCTGACAAAAAGCCTTCCCGCCTTTTATTCTGATTGAATCAATTGATATTTTGATTCCTGAGAAGTAACTCTTGCGATAGTAGTGTTGGTAATATAAAAGAACTCATGTATAAACGAACGAACCCACAACAGACGCTATTCGGTATAGATACGCAACTATCTGACAGTCTATGTAAACGTTTACAATCTTCATGGGCGCACTTTTTCAAAGTCGAGATTCTTCCCATTCTATTTCGTCAAGAAGATCAATACGCATTTCTTTATGGGAAAACAGGCCGTCCCAATTTCAGCATTGCACGCTTGCTGGGGTTGTGCCTGTTGCAAGAATCAAACAACATGAGCGATCAGGAAGCCTTGGACGAATTCAGTTTTGACATTCGCTGGCGATACGCGCTGGACATCAACGAAGAAGACGATTATCTGTCCCGCCGTTCTTTGGTGGAGTTTCGCCGCCGCCTGGCCGCCAAAGACCCCGAGATGAAGTTGGTGCGAAACGTCTTTGACAGCATCCGGGATTCGGCGCTGAAAAAGCTGGAAGTGTCCACAAAGGACCAGCGGCTGGATTCCAGCCACATCATTTCCAACATTCGCATTCGCGGGAGAATGTCGCTGTTTTCCGATACCCTCGACGTATTCCTGAAAAGCCTCAGTAAAGAACAGATGTTGCCCGTCCCCGAAGACATTCGAAAATGGCATACCACCGAATCCGAAGGCTGGTTTGGCCTTGGGCCGGCGGATCAGAAAGTGAAGCTAGAAGAACTCGCCTGGTATGTCTACACCCTGATCACTATCTTTGAGCAAGATGAAATCGTCAAAGCTACCGAGCCCTACCAGTTACTGACACGCCTGTTTTCGGAGCAGTGCGAATATGAGAAAGAGCCGAATACCAATACCGATTCAGATACGAACTCCAGGATAACGGTTAAGAAAAGGACGGAGGGAATAACCCTTCAATCGCCCTATGATCCTGATGCCTCATACGGGCACAAGGGTTCGGGATACAGCCTTCATGTCGCCGAAACCTGCAATAATTCCGATAAACCGGAAATCATCACCGACTACGAAGTCCATGGCGCGGGTCGATCGGATATCGGCAAAGCCCTTCCTGTTATCGAACGGCTTAGCGAAGCAGGCATGAAACCGAAAACGCTTTTTGCCGACGGCGGTTATCCCTCGGTTCCATCCGCCCTGAAAATCACCGAGCAACAGGTCGAATTTATGGCGCCGGTCAATCGGGCTCGTCTGGCAGGCGATGTTGTCGGCAGACATCAGTTCGAATACGATTCAAACGGCCATGCTACAAAATGCCCGATGGGGCATAGTCCAATCGATCACCGTGTCCTCAGCAGCAATAACAAAACTAACCGTTCGCTCCATGCCATCTTTGACGGCGATACTTGTCGTGCATGTTCGATGCTGGATCAATGCCCGGTGCGTGCTCCCAACCATCGCGAGCGCGGCTGCCAGGCGCAGGACACCATCGGCGACTTCCGATTGGAGGTCACTGCAGAACTGCGATTGAGAGATCAGATGTATGCCGATCAACAAACGCTGCAATGGAAAGAGCGTTATAAAATCCGTTCCGGCATTGAAGCCACTTTTTCTGAGTTGAAGCGGTCATACGGTATCGGGAAACTCCGTGTCCGCAAAATGGTTAAAGTCCTCTTCGCCGTCTCCTGCAAACTGATCGCTTGCAATATCAAGAGATGGGCCAAGACCCATTTGGCCTTTTTCAGAGGTATTTTTCAGTGGTTTATGTACGCGATGGAGGCTCTTTTAAGAAATGCTAAAACGTCTGTGCCCGAAAATCAGTGTTCATGCGCATGGACGTTTTTATGACTTCAAAAAAGGGGCCTTACTTCTCAGGAATCATATTTTTAAGTACGTCCCCTATCTCCTCGTCCCCTATCTCCTCGTCCCCTATCTCCTATCTCCCCTCGTCCCCTATCTCCCCTGCAGCAGCGAGGTTATGTTTTATATGCCATCAAATGGGATCTCAATAGAGTATGGATCATATAAAGTAGATTTTAAAATTTTATTTTCGCTAATCCCATATCCAATGAGCTCTTTTTTATATCTCTCATAGTCTGTTAGGTTAATTTTGGGAGAAAACATTACGCTGTTTATAAGAGCTAAAGGATCAACATTAAATTCTTCAATTTCGTTATCTTTTGATTCTTTTTTGGAATATAGTAAGCGAACTTCATTTTCATAGGAGAACTCTTCTCTTTTTATCAACAACATTTTGGCTATCTCTTTCCCAGTGCTGTCAGTTAGCATTTGCGAAATCCAATCGCCTAACATCTTTTTTATATTTGTATCTTTCTCATATACAACCTTACCAATGAAACAAGCTAATTTTGATTCATTATTGGTCAGGTCATAAATAGACGATAGCAACTTAATCGCTGTAGTTTCGATTCTGGCACCGTTTTCTAAGGATGAATAGTTTCTCCAAATTCCATCACACTCATCTCTGAGTGTCCAACATTGTCCATAAAAGTCGTTCGTTAGATTGAATCCGACTTTCTCATTCTTTTGGTTCACAACTGTTGCTTTTGACAGAAAATTCTCAAATGGATCATCCCATTTCCGTGGCTTAACAAGAACAATTTTTCTAGTTCTAAATATTTCAAGAAGGCGATCTATGCTAACAAACCTGAATATTGAAGCGTTTTCATCTAACTCATTCAGAATATTTTTCTTCATTCTCTCTCCGGGAGTAAGGTTGAATTTTATAGCCATTATGTATCCTCTAAAAAATAACGAAATAATTACCTGGAGCGTAGTCGAGTGTATTGGTTTTGTTATACTTTTTTTAATTTAGATAAATAGCTGCCAACTGCTGCGCATATACCGACAATTAATTCTGCTTCAATGAATGTTGGATCATTTCCCTCTTTTAGGTGCCGACCATATTCTGACGCAAATCCCCATGCTTTAGTGACAGCTTGATCGAGTGGGCTTGGTATTAAATTCGCATTTTGTTTTAATATTTCACCGAGGGTTGATTTACGATTTTCTGTAGCTTCCCTGGCAACGCATTCTAAAGATGCCATTGCATGTTGGATTGCACCAGTTGTATCGGGGTGTGGTCTCCTTGATAGATCTGCTATGGCTTCGTGCAATTCTCTGCTTGCAGTAACGAACCCTGCTTGTGATACCGTCGTTTGAGCATTTTTTACTGCTACTTCAAATGATTCTGAACCACGCATTTCTAACATGCCATCAACAACCTTCCAACCAATGCCATTTTCTAAAAAATATTCGTTAATCTCTTGTTCAAATATATCAGGACTAAAGCTATATGTGGTTTCGTTCATTATTGTCATTAGTCGTTCTATGAGGTCATAAATTTTATACCATTTACCGTCTCTCAATAGATCGCGGACCTCGCCATCAATATTGGGATATTCGGACCAATTACTTTTATCTGGTGCAATTTTTAGTAAATGGCAAACAACACCTCTCAATTTTGATGGCTTAAAACCGGAATCATAAGCTAATTGAACAATAAATTGTCGAAGGCCATCAGGTGCGTCATTCCTGACGGTTATTTCTACCTCCTCTACTGTAGAGAAACCATGTCTTTTAGAAAATGCTTCCATATCGATTATCCTAGTATAACGACGAAATCACCCGGAGCGTAGCGATCGGGTTTATTGATTTCGTTATACGTTTTTTCGTGCAACCCATTGCGTATGTTCTCTTGAGAAGGCAGCTTCACTATTCATTACATATTCGGACAAATGATGCTCATCCTTCACCAAAAGAGCCTCGCCTTTTATTAACACAATTTCATGAGCAGCCAATGCGTAGCTTGCGTTGAGTTCATTGTGCTTCTTTGCCTGAACCCACGTTAATACTGCGGTTGCAGCTGACGCTATAACAGCAATGGGTAGAGAGGTTGTTGGCTCTTTGATTCTATATAGGAGCATGAGAATTGCTACTGAATGGAATAATATCGATACAATGAACCACTGCCTTGCTCGCTTTTTATTGAATTGGGACTTTTTTGAATACCAAATAGATTGATTATCGATTCTATCACTTTTGTAAATAGCGAGTCTCTCTTGCCACGGCAAAGTGCGTATAGAAATCATTTTCTTTGAAATTGCATCTCCCAAGTCGGGAGTCCATTCTAGGCAACCTGACAGTGCGCGATTTTGATGAAGGATTTCTTTCAAATCCGACAATAATTCTCTTTGGGCTTGTTTATCGCTTATTGCCTTATCGTATGGCTCAGCTTTCATTATCCAACGCCATGTTCGCGTTTTAACAGATTCCGCAACCGCTCGACCGTTATACCAAATGTCGTCCGGCTTCTTCACTTTGATCCAAACAAGAATACCCAACGTTAGAAGGAATAATGCGGCTGACGCAATTGCAAAATATACTTCTTGTGGCCAATTAAAAGAAATGAATGCTGCTGTAACTAGTAAAATCAAATATAGGCGAAGTGCATTAAAATAATCACTTTGCGCCTCTAATGATGCACTATCCGCAGCATTGTATAATGCAGGAAAATCGCTTTCTTCCATTTGCATTTGATCAATATCCCAACTTGTCATATACACTATCTTTGTAAGAATAATTGTCGTTGTCGTCATGCATTTTATAATTTTCAATTGCATACGCAATAATCGCGGGTGAAAAAGGAACAAACATTGCACCGATGTCTCGAATTATTGGTGGGCATGTATCCTTAACCATTGATTTTGAACCATCGAGGTTAACACCAATGATAGTGCATCCCTTTTCAATGGCAACTTCTGCTTCCCACCGAACATATTTATGTTTGCTCTTTGTGTCTTGACCTATGAGCAGAAGATATTTCCCCGCCATATTTATTCTTTCCCGACATTTGCGCTTTATATAGTCTTCATTATCGGAGTCGATTTCATTCTGCAATTGGCAGTCAGAAAAGTTAAAATCGATATTCTCGTTTGCCTTCCAAGCTTGCATGAGCCGATAGTAATGTATATCTGTACTGCTAAATCCAACAAATGTTCTTGGTAATCCCATAGTACCCTCCTTTTTGTGACCGAAATGCTATGCCGGCGCAGGCCAACAGGCTGCGATGATTATTATTGTCTAGTTAGTGTATTTCATTAACGTAATCAAACATTACAGAGTATGTTTTAATACTGGCTGATAGCGTCAAGTATATAATCGAACTGCCTTAATAACGCTCGCACTGTTCCATCCTACCACGGGGCAAATAGAAGCATTTTGTATGTTTGTAGGTATTCTTTCTTGGCCCCACGGGGCAACGCCTATGATAGTTTTACCCATTCTCTTTGCTTCCGATATTTCATAATCTATCCACGCACTATAAGCGGCGTACATACCGCCAAGAAGAATCACCACTTGTGCTGGGGAAATTTGTCTCGTCATGCCTTCACTCAAGCCTTTTGATGTCTTATCGGGTAGCGCGTCATGACTCGGTACGCTACAATTTTTCCACGAGAAATTAGGTTCTTCGTTAAACCATTTAACAAGCGTCCAATAATGATCATTATACTGCCAAGCATGGCTGATGAAAATCATTCTGGTCTTAAGTTCTGGCATAGTGGCCTCCTTTTGATGGTGTTTGTGGGGATAACAACGAGTTGAGCCGCCGAGGTACGAGGTCGGCTCCAACGCCTCGTTGAACGAAGCCGTGCAGGGCACGGCGGTTAAATCATCCTGTCAATCTTCCCGCAAAAAGTATCTCCTTGATTCAGGTCAGAAACAAAAACGCAAAAACCTGAAAGGAGAAACATCATGACACACTATTATCAAACGTTCTACGAAGACCTTAAGCTCACCGGCAAATCCAATCGAACCATAGCAATCTATGAAAAGCATTTGCAAAAGATTGAGGGATACTACAACAAATCCCCCGAACAAATCAATGAAGAAGAACTGCGGAAGTATCTGATTGCCATGAAGGATGAGAAACATTATTCCGAAGCGTTCTTCAAACAGGCCATCAGCGCTTTTCGCTTCTTCTACCATCACATCCTTGAACACGCCGACTGGAAAACCCTTAAATTTATCAAACCGCAAAAAGAAAGGCGATTGCCCGATGTTCTGTCCCGGGAAGAAGTGAAACTTATCTTGTTCCATGTCCGGGTTCCGCGGCAGAAAGCCTTCCTGTTTACCCTCTATTCCCTGGGCCTGCGCCTCTCGGAAGGACTTCATCTGCAGATCGGAGATATTGATTCATCCAGAATGCTGGTCCATGTCCGGGCGGGAAAAGGGAAAAAAGACCGGTTTGTCCCTCTGCCTCAGGCCACTTTGGATGTTCTCAGGAAACACTGGCTCACGCACCGGCACCCCTCGTTGATCTTTCCCGCGCCGGGACGGGGAGAAAACCGCTCGTCTTGCGCCCTGCGTCCGATGCCCTTTCAATCGGTGCAAAATGTTCTGCGGCTGGTTGTCCGCGAAACGGGAATTCAGAAATGGGTCCACTGCCAGACGTTGCGGCATTCCTACGCCACGCATCTTCTGGAAGCCGGCGTTCATTTGAGATTGATTCAGGAATACCTGGGGCATACCTCACCCAAAACCACGGCTAAATACACGCATCTGACACCCCAGGCCCAGGTTTTTGCGGTTTCAACAATTAACGACATCATGAGCGGCGTCCTCTAACGTGCGCCTCTCCGGGTTGTTTCAGATGTTCGGGGAGGAGTATCTCTCCCGGTATGCCGAAGCTATGCCGCCTGCGCACCGCAAGGCGATCGGGGACATTATGTCCTGCCGAACGCAGATGATGGGCGGGAAACGCTTTGATTGTCCCCGGTGCAAAGCCAAGCAGTACGCTTATCATTCGTGCAACAACCGCCATTGTCCCCGGTGCGGTGGAGATAAAACCGAAGGATGGCTGAAAATACAATTCGACCGGCTGCTGCCCGTTCCCTATTTCTTTGCGACCTTTACCTTGCCGGATGCTTTTCGCTTCTTGTTCCGGGCGTACCAGAAGCTTTGCTATGGTCTCTTCTTTGAGGCATCCGCGCAGGCGCTGAAAGAGGTTGCTTCAAACAAACGCTTTGTCGGCGGGCAGATCGGTTTTTTCGGCGTTTTGCAAACCTGGACGTCGGAGTTGTTCTATCATCCTCATATCCATTACATTGTCCCCGGTGTCGGGTTATCTCAAAATCGTAAAAACTGGATCAAGATCAAAAACAAGATATTTCTGGTTCACATTAAGCCGCTGGGGCTCCGGTTCAAATCCCTTTTTCAGCAGGCGCTGAAGAAGCATCCGGATCTCTATGCGCAAGTGCCGGATGCAGTCTGGCGTCGAGACTGGGTGGTTCACTGCGAACCGGCGGGCTACGGGCGGGAGGTGATTTCGTATCTTGCGCCTTATATCTTCCGAACGGCGATGACGGATCAGCGGACCTTGACGCTCCATGAGGATGCAACGGTTTCTTTTACCTGTAAAGATAACAAAAACGGGGAAAGAAAACCCTGCCGCCTTGAGGCGATGGAACTTATCGGAAGATTCTTGCAGCATGTCCTGCCCAGAGGCTTTGTCAAGATCCGCTACTTTGGCCTGATGGCCGCCAATCAGGGACATTTGCAAAAACAGCTCAAATGGCTCATCCTGAAGTCGATCTCTCAAAAAGAACAGGCATGTTTCCTGGTGATTGTTTTTAAGCCCCGGGACAGGCAGATGCGGTGCCGGTGCTGCGGGTCGCCTCTCGTCTTATCAGAGATTCTGAAACCATCAAGAGGGCCGTGATGATATCGATGGTGTGTTGGGATGGTTGGTTATTGTTTGGTGGGTTTTTTCAAAGGCTGCTTTTGGCCTTAACGGGAAGGTGTTGCTCAAACGCCGTTTTAATGGCTTTTTGCGATGCCAAACGTTTATTACTCCCGCCGGAATCCGACGCTTTCTTTCCTGCGCGTTCCCGGCGATGCTTTTTGTATTCCTCTATGAACGCTTTTTACCGGTTTTTGCTCCCTCGTCGAGCTCCTTTGTCTTCCGTTTAAATCGCATAATCATAAATCGGTGACAGCAGGCTTGTTCAACCCGCGATGAAATCGAGGCTCCTGCGTCGCTCGAATTCATCGCTTTATACGTTATGGCTCGCCTTTAGCCACCCCTGGTGAAGAGTTCCTGCTAATCTCCGTCTGTTTCTCCACGATATCCGCCATCTTGGGCCCTATTTCTCCGACGTGCCCAAGGTAGGTCTCCAGTTTTTCTATTTCATCGCCTAACACTGCGTCAAAAGTGTGAGAAAGCACGGCAGCTGCTCCACCAAGGAATTTAATAGGAAGAACAGGTATGCCTGCTTCGTTTGCAAGAGCGACTTCCTCCAAAGTGCGACCATGTTCAGGCCGTCCGCCGAACGCCAGTGCAACATCGGGGACTCGCGATATCGAATCAAGGAATATCCGCTTAACCCCCTGGCTGGACCTCAGCGATCCCAAAAGAATAACCGGATTTGGTGAAGGATGGTGATAATTCTCTTCTGCTGAAACTTGCCCTATGCTCTTTCTTAGCGGCTCGCTGGAGGCGTTTGCAAGGGTTTGGGCATCTTTTTCTATCTCATCGGTCAGCCGGTCACCCAAATACTCAAGAAGGCGCGAGACTCCCATGACAATTCTGAATTGTCTCTTCACAAACTCTCGGGCAATGGCCGACATTGTATGGATTGCCGTTACTTGCTGTCGGTTGTCCAGAACGCTGTGAGACCCAATGATCCAAACTGTCGGAGGTTCATTTAAGTAAGGCTTATTGGGAACGCTCGTTCTCAGAGCTTTTTGCAATTTGTCGTACAGCTTCCTTACCGCGATGTCCTTTTTCACCAACAAGCGTCCCGCGGGAGTATCCAAAGCAATTTGCTGGACGAGCCTGGCTAGGTCTTTCTTTTCGGTTAACATCACAAACTGTTGGAAGTGATAGGGGGCAGGTAGTCTGTCTTTGCTGAGCCCGTAGCATAGCAGCGGTATTACAGGTTTGCCGGACATAATCCCAAACCCCGCCTCAATGTTTACCCATGGACGGTTCGCAGAGTAAGGGGAGAATATTGCTAAGATTAGGTCAGCTCCCGATAGGTTCGTCCTGATTTCAGAAAACCAATTCCTGCCGAGCGGTATTTCTTCGGCTAAGAACACCTCCACCTGTTTCGCAAATATTGAATCAAGTGCTTCCTTCATCGCTCTAGCAACTTCGAATTCCTCATGAATATGTGAGATGAATATTCTGATCATAGTATTCGTCCTCTTTGAACAGCCTTTTTTGCCATAACAATTAATCTACCGCCCCGGTAATATCCGGGTTCGGGTGCAAAACAACCTTAGAGTAGTTTTTCTTCTTTTAAAAAACTCATTATAAATCAACATAATATAAAGTACCGCATCGGCAAAAGGTCCTTATTCCCACAAAATACCGCACCGGTTTTTTGTGGTTTTTTGTAAATCGCAGTCAAAATGTCTGTTTTGATGAAGGTGCTTCCATGCATCAGATTTGGCCTCAGTTCCAGAAATTTATGGCTGATCGAAAGCTGGCTTCGGAAAACCAGATTCCTTTTTACTCCGGCTGGGCAAGCAGGTTCATCCGTTTCTCCAACGGGCGACAATCTACTCCAATGATCTTGAAAATTCAATTATTTCTTGATGAACTGAAAAGTAAAGAATGTAAATTTTTTGCTTCTGCATGATCAGGTGCGATAAGCGCATGGATATGACAGCCGGGCAAGATTGCCCGGACCGGAGATTCGTTACGGTGTGTTCAGAGCAAATCCGCCTCAGGTCGCTTTCTTCAGCGCTCCCTCTTTAATCAGTCTGGCGGCTATGAGACTGGAACGGATCAAAGATAGACCGGTCGCATGATGGATCTCGTTTGCGCTGCACGCGCCTCCCCGGACCGAGGCAATCACGGTTTGAACCTCCGGATCTTCCGTGTCGTCGGAGGGTTTCAGAAATTGAAGTTTGTCTTCGACGCCGGGCAGGTGTTCCCGGAGGGAGTCGCGTTCGTCCATGAGACGGGAGACTTCCATCAGGGCAAAGTTGACGGGGGTATTCATACTGCTGGCAGGCATATCTTTCGCGGAAATATGAAACTCTCCTTCCGTAAGAGAAAAAAGTTCTACCAGGGCGTCTTCGCCCTTCAGCGCACCCGCGGAAGCCCCGAGGATGTATCCGTCACGGATGGCAATGCTCCCCGTGTGTTTTCCGGCTTCAATGTGAATGACACCGTCTTTCCGCAGTTGATCAAAGATCTGAAGGATATCGATCATGGATACTTCCCGGATGCTGCCGCCGAAAAGTTTTTCCTGTTGCTGTATTTTGCCTAGGAGGAAGTCGGTCCGCGAAGCGATGGCGTTGTTGCAGCCTTCGAGGAATAATCTGATCTTTTCCTGTTCTTCCGGAGAGACATTAACAAATTCAACGCCCACTTCCCGCTTGTCCCGGGCCGTTCTGATTTTGCGGATGGAGCAGGAAAGCTGCATGTGAGAATCCATGGCGTTGAAGGTGATGCTGTAGATTTTCTCTGAAGTCAGTTCGTCTTCTTCGCGGATGGGAAGAAGCAGCCCGCAACCGCCGGCGCTGATATCGGTGATGGTGGCGTCCATCATATGCCTGTCGCCCAGAACCGAAAGGCATGCGGGCAGATTCACTTTCAGGCGGTCGAATTTCCGGACGGCATAGTTTTGTACGTCTTTCGGGTACTGGGTAAACATCAGCGGCAGAGGATTGTAACTGATGGCGATGATTTTGGTTTCAAAGCCGTAGGCAATCCCGTCTTTGAGAAAGCGCATCTTGCAGTAGTCGTTCACTTTAAGCTTCGGGGTGTTCCCGGACGATTGAACAACGCCTGTAATC
Organism: Smithellaceae bacterium; assembly: GCA_963682015.1. Lineage (GTDB taxonomy): Bacteria > Desulfobacterota > Syntrophia > Syntrophales > Smithellaceae > UBA8904. Next base: position 2,333,570 of record OY820932.1, on the reverse strand, counting down.
AGGCACACGTCCGGCTCCCAGCCGACCAGGTGCGTGGTAAGGTAGGACTTGAAGTAGGTTTCTATGGCAATGGGCAGTCCGACTTCAAAGATATTATTTTCCATGCATGCTCTCCTGAATAATGAAAGAACCGCTGATATGGATCAAGCCCTGTTTGTACAGATAATCCACGACATCGCTTCTTAATGTCCTGTTTACCGATGATATTTAATGCAATTCGGTGGGCGGGTCAAGATGTTAAGTGCCACCTGCCGCCGTCGGTTCATTGGGCGCGTCGGAGCCATACGTCCGCCGGGATCAGGCCAGGATTTCTTTTGCCGCCCTGAAGATGCCCTCTTCATCGAGGCCGTAAATCGAGCGCAATTCGGACTGTTTGGCGTGTTCGACAAATTGATCCCGGATGCCCAGCCGCTCCACCCGGACGCCGGTCACGCCGTTTTGGGCCAGCAATTCCAGAATGGCGCTGCCGAAGCCGCCGTCGAGGACATTTTCTTCCACGGTCAGGATTTTTCCGATGTCCGCCGCCGTCCGCAGGATTAATTCGGAGTCCAGCGGCTTGATAAACCGGGCGTTGATCACTTTGACGCCGATTCCTTCGTCCGCCAGCCGGCGGGCGGCGGCCAGCGCCGGATAAACGGTGCATCCCACGGCGATGATGGCCAGATCGGAGCCCTCGCGAAGCACCTCGCCGCGTCCAACCGGCAGGGTCAGTAGATCTTCATCCAGCGCAACGCCCATGCCCTTGCCGCGGGGATAGCGAATGGATACGGGTGTTCCCAGGCCGATGGCGGTTTTCAGCATGTGCCGCAGTTCGTTTTCATCCTTCGGGGCCATCATGATCAGGCGGGGCAGATTACGCAGGTAGGATAAGTCAAATAGCCCCTGATGGGTGGCGCCGTCTTCTCCAACAATGCCGGCGCGATCCACGGCAAACACCACCGGCAGGTTTTGCAGACAGACGTCGTGAAGAATCTGATCGTAGGCGCGCTGCAGAAAGGTGGAATAAATCGCCACGACCGGTTTGAGACCCCGAATCGCCAGGCCGGCGCCCATTGTCACGGCGAACTGTTCGGCGATGCCGACATCAAATAAACGCCCCGGGAACTGCTCCCGGAATTTATCCAGGCCGGTTCCTTCGCACATGGCGGCGGTGATGGCGACTATCCGGGAATCGGTCTCCGCCAGTTCCATCATCGTCTGTCCGAAGATATCCGTGTAGGAGGGCGCGCTGCTGGAAGACGGAATCGTCAGACCGGTTTCCACATTAAATGGGGCGATGCCGTGATAGGTGGGCGAATTATCTTCTGCAAATTTATAGCCCCGCCCCTTCTGCGTGATGACATGAACCAGCACGGGTCCTCTCAGCTTCTTGACGTTTTCAAAATTCCTGATGAGGTTGTTGAGGCGATGCCCCTCCAGGGGGCCGACGTATGTAAAGCCGAGTTCTTCAAACAAAGCGCCGGGGACGACGAAGGTTTTGACGGATTCCTCGATCTGCTTGGAAAACTTGAATATCTGTTCGCCGATGTTGGGGATGCTTTTAAGGAATAATTTCAGCTCGCTTTTGAACTTGGTGACCCGGTCTCCGGTCATGACGCGGTTCAAATAGGAGGACATGGCCCCGACATTGGGTGAAATGGACATCTCGTTGTCATTTAAAACAATGATCAGGTCTTTGTTGCCGCGGTCGCCCGACCAGTTCAATCCTTCAAAGGCCATGCCGGTGGTCATCGAGCCGTCGCCGATCACGGCGATCACTTTGTTGTTTTCACTATTGAGAAACTGGGCCTCCGCAAAAGCCGCCGCCGCCGCAATGGACGTGCCGCTGTGCCCCACGTTGAAAGCGTCATAGCTGCTTTCTTCCCGCCTGGGAAATCCGCTCAGGCCTCCGCGCTGGCGCAGGGTGGCGAATTGTTCCCTGCGGCCCGTGACAATCTTGTGAGCGTAAGACTGATGACCGACATCCCAGATCAGCTTGTCCTGGGGTGTGTTGAAAACATAGTGCAGCGCCAGCGTCAACTCCACCACGCCCAGGGACGAGGCCAGGTGTCCGCCGTTGGATGCAACCGTGTTGATAATGAGACTGCGGATTTCCCCGGCTAGGGTGTTGAGTTCGGCAATCGTGAGCCGGCGCAGATCCGCGGGTTCATTTACACCGGGTAAAACACTGTAATCGACGGTTTCCAGAGGCTTCATGTGTTTGCGTTAACCTTTAAGACTTGCGGTCCATGATGAATCGGGCAATAACTTTAAGCGGCAGGGCGCGTGAATCAAACTCCGCGATGGCGGAAATGGCCGCTTCCGTATGTTCGGCCAGCTTTCCCTTTGCCGCCGGGAGCCCCAGAAGAGCCGGATAGGTGACTTTGCCGTGGACAAGGTCGCTGCCCGCTTTCTTGCCCATGAGGTTGCTGTCGCCTTCCACGTTCAGAATATCGTCGGCAATCTGAAAAGCAACACCGATGTGGCTTGCGTAAACAGTCAGCGCGTGGATTTTTTCGTCGTTCGCGCCCGCGAGGATCGCTCCGGTTCTGACCGACGCCATGATCAACGCGCCGGTTTTGCGCCGGTGAATGTCCGCGAGCCCTTCAAAATCCGGCCAGCTTTTTTCCGCCTGAATGTCCAGCGCCTGTCCCCCAACCATGCCGGCAATGCCCGCTGCTGCGGCGATTTCATGAATAACAGACAAACGTCTTTCCGCCGCCAGGCGGACTTTTTCCACCCGGGACAAAAGCACAAAGGCCTCCGTCAGAAGCGCGTCGCCGGCAAGGATGGCCACCGCCTCGCCGAAAACCTTATGGCTGGTGGGTTTGCCCCTGCGGAAATCGTCGTTGTCCATGGCCGGCAGATCATCATGAATCAGGGAATAAGTATGGATCAGCTCCAGTGCGCAGGCGGCCGGCATGATCGGCGCCATATCGCCGCCGCACGCTTCCGCCGCTGCCAGGCAGAGAATCGGCCGGATTCTTTTTCCGCCCGCGAACACGCTGTAGTGAATGGCGGTGTGCAATTCCCGGGGAATGCTGTCCTCGTCCGGAAGATAGCGCGCAAGGGCGTCTTCCACGATTTTTTGCCGGTCCCTTAAATACGCCTCAAGAAAATCATCATGGTTCATCGGGTTCTTCGTCCTGAAAATTTTTTATTTGCAGCGAATTTTCTTTTTCCAGAAGCTGCTCAACGCGCCGCTGGGTCTCATCGAGTTTTGCCGAACATAAACGGATCAGACGGATGCCTTCTTCAAAGGACTTCAGCGCCGAATCCAGCGGCATTTCACCCGCTTCCATTTCCCTTACTATATTTTCCAGTTTTTCCAAAGCATCTTCAAACTTTTCCTTTGCCATAACGATTTACTCCCCCTGTATTTTTTCCACCCGCGCCTCGATGAGGCCCTCCGCCACCTGAATGCTTACACGCTGGTCCGGGGTCAACCGGCCAGCCGCTCGAACGATGTCTCCTTCCGGCAATGAGCGAGTAATGCTGTAGCCTCTCTGCAGTACCGCCAGCGGACTTAAGGATGAAAGCAGCGCGGCGTTTTTCGTGAGCCGTTCCCGCCGATCCCCGAGGTACCGGCGCCAGCCGTTCAGAATGTCTTTTTCAATATTGCCCAGAACAATTCTGTTTTCGCGTATCCGGCCGGCCGGGTTGAGGTGATGCAGCGAAAGCTCCAGGCGCTTTAACTGGCCGCCGGCTATTTGTGTTTTGTGAACCAGGGCGCGCTCCAGTCTTTCCCGCAGATCATCCACGTAAATGGTCTGGTCAGCCAGAAATCGCCGCGGATCGCGGAAACGATCCTGCAGGGAGGTCAGGCGTTCTATGCGGTCCGTCAGAATACGGTTCAGGACGGTTTGCAGGCGCCGCCGCAGGAGATAGAGACGTTCCAGCAGTTCGTCCCGCCGGGGAACCGCCAGTTCCGCCGCCGCTGAGGGCGTGGGTGCGCGCAGGTCCGCCGCGAAATCGCAGATGGTGAAGTCGGTTTCATGTCCCACCGCCGAGACGACGGGGATGCGGCAGCGGTCAATAGCCCGCGCCAGAGCCTCGTCATTGAAGGGTGACAGGTCTTCCAGCGATCCGCCGCCCCGCGCGATGATGATGAGGTCAACCTTTCCGCAGGCTTCAAGGCTGCGCAGCGCCTCGATGATTTCGCCGGCCGCCCCGGTTCCCTGAACGCGGGCGGGAGCGATCAGGATGTCTACCGACGGAAAACGCCGGCGGGTAATGTTCAGGATGTCCCGGATAACTGCACCGGTGGGAGAAGTGACCACGCCGATTCGCTCCGGAAGAAAAGGGAGAGGTTTTTTGCGCGATTCGTCAAATAACCCTTCGGCGGAAAGTTTTGTCTTGAGCTGTTCAAAAGCTTTTTGCAGTGCGCCCGTGCCCAGCGGCTCGACGGATTCCACGATGAGCTGGTATTCTCCGCGCGGAACATAAGCAGTGAGGCGCGCGCGGCATAAAATCTTCATGCCGTCTTCCAGATCGAACTTGATCGTCCGGATGCCGTACTGGCGGAAATAAACAGCCCGGATCTGACTTTTATCGTCTTTGAGGGTAAAATAGACATGACCGGACTGAGGACGGCGCAGGTTGGAAACTTCTCCCTCCAACCATAGGGTACCGAAGGCTTCCTCCAGAAAGGTTTTAATATTTTCATTCAGTTGTGAAACGGTCAGAATATCTTTCATCCCTCAATCCTGAGGGCTGAGTTATCAGATATTGGCGGGACTGACAAGATTCAATTCGGCTGGAATCAGGCAACGGTATTGATATTACCGCCTACACCGGTTTCTTCGGATGATTGTTTCTGACTGTATGAAGTTCTTGTGGTGCCGCCGGCAACATACATCCGGCCTCACTCCGGACAGATGCCGTAACGAATCGTCACGGATGAATGGGCAACCATTCCCTTTTCCTGGGCATTTTGAGCGTTATGAACAACATGCTCATTTTCATGAGCGGCAACGGCAAGCGCAGCCTCTCCCGAGGAAAGATGCGTCGGCGTCTGAAAAGAAACGGATGGATCACTTGACCGATCCACGTACTTTCTGCTGTGTCAGGTCTTGCACTGCCCCGGGAATAGGGTGGGGTCTTCCGATTTGCCGGTTGCCCCGACTTTTCCCGCTTGTGCTCCTGATTCGGAAGGAAAGTAATTATATCCGCTATTTCCAATAGGTGTTACAGCCATCAATCAAATCCTGCTCTTTCTTTTTGTGCTTTAGATAATATCGGCTTCCGCCATTAAAACCTTGAATTCCGGACGTGCGGAGAGTTTTTTAATTTCCGTTTGCCCGGTCTTTACGCCTGTGTTAAGCACTTTTGCACAGGGAGGTGCACGCATGTCCGATTCATACGATTTGATAGTCATTGGCGGCGGTCCGGGAGGACTGGCGGCTGCCCGAACGGCAGCGGCAAAGAAGAAACGCGTTTTGATCATTGAGAAGGACGGCTGGGGCGGCACCTGCACGCACCGGGGCTGTATCCCGACCAAAGCGCTCCTGACGTGCAGCAAGTTTTACACGGATTTGAAAAAGCTCAAACGCGTCGGCATCAACATTACCGATGCTGCCGTTGATTTCGTGGCCATGAAAAAGCACCGGGACCAGATGGTGAAAATCGCCGCGCTGGGCGCGCAAAAGGTGCTGACCGACGCGCAGGCGGAAATGAAAACGGGCACGGGTGAAATTCTCTCGCCGCACGAGGTGCAATATACCGATGCCTCCGGGAAAAGCCAGGTGCTGAAAACGAAACATATTCTCATTGCCTGGGGGTCCCGGCCGCAGATACTGCCGGACATTCCGGCCGCAACACGAATTTTGACCTCTGACGACATTCTCGGTATGACGGAACTGCCTTCCTCCATGATCATTGTCGGCGGCAGTTTCATCGGCGTGGAATACGCCACAGTTTTTTCCGAACTGGGTGTCAAAGTGATTCTGGTGGAACTGCTGGATCGAATTTTGCCGCAGGAAGATGAAGAAGCAGCGGGCTTTCTGCATCAGGAACTGACCCGTCAGGGGATTGCCATTCATACCTCCACGCGATTGATCAACCTCAAGGAGTCGGAGGGCGGCGTCGTGATGCATGTGCGGAAAAACGGCGAAATCATGGAAATGCGCGTCGGCTGCGTTCTGCTTTGCATGGGCCGTAAGCCGCTTCTGCACGAGGATCAGCTGAATCGTCTGGGCATCGCCTATGATCAGGGCGGAATCAAAGTGGACTCGAAGATGATGACCAGTGTCCCGGGCGTTTATGCCGCGGGTGATGTTACCGGCGGGATGATGCTGGCGCATCGGGCGGATTTGCAGGGTAAAGTTGCCGTGGAAAGCATGTTTGGCGGAAACGATCACACGTATAATGAAAAGGATATTCCTTCCGTTGTTTACAGCCATCCGCAGATTGCCCGCGTCGGCCTGACCGAGTCGCGCGCCGGTCAGGAAGGGCTGGACGTGGAAGTGGTTAAATCCAGTTACAGCGCCAACATCATCGCCCGTGCCGAGCTGCTGGCGCAGGGTTTCGTCAAGGCGGTTTTCCACCAGGGAAAAATCATCGGCGCGGTGGTCGTGGGCGATCATGCCGCCGAACTGCTTGCCCCGCTTGCCCTTGCGGTTTCCAGCGGGCTGACGAAACATCAGTTGAAGTCCTGGGTGCTGCCGCATCCGACGCTGGGCGAAATCCTTGCGCCCCTGATTGACGGCTGATTCATTAATCCAGCGTATCATTGAAATACCGGCGGTGAGCTTCGCAGCGGCATTTTTTGTCCCATGGTTCGGCGCACCGGCGGATGATTTCCACAAGCGCGTCGCCCTCGGCTTTCGTCAGGGGGCCTTTGACGCTGGAGGTTTCTATTCCCGTAAAGTCGTCCCGGCAGGATTCCACGGAATAAACGCCGCAGACAGGGCACAGATAATACACGTCCGTGCATTCATCGCCCAGGATGCTGCCGGAAATCGACGCGATCCAGTCCGGCCCGGACAGTTCTTTATGGCATTTCTGGCATTGCATGTTTGGATGGATGAATCACATATTCCGCATTCAGCGGTTGTCTGGAGTTGATCAGGTTACTTGAAAAAGCCGTCTTTGATTGTCGAGGGCAGGGCGATAATCAATCCCAGGACGCAAACCCCCCAGTAACAATAAACAACGATGTTTTCGTTGGCAACAATCCATTTGATGATCGACAAATCGCCGTGCCCGATTTTAATCTGGCCCCAGATGAAAAATTTCAGCATCAGCGGCATGATTGCAAATCCGATGGCCAGAAATGTAATGAAGTAAAAAATATTGATGGCGTTCAATGCCTGGGGAGAAAGTCTTTGCGTATAGTCGATGCCTCTTGATTCGAGAACCCCGTTGATGACGGCGCTCAGGATGAAAATGCTGAATGCTGAAACAAGGATGATGACATACACTTTCGTCGACAAAGTTTGTCCTTTCTTTTCATCCATTACTGAAGGCGCTTGATCAGGGGCTTGTTTATTTGAGCCTGTTGTCCATTCCGGTGAAACCGCAGTCCGGCTGGTAACAGGTGACATTCAGAAACTCGCATTTCTGCTTGCAGACCGGGCAGATTTCCGGAGGAGTGGTTTCCACGACTGTATTGCCGCAATTGCTGCACTTCCAGGTGTTTTCAGGAATGGCGGGTTTGTTTTCCGGCATGGTTTTTTACCTCCTGGTTGGAAAAGATTATGATGCAATCTATCACAAAAGCCCTTCCGGGCGATACTTTTTTATCGGCTGAATATTCTTGAAATATTCCGGAGCATTCGGTAAATGAAAAATGGCAGAGGTTTGGATGGTCCGAGCAATATATATTTCATCAGAGGTAAAGGAAAATGGCAAAGAAAAAAACAGGCGGTGATTTTCAGGGACTGACTTTTCTGGGTTCGGGTGAGATCGCCAGGCCCGAACGCAAATTGGAAACTTTTCCCAATCGCACGAAACGCGATTATACGGTTACGCTCACGACGGACGAATTCACCTGCGTCTGCCCGATGACCGGCCAGCCGGATTTTGCCAAAATCACCATCCAGTATATTCCCGACAAAAAAATCGTTGAATCCAAATCGTTGAAACTCTACTTCTGGTCGTTCCGCAACGAAGGTGTTTTTCACGAGCATGTCACCAACGTTATCCTTGATGATTTGGTGGCGGCGCTTCAGCCCCGCTGGTGCAAAGTATCAGCTTCTTTTGCCGTGCGTGGCGGCATTGCCATTACCGTGGATGCGGAATATCCGGGTAAAAGAAAATAAGTCAGTCAAATCAAATCTTTAATTTATTTGCGCTTTTTCGTCATTATTCCTTTGACACGTCCGGTCATTCTACGTATACTCCCGCCACAAAATCGTTCTTTCTGAACCACATTTATGTGTAAAATAAATCCAATGTTCATATGAGAGGTTAAGTATGGGAAAACGTGAAGACATTAAAAAAGTTTTGATTATCGGCTCGGGCCCTATTGTCATTGGTCAGGCCTGCGAATTTGATTATTCGGGAACGCAGGCTTGCAAGGCACTGCGCAAGCTGGGATACAAAATCGTGCTGGTCAACTCCAACCCGGCTACGATCATGACGGATCCCGGCATGGCCGACGTGACCTATATTGAACCGCTCAATGTACAGACGATCACGGAAATTATTGAAAATGAAAAGCCGGACGCCATCCTGCCGAATCTGGGCGGTCAGACGGGGCTGAACCTGACCTCCGAACTTTACAAGAAGGGCGTACTGGACAAGCACGGCGTAAAGGTGATTGGCGTGCAGGTGGATGCCATTGAACGCGGCGAGGATCGCATCGCCTTTAAAGAAGCGATGAACAAGCTCGGCATTGAAATGCCCAAAAGCGCACCGGCTGTCACCGTGGAAGAAGCCGAGAAGATCGCCGCCGAAATGGGTTATCCCGTGGTGGTCCGCCCCGCTTACACGATGGGCGGCACGGGCGGCGGCATTGTCTATAACCTCGAAGAACTCCGGATCATCGCCAGCCGCGGTATTTCCGCAAGCCTCATCGGCCAGATTCTGATTGAAGAATCCGTCATCGGCTGGGAGGAGCTGGAACTGGAAGTGGTCCGCGACGCCAAAAACCAGATGATTACCGTCTGCTTCATCGAAAACGTGGATGCGATGGGCGTCCACACCGGCGACTCTTACTGCACCGCGCCGATGCTGACCATCTCCGAAGAATTGCAGAAGCGCCTCCAGAAATACTCTTACGATATCGTGGAAGCCATTCAGGTGATCGGCGGCACCAACGTCCAGTTTGCGCACGATCCGAAAACAGACCGCGTCGTTGTCATCGAAATCAATCCGCGCACGTCGCGCTCGTCGGCGCTGGCCTCCAAGGCCACGGGTTTCCCGATTGCGCTCATTTCCTCGACGCTCGCCTCCGGCATCACGATGGATGAAATTCCCTACTGGCGCGACGGGTCGCTGGAAAAATACACGCCCTCCGGCGATTACGTCGTTGTGAAGTTCTCCCGCTGGGATTTTGAAAAATTCCCCGGCGCGGTGGATAAGCTCGGCACGCAGATGCGCGCCGTGGGCGAAGTCATGAGCATCGGCAAGAATTATAAGGAAGCTTTCCAGAAGGCGATCCGGTCGCTGGAGAAAAAACGCTACGGCCTGGGCTTTGTCAAGGACTTCAACAGCAGATCGCTGGAAGAGTTGATGGAACTGCTTAACGAACCGTCCAGTGAACGGCAGTTCATCATGTACGAAGCACTGCGCAAAGGCGCATCGATTGACGTTTTGCATACCAAAACCTACATCAAAAAATGGTTTATCGGGCAGATGAAGGAGCTGGTCGACCTGGAAGAAAAAGTTCTGACGTATAAAGGCAAGAAATTGCCGGATGACCTGCTGATTGCAGCCAAGAAAGACGGATTCTCCGACCGCTACCTGGCGCAGATTCTGGGCAAGAAAGAAGAAGAAATCCGCAAACAGCGTCTGGCCGCAGGACTGCCTGAAGCCTGGGATGCCGTACCGGTCAGCGGCGTCGAAAACGCAGCGTATTATTATTCCACTTACAACGCGCCGGATAAAGTCGGTGTCTCCAAAAACCGCAAGATCATGGTGCTGGGCGGCGGCCCCAACCGCATCGGCCAGGGCATTGAGTTCGACTACTGCTGCGTGCATGCCGCCTTTGCCCTGCGCGACGAAGGCATCGAATCCATCATGGTCAACTGCAACCCGGAAACCGTGTCCACCGACTACGACACATCCAACAAACTGTATTTCGAACCGCTGACGGTGGAAGACGTGCTCAGCATCTATGAAAAAGAAAAACCCGAAGGCGTGGTTGTGCAGTTCGGCGGGCAGACGCCACTCAACATCGCCGCGGATCTGGCGGCGGCCGGCGTGAAAATTATCGGCACATCGCCGGCTACCATCGATCTGGCGGAAGACCGCGACCAGTTCCGCAAGATGATGGACAAGCTCGGTATCCCGATGCCCAAATCCGGTATGGCCGCGAACCTGGAAGACGCCATCAAAGTCGCCAACGGCATCGGTTATCCGCTGATGCTCCGTCCTTCTTACGTTCTGGGCGGACGCGGGATGGAAGTGGTCCATGACGAGTCGATGCTCAAGCGTTACGTCAATGCGGCTGTGGGCGTGACGCCCGAGCGGCCGATCCTCATCGACAAATTCCTGGAAAACGCCATTGAAGCCGAAGCCGACGCGATTTCCGACGGCACCGACGCTTTCGTTCCGGCGGTGATGGAGCATATTGAACTGGCCGGCATCCATTCCGGCGACTCCGCCTGCGTAATCCCGCCCATCAGCATTCCGGCGCGCCATATCGACACGATCAACGAGTATACCAAAAAGATCGCCGTGGAATTCGGCGTGGTGGGCCTCATGAACATTCAGTACGCCATTGCCAATGACGTGGTTTATATTCTGGAAGCCAATCCTCGCGCCTCGCGCACCGTGCCGCTGGTTTCCAAGGTTTGCAATATCTCCATGGCGCGGATTGCCACGCAGATCATGCTGGGCAAGAAACTCAAGGACCTGAATCTGAAGCATCACGCTTTCCGCCATTTTGGCGTGAAAGAAGCGGTCTTCCCGTTCAACATGTATCAGGAAGTCGACCCGATTCTGGGGCCGGAAATGCGCTCCACCGGCGAAGTGCTGGGCATGGCGGATTCTTTCGGCCTGGCTTACTACAAGTCGCAGGAAGCTACCGGCCAGAGCCTGCCCGCGGAAGGCACGGTGCTGATCACCGTGGAAGAAAAGGACAAGGGTGGAATCCTGGAAGTGGCCCGGGCGTTTACAAATATCGGCTTTAAAATCAAAGCGTCAAACGGCACTCACAAATATTTTAGCGATCACGGGATTTCCTCCGAGCGGATTTTAAAAATGCACGAAGGCCGTCCGAATATCGTCGATGCAATCAAGAACGGGGAAATCCAGCTGGTCATCAACACGCCGGCCGGCCGCCTCAGCAAATATGACGATTCATACATCCGGAAGGCAGCCATTAAATACAAGATTCCGTATATCACGACGGTTGCCGCCGCAGTGGCCGCGGTGAAAGGCATTGCCGCCTGCCGCCAGGGACACGGAAGAGCGAAATCGCTGCAGAATTACCATGCAGAGATTAAGTAAAAAGGCATAAAGAGACAGAGGCACAAAGTTGTAGGGAATGGTCGCGACCATTCCCTACTTTTTTATATCAGGTTTGACGTGCCGCCAGTCGGGCGGCGCCGATTGCGCCCGTCATCTGTGCATGGGGTGAAACGTTGATCGGGTATCCCAGGGCTTTTTCCATGGCCCTGACGACGCCGATGTTCCGGGCGACGCCGCCCGTCATCATGATGGATGACGCCTTCCCGATGCCCAGTCGGGCGGCCATGGCCGATACCCGTGATCCGATTGCCTCGTGAATCCCCGCAATGATGTTTTCTCTCTTTTCCCCTCCGGCGATGAGGGACACAACCTCCGATTCGGCAAAAACCGCGCAGAGGCTGCTGATCTTCGCGGGTTTGTCCGCCTTGAGGGATAGAGCGCCGAAATTGTCCAGATCGACTTCCAGCGCCCGGGCCATGACCTCCAGGAAGCGTCCAGTCCCGGCGGCGCACTTGTCGTTCATGATGAAGTTGGCAACATTGCCGCCTTCATTGAGGATAATGGCCTTGCTGTCCTGACCGCCGATATCGATGACGGCCCGGACGGCCGGATTGAGATGGTGGGCTCCGGCGGCATGGCACATGATTTCCGTAAGCGCCCTGTTGGCAAACGGCACGCTGTTGCGGCCGTAGCCCGTGGCCACGATACCGGAGACATCCGCTGGTTCCAGCTGATGATCGGTCAGAAGGCGATCATAGATTTTCCGCGCGGCGGCTTCGGCGTTGTAGCCGGTGAAACAGGCCGTGGCGGCCAGCAGCGCGCCGCCGGACATGAGCGCGCCCTTGGCGGTTACGGAACCAATATCAATACCGACCGTGTACATTTCAGACCCCTCCCTTTCTGGTCCGAATCATTTCCATGAAAGCTTCGATCCGCGTTTGAATCTGGGCTTCGGAAAAATTCCGTTCATCGCACATGTCGGCTTCGAGCATCAGCGAAGGAATGCCCCGCTCACGCTCGACAATTTTCTGAATGTCGTACTGTCCGAAGGAGTAAGGCTTGCAACTGCGGTTGGAGTGCATGACGATTCCATCCGCCCCGTATTTGTCAATCATGGAAAGAACGATTTCGGCCATTTTATCCACGCCGATGTTCAGGTAAATGCGGGTATAGGATTCCGCCGCGGAGCCGATAAAATCATTTTGGTCAACATATTTGAGAGACCCGCACCAGGCAGAGGTGTAGGTATCGGCCACCAGGCAGGCATCATGCTTGGCGAATTCCTGAGAAAGCCATTTCAGGCGGTACCAGATGGGCAGATTATCCCACAACAGGCGGTACCTTTCTCTCGGAATAGCGCCCTTCCCTTCACTTGCACGCCGGCGCATTTCATCGCGCAGCCCCTGATAGAAGTCGATCGTCCGGCTGGTTCCCCGGAGGGTTACGATCAGAGCAAGATAAAAGAAAGCATCAAAGGCGGTCAGAGGGGACGGCCTGGTCATTGCCGTATCCAGAACCTCCTGCCAGAGTTGCTGGCCCTCGTAAGAGAGTTTGCCGACTTCCTTCATGCGGTCCCAATCCATCTTGCGGCCGCAAACGCCTTCCAGAAAAACAATATACTCGTTCATCTGACGCTGGACATATTTTTTTATTTCACTGGAAAATTCCGTGTGCACGATGGGAGTGTCGAAAATAAACAGGGGAACTTTAAAGTAGCGGGCCTGCACTTCATACCATTTGAGAACGGTCCCGCAGATATTGTTGCAGCACACCAGCATGTCCGGCTCCGGCAGACCGCCGATGGGTCCGCCGTTGACGGTGGCGCAGGAAATATCGCCGCGGGCGTAAGAGCACAGATCGCTGGAATAGCCCATTTCTTCGGCCTTCTTGCACAAATCGACACCCATCTTGCTGGCGCCGATCATGGCGCCGTAGTTTTCCGGATAAACGGGAATGATATCCATGGCAATCAGGGGTTCCACCGGGCCTCCGCTGGTAATCCAGGCCACCTTTTTGTTGTTCTGGCGGGCCGTTTTGGCATCAATGTAATATGTGGTCATAATCTCCCGCATCAGCTTTTCGTAGTTGACGGGTTTTTTCTCAGAGTCCTGTATTTTGTCTGTCATGGTATCTCCTTTCACAGCATTTCTAAAAAGGCTTCAAAGCGGGTCTGCAATTGTCCGCCGGCCGGCAGAGAGTCGTCTATTTCGACGAGCATGAGCGGAATGCCGGCCTGGTCAAGATGTTCTTTGAGATAAGGGTAATCAAAGGCATGAGGATCGCAGAACTTGAACAGTAGGAAAATAATTCCGCCCGCGTTTTTTTCTTTGGCCAGCGCGATGATATGTCTGGCGCGTCCGTCAAGGTCGGTATGCTTTGCCGGACAGACCACGCGGTTCAGCAGCCGTTCGGCAATGCCGGCCAGCGGATCTTTCCCCTCATCCGTAAGGCCGGTAAAGTAACGGGCGCCCGTGCAGAAGTCATCCCAGACGATTGCGCCGCCCGCGTTTTCAATCAGGGCATAGACGTCGGGTTGATTGCACATGCCGCCCGCCAGCAGGATGCGCTTTGCAGAGGCGGACTTCGTCCCGGCAGCCTTCTCCTTTAAATCCGCAACCGTTTCAGTCAGCATTGTGGCCAGCCGGTCGCGGTCCATGATCATGGATGCGCGGACGATGGTGTACAAATCATCTCCCCGCAGAAGACCGGGGTGGAGATTGCGGATGTCATAGATCTCCCGGATGGCTTGACGGATTTTGTTGGTGGTTGTGATTGCCTTCCGCAGGGCTTCATCGGAAATTTCGACATTCAGTTTTCCGGAAAGGTCGTTCCGGAATTTTTTCAAAACGTCGACCATATAATCTTTTGCACTCTCCGTATCCAGTTTGACGGGCAGGATGACATCCAGATGGAAACCGAAGGGAATATTCATCCGCCAGATGTCGGAGAGCCGCTGCATGGAGTCGCAGGTATGCGGAAAAATCATGCCGTCCAGATAATCAACCCGTTTGGACAGCCCTTCCTCCAGAATCCCCCGGACGACGGAGCAGCAGTAGGACTGAAGGTGGGAGTCCGCCAGGCTGATGTGCTCTTTCGTTCCGAATAATCTCATGGGGTGAGCTCCCGCGGCCATGATGACTTCCTCAGGGGTGTAGGAGCAGGTATATCCGATGATTTTTTTACCGGATGTCTTTTTCAGTTGTCGGGCGTAGCCGGAGGGGTCCGCGGCAGCCCGGCGGTATTCTTCCAGATGCTTCATCATTTTCCTCCTGTATATTTTCCCGCTTTGCGGAGTTTTTCAATTTCCTGCTTTTCCAATTCTGTATAAGCGATCTTGCCGACTTTGGTGAGCGGCAGCTTGTCCGTGAATTCCACCTCGCGCGGGCAGGACCATTTGATCAGATGTTCACGGGAATAGTTGATCAGAGCCTTTTCCATTTCGGGAGAGGCCTTGGCCGGGTCCTTGAGAACCACGAAAGCCTTGACCTTTTCCACCTGGGCTTCATCCGGCACACCGATCACGCAGACCGCCGCCACATCCGGATGCTTGTCCAGACAGGCTTCCACCTGAACGGGATAGACATTCATGCCCGAAGACTTGATCATACGTTTGAGACGCAGCTTGTAGTAGAAATATCCATCCGCATCCTGTGTGAAAATATCGCCCGTATGGAGCCAGATCCTTCCGTCGGCATGCGTCTTGAGGACCCGGGCGGTTTCTTCCGGCTGTTCCAGATAGCCCAGCATGACAGCCGGTCCGCTCACGCACAGTTCTCCTTCTTCGCCGAGCGGCACTTCGTCGATCGTGCCGATACCGACCACTTTTGCCAGCATATCGGGAAACGGGACACCCACGCTGTTTTCCCGGTAGCCGTCAATCGGTGTGGACATGATGGCGGTTACGGCTTCCGTCAATCCGTATCCTTCGACCAGCTGGACGCTTCCGTTCTGTCTTTTGACAATCTCCTCAAACCTTTCCTTGACGGTTCGCGGCAGAGAATCCGCGCCGGAGGAAGTATTCTTCAGGCAGCTCAAATCCGTCGTCTGGAAAACTTCATTTTTAGAAAGGGCATCATAAAGCGTCGGAACGCCGACAATGATGTTGGGGCGTTTTTTCCGGATCAGATCAGCAACGATTTCCGGGGTAAACTGAGGAACGAGGATACTCTTGCTGCCGCCCATAAAAGCCGCGTTGCAGCAAACGCCCAGGCCGAATCCATGGAAAATCGGCAGGATGGCGAGAATGGACGAATCTTCCGCCATGAGTTCGCCACCGCCCCAGTTGGCGACCATCAACCCTTCGCTGATAAAATTGTAGTTGGAGAGCATGATCCCTTTGGGAAATCCCGTCGTACCGCCGCTGTATAGAATAACGGCCATTTCGTCCGTATGCATGTCTGCATTTGATACCTGCGGATGCGGAGCGGTCATCAGATCTTTCCACCAGCGGACGGCCGGTCCCGAATCCGGCTCGGGCTTTTGGGCCATAGGCTGCCCCTGGGTCAGCTGGTCGAAAATTTCCGTCAGAATAAGAAGCTCCAGCGGCGTTTTCTCCGGAAGGTTTTTAAAACTGTCGTGAAACAGGTCCAGTGTAAAGGCGACACGGCTTTTACTGACATTCAGGTAATAAGCAATTTCGGCGGGTGTGGAAAGCGGGTGGATCATGCTGGCCACCACCCCCAGTTTATTGGCGGCGTAAAAACAGATAATGCCCTGGGGAGACGTCGGCATGGAAATGGTGATCCGTTCGCCCTTCTTCAGGCCCAGAGACGCCAGCGCATTTGCGCAGGTATCAATGTCACAGGCAAATTGACGATAGGTTGAAGTGTAGTCAAAAAAATCGTAGGCGATACGGTCCGGATATTTTTCGGCCGTCTGCATCAGAGCCTCGTACATGGTGACACGGGGATAGTCGATCGTCTCCGGCACATTCTTGTAAAACTTCAGCCATGGCTTTTGAGTGGACATAGTTTTTCTCCTTTCGTGATCACTGTTTACTCTTTTATGCATTTGTATATAGCAGATTTGATGCCAGATTAATATTGTTTGATATTATTGCTAAATTGTCGAACATGCTCTTTTTTGCCCGAAAATATGTTGCAACATGCAAGAGAAGAACATATACAGCTTTCACCGAAGGAGAAAAAATGGACCTGATCGACAAGTACCTGATGAAAAATATCGATGTTCTTTTGAACTGCATCGATGAAGCAATTTTAATCGTTGATCGCGATGCCAATATTATCAGGTACAATGAAGCTTTCAGCAGACTGACGGATCTGATGGGCCGGTCTATTGTCGGGCAGAATTTAAGGGATATTGTGGCAAGCGGGCTGCTGAGAGAATCCGCTGCCCTCAAGTCGCTGGAAGTAAAGAAAAAAATCGACATGAACCTGACTTACGAAACCGGTCAGACGGCTACATGGACCTATATCCCGGTGCTGGATGAACAGGGCGAACTTGTTTTGACGGTGGGGACGGGTCGCGACATTACCAAGCTTCTAACCCTGGAGAAGAAACTTAAAATATCCGAAACCATCATTTCCCAGTATGAGGGCCGGAACTTGAAAATGGCCGGGGATTCCGGCGGGATGGAAATTATTTATTCCAGTTCCGTGATGCAGCAGGTTATGCGGCTGGGATGGAAAGCTGCCGCCACATCATCGCCGGTTTTAATCTGGGGGGAAACCGGGGTCGGCAAAGAAATCGTGGCCAGTTTTATTCACCATGCGGGCTCTCGCACCGACAAGCCGTTTGTTGCGATCAACTGCGCCTCCATACCCGATGAACTTCTGGAAGCCGAACTGTTCGGCTATGAAGAGGGATCTTTTACCGGTGCGAAGAGAAGCGGCAAGAAAGGGATTCTGGAAGAGGCGCATGAAGGAACCCTGTTTCTGGATGAAATCGGCGAACTTCCTTTAAAAATGCAAAGTAAATTACTGCGTTTTCTTCAGGAGGGCAAATTTAAGAAGATCGGTGGCAACAAGACACAGGCGGTGGATGTGCGCATTCTCTGCGCGACCAATCTTACCTGGGATCAGCTGATGAACAACAAACATTTCCGGCAGGATCTCTTTTACAGGATCGCTGTAATTCCGATTTTCATCCCGCCGCTCAGGGAAAGAAAAGAGGATATTCCGCCACTCATCCGGCATTTTATTCAGGCTTTCAACGCCCAGTACGAAACGGACATCAAAATCCCGCCCAGGCTGATGAATCGGCTTTATACCTATGAATGGCCGGGCAATGTACGGGAATTGAAAAATGTCGTCGAGCGGATAGCCATTATGCACGCGTCTCAGGAACTGACCGAAGAGGATCTGGAATTGATCCTTACCATTAAACCCGGTCAGGATAATGGCTCCAGAAATCTTCCGGCCGCTGAACCGGCCATGACGGTGCTGCCGTCCTCACTGACCAAAGCCATGGAACAGCTGGAGGAAAAATGGATCAGGCAGGCGTATCAAAAAACGGGAAGTATCGTCGGTGCGGCAAAAGCGCTGGGCATCAATGCATCGACCATTCACCGCAAGTTAAAGAAGGGTGCACTCAGGCTTGATGGATAACCCTGATGCTATTGCATCATGCAATAGCTGTCTTGCAAGATGGGTCGAAACTCCGGAAGTTTTTGAACGGCTTACCGGAACACATTTATTGTGACAGAAAGCCCATCTCGTGCAGGATGTCGCGAACCCGGTCAGCCTGATCTTCGGGAACCAGCAGCCGCGCATAAGCGCCCGCGGCGATCATCAGGCTGACATTTTCACCGGAAAAGAAATACGGAATCTCTTCCCCGTCCAGAACGGACTTGATCACCGCAATCTGGCCGGGATCGTATGTCGAATAGACTTCCACCATCTTCGAGCCTTCTAGTTGTATAGTCACAAAGAAATACAGGCACACAGACACAAAGTAAAAAACTCATTTTTTTAACTCTGCGCCTTTGCCACTTTGTAACTTTGTGCCTATTTTACAAATCAAACTGCTCATCATTCTTTCCAGTTCTCTGCTTTGCTCATAGATAGTTTCAAACTTCTCCTGGCTGAAATATTTCAGGTTTCGGGAGATTTCCAGTTGTGTCTGGACCTCATAAAGAGATGCAACTGCTATGTTTAAGAATCTTATATAATCGCCGGTGGCCTTTCTGCCATAGCCTTCGGCAATATTACTCGGTATGGAAACAGCACTGCGGCGGATCTGAGATATAAGCCCATAAATTTCTTCTCTGGGAAAGTTGTATGTCAATTGATAAATTTCCATGACAAACGCCATGGATTTCTGCCACACGATCAAATCTCTGTATGTTTTCATTTCTGTGCCTCCGTGCCTTTGTTACTTTGTCCCTCTGTCCCTTTGCAACTTTGTACTTGGTTTTCACTCATACCCCGGCGGAGGGGTAAAACCGCCCAGGACTTTTTCCATCTTCATGGCCAGATCCAGCGTTGTGCCGTCTTCCATGTAAGGTCCCATGATCTGAATGCCGACCGGGAGATTAGCCGGTGTTTTTCCTGCAGGGATGAGGGTTACGGGGCAACCCGCAAGGGTTGCGGGCGATATCCACTTGAACGCTTCAACGTAATACCTCGGGCCATCCGATGATTCCAGAACACGTCCCCAGAAGTTCTGGTCATGATTGTGGGCAAAGGCCGGTACACAGTTTGCGGGCAATAGAAATGCGTCATAGTCTTTGAAATACTTCTGCCAGGTAAGGCGCGATAAAAGACGCTGTGCGCCCAGCGCGACCCAGTCTCTATGGGAAATGGTCAGCCCCTCCACATACTGGCGCTGTGTTTCGCCGTAAGGCATGCCATAGAGAAGTTTCATCAGATTGATTACCTGATCGGTGAAGAACGGCGACTGCGAGACATAGGCGGCCATCAGCTTGAAATATGTTTGGAAGACATCTTCAAAAATAACTCCCTGCGGCCATCCCTCTTTGAGCTTGACGCCTTCCCTGCGCAACGCGTCAACAGTCGTGTTCATAATACTTTGAATTTCCGGATGCACCGGACAGAAAGGATCATTTGTCACATAACCGATTTTGTAATCTTTCAGGTTTGTCTTGCGGGGCCTGGGGAGGCTCCAGCGGTAAGCCACGGTGTCTTCCAGAGCGGGACCCGCAAGAATCTCGAGTGCCAGCTTCAAATCCGCCACAGAGCGGGCCATGGGACCGACAACGGCCAGATCGTTCAGACCCGCCAGATTGATGGTCGGCGGGATCATGGATGGCAGGGGCGGAATAGCCCCCTGGGCCGAGACGAGATTAAGCGACGATTTGTGGCCGCAGATGCCGCAGAAGTTGGAAGGTGTACGAATCGACCCCGCCAGGTCCGCGCCCAGTTCCAGGAAACCAAGGCCTGCGGCCAGCGCGGCGGCGCCGCCTCCTGTGGATCCCCCGGACGTTCTGGTGACATCCCACGGATTATTGGTTGTTCCCGTAACTTTGTTATAGGTTTGAATATCGCTTGCGCCGATCGGCGTGTTGGTTTTTCCGACAATGACCGCGCCGGCATCCAGAAGCTTTTGAACGGCCACGGCGTTTGTTTCCGGGATATAACCGGCCAGATCCGGAAATCCGCAGGTTGTGCGCAGCCCCGTTGTGCGGAACTGATCCTTGATGACGATCGGCAGCCCGTGAAGAGGTCCACGGCTGATTCCTTTTGCCAGATCGTTATCCGCCCTGCGGGCCTGCTTCAGAGCCTGTTCTTCGTTGAGCGTTACAAAGGCATTGATTTTGTTGTTGTGTTTTCTAATGCGGGCAAAAACATGCCGGGTTAACTCCCGGGATGAAATCACACCGGCCCTGATGGCCTTCACTGCCTGTGTGGCCGTTCCGAAATCGGGATCAAATTTTACGCGGGGCTTAGATGGTAAGGAAGAAATCTTTTTTTTCATGGTGAAAGAGGCTCCCTTCTGTGAATGTGAGGGGATGATGACATGATTCAGATAACATTTCTACTTAATTTATTTACCCCATCATCCATGTTCTGAATAACTTCCCCGCCCCTGGCGAGCGGGGATTGAGGGGAGGGATAATAAAAGATTAAATTTTTGAAAAACATTTATCTGTGCTATACGTGACGAAATTTCAAACAAGAAAGAAGAAAACCATGGAACCGCTGAAAGGCTCTCAAAGAAAATATCTCCGGGCGCAGGCCCATCATCTGAAACCTCTGGTGATCATCGGCGCCAGGGGAGTAACCGAACAACTGCTCGGGTCGGTCGATCTGGCGCTCAAGGACCATGAACTGATCAAGGTGAAATTCGGGGAATTCAAGGAAGCCAAAAAGGAAATCTCGGAAGAAATCGCCCAGGCCACCAGAAGCGAACTGGTCGGCCTCATCGGCAACATCGCCATCCTTTACCGCCAGAATTCGAATCCGGAAAAAAGAAAGATCAAGATACCATAAGAAATGACGGTCAATCAGGCTCGGTTTGTAGGGAACGGTTTTAAACCGTTCCCTACTTTCTTTGGTGGTATATCCCGACGACCCCGGCCTGCGCCGGGGCAGGCTGCGCCAACAAAGATAGCGCTTTGATTCAGAAGCGGGATCACCGTCTGGTCAGTTGTCGGTACTTAATCCTGTGCGGCTGGCTCGCGGCGGCGCCCAGCCTGCTTTTGCGGTCTTCTTCGTATTCGGAATAGTTGCCATCGAAGAACAGCACCTTGCTTTCGCCTTCAAAAGCCAGAATATGCGTGCAGATGCGGTCCAGGAACCAGCGGTCGTGGCTGATCACGACTACGCAGCCGGCAAAACTCTCCAGCGAATCTTCCAGTGCGCGCAGGGTGTTGACGTCCAAATCATTGGTTGGTTCATCCAGCAGTAAAACATTGCCGCCTTCCTTGAGCATGCGGGCCAGATGCACGCGGTTGCGCTCCCCTCCGGACAGTGTTCCCACCTTCTTCTGCTGATCCGTGCCGGAAAAGTTGAATCTCGACACGTACGCGCGGGAGTTAATCTGGCGGCTGCCGATATTGATAATATCCTGGCCTTCGGAAATCATTTCCCAGATGTTCTTGTTCGGATCGAGTGCATCGCGGCTCTGGTCAACATACGCCAGCTTGACTGTCTCGCCGATGCGGATGGTTCCGGAATCGGGGCTTTCCTTTGCTGTGATCATGCGGAAAAGTGTGGTTTTGCCCGCGCCGTTGGGGCCGATAACGCCAACAATGCCGCCGGGTGGAAGTTTGAAGGTCATGCCTTCGACCAGCAGTTTCTCGCCGTATCCTTTGGAGACGTTTTCGGCCTCAATCACCAGGTCGCCCAGTCGGGGCCCCGGCGCGATGAACATTTCCCGCGTTCCGGATTCGCGCTCCAGGTCTTTTCCCAGCAGTTCTTCGTAGGCCTTGATACGCGCTTTGGATTTTGCATGCCTGCCTTTGGGTGACATGCGAATCCATTCCAGTTCGCGCTCCAGGGTTTTGATGCGGTCGCTTTCCGCTTTTTCTTCATTCTTCAGGCGATTTTGCTTTTGTTCCAGCCAGGATGAATAGTTTCCCTGCCAGGGGATGCCCTGCCCGCGGTCAAGCTCCAGAATCCAGCCGGCGACGTTGTCCAGAAAATAGCGGTCGTGGGTGACGGCAATGATCGTTCCTTCGTATTTTTGCAGGTGATGTTCCAGCCAGGCCACGGATTCGGCATCCAGGTGGTTGGTGGGTTCATCCAGCAGCAGAATGTCAGGTTTTTGCAGAAGCAGACGGCAAAGCGCCACGCGGCGTTTTTCCCCGCCGGAGAGCACCTTCACGGGCGTGTCGCCGGGCGGGCAGCGCAGCGCGTCCATGGCCATCTCCAGTCTTGAATCGATATCCCAGGCATCCAGTGCATCCATTTTTTCCTGAAGCACGGCCTGACGGTCGCAAAGCCTGGTCATTTCTTCATCGGACATTTCCTCGGCAAATTTTTCGTTGACGGCGTTGTACTCGCTGATGACATCCATCGTTCTTTGAACACCCTGCTCGACGATCTGACGTACGGTTTTATCGTCTTCCAGACGCGGTTCCTGTTCCAGGTACCCTACGGTGTAACCCTGTGACAGAATGGTCTTGCCTAAAAATTCCTGATCGATTCCCGCCAGTATTTTCAGAAGCGAACTTTTGCCCGACCCGTTAAGGCCGATTACGCCGATTTTCGCGCCGTAAAAATAGGACAGGTAAATGTCCTTGAGCACGGGTTTTTTATCATAAATCTTGCTCACCCCGATCATGGAGTAAATGACTTTGTTTCCTTCGTTGGCCATGCGGTATGGATCCTCTCTGACGATTAAATATAAGGGAATATGTTTTGAATGATAATGTTGAAATTGTCCTGAATTTTATCATGGCCTTCGATGATGCCCATATGTCCGGGAAAGAGCAGTTCGGCATCCAGGTCTGACAGGGTTACGATGCTCTTCTTCAGATGCGAGCCGTTTCCACCGGGAAAATCCGTGCGCCCGACATTCTGCTGAAATACAACATCGCCCGAAAACAGGGCCTTCTTGGCCGTCCAGTAAAGCCCGATGGAGCCCGGCGTATGACCGGGAACACAGATGACCTTGAAAATCTGATCGCCCAGTTCAAGCCTGCCGTCTTCCAGTTGAAGGTTGATCTGCATCTGCGGCGCGGAAATGCCGAAAAGGCCGTAGAGTTCGCCGCCGATGCCCTTGAGAAAATCGACTTCTTTGCGATGCAAGGCGATTTTGACTTTTTCCTGATCAAAAAGTTCGGATCCCTGAAAGTGATCGGGGTGCGAGTGCGTATTGATCACATACTTGATATCCTTCTTCTTGATGCCGTCATTGGCCAACTGTTTGAGCAGGTCGGGTAGGTAACGCGTGAGTCCCGGATCTATCAAGGCTCCAACACCGCCTCCGATGTAATAACTGTTACAGTTGTTATCGAAATAATTTTGCCATTCATAAATGTAAATATCGTCTTTAAACTTCATGTTAAACCCTTCCCCTTTTATGTTAATCCCTGTTCATTTACTTTTAAACGCAGCCAGTCGCGAATATCCTCCGCCGACTTTTCCCAGCCCCGCTCCAGCATGGGCAGGTGGGCGAATTGTTCATACTCAATATAATCCGCCCTTAAAAAATCGGCCAGATTCTTCTGGATGGTCGCCGGCGCCAGTACATCTTTTACACAGCCGATGACCAGCCTGGGGCATTTGATTTGCGACGGGAAGACCGGGTAGCCCTGCGCTACCTGATAGCCAACCACCAGAGACTCCGCAACAAACATGTCAAAGATCTTTTTCCGTTCAGCCGGAGCAATATTGTTGAGCACGGTTTTTTCGGCCATGGAAAAAGTCGGCTTGACCGGTTTCATGTTCATCATGCCCCACATGGTTTTCATGATCGTGCCGGGGTACGGCAGATCATCGGGGACGCTCATTTCCAGTGCGACGCCGAGTGGAGGTGCACTGGCCAGGGTAATCAGTGCGCGGATTGAATCGATATCCTCCGCCGTTTTCTGGGCGATTAATCCTCCCAGACTATGGCCGATCAATGCGCTGTTGCCGATATTGAGACGGCCGATGACCTTTTTCACATCGTCAAGATAATCTTCCAGCTTCACCTGGGCCAGAGCCTCTTCCCGGTCTGACGGGAAATGGCCTCTCAGGTTTATGGCATAAACTTCCCAGCCATGGTTTGCAAAATACGGAAGATAATTCTTCCAGTATTGGCTCGTCCCTCCCGCGCCGTGAATAAATAGCAATGGGCAGGCATACTGCTTTTTTTGAGGCCGGATATGGTCCAGCGCCAGATTGTCAATTTTGATCTTCAACAAACAATTCTTGCCTACCCGCATGCGTTGAAGGACATCATGATCCCTGATTGGAGATGTGGTTCGGCGCTTTGCGCGGAACAAAAATCCACAGAAGGATATAGATCAGCAACCCCGTACCAAAACAGATTAGAAATAAAACGAACAGTAATCGCCATATCCAGGAAGGCACGGGGGTGTGTTCTCCCAGCCCGCCGCAGACACCGCCGATCCAGCGGTCTGTTTCCGATTTGGAAAAGTTTTGCAGCCAGTTTTCCTGGTTCTGTGTCACGGCTTCCTCCTTCCTGATTGTCTGTATATCGGCAATAAGGATGTTTATATAAAACGGAAACCCGGATCTTAAGCTGCCGTTGAAATCGGTTAAGCGATTTCTACGGAGTTTGCACCACTTTGTCCAGCGGCATATCATCCGAGCTGTGCCCCACTTTAATTACAAAGCCGTCTTTATCCACCAGCACGATCATGGGCACACCGATTACATTATAATAATACTGGACGGTGCCATCTTCGTCGAGCAGGGTCCGGTAGGGCAGAGACTGGGACTCGGCAAAGCGGGCCACTTTTTTCGCCGGTTCCATGATATTGATGTAAATCACCTGCAGACCGCGCGGAGAATACATTTCGTGAACTTTCTTATATTTGGGTATTTCAGCTCTGCAGCCGGGGCACCAGGTCGTTCCGAAAAAAATCAGCACCGGTTTTCCGCGCTGTGCGCTCATCCGAAAGTTCTTTCCCTGCAAGTCCTTTAAAACAAAATCCGGCGCTTTGGGATATTGCGGTTTAAACGGGGCGTTGGGAATATACTGTCCCCAGGATAATGATGCGGGAATGAAAAACAGCATGGCGATTACTATAATGAAATCAGCAATATATTTACGCATAAGTTACTTTTCCTAAATAGATAAAGTGCCGGCAGTATACAGGAAATATTCGGCAGCGCCAATTAAAATAATACCGAAGACCCTTGTAATGACCGTCATCCAGTTTCCAGATCGAGGCAGCGCGGCTATCAGTCCCGCAAACGTCCCGACCACGATCAGAAGTGTTCCCATGCCCAGGGCGAAAACAAACAACAGGCCGATTCCCATGATCACGTTGGTTTTAAGAGCCACGAAACTCAGGAGGACGCCCAGTGCCGGCGCCGTGCAGGGACCGATCACGAAACCGGAAGCCATGCCCAGAAGAAAGCTGGGAACAAAACCTTTTGGGCCGCTGCCGGAATAAGCCATGATTTTTTGAGGCATCGGGATGGAGATTTTAAAGACATCAAGCATGGACAATCCCATGATCAGGCAGATGTTGGCCATGATAAAATAGACCAGCGGGGTCGTCTGCATCTGTCCGAAAAGTTTTCCGGTCAGGGCCGCAATTGCACCCAGTGCGGCATACGTTACCGCCAGTCCCAGGACATAAAATAAAGAAAGCAGGAAACCGCGCAGTTTTGAGTTTCCCCCCTGTGCGCCAATGAATCCTGCCGTCACGGGGATCAGCGGGTAGGTGCAGGGCGTGAAACTGATCAACAGTCCTCCCAGATAGGCCGCCACAAACGACAGAACAACGGAGCCCTGTACATATACAGATAAATTATTGGTCAGATTTTCGATCATTCTTTTCCCGTAATTTTTAGAGAACTTATCGATGCGCGATGGAAACGTCAAGTTGAAATATTTTGAGTTGACAAATCATCTTGTTTTTTTACCAATGTTTTTGTAAAATGCAAACAATTCTAAGCTCAGATGTATCGTCTTTATAATTTGTTTTTCTGTTGTCGTTTTTTTCATTAAGCGCTTTTTCTAGTGTCAAAACCTTAAACCCCTTAACCCGGATGTTTGATTCATCCTTACTTGTAGACAAAATTGTCTGGAAAGGAGTAACGAATGAAGGGCAGTGGTCTGGAAAAACTCTGGAAAACGGAAGATTGGTGGTCGGTGTGGCTCGGTCTGGGAATAGTGATTGTAGCCATAGTTGCGCTCTGGATGGGCATGTCCATCAAAGGGTGGGCTGTTCTGCCGGGCAAACTGACTGAATTTGGAAAAGTCTGGGAAGATCTTGGCAAAAACGCCTGGGGCTATTTAACCATCTTTCTTGTTCTGGGCATTATCTTCAGTGTTTCCATGAAAATCATGGGACACAAATTAAAAGAATTTATTCCCGGTTTCATCATTCTCTTTATCGGTTCGCTGATCATCTTTTATCTTGCGGGCTGGAAACTGATGGAAGACTTCAATATCGAAGCCCCTCTTCTGGCGCTTATTATTGGACTGATCATTTCCAATATCTTTAAAATTCCCGCCTGGATGAAAGTGTCCCTGCGTACGGAGTACTACATTAAAACCGGTATTGTGCTTCTGGGCGCTACTCTTCCGCTAACCCTTATCATTAAAGCTGGTCCGATTGCCATGATTCAGGCAACAATCGTGTCCGTTGTTACCTGGCTTACGATCTACTTTGCTGCAACCAAAATATTTAAACTGGAACCGCAGTTCGGGGCCGTACTTGGCGCTGGAGGGGCTGTCTGCGGCGTGTCAGCATCTATCGCAGTAGGCGGTGCCGTCCGGGCCAAGAATGAGCACATCTCCATTTCGATTGCCATTGTCACCGTGTGGGCTATTGTTATGATTTTTGCTTTGTCTTTTGCCCTGAAGCAGCTTACGCCTGATCCGATTGCTCCCGGTGTAGCAGGCGCTATCGTCGGTACATCGGAGTTTGCCGATGCTGCCGGATTTGCCGTGGCCGCTGAACTTGCGACACGCTTCGGCGACGCGCCGATTCACACGTTTACGCTGATGAAGGTGATCGGACGCGATATCTGGATCGGCATCTGGTGTCTTATTCTCGCAATTGTTTCCGTCATGGTATGGGAAAAGGGTGGAAGCGAACAGAAAAGCACCGTCGGCGCCGGTGTCATCTGGGAGAGATTCCCGAAATTCGTCCTTGGATTTCTTGCAGCATCGATCATCGTCAGCATTGTTGGAACCATGACGCCCGCGAACTATGCCGGAAAGGCGGACTGGGAAAGTAAAGCCAAGGGTAAGGAATATAAAGCGGATTTTTCACAGTTTGCGATTCCTCCTGAACTGAGCGGCAAAATGGCCATTGATGCCGAAAAGAAAAAGTTAACCTTTAAAGGTGTCATGACCGCTGATGAATTAAAACTGCTGACGGGCAAGACCACTAGTCCGGATCAGGTCAAAGCACTTACGCAATTGAAATCCAAGTCCAACTGGTTCGACAGCGTTTTAAATCCGGATGTGATCGGCCCCATCAAAAAACTCCGCTCCTGGGCGTTTGTCCTTTGCTTCCTGTGTATCGGTCTTTCCACGCGATTTGCCGAAATGCTCACATTCGGCATGCGGCCTTTCTGGGCCTTTACCATTGGTGTCATCGTCAATGTTCCTCTGGGTATTTTCTTATCTACAGTCGCCTTTGTGGACTACTGGAGAAAAATTTAAGCCGTCGTTAGAATTTTAAACCGGAAAAAACATTTCCTCTCATGGACCGTGTTCTATCGGACACGGTCCATGGGTCTGTAGTCGGATATTCTGAACAAAGGAGTCCTGATCGTT
Source organism: Smithellaceae bacterium (assembly GCA_963682015.1). Lineage (GTDB taxonomy): Bacteria > Desulfobacterota > Syntrophia > Syntrophales > Smithellaceae > UBA8904. The sequence continues at coordinate 2,305,679 of OY820932.1, read as the reverse complement.
ACTCCGGTAACAAGAAATATTCCTTGACATATTTCATTAAAAGAGTACTATTCATGTTGTGAATGGTATTCTATTAATGGGGTCAGTAACTCCTGAAGACATAGAATAATTATAAAGGAGGAATCACATGGCGAAAACAGAAACCCCCCTGCTGGACGAACTGGAAACCGGTAAATGGCCCAGCTTCGTCAAAGATATGAAAGAGGCTGCTCAAAAGAATCCGATGGCCAAGGATCTTCTGAATCAGCTGGAACTTTCCTACAAAGACAAGATCGGCCACTGGAAACATGGAGGTATTGTCGGGGTCAAGGGCTACGGCGCCGGAGTTATCGGGCGCTACTCGGACCGTCCCGACCTGTTTCCCAATGTTCAGGCCTTTCACACCATGCGGGTCAATCATCCAACAGGATGGTTTTATAAAACGGATCAGCTTCGCAAGCTCTGCGATGTCTGGGACAAGCACGGCAGCGGGCTCACCAACATGCACGGCTCCACGGGTGACGCCATCCTGCTGGGCACCACCACCGACCATCTCCAGCCCTGTTTTGACGATCTGTCCGCCGCGGGATTTGATCTGGGCGGATCAGGCTCGGCGCTGCGCACGCCCAGCGCCTGTGTGGGACCGGCGCGCTGCGAATGGGCCTGCATCGACAGCCTCGACATCTGTTACAACATCACCATGAGCTATCAGGACAAGATTCACCGTCCGATGTTCCCTTACAAGTTCAAAATCAAAGTTTCCGCCTGCGCCAACGACTGCGTGGCCTCCATCGCCCGTTCCGACCTTTCCATCATCGGAACCTGGAAGGATGCGATTCAAATAGACCAGAAGGAAGTCGCCGCTTATGCGGACAGCATCAACATCCAGAAAGAAGTCTGCGATCTCTGTCCGACGCGCTGCATGGAACTAAACGGCAAAGAACTCAAAATTTACGACGAAGACTGCACCCGCTGCATGCACTGTATCAATGTGATGCCCAAAGCGCTGAGGCCGGGCAAGGAACGCGGAGCATCCATCCTCGTTGGCGGGAAGGCGCCCATCGTTAAAGGCGCGCTTTTGTCCTGGGTCGTTGTACCGTTTATGAAACTGGAACCTCCCTATGATGAATTGAAAGATCTGATTGAACGCATTCAGGACTGGTGGGATGAATTCGGCAAATCGCGCGAGCGTCTGGGCGAACTGATTCAGCGACTGGGCATGCGGGTCTTTTTGAAGGCTGTCGGCCTCCCCGCGGTTCCGCAGATGGTCAAAGCCCCCAGAACCAACCCCTACGTCTTCTTCTGGCCCGAAGACATCAAAAAGGAGGTAAAGTAAAATGGCTGCAAAAACAGATATCGGACCCCCTGACTATAAAACCATGCTGCCTCCCGTCATTGCAAGGAACTACGGGAAATGGCTCTACCATGAAATACTGAAACCGGGCGTGTTGATGCATGTCTCCGGCTCGGGCGAAGCGCTCTACAGTGTACGCGCCGGCTCGCCGCGGCTCGTCTCGACGGATCACATCCGCGAAATCTGCGACATCGCCGAAAAATACTGCAATGGTTATCTTCGTTTCACCAGCCGCCACAATATTGAATTCCTGCTCGATGATAAGGATAAAATCGAACCTTTGATCGCCGAGCTCGCCAGCCGCAATTACCCCGTAGGCGGCACGGGGCATTCCATCTCCAACATCGTTCACACCCAGGGCTGGATCCATTGCCACACGCCGGCCACGGACGCTTCCGGTCCGGTGAAAGCACTCATGGACGAAATTTACGATCACTTTACCAATGCTACACTGCCGGCGCATGTCCGCATCGCGCTCGCCTGCTGCCTGAACATGTGCGGCGCGGTCCACTGCTCGGACATCGCCATTTTAGGCATTCACCGCACGGTGCCCAAGACCGACAACTCGCGCGTACCCAACGTCTGCGAAATCCCGTCCACGGTAGCTTCGTGTCCGACCGGCGCCATTCGCGGCGACATGAAAAACAAAACCGTAACCGTCAACGATGAGAAGTGCATGTACTGCGGCAACTGCTACACGGTCTGCCCGGCCATGCCCATTGCCGATCCGGACAACGACGGTATCTCCATCTGGGTCGGGGGCAAGGTATCCAACGCCCGCAGTGCTCCGATGTTTTCCAAGCTGGCTATTCCGTTTTTGCCCAACAATCCGCCGCGCTGGCCGGAAGTGGTCGACGCCGTCAAAAACATTATTGAAGTATACGCCAGTCACGCCAAAAAACATGAACGCGTCGGTGAATGGATCGAACGTGTCGGCTGGGAACGTTTTTTCAGCCTGACGGGTATTCCGTTTACCGATCAGCACATTGACGACTTTGACCTGGCAACCGAGACATTCCGGACATCCGCACAGTTTAAATGGAGGTAATCTATGAGCGACGATCTGAAAGCAAAGGTTGCAGAGCTGTTTCGGGAAAAATCGAAAGGCGACAAGAAGATGTTTTATATCCGGGACGTCACCAAATGGCTGCCTGGCGAGGATCGCCACGCCATCCAGAATGTCGTGAAAGAGCTCCTCGATGAAGAAGTGTTGAAATACTGGTCGAGCGGAAGTTCCACATACATCATGCTTACGGAATTCTTTCCGAAAGAGTAGAGGGTTTCAACCATGAATCATTTTCGCCCGCGCATCGTCATAGCCGCTCTCCGGGGCGGTGCGGGAAAGACAACCCTGTCCGTTGCCCTGACGGTTGCTTTGCGCCATCGGGGCATCAAAGTAGCCCCCTTCAAAAAGGGACCGGACTATATCGATGCCGCCTGGCTTGCCAAGGCAGCGTCCGGTCCCGCTTTTAATCTGGACACTTATCTGATGGGACCCGAACGGGTCGTGCAGTCTTTTTCCCGTCATGCCGCGAAGGATGGTGTTTCGGTCATAGAAGGAAACCGTGGTCTTTATGATGGTGTGAACAGCTCAGGCGAGTTCAGCACGGCCGCACTGGCCAAGCTCCTTGCCGCGCCGGTTGTACTGGTTGTCGATTGCGATAAGGTGACCCGGACGACGGCAGCCATGGTGCTGGGCTGTCAGGTTCTTGATCCGGATGTAGATATTCAGGGGGTCATCTTAAGCCGGGTGAACGGGAATCGTCATGCGTCCGTGATTCGCCGTTCCATTGAAGAATATACCGGCCTGCCCGTTTTCGGCATTGTCCCCCGCCTGCCGGACCTTCCCTTTGTTCAGCGACATCTGGGATTGATTCCCCCCGAGGAACACGACCACGTACAACAAGCTCTTGAGAGAGCGGGTGAAATGGCCCGCGACTACCTGGACGTCTCCGGTTTGCTTGCTGTTGCTAAAAGCGCACATCCCTGGAAAATCGGCGCCTTTCCCAAACCGGCGAAGGTCCGCACCGGTTCCGACGATCCTGTTACGATAGGGGTTGTCAGGGACGCGGCGTTTCAGTTTTATTACCAGGAAAATATTGAAGCACTGATCGATCGGGGTGCCAGAGTGATTCAAATCGATGCCCTGGAGGATAAAATCCTTCCCTCAATTGACGCCCTGTATATCGGTGGCGGTTTTCCCGAAACCCACGCCGGACGACTGGCTGCAAATGAGTCTTTTCGCCGGTCCGTAAAGGAAGCGGCTGAAAGAGGTCTGCCGATTTATGCCGAATGCGGTGGTTTTATCTACCTTGGTGAATCCCTGACCATCGGCGATCGGCATTATCCGATGGCCGGCGCTCTGCCGGTGACATTCAGTCTGGAGAAAAAGCCCCAGGGACACGGATACACCTCTCTGGCCGTGGACCATGAAAATCCTTTTTTCCCGGTCGGCACAACCATCACCGGCCATGAGTTTCATTATTGCCGGATCCTGTCTCAAAGGGAAGAAGACACCTGCACCGCTTTCAATGTGCTGAAGGGAACAGGGATCAACGGTCATCGGGAAGGATTGTGCCGGAAAAATATCCTGGCGGGCTTTTCGCACCTCCATGCCCTGGGAACGTCCGAATGGGCGGATGCTATCATCAAGCGAGCCAGTCAGTACCGCAGCGAAAGTCAAAAAACGGAAGATAATATTAACATCATCAGGAGGTTTTAACTATGCCGCAGATCGAACTAGCAGGCAAAACGTATGAAGTGGACGAAGACGGATTTCTGCAGGAACTGGACAAATGGAGTGAAGAGTTTGCTGAAGCTTACGCACATGCCGAAGAAATCGAGGGAAAATTAACTGAAGAGCACTGGATGGTCATCAACTATCTGCGGAATTATTTCCAGCAGTTCGGCATTGCCCCGATGATCCGGAAGATCTGCAAGGATCTGAAAATCGATATGAAGAAGCTCTATGAACTTTTCCCGACGGGACCGGCCAAGGGAGCTTGCAAGCTGGCGGGACTGTCCAAGCCGACGGGCTGCGTGTGATTAGGGCAGGCTGCTCCAAAAGGCTCATCTGCTGCGTTGCGTTCCGGGCCGTAGCGCTCACACGCCTTGCATCTAAACCTTTTGATAATAGCCTCTGGTCTTGTAGGGAACGGTTTTAAACCGTTCCCTACGATTAATGCCGTGGAATCATCTTGATAAGGAAGATCAAACCATGGGTACATTTTTAATCATACTGACGTACATTGCCTATGTGTTTATTGTAGCGGTTTATACGATCAAGGTCCGCAAGTGGCTCGCGCTGCCGGTGCATATCCGCTGGGACCTGTATCCTGTCATCCATGAAGAAGAGTACCGCTACGGCGGCTCTTACTATGAGAAGCAGGAATGGTGGACCAAGACGCGTCCGAAAAACACAGGCCGCAGCCTCTGGTATGCGATCAAAGACAATTTCTACATGGGCGAATATTTCAAGCGCAACCCTCTGTACTGGCTGTTTCTGCTGCCCTGGCACCTGGGATTTATCTTCATCATTCTCTTTCACATCACCTGCTTTTTTGCTGCAACGGCCATGGTCGGCGGCGTGACGATTTCCGCTTCCTCTCCCCAGCTTGCAGGTCAGATATTCTATGGCGTTTTGATGCTCTTTGCCGTTATCGCCTTTATCGTCGGCACTTTCGGATGTATTGGCATGCCTCTGATCAAGGTGGCGGATCAGGGCCTGCGGTCCTATGCCATGCCGATGAATTATTTCAACTATATTTTCTTTCTGATTGTCTACGTAAGCGGTCTTTATTCCTGGCTGGTTTTAGACCCGACACTTGCCGAATATCGGACGTACTGGGTGGGGCTCATCACCCTGACCCCGCCGGTGTTGCATCCGGCAACCATTTTCCATATTGTTCTGTTCGATGTTTTCCTGATTTATTTGCCCTTTACCCGGTCCACCCATTACATCACAAGGCTTCTCGCTTATTTCAAAATCCGCTGGGACGATGAACCGAATTTCCGGGGAAGCGAATTGGAAAAGAAATTAAACGGCCTTCTTGAAGAAAAGCTTTCGTGGGAGGCTCCTCACATGTCGAAAGGTAAAAGCTGGGGAGAAGCCGCCGTATCGAGTGGTTTGCCGGAAACCAAAAAGGATAAAGTATGATCAAGAAAACCAGTATCCAGGACTTTACAAAATCCGGCGGGCAGGTTGCCGAGCTCGATCCAGCCGACTGGATAAAGCTTCCGGCTCCCTACGATCAAATGAACAAACCGCTGAAAAAACTGACGGAAGACCAGCGCAAACGAATGGATGCAACGCTCGACGGTGTTGTCGCCATCGGGATTGCCCCTCCGTCCACACCGGAAGAGGAGAAGGCGTTCGTCGATAAATTCCTGGCCGGCGTAGAAAAACTGTTTAACGTCTCGGACAACTGGACCTTTTTGCAGCCTCTGGCCCATACGCTGGAATACTGCGTGAAATGCCAGATCTGCTCCGATGCCTGTCCGGCTTATGTGTCCAGCGGCCGCCAGGAAATCTACCGCCCGACAATGAGGCCGGAAATTTTACGCCGCATCATCAGCACCTATATTAAAAAAGAACATCCTGTTATGCGCAAGTTCAAGGCCAGCGACATCGAACTCAACAGCCAGGCCCTCATTCGCCTGGCCGAACTGGCATACCGCTGCACGCTTTGCCGCCGCTGCGCGCAGGTGTGCCTGCTCAATTGCGACAATGCCCTGGTCAGCCGTGAAATCCGGAAGATCTTCAGCCAGCAGATGGGCATCGCCCCGAAGGAAGTTCATGAAAAAGGCTCCGTCCAGCAGATCAAGGTCGGCTCCTCGACGGGCATGACGCCGCCTGCGCTCGCGGACATTCTCGAATTTACCGAAGAGGAAATCGAGGAAAAAACAGGCAGAAAGATCAAAATCCCCGTGGATAAAAAAGGTGCGGAGATCCTGCTGTTGCACAACGCCGGTGAATTTATCGCCTGGCCGGAAAATCTGGAAGCTTTTGCCATTCTGTTTGATGCAGCCGGTATTGACTGGACCCTGTCGAGCGAACTGGTCGGATACGACGCGGTCAATTACGGTGTCTGGTACGACGATGTCCAGTTTGCCCGCGTGGCGCTCAGGCATGCACAGGCGGCCAAAAACCTGGGTGTGAAAAAGATATCGCTGGGCGAGTGCGGCCATGCCCACAAAGCCATGATCGTCATTGCCGACCGGGTTCTGACCGGCGATCTCAATATTCCCAGAGAAAGCGCTCTTCCGCTCATGGAACAAATTGTGATGAGCGGAAAGATCAAACTCGATCCAAACCGAAATAATTTTCCTGTCACCCTGCATGATCCCTGCAACATGGTGCGGCTGATGGGCATCGTGGAACCGCAACGGAAGATCTTAAGAAAGATTGCCCCGCAATTCCGGGAGATGACGCCGCATGGTGTTGAAAATTATTGCTGCGGAGGCGGAAGCGGCTTTGCCATCACCCAGTCGAACAATTTTCCGGACTGGCGGTCCGCCGTTTCCGGCCGTATGAAACTCAAGCAAACGCTGGATGCCTTTGCCGATGCCGCCTCGCCAGAGATCACAAAGTATGTCTGCGCGCCCTGCTCGAACTGCAAAGGTCAGTACCGCGAACTCTTCAATTATTACGGCGTCTGGGAGAAATCGCGGATTTTCTATGGTGGGCTGGTTGAGCTGATTGTCAACGCCATGGTGGATCTGAAAGAACCTTTTATTCAATGGGAGTGGCATTGATGCTGGCACGTAACCTTGGATTATCCTCCGCCGTTGTCCTGCTGATTGCGTTTGCGGCTGCGACCGCCGCGACGGCGGACATGACCGTTGTGCTGGTCATCCTCCCTTACGTGGCGTTCATGCTGCTCATCGGCGGCTTTGTTTACCGGATCGTGAAGTGGGCGAAATCCCCCGTGCCCTTCCGGATTCCGACCACGTGCGGTCAAGAAAAAAGCCTGCCCTGGATTCAAAACAATCCGTTGGAAAACCCCTGCTGCAAAGCGAGCGCCATAGGAAGAATGGCTGCCGAAATTTTCCTCTTTCGCTCACTGTTTCGTAATTCAAACGTGAGGATGATCGAGGGCCGTACCGTTTACGGCAGCGCCAAATGGCTGTGGTTTTTCGGGTTGATGTTTCACGGATCGCTGCTTGTCGTGGCTTTCCGGCATCTGCGTTTTTTTACGGAGCCAATTTTACCCTGCGTAAATATCCTTTCCGCGCTGGACGGGTTTTTCGAAATCGGCGTACCGGCGCTTTACATCAGCGACGCCGCACTTTTATGCGCTCTGGTCTTTCTTTTCCTGCGGCGCGTCGTTTTGCCGCAGGTCCGCTACATTTCCCTGTTTACCGATTATTTCGCCCTGCTTCTGATTGCGGCTATAGCGGTGACCGGCCTTTTGATGCGGCATTTTTTTTCCGTCGATCTCAATGCCGTCAAAACTCTGGTTGCAGGCTGGTTGGCGTTTAAGCCTGCCGCGCCTGGAGGCGCAGGCGCTATCTTTTATATGCACTTGTGTTTTGTTCTGGTCCTGATGGCCTGGCTGCCGTGGAGCAAGCTGATTCACATGGGAGGCATCTTTCTGAGCCCGACCCGCAACATGATCAACAACAACCGCTGTCAGCGTCATCTCAATCCCTGGAACGCCCCTGTAAAGGTTCACACATATGCAGAATATGAAGACGAGTTCCGGGATAAGATGAAAGCGGCCGATCTGCCGGTGGAGAAGGAGTAGCCATGTCGTTTGCCAAAATTCCCAAACCGGATCAACTGATTGAGATCCATTACAAACCGCCGCAAACCGAATGGATGAACACGCCGGTCGATTTCCGTCCCGGCACCTGGAGCTATGCTGCCGCCGCAAAAAACCTGACGGCACTGGAGATGCCTAATCCGCGGGCTTGGCAGCCGTCAGACGAAGACTGGAAACTGCCGGAAAACTGGCAGCAGATTATTCTCAACGGCATGAAGGAGAGACTCGAAAAATACCGGTCCTTTCGCCTGTTCATGGACATCTGCGTGCGCTGCGGCGCCTGCGCTGACAAATGTCATTTCTACATCGGCTCCGGCGATCCCAGGAACATGCCGGTCTTACGTGCCGAGCTGATCCGTTCGGTGTATCGCCGCTACTTCACTCCTGCGGGCAAAGTTTTCGGAAAGCTCGCCGGCGCGCGCGACCTGACCGTCGCTGTCCTCAAAGAATGGTTTTATTATTTCTACCAGTGCACGGAATGCCGCCGCTGCTCGGTCTTCTGCCCTTACGGCATCGACCAGGCTGAAATCACCATGATCGGCCGCGAACTTCTGAATCTGGTCGGCTGCAATATCAACTGGGCGCTGGAACCGGCGGCCAACTGCTTCCGCACCGGCAACCACCTGGGCATTCAGCCCGGCGGCATCAAGGACATGCTGGAGTTCATGGCTGATGACATTGAAGACCGAACGGGCGTTCGAGTGGACGTGCCGATCAACAAGAAAGGCGCGGATATTCTTTTCGTCACGCCGTCGGCCGACTATTTCGCCGATCCGGGAACTTACACCTGCATGGGCTACCTGATGCTCTTCCATGAGATCGGGCTGAATTACACCTTCAGCACCTACGCATCCGAAGGCGGCAACTTCGGCCTCTTTACGTCGCACGACATGATCAAACGGCTCAACGCCAAGATTTATGCAGAAGCGAAGCGCCTGGGTGTCAAATGGATTCTCGGTGGCGAATGCGGACACATGTGGCGGGTGATTCATCAGTACATGGACACGATGAACGGCCCCGCCGATTTCCTTGAGGAGCCGGTTTCGCCGATTACGGGAACGCGTTTTGAAAACGCCAAATCCACCAAAATGGTGCACATCATCGAGTTTACCGCGGACCTGATTCGCAACGGCAAGCTGAAACTCGATCCGCGCCGCAACAGCCACATCAAGCTGACCTTCCATGATTCCTGCAATCCCGCCAGGGCCATGGGGCTTTTCGAGGAGCCCCGGTATATCATCCAGAATACCTGCCGGAATTTTTATGAAATGGCGGAAGACACCATCCGTGAAAAGACGTTCTGCTGCGGAGCCGGCGCGGGGCTGGGCAATGATGAAAACATGGAAATGCGCATGCGCGGCGGCATGCCGCGGGCGCTGGCCGTGCGCGACGTGGTGAAAAAGCACGGCGTCAACCGCTTGGGCTGCATCTGCGCCATCGACCGGGCGACGCTCACGACGCTGATGGACTACTGGGTGCCGGGCGTTTCGGTGATGGGCGTGCATGAGCTTTTGGGCAATGCCCTGGTGATGAAGGGCGAGAAGGAAAGGACGACGGATTTGAGAGGAGATTCGATTTAACCCCCTCACCCTGACCCTCTCCCGCGAGGGGAGAGGGGAAAACTTCCCCTCCTTGAAAAGCGGGCAGCACGCGCCGCACAAGGAGAGAGGGAAACAGAAGATGCTCCCCTCCCGGGGACAGTGCGGATGATTAATTAATCTCCCCTCCCATTACCCATGAGGGGCGCAAGTGGAAGGGGCAGGTTGTTTGGTCTCCCCTCCCTTGACGGGAGGGGCAGGGAGAGGGTGAAAACATAATTCGTAGGGAACGGTTTGAAACCGTTCCCTGCACGTTGGAAGAAAAAGAAATATGAAAAATAAAAAATGGGGCTTAATCATACTCGGGTTGGTGATTTTCGTTGTCATGGTCACTTTTCCCTTGTGGTACGGCGCCGTAAAATCACCCCCGGCGCCCGTACTCAGCCTGGATACGCCCGTTATCAATTCCATGCAAAATAAGAAATGCGTGGAGGATAAAGCTTTCATGCGCGCCGGCCATATGAAGATGCTCAATGTCTGGCGTGACGAAGTCGTCCGTGAAGGCCGCCGTGAATATGCCTCAAAGGACGGCCGTAAATTTGAAAAAAGCCTGACAGGCACATGCCTGCAGTGTCACAGCAATAAAAGTCGGTTTTGCGATCGCTGCCACAATTACGTCGGGGCCAAACCATCCTGCTTCAACTGCCATATCATTCCGGAAGAGGTGAAGAAATGACCACGAACCGCAGAGAATTTTTGAAAATCGTGGGCGCCTCCGCTTTTACTCTGGTGACATCTTCCGTTCTTCTCCCGGCGCAGGCGAAAGAAAGCGCGCGGATTCCGGGACAGGACAACGTTTTTTCCAAACCGCTGACAGCCAGACGCTGGGCGATGGCGATCGATGCGGCCAAATGTCCGCCGGACTGCACCGACTGCATCACCGCCTGCCATGCCGTGCACAACGTTCCGAACTTCGGCAACCGAAAGGACGAGATCAAATGGATCTGGACCGAGCCTTTTGCCTCGGTCTTCCCGGCGGAAGATCATCCCTATTCGGGATCGGTGCTGCAAAAACTGAAAATTCCCGTGATGTGCAACCATTGCGACAATCCTGCCTGCGTGCGGGTCTGCCCGACCCAGGCCACGTTTAAACGGCCCGACGGCATAGTCATGATGGACTATCACCGCTGCATCGGCTGCCGCCTGTGCATGGCCGGCTGTCCTTACGGCGCCCGCAGCATGAATTACCGCGATCCGCGGCCGTTTATCGCGAAGATTAATCCCGATTTTCCGACACGCACCAAGGGTGTCGTGGAGAAGTGCAATTTTTGTGAAGAGCGTCTGGCCAAAGGGGAGCTTCCGGCCTGTGTTGGGACCTGCAAGCAAAAGGCGCTGGTTTTTGGTGACTTAGAAAATCCCCAATCGGATATCCGCAAGTTGATTGAAAAACGTTTTACTCTGCGAAGGCGCGCGTCCTTAGGCACCGGGCCGCAGATTTATTATATCCTGTGAGGATGCTATGCTGGAAAAAGCTTTAAAAGGCAGCCGTGTTTACTGGTTCTGGATAGCCTTCCTGCTGGTGATTGTCGCCACCGGTTTGCTCTTCTATCTTCGCCAGCTGGATTACGGCCTGGGCATTACCGGCATGAGCCGCGACGTTTCCTGGGGGCTCTATATCGCCCAGTTTACTTTTCTGGTCGGCGTGGCCGCCTCGGCCGTCATGCTCGTGTTGCCTTACTATCTGCACGACTACAAGGCGTTCGGCCGGATCACGGTTTTGGGCGAGTTTCTGGCGGTTTCCGCCGTCATCATGTGTGTGCTGTTCGTTTTTGTCGATCTGGGCCAGCCCTCCCGCGTCATGAATGTGCTCCTGCATCCGACGCTCAATTCCATTCTCTTCTGGGATATGGTTGTTTTATCCGGCTATCTTCTGATCAATATTCTTACGGGCTGGGTGATTCTATCCTGCAACCGCAGGGAGATTCCGCCTCCCGCCTGGGTGAAGCCGCTAATCTATCTGTCCATCCCCTGGGCAATCAGCATTCATACCGTTACAGCCTTTATTTATGCCGGCCTTCCGGGACGCAGTTTCTGGCTGACCGCCATCATGGCGCCGCGGTTTCTGGCATCCGCCTTTGCCTCCGGCCCGGCGCTTTTGATCATCTTCTGTCTGATTCTGAAGCATCTGGGACGTTTTGATGCAGGAGAAAAAGCGATCCAGGCGCTCGCCAAAATTGTGGTTTACGCGCTGGCCGTGAGCATCTTCTTTGTGCTGGTAGAAATCTTTACGGTCTTTTACAGCGGCCTTCCCGAGCATGAGGCGCATTTCAAATATCTGTTTGCCGGTCTGCACGGCCACTACAATCTAGTGCCTTGGATGTGGACTTCCACCGTGCTGGCCTTTGGCGCACTGATTTTACTGCTGGTTCCGAAAGTCCGTAGTCAGGAAAAATGGCTGGCCGTTGCCTGCGCCGCCGTCTTCGTGTCGCTCTGGATCGAGAAGGGTCTGGGGCTGGTCATCACCGGTTTTATCCCGTCGCCGCTGGAGACAATTACCGAATACAACCCGACGGGTCCGGAAATCGCCATCACGCTGGGTGTATGGGCGGCAGGCTTTTTGATTCTGACCGTATTTTATAAAATATTTATCAGCGTGCGCGGCGAAATAGAAAGCACAGATGGAAAGTATTGAGTTTTGTCCATGAAAATACTGGTTCTCAATTGCGGCAGCTCCTCGCTCAAATACAAGCTCTTTGAAATAGAGACGGGCAATGTGCTGGCGAAAGGTCAGGCGGACCGGATTGGTCTTCATGATGCGTCATTTCTGCATGAAGTGCAGGGTCGCGAAGCACTGCCGGACAATGTGCCCCTTTCCGATCATCATGAAGCAGTGCGCAGACTTCTGGCCTTTCTGACGGACAAAAAGGCGGGAATCCTTGCAGACATGAACGAAATCAAAGGCGTCGGCCACCGGGTGGTTCACGGCGGAGAACATTTCCGGACATCCGTTATTGTCGATCCGGCTGTGCGCGAAATCCTGGAAAAAACAAAAACGCTTGCACCTCTCCACAATCCGCCCAACCTCATGGGAATTGATGTCTGCATGCGGTTGATGCCCGATGTTCCGCAGGTGGCCGTATTTGATACGGCGTTTCATCAGACCATGCCGCCGTATGCCTATACCTATGCGATTCCCTACCGGTATTACACGGAAGATCATGTTCGCCGGTATGGCTTCCACGGAACTTCTCATCGATATGTTGCCCAGCGGACGGCCGAACTCCTGCGGGGGAAAACGGAAAATCCGAAAATCATCACCTGCCATCTCGGAGCGGGTTCCAGCCTCTGTGCCGTGGCTGACGGTAAATCTCTGGATACGTCCATGGGATTCACGCCTCTTTCGGGTGTGGTGATGGGAACACGCTCGGGAGACATCGATCCGGCGGTTGTGTCCTTCATCATGGAAAAGGAACATTGCTCCATCGAACAGGCCGTCGATATTCTGAATCGGCAAAGCGGTGTCCTGGGGATTTCCGGTATCTCTCCGGACTTCCGGGATTTGAAAAGAGAAGCGGACGGCGGGAATGCCAGGGCGGCACTCGCGCTGGATGTTTTTGCTTACAGTATAGCGCGTGGCGTGGGCTCGCTGATTCCAGCCGCGGGCGGTCTGGACGCACTGGCTTTCACCGCGGGAATCGGTGAAAATTCGCCGCCGATGCGAAAGAGGATCTGTACATTCCTCACGTGGCTGGGGGTTTTGCTGGACGAAAATCAAAACAACGGAGCTCCGGCGGAAAGAGAAATCACAAAACCGGAATCCAGAATTAAAGTTTTTGTCGTGCCGACGGATGAGGAAAAAATGATCGCCCGGGAGACATGGGCGGTTCTGCAGAAAAAATAGTGAAAAGCTCCTTCGGAAAAGAAGCTTCTTATGAAGACCATCAACGTTTGAATGTATTGGAGGTTTAAAAATGAAAAAAATTAAAATGACGCCCAGTGAAGCGATTGTGGAAACCCTGCTGGCCGAAGGTGTGGATCATGTTTGCGGCATTGTAGGATCGGCCTTTATGGACATGCTGGATCTCTTTCCGGCGGCGGGAATAAAATTCATTCCCGTGCGCCATGAGCAAAGCGCTGCGCATATGGAAGATGCCTACTGCCGCATATCGGGCCGTTGCGGTGTGGTCACGGGCCAGAACGGGCCCGGTATCACCAACATGGTCACTTCGGTGGCCGCAGCCAACATGGGACATACCCCGCTGGTGATTATCTCGCCTTCCGCCGGCACGCCTACCATCGGCTGGGACGGTTTCCAGGAATGCGACCAGATGTCCGTTTTCCGGTCTGTGACCAAAGCCGTTGTTCGCGTTCCTCATCCTAAACGGGCGGCCGACTGTCTGAGAACGGCTTTCCGCATTGCTTATGCCGACCGGGGTGCTGTTTTATACGATATTCCCCGGGACTATTTCTACGGCGAACTCGAAGAAAAGCTTCTGAAACCATCGCAGTATCGCGTGGATGCCCGGGGCTGCGGCTCCATTGCACAACTGGATAAGGCAGCGGAGCTTCTCTCTCAGGCGAAAAACCCGGTGATCGTTTCCGGACGAGGTGTGGTCGATGCCGATGCGATGGATATTGTCAAAGCCATTGCCGAACATCTGACGGCGCCGGTGGCGGTGACCTATCTGCACAACGATGCGTTTTACGGCAATCATCCCCTGTCCATCGGACCCATCGGCTATATGGGTTCCAAGGCGGCCATGAAAACGCTGGCAAAAGCCGATGTCATGCTGGCCATCGGCACGAGACTGTCCGTCTTCGGTACACTGCCGCAGTACGACATCAATTACTTCCCGGAAAACGCAAAGATCATCCAGGTGGACATCAATCCCAAGCATATCGCCCGCACGCATCCGATTGAAGTGGGCATTATCGGAGATGCAAAAGAAGCCTCCGCACAAATCCTGAAACGTCTGAAGGCAAGAGACGGCAAGCGCAAACCCGATGAAAAACGCCTTAAGGCGGTCGCCAAGGAAAAGAAAATCTGGGAAAAAGAAATCGTTGATCTGGCGATGCTGGACGGCAATCCCATCAACCCGCGCCGGGTTCTTCTGGAAATTGCGCGGGCTCTGCCGGATAATGCCATCGTGACGACTGATATCGGAAACGTCTCCTCGACAGCCAACAGCTACCTGAAATTCAACCACCCGCGCCAGCACATTGCAGCGCTCACTTTCGGCAACACAGGATTTGCATATCCCGCGGCGCTGGGTGCGCAGATTGCCCGTCCCAAATCGCCGGTCATCGCCATCATCGGTGACGGGGCGTGGGGAATGAGCCTTCACGAAGTGAGCACCGCCGTGGAACACAATCTGCCCGTGATCGCCTGCGTCTTCCGCAACATGTGGTGGGGTGCGGAGGCCAAAAACCAGGTGGACTTCTACAACAACCGTTTTGTCGGTGTGGATATTCCCAATCCGGAAAGCTTCGTGCCTGTCGCAAAGGCCATGGGGGCCAACAGCATGCAGGTGAGCCGGCCGCAGGATATCCGGGAAGCCTTTGATGCCTGCATCAAGAGCCGCAAGCCGACGGTTCTCGAATTTCTGGTGGACGGGAAACAACTGGCGCCGCCTTTCCGCAAGGATGCTCTCGCGCTGCCGACTCGTTTCCTGCCCAAGTACGCCCATCTGGATTATCGTCACTGGTATGATGAAGGAGGAGCAGATGATTTATAATGATTTGAAAGGAAAAACAGCCGTCGTTACGGGAGCGGGCAAAAAGACCGGAATCGGTTATGCCATAGCCGAGAAGCTGGCCGCTAACGGATGCAACATCGTTATTGCAGATCTGGGGAAGCCGCCGGTGCAGGGGGAATCCCTGAAGTCCGCAACCAGTGAAGAAATGAACCAGATTGCCGCGGAACTGGCCAAGACCTTTAACGTGAAAACGCTGGCCGTGTCCGTTGACGTAACGGACAACCAGGCCATTGGCGCCATGATGGAAACCATCAAAGGCACTTTCGACCACATCGATGTACTCTGCAACAACGCCGGCGCTTCTTTCGGAGTTCCCAATTCGGTTCTGGGATATGACGAAGCGGCCTGGGTCAAGACCATCGACGTGAATCTCTTCTCTGTTTTCCGTATGTCGCGCGCGTTGATTCCGATGATGATGGGCAAGCCGGCAGTGATTATTAACACGGCCTCGCGTGCCGGTAAAGTGCCGCCCATCTTCAACAGCGCCTACGCGGTAGCCAAGGCCGGCGTCATTATGCTGACCAAGACCATGGCCAAAGAGCTGGGTGGAAACGGCATCCGGGTGAATGCCATCTGTCCGGGGCAGATCGCCACGGATCTGGAGAAGTGGCGTTTCGGGCTGGAAGCATCTTTCTTCGGAACAACGGTAGAGCATCAGGAAAAGGAAATGTGCAAGACCATCCCGCTGGGATATATCGGCCCGCCTGCGGAAGTGGGTGATCTGGTGGCGTACCTGGCATCGGATGCGTCGCGCTACATTACCGGGCAGGCCATCAATGTTGATGGCGGCCAGTGCATGGAACTGTAGGGAACGGTTTGAAACCGTTCCCTACGGATTAACACATATGGAACAATAGTCTGTTTTAGGAGGATATATCATGGATAACATTATTGGCGGCAAGCTCGTTGCGGATGCCTTGGCTGAGCGGGGTGTCGATTACGTTTTTTCTTTAAGCGGCGGGCATATCACGCCCATTTACCAGTTTCTGGAAAATTCACCTGTAAAGATTTTTGATGTGCGGCATGAACAGGCGGCCGTGTTCATGGCTGAAGCGCAGGCCCGGATGAACCGCAAACCCGCCGTGGCCATGGTTACAGCAGGCCCCGGGTTTACCAACGCCCTGACCGGCATCGCCAGTGCCCGACTTTCCAATGCGCCGGTTATTCTCATTGCCGGCTGCGTGGGAACCGAAGCCACGGAAAAACTGGACCTTCAGGACATGACCCAGCTGCCCGTCATCGAGCCGATGGTGAAGAAAGCCTATGTCTGTCATGTACCGGAGCGGATCCCCGAGTACGTCGACATGGCGTTTCGCGCAGCGATGAGCGGCAGGCCGGGACCCGTTTACCTGGAGTTTCCCTGCAACATCCTGAATGCTAAAGTGAATATGTCGATGGTCAGGAAACCCCGCACGGCGCTGGCTTCCAAGCCCGTTGACCGGGAGAACACGAAAAAAGTCATTGAATATTTAAAAGCGGCCAAAAACCCGATTGTTGTCGGCGGAAGCGGCCTGTGGTACTCGGATGCGGAAAAGGAAATTATCGAATTCGCGGAAAAGATCGGCATCCCGGTCTACACGGGCGGTGCAGGGCGTGGCGTCATCCCCGATACCCATCCGTATTGCTTTGAATCATCGCTCGCGATCCGGCCCGGTTCGGCCATGATCACGCTCATGACGACCGATATGGTGCTTTTCCTGGGTGGCCGGTTGAGTCTTTTCTATATTTTCGGAGAAATTTTTCCGCCGACGGCGAAGTTCATCCAGGTGGATATCGCACCGGATGAAATCGGTCGCAACCGGACGATCGACCTGCCCATTGTCAGCGATATTAAATCATTCCTCAAA
This sequence comes from Smithellaceae bacterium, assembly GCA_963682015.1. Taxonomy (GTDB): domain Bacteria; phylum Desulfobacterota; class Syntrophia; order Syntrophales; family Smithellaceae; genus UBA8904. The sequence continues at coordinate 2,288,441 of OY820932.1, read as the reverse complement.
GAACTCAATTTGGTGATCGACGAACAAAAAATAGGCGACACGCTGAAGGCGCAGTACACCCCCTGGGTGGACACGGTCCGCGCCGCCCATGAAAATGGCAAGAAAGAAGCGAAAGCCATGTGGGAATGTGAAACCCTTCCCATGCATCCCATGCGTCTGGCCCAGGAAGTCAACAAATTCATGAACCGCGAGGATGATATTGTCGTCGCCGACGGCGGCGATACTTCGACCTGGATGGGCATGACCCGAACGATCGTAAAGGGAGGCACTTACCTGGATTACGGCCTGTATGGATGTCTGGCCGTCGGTATTCCCTACGCCAATGCCGCCAAACTCAAGCACCCGGACAAGCGCGTGCTGCTCATCATGGGCGACGGGTCTGCCGGATTCAACTTCATGGAGTTTCATACGGCCATCCGCAAGAAACTGCCTATCGTTGTTGTGATCGCCAATGACGCCTCCTGGGGGATGATCGCGCACAGCCAGACGCTGCGGCTGGGACACAATATTCCAGACGGAACGGAGCTGGGCTGGGTGGATTACCACAAAATGGTGGAAGTCCTGGGCGGATTCGGCGCCCTGGTGGAGAAACCGGAAGATATCGCCAAGGCGTTGGAAGCTGCGTTTGCCTCCGGAAAGGCGGCCTGCATAAACGTCAAAGTGGATCCGTCCGTTATCAGTCCGGGCAGCGTTGCTCTGGCCAATCTTGGCGGGTATAAATGTAATTAAATCTGGTTGCGAGATTGCGTGGCCGTCAACGGCGCGCAATCTCGCGGCGTCCTTCTGATCAAGAGGAGGCTCTATGAATGATACAGCTGTAAAGAAAGAATACAAATTGACAACAGGCTATACCTATTATCTTTTTGCGCTGCTCTTCCTGTTGTATTTCTTTAACTATATTGACCGGGTGATTGTGACGTCGCTTTTTCCCTTTATCCAGAAGGAATGGGGATTGACCGATACGCAATGCGGTCTGCTGGTTTCCGTCGTCTACTGGTCGATCGTCGTCTTAACCTTTCCTGCATCGCTGTTTGTCGATCGCTGGAGCAGAAAAAAAACGATTGCCATCATGGCCCTGATCTGGAGTATTGCCACCGGTGTTTGCGCATTTGTCCGTAGCTTTCCCCAGTTAATCATTGCCCGAATGGGTATCGGCATCGGGGAGGCCGGGTTTGCACCCGGCGGTACAGCCATGCTTTCCAGTCTTTTTCCGGCGGAAAAACGCTCCCGGATGATGGGATTCTGGAATGTCTCCATTCCGGTGGGCAGCGCCGTGGGCATCGCGCTCGGAGGGATTGTCGCCGAGCAATGGGGATGGAGACACGCCTTCGGACTGGTGGCTCTGCCCGGCGCTCTGGTGGCGATTCTATTCTTTTTCATAAAAGATTATAAAACGGTGGATCTGGTCAAAACCGTCGAGTGTGCCGATACGAAGCCCAGTCAGGTGAAAATGAGCAACGCGGAAATCGTTCGTGAATTTCTAAAATCGCCATCGCTTATTCTGACGAACATCGGTTTTATCGGCTGCATTTTCGTCAATAACGCGATTCTGACCTGGCTGCCCACGTATTTTCACCGGACGGAAAACATTCCCATGAGCCAGGCGGGAATGAAAACCGGTCTGGTCATGATACTGGCCATCATTGGCCTTCCGCTTGGCGGATGGCTTGCTGATGTGTGGTTTAAAAGGCGTGTGAGCGCAAGGCTCCTGTTTCCGGCCATTACCACGGCGATCAATGCGATTGTCGTCTTCATTGCCTTTTTCTTCTTTGAGGGAAAGACTCAATACGCCATGCTCCTTCTCATGGGAGCTGTAGCCAGCGCATTTGCACCCGCAGCCATCACCGTGACGCAGGAAGTGATTCATCCGGGGCTTCGGGCCACGTCCTATGCGGTTTGCGTTATTATTCAGAATCTGCTCGGAGCAGCCATGGCGCCCATTGTGATCGGCCTGATATCCGACGCTTACGGCATTAAAACGGCCATGTCCGTCCTGCCGATTTTCCTGGTTGCTTCCGCGATTCTCTTTTTCGCCGGCTCCCTTTTCTATGCAAAAGATCTGAGCAAGGTCGAAAAGATTACGCTGGTGTGTGAAGACTAGAACAGGCAGGGAACGGTCGCCCCGGCATGCGCGGGGCGACCGTTCCCTGCGACGAAGGAAAGAGACATTCATGAAAGCTGTTGTATTTCACAAAGACAGAGGGCTTGTCTATGAAGACGTCCCCGACTATACGGTAGCCGATAATGAAGTGCTGGTGAAAGTGGCCAACACGGGATTTTGCGGTTCCGATCATTCTCTGGTTGCCGGAGGACACCTGGCCGAAGGTTACATCCTGGGACACGAAATCAGCGCCGTGATTGTGGAAAAAGGAGCCAGAGCGGATGGGCCGCCTGTGGGAACAAGAGTCTGTATCCGTCCCACATACTGCGGAGATTGCTACAACTGCAAAAACGGTAAACAGCAGCTCTGCCGGGTGCACCGGCGTACCACGGGAATCGGCGATCTAAACGGCGGCTTTGCTGAATATGTCAAAGTATTTCCGCAAATGCTGATATCAATTCCCGATGGTGTTGATTCGCGTAATGCAGCTCTGGCGGAGACATTTGCATCCGCCCTGCACGCCGTCAACTGCACAAGCGATCTCAGAGGTTCGGTGCTGGTGATGGGCGGCGGTCCTATCGGACTCTGCGCCGTACGAATTCTGAAAATCTTCGGTTATGGCCCGATTGTTCTTTATGAACCGGTTGCCTCCAAGCGCGATATCGCCATGCAGTATGGAGCCGATCATGTATTTGATCCGCTCGAAAATAATGATGTAGATATGAAGGTTTTGTCCCTTGTTCCGGGAGGTTTTCGGAAAATTTTCGAATGCTCCGGCGTCAAGGCGAATATCAACCGTTCCATTATTTTATCCGCCGACAATGGCGAGGTCTGTATTGTCAGCATGATTTTCACGCCAGTCACCATCGACGCACCGTTTCTTATCAATCTCAAGGAGATCCGTCTGACGGCGTCCAACTCCAATACGCACGCGGAAAACATTCAGTGCCTGCAGTGGATGGCCGAGGGGAAGATCGATGCCCGACCGCTGATTTCCGATTTTGAGCCGCTGGAGCGTCTGCCCGCTGTTTACCGGGACAGGATCGATACCGGGCTGGCTTTGAAAGTGCTTTTAAAAATCGGCGAGGAATTTTAGATACAGGCAAAATGTCCAAGCGCTACGAACTGATTTACGGTTTTGTCCACTGCCGCGGCAGGACCACGTACTGTGCAGGGTACGCAGAGACACTGGCGGAAGCTGAAGCCTGGCTTGAGAAAAACCGGGAGGCGCCGTTCAAAAATATCAAAGCACCTCCCGATGATCCCATTCGCTACTGCAAAGCCGCATGGTGTCCCTTTAAGCGGCAGGAACCCTGGTTTGATATCCGGGTTCTGCCGGATTCAGAAAACAGATGAATCCGCGCCTTCTGGATGATCCCGGCAAGATTTTTTTTGATTTAATTGCGGCTCGGTGATAGGTACGCAAACCGCTGAATAAAAAATACTCAAAAGGTTAATCGTTTATGGGCTCGAAAGAGAGACGCGAACGCGAAAGAGAACAGCGCAAAAGCCATATCCTGGATACAGCCCGGGCGCTTCTTCTGGAGAAGGGACTAAACGCCACATCCATCAATCAGATTGCCAAACGGTCGGAATTAAGCATCGGGGCAATTTATTTCTATTTTAAAGACAAGGAAGAGATCTTTGCGGCCCTTCAACTGGAAGGTCTGGACCTGCTCAGTCAGGCAATCCAGAAGGCCATGAAAAAAGGATCCTCCCCGGAAGAAAAAATCCGGTCGATTGCATCTGCGTATTTCCAGTTCAGCGAAAAGCATAAGAATTATTTTGATATTATTAATTATTTTTTAACGTCGCCGGGAACCATCTTTCCACCGGATTTGAAAAATAAAATTGACTCCCACGGAAACGCCAGTATTTTCATGCTGGCTCAGGCTATTTCCGAAGGAATCGATAAAGGAATATTCAAGGCAGTCGACCCCAGACGGCAGGCGATTATTCTCTGGGGAATTTTTAACGGCATTATTCAACTCAAGAAACTGGAGAAAACCATTCTGGTCAATGATGAATATCGCTCGCTTTACAGTGAGGCCCTGGATCGGTTTCTGGATGGATTGAGAGCTTGATTGCAGAACACGTCTACCGTTTACAGCAAAAGCGGATTTTTCATTCGTGGGTCTGCTGAAATTTGTCAACGACCCAATTGACCTTCAGAAGGGCGATGCAGCCGGAAATCTGAAGTTGCGACAGAGGGGGCTAGGATTCCTGCGTTGCCGCTTTGAGCTTGCTGAAGGCAAAACCGTTTTTGCCGGATTTCTTTATTGTATACATTGCTTCATCCGCAAGCTGGATCAGCTGGCCGGGATCTTCACTGGCGTCCGGGTAAAAAGCAATGCCGATGCTTGCTCCAATATTTGCCTGCCGCCCGTCAAAATTAACCGGCTGTGAAACAACTTGAATAACTTTCCGGGCAATATTACCAGCGGCCTTCATGTCGTGCAGTTCGGTCGTAATCAGCAGAAATTCATCCCCTCCGACGCGGGCCACCGTATCCGTTTCACGCACTGCGGAACACAGTCGCTGAGCAACCTCCCTGAGCACGTGGTCGCCGGATTTATGGCCGAAAGCGTCATTAACCGCCTTGAAGCTGTCGAGGTCGATGAACATGACGGCCACTTTTGTTTTGTTCCGGTGAGCCAGATTTACGGCCATGGACAGCCGGTCCTGAGCCAGTCTCAAACTGGGAAGCTCGGTCAGTGCATCGTGATTGGCCATATGGCGTATCTTTTCTTCCTGATCCTGGATGTTGGCCAGCAGGCGCTTGTTGACCATCAATACCAGGGTGTATGCGAGCAGCAGCAGGATCATTTGAAAAATGATCATGAACAGGGCATCGGCACCCCCGGTCTTTAAAAGATCGGCTGACCGGGATGCAAAAAAGATTAATTGAATAATCCGCAGACAGCAGAGCAGAAACAGAAACGCGGAGATGAATCCTACAATCCGGGTGAAGCGGCGAATATCAGATTCCGTCCGGTAAAGCAGCAGCAAAGTGTACTGCAGGAAGTAAATTCCAATGGCAATGGACAGGGTCAGGCTTCTGGCGGTCAGACTGGGTTCAATAAAAAGATAATAAGCATGGATGAACGGAAAAGCGGCAAGCAAAAGACAGTTAAAAATCCTGGAGCTGCGTTTTCCAACAAAACGTTCGAGTCCCAGATATCCCAGAAAAACTCCAAGGACTGCTAATGTGTTCGAACCTGTCATCGCAAAGAAGTCCGGGATTAAACCGCGCATAGCGGCCAGAAACCAGGCCGCTGTATACAGGGCAAAAGAAGCTGCCAGAAAGGCCGTACCTTTGTATCGTTTCCCGGCCTGGAGCCACAGACTTGCAACAATGATGGTGGAAATGATTTCTGTAAATACGCCGGCCAGGAAAACGGTTCTCATGTCGAACAGATTCATGGGATCCCTCGTGCGGTCTTGAAGTAAAAACCTTTTTAGCAAGAAATCTTATATTTGTCCATCCGGTGTCTATACGTGTTTGTTTCTCAAATCCTTTATTCTCGCGTTTGGACGGGGAGAATCTGTAATCACCACAACCACAACCATCTCGTCTCTCCGGGGTGCGCCGGGAAAATTGACGGTGATACTGTCACGGTGGCTGCACAAGAACGCATCACTTTTATATCCGATCAGAATATCAAGGGACTCATTCATGGAACCGACTTTAACATTGCCCATTACGTCGTTATGTCGTTCAATATTTTGTTGCCGGAATGATTTTCCGAAACCTGCATTCGGATATTCTGAATAAAGAACCGCTGCTCCCTGTTCGATTTCACCATCTTCTCCAACGATGCAGCCGCTCCCCAGACCTTCGACTACTGCCCACTCAATACCCAGCGCATCTTTTGCTTTGGCCGACAGTACACCGCCCAGGTAATGACCGATCGCGGCCAGTTCGCCGAGATCATCTTTGTATCGGTCCGCCATGGAATTTTTAATGACGGCCATGACAACCGCTTTTCGCGATGGTTTGTCCAGGATAAGGCCTTCAACAAATGTTTCTTCGATCCAGGTCATCATTTTCAGAATCGGTATGTTCGCCATGAAAAACGCTCTCTCCGTCTGGAATCAATCATTAATAAGTTCCGTTATCGATTCAAATTTAAAATGCTCCGGCATGTCCGAATAAAACCCGGATGCCGCAAATAAAGACTTCAAGCGGCATCCGGCGATCGCAGGCTTCCGTCCTGCCTTATTTATACAAACAGGAGCCTGCTGCTAAGCGATTTCCTGCAAACCCAGAAACTTCATGGCCGTCCCGCCGAGAATACCGTTGATTTCCTCTTCCGTGAAAGGCTTTTCATTCTGACGGACGGCATATTCATTCAGATCTTTTCTCAGCCAGTTGATATAGAAAGTCAACGGCCGGCAGAGAGGATCGGTGCCGAACATGACGCGCGACAGGACGCCGAAATCCCTGGCCGTGATCAGGCATCTGGCCACGCGGTTGAGGCCGGTTTCGCCGATCTGGGAGATGTCCGTGTACAAATTGGGAGACCGCGTCATCATGGCCAGGAGCTCATCTTCCCACGGCCAGCCCATGTGTGGTAAATTGATCTTTAAGGTCGGGAAATCGTAGAGGATGCGATCGGCGTCCAGCGGCCGTGCATAACGCAGTGCCACAAACCGCACCGGTGTCCCTGCCATGTGAATTGTCAGCGGCGCGTTGAGATCGGCGGCCAGCGTATAGAAAGGGTAAATCCGCGGATCGTCTACGGCGTAATGTTCATAGGCCGGGAGTAATTTAATTCCTGTAAATCCCAACTCCTTCAGGCTGTACCGGGTGTCTTCCCAGCTCTTCTGATTGAAAGAACCCTGGCTGAGTGCATTTTCCCGGTCAATAGGCGTGGACCCGGTGAAGCCGACAAACCTGCCGGGGTAGGGTTTCAGGTACGTCTCATAAATGTGCTCATTCGGTACGGTGCAGGAATTCAGAATAACCGTTTTGTCAATTCCCGCTGCATCCATTTCTTTGATGCTTTCAACAGGTTCCTGGACAAACCCGCCGCGATCGGCAACCGTGCCGTCCAGATAGTGACGCTCAGTGGCAAATTTGGAAAAAAACTGAAACAAAATCTGCGAGGATTTCATATCGTAGGGATGATCATGCATATTGATAATCATGGATAAAGTACTCCTTTCATTTTAAATGTTTTTAATCAATCCTGTCAGTTTCTGGACGCTGCCTCTTCATCCTGGGCGCGCTGAAAATCCTTGTGGTAGATCGTGCCAATATAGAAAAAGCCGACGCAACAGACCACAAATGCAACCTGAATATAGATCATGGCATTGAGAAGCGAGAAATTTTTCGAGAGCACGCCGATGAGGTAAGGCCCCAGCATGCCGATGAATTGCATCCCGAAGATCACAACGCCCAGTGAGACCGATCTGTACCAGGACGGTACGATTTCCTGGCTGCTGGCATTGAGCGCCGGATTCACGAATGTACACATAAAACTGGCCAGCATGATCAGGGGGATACTTTTTAAATAGAAAGCGGCGGCAAACAGCACCGCGACGATAATCGCCACGCCGGCGGGGAACCACAGACGCAGTCGAAGATCTTTCTTCACCAGAAGATCGGAGATGTAACCTCCCAGAGGATATCCTACGACCCCCAGGATCGCCGCCAGTCCGGCCAGTGTCGCGGCCCTGGGCACCGCCATTCCCATCTCGCGGACAAAATACATGGGCTGCCAGACGATCATCCCGATCACGCCCATATTGTAAATGCCGTAAAAGAGAAGCAGTAACAGCATGGATTTATTTTTCGCGACGACGGCCGCCGCGCTGCCGATAGTCAGTTTAACTTCTTTTCCGGCGGTCCCCTGTTCCCGCTGCTGCGCTTTGACATCCGGGATCAGCAGAGCCAGGAGCCCGAGAATGATTCCGGGGATGCCGATGACAACCAGCGCCGCCCTCCATCCATACGTCACCGCCATGTAGCCGCTGAAGACGGAACCGACAAAAACACCCAGGGCTGCGCCGGAATTGAAGAAGCCCAGAACGCGCCCCCACTGGGAACGCTTGAACCAGGATGTCAGAAGGGATGTAGCCGTGGGTGCAAAACTGGCTTCTCCCACGCCCAGACCGCCCCTGGCAAAAAGCATCAGGGTGAAATTCCTTGCCAGTCCGGAAGCGATACTGCAGGCGCTCCAGACCAGAGCCATAAGTGCAACGAGCTTACTGCGGGACCAGCGGTCCGCAATGTAGGACAGGGGCAATACGAGAATCGCCATGCCGAACAGAACCACACTTCCCAGCAGGCCGATCTGTGGATCCGAGAGCGAAAGGTCTTTCTGGATCAGAGGGTATAAAGGGTTAACGCCGAACCTGGCGACAAAGTCGATGAAGTAGAGGAGCCAGACTATGGCAACATAAAAAACAATCTTGTTCGTCGGCATGATAACCAATGGCTTCTCAGAGGCCAGATCCACTTCTTCTTTCTTTTTTTCGTCGTTTGTGTTCATGGATAGTGATCTCCTTAATAAATTTTTTTTATTTAATTGATACGAGTTCCATCCATCTCTTCTAAATATGAGCAAATTATGTGCCCATAAAATTATGTTAATATTTCAAATAATTATAGAAGTATCCCCAAGGCAACTACTTTAATTAGAAGTTATTCTATTTTATATCGTAGAATTCTCAGGTATTTAGAAGTTTTCGTGGCGATTGCTCTTGATTGCTGTATAATAAAACAACATTAATGGATTAATGAGCTGTGCCCTGCCGGACAAGGTCCCTTTCTTAACGCACTAAAGATGGGTTAACTGAATTTTTGGTTGCTCCATAAAAGTTATAGAGAGTTATCCATGAATGAAAATGATTTTTTTATCGGGGCGACACTGAGAATCTGCAGCAGTCTTGAAATTGAAGAGGCGTTGTGGAAATGCCTGATGTATATCCGCGATTACATACCTGCCGATCAGCTTCAAATTTTACACCACGATACAAAAAATAAGACCATTAACGTGATTGCATTGGCGACCGTCGATGGAGGAACGCGACCCGCCGCACAGATTCCGATGGCTCAGGATTATTTCAAATGGATGGATCATTTGGGGGAGTTTTGGATAGCCAACGATGTCGAAAAACATTACATGATGAAGCATTATCTCAATTACGTGGATAAAGATTCGTCCTACCTGAATTTGCGGCTGATTATCGGCAAACAGTTCATTGGTGCGCTCCTTGTGATTGCCAAAGGGAAAAACCGCTTCACGGAAGATCACGGAAAGCTTCTTCTTTTACTGAAAGAACCTTTTGCAATTGCAGTGGCCAACAGTCTCAAGCATCAGGAGGTATTGAAACTGCAGGATATCCTGAAGGATGATAACCGTTATTTGCAAACCGAACTTTTGCGTATTTCAGGAAATGATATCATCGGGAAGAATGCGGGCCTGCGGGGCGTGATGGATGCCGTGGAACAGGTTGCTGCTCTGCAAACACCCGTGCTGCTCATCGGAGAAACGGGAACGGGCAAAGAGGTTATTGCCAATGCGATTCACAGCCTGTCCCCGAGAAGAGACCGGCCGTTTATTAAAGTGAATTGCGGCGCCATTCCGGAAACGATCATCGACAGTGAGTTATTCGGTCATGAAAGGGGAGCTTTTACAGGAGCAATTGCACAAAAACGGGGCCACTTTGAACGCGCCCATGAAGGAACGATTTTGCTCGATGAAATCGGCGAACTGCCGCATGATGCCCAGATCAGGATGCTGCGGGTTCTTCAGGATATGGAGATCCTGCGTGTTGGCGGTTCAAAACCTGTCAAAGTCAATGTCCGCGTTATTGCCGCAACTCACCGCAACCTTGAAGAGCTCGTCCAAGCCGAAATATTCCGGAGAGATCTTTATTTCAGGCTTAAGGTTTTTCCAATATTCATTCCGCCCCTGAAAGAGAGAAAACGGGATATCCCGAACCTGACGCAACATTTTATTGACAAAAAATCAAAGGAGATGGGGATTACCGGTCCGTTCTATCTTGCCGCCGGTGCATTGGAACATCTCATGGATTATGACTGGCCAGGAAATGTCCGTGAACTGGAAAACGCCGTCGAACGGGCTTTAATTCTGAGAAAAAACCTTATTCTTGATTTTAAAGATATTACGGATCGTTTTTCTCCGGCGATTCCGGTTTCTCGTATGATGAACACAAGGCAGGAGCATTTACTGAATCAGGTCATCGCCGATGAAATTCTAAAAGCCCTGAGTATCTCGCGAGGCAAAGTTGAAGGACAAAACGGAGCCGCTGAAATCCTGGGACTCAAACCCAATACCCTCCGCAGCCGCATGAAGAAACTGGGAATTCTTTTTGGCCGTAAATGTAACGGTTAATACGCCTTTATTTTCTGCGGTTACAGATCCAGAAGCGCACTGTTTTCTCTATATGGAGTTTAATCGTCGCGTTAAGTTCTGACAAGTTTGCCTCCAGGGTATGCACGTTCATACCGGATATGGTGAAAAAATTGTTTATAGGATGAAATGGGAAAAGGACAAAAAAATGGTGCCGAAGACTGGATTTGAACCAGCACAGGCGTACACCCACTAGACCCTGAACCTAGCGCGTCTACCAATTCCGCCACTTCGGCACGCGAAGAGTGACTATACCGAACCGATATGTCTTGTCAAGCTAAAATGACTTGAATTTAATACCCAAAATGTTATGTTTAAACGCTGATTTGAAGATGCAGCAGGGAAAGAAAAATGGTTGTTTTTGAAGGAATTGAAGCGATTACAGATGATTACCGGGGTGCGTTTGTAACGATCGGGAATTTTGACGGTGTGCATTTAAGCCATCAGCATATCTGCCGCAAACTGGCCTCTGAGGCAAAAAAAGGCGGGCAAAAATCACTGGTTATTACCTTCGATCCACATCCCAAGATGATTTTACATCCGAACATCAAGCCGTTTTACCTGATTACGACGCGGGCCGAAAAAATGGCACGACTGGCGGACTGCGGCGTGGATGCGACGGTGATCATCCGGTTCGACCAGCAATATTCAAAAACCACCGCCGAGCAATTTGTGCAGCATTTTCTATGGAAAAAGCTGGCCATCAGCAAGATCATCATCGGACATGATTATACCTTTGGTCAGCACAGACAGGGCAACGATGCGTTTTTGAAAACCCATGGGCGTAAACTCGGTTTTTCCGTGGAAGTGATTCCGGCATTCAAAATTGAAGATGAAATTGTCAGCAGCACACTAATTCGCAACTATATTCTGGAGGGCGATGTGCGTGCGGCTGCAAAATTGATGGGACGTTATTATAATGTGGCCGGGCAAGTCGGCAGCGGCGCGGGACGCGGCGCGGGCCTCGGTTATCCCACGGCCAATATCGAACCGGAGAAAGAGTTACTGCCGTCTCCGGGGATTTATGCGGCATTTGTCGATGTGGACGGCGCGCGGTATCAGGGAGCCCTCAACATCGGCGCCAAACCCACGTTTGGCGATTACACGTCGACCTTTGAAGTCTTTCTGCTGGATTTCGCGGGCGATCTGCGCGGTAAAAAAATAAATGTTTTATTTGTGGAGAAGTTGCGGGACATTGTCAAATTTGACGGTCCCGAAAGTTTGAAGCGCCAGATCGCGGCGGATGTGGAAAAAACAAAACAAATATTAAAACAAGAAAAATAATTTGGAGGATAGTTTATGTTAAAAATTGCCATTGTGGGCGCGACCGGAATTGTCGGTCAGCAGGCGATCGTCAGCCTTTTAGGACATCCCTGGTTTCAAATCACCAAGCTTGTCGCCTCGGAGCGCTCGGCTGAAAAGAAATATATTGATGCACTTCGCGATGCAAACGGTTCCATCCGCTGGTGGTGCCCGGAAGAACTTCCGGCGGACATCGCCAATATGGTTGTGGAAGAAGCGGCCAGTTTCGATCCGACTTCCGTGGATATTATTTTTTCAACCATGGATGCCGGTCCCGCCAAAGAGCTGGAGCCCAAATACGCCAAAACCACCCCGGTGATCAGCACTGCATCGGCGTTCCGCTATGAAGAGGACACCCCGATTCTGGTTGGCGGCGTCAATATGGAGCATGCGGCGCTCTTGGATGTGCAGAGGAAAAACCGAGGCTGGAAGGGATTTATTTCACCCAAATCCAACTGCACCATCGCAGGTCTGGTTGTGTCGTTAAAACCGATCCTGGACAAATACGGCGTCAAACAGGTCATGATGACATCGCTTCAGGCCATGTCCGGCGCGGGCCGCACCCCCGGCCTGTCCGCCATGGACATGATGGAAAACGTTGTGCCGTACATTTCCGGCGAAGAGCCGAAAGTCGAAACCGAACCGCAAAAGATTCTGGGTAAACTGACAGGTGGTAAAATTGTCAACGCTCCATTCGGTATCACCGCCGCCTGTAATCGCGTGCCGGTGCTGGACGGTCATCTGGTGTGCGCGTTTGTGCAGACCGAGAAACCCTGCACCCCGGAAGATGTCAAAAAGGCCATGATGGAATACGGCAAGGATTTTGCCGAGCTGCATCTGCCCAGCTCTCCTGCGCAGCTGATTGACGTCACCGATGATCCGTTCCGTCCGCAGCCGCGAGTTGACCGTGACAAGGGCGGCGGCATGACTGTCACCGTCGGACGCATCCGCAAGGATCCGATTATTCCCAACGGCATCAAATATGTCTGCCTGGCTCATAACACCAAGCTGGGCGCGGCCAAAGGCGCTCTGCAGACCGCGGAGTACCTGGTGAAAAATTATCTGAAGTTGGTCTAGAATTATCCAGCAGGGCTGCGGTGTGGATATTCCATGCCGCAGCCTTTTATTTTTTCAATGAACGCCTGATCTAAGCACGGCACATCATTTTCCAAGGACGTTATCGATGAATGCCAAAAACTCAAAAACATACGTCGCCGGCGAATGTTACGACTATCAATTACTGATCAAACATCTCCTGGAAAGTCCACGCGCTTATTCACCCGATCAGGAAATTCTCTACCGGGATCAATTCCGGATGACCTATCTTGATTTGTTTGCGCGAATTCAGAGGCTGGCCAATGCTCTTGAAAAACTGGGTATTGAATTCGGCGACACGGTCTGCATATTTGACTACGACTCTCACCGCTACCTGGAATGTTTTCTGGGGGTGCCCATGATGGGAGCTGTTTTGCACACCCAGAACTGGCGTCTGTCTCCCGAGCAGATTCTCTATACGATGAATCATGCCGAGGACAAGGTTGTCCTCATTCACGCCGACTTTCTTTCTCTTCTGGAGCCGCTCTGGAAAAAACTGACCTCGGTCAAAAAATTCATCCTGATTACGGATGACGGGAAAAAACCAGATTCGCCGATTCCCTTCGATGGCGAGTATGAAGACCTTCTGGCCGCGGCTGCTCCGGTTTATGACTTTCCGGATTTTGACGAGCGCACCAAGGCCACCACCTTTTACACCACGGGAACAACTGGCCTGCCCAAAGGCGTTTACTTTTCACACCGTCAGCTTGTACTGCACACGCAGTCCGGCCTCATCAGCCAGGGCGCCTTTGAATCCGTCTGCCGCTTCCGCTCCAACGATGTGTACATGCCGCTGACCCCCATGTTTCATGTCCATGCCTGGGGCGTGCCGTATGGAGCGACGCTGATGGGAACCAGACAGGTCTACCCCGGCCGCTATGAGCCGGAAATGATTGTCAAGCTGGTCGAGACGGAGAAGGTCACTTACTCCCATTGTGTGCCCACCGTACTGCAGATGGTCCTGAATTCTCCGGCTGCTGCCAGGGCCGACCTGTCGCGCTGGAAGGTGATCATCGGCGGTGCACGTCTCAATAAAGGATTGGCGCAAGCGGCCATGAAAAAAGGGATCCAGGTTTATGCTTCCTACGGCATGTCGGAAACCTGTCCGCTGACCTGCCGCGCAAACCTGAAAACCAAAATGCTGGGGAAGCCACAGGAAGAGTTGGTGGATACACTGATCATGACGGGGCTTCCCGCGCCGTTTGTCTATGTTCGCCTCTTTGATCCCGAAGGACACGAAGTTCGAGGCGACGGCGTTTCCACCGGCGAAGTCTGTGTGCGTTCGCCGTGGCTTACCGAAACCTATTTCAAAGATCCCGAGCGGACCAGGGAGCTCTGGTGCGACGGCTGGCTGCACACCGGTGATATCGGTACGATCAACTCCGAAGGCTACCTGCAGGTCACCGACCGGATCAAGGATGTCATCAAAACCGGTGGCGAATGGATATCCTCTCTGGACCTGGAAAATCTGCTCAGCCAGCACGAGGCCGTGCTGGAATCCGCGGCCATCGGCATTCCCGACGCTAAATGGGGAGAGCGGCCGATGATGCTTGCGGTTCTTAAACCGTCTTATTCGGGCAAAGTGTCTGAAGCCGATTTGCTTCAATTTCTCCGTGAAGGCGCGCAAAACGGCAAAATTCCCAAATACGGTGTACCCGACAGCGTGAGGATTGTGGAAGCGCTTCCCAGAACCAGCGTCGGCAAAATCAACAAAATTGCTATCCGGAAGGATTACATTCCAGATATTCAAGGTTAATTAATTTCCACGTCATTTCGACCCCTGCATGCGCGGGGTTTCACTCCGGGAGAATTTTTTCATGGAAAGCAGGGCTTGATTGCTGATGTTGGAAGAAAGGAATAACTGGCTGTGACTTGTGAACACTTATATCCGCTGGAGGCGGAATTGATGGCCGCCGGGGTGAAAGAGACCTACCGCGGTGCGGCCTGGACAGACAACTGCCGGGAGTGGGTTTACTTTAACGTGGTTTTCGATATCGATTCCGTTTCCTCCAGGATGAATTTTCCATCATGTGTTCGGGTGCATGAAAACCTCGATCCCAAATCCGGAACCGAAAGAGGGTTTTACTGCACAACCTGCCACGATGCCGTCATGGGGCTTTTGTCCGGGGATAAAGTTTATCGGTAAGCCGCGCTCAGCGGTGGAGATGATGCTGCAAGGGTTCATTTGAATGAAAGAACAGACACGCCAAAAGATCAAAAAAACCGGTGACCGCATTTTTTTATCGCCGGTTTTTCAGGCCCTGACCATCGGCATCCCGTTTTGCGTATTTAAAATGATCTTCGGCCTGCTGGCCATGCGCGTGAGTGCCGCGTCTATATTCCTTTGCGGCTTCTCCTGGCTGGTTATCCTCTGGGCTCTGGCAGATCTGGTCATGAATCTGGTCCATGCCTTTTATCATCTGATCGGCAGAAAGCCTTTCGTTGAGTACTGCGCAATTGCCCAGGCGGGAAGAATCTTTAAAAAACCGCAACTTTTTTTAGCCGTTGATACCCTGATTTCCTTTTTCATTATTTGTTTTGTGCTCTGGTCCGGCTGGATCACGCTGCTTGGCCGTGCCGAGTCCTACGTCTGGTATGCGGCCACCACGCTGAACCTGATCAGCGTATCGGTCGTCAATATCTGGGTCGAGCTGCGCCGGGGGTCGCAGGTTTCAGGGCATTCAACATCAAAGAACGAATATATCTAATTATTCTGATATCTTACATCGGCTAAGCTGCCGGGAGGGATAGTGTACATGAAAGAGGAAATCATCTGTTTTGCGCTGGGGTTGTCCCCGGAGGACATTGAAAAAGGCAAAGCATCATTGTACAGTTTAAATCAGGGAGCATACCTGCTGGAGGTAATTCCCGTATCCGATTCCATGCTGCCGATGATCGTGGCCGATGGACTGGAAAGGGCAACGGCCGGAACGAGACAATTCGGAGAAAAAGCTTTACCGCCCGGTTTGGTTCCCTGCCGGGTGATGGTCGTCGACACGCGTGAGCGCGAGCAAGTGGTCCAGATCATGAGAGGGTTCAAGGCTGTTCTTTCCGATCCGCAGGATTTAATCTTTGCCGTGATTACCGAAACAGTACTCTCCTGGACATTCGGGGAGTATATCGGCCATCTTTTGCAGGAGCACGAACATATGAAAACACGCAACTCCGGAAAATAATCCGGTACGAAGAAAACGGAAAAAAGACAGAGAGAATATCCGTGTTTTGCGGGCCCAACTTTTAGGCCAATTTTCTTGACACGCACAAATCGGTCTCATATACTTCGATCTTCGGAAAAGAGCTTCCATTCTATTTCCGTCTTTCAACCGTGGTTCCGGGTTAATCTATGCTGACCCTTTCAGCGACAGACAATTCAGACAACGGGTGAGTTGTATTTTGCAGAAGTATGAAGCAAAAAAATAGATCATTTTACTCAGAATAAACGGTTTAATCCGGGGACCCCGGTGTAAATTTGCCTGGTCAAGTAATCGGGAGCCGAAAAAGGAACGTAAAAAGAATTTTCACGATGAATGGTGCAGACTACATTCTGAAAACTTTGAGCGCGTCGGATATTAAGTGCTTTTTTACAGTTCCCGGGGCGCATCTTGATCCGCTTCTGGAAGCAACGGATTTTTCTGACTTGAAGCCGATCGTCTGTTGCCATGAGCTGGCGGCCGGATTTATGGCGGACGGATACAGCCGCGTCAATAAAACCATGGGCGTGGTTGCCGCAATCGGAGGGCCGGGCGCCGGAAATCTGGTTACTGCCGTTCATACGGCAAGAATTGAAAATATTCCGATGCTGATCATTACCGGCGACGTTCCCTCTTCGATGAGCTGCCGGCCTGCTTTTCAGTCTGCCGGTGATTTCGGCTCCGGTGACGACCGGTTGTTTGCAGCCATTACCAAATATTCACGACGCGTCACGTCAGTCCAAGATTTGCCCGGACTTTTGGCCTTTGCCGTCGCTGAAGCACTTTCACCTCCCCGCGGACCGGTGCATTTAATCATTCCGTACGATGTTTTCAAGGAAACCCTGTCTGAAGAAACCGGCATTCTTCCAGTGTGCATTCTCCCGCCCGCAGTGTCTGGAGATGCCTCGCGATCGATTGCGAGCCTTTGCGAAATAATTTCCGGCGATTCGAAAACCGTTTTGTGGCTGGGAGATGCCGTTAATACCGGCGAATTGTCCCAGTCCGTCCTTGCCATCGCCGAAAAGTTTCACCTGCCTGTGGCGACAACATTCAGCGCAAAAGGTGTGATACCGGAAACTCATCCTCTGTCCCTTGGCAATTTCGGCTATGCCGGAAGCTCTAGGGCGAATTTCGTAATGTTATCTGAAAAGGTTGAGACGATCATCGGTTTTGACATTGAACAAAATGAAAGAAACACTCTCAACTGGCATCCGGGACTCTATGAGGGGAAAAAAGTTATCCTGGCGAATTATTCCCGCAAATTTGCGCCGGCGGATCACATTGAATTTCTTTGCGGAGATCCCGCCGGCGTGCTGGTCAGACTTCACCATGCTCTGGAGAAGATTCCCTATAATGTAAACGGCCGGGCCGAATGGTACCGCCGTGTTACAAAATCTGTTCCGGAGGATGTTGTGCCGCCGTCCCGTCATCATGGAAAAATTGAGATGGCTGTTCTGATGAAAATCCTGCGCCGTCAGCTTCCCGTGGAAACCCTGTTTTTTGTCGATTCCGGTATGCACCGGATTTTTGCCGGGACCGACTGGCAGGCTCTGCGGCCGGAAACATTCTTCTCCGCGGCGGCAACAGCGCCGACCGGATGGGCTATCGCCGCCGGCACGGGAGGGAAAATCGGATGTCGCGATCCCGTTGTTATTCTTACAGGCGACGGTTGTATGCAGATGCATGGCCTGGAAATGAAAACCGCCGTTCGATACGGGATTCCGGTTATAGTCGTCCTGTGCAACAATCATGGTATGGGCAACATTCACCGGCGTCTTGCCAGAGTTTCCGTCGAAGCTGCGGAGCATACATCGATCAACGAAGTGGACTGGACTGCATTTGCTCGATCCCTCGGCGTTCGGGCTTTTGACGCGGAAGACGAAAAATCTCTGGTCAACTCCCTTCAACTTTGCCTGCGTGAACCTCAGGCATCCCTGATCAACGTACGCGTGCCGATCGACTCCCGAATTCGTCATGAAGCACACTGCAGATCAGCTTTTGCCTGAGAAAAACAGCATTTCTACGCGAGGAGAATTTGCCCATGCAAAGAAAAATGAAACTGCTGATTACCAGCGCCGGCAGTCTGGTTGGCCAGAATATCCTTGACGCTCTTGAAGACAAACGTAATTGCATTGAAATCGTCGGCATCAATTCCGAAGCCGTCAATCCTCGCAATTTCCGCTACGATCGCAGCTATCTGGTTCCCAGGCTGGAGGAAGGCCTTCCCTTCAAAAAAGCTTTTCTGGATATTCTGCAAAAGGAAGATCCGGATATGATTTTGCCGGGACGGGATGTTGATGCAACTTTTCTGGCGGAAGCCAGAGATGTCCATCCGGATCTGAAAAGAAAGATTCCCCTGGGTAGCACACACCTGACGATCATGATGCTCGATAAGTGGCTGAGTTATACCTATGCCGCGCACAACCGTCTTCCCTTTGCGGATTCGTATCTGTATTCAGGTCTGCAGGACGCCGGGGGCCTGCAAAATTTTCTGGACAGTCATCCGTTTCCGCTGCTGATCAAGCCGCGCCGGGGGTTTGGCTCACTGGATGTTCGATACGTTTTGACCCGGGAGCAAATCGACGGTCTTTTGGCCGGTGCAGAAAACGATGAGATTCTGTTTCAGGAATACCTGGGGCCAATGCGTGATTTTGACGAATACAGCCGGCAACTCCAATTCGGTATTCCTCTTTTCTTCCAGGTACCGGAAAACAATCAATTCGCCGCGCAGACCGTAATATCGATGGATGGAAACATGGCGGATGTATTTGTCAGCGTTAATACGATGGTTCTGGGGCGCGCTGAATACAGCCGGCGGGTGGATATTCCCGAAGTTGAAGGGATTACCCGTGAATATGCACGGGCTTTAACCCGCGACGGGTGGTATGGTCCACTGAATCTTCAATACAAACAGGATCGGCAGGGCTCATGGAAGGTTTTTGAAATGAATCCACGCATGACCGGCACCACGTCAGCGAGGTACATGATGGGTTATGATGAAATCGGCATTTTGACGGACTTTTTTCTTCCGGAGTTGAAACTGCCCAATCACTCTAAGGATAAGCCAGCAGGGGTAGTTTTTAAATACCTGAAAGATTACTTTGTTTCTGACACGGACGCGAATGTACTGCAAACCGGTAAAATATGGAAAAAATTCTAGTCACAGGCGCGGGTGGTTACCTGGGCGCCACGGTTTTTGAAACGCTAAAAAATCATCCTGATCATCCTGGTGTTTCCGCTCTTGACGGACGGCTGGAGAATATCAGCGCGGGTTCTCTTGATTGCAACGTCGTTATTCATTGCGCCGGAGCGCTGCGTCACCGGTCGCAGGATTTTGACAGATCCAATGTTGATGGTACCCGGAAACTTCTGGCCGGCGTCAAGCCGGCTTGCAGAGTTATTTACATATCATCGAAAAGCGTCTATGCGGCCGATTACGGCAAACGTTTGACGGAAGACGCGCCGGTGAAACCCTTCGATGATTACGGACGGTCGAAATTGGAGGGTGAAGACCTCGTTGCATCTTCCGATTGTCCGTGGCTGATTTTGCGCTCGGGAAATCTTTTTGGCCTGGGTGTCGGAAATCCGGGAATGACTTTCCCTACCAAGGCCCTGAGAGACTTTTGCCGGGGGCGTGAAGTAACACTAATCGATCCGGACATTCTGCACGACTACCTGTATGTATGGGATCTGGCCTCGCTGGTCGTTTCGCTTGCCCTGCGCAATCCGTTTCTCAGCGGTGTCTACAACATTGCCGGTCCGGCCCGTTCCCTGCATCAGCTTATTTACCGGATAGCTGAGCACGTCAAAAAGGCAGACGGTATCGATCCGGTCATTAACAGAAAACCCGGGACCGGTTCCTGGTTCAACCTTCTGGACTCGTCAAAACTTTCCGGAGCCTGCGGTGGGATTACTTATACGGATGATGAACTGGTGATTGCCCGCCTGGCCGGACACTTTCAGACCGGATGTGAGTGAACCTTTTTAGCCGGAATTCAGAATTCTTCTGCCTATTTATTTTCCGACACATATTTATAATAGACCCAGCCTGTTTTGCCCGAAGAGGATTTCACTTTAATCCAGTTGCCGGAAACATCGAGCTTTTCGACCGTCTCGCCTTTTTTCAGGGTGGCAACGACTTTGCTTAGATTTTTTGCTTCTTTCCTCATTTTTGTGTCTTTAATCAAATACAAAGACTGGACGAAAGATTTTGATGTCTCTGCATCTTTACCGACAACGGCGGATGTTTCCCTGCCGGAGGCCGGCGCCTTTGCGGCCGTTGTGTCAGAAGAGACATTTTGCGGGTTGGCCGGCGCTGGCTGTACATTGTCCGAATTTGTCTGTGTGCCGGCGCAGGCATAAAAAAGTACGCATAATAAAAAAAAGCAAAAAATTTTTTTTGTCATCATGGCCATCCTCCTTTATTGAAATAATTTATCCCCTCTCCGGAATAAAAAGAGGTTAAATGACTAAATATGTTCGCCATGGATCACGAGTTGACTTAAGTCCCTCTAATGGCTAGACCTTACCACCGTGCATGTCAAGGGATTTTAATTTATGAAATCTTCTGGAATCAGCGCAACTGCTTGCCGGCTAGCGCCGCATGATAGGAACTTCTTACCAGAGGTCCGGATTCCACGTATCGAAAACCCCTGGAATATGCTTGCTCTTTGAATACAGCGAATTCTTCGGGTGTGCGGTATCTGGCGACGGGCCAGTGTCTGCGCGTTGGCTGTTGATATTGTCCGATGGTCAGGCGGGCGCAGGCTACGGACGCCAGATCATCCATCAGACGCAGGATATCTTCGTCCTGTTCACCAAATCCCACCATGAACCCGCTTTTTGAAATGACGGATGTTTGGGCCACACGGTCAAGAAGCTCCAGGGAGTGCTCATAATTTCCCTGCGGCCGAAGACGTCCGAATAAAGACCGGACCACTTCGATGTTGTGATTGATAACGTCCGGTGCTGCATGGATAACTTTTTCAAGCGATGACGGATTGCCCTGGAAATCGGGAATCAAAACTTCAATTTTGCAGTCTGGAACCGCCCTGCGAAGGTTGGTGATGCAGTCGGCAAAAAACTGTGCGCCGCCGTCGGGCAGATCATCGCGGGTCACGGAGGTAATCACCACGTAACTCAAATTCATTTCGCGAACCGCATGGATCAGGTTTTCAATTTCAGATTCGTCGGGTTTTGGGGGAATTCCGTGTGCTACGTTGCAGTACAGGCAGTCTCTTGTGCAGATGTTGCCCAGGATTAAAAACGTGGCCGTTCCGCTGGAGAAGCACTCGGCCATATTGGGGCAGGCCGCTTCCTGGCAGACGGTATGGAGCCGGAGACCGGCGAGCGTTGAGCGGATTCGGCGGCATCCCTCTGCATATGCCGGACGTACTTTGAGCCAGGGCGGCTTGCGCAGAAGTTGCGGTTTGGATTGATGGTTCATCATGGGAACAAACACAAATACTTGCCGGGAACAGTCGCGACCGTTCCCGGTCGATCAGGTTCTTTTCCAGCAGACATCCGGCTTGCGGGCGGCCAGCACTTCATCCAGGCGGGTGACCGGCGTGGAAAGCGGCGCGTCTTTCACCCTCTGCGGATTTTCCTTCGCCTCACCGGCGATGGCGATCATTGCGTCGCAGAATGCGTCCAGTGTTTCTACGCTTTCCGTTTCGGTAGGTTCAATCATGATGGCTTCCGGTACGATGAGCGGGAAATAAATCGTCGGAGGGTGGTAACCGAAATCGATCAGCCGCTTGGCGATATCAGTCGTGTGCACGCCGCTCTCGGCGACCTGCCTGTTTCCGGAAAAGACGCATTCATGCATGCAGACGCGGTCGTAAGGAAGGTCAAAATAAGGTTTAAGTTTTTCCTTGATGTAATTGGCGTTGAGCACGGCCATTTCCGTTGCATGGTTAAGACCTGCCGGTCCGAGCGAGCGGATGTAGGTATAGGCCTTCACAATAACGTTGAAATTGCCGTAAAAAGCACGTACCCGCCCGATGGAGTCTGGAAAATCCGTTGACCAGGCCAGGCCGGATTCGCCTTTGACGATCCGGGGCACCGGCAGGAAATCAACCAGCTTTGCGCTCACGCCCACCGGTCCGCTGCCCGGCCCGCCGCCGCCGTGAGGCGTTGAAAAGGTCTTGTGCAGGTTCAGTTGAATGACATCGAATCCCAGGTCACCGGGACGTGCTTTACCCATAAATGCATTTGCGTTAGCGCCGTCGCCGTAAAGCAGACCGCCTTTGCCGTGAACGATTGACGCCACTTTTTCGATATTCCGCTCGAAAAGACCCAGGGTGTTGGGGTTGGTGAGCATCAATCCTGCTACATCTTCGGTCATGAGCGATTCCAGATGCTCGAGATCGACGCCTCCTTCGGCATTCGATCTCAGCGTAACCGTGTCAAAACCGCACAGCGCGCCGGAGGCGGGATTCGTGCCGTGCGCGGCGTCGGGGATCAGCATCAGATGCCGCTTTTCGCCCTTCTTCTCAAAATATTTCTTGATCATCATGACGCCGGTCAGTTCACCGTGTGCGCCGGCCGCCGGTTGCAGCGTGAAATCCGCCATGCCGAAAATACCGCACAGCAGTTTCTGCATATCCAGAATCAGTTCCAGATTGCCCTGGGCAAAGCTGTCTGCCGCTTCGGGATGCATTCCGGTAAAGCCGGCGAGCACCGCGACATTTTCATTGATTTTGGGATTGTATTTCATCGTGCAGGAACCCAGCGGATAAAAACCGAGATCTACGCCGAAATTCCGCCGCGAAAGATTCGTATAATGCCGCACCAGATCGATTTCAGCCACTTCCGGAAGGTCCAGATTTTTACGAAGATATTTTTCGCCAATGACATCGTTCAGATTGACGGTCGCAACATCACTGGCCGGAACATCCGCCGCGCTTCGACCGGGTTTGCTGATTTCAAAAAGAAGTTCCATGAATATTCCCCTTATTTTACAATCTCCACGACTCGATCCATGTCTTTCTTCGAAAGCATTTCCGTTGCACAGAAGACGAGTGTGTTACCCAGTTCAGGATAATCTTTCTGCAGATCGTAAGCACCGGTTATTCCCGCGGCCTCAAGCTTTTTGTTTGTCGTTTTCGCGTCGGGACAGCGCAGGGTGAATTCGTTATAGGACGGAGCCGGGAAAACTTCCCGCCATCCGGGGATCTGCAGAAGCCTGTTTTTCAGATACTGCGCCTTGAAAATATTCAGTGTGGCCAGCTTGCCGAGATTTTTACCCAGAGCGGCCAGATAAACGCCGGCCGACAGTGCGCAGAGCGCTTCGTTGGAACAGATATTGGAAGTTGCCTTCTCACGGCGGATATGCTGTTCGCGGGTTTGCAGGGTCAGCACAAATCCGCGTTTGCCGTTTTTATCGACGGTTGCACCGGCAAGCCTGCCCGGAATGCGGCGCAAATATTTTTCGCGCGCCGTAAAAATTCCCAGAAAAGGGCCCCCGTAATTCATCGGGTTGCCGAAACTCTGTCCTTCGCCTACCACAAAATCCGCGCCGCAGGCCCCCGCGGGCTGCAATACACCCAGGCTTGTGCCGTCGGTAAATCCGCAAATCAGCATGGCGCCCTTTGCGTGAGCGGCATCCGCAATCGGCGCTACATCCTCGATGCTGCCGAAAAAATTGGGGCTCTGCATGACCACTGCGGCAACGCTGTCGTCCAGCGCGTCCGCGAGCGCAGCCAGATCCAACTGTCCGGACGACGCATAAGGAATTTCGCTGAGCGTGAAGCCGTTGGCCCACGAGTAGGTTTGCAGGACCTGGCGGTACTGGGGATGGACGGACCGGGCGACGATAATTCTGGCACGGTTGGACATCTTGCCGCACAGCACCGCCGCCTCCGCCATGGCTGACGCGCCGTCGTACATGGAGGCATTGGCGATTTCCGTTCCCGTCAAATGGGCAATCATGGTCTGGTATTCGTAAATCGCCTGCAGGATGCCCTGACTGATTTCCGCCTGATAGGGGGTGTAAGCGGTGTAGAACTCGGCCCGTCCCACAATATGGCCGACAACTGCGGGAATGTAATGGGCGTATGCACCGGCTCCGGAGAGCGTCACACGCGGCACGGTATTTTTCGCGGCAATGGCCTGCATGAGTTCGAGCGTTTCCTGCTCGGACAGGGCCGCCGGCATGCCGGGAATTTCATGAATACGGTATTTTTGCGGGATATCGGCAAACAGTTCGTCGATGTTTTTCACGCCGATGGCCGCCTGCATTTGCTCGATATCGGAAGAGGTGTGCGGGCAATAGTCCATGGGCCTAGTGCTTTTCCTCCTTGATCAGAGCGTCGTAGGCCGCTGCGGACAACAGGGACTTGGTTTCGCCCACGTCGGCCAGCTTCAGTTTGACGATCCAGCCTTCTTCGAAGGCATCCTGGTTGAGGAGTTCCGGGGTGTCTTCCAGCGCTTTATTGACATCAATGACTTCGCCGCCGACCGGCGCGTAAACATCGGACACGGACTTGACGGATTCAACAACGGCCATCGCTTCGCCCTGTGTTACTTTGCGTCCGATTGCGGGCAGCTCCACAAAAACGATATCGGTCAGCATTTCCTGCGCGTAATCGGTGATACCGATAATGGCTGTGCCGTCGCCATTGTCTTTGACCCATTCATGTTCTTTGGAATACAATCTGTCGTTGGGATTTGGCTTGGACATCATGAATCTCCTTCTAACAGTTATTTTTGTCGTTTAAAAAGTCCCGGCATACGCCGTTCTTGCAGTCTTCGGTATAGTTAGATGGCTGTCCTTTTTCCGTCACGTTTTTTGCCGTTTATAGAAGGGCAGCTTGACCACTCTGGCCGGACTGACGGTGTCGCGAATAACAATGGATATTTCCGTATCGACCGCGGCGCAGGCAATATCAACAAATGCCAGGCCGATGGCCTTGTTTAAAGTCGGGGAAAACGTGCCGGAGGTTACCACGCCGATTTCCCGGTTACCGCTCATAACCTTATAGCCATGACGGGCGATGCCTCGACCGGTCATCTCCAGACCGACCAGTTTCTTTTGAATACCCTGATCCCGGATAGCCAGGAGGGCCGTTTTTCCGGCGAAATCCTTGTTCCAGTCCACCAGCCAGCTGTAAGGCACTTCCAGCGGGCATATCTCCTGTGTGATGTCCTGGCCGTTAAGCATCATGCCGGACTCCAGACGCAGTGTATCGCGCGCGCCCAGGCCTGCCGGCTTCAAGCCCAGCGGGGAACCCGTTTCCATGATTTTGTCCCAGATCAGTCCGATTTGATCCGCGGCGGCGTAAATTTCAAAGCCGTCTTCTCCGGTGTAGCCACTGCGGGAAATGATTACCGGAATACCCGCTGCCTGTGATTCGATAAAGGTGTAAAAACGGATCGTTTTCAAATCGGCGGGCGTCAATGTCTGCAGAATCTTTTCCGATTTCGGACCCTGCAGATCCAGTTTACCGGTTTTGTCGCTGACATCCACGAGCCGACAGTCAAATTTCCTGGTTTCGAGAATGGATTTGACCCGCAGAAAATCGGCCACGCGGGTGGTTGCGTTGGTGACCAGCAAATAGAAATCTTCGGCAAATTTATAAACGGTCAGATCGTCGATGATGCAGCCCTGATTGTTGAGCAGGGCGGAAAGTTTGACCTGGCCTGTTTTTTGTGCGGAAAGATCACGCGTGAGCGCCAGTTGAAGAAGATCAATGGCCTGCGGCCCCCGGACTTCTATTTCTCCCATGTGGCAGATGTCGAAAAGCGTGGCAGTGCCGCGGGTCGTATTGTGTTCATCGATCACATTGGTGTATTGCACCGGCATGGCCCAGCCGCCAAAATCGATAATCCTGGCGCCAAGGGCAACATGTTTCTCATATAAGGGCGTTTTTTTCATGAACGTTGCCCGGAAGTTTGAAAAAACAAATCATCATTTCTCAACATGATAACGTATCTCCTAAAAAACTGAAAAATGAAAAAAGACTCTTACGGTAACGATTATGGCAAAGCGAGTACTATAACTTTTATGACATTTCAAGGTTTAATCAGAAACCCTTGTCGCTATTTGAAAAGCTTATCGATTAAAGCCTGTTTGTTCTTCGGATAATAAAGATTCCCTTCGTAGTCCACGATTAACGTGCCGTCCAGATGGTCGATTTCATGCTGCACGACTCGGGCGGTGTAGTCCAGGTAGCGTTTGTTGATTTTCTCGCCTTTTTCATTGAAACCGCGGACTTTTATTTCGGGAAACCGGCTCACTTCAATTTGAATGTCCGGACAGGAGAGGCATCCTTCCGCCGCCGTTACTTTTTCCCCGCGTGTCTGGGTAATGCGCGGATTGACCAGCACATCGTAGTCATCCGGCGTCATTTTTTTGTTTTTATCATCGACGGTTTTATTGCGGAAAATGATGATTCTTTTGTTGATGCCGATTTGAGGCGCGGCCAGCCCCGAGGCGTCGTCGCGGCAGGTAAAAGAGTCAATGAGCGCCTTCACTTCGGCTTTTTCTTCCTTTTCCAGCGGCATTTTCAATTCCGTGGATTTTTTCCTCAGAACGGATGTGTCCGCTTCATTGACACCTTCATCATTCCAAAGGGTTAAGACTCTTTTCGGGGCCATTTCCGATACCTGCTTTAAGAAAAATTTTCACAGGCTATAACACCGATCGAACGTTATTTCAAGCAAACGAAGCTTGCAAATTTGTTTGATCTTTTGTTAAACAGAACATCGATTGACAGGAAGATCTTGAAGATTGGAAATGAATTGTGATTAATCAGATAGTTACCAGTACCGCTCGCAAGCAGTTTGCCCTTGCGCTCAATTTTGAAGAAGGCATTGCTCCCGAGTTGCCCGTCTGCATGGATGAAAAGGAGCGACTCCTTTACCTGCATATCCCTTTTTGCGAAGAGCTTTGTCCCTACTGTTCTTTTCACCGCGTCAGGCTGGATGAGACACTGGGCCGGCAGTATCATGCCGCTCTGCGCCGGGAAATGGCGCTTTACCGTCAAAAAGGATACCGGTTTACCGGTATTTATGTCGGCGGAGGTACGCCGACCGTGTTGATTGATGAAATGGCCGAAACGCTGCGTCTGGCAAGAGAGCTGTTTCCCATCCATTCCATCTCGGTGGAAACCAATCCGAATCATCTCACGGACGCCAACATCAAAATCCTGAAGCAGGCGGGGGTCAATCGTCTTTCCGTGGGGGTGCAGACATTTAACGACGATCTGCTGAAAAAGATCGTGCGTTATGACAAATACGGATCGGGTGAGGAAATTGCCGGCCGCCTGAGGGATACTCGCGGAAAGTTTGATACGCTTAATGCGGACATGATTTTCAATTTTCCCGAACAGACAACGGAGATGCTGGAAGCGGACCTTGCGGTTTTACTGAATTTGCAGATGCCGCAGATTACTTTCTACCCTTTGATGGTTTCCACGCTTACCCAGCGCCTGATGAAGGAAACCCTGGGCGAAGTTAGCTTCCGAAAGGAAAAATCTTTTTTCCGGTTGATTTTGCGGCGTCTGGTCAACCATTACGATTCGTCCTCGGCCTGGTGTTTTTCCCGGAAAAAATCTGCCGAGTCCCTGATTGACGAATACGTTGTCGATTTTGACGAATATGCGGGTCTGGGAAGCGGCGCCATCGGTTATGTTAACGGCGTCTGCTATGCCAATACCTTCGACATTGAACGATACATCAACGATCTGCACCAGAATCGGCTGCCGCTGCAGGCCGCACGCAGGTTCAATGTGCCTGATCAAATGCGCTATGACTTTCTGATGAAATTTTTCAGCACCAGTCTGAATGTAAGCGAACTGGAAAAGAAATACAACGGAAGATTTCTGAAAACTCTCTGGATGGAGATGGCCGCCTTCATGGTGGCCGGCTCGTTTCGCTACTTTTCGCCCAACCTTTACCTGACACCGCGCGGTCGTTATTTCTGGGTAATCATGATGCGCGAATTCTTTATTGCCGTGAATAATTTTCGTGATTTTTGCCGCAAACAGGCGGGGCTGATTTAAACGGAGTACGTGATGGATGACAAAAGAAAAGAAATGCTCAAGGGGCTTCCGAAGATTGACGAAGTGATCGGGGTTCTGGAAAAAAAAGGGATTTATGAAAAAGCGTCGCGGGAAATTGTCCTCGAAGCCTGCCGTGGCATGGTCCAGAAACTGCGCGATCAAATCCTCACCGCGCCGGAAAAACAACTGCCAGCGCTTTCCCCGGGCCTGGAGAGCACCGTCCGCAGTGTCGAAGGGTTGATCGATGGTTTGCGTCATTATAAACTGCGACGCCTGGTCAACGCCACTGGAGTGATTTTGCACACCAATCTGGGACGCGCGCCGCTTTGTCCCGAAGCCGTTGAACGGATTGTTGAAGTCGGACGCGGCTACTCCAATCTGGAATTTGACCTGACTCGCGGGGAACGCGGTCTGCGCTACGATCATGTCACGGATCTGATCCGCGCGCTCACCGGAGCGGAAGATGCCCTGATCGTCAACAACAACGCGGCGGCCGTCCTGCTGACACTCAATACCCTGGCCGAAAACAAAGAAGCCATCGTGTCGCGCGGCGAGCTTATTGAAATTGGCGGTGAGTTCCGCATTCCGGATGTCATGACCAAGAGCAATTCCATTTTGCGCGAGGTCGGTACGACCAACCGCACAAGGCTCAGTGATTATGAAAAAGCTATTGGTCCAAATACGGGAGTGATCCTGAAAGTACACACCAGCAATTATAAAATCGTCGGCTTTACCGAGGAAGCGGAATTGACGCAACTGGTTGCTCTGGGAAAACGCCGCAACGTTCCGGTCTTTGATGATCTGGGCAGCGGCTGTCTGATCGATCTCGATTCTTACGGCCTGCAGCATGAACCGACTGTGCGTGAGGTGCTGGCCACGGATGTGGATGTCGTGTCTTTTAGCGGCGACAAGCTGCTGGGAGGTCCGCAGGCGGGCATCATTGTCGGAAAAAAGGACATTGTGGCCCGCATCAAGAAAAATCCGCTCAACCGCGCTCTGCGCATCGACAAGTTTACACTGGCTGCGCTGGAAGCGACGCTAATGCATTATCTTAACCCCGAATCTGCTCCCCGGACACTGCGCTCTCTCAAGGCGCTCACCGAGCCGCTGGCCGAGGTCAAAAAACGGGCGCGCAAACTGCTGGTAAAACTTAAAAAAATAAATCTGCCCGACCTGACTTTTGAAGTGCGTGAAAGCGCCGCCGCCGCCGGCGGCGGTTCGCTGCCGACACAGGATATTCCAACGGCCGTTGTGGCAATCCGGCACGCAAAAATAACCCCCAGCCGGATGGAAGCCAGACTGCGTCAGATGCCCGTGCCCGTCATCGTCCGCGTGGATGAAAAAGAAATCCTGATCGATTTGCGCACCGTGGCCGAAGATGAATTCGGGTTTGTGATCGACGGTTTGAGAAATATTTTGGACCACTAATTTTTTATGTCCTTCCTCGCGAAGGCGGGAATCCAGGACCTATTTCTTGCACCAATGATTAGTCGAGTCTTTTGGACTGTTAATCCGTTCATCAGTAACAACTAAGTCAAAAAGACTTGGCTGAACAAGTGAAGATGTTTTATGAAAGAATCCATTGAAACAATTACCGTGAATGACAATGCTCTTACCTGTTCCTTTTCGCTTCCCTGGGATCGTTTCTGGGCAAGATGGATAGATTTACTCATTCATGTTTTGATAACATTCACTATTTTTTACTTCCTGGTTTATGATCCTTCCGAAAATGTCGGGCATCTGAACTCTCCTATATTGTTGAATAAAATCTTAATAGTTCTATTGATTGGATTTATATCATTCGTTTTTTATGAAACTTTTTTCCTGTGTGTTTTTGCAGCTACCCCGGGGAAGGCTCTGTTTCGTATTCAAGTATTGGACTGTGCTGGTATGAAATTAAAAGTCCTTCAAGCGCTTAAGCGAGCTTTTTCTTTTTACTGTCTGGGACTTTTTTTCTATATATTGCCAACAATCGGTCCACCTATTGGATTCTGGTTATCAAGTTATTATTACACTAAGACAGGAAAATTCAGATGGGATAAGACAAGCGGCAGTGTTGTTTCTCAAAAAGAAATATCAACCGCATGTCGAAGACAATTCATAATACTTTCTTCAGTATGTATAGTCGTTCGTCACTTACCAGAGATAGTTTTCATGGTTTGTATATTTATTGATTAAAAAGCAGCACTGTTGAAAAGGAAATTTGAACTTGTCCATAGAACCTGATCAACCTCAAGATCTATCCTTTACCGTCGGTCCGGAACAGGCCGGGACGCGTCTGGACGTGTTTCTGGCTCAGGCGGACCCCGGGTTCTCCCGTTCGCAGATCAAATATGCCATTGAGGAAGGCGCGGTTCTGGTGAACGGAAAAGAGCCGAAAGTCAGCCAGCACCTTAAAGACGGCGATGTGGTGGAACTGCATCTGGAACCGGCCATGGAGGCCATGGCCACACCTCAGGATATTCCTCTGGATATTGTTTATGAAGATGCTGCCGTAATTGTTATCAATAAACCGGCGGGGATGGTGGTTCATCCCGCGCCCGGCAATCCGGATCAGACGCTCGTCAACGCGCTTCTGTTTCATTGCCATGATCTTTCCGGAATCGGCGGTGTTCTGCGTCCCGGTATTGTCCATCGTCTGGACAAGGAAACTTCCGGACTGATCGTGGCCGCCAAATCCGATGATGCTCACCGGAGTTTATCAGCGCAGTTTGAAAAGCACGATGTGCACAAAAGATATGTCGCGCTGGTCTGGGGAGACATGAAAGGCGCAAGCGGCGAAATCGTTCTACCGGTGGGGAGACACCCGGTGGACCGTAAGAAGATGTCCACGAAAAGCCGTCACGGCAAGGATGCGCTCACGCTCTGGAAAGTGCGTGAACGATACGGCACGGCAACGCTTCTGAATGTCGAAATCAAAACCGGCCGGACACACCAGATCCGCGTCCATCTGTCAGAGCGTGGATACCCCGTGATCGGTGACGCCCTCTACGGCAATGCATCCAAACTGCAAACCATCAAAAACGCGGACCTCAAGGCGGCGGTTAAATCACTGACGCGGCAGGCACTGCATGCTGCAGAACTCTCCTTTCTTCATCCTCAAAGCGGCGCCAGAATGGTTTTTGCCGCACCGCTGCCCCCGGACCTGGAAAGCCTGATCAATCTCTTCCGTGCGGTCACACCGGGGCTTGCGGGTCAAACCGGTTTACAAACATGGAAGGATAAGCTAAAAAGATAAACATGTTTACTCTGGAAAAGAAAAAGACAATTCCCTATCTGCAATCGCCCAAACTCGCGGCCTGCGAATTTATCGTGCATGCTTTCTGTACCCGAGCGGGCGGCGCCTCGAAGGAGGATTACAAGAGTCTCAACATGAGTTTCCGCGAAGGCGATGAAGAACTCCGCGTGCTGGCCAACTGGGACAAGTTGTCTTCCGCGTTTGACATACCGCTCGAAAATTTTCTGGTGCTCAACCAGGTTCATGGCGACAACATTTTTGAGATCAAGCCGCACGGGGACTATTTCACGTCGCGCGACGCGCTGAACTATGACGCGATTGTCACCACCCGGACCAATCTGGCCATCTGCATCAAGACGGCGGACTGCGTACCGGTTTTTCTGGTTGACCGTGTCAAAAAGGTTATTGCCGCTGTGCACGCGGGTTGGCGCGGAACCGCGCTGGGCATCACTGCCAAAGTTGCGCGCCTGATGCAAAATTCCTATGGATCGCTTCCCGCAGATATTCTAGCAGCGATTGGTCCCTCCATCGGCGACTGCTGCTATGAAGTGGATAAAACCGCAGCGGACGCCTTCCACAACCATAAGGATGTCTCCGCATTCCTGCATCCGGGAAAGCGTAAAGGCCGCTGGATGCTTGACCTGGTGGAAGCCAACCGCAGGCAGCTTCTGGATAGCGGGATTCCGGAGTCCAACGTGGAAGCGGCTGAGCTCTGCACGGTCTGCCACCAGAAGGCCTTTTTCTCTCACCGCGGGTCCGGCGGCGTTACCGGCCGCCAGATCAATTTTGTTATGATTAAGAGCGATCCGGCCTGTCGTATTTTCATGGAGGAGGATGTTTTAATCACCCTGCATTAACCATTACCTGGATGGAGGTTTTTATGAATCTGAAACCGTTGTTTGAGCCGAAAACCATGGCGGTCATCGGTGTTTCAGCGACCAACGACCGTCATCCCGCCAACGTCATTTTCACGAAAAACAATCATCGCTACCCCCTGGATGTCTTTGCAGTCAATCCAAAAGGCGGACGGCTGCACGAAGAACCGGTTTATCCTTCCGTCGCGGATGTTCCCGGAAAGATTGATCTGGCCGTGATTGCCACGCGTTCTGACCTGGTACCGGACGTCATGGCCGGCTGCATCAAAGCCGGTGTGAAATCGGCGGTGGTCATCTCCGGCGGCTTCACCGAAGGCGGGCGGAGCGATCTGCAGGACCGTATGGTGGCCATTGCAAGGGAAGCAGATTTTCCCTTCATCGGTCCCAACTGCCTGGGCGTGTATGTGCCTTTCCGGGTCGATACTTTTTTTCTGCCCGTTGAGCGCATGATCAAACCGGAAGCAGGCGGGGTGACCTTTGTCAGCCAGAGCGGCGGCATTCTGGTGGATCATATGATCAAATTTGCCGAACAGGGCGTGGGCCTGGCCAAGGCCATCAGCATCGGCAACAAGGCGCTCATCAAGGAAAAGGAGTTGCTGGATTATCTGATCCGCGACGCGGCCACAAAAGTCATTGCTTATTACAGCGAGGGTTTCGGCCGGGGAGAAGGCCGGGAATTCGTTCTGGCTGCTGACCGTTCACCCAAACCGGTAATCATTATGAAATCAGGGAAAACGGCTGCTGGAAACCGGGCAGTATCCAGCCACACGGCATCTCTGGCCGGCGATTATGCAAGTTTTTCAGCGGCCATCGCGCAGCATAACATCCTGGAGGCGGCCAATGAACAGGAGCTGGTTTCTTATTGCGAGGTGCTGAGCTCCTATACGAAACCCATATGTGGCAAGATCGGCATCGTTACCGGCAGCGGTGGACACGGCGCCATGGCCGTGGATGCCTGCTCGATGGCCGGGTTGAAAGTTCCGGAACTGTCTGACCAGACTAAAGCGGAAATCAAAACCAATCTGACCGAAAACATTCGCTCCATTGCATCTCTTGCCAATCCCGCCGACCTCACCGGCAGTTCGGTGGACGAAGACTTTGTCGCCTGCGCCAGAGTGATGGGTGCATCAGCGGAAATCGACTGTGTCATCGTTTTGCTGTTACCCTACATTCCGGGCATCACACTGGATATCGGCGTCAAATTGAGCGGAGTAAGCAAACAGTTCAACAAGCCTTTTATTGCGTACGTCCCTCAAGTGGAAAAATACGAGATGCTAATCGAAGGCTTTGAACTCAACGGCATTCCTGTTTCGCCTTCCATTGAAGGCGCCGTGCTGATGGCCAAAGCTCTGGCAAGGAGGCAGCCATGCTGAAAAAAGATGTGAAAGACATTCTCGAAAAATCCAAAAAGTGGGGCTGGGTGCTGGAACCGGATGCACAGAAGATTTTTTCCCTCTATGGCTTCGAAACACCGAAATATGATGTGGCAACTTCCGGCGATCAGGCGACCGCTATTGCGCGGAAAATCGGCTTTCCGGTGGTGGCCAAGATCGTGTCACCCGCTGTTGTGCATAAATCGGATGTCAAAGGAGTGATCGTGGGAATCAAAGATGATCAGACCCTGATGGATACTTTTTCAAGGCTTTCCAAGATCGACGGTTTCATCGGCATGCTGATTGCCGAAATGGTCAAAGGTCTCGAACTGATTATCGGTGCGAAGAATGATTTTCAGTTCGGTCCCATGGTTCTTCTGGGCATGGGCGGTGTGGGTGTGGAAATCTATAAGGATGTTTCCCTGCGTATGGCACCGCTCAAAGACCGCGATGCTGACCGCATGATTCAGCATCTTAAAGCCGGCAAGCTCCTCACCGGTTACCGCGGTGCTGAACCCATTAATATGGATGCGCTCAAGAAAACCATCGTCAATTTTTCCCGGCTGATGATGGACCTGCAGGACGTTGTGGAATCCGTAGACCTCAACCCGGTAATGTGCACCGCCAAAGGCTGCATAATTGTCGATTCGCGGATCATGCTGAAGAAATAGTTTTTTGCTCCTTATTTAGACTCTTTACGGTTATATCTGAAAATAAAAAAGGGCGGATCTGATAATCCGCCCCGGCTTAAGGTTAAGTTATTTAGTTTACACTTTGTCGCCCCTTTTCCCGTCGATTGTTCCCGATGGATCAGCAGCAGTCACCGAAGATTGTCAGCACCGCTTCCAGCGAAAGGGTTCTTATGGTCAATCTCCCAACCATAATCACCAGTGTTTACTGGTAAGCACAGTACCACCACATATAGACGTTGTCAAGAATTTATACACCATATGTCGTGGTTTTTTGTAAATTATTGTAAATGGGAGATAGAAATATCTAAATCATTCATTTCTCAATAAAACAGTACGGCAACTTTGATCTCTGTGTGCAATGGATGTTTCGTAAAACTCCTTGAAAATTTCTTTCAAATATTTCAATAAAAACATTTTTCCAATACGGTTTGATAAAGCTGGTTATGAATAAATAGCATTGAATATCAACATGATAGAGATATTATGTGTCTGCCCTAAAAAGTGGCATGCAATTTTCATTTAAATAAAATCAAATGAAACGCACAACACCTTTAAGGAGGTAACAGATCATGAAAAAGACATTAGGAACAATGATAGTCGCGGCAATGGTGGTTCTTTTAACGGCAACTTTTGGATTCGCGGAATATGCGGCCATGGGAGCGGAAGCCTTTCCATACTTCCAGCTTGGCATGCTGATTGTCGGCGGCCTACTGCTTTTGGATGTGAAGAGACGATATAATAAAATGTACGCAACCGAAGCCGTCGGCGTTTTCGCCCTCTACACGGTGCTGATGGCCCTCTTCACCAATCCGGTGATCGAAATTGTGAAAGGGATTGTGACCTGATCCGGACGCAGACGCCTTCATGATCTGACCAAGATAGCGAATCCCCTGAAAGCGGCGGCTTTCAGGGGATTTTTTTTGAAATAATCTTCTTTTAATTCTTAGTGAATCTTCATTTGTCGCCAACCGGCCGGTGTGTTAGTATTCCGGCATCAATTGCAATCTCCTGAGGTGAGGAAATGTCGAATAATTGCTGGACAAAGCATTATGCGAGGCACGTTCCGGTGACAATCAATTACCCGCAAATTCCAGTTACCCGCTTTCTTACGGATACGGCGGCCGCGTATCCGGACTACGTGGCAATGATTTTCAATGATGTCCATACAACGTACGGGGAACTGAACGATAAGGTCAACCGTTTTGCCCTGGTTCTGCAAAAGATGGGTGTGCGAAAGGGAGACCGGGTGGCTCTGGTTCTGGTGAATTCCCCGACGTATGTCATTGCCTTTTTCGCCACACTCAAGCTGGGGGCGATCGTCGCGAATATCAGTGTTGGCGTCATTGGAGACGAACTGGCATCCTGCCTGGCCAACGCAGGCGCAAAAGCGGTAATCACGCTGGATATCTTTGCTCCGAACATCTATAAAGTGATCGGTCGGACAAGCGTGGAGAATGTTATCCTCCATTCGGTGTTCGGCCTGGAGAAAAAAATCCGGCTCGAGCCGGGAATGCCGCATCCTGAGATTTTCAATGAACTTCTGTCCGCGGTGGATGGTGCACGGGAACCCGGGATTAACGTAGTACCGGAGGATATTGCCGTGCTGCAGTACACCAGCGGTTCGACGGGAACCCCCAAGGCGGCCACTTTGACCCATGCCAATCTTGTGGCCAGCGCGTGTCAGTCTGATGCCTGGATCGGCATGAAGGAACCCGGCAATCCGGCGGTGATGTGTCTGATTCCTTTTTTTCATGTTTTCGGCATGCTGGCCTGCCTTCTCATCAGTGTGCAAAAAGGGTATCGAATGATTCTGCTGCCGCGGATTGATCTGATGGATATCCTTTCTTTAATGAAACTTCTGGAATCTTACCATCCGATATCTTTTCCGGCTGTACCCAGCCTGTGGAATGCCATTTTATCGCTGCCCGATGAGAAAGCGAAAACTCAGTTGAGTTCTATTAAGGTGGCAATCTGCGGAGGCGCTCCATTTCCCGGGGCGGTGCATGAGAGGTTCACCTCGCTCACAGGCAGACGAATGATGGAAGCGTACGGCCTGTCTGAAGCGTCTTCTGCGACGCACATGACACCTTATCCTGAGGGCGGTCCGGCCGGTTCTATCGGTCTGCCGTTACCCGATACGCAGGCCAGAATCATGGATCTGGAAACGGGAACCGCCGAATGCCCGGTCGGAGATGTTGGAGAGCTGGTGATCAAGGGTCCACAGATTATGCGCGGCTACTGGAACAACGAGGAATTGACTGCGTCTGTTCTGCGCCATGGATGGTTTTACACGCGGGATCTGGCCCGCATGGATGAAAACGGATTTTTCTATCTGGTGGACCGCAAAGACGATCTGATCATTTCCAACGGGTTTAATATCTATCCCGGTCAGGTGGAAGATGTCCTGAAAAAACATTCCAAAGTCAGAGATGCAGCCGTCATCGGTGTGCCTGACCGGTCCAGGGGGCAGGCAGTTATTGCGGTAATCGCCCTGCGGGAAGGTGTTGAAGCCGATGCGCCTGAATTTTTGGGATATTGCAGAGAAAACATGCCTGATTACCGAATTCCCAAAGCGATCTTATTCCGGGAAGGCATTCCCCGTGATCCAACCGGCAAGCTTCTAAGGAGGGTTTTGAAACAGGAAATTCAAAACGATTGATGAGGGAATTCTGACCGTCAAGGAACCTTTTTCCTTATTGACAGCATGCCGGTTCGGTATTACTAGACAACGACGTGATCAAACCATAAGGAGCAAGCATTATGATAGTCGTAACCGGTGGCGCGGGATTTATCGGGAGCGCCGTTGTCTGGAAACTCAACCAGGAAGGGATTGAAGACATCATCATTGTCGATCGTCTCGGAACGAGCGATAAATGGAAGAATCTGGTGAATCTTCGTTTCGTCAATTACATCCACAAATCCGATTTTTATGAGATGATTTATAACGACACAGTTCGCTTTGACGTGGACGCAATCATTCACATGGGCGCCTGTTCGTCCACCACGGAGCGCGATGCCGATTACCTCTGGCAGAACAATAATGCGTATACCGCCCTCCTGGCCGAATGGGCGATCGACCATGGCATCCGCTTTATCTACGCAAGTTCTGCCGCGACTTACGGTGACGGCAGTATGGGCTTTTCGGATGATCATGGCAAGATCCGCGGGCTCAAGCCGATCAACATGTATGGTTATTCCAAGCAGGTGTTTGATTTGCGGGCGCTGCGCGAGGGATGGGAAAACAAAATCGCCGGCATTAAATTCTTTAATGTGTTTGGTCCCAACGAGTATCACAAAGGAGATATGTCGAGTGTGATTTTCAAGTCCTTTCATCAGATCAAACAGACCGGCAAGGTAAAACTTTTCAAATCTTATCTGCCTCAATACGGCGACGGCGGACAGATGCGGGATTTCGTCTATATCAAAGACTGTATCGATGTGATGTGGTGGCTCTATGACAATCCGGATGCCAACGGCATCTTTAACCTGGGTACCGGCAAAGCCAGAACCTGGAATGATCTGATTGCCGCCGTCTTCCATGCCATGGGACTTCAACCCAACATCGAATACATGGAAATGCCCGAAGCACTGCGCAACCAGTATCAATATTTCACGCAGGCCGAGATGAACAAACTCAGAGATTACGGATGCCCTGTATCTTTTTCCTCACTTGAGGATTCCGTGCGAGATTATGTTCAAAATTATTTACAGCAGGCCGATCCGCATCTGGGGAATGAAAAATGAAAAGAGATATTGTCTGCATCATCCCTTCCCGATATGAATCCAGCCGGTTTCCCGGCAAACCGCTGGCCGATCTGCTGGGCAAGCCCATGATTCAGCATGTGTATGAGCGGGTTGCACGTGCCAAGGCTGTTCCGTATGTGGCCGTGGCGACCGACGATTCGCGCATTTTTGATGCGGTGAAGAAGTTTGGCGGCAATGCCGTCATGACTGCGTCGACGCACCGGTCCGGTACGGACAGAATTTCGGAAGCGGTGAAAACTCTGAACCTCTCCAATGACGCCGTTGTCGTCAATATTCAGGGCGATCAGCCGATTTTTGAACCGGTGCAGGTGGATGAAGTCATTGCGCCGCTTGTGAAAGACCCGGCAGTGGTCATGTCCACCCTGATTTACAAAATCATCCGGGATGAAGAAATCACCCATCCCCATGCCGTTAAGGTAGTTCTGGATTCCGAAGGCAACGCCCTCTATTTTTCCCGGGCGACTATCCCCTATGTACGCGATAAAAAGCTTGCGGCTGATTATTACAAGCATCATGGAATTTACGCCTATCGCCGGGATTTTCTCGATACCTTTACAAAATTGCCGGAAGGGAAACTTGAAAAACTCGAGGCACTCGAACAGCTTCGCGCGCTGGAGTATGGTTATAAAATCAAATGCGTCATTACGCCTCATGATTCCGTCGAAGTGGATAACCAGCAGGAACTCGACCGGGTACGCCAGATTCTGATGGAAAGAAAATAAATTATTTTGTCGTAACAGGGGCTCACATGATCCGGCGGAGAAGAATAATTCCGTGCAGAAGAATGATTCTGCTGATCATCATCATGATCGCCGTTTCTCTGATCATTGAATCTGTAACCATCACAGTTCTTTATCGGGCGGCTATTAAAGAACGGGAAGATAATTTGCGGGATATCGTAACGAGTCAGGCCCGCCTGATTGAATCCATGGCCCGCTTTGACAAAAGCCACAATAAAGACTATCCCGGATCACCAACGGAAGCAACTTTGAGCCAACTGGTCGACGCGCATTCCCGGTATAAGGGTTTTGGCCGGACCGGCGAACTTACACTGGCCAAACGGATGAAGAATGACATTGTCTTTATTTTAAACCATCGCCATCTTGATTTAAATCATCCCAAACCTGTGCCTTTCAACTCCACTCTGGCGGAACCTTCCCGTCTGGCGCTTTCCGGAAAATCGGGAACAATTGTCGGGCTGGATTACCGCGGTGAAAAAGTTCTGGCTGCCTATGAGCCATTGTCGGAACTGGGATGGGGAATTGTCGCGAAAATCGATCTTTCCGAAGTACGTGAACCTTTCATCCGGGCAGGACTTATTTCCGCTGTCCTTGGAATCATGATCATTATTATTGGGTCGATCATTTTTTTCATAATTACCGAACCGCTGATCCGGGAGCTCCACGATACAATTGCAGACCTTCAGGCTGCGATGGACAATGTTAAACAACTCAGCGGCTTGTTACCCATATGCGCTTCCTGCAAGAAGATCCGTGACGATAAAGGCTACTGGACACAGATCGAATCCTATATCCATGATCATTCCGAAGCCCAGTTCAGCCACGGTATTTGCCCGGACTGCGCTAAAAAACTTTACGGAGATTTACCGCACAGACAAAAGTAACGGACAATAGTTGCCTTATTTTAAAGTCAATCGGAAAGGCGCGGGAGGAATAAATTCTCCGGGCTGAGCTTTAATCCTGGTGGTAAAAGGTTCACATCCGTCGGCTTCTATGGTTAAATCATAGTTTCCTGCCGGCAAATCAAAGAACACAAAACTGTTTTTGAACGCATAGTCGCGTGATGCCAGGAAAGTGGCCAGGACCTCCCGGTCAGACATTTTGTCGTTCGGGGTGAGCAGTCGTGAGGTTCCCGGACCGGTTAACCGGATGGCGCGAATTTTTACATTTTTCGGCAGATCTTTATAGAATCCCCAGAAATTGTCGTCTGCGGATGTTGCTGCGTAGATAAAGTTGGCCACCATCCCTTGTGGTTTTAATGTAAATCTGGCATCGGCAATTTGTCCGGCTTTAATGTCCAGAGTAATATGATCCGGCTCCGTTTTAAAGCCCAGGGCACATAGACTGACATCATATTTATTCGGTGCGATAGCCCCCGTTTCCTGTTCAGACTGAAAAGGATTTATTTTTAGTTGCTTTTCCTTTTCATTCGTTCCGGTCGGCGCCAGCACAAGAGACATCTGGGAAGGAATTCTTGTATCTGTCGGATCAAAGGCATGTTTGATATGCAGATAACCTTTAGAACGCATATAGGTTTTATCCTTATTTGCTTCCGTGCTTGCCAGGACGGCCTTAAAGTTACCCATCATTTCCGGGCTGGAAAGGATGCTGACATGGTCTTCATTGAGGCCGGTCACTTTCAGGGCATCGGCCTGAGCTCTCGAATCCAGCATGCTTTCCAGAGTAACCGTATTGTCATTGTTCTGCCGGAACGGACTGCCGCCGCCTCTGTGGCCGAAAAATAAATAGTAGCGTATGGAAGAGTCAATTTTTGTAGCAAATATCCGTTTGATAAATAGACTGTCCGGGTCCATGTCCTTCCAGCTGGGAATAACCGCCGGTGAGCTCTCCACGCCGGTTTTCGCACGACGCTCTCCTCCCCAGGGCGTGGAGATGGAAATAAAAAGTTTAATGGATTCGCTGAAGGCATTCTTTTCAATAAGAGCGGCACGGGAAACCAGACCGCCCATGCTGTGCGCGACGACATACATCGTTTCAAACTCGTATTTCCTGTGCAGTTCATAAATCTTTGACTGCATGAGGAACGAGACGGTGTCCAGCCGGGCTCCGGACGGATAATAAAAGATCCAGGGCTGATAACGTGAACGATCCATGTGCTGAATAAAATATCGCCAATCCTGCGGCGAGCCTGCCGCGCCATGCACAAAGAGAATCGGAATTTTCCTGGAGTCGTAAGGCTCCAAAAAAGAAATATTGCAACCATTTCGCTTGAAATATTCCAGCGGCTCCCAAAAACCACTCAGTCCGTTTTCGGAGGAAAAAATAGGATTGTCCAGATTCGTCAGTGCGCCGGCTGATGTCGGAGGTTTTCTTTTACCGCCGGAAAAATCCGTCAGGAGACTTGTAAAAGACGAGACAGGCTGCCTGGTTTGAGAAGACAGAATAATATCCAGCCCGTAGATCACGCCCCCCATCTGCGTTTTCACTTTATCCGGCCTTCCATAGTAACCCGCCCATTCACCCGGATCATAAGAAAACGACTCGTCTTTGTCTTCGAAGGCAAAAATTTCATAATTCCCCTCCTGGACGATCATTTCAAATTGCCCGGATTCAGACAAAACCGCATAATCGGCAATCTTCACAATTCCATCGGAATGACTGTAGGCGACAACGATAATGGGTTTTTTCAGGGGAGATTTACTGATGATCTCACCAAAAAGCAGGCAGGAATCTTTCGAAATCTGGACATCCTTGCGGAGTTTAACAAGCGCGCAGCCGGAGAAATCCCAGGCAATCAGAAAAATAACAGCGGCAATGATATACTTTTTCATAAA
The DNA here is from genome assembly GCA_963682015.1 of Smithellaceae bacterium. GTDB lineage: Bacteria > Desulfobacterota > Syntrophia > Syntrophales > Smithellaceae > UBA8904. The sequence continues at coordinate 2,246,885 of OY820932.1, read as the reverse complement.
AGCCTCTTTCTTTAAATGAACAGGAATAATTGCAATAACCCGAAATTTATGCATTAAAAAATAACAGAACTGATCAGGGTATTCAATGTCAAAATAAATTCAAAACAACACGCTGCAGCGGCAATTGGATGAGAAAAGAGATCATGAAAGAGATACTGAAGACGACCGGCGACAAATCCGTCGAAAGTTCCCTGGGTTGGAAAGTGGAAATTCTATCCATCAATTCTTTGCGCTATTCGGAAGAAGGCCATGCGATCAAGCTGGAAATGGAAGACCGTCCGGACACCATTGGAGAACTGGAATGGATTATTTACTTACCGGACAATTGGTCGTGGCCTGGAAGGAATGACGATTCGCTTTCCGAGGGAAAGATATCCGAGATTTTAAAACGCATTGAGCTAGCATTCTGGAAACTGGATATGAAGATCAGGGAAATCGTATGAAGCGCGGGGAACGGTGGCCACCGTTCCCCGCGTATTTCGCGGTTAATCCCTGAAAACTGCTCCTGTAGAAGCGGAAGTTACTATTTTTGCGTAGCGTGCCAGGTATCCGGTCGTAATCGCCGGAGTCCAGGGTTTTAAAGTCTTTCGGCGCTTTTCCAGCTCCGCTTTGTCCACCTTCAGGGTTAGTTTCTTAGCCGGGATGTCGATGGAAATGACATCGCCTTCTTTCACGAGCGCAATCGGTCCGCCTTCCGCCGCTTCCGGGGAAATATGACCGATGGCCGCTCCCTGCGTTCCGCCGCTGAAACGCCCGTCGGTCAGAAGCGAGACGGATTTGTCCAGTCCCATGCCGACAATGGCTGATGTGGGAGAGAGCATTTCACGCATTCCCGGTCCGCCTTTCGGCCCTTCGTAGCGGATGACCACGATGTTTCCTGGTTTGATTTTTCCTCCCAGAATCGCTGCAATCGCATCGTCTTCACAGTTAAATAGACGGGCGGTTCCTTCATGTTTCAACATATTTGATGCCACGGCGGATTGTTTTACCACGGCTCCATCCGGTGCGAGATTTCCACGCAGCACGGCGATGCCTCCCTGTGAAGAATAGGAATTACCGAGCGGGCGAATGACATTGTCATTCACTACTTTGGCCGCCCGGATATTAGCGCCGACGGTTTTGCCGTTGACCGTCATCGCTTTTTCATCGATCACACCCAACTTACTGATGGTTTTCATAACGGCCTGAATGCCGCCTGCTGCGTCCAGGTCTTCCATGTGATGAGGTCCGGCGGGGCTGAGTTTACACAGGTTTGGAGTTTTCCCGCTGATTTCATTGAACAGATCCAGATTGAGCTTAATGCCGGCTTCATGAGCAATGGCTGGAATATGCAAAACGGTGTTGGTGGAACATCCCAGCGCCATATCCACGGCAATAGCGTTTTTGAATGCCGCAAGTGTGGCAATATCGCGAGGCCGGATATTTTTTTTCAGCAGATCCAGAATTCTCATGCCTGCATATTTTGCCAGGCGGTTGCGTGCGGCGAGAACCGCCGGAATCGTGCCGTTTCCAGGCAATCCCAGTCCCAGCGCTTCGGTGACGCAGTTCATGGAGTTGGCTGTGTACATGCCTGCGCAGGAGCCGCATCCCGGGCAGGCATTGTCTTCGAGAATCTTGAGTTCTTTTTCGGTCATTTTATGTGCTTTGACCGCGCCGACGCCTTCAAAAACAGTGATGAGGTTGCAGGCTTTATCCTGAAAACGCCCCGAAAGCATTGGTCCGCCGCTGATGAAAATGGACGGGATGTTGAGACGCAGTGCAGCCATCAGCATGCCGGGAACGATTTTGTCGCAGTTGGTGACGAAGACCAGTGCGTCGAATGGGTGCGCGGTTGCCATGATTTCGATGGAGTCAGTGATCAGCTCCCGGCTGGCCAGTGAATACTTCATACCTTCGTGCCCCATGGCGATACCATCACACACGCCGATCACCGGAAACTCCACCGGCGTGCCACCCGCCATACGGATGCCTGATTTAACGGCATCGGCGAGCAAATCCAGGTGGATATGTCCGGGAACGATCTCATTGGCCGAGTTGACGACACCAATGATCGGGCGCTCAAGTTCTTCATCGGTATAGCCCATGGCTTTAAAAAGCGCGCGGTGCGGTGTACGCTCCAGACCTTTTTTCATTCGATGACTTCTCATGATGTTCTCCTGTTAATACAGGGAACGGTTTCAAACCGTTCCCCGGCGATAAATTATTTTTTTCGTATTTCCGGCCTCAACGAACGAACGGCGGCGCCGGCCTGCCACAATTCCGATTCACGCATTTCCTTGAGTTCCTCGTTGAGCAGTTCCTTATAATTCGGAGCGCTGTTGACACGCAATACAATTTCCGTTTCTTTTCCGGTGGCGACGGAATTGTAGAGCTCGGCGAAAACGGGTTCGACCGCTTTGCGGAATTTATGCCGCCAGTCCAGAGCGCCTCGCTGTGCAGTGGCTGAGCAGTTGGCGTACATCCAGTCCATGCCGTTTTCGCCAACCAGACGGATCAGACTCTGGGTTAATTCTTCCACTGTTTCATTGAAAGCTTCACTGGGTGTGTGTCCGTGGCGACGAAGTTCCGCATACTGGGCTTCCATCATACCGGCCAGTGCGCCCATCAAAACGCCTCGTTCTCCGGTCAGATCGCTGTAAACTTCCATCTGGAAGGTTGTCGGAAAAAGGAATCCCGAGCCGATGGCAATGCCCAGGGCCAGCGTTCGTTCCAGCGCGCGCCCGGTGGCATCCTGGTGCACGGCATAGCTGGAGTTGATCCCGCTGCCGTCCAAAAAATTGCGGCGAACGCTTGTGCCGGAACCTTTCGGGGCAACCAAAATCACATCAACATCCGGCGGAGGTATAACACCTGTCTGATCGCTGTAAACAATCGAGAAGCCGTGCGAGAAATAAAGTGCGTCGCCTTTTTTTAGATGCGCTTTGACTTTTGGCCACAGGATCATCTGAGCGGCGTCTGAAACCAGGTATTGAATGATGGTTGCTTTTTCGACCGCTTCTTCAATCGGGAAAAGCGTCTGACCGGGTACCCAGCCGTCGGAAATGGCCTTGTCCCAGTATGCTTTGTCTTCCTTGGCCTGACCGATGATCACGTTGACGCCGTTGTCTTTCATATTGAAAGCCTGCGCCGGACCCTGAACACCGTAACCCAGAACCGCAATGACCTCTTTCTTAAGGACATCCTGTGCCTTTTTTACGGTGAACTCTTCCGAAGTCACCACATCTTCCATCGTACCGCCAAAATTAATTTTTGCCATAAAACCCCCTATTCTAAATGATTATCCGTTAAATATAACTTCCTAATTTTAGTCTTCCAGCTTCAGGGCAACCATGCCTGTGCGCGTTATGTCCACGATGCCCAGCGGCTCTAAACGAGCCAGGGCAAAATCGATTTGCGTCGTGTCTCCGGTTATTTCGAGTATAACATAGGTATCACCCGAAACAATGACCTTCCATTTGTTTGCTTCTATTGCTGACTTTACGGTTTCCGTATTCTGCGCGGTGAGATTCAAGCGGATCAGCGCCATTTCACGGTGGATGGATTCCACATTGGTCAGGTCGTCAACGGAAATAACATCCAGAATCCGCTGGAGCTGGCCTTCAATGCGATTGACCGTAGCCTGCGTTCCGGCCGTCGTCATCACGATTTTTGAAATGTCTTTCTGCGTGGTCGTGTTCACGCAGAGGCTGTCAATGTTGTACCCCTTACCGCCCAGCGTTCCGGCTACTCTGGCCAGAACGTCCGGCTTGTTGTACACCAGGATTGATATAATATGTTCCTTTTTTTCCATTGTTTCACTCAACCTTTCTATTATTCATTTTTATAAAACTCCAGAGGCAGGCCGCGCGATTCATGAGGAATGCGGCCTGCTTTTGTCAGCTGCATAACCTGCCCCGGCGAAGGCCGGAGAATGATGACGCGCAGCTAAACATACGGACTTATGGCACAGTCATCAGTTCACCATTTCACGGCCGCCCAGCGTCATATCACTGATCGATTCGCCCGGATGAACCATGGGATAAACGCATTCCTCGCGGGATACGCGGAAATCCATGAACACCGGTCCTTCGAGGGACAGGCCCTGCTTGAGTACGGCTTCTACTTCGTCCGGTCTGGTGGCGCGCAAACCGACAACTCCGAAAGACTCGGCCAGTTTGACGAAATCCGGTGCGTAGGACATATCGGTATGCGAGTAGCGTTTTTCGTAAAACAGTTCCTGCCACTGGCGCGGCATGCCCAAATAGCCATTGTTGAGCAGCATCACTTTCACGGCGATATTATACTGGACGATGGTCGCCAGCTCCTGAATGTTCATCTGGATGCTTCCGTCTCCGGAAATATTCACTACCTGACGGTTCGGGAAAGCGCATTTGACGCCCATGGCAGCCGGTAATCCGAACCCCATCGTGCCCAAGCCGCCGGATGTAATTAAAGAATTGGGACGGTCAAACGGGAAGAACTGGGCTGTCCACATCTGATGCTGACCGACGTCCGTGGTAATCAGAACATCGCCACTGGTAAGTCTGTAGAGTGTTTCAATGACGTGCTGCGGTTTAATGATCCTGCCGTTCTGACAGTAAGTCAGGGGAACTTTTTCCTTCCATTCAGCAATCTGACCAAGCCATTCCTGTCGCTCGTTCCTGCTTTGTTCATAGTTATGTTCCTCGAGAAATTTGATTAAATCTTTCAGAGAAGCTTTTGTGTCGCCGATAATCGGCAAATCCACCACGACATTTTTGTTGATTGACGAAGGGTCGATATCGATTTGAACAATCTTGGCATTGGGTGCAAAGGTTTCAATTTTTCCCGTTACACGGTCGTCAAAACGGACACCCACAGCGATGAGCAGATCACAGTTGCTGATGGCCATGTTGGCATAGTAAGTGCCGTGCATGCCCAGCATACCCAGCCACAGCGGATCGGTTCCGGGAAATGATCCAAGTCCCATCAGGGTTCCGGTTACGGGTATGGCACATTTACGAGCCAGGTGAGTTAATTCCTCAGACGCCCTGCCCAGAATTGTCCCGCCGCCGGTCATAAGAAGCGGTTTTTTTGCCGTATTGAGCATCTCAAAGATATTGGCCATCTTCTTGGGCGCCGGTTTGTACACCACCTCATGACTGCGGAATTTCACTTGGGCAGGATCATATTCCGCTTCCGCGGCCATCATGTTTTTCGGCAGATCCACTACAACGGGTCCCGGCCGGCCGGAGCGGGCAATGTGAAACGCTTCCTTGATGGTTGAGGCCAGTTCTTCGATATTGCGGACCAGGAAATTATGTTTAGAACAGGGACGTGTGATGCCGGTGATGTCGCACTCCTGAAAGGCGTCGTTGCCGATAAGATGCGTGGGGACCTGTCCGGTAAAAACGACCAGCGGAATGGAGTCCATGTTGGCTGTGGCAATACCGGTTACCGTATTGGTTGCACCCGGGCCGGATGTAACAAGACAAACTCCAACTTTTCCGGTGGCGCGGGCATAACCGTCCGCCGCATGCACTGCGCCCTGCTCATGGCGGACTAAAATATGATGGACATTGCTTTTGAAAATCTGGTCGTAAATATCCAGTACTGCTCCGCCCGGGTATCCGAAGATGATATCCACATTTTCATCTTTGAGTACTTCCAGCAGAATTTGTGTCCCTTTTAATTTCATTCCGATTACTCCCAATATTTGATTTATCTAAAAACTAAAAAGCCGCCATTTTCTTTCAGGAAAAAGCGGCTTTGCGTCCAAAAACAAAGCCGCGGGCTTCAGGGGCCCGCGGCTTGTATCTTTTATTATCTTGAAAGATACTTAACCGGCAGGCCCCATGGGTACGACTACTACGACGAGCAATCTTACAATGGCTTTGTTCAAAATCCTGCCGCTATCGAAATCTTTAAGAAACATCATTACTTCCTTATGAATTTGACTCTTTTCTAGCGAAAAAAAGTCCGCTTGTCAAGAGTCTTTCTCCAGACAGGCTGATAATTTTATCGGAATAATTCTTCTTTTTCTTCAGTTGGTTCTTGTTCTTTTTCCGGAGGAGGTGCATTATCCAGGAAGCATTCAAAGATGGTTCCTGGTCCTGATCCCTGTGTGGGCACACCGGTTTTATGATCAACCTTGACAAAATTAATTCCCTTCGGAACAGGGAATGCCTCCACCGGCTTTCCCTGCACCGCTTTTTCCATAAAATAAAGCCAGATGGGTGCCGCCGCCCGCCCGCCTACTTCCTGTTTGCCCAGAGATTTTTCCTGATCAAACCCCACCCAGACTCCGGTAATTAAAGACGGAGTAAATCCGACAAACCAGGCGTCGCGAATGTCGTTGGTCGTTCCGGTCTTGCCGGCGACGGGCCTGCCGATGCTTTTTACCCGGCGGCCGGTGCCGCTTTCCACAACGTCCTGCATGACATAAGTGGTCATAAAGGCGATGCGGGGGTCAATGACCTGTTCCGCCTGTACTTTGGCTTCTTCAAAAGTATTGCCTGTGCGGTCGACAATTTTACGGATAAAGTAAGGGGTTACTTTCCTGCCACCATTGGCCAGCACTCCATAGGCGCGTACCAGTTCCTGAAGGGTTACGCCTGATGATCCCAGTGCCAGAGACAGATTCCTCGACAGTGGAGATTCAATACCCATATTGGCTGCATAGGAGGTTGCGTAATCGATGCCGATTTCCTGCAGAATCTTGACGGTCACAACGTTGCGGGATTGAACCAGGGCTGTTCTCATGGTAATCGGTCCCAGAAATTTTTCATCAAAGTTTTTCGGTTTCCAGAGACCGTCTTCTTGCGACGGGTCTTCAAAGACAATGGGAGAGTCCACGAACCGCGTTGAAGGATTCATACCTTTGTCAAAGGCCGCCGTATAAATCAACGGTTTGAAAGCGGATCCCGGTTGACGGCGTGACTGCGTGGCCCGGTTGAATTCGCTTTTTGTGAAATCGCGTCCTCCAACCATGGCTCGAATGGCTCCTGTTTTAACATCCATGCAATATATTGCGCCCTGAACCAGTCCTTTTTCGTATTTGCCTCGTTCTTCCATTTCCGTTAACCCTTTGATCAGGGCGTCACGGGCCGCTGCCTGGGCCGATAAATTCAACGTTGTGTAAATGCTCAACCCTTCTTTGTACAGGACATCTGCGCCGTATTTTTCCTGCACGTAACGTCGGACATGCTCGACGAAATAGGCTGCAACCTTGTCTTTTGGTTTCATAGGCCTCAGTTTCAGAGGCTCAGCCTCGGCCTTTTCCATTTGCTCCTGCGTGATAAAGCCTTCTTCCATCATGCGCGTCAGTACATAAACCTGCCGCTGTTTTGCCTTATCGAAATACAGAAAAGGTGAATAAGTAGTAGGTGCTTTTGGTAAACCTGCCAGGAGCGCAGCTTCCGGCAGGGTCAATTCCTTGGCGCTTTTGCCAAAGTAGCCGATCGACGCCGATTCAATGCCGTACGTACCGTGCCCCAGATAAATTTGGTTCAGGTACAGATTCAGGATTTCATCCTTCGTCAGGTATTTATCGATCCGGTAGGAAAGAACAGCTTCTTTGAATTTTCGAATGTATTTTCGTTCCGGTGTCAGGTACATTAATTTGGCGACCTGCTGCGTGATTGTACTGCCGCCCTGAACGATTTTTCCCGCTTCTACGTTTTTAAACATGGCGCGGAAAATACTTTGCAGATCGAAACCTTTATGCTGATAAAAACGGGAATCCTCCGCAGCGACGAAAGCGTACTGAGCGATTTTGGGGACGTCCGCAATTTTAATCATCTTTCTGTCTTCCAGAAAGAACTCGTCAATTAGTTCATTATTTTCGTCCAACACTCGGGAGGCGATGCTTGGCCGGTAGTCTTTCAAGGCGTCAATTCCCGGTAGATCCATCGTCATAACATAGAAGGTAACTGTCCCGCCGACGGTCACGAGCAGAATGATAAAGACAAAAACAAATAGAACTTTGAGGATCGTGGATGTCTTGATTGTCTGTCCTCGTTGCCCCGTCTTTTTCTTGCGTGAAGTCATAACCTAGCACCTATTCTTCATCAGGATCGTTTTTTGTTTCAGGAGTCTTTTTTTTCTTGGCGGCAAATTTTGCCACAAATATACTCACTTCATAAAGAAACAGCAAGGGAATTGCCATCAGGATTTGACTGAGCGCGTCCGGTGAAGGTGTTAATATCGCGGCAACAATGAAAATCAACAAGATCGCGTATTTTCTGTTTTTGGAAAGGAATTTATCCGTCACAATGCCCAGCTTGGCTAGAAAGAAAATCAGGATTGGCAATTGAAACGACACGCCGAAACCCAGCAGAAATTTTATGAAAAAGGAAAGGTATTCATCAAAGGAAATCATTGCCCGCAGGTATTCGTTATTGAAACTCACAAAAAATTCAAACGCCGGCGGTAAAACTACAAGGTATCCGAACACAATACCCCCCACAAAAAGAAGCGTGGAGGATAAGACAAAAGGGACCACCATTTTCTTTTCATTTGGAAGCAGGGCCGGGGAGATAAATTTCCATAGTTGATAAAAGATGAACGGGCTGGTGATAATCAGGGAAGCAAAAAAAGCGATTTTCATGTAGGTGAAGAACGCTTGCGTCAGGCCCGTGTAAATCAGGTAGCTGCTTTTGGGAAGAACGTTGGTCAAGGGTCTGGTAATGACAGTGAAGAGATAATCCTTAAAATAATAGCAGACAAAAAAACCAGTTCCCAGAGCAATCAATGATCGGGTCAGTCTTTTACGCAGTTCAATAAGATGCTCGGTCAAAGACATCTTCGGATCGTCGTGATTTTCCATGATGTTCCGTTTTTCTGGCTGGTTAAGTGTTGGATGTTATAATGGATTCTGTTTTGTGCCGGCCTCATTTCCGGACGTTTCTTTTTTTATCTCTTCCGTGTTGTGTTTATTTGACGGCATCGAATCTTTCAGGTCATTGTCAGTTTTCGGTTTTTCGTCTTCTTTCAGGGTGTCTTTCAAGTCTTCGGTGATGCCTTCAGTGGCGTTTTTGAATTCCTTGAATCCTTTACCCAGCGTTTTAGCCAGATCGGGCAGCTTTTTGGGTCCCACAATTAAAAGCGCGACAATTGCAATAATGATAAGTTCCTGCCACCCGATGCCAAACATGAAATGCTCTACTCCCTGCAGTATTTTATTTACCTATATATTGATTACAGGTTTTGTCAATATTTTTCAGTTTTATTCCTGAAGCGAGCATTTCCGGCTTATTGCGATGGAGAAGCTTCCATTCACCTTGACTTGTACGTTAATCATTTTATACTACATAAACGAAATATGCAGTGATTTCACTCACTGCTTTGAAAAATAGGCCATGATGAAACTGCCGGTTGATGAACAGATTGCCGCTTTGAAGAAAACTGGTTCGGTCAGATTTCTGTCCCTGATGAAATTTGTCGCTGTCTTGATCACCACCGGTTTAGTCATCATCGGAATTTCGATCCGCCATCCTGCTTTTTATGCAGCCGCTGCTGTTGCGGGAATCGTAACGCTGGCCGTATCAATGACGGTTCCTCATGTCCTCAATGCCGCAAGAGGGTTAGATGAAGGCTGGAAGCAAGGCGGGATCGTCGAAATTACCATTTGCGAATGGACGGATGAGGAAATGAAAAAAACCATATCCTGCCAGGGCCTGATTTTCATGGATAACCAGGCGCTGTGGCGCATGGAGTTCGCTATGCCCGAGAACTGGCAGCCCGTGGAAGGCAGGTATAAGACTGATTTGGTTTTTATTCGTGGCGTGGAGTGGCCGGTCCTTTTGCTGATGGAAGGCGGCCTGCTTTATCCGCGCCTGAAGCCAACACGTATCCCCGGCGTAAACAGTTTATCGAAAAGTCAAAGTAAAAGGATAACATGATATTTTAGGCTGAAGATTTTTCCTGCTGCGTACAGGCTTATGAAGAGATTTTTATCTTGACAATATTGTGACCGTTAGGATAACTGAGTCCCACTGCTCATTGAATTTCCACCAATCTCCGGTATGTCTGGGAAGGCCGGTAAATGTCTTCCGCCTGGGCTGTAAACGGACCGCGATCAAGAATTGTTATGGTAAGGGCCATGATTAAAGTGGCTTAATGTATAATGATTATTAACCGAAAGTGAGGATGAAACATGAAGATTGAAGATGTAAAAAATGTATGTGTTGTTGGCGCGGGTAACATGGGTCACCAGATTGCTCTGCAGTGCGCTCTGTCCGGCTTCAAAACCGTCAGTACGGACGTGATACCGGCCGTTCTCGAAAAAGCCGAAAAGTTTGTGGACAGCTATCTGGCCGGCCGTGTACAGAAAGGCAAGTTGACGGAAGATGCGGCCAAGGCCGCCCGCGCCAGAATCTCCTTCACGGGCGATCTGAAGGAAGCCGCCAAGGATGCGGATGTAGTGATCGAAGCGGTTCTGGAAAGGATCGATCTGAAGCGCAAGATCTTTGCCGATCTGGACAAGATCGCGCCGGCCGGCGCCATCCTGGCCACCAACAGCTCTTTTATCGTCAGCTCCCGCATTGCCGATTCCACCAAGCGCCCCTCCCAGGTCTGCAATCTCCACTTCTTTAATCCGGCCCTGGTCATGAAGCTGGTGGAAGTCGTTCAGGGACCCCATGTGTCCGACGAGACGGCAAAATGCATGATGGATTTCTGCCTGAAAATCGACAAAATTCCCATCCATATCAAAAAGGAAGTTGACGGATTTGTTCTCAACCGCATTTTCTCCGTCATCCAGAAAGAAGCCCTCTGGATGCTGGAAATGGGTGTGGCTACCTATGAAGATATCGATAAAGCCTGTGTATACGGCGCCGGCCATCCGATGGGCCCCTTCCGCCTCAATGACCTGACGGGCATTGATCTGACCTACGATGTCTGCATGGGCCATTTCATGGAGTCCGGCAATCCGGCGGATCTGCCTTCTCCCAGTGTGGTGAAGAAATACACGGAAGGCAAGTTCGGCCAGAAGACCGGCGAAGGCTGGTACAGCTATAAGAAATAATGCTGCATAAGCGCGCCTGCCGAGGCTTTTCCTGTCTCAAAGGCGATTTTCATGAGGACGCCCCGAAGTTCACCAGAATTCCGGGGCGTTCTCGCAATTGTCTATGAATGATAAACCGAAAACAGCATTGGTCGTGGAAGGCGGCGGAATGCGGGGCATTTTTGCCGCGGGGGTTCTGCATGCTTTCGGTGCAGCAGGATTCGACCCTTTTGATTTGTATATCGGCGTTTCCGCCGGTGCGTGCCATCTTGCCTCACATCTGGCCGGCCAAAACGATCGTAATTTCGAAATTACCCTGCGGTATTCATTATCCCCGGAATTCATCAATCTCTGGCGTTTTTTCACGGGCGGTCATCTGATGGATCTGGATTGGATGTGGCATCAGACGATTACTCACTACCGCCTGAACTTGAAGCGTATTGATGAGAAACTGCGGACGCAAAATAAGGACTATTTGATCGTGGCTACATCGATGGGAACAGGCGAGGCACTGTACCTGCGTCCCGATGAAAACGTACTGGAACATTTTCTGAAAGTTTCCAGCTCGTTGCCGATCCTGTATCGCAATATTCTGGACGTAGGTGGCACAAAAGCTACCGACGGCGGTATGGCGGATGCCATTCCCGTTGGTGAAGCCTGCCGGCGCGGTGCGAGGGAAATTACTGTTATCCGGTCTCGACCCTCCGACTATATAAAAAAGAATAACATAATTGCCATTATGGTTTTTGCTTTATATTTCCGGAAATATCCGAAACTGGTGGAAAGCTTTAAGCGGCGTGCGGAAAGTTATAACGCTTCCGTTCAGTATATTCATCATCCGCCCCATGGAGTTCGCATCCATGAAATTGTTCCGCCCGCGCATCTGGTAGTCGGTCGAACGACGAAAGATGAAGCTCAGCTTAGACTGGCCTATGAAACCGGCATTGATTGCGGCAACCGGTTTGTGCAATCCTGTGTCGCATCGCAAAAAAATTGACTTTACAAAATCCCGAACTCTATTTATCCAGGAACCAATATTTTCGGGAATAACCACGTATGGAAAAAATACTTCTGATCATCTTTCTTCTTTTATTTGTCGGTCGAATGATGCTTCGCTACCTGCTGCAGCAACTTAACTTGAAAAGTTTACGGGTACATGGGAAGGAAATTCCGCCTGTTTTTAAAGGCGAGATGGATGAAGCGATGCTCCACAAGATGGTGGACTATACCGTTGACCAATCACGTCTGGAATCCAGGGAAAACCTCACGGGCGATGTGATTGAGCTGGCCGTGTTATTTCTTTTTCTGCCCGTGTTGACGGGCTGGCTCGCGGGCAGCAGTGTCCATATCGTTTTGCAGGCCCTGATCTTTTTTGCCATTCTGGCGGTTATCAGTGAAATTTCCGGCATGCCCTTCGATCTTTATCATACGTTTGTCCTTGAAAAAAAATACGGCTTTTCCACTATCACCTGGAAGATCTGGATTGGCGATATGGCTAAATCGGCTATCGTCTCGACGATCCTGATGGCGATTATGGTGAGTGCTCTGATGTCGTTTATTACGTATCTGCCGAAAAGCTGGTGGTTCTGGGGCTGGGTATTCTTCACGATCTTTCAAATGATTCTGCTGTGGCTTTACCCGGTATTGATTTTACCGCTTTTTAACAAATTCGAGCCTATTCAGGATGAGGCGTTGAAAGAAAAGATCAACATACTGCTGGATAAAGCGGGCCTCAAAGCCAGTGGCATTTATCAGATGGACGAAGGTAAACGCTCCAGGCATACCAATGCTTATTTTACCGGTATCGGCAAGACCAAACGGATTGTTTTGTATGATACGCTTCTGGCGTCTCACACGCATGAGGAAATCGTTGCGGTGCTGGCGCATGAAATCGGTCACTGGAAAAAGAAGCATATTCTCAAGCAACTGGCTTTTCTGACTTCTGCATCGCTTGCCTTGTTTTATCTGATCTACAGGATTGTGGGATGGGTGCCTCTATACAGCAGTTTTGGAATCGGGCAAACACCGGTCTACGCGGGACTTTTTCTCGTTTCTTTATATTTAACTGCGATCGGATTTTTCCTTTCGCCGATGGGTGCCGCGGTGACGCGCCGCTTCGAACGGGAAGCGGACCGGATGGCGTTTGATCTGACCGGTACGACGAGTCCGCTGATTCAGGCATTAAAACGTCTGGCCAAAGACAATCTGAGCAATCTCCATCCGCATCCCTGGTATGTAAAATTTTATTACTCACATCCTCCGCTTGTCGAACGGATTGAATATTTACTTGCAATGGATTATAAAAAATAAAAAACCTGCGGAGAATACAACCCGATGCCAATTTATGAGTTTTATTGTAAGAAATGCAACACCATTTATAATTTCTTTTCCAGGTCCGTCAATACCGGCAGGGTTCCCCTGTGCCCGAGGTGTAAAAAAGATTCTCTTTCCCGGCAAATGTCTGTTTTTGCCGCCATCACCGGCGGAGCAAAAGAAGGTACCAGTGATGAACCGCTTAGTGGTATCGACGAAAGCAAAATGGAAAAAGCCATGATGCAGCTGGCCGCCGAGGCCGAGAGCATCAGGGATGATGATCCACAGGCCGCCGCAAAATTGATGCGGAAATTGTCAGAAACAACCGGCATGAAACTGGGCGATGGTTTTCAGGAAGCACTGAAGCGCCTGGAGGCGGGTGAGGATCCGGACAGAATCGATGAAGAAATGGGGGATATTCTGTCCGCCGAAGAACCATTCGAAAAAAAGCAGAGCAGCAAAAAAAAGAAACTATCCAGACCCCGGGTCGATGAAACGCTGTACGACCTCTAACCGGCCCATGGGGCACAAGGATTAAACGGAATGAAAATTTTTGAACCGGCAGACGTTGGCGCCGTGACTGTAGTCAATCGTTTTGTACGCTCTGCGACCACTGAAGGTCTGGCAAGCGGACAGGGCTGCAGCACATCCATGCTGACGAAACTTATGGTGCAGCTTGTCCGGGGCGGCGTTGGGCTTATTATTACCGGCCAGACGGCAATAAGCCCGGAAGGACGGGCGGGTATCCGTCAATTGTGTCTCTGGCATACGGACCATCTTCCGGCCCTTCTCGAGATGACCGGAAAGGTGCATGACGCAGGCGGAAAAATCATCATACAGATCAGTCATGCCGGAATTTACGCAAATACATCTCTCACCGGTGATGCGGCAATCGCGCCTACAATGAGGCCGCAGGGCGACGGGTCAATATGCCGCGCTATGACCCGGCATGATATTCAGAGAATCATAGATGCCTTTGCCGGTGCGGCATCACTCGCCCGGTCGGCGGGCTTTGACGGAATTCAGGTTTGTGCTGCTCACGGTCATCTCCTGAGTTCTTTTCTTTCGCCTTATTATAATCGCCGCCGCGATGAGTACGGGGGAACGGCGGAGAACAGAGCGCGTTTTTTGCTGGAGGTATTACAGGCGGTTCGGGGAACCACCAGCCGGGATTTTCCTCTTCTGGTGAAAATGAACGTCAATGATTTTGTACCGGGCGGTCTGACCGTCAATGATACGCTGAAAACGGCGGCGATGCTGGAAATAGCGGGTGTCAGGGCTATTGAACTCTCCGGTGGCACGCCGCAATCCGGAGGCCTGAGTCCTGCGAGAGCGGGAAAACTAAAACCGGAAAGCGAAGGATATTATAAGGAAGATGCCCGCTATTTCAGGAGTAAAATCGGCATTCCCGTAATTCTTGGCGGAGGGTTCCGGTCTTTGCATGTCGCTGAAAAATTTTTACAGGAGGGAATCTGCGATTTCATCGCCATGTCCCGTCCTCTGGTTTGTGAACCGGATTTAGTCCAACAGTGGAAGGAAGGTCGTCAGGAGCCCTCAGCCTGCGTATCCGACAATCAATGCTGCCTGCTGGTGCGGGCCGGAAAAGGTTTGTACTGCTTGCCACGAACGCTGGAAACCAAGAAAGCACTGTCTCAAGATTCCGTTTGAGTATTGGAACCAACAGCGATCATTTCTTAAAAAGGGATTCCAGTTTTGCTTTTGCGTCGATTGCGGGAACAGCGGATTTTCCGTGGCTGTCCCGGAACCGGAAATGGTCGCAGAAATTGGAGCGGCTTTTTTCCAGAACACGTTCGGCCTGACTCTCTCTGCAGTCGTTATAGGCGCCCCTCTCGTAAAATTGGCAGTTGAGGCAAACATGCAAATCCATCCCGCAGGCGGTGCAGCCTGCCTGTCTGCCGATGAGTAAATCATCCGGAATTTCTTTTTTACAGTTGTGGCATATCTTCATGGCCTGAAAATACAGGCGATGACGGACGAATGTCAAGAAACTTTCCCTTATGCATCGATTCCGTCATAAGCACGTGAAATTATGTTTGGGATATGGTATGCAATAAAATTATTGTAGCGGAGGTCTATAATGGCGGATAAGTCGAAGCTTGGTATGGAATTCCCAGTTTATACTTTACCGGTTGAAAAAGTTAAAATCGCGGAATTTGCCGCGGCGGTTGCACAGAAAGACGACATCAGTCAGATCAAAGAAATTTATCGTGATACGGATGCAGCCCGGAATGCAGGTTATAAAAGCATTCCCATACCGCCGACTTTTCCCACCGGTTTTGCCTTCTGGGCAATGGGTGGTTTGGTTGAAATCGTTAATACTGTGGGGGCCGATGTAGCGAAGCTGCTGCACAGTGAAGAAGAATTTGAATATTTCGCGCCCATCTGCGCCGGAGATGTCGTTACCTTCAAAATGAAAGTCGCGGATATGTATGAAAGGGGCAAAAAGGAAAGAAAAGGCTGGTACTTTGAGATGACTGTTCTGGAAACGGAAGTATTCAATCAGAATGGTGAACTGGTAATGCGGGCTCGTACGACATTCACGGAAAGATAGGAAAGACTTTTATGACCACCAACTTCGATACCATTCAGATTGGCGACACCATGCCGACTTACACTTCGCTGCCAATCACGCGAACGCATCTTGTCCGCTATGCCGGCGCGTCGGGTGACTTCAATCCGCTGCATCATGATGAAACCTTTGCCAAGGCGATCGGTCTGAATACGGTTATCGCCCACGGCATGTTCATCATGGGGATCGCGGGCGAAGCCATTACCTCCTGGATCGACAACAAATGTCTGAGAAAATTTTCCGTGCGCTTTTTGAGCATGACGCAGCCGATGGATCTGGACAACTATGAAAACACCCAAAACCGGGCCACCATCACCGTCACCGGAAAGGTGATGGAAAAATACGAAGAAAATGGCGAAAAAAGAATCCGTTGCGAAATCATTGCCCAGGACGCGCAGGGAAGCCGAAAGCTTACCGGTTCTTTTGTCGCAGCGCTGCCCTGATTTTTTCCCTTGAGCAGGTGTTTTTTATGAAAGCCCGCATACTGGTTATCGATGATGACGCCGTTGCCTGTGAATTTCTCCAGGAAGTTCTGTTGCGCGACGGTTATGATGTCGCCACATTTACGTCCGCCGCGACCGCTCTTGAGCAGGATCTGTCCCGGTACGATTTATTAATGTCCGATATCCGGATGCCCGGCATGGATGGTCTGCAGTTTTTAAGCGAAGTGCAAAAAAAATGGCCGAATCTGCCCGTCATCCTGATGACCGCCTATGGATCCCTGGAAACGACCATGGAAGCAATCAGTCTGGGTGCCTGGGATTACATCAGCAAACCTTTTTCACCGGAAGACTGCCGGGTGCTTGTTAAAAAAGTTCTGGAAGTGCGGGAATTGCGCGAGCGTCGATCGGACGCGCCGCTGGAAGCCATTGAGGAGGCGAAACTGATCGGCTCTTCACCGACCATGGTGGAATTCTACAAGCAAATCGCGCGGGTTGCCGATTCGCCGGCCAGTGTTCTGATTGAAGGGGAAAGCGGCACCGGGAAAGAATTAACCGCGCGGTCACTGCATTCCATGTCGCTTCGCCGCCAGAAACCTTTTGTTGTGGTGCACTGCGGAGCCATTCCCGACAATCTACTGGAATCGGAGCTTTTCGGTTACGAAAAGGGTTCCTTTACCGGTGCGGACCATCAGCATGTCGGTCTGATTGAATCCGCACAGGGCGGGACTATTTTTCTCGACGAGATTACGGAAATGTCTACAGCGCTGCAGAGCAAGCTGCTTAGGTTCATGCAGGACGGCGAAGTCCGTCGGCTCGGCGGACATGAAGTGCGTCATGTTGCGGTTCGCGTGGTTGCGGCCGCCAATAAGAATATTGATGAAGAAGTTGGTGCCGGCCGTTTTCGTCTGGATCTTTTGTATCGTTTTATTGTGAGGCTGCATATCCCTCCTTTGCGGGATCGCATCGCGGATATTCCTCTGCTGATCGAGACGATGTTGAAAAAACTGGGGTATTCCGGCGTGCGCGTTTCCATGGAAGCGATGGAACTGCTCATGGCCTATGACTGGCCGGGGAATGTGCGCGAACTGGAGAACGTTCTGCAGCAGACACTTCTGCTTTCTCCTTTTGTGGTGATCCTGCCAGAAAATCTGCCTGACCGGTTCCGGAAAAACACGTCGTCTCCCAGAAGTGCAGAATTACCGGAGATGACTCCGCTGGATGAAGCGCAACGGGAACAAATTCTGCAAACGCTTAAAAAAACCTCTTGGAACCAGTCCCGGGCTGCAGAAATTCTGGGGATTGACCGCAAAACCCTGCGCATGAAGATTCGCCGTTACGGCCTGCAAGAAGAGAAATAATCAGGCGGCAAGATCATCATCAGCCATCCGTAAATACAGAATGACGGTTGTTCCTCTGCCCGGTTCGCTTTGCATTTCCATCCGGCCGCCGTGTACTTTGACGATGTCGCGGACAATGGCCAGTCCCAGCCCGCGCATGCCCTCGTCTTTGTGGGAGCTGAAGAAGGGTTCGCATACTTTTTTCAGAAGATCCGCTTCAATGCCCCGTCCGTTGTCGGCTATGGAAATCACGATGAATCCGTCCGTGCGATTGTCTTCTGCGGAAATGTTGATTTTTCCTCCATCCGGCATGGCTTCGATGGAATTCTGGATAATATTTAAAAGTGCGGTTTGAATCCTGTAGCGGTCCACATATAAAGAAGCGGTGGAACCATCCGTATGAACGGTCATGGTGACATGGTTTTGCTGGATCAGCGGTTCAACAAGCGGCAGGGATTCGCTTAAGATTTTCTGTACAGTCATCAGCTCAAAATGAGGCTCGGGCAGGCGTGTGGCTTTTCGTACATTTTGTATGACGTTATCCAGGCGTCGGGTTTGCTCAACAATCAAATTCAATTTATGTGCGATATCCACCGGCCAGCCCTCCCGCTCCAGCATAAGTTTGGCAAGTCCTGCGATGGAGTGAAGCGGCGTGCCCAGGTCATGAGCCAGGTTGGCGGTTAAATGTCCCAGGGCTGTCAACTGTTTCAAATCATCCACCTGCTTTTGTAATTGGACCACATTGAGGGTTTCTTCACGAACGCGATCCGCCAGATGACTGGTTAATTCCAGGTTTCTGGCCATGACATTTTGAATTTCGTCAGCCATCTGGTTGAAATGATCGGCCAGTTGACCCCATTCATCCTTTCGGGTGATGGGAATTCGCTCCACGTATCGTCCCTTCTGAAATTCATCAATGGTTCCGATGATCGTATCGAGCGGCCTGCCGATCAGCCATCCGTATCCGATACCCAGGAGCAGAAGGATGGCCAGCAAGAGTCCCGCGCTGCTGAAGAACAGCAGATAGCGAGCCCGGCTCATAATTTCAGCATTTGTTCTTGAAAATGCGATGATACCGACGACGATGTGAGAGTCTCTGGTTTCTCCGGAAACAGGATAGAGAAGGCCCAGCGACGGTCCTCCTTCCGTTTCCAGTTTAAAGTAACGGGATTTTCCTTTTACACCTACCTCGGCTACGAGATTATCCGGCCATTCATATAGAACACGGCTCGCGCCGGCGACATAATTAATATTGTAGGTTCGGGTATCAAAAATATCGATTCTGGCCAGACGAATATCCGACTGAATATGGTCCTTTAAGGCCGAATCAAGCGTGGCAATACCCTGTCTGGTTGGAAAATGCTGATAAAAAGTGCTGACGGTTTCAGCGACATTTGCCAGTCGTTTTACCTGCAGATCAACCAATATGCTGTCCAGGGCAGTCAACTGAATAAAGCCCCAGATGGCCATGGTGATCGCAAGACCAGCGACGGTTAACGCAACCAGACGAACCCGGACGGTCACATTATTATTGTATGCGATGAATTGTGCCAGCAGACGCTTTAACATAGCTGAGAGCATATAACAGAAAGCTGTAAAATAAACTACAGTGACTTCGATCAGATCGTGTAATCAACAAAAAAGATATGGAACACAAAAAAAGGATGGGTTTTCACCCATCCTTTTTTGATTCAGCTAGTAAGTCTCTATAACTTATTTTGCTTTGTCAGCCGGAGCCGCCGGAGCTTCTTCTTTCTTCACTTCTTCTTTCTTTGCGGCCTTTTTGGCTTTCTTTGCTTTCTTAGCAGCCTTCTTGTCGGCTTTCTTGTCATCGACTTTCTTGTCATCAGCTGCTTTGTCGGTTGCTACTGCTTTGTCAGCGGGAGCTGCGGGGGCCGTGGCGGCCTTCTCAGCGGCAACAACAGACATCGTGAATGCAAACACCAGCGCCATAACTAACAATACTACTCTCTTCATCTTAAAATCCTCCTTAGTTAATAGTGTTAAACTTACCCTCTTTTTAAGGGACTCCACCTACAGAAAGGCATCATTTAATTGCGGATGCCGGTTTCTCCTTGGTCGGCTTGACTCCGTTCTTTCCGGATTTTACAATGCCCGGCTTGACTACTCTCGACGCCGTCAATTTCCCGTCTTTTTCACTGTAGTCAATCTTTACGGAATCGCCTACGGCAATGTCTTGGACCGGTTTTTCCAGCGCGAATTCCATGATCTCCACATTGCCTTTTATGCTTCGTTCGATCTTGATGGCTTTGTCGGAAATATCAACCACCTTTCCGCGGGCATTCATTTTTGCCGTTTTGACGGTGGTTGCCTTCAGCACAGCGCTTTGACTTGATGGCGTCGCAGGTTTGTCAGCGGCAAAAGCAATAGCAGCCAAAAGACAAGTCATTCCTGCTATGCAAATCAAAGCTTTCTTCATCAATTTCGATCTCCCGATCATTTGCAATGGTACTTGAGCAATGAGTATGCCAACTTTGCGGAAAAAAGGAAGCTTATACAAGATATTGTTATTATGCAGATATTTATTGTTAATGGTTTTTGATCTTGTTATCTATTAAGGAAATGCAGGGGAATAACTCCCCAGGTATTGGAGAAAAATGCATCAACCAGCCCTCGGAAAATTTTTTGGGGAAAAAGATCAGGTTAACTGCCGATAAATCCGGCAGAGCAGATAAAAAAAGAAGGTTTCCCTACCACCCAGTTTGAGTAACTTTCTGGCTGCGATTTGAATGTCCTTTTGATGGGAGACTTTATCATCGGCCAGATAAATGCTCAAAAGACCCCGGATGATTAAGTGATGAAATTCGGCGTCGGGTAGAAGGCTAACACTTGCCTGTGCCTGCTGATAAAAGAATTCAAACCGGCGAGACAGTAGTTCATGGTCTTCGTAGTATGAACAAAAGTTTAAATCCTGGCTCTTGTGATCTTCCTCCTGGTCTATCAGATAATCCAGAAGAATGTGCAGTCCCTGTACCCAGGGAAAATAAGCTTGCTTGATCCGGTCAACGAGCAATCCGGAAACCGCCGGCTGAAAAAGTTGTGAAACGATGCAAAAGATACTCAGGGTAGAACCCGCGCAGGCGGCAAATTCATACCAGGACATTTCCGGCAGATTTTCTTTATGGCTGTTGTACCAGGCCTGAAGACGCGGAAGGCGATCCTCTTTCCGGACGTGTTTGTGTACCTGCAAATCTATATAAATTGAAGCCAGTTTCAGGATAGCGTCCTGGGCGACGGAATAACTGGACAGGCGGCCTAAAACATCGCGACAGGTTTGGACCAGAGAAACCAGATACCCGCCGTCATCCCGCTCCTTTCGGAACTGATAATAAAAGATAAGCGGCGCACCCGGTGTCAGAGCATGCAGCATGGATTCGTGCAGGGTGCGGAAATCCTTCGGGTCCTGCGAAGTGCTCCTGTCACAGAGATTATCCAGGTAATCACTGATCGTCTGGTAGGCGACGATAAATTGAATGGCTTCGTGGTAATAGTTACCGGCAAGCAATCCGTAAAGAGCGCCGCCTTCGCAGTGAAAAGTTTTCGTCGCGATACTGGCCAGGGCTTGACGGCGCAATTCCGGATCGGGAATGCCTTGAGCGCGGCTTTTCCAGTGCTGTAACAAATTATGGGTGATCGGCCGAACCTGCAGAATCATCCGGGTGGTAATGGAGATGAAATGAGTTGGTACGCGCAAAAGTCTCTCCCTTTTTGAAATAAATTCGGCGAAGCTTTAACACACACATGGATGACGCGCAAGACAGGGCAAACCCGGTTGACCGGATTAATGAATCTGTGATAGCTTTTTTCATGGAGAGAATATGAAGGATCAGGTGATTCCAGATGCCGATGTTATTGTAATCGGCGGCGGAGCGGCAGGACTCATGGCTGCCGGACGCGCTGCTTCCCGGGGAGCCCGTGTTCTCCTTCTGGAAAAGAAGGAAGGCCCGGGCAAGAAGATTCTGGTCAGCGGCAAGACGCGCTGTAATCTGACTAACACAGCCGATCTGAAGTCGTTTATCGCCATGTACGGCCCCAACGGTCGCTTTTTGCACGGTGCGTTTTCCCGATTTTTCCGTCCGCAACTGCTCGCCTTTTTCGAACAGTACGGTTTAACCGCCAAGGTGGAACGCGGCGGGAGAATTTTTCCCGTTTCCGACGATGCTCGTGATGTGGTGCATGCTTTTCAAAAATATTTGTCCGACCATAAGGTGCGGGTGACATGCAATGCAAAGGTTACCTCGGTCGCTCTGGCTGCAAATTCTTTCTTTATCGTTGAAACGACAGGCCACCGTTATCTGTCGCGCTGTGTCATTGTGGCAACCGGAGGCGCTTCCTGGCCTAGCACCGGCTCGGAAGGCGACGGTTATGCACTGGGTTCGGCTTTAGGCCACACGATTGTCAAGGCTCGACCCGCACTGGTGCCGCTGATTGTCCGAGAACAAAAACTTGCGTGGTCCATGCAGGGTGTATCCCTGCGTAATGTCCGAGCCACGGCGTTTCAGGGAGAGCCGGCGGCGGTGGATGCTGCACTTACACCTTTCTGTGATTATGGCCGCGGCAAAAAGAAAACGCCTCATCCACCGGTGATTGAAAGCCGGTTCGGCGAAATGCTCTTCACGCATTTCGGTCTCGGTGGTCCGATTATTCTGCTGATGAGTCTGGCGGTGGTCGATGCTCTGGAAAAGGGACCGGTTTCCATCCTGATTGATTTGAAGCCCGCTCTAACCAGAGAACAGTTGCGTAAACGTTTACAATCGGATTTGAACCAATTCGGCAAAAGAAAAATTTCCACAATCTGGAAAGATTATCTGCCGTCAAAAATGATCGAGCCGATGATTGTTCTTTCCGGTGTAACCGGGGAAAAACCCGCGCATCAGGTGAGTGCCGCCGAACGGGAGAAGATGATTGACTTGCTGAAAGATTTACGGTTCAGTATTCAATCCCCGCTGCCGCTGGCCAAAGCAATCGTGACAGCGGGGGGGGTGGCGCTTGGTGAAATCGATCCGCGAACCATGTCTTCCAGAAAATTGCCCGGTCTGTACTTCTGCGGTGAAGTGCTCGACATTGATGCGGACACCGGCGGCTACAATCTGCAAGCCGCCTTTTCCACGGGATATATAGCGGGAGAAAACGCAGCGGACTTTGCCCGTGAGCATTTTCACTCCTGATCTTTGCAGCAGTTCCCGTTTGTAATCTTCAGGAGTTTCCGATAAAATTATAAGACATTTTGCCTGATGTGATTTAATTAACTGTTCACTGAGCTCGCAAAGAAAAAGGAAAATAACGGAAGAAAACAAGAACGGATTGAATATGAATAGGAAGACATCCGGTGGAAGAATAAGAAGCGGCCTTCGTAATTTCCAGGTTATGTTTGGAGAGACATTCGGCCTTGGGCCCGGCGCCACGCTGGCTGCCCTGCTGTTTACTGCAGCGGTGGTCATCGCCGCCGTTTTCTGGTTTTTTTACTCCGCGCCCCCCACGACTATCATCATGACTACCGGCGACAAAGGCAGCCTCTTTGCGAGGAATGCTGATAAATACGCCAAGATTCTGGCGCGCAAGGGTGTCACGCTGAAAATGCTTCCCTCTGAAGGGTCGCTAGAAAATCTGGAGCGGCTCGTGAATCCAAAATTCCGGGTTGACGTGGGTTTTGTTCAGGCGGGAGTGGCCAAGGGACAAACCATTGACAAACTGGTGTCTCTGGGCAGTGTTTCTTACGAACCACTGTACGTATTTTGCCGGATGGATCGCCCGTATAAACTGCTTTCCGATTTCAGCGGGAAAAAACTGGCCATTGGCGAAGAAGGTACGGGCACCAATGCACTGGCGCTGACGCTTCTGGAACTCAACGGCATAAAGCCGGGCGGCACGACCGCGCTGCTGGAAATGGATGACGAGGAAGCCGAAAAAGCTCTTCTGGAAGGTAAAATCGATGCCGTGTTCATGATGGGAGATTCCGCGGCTTCTCAAACAATGCGCGATCTGCTCAGGCATGAAGGGATTACGGCCTTTCATTTTTCACAGGCTGACGCCTACACGCGCCGTGTTAAATATCTGAATAAGCTGGTTCTTCTGGAAGGCTCGATTGATTTCGGGAGGAACATTCCCGATCACAATATCAATCTGCTCAGTCCCACGGTGGAGTTGATTGCCAGAGACAATCTTCATCCCGCTCTTTCCGATCTCCTCCTGGAGGCGGCCACCGAAGTGCACAACCGGGCCGGGCGGTATCAGCGCCAGGGAGAATTTCCGGCTCCTCTCGAGCATGAATATCGCATCAGCTCGGATGCGCAGCGCTTTTACAAATCCGGCAAAAGTTTTCTCTACCGGTATCTGCCTTTCTGGATGGCCAGCCTGCTGAATCGTGTTCTGGTGGTTTTTGTGCCGATGATTCTGGTTTTGATTCCGGGCTTGAAGCTCATCCCGGTCATGTATCGCTGGCGAATGCGCTTGCGCATTTTACGCTGGTATCGGGCTTTATTGGTTCTGGAGAGTGATTTGAACCGGAGTGAAACATCCGGAAAACGGGAAGAACTGCTCGCCAGGCTCGATCAGATTGAGCATGCCGTTAATAATATGAAGGTTCCGGCATCATTTGCCGACCAGTTCTATGCCCTGCGCAGCCACTTTCCGATTGTCCGCGCAAGACTGATGAGCGGCATACCCTGACAGGATTCCATCCGACGTTTTCCGGACGTGGAACAAGCGCTTGTGATTCCTATCCCGAGTTTTTCTGCGGCAGGGTTTCCTTTACCAGTGTGCTGCATATCAGCGCCGCAAAAAGCGAGAGCATGCACATCTTGAAGGCTGCAGAATAAGCATTCACAGGATAATGTCCGCCTGCCGAACCCACGGAATCCAGGTACCAGCCGATAAGCGGCTGTCCCAGAGCCGCTCCCGCGAAGGGAAAAATGTTTAAGAGGCCGGTGGCTGTTCCGGATATCTGCAGGGGGAAGGAATCCTTGACCGCCGAGTAACCGACCACCACGATGCTGGACATGGAGAAATTGAAGAAAAAGCACCACAGATAAAGCTGGGTAACGGTGAATCGATCCGTTAAAAAAGCCAGTGGAGCATAGATACACAGGCCGGAAAGCTGACTGATGATTAAAACGATCTTGCGCGAATAGAGGACATGATGGGAGAGCCAGTTCCAGAAAGGTGCGCCGAAAATGAGACCGATGGCCATCATGGACAGGACGCCGCCTGCCTGAGTGCGTGACAGTCCGTAGGAATGCATCAGAAAAGGTCCGCCCCATAGACCGTTGAAACTAAGGGATACCAGCGCTCCGAAAAAGTTGCAAAGTGCGATCGGCCAGAAGAGCTTGTCTTTAAGCACCAGGAAAATGCCTTCCAGGATGCCGAATTTTCTGTCGTCACAGGTATTGTTGGCGGCGCAGTTGACCAGGGGCGGGAAGTCCGCCTGTTCGGGTGTATCACGGACCAGACGCCAGGTCAGCAACGAGATAATCAACGTCAGCACGCCAATTACGATCATGCTGCCGCGCCAGGTGATGGCATTGCTCATCAGCGCCAGAGGGGTGGAGGCCGTAAACGCGCCCACGCCTCCCAGCGACATTAAAAGGCCGCTCATGCGCGAAAACTTGTGTGATTCAAACCAGTGGGTGAGAATTTTCAGTGTCGGGATGAAAACCATTGCAACACCAAGACCCACCACCACACGCGCAGTGATGGCTGCGCCAACGGAGTGGACAAGGCCCAGCGCTATGGACCCCGCCGCACCAAGAGAAAAAAAGACAACAATCGAACGTCGCGGTCCCCACGAGTCAGACAACAGTCCGGCGGGAATCTGCATAATTGCGTAAGGGTAAAAGTAGGCCGATGCCAGAAGGCCCATCAGCGCGCCACCGGTGTTTAAATCCTTCATCATGTCGACGGCAACGACAGCCGGCGCCAGCCGGTGAAAAAAAACCAGGACATAAGCAAAGCCGAGAATGACAAAGATCAGATAACGGTATCTGGCAAAACTCATACGCAATCGCCTTCAAACAAAGTCGGGTTGCAAATTTTCAGAATAGATCGGACAGGTCCGCTGTCATTACAATTCCGGAGCGCCGGCCGGAATCAGACAGACAAAAATCAGGAGCTCATTGCCGGTATTGCGGATTTGATGCTCTTCTCCGGACGGGATAAAAATGACCGCACCCTCACTCAGGGGATGCCATTGTCCGTCGCCATAGGCTTGGCCGGTTCCTTTGTGGACGAAGATTTCATGCTCCCAGGCATGGGAGTGCCTTGGGGTGTACCCACCCGGAACAATTTCAAATACCCGCATGCAAAAATGATCAGCTCCGTCATTTTTACCGATGACCACGCGTCCGGTAACGCCCCGGGCCAAGTCGTTGTCGAAATGAGTCGCCGCCGAGGATGGATAAGGAGTAATTTTCATGTCGGGCTCTCCTTGTACGCCAGAGAATATCAGCTTTTTTCTATGGTTTTATGAAATTGAATCTGCGGCCATTCTTCCATGGTGTGGGAAAGCCGCCAATCGCTGAGTGCAAGATATACGAGATTGCCTTCCGTGTCCATTGCCAGATTCATCAGATTTTTCTTCTGAAAGTCTTCCATCTTTTTCACATCGTCGCAGGTGACCCAGCGGGCGGCGGCGTAATCGGCTTTTTCATAATCAGCGTAAACGCTGTATTCATTCTTCAGGCGCGACATGGTTACGTCAAACTGTAACGCTCCGACGGCGCCCAGGACATTATCCGAACCCCATAGAGGCCGGAAAACCTGAATGGCTCCTTCTTCCGAAAGCTGTACCAGTCCTTTTTGCAGATGTTTGATCCGCAAAGGGTCTTTAAGCCGCACCCGGCAGAAATGCTCCGGCGCGAAATGCGGAATGCCGGTAAACTTGAGAGGTTCTTTCTGAGAGAATGTATCGCCAACTTTGATCGTGCCGTGATTGTGAATGCCGATGATGTCTCCTGGATATGCTTCATCAATATTGGTCCGGTCTTGTGCCATGAAAATAGTGGCATTGGATAAAGAAACTTCTTTGTCGATACGGTGATGCATCACGCGCATACCGCGCTCGAATTTGCCCGAGCAGATGCGCAGAAAAGCAATGCGATCACGGTGAGCGGGATCCATGTTGGCCTGAATTTTGAAAACAAAACCGGAAAAGTCCTCCTCATCTGGATTCACCTGTCGTGAGGTGGTGGGGCGCGGCGCCGGCGGTGGAGCGATCTCCACAAAAGCGTCCAGAAGTTCCTTGACACCGAAATTATTGATGGCGCTGCCAAAGAAGACAGGTGTCTGACCGGCTTTTAAATATTCTTTGATGTCAAAAGGATTGGCTGCCCCTTCCAGAAGGGCGATTTCTTCCCGCAGTTCTCCGGCCTGGGAGTCCAGTAGCTCTTCGAGTAGCGGGTCCGAAAGATCATGAATCACGACGCCTTCTTCTGAACGCCTTGCCTTTCCCGGCATAAAAAGATGCAGTTTCTTATCGTAAAGGTTATAAACGCCTTTGAAGCGTTTGCCCATGCCGATCGGCCAGGACAGAGGCGAACATTCGATCTGCAGTTTGTCTTCAATATCGGCCAGGATATCCAGTGGGGCGAGGCAGTCGCGGTCCAGCTTGTTAATAAAGGTGATAATGGGGGTATTGCGCAGGCGGCAGACCTCCATAAGTTTTTGCGTCTGCGTCTCCACGCCTTTCGCGCCGTCGATCACCATCAGTGCGCTATCCACCGCCGTAAGCACTCTGTAAGTGTCTTCGGAAAAGTCCTGATGGCCCGGTGTGTCCAGAAGATTGATGTCACAATCGGCATACTCGAACTTCATCACGGACGACGTGACGGAAATGCCGCGTTCTTTTTCGATGGACATCCAGTCGGAAAGAGCATGCTTGGAAGCTTTGCGGGCTTTGACCGCACCGGCCATCTGGATGGCGCCGCCGAAAAGCAGCAGCTTTTCCGTAAGCGTCGTTTTGCCTGCATCGGGATGGCTGATGATGCCAAACGTTCGCCGACGTTCAATTTCCTTTAGTAACTGTTTACTCAAAATACCCTCATTAATAATATGAATGGTTCCAACTGTTCACCGCAAAAAAACCTATAGTCTAATAAACTGCAGTCTAGTAGGCTTTTAGGAGAGCCGCCTCATAACCAATAATCTGCCTTCTGTCAACAGGCAAGACAATTGTGAACGATAACCATGCAATCGGCCATCTGCAAAAAATTCTTGACAAAAAAGGCTTGTTGAATAAAAGTCCCAACCCGTGAGCGGGCGTAATTCAGTGGTAGAATGTCAGCTTCCCAAGCTGGACGTCGCCGGTTCGAGCCCGGTCGCCCGCTCCAGTTTTCCGGTCTACCGGCATGCCCTCCGGGGCGGCAAATAGTGCTTGCAATGCCTCATTGTATATGGTACGAGCACTTTCGACCATCACAGAAAGTAGTATGCTGAAGTGGGCTTTAGCCCACTTTTTTATTTTCTGAAGCGATTGATATGTACGAAGACTTGAAAGACAAAATATGGCAACTGGCCGAACCAGTGGCGACTGCCGAAGGAATGGAGCTGATTCACGTCGAATGCCTGAAGATGCATGCCCGCTGGGTTTTCCGGCTTTTTCTGGATAAAGAAGGCGGGATTACTCTGGATGACTGTACGGACATCAGCAATCAATTGGGCGACATCCTGGATGTTCATGACCTTTCCCGCGGACCTTATACTCTGGAGGTTTCTTCCCCTGGCCTTGATCGCCCCATTTCCCGTGATTGCGATTTTGAAAAATTCAGGGGAGCCAGAGTGAAAATAAAAACGCAGAATAAAATCGACGGCATGAAGAATTTCCAGGGAACGTTGAAAGATTATGTGGAAGAAAACGGCGGCAAGATTGCCCGGATGGAAGTGGCGGGTAAAATATACAGCATTCCCAAAAGCGAAATTTTCAAGGCCAATCTGGTGGATGACACAGCTGCTATTACTGAGTAAAAAATGCCGATAGGCTGAAATTAGGTGCAGCCCGAGAGAGGAAATGGAGGAATTTGTAAATGTTACAGGAACTTAAACGTCTGATCGAGCAGATGGGTAAGGACAGAGGTATCGACAAACTCATCATTACGGAAGCCCTAGAAGCCGCCATGCTGACTGCGGCGCGAAAAAAGCTGGGAGCCAATGTAGATATTGAAGCCCACTACAATGACGATGCTGGTGAAATTGAAGTTTTTCAGTTTAAAACGGTTGTTGATAAGGTGCTCGATCCCGAAACGCAAATTTCCAAAGAAGACGCCAGAAAGACTCTGGATGAAGGCGCAGAGCCGGGTGATTCCCTGGGTATGAAAATCGAAACCAGTTCCTTCGGCCGGATTGCCGTACAGATGGCCAAGCAGATCATCATTCAACGGGTCAAAGACGCGGAACGCGATAATATTTATGACGAGTACAAAGACCGTAAGGGTGAATTGATCAATGGTTTTGTCCAGCGGTTTGAGGGTGGCAATATCATCGTGAACCTGGGAAGGGCGGAAGGCGTGGTTCCTCCGGCCGAGCAGATTCACCGCGAAACCTATAAACGCGGTGAACGCATCCGTACCTATCTCTTTGAAGTCAAAAAAAATACCAAGGGTGCTCAGATCATTCTGTCGCGCACTCATCCCGCTTTCCTCAAGGCGCTTTTTGAAGTGGAAGTGCCTGAAATTTCCGAAGGGCTCATTGATATCGTCAGTGTGGCACGGGAGCCGGGTAAGCGCGGGAAGATCGCGGTAAAGGCCAAGGATAAGGATATCGATCCGGTGGGCGCCTGTGTGGGGATGCGCGGCACTCGCGTGCAAAGTGTTGTTCAGGAGCTGCGCGGCGAAAAAATTGATATTATTCCTTACACGGAAGACTCTGCCAAATATGTATCCAGTGCCCTGTCTCCCGCCAAGGTCAATCGTGTGTTTGTTGATGAAGAAAATCGAGCGATGACAGTGATTGTTCCTGATGATCAGCTGTCGCTGGCCATCGGGAAAAATGGTCAGAACGTCCGCCTCGCGGTCAAACTGACCGGATGGAAAATTGATGTGAAGAGCGAAACGATGGCTGCCGACAAGGAAGATGACGGACACAAGGCGCTGACGAAAGTTCCGGGCATCGGACCGGCCATGGCGGAGAAACTCTTTGCCCAGGGTATCAAAAGCATTGCCATGCTGGCGGTGATCGAACCGGAAACGCTGTCCGCGATTCCCGGTGTTGGTGAAAAGACGTCTACGGAATGGATTGCTGAAGCCATCCGGCTTCTGGATGAGGAAACAAGCGATAAAAAGAAGGTATAATTTTTCAGGGACCCAATATTTAACTTGAGGGAGTTTCGGGAATGGCGAAGAAGCGAGTTCACGAGTTGGCCAAGGAACTTGGTCTGGAAAATAAGGATCTGATTACTCATCTGGAAAGACTGGGAATCACCGTCAAATCCCATGCCAGTACTCTGGAAGATCACGAGATCGAAAGAGTCAAAGAGGACTTGCAGGCTACAACGCCGCGGCAAATCGTGGAGGAAAGAATAAAAACCACCGTGATCCGTCGCCGGGCCGTACGCACGCCGGTTGAGGCTGTGTCTCATGAGGAGGTGTCGGAGGAAAAAGAAGAAAAACCACCAGTGGAAAAAACCCCGCCTGCTGACACCTTAAAAGAGGTGGCTCCCATTGAGACGGAAATGTCCGAAGTCAAAAAAGCCAGAGAAGATAAACCGTCTGCAGCGTCGATTGTTTCCACAGCAGAAATAAAGAAGGAGGAACCGGTTGCGGAAGCGGTGAAGCACCCTGAACCCGACCTTCAAGCTCCGCCCGTTGCGGAGGTCCCGCATGCCGGAGTTGTTGTGGAAACCAAACCCGTTGCGACGGTGAATGTGCCGGTTTCCGAAAAACCTAAACAGCCGCCGGTGATACTGCCGGTTCGGCCGCCCATGATGTCCCGGCATAAAATCAGCAAGCCTGAGGAAAAGAAGGAAGTGCCCGGAAGACCCCAGGTAAGACCGGGTGAAAAAATTATTCCACAACCAGCGCCGTCGTCTGAAAAAATTATCAAACGGGAATTTGAAAAGCCCAAGAAGAAGGGTAAAGGGCCGGTTGAAGTTTTTATAGAAGAGGAAAAAGAGGCTCCGCGCCGTAAGGTCCTGGAAAAGAAAATCGAAAAGAAACTGAAAAAAGTTGATGATGACCGGGAAGTAGTGCTTACCAAGTGGCGCGAAGAGAAAAAAGCAGCACCGATCAGAATGAAGAAAACCGAAATTACGGTTCCGAAAGCCATCAAACGGCGCATCCGTGTAGGGGAAACGATTACCACCGGAGAACTCGCCAAAAGGATGGGAGTGAAGGCCGGTGACGTCATCAACAAGTTAATGGGGATGGGCGTAATGGCTACCATCAATCAGTCCATTGACTTTGATATTGCATCTCTGGTTGCTTCCGAATTCAGCTTCCAGGTGGAAAAGGCGGAAGTGGATTTTGATGATACAATGCTGAAGCCGCAAATCGCCGAAGAAAATCTGAAAGCCCGCGCGCCGATTGTAACGATCATGGGTCATGTCGATCATGGCAAAACGTCGCTTCTGGATGCGATTCGCCAGACCAATGTGATTGACGGCGAAGCAGGCGGCATTACACAGGCGATCGGCGCGTATCACGTGCACATCAACGGCCGCGATATCGTTTTCCTGGATACGCCCGGTCATGAAGCCTTTACAGCCATGCGCGCGCGTGGTGCTCAAGTGACGGATATTGTGGTACTGGTTGTGGCGGCAGACGACGGCGTCATGGATCAGACCATTGAAGCCATCAATCACTCCAAAGTGGCCGGCGTGCCGATCATTGTAGCCGTCAATAAAATCGACAAGCCGGGAGCCGATCCCGGCAAAATCCAGCAGGCGCTCACTGAACACGGTCTTTTGTCCGAGCAATGGGGCGGCGATACGATCTTCTGCGAAGTATCCGCCAAGAAGAAAATCGGCATTGAGGAACTTCTGGAGATGATCCTGTTGCAGGCTGATGTGCTGGAATTGAAAGCCGATCCCAGTCTGGCCGCGCGAGGCGTGATTATTGAATCCAAACTGGACCGCGGCCGTGGGCCGGTGGCTACCGTGTTAATTCAGCAGGGAACGCTGCATGAAGGGGATTCGTTTGTTTCCAAGACCGAATTCGGCCGGGTCCGGGCGATGATCAACGATCAGGGACGCCGCGTGAAGGAGGCCGGACCTGCCATGCCGGTGGAAGTGATCGGATTTTCAAGCGTGCCCCAGACAGGCGGGGAATTTATTTGCGTGGAAGATGAGAAGAAGGCCCGGAATATTGCCGAATACTGGATTCGCAAAACACGTGAAAAGGAACTTTCCGCTTCCTCCAAGATTACGCTTGAACAACTGTATCAGAAGATCAAAGAAGGCGTCAAAGTTTTAAATGTCATCATCAAGGCAGACGTGCAGGGTTCGATTGAAGCGATTTTCGATGCATTGAACAAGTTGTCCACGGAAGATGTTCAGATCAAAACGATTCACAGCTCCACAGGCGCAATCACCGAAACGGACGTCATGCTGGCGTCCGCATCCAATGCAATTATTATTGGATTCAATGTGCGGCCGGATGCACGGGTGAGCGAGCTTGCGCTGCAGGAAGGTGTGGAAATCAAACTTTACGATATTATCTATAATGTGATCGCCGATGTCCGCGACGCTATGGAAGGTCTGCTCGAGCCGGAGTACAAAGAAGTGGTTCAGGGACGTGCGGAAGTGCGCGAACTGTTCCGCGTACCCAAGATCGGCATCATTGCCGGCTGTCATGTGACGGACGGGAAAATCACCCGCTCCGCCGGTATTAAACTGTTACGGGACAGCGTGGTTGTCTTTGACGGCAAGATCCTTTCGTTGAAGCGATTCAAGGATGATGCCCGGGAAGTGCTGGCCGGGTTTGACTGCGGTATTGGCATTGAGGGCTACAATGACATTCATGTCGGTGATGTGATTGAGGCCTATATCATGGAGACCCTGGAGAGAAAACTGTAGAGCGGTCATGTAAAGAATATTATGGTTATCGGTTACGGTATCATTCAATTGCGGATTCCGGAATCCGGTTCATTGAAGGAAAAAAGAAGCGTTTTGAACAAGATTTTGAAACGCGCGCAAAATGAATTTAATGTATCTATCGCTCAGGTCGGTGATCTGGATCAACATCAATACGCCCAGATCGGATTCGCAATGACCGGCAACGAGTCGCGATACATCAACGGAAAAGTCGATCATCTCCTCCGGTTTATTGATGATTTGCATGTGGCGGAGATTTTAAACTCGAAAATTGAGATTATGGTGGTTTCGGATTTTTCCGGAGCTATGGAGTGGGAACAAGGCAAGTACGATGAATTTTAAAAGAGCGGACAGAGTCGGCGAGGTGATCATGGCGGAAATGTCCGACATCTTACGGAAAGAGGTTAAAGACCCCAGGCTGCATGCGGTAACGATTACAGCGGTGAAGGTATCGGACGATTTGCGTAACGCCAAGATTTATTATGTGGAAATGGGCAAAGATGATTTGAACGAAGAAATTCAGGCGGCGCTGGCCAAAGCGCTGGGGTTTGTGCGCAGGGAGCTGGGGCATCGTCTGCAGCTTCGATTTGTTCCGGAAATCATGTTCGTGCATGACAAGTCATTCGGTTATGGAAACCGGATCGAGAAACTGCTGGCTGAAATTGCCGAACAGGATGAGAACCATGGTTAAAGAAATACTGGCGGCCATTTCTTCCGGAAAGCGGTTTTTAATCACGGCGCATATTCGACTGGATGGAGACGCACTGGGGTCGGAACTGGCTCTGTACCGAATGCTGAAAGATCTGGGAAAGGAAGCGGTCGTTTACAATCAGGACGCCACGCCCGAACATTACCGGTTTTTGCCGGGTGCTGAACACATTGTCCATGAGCTCGAACACTTAGAAAAGTACGATGTGGGATTTGTTCTGGATTGTTCCGAGCTTGATCGAGTGGGAAAAATCGCCGCCGATGTTGTTCAAATAAAAACATTGATCAATATTGATCACCACATATCCAACGGAGGATTTTGCAAGTTACGGCTTCTGGATCCCAAAGCCAGCTCGACCGGTGAGCTGCTTTACCGTCTGATGCGCAGGATGCACGTAAAGATGACCAAAGACATCTGTACAAATCTTTACGCGGCCATTCTAACGGATACGGGCGGTTTTCGTTATTCCAGTACACATCAGGAAACCCTCCGGGCTGCAGGTGATCTCGTGGAAAGCGGTGCGGACCCGCAGTGGATATCGGAAAATATTTACGAAAGCGATCCGCCGGCCAAATTGCAGCTGCTGGCTAAAGTTCTGGAAACCCTGGAGCTGGATCTGGAACTCAAGACGGCCTCGCTGACGGTTACCAATGAGCATTTGCGGCAAACGGGTGCGACCATGGAACACACGGATGGTTTTATTGACATTCCCCGTACAGTCAAAGGGGTAAACATAGCAATGCTGTACTCACAGATGAGCGAAAAACAGTTCAAATTGAGTTTGCGGTCCAAGGGAAAAGTGAACGTGGAGAAAATTGCCGCTCAATTCGGAGGCGGAGGACACATCAACGCTGCCGCCTGCAGGATAGAGGGAGAGATCATCGAAATCAAGAAACGTGTGCTAAAAGCGGTGAAGGATTCATAGGTTTTTATGGACGGGATCGTGGTGATCGATAAACCGGCAGGGCTGACTTCCCACGATGTCGTGAGTAAAGTCAAAAGGATTTTGGGCGCCCGGAAAGCAGGTCATACCGGGACACTGGATCCCATGGCAACGGGAGTTTTGCCGGTTTGTCTTAATGAAGCGACTAAACTAGCGCAGTTTCTATCGATGGAGAATAAAACATATCGGGCGACAATGCTTTTAGGTGTCCGGACCAATACACAGGATATTGAAGGGGAGATCACGCAGAAGTCGGATGTCGTCATCTCTGAAAAAGATGTCCGCCGTGCGCTGGCGGTGATGGTGGGCAAGATCAGACAGGTTCCCCCCGCCTATTCGGCGCTCAAACACAAGGGGAAGCCTTTGTATAAATATGCGCGCCAGGGAGAATTTCCGGAAATTGCCCCCCGGAATGTGGAAATATTCAAAATTGATGTAAAGGATGTATTGTTTCCTTCTGTCATGTTTGAAATTTCCTGCTCCAAAGGAACATACATCCGGACGCTTTGCGCGGATATCGGTGAGATGTTGGGTTGCGGAGCCTGTCTTTCGGGACTGCGCAGACTGCAAAGCGGTTTTTTAACTGAAGGAATGGCTGTTTCCCTGGACGATAACACCGGAGATTTAAAAGACAGATTTTTATCGGGAATGCTGTCGCTTTCCCGGTGCCTGCCGTCTATGGCCGCCATTGACGTTAATGAGATCTCCGTGGGCAAATTAAAGGCCGGATTTCAGCCGGATGTTAATATGATCGGGCCAAATGTTCTTCCTTTTCTTGCGGCGGGAGATATGATAAAGTTTCTCTCCCCTGATGGACATCTGGTGGCAGTAGCGGAAATGCTCATGCCGGCAAGCGGGTTCGGGAATCAGGACGGAAGAACTCAGGCGGCTAGGATATTGAGAGTATTTACAAATACAAATATGAGGAACAACTGATAAAAAAAAGGATTTTATTTAGAGGGAGGAATAAAGCGTGTTAACTTTGGAAAAGAGAAAAGCATTAATCGAGGACTACCGGCTGCACGAGAAAGACACCGGTTCGCCGGAAGTACAGATTGCCCTTTTAAGCGCCAGAATTGAATATTTGACTGAACATTTCAAGGCGCATCAGAAAGATCATCATTCTCGACGCGGTTTGTTGAAACTCGTCGGACAGCGGAGAAGATTGCTCAATTACATCAAAGAAGATGATGTGGAGCGATACAGAAACATAATCAAACGTCTGGGCCTCAGGAAATAATAAGAACCATTCAAGGGCGGAAGGCAAAAGGACAACCGATTGGACAAGTATTGATCAATACCTGCGTCAATCGGCTTTTGCGTTTCGCCCTTGGATTTCCTGCTTCAGATCACAACTCGAAAAAGGTGGAGGATATTTAATGAGTAAAATATTCAGTACAGATTTTGCGGGGCGTAATTTTACAATTAAGACCAATTACGTAGCCGCGCAGGCAGACGGATCGGCGATGGTTTATTACGGCGACACCGTCGTGCTGGTGACGGCGGTTTCTTTAAAGAGTATTCGAGAAGGCGTGGATTTTCTGCCACTCACAGTTGATTATCAGGAAATGACCTTTGCCGCTGGCAAGTTTCCCGGTGGCTTTTTCAAGCGGGAAGGGCGTGCCAATGAACGTGAAATTTTAACATCACGCATTATTGACCGCGCGATTCGCCCTCTGTTTCCCAAAGGGTATTATTCGGAAACACAAATGGTAGCTACGGTTCTGTCCGTGGATAAGGAAAATGATTCGGATGTCGCCGCTATGATTGCAGCATCCGCTGCCTTGGAAATATCGGATATCCCTTTTAAGGGCCCGATTGCCGGTGTGCGCGTCGGCCGCATCGATGGCGAACTGGTGGCCAATGCGTCACCTGAAAAAATGAAAGAAAGCGAGATGAGCCTGTTTCTTGTGGGTCGTAAAGTTACCCCCGGCAAATCAGGTCGTCCGTATGATGTAGAATTGGTGATGATGGAAGGCGAAGCCAAAGAGGTTCCGGAAGACATTATTGTCGATGCCATCAAGTTCGGCCTGGAAGCCATCCGGCCGATTATTGATTTGCAGGATCAGGTCCGTGCGGCAGTTGGCAAAGCCAAGCGAGCTGTGGCGGAGGAGACCCCCGATGAAGAACTGATTGCGCGTGTGCGCTCCGAAGCACTGCCAGGCCTCAAAGAAGGCTACGGCATGCCGCGCAAGCTGGAACGCTACGGCAAACTGGGTGAAGTCCGGGAAACCGTCATTAAAAATATAAGCGCCGGCGATGCGGCGCTGGCCAAAAAAGTTGCAGCCATCATTGAGCATCTAGAATCACGTATTTTACGCGATATGATTATACAGGAAAAGAAGCGTATCGATGGCCGATCTTCAACCGATATCCGTCCGATCAGTTCGGAAGTCGGCGTACTGCCGCGCGCGCATGGATCGGCCATATTCAACCGCGGTGAAACGCAGGCACTGACCGCGCTGACACTGGGTACGTCCTCAGATGAACAGAGAATGGATTATGTTGCCGGTGAGGAACTGCGGTCGTTCTTGCTGCACTATAATTTCCCGCCCTACAGCGTGGGTGAAGCAAAGTCTTTGCGCAGCCCCGGACGCCGGGAAATCGGTCACGGTGCTTTGGCTCGTAAGGCCTTGGTTCCCATTTTGCCTTCTTCGGAACAGTTCCCTTATACCATCCGGATTGTTTCCGAAATTCTTTCGTCCAATGGGTCGTCATCAATGGCAACGGTCTGCGGTGGTATTCTGTGTCTGATGGACGGCGGTGTGCCGGTTAAGGACATCGTGGCGGGTATCGCGATGGGACTGCTCAAGGAAGGCGAGGAAGTTGTGATCCTGTCCGATATATTGGGCGACGAGGATCATGCGGGCGATATGGATTTCAAGGTCTGCGGAACCGAAAAAGGCGTTACCGCTATGCAAATGGATATTAAAATCGACGGGCTGACGGAAGATATTCTTCGCAAAGCACTGGCGCAGGCCAGAGCCGGCCGCGTCCATATCATCGGTAAAATCCGTGAAACGATGACCGCTCCACGTTCTGATATTTCGCTTTACGCGCCGCGTATCACCACCGTCAAGGTAAAGGAAGATCAGGTGCGCACAGTCATTGGCTCCGGAGGCAAGAACATCCGCCAGATTATCAGTGAGACCGGTGTAACCATTGACGTTGAAGATGACGGCACCGTGACGATTGCCTCTGCTGACGCCGAAGCGGCGGCCCGCGCTGTGGCCATGGTCAAATGGCTGACCGAGGAGGCGGAAGTCGGAAAGATTTACCGCGGTACTGTGAAGAAAATCGTTGATTTCGGGGCATTTGTCGAAATTCTACCGGGCACGGAAGGCCTTCTGCACATTTCCCAGATTGCCAAGGAGAGAATCGCCAAGGTAACGGATGTCTTGCAGGAAGGCGATGAAGTCATGGTCAAGGTTCTGGAAGTTGACAAGCAGGGTAAGATTCGACTCAGCCGCAAAGAAGCGCTGGGTGCGGAAGTAAAATAGTCTCTCTAAACCGCGTCCGCAAATTGCGGGCGCGGTTTCTTATTTTTATGGAAACCATCACCGTTCATATTCAAAGAATTGCCGGCAATGAAGATATTCCCCTGCCTCGGTACATGACCGAACAGGCGGCGGGCATGGATATTTTTGCGTCTGTTTGTGCCGACGAAACGATCATGCCGGGCGAGCGGAAAAAAATTCCTACGGGCATCGCTATTGCCCTGCCTGAAGGCTATGAAGCGCAGATCCGACCCCGTAGCGGGCTGGCCATTAACCAGGGCGTTACCCTCTTGAATTCACCCGGCACCATTGATGCGGACTATCGTGGCGAAATTGCGTTAATTATCATTAACCATGGTTTGGAGCCCTTTGTCGTGCGAAGAGGTATGCGCCTTGCGCAAATGGTTATTCAAAAAGTTTGTCAGGCGCGCTGGGTGGAATCGGTCCAGTTGGAGACAACGACAAGGGGGAACGGGGGTTTTGGACATACCTGACAGTCTCCATCATTTTGCATTTATTGAGAAACAATGGTATGAAAATTAAAAGAGCGCCGGTAAGACGAATTCATGAAAAAATTCAAAGTTAAAAAGACATTTCAGGAAATCAACGAAAAGATCAAAAAAGGATGTGCCGTTGTTGTTACCGCTGAGGAGATGATTGATATCGTAAAGCGTCATGGTGATGTTGAGGCGGCTCGTCGTATAGATGTTGTAACAACAGGAACCTTCGGCGCGATGTGTTCTTCGGGTGCTTTTTTGAATTTTGGCCACACGGCGCCACGTATACGGGCTTCCAGGGTCTGGTTAAACGACGTTCCGGCTTATGGTGGTGTTGCAGCGGTAGACTGTTACCTGGGGGCAACGGAAGTCGTCGAAGGCGATCCGCTCAACAGTGTCTACCCGGGTGAATTTAATTATGGCGGCGGACATGTCATCGAGGATCTGGTGTCAGGCAATGTCGTCAAACTCAGAGCCGAAGGCTATGGTACGGATTGCTATCCATCGCGGAAATTTGAAAAAAATATTACCATTAGCGATTTACGGGATGCCTTTCTGTTCAATCCGCGCAATGCCTATCAGAATTACAACTGCGCCGTAAATCTTTCGGACACGACGATTTATACGTATATGGGTATGTTGCGCCCACGCATGGCCAATGCTTCCTATGCAACATCCGGCCAGCTCAGCCCGTTATTCAATGATCCTTATTACCGCACGATAGGCGTTGGTACACGGATATTTCTGGGTGGAACGCAGGGATTTGTGGCTTGGCCGGGAACACAGCATAATCCAAACGTGGTCCGTGGTACCAATGGTGTTCCCAAAGAAGGTGCGGGCACGATAGCTGTTATTGGTAATTTGAAGGAAATGAGTTCCGAATGGCTGACCGGCGCGAGTATTTTGGGCTACGGTGTTTCACTCTTTGTGGGTATCGGCATTCCTATTCCTATTCTGGATGAAGAAATGGCGCACTTTACAGCTGTAAAAGACGAGGATATTTACACCCAGATTTATGATTACAGCATGGACTATCCCAAAGGAAATCCAAAGCCTGTTGCGGAGGCCAGTTATAAGGAATTGCGTAGCGGCATAATATTCATCGACGGCAAGAAGGTGATTACAGCCCCTCTTTCCAGTTACTACAAGGCCAGTCAAATCGCTAATATTCTGAAAGACTGGATCGAAAGTGGAAAATTTCAACTTGGCGAGCCGCAACAAATTCTACCATCCGTTAAATAATAACTAGCCGATGAGTGCGTTTTATTATAAATTTTCAATAAGATAATCAAATTTTGTCATTTTATATCTATTAATAGTGATTCTTATCACATAAAAAAAAATCATTTTAATTAATATTTATT
Organism: Smithellaceae bacterium; assembly: GCA_963682015.1. Classification (GTDB taxonomy): domain Bacteria; phylum Desulfobacterota; class Syntrophia; order Syntrophales; family Smithellaceae; genus UBA8904. The sequence goes on along the minus strand of OY820932.1, from coordinate 2,207,192 downwards.
TAAAATTGGATCGATAAAAAAACAACAATATTTTTTATCGATGTAGCATATTGATTAATATTAAGTGATTTTAATGATGATTAAATATTTTTCTTGACATTTGCTTTAGTTTGTAGTTTTTTATATGCAAACTTGAAGGTGTTGCTTTAAATCACTATGGAAAATGTCAAGAAAAATAGGGTAAAAAAGTTTCGTGAGTCAATTCCACTCAGTATTTCAGAGCTTGCCCGGAAGGCTGAGTTGACGCCTCAAACAGTTGCCAAGATGGAGAAGGGGTTGCCCACGCGAAAGAATTCGGAGTTGAAAGTGGCCAAAGCCCTGCAAAAAACTTATGAAGAAGTTTTTCCTCAGTAGGGCAAAAGGTATTTTATGATGTTTTACCCGGAGGATTTATCTGTAAATGAAGATTGGCAGATACTTGATTGCCTTTTTATTTTTAATAATGCTTCTCATTACTTTCGGAAACAGGGGACTTGTTGATAATTATTTCATGAGTAAGAGGCTTTCGGCGTTGAAAACGGACAATTCTGAACTGGTGAAGCGAAACCACGAACTGGGAAAAAAAGTATACTTGTTGCGAAACGACCCGGCATATATTGAGTCCGTAGCGAGAAATGAATTGGGCATGGTTAAGAAAGGTGACATTGTTTACCGGCTGGCAAAATGATGGAAAGCATGTTTTTTGTAAAAATTACATGACGGTGCTTTGATGGATTTAAAAGAAATATTTTCAGGAACAAAGAAACTTGTCGGTTTGGATATCGGTTCAAATTCTCTTAAGCTGGCAGAAATTATAACCACTTCTCATGGTCATATCCTTAACCGATTTCGTCAGATACCTGTTCCACCCGGTATTTTTGTAGATGGAGTATTGGAGGATCCCAGTGCTTTGTCCTCGTTGGTTAAAGAGCTATTCAAAAATTCGGGCTGTAAAGGGAAAGGAATTGTCACTTCCCTTTCAGGAAGTTCCGTAATCGTGAAGAAAGTAACACTGGCCCAGATGGAAGAATCAGATTTGCGGGATTTGATACGGGATGAAGCGGGGAAATACCTTCCTTTCGATAACATGGACGATGTCAATTATGATTTTCAGATCTTGGGAGACAATGAGTATAATCCCAATCAAATGGACGTTATCATTGTTGCCGCCAAAAAAACAGATGTAAACAGCTACTTGGATGCGATAACCGCTGCGGGCCTCGCGGTGATGATTATGGACGTGGATTCTTTTGCGCTGGAAACCATGTATGAGGCCAATTATGACTTTGAGGACAATGAAATTATTGTCATTGTTAATATCGGTGCGAACTTGACAAACATTAATGTGATTAAAGGTGGAATGTCTATCTTTACCAGAGATTTCACGATAGCCGGAAACGCAATCACCGAAGGTCTGCAGGAAAGATATCATGTCTCAGCGGAAGAAGCGGAAAAGATGAAAATCGAAGGCGTCCCCGGTGGAGAACAGGACAATATGGATCTGAGAAACGCTATATTGGAATGCGCTGAGCCGATTTGCTCAGAAATTGAAAGATCCGTCGATTACTTCCGCTCGACATTTGGCGGCGACTACATAAAACATGTATATCTCTCCGGGGGGACTTCAAGAATTGTCGGACTCAACGGTCATTTGTCACAGAGATTGAATATTGAGACAGAGTTAATCAATCCACTTTTAAAAATCGGATATAATAAAAAGAACATTGATGCAGCAAAGTTGGAAAGCATTAAAACAATCGGTGCTGTAGCCATCGGGTTGGGTTTAAGGAAAATAGGTGATAAATGATTAAGATCAATCTTTTACCTTACCGTGAAAAAGCAAAGAAAGAAAATCTTTCAAGACAGATAACGATTATTGCGGGAGTGTTTGTCATCTTTATTCTTTGCCTTGTATGGTTTTATTTCTTAATGATGTCGCAAGTAAAAGATCTGGAATCGAAACTTGCGGACTCCAAGCAGCAATTAAAAGTGTTAAATGCGAAAGTCGGCGATTTGGAAAAGTTTAAACTGAAGAAAGCTGAACTGGAGTTGAAGCTTTCGGTTATCGATAAACTGGAAGAGAACAGGCTATTGCCGGTAAAAACATTGGATGATTTATCCATGCTGGTCCCGCAAAAAAGTGTATGGCTAGTGAAAGTTTCACAAAGCGGTGACAGTTTGACGATAGAAGGTGTTGGCCGTGATAATATTGTGGCAGCCGATTTTATGAAGACGATTGAAAATTTCCCCGCTATTAAATCGGTAGATTTGGAGTCATCTAAAAAAGTGGAAATTTCCGGCGTAGCCTTGCAGCGATTCATATTTAGATGCAAAATGAAAAAAGGATTTTGATTATGGCCTTAACGATAAACGACATAAAAAAGTTGTCACCACAGGCCAAGGCCCTGATTGTCATCGTGATTGTTCTTGTCATCGGCTACCTGTATTACATGTATTTTTTATCTGATGCATTAACAAAAAAAGCGACACTGGAAAAAGACTATCAGGATATCCAATTACAGATTAAGCAGAAGGAAACAATAGTTCTGCAATATGATAAATATAAATCTGCGGTGGCAGCACTTGAGGAAAATTACAAGGTTGCTTTGCTAAAACTTCCCGATCAGCGGGAGATTCCTGGCCTTTTTCATTCAGTGGCTCTGGCCGGCAAGGACGCAGATGTCGAGTTTGTATTGTTCGAGCCTAAAGCCGCCGTGCCAAAAACTTTGGAGAAACCTGTTGCTGTTGAGAAACCCGGTGCGGCCTCTTTAATGAAGCCCTCTGATCAAAAAGCAACAGAAGAAGCACCCAAAGCGCAAGCTGAGCAACCAAAGACAACTAAAAGTGGCGGAAAAGGAAAGAAAGAAGCGGAACCGGATCCATTTTACGAGGAAATACCGGTGAAGGTTACCGTTACGGGCAATTTTCAGAATGTTGTTCACTTTTTCGAAAAAGTGGCCAAGTTGCCGCGGATAGTAAATATTTCGGATATTTCCATGGGAGAGCGAAAAGAAATTAAAGGACGGGGATACCTGATTACTACAAGCTGTACGGTGAAAACGTACATGTTTGTGGATAAAAAAGAGCAGATAAGTGAAAAGAAAAATGAAAAAAAGTAAAATTATAATTTTTTGCAATTTGTTGATTCTTTTTACAGCCGCTTATGGTGCTTTCTGTGCTGAAGCAAACAAGCCAGTTGTTCCGACACCAAAGCCGAAGACCGCTCATCTCCAGCCATCGGCACAGCCGGTGACCGTTCAAGCGCAAACGTCGGTGCCGGCAGCAACCGCTCAGCCGCAAACGCAACCAACCTCCTCGCCGCCACAGGCGCCAGATAATGCATATAGTTACAATCCTTTGGGTAAACCAGATCCGTTTAAACCATTTATTGAAGTAGAACTTGCAGCCGCGAAAAAGGAGAAAGAAACCAAAGTCGAATCTATTTTTCCATTGCAGAGAGCGGCGGTGGAAAGTTTTAAATTAGTTGGCATCATTGGTGATCAGGCGCGCCGTGTGGCGGTTGTAGAAGATTCAGCCAAGAAGTTTTACCCAATTTTTGTTGGCACGCGCATCGGTCTTCATAACGGGAAAGTAACCGATATTCTGGCAGATCGACTAGCGGTGGACGAGCCCGATGGTAAAAAAGTTAAAAGAATAATTTGAAACTGCGTAAAAATATTTAATGAGGTAATAACATGAAAAAATATGTATCAAAAATAATCCCTGTAATATTGATCCTCTGGGTTTTTCTATTTACTCCTGCTGGAGTAGCTACGGGGTTGAGCGCAGTTCAAAGTGGTGATTCCGGTGTAAAAAATGAAGCGCCGAATGTGGGCTATCTGGAAAATGTGTTGTTTGAAAAATTATCCGGGCGTGAAAGAGTGAGTCTCATCGTATCTCAGCAGCCTGTGGTTGCTCCTCCATCCATTCAGCCAGATAAAAGTTTGCTTATCAGACTGGAAAACTTGTTTGCCCCTGATAACATGAGAGAAGTCCTTGGAGAAGGACAGTTGTTGAATGTAACCAGTGTCCGGGCGCAGCAACAAACAGCATCAGGTAAACAATGGATTAATCTGAGAATCGGTCTCAAAGAAAATGTTCCTTATTCCATAAGACAGGAAGGAAAAGCGGTTATTATAGATTTCAACATTTCCAGTATCGAGGCTAAATTGAATGCCGCAAAATCCAAGGACTCGCTGGCGACTGGTGCCGCTGATGAAGACAATGAGATCAAGAAATCAGCCCGGCGCGACACAGCCAGAAGGCTAACGGAAAGAATTATATCGCTGGATTTCCAGGATGCCGATATTAAAAGTGTATTGCGATTGATGGCGGAATACGGAAATATCAGTATTATATCCGGGGATGATGTAAAGGGCAACGTTACCCTGTCCATGAAAAATGTGCCATGGGATCAAGCACTGGATGCAATCATGAAAGTTCATGGTCTTGTAAAGCAGCAAACGGGTGATGTCATCACGGTAGTGACGTTGGAAAGACAGAGAAGAGATATTCAAGTTAAAAAAGCGGCGGATGAGGAAATTCGAAAAGCGGAAGAGGATCGGAAGGCAAAAGAACTACAAGAAATGTCCGAAAAAGGCAAATTACGCCAGATCATGATTGAAGCAAAAATTGTGGAAGTTTCAGAAGAGTTTGTTCGTAATCTGGGTATCCAGTGGGGGTTTGGCAGTAATCAATCCGTTGGATCCTATGGATTGGGTTTAGCCGCTGGAACCAATCCACTGACTCAAACCAATGCCGGAAGCCAAAGTTATCCATCTCAAATACCATGGGTAAAAGCGGGAACTACCGATCCGTTGACCATGGCAGCGGTTAATTTCCCTTCCAGTGTGATCGGACCAACATTGGGCATTGTATTTGGAGGTGCCAATGCATTTATTGAAACTCAGTTGCAGGCGCTGGAAGCAACGACTCAGGGTAAGATCATTTCGGCTCCGAAAATTGTGACGATGGATAATGTGAAAGCCATCATTAAGCAGGGTGACGAAGTGCCTTACATTACACCGGCTTCCGGAACCTCTCCGGCGACAGTTACTTTTAAAGAAGCTCTTTTGAGTCTGGAAGTGACGCCGAAAATAACGGATGAAGGCCGGATCTCCATGAAGATCAAGGCCAAAAATGATGTGCCGGATTATGCGCAGGGTGAAAAGCTTCAGGGCAATCCTCCCATTCGTAAAAATGAAGTGGATTCTCAAATCGTGGTACAAGACGGCGATACGGTTGTAATCGGTGGAGTATTGTATAATAAGGATGATAAGATCGTCAGCGGAGTGCCTTTCGTTTATAAAATTCCCGTGCTGGGCTGGCTCTTCAAAACGGAAAATGTAAAACGTAACAAAAGGCAAATGATGGTGTTTATCACGCCGAAGATCCTGAGCACTTCCGGCTATATTGAAGACGTGTGTGATACGAAGAATCTTGATAATTTAGGTCGTTGCAGTAAACGGAAATAGAAATCATGATCCTAATTAATAAAAACCCTCTGCATCAGGTCGATGCAGAGGGTTTTTAACAATTGATTTATAAAAAATTTCCAAGAGCTTTAGCAGGTGAAATAAATCATGAAGTTAAGAATCCTGATCACGGTATTTTTTTTGCTTTCCCAGTTATTTCTTCTCTCCTGTACCAATACGCCCTGGCATAGAGAACAGGCGGACATATTTTTAAAAAAAGGGATATCATTAATTGAAGGCGGACAATATATTGGCGCACTCAAAGAGCTTTTGGAAGCGGACAAAAACGCTCCTAATGATCCTGTGATTAATTACTACCTGGGAGTTGCTTATCATGGTCGGGGATTGAGAGATATAGCCATGGAGCACTTTCAAAAGGCGGCGTCGCTGAAACCTGATTATTCGGAAGCCCATAATTATGTTGGTGCCATTTACATGGATATGGGGCAATGGGAAAAAGCCATTGAATCATTTGACAAGGCATTGAAGAATTATTTGTACGCGACCCCCGGTCTTGCTCTCTATAATTCCGGCTGGGCGTATTATAATTTGCAAAATTATGATATGGCGACAACCCGATATCTGCAGGCACTGCAACAGGACAAAACAGGGGTCCTGCAGCCTCAGATCGAAAAAAATATGGGATTGATTTATATCAAAAAATCCAATTTGATCCAAGCTAAGGAACACTTGGAAAAATCCATTGCGTTAAATCCTTCCCTCATAGACGCTCAGTTTTTTCTTGCCGAGACGTATTTCAAAATTAAAGATACTGCGAACGCAAAAAAAACATTTCAACTGGTCATTAAACTTGCTCCGCAATCGCCTTTTGCTCAGAAATCCCGAGAATATTTACAATCACTGAAATAGCAGCGGTGATTCGTGAATAGACTGGGTGATATTGGTTATTAGCATGCAGGCTTTCTATTTTAATAAGAATACATCCGTTTATACAAGAATATGAGAAATGATATCTTCGAAAAAGACCGTCTTGTTTTTCTCGATCAATGTAGAACTTTGCTTAAAAATAAAATGTATGCAGATGCGATCATTCTGGCCGAGGAAAGATTAAAAATAAATCACATTGACGTCGATGCTTATGCAATGATTGGCGAAGCGATGGCCGGAATGGGCTTCAGGGAGCAACTTTATGATCTGCTTGCCGACGTCGAAAAAAATGTCCGGTCTTTCTCTGGTTTACTTGCGGCTAAAGACTCTGTATAAGGAACTTGATAAGAAGAAAGGCGATGATGATTTGACCAAAGCACTGTCAATCTGGTTGCATAATATCCAGGGAATGAGGACTCATGCCGCAAAGGATAAATGATCATTTTCAAACCAGGATCTGTGCCGTTCAGAAAAAATTACACGGCTATCAGGTTGATGGAATCATTTTTTCCAGTATGTGCAATATCCGCTATTTGACCGGATTTACGGGCAGTGATGGTGTGTTCATTATAGGCCCGGACAATATCAGGCTATTGGTTGACGGGCGCTACACCTTCCAGGCAACCGCTGAAGTTTTCCAAATACCGGTTATTCAGTATTCCAATAAAATTGATGGTATCAAACAGGCAGCGAAAGAATTAAAACTGGAAAGAATCGGTTTTGAAGCCGCAATTATCAGTGTAGAAATGTTTGAAGCATTAAAACAAAAATGTAAAGAGTCGAACTTTGTTCCACTGGTTGAAGAGTTGAGGATGCTTCGAGCATTTAAAGACCGGTATGAGATTTCGCTGATGAAAAAAGCCGCGGCAATAGCTTCGGAAGCATTAACGGCTCTTGCGAATGACTTGCGTCCGGGATGGACGGAATCGGAAACTGCTCTTGAGCTGGAACTGAAGGCTCGTCGCGCGGGAGCGGAACAGGTGGCGTTTGAAACGATCGTTGCCTCCGGTGAAAACGGTGCGCGTCCTCATGCTAGGCCGTCAAACCGGAAAATTACATATGGTGATTTTGTCGTGATTGATTTTGGGGTAAAATACCATGGTTATTGTTCTGATGAAACCTGTACCCTTGCAATTGGGGAATTGACAGGGGCTCAAAAAAATGCTTATCGTGCCGTGTTGCAGGCACATGACGACGCGATTGCAATCATCAAAGCGGGAATCACCGCGGCTGATGTGGATCGTCACGTCCGTAAGGTTTTTGGTAAAAAATACAATCGTAATTTTGTTCATGGCACAGGCCATGGTGTTGGTCTGGAGGTTCACGAGGCGCCTCGTCTCGCGCCGAAGTCCACCGATGTTTTAAATACCGGAATGGTGGTTACGATTGAACCAGGCCTTTACTATCCCGGAGAATGGGGCATCCGTATCGAAGACACGGTTTTGGTCAAGAAAAATGGTTGCGAAATCTTTACGAAAATGAATAAAAGAATGATCGTCATAGAATAAATTTTGAGGTTATGCTGTTATGAAGGTATTTCCAGAAGACCTACTTTACAGCCGCGAACATATTTGGGTGCGGGTGGACGGGGATATGGCAACGCTGGGGATTACGGATTATGCCCAGGAAAGTCTTGGAGAAATTTTATCGATAGAATTTCCAGAAGTTGACACATATGTGGAAAGAGACGAAGCATTTGGTTCAATTGAATCAACCAAAGCGGTTGTAGATCTGATTGCTTCAGTCAGCGGAACGATTGTCAGCGTCAATGAAGACATCAATGATGACATCGGCATCATTAACAGTGATCCCCATGATACCGGATGGCTGGTAGTGATTGAAATGGATGACATGGAGCAACTGGATGAGCTTCTGGATGCATCGGGTTATCATGATTTCATTATGCAGCAGGAAGCTGAATAAAATCCTCCCATGATCTGGCGGTTGATCAATTATAAGTCAAACAGCGCTTTCGAAAATATGGCTATCGACGAGGCTGTATTTAGAGAAACCGTAAAAAAACAAAAGCCGCCGACATTACGTTTCTATGGCTGGAGACCGTCCGCCATATCTATCGGTTATTTTCAGGAATTAAAAAACGAAATTGATTCAGAGCGATGCCGCTTGGCCGGCGTTGATATTGTTCGCAGGATCACCGGTGGTAAAGCCGTATACCACAAGGATGATATCACCTATTCACTGATGGCCGGAACTGCAGAGAAGCTGTTTCCTAATGATATTGCAAGGACATATGAAATCATCAGCCTTTGTCTGGCGCGAGGTTTGTCTCATCTGGGAATCGATGCACATCTGGCAAAGGCCGTCAGGGAAATTTCGGGTAAAGACAGGTCAACGACATCCTGTTGTTTTTCAGTTCCTTCCGGCAACGAACTTTTGGTGGCCGGACGCAAAATTTGTGGCAGTGCGCAGACTCGGACTCATGGAGGCTTTTTGCAGCATGGTTCAATGTTGATGACTTTTCATTCGAGCGAAAGTGCCGCTTTGATTAGGTCGAAGCACGCAACAGAAGAAGCTAAAATATTTGCCCCGGGCGTCACGGCAGTCAATGAGGTTCTTCCTGTTCCAGTGTGTGCCCAAGAACTTTGTTCGGTACTGCAACAGGGTTTTGTGGAAGAACTTGGCATTGATTTTCAAGAAGGGCCACTGACTGATGCTGAGTGCGCCCTTAGCCATCAGTTGATTAAGAAATACAGAAGTGATGCCTGGAACAGAGAACGAAAAAAAGGAGAATTTTCCTCCGGTTAATACCAGAATAAATGGATTAATTTTAGTTGCAATTTCGATTCAGATCGCATATATGCATGCTTCACTGTGTATGGTACAATCTGTACAAAGGGAATAGAGCTGGCGCGGAGAATAAATTGCATGCGAATGACATGCAGGGAATCGTGATATAAATTAATTGGTTAAGATTATATCCAAAATGATTTCCAGGTAAGGAGCGTGATTAAAACCTATTGAAGATTTCGGGGTAGTTGGCGGCATAAGATTAAGTTGCTTGTGTCGGACTGCCCTTTTTTTGCGTTTAAAAGTCAACAAACAAGATAAATAAATTACAGTCAGTCATTAATCAGGAGGAATAAAATTGGAAGTAAAAGTCATTGATAACGATGTGGAAAAAGCTCTCAAAATTTTGAAAAACAAACTTTCGAAAAGCGGTTTATTCAAGGAGTTGAAAGTCCGTCGGGCATATGAAAAGCCTTCGGTCAAGAAGAAGAGAAAAACCATCGAAGCGCGCCGCAGACTGGCCAAGGTTCAGCGCCGCCGCAGTAATTAATTTTTTTAATCCGTTAAAAAACTGCAGATTTACGATCCTCGTTTCAGCGTAAGGCGAGGGAAGTGGACAGCATGGAAAAGCAATATCTTATTGATTCATTATCCAAGGGAGAATCTTGGCGTATATTTCGTATTATGGCGGAATTCGTAGAGTCCATCGAGGTTCTCTCCAATGTCCAGAATGCCGTGACGATATTTGGTTCCGCCCGCATCAAGCGGGAAGATAAATACTATCAGATGGCGGAAAAGCTGGGACAGCTTTTAGCCCAGAACGGATTTTCGGTAATTACAGGCGGTGGCCCCGGCATCATGGAAGCGGCCAATAAAGGCGCGGCAGAAGCAGGCGGTCAATCCGTGGGGATGAATATCAAGCTGCCATTTGAGCAGAAGCCCAATCCATATGCCAATTTGCAGCTGGATTATAAATATTTTTTTATCCGCAAAGTCATGTTTGTCAAATATGCCGTTGCCTATGTGATCATGCCCGGCGGCTACGGAACCATGGATGAGTTTTTTGAAGCATTAACGTTGATTCAAACCAAAAGAGTCAGGAGCTTTCCCGTTATCCTCATGGGCAGAGAATACTGGCAGGGGCTTCTAAACTGGTTACAAGACAGCATGCTGCAAAAGGAAATGATCCTGCCTTTCGATGTCGAGATGATTCAGATTATCGACGAACCGGAAGAAGTCGTAAAGCACATCAAGAAATACGTCATTATTTAATTTAAAAATTAAGTTTTCCTTCATGAGCGTCGTTTATGACTCTGGAAAAAGCAATCTTTGACTTAAAGAAGGGAAAAGTTACGCCCTGTTATCTGCTTTACGGCGAAGAAGAATATCTGATTCATGAAGCCCTTCAGCAGATTCTGGATATCCTGGTTCCACCGGCCGACCGGGATTTCGGCCTTTTTGTTTTTAACGGCGAAGACGTGGATTTTGATCAGTTGAAGGATCATCTTTTGGCCCCTTCCCTGTTAGGCGGCAGAAAAGTGGTCGTTGTCAAGAACACGACCATATTTCAGTCCCGTGAAAATTTAAGCGATCTGATTCAAAAGATCAGAGACCATCTTAATGAGCGTCCTGAAAAAGCGGCGAAGTATTTTCTGAACTTTTTAAAGCTTTCCGGTTTTTCCTGGGAGGACCTGCAGGGTTCCGGGTGGCAAAAGATCACCGATGAACAATGGCGTAAAGCCGTTGAAGATGATTCCGGAGACGACCGGCACAAGTGGCTGCCGCGAGTGATCGAAACCTGTGCCGTTCGGGGTTGGACAAGCAGCGTTGCCGATTCCTCCGAACAGTTTGAAGCGCTTCTAACACAGGGGCTCCCGGCGGAGAATTGCTTGATACTCACCGCGGAAGCGGTCGACAGAAGGAAAAAAATTTTCAAGTTAATCGACAAGGCAGGAATGACTTTTCACTTTGGCGAGATCAAGGGTGAGGCAGCCACAAAAGAAACATTCAGGATGGAAGCGCAAAAATTGCTTGATCGATACCAGAAGAATCTTTCTCCGGCAGCCTGGATTGCGCTAGGGAAAAAAACAGGATTTCAGCTCCGATCTTCCCTGAACGAACTGGACAAACTGATTTCATTTGTTTGCGAACGGTCTGTCATTGAAGAACAGGATGTAGAAGCCGTTGTGGGAAAAACCCGTGAGGATTCTGTTTTCGATCTGACCACGGCGCTTTCTGAAAAAAATGCCCCGGCCGCTCTTTCTGCACTTTCGGCTTTGCTGGATCAAGGGCTGCATCATTTGATGATTCTGACCATGATCAGCCGTGAAATCCGTCTGCTTTTGCAGGCATCTGTGCTGGTTCGTTCTGGAAAAATTTCCCGGATTTCGCCGAATATAGACTACAATTCATTTCAGAAAAACGTTTATCCTGCCGTTGCGGGACTGGCACAGGAAGCGACCCGTAAAGAGGACTTGCTGATCAATAAACATCCCTATGTTGTTTACAACGCGCTGCGCAACTGCAGCCGGTTTTCCTGCCAGATTTTATTGAGTTATCTTGATGATTTACTGGAGATGGACCGGGCCATGAAATCCTCGGCCACTGATCCACAGATCCTCCTGGAACGATTCCTGATCAAGGCCTGCACCTAAAGTTTCTTGATTTTTGATTGGACCTGCTTTTGCGCCCGGGAAAGTCTGTGGGCAGGTCCTTTTTTGTTCGCGGTCCTGCCGTTGTCTTCCTTGTCCTCATCCTTCATGTCGTCAAAATCATCATTTGCCGGTGATGTGAGCTGCTGGTCGACGATGGCTTCAAATTCCAAAGAAGACATTGCGGCTTTACCCTTTCTTGTTGTGTAAGAGGCAATTTCACGGTCGGAGGAAATGACAAGGATTTCTTCATCAGAGGAAGAGACGATTCTTTTGAGGACATCGTCAGCTTTGACGCCCTTGGGCGAATAAATCATATGGATACCGGAAGTGTAGTCACGCTCTTCCTGCGGAGAGCCGCTGACCCAGCCGTCAAAAACGACGGTGATCCGGTGATTCTTCACGCTTTTGTACCGGGCCAGCCAGTCGATGAGCGCAGTCCGTCCGGCTTCGAGGCTGATTTTCTCAAAACGTCGCAGACGAATGGACTGCCGGATGAGGTTATAGCCGTCAATGTAAATATGCATGCTGAATTCTTGCATATCGAAGCCCCGGATTCAATTAAAAAAGAAAGGTATTTTTCTTGACGGGAGGTTGTCCGTCTGTTACCGTCGCTCATCTTTGGTGACTTCCAGGCGGGGTAATTCCGCTGACAATAAATCATTCGGAGGTTTTTATGGAAATTAAAAAAATATGTGTGTTGGGCGCGGGCCTGATGGGCAACGGCATTGCTCAGGTTTGCGCGGCGGCGGGATACGATGTAACCCTGAGAGATATCGAGCAACGGTTCATCGATAACGGCATGAATACAATTAAAAAGAATCTTAGCCGCGATGCGGAAAAGGGCAAGATCACCAAGGACCAGATGGAAGCCATTCTGGGAAGGATCAAACCGACGCTGGATGTAAAGGAAGCAGCCGGCGATGCGGATGTTGTGGTGGAAGTGGTTATCGAACTGATGGACCTGAAGAAAAAGGTTTATGCGGAACTGGAAGCCGTTGTTCCTTCACACTGTCTGTTTTTCACCAATACGTCTGGATTGAGTATCACGGAAATGGCCGCCATTACCAAGCGCCCGGAGCGTTTCATTGGTACGCATTTTTTCAATCCCGTTCCGGTCATGCGCCTTCTGGAAGTGATCCGAGGCCAGCAGACGTCCGATGAGACGGTGGAAATTGCCAAAGCCTGGGGCAAGAAAATCGGTAAAGAAGTCGTCATGGTCAAGGAAGCCCCCGCCTTTGTGGTCAACCGCATTTTGTGCTCCATGATCAACGAAGCTTTCTTTGTCCTGGATGAAGGTCTGGCGACAGCCGAAGATATCGACAAAGCTATGCAACTGGGTTGTAATCATCCCATCGGCCCGCTGGCGCTGGGTGACTTGATCGGTCTAGACACGCAGCTCCGAATTTGCGAAGGTATGCACCGGGAACTGGGTGACAAATACCGTCCGTCGCCGCTTTTACGGAAATTGGTCCGAGCGGGGAATCTGGGACGCAAATCAGGACGCGGCGTTTACGATTACAGCAAGAAATAAGAGACATTGAGAAACATTTACGGCGGCCGTCATTTCAGGATGAGGCCGCCGTTTTTTGGACACGCTATCCTCGATAGATAAGTGGCTGATACATCAAACGGGATTGACTGCGGATTTCAACGCAGCAATGGTTTGAGCGTAATCTTTTGTGCCGAAAACCGCCGCTCCGGCGACTAGCACGTCCGCGTCGGCTTCAGCGATAGCGGAAATATTCTGTAAATTAACTCCACCGTCCACTTCCAGCAAAGGTTTTTTCGGCAGTCTTGCGATCATGTCAGACGCCCGTTTGATCTTGGACAAGGAGCTTTTAATAAACTGCTGGCCGCCGAATCCGGGGTTGACCGACATGATCAGAAGCAGATCGATGTCGGGAAGAATTTCTTCGATCAAACCAAGCGGCGTTGCCGGGTTTAAAGATACGCCCGCCTTTTTGCCGATTTTCTTAATCAGTTCTATTGTGCGATGCAGATGTCCGGCGGCTTCCACGTGGACCGTAATGTAATCAGCACCCGCCTCGGCAAAAGATTCGATGTATCTGTCGGGACTGTTAATCATTAGATGTACATCAAAAGGCAGTTTGGTCGTTTTTCTCAAAGCTGCGATAATAGCGGGCCCCATGGTGATGTTGGGAACAAAATGTCCATCCATAACATCCACATGAATCCAGTCCGCGCCGGCTTTTTCCACTGCGGTAATTTCCGCGGCCAACTTTGAGCCGTCAGCGGAAAGAATGGAAGGGGCTATCAGTTTCATGAAAACTCTCCTTAAATTGTATACAACAGATATACCAAAGCATTATGACTGTCAACATCATAAGGCTGAAAGGCTGTAGATGTCAGCCTGATAGAGTAAAGCCACGGGCGCCGTGTGCCTTTTAATTCAAATACAATAGCCTTGCAGCCTGATTAGCTTTCTTCTTGACACCTGCGTCGAAAAAATCAAAGATGAATGCATGAGAATTCTCTATAACATTCTTCTGTGGACTATTGCTGTTCCGGGACTCCTGTTTTTCCTGCTCAAGATGCTCATCACAGGAAAATATCGTAATAGTTTTCTTCAAAAACTCGGTGCCCGTCAGAAACATCTTCTGGCGGACATGGGGTCCGGCAAACGGATCTGGATTCACGCTGTATCCGTCGGTGAAGTAACCGCCGCCAAGCCGATAGTGGCTGCATTAAAAAAAATCAGACCGGATATCCAGATCGTCTTTTCCACGTCCACGGAAACCGGGCAGGGCATGGCTCAAAGACTGGTTAGTGGTGCAGATGCGTTTATTTACTTTCCACTGGATATTTCATTTGCCGTTTCCCGCATGTTAAATATAGTCCGGCCGGATGTTTTTGTGCTCGTGGAGACGGAACTATGGCCCAATTTTCTTGCTTCCTGTCAAGCAAGGAACACAAGAGTCGTCCTGGCTAACGGACGAATTTCCCCCCGATCGTTTCAAAAATACCGCCATACCCGTTTTTTCTGGCGGTCTGTTCTGAAGAATATTGATGACGCCGGAATGATCTCCGGAATTGATGCATCCCGGATCCGGGAGATCGGTATGATGGCATCCAGAATTCAAATTATGGGGAATGCCAAGTATGACGCGCTGGCGGCGATGGTATCACCGGACCTGCACGAAGACATTGTTAGCCGTTTTCATATTGGGCTGGATGAAAAGTTTCTGGTTGCCGGAAGCACGCATCCTGGTGAGGAAGATATCGTGATCGGGGTGTACAAGGAACTGCTGAAACATTATCCGGAGTTTAGATTAATTCTTGTGCCGCGGCATATCGAGCGGGCGACGGATGTGCTGGCTCTTCTCGGGAAGGCCGGCATTACTGATATTATTACTGTTTCGCAGATGCGCGCAGGTCAGATGCGTGCAAAGGAAAATGTAATGGTTGTCGATGTTATCGGCGAGTTATTTAAAGTTTATTCCCTTGCCACCATTGTTTATTGCGGTGGTTCACTGGTACCGAAGGGCGGACAGAACATTCTGGAGGCGGCAGCCTGGGGAAAAGTGATTTTCTATGGTCCGTCCATGGAAGACTTCAGCCAGGAAGCGGCTCTTCTGGAAGAAGCGGGCGCCGGCATTCGGATTGCCAGCTCCGGGGAATTACTCGATGGTATCCTGAAAGTGCTGGCTGATCCGACTGATCTGCTACGTCGCGGTGAAAACGGTCGGGCGGTTGTACGCGCCAACATGGGCGCAGCAGAAAGATATGCCGGAATGATCATCAAACATATGGACTGAAATTCGTGGGATGCTCGAAATGTAAGGGCAGGAAGTTATCTTGACAGTCGGTGAAAAGGTGGTAAAAAGGTGCATGTTTCAATACGGCCGGGAGGTTTAAAATATGCTGAAAAAATATGAGGCGGCAAGCGAACAGGTCAACCTGACCCGAACTTTAATGGCCAGATCAGTCATCAATAAATATCTGAACAGGACCAACCTCATCTGTTACTCAGAACTCTCCTGGCTGATCGGCTGCGAGGCTTTCGTCAAGCATGAAAACCACAATCCCACCGGATCATTCAAAATCCGGGGAGCCTTGAATTTCTTTCATCATATGTCCAAAGAAGAACTGGAAACAGGAATCCTGGTTGCCACACGGGGCAATCACGGGCTGGCTATGGCCTGGGCGGGGCAATGGTTTCACGTGCCCTGCACGGTCGTTGTTCCTGAAAACAACAATCCGGAAATCAATCGGATTATTGAAAGCTACGGCGCGGAGCTGATTGTTCATGGGGAAGATTTCTATGACGCTCAGTCCTACTGTGAAGAGTTGGTGGACAGCGCAGGTTATTATTATGTCCAGCAGGGAAACGAACCAGAGATCTTAAATGGCATTGCCACCATGGGGCTGGAAATACTGGAAGACCTGCCGGAAGTGGACATCATTATCTGTCCCATCGGCGGCGGAGCAGGTTGCGCATCTCTTCTGAAAACCGTGCGAGCCATTAAACCTGCCATTGAAATCATCGGCGTGGAGCCCGAAAATGTGCCGTCTTTTTACACCTCATGGAAAAAGAAGGAAATCATCACTCTCGATGAAGCGCATACCATTGCCGACGGGCTTGCCGCCAGAACCGTTTTCCATTTGCCGTACCTGATTCTCAAAGATAAGATTGATGATGTGATCCTCCTGACCGAAACGGAAATACTGGAAGGAGTAAAACTCGCGCTTACGGCGACACATAATTTGGCCGAATCCGCCGGAGCGGTTTCGCTGATGGCCGCCTACAAAATCCGTGACAGGCTGGCCGGCAAGAAAGTCGTTATGATTATGTCCGGCGGCAATTTGAATATGGATCATTTAAGAAAAGCCATTGGATGTTGAGAGGCATTCAGGTTATAGAATAAGAAGTAGAAGGAGTTTCATCAAGTTATGAGCGATCTGGCAACTTCCGCCCCGACCGATTTTATCCGGGACATTATCGACGAAGATCTGAGGATGAACAAACATGAAGGACGTGTAGCCACGCGTTTTCCGCCCGAACCTAACGGCTATATCCATATCGGGCATGCCAAATCCGTATGCCTCAATTTTGGTCTGGCGAAGCAGTATAAGGGGACATGTAACCTTCGCCTGGATGATACGGACCCGGCAGGCGAATCCATGGAATACGTCGAATCCATCATTCGCGACGTTCACTGGTTGGGATTTGACTGGGAAGATAGACTTTTTTATGCTTCCGATTATTTTGAAAAGCTCTACCAGTTTGCAATCGAACTCATTAAAAAAGGCGAAGCTTACGTTTGCAGCCTGAGTCCTGATGAAATCCGGGAACATCGCGGATCATTTACCGAACCGGGGAAGGAAAGCCCCTATCGCAACAGGTCAGTGGAGGAAAATCTTAAGCTGTTTGAGAGAATGCGAGCCGGTGAGTTCGCCGATGGGGAGCATGTCCTGCGCGCCAAGATCGACATGGCCGCTCCCAATATCGTCATGCGCGACCCCATTATTTACCGTATTAAAAGGGAACCTCACTACCGAACAGGGGATCGGTGGATCATTTACCCGATGTACGATTTTGCCCATTGCCTCTCTGATGCACTGGAGAGAATCACCCACTCCATCTGTACACTGGAATTTGAAAACAATCGCCCTCTTTATGACTGGATCGTAGAGAGGTTGATTCCGGCCAACCGCCCGAAACAAATTGAGTTTGCCCGTCTCAGCGTGAGTTATACGGTGCTGAGCAAGCGCAGGCTGATTGAACTGGTGCAGAAGAACTATGTTAATGGATGGGATGACCCGCGCATGCCCACCGTGTCCGCTATGCGACGCAGAGGGTACACACCGGAGGCGATCCGGAATTTCTGCGCCGAAATCGGCGTGGCCAAAAACGACAACCTGATTGATGTAGCACTTCTCGAGCACTGCGTCCGCGACGACCTTAATGAACGGTCACCCCGGGCAATGAGCGTGCTCAGGCCGCTTCGGGTGGTCATCGACAATTACCCGGAAAATCAGGTGGAGGATTTCGACAGCGCCAATCACCCACAGAAACCCGAAATGGGAACAAGGAAAGTTCCTTTTTCTCGAGTATTGTATATCGAGCGCGACGATTTCATGGAAGATCCGCCGAAAAAGTATAACCGCCTCGGTCCGGGACGTGAAGTCCGCCTGCGCAATGCCTACATTATTAAGTATGAAAGTATGCTAAAGGACGAGAAAACCGGTGAAGTGAAGGAAATTCATTGCACGTATGATCCGGCAACACGCAACGCGCCGCCCGCGGATGGTCGCAAGGTGCAAGGGGTGATCCATTGGATTTCAGCGGCTCATGCCGTACCTGCCGAAGTTCGCCTCTACGATCGCCTGTTTACGATTGAAGACCCGGGAAGTGTGGAAGATTGCTTGCAATATCTGAACCCAAATTCCCTGGAAATTCTGACGACCTGCTATGTGGAACAAAACTTAAAAAATGTAAAACCGGGCAGCCAGTACCAGTTTGAAAGGCTGGGGTATTTTTGTGCGGATGAAAAGGATACCAGGGAAGGAAAGCCTGTTTTCAATCGCATTGTTGCCTTGCGGGACACTTGGACAAAGATTGCGGGCAAGGGATGAAAGTCGTTGTTTCCATAACCAACAGTGTCATACCGAATCCCGCAACGGGATTCGGTTCAATTTCGCTTCCGGATTATTGACCGGACACCCTTTAATTGCTTGAATGCCTTTTGAATAAAACTAGGATTTGCGAAACGCTCTAAATTTGTTACTTAAATAGATTTTGCTTGAGCAATAGTCCGGTCCTTCGATTAAACCTTACAATTTTCCGGCAATCAGTTGATTACTCATGCAGAGA
Organism: Smithellaceae bacterium; assembly: GCA_963682015.1. Taxonomy (GTDB): domain Bacteria; phylum Desulfobacterota; class Syntrophia; order Syntrophales; family Smithellaceae; genus UBA8904. Next base: position 2,188,614 of record OY820932.1, on the reverse strand, counting down.
ATCATGTGCTGTATCCATCGTGTCTTGAGCGCCTCGAAATTTCTGTGTGCATAAACAATTCATTTTCTTACTGATTACTTTATGATTTCGAATCACATTGTTTATATCTTCATTCAGCATACCCTTAAATAGGAATCATTACAGAAAATATATTTAAGTATTTGATATTACTGTTATATATGTTGCTCAAAATTTAAGCAATCTGGTCTAAAGCGGCAATGATCTTGGATTTGCGAAGAATGTCAACAAGATTATCAACAGGACTTTCCACAGGATTGTGGAAAGCAAATTCAAGTGCCTGTATTAAAGAGAAAAAATTTAACGGATCGTTTTTTTGAAAGAGATTGGATTCCACCGTATGAAGAAACACCGAAATTGAAAGTATCCTGATTAATAAAACATTCCTCACCAATACCGTAAAAAATATGCAAGATTTTGAGGCTTAACGTTCAACTGTCAGATAGACGGAATTATCATTCGATGATTGCGCTTTCAATACTGACAACCATATCCGTCCCGTTTTTGTATTCGATTGTTTGAATTTCCTCTGGCTCATCTTCCTGATTTTTGAAAGTATATTGGAGGGTAAGAACTTCATCCGGATAGCGTTTACTGATTTCCTTGATCTTGTTATGAAATCTCCTGTACGTGCCCGGTGTCTTGCCTCCTCTGATGCTTAGCCTGAAATATTCGGATTCAGTGGTTTTTGTAAAGAAAAAATAGATTTGCCGGCAATAATCCCTTAACTCCGGAGTTGATCCGCTGATCCTGTCTAATTTCCATGATTTCATTTTATTTGATTTTAAATCAATTAATGCCTTTAGAAGTAGTCTACTCCCGTGCAGTCGGGAGGATGCACCACATTTTCAGAAAACGGTTTGAAACCTTTTCCTCGATCTTCTCCCTGCCGTCACGGTATTGTCCTTGATCTGGAAATGGAATCGCTGATTCGCACAGGTGGTCACCCATTAGAAAAAGAAACCCCTCGTGAAACAATTTTTCTCGCGAGGGGTAAAATGAGAACCGCTTGTGCCGTATTGTCTTTTTCTGGAGTCCTTCATTGAGCAGTTGGTCTTTGAAGGGTGATAATCACCACGAAGACCCTACGTTTTTTTTGTGTTTACTTCCAGTTGAACAGACTCATTACGCACACAGCAGTACCTCAATTACTCTATTCTATTCTGGCAGAGAGCTGCAATGCTTTTTAGTTTTTGCACACAAGCTGTAGTCAGCTCACTAAATAACCGCTTTGTTGGCAGTTTAGCATTGTTTTTTTTACTACAAACACCCCAAAGATGTTTCTTATTACCACTATTGGAACCGTGTAACTTTTTTCCACCTCATACGGGCATTGCAGCATCTCTACGATTTTAATTTATTGCCTCCGATGTTGATGTCAAGGAGTATACCGAAGAAAAGAACGGTGATGTTTTTTCACACCGCAATCGATTTTTCAGATTTAATATACTGCTAAAGATATTAAACGGTTGTCAATAAAGGGAATTAATTGGCTGGGGAACAAGGATTCGAACCTTGATTGACGGAGTCAGAGTCCGGTGTCCTACCATTGAACGATTCCCCAGCAGGATTCTCTTGAAAAGTCGCGCCCGTATGGTTTAAAGTGGCCTTCGAGCGGGGGTGACTATAATGCGGTTGTTTTTATATGTCAACAAAATTTCTTCACCGGCATCAAAAGCAATAAAACGTAAAATCAAGCCATTACAATCAGCATGGTTGCATTGAATCAAGATAATGGAGGCACTCATGCGGACAACTGTTTTTGGAAGAACCGGCCTGAAGGTTTCCGAACTGGGATTCGGGGGAATTCCCCTGATCCGTTTGAGGAGGGAAAAAGCCATCTCGGTGCTTCGACGTGCATACGATCGAGGCATCACTCTTTTTGATACGGCCAATATGTACCTGGACAGCGAAGAGAAGATCGGAGCAGCTTTTTACGGTTTACGTGATAAGGTGATCATTGCCTCCAAGTCTTTGAAACGCGATGCCGCAGGCATTACCGGGCATATCGATAAAAGCCTCAAACGGCTCCAGACGGATTATATTGATCTCTATCAGCTGCATCAGGTGGCCAAAGAAGCAGACTGGCAGGCCATTATGGCGCGAGACGGAGCCATGGAAGCACTGCTTACGGCCAAGAAAGCGGGCAAAATCCGGCATATAGGTTTTTCGTCCCACAGCCTCGCAATGGCATTGAAACTGGTCAAAACGGATCTGTTCAGCTCTGTTCAATTTCCGTTTAATTTTATTGAAGTTGCGGCAAAGGATGAACTCTTCATGGAAGCCGAAACTCGAAATATCGGCATTCTGGCAATGAAGCCCTTTGCGGGTGGAATGATCGATAACGCCGAAATCACTTTCAAATTTTTACGCCAGTATCCCGATGTTCTGCCCATACCCGGTTTTGACTCGGCCGAAGCCGTGGATCAAATCGTCTCTTTCTACGAGAGTGAAAACCGGGTAACGCATAAGGATCTCGATCTGATGGAGCGTTACCGCAGAGAGCTGGGCAAGCAGTTCTGCCGCCGTTGTGAATATTGCCTGCCTTGTCCCAACGGTGTAATGATTACTCCGGCCATGGGCTACCGGGTAATCGCCCACCGGATGTCACCGGCCGTGGCAGTCGAGTTTTCCCGTGTTCCCATGGAAAGTGTTTTGAAATGCAATGAATGCGGCGACTGCATAGAGAAATGTCCGTACGAATTACCTGTTCCCGATATCTTGAAGTCGTTTTATAATCTTTATGAGCAACATCGGAAGGAACTGAAAGTTTAAGCATTGCCTGTTGTTCAAAAAACGAATTTTTTGGAGGCCGCAATATGAAAAAACTGATACCGGTAATTTTCGTTGTCCTGCTTTTAGTCGTTTTGTATTTTCTGTTCTGGCCCGTACCGATCGAGCCCGTGGCTTGGAAAGCGCCTTTACCGTCCGGCTATTCAGGGCCTCATTCCGTAAACACGAAGCTTGCTTTGCTGAAAATCATTCCGCTGGGAACCGAAGAAGGACCGGAGCACATTGCTTTCGGCAAAGACGGCAAGCTTTATACAACGGTGATGAGCGGCAATATTCTTCGCATGAATCCCGACGGCAGCGCACAGGAGGTATTTGTCAATACCGGCGGACGGGTGCTTGGGTTCGATTTTGATGGGCGGGGCAACCTGATTGCGGCGGATTCTGTGAAAGGGTTATTATCGATCAGTCCTGACCACAAAATTACACTGCTTACCGATAAAGTCAATAATGATCCAATCCGCTATGCCGACGCTGTCGTTGTTGCCAAATCAGGCAAAATATATTTCAGTGATGCCTCAAACCGTTTTGCGCCCAAAGATTGGGGAGGGACGTTTGAGGCCAGTATTCTGGACATTCTGGAACAGTCTTCAACCGGCCGGATTCTGGAATATGACCCTGCCGCCAGAACCACACGGATTGTGGCCCGGGGATTCAGTTTTGCCAACGGCATCGCATTGAGCCGGGACGAGCAGGCATTGTTTGTTAACGAAACAGGCAAATACCGTGTATGGAAAATTTCCGTAAATGCGCGTGACCTTGATGTGACCAAGGGCGGTGATCAGGCCAGAGTCCTCTTGGAAAACCTGCCCGGTTATCCGGACAATCTGATGCGGGGTCTTGACGGGAAAATCTGGCTGGGATTTGCCAAGCCGCGCAATGCTGCCGTGGATAAATTCGCCCAAAAGCCTTTCATGCGCAAACTCACGCTTCGTCTGCCGCGCGCTCTGTGGCCGGTTCCGAAAGCTTACGGTCATGTGATCGCGTTTACGGAAGAAGGCCGGATTGTCGCCGATCTCCAGGACCCGGGCGGTGCCTACCCGGAGACAACAGGCGTCACGGAGACCGCCGACCGTCTTTACATTCAAAGCCTCCACGCCAAAGGGCTGGGGTGGATGGCGAAATAATCAGGACTGATTTGATAGAAAAGAATCGTTATGAGAACGGTTATGGCGGCCATTGTCGTTGTCTGGCTGGTCTTTTGGGCGGCTATTGCCACCCTTGTGCTGGCTGTGCCCGTCATTACAGCGGGCTTGCTCAGCCGGACGGGTAATCTGGCCTTCTCTCTGACGAAAATCTGGGCCTACACCATGCTGGCTGTTTCCTTTGTCCGTACGGAAATCAAAAACAGGGAGAAGATTCAACCGGGAACTTCCTATATTATCATATCCAATCACCAATCTCTCTATGACATTCTCGCACTGGTGACCACGCTGGGGATTCAGTACCGCTGGTTTATCAAAAAGGAGGTATTGAAGGTTCCGCTTTTCGGCTATGGCTTGTATGCTTCTCGTAATATCTTTATCGATCGTTCTCACCGGAATGAAGCCATCGCAAGCATTAACAGGGGCTTCGATCGGCTGCCGGCAGGGGTAAGCGTCATGGTATTTGCCGAGGGTACACGATCAGGCGATGGACAAATCCACGAGTTCAAAAAAGGCGGTTTCATCCCGGCGGTCGAGCGAAAGATTCCCATCTTGCCGGTGACGGTCAACGGCAGCCGCCGCATTCTGCCCCAAAAAAGTCCGGCGATAAAACCGGGAAAGATTCAGGTGGTGATCAGCGATCCCATTGACACCGGCGCTTACACCCACGACAATGTCCAGGAACTGATGGATCGAACACGGCGGGCCGTTATTGCTAATTTTGATCCAGGGTATGAGGGTCGCTGAAAAATGTCTGTCTAACGCTTTGCACTATAAACTTTTCTATGCGAAGTATGTTGATGAGTTTTTATCCTAATTCAATTGACAAAAAATGAAAACAAAGTAAAATCGTTATCAACGATTAATTCTTTTTCATGTCCTGTTTCTAATCTGGTTGGTTTCAGCGGCTCAGGGTGTTTGGATTCACAAACGGATTTCAAAAAAATTAAAAGCGAAATGATATGGGGTACTGTGCTTCGGATGTCGCGGTGACGCGGAAAGGGAGGGAGAAGGCTATGGCGATCTTTGAGTATGGCGAATACAGCAATGTTTATGAACCACCGGATAACCTCGTCGATTTTTTCGAGCAAAGCGCGGCGCGGTATGCGAACAACTCGTTTATCGGAGAAAAGAATACCGCAGGCGAATATCAATGGGTCACGTACCGTCAGATCGCCCGGCGCGTGGATGACCTGCGGGGCGGGCTTTCCGCGGCAGGGGTGAAAGCGGGTGATACGGTCGGAATTATCGCCAACAACCGCAAGGAGTGGTTCATTGGTGAAATCGCCACGCAGGGCTTGGGAGCCGCGTATGTTCCAATGTATGAAAAAGAGCTGGTTTCCATGTGGAAGTACATCATCAAAGATGCTGAAGTAAAAGTCCTTCTGGTGTCCAAACCGGAGATTCTGGAGAAGGTGAAAGACTTTCCATTAGAGATTCCTACGCTTCAGAAAATTTACCTGATTGAAGGTACGGGAGAAAACACAATGTCGGCGCTGGAGGGCATCGGCGCTAAAAAACCGGTGCCGTCGATCAAGCCCAAATTTTCTGACGTTGCGGTGCTCATTTATACATCCGGAACCACTGGCGAGCCCAAAGGGGTTTTACTCTCACACGGAAACCTCGCCGAAAACGTCAAGGGAGGTCTTGCCTGGTTTCCCAACCTGACCGAAAAGAGCCGGTGCATCTCGATGCTTCCCTGGGCACACTCGTTCGGGATCACGGCAGATTTGCATGCCTTTATGACGAGGGGCGGTTCAATCGGCATCATGGGATCAGTGGAAACCCTGATTGACGACTTGCCCAAGATCCAACCCACGTTTATGATTACTGTGCCCCGGATTTTCAACAGGGTTTACAACGGGGTGTGGGCCAAGATGCGGGAAGAAGGCGGACTGAAGCTGAAGCTTTTCGAAGCGGCGCTGGCGGCGGCCAAAGCCAGGCGCGAAACCGGCAAAGCCGGCCTGAAGTTCAAGATCCTGGATAAGATTGTTCTGGCCAAAATCCGGGAACGTTTCGGGGGAAGGCTGGAAAACGCGGTGACCGGCAGCGCTCCCATGAACGTCGAGATCGCCAAATTCTTTATTGATGTGGGCATTCCGACCTATGACGCTTACGGCTTGAGCGAGACCTCTCCAGCCATTACCATCAACTCACCTCTGATGGGAAACCGTCTGGGTACCGTGGGAAAACCGATCAACAAAACCAAAGTGGTGATCGACCGGTCGCGCACCGGCGAAGACGGTGATGACGGTGAAATCATCTGCTTCGGGCCGCAGTGCATGATCGGCTACCATAAGAAACCGGAACAGACCGCTGAAGTGATCGTGGAAAAAGATGGTATGCGGGGTGTGCGCACGGGTGACAGGGGACGCCTGGACAATGACGGTTTCCTTTACATCACCGGCCGGTTCAAGGAAGAGTACAAACTTGCCAATGGTAAGTACGTTCATCCGGAAACCGTGGAACTGGAAATGAAGGTTTTGCCGTGGATCTTAAACGCTGTAGTTGCCGGAGCTGGTCATGAATATAATGTGGGACTCATCGTGCCGGACATGAAACTGCTGGAACATCTGGCTGCCGAGTTAAACCTGTCTGTTGATCCGAAAGATCTTTTTAATCCGGCGAATCCGGCTGGCCGGAAATTCAAGGATCTGCTGACCGCTGAGGTTCAGAATCATTTGCGCAAAACCATCGGCTCCTATGAAATTCCGCGAAGGTTTGATTTCATTTTCGAGGATTTTACGCTGGACAACGGCATGTTGACCCAGACCATGAAACTCAAGCGCCGCGTAGTCATGGAAAAATACGGGCACTTGCTGGAAAATCTTTACAAAGAGTGACTTTCAGAAGGCGGAAGGAATGAACGTCAATTCCTTCCGTTTTTTCTCCACGTTTTACAATCCGTCTTTCACGGCAGATACAAAGGCCCTCCCGTCCATCTGAATACCCGGGCACAGTGGGTCCGAAATGGTGCTCCTGCATTTGCCGCAGGCAGCGAGACAATCTTTTTTGAACAGATCCTGGAGTTCTTTTTTGAAAATCTGACGACTTTTCCCTCTTTGATAGATCACGCTGTCAGAATCATTCGGTACAAATTGTCCCAACTGCTTGCCGTGAAAAGCCCGGGGGCATAAATAATATTCCCCGTTCATGATCGTATGACAATATTTGTCTGCGCAGGCTGCAAATCGTTCTTTCAGGGCTTTTTCGCTGCGATCTACATCCGGATTGAAGCCACCAAGATCACGCCATAAATTATACTCGATAGCATAATTGATGTGGTTTTTTCTCATGGCTGCAACGAAGAGATGCTTGTTGACGGACACCTCAGCAGGAAAGCTACTGATGGTCACCAGGATTTTGGGATGACTCAGCAATCGCAGAAGATCCGTTCCTGGAATGATGGAACCGTTCGTAAAAAGACGCACAAGATCAATTTTGTCCTGCCCTATCAAATAACTTACCAGTTGATGCAGATCCCGATATAGAAAGGTTTCACCGCCCATAATGATGAAAGCATAAACACGGCTAATGCATTCCAGAAATTCCTGTGCGTCCTGAAGCAGATGTTTTATGTCGACATCAGCCGGCTGAGTGTAAAAGGGGATTAAATTTGCGCAGTCTCTGCAGCGAAAATTACATCGTGTGGTGATATGCATTTCTATATGTGGTATTTCCAGTCTGCGCCGGAGGGAGACGCATAGCCCTCGTATCAGAGCTATCGGCAGAATCAATAGTCCAACAAAGTCCTGTTCACGAGGAGTCATGTGATGGACACGGCATCTAAAATAAATGTTTTCATGATACCATCTTCCCGGCAAAGATCTGGAGAATTTGGTTAAGATATTGTCTTTGCGGCTTCCCTCGCATGTGCCACAGGCGGACAGGCAGTCCTGGCGCAGCAGTTTTTTCAGTTCTTTCCGAAACGCCTGGGGGTTCTTCCTGTTCCGGAAGGCCACTGTATCCGATTCCGCTGGTGCAAGCTTTCCTGCTTGCCGGCCGTGAGCTGACCGGGGACAAACATGGTATTCGCCGTTGCTCAAAGTATGGACTTTACTGATACACCGGGAAAAGCGGTGCCTCGCTGCCTGCCGGCTGCTATCTGCAACGGGACTGAAGCTACCCAGATTCCGCCACGCATTTTTTACCAGGTAATTAACCTGATTTTCTTCCAACAGGGCAATGACGCGGGGTTTGTTTGGCGGATCCGCTGGCGGATAATTGCTGACGGTTACCAGAATTTTCGGATGAGCAAGCAGCGGAAGCAGTGACGGTTCAGGTAGCGCTGACCCGTTCGTTAAAAGATGGATGAGGTCAATTTTATCCTGCGATAAAAGGTGACATAGCAACGAAGGCAATTCGCGGTACAGGAAAATTTCACCGCCGGTAAGCGTCAGGCGGTAAACGCGATCTACATGGACAAGGAAATCGTCCATGTCCTTTTTCAAGAAGTCCACTTGCAGATCAACCTGGTCCAGCTGATCGGGATAGAGACTCACGCACTCACGGCAATGGGCAACGCAGGGGATGGTGATGGGTAGTTCCACATGGGGGATTTCCGTCCGGGATCGGAGGAAAATAAGCAGTTTTCCCGCCCATGAAACCGGTATGAACAGGAATCGCACCAGAAGACGTTTCCCAAAAGACATTTTGTGAATCCGGTATCGAAAGTAAAAACTTTCATTATACCAGTATCCCGACAAAGTTTCTAAAAAAGGCGACAGCATGAAAGAAACCTGCTTTCTGCTTTAAACAGACGAAGAGGTTTTGCGGACCGCGGCATTTGCGATGCGGCGGCGAATATCGGCCGGTGTCGATGTGGGAACATATAACAAACTGTTCGTCCAGGAGTCCCAGCGGGAGACTATCTCGCTGCGCCGATGTTCGGAGGCGCAAAGATCGACAAGTAAATCGAAAAGGCGTGCTTTGTGCGGCTCGATTTTTTCCAGGGTACGGCGCCTGATCTCTTCAGGCGGCACGGGACAATCGCACATTGCCCTGACGCCTTCCGCGACCGCATCCGCGTTGTCCGGAACAATCCGCGCGTAATCCGGATGAAAAAAGTCGTCTCGCCCGCCGAGGCTTGGAGTAGAGACAATGGGAAGTCCCGCCAGGAGATACTGCATACTCGCCAGCATCCCGCCTTCCTGGGCGGAGAGACACAGGCCGGTACGACCCTGGTTGATCGCTGTATTGATTTCAGGATAACTCATCCATCGATAGTCAACTGCCAGCGGATTATTGAACCAGTATGCCTGCGGCAGGAGTTCGCGAATCGAGCGGGTGTACTCTTCGGTATGGTGCTCAGCCACGCGCGCCGTGATTAAAGCCAGACTTTTTATGTTGACTGCGAGGTGGTGCCGCTTAAAGGGGCTGATTTTGGCGTCATAGACCGCGTCAAAGCGCTTTGCAGATTCCGGCAGAGGCCTGAAAATGGTTGGACTGATGAAAGCGTTCTGATGGACCCAGGCAGCAATAGCGCCGGCATCCTTAAACATCCGGTATTCCGTTTCGGTATTGGCCAGGAAGATAATTCGGCTTTGCGGAAAAAACCGAAGATGTTTTTTCCGCAAAATCAGTGCCTGATCGATCAGTCGCTGGTGCTCGTGCGTCCAAGACAGGTTAATCAGGATATAAACCGTTTCCCTCTTGAACTGCCGTAAAACCTTGTACAGCGCGGCAGGGTATGAGCGCATCACCCAGTCGGGAACGTAGATGATTAAAGGATCCGTCAAAAAAACAAGGCAGTCTCCTCCAATCATATACGGTTCAAACCAGCGGGTAGGCAGCGTTGCGGCTGTCCAGGCCTTGAATCTTTTCCCGAGCATCAGACGTCTGAACATGGGGATCACCTCTATCTTTGTGGCAAAACTGTTGATTCAACGGACGGGGTTTCTATTTAAACCGCCCGGCCGAGCCCTTCCGGCGTTCTTAAACTTTCCCGGAGTTTTTTGGCCAGCCGCCAAATCAAAAAGCCTGTCATTCCCTTGTCCGGCGGCACTTTCCAGAACTTCCTCAGGAACGAGGGAAATTCGAAGACAAGTTTTATGGTTTCCGGTGTGCCGGATGTCCTGACATGGGTAAACCAAAGATAAATGATATCCCTGATGATACCCCGGGGACGACCCTGCATATGGAATTCCAGACGCTCGGAAAGCAGGGGCTTCATTTGTATCAGTTTTGAGATCGTTTCTGCGGGAACCGGCGCTTTAAATACTTCATGAATGTAGAGCAAAGTATTTTTTAAGGGTAAAACGAGACATCTGCGACGGGATTCGTTAATCATTCTATCCCAGTCGATACTGGACTCTGATTTCCGCAAAATCATCACGGCGTCCGGAATCCAGCGCAAAGGCGCGATTGCGTTCCATCTGGCGCCATGAATCAATATGTGAAAAAGCTGATCGGTGTGCGACAGGACAGATACTTTCATGCCGCTGAAATTGATGTGCATGGCCGCGCTTTTGAAATGATGATCCATCTCTTTTAAACCCGATTCATGCAGGATTCGCCAGTGAAGATCAAATTCAATACCTGAAGAATCGACAAGAGTGCAGGCATGGGTGGTTTTCAGGTCTGATTCATCGGGCATCGCGGCGGCGGGCTTCCAGCCGGAGCTGCATAGAAGATCAACGATTTTCAGGGCATCTTCTTCGGGCACCAGCAGGTCAAAGTCGTTCATCGGCCGCAGTGCCCAGTCCCCGTAATATACATCCGCCAGAACCGCTCCTTTCATCAGGAGAGGTTGAATTCCGTGGGATTCAAGCAGACGCAGCACATCGACAATCTTATGGCAAAGAAGACGGTTCTTGTACCAGGTCATGCGGTAGAAGCCCTTGTAAACGTCAAGCACGGGATGATGAATGTTTTGATTCACAAGGTTTCTGTACAGCAGGGGAAGAAGACGCTGGGAGCCGGAGTCCAGCAAATCGAAATTGATGGCGGCGGCCCAGTTCTTCCAGGCTTCGATGGCGTCATCCCCCTGAAGAATTGCTGCTTTCAGTAATAACTCCTGCTCGGGTGTCGGCCAGAAATATCCTTTTTCACAATTCATACAATTGCAGTTTTTTATGTTCAACTGGTCTTGTGTCTTCTCCGGTCCAGAGATGTCTTCAGGACACGAAGATAATCCTGGCGATAATCCCGCTCTCTGATCCCGGTATTCGCGTCATGGATGCGTCTTTTCAACAGGAGGTGAGGCGAAACGATACCTTTGAGTCCCATATCCAATGCCCTGGAATACCAGTCGATGAATTCCCCGATCCGGAATCCGGTATCGAAAAGTCCGACCTGTAAAAAGGCGCTTTTGCGGATAAGCATGGTTCCTGGAACATATCCCGGCATGGAACCCGGTGAGAGAGAATATCTGTCCTTTAAGGAGTCTGCGAGTTCCGGGCTGTAAAACTGCTCCACGTGTCCGAAGGCCATGTCCAGATCCGGCTGATCAGCGAACAACGCCATTTGACATTGAAGTTTATCTTGAGTCCACAAATCATCCGCATCCAGAAAGGCCAGAAAATGCCCTTTCGAACGTCGGACGCCGCTGTTACGCGCCGAGGATGCTCCCTGTTTCTGTTGGGAAAAATACCGGACATCCGGATAAGAGCGGAGGATTTCTTCCGTTTGATCCGTTGATCCATCATTGACCGCAATGATCTCGCAGGGCCTGTATTCCTGTATCAGTACGCTTTCTATTGCTCCGGAAAGATAACGTTCCCCGTTGTAAACGGGGATGATCACGCTGATTAATGTGTTTTCATTCATGGGATGTTTTCTTTTCCTGGTGCGGGTTATCGAACCAGCGGAAGCATTTTTTCCTCCGCTGCTTCGAATATCTTGTGCCAGTCATATCGTGCCTCCGCCAGCCTGCGACCGTTTTGCCGAAGCGTATCGGCGAGAGCTGGATCGTTTAAAACCCTGAATACGGCGGCGGCAAAGGCCTCAGGATCATCCCGGATGAAAAGATGACGCCCGTCTTCCGCCGCCAGTCCCTCGCAGCCTTTGGCCGTGGAGACCACAGGAAGACCCATTGCAAATGATTCGAGGATCTTGATTCGCGTTCCTCCCCCCAGCCTCAAAGGTACCACCGACAGGGAGCAGTCTTTTGCCACTTCCTGGATATCGGGAGCGTCAGAGATCATCTCTATTCTGGGATCCGCTGCGAAAGCGAGGATCCGGCGCGGTATGTTTCTGCCGGCGATGCATAACCGAATGGAAGGATCAAGGCGCCAGAGGTGCGGGATGATGGATTGAACCATAAATAAAGCCCCGTCCTCGTTCGGGAAGTAATTCATGGTGCCAACAAAGAGTATTTTTTTGGTGCGATTGACCGGAAGCATGTTTATCGATTTGATATCCGCTCCGTTCTCCGCGATGATGGCTTTCCCGTCCGGACAGCGCGAAGCCATTTCTTCCTGGTCAAGTCCGCTCACGGTTATGCGGAGATCGAACAATGGCCATGTCTTGCTTTCATATTCTCGCATCAGCATCCAGGTTGCTTTCCAGAAAAGAGCACCCTTTTTAATGCCGAAAATTTCCATGTCCTGAATGCCCGGAAGCTCCGAGTATTGCTTGAAAATGGAGGACTCGATGTTATGCTCGTGAAGCACGGCCGGGATGTTGAACAGAGTTCGATGCTGCGCCATGTATATAAATTCCGTGATCAGCAGATCGAAATGGTTCTGAGAAAGTTTCTGAAGCAGCGACCGCATTCGTTCAACGCCGTAGGCCCGCATCGGCCAGGGTAAACCCTGAGGCCCTGACAGTGTCCCGTCTCCCTCATGGGTGATCATGGATACGCTGGAACAAATGCCTTCAAAAGCGCCGTCTAAAATCTTTTCTTCGCCTTTATTGATGAAGAAGGCAAGGCTCACATCATGCCGTTCGCCTAGATATTTTATCAATTCCCACTGACGGATTCTTCCGCCGGAATCGGGAGGATAAGGGGTAAAAGGGCTGATGATCAGAATTTTCATGAATGAGTGCTCTCTTTCTGTTTCAGTAAACTGCTGATGATATCCGGTGCCTGCGTCAGATCGGTGCCAAAATCCAGAGTATAACAGGGCAAAGCATCGGCCAGCCGGATCATCATATCCGCTGCTTTTTTACCTGCGCCGGGAAACTGGCACATCATGCTTACCGTAAGGGCCTTGATGCATTCTGCCCGCGATGCGGGGCTCAGGGCAGAATCCGGTTTGCCGGTGATTCTGGGCAGCAGGATGGCGCGAAGCGGTTGGTTCCTTGAGATTTGACCGGCAAAATGCGGATAAAGAAATAACACGGTTTTTTCATCATCCGGGTTGCCGGCCGTGCTGCATGCCTTGGCAAGATGATCCAACCGGGAAACACTGCCTGGATCAACTTTTGCCGAAGAAAAAACACAGTGGGCTGTAGGCGTAGGCTCAGGTGCAACGAGGCAGTAATCGTCGCTGATATAGCTCAGTCCGTGGTTAAGGGCCGCCAGGGCCGCGGTTGATTTGCCGGACCCTCCCTTGCCGGCGAGCAGCACGACGCCGTGGACAGTTCCAACCGCGGCCCCATGGGCAAAATGGCAGCCACGTTCTTCAGCCCACCAGTTCAAGATCGATCTTAAAGGAGCGCTTGTTTCATAGGCCGGGAGCGTTCGGGCGTCTCTGGTCCAGTAAAGAGCGATTTGTTGATCGGGGTCGTACATGCTGAGCGAACCCGCGGACCAGTTGTAGGCCGCTTTGATTCTGTTTTGATTGAATCCCCGGATATCTCCGCGGTTTGTATAGAGGCCTTCGATGTGCCCCCGGTGATCCTTCAATGCGTGTCCAATCCAGGGCGGCGGCGGCATTACCGAACAGGTTGTAACATCATCCCATACACAAACCGTAAGTTTGGAGTTACCTGCGGTGGTGTCGGCAAGATGTTCCAGGGCCGGCGTGATGTAAGGCATGAGTTGTTTATTGGAAAAGACGACTTCCAGAATCTGACCAAGCAGTGAAAAACGTCTGGTGACGGCTTTGTCGCTTGATTGTTGCGATCCTATAAAAATTTTCCAGACGGAACGAAAATAAGATTCAAGAATCGCGTTGGTTTCCACTGAGCCCTCTGAAAAAAGCGGACTTCGGGGTTTCCCCGTTATTCGTTGTGCTTGCTGCCCGATTTGGGGTTTGGCCATCCGGCTTCGCTGACCTCATGGATCGGATCAAGGATCAGCAGTTCCTGCATATCGGAATACTTTTGAAGAAGCGGCGGCTCAAACGAATTTGTTTGATTTGTGATTGTGCCGGATAGAAGGCCTGCGCCTGCATCCCGTGAGACTCCATCCGGAAAGATCAGCCCTTCCTGGATGAGATGGTTAAGAAACGATTTTATCGTTTCCGTGGCGGTGTTTTGATCGATTCCGTAAAGCTCGGCGATCCGGGTAAGAATTTGACTTTCCGAGGCGCCTTTTTCGATCAGCGTCCACACCTCACCACCGGTGGTGTTCAGGCTGTAATAGTTGCCGGTATCAAGCTTGACGATCATGGTTTCGCCATTTACGGCCTCATGAATTATCTGCTCGGGTATTTCAAACATAATTCTTTTCCGCTTCAAATGTGAAATAGAATGTGAAAAATCTGTATCGTGTGCGATGAAAGATTGCCTGTTGGTTTTTATCCTACAAAAACTCTCACGGGCATGTCAAGACAATCTTCATCTCAGAGGGTTGTCACGGATAAACGGGTGAATAAAAAATTGTCAGGAGAAAAGATAAACGGGGGATAGACGGGGGGAAGGCAGCGCCATCCCCCCGGTTTTTACGACTCATCTTTTTTGTAATACTTTGCCCATTTCTCGTCGATCTGTTTCTGAATTTCCGCGATTTGCTCTTCGGACAGAATTTTAAAGCGCGACTGGGCGCGGAAATATTCGCGCACCGGAACCAGTTTTCTTTTTTCCACCAGTTTTTCGGAAGCGGCGGTCAGACGGAATTCGCCGTTCATGATTTCGTAAAGATCGTAATACCCGGTTTCGACGGCAAGCCTTCCGATCTTGATGCCGTAGCGCGGATCATAACCCCAGCCCGGGGGACAGGGAATATGAATATGAAAATATTTTGTGCCGGGTAGATCCCTGCATCTGAGAATCTTGTCGTAAAGATCGAGAGGATAAGCTGCGGAGCAGGCTGCGACATAACTTAAATTATGAGCCGCCATGATGGCAGGAACATCCTTCTTTTGCTGGAGTTTGCCTTTAAACGGCGTATTGGCGGTAATGGCGCCGATCGGGGTGGTTCCGGAGCGCTGAACGCCGGTGTTCATGTAGCCTTCATTGTCGTAACAGAAATAAATGAAGTTATCACCGCGTTCCGCCGCGCCGGACAAGGCCTGCAAACCGATATCGCTGGTACCGCCGTCTCCCGCCCAGGCGGCGACCGTCGTATGAGTGTTGCCTTGTGCCTTGAGAGTGGCGAGAATTCCCGTTGCGGCGGCGGCCGTGGAGGCAAAGGTTACGTTTAAACTGGGTAGTTTTGTTGAGGCCACAGGAAAAAGTCCCTGCAGGACAGTCAGGCAGCTTGGCGGTACGATTAAAATTGTGTCTTTACCCAGGGCTTTGAGACCTACCCGGTAGGCGATGGACAGACCACAGCCGGTGCATGCTCTTGTTCCCGGATGAACGAATTCCTCGGTTGGTAAACTTAAAATGCTGGTTTTTGCCTGCATGATTTTCTCCTATAACTTGAGCCCGATCCACACGGGCTCTTTGGAAACTCGACCTTGAGTGGCGGCCCTCAGGGTATTGGTCAAATCCTGGGTATGGATGTCACGTCCGCCGATTCCCGCAATAAAATTCTGCACCGGAGGAAGCGAACCTGTACCGGCCAGATGTTCATAAAGCGCGGACTTCAAATCTGATACCAGCGCGCCTTCGTACCCGTAGCTTAAAGCCTTTTCAAAGACAATAACGCCCTTTCTTCCCTTTAAGGCCGAGGCAATGGCTTCATCGGGGAACGGCCGGTAGAAACGTACGCCCATCACACCGACTTTAATGCCTTCTTTTCTCAAAAGGTCTACGGAAACACGCAACTGATAGGTGATGGAACCGAGGCCGACGGCGACAAAGTCCGCATCATCGCAGCGGTAGGGTTCCACGTAGGGATTTTCTGTCCGGCCGAAAACTTCGGCAAATCGCTTTTCCGCCTCGGCTGCCACGGCAATCGTTTTGCGCAGATCTTCCTGCAGCAGGTAACGGATTTCCATGTAGCCGTGAGCCAGTTCGCCTTTAACGTCCACACGGACATCCGGCAGGGTGACGGTATTGAGATTGGCCGGTTCATCGGGATTGAGCGCATAATCCGGCCGGAACGGGGGAAGATATTCGTCAACTTTTGCATGGTCCGGCAGATCAAACGGCATGAAGGTGTGCGACAGAATGTATCCGTCGTAGCAGACCATGATGGGAATACTGACTTTTTCTGCAATCCAGTAAGCCTTGATGACCGTGTCGATGATTTGCTGGTGATCGGAACAATAAATCTGGATCCAGCCGGTGTCACGCTGGGAAATGGAATCCTGCTGATCGTTCCATACGTTCCAGGGAGCTCCTACCGCCCGGTTGACCACACACATCACAATCGGCAATCTGGCGCCGGATGCCCACTGGACCTGTTCGTGCATGTATAGCAGGCCATTGGCGCTGGTAGCGGTAAAGGCCCGGGCACCCGCCGACGATGCGGCGATGCAGACGGCCAGAGCGGAATGTTCGCTTTCCACCGGAATATATTCGGCCTTCATTTCGCCGGATTCCACATACTCGGAAAGTTTTTCGGTGAGTGGCGTCTGCGGGGTGATGGGATAAGCCGCGATTACATTGGCGCGGCAGAGTTTGACGCCCAGAGCGGCTGCTGCGTTTCCGTCTTCAATGATATGCATGGCGTCTACTCCTTTTCCTTGTTTTCTTCGAGGAATTTTGCTTCGTCGACCATCGTAATGGCTTTGGTGGGGCATTCCTCGGCGCAGATGCCGCATCCTTTGCAGAATTCCAGATTTACTGTGGGCGGAATAGTCCGGGAAATGACGATCTCCGGACAGAAGAGCCAGCAGATAAAGCAGGCTTCTTTATTTCGTTTGCATGGAATGCAGAGGCTCCGGTCAAAAACCGGCCGCTCCACCCGCCATGAACCGGTTCTCCCGCCGTCGCCCGGCCCGTGTTCGCTGTGTGATGTTTTTCTTCGATAATTGCGAGTTCCCATTTTTAACCTCCCGTCACGGTTCGCTCGTAGGCGATGCTGGCCGCAAGTGAGTTCTTCTGAGGCTTCCGGGTACTGAATTCTTCTTCAATGCCTTTCAGCAGGATATCGATGCCCAGAAGATTTGTGGCTTTCTCCAGCGACCCGATGATTCCGGTGTTTACCATGCCGTGCGGAAGTCCCGCTTCCACCGAAATGGCCGTGATGTCAGCTGTGAACAGTTTGTAATTTTTAAAATGATACGACTCGTTGGCCATCGGGGTGTTTAGAACGATAATGCCGCCTGCTTTCAAGCCGTGCGTGACGTCGGCTTCTTTAAGCAGCAGATGATCAAGGACAACGACGATGTCCGGTGTTTCAATCGGGGATAAGTCGTAGATTTTTGTCTTGGAAATTTTGAGCGACGTCATTACCGGTGCGCCTCTTCGTTCGGTGCCGAAGGTTGGCGCCATGACCACACCCGCATAGCCTCTGGTGAAAGCTGCGCCGGCCACAATCTTTGCCGCGGTGATTGCGCCCTGGCCGCCCCGTCCGTGCCAGCGGATTTCAATGTAATCTTTGTTCATAAAAAACTCCAGGTATTTTGGCTATAGGTGAAGCGCGAAGCGCGGAATCCGGCGAATGCCGGACGGGTGATTTCAGGAATCCCTTTTGCTATCTTTGCACCTTTTTCCTTGAGCCTCTTTTTTTCAAAAAAATAATTATTGCAACAATCAATATCAAAAAAAAGCCTGCAGCCGCCACCGCGATCCTTGTCGGTGCAGCGGGCTTTGAGAGGAGATTGACCGGATTCCAGCTGGGGGTATCCACGATTCGACCCAGTTTGCCCCTGTATTTTTCCGGAATATCCGGGATGCCATTGCCGTCCTTGTCGGGGAACGCGCGAACATATTTAATAAGCCCCTGCCACTCCTTGAGTTCCTGAATACCCGGTTGAGATCGGTTACCGTCCACCCGCGCATCCGCCAGTTTTTCGATAGGCCGTCCGGTCTTATCCTTCGGTATGATTTCAAGCATGGAATAGGTGAAACCGCCGACCATTTTCAAGAAGGATGCGTTGTAGATGTTGGCGGCCACCCGATAAAGCTGCTGATTGGAATTACCATAATCCAGCGGCTGATACCCTTCTTCTTCAGAGCCTAATTCAATACCGGTCACCCGGTCAAAAATCATCCTGTGCGGATTGTATGTGAACTTCAACCCGGAAATCTGGAGAAAATAATTATCACCCTTAATCGGTCTTATGCTGGTTAGAATTTCCAGAGCCCTTTTGATTTCATAGCCGTATAGGTAAAACGAAATGAGCGGATAGGCGATGGTATCGTCAATACCGATTCCCAGCGGAAAAGTTCGGATCAGGTCGCCCAGGATGACCTGGCCGGTAGTGCCTTTAAGCAGATCATCGCGGATGATCCCGTTGGATTCAACAGCAACCCTGACCCGGCTTTGCGGATCGTTCTTATCGGAATCCACCGAATTGACATACCAGCGGATGGAATCGGCAATCATGTTGCCCAGGGGGGATTCTTCTGCCCTGTTTGTTAAATCCCATTTTGTTTCAGCGATGACCTGATCATAGGACATCCCGTCGGGACCAAGCAGTTCCGCATCAATGACCTTCTTGAATCCATCGATCATATTTTGAATCACCGGGTCACCGGTTATGGAACTGTTTACGGCAACAGCCGTATAGTTTTTCAGGGTTACTTTGCCCTGGTTCCAGGCAATGTCCAGGATTCCGACCTGTTTGCCGTAACACCAGGCCTGAACGATGATGGCGCCGCCTGCGATCAGGGGCTTATCCAGTTTGGTATGGGAATGCCCGCTGATAATCACGTCAATGCCCGGAACATTCTCAGCCAGAAGCTTATCTTCCGACAGTTTGGGGTTGTCACGCAGTCCTCCGTGCGACAGGCAGATCACTACATCCACCTTTTCCTCGTTGCGCAGCTTATTGACCATATTTTTTGCTGTAGTCACGGGATCAAGAAAGGTCATGGGTTTGGCGAACGGGGAGACCTCTACCGCGTCTTTCCCCAGAATGCCGAAAATGCCGATCTTCAGTCCATCGCGCTGCAAAATGATATAAGGGGCAACGCCTGTTTCGGAAAAAGCCTGTTCCAGAGACGATAATTTTGGATTCCCTTTTTCAAAAACGGCATTGGCTGAGACGATCCGGGGCAGACCATTTTTGGCCTTGGCCGTCCTGAGAATGGTGGCCAGTCCCGCGGGTTTGAGATCAAATTCGTGATTGCCCAGGGTGACGGCATCATAACCCATGGCCTTCAAAAGGCGCAATTCAAAGGCTTCCTCGCGGATCAACATATGGAAAAGCGAACCCATTGTAAAATCCCCCGCGTCTACAACCAGGACGGGATTTTTTCTGGTTTTTTTGGTTTGGTTGATGACGGTGGCGACGCGCGCCCAGCCTCCCATGGTTTTGTCCGTATTGTTTTTGAATGGCTGGTAGTCGACTTCCGGCGAAAATCCCTGCAAATGTGAATGCATGTCGTTGGTGTGAACGATCGTGATCACTTTTTCAGCGGCCGGCAGAGGGGTTGAAAAAACGATCGCGGTCAGAATAATCGCTATGCGCAAAACCATCATGATCTTTATAAAACCTTAGCTTTCAATGCTCTCGTCGTCTAACCTTTTATTCCTAGCATAAAATGGCCGTCCTGAAAAGTTGGTATTGGGCAATGCCGTTTCTATTCTTTCCAGAAGCCCCCAGAGGGAGGTTTTATCCAGGGCGGAGACGGCTACGGCATCAAAACGCCGGCTCAGAGTATTCAGAATATCTTGATCCACAAAGCGATCCGCCTTATTTAAAACACGAATCGTTGGTTTATCAGCGATATCCAGCTCTTCGAGTATTTTTTCAACGGCGGCGATCTGTTCTTCAAACTGCTCGCTGCTGATATCAATCACGTGAAGCAGTAAATCCGCTTCATTCAGTTCATCGAGCGTGGCCCGAAAAGCGCTCATCAGTTCTCTGGGAAGATTGCGGATAAAACCGACTGTATCCGTGATGATGGCCTCGGTGTCCTGCGGAAAACGCAGGCGGGCACTTTTTGTGTCCAGAGTGGCGAAGAGTTTATCTTCTGCCAGAACGGTGCTTTGGGTCAACGTATTGAGGAGCGTGGATTTTCCGGCGTTGGTGTAACCGACGATGGAAATCACCGGTAAGCCGGTTTTTTCTCTCCGTCCGCGCCGCTGGCCCCGCGATTTGGCAATGGTTTTTAAATCTTTTTCCAGGCGGGTAATGCGTTCGCGAACCCTCCGACGGTCGATTTCCAGTTTCGTTTCGCCGGGACCCACGCCTCCGATTCCGCCTGCCAGTCGGGACAGAGATGTATCTTTATGCATCAGGCGTGGCAGCAGATATTTAAGCTGGGCCAGTTCCACCTGAATTTTGCCTTCGCGTGAGTGAGCCCGGTGTGCGAAGATGTCCAGAATAACCTGTGTCCGGTCGATTATTTTCAATCCGGTAAAATCACTGATAGAGCGTACCTGTGCGGGAGAGAGTTCATGATCAAAGATCAGCAGATTGGCCCCGATTTGCGTGGCCCGGAGATCAATGTCCGCAAGTTTCCCCCGGCCAACCACGTATTTGGGGTCGATCTGGGGTCTGTACTGGATCTGAGTGTCAAACACTTCCACCCCGCAGGTTTTAGACAATTGCCGCAGTTCTTCCAGGGATGCTTCCGCGCCGGCGAGAGGGTTTTTTTCCACCCGCACAAGAATGGCTTTTTCCGCAGCTTCAATTTTACGCGTTTTTTGCCGCCGGGCAAACTCATCTTCCAGCGCGGCGATAAATGACACAAAATTGAGCTCCAGACGGTGCGGTTCCTGGGGATCATGGATCAGCCAGTAGTCGCCCCGCGGATTTTCGGGAATCAGGTGCGCCCAGTGGAGTTTGCCGGGAGTTGCGTCTTCGCGCACCTGCAGTGCGCCGATCAGATCCAGCCGCAGGTGCGATAAATCCGTGAGGTCTTCCGGTGACAGTTCTTCACCTGCCAGATGAGTATGGATCAGACGGAGGCCTTTGAAGCGGGTGGACGCCGCCCGGAAGAAGTCCAGACTGGGGATGAAGATGCCTTTGTGATCGCCCAGGATGATCATGATGATCTCGCCCTTGCGATTGATCAACAACCCAATCTGGCGGTTAAGCTCGCCGGAAATCACGGATACTTCCCGAGCCAGATCGTTGCTGATGATATTTTCCGGCGGAACACCCCGGCGGTATAATCGTTCCAGAGATTTTATTTGCTGGGCGCCGAGTCCCGATGTATTGCCGAATATCTTATTGATGGTCAATATTCCTTAAATTGCTAATTTCTGTGAGGAAAGGTATCATATTTTGTTCAAATGTGTCAAAAGGCAAAAAGATCTGAACACCGCACGGTGCCCGGCCTTATTGAAAAAGAACCCGACCTGGAAATAAAGTCGGGCTCTTGATTAATTGGATCTTAAGGTTTGCTGGAGCTCAGGACTATCGGCATTCCGTGCAGACAGTCAGATTCTCCATGGACGTGCCGGTCTTCTTGCTGATGAATTTAAGCTGATCGACCGGGGCGAAATGCTTGCCGCATTTGGAGCAGGCCTGCATTTTGAAAGTGCGCCCCCAGATTTTACGTTTGTCGCCAGTAGAGATCATTTCGATGTGGCCGGTCGGGCAGACATAAACGCAGGCGCCGCAACCGATGCAGACGTCCGATTTTTCATTATACGGTGTGCCCACCTGTTTATAAGACCCGCGGGAAAACAATCCAATGGCACTCACGCCGACCACTTCTTCACAGACGCGCACACAGGAGCGGCACAAAATGCACTTACCCGTGTCCGTATCGATGGCATAGCGAGCTTGAGGTTCTACGCCCATGTCTTTAGCCATCTTCTGCAGAAGGTCGGATTCGGGGCAGCGCGCCAGAAGCAGTTCCATGACAAGCTTCCGCACATTGACAACCCGGGGGCTTTGAGTATCGACCAGAAGGCCTTCTTCCACGCCATAGAGGCAGGAGGTGACAATCCGGGTCCGGTTGCCTTTTTTGATTTCCACCACACAAAGCCGGCAGGCGCCGGAGCGGGATACGGATTCATGCACGCAGAGGGTGGGGACTGAAATGCCCGCGCCCCGGATCGCTTCCAGAAGCATCGTGCCTTTCTTTGCTGATACGTTTTTTCCGTCAATAATCATATTTACCATGATGTCTTCCACCTCTACTTCACGTTGATTGCATCGAATTTGCAGCTCTGGATACAGGCGCCGCAACGGGTGCATTTTTCTTTGTCAATGATGTGAGCTTTCTTCTTTTCGCCGGTAATCGCCTGAGTCGCGCAAACCTTGACGCACACGCCGCATCCGGTGCACTTTTCCGCGTCGATGCTGTAGGTGATAAGCGCCTTGCAGACGCCCGCCGGACAGCGATGCTCTTTGATGTGTGCTTCATATTCGTCGCGGAAGTAGCGAATCGTGCTCAGAACCGGGTTGGGAGCGGATCCGCCCAGCGCGCAAAGCGAACCGTCGGCGATCGCTGAAGACATGCTCTCCAGCAGTTCGATGTCGCCCTCCCGGCCCTTCCCGGCGCAAATGTCTTCCAGAATATCGCTCATGCGGCGAATGCCTTCACGGCAGGGTACGCACTTGCCGCAGGATTCTTCTTTGAGAAACTCCAGGAAGTACCGGGCGACGTCGACCATGCAGGATTGATCATCCATGACGATCATGCCGCCGGAGCCCATCATGGAGCCGACTTCATAGAGCTTGTCGAAATCAACAGGAATGTCCAGCAGGCTCTCCGGAATGCAGCCGCCGGACGGACCGCCGGTCTGTACGGCTTTGAACTTGCGGCCATTGGTAATACCGCCGCCCATGTCGTAGATGATTTCGTAAAGGGTGGTGCCCATCGGGACTTCGATGAGACCCGTGTTGTTGATCTTGCCGACCAGCGAAAAGATTTTCGTTCCCTTGGACCCTTCCGTTCCGATGGACGCATACCAGTCCGCGCCATTATTGATAATGAGCGGTACGTTAGCCCAGGTTTCCACGTTGTTGAGGACGGTGGGCTTGTCGTACAGGCCCTTTTCCACCGCGTGGACGTATTTGGCGCGCGGTTCGCCGGCGCGGCCTTCGATTGAAGCAAATAATGCGGAGGATTCACCGCAGACGAATGCGCCCGCGCCCTTGTTGATGTGAATATCAAACGAGAAATCCGTGCCCAGGATGTTTTTCCCTAAAAGGCCGTTTTCTCTGGCTGCCTCGATGGCGATGGTCAGATGCTCCACGGCCAGAGGATATTCATTGCGGACGTAAATATAGCCTTCATGCGCTCCAACGGCGTAAGCACCGATGATCATGCCTTCGATGACGCTGTGGGGATTGCCTTCCATGAGGCTGCGGTCCATATAAGCGCCGGGATCGCCTTCGTCGCCGTTGGCGATGACGTATTTGGGATCGCCGTGTGCCCTGCGCACCCCTTCCCACTTGACAGCCGCGTGAAACCCGCCGCCGCCGCGGCCTCTGAGGCCCGCTTTCTTCACTTCGCTGATCACGGCGTCCGGAGTCATTTCGGATAGGACCTTGGCCAGCGCCTGATAGCCGTTGATATTGAAATAAGCCTCGATTCGTGACGGATCAAGCATGCCGTTTTGTCCAAAGACCACGCGGTTCTGTTTCTTGTAAAAAGGCAGGTCGTCTTCACGATACAGGGTTTTTTGCGTTTCCGGATGCCGGTAGAGAAGCCGGCTGATCACTTCGCCTTTGGCCACTGTTTTTTCGACAATTTCGGGAACGTCTTCGACTTTCACATGCTGATAAAAATACTTGTCCGGATTGATCACGACCATGGGACCTTTTTCACAGAATCCCAGGCATCCGGTGGCCAGCACATCCACGTCGTTCATGTTTTGTTTTTTCAGCTCGGCCTCAAGAGCCTCTTTCACCTTGAGACTGCCGGTAGCGCGGCAACCGGTGCCGGCGCAAATCGCGACAAACTTTTTCTTGGGGCCGTAATACAGGGTCAAATTATCCATTATCTGGAGGGCTTGAGTATCGGGATTTTCGGTCATGACTGCACCCCCTCTTCATTATTGATCTTTTTAATGATTTTATCTACTTTGTTAATGGTGACCTGTCCGTGGTAGTCGGTATTGATCACCACGACGGGACCCAGTGCGCAGGCGCCCACACAGTTTACGGTTTCGAGCGAGAAATTGCCGTCTTTCGTGGTTTCGCCCGGTTTGATTCCCAGTGTGGTTTCAAAACGGTCCTGCAGAATAGCCGCGCCGCGAACATGGCAGGCCGTTCCCTTGCAGATTTTGACAATGTGCTTACCGCGCGGCTTCAAACTGAAAGCGGTGTAAAACGTGGCCGCTTCATATACCCGACTGAAAGGCACATTCATCACAGTGGATGCTGTCTTCAAGGCTTCCTTCGGAAGATAATTGAAGGTCTCCTGAATATCCTGCAACACGGCAATCAACGCACTTTTTTCGCTTTTGTGCCTTTTAATGATTTGCTTTGTTTTTTGCTTAATTTCACTGACGTTTGTCATGCTTTGTTCACCTCGGTATTCATTAGGGGTAAGCCCCGTTATTCATTGCCTGTTTTAAGAAACTTGGCTTTTTCCACAAGTTTATTAAACTCGGTAGTCACTTTTTCCTGAATCATGTCGATTTCATCCGGAGTCAGGTGACGGAAGCGCCCCTGGGGCTTGAAGTAATCTTTGATCGGCTTGAGCTTTTTCGGCATATCCGGAGAAAGACGGTAATGCCCGTTTTCCACTTCAAATAGAGGAAACACACCCGTTTCGACGGCCAGGCGTCCCATGGAGATAGCCGTATGCGACGGTGTACGCCAGCCTGTCGGACAAACAGAGAAACAATGGATATAGGAAGGCCCCTTGATACTTTTGGCCTTTTCTATCTTGCGGATAAAATCCAGCGGATAGCTGGTACAGGCGGTGGCGACATAAGGAATATTATGCGCGGCCATAATTTCCGGCATGTTCTTTTTCCAGGTTTTCTGGCCCATGCTGACCTTGCCGGCAGGAGCCGTGGTGGTGGATGCGCCCATCGGTGTGCCGCTGGAGCGCTGAATACCCGTGTTCATGTAAGCTTCATTGTCGAAGCAGACATAAATCATATCATGCCCGCGTTCCATTGCACCGGAAAGCGCCTGAAAGCCGATGTCCATCGTGCCGCCGTCACCGGCCATGCCGACCACTTTGACATAACGGTCGTCCACCTTGCCTTTCCGGCGAAGCGCTTTAAGACCGGCTTCAACACCGGAGGCCACAGCCGCCGCATTTTCAAACGCTACATGTACCCAGGGCACCCGCCACGCCGTGGTCGGGAACATACTGGAGATAATTTCCATACAACCGGTCGCGGAGGCGATGACGGTATTTTCTCCCAGCGCCTTCGCCATCAACCGGACAGCCAGCGCCTCGGCACAACCGGAACAGGCGCGATGGCCCGGAGATAATAATTCCTGCTTATTAATCAGCCTCGGGGCAAATAAATCAAAATTTTCTACGTTATGCATTATTCTCTCACCCCCCAGAATTCATAGGTGTCCGCCGCCTTGTTGTCGGTGTCGGCCAGCACTTGTTCGAACATGCCGACAAATTCTTTGACCTGCACGTCGCGTCCGCCCAGACCGATGATGTAATTGTAAATCAGCGGACGCTGAGCTTCGGCATACATGGCCGACTTGATTTCCGAAAAGACGGGACCGCCGGGGCCGCCGAACGAGACGGCGCGGTCGGTGACAATCAGTTTCTTGGTATTTTTAATGACGGCTTTGAGCTCTTCAAACGGGAAGGGCCGCCAGAGTCTCAATTTGACCAGTCCCGCTTTCACGCCTTTGGCACGCAGTTCGTCAATGGCCATTTGCGCGGTTTCGCCCATGGAACCCATCGTCAGCATCAGAATATCGGCATCTTCGGCCAGATAAGTTTCCACCAGCTTGTAGGGACGGCCGAACTTCTTGCCCCATTCGTCGAAAACCTGCTGAACAACTTTCTTGGAATCCTTGACAGCTTCATCCTTGGCCTTCATGATTTCGGTGAAATAATCCGACATTGCAAACGCGCCCATCGTTACCGGTTTGGCCGGATGCAGCGTGGCATGCGGCACAAAGGGCGGCAGGAATTCGTTGACTTCTTCTTGCGTCGGCATTTCAAAAGGTTCGACCATGTGGGTGAGCTGGAAACCATCGATATTGATGCTGACCGGCAGCATCACGTCTTTGTGTTCGGCGATTTTAAACGCCGCAATCGACAGATCGACCGCTTCCTGGGCATTTTCCACAAAAATGGCGATCCAGCCGGCGTCGCGTTGCGGCATAATGTCGGAATGATCATTCAAAATGTTGAGCGGACCGGAGACCGCGCGGTTGGCAATGCCCATGACGATCGGCAGCCGCATCGCCGAAGCGATCGGCAGAAGTTCGTGCATCAGCATCAATCCCTGTGAGCTTGTTGCCGTATAAGAACGAGCGCCCGTGCCGGACGCGCCGATGACCGCGCTCATCGCTGAATGTTCGGATTCCACCGTCACAAATTCGCAGTCAACATGTCCGTCCGCGACCAGATCCGAAAGGTGCTCCGCAATATGCGACTGAGGGGTGATGGGATAAACGGCCGCCATGTCGATGTTGCAAAGTCCCACAGCTTCCGCAACGGCAACTGCCACTTCCATACCTATGCGTTTGCCCATGTTATCCCTCCTCGACCATCTTTATCGCTCGGGGCCAGCATTCGTGTGAACAGATGCCGCATCCCTTGCAATAATCCAAATTCGCTGTAAAAAATCCATCTTCGCTCTGCTGTACGCATCCTTCGGGGCAAAAGACGTAACAGATGCCGCACTTGATGCATTTTGTGTTGTCCCAGATGGGCCGTTGCGACCGCCAGCTGCCCGTGTGGTACTCGCTGGCACTGCCCGGTTCGGACACAACACAGCCGATGGGAAGTTCCCGCCATGTTTTCAATGTCATATCTACCTCTTAATTGATTATTTGAATTTCGTCGTAAGCCCGCTTCATTGCATTGAGGTTCTTCTGGGCGATTCTGCCGAACCGGTGATCGATGGCATCTTTCATCGCGTCGAGTTCCATGACGCCGATGACTTTAAGCAGTGCGCCGATCATGGTTGTGTTGGCGATGGGAACGCCCATTTCCTTGCGTGCGATGCCGGTACCGTCCACCGTGGCGACCGTGCCGTTGAAGTTCAACTCCTTGCGGATTTCTTCGGGTGATTTTGGTGTGTTGACGATTAATTTTCCATCGGGTTTTAATCCGTCGGTGACGTTGACCAGACCAATCAGACTGGAATCCAGCACCAGAACGACATCTGGTTCATAAATACCCGAACGGACGTTGATTTTCTTGTCATCAATGCGGGTGAACGCCGCTACGGGCGCCCCTCTTCTTTCCGGGCCGAAACTGGGAAATCCCTGAGCAAATTTTCCAGCCGCAATTGCCGACACTGCCAGCAATTCAACCGAAGTTACCGCTCCCTGACCGCCCCGGCCATGCCATCTCACTTCTATCATGTACCTAATTCTCCTTCATAAACGTTACACAAAATGACCATCCTCCATAATATAGATGGTTTTTCGAGTCAATATCTTTTCTTAAATTTGTAAATTGATTGGTATTACAATAGGATACGCCACTTGCTCTGTTCTGACTGATATAAATCGTTTCCCTGCACATCATTGATGACTATCAGAGGCATGTCAACGATAGTCAGTTTTCGAATAGCTTCCGGTCCCAGGTCTTCATAAGCAACAAGCTCCACTCTTTTTACACACCGGGCTGTGAGAGCAGCAATTCCGCCGATAGCGCCAAAATATACCGCGCCATATTTCTTAATGGCTTCAACGACTTCGGGTGAGCGATCGCCTTTGCCGATCATGCCCCGTAAACCGTTTTCAATTAATAAGGGCGTGAAAATATCCATCCGATAGCTGGTCGTCGGGCCGATGGACCCGATGACTTTTCCCACAGGAGTCGGAGACGGTGCGGCATAAAAAATGGTCGCGGTCTTCAAGTCGATCGGAAGCGGGTAACCCCTGTTGATCGCTTCAAACATCCGGCGATGAGCCGCATCGCGCGCTGTGTACACTTCACCGCTCAAAAGGACCATATCGCCTGCCCGGAGGGACTCGCAAGCATCGGCGGATAAAGGGGTCTGGAGGTGAATGTATTTGTTTTCCTGTGCAGCGTTTGCATCGGTCATAGAATTTTTTCCTGATGCCGGGCTACATGGCACTGGATGTTGACGGCTACCGGAAGCGAAGCAATGTGACAGGGCGTCATTTCCACGGAAACAGACAGAGCGGTAACCCTGCCGCCCAAGCCCGCTGGACCAATTCCCAGGGCGTTGATTTTTTCAAAAAGCTCGCTTTCCATTTGCGCCAGACGATCATCGTTGTTGTTCCTTGTTCCCACCGGACGAAGCAGCGCTTTTTTAGCCAGAATGCAGGCCTGTTCGAGCGAACCGCCAATACCGACACCCACGATAATCGGCGGGCAGGGATTTGCGCCTGCTTTCTCCACGGTTTCCAGAACAAAGGATTTAATGCCTTCAATTCCCGAAGACGGTGTCAGCATTCTGGCCTGGCTCATGTTTTCACTGCCTCCGCCTTTGGGCATAGCGGTTATTTTTAATTGATTGCCGGGAACGATATCCATGTGGATAATGGCCGGTGTGTTGTCTTTTGTATTCGTTCTGGTGAATGGATCGCAAACCGACTTGCGAAGACATCCCTCTTCGTAAGCCTGGCGAACGCCTTCTTCCAGGGCTTCGCGCAAATCGCCTTCCACAACGCGTGCATCCTGGCCGATTTCCACGAACAAAACGGCCAAACCGGTGTCCTGGCAAATGGGCATCGCGCTTTCACGGGCAATCGCGGCATTTTGGAGAATCGTGGCCAGCACTTCCCGGCCGATCGGTGATTCTTCGCGCTCCAGGGCCACCCGCAGTGCTGTGACCATATCCGCTCCCAGAATGGTGTTGGCTTCGATAAACAGTTTTTTTACCGTTGCCGTCACACGCTTTGCGCTGATTCGCCTTGATCTTGTTGCGGATTTTTTTTCCATAGCGTTCTTACATGCCCCGCCTGAACTCCAGAGACTTCGAAATCGTCATCTTATCCACATACTTCAAATCGCCGCCCATGGGCACACCCATGGCGATGCGGGTGAGCTGAATGCCGCTGTCCTTGAACATCCGGGTGATCAGAAGCGCTGTTGCTTCTCCGTGAACATTGGGGTTGGTGGCAAGGATCAATTCCCTTATTTGGCCTTCATTGACCCGTCTTTGCAGTTCAGCCAGCCGAATATTTTCCGGGCCGATGCCGTCAAGCGGGGCCAGCGCCCCATGTAATACGTGATAGGTTCCGTGGAAAACGCCGCTTTCTTCGATAGCAGCCAAGGCGTCCGGTTCTTCGACCACGCAGATGACATGCTGATCGCGCGCCGAGTCGCTGCAAATATGACAGATTTCCTCTTCCGCCGGGTTGAGGCAGATCCTGCACAGGCGGATCTTGCGCTTTACTTCCACCAGGCTTTCCGCCAGCTTTTCCACGTCGTCGGGGGTTGCGCGCAGAATATAATTGGCCAGCCGCGCCGCTGTTTTTTCGCCGATTCCCGGAAGCTTGGCCAATTCCGCAATCAGACGTTTAATGGGTTGAGCGTAAGATTTCATATGACGATTTACATACTGCCCAGGCCGGGAATCGAAAGGCCGCCCGTGATCTTGGACATTTCCGTTTGTGCCATTTCCTGAGATTTGCGGATGCCTTCATTGACTGCCGCAACGATCAAGTCCTGAAGCATTTCAATATCTTCAGGATTTACCACGTCCTTTTCAATTTTGAGCGACACAACTTCATATCGGCCGTTGATCAGAACGCGTACCATTCCTCCGCCGGCCTGCGCTTCAACGGTCTTTGTTTCCAGTTCCTGCTGAAGACGGCTCATTTTCTCCTGCATTTTTTTTGCCTGTTTCATGATGTTGTTGATATTGTTCACCTGATTATACCCCCTGTTTCTGATGGCTGGTTAAGAATTTAATGTGCCATCTTTTTATGGTTTACTTTTTGTCTGCAATGGGTCTGATCTCCACCAGCTCCGCTCCTTCAAATTCGGCGAGAACTTTTTGAAAGAGGGGAGAGTTTATGGCTTCACGCTTGATCTCATTTAAACTGCCTGATCTGGAATTTCGTCCACCGCCGTTTGTTTTCGCCGTCTCTATTGCTTTAATGGTCACGGATACTTTCTGTGAATAATATAAACCCGCGATTCTTTCCAGTTCCTCTTTTTGCGGTTTTTCCATCAGGCTTTCCAGGAAAACATAGCCGGTGGGGAATCCCAGTGTCAGGCATCCGTTTTCCATTTCCAGAATTTCGGCTGGTTCCATTTTTGCCCCCAGCGGGGGATTTTCCCGTTTGATAAATTTTTTCAGGTCTTCATCTGGTGCCGGTCTCGCCGTTTTACCCTCCCGCGCCGCCGGTGGCGCTATGGAAGCGGCCGTTTTTCGAGCGTTGAAATCCCGCGAGAATTCAGGAGGATTTTCCGGCGGCATTGTTGAAAGGACTTCTGCACCGCCTCGGGATGTTGTCGACCCGGTTTGAAGTTTCTGTTCCAGAGATTCCAGTGTTGCCAGAATCTGACCGACCGGCAGGACCGGTTCCAGATAGGCCATGCGGACCAGAATGGTTTCAATTTTCAACCGCACTTCCTGGCTGCGGCGAAGGCTGTCGGCCTCGGAAAGCAGAATGTCCAGATAGCGCTGCAGGGTTTCATGGGAGACGTTATTAGTCTGTTCTTTAATTTTTTCGATCTGTTCCGGTGCGATATCGAATGAAGAACTTCCGTTCGCCGCGATTTTAACGAGAAGAAGATTGCGGAAGTGTTTGAGCAGCATGGAATAAAAGTGCTTCATATCAATGCCCGCCAGATAGGCTTCTTCCAGAAGCGTCAGGCATTCACCGGCGCTGCGGGCCAGAACCGCATCGGAGAGGCGATACAGATATTTTCTGTCGGAAAGCCCCAGGATGTCTTCCACATCGGTGTCGGAAATATTCAAACCACAATAGGAAATAACCTGATCGAAAATACTCTGGGCATCGCGCATGGAGCCGTCACCCGCCTCGGCGATCCAGGTAAGCGCCGCCGGGCTGATGGCGATCCCTTCGGTTTGGGCAACCTTTCCCAAGTTGGCCGCAATCTGAGTAAGTGAAATGCGGCGGAAATCGTAACACTGGCATCGCGACAGGATTGTAGCAGGCACCTTGTTGTTTTCAGTGGTGGCAAAAATGAAAATTACATGAGCGGGAGGCTCTTCCAGTGTTTTCAAAAGCGCATTAAAAGCTTCGCGCGTCAGCATGTGGACTTCATCGATAATGTAGATTTTGAATTTGGATGCGGCCGGTGCAAATTTTACATTTTCCCGAAGTTCCCGAATCTCATCGATTCCGCGGTTGGAAGCGCCGTCGATTTCGCGCACGTCCATCGATGTGCCGTCGGTGATTTCCCTGCAGTTCGGACACTGGTTGCAGGGGGTGGCCGTCGGTCCCGTTTCACAATTAAGGGATTTAGCCAGTATTCGGGCGACCGATGTTTTTCCCACGCCTCTCGGGCCGGAAAACAAAAAAGCGTGCCCGATGCGCCCCTGGGCGATGGCATTGGCCAGAGTACGGACAACATGTTCCTGCCCCGCGACGTCGTCAAACTTCTGCGGGCGAAATTTTCGGGCTAAAACCTGGTATTCCAACGGATCCTCGTCATGTGGATATTGTTGTCATGAAAGACTTAAAGGTGACCGGGTTGACCGCAACACACGACGGGATTTGCTGCCGCTGCTTCCTTCCGGACCTGACGGGGTTCACAAGCCTTCGTTGTACGGGACCCGGCCATAATTATTTCAAACCGGTTCAGACTCTTAATGGATAAATGGACAGGAATCAACTGAAATTTTGAAAGATGGCGGGGCGTGGGGAGCCGGTATGTACTGAATGGCCGGCTTATACCTGGAAAACCCCGTGATTATGTTTATGGATGATCAGTCAGAATATGGCGGAGAGTGGGGGATTCGAACCCCCGTAGGAGCTTGTGGCCCCTAAATCGATTTCGAGTCGATCCCGTTACGACCACTTCGGTAACTCTCCGTTTAAGAAAAATTGATTTGCCGGTATAGAAATCCCTGCTGAACTCGTTTGAATGTTATGGACAGCATTTTTAAAAAATGGCGGAGAGAGCGGGATTCGAACCCGCGGTACACCTTTGTGGGCGTACACACGATTTCCAGTCGTGCTCCTTCGGCCTCTCAGACATCTCTCCGCGTATTTCGTTAAGTGACTACTCCTCTATTCTATTCCAAAAACCATATTTCCTGACCGGAGGATTTGCCTGACTGCCACCGGATATTGGGTTTGTTCCTTCAAATCCGCGGTACACCTTTGTGGGCGTACACTCGAGTTCCAATCACGTTCCTTCGGCTTCTCAGACATCTCCCGGCACCTTATCCAAGTACCGAATCGGCTCTTACTCTCTTTTGCTTAAAAAATCTACTCAAAATTTCCCCGCATTGCGTTTGCAGAATGCCTTCGACGACTTTTACCTGATGATTCATTCGTTTATCATTGAGTAATTCGTGAAGCGAAAACACGGCGCCGCCTTTCGGATCGCGGGCGCCGAAAACCACTCGCGCCAGCCTGGCCTGCAGGATCGCACCCGCGCACATCGCACAGGGTTCCAGCGTGACAAAGAGCTCCGCTCCAGTTAAACGGTAATTGCCAGTTTTCCTGCAGCCTTCGCGAATGGCCAGCATTTCGGCATGTGCCGAC
Organism: Smithellaceae bacterium; assembly: GCA_963682015.1. Taxonomy (GTDB): domain Bacteria; phylum Desulfobacterota; class Syntrophia; order Syntrophales; family Smithellaceae; genus UBA8904. The sequence continues at coordinate 2,155,601 of OY820932.1, read as the reverse complement.
GGGTCGTTAAGGGTGATTGGCATGTTATGAGCCCGGCTGATAATCCGGCCTTCCATGACCAACACCGCGCCAACCGGGGCCTCATCTTCGGCAAAAGCTCTGTCGGCTTCAGCAAGGGCGATCTGCATGTAGTCTTCGTCTGTCATGAATTGTTCATCCACCGTGTCTAATATCACATTTTCGTTATCATATTGTTGATTTTGAGGCAAATGCCGTATATGATTATAAGTTGATTAAGAGAGATAAGTGATGGATTCAAAGAAAATATTTTTCTGGCCGATTATCATATCCATTATCGGGCACGTGGCGCTGATTACCGTAAGCAGCATTGTGGATATGCGCGAGAATGTGAAAGCCGCCGATTTTTTTACCGTGCAGATTGCACAGTCCCAACCGGAGCAGGAACCCGAACCGGCCGTCGAGCCCAAACAGGAACCAAAACCGGTTCCGGAAAAAAAGCCGCAGCAAATCCGCGAGGCAAAACCGGTGCAGCCGACTGAGCGGGAGGACACGGTAGATCTCGGTTCTTCGGATTTTAAATACGCGGCTTATTTGGCAAGTGTGAAAAAAAAGATCCTGCCGTTCTGGAAATCCGTGCAGGCCAGTGAAGCCGGCGTTGTGGTGATCACGATGTCTGTTAATGCGGATGGTTCATTGTCGCAGTTGCTTCTGACTTCATCATCCGGTTCGTCCCGTCTTGACCAAGGAACATTGGATCTTGTCAACGCCGCCGCGCCATTCAAGCGGCTGCCCACGCAATACAATCTGGATCGCCTCAATATTATTGCATCTTTCCGTTATCAGTAAAAAGTGGAAAAAAGCAATCGCCTACTTATTGGTGCGCACTGGCAGCGCCCGTGTTCCGTAAGTGTGGGGTTTGAGATACGGGGATGGCGTGCCGTAAACAAAGCTAAACTGAACGGCGTCATTGTCCTTTGTCTCGGATGTCCACGGAGCAAAGCAGGTGATTTCGATTAACGGAGTTACCACATGAATCTTGAAATCGCCTGCACAGGGCGCAGGGCGGCTTGCGTTAGCATCGTACAGGGTAGCCAGTTCGGCGGGAGTGGGCATTCGCCAGTCCCGGTAACCGCCGGCGTAGAAATTTTCACAGTGAGATTTGGCGCCCTCCCAGTTAATATCACTTCCGTTATCCTTTGCTGCCCACATCAGATTCGTCTTCGTGTCCAGAACCGTGCTGTTTCCGTGATGGACGATAAACCGGTCGACATCGGCGGCCTGGCCGATTAAAGCTCCCATGATTGTTATAATGGTTATAAAAAACATCATTCTGAAAGTGTTTTTCATACGAACCTCCTTGAATAAAATCGATAATAGCATAATTTTTCCAGGCAAAAAAGAAGATCCTTCCGATATATTGGCATCAAGACAATTGACCCCGCTGGATTGATGGCGCAATTCAGGAATCAGGCGTTTTGATGTGACGTTCAGCTTGATACCAGAGATCAAACAAATGGGTGCCATTCACAAACAGCAACGAATTGATAAACTCTAAACGGAAAAAGGAATGTCGGTAAGAAAGTATTTTCAAAATTAACTTCCCTGGGGAGCAAATTACTACTTTAGGTGTATTTACATGTGCGCCAATCTTCAATATGACTTGCAGTCAGAAGCAATTTATTGTAGAGAAAAGGCCGGAGATACAGAAGGAAGTTCCAAAGAGGTTCGGAGTATCCTTAAAATTCCTGTGAATGAGTGGCTTTCCTGCTTACATTGCACTTTGCCACCGGTATTACGGACAGTTCCGATGCAAATTGATCATGGATGCCGGCACGCCGGGTAAATTCAACTTGTTCAGTTTTTCAGTTATATTCGCAGACAATGCTGTTCTTTCAAGAACGATTTTTCCATTCAGATCCGGGCTCGCCAGGATGAAAGGTCTGATTTGAAACATAAAAATTGTAAAGGGCTTCTCTGGATAGTGCTTTGCAAACATGAAGGTGCAAGAATCCTCGCCCCAACGGGTGATCTTCTATACAGAGGGTTTATAATCAAGCGTAATAAGGAGGATGTATGGATTTAAGAGATGCGTATTTTGTAGACGGCGTGCGGACATGGTTCGGAAAGGCCAGGCAGGATGGTTTCTACTGGTACACGCGGGCGGATGACATGGTGACTAAGGTCATGAAAGAGCTTGTGAGAAGAAATCCAACTGTTCCATGGGGAGAAGTAGATGATTGTATTATGGGCGCAACAACTCAGGTCGGAGATCAGGGAACTACGATGGGCAGAACCGTTGTTTTAACTTCGGGTCTCCCGGAATCAGTTCCGGGATTTTCCGTGGACCGGATGTGCGCGGGCGGCATGACCTGCCAGAGCATCGGCTCGTCCTATATCAGAGCGGGTGTTGCCGATATGATCATTGCCGGCGGTGTCGAACACATGGCCCACCACCCCATGGGTGCTGGTGCAGATCCGAATCCCAGGATCGTTACTGAGAAGATGGTCGAGCCGAAATTTTTTAACATGGGCAATACGGCGGAAAAGCTTCATGATTGGATGCCGGAACATGGCGAACAGCCGGTTACCAAGGATGAGGCGGACGAATATGCTTTCCGTGTTCTGGAAAGATACTTCAAGGCACTGGACGCCGGCTACTACGATAAACATTGTGTTGATATGACGGTATTCTCCCCCACCGGGTGGAGAGTTGCCAACTATGACGAACAGGCTAAACGTGGAACCACGCTGGAGAGCATCAAGGGCCTCAGAAAATTCCCGTTTAAGGCGGAAGGCCATGTCACCGCGGCGAATGCCTCGGGATTGAATGACGGTGCATGCGTATCGCTCCTCATGTCCGGCCGGAAATGCAAAGAACTGGGGATTAAACCCAAGATGAAGTTTGTCGGCGCCGCCTTCGTTGGTGTCGATCCGTCCGTCATGGGTTGGGGTCCGGTTCCCTCCACGGAAAAGGTTCTGAAAAACTACGGCATGAAATTTGAAGATCTCGATATCATTGAGCTCAATGAGGCTTTCGCCGTGCAGGCTGTCGGCTTCATGAAGCACTTCGGCATGAAGACTCCGGAAGATCCCAGACTCAATCCTTACGGCGGGACGATTGCCATGGGCCACCCGCTGGCCAGCTCCGGCGTGCGCCTGAGCATGCAGCTCGCGCAGGATTTCGAATTGAATCCCAAAGCCAAATACGGGCTTACCACCATGTGCGTGGGTCTGGGCATGGGCGGTTCGATCATTTGGGAAAACGTAGTAGGAAAAACAATCTAGGAGGCTCATACAATGGCTAAATACATAACGGAATGTAAATTAAACTTCTTTCAGTCAAAGAAGGCAGGCAAGATAGCGATTGTCACCATGGACAACGGACAGTTCCCCAACATCCCCAATACCTGGGGCGTCGAAGCTCTGGAATCATTAAACAAGGTCCTCGATGTTGTGGAAAAGGATAAGGATGTCAAAGGCTGGTTTTTAACCGGCAAACCTTTCATCTTCAACGTGGGCGCCGATATTATGAGCGCCGACCCGAATGTAAAAAGAGAAGAGGCTTTACAGATCGGTGCGACGGGGCACGCTGCATTTAAACGCATCATGAACCTCCCGTATCCGACCCTGGCCGCTTACAACGGCGCGTCCATGGGTGGCGGCGTCGAAGTCGGGCTTTATCACAAATACCGCACCATCTCCAAAAGCCCGGGCGGATGCGATCATTATGCGCTGCCCGAATGCTTCCTGGGCCTCGTGCCGGGCTGGGGTGGAACGCAGCTCGTCACCAAACTGTGCGGCCCTGCAACAGCCATCGAACTCGTCATTTCGAATCCGCTCAACATGAATAAAATGATCAATTCCAAAAAGGCCTTTGAAATAGGTCTGGCGGACAGAATGTTTGCTCCCGCAGAGTTCGTGGATGAATCCCTGGCTTTGCTGGAACGCATCATTACGGGCGAAGAAAAGATCGAACGCAAAGCGGTCGATCCGAAGATGAGCGACGAACTTTACAAAAAGACCAAAGCAATGATCGTCGGCAGAGTGCATTCCGGCGCATTGTCGCCCTACCGTGCGCTTGACCTGATCAAAGGCGCGGGTGAATGGTCCCTTGATGAAGGGTTCCAGAAGGAAAACGAAGCGCTGGCTGACATGATTACTTCCGATCAGTTCAAATGCGGTATTTACTCGTTTGACCTGACCCAGCGCCGCGCCAAGAAGCTTCCGGGCAGGCCGCCCAAAGAAGTCAAAGGAAACAAGATCGCCAAGATCGGCGTCATCGGCGCCGGCCTCATGGCCTCTCAGATGGCGCTTTTGTTTGCACAGCGCTATCAGTGCCCGGTGGTCATGAAGGACATCAAGCAGGAATTCGTGGACAAGGGCCTGGCGTACTGTAAGGATCAGCTGGCCAAGACGGCGCAGAAAGGTAAACTGTCTGCGGCCGATGCCAAGTGGATCGGCGAAGACCTGATCAGCGGCACGGTGACTTACGATCCGATAAAGGACTGCGACTTCGTGATCGAAGCCGTTTTCGAAGAAATGGGCATCAAGCAGAAGGTCTTCGGCGAACTGGAAGCCGTCTGCAAACCCGAATGCATGTTCCTGACCAACACCTCGTCGCTTGACGTTGCTGAGATGGGCAAGTTCCTGAAAGATCCGTCCCGCGTGGTTGGGTTCCACTTCTTTAATCCCATTGCGATGATGCCGCTGATTGAGATCATCAAAACAGACAAAACCAGCGATGTCGTTCTGGCCACGGCTTTTGACATTGCCAAGAAAATCAAGAAGACGCCGGTTCTCGTGAAAAATGCCTCCGGCTTCCTGGTGAACCGTGTTCTGACGGCCATGTCGGACGGTATCTTCCGTGTCCTTGATGAAGGTGCTGATTTCCTGCAGACGGATAAGGCCGTTCACGAGCTGGGTTTCCCCATGTCGCCTTTCACCCTGACCGCCCTGGTGGGTCCTGCCATTTCTCTGCACGTGCTGGAGACCCTGAACAAGGCATGGCCTGACCGGTTCAAGGTCAATGAAGGTCTCAAAAATCTGGTGGCCAAGGGAAAGAAATCCATCCTGATCCCCGGGGACAAGGGTGTGATTGTTGATCCCGAAATTTTAGCCGGCTGGCCGCAGGGCAACAAGAAATTCACCGACGATGAGATCCGGCAGAGAGTGCTGGAACGGATCGCCGTGGAAGTCGACACTATCCTCAAGGAAGGCGTCGTGGCGAGTCCCAAAGATGTGGATACCGGCGTTATCATGGGCGCCGGCTGGCCGCTGTTCATGGGCGGAATCACTCCCTACCTGGATCAGAAAGGTATTGCGAAGAAGATTACGGGAAAGGATTTCCATCCGAACGGATTTCTGGCTATTGAAAAATAGCGCGGGATCATGAGCGGAATTTGTTCCATTTTCAATAAACATTAACATAACAACATTACGCAGGGAACGGTTTCAAACCGTTCCCTGCGAGATTAAAATACATTTTAGAATACATATTCTGATTAATAATTGGAATGAGGAGGCTTTTTTATGGCAAGTTTGTGGATTGATGAACGCGATATAAAATTCCAGCTGCATGAAGTTTTCAAAATCGGAGAAAACATTCTGGGCAAAGGCCGCTATGCCGATCACGATGTCGATATGTGCAACATGGTGCTCGACCAGGCGCAGAAATACGCGGAGAATGATATAGCTCCCACCTATCCGGATGAAGTTCATCGCAAACCGGTCGAAGCGGTCTTCAAGGATGGCAAGGTTATCGTTCCGGAAGCCTATCACCGCCTCTGGAAGCTGTATTGCGACGGCGGCTGGATGTCCGTATCCGATTCACCTGAAGTTGGCGGTCAGTCCTTTCCGCAGCTCATCGGGGCGGCCTGCGCCAACATGTTTCTGGGGGCCAATCAGGCTTTCGTCATGTATACCGGTCTGTCACACGGCGCGGCCCGGCTGGTGGAAGACTTTTTCCAGCATCCCCTGCGCGAGGTTATTCTCGAAAAGATGTACACCGGTGTATGGGCCGGCACCATGTGCCTGACTGAACCCAGCGCCGGTTCCGATGTGGGTGCGCTCAAAACGACCGCCAAGAAGAACGCGGACGGCACTTACTCCATCACCGGCACCAAGTGTTTCATTTCCGCCGGCGACCATGACCTGACCGAAAATATCATTCATCCGGTTCTGGCCCGCATTGAAGGTGATCCTTCCGGCACCAAGGGCATTTCCATTTTCGTCGTTCCCAAGATCCGCATTAATGAGAAGGGTGAACTGGGAGAACCCAATGATGTGCAGTGCGGCAATATCGAAAGCAAGATGGGTATCCATGGCAATGCCACCTGTACGCTCAACTTCGGCACTGACGGCAAGTGCATTGGCTACCTTATGGGTGGCGAGCGCGAAGGAATGAAAGTCATGTTCCAGATGATGAACGAAGAACGCCAGGGCGTGGGCATGATGGGCGTGTCGCTGGCCATGGCGGCTTACCTGCATGCGCTGGACTACGCCAAGCAGCGCCTCCAGGGTCAGAACATTATTGCCATGGCCATGAAGGATGAAAAGGCCCCGCAGGTTCCGATCATCCAGCATCCGGACGTGCGCCGCATGCTGCTCAGGCAGAAATCCATTACGGAAGGCATCCGTGCACTGGCCCTTCTTTGCTACTATGCAATGGACCGGGAAATGATTGCTCATAACGAGAACAACGAGCAGGAAAAGGAATACTGGCATGGCATGATCGAGATGCTGACCCCGATGGTCAAATCCTACTGTACCGAGAGGGGTATGGAAGTTTGCTCGGATGCCGTACAGACATACGGCGGCTACGGCTTCTGCCGCGAATACCCGGTCGAACAGATGATGCGCGACCAGAAGATTAATTTGATTTACGAAGGCACTAACGGCATTCAGGCGATGGACCTCCTGGGCCGCAAACTCGGAATGAAGAAGGGTCTGTATTTTATGAACCTTCTGGGCCTTACCCAGGCCGCCATTGCCGAAGCCAAAGCCGGCGAAGGTTTCAAAGCCGAAGCCGCCGTTGTCGAAGGGGCGCTGAACGCCTGTGCGGGGACTGCCATGGAATTCGCCAAGATGATGAAAACGACGCCTTATGTTCCGCTGATCGGCGCAGCCGATTTTCTGAACTGTCTGTCCGATGCTCTGGTGGGCTGGCTGCATATCTGGATGGCCAACGAGGCAACCAAGGGCCTGGCCAATACCACCAACGACAGGGACAAAGCCTTCTATTCGGGCAAAATCCAGGGTGCGAAATTCTTCATCAACCGCATTACTGCGCTTGTCCCGGCCAAACTGGACAGCATTAAGAAGGACGAGCAGAGCGCTATGAACATCAGCGAAGACGCTTTTGCCGTCTAATCGTATTGCAGAGTTTTAATCCCGAAGGAGGAACCGCAAGGTTCCTCCTTTTCTTTCTTCCGATTCCATTTCTAAATCAATAACTGAAAATTGAGAATACAGGGAACGGTCGCGACCGTTTCCTACAAATACAATGACGGATCCTGATAAACCGGTTTTCCCTGAAAGAGAGTCAGCACAACTTTCGCTTCGGAAATTTCCGATGGCGGGATAGTAAACAGGTTCCGGTCCAAACAGACCAGATCGGCCGACCGGCCGACGGTTAGAGAGCCGGTGATATCTTCCTGAAAATCGGCATAGGCACCGCCTGCCGTGTGGGCGTCAATGAGCGCGGAAAGTGAAACGCACTGTTCGGAACCATAGGCGGGCGCCGCGTCCGGATCGAGCCCCCGGCGGGTGACGCCTACCTGGAGGGATGCCAGCGGGTTGAAGGTGTTCAACTCACCGCTGAAGGGCCAGTCCGTCCCACAGGCCACACGGGTTCCGGACTGAATCAGGCTCTGCAAGGGATAAAGACGCCAGGCGCGGTCAGGGCCCAGAAAAGGCAGAGTCGTCTTTGGAAAGTTTTTTTCGGCATAAAACCACAGGGGCTGCACATTGGCGACGACGCCGAGCGTTCGGAAGCGGGGCAGATCGGCGGGATCGATGAGATCGCAATGGGCAAGCAGGGACCGCCGGTCTCGCCTGCCATTGACCCGCGCGACATGTTCAAAAGCATCAAGCGCCATGCGCACGGCTCCGTCACCCACGGCATGCAAATGAAGCTGAAAACCAACCCGGTCCAGGGTGGCGGCCATCTCGTTTAATTGGGCAGGTGACCAGAGGCGCTCGCCGTGAAAGCCCGGCCGGTCCGTGTAAGGTTCAAGCAGCCAGGCCGTGTGTCCCTCGACAACACCATCGACAAAAATCTTTGCGGTCCGCGGCATAACCAGACCCGCCGAATACGTTTTTCTTAAATCCAGCAGATTTTCGATCTGGGCCAGACCTTTTTCCGGTTCGCAAAGAAGAGCCGCCTGCACCCGGAGATTCAACTGGCCGGATTGATCCAGCGCCCTGTAAGCTTCAAGTTCATTTTCTTCCGCCATGGCTTCATGAACGGAAACAATTCCCAGACGCGCCGCCATTTCCGCAAACGCCCAGCCCGCAGTGACTCTGTTTTCCGGAGTGGATGCCGGCAGTCGCGTTTCCACCAGATCCATCGCCGACCATTCTCTGAGTGTGCCGGTGGGTTCGCCGGTTGCCGGGTCCCTTTCAATGAAGCCGCCGGGCGGATCCGGCGTTGCGGAAGTAATCCCAGCCATTTCCATTGCGCGGGTGTTGATCCAGGCGCTGTGCCCATCGATGGATTTGAGGAAAACCGGCCGGTCGGAAACGACGGCATCCAGATCGCGACGGTGCGGACCATGGTCGCCGAAGGCGTCGGGCAACCAGCCGCCGCCGCGGATAAACGGCTGATCTTCGTTGGCTCTTGCATAAATGGAGATCTGAGAAAGATAAGCGCGTGCATCTGCGGGTCCGGTGAGAAGGCATTCGAAAAGATTGAGACTCCCCGTCAGGGGATGAATGTGTGAATCGCGAAAGCCGGGCAGAATCAGGCAACCGGAAAGTTCACGGACCTCGGTCCGGGGGCCAATGAAATCGCTTACACTGCTGTCGGGGCCGACGTATATAATCCTTCCATCGCGCACCGCTATCGCTTCGGCCCAGAGAAGCTGCGGGCAGGCGGTGTAGATCAGCGCACGTGATAACACCAGATCGGCAAAAGGCCCTGCCTGCTTTTTAAATGGTTGAGCGGCTTCCTCCTTCATGGTTTAAATATTGGCCAGCGGGTCGTGGGCCTGAATATAGGCCAGGATGTCCCTGGCAATATCCGAATATGCCTGAATCTTCCCGTAGTCGAGGGCCACGTTGTTGAGGTACTGGAGGATCAATACATCGCCCAGATCCGTTTCCGGAAGAATACCCGCAAAGAAAAATCCGATTTTTTCCAGTTCTTCCGTGACAAACCAGGTGGCCGGGTTTTCAAGCGGGAGAAACAAATTGATTGCGGCGATCTGGCGAAGGCACAGGTCGCGCTGGATACCCCGGACTTCACGGAGAATCTGGCTGCCAAAACGTTTGACCCAGATTTCTCCGCAATGTTCCGAATCGAAGATGCTGGTTTCAATCAGGGACTCATTACCCTCAAAAACCGGTGTGGACGTTTCCGGCGTGACAAAGGTATGGCTGGCCTGGATGTTCTCGTACAGGCGGTTAATCATATCCCTGTGCCGGGGAGGTGCGTAGATAGGCCGGGCCGGCGGTGTTTCGATGTAACGGAAGCTTAACACGACGCTGATGCGTTGTTCGTTTTCTTCGGCGATTCCCTTGAAGCGCCAGGTGGCCGGGCTGGTCGCTAGAAGAATACCACAATCGCGAAAAGACAGGTTGAGAACGCCGCGCTGCGTGTAGACGTGATTGGCCACGGAGTAGGAATAAACGCCGGCTAGCGGGTATCTTTTCGGCGTGGTGAGCAGGAGCTGGCACATGCGACCCATGCAGCCCTGGCTGCGGTAGGCCTGATTGACGAAAACAAATGTAAATTCGGCAATGCGGGCGTGCGGCGCCGGATAGACCAGGGCGGAATGCCCCATGAATTTATTGTCTCCGGTAACCGCCACAACGGAGATCATCTCATCGGTGGCGTTGAGTTCAATGATCCGGTCCGGATAGTAGATGTGATCGTCGAAAAAAGTGTATCCGTGCGACTTGTAGGCGCAGCGGGAAATTTCGATGGCTTCCTCGGGAGCCATGCGCCGCACCATGTAGGGGATCTTTTCCACGATTTTCGGTTTTTCGGGAACTTCCGGTCCGGCGTTGGCTTCAGCCTCGCGTTCCTCCCGGGTCAGATAGCTTTCAATATTTTTTAACGGAAGGAATTTCGTGAGGATGGTTTCTTTTCCCTCCGGACCGAGATTGACGAAAGCCACTTCATCCATGGCCGAACGCATCAGGAACATGCCCATCCCTGAAGAGGCGACCTGGTCCAGGCTGGTTTCGGGACTGAATTTGGGCAGGTGATCGGGATCAAAGGGAATGCCTTTCTCCTTGATCCTGATCCGCATGCCCAGCTTGACTTTTTCGCAGATGACATCAAAAGTCGCCGGTTCGTCGTCGTCTTCGGCAAAGGCGAATTTCATGACATTGGTAACTCCCTCTTCGAGAGCCAGTTCAATCTTGTATAAATCATCCCCGGTAAAGCCGAACTTTTCCGCCGTCTGCCGGACAAAAGACTGTACAATGTGCAGGTAAGAAAGATCACAGGGGGCGGTTAGCTTCAGCGTGTTTTTCTTCAGAATCATACGATGCCGCCTTTCATGGAAACTGGATGGCCATCATGGAAAAGTCGTCTTCCAGAATATCCTGACCGTGGTAAGCCTGCATTTTCCTGTACAGGCGGTCAATATCTTCGCCTTGCTCCGTCCGGTTGGCAAGCAGGTAGTCGCCCAGTTCATCCAGGGTCCACATGGCGCCTTCGGGAGGGTCTACTTCATAAACGCCGTCGGAGAAGATATAGAGAACAGCCCCCGGGGCAACGTTTACTGAGCTTCCCGAATAAACGCTTTCAGGAAGACCGCCGATGAATAAATTGTTCGTCATCAGTTTTTGCAGCGTCCTTTCCTGCGAGATGAGGAAAGCAGGCGGGTGTCCGCCGCTGGCGAAACGAAGCTCGCGGGTTTTGTGGTTGAACACGCCGTACCAGATGGTAAAATAAAGATTATTGTGATTTTCCATCTGAAAAGCGTCGTTGAGTGCCGCCAGCACCTGTTCCGGTATGCGAAAGTTCGTGTTTGGCAGCGTCTGAGAACGGATGGCATTGAAAGCTGAAACGGACAGCAATGCCGAGCCGACCCCGTGACCGCAGACGTCCAGAAGAAACATGGCAAAGTGGTCGTCATCGATCCAGTGATAGCCGAAACTGTCGCCGCCCAGCTGGGCACTGGGGAAAAAGCGCCAGGCTGTTTTAGCGTTTCCGGTGGATACGGGTTCCGGTAAAAGAGAGATAACATAGTCCGCTGCCTGGGCCAGCTCCGCGGCCAGAGCCTGCCGGCTGGCCAGGAGCGCGGCATAAGCCTCGTTTCTCTGAAGCAGGTTGATATAACCCTGCGAGTGGTAGCGGATGCGGGCGATCAGTTCAATGCGGTCCGGGAGCTTGACCAGATAGTCGTTTGCCCCCAGAGCGAAGGACTCTGCTTTGGTTACGGCCTCTTCCTTGGAGGACAGCACAATCAGCGGAACATCTTTAAGCAGCTTGTGGACCCGGAAGAATTTCACCATGGTCAGCCCGTCGATCTCCGGCATGATGAGATCCTGGAGAATCACTGTCGGCATAAATTCGGCCGCTGTCTGGATGGCTTGGGTGGGGTCCTGGCAAAACTGAAAAATGATGTCGGTTTCCGGATCGAGCATCCGCTTTACGGCCGCACCGACAATCGCCTGGTCGTCAATGAGAAGAACCTTGATTTTATGCGCCGTCAAAGTCGCCGCCTGGCTCTGGCCGGCGGTCCGTGCGGGAATTGGTGCTGCGTTGTCTGTCATAAATTATTCCTTTGCTGATGAAAGTTTTTTAATAATGGCCCGGGCGATCATTTCCAGAGGCAGAATTTCGACCGCGCCGCCCAGCTCCACGGCCGCCGCGGGCATGCCGTAGACCACGGAGGTTTTCTGATCCTGAACAATAGTGTGCCAGCCCGCTTTGCGCAAAGCAGTAAGACCTTCTCCGCCGTCGCGGCCCATGCCGGTGAGCAGCACCGCCAGATCTTTCCGGGGCCAGTGCTTCAGGAGGCTTTCAAAGAAGGCGTTGACGGACGGGCGGTAAGGGTAGTCTTGGGGATGGGTGGTATAATGAATACGGCAGTCCTGTCCCAGCACAAGGTGATCGTTGGTTGCCGCAATCAGAACGCTGCCTGCGCAGGGCTTCATGCCTTCTCCGGCCAGAGCGACCGTGAGCGGTGTCTGGGAGTCCAGCCACTGGGCCAGGCCCTGGGCGAACTGGAGATCGACGTGCTGGCAGACGATGACGGCGGCGTCCAGGCCTTCGGGAAAACCCGACAATATGGTTGCCAGAGCCCTTGGTCCTCCCGTGGAAGAACCGATAGCGACGAGCGGCGGAAGTTGGTCCGGCACCGGAAGAGTTTTGTGGGTGCGTGGTCGCTGTGCAGGTGCCGGATTGCCCAAAAGCTTGGCCATGGTGATAATTTTTTTAAGCAGTGCCTCCGCGCCTTCTATTGTGCCTTCCGGCGTGAGGATGGGGATGGCGATGGCATCCAGCGCCCCGCAGCCCATCGCTTCGAAAACTTTTCCCGCCTCACGGGCAACGGCGTCCGTCAGAATCAGGATGGCACAGGGCGAGTCTTTCATAATGTCGCAGACGAGCCGGGCGCCATCGCGTCCGGCCAGAGCAAGATCCACCAGCAACAGATCCGGCTTGTCGAGCCGGCATTTCCGGACGGTTTCGCCGCCGCTCGTGGTTGCCCAGACAACCTGATAGTCTGTTTCCCGGGTAATCACCTGCTGCAGGGTTTTCATGGCTGCCGGGTCATGGTGGGCCATGGCGATTTTCAGAGGCATCATGGAGCTCCAATCAGATCACGGACAGCCGTCAGCAGGCTTTCATCATGAAAGCTGCCTTTGGTCAGATAATAGTTGGCCCCGGCTTCGAGGCCGCGCAGACGGTCTTCTTCACGGTCCTTGTAGGAGACGATCATCACCGGCATTTCCTTGAGCAGCGGATCAGCCTTTACGGTCCGGACAAGATCGATGCCGTTCATGCGGGGCATATCGACATCGGAGACGAGGAGATCAAAGGGGCGCGTCGTTAAAGTATTCCAGCCGTCAATACCGTCGACGGCTGTTGTGACATCGTAACCGGCGTTTTCCAGAAGCCGGCGCTCCACCTCGCGCACGGTGAGGGAATCATCGACGACAAGCACCCGTTTTTTCCCGGCCTGAATGGACTGGCGGCCCCTGCCGATCTTCTGGAGCTTGCCGGTGGTCAATAACTGATGAATAGACCGGACCAGGTCGTCCACGTCAAAGATGACCACCGGGGAACCGTCATCCAGAATGGCACCGGCGCTGATATTGGGAATCTTGCCCAGACGGCTGTCCAGGGGACGGACCACGAGGTTTTCCTCGCCGATAACCCGGTCAACCACCAGCCCGTAGCGGTTGAGCCGGTCGCTGATGATGACTACGGAGATTCCTTCCTGTCCGGCGAGCGAAGGCGGCAACTGAAAAAGTTGATGGGCGTCCAGAATTCCTACATGTTCGCCGTCCAGCGTGCAGTAGGATCGGTCTTCGATTTCGCGGATATCCGCGCGGGTCAGAGACAGGACGCGGTCGATGCGGGAAAGCGGCAGAGCATAAGGTTCGCCGCCGATTTCCAGAAGAAGTGTCCGAAGGACGGAAAGAGTCAGCGGCAACTGAAGATGAAAACGGGAACCGCGCCCGGTTTCGGAATCGACGCGTACGTTGCCACCCACTTCATGAGCCATGTTGAACACAACATCCAGGCCGACGCCGCGTCCGGAAATCTCCGTCACGGTCCTGGCGGTCGAGAAGCCCGGCAAAAACAGAAATTCAAAAAGTTCCGCCCGGCTGAGATTTCCGGCCATTTCCTGCGAGACGTACCCCTTTTCCACCACTTTACCCCGGAGATCTTCCGGGTTGATTCCCCGTCCGTCATCGGCAAGCGAAATGTTCAGCATTCCGGCTACGTGCCGGGCTTCCAGAATAATGGTTCCTTCGGCGGACTTGCCTGCGTTCTTTCTATCTTCGGGCAATTCCATGCCGTGATCAATTGCATTGCGGATCAAATGGGACAGAGGTGCTTCCAGCCTTTCCAGAATTTCGCGGTCCACCGGCGTGCCGGCTCCGGCAATTTCGAAACGGACCTGCTTGCCCATTTCCCGGGCCAGATCCCGCACCAGCCGCGGGAAGCCGTGGAGACCGTCGGAAAAGGGAACCATCCGGCTGCTGATCACTTCGTTGTACAGACGATGGGCCAGATGTTCCAGGCGTCGGGAGAAACGTTCAAACCGTACAACATCCCGCGCTACCGTTTGTTCGACTGCCGCAAGTCGTGTCAGGGTTTCCTGAAGGCTTTCTGACATGCCTTCGTCGGTTTTGACCCCGCGTTCCAGGGAGCGGCGAACGGGTTTTTCAAGGTCGACCATGTCCTTCTTGAGCATCAGGAGGCTTTGATAGACCGTTTTGACGGACTGGGCCTGGACAAGGCATTCTCCGGCCAGGGCCATCAGGCGATTCATGTTTTCCGCCCTTACGCGAACCAGACCGCCTTCGGCCCTGTCCTGTCCACCGCGGGATCGGATGGCCGGTGCTGCGGTAAGTGGTTCGACGCAGGTGCTGACTTGCTCCGGTGCCTGGACGGGCGACTCTGCCGGCTTGACCGTTTCGGAAACAACGGGCTTTACCTCCGGCGCTTTTTCAGGTGCCGGCGGGGAGACGGCTTCTGATTTTATTTCATCGGTTCCTTGCGTTGCTGAGGCGGGCTTCTGCCGGGAAGCTTCCGGCGGCGCCGCGAGCCAGCTCCGCAATTGATCAGCCATCACTTGAATTTCACCGCTGCTTCTTTCCAGGGCCTCGGGCAGTTCATTGATTTCCAGGCGGGAAAGCGAAGCGAAAAAATCGTTTCCTTTCAAGAGTTGATCCACGGCATCGGAGGTCAGTGGCCTTTTCCCGTGCTGGGCGGCCGACAGAACGTCCTCCATGGCGTGGGCAAGCGTGACGGCTGTGTTTAAGCCTACAATCCTTGCCGCTCCCTTGATGGAGTGTGCGGCCCGCATGAGCGGTTCGATCTGTTCCGGCGTCTGGTCCCGCTCGGCGGTTACCAGCCCAGCTTCCAGGATGCGGGTATGATTTTCCAGTTCCACACGGAACAAATCCAGCATGAGGGGATCAATGGGGGCAGCGGCGGTCATTGATTCAGGCTCCTTGTCATAGCGGGGAACAGCCGTTCTTCGTCCAGAAGCCCTACCGGACGGCCGTTGAGCATGAAAATGCCGCGCGTCAGCGACCGGGTGGAACGGGATACCGTGGCGGGAACCTCCCCGAGATCTTCCTGGGCGATTCGATGGACTCCCAGGATCTGTTCAACGGGAAACACAAAACGCTGCGAGTCCCGCCCGACTACCAGCATCCGTTCATATGCGACGGGCGGCGCATCGGGTCCGACTTCAGCGGTTAATTCCAGGAGATCGGCTATGGAAAGGCAAAGCAGAAGCTCACCGTTGATGTTGGCGATTCCCCGGAAAACGCGATTGACCTTTAGAGGCAGCGTGTGCACGGTCGACGGCTCCGCCGCTTCCTGGAAGAAAATGGTTTTCAGGGCAAAACGCTCTCCGCAGAGCCGGAAAGCCATGACGGAAAGGTTTCCGGCGGCGCCTGTTTCTTTGGGCTGAGCCATGACGGTAGCCCGCTCCTCGAGATAGCCGGTGGGTAGCTCTCTGTCCAGATGTCTTCTTCCCGCCGCGGCGTATATCGGACAGCGGCGGCAATGGATAAGCTTCGTCAGTTCCGGACAGGTTCCGTCTCCGAATATCCCTGTTTCTTTCCAGCAATAACCGGCTTGTTGCGCCATGGTTTAATCCTTATTTATTTATCGTCTATCCCCGTCCGGGGCGTTCAATCTCTTTTCACGTGTTTTCCGGCATCCGCTTTTCGTTCGGCCCGCTTCCGATACAGAGAGGCTTTGTGTTCGTCGCCTTTTTGCCGGCAGATCAAACTGAGATGGACAAGGCTCTCGTAATGACCGGGATCAAGGTACAGAGCCTTGAGGAAAAAATCTTCCGCGCCTTTCATGTCCCGGCGAGCCATTTGAATCACGCCCAGCAGGCAATAAGTTTCCGCGGCCGGGCCGGCTTTTTTATCGTGTCCCTGGCACAAACGCACGGCGGCGTCCATATCGCCTCTATCGGCCAGACGGCGCGCTTCCTGAAGCTCTTCCGGCAGCAGGGATTTCTCGCCGGACGGCTGCCTGTCCGCGGCCACAGGCAATGGCGTTATGGAAGGAACCGTTTTTTTTTCCGGAGTGGCTTTGCCGGCGGCGGGAATGGTGTCGTCCGCGGTTTTGATTTCCCGGCGTCTGACAGACGGAATCGGTAGAGTTTTAACCGGCGCCGCGCTTTTTGTTTTTTTGTGAGCCGGCAGCGAAACAGGTTTGGTCAGGGCAAAGGCGCGGTCCCACTTCAGGGGAGTATATCCCTGTTGGTGCCAGAAGATCGTTTCCGTATGGCCGGTAAAAAGAATTCCACCGGGGACCAGGAGGCCGTCCAGTTTCGTGAAGACCTGCCGGCGGGCTTCCGGCGTCAGGTAGATCAGAAGATTTCTGCAGAAGATGACGGCATAAGGTCCCAGTCCGGCGAGAGCGTCCGGTGATACGAGATTGTCCTGATGAAAGACAACCTGGCGGGTTACGTCTTTTACCACCTGACGGCCATGGGAGGTTGCTCTAAAAAAATGCGCGACATCCTCTACGATATTGCCCCGGAAGGAACTGTTTCCATAACAGGCCCGGCGGGCCGCCTCCAGCGAGCCTGTGCTGATGTCCACGCCGTCAATGCGAAAGGACGAGGGCGGCAGACCGGCGGCAAGAAGCGTCATGGCGATGGAATAAGGCTCTTCGCCTGTGGAGCAGGGAGCGGATAAGAGACGCAAGGTTTCTCCGCCTTGTTTCTGCCACAATTCCTGCGTGTGACGGGCCAGATGGGTGAAGGGGTTCCGGTCGCGGAAAAACCAGGTTTCTCCGACAACTACCGCATTGATGAATCTCTGCCGAACGTCTTCGGATGAGAATATTAACTGTTCATAAACTTTCGGGTTCGGGATTCCTTCCCGGCGCATGGCTGCGGCAACGACACGGTCAATGGACCCTTTGCCCGCGGCATCCGCGTCCATTCCGAGCGAGACGGACAGAAATCTGGAAATGACGGGAGGCAGGCTCATCCGTTAGAAACCTCCGGCGGAAAAAGGGTAAAAAGCAGGTCGCGGGTTAACAGGCGTTTCATGTCCAGTATCTGTATGGAACCACGCTCATCAAAGACCATGTCTCCCAGGTAGGGGGCGCCGCTGACGGACACCACCGGCTGCTGGAGGCTTTCGGGGCTGCAGGAAATAATTTCCGTGACCGCTTCGGCCAGAAGACCCAGGACATGGGAACGGCCGTCTTCGCCTTCATACGTTATGAGGATGATCCGCGTGCTCATGCGGGTACGTGAAGGCATGCCGGTAAGCAGGGCCGTCAGGTCCACCACCGGCGTGAGGGCGCCCCGGTAGTTGAAGGTTCCCGCGACTTCCGGGGGTGCATGAGGAATGGTCCTCAAAGATACCAAGGAGGATACCTCAATGATCTGTTCAATGTCGAGGCCGTATCGATCAGGGCCGGCCTGAAACTGAAGGATAAGCATGGCTTGTTTTCCGATCAGGAGCTGATTTTAAACTTGGAGACCTCCGTTTGAAGCCCGCCGATGGCCTCGTTGAGCTGCTCCGTTGCCAGTTTGAATTCATGAAGCGATTCTTTGGTCTGCTCCGCCGCTGTCGACAGCTGGCTCATGGCCTCACTGATCTGCTGCGCGCCCTGGGACTGGCCGTACATGCCGTCCTTCACGGCGGTGAACTGGGGGCCGTGAATGCGGACCTGATCGATAATCCGGGCAAGCTGGGTGCTTTGCGTGGCCATGGTTTCCACGCCTCGCCGGACTTCATCGGTAAACTTGTCCATTTCCATCACGCCGGTCGAGACGGAAGTCTGCATTTCGGCCACCACCTGCTGAATGTCCTGCGTGGCGATGGCAGTCTGATCGGCAAGACGGCTGATTTCTCTGGCGACAACGGAGAATCCCCGTCCGAATTCGCCGGCCTTTTCCGCCTCGATGGCGGCGTTGAGAGACAACAGATTGGTCTGGTCGGAAATTTTGTTGATGGTGGTGACCACATGGGAAATCTTGTTGGCCCGGTCGTTGATGACGGCCAGCTTTGAAGAAATGGATGAGGTGGCCTTAACCAGTTCCCGCATGGCCGCTTCCATATGATCGAGATCCCTGCGGCCGGTTTCTGCCATGCCGATGGTTTCATTGAGCGAGACATTGACCGCGTCCATGGTCTGGGCCAGATCGTCCGCCGTGGCGGATATCTCGCGGCTGGTGGCCGTGACTTCCGTTGTAGAAGCGGCCTGCTGAGCCACGGTTGCCTCCAGTTCACGGGCCGAAGCGGCAATTTCCGTTGCGGATGTCGTGACCTGAATGCCCGACCTGTGAACCTGGCCGATCAGGGAATCCAGATTGGTCGTCATGGTTTCAAAGGCCTGAAGAAGCTTGCCGGTTTCATCTCCGGATCGAATGATCCGGCTGGACTCGGTTTGGGCGAGTTCCTCACGGGACTGCTGCAAATCGCCGGTGGCAATCTTTTCGGCCAGGCCGGTGGCCAGCTCCATGGGCTGGGTCAGGCGCCTGGCCAGGAACAGCGCAAGGAATACGGACAGAAGGATGATGAGTATCCCCGCGAGAATCAGCTTGACGAACAGAGATTTAATCATCTTGTGAACATTACCGACGGGTCCGAAGAAGTCGTCCTCATAAGTTCCCGCCACGATGACCCAGTCAAAAGGTTCGAAGTAGATTACGGATGAGACCTTTTTGCGGGGCTGCGGATCGCCCGGATTCTGCCAGATGTATTCATGATAAAAAGCTTCGCCTTTGGGTTGTTTCAGGGCCTTGGCGATAATGGTCTGGACGACGGCGTTGCCGTGGATGTCTTTCTGGTCCCAGATGCTTTCGCCGTCGCGAGAGCCGTCTTTGGAGATAATGTACTGACCCTTGTGTTCACCTTTGCCGCCGATGACGCCCACATAACCCAGCTTTCCCACTTTCATGCCCATAATGGCTTTGCGCAGGGAAGACACGCCTTCCAGCTTTTCACCCACGTACAGCATGCCGATGACGGCGCCCGTTTTGTCCAGGATGGGTTCATAGGCGGTGAGATACCAGGCATTGACAACGTAAGCAAGCCCCCGGTAGGATTGTCCCTTTAGAACCGCGGCCATAACCGGATTGGTGCTTCCGTCCGGCATCAGCGCCGGTATGTAAGTGCCGATGGCGCGCCGTTTTTCCATATCTTCGACGTTGGTGGCCACTCTCAGCATGTCGCCCTGATCGTTCATGCGCTGAAAAATGGTGCATGTCGCTCCGACAAGGTGCTTTACCTCATCCACAACCGGTGTAGTCTGAGCCGTACTGCGGTTCTGGCCAAGCCAGGTTCCCCCCACCAGCAATTTTGGTAATTCAATTTTTTTTGTCTGTTTGGTGACCTGATTGACGGCCTCCCATGCGACTTTATCTTTTCCCGTTTCAATGCCCTTATGCTGCTTGAGAACATTTCTGGCTACCGTCAATCCGTTGTTGATTTTCTTCTGGATGAGGTCATTGGATGTTTCGCAGAGTCCGTAAACATCTCTGGCGATCTGGGCCATGTTGGCCAGTGCGACATCGCTTAACTCTTTTGACGCCAGTTCTGAAACAGAGTATTGAAATGACCCGATGAGGATCATCATGACCAGAACCGGCAAAACGGCGGCCACGACGGCCAGACCGATGATCTTTTGCTTGAGCGTTACTTTTATCATGTCTGCACGTCCTGAATTTTGATGTAAAAGTATAGGAAAGGCGCTGATTTATGTCAAGGGAATTGAACATATCCTCTTGGCCGACCTTCCCGTTATGCAGCCCGCTGAATTTGCTTTTTCACGGGACAAACGGGAAAAGGTGGTTCAGCGGGGGCATATATGCGTCCCAGAAAAATTGGTTCGATTTTTCTCCGGCACGCAGTATTTCAAACATAAATCAGTGAATCGGGTTCGGGAAGGAGGCTGTTTGAAGCAATCTTTGCCCTTGACTTTCTGAGAAGAGAAGCATAACCCCTTTGCCAGTAGAGCTTCCCCCGGAAGGACTTCCCTCTCTAGCTGAAAAAGCAGAAACTCTGATACAGTAACCGTAAAGAAGATATCCACTATCCAGACAACAAACCATCATTTTGACCGTGCGAAAACGAATTTCCTGCGCATCTGATTCAGCATACCGGAATATAACGGGGCGGGGTACGCAATGGGTTCTGTAGTGAGCCCTCAGGATGGTCATTGCGCCTCTTGCTCGGGCTTGTTGTTTCGATGTTCACAATGTTTATTCGAATCAGGCAGATTCATATGTCTGCCGATCGAGAGAAAAAGGAGGTATGAGCCATGGGTAAAAAAATTGTAACCATAATGATTTGCCTGCTCAGTTTAATCATTTTCCTGCTTGCTTCTGAGACCTTCGGGCAAAGCAGCCGTAAAGTTCTCATGATTCCCCGCGAAGGTTATTCATCGGATATGGACCGTATGATCAAAATGGAAGTAGGAGAGATGAAGCGAGTCCTCAAAGAAGCGGGCATTGACGTCGTGATAGCCACAACATCCGGGCAGGCCATCCTAGGCCCAACGCAATTTATTTATGAGGTTACAAAACTGTCGGAGATTAACTTGAAGGACTATGTCGGTATTATCCTGCCGTGCATGTCTGTCGGAATTTTTCCGGGACCGCCGGTTTCGGCAGAAGCGGTATCAGCGGTAAAGAAAGCGCTGGCAGACGGTAAACCTGTTGCTGCTGCCAACGGTTCCGTAATTGTCCTTGCGGAAGCCGGTGCATTAAAAGGGAAGAAATACTCTTTTTTCATAGATCCCTTTAACACGGAAAGCCTGACAAGATGGGCTGTAAAGGAGGACCACAGATTCGATGGGGCGATTTACAGCGGCAGAGGGGTTGTTCAGGATGGGAAGATCATCACGTGTGGCTCCAATCCCTACATTGAATATAACCATGCAGTACCCAGCGGCACTGTAGAGTTAACACAAAAATTTATCGAGGCTATGGGATCCAGGTAACCACAAAGAAATGCATGGAGATATGGGATGATTTTCTGATTTTGATCCTGGCAATGAGGGAATTTCTGAAAGGCAGGGCAGTAATGCCTTGCCTTTCCGTGAGGAATTCAGACGGTAGGGTTGAATATCAAACCTGACGCGCTGATAAATATTTTCCGGCAAAAGAAACGAAAGCATCCACCGGGCAACCCCTAACCCGGGAAATTAAAATTCTTTGCCGCGAATGAACGCTACAGCGTTTTTGAAAATCGCCAGGCCCTGGCCTTCCTCAGGAAGAGTTTCGCGTGTCCAGCGCGGGTGATTGGTGAGGTGCAGAAACGCTTCGGGATGGGGCATCAGACCGAAGAGTCTCCCGGTTTCATTGCAGATGCCGGCAATAGCATGGATGGAGCCGTTGGGATTGGCCGGGTAGTCCATGGTGACGGCACCGTCGGCGTTGCAGTATTGAAGAGCAACGAGACTCTTCCGTTCAATTTCATCGAGAACGGTGTCGTTTTCAGGAACAAACTTGCCTTCGCCGTGACGAACGGGATAGTAAACCGTATCCAGGCCTTCGGTGAAAACGCAGGGGCTGAGCAGATTGGCTTTGAGATATACCCAGCGGTCTTCAAAACGTCCCGAGTCATTGAAGGTTAATGTCGTGCTCTGCCTGGTGAAGTTGGCCGCCAGCGCGGGCAGAAGCCCGAGCTTGACCATCAACTGGAAACCATTGCAGACGCCCAGGATGAGTCCGCCGCGGTGGATGAATTTGAGCAGTTCTTCGATGAGCATTTCACTGGCGCCGGAAATCGGCGCGTGCAGAAAACGGTTGGCGCCCGCTTTGGCCGACCCGAGGTCGTCGCCGTCCAGGAATCCGCCCGGCAGATTGAGGAAGTTGTAATCCGCGAGACGCTTTTCGCCGAAGAGCAGTTCACTGATATGTACGATATCCACTTTATCCGCTCCCGCCAGCTTGCAGGCATGCGCCATTTCCATCTCGCAGTTGGTGCCGTTGCCGGTGAGTACAATCGCTTGAACTTTGTTTGCCATGGTGTCAATCCTGTCTAAAAATTAAGCGGCTTTTGCCACGAGTCTTTGAGTTTGCCGATCTTTTCCCGGATGACCGGCCGGCCGGAAAGGCCGCTGATCTGAAGCATACCGCCGCCGGATACATATCCGATTTCTTTCGCGACGTTGTCTTTCATCAGCTTTTCAAATTTTGCCTTATTCCCGGGTTGAATGGTCACGACAAAGCGGCTGGCCGACTCCGAAAATAAAATAAAGTCGTCGCGCTTTTTGCCGCGATAGGGAACTTTTTTCAGGTCGATGTCAAGCCCCAGGTCCCCGGCAAATGCCGTCTCGGCCAGCGCTACCGCAAGTCCCCCGTCGGAACAGTCATGGCAGGACGCGACCAGGCCGGCCTGGATTGCTTTACTTAAAGCGCGATAAAGTTTCATCGCTTTCTTCGCATTTACCTGCGGGACCTTGTTGCCCATGGCATTGTTTTGCGCAAACCATTCGGAGCCGCCCAGTTCGTCCCGGGTTTCGCCCAGGATGTAAACCAGATCCTGCGGATGTTTGGCGTCCATCGTCACGGCCTTGCGCACGTCGGAAATCTTGCCGATAACGGAGTAAAGCAGTGTCGGCGGCACGGAGATTTTGGTCTTGCCGATGGAATAATCATTTTTCATGCTGTCCTTGCCGGAAATGCAGGGCACGCCGTAAGCGGTGGTATAATCGTAAATCGCCATATTGGAACGCACGAGCTGAGCCAGCTTGTATTCGCCGTCCGGGGTTTTGGCGGACTGCACCGGATCGCACCAGCAGAAGTTGTCCAGTCCCGCCAGATGATCCAGATCCACGCCGACGGCCACGGCGTTGCGCACCGCTTCGTCAATCGCGCAGGCGGTCATATGATAGGCGTCGATGTCGCTGTAGCGCGGGCAGATGCCGTGCGCCACGACCACGCCTTCCATGGAATCCAGCAGCGGCCTTACAATGCCGGCATCGGATGGACCGTCGTTTTGCGCGCCCACCAGCGGTTTCACCACGGAACCGCCCTGGACTTCATGATCGTACTGGCGGACAACGGATTCCTTCGAGCAGATGTTGAGACGCGAAAGCATTTGTGCCAGCGCTTTATTCAAATTCGCGGATGCGGCAAAGGCCGGTTCCGGATGTTTCGGGGCTTTCCATGTGGCGACGAGTTTCATCTGCGGAACACCGTCGTGCAGAAATTCCATATCGAGGTAAGCCACGGTCTTTTCACCGTACCTGATATGGAATTTTCCGGATTTTGTAAATCGGCCCATCACGGTTGCTTCCACTCCCATGCGGCGGGCCAGTTCCATGAATTTTTCAACTTTCTTCGGATCAACGGCCAGCGACATGCGCTCCTGCGCTTCGGATACCAGTATTTCCCATGGCTGGAGACCGGCGTACTTAAGCGGAGCAAGCGACAGGTCCATTTCGCAGCCGCCGGAATACGTCGCCATTTCACCCACGGACGATGAAAGTCCGCCCGCGCCGTTGTCGGTCAGAGCCCGATACAGGCCTCGGTTGCGGGCGATGAGCAGGAAGTCGGTCATTTTCTTTTGCGTGATCGGGTCGCCGATCTGCACGGCCGTTACCGGCGATCCTTCATGGAGCTCCTCCGAGGAGAATGTCGCGCCGTGAATGCCGTCCTTGCCGATCCGACCACCCGTCATGATGATGATGTCGCCCGGGTTGATTTCCTTGGTGTGCGTGAGCTTGCCGTTTAACCTTGCGGGCATGATGCCGGCGGTGCCGCAGTATACCAGGGGTTTGCCCAGATATCGTTCGTCAAAGATGATGCTGCCGTTTACCGTTGGAATGCCGCTTTTGTTGCCGCCGTGTTCCACGCCTTCGCGCACGCCTTCATAGATACGGCGAGGGTGCAGGATACGGGGCGGCAGTTTCTTTCTGTGGAAAGGCGAGGCAAAACAAAACACATCCGTGTTGAAAATGAGTTTCGCGCCGAGGCCCGTGCCGAACGGATCGCGGTTGACACCGACAATGCCGGTGAGCGCACCTCCGTAAGGATCAAGCGCCGAGGGCGAATTATGCGTTTCGACTTTGAAGACCAGGTTGTGTTCGTCGTTGAATTTGATGACGCCCGCGTTGTCGACAAATACGGACAGACAGAAGTCGTTCCTGCCTCTGGTTTTGCGGATTTTGGCCGTCGAGCCTTTGATATAGGTTTTGAAAAGTGAGTTGATGACCTTCTTTGTACGGCCTTCCGTATATTCGATCCGGCTGTTGAAGATTTTATGCTTGCAGTGTTCCGACCAGGTCTGCGCCAGGCATTCCAGTTCGACGTCGGTAGTGTTTTCGTCCAGGCCAACTTTTCTGCGGGCTCTGATGACGGCGGGATCCGTATAGTATTTCTGAATTTTCCGCATTTCTTCCAGATTGAGCGCGAGGAGTTTTTCCTGGCTGATCTTTAAAAGTGCGTCGGTGTCGTACTTGGTCAGATCGATTTGAGCCACCTGAGGCTCATCCTTGCCTGTTACCTGCGGAACATGAGCGGGTATGCCAGCGTTGAAGTCAAATTCGCCTGCTCCAATTACCAGGTGCCTCTCAATGAGGTCGTTGGCCAGAAGCCCGGAAGCAATGTTTTCCGCGTCGGATTTAGCTATCGGGCCGGAAACCAGATACTGGCGGGAGGTGTAAACACTGATTTTACGTCCGCCGGTATTCTCACCCAGCAAAAGGGTGATGGCTTCACGCGCCGTTTTGCCGACGTTGTCGGTCACGCCGGGACGAAATCCCACTTCAATAAGCCAGTCAAAACTTTTCGCCAGCGGCCGGTTGACGGCAAATTCCTGAATCACCGGGTCGGAAAGCGGTCCGGCTGCGGCCTGATGAAGTTCATCCGCCGTCAATTCGCCTGCAATGGTGTATACTTCGATCGTCGCGACGCCCGTGACCGGCAACCCCAGGTTGTCGATGATGCGCTTTTTTGTCTTTTCTCCCAGCGCGTCGCGAATGCCTTCCTTAAATCCGACTTCAATTCTGTCTGCCATGATTAAACCTGAATAAGCCTTTCAAAAGAACTTTGTCACTTCGAACTCGAAAAGAAGCCTGTGCAATTGATCATGCTGAAATTTCTCGTTATTGACGTTTTTCGGAATGACAAACCTGATGCAACCAATACCCAGTATTATCCGATACTTTTTGATCTTTCCGCCCTATGGTAGATGGACGTGTTTATACCCAAAACCTTCCGATTATGCAACTTACAAATATGTGTCGGATAAAATCCGGAAATGTTTGAAAATGGCGGAAAATTGATTTACAAGGATAGCCATTGCCGAATGTTGTCGATAAATAAAAGTTTTTCCGAAAAGCAAGGTAACCGTTCATGATTGAATCCACGATCTATTTCAAAGGCCTTGTAACCGCTGGGGTTGTAACCCTGATCTTCGTTTTGGTGGCGATTCCTCTCGTGCTTCGTAAAGTGCCGCGAAATGTCTTATACGGGTTCCGTACGCCGACAACGCTGAAAAACGATAAAATCTGGTATGAGGCCAATGCCTATTTCGGCAGGGGACTGATTGCTGCAAGCATTGTTTCCATTCCGGCCATTTTGATTCTGTATTTTTTTGTACGGTCGGAGCCGGACTTGTTTTTGGCGCTGAGCCTGGCTGTACTTTTTATTCCATCGGTAATTGCGACGATTTTTACATTCGTCTATATTCGCAAACTGAGGATCCCTGATTGATGAAACGTTCAATTAATTATGCGGTAGCGCTTCTTTTGATTTTAAGCTTGCCCGTTCTTGCCGGTAAGCCGCTTCAGGACGGAGAAAAAGAAGACTCGTTGCTGACTTTTCTCGAAGGTTCTTATGACGTGGTCGGCAAATATCCTGATGGCGGGAAGACTTACTCGGGTACCGTGACACTTGAGCGCCGGGGCAATAAGCTTCTGATGACCCGCAATATCCGTGGTAGGAAAACAACCTCAAGCGCCACGCTCATCGCCATTACAGCGGACGCCATTCGTGTTTTGCGGGCGGACTTTATGGAAAACCGTCAGAAACTCCAGGCGACCTACAGTATCGGTTCGGATGCGGATAATTACGCGCGTTTGACCGGCAGGGTATATATTGCCGGCCGGGAAACCAGAGAACCCGGGATGGAAGCGCTGTTTATGCGCCATTCCGCCGACTGAACCATGATGCCGTTACTCCATACTCAATATACGTCAGGTTTTGTTCCCCAGCGCATTTCGTTTGCCCGCCGGACCACCTCATCATAAAGCCTTTCGAGCGGTGCGGCTTTTTCGGTTCCTTCCAGCACGGCAACCGCGGCGGCCACTGCCTCAATGGTGGACATGCCATCCACCCGTCGCTGCTCACGCAGCCGGGTGCGGTCTTGCTGCGGCGCAGGAAGACCCAGCCGGGGCATGCTTTGCAGGAGAGGCGTTTGGCGGAACAGACGGCGGGCCTGATGCCATGTTGCATCCAGAACTACAACACGGCGCGGAGGTGTGAAGTCCGATCCGGACTGCCGTTTGCCGGGACCGTCGGGCCACAAAAGCCAGGTATCCGGAGCCATGAGTCCCTCGTCCTTCAGGTAAGAAAGGCCTGCCCTCTGCCCGCCCCCGCAGGGAATGATGCGGGCATTGGGCATTGCCAGCGCCACCAGGCGGCCGGTATTGCTGGGTCGGCCGGCTTCCCAGATATGGCGCAGAATCAGGAATTCGGTTTTAGTCTGCACGCTCGGAAGAATCGGGCAGATGCAGATTTCCCGGCGCAGACAGCAGTTCAGGCAGTGGGTGCTCGGATCGCGGGGCCGTGATGCGCGCATGGGCTAACCTTTACGGCGCAGATGGATCGGCACTGCCTCGCGTTGCGGGTTGTTTCGGGGGTTGATATCGATCGGACTGGATTTTTCTCGTGTTGCTGAATTATTCCGGGGAAACGGGAAGTCCGTCAGTGAAATAAGCTTCTTCCCCGGAGCCGCCGCATGCAGTATACTTTGCGGAAGCATCCGGGGAAGAAGAGAAAGAGGGCTTATTCCACATCGCTCCATGCCGTTTTCCAGGTTCCCAGCTTGTAGTCGAAATTACCGACCGGACGGACAAAAGTGAATTCGACAGGATCCAGAATGAGCGTCTGGGCTACTTTGGGGACGCTGCCGGTGGGAAGGGAAAAAGGAAGTGAACAAACGAACACGACCGAACCGGCGGCAACAGCGGCCATCCCTATCGGCCGGACCAACAGCGTATCAGCGATGACATCCGCATCTGAAGTTTCATAAGCAAAGGCCGACATTGTGCCGGCGATCAGGGCGAATACCATCAGAAACATAATTAATGTCTTTTTCATGGTTCAATCCTCCTCAGGAAAAAATACCTTGTGTTTGATAAAGTATAGAAAACAAGGCTTTATATGTCAAGTTAATCTTCGTAAAGAAATTGGCTGCATCAAACCTGTTTTTCAGGGGGTTGCCGGTGTTTTTTATCATGCCTGCGGAGATACTTTGATGCATATATAAGACCCGACAAAAGCCTCCAGCAGACTCAGCGGGACGGCGTAAATAAGAATGACGGCTGGAAGAACGTTCAGATTAACAGTCACAAGCCACATCAAAACAAACCCTGTTAGCCAGCTGATCAGCGCGGACTGGATGATATTGAATTTCCGCGATATCAAATAAATCGTGGCGGCGTATAAAAAGCCCCACACCATCCAGATGACCGCGTTCAGGGGTGCGGAGGGAAATGTCAGTCCCAGTCTTTCATAATGTTCCACCCAGGAGGCTTTCAGAAGAAGTTCGTTTCGAAAAAACTCGGAGGCGTTAACCCAGATGCCCGTGAGTATGATGGCCAGGGCGCTTCTCAATGTTTTGTTCATGATAAACCCTTGAATAGATGTTGCGATAATTTACCGGGGCGGACAACCAGCGGTTTGAGATGTCGCCGGGCCTATAGCGTCGTCGCGCCGGCCGCTAACGTCACGCACGGTCCATGCGGATGATCCATGCTGTTCTCGATGATCCGGATGGACCTGTATCTATTTTGGCTCAGCACGGTAATCAACGAACCTAATGTGAGCCAGAACGACTTTTCCGACAATCCGCTCAGCGGATCGTGCAACCCGCCCTCCTGATACCATCGTCCCCGATAGCATTCCAGAAGAACTTCCGCTGCTTCTTTTTCATTTGCGTAATGCGTCCAGATGAACAGGTTCCGGCTGACTTTTGAGCACTCGCGAATCAGTTTCCATGGTTCAGGCAGGTGGTACAACAGGCCTGAGCAGAATACGGCATCAAATTGACCGAAACCGGACAGATCCGTGTTTTGTAAGTTCGCCTCGATAAACTCAACCTTATTTGAATGGAGCAGCTTTCGCACGAAAAGGGATTTTTCGACATTAGCTGGCCGTCCTTCGAGGGCAACGACTTTCGTCACGGTCGGTCGGCCTGCCAGACCGAAACTATGGCCGCCTTCAAGAGAGCCCAGTTCCAAAACATTGTGCACGTTCGGGAAACATTCAAAAAATTGCTCGATCCGAGTATCATGCATGGCATCAAAAGTGCCGCCGTATTCCATGTCATGGATACGGAATTTGGTAATCCACGGCTTTCGCTTTTCAAACTCCTGTGCGAGATTCATAGACCGGCCTCCCCGTCCGGGAATTGTTCTAACGGTGAATTCCAGTTCAAAGTGCACCGCGTTTGGCTAAAGAAAAGACCTCATGAGGAGTCTGGTAGTTGAGGCATTTTCTGGGTCGATTATTAATCTTGTGGACGACAAAAGCAATTTCTTTTTCGGAGACGGTTTTCAGATTAGTTCCTTTGGGGAAATATTGTCTCAACAGACCATTAGTATTTTCGTTTGTTCCTCTTTGCCAAGCAGTCTGGCCCAGAGCGTCAGCCAGATCAGGATAAATGCCACGATAAACAGAAAAAATTTGAAGACAGCCATGAACCAGAACCAGACTAAACGGATCTCCAGCCAGCTTGTTCCCGGTCCCCACATACGAAACAGCCAGGCCGGCTGCGCGGGAACCAGTACAAGATACATGATCCACTGGATGAGAAAGATCACAAAGGCGATCAGAAAAGTCAGCCACCCCGCCCGCACCGCCAAGCGGAGACGATTTTCAAATTTGTCGGTCATCATCAAATCTCCTTTGATATTGAGGTACGTTTATTATTCAAATCTGGCTTTCATCAGTTCTAGATGGTTTGCCCGTTGACAGAGGCGGTACTTCGATTAATGATCTCCATTAATTTTTTCAAACCAAAAGGTGATTGAAGTTTACAATTTTTCATTTCTTCTTTAGCTTGGGTTTCTGATACTGCAATTACACGCCAATGCGACTTCATAACAATTCCATAATTATCCATATATGAATCCAGCCGGTAGTATACTTTTTGTTGTGCTGATAATTTAATAGGAATCTGTAAGACATGTTTTCCATAAGTCAGATCCGGCGACCATTTTTGTTGCAAAATATATTCTCCCGCAGGAATATGAAACCATGTATAGCCGTTTGTGCTCAGGTCCACGATGTTAACATCGTTTATGTAAAAATAAGCATCTCGGGCTATCCATATCGTATTTGATGGCCTGTAAATATATACTAGAGCATCAGCGCCTTTTGGCGATGGTGCATCTATATATAAAGGTCCCAGTGCTGCGCATGATGAAAGTAAAAAAACTAAGAAGAAAACTAATGTTCTAGTTATTTCAATTCTATTCATTTAAATCCCCCTCGAAAGACATAGTTTGCATGATTTTATAATGATAAAATAAAAAAAATGTGTTGAAAAATAGGTTATTGTAAAGAACATTTCATGTTGCCAGTGTTATCAGATCATAAAAGCGGTTTATCTCAGGGACAGCATCTTTAAATTTGTTTTGCTAAATATGCACCAGTATGAATATCCTTTGTAAAATCATATAAAAAGTTCATAACGATGTTTTCAATAACAGCATCTGAAATGTTTGCCGGAAAATAGAATGGTGTAAGAGCAACCAGAAATAATTGAATCCAAGTATCCATTTGATCTTGGTAGGTATATGTTTTGAGAACACGATCATCCTGTTTTACTTCAACAGTAATAATGAAAATATCTCTAGCATAAGCTGGAATCATACATAATGTTAATCCAGAGATAACTCCATTTAGAAATGCGACAGGCAATGGCGGCATGCCATCGTTTCGGAAGATAAAGGAATAATGGTAGTCGCTTTGTCCCGCCCCTGGTTTTATATCTGAAAAGATTGGACTTGAAGATAAAACCTTTTGTACTTTGAAGTCGAGACGGGTTGCTGATGTGTGATCTTCTACACCATAAATACTGAAAGCCTTTATATCATAGGTTGCTGTGATCTTCTTCGGCAGAGAAGTTAATTGACCATAGGTGTATGTCGGGAGTTGCTTTCCAGGAAAGCTCGCGCAACCCGCCAATATGCAAACTGCTAATATACAAACCATATGAATTTTGACAAGCTTTGCCTTTTTCACTTAATATTCCCCTATGATGTCCAATATCTATTTTTATAATATCCTACTTCAGCTCAGGTTAAATGAAAAGAAAAAATCGTGAGACAATCAATGAGCTTGCGTTTTCCCAAAACAGACCACCCCCTGCCCCCGCCAGCGGAGGACACCGCTTTGTAAAATGAATCAGAGACAAGGCCTGCGTGGCGTGGGAAGACCGTAGGGAACGGTTTGAAACCGTTCCCCACATATCGGGAATTTGTCGAGAGTGCATGATCAGACAGCCGTGTAGTAGAGGACACCCTCGGTCATGGTTTCCTTGATTGTCCCGTTTTTCTTCAGTTCCAGCAGGTACACGTAAGTTTCATTGAGGGCCATGAATTTTTCCCAGTCGTCCCAGTTGGCGGCGGCCTCGCCGATCAGTTCACCGCAGATGCTGAAAGTAGTCTTGGGAGTCTGGTCAATAATCTTGAGGAGGATTTCTTTTTTCAGCGCGTGATGCGCGCGGATTTCTCCAATACGTTCGGCGACGCCGCTCAGGGAATTGCCGTGTCCGGGATGGATGGAGGCAATCGGCATTTTTTCGATGATGGTCAGAGAGTCCAGATAACTGGAAAGCGGCTGAAAGACTTCGTCGTAGATGTTCGGACTCAGGCTGGGCGGGATGTAGGGCAGGATGTGGTCGCCCGCCAGCAGCAGGCCTTCCTCGCGGAAAAAAAAGCAGACATGCCCTGCCGCATGTCCGGGAGTGAATATCACTTCAAACGACCGGTCGCCGAAGCGGCGGACTTCGTGATCCTGCAAAAAGCCGGTCACGTTAAACCGGGGAATCCGGCCGCGCATGTCTTCGATTTCTTCCACAACGGCTTCCACGTCGCGTTCGGACATGCCGTGTTTGGTATAGAATATCCTGGCCTGCGCGATGAGGTAATCGCCTTCCTGAAAGTGCTCATGTACCTGGTTGGCGATTTCCGAGAGATACAGGCGCGCCTTTGATTTTTCCTGAATGGTTCCCGTCATGCCGCAGTGGTCGGTATGAACATGGGTAAGATAAATATCGGTTATATTTTCAACCGACCGGCCGATGCTTTTCAAATCGTTTTCCAGCCGTTCGAATGCGCCGGGCATGTGCATGCCCGTATCAAACAGGGCGAGATTCGGGCCGTCCGCCAGGGCGTAAGCGTGAACATGGCGCAGGCGAAAAGGCATGGGCAGGGTGATGCGGTACAGGTTTTCAGAAATTTCAGTGATCATCGGCAAAAAAAATTACACCAGTCAACATGAATACGTTGTTGCGGCAGACCCTAACAAAAATAAATAGCCGGCGCAACCCTGATTTACAGACGGAATCTCTCGATGAGATAGGCAACGATCATGGCAACACCCGTCAGGCTGTGGACCTTGATCATCGCCAGATTGGCCGGGGCCATGGCCAGGGGATCGTTCAGGTGCCGTTTCATGACGGTAAAAGATTTGAAAGCGAAAGGCAGGCTGACCAGGCCCAGAAGAACGAACGGGGATAAAGCCTGCGCACAGGCGGCAAGTATCAAAATTCCGTAGGCAATGATCAGGCCGATACCGTAAAGCACGGCGCCGGTTTTTCTGCCGAAACGCGCCACAAGGTTCCATTTACCGCCGTTCCGGTCGGTTTCATAGTCGGGGATCTCGTTGATGATGATCATCGACCACATCATAAAGCCCGGCACCAGCGACGCGACCAGTGGCTGCCAGGCCAGCGCCTGCGCCTGAACATAGTAAGATCCCAGTACAATCACCGGGCCGAAATTGACCAGAAGTCCCAGCTCGCCGAAACCCCGGTAACCGAAGCGGATAGGCGGAGTCGTATAGAAAATGGAAGACGCCATGCCGAAAAGCCCCAGAACCAGCACGGGCCATCCGCATGCATACGTCAGGTAAGCGCCGATGGCCGCGGTTGCCGCAAAGAACAGACCGGCCACCCGCAGCATGTGGGTATCTCTGAGCAGTCCTTCCGGCAAAACGCCGCTGCCTCCGGTGAAGAAGTTCTTTTCTCCGGATTTTTTCAGGTCGATGGCGTGCCGGTAGTCCAGCACGTCGTCCACCAGGTTAAGGCCGAAATGATTGATAGTGACGCCGACAACAACCAGCGCAAAGTGCGACAGACGCAAAGGATAGCCCCGGGCCCAGGCCATCGTGCCGCCCAGAATTGCGGGAAGAATGCTGGGGATGACAAAGTAAAGGCGCAGCGCCCGCAGCCAGGCAACCCCGACCGGCACGCCGGTTTTATCGGGAACCGCATTGTTCGTCAGGGAGTGTCCGGGTCTGGTTCTCATCTTTTGCCTTCGCTTTTGTTGCCGCCTTGCGGCAGCTTCGGGGATCTAAAGCGGATCGCCTGTTGCTTATTTCTTTTGATTTTTGAGCAACTCGATAATTTTATCGTGATATTTCCAGGCCAGAAACGAAACAATCACTGCGGTAATGGCCACGACAGCCAGAAGGGCGTAATTTTCCTCGCGGGCGATATTACCGCTGATGGAAAGCATTGCGGTGCCGAAAAACCGGCCGACGGTGGAGATGATGACAAAAGTAAACATTGGAATGCGGCTCACCCCCATGATGTAGCATAAATAATCTTTGGGAAAGCCGGGGATCAGAAAAAGAAGGAAAGAAACGAGGAGGCCCTTGTGTTCCATGAAAGAGTCGAACTTTTCAAAGACCTCTTTTTTTACCACTTTTTCCAGGAGCGGTTCGCCGAAAAAGCGCGCCAGCATAAAAGCCAGCCAGGAGCCGAGCGTTAACCCGATGGTGGAGTAAATCGTACCCCAGAGCGGGCCGTAAATGTATCCGCCGATAAAACCCGTTAATTCTCCGGGGATCGGCGCGGCAACAACCTGGACAACCTGGAGCAAAATAAAAACCAGCTCATCGTAACGATAATCCTTGATAAAATGGACGATTTGTTCTCTATCCCTGAAAAACCTGAAAAGATCGAAATGAAAGAAAAGAAAAGCGGCCAGAATGGTTATAAAGATAAGGATAAAAAATCGTAACGCAAGATGCTTGTTCATGAGAATATCGTGCGCTTTCTTTTATTTGGCTGGATGATCAATCTTCTTTGCGTTCTCTTCCGGTTTCTGCTCCGGTTCGTTCATGGCCTGCTTGAAGCCCCTGATGGCTTTGCCGATGGTGCCTCCCAGTTCCGGCAGCTTTCCCGGCCCGAAAATGATCAGGACGATCGCCAGAATAACAAGCAGATGCATGGGTTGGAACAGGCCTTCAAACATGGAAATTCCTCCAAAGGTAGAATCAAGAATTGATTGAAGTCTAGCGTATATTCTCAGACCCGTCAAACGGTATTAAGAAAGCGCGGGCGAATAATATCGCTACTTCGTGAACATTGACCATCGGCGAATCAAAACGGTTGACGAAATAAAAGGGATATGCAAGAAAACCGCATTCTTGAAAAAATCGAAACAATGTGCATCATGAATGAACTGTCATATAAAGGGGAGGATGACATGTCAAAAGTACCGCAAAAGCTGGATAGAAAAAAATCAGAAATTTATAAAAATGCGCCTATTGCCGGATTCGGCGAAAGAAAGCCAGATTTTACAACAATGGGTCGCAGGATGAAAAATCCACACAGGAAGTTCCGCGAGGTTGTTTGCGTGGAAGCATGCCGGACACCTTACGGACGTTCCGGCGGTGCGCTAAAGGACTTTTCGGCAATGGACCTGGGCGCCCTGGCGATCAAGGAAGTGCTTCGCCGGACCGAAGGCAAGGTCAATCCCGCTGATGTCGATTATATTTTCATGGGACAGGTGGTTCCCGCGGGCTGTGGCCAGATCCCCGGCCGCCAGGCTACCATTCTGGCAGGAGTGCCCGAATCCGTTCCGTCCATCACGGTCAACAAAGTTTGTTCCTCCGGCATCAAAACCATAGATCTGGCGTTTCAGATGATTCTGCTGGGCCGCGCCGAAATCTGTATCGCCGGCGGACAGGAAAGCATGAGCAACTGTCCGTTTACGCTTCCGGACATGCGCTGGGGCGCAAAGATGGGCCTTCCCAACGGCCGCGTGGTGGATACCATGGTTTACGACGGCCTGTGGGATGCTTTTTACAACCGTCATATGGCGATTCACGGATCCGAAGTGGCGGACGAATTTGGTTTTTCCCGGGCTGAGCAGGACGAATGGGCCCTCAATTCCCAGATAAACGCCGTGAAAGCGATGAATGAAGGCAAACTGGATGCTGAAATTTTTCCCGTGGAAGTCAGGCAGGGCAAGAAAGTCGCCATCATGGATAAAGACGAAGGGCCGCGCCCGGAGACGACCCTGGAGGGACTGGCGAAACTGCCGCCGGTTTTCGGCCACACCAGCACCGTGACCGGGCAGCCGGGCAGCGTGACGGCCGGCAACGCACCCGGCGTCAATGACGGCGGCGATGTCTGCCTGCTGATGAGCCGCGAGAAGGCCGATGAGCTTGGCTTGAAGCCGATCTTTACCATTGTGGATTACGCCGAAGTGTCGCAGCCGACCAAGGACATTGCGACAGTGCCGGGACTGGCGATCAAAAAGATTCTGGAGCAAAATGACATGACACTGGACCAGATGGACGTGATCGAAATCAATGAGGCCTTTGCCGCGGTGGCGCTGGTAAGCTGCCGCTCGATTCTGGGAATGAGCCGGGAAGAGATGTTCCGGAAAGTGAATATCAACGGCGGCGCGGTGGCTTACGGCCATCCCATCGGTGCAACCGGTGCGCGCATCGCCATGACGCTGGGGTACGAGCTCAAGCGACGCGGTGGTGGCTGGGGTGTCTGCGGCATTTGCTCAGGGCATGCGCAGGGAGATGCGATGCTGATCCGGGTGGACAAATAACTCCACTTCTGAATCAAAGCGCTATCTTTGCTGGTGCAGCCTGCCCCGGCGTATGTTCCTATACGCCTCCGGTGCCTCTTTCTTGCCGCCGCGATATCATCTTTGATTTGGAAGCAAAGATTTAAAATCATTCTTTGTAGGGAACGGTTTGAAACCGTTCCCTACATTATTTTTCATTCAGGCGGAAATTTTTTCTAATTGACCTCAACCGGATTATTCTGAAACACCCCGGCCGGGAAGGACTGCCGGGTTTTCGGATGCCGGATGATTCTTTTCAGGACAAAGTCAAACAGCAGAGGATTGTAATCGTATATTTCCTGAAGCGCTTTTTGCTCGCTCCGGGTGATGTATTTTTTCCTGGCCAGTTTTCCGGTATTGATCAGCACATTGACAGCCGGAAGCGGGTAGTCGCTGCCGTTGACCAGTCGCGAATGCAGATCCCTGCGTGCCAGCAGAGTTGGCAGGGTTTTGTCCATGCGGTTGACCTGGATTGTTCCGGACAGGTCGGCAAAAAGTAATCCCTCATATTTCTTTTCATTCATCAGACGGAGAAACAAATCAAAATTATGGACCTTTTTCTTTTTCGGATGTTCCAGATCGGTATTGACTCCGGAGGATGCGCAGTGGGCGATAATCACCTTCACGCCGCAATCCAGCGGCAGGCGTAAAAGAAGCGGATTATCCAGGTATTTCTGGCCGTGGCAGTCCAGGGCATACTCTTCACCGGCGTGAGCCAGCAAAACCATGTTCAGTCTTTTCATGGCCTGATAAAAAGGACGAATCGCTTCATCGGCCGGATTGATGCCCTGGACGCTGGGGATCCATTTAACCATCCGCACGCCCTGATCGGCCCACTTTTCCAGTTCGGCAACGGCATCTTTACGGTAGGGATGGACGGAAATCACTGGAATAAAGACCTCCGGATAAGTGCGGGACAGTTTCATGACATAATCGTTGGGAACGTAAAAATCGGTTTTGGATAAAACCGCGTTTCCGTTCCGGTCATAATTCTTGTCAAAAGCCAGCAGGTACAGTCGCAGGGTATGGCCGCTGTTGCGCGCCAGTTTTGCCAGGTGGCTGATATACTGCTGATCGATCTTCTTTATGTCTTTCACCTGTCCGGCGCTTAAATAAGCCTGCATTTTGAGATAATTGGAAAGCTTTAAAATGGTTTTGCTGCTGGGATTGATGAATGACCCGTTTTCTTTTTCGTTGTCTCCAATAGCGTGTACATGAAAGTCATAGGCAAATCCGTCGGGCAAATCTCTCCAGGCCCGCTCGAGAAGTTCCCGGGCCTGCGGACTGGCCTGGCTGAAAAATTTCTCCGGGTCTTTTCCGGAGGCCCCGCATATTTTATCGACCACCGGGCATCCGGTCAGTAACAGAGTGAAGGAAAGTGCAATTAGACAAGAAAACAGTTTTAATCCAAGTTTCATTTTTTCCTGGCGGCGTTATCTTAAGGAATCTGTTCGTTGCGTTTGCTGCCTGATTTTATGGTTATGCCGTAAAAAGTCAAGACGAATTACGTTTTGGGAGAAAGACTGTCACGATAAATTTCAGAAACGGCAGATGGACCTATCATTCAAATCGTTGTCTTGACACAAATACTTTACGGAAGTAGAAGCATCACATAAAAATATGTTGACCGATATACTGACCATTTTTGCCTCCTCGTTTGTCATTGCGCTTTCCGGCGCATTGATGCCGGGGCCGCTTTTGACCGCGACCATCAGCGAAAGCTCGCGGCGCGGTTTTATCGCGGGTCCGCTGATGATTGCCGGACACGCCATTCTGGAGATGATCCTTGTCGTTGCCCTTCTGCTGGGCCTGGCGCCGCTTTTTCAGCTGCCGGTCGTCTTTGTGGTGATTGCCCTGGCGGGCTCCGTTATTCTTTGCTGGATGGCCGTGGGCATGTTTCGCTCCCTGCCGGCGCTTCGTCTTTCCTGGGAGACCAAACAGGGCAAACTGAACCATCCGGTTGCGAGCGGCATCCTGATGAGCATCTCCAATCCCTACTGGATCATCTGGTGGGCGACCATTGGAATCGGTTACATTCTCTATTCCCGGCAGTTCGGTATCTGGGGCGTTGTTTTTTTCTTTGCCGGTCATATTCTGGCGGATCTGGCGTGGTATTCTTTCATTGCTGCCGCCGTCGCCGGCGGCCGGCATCTGCTGACGGACCGGCTTTACCGCGGTCTTATCGCCGTCTGCGCCTCGTTTCTTCTGGTGTTTGCCGGTTACTTTGTCTATGCGGGTCTTGAAAAGCTCAAAAGCATCGTTTGATCACTACAGAGGAAGACAGATTTCTTTTTTATGTAAAAGACGAACAGGGTGCCTGAATTTCATTCCAGCGTCACCCGGATGCCTGCTGCGGCCAGAAGTTCAAAAAAACGGTTTTCGACAAACGGCTGATCGATGGTGCGCGAAAAGCATACACACAATTTATCCTGATAGCTGATGACGCCGCATTCGATTTTGAAAAAACGATAATTTCCTCCGAAGGTATCAAACCTCTCCACCTTATCCCGGATGGCCTCCGGCAGCTCTATCTGGCCCATATTGGTCAGGTCCATGGTGGCCTCCCGGGAGGCCAAAAAGTCCAGCAGCAGCATGGCAAGGGGCTTTTTAATAAACAGAGGTGTCGCCTGAACCAGGATATTCTTTTCATCACGGATGTTCCGGCTGATCAACGCATTCAGGTTTTTTTCGGACAGCATTAATCGGCACTGGTGATGCACCTCTACAACGATTTCTTCAAAAGAATATTCACCGGCTCCCGGGTCGATACCGGCATTGCAGAATCCAGAAAAGTTGCGCAGGGTGACGGATGAATAAAACTTTCTCAGATCCGCGGATACCGATATTTTCACGGGAAGGCGCTTTTCGGTTTTGCTTTCCTTCTGGAGCATGCAGAGCGACTGTATCAGCACGGCCGCCAGGTATTCCGTCACGCTGACTCTGTACTGGCGGGCTTTTGTCAGCACATCGCCCGTGTTCATGATCCCAGTCAGAAAAGTGACTTTTCGCGAACTGCCCGGTTCCTTCGACAGACTTGGAAGCCGATAGGTTCCGGTTTCTCTCCAGATGCCCCGGAGCGCTCTGCGGCTGTATTTTTTGTATCCGTCCTCATATTCTTCAGGGCGCTGCGTTTCGGCGGTATCGAGGGAACCATGCGTAAACGGAACATTCACACCCTGGAGAATGAAGTACTGTATGATCAGCGTCTTGAGAAAAGTTATCCCCCCGTATCCATCGGAAAGAACATGGGCCATCTCCAGAATGATTTTCCTGCCGGAATACCCGATGCGTAAAAGCGGACCCTGCGGGTCTGAGGACTCAAAGGGGCCAAGTCCTTCCTGCTCCAGTCTGACCTTTTGATCGGATGTTTGCAGAAAGTGCCAGAAAAAGCCGTTTTTAAGTTCAACATGGAAACCGGGGAATCTGCCAATCGTTATTTCCAGGGCGCGGCTTAAAACAGCGGGATTTACATCCCCGGTCAGCACCGCAATAAACAGAAACCTTGGTCTTCTCCTGGCGGTGGTAACGGAACCAAACAGTTGACCGGCATTGTCGATTGGAAACCGCTGCGCTTTATTCATCTCCTTGTTCCCTCCGGCATGATGCCTGATGTATTTGCGTGAGGGGTCATATAAGAAAAGCGGTCCTGTATGTCAATCAAAATACTGAACGCAGATCGGAGACAGGCGAATGTCACGGCTCTTTGCTATAGCGGACAACGTGAGGAGACTGCTGATCCAGTGTCCGGTCGGTAATTTGATCGCCGGCTGCGTATTTCTGAAGAAAGGCAATGGAATACTCCCGGATGACGTCAAACTGTTCTTCCGTTCCACCGAGCCACCGGGAAGCAAAACCCTCGCTGTAGCGGTTGTTGAATGAGAAATGATTGGCGTCTCTGATGATCAGAAAATACTTTGGTCCGGTTGCGGCCCGGTAAATGGTTTCTGAAAGCTGAATCATTGTCCGTTCGCCGCGCTTTTGCCTTTTCTCATTCTCACCCATGAACAGCATCAAAGGGATTTTCACCTGATGAAGTTCCTTGCCGGTGTAAAGATAGCCGCTTGCTCCCGTTGAAAACAAAAGAACGGCTTTAATGCGGGCATCCTGTTTTTCCGGGATTGTTCCGCAGACGCCGAGCGCCGTGAACCCGCCCAGGGAATGACCGCCGACGGCGATTCTTCCCGTGTCAACGAGGCCGCGGAAAGAATCCGCTGTTGTCATGTACTCGATGACGGCCTGAATTTCCTGAACACGATAAAGATATTTATTCCGATGCTCAGGTCCGGACCGTGTTATTTCCCGCGCATCCCGCAGAAAACCCTGGCGGTCGAATGCAACCTCTCCCCTGCGAATGCGAACGGCGCTTTGCGAATCATGGTGGTCCGGCGCAGCGACAATCCATCCCCGGGCCGCCAGCGCTTCGGTAAAAAAGACGGAGCCGATCCCGCCACCGCCGAAGCCGTGGGAGAAAACAAGGAGGGGGTAAGGTTTGTCTGATCGAAGAAAATCGGCGTTCAACGCCACGTTTCCCCGCGTCGGGCCTCCATAGTGAAAAGACGCCGGCTTTGCCGCTGTCGGATACCAGACGGCAATCGTCAGTGTTTTTTCCCGGTCGCCATTTGGAAAGGGAATATCCATTATCGTATAGCCGACATTGAAGGCTGCATGGCTGCGGACAGGGAAAATCAGGGCTGAAAAAGTCAGGATGATGAAGACCGTCAGGTATGCACGCCTGCTTTCGGACATCAACAAGCCTCCCGTCCTTTTCCCACGTTTCATGGTCCCGCGGTTCTCCCGTCGCTTTATTGAAGCTGCGTTTGAATCAAGCCAAGGATTTCTTCGTTGGATGGAATATCCGTCATGGAATGGCCATAATGCACAAAGCGAACCTTTCCGGATTTGTCAATCAGCATCTGCGCGGGCAGCCGTCCCAGTTTGAAGAGTTTCACTTCCTGACCGTACAGTTTCAAAACCCGGTGCTCGGGATCGGGCAAACCGATAAAAGGCAGTTTTTCCTTCTCCCAGTAATCTCGAAATGCTTCGGCTTTTTCCGGTCCGGCAACGAGTATTTCGGTATGGAGCTTTACGTATTGATCATAATCCCGGCGCAACTGCGCCATGTGCGCACGGCAGAAAGGTCAGAAAAAACCCCGGTTGAAAACGACCAGCGCATGTTTGATCCCCCTGTAGTCGGAAAGAGACACGCTCCTGCCGTTAAAATCATTCAGCGTAAAATCGGGTGCCTGTGTGTTGAGTTCCACCCTGGGCATACGGTTTATCTCCCTTCCGCCGCGTCTTGAGACTATGTCGCAATTCCATTTTCGTCATTCCGGACAAACGAAGTGCGATCCGGAATCCAGGAATATAAAGAGTTCTGGATTCCCCCGGCATGCGCCGGGCTTCGCTGCCTTCGTGGGAATGACCACTTTTTACTATTCTGACACCGTCTCCTTGGGACGGGCTCTTCCTTTTTGAAAAAGCGCTTTTCAATTGGCCAGAACGTTGTGTTCCTGTTCCTCCGGCAGCGGTGTAAATGTTAATTTGATTTCCTTGGGGATGGAACGCAAAGTGCCTTTTTGAGCATCGACAAAAACCCAGTCGGTTTCACCTTCGGCCAGGAGCGCTTTATCCGCCGGGCGGAAAATTTTATATTTGCGCAGCGATTGAACGCGCCGGAGATTGGATACCCATGTAACAACGGTAACGCGGTCGCCGGCGAACGCCGGCTTCAGGTATTCGATTTTATGCGTGCGAACCACCCAGGTTGCACCGGCAGTGCTGGTGGCACGTGTGCAACCAATCAGATCAGCGTGCTTCATCGCGGCATCCTGCATCCAGCGCAAATATTCAACATTATTAACATGCCCGTTGCGATCTTCCGCTTCTTTGGGCACGACGATCTCATAGCGGTAAACTTGCTGCATAAATCCTCTGGATAACGAATTAAGTCTTAATATTTTCAGTATATGGAGAAGAAACCGGAGTGTCAATGAAATTGTCGGGTTGATTTTTCCTTTCTCCCGTCGGGCTTTTTAGTATAATGATTTCGCAGGGACAATAAAATATGACGCAAGGATATTGACATAAAGCGCCATCTTGCCTATGTTTTGACCATGCGAGAACGGTAAACGGGTGTGTCATGAGCGGAGAAAAAACAAAATCGGAAGAACATGTTGCCGAAAAGGAACGGCAGAAGACCAAAGAGCCCTCGCTTTACCGCGTCATCCTGCTCAACGATGACTATACCACCATGGATTTTGTCATCCATGTGCTGGAGACGATATTTCACAAGTCGCCTGCCGAGGCTACCCGGATCATGCTGGATGTGCATAAAAGAGGGGCCGGCCTTTGCGGTGTTTATACGCGGGAAATTGCCGAAACAAAAGTCGCGGAGGTTCACGCCATGGCGGCCAGCCAGCAATTTCCGCTACGCTGTACAATGGAGAAGGAATGATTAATAAAGAATTAAGCCTGGTGCTGGATGCAATTGTCCGGGACGCGAAAAACCGGCATCATGAGTATCTGACCGCCGAGCATATCCTGTTTGCGCTTCTGCATGACGAAGTCGGCATGGACATTATTACGGGATGCGGCGGCGATGTTGTGAGACTGAAACAGGCGCTGGAATCATTTTTCACCAGGAGCATTGCCCTGCTGCCTCCGGGCAAAAGCGCAAATCCCGTTCCTGCCGTCGGATTCCAGAGGGTTATTCAGCGTGCGATAAACCATGTCCATTCGGCAGAAAAGGCGGAAGTCGAAGCCGGCGACCTGCTGGCGGCGCTTTTCGGCGAGTCCGATTCCTTTGCCGTGCATTTTCTGGAGATGGAAGGCATCACACGTCTGG
The DNA here is from genome assembly GCA_963682015.1 of Smithellaceae bacterium. Lineage (GTDB taxonomy): Bacteria > Desulfobacterota > Syntrophia > Syntrophales > Smithellaceae > UBA8904. The sequence continues at coordinate 2,113,122 of OY820932.1, read as the reverse complement.
ATGTGCTTAATTACATATCTCACGGCAGCACGGGCTATGACAGCAGAGAGCATGAACGGGATCCGATGGAAGAACCCGCTCGCGAATCGGAATCCGGCCAGGCGGAGCCTAAACGGCCCGTGTCCAAAGATCCGCTCAAACTTTATGCGGTGAATCTTAACGAAAAGGCCGCAAAAGGAGAGATCGACCCGCTGGTGGGACGCGAAGCGGAGCTGGAGCGCACCATCCAGGTGCTCTGCCGGCGCCGGAAAAACAACGTTGTATTTGTCGGTGAGCCGGGTGTCGGCAAGACCGCGCTGGTGGAGGGTCTTGCGCTTCATGTCCATCAGGGGATTGTGCCTGATCCGCTCAAAGATACGAAGATTTACGCGCTCGATCTGGGGGCGCTGCTGGCGGGCACGAAATACCGCGGCGATTTTGAAGCACGGTTGAAAGCCACGCTCAAAGAGCTTGAAAAGATTCCCGGTGTCATCCTGTTTATCGATGAAATTCACACCGTGGTTGGAGCGGGAGCGACCAGCGGCGGGTCGATGGATGCGTCGAATATCCTGAAGCCGGCGCTCAATTCCGGCCGGCTGCGCTGCATCGGCGCGACCACCTACGAAGAGTTCAAAAACAATTTTGATAAGGACCGCGCCCTTTCCCGGCGGTTCCAGAAGATCGAAATTTACGAGCCGGGCATTGAGGAAACCATCGACATTCTGAAAGGCCTGCGTTCATACTATGAAGAGTTTCACGGTGTGAGCTATACGGATGGCGCCATCAAGGTCGCCGCGGAACTTGCCGCCAAATACATCAACGATAAATTCATGCCGGACAAGGCCATTGACGTGATTGATGAGGCGGGCGCAACGAAAAAGCTTGCGGCCTCGGGCAAGGGTAAACAAGTTGTTGGCGTGAAGGAGATCGGGAGCATTGTCGCGCGCATCGCCAAAATACCTTCCGTGAATATTTCCTCATCCGACGCGGAAAAACTTCAGGATCTGGAAACCCGGCTCAAACATGCGGTTTTCGGGCAGGACAGCGCCATTCATTCCATGGTTGCCGCCATCAAAAGATCCCGTGCGGGCCTGGGCATTCCCGAGCGGCCGATCGGCTGCTTTCTCTTCGCGGGGCCTACGGGTGTAGGCAAGACCGAAGTATCGAAGCAGATGGCCGGCGTGCTGGGCGTAAAATTTCTGCGCTTTGACATGAGCGAATACATGGAGAAGCATACCGTCTCCAGGCTTATCGGCGCGCCTCCCGGCTATGTCGGCTTTGACCAGGGCGGCCAGCTCACGGACGCTATACGCAAGCATCCTTACTCGGTTCTGCTGCTTGACGAAATCGAAAAAGCGCATCCGGACGTCTTCAGTATTCTTCTGCAGGTGATGGATTACTCCACGCTGACGGACAACAACGGCAAAAAAGCGGATTTCCGAAACGTCATCCTCATCATGACCACCAATGCGGGCGCGAAGGAAATGGACAGGGCAACGATCGGATTCGGCGACCGCAGAGCCGATGCGCGATCGAAGGGCCCTGAGGCGATCAAGAAACTCTTTAACCCGGAATTCCGCAACCGCCTGGATGCGATTGTCACCTTCAACCCGCTGAATCCGGTCGTCATGAAAAAAGTGGTGGAAAAGTTTCTTCGCGATCTGGGCCGGCAGCTTGCGGCAAAGAAAGTCAAGCTGGAGGTTACCGATGCCGTGCGGGACTGGCTGGCCGAAAAAGGTTACGATGATAAATTCGGCGCAAGGCCGCTGGCCCGGCTGATTCAGACTGAAATCAAGGATGCCCTCTCCGAGGAGCTGCTTTTCGGCCGGTTGAAAAAGGGTGGCAATGTCAAGGCCCATCTGAAAGAAGGAAAGATCGAATTCGCATACAGTGAATGAACCATATCCATGACCGTTTACCGACTCACCAGAAAACTGATCTTTCCACCGCCTGAACTGGCGGAAGAAGACGGCCTGCTCGCCGTGGGCGGAGATCTGAGTGTTGACAGGCTGGTTCTGGCGTATTCCATGGGAATCTTTCCCTGGTATTCCGACGGATACCCCATCCTCTGGTGGTCGCCCGATCCCCGGCTGGTGCTGGTGCCAGCGGAACTCAAGGTTTCCAAAACCCTGAAGCAGACCATCCGGCAGGGCCGGTTTCGCGTTTCGACAAATGAAGCTTTTGAAGAGGTCATCCGCGGCTGCGCCTCCGTCAAAAGAAAAGGCGAGCAGGGAACCTGGATTACCGAAGACATGATCGAAGCCTATATTCGGTTGCACAGGGCCGGCTGGGCCCACTCGGTCGAATCCTGGGACGATGAAGGACTGGCGGGCGGCCTCTACGGGGTGATGATGGGCAGGGCCTTTTTTGGAGAATCGATGTTTGCAAAAAAGACGGACGCCTCCAAGGTTGCCTTTGCCGTGTTTACCGCCGAACTTGCCCAAAAAGGTTTTGAACTCATCGACTGCCAGGTTACCACGGAGCATCTCAAACGATTCGGCGCGAAAGAAATTCCCCGCGCCGAATTCATGAAACGTCTGGGTAAAGCCCTGAAGCCTGCGGAAAGCTGAGCACGAGCCGCAAGGCGGGCAATGATCAAGTGGAACCACCACCTTTCTTCTGAAAGCACTGGATTGAATGCCCGGGGCGTCACAGATCCATCAATTCTCCATCCTGAGGAATGATGACCTTTTCGGACAGCCCTTCTTTCAACACCGCATTCCTCAACATATCCCGGGTTGTCAGGCAGTGATTGAAGGCATCCAGATGAACGGCAACCACCTTGCCGGGCGCTGTTTTGATGAAATCCAGTTGTTCGGTAACCGGCATGAGAATCGGCCTGCCGAAATCGAGGGTTGCGGTTCCAGCATTCAATATGGAAATGTCCGGACGCAGGCTGTTGAGGACATGGCGAACGACCGGCGTCAGAACGGTGTCCCCGCTGATATAGAGGGATTTTTCCCCCGGAAGTTCGATGAAATACCCCGCGCCGGGCCTCATGAGCAGCCCGGCAAGGCCATACCCGTGAACGGTGGGGAAGGGTGTGATGTGCCCGGTCAGGAAATCGCTTCTCTGCTCCGGATAAAGAGGAACCGCGTTGATATGGCGTTGTCTCAGGAATGACGCATCCCGGAAATTGCAATACGCGGGAACCTGCTTTTCCGCCAGCAGGCGGATTCCCTTCCTGTCGAGATGGTCAAAATGTCCATAGCGGCAATGGGTAATAAGCGCGCAGGTTATCCGGTTCAACGCGGATTCAACACCAGCGGGCAGGTCAACGGTGGGATTGGTTATGGGTCTCTTTCGAAAAAATGTGTACGGCGGCAAACTGCCTTTTGGATTCAAGCACGGATCCACTAAAATCCTGTGCTCTTTAAAATGAATCATGATGCACGCATTCCGTATGTGCTGTATCTTCATGTATCCTTCTTCCGCAGAATGCTCAAAGACACGGTCAAACAGAGTGGATGATCCCTGCCGGATGACAGACATTCACACCCGGCAAGCCTGCCTAAATCCATGAAACGCTTTTCAGTTCCCTTTTGATGCCTCTCTGATAGCGGTATTTGGGATAGCCCAGGATCATTGAAGCTACCACGTCATTCGTGTCGGGAATGGAAAGCATCCTTTTCAGTTCCTGATTATTCTGTATGGCCGGCGGAATGAGATCCATGGCAGAGCCCCCCAGGCCCAGGGCATGGGCAGCTAAAAATCCGTAGGTCAACGCGATATGAATATCCGTTTCATAATTTTCCGCGTTCCTGTCGGCATGGAAGAGGATCATGGCTGGAGCGTTGCGCGTGATGGTATCTTCCACACCCTGTTTCAATTCGGGCAATCGGCTTTTCATCAGAGGCACCACGTGCTTTTTAATGGTGTTGTACTTCGCCGAACCGACCTTATGACGGATAATCAGCCGTGCAATGGGATTACTCATGGCGGCAACCAGTTCATCATAAACCTTGATCATATAAGGCAGTGCCTTACGAATGACCTCGGTATTTTGAACAACGGTGATTTCGGTTTTGATGGGGGTAAAGCCGGGAGGCGCAAGAGATATCGCATGAACAATTTTTTCAAGCAGCTCGCCGGGCACCGGCTTGTCCGCGAAATTCCGTATGGCCCGCCGCGTGGCAATCATATCGAAAAACACCATGCCGGGCGACACCGGATGGGGCAGTTCAAAAAAATTACCGGAATAGGACATTCCGTTTACAACAAAGGATTGTGTCGGGCAGATCGCCATGCACTGGCCGCACTTCATGCAGAGAGGCAATCGATCCTGCCTGAAAGATATTGCGGCGGAACCGTTTTTGATCATGATTTTCATCGGACAGACTTCCGCACACAAACCGCATACCATGCAGGTGTCCTGATTGATGCTGTGGGTGGTATCCATAAATCAATCTCCCTCGCACAGATGATCTCATGCCGCCGGATGAAATGTCAACCGGAATGCTCTGCATCATTCCGGCAAAGGCCGGAAAGCCGAAATTATTTGAACGGGTTCCAGGCGCTTGTGCCCCGCAGGGCATTCACCGGGAAGACAGATGAAGAAGACATGGTTTGGTGCTGAAAATATTCTTGTGCAACTAATGAAATGTAAAACGCCGGCACCTGCCGATAACGGGCCGGCGGCCCGCTATCGGCTTTGGCGGTTGGTGGTCAATGAATGAATAGAGCCGTTTCTTTGAACCTTATTATTCCGATGCTACTGTTTTTGAGTATTTTCTTTTTCCCGGGAGTAAGAGATTTTCTTTGTGCCTCCTTCACAGGAACCCACTATCTTCTGATCTTTAACCTGATCCGCCGGTAAAATTGTAAGCGTATATCCTTTTACGCCCTTTGCGGCCAGCTTTGCATCAATTTCCGTCTTCAACTCCTCGCACTTTTTGACTTCGGCAAAAGCCGACACACCGAATAATACGATTACCGACACAAAAAATATAACGATCTTTTTCATACCCTGTCTCCTTGGTTTATTGTTGACGAAAAGCTAAACTGAAGGAGCCCGGAAGGCTGCGATCAGCTTTAGCGCCTGGTGGGATGAAATTAAATAGAATCATCCCCATTTATTCATTAATTTTTCATGACCCCTTTCTTAGCACGCGTTTTTTCTATCATTAATCCAACGTTCCCGTCAAATCGTTTGACCAGCTTTAACTGTTTTTAAAAATATTGAAACGATTCGGCGCAAAGGAAATTCCCCGCGCCGAATTTTTGAAGCGTCTGGAAAAAGCGCTGAAAGAGGCTTGAAGCTATCTCTAAGTGATTGGAACTGGATTGATATTTTGATGTACGTCCCTTACTTTCCCTCTTCCGCCGGAATCCGACGCTTTCTTTCCTGCGGGTTCCCGGCGATGCTTTTTGCCAGTTTTTGCTCCCTCGTCGAGCTCCTTTGTCTTCCGTTTAAATCGCATAATAATAAATCGGTGACAGCAGGCTTGTTCAACCCGCGATGAAATCGAGGCTCCTGCGTCGCTCGAATTCATCGCTTTATATTTTATGTGCGCTTTGTTTTTATCATATAGCCAACAACAAAAGTCCAAATGATGCAAAAAATAAATGCTATTGCACCCATGAGCTTGTCATAGCTAGTCGTACCCTGAATAAACATAAGCACTCCGCTAGGTAGAGAAATGATAGATAATATTAAGAGTAACCATAGAATTTTCTTGTTAATGAGATTTGCAAAGTCTGTATAGCTTTTTTTCAAAGTTAGTTTATCATGTGAAATCAAACATGCGGCAAGCAGTGTCCTAATCTTTAAGTGGTACCATGCAATAATACCGAGCAAAAATACAAAATCATAAACCCAGCCAATGGTCACGCAAATAATAAGAATAACGGGCAGGCTTATAAGACTAATTATGAGACTGCCACGAACAAAGTCGCGGACTCGATTCTCCATTTCTTTATCTGGCAAAACACGACCATTTCCAAGAACGCCCCATGGATAAAAAATATAATTACCTGATTCATCTTTTTTAAAGTTGTAATTAACCAAAGAATCAAAGAATCCCATTATATTCTCTCACACATAACGTTGCGCTTCAGCGGCGCACTTTTTGTGCGTCCAACTGAAAGCGCCTTGTTCGGCTCATATGAGCCGATACAGTCTATCCGCAAAATCCGAAATTTCTACTACAGCCTTATCAAGAAGACCGATTACATTGACATTTGATCCTTCAAATATAAAAGCAATCCATTTCTCTCTTCTATGAGTGAGCCTATCCGAAGGGGCTGTCTTGATGCCTTCAGAGGTGAACTGGGCGGGAACGCCAAATATCTTGACAGCACCAGGCATAGACGTAACTTGGATATTCGGATTATTTACGATGATTCCCACACTCCCATACTCGCTCTTCACGGTATAGGTTTCGGTCTCAGAGCGAACCTGGGCAGTTAATTTATCGTGTTTGTTTTCATTCAGAATGGAGCAAAGATCGTAGAGCCAAGAATCCTTGGACCGAAAAGGTTGTATCGACTCAACGAGTTGGTAGACATACAGGTTCTGGCTAAGCAAGTTGGGCAAGGAATTGCCTAACCCAGCCCTGAAGTCTTGATCTGTTTTTCCATAAGGGAAGTAGATGTTGCGAGGGTCGGACTTGCCAGATGCTGCACTGAAAGATTTGCAGCAACTCTCATAAATGTCGTGGGCCATATAGTCCAAGGCACTTCTTAGGTTTTCCATCAGATTCTTAACTGGAATGCGGAGATCAAGACTATGATCTTGCAAAGCGTGATCATAGTCTCTGCGAATGGCCTCATATTGCTTTCTTGCTGTGGCTATGATCGCTGTGGTGTCTGCCTTACGACTCATCCCAGATTCCTCTTTGTTTTCATTCTTCTGCCGAACGAAAAGCTGAACCGGAGCAGCGCCCCTGGCGCAGCGATCGGCTTAAGCGGCTGGTCAGGGCGCGCTTCTATTTAAAGTTTCAGTCTCAAATCAGACCGCGACAATTTTACTTCTCGTTCTGCCCCAGCATTCTTGTGGATTAACAATTTAGCCGATACATCAAAGCAGCTTTTTTCACCAACAACAACTCTTACGAGACCATTTATTTCTTTGATTTGCTTGAGCATAGACACGCCATGGCCGGCTGAGGCATGGAGTTCTTCGATACCAGATATAGCCCTTATAATTTCAATGTTCCAATCATCTGGTATATGAATGAGTGCCTCAATGTGTCCACATGCAACGGAGATGTTTATCTGATCTATTCGTTCTCCAGTATTGAGTAGCGATGTTGGAAAATGTAACCCATAACTAATCTGATCAGCAGCTTCGGCTACGAATGAAATTGATAAAAGAATCAAGATTGCTAAACCAATTCTCATATTTTTCGTTATAATCTATTCAGCCCAAAAATTAATATACATATTATGTAAAATCTGGTTTTTTGTACAAATGTTGCTTTGAAGACAATTTCAACTAACATAAAAAGTGTTGAAATATCAATAGAATATTAATTGTTGACTTCAACAATTGTTCTTTATGATCAGCAAATGTAAAATTAATCTTTTCTTGGGTAATCGGCTCAAAGTGACAAATGATGCGTTAGCAGATGCTGCAGTTTTTAATACTCTCACTGCAAATTTATTCATCCAGCTTTTTCAGGATGGGATTATCGGCGAGGAAGATGTTGGTGGTTTCCGTTTCATCATCGAAAAGAAGAACGGCCGATCCGCTTTCCAGTTTGTGTTTGATTTGTTTGTACTTTGCATCGAAGGATGCTTCGATGACACCATAGTCCGTTGCGTCTCTGGAAATAAATTCCTCGATGACGCCTTTCAGGGCGTCGGTGCTGAGTTTGTTTACCGGGATTCTGTGGATGGCCATCAGGTTTCGTCACCTTTCTCTTTTTCGCAATCTTTGAGCAGCTCGAAGATGACGTAGTTTGCGGCCATCAGGCCGATGATACCCGGCATGGTGGAAATACTGGGCAGCGCCCGGCGCTTGCGTCCGCGGACATACGGCCCGACGGATTCGATTTTTTCCGGTTCGTCATCCTTTGCACAGGTAGTGGCAGGCGGCTCCGTGGAGTAAAGGACAGGCGGATCGGCCGTAATCTTCCTGCTTCGGAAATGGCGGCGCAGGGCGCGCGCCAGAGGGCAGGCGGTTGTTTTATTCAGGTTGTCGATACGAATCTGAAACGGGTCTGTCCGACAGCTTGCACCCAGGGCTGAAATGATTCGTATGTGTTGCTCCGTGCAGTGCCGGATGAGGGCCGCCTTGGGGTTCAGGCTGTCGATGGCATCCACCACAAAATCCAGATCCGGCGAGATCAGCTCATCGGCGGTATCGAAATGAAAAAACGCGTGGCGCACATCCAGTTGAAGATGCGGATTGATTGCCAGAAGGCGTGCGCGGCCCGCTTCGACTTTTGGGGTGTCGATATTGCTGGAAAGGGCGATCAACTGGCGGTTGACGTCGGTTGCCTTGACGACATCGCAGTCGATAATCCGGAGTTTTCCGATCCCGGCGCGGACCAGCGCTTCGGCCGCGTAAGAGCCGACGCCGCCCATCCCCACAACGGCGACATTCGCCCGCTGCATGCGTTCAAAGCCCGCCTTGCCGTACAGCATGATGCTTCTTGTAAAAATGCTGTTGTCCATGTACCTTCCAAATGCTTCTCAATCCCGGCGAACGGGGTTGAAGGAGAGAGAGGATATTCGTTCACCCTCCCCCGACCCCTCCCATCAAGGGAGGGGAGGGAAATATGTCTTGACCTTCTCCGCTTGCCGTTTGGTGTAAACCATGTCCCCGGTTTGTTTTGTAAGCTATCTTACCTGTTTGTACCCCGACCGCTCCCATCAAGGGAGGGGAGGGGAATATGTCTTGACCTTTCCCGCTTGCCGTTTGGTGTAAACCATGTCCCCGGTTTGTTTTGTAAGCTATCTTACCTGTTTGTACCCCGACCGCTCCCATCAAGGGAGGGGAGGGGGGTATGTCTTGACCTTCCGCGCTTGCCGTTTGGTGTAAACCATGTTCCCGGTCTGTTTTGTAAACTATCTTACCAGTTTGTACGCCGATCCCTCCCATCAAGGGTAGGGAGATTTTAGTTGCACACGTAGGGAACGGTCGCGACCGTTCCTGGCAAATCCGTTGAGGATCCTGACGACTCCGGCCTGCGCCGGAGGCAGGCTCCACCGCCGAAGTTACCTGGAGAATGCGGGCTGGTTTCACGGCCGCGGTATCCTCGTGAACAGCCGTAGCACGTTTTCCGTGCTGACCCGGCCAACCTCCGCAAGCGGCATTCCCCGGAGCTCGGCAATCTTCTGCGCGATCTCCAGCACGTGGCGGGGTTCTACCTCGGAGGCCACCGTTGATTCCGTGGCAATGGAAGGCGCGTCCGTCTCCAGAAGAAACCGGTCGGGAGGCACAGCTGCCGCGGTCTTATGATATTTCCGTGCGTTGCGGCGCGTGACCGATCCGGAAAAGGAGATGTAAAAACCCAGCTCGAGAAAACGGGCCATGGCGTCTTTACCGCCGGAGTAAGAATGCAGGATGCCTTTTATTCTTCCCTGGTAATCTTTCAAAATTTCATACAGCCGGTCGTAAGCTTTGCGGCAATGAACAAGCACCGGCAAACCGCTGTCCGCGGCCATATCCAGCTGCCTGATGAAAGCCGGCACCTGAACTTCCGCGGGGAGGCATTCGGGAGAAAAGTCGAGCCCGATTTCACCGACGGCCGCTGCATCTTCGCGGTTGATATAAGATCGGACAAGGCCCCAGTCCATCCGGTCACTGATGAACCAGGGATGCAGGCCGTAAGCAGGAAAGACGGCATCGGGATACAGTAAAGCGAGCCCTGCCGTGCGTTCCATCGACTCCATGTCATAGGCCGGAACAATAAAGGCGTTGACGCCGGCGGCTTCGGCCCTCGCGATCACTTCGGGCAAAGTATCGGCAAAAGAAGGATCATTCAAATGACAGTGCGTGTCAATAAGATTCATCTTTTATTAAAGACTTAAGTATTCGTCTCTCCCGGCCGAAATCGTACCAGACTTTATGTGGTGGTACAATGTTTATCACAGACTTTGAGGGATCAGGCGGATAAGAAGAAGGACTGGACTTCCGCTTTTCCTGTAAGGATAATCAAGCCGACTGAAACCATGAACAGATGAGGACAACCTTGATGTGCATCATGGCCCGGTGAACGGATTTTTACGAAGCGACGGGCGTTCTCCCTACGGTCAGTCCGCGTACTGCGAACCAAAATCCCCTTGACGAAAAAGCTCCCCATCTCCTATCATGATCCAGTCCGGGAAATGGGCGAACGTTCACGCAAGGACAGGCAGCGACGCGAAGAACATCCGGAATAGAGCTAAAAATTAAATCAGCAGGATCTGATGAAATACACGGGAGAATTTCCGGCCGCATGAAAAAGAAGAATTACATAATTCCGGTGATCATCACCGTCGTTCTGGTTATGACGGCTTTCCTGCTCTTTGAATTTCTGGAAGTTTTCCTGGCGCCAAACCTGCCTGCCTGGAAATACCGTGTCATTTCGGCTGTTTTTTGCTCAGTCATGGCGGCTGTCGGGACGATCCTCGCGTTGAGAAAACAAACCCTGCACCTGGAATACATCGCCAGGCAGAAAGAAACCGAAGCACTTCTTCGGGCCAGTGAAGAGAAATTCCGCATCCTGGCGGAGAGCACTGCCGCTGCCATTGGCATCTCCGACGACAACGGCCGTCCACTCTATACCAATGAGGCTTTCAACAAAGGCATCGGATATACGCTGGAAGAACTTCTGCTCATGGAGCACCCGGCCAGGATCATTATTCATCCCGACTCTTATGCCTTAGCCATGGAGCAGATGGCCGCCCGCCTCAATGGACAACCCTGCCTGGCCCGGTATCAGATCAAGGTAATCCACAAGTCGGGAGAAGCGCGGTGGGCGGAAATCAGCCCTACGATCATCACTTATGAAGGACGGCGGGCTGTGATGTATACGGCCATCGATATCACCGATTTGAAAAGGGCCTTGGAAGCCCTTCAGGCCAGCGAACAGCAGTTTCGAACTCTGATCGAAACTTTGCCCAACTTTGTCATCGTCCATCAGGAAGGGAATATTGTTTTCTTCAACCATGAGGCTCTGAATCTAACCGGATGGCAGGAAAGCGATGGCACTTTTCTGCTCTCCCATGTAGATCCGGAATACCGGGACATTGTCGCTGAGAATGCGGCACGCCGGCTTCGGGGAGAAACGGTTGAGGATTATGAAATTGTCATCTCGACGAAATCCTATGGAAAACGGATTTGCATCGTCCGTTCCGCCATCATCGAGTACAACGGCAAACCGGCCATCCTGACCATGCTTATCGATATTACGGAGCAGAAGAATACGGAAAAAGCGCTCCGGGCCAGCGAACAGCAATTCCGAACCCTGATAGAACTTCTGCCGAACTTTGTCATTGTCCACCAGGAGGGGAAAATTGTTTTTTTCAATAAGGAAGCCATGAAGTTGAGCGGATACAGCCGGGAGGAAATTGACGGTACTTCCTTTATTTCTTTCGTGGAGCCTGAATATCGGGGCATTGTTGTCGATGGCGTGACGCGACGACTCCGGGGAGAAGCGGTTGAGGACTATGAAATTGTCATCTCGACAAAAACGTATGGAAAACGCATTTGCATCGTTCGCGCCGCTGTCATCGAGTACCACGGCAAACCGGCCATCCTGACCATGCTGATCGATATTACGGAGCAAAAAAATACGGAACAAGCGCTACGGGCCAGCGAAGCGCGTTTCCGCACCCTGATTGAAGCTCTGCCGAATTTTGTAATCGTCCATCAGGAGGGAAAAATCGTCTTCTTCAACCGGGAGGCTCTGAAAATGGGCGGATACAAACCGGAAGAGATGGAAGGCATTTCGCTGCTCTCCTACGTGGATCGTGAATATCATGATCTTGTCGTTGAAAATACGGCGCGTCGGCTCCGGGGAGAAGCGGTTGAGGATTATGAAATTATTACCGTGACGAAAACCGGCGAAAAGCGCATTTGCATTGTCCGTTCCGTTATCATCGAGTACCACGGCAAACCGGCTACCCTGACCATGCTCATCGATATTACGGAGCGGAAAGCCGCGGTGGAAAAGCTGGCCTACCTGAGCAGCCACGATACCCTGACGGATTTATACAACCGCGCCTATTTTGATGTGGAACTCGACAGGGCATCCCGCGGCCGGCACTTTCCCGTCAGCATCATCGTCGCCGATCTTGATGGCCTGAAGCAGGTCAACGACACCAGAGGGCACGATGCCGGCGATCAACTGATCAAAGATGCGGCAGCGGTACTGAAGGCGGCCTTCCGCAGTGACGACATTGTTGCCCGGACGGGCGGAGATGAATTTACCATTCTGCTATATAGCATGGATGCGGTTGAGGCTGCTTTGTCCGTGGAAAGAATCAGGTTACTGGAAGATGATTTCAATAAAACAGCGAAAGGCCAGCCGGTACGTTTGTCTGTCGGACTGGCCTCGGCATTCAGCGGCGGCGATCTTCTGCACGCCGTTAAGGAAGCCGATGCCGCCATGTATGCCGATAAGCGTGCCAGAAAAGCACTGCGCCCGTAATTTGCTTACGGGCGCTACGCTTTTTGAAAATCTCTGTCTTTCAGCGGATTGAGTAATCTTCTACTCCCGGTACATGGACTCGATCAGGTCCTTGAACTGGGCGTTGATGGATTTCCGCTTGACCTTCATGGTCGGCGTAACTTCGCCGTCCTCGGTATAGAGCTTCTTGTCGAGAATCCTGAATTTCCGGATGTTTTCCACCCGCGCGATCTGTTCGTTGACCTTATTGATTTCCGTCTGAATCAGGTTGACGACTTCCGGAGCCTTGGTCAGACTGGCGAAGGTAGTGTACTGGACTTTGCTGTCCTGGGCGAATTTGACGACGTTTTCCTCGTCGATAACGATCAACGCGGAGATGAATTTCCGTTTGTCGCCGATCACAACCGCGTCGTTGATATAGGGAGAGAACTTCAGCATGTTCTCAATATACTGCGGGGCGATATTTTTTCCACCCGCCGTAATAATCAGGTCTTTCTTCCGGTCCGTGATTTTCAGGTAGCCTTCCGAGTCGATTTCTCCCACATCACCCGTGTGCATCCAGCCGTTAACCAGGGCTTCCCGTGTGTTTTCCTCATCCCGGTAGTAGCCTTTGATGATGCCTTTATGCTTGACCAGAATTTCCCCGTCTTCGGCGATTTTCACTTCCGTTTCCGGCAGAGCCTTGCCGACCGTACCCAGTTTGAAATTGGCCACGTCGGACATATGGGTGATTCCCGTCGTCTCGGTCATGCCGTAGCCTTCGCGGATGGGAATGCCGATGCTCTGGAAAAACTTCAGGATGTTGTGCGAAATGGGCGCGGCGCCCGAAAACCCCAGACGCACCCGGTCAAATCCCAGGCGTTTCTTGAGCTTGCGGAAAACAACGAAATAGGCGGTCCAGTAAGCCAGTGCTAAAAATACCGGTACGGATTTACCGCTGAGTTTCTGGCTGTTGTATTGCGAGCCGACCTTGAGGGCGACTTTATAACATGTCTTTTTAAACCATGTGGCATCGTCCATTTTCAGAACAATGCTGGAGTAGTATTTTTCCCAGATGCGCGGCACGGCATGAAACAGCGTCGGCGATACGTCCTGCATGTCCATGGTGACCGTATCGGTATTTTCCGTGAAGTTGACAATATGGCCGATCGTCAGGTGCACCATCATGTCAAAGATCTGTTCGTAGACATGATTCAGGGGCAGGAAGGAGATGGTTTGATCGTCTTTCTGAGTCTGGGTGATCGCGCTGGCCTGCTTGCCGACCCAGAGGTATCCTTCATGGGACAGCATGGCGCCTTTGGGTGGCCCGGTCGTACCCGACGTGTAAATAATGCCGCCAATGTCTTCGCCTTTTCCGCCGGCCACGAGTTCATCAAATAGCTTGGGATTTTCCTCTCCCGTTTTTTTGCCCAGGGCGAAAAGATCGTCAAGACTCATCAGCATGGGATCTTCAAAATGCCTGAGCCCTTCCATATCCCAGACAACAAGCTTGCGCAAATGGGGCGTCCGGGACCGAAACACCAGGGCTTTGTCGAACTGTTCTTCATCCTCGCACATGTAAACCACGGACTCGGAATGTCCGACAACGTATTCGCATTCCGCCGGCGGGTTCGTTGTGTAAACCCCCACGAAGGTCGCCCCGAGAGACATGGTGCCCAGGGCGCAGTACAGCCATTCGGGTTTGTTTTCCCCGATGATGGAAACATGATCGCCCCGCTTGACGCCCAGGGCATGAAGCCCCAGGGCAACCTGCTTGACTTTTTCCAGGTATTCCGACCAGTGGATGTCATGCCAGATGCCGAAATCCTTGCGGCGCAACGCAATGCGGTCGGGCTGTCTGCCGGCGATGTTAGCCAGAGCCTTCGGAAGCGTATCGATGGATACGGATAGTGGACTTGTAGAAGGGGTCATCTGAATCTTACCTTTCTGCGATAGCGTTTGAATCCCTTGACGGATACTTCTTTGGCGATTCCCAGGTAGAACTCTTTCACGTCTTCGTCTTCCCGCAGAACTTCCGGTGTGTCGGCGCGTACAATCCGTCCATTTTCCATGAGGTAAGCAAAATGGGAATACTTCAGCGCCATGTTGACGTTTTGTTCAACCAGCAGAATCGTTACACCGTCCTTTTCGTTAATTTCCTTGATGATGTGGAAGATATCATTGGTCAGCAGGGGAGACAGGCCCAGTGACGGTTCGTCGAGCATCAGGAGTTTGGGCCGGCTCATGAGCGCCCGGCCGATGGCGAGCATCTGCTGCTCCCCGCCGCTCAGATAACCCGCCTGCTGATTCCGCCGTTCACCCAGAATCGGGAAACGTTTCAGAATGCGCTCAACATCTTCCTTGATGTCGGCCCTGCCTTTGCGCGTATAGGCGCCCATCTGAATGTTTTCCATGACGGTCAATTCAGGGAAAACCTCGCGGCCTTCCGGAACGTAGCTGATCCCCATCCTGACGATTTCTTCCGTATCTTTTCGGTCGATGCGCTGTCCCATGAACTCGATGGTGCCTTTTTCCGGCTGTTCTTCCTTGAGATCGTAAAGCAGGCGAAGAATGGTTTTCAGGGTCGTTGTCTTGCCCGCCCCGTTGGAGCCGAGAAGAGCGACAACCTTGCCCTGCTCAACCTGAAAGGAGATGCCGTGGAGGGCGCGGATAAGATCGTACCAGGTTTCGATGTTGTTGACTTTAAGCATGGAATATATCCTCCTCCCCGAGGTACGCCTTGATGACTTCAGGATGATTCTGAACGTCGCGAGGCAGGCCTTCCGTGATCTTTTCGCCGTGGTTGATGGCAAAGATGCGGTCTGAAATGCCCATGATCATGTTCATGTCGTGTTCGATGAGCAGGATGGTGACCTTATAATCTTCGCGAATGTCCTTGATCCAGATATTCAGGTCTTCTTTTTCTTCCGTGTTCATTCCGGCGGAAGGTTCGTCCAGAAGGAGAATTTTCGGCTGCAGGGCCAGCGCCCGGCCCAGCTCGACCAGCTTCCGCTTGCCGTAAGGCAGGCTGCCGACAAATTGATCCCGAATCGACTGCAAATCCAGAAAGTCGACAATATGTTCCACGATCTCTCGATGCTTTATCTCTTCCTTCGCCGCGGAGGATCTGCGTCCCCACATGGCGGCGCCGGTGAATATTCCCGTTTTCATGTGGATGTGCCGGCCCAGCATGAGATTATCCATCACCGTGGCTTTGGCAAACAGTTCGATGTTCTGAAACGTGCGTGCGATGCCTTTCTTGGCGATCCGGTCGGGGGTCTTTCCGACGATATCCTCCCCTTCCAGGAGGATACGGCCTTCATTGGGATGATATATGCCGGAGATGAGGTTAAAGATGGTGGTTTTTCCCGAACCGTTCGGACCGATAATGGAAAAAATGGTGTTCGGTTCCACGTTAAAACTTACATTGTTGACGGCTTTCAAGCCGCCAAAACTGATGCTCAGATTTTCAATCCTGAAATGGTCCATGTCTCTATTGGTTCCTTCTCTGGGAATAACTTGATCCTTTTAAATCCCTGTCGCCTGCGGGCCTTTTCCTTTCGGAAATATAAACCCGCAGGCTGAAAGGGGACAAAAAACATTACCGGAATTCGATCATGCCGGACTCCGCCTTACTTCTTTTTCCACGTGGCCAGTTCGTTTGCGGTCCAATCCTGCAGCAGGATCGTGCTGGCACTGGGGCCGCACTTCCAGATCTGAATGGAATCGGTACCCTGATGCTGGTTGGCTGTCCAGGTCACTTTGGGACCAATGCCCTGGAAATTCTTGGTGGAGTTCAGGGTCTTGAGGACGGCTTCGGTGCTCAGATTCTTTCCCGTGCGTTTCAGAGCGTCAACCAGAGGTTCCGTGAACATATTGCCCGCCATATAGAAGAGGCTTAATCTTTCTTCAGGCGTGTACTTGGCGCTGGCTTTACGGTATTTCACCATCAGGGGGTCATTGGATTCGGGCGGCAGAACAAAGGCTCCGGTGATGACGCCTTCCCACAATCCTCCGGAAATCTTGTGCATCAACCCGAAGTCGGACAGGGTTTCCGATGCCACCCACTGCGGTTTGTAATTGACCGTTGCTGCCGTTTTCAACGCGACAACCGCCGCGGACGGCGTCAACCACATCATAACGGCTTTCGCACCGGAATTTTTCAGTTTCAGGATGTAGGATGACAGATCTTTATCCGTAGCCTCAACCGGAATTTCCGCCACGGCTTTCATCCCGTTTTTCTCCAGACGCTGCCGGATACCGATGAGAGCACCCTTGCCGTATGAATCGTTCTGGTAAAGCACCCCGATTTCCTTGATTTTCAATTTATCGATGATGTATTTGGTCAAAATGCTGGCTTCATCTTCGTACAGAGGCATCAGGGCGAAAATGTAAGGCTGGACGGGAACGATCAGTTCCTTGAGCGAAATGGCCGGTGCCATCCAGATGATTTTATTTTCCGCCAGATAATCTTTTACGGCCAGTCCACAGGCTGAACCGGTGCCCGCCACGAATGCAAAGATGCCCTGTCTTTCTACCAGTTCCTTCACGACGACTTTCGTTTGCGCCGGATTGTACTGGTCGTCACGCGCAAAGTGTTTCAGCTTACGGCCGTGAATTCCGCCTTCTTCATTGACGATGGCGCAAATAACGGCCGGTCCGCGATTCACCGTACCCCAGGGCGCCGCGGGTCCCGTCATCGGGCCCCAGGATGCAATCCGGATTTCCTTGTCGTCAAAACCGGGGGGTACCGCAAAGCTGACCGTCGAAAATACAAAAATTGAAACTACAACCAGAAACGAGAACATGAACAATCTTTTCTTCACCATGAAAACAACCTCCCGTTATGAATTATGTGTCCGTTACTTCTTTTTCCAGGTGGCCAGTTCGTTGACCGTCCAGTCCTGCATAACAATCGTGCTGCCGCCGGGTCCGCACTTCCAGATCTGAATGGAATCGGTGCCCTGATGCTGACTGGCTGTCCAGTTGACCTTGGGGCCGATTCCCTGGAAGTTTTTGGTTGAATTCAGCGCTTTAAGGGCCGCTTCCGTGCTCAGGTTCTTTCCGACCCTTTTTAACGCGTCAATAAGAGGTTCCGCGAAGACAATGCCTGCGATATAGAAAAGGCCGGGACGCTCTTCCGGCGTATATTTCTGGATGGCGTTGCGATACCGGATGATCCGGGGATCCTGGGAATCAGGCGGAAGCATGAATGCACCGGTGATGACTCCTTCCCACAGTCCGCCGGAAATTTTATTCATCAGAGCAAAGTCGGATAAAGTATTCGAAGCAATCCACTGGGGTTTGTAGCCGATGGTCGCCGCGGTTTTCACGACAATAACGCCGGTGGTCGGATTGACCCACATCAGGACGGCTTTGGCTCCGGCGTTTTTCAGCTTCAGGATGTGCGACGACAGATCCTTTTCCGTTGATTCGACGGGAATTTCAGCCACCGCCTTCATGCCGAGCTTGTTCAAACGCTGCCGCACACCGTCCAGACCGTTTTTCCCGTAAGGATCGTTCTGATAGATGACACCAATCTCCGTGATCTTGAGTTTTTCGACCGTGAATTTGGTCAGAATGCTGCCTTCGTCCTCGTAGAGCGGATAAATGCTGAACAGGTAGGGTTGGACGGGGAAGACATACTCCTTGATGGATGTTGCGGGTCCCACCCAGATGACCTTGTTTTCAGCCAGGTAATCTTTTACGGCCAGACCGCCTGCGGAACCGGTTCCGCAGACAAAAGCAAAAATACCCTGCTTTTCAACCAGTTCTTTTACCACCACCTTTGTTTGCGCGGGATTGTACATATCATCGCGCACGAAGTGTTTCAGCTTGCGGCCGTGAATGCCGCCTTCATCGTTGATCAAACTGGCCAGTACGACAGGACCCCTCGCCACACTTCCCCATGGCGCTGCCGGACCTGTCTGCGGTCCCCAGGCGGCAATCCGGATTTCTTTATCATCAAAACCGGGCGCCGCGAAGACTGACGTGGATAAAACGAAAAACGACATGACGATAATGAATAATACAGCAGATAACATTTGTTTCTTCATAACCTCATCCTCCTTTTTCTTTTTTTTACCGAATATCAGCCTTTATACCACTTGCCCCTTTCTTTAATGAACGTGAATCCAAAATTGACATCGGCTTTTTCATTCTTGTCTGTGTAATGGACAACTATATCGACTTCAACAAAGGCAAACTTCTCCACATGAGGGAACCCTTTGAAGTCTTCATTGTTTCTGATGTGGGCGATCCGGACGATTTTATACTCCACAATCCTTACCGGAGATGCATTTGCCTCGGCCAGAAAAGCGTCATAGTCGTGCGTGGCCGAGTAAACGGAAGACGGCGCCAGGCATCGGTACACGGCGGGCAGATCCCTGACCACTTCCGCGTCAAAATATTTCCGGGCTGCTTCCAGAACAGCGGACTCTTCCGGAGACAGTACGGCCTTTGCCGCAGTTTCCCCGCAAATTCCGGGTCCGGAAATGCCGGAAACCCCCAGGATGATGACCGCAGCCATCATACCCAGCGCAAATGGAAAATGGTGTTTCAATTCCTTCTTCATCGGCAACCGCATGATTACACTTTTTTCACGTAATGTTTTGCAAAAAGGCCGCTGGGCCGGATGCACAGAACGACAACAATGACCAGAAAGGCGACAATGGGTTTCCACTCCGGCCAGAAATAACCGAATCCGTTTTCCAGCAGTCCGAGAATAGCGCCGCCGATCACCACACCGGGAATGCTCATCAGGCCGCCCAGAACAGCCGCTGCGAAAGCACGGAGAAACGGTTCCATCATAAAGGCGGGATCAACGGTCGAACGCGCGGCGAAGAACATGGCCGCCAGGGCGCCGATCATGGAACTGAAGCCCCAGGCGAAGGAAAACACCCGCTCCACACGGATACCCATGATGCGGGCGGCATGCTGGTTCTGCTGCGTGGCCCGCATGGCCACACCCAGCTTGGTGAATTTGAAGAAAAGGTATAGAAAAAACATCAGACAGGCCACCGTAACAAAGACGGCGATGGTCCAGTCATTGATGATGATGCCGCCAAACAATTCATGCGTTTTGGTAAAAGAGAAGGGAAGGGAGAACTCTTTCTGCTCCGCGCCCCACTTCCAGCCGGCGACACCCATGAGAAGCATTTCCGCGCCGAGGGTGATGACGATCAGGCCCAGAAGGCTTGGGTCTTTGGCCGGCCGGAGAAAGCAGAATTCGATAAATACACCCAGAAGAATGGCAAACACCATTGTTCCGATGAAGGCCAGCCAGAAAGGCCATTGATAAATGGTCAGAATATGAAACGCCACAAACGTTGAGAGCATGGCCATTTCACCCTGCGCAAAATTGACCACTTCGGAAGTTTTGTAAATGATGACAACCGCAATTCCGAAAATAGCGTAGCAGGCGCCAATAGCGAGCCCTTCCATGATCAGTTGACCAAGCATGCACCCTCCCTATGATTAAAAAACGATTAAAACGGCCACGTCCGCCAGTATTTCTTCATTCGTAACCAGACGCCGTACATTCCCAGAGGTTCGAAGATGACAATTCCGATCATGATCAAGCCCAGGATAATGCTGCCGAAATTTTCCAGTCCTACAACGGTAAGCCAGCGGGTCGAAATGCCGACCAGAAAGTCGCCGACGTAAGGCATCTCTTTGATATTTTTCAGCAGGCTGAACTGGAGTACTGTAATCAGGCTGGCGCCAAGAATGGCTCCCAGGATTGAACCCAGGCCGCCGACCACAACCATGACGAGAAAAATAATGGATAAAATAAGATTGAACGGTTCGGGGTTGAAATAGCCAAGGACAAAACCGAAAAGACCGCCGGCAATTCCCGCGTAAAAAGCGCTGACGGCAAAGGAGAGAGTTTTATATGCCGTCAGATTCACCCCGATCACTTCAGCGGCGATATCGCTGTCCCGAATGGCGACGAACGCCCGGCCGACGCGGGTTTTCATGAGATTCCGCGCGCCGATCACCATCAGAACCGTGATGATCAGAATCAGATAATACTTGCTGATATCGGTTTTCAGAATATGACCGAAGCCGATATCCAGAGGCGGCACCTGCAGACCGGCGCGTCCGCCGAAGAAATCCCAGTGGCCGATGATCTGCATAATGGTCAACCCGAATCCCAGTGTCGCAATAGACAGGTAAGGACCTTCCAGACGCAGCGCCGGTAAGCCGAGAATAAAACCGAAGAAGGCGGCAATGAATCCGGCAAGCGGCAGGGCCAGTAAAAACGGCACGTTCAGCTTTAGCATCAGCAGTGTAGTGCCGTATGCTCCGATGGCGAAGAAACCGGCATGCCCCAGTGATATCTGCCCCGTATAACCGACGAGGATATTGAGCCCGACGGCCAGAATGATATGAACAAGCATCAGGTTTAACAGGTAAAAATGGTACTGGGGAACGTATAACGGCAGGGTAAAAATAAATATCAGAAATGCAACCGACCAGACTAAAACGACATTACTTTCAAATAACTGAATGTCCTCGTAATACTCACGTTTCATGTCCATAGGATCACGTCACCATGCTACTATTGGCTGAAAGTTAAGTATATCTGTTTCTGCTTCCTTTTATTTTGCTTCTTTTATGACGGAGGTGTTACTGGTATGTCAAGATATTTTGATTTCTAATATAAGGTTTTGGCGCAAGCCTTGTCCTAAATTAAGAAAATCTCAGTTCCCAATCATATCCACCATTAATCACCAAGGGTCATATGAGCTTTATTCATCACCTCAGATATTCATTGTCAACTTACTTATTACAGCAAAGATTAAGTGTCAACATGAAATAATCTGAACTATTTCTATACATTTTTTGTATAGATATGATCATGGAATGCTTAACAAGTAAGATCGAAGGTTGACTTTCTGGTTGTTCAAACCCAGTTTTTTCCGGATGCGATACCGGTAAACATCGACGGCACTGCTGGAAACGCTCAATACATCAGCTATTTCCTTACTGTTTTTTCCGTTTTGGATCAGATGTGCCACCTGAATTTCAGTTGTTGTCAGGCTTCTGAACCGGGTGGAAAGTTTTCGCGAAAAGGGGGAAAAAATCTCGTCCAGATTCGTAGCGATAAGGTCGTGATAGATCTGGCGGCTCTGATCCGATCCCGCTTTGCGCAGTTTTTCGAGGTTGGGTAATACCAGCTCCTTAATGCTGGACAGGAGCGTTTGTTCCAGTTCCTCACGGTCTTCGTTCCTTTGTTTGAGCATTACCCGCAGGGCTGTATTGAGTTCCTCCAGTTTCCTGCTCTTGACCAGCAACTCGCTTCCCTTTTTCTCCAGTTCCGTAATGTCGATGACCGAGCATACATGTTTTCTCGTGCCGGGAATAAGGCAACTCGTACCGAGCATGTTTTTAATGTTTCCCTGGCTGTCCGTCAAACGGAATTCATAAGTCCTGGGCGCCAGTTTGGGATCGATGCGCCTTAACCGGTGATATTCCACCAGGCGATCGCGGTCTCTTTCATCGATCAGATCCACCCAGGACCTCATTCCTTCCCAGTTTTCCCTTTTGTAACCGGTGGCTGTTTCGAATTCGTTGTTAATCAGCGACATGGTTTTATCGTCTTCGATAATAACGGTAGCTGTGCCGGTTGTTTCAAAAATGGTCCGATACAGATTTTCCGATTCGGTCAGTTTTCTTTCCGTCATCTTTTGGTGGGTAATGTCCATCGCGCTGCCCAGAATGGCCGGTTTGCTTTTAAACACGATGGGGGCGACAACCTCCAGAACCCATCGGACTTCATTGAGTTTGGTGATGACACGGAATTCGTACGGCAGGAACAACTTTCCCGTGCGCATGGCCAGGGAATTTTTTTTGACCGATGCCTTATCGTCCGGGTGAATCATGAAATCCGCGCGACCTCCGATAATTTCTTCCGGTGCATAGCCGGTATATAAGCTGACCACGGGATTGATCACGCAAAATTTTCCATCGACTAATATATAATAGCCGACCAGCGATTTTTCCAGAATGACATCCTGAATACTCTGGCTTTCGACAAGAGTCCGGTTTTGTCTGGTGAGTTTTTCAACTTCAGCTTCCAGGAGACGGATTTGGCTTTCCATGGTTGTAAATTTATCTTCATTTTCCATATTCTGACTTCCTTTCAAAACCCGGTTTCCTCGTCGGTGGTCAACTGTGAAGTGGTTCTCAGGTATCGTATGCCCATGAAGACAATGACGACAATAAATGTCAGGCGCAGCGGCGTATCCGCGATGCGATTGGCAAGATTGCCGCCCAGAATTGCGCCCAGCAGAATTCCGCAAATCAACCCGGGGAGATAATGTCTGGCCACATTTCCCAGCCTGTAGTGCGTAAACGCGCCCGTGAGACCGACCGGAACCATCACCGCGAGCGCCGTTCCCTGGGCTACATGCTGCCCGAATCCGGCGAGCAGAACCATTGCCGGGATCATGATAATCCCGCCACCCACGCCCATCATGCCGGACAGGAAGCCGGTGACCAGACCGGTTAACAGAAAAATGATAACAGAGATATAAACCGGCTGATGGCCGCCAATGCCGGATAAGAGCGGTTTGGCTGCCAGAAGCAGTGCGCAGCCGATTAAAAACGAGCCGAAAGCTTTGCGTAATTTCCAGCCTGGCAGGGCGTTGGCATAATGGACGCCGGCCCTGGAGGTCATCATAGCCGTAAGGGCCAGAAGACCTGCCGCCAGAAAGTTGATTTCCCGGTGCAGACCGTAAATGAACGCTCCACCCAGGCCGGTAAAGGCCAGCGCAAAAAGGGATGTGCCGTGCGCCTGATGCTGGTTGAGTTTCAATAGGCTTAACATCAGGGGAATCATGATAATTCCGCCGCCCACTCCGATTAGCCCGCCGAAGCATCCGGAGGCGATTCCTATGGCAAAACTGATGTAATGAACTTTCATTCTTTGAAGATCACTTGGTTGTCAAAATAACCTTAAGCGCCTGCGGTTCCGGGCGCGAACGGCCATATTTTTTGTTTATGGGGAAGTCATTTGATCCGGGATTCTATATGCCGGCATAACTGTATGTAAAAATCAGCATCAAGATTCTTTTCAAAAAAAGTACATTTCAACGCCTGCGATTCTCTTTGCATTTCTTCATGCCGGATATATCCGCTGATCATGATACGGGGGATATTCCGCAGATCCGGATATTCCGCGTCGATGATCCGGAGAAGTTCCACTCCGTTTATCCTGGGCATTGCGTAGTCAATAATCATCAGGGAAGGCTTAAGCCCCCCTTTCAGCAATGCAAGCGCCTCTTCGCCATCCTCTGCTTCAAGAAACTCATACTGCTGGTTTTTCAGGTTACGCTTCATTTGACGGATGGAAAGAAAACGGAAATCTTTCTCATCATCTACAAAGAGAATCATTGCGTTTCCCATAACCACATATTCCCTTTCATCAATCATTTTTCGTTTGGACTATCAATTTTATGCTGTTGGGGCAAGGTGAAATAAAAGTTGCCCTTTTTTACTTCGCTTTTCGCCCGGATACGGCCGCTGTGCCGTATGAATGATGAGTCGCCAGGCCGATTCCCGTTCCCGTAAATTCTTTTGCGTCATGCAGGCAGAATCCCTTCCGATGTGGTGTCAAACGGCATCTTCCATGAGTGTTCAGTATTGTTCGACCGGATGCTTGTTCTGCTGCGGCAGTCGCCGGCTGTTACAAGTTTTGAAGTTCGTTTCGGATTGGTTTCAGACGGATCATGCATCGGATACTCCATGCCTTGATCGACGGTTCAGGGTGAGGGAAAAACGACCGCAGCCATCCTTGAAAATTCTATGAAAATGTATCCAAAACCATTGAAAATGTCAAAAAGATAATCAGGTTTTGTGTAAGCGTCCGCGGGCCAGCGAGGCGAAAACGCCGGCAAGGCAGGTCGAGGCCAGGATGCCGAAAATCCATCTGGCGCTGACCATGAAGAGGGCGCTCGATTCATGCGTGATATTTCTATCACCAATAATCCATGCGAAGACCAGCATGGAAATGCCCATGCTCAGCATCTGCCCCACCAGTCTCATGGTGGCCTGCATCGCCGATGCAATACCGTAATACCTGTCTTCTACCGAACTCATGATGGCATTGACATTGGGTGACGAAAAAAGCGCGAAACCGATGCCCAGTAAAGCCAGACAGAGGATAACGCGATAAAGAGGCGTATCCGGGGCGATAAAGACGAGCCCGATGAGGCCGGCAACGGTCAGCAACATACCGATGGAAGAAATGATCCGGGGTTCATAGCGGTCGGACAGTCTTCCGGCTGCGGGCGAAAAAATTGCCTGCAACAGGGGCTCGACGACCAGCACAACGCCTGTCATCGATGGTGTCAGCAATTTAACGTGTTGCAGATAGAGGCTCAGTAAAAAAGTAACCGCAAATGTGGCGCAGTAATTGATCAGCGCCGCCAGGTTGGAAAAAGCAAAAACCCGATTATCCGCAAACAGGCGAATATTGAGAAGAGGGAAGGGTTTTTTTAACTGCTGCCGGATAAAGAAAAAGAATACAGTAACGCCGGCGGCGATGAGTACGCAACCGGTGGATGACGGCAGTCGGGAAAAACCATACATCAGGGCAAACAGGGCAAAAGCATAAAGGAAAGAACCGGACAGATCAAAACGCTCGCCGCTTGCCCGGGATGGCTTTTCCCCGGCTATCATCGAAGCAAGCCCGGCGGCTGACGCCCCCAGGATGGCGTTGAAAATGAAGATCGTTTGCCAGCCCAGATGCTGAGTGAGCAGGCCGCCGATGAATGGACCGCAGGTCAGGCCGGTATAGACGGCGGCGATATTGATACCCAGTATCCTGCCGCGAACGTCTGACGGATAGGCGGAGATCAGCATTGCCGTACCGGTGCTGAAGATCATGGCGCCGCCCACGCCCTGAACGACGCGCAGGGCAATAAAATACACTTCCGACGGAGAACCGATACATAAAAGCGACGACAGGGCAAAAATCAGCGAGCCGGCCAGAAAAAAAATTTTTCTTCCGTAAATATCGGCCAGCCGTCCCATCGGCACCAGTGCAATGGCCGCGGCCAGCAGGAAGGAGGAGGCCACCCAGTTCAACGCCAGGGCGTTCATGGAAAAATGACGGGCGATCATCGGCAGGGCGACGTTGACGGAAGATCCCATGAAAGGCGTCGTGAATGAACTAACTGTAGTGGCCAGAAGCACGATGGGGATGGTTTTTCGGGGTGTCATACGGTCACGAATATCATTACGTCTGCGGGAAAATTCTTTTTCGAAGGGACGAAAAGCCGTCTTTTCCGCAGGCCATCAGGAGCGTCAGGGGCATGACCTTATGTGCCTGGCTGAGCATCTTTTCGGAAAGATCCCGGATGTCCCACTGGGCGTGCCGGTCGGCCCGCAGCCGTGCGATGTGATACATTTCCCGTGCGTTGAGTTTCATCAATACCCGTTTGCGGTGTGCGTTGGTCAGCACGTATGCCGCCGCTTCACGATTTTTTTGACGGATAAGCTGATAGACGCCGTTCGTTTTTCTGATCATTGCCATAAACTCTTTTTGCCGGCCGACCGCCCGCACGGCCTTCGGTAACGTGACCCCAAGAGACGGATCGTAATCCTGGCAGACAAGGGTTGCCATCCGGTGACGCTTGAGTTGAGCAAAGCAGCTTGCACTCACGATCAGTTCAAACAGCAGATCAACATTTTCGAGTTCGCGAAGCACCGCGTCATAGGCCTGCAAATCGGTGAACACGGTTTTAAACAGAGTTTTTGCATCGCGCGGACTCATTTTTCCGGCCTGCTTGAATGCGTGGTCGTAACTCCAACCGGACGATGCGAAGAGAAGGGCGGCGGCGGCGCGTCTATCCGCGTCCGGCGTAGCCCGGAGCAGACGAACGACCGGCGATGGCCGGTTTTCCTTTTCTCCGGGGTACGCGCTGCAGAATCTGCGCAGGTTTTCCCGGGTCAGGCGGTCGTAGTTCGTGGCCTGTGTATAACGGATCAGGGACGGCGCGATGTCTTTGGTCGCGGCATACAGCTGATCGCTGCACAGACGCGCCTCAGACAGAGGTAGCGCCGACAGCCTTCTGAGCATCAGCTCCAGGTTGCGGGCGTTGATGGTCATGCCCAGTTGCGTTTCGGTGGCGAGGGCGATCGCGTAGCGAGCGTCTTCTTTCGCCCATCCTTCCAGCATGGATTTATTGACAGGATCCGCCGCCAGGTCTCTATGGTGTTCAAAGACATATGGCCGCAGCGCTTCATAGAGCCGATGATAGAAATCGTTTTGCATGCCGATGGTTTCGATGTAAACATCCGCCAGCCCCGACTCGCGGATTTCATCGGGCACGACAAAATCCCGGTCGAACAGTACGTAACGCTGGGATTTTTCCGTGTAGGAGCATAACCGGAATTTTTCGATTTCCTCTGTCAGCAGACGGGAAGCGCCGATAACATCAATGTTGAAGACGGCATGCTCCGCTACCGAGGAATGTCCCATTTCAAAAACAATGTTGCGATTGGACTTGCGGGCCTTGTCCACTTCCGTACGGGCATCGAAGCGTAACTGGTCCACTGATTTCGAGCTGCGGCTGATGCGCGCGTAGGCGGCCGATATCGTTTCAGGCGTTAAATCCTGTTCAAAAGAACACCGCTCTTTGAGTTCGCGGATTAACTCGGAATCAATATTGTAACCGGCTAGAAGAATTTTCATTTTATAACCCTGATTTTTTGTGATCGCATAAGAGCGGGAGGTTGCCCCTCCTGTTCCATGAGAATATTACAGCCTGATCATTTCCACGCGCGAGAGCGTTCTTCCAAGGAAGCGTTCGCCGATGGTCTGGAAACGATAAGGTACATCGCTGACACAAAACAGATAATCCGGCGTCCGGCGGCTGTCGTTTCCCAGATTTTGCCGGTTGATCAGACCGGCGACTTCCTCAGCCATGGCTTCCGCCGAGTCAATGAGCCGGACCTGCGGTCCTGCAATTTCCTGAATCAGCGGTTTTAACAAAGGGTAATGCGTGCAGCCCAGAACCAGGGTGTCGATGCCTTCGGCCATGACCGGTTTCAGATATTCCATGGCGGCAAGTCGTGTGGCTTCGTGCTCAAACCAGCCTTCCTCCACAAGTGGAACAAAGAGTGGACAGGCCTGTGAAAAAATCCGGACTTCGTGATCCAGCAAATGCATGGCCCGGGCATAAGCATTCGAGTTGATCGTGGCCGGCGTTCCGATCACGCCGATGGTTTTGTTGCGCGTTTCGGCAACAGCGCTTGCCGCGCCGGCGCCAATCACCTCCAGAACGGGCACGGGGGATAAATCCCGAATGGCCTGACACGCCACCGCTGCCATGGTGTTGCAGGCGACGATCAGAAGTTTGACATCTTTTTTCAGCAGGAATTCCGTGATCTGGAGCGCATAACGGTTGATGGTTTCGACGGATTTGATGCCGTAGGGAACGCGCGCGGTATCGCCGAAGTAGATGATGTTTTCAAATGGCAGGCGTTCCATCAGCGCGCGGACGACCGTAAGTCCGCCAATGCCGGAATCAAAAACGCCGATGGCCTGATTTTTCAGAATGTCCATGTTTGGTCTCACGTCCGCTTTACAAAGTCATCGACTTTTTATGCCGGTTCGTATAAAATCTCACGTAATAAAGTTTCTGAACAAGTCGATCGTAAAGATCGTAAATAAGTTTGACTTTTGTATCATAACTTTCTGAAACATGCCAAGAGTTCTTCGGAAGGATTCACCGGTCTGTAGGACAGAAACGACGGGAGGACAATGCGCCGTTCGGAAAAAGAAATTCAGGACCCGAAGGAAATAGAAACTATTCTGCAAGCTTCTCCGGTGTGCCGGATTGCCATGTCCGTCGATGATCGCCCATACGTGGTTGCCGTCAATTTTGCGTCGACGGATGCTCATCTGTATTTTCACTCGGCGATATCGGGCAGGAAAGTCGATATGCTGAGAAAAAATCCTTCTGTATGTTTTGAAGTGGATATGCCCGGTGATCTGGTTCCGGGGAAAACAGCCTGCGACTGGGGGATGGCGTACAAAAGCGTGATCGGTTTCGGCCGTGCTTATTTTGTAGAGGGAGGAAAGGAAAAGAAAAAAGCGCTGGATTTGTTGATGAACAAATATGCGGGGGAAGGGTCATATTTCTATTCCGACGACGCGCTGGACAAAGTCTGTGTAATTCGTGTAGAGATTGAGCAAATGTCGGGCAAAAGATCGGGGTAAGAGATCCTTCGCGACCTTTTTCATTTGTAGCATTACCTGTGGAGGAGGATAGCGATGATTCAGAATAAAGTTGTCATCCGCTATATGGATGGCCGTATTCGAAAAGGGATTACCAATGACTTTTTTCCCAACAAAGATTTTTTTCATATGGAGTCCGTCGGAGCGGCGCCTGGAGCCAAGCCGGTGGACATCCGCGTGTCGGATTTGAAAGCGGTATTCTTCGTTCGGGAATTTGGCGGCCATCCCGGGTATGAAGACAGGAAGGAATTTGAATCCGGCAAACCCATTACCGGCCGCAAGATCAAAGTGATCTTCAAGGATGGAGAAATAATCGTGGGTACGACCAATGGTTACCAGCCGGATCGGCCGGGTTTCTTCGTTGTTCCAGCGGATCCGAAATCCAACGTCGAACGCTGCTTTGTGGTTACCGGAGCAACCCGGGAAGTGAAGTTTATTTGATGCGCAGGCTTGTAAACTCCATGTTTCAAGCCGCTTCCAAGGGAACAACAATAAACCGATGATCTCGTTATGATCGGATAATAAGGAACGCCTGCTTTTAAAAAGGGAATGTCATGCCTCTGTATTTACAAATTCTTGTTCTGATTTTCGGCTTTATCGCCTTTGTTTTTCTGGCCATGCTTTTTGCGGGCTGGGGGGTGAGGAGGGTTTGTTTCAAAATTATTGCGGAGCTGGAAGAAGCCAATGCCCTGAAAGTATCCAGAGCCGTCCGCCTGCAGGACGAACGCAAAAACTTTTTCCGGGTTGGTACGGGAAACCTGCGCCCCAGGGCAATCAATTTCCTGATTAATGAAGGCCTGCTCGTCAAAACAGGCGACGGCAAGTATTATCTGGACAAAGACAAACTGGCCGAAATGAAAGAAAAGACCGGCCGGAAATAAAGCATCCCGTCAAAAAGTCCCGGTTCAGCGGATGGTCAGCGCCGAAACCACATCCAGAATTCCGTCGGCTGTAAAAAAGAATAATTCATGCGCAGCAACCTGCTGGCTTTTATCGGTTGCTTCCTTGAGCACGGGGACGATCTCAATGGCCGTAATCGTCATCCATTTATTATCCATGTTAATGCGAACCACCGCACCCTGATCATTCAATTCGTGGGGGATTTTGTAGGATGTCAAAACCCGCACAATGAAATCATTCTTTTGCTTGGTCACGTATGCCGCCCGCTCCTGAAGCGCACGGATTTTGCCGTATTCCTGAGCCTCAATGCCCGGTGGCAACGAAAATAAGAAAAAAACCGCCATTGCAATCACCCGGATATTTTTCATATCAATCTCCTTTGTCTGTGGCGTTTCGAGAAACCCTGCGAGGACAAGCCGGATAAGCTCGGCTGCAAAATGCGCCATTTGTAAATATGATTCTTGTGTTGACTTTACCGCTTCTTTTTTCTATATGCCAGTGAAATTGTGACGGCAAGACATTGCCGGTAAGGGTGAATGATTATTCGCCCTTACCGCAGGGGATGCCGCCCGGCAGAAAATTTTTCGGCCTGTAACCTTGGGAGTTGAAAATTGCAGTTCAATCCGTGCATGAAACATAAACTGATCCGAAATTCCGCCAGGCATTTCGCCGAGACGGAACTGGCGCCGATTGCCGCTGAAATTGACCAGCGGAGAATTTTCCCGCGCGACGTAGTTGCGAAAATGCGGGGACTCAATTATTTCGGTCTGCAGGTTCCGAAAGAATATGGCGGAGCGGCCCTGGATTCCATCAGCACCGCCATCATCGTGGAAGAGCTTTCCCGTGTCTGCGCGGGCATTGGACTGTGTGTCACCGTTCATAACAGTGTGGCGGTATACCCTTTTCTGCGGTTTGCCGGCAAAAAGCAGAAAGATCAATATCTGCCGCAACTGGCCGCGGGAGAAGCGATCGGCGCGTTCAGCCTGACCGAGGCCAACGCCGGTTCCGACGCAGGCAGCGTGGAAACGACCGCCGTCAAAACCGGATCGGATTATGTCCTCAACGGAACGAAAATATTTGTTACCAACGGCGGAGTCTGCGACATCGCCCTGATTTTCGCCCTGACGTCCCTGCCGGAAAACAAACTGCAAAGCAGTGTATTTATCGTGGAGAGCAGATTTCCCGGTTTTCTGCGCGGCGAGCTGGAGGATCTCTGCGGCATGCGCGCCAACCCCGTATCGTCGCTTTTTTTTGAAGACTGTCATGTGCCTCAGGAGAATCTTCTGGGACGACCGGGTGACGGCATGAAAATCGGTCTGACGACGCTTGATAACGGCCGGATCGGCGTGGCCGCCCAGGCGCTGGGTATCGCGCAGGGCGCGATGGAATCCGCCGTCAAATACGCCAAGGAACGGCAGCAGTTTAAAAAACCCATTGCCTCCCAGCAGACCATTCAAAACTACCTGGCCGACATGGCTACCGAAATTATGGCCGCGCGCCTTCTTTTATACCGAGCCTGCGAGCTCAAGGATGCGGGCGCGCCGTTCGGCTGTGAGGCGTCAATGGCCAAACTCTATTGCAGTACCATTGCGTCAAAAGTGACTTCGCTTGCCGTTCAGATTCACGGCGGTTACGGCTACAGCAAGGAATATGATGTAGAGCGGTATTTCCGCGACGCCAAGGTCACTGAAATTTACGAAGGCACGAGTGAGATCCAGCGCATGGTCATTGCCCGTGCAGTTCTGAGTCAACCGATATTGTGAGAATCTATGCTGAAGATCGTGGTGTGCATTAAACAGGTGCCGATGGTCACCGAATTGCCATGGGATGAAAAAACAGGAACGCTCAGGCGGGATCTGGCGGCGGGAATGATGAATCCCGCCTGCAAGCATGCGGTGGAAGCGGCGCTGCAAATCAAGGAAAAACATGGAGCGTTCATTACGGTGCTGACCATGGGGCCGGGTACGGCGGAAGAAGTTTTGCGCGAAGCTCTGGCGATGGGAGCGGACCGGGGCATCCTGATCGGCGACAAGAAGCTGGCCGGTTCGGATACGTATGCAACTTCTTATGTTCTGGCGGAGGCGATCAAGCAGGAAATATCCGGGTTTGATCTGATTTTATGCGGCGCCTATACATCGGACAGTGAAACCGCCCAGGTCGGTCCGCAACTGGCGGA
Source organism: Smithellaceae bacterium (assembly GCA_963682015.1). Taxonomy (GTDB): domain Bacteria; phylum Desulfobacterota; class Syntrophia; order Syntrophales; family Smithellaceae; genus UBA8904. Next base: position 2,081,276 of record OY820932.1, on the reverse strand, counting down.
AGAGTTGAATCTGCCGGCCGCGGCATACGTGGAAAACCTGGATATTGCCGGACGAACTCTCCGGGTCCGTCGCCTGGTGGATAATTTTCGTGAAACGCTGGAAATGGAATTTCCCGCCCTGGTCACCATCTCCATGGAAAGATACAAACCGCGCTATGCGTCTTTCGCCGGCCTCAATGATTCATTTACCCGTTCGGAGATTTCCGTTCTGGATGCTGAAAAACTGGGCATTACCTCCGCGAAACTCGAAGCGCATGGATCGCGTACGAAGGTACGCAGGGTCTTTATCCGAAAAACACAGAAGGAAAATGTGCAGATCACGGGGTCGGCAGCCAGCGCAGTCAGCGAGTTCCTGGACAAATACGAGCCCAAAATCAGCGCGGTGATCGGCAAATCCATTGAAACGAGAAAGCGGACCTAGCGAAAGTTTGCGTATGACAAACAAACAAAAAAGCATCTGGGTTTTCGGCGATTATCGCAACTATTACCAGAACCGGGTGACGCTGCAACTGATCTCCAAGGCGGTGGATCTGGCACAGGTGATGGACGCGGAAGTCTGCGCTGTGCTGGTCGGCCATGAAATCGAAGAATGGATTATGGAATATACCGCGCACGGCGCCAACCGCATCCTGGCCATCGACCACCCGTCGCTCACCAGTTACAGCACGGAACACTACCTGGCGCTGCTGGAAACGCTGGCGAAGGAAAGAGATCCGGACATTATTCTGATCGGCGCGACGGACTTCGGCCGGGAATTCGCGCCCCGGCTGGCCAAACGGCTGAAAACGGGACTTTCCGCCGACTGCGTCGGCCTGGATGTCACGCCCGAAGGTCTGCTGGTACAAATCGCTCCGTCGTTCGGAGGCAACATGCTGGCGGAAATCATCACGGAAAGTCATCGCCCGCAGATGGCCACCGTGCGTCCCGGCACGTTCAAGGAGATTCCTCATAATTATGAAAGAAACGCCATCGTCGAACGTCTGCCCCTGCCCGCCCACCTGCCCGAGCCGAGGGTCCGTCTGGTTGAGTATGAACGGGCGGCGCAAAAGGGACACACGATTGAAAATGCGACGGTGATTGCCTGCGGCGGGCGCGGTATGGGCAATAAAAATAATTTTAAAAAACTTGACGAACTGGCGAGGCTTCTGGGCGGCGACGTCGGAGCGACGCGCCCGGTTGTTTACGCGGGCTGGGCCGACCATACTGCGCTGGTCGGACAGGCGGGAAAACACATCAAGCCCAAAATTCTTTTTTCCTTCGGCATCAGCGGCGCGATTCAGCATACGGCGGGCCTGGGCGAAGCGAATTTCATTATAGCTGTCAATAAGAATCCGCAGGCCACCATGATGAAGATGGCGGATGTCGCCATAGTGGCCGACGCGGGAGATCTTCTCAATCATCTGATTAAAGAACTCAGGAAACGTATCCGGGAGTAGTGAAACATTATCCGGAGGGCTTTAATGAACGATTTCCAGAATATTTTATATGCCATTGACCTCGACGATGAACACATCACCTCGATCGTTTACGCGCTTGAGTTTGCTGTCCGGTTTAAAAGCCGGATCCATTTTGTCTACGTCAATGATCCTCAGGCGGGATACCGGCATCCGACGGATCGGGAAGACGCCATTGCTTTAAAAGTCGGTGAGGCCGCGCCGGTATCGCTCCTGGAAAAACTGGAAGTCGTTTATGCCAGCGCCAGAGGGAATGTGGCGGAAGAAATCGTCAGATATATACAGAATCATCAGATTGATCTGATCATGGTCGGGCACAAACATCGCAACAAAGTTTATTCATCGATGTTTGACAGCACCGATGTGAATATCATCGATACCGTCCGCCTGCCGGTTCTGGTTATTCCGGAAGAGTAGTTCTGTTCGTAAACCTGTTCAGGAATCACCGGTTTCATAAAGGAATGCGAGAAAAATGATGGATGTTTTGGATAAGATCTATTTCGGGAATACACTGCAAAGCTGGGTGCTGGCCGTCTGTATTCTGATTGCCGTATTTTCCGCATTAAAAATTGTCCAGCGTGTTTTGATTTCCAGACTCTCCAAGCTGGCGCAGGCAACGGAAAGCCAGGTTGACGATCTTCTGGTCAGCATGCTGAAAAGGACAAAATTTTTCATCCTGCTGGTCGCTTCCGCATATGTAGCCTCCAGTGCGATTCTGCTCAAGCCGTCCGTTGAAGCGCTGTGGGAAAAAGCGTTTGTCCTGATTCTGATCATTCAGGGAGGACTGTGGGCCAGTGCTGCCGTATCTTTCTGGCTCGGACGAACCATGCGTAAACGGATGGAGCAGGACGCCTCAAGCGCCACGACCATCAGTTTGCTCGGCTTTGTGGCGCGGTTGGTTTTGTGGGTTATCGTCCTGCTCTTAATGCTCGACAATCTGGGCGTCAATATCACGGGTCTGGTTGCCGGTCTGGGAATCGGCGGCATCGCCGTCGCGCTGGCCGTGCAGAATATCCTGGGGGATCTGCTGGCGTCTCTTTCCATTGTGCTGGATAAACCTTTTGTGATCGGGGATGTGATTTCCGTGGATGGCCTTCAGGGCACCGTTGAACACATCGGCCTGAAAACGACGCGCATCCGCAGCATCGACGGCGAAGAATTGATCTTCGCCAACAACGATCTTTTAAAATGCCGTATTCACAACTACAGGAGGATGAAGGAACGCCGCGTGGTTATTCGTCTGGGTGTGGTTTATCAGACGCCGTATGAAAAACTGGCGATGATCAATCAGCAGGTCAGGGAGGGCATTGAAGTAACGGAAAATGCCCGTTTTGATCGCATTCATTTCAAGGAATACGGAGATTCGGCCCTGATTTATGAAGCAGTCTATTTTGTGACGAATCCGGACTATCAAATTTACATGAATGTTCGGGAAGCCATCAATCTTGAAATTTTCCGTCGCTTTGCCCGGGAAGGCATTGAATTCGCCTATCCGACGCAAACAGTTTATTCTCCGAAAGAGTAAAAAGGATTTTACGGCAGAACATGAGAAAAAAAGAAAGCGTGTTTTGTTTAGCGATCGGTTTATGGCTGGTGCTGCCCGCGGATGGTTTTGCCGCGGAAACGGCCGGAAATATCGGCGACGTCCTGCCTGTATGGTCTATTCTTCCTTTTGCGGGCATTTTACTTTCCATCGCCCTGATGCCTTTGTTTGTTCCGCATTTCTGGCATCGCCACTTTCCCAAGGTTTCCGCGTTCTGGGCGCTGGTTCTGGCGGTTCCCTTTCTGTATTTTTTCAAAGAAGCGGCTTTGCGCGAAATCATTCATATCATCATCATTGATTATATTCCCTTTATCATTCTTTTATGGGCGTTGTTCACGATTTCCGGCGGCATTTACGTGAAGGGATCGCTGAAAGGAACCCCCGCCATCAACACCCTTGTTCTGCTGATCGGGACGATTATGGCTTCCGTGATCGGCACCACCGGCGCTTCCATGCTGATGATCCGGCCGCTTTTACGATCGAATGCATGGCGCGTATATAAAGTGCATACCGTCGTTTTTTTTATTTTCCTGGTTAGTAATATCGGCGGCTCTCTCACGCCGCTGGGAGATCCGCCTTTGTTTCTGGGATTTCTGCACGGTGTGCCGTTTTTCTGGACGCTTCATGTTCTGCCGGAAATGGCTTTTGCCAGCGTTGTCCTGCTTGTGCTTTATTTCGTCATGGATTCCTATTATTTTAGAAAAGAAATCAGGTCCGATGCGCCGGATACCGAGCCGGAACCTTTAAGAATCGAGGGATCTTACAATTTCATTTTCCTGGCGGGTGTCATCGGAGCGGTGCTGTTCAGCGGAACCGTCAAGTTGGGTGACGTCAATATATTCGGCATCCATCAGACTGCGGAGAACCTTGTAAAGGATGCAATTCTTATTTTGATGGCCGTTTTATCGCTGGTTTTTACAAAGTTGGAAGTACGCAAAGGCAATGAGTTTTCCTGGGCGCCGATCCTGGAAGTGGCATATCTTTTTGCCGGCATCTTTATTACCATAATCCCCGCATTGGCTATTTTAAAGGCAGGGGAGCATGGAGCGCTGGCCTGGCTCATCAAATCGGTGGACAAACCTGCTCATTATTTCTGGGCATCAGGAATGCTTTCCAGTTTTCTGGACAATGCGCCCACCTATCTGACATTCTTCAACAGCGCGCTGGGCAAATTTTATCCCGGTGTGCCCGAAGCGCAGGCAGTTGCCGGCCTTATCATTGACAAAATTCCCTATCTGGCGGCTATTTCAGCGGGAGCTGTTTTCATGGGCGCCAATTCTTATATCGGCAACGCGCCGAACTTCATGGTGAAGTCCATGGCGGAAGAAGCGGGCGTCAGAATGCCGAGCTTTTTCGGTTACATGTTTAAATACTCCATCCCGATTCTGGTGGTTTTATTTATCATCATAACATTTATTTTCTTTTGATATTTCAATAGCCTGTACATTCCATAAATATCTCTTGAAGATGCTAGGAAAAGCATATAAGGTGAAAAGCACTTTGCATCTGGGTGCTGCCGTTGTTACCTTAAATACAATGCCACCGGGAATGATAAAGTTGGCAAAAGAAGAACATGGAGGAAAAGTAGTAATGGCAGCAACACTGCGCAATTCTTTAAAAACCATCGAGGATTACAAAGTAACCAATCCTCACTATACCGATCTGTTTGATATTCTGGCAGAAATTCTGATTCTTCGGGAAGAATACAGAAAAAATATGAAAAGCCCCATTTTTTCCGTGGAAGAGAAACTGATTCCCGGAAAAATGGCCGGAGGTCTTCCCCTGGTTGATCTGACCGGACAGCCGTACGATTTGACCCGTCCCAGGGAATATTTTTACTCGCTGATCGCCATTGCCGAAAGAAAAATACCGGTCGAAGCACAAAGTTTTCTGGATGTGATCAAGTCCGGGCAATTTGACTGGGAAAAGATTATCCGGGCGTCATTTAATCCCAACCCATCCGAAGAGGAAATTCTGTTTAAAGAAGAGAAAACACCAGGTGAACATGATGAGCAGCTGGATCTGATCGATTTGTTTATCGAAGAAAGTCTGCGACCGGAACTGGAAGTTGTGGCTGAAAAATACGGGAAACTGGTTGAAAAATTGGGGTGGACGGAGGGCTACTGCCCAATTTGCGGCAAGGAACCGAAAATTGGCGAAATTCGAGAAAGCGAAGACGGCCGGCGCTACCTGTTCTGCCATCAGTGCGGGTACAAATGGCACTTCCGCCGGATCAAATGCCCTTTTTGCGGCAACGAAGAACAGCATTCCCTGGCCTATTTTGCCGTGGAAGGCGAAGAGAGTCGTCGCGTGGATGTCTGTAACAAATGCCGCCGCTACATCAAGATTGTCGAATTGCCCAAGTCGTCGGAGGATGTAAACATGGACGTGGAAGATATCGCTACGCTGCATCTGGATATGCTGGCATACGAAGAAGGATATAACTAGAAGCATCTGGAAGACTGTCAGGATAAGCAGCCCCGGGGGATGATCTTCCCCGGGGTTTTTTATGATGTGCTGCAAAAGGCCGCCGTCGTCGTGCGAGTTGCCCGATAAGGCCTTCATGATCATTTATTAAATTGATTTCTTTAGCTTTTATCAATTATGCATGAAATATATAAATTTTTGATTTATTTACGATAAAATGATACAATGTTAATAATTGTAAACGTGGTTCCTTTTTGGAACCGGATGCATGTGTTTGTTGAGTGAAGAGAAAAAGAGGCTTTTTATGAAGAATGTGACCAGAATTTTTATTACGATACTATTGATCCTTGCCTTTCTTCAGGCAGGGTATGCAGAAATTTTTTCCGGTACCCGTTCCACAGCCGCAGGCACTCTGGTTGCGGATGATGCCTGGTCCACCAGTGGAGTGGTGGTTACTTTTACTGTTGAGCAGAAGAGCGACGGATGGCACTACGTTTACACGTTTAAAAATAATAGTGGACAAAACCTGACCGGTTCTCAGTTTCTTAAATTGGAAACCAGCAATGTTTCAGGTTCATCTTATTACCTAGTTACCAGTACCGGTTCAATGTCGTTGTCCGCGATTACAACTGATCCCGGTTTTCATCTGTGGGATGCACCCGCGTCGGATCCTTCCTATTTTGCCTACGATCCTCACCTCAAGATTGGAGGAAACAGGACGGAAGCTCAACAGGATCCTATCGTAGCCGCTCAAGTAAGAGAATTGTCGGACGGTTCCATCGAGATTATCAGCTCTCAGGCACCGATGTGGGGCGATTTCTACCTGCGTGGCCCGTCTGGAAGTGCCGCAGGCCCGCCGGAAGTTTTGAACCGGGGATTTGAGGAGGGTGTTTTTCCCAGACCCAGTGGCGGAATGTACGGGAGTGTTGGCAGTGCGCCCGCCTTCGATCCAACCGTTGCCATGACCGACAGCAGTGTCCGGTACTGGATTCTGGTGCCGGATACGCGCAGGGATCTGACCGAAACACCCGTTCCCGCGGCTTTCTGGCTTCTGGGTTCCGGGCTGCTCGGACTGATCGGTTTTAGGAAATTCAGAAAATAATCGAGAAAGAATCATAAACGCGAATGCAGGGTCCATGGACCCTGCATTCGCGTTTATAGTACTGGTAATTCATCAATCTGTTTAATCTAAGCAAATCCCCTGACGTAGTCAGGGGTGGGGTGTGGGGGCGAAGGCCCCACACATTTAGCGAATCAACGTAGTTGATGAGCATAGGATTTTGCTGTAACCTGGATTTTGGAGGAATTTGATATGGAGGGTTACAACAGGTCTTCCCATGCAAAATATCGTTGCGAGTATCACTTTGTTTGGGTTCCGAAATATCGTTACCATGTCTTGGTGCAGGAGATCAAGCCACGGTTAAAAGAGATTCTGGCGGAATTATGTGAGTGGCTGGATATCATGATCATAGAAGGTGCAATATGTTCGGATCATGTGCATATGTATTTATCCGTGCCACCGAAGTATTCACCGTCCCAAGTGATGAAGATGCTGAAGGGTAAAAGTGCTGAGCGCCTGCGCGATGAGTTCCCGGAATTAGGGAAGAAGTATTGGGGGATGCACATATGGGCGCGTGGATATTTTGTGAGCACTGTGGGTATCAATAGCACCGTGATACAGAATTATGTGAAAGAACAAGCAGAGGAGCAAATTCGAGAAGAACAGCTCCGGTTGTGGAAGGACGACAGCGAATGACATTGTCATGAGTTGTCGTCTTTTATAAGGCCACCGACAAGGTCGGTGGTAGTTTACTCTCCGTGACCTTACCCCCGGATACTCATCATTTTTCAGATGGCGTCCGGCGGAGAGCCGCGCCCAGGCGGGTCAGGCCTTCCGAACAGTCTCGATTGGGCAGGCACGCTTCAATAAAAATGAGTTTGTCTTCATTGGCGGCGGCCGTGGAGAATGCCTGCGATAGTTCTTCTTCCGTGATTGCCCGGATGCCGATCACCCGGTCTTTGCCGCCGAAGGCTTCGGGGATCGATGCGTAATTCCACATCTGAATATCATTATAGAGACCGTCTTCATGCAGCATCCGTTCTATCAGATAACCGTCATTATTGATTAGAATCACGATGGCCGGGCAGCGCTGCCGGATCAGTGTGGATAGTTCCTGAACGGTCATTTGAAAAGCGCCGTCGCCGGTTAGGACAACGGGCCGTTTCTGAGGACGAGCCATGGCGATACCCAGCGCAGCCGGTGTGCAGAAGCCGATGGATGTGTAATAGGCCTGGACAATGAAATTTTCCGCTTCCTCGATGTGAAATTCCGGCGCCGCGCAGAATGCGTCGCCGGGTTCCGCCAGCAGAACCATGTGGTCGTCGAGGAAGCTATTGACGCAGTCATACAGGCGATGCGCTGTCAGGGTCTGCCCTTTCCGGGGAACAAAAGCTTCCCGGGGGCGGCGGGCTTCCTCCGGGTGAGACAAGAGGTATGGACGGGGTTTTGCCGTCCGGGAAAGGTTGCGGATAAAGTCATCCAGTTGCACATTGTGGTAATAATGGCTTCCGATGCGGACATCGCCGTCTCCGGCTTCAATGACACGCCGGCTGTTTAAATTCATGCTGAACAAGCCGGTGTCAAAATCCGTCATCCATACGCCCAGTGAAAGCAGACAGTCAGAGGACTCCACCTGCCTTCTCACCGATTCGCGGCTCCAGGCTCCCTGATAAATTCCGATGAACTGGGGATGCATTTCCGGTAAAACACATTTGCTGCTGAGCATCGTGGCAAACGGAATTTCAACGGTTTCCACCAGCTTCAAAGCGGCGGGGCCCAGGCCGAAGCGCAAAAGCTCAATGCCGGCGAGCACGACAGGACTGGTTGCCCTGTCCAGCAGCCTTGCTGCCTCTTCAACGCATTCCTCCAGACTTTCGGGATCGGATGTTCGTCTCGAAGATTGTGAAGCCGCGTTTGGCTGCCGGCAGGTTACGCGGGCCAGATCCACCGGAAGCTCGATGTAGACGGGCAATTTATGAATGACTGCGTTCGTGATGACGCGGTCGATTTCCTCCGGAGCAGACTCGGCGCGGGTGATTACCGTTGCGTCAATAGTCACTTTTTTGAAAATTTCGAACTGAGCATCATAATCGGCAATCAGATGATGCACAAGGGCGCCGGATTCGCGGCGGTGCGAGGGCGGAGCGCCGCTGATGACAATCAGGGGAACCCGTTCGGCATAGGCGCCGGCGACGGCATTCAGAATGCTCAATCCGCCTACGCCGTATGTCACAACGGCGGCGCCCGCGCCGTTCATCCGCGCGTAGCCGTCCGCGGCATAGCCTGCGTTGAGTTCATTACAGGTTCCGATCCATTGCAGGGGACTTAAGAGAACCTCGTCGATAAAATCAAGAACGTAGTCGCCGGGAACTCCGAAAAGGTGCCGGATGCCGGTTTCCTTCAGGCGATGCAGCAGATAGGTTGATATTGTGTGACGGGAGGGTTCATTGGCAGCCATAAAATCATCCTTCAAAAGGTAACGAAATAGAAAACCACTCCGACAGGGTGATCATACATGGCCAGAGCAAAACATTTCCTTTTGTGTATGTTCCGGACAATTTACCTGCCGACTGATATTTTTCAGTTCTTTACGGCCGGCTCAAGGTCGGTAATTCTTTTCTTGAGTGCCGTTATAAATTGATCCGCGGCTGCGTGGTCTCCCGCTGTGCCGTCAGGCGCTGTGTAGCTGATCACGACCATCGTGCTTCCTGAAGTTCTGGAAACTCGGATATTCAGACGCGCCGCCGGACCTTTTCCCTTGCCGGTAATTTGTTCGGCGGAGATGAGACCGGTTGTGGAGTTGGTGGAAGTGGCCGAGAACCTGATCTCTGGTAAACTCTCTATTCCGGCTTTCCAAACCGCGGGGACGTCATAACCGGTTTTCATGGTGACAGTGTAATCGCCGCTTTTTTTGGTGCTGGTGTTGTTTGATGAGCAGCCAACGATGATGATGGCAATCATCATGATTACGATAAAAACAACTTTACTGTTTTTTTGAACATCAGCCATGGCTCGGATCATTTTTCATTTCCTCCTCTTAAATAAAAATTTGTGAAAGGAAGTCCAAGTATTATGATCGGTTTACGCATCCGGGAAATAATAGTGATTTTACTTAACTGAAAAAGAGATGATTCGTCAAGAGCGATTGTATCCGATCCGCTGTCCGCAAGCTACCGGTCGTCCTGCTGTCGGTTGGAAACGAACGGTTTCCATCACCCAAAAGCCGGCCTCAACTTGCCGCCGGCAGATGGCCCGCCGATTTTTTAATCCTGATGTTTTGCCTGTTCCTGCTTTGTCAGACCTTTGATGATGGACGTTCCGTATTCCCTGCCGGTGGTGAAAGCATGAAGGTTGTTGTCTTTGGTGGCCGGGGGTACGGAATCGAGCACGGCTTTTTTAAGCGCGTCGGCGTGAACCAGAGGCTCAACCGCGGAAATGAAACCCAGCATGACAATGTTGGCCATCATCTTGGTTCCCAGTTGTTCGGCAAAACGGGTGGCGGGAATGTGAAAGGTCTTGAAAATCATGTCAGCCTTGCGGGTATGCACCAGATCCGTGTCCCAGATGAGCGTCCCTTCGGGGCGGAGGGATTTGATGTTCCTGGCATAGGCTTCCTGACTCATGCAGACCAGAATCTCCGGCGACTCCACACAGGGAAACAGAATTTCCTCTCCGCTGATGATGACCTGGCTGGAACAGGCGCCGCCGCGTGCTTCCGGCCCGTAGTTCTGCGTCATGGTCGCGTGCTTGTGGTCATACAGCGTGGCCGCTTTTCCCAGAATATCGCCGGTCAGGACGATTCCCTGGCCGCCGAAACCCGTAATCAGAATGTGTCTCTCCCGTTTATCCGGCATGGTCTTCACCGCCCTTTCTGATGATCTGGATGCATTGCACGCCACTGAGGCGCGTTGAGGCGGTTCATTTTGGCGTAATGATCCGTAAACAGGGGGCGTTCGATATCGACAAATTTGCCCACCACAATTTCCCGGTCAATATCCACGGACGCTTCCCGCGGGTCAATATCTCCGCGGATTACCGAACGGCCCTGGTAGAATTTCAGCATCTCCAGCGCGGTGCCCATGCGGTTGCGGCGTCCGAATGAGGACGGGCAGGGCGTGATGACTTCCACAAAACTGAAGCCTCGCTTTTCCAGCGCTTCGCTGATCGAACTCCTGAGCGAACGAACCTGCATGGCGGTCCATCTGGCCACGTAAGTTGCACCGCAGGTGGCGGCCAGATCACAAAAATTGAAAGGCTCTTCCGGCGAGCCGCTCACGGATGTGGTGGTCTTGGCGCCGAGCGGTGTACTGGGAGCCTGCTGTCCGCCCGTCATGCCGTAGTTGAAGTTATTCACGCAAATAACCGTCAGGTCCATATTGCGGCGGGCGGCATGGATGAAATGATTGCCGCCGATGGCGAACAGATCCCCGTCGCCGGAAACAACTATCACTTTGGTTTCCGGTTTGGCCAGCTTGAGTCCGGTGGCAAAGGGAAGAGCGCGGCCATGCGTGGTGTGAAAGGAATCCAGACGGATGTAACCGGCCATGCGCCCGGTGCAGCCGATGCCGGAAACCATGGCGATGGAATTGGGATCCCAGCCTGTATTTTTAATTGCGGCGAGCACGGCGCTGAAGACAGTGCCGATACCGCACCCGGGGCACCAGATATGCGGAATTCTCTCCGTGCGCAGCAGGGAATCCATCGGGTGAGGCGGAATATTTTTTAAAGCTTTACCTGTTGTCATATGTTCTCTCTTGTTCCACGAAACAAAGGGTTGCAACCCCCTGTTCCGTGTTTGTGGGTTTTATGATTTTCCTTTTGCCGCCATGGAAACGGCGTTCAAAATGAGGCCGGGGTGGATGATCGATCCGCCGTAATTGGACACCAGCGATACCGGGCAGGCACCACGAGCCGCGCGTTCCATTTCCAGCACCATCTGGCCGCCGTTGATTTCCACCATGATTAATGCTTTGGCGTTAATGGCGACGGTCCGGATCAGTTCTTCCGGGAAAGGCCAGATGGTTTCCAGTTTGATCAATCCCGCCTTGATGCCCTGGCTGCGGGCGTCGCGGACGGCCTGCATGGCCGAGCGGGCGCTGATTCCGTAGGATACGACGATGACCTCGGCGTCATCCAGGTACAGATTTTTCGTGCGGATGATCTGATCCCGGTTGTTGCGAATTTTATCCACCAGGCGCGCAACCATTCTTTCCTGAGCTTTGGCGTCCATCGCCGGATAGCCCCGGTCATCATGGGTCAGGCCGGTCACATGAATGCGATAGCCGTCGCCGCAGTTGGCCATGGGCGCGATCCCGTCGGCGTCCGCTTCGTAGGGAAGATAATCCTCGCGCGGAACGGTGGGCTTGCGCCGGTTGATTACTTCAATTTCTTCTTCCTGCGGGATGACGACGCGTTCGTTCATGTGTCCGACCGTTTCGTCGGCCAGAATGATCACCGGCAGGCGATAGTACTCGGACAGATTGAAGGCCCGGATGGTCATGTCGAACATTTCCTGCGGGCTCGACGGCGACAAGGCAATGATTTCGTAGTGCCCGTGCGATCCCCAGCGCGCCTGCATCATGTCGCCCTGAGCCACCAGGGTAGGCAGCCCCGTACTGGGCCCCGCCCTCTGGACGTTGCAGACCACGCAGGGCGTTTCCGTGCAGATACCCAGACCGATATTTTCCATCATGAGTGAAAACCCGGGTCCCGACGTGCTGGTCATGGATTTCACTCCGCCCCAGCTTGCGCCCAGAATGGCGGCCATGGAGGCGATTTCATCCTCCATCTGGATATAAATTCCGCCGATTTCCGGCAGGCGGCGCGACATGGATTCGGCAACTTCCGTTGCCGGAGTAATCGGGTAACCGGCAAAAAAACGGCAGCCGGCGGCCAGTGCGCCTTCACAGCAGGCCTCGTCGCCGTTCATGAAATGTGTTCCTGTTCTAACTTCTTTAGCAGTCAACGCCTGTCTCCTTTACGGCTCACTCTTCGTAGTCATCATATTCAATACTGTAAATCGCGAATTCAGGACAAAGAATTTCGCAGAAATGGCAGTTTACGCACCGGGTGGTATCCACCACTTCGGGGGGATGGTAGCCTTTTTTGTTAAAAGCGGAGGAAAGACGCAAAACCTGCCGGGGACAATTGGCAATGCAAAAACTGCATCCTTTGCAGCGGTCTTCGATAACCACCACCTGTCCCATTTTCTTTTTTCGCTGGCCGATTTCGTCGGACTGATTGATTGGATATTTCTTTGTTTTTTGCATGAATGATATACATTTCCTCCGCATAACGGTTTATGCGGGGCAACCTGCCGGATGGATTTTATTTGCTTGATGCCCGGGAATTTTCGACTTAATCATTTCCCTGTAGTTCCAAACTCCATCTCCCGTGCGCAAAGGTGCACTGTGGGCATTATAGGAATAAGAAAGACCTGTCAAGAAAAAACACATGGGTCAAACCGGTCCTTTGCTAATAATTCTCCATACTCCGGTCATCGGAGCCCGCGGATTTGCGGATAAAAACTTGCTTTTCGTCCACCTGCGTAATAATAAAAAAACCATGAATGACACAAACATCCATCAGATCGTCAGAATTCTGAGAAAAGAACTGGACCTGGGAGAAATGCCCATCGTATCGCATCTGGCCGAAAGCGAGCGCGATCCGTTCGTGATCCTGATGTCCACACTATTGAGCCTGCGCACGAAAGACGAAGTTACTGCTGAAGCCACCAACCGGCTTCTGGCACTTGCCTCCACACCACAGGAAATGTTGAAGGTTCCGCAGTCGAAAATCGCCAAAGCCATCTATCCGGTGGGGTTTTACCGCAACAAGGCGAAAACCATTCATGATACCTGCCGGGATCTGATCAATCGCTTTGGATCACAAGTTCCGGACAATCTGGAAGATCTTTTGAGCATGAAAGGCGTCGGCCGTAAGACAGCCAACCTGGTGATCACACTTGCCTACGGCAAAGAAGGGATCTGCGTGGACACGCATGTTCACCGCATTTCCAACCGCCTTGGGTATGTCGTCACCAAAACGCCGGATGAAACGGAGATGGCATTGCGCGCCAAGCTTCCCCGGAAACACTGGATTATTTACAACACGCTTCTGGTCTTCTTCGGCCGGAAAATCTGCAAGCCCGTCTCGCCTCTATGCAGCACCTGCCCGATCCGGCAATACTGCGACCGGGTGGGTGTGAAGGTGAGCCGATGAGGCTGTGAGCAGCAGCGTCTTACCGTTCACGATTCGTAGTGTATGGTTTTCAAGCTTTGAGCATGTATTTGTACTATGAAATCCGATTAAAAGAAAAAAGTTGACGATTTCCCGTCATTTGGCTATGATGCCGCCGCTTTCCGGCAGGATCGGGAATTGAAGGCTGAATTATCCCGTTATCATTGAATATTTTGTTGACTGTCTGAAATCAAAAGAAGCGTTGAATAAAACATCCGCCGGTGATATGGTTCCGGCACTTAATTGAGAGTATTTGAATTCATAGTAAAAAGGACGAAAAATGACGACATTGTTAACGATTATTCATATTCTGGCCTGTGTCACCCTGATCCTGATTGTTTTGCTTCAGGCGGGCAAAGGTGCGAGCATGGGTGCCGCCTTCGGCGGTTCCAGCCAGACCGTTTTCGGTTCCAGCGGCGCCGGGACATTCCTTGGAAAACTGACGGCGGCGGTAGCCATTATTTTCATGCTGACGTCTATTACCTTGACCTATACGGCATCCAGAAAAACATCAGGTGTGATGGACGGGGCATCAGCCCCCGTAACCAGACAGACGGTTCCCGTTGCACCTAAACAGACGGCTCCGTCCGCGCCGGCAACGGCGCCGGCCCCCGCAAAGGCGCCAGTGGCCCCGGCGGTGAAATAATATTTGTTCTTTTGATATCCGCAAACCCGGAAAAATCGATTTTCAGAATCATAACCGGAACGCGGTCGAAGTTTTGTTATCCATGGGCTGCCGAAGTGGTGGAATTGGTAGACACGCTATCTTGAGGGGGTAGTGGGCCACGCCCGTGCTGGTTCAAATCCAGTCTTCGGCACCATAAGACAGAAAGAGGGTTGGCTGATTCATCGGTTAACCCTCTTTTGCTTTTCAGAGTGCCGGATGAATATTTTGACCGACACTTCCGTGGGAATACCTTCCGTTTTGTTTCTAATCACATGCTTGACTTTTCGGGGGATATACCTATAATCACACACGTTATTAGTCGCCCGGCGCAGCCCTGTAAATCCTTAACTGGCCCGGGTTTTACATTGACAGGGTAGTGGGTGGGCCACACCCATCCGGGTTCAAATCCCGGCTCAGGCACCATTTAACATTCAACCTGTTTTATCAATTGCGGACGAATACCAGCATGAAAACAGTTAAAAAAACTGCTCCGCGCTCTTGTTCAACCATCCCCCGCGGCGTTAAAAAAAGTATTGGAATAAAAGGTTCAATTGCGGACACTGTGTCTACGAATGAAGATAAGCCGGGCCGCTACCTGCTGGTCGCCGCGGACGATCTTTCTCCCGATGAGCGCGCCAGGCTTGCCCCTTATGCCGTTTCTCTGGGAGCGGACGAGGATATTCTGGATCATCTCTCCCGACTGGAAAAGGAAAATCGTCATTTAAAATCCCTGAACGTAACGGATGAATTGACCGGCCTTTATAATAAACGTTTTTTCAACAGGCAATTGACCGTGGAAATCGCCCGTTCGCAGAGGACCGGAGATCCGTTCTGCCTGATTTTTATTGACCTGGATAATTTTAAAACCGTCAATGATACGCTCGGGCATATCCGGGGCGACCAATTTCTGGTTAAAATGTGTCGGCAAACCAAGACAAAGATTCGCCCAACGGATTTTGCCTGCCGATTTGGTGGTGATGAATTTGCCCTGATTCTTCCCGCCACATCTCTCAGAGACGGTCTGAAAGTTGCCGAACGCTGGCATACACACATTTTGCAGGTTGCAGCGGAAATGCACCTGCCCGTATCTTCTTCCATCGGCGTTGATGAATTCAACCCCTCGGCCAGACTCGCACCAGGTGAATTTGTCGACCGGGTGGATAAGTTATTGTACAAAGCAAAAAAGACGGGGAAATCAAAAATCGTCCACCCGGAAATAGAATTTCCGGAATCCATGGCCGTTTCCTGGGCGGAAAAAGATGTTTTGTATCATATCTTTCAGCCTTCAACGAAAAAGGGACATTCCCGGCGAGCGAACAGGGAGTAAAAATGAAAACAAAACAAAGATCATTGATCGCATCTTTGACCAGCGGAAAAGGCGGTGTAGGCAAGACGTTTATCACGATTAATTTGGCCGCTACACTGGCCCGGCTGGGGAAAAAAGTCCTGGTGGTCGATTGCGATCTGGGACTGGCCAATATCGATATCATGCTGGGCATCAATCCGGCGCGTACCATGAAAGACGTAGTTTTTGGTGAACAGCATTTACGGGACGTTATCATGCCGACGGTTGGAGGGTTTGACCTGATTCCGGCCAGCTCCGGCATCCGGGAAATGGCACAGCTGCTTTTTGAAAAGATTCAGACCGTCAAAAGTATGCTGATGGAAATCGAAGGATATGATGTCATTCTGCTCGATACGGGCGCTGGTATTGCGGAAGTTGTTCTGCAATTCAATCTGCTGGCTGATCGGAACATCATCGTGATTAACCGGGAACTCACCAGCCTGACGGATGCCTATGCGATGGTCAAAGTCATGTATCAGGTTTTCGGCCGGCAGGATTTTGGCGTTATCACCAACAATGTCGCAGACACGACGGAAGGTTCATCCATTTTTAAGAACATTGATACGATCAGCAGGCGATTCCTGGGCTTTCCTCTGGTCTGGGTGGGCAATATAAGGCAGGATGACCTTGTTCCCAGGTCCATCCTGCGGCAGGAAATCCCGGTACTGAAACATCCGCGGTCGCGTGTTGCCATGGATTTGAATCAGATCGGCAAGGCTCTGACAGGTGAAAGAAGGACGTAAGCGGTGTCAGGAGGGGTCCCCGTCGAGAAGACGTTCCAGGTCGCTTCCATAGCGTTTGTATTTTTCCGGTGATAATATTTCCTGAAGATTGTCTCTGTTTTGCACCATTTCCGCCAGTGCGTCGTCGGGCAGAAACATGAACACGGCGCAGTCTGCTTCCCTGGCTTTTTCAAAGCGCCAGATATAAAGCTTTTTCAGAAGCTCTTTCTGATCGCGGGCCAGGGCGTAGTATCCTTTGATCCTGGAATAACCGCGGCGGTCGAAAGTTCTTTCCTGCCAGCTGGCGGCGGCGATTTTGGCAAAGGCTTCCGCTGCGGCGTTAATCAGCCCTTTTTCTTTCAGCGCCGCTCGTTCTTTTTCATAAAGCGCCGGCAGCAGTGTGACATCCTGAACGGCGTATTCGAGCTGCTCTTCGGTCAGCGGACGGTGGTCCCAGCGGGATCGCTGCATCTTCTTGCTTTTTTTGAGCTCTACGCCTAAGAATTCCCTGATCATTTTGTCCAGGGAAAGCTGCTTGAAGCCCAGAAGCATCGCCGCGCGGTGCGTGTCAAAGATATTTTGAAAGTCAAAGCCGTAATCTCTTTTAAGCAGGCGGATGTCATTGTCGGCCGCGTGGAGAACCTTCACGACAGTTCTGCTGCGCAGGGGGCGGTTCAAAAAGGACAAGTCGAGATCAGCCGTTGCGTCGATGACATACGTGGTTGACGGGGCGTAAATCTGGATTAAACAGAGCTTTTCCCGAAAATACCGGAAGGAATCATATTCCGTATCAATGCCTAATATGGATGCCTGACGTAAATGTTCGGCGGCTCGACCTGCGGTTTCAGGAGTGTCCACCAGTAACCAATCCGTGTTCATGAAACGCAACTTAGCCGAAACAGCGATTTAATGCTATAAAAATGATACAGGCGAATGAAGAAAGTTGTTACGAGCGGCATGATAAATGGCAGGATGGGCTTTACAAAATGAACAGATATGTTACGTTTCCGTCCAATAACCGGGATGCGGGGGACGCAACTTTGGGGGTTATTCAAAACAGGTGGCTGCTGGCAGTTGTTGTAATTTTTTTTCTGGGAGGTTGTAATATGCAAAACCGGTTTCTTTATTTTCCCAACGATGAGTGGCCGACGGTACCCATGCTGGCTTCAGAGCATCTGGTGCTGTGGCAGGCGGCAGGCCCGGATTATCGGGGATTGATTGCTGCGGACAAAACTCCCGCACCGCATGGCACCATTGTACTTTTTCACGGCAACGGCGGGACGGCATTGGACCGGAGTTTCTACATGGAGCCGCTGCATGCGCTGGGCTTCCGGGTTGTCCTGGCCGAATATCCCAGATACGGGGGACGGCCGGGCAAAGTCGGCGAAAAACCTTTTGTCACTGATGGTCTGGAAACCGTGAAGCTTGCCTATGAGCAATATGGGGAACCGCTGTATCTACTGGGTGAATCACTGGGCTGCGGAGTGGTTGCCGCCGTGGCGAAGCAGACGAAGACGCCGGTCGCCGGAATCATTCTTATCACTCCCTGGGATACGCTGGCGCTGGTCGCCAAATCGCTGTTTCCCTTTCTGCCGGTGAAGCTGGTTTTGACCGACAAGTATGACAGCATCGGCAATCTGCAATCCTTTCCGGGTAAGATTTCCGTGGTCGGCGCTGAACGGGATGAAATTCTGCCTGTCGGGCATGCTCACAATTTGTACGCGAATCTGCCCGAGGGCCGGAAACACATGTGGGTCATCCGGGGAGCGGGGCATAACGACTGGCCGTTCTTCGCCGATGCGGCATTATGGAAAGAAATGACGGATTTTGTGCGTGTCGATAAAAAATTATAAGGTCGGGGAAAGAAGATGAAAACGAAAAGAGAGACCGTATTGATTACCGGCGCAACGTCAGGTATTGGAAACGATATGGCGAATATTTTTGCCGAAAGAGGATATGATCTCTTTCTGGCGAGCCGCAACCGGGAAAAGATGGATGCCATCAGGGAGAAGCTGGAAAAGCTTTATGGGATCACCGTGAACATCATGTCCATCGATCTGATAAAATCTTCTTCGGCGCGCAAAGTTTATGAAGAGACGGTTTCGCGGAACATCGAGATTTCCGTGCTGGTAAATAACGCCGGTTTTGGCGTTTATGGCGAACATGTCGATCTGGATCCGGATAAGTCGGCGGAGATGATACAGTTGAATGCCTCGGCATTGACCCAGATGTGCTCGTTTTTCGGCCGGGAAATGAAAAAAAAGAAAAGGGGATACATCCTGAATGTTGCTTCCACGGCCGCTTATCAACCCACACCGTTTACCGCGGTTTACGGGGCCACCAAGAGCTATGTGCTGAGCTTTTCGGAGGCGCTGGCCAAGGAGCTGGAAGATTATGGCGTCGTGGTGACATGCCTGTCGCCCGGTCCGACCGACACCAACTTCTTTCAAGCCGCAGGCGTGCAGGATATCCTCGATTCCAGGAAAACGGGAATCTGGGCCAAAAACAATCTGATGGAATCCCGGAGAGTCGCCGAAACCGGTGTCAAAGCCCTCTTCGCAAAAAAACTGTCGGTGATTGCCGGTGGCTGGAATTCGCTTATGGCGTTTGCCGCCCGCCTGGCGCCCAGAAGCATGACGGTTGCCGTTTCCAAGAAAATGATGAAGTCAGCCGCTATGTGAGGCAGGACATGTCCGAGAAGAAATTTGAAGGTAATCGTTTTCTTTTGAAGGACACCATCCGCAAACAGATTGATTTTTCGCGGACGGCTCAGAACCTGGGGCTTTCCGCTCCGCCTTTGCAAAAACCCTGTCCGCCGGATGCTCAAATAATTGATCTGCCGGATGGCGCGGAAGCATTTTCCCGCCTGGCAATTATGCCCGTGGCCAGGGCGATCGCCGGGCGCGAAAGCATCCGTCAGTACCGCTCCGAGCCGCTTACACTTGACGAACTATCCGCCCTGCTCTGGGCAACGCAGGGTGTAAGGCAGGTGCTCGGTCCCGATACGGCTTTGCGCACCGTTCCGTCTGCTGGTGCGCGCCACGGCTTTGAAACCTATCTGGTAGTCAACCGTGTGGAAAATCTGCCCGCCGGGCTGTATCGCTACCTGCCGTTTGACGGGAAGCTTGCACAACTGGAAGTTGATTCCCGGATCGGCCGGAGAGCGGCCATGGCCTGCTTTGGACAAAACTTTATTGCCGCATCCGCCGTGACCTTTTTCTGGACGGCGATACCGGCAAGAATGGAGTGGCGATATGATCTGGCCGCCCATAAGGTGATTGCCATTGACGCGGGCCACGTCTGCCAGAACCTTTACCTGGCCGGGCAGGCAATGGACATTGGCGTCTGTGCGATTGCCGCGTACGATCAAGAGGCCTGCGACGAGCTCCTGGGCGTGGATGGCGAGGAAGAATTTACCATTTATCTTGCCCCGGCAGGGAAACGTCCTTGAAACACGGCACCATAAAAAATACTTGATTAAAAGGATCGCACAGCGTATCGCGGACTAAAAAAGAGGGAGGAACCGTCTGATTTACCGCCGGGTGACTTTATCGCGCGTTCTGCGCATCAGTGCACTGCTGCTTTTGCTGTTTGCAGTGCTTTGTCTTGTTGCACTCGGCCTGGGGGCTGTCTCCATTGCTCCGGGTGAAGTACTGGTGGCGATCGCCGACAGGCTTGCCGGCAATGCGTCGCCCGGCTCTGAAGAGAAACTGATTCTTTTTTCAGTGCGTCTGCCGCGGATTCTGTTTGCCGGCATTGTCGGCGCATCTCTCTCGATCAGCGGAGTGGTCTTTCAGGCGCTTTTGCGAAACCCCCTGGCTGATCCCTACGTTCTGGGCATTTCCGGCGGTTCGGCGCTGGGAGCGATTATCGGCATTGTGCTGGGCGCGGGTACCTTTTTTCTGGGAGTGCCGTTCCTGGCTTTTATCGGTGCTCTGATTACCGTTTTGCTTGTTTTCATTGTGTCCGGCGGTTCCCGGGGCGCGCTTCTGGATAATGCGCTTATTCTGGCCGGCGTAGTTGTGAACTCTTTTTTTTCCGCCGCAATTCTTTTTGCCTTATCCGTTGTCAACAGCATTGAACTCCACAGCATCAGCTTCTGGCTGATGGGCGATCTGTCCCATGCCGCATGGCCGGAAATTACCCTGGCTGCTTTTTGCCTGCTGACCGGCTTTGTCATCCTTTATGCGCAGTCGCGGAAGCTCAATCTGATGGTGCAGGGTGAGGAAACCGCCCTGCAGCTGGGTGTTCATGTCCGGCGGACAAAATATGTTCTGCTGGTTGTCACATCGCTGATTACGGCAGTGGCCGTGGCGCTTTCGGGCATCATCGGGTTTGTGGGCATCATGGTGCCGCATATGATGCGCCTGGTGTTCGGTGCCGATCATCGACTGCTTTTGCCCGCGACAGCCCTCTTCGGTGCGTCTTTTCTGGTCGTGGCCGATACGCTGGCGCGGATCATTCTTGCCCCGGCGGAATTGTCGGTCGGCGTGATCACCGCGCTCTGCGGCGCTCCCTATTTTATCTTTCTGATGAGAAGGAGATTGCGATGACGGTGATTGCGGTTGAAAATGCATTTTTTTCCTACGGCGAAAAATCCGTGATCAACGATGTGTCCTTCACGGTGGAGGCCGCGCGGCTTCTGGCGGTGATCGGTCCAAACGGCTCCGGCAAAACAACGCTTTTGAAATTGCTCAACGCCACCATCTACCCCGGCGCAGGCCGCGTGCTCATCGACGGAACCGAAACGCATCGTTTACCCCGCCGGGAAATTGCGCGCACCGTGGCAATCGTTCCGCAGGAGGCGCCGGCGATTTTTTCTTTTTTCGCCGAAGAAATCGTCCTCATGGGCCGTTTCCCGCATTTTCGGTCTCTGGCCTTTGAAGATAAAAATGATTACCGGATTGCCCGGGAAGTCATGGCCCAGACCGACTGTCTGTCTTTTGCCCATCGCCGCTTCAATGAACTTTCCGCCGGTGAAAGGCAGCGTGTTTTAATTGCCCGCGCCCTGGCGCAGGAGCCCAGAATTCTTCTCCTGGATGAAAGCACGGTTTTCCTGGATTTGAAACATCAGGCGCAGTTTCTGACCCTTCTTCGAAAACTGAGCAGGGAGCGACGCCTGACCGTGATTTTCGTAACCCATGACGTCAATCTGGCCGCGCAGAATGCCGACCAAATTCTTTTGCTTTACAGCGGGAAAAAATATGCTATAGGGACTCCCGCGGACGTTTTAACCGCGAAAAACATGAAAGAGGTTTATGACGTTGATGTCGGGATCGATTCCAATCCTCATGACGGATCGCCCCGCGTGACGTTGTTGACCTGAACTGATTGTCCAGAAAAGGAAGCCGGTGAGAGTCCGGCGCTGCCCCGCAACTGTAAGCGGAACGAACTCCACAGAGGAAGGCCTTTGATAAAATCATCAGATGTCATTTCGAACGAATAGAGAAATCATTAGAATTTAAAAATCAGATTTCTCGTCGCTTGCTCCTCGAAATGACATTATTCAAAGGACTTACAAAGCCACTGACGTGAAAACGCCGGGAAGGCGTGGATACTAGGATGCCGCAAGCCAGGAGACTTTAGGGACGGTCTTGCTTACTTTAATCCCGAGGGGGAAAGGAGAAGTCCATGAAGAAGATCCTGCTGTTTGTTCTGTTATTGTCTGTTGTTCCCGTTTCATTCGTGTATGCTTTGAGCAAAGAAGATGAACCCGTCAAAATGGGCGAGGTTGTCGTTACCGCCACGCGAGACGCGAAAGAAGTCCGCAAAACGCCCGCCAATATCACCGTGATCAGCGCCGATGAGATCAGCAAGTCCGGGGCGACAACGGTTGTTGAGGCGCTGGATAAACTCGAGAGTATTCAGTTTCGGACCTTCAGCGGCAACCCCTCGCAGGCCTATGTGGATATGCGCGGGATCGGTGGTGACAATCCTTACGGCAAAACGTTGGTCATGCTGGACGGCCGGCGCCTGAATCGCAGCGACATGGCCTCGATCAACTGGATGCAAATGCCGGTGAATATGATTGAACGGATTGAAATTGTCCGGGGGCCTGGAAGTGTGCTGTATGGCGACGCGGCAATAGGCGGCGTGATCAACATCATCCCCAAAAAAGGAAAAAGCAAACCCGTTATCAACGCTTCGGTCCAGGCCGGAAGCTATGGCCTGCACAATGAGCGTGTCGGGGTTACGGGTGCTGCGGATCAATGGACCTATGCCCTGGTCGGCGAGAATAATTTCAGCTTCGGTTATCGCGACCGTTCGAAATATTCAGCGACGGGCGGCGGTTTCGAAGCCGGCTACGCGGCCCATGATCTGCTGAATCTTTCACTGGGTGTTTCTTTCAACCGGGCTGATTACCAGATGCCGGGTGCTTTGACCAGAGAGCAGATGCAGCAGGACCGCCGTCAGTATCAGCCGGCGATGCCCCTGTACTGGATAAACGCGAACGATAATAATGACGGCAGAGACAGGCACACCAGCGTCAATTTCGGAGTGAAATCCTTCTGGGGCGCTTTCGGGCAGATGGAAGTGAACCTGATGTATGGCCGGAAAGATCTGGAGAGCAATATGCCCTCCTGGGTTTCTTCCTGGTTGCCTTATTCCTATGTTTATTCCGATACCAGTGCGGAAACTTACGGAGTTACGCCCAGGTATATTCTGGAAAGAGACATCTGGAAATTTCGTAATAAAGTCATTCTTGGCGTGGACTATTATCATGAGCCCTACAAAAAGAAATATTTCAATGACCGGGAAAGAACCAGCCGCTTAAGCTCGGCTTCTTTACGCCGGCAGAGTACCGGATATTATATCCGGGATGAGTTCAGCATTTTGAAAAATCTGATTTTCAGCGCCGGTTATCGTATTGAACAGACATCCATTCAAGGCAGCAATACGGATTTTGTGTCAGCGGCAAACAATTTTGATAATGAAAAAGTCTATCGTGCTCAGGCTTATGAAGCGGGGCTGACGTTCCTCTGGGGGAAAAAATCAAAATTGTTTACCCGCTATGCCACGGTCTACCGGATTCCCTTTCTGGACGAAATCGCCTCTTTCAATGGCTACAGTGCTCCATCGCCTTTTCTGGTCAACCTGGATAAGGAGAAGGGAACCAGTATGGAAGTCGGGACGGAATATTATCCTCTCGAAAATCTCAAACTGGCTCTGACCCTCTTTCGCGTCGACATGGAGGATGAAATTCAGTATTTTATTTATGATCCGATTCTGTATCTGGGAGAGAACCGCAATGTCGGCAGAACCCGCCATGACGGCGCTGAAATTTCCATTTCCTATCTCTGGCAGAAGTATCTTAAAGTATACGGAAACTTTACCTACAACAAGGCAACGTTTGAGGCTGGCCAGTATAACAAAAAAGAAATTCCAATGGTGCCCAACCGAATGCTCAATGCTGGCATGGAAATCTATCTGCCCTGCAACGTGACCCTGAAGCCTGAAATCCGTCATGTGGGAGATGCCTATCTGTCCGGCGACAACGATAACAACACCGAAAAACTGGAATCTTATACTCTGCTGAATTTTTATATATACTACAGACCGGCTTTAGGCCGGGTCAAGATGACGGTCTTCGCGGGCGTGGAAAATCTGACCGATACGATGTACTCATCCTTCGGCCTGGATTATGCCCAGTACGGAATGCCCAATTTCTACTATCCCATGCCGGGCAGAACATTCAAGGGAGGTATTTCTTTTGATTTTTAATCCGGCCAGTCGTGTAAAGCCAATCTTGAGCAAAATACTTTCACCCCCTTTTCTAAAGGGGGACGGGGGGATTTTTCAATCGGGTCAATACATCAAAATCTTCCCTCACCCCTCTTTAAAAAAGAAGGGCATTTCAAAAAGGTATATTTTAAAATTTTTTTCATGGACCATGGCGGTATTTTTATTGTCAGCTAGCCATGAGTTTACTTCGGTTGCCGCACTCCCGCATCATGACGTTTCGGCAAAAATTATCACCGTTAAAGATGAAACGGGACGTATGATTCGGATCGCAAAAACCCCGCAGCGCATTGTTTCCCTTGCTCCCGGAATTACGGAAACACTTTACGCGCTGGGGCTTGGCGATCGGATTGTCGGAGTGACTACTTTTTGTGACTGGCCGGCTGCAGCGCTGGCCAAGGAGCGGATAGGCGGTTTTACCAATCCCTCTATTGAAAAGATCGTTGCGCTCAAACCGGATTTGATTCTGGCCACCGCTGACGGCAATCGGAAAGAAACCGTGGAGCAGTTGGAGAGACTGGGTCTGGCCGTATATGTGACCAATCCCGTGAACACCCGGGGTGTTTTAAACAGTATGATTCGTATCGGCGAAATTACGAATCGACGTCAGGCGGCGGAAGAGCTGGCGGAGAAACTGCAAAAGAGGCTGGACCGTATCACTCTGCAGGTGCGCGCCAGAAAGAAACCACGCGTCTTTTTTCAGCTGGGTCTGGAGCCAATGATCACGGCCGGAGCAGGCACGTTGATCAATGAAGTGATCGAGCGGGCCGGGGGCATGAATATTGCCGGCCGGGATATCGCCAACTATCCCCGTTACAGCGTGGAGGGAGTGATCGGTGCATCGCCGGATATCATCATTTTCTCGCCGATGGTGAATGATAAAACCTATGTGTCCGTGAAAAAATTCTGGCGGAATTTTCCTCAAATACCGGCGATCAAAAACAATAAACTTTATCCGATAGACGCGAATCTGATTAATCGGGCGTCACCGCGCATTATTGATGCCGTGGAAATGATGGCGTTGATGATTTATCCGGATTTGAAAATTTCCCGATCAACAGAGAGGCAGACCCCATGAACTTTCCATTGATTCCTCCCATTGATAAAAAAGCCGCAAAACAGGCTCAGATCCGGCAAAAAAATCTGACCAAACCTGAAGGAAGCCTCGGACGCCTGGAAGAGATTTCCATCCGGCTGGCCGGGATGAAAGCGGATCCTCTTCCTAGGGTGGACAGGAAGGCGGTGATCGTGATGGCTGCCGACCATGGCGTTGTGCAGGAAGGTGTCAGTGCTTTTCCCGCTGAAGTTACGCCGCAAATGGTGCTGAACTTTCTTCGCGGCGGGGCCGCGGTCAATGTGCTGGCGCGGCAGGCCGGTGCATCGATGATCATCGTCGATATTGGCGTTGCATCCGATTTTGATCCGTCATTGCCGGGGCTTCTGCATCGCAAAATTGCCCGGGGAACGCGCAATATGGCGAAAGGACCGGCCATGACCCGGAACGAGGCGAAGCAGGCGCTGGTCTGCGGCATGGAAGTGTTCGCCGATGTTGCGGCAAAAGGACTTGATCTGGTGGCCACGGGTGATATGGGAATCGGCAATACATCGCCGTCTGCAGCCATCGTTGCTGTTTTGACGGGGCTTCCGGTTGCTAAAGTTACGGGCCGCGGGACGGGTGTTGACGATGCCGGGTTGACTCTGAAGATCCGGGTGATCGAACAGGCGATCCGTGTGAACCAGCCCAATCCCGCCGACGCGCTGGATGTGCTTAGTAAAGTCGGTGGGCTTGAAATTGCCGGTCTTGCCGGCGTGATGATTGCCGCCGCTGCGCGGCGCGTTCCGGTCGTCGTGGACGGATTCATCTCCACCGCCGCGGCCATGATTGCGGTCGGCCTGGTTCCGGATGTGCGCCATTATTTATTCGGCGCGCACCGTTCCATGGAAATCGGACATCAGGCCATGCACGATCACCTGGGTCTTACACCTTTGCTGAATCTGAATCTGCGCCTGGGAGAAGGAACCGGTGCGGTGCTGGCTTTTCACCTGGTGGAAGCCGCGGCCCGTATTCTCAGGGAAATGGCAACGTTTGACGAAGCCGGCGTAAGTGACAAAGAATAGAGCTCATCGCTCATCAATCAGGAGTGTTATGCGTAACCTGCGCACCGCCTTTGGATTATTAACCATTCTGCCGCTGGGCTTGCCGGGAAAATGGGAGCCCGGTGACAGCGGCCGCGCCGGGATCTGGTATCCTGTAGTCGGGATGGTAATCGGCGGATTGACCTGGTTTGCCTGGCAGGGTCTGGGACTTTGTTTTCCGCCGATCATCGCCGGTATTTTAACGCTCCTGGTGTGGGTGGGCCTTACCGGTGGACTGCATCTGGATGGGCTTGCGGATTGCTGCGACAGCCTTCTGGGTTCGGCCCCGCGCGAGCGGCGGCTGGAAATCATGAAAGACCCGCATCCGGGAACCTTCGGCGCTATCGGACTTTTTTTTGTGTTAACCCTGAAAACCGCATCTCTTTGCCTGCTTGCGCCATCTCTGGGGCCGGGTATAGTTTTCGCGGCGACAATCAGCCGCTGGCTCATCCTGCCTGCCGGCTTATTGCCTTCAGCGCGTTCCGGTGGAATGGGTTCTGATTTTGCTGCAGGTTTTCAGCCGGGAGCCATTCTGCTCACGGTTCTGTTGCCGGTCGGACTGGCGATCCTCATCGGTCTGACAGGCCTCTGGGCCGCGGTTGCCGCCGTGCTCGCCGCCGCGGCAGTTCTGGCGCTGGCCATCAGGAGAATCGGTGGCGTCACGGGAGACGTATTCGGCATGCTGGTCGAAGTGACGGAGACGGCAGTATTGCTTACGCTTGTTGCAGGTGGAAAATGACTTCCTGTTCTTTTCGCATCGGAACAACATCTTATATTATTCCCGACACTATACTGCCCAACGTTCGCTATCTGGCCGGGAAAGTGCGGGATGTGGAACTGGTATTGTTTGAAGTGGACGACGGACCCGGCAATCTGCCTTCCAGAGAACAGATTGCCGAACTGCGGAATATCGCCACCGGCTGCGACATGACCTATACCGTTCATTTGCCGCTGGATTTGCGTCTGGCCGATGACGGTTCGGAGCGACATGCATCGCTTGAAAAAGCGCGGCGCGTCATTGACTGCACGCAGGAACTTGATCCGTGGGCCTATGTTCTGCATCTGGATGGGACACTGGTGCGCAACGGCGCGAATCCTGATATGATGAAACGCTGGCGGGATCATGCGGTCCGTTCGCTGGAAATTGTCGGGCGGCGCGCAGGCGACTTCGGAAAGCTGGCGGTAGAAAATATCGAAGGCTATCCCCGGGATTTTTATGAGCCGGTGCTGGAGAGGATTGCGGTCAGCCGGGCGGTGGACGTCGGGCATCTCTGGCTGGACGGCCTGGACCCTGTTGCGTATTTGCATGTGGCCCTGCCGCGTACCCGGGTGATCCATATCCACGGAATTGCTCGGCGCGATCACTCGTCGCTTGCTCATGTGCCGGCGGAAAAGCTGCAATCGGTACTGGCCGAGCTGGTCGACGAGGACTATCGCGGTGTCCTGACAATCGAGGTGTTTTCCGAAGATGATTTTTTAACCTCATATGCGGCAGTTCAGAATGTGATGAAAGGAATGAATCTATGACGCCTGAAATTCCCACGGATGGCCTGACGCTTATTCTGGGTGGAGCGCGCAGCGGAAAAAGTTCGTTTGCGGAAAAAATTGCGAGAGACTCCGGGAAATCCGTGTTGTATGTTGCCACAGCCACGGCCGGCGACGAAGAAATGGCTGAGCGCATCCGCAAACACCGGGCATCCCGGCCGGCCGCATGGCAGACACTTGAAATTGCGCTCCATGTCGGGAAAAATCTGGGGTTGCCCGTTGCCCCCGTAATCATTATCGATTGTATCACTTTGCTGGTCAGCAATATTCTCGGTTCTTTTCCGGAAGGCACTCCTGATGAAGCCGTTTTGCAGAAAATCCGCACGGAAATAGATGAAATGATTGCCGCACAGACAAGAACAGGCGGGCAGTGGCTGGTCGTTTCCAACGAAGTGGGCCTGGGGCTCGTTCCACCTTATCCCCTGGGCCGTCTTTATCGTGATGCACTGGGTTTTGCCAATCAGGCCCTGGCCGGGGCAGCCCGCCGGGTTATCCTGATGGTTGCGGGAATTCCCCTGGTTGTCAAATGACAACGAAGGCAGCTTCTTCCTTTAAAGATTATAAGAAGATTATCCACCCTTGCCATACTGTATCGTGATGGTTAAAATTTACTCATCTATAATTTTCAGATTCCTTACAGGAGTAAGATGACATGAAGCGCAAGATTATTAAAATCGATGAAGAAAAATGCACCGGATGCGGATTGTGTGTACCGGGTTGCGCGGAAGAAGCCATTAAAATTGTTGACGGAAAAGCAAAGCTGGTCGGCGATGTGTTCTGCGATGGACTGGGCGCCTGCCTGGGTGAGTGTCCGGAAGGGGCGCTTTCCATCGAGGAGCGTGATGCAGATCCCTTTGACGAAAAGGTCGTCCAGGAAGCGATGGCCCGCCGTAAGCAGGATCAGGTGACGGCGAAAACCGCCAGGCCCGGATTGCAGACCCTGAATACCGTACCTCCGGTGGCGGGCGGCGGTTGTCCGGGTTCGGCTCATGCCGTTTTCGAAAGAAAAGGACAGCCGGCGGAAGGTTCCGCAACAGCGGTTGCACAGACATCCGAACTAACTCATTGGCCGATTCAACTTCACCTGATCAACTCCACCGCTGAATTCTATCGCGGAAAAGATGTTGTGCTGGCGGCAGACTGCGTTGCCTTTTCCCTGGGCGATTTTCACAACCGTTTCTTGAAAGGGAAGAGTCTGGCAATTGCCTGTCCGAAACTGGACTCCGGCCTGGATGAATATGTCGAAAAAATCCGTAGCATGGCTGATGATGCAAAGATCAATACCCTGACGGTTGTCATCATGCAGGTGCCCTGCTGCCGGGGGCTGGTTCAGGTTGCGCAGGCGGGTCTGCAAAAAGCAACCCGCAAAGTACCCCTGAAAGTAGTCATCATCGGCATCAAAGGTGATGTGCTTGCGGAGGAGTGGGTATAAAGAGGACAGCAACGTTATGCCTTTTTTTGTTGCAGATGATGGAGTCAGGCTGCATTATCAATTGAGCGGTAACGGCCGACCGGTTGTGCTCCTTCACGGATTGACGGCGAATTCCCTTTTTTTCCGGAAGCAGATTCCTGTTTTCTCCGAGGAATTTCTGGTCATCGCGCCGGATTTACGCGGACACGGGGAATCAGAGGCCGGAAATGACCATTTTACCATGACCCGCCTGGCGCAGGACTTAAAGCAACTGTTGGCTGCACTGAATATTTCCAGAGCCTCTTTCATCGGCTGGTCGATGGGCGCGCATGTAATTTTTGAATACATAAAACAGTGCGGCTGCGAGGCCATCGACAGAATCGTCATCATCGACATGGCGCCAAAGCTCATGAAAGCAGACGACTGGAATTGCGGGTTGAACGGTATCATGAGCCGTAAAGCGGGAGATTTTGGTCACGAAGACAATCTCTTTCTTCTATCCGCCATGCTCAATGACTGGGAGGTCTACAGCAGGATTGTTGCCCAGCGGATTTTGAATAAATCGCTTTACAATGAAAAGCAGGAATTCAACGCGGCTTCGGATTTCATGGGCAAGGAGGACCTTCCCTGGCTTTATGAACAGACCCGAAAAAACAAAGCCTGTGTCATCGCGGCTTTCTGGATTACGATGGTTTTGCAGGATTACCGTTCTCTTTTAAACACGATCAACGTTCCCTGTCTGCTGGCTTATGGAACCGAAAGCAATTATTATCCATCGGAAAATTACGAATACATGCGAAACAGGCTTCCGGATGCCCGGGTGATCCCGTTTGAGGAGTGCGGCCATGCCCTGCACTTGCAAAACCCCGGATTGTTTAACAAAGCTGTGATGGATTTTTTAAGGGCTGGTGCGTCTGACAAAGAGCGTTGACGGCAACTGCCGGCCATGAAAATACCTGCTATTGCACCTCCACAGTGCAGTGCCTGAAGACCTTTACGGCTTGATGCGGGTTAATCTCCAGTTCTCTGCGTAGCGTAACACTTATTACCGGCTGAATGTTTTCACGATCCATATGCTGCCGCTGACGGAACGGCTGGATGACATTCCTCTTCTGGTGGATGTTTTTATCAAGAAATACGGAAACACCCTGCAAAAAAGCATCCGTCGCATCGATCAGAAGGTAATGGATGCTTTCATGCGGTATTCGTGGCCCGGCAATGTCCGGGAATTGCAAAACGTGATTGAAAGAATGATGAATTACGCCCGTTCCGACGAACTGACGGTTGATCTGGTCCCGCCGGAGCTTTTCAGCGCCCGTCATACCCCCGGTCCGGATACGGATATGGAATCGCCGGAAGACGCGGAAAAAAAACTGATCAGCCGGATGTTAAACTTGAGGTTTCCAAGAAATCAGATTGCTGAACGGATGAAGGTTTCCCGGACAACATTATTTCGGAAGATGAAGAAATATGGACTGGCCTGATGCTGCGAATCAGGAAGCCGTTTTTACTGACGGGCCTTTCTGTGGAAAAAAGCAAGCAGTACGCCGCCCAGTCCGAAGGTAATGGCCACGGCCTTGATGATCATTCCGATGTAGAACGGCAGCCAGCCCAGAAGCCATAACAGACTCAGGCCCACCAAGGTCTCTTTGACAAGCGATTTCTTGTAGCCGGGAAATATTTTCGTGATGATAAAATTCCCCAGAAGGGACGCAAATGCGATAAACCCGACAATGGCTGCCAGAAGCAGAGCGGTAAAGGCAAGAGGAATCAGAAAAATGCCGATAAACGATATGACGAGCAGCGTGAAAAAAGGCACAATCATCAGCGTGCCCAGAAATCCCCAGAAAAAAGATTTGATAATGTTGGTTTGAATGGCATTGGCGATAACGGCCAGTGACCGGGGAATCAGCAGGGTCATGATCAACGCGATGATGAGGATAATGGCAAAAAAGCACAGGGAGATGACATTCAGAATGATGGACCAGCCGTCCAGGTCGCCCCGCATGGCTGCGTGAAAGGCTTCCGACAGTGTGGCGGAATTGATCTCCGTGATATCGCCGTACACCAGAGATCCTTTGCCCTGGACAACAACACCCCCGATAACCATCACTTTGCCCCGAACGACGGCATTCCTGGTCAGGACCACGGAACCGCCTACAGCCAGGACGTTCCGTTCAACCAGTCCGCTTACCGTAATTTGTCCAAAAAGAGCGACAGCATTATCCGTTGTTTGCCCTTCTTCGATTACGATATCACTGCCGGCCTGGAAAATATTTTTCGCTTCGACGGATGGTGGCAGGAAAAGGATTGTCGCTAAAAAAATGATGACGGTTAAGTTCCATCTCATGGATCAACTTTGCCACTGCCTTTCTTATGCCTCCATACATAGACGGCGATCAGGATCGCACTGAAGATAATCACGCCGATAAGGGCCTGGTGAGAATACTTCATAATGAGGGCCTGTTCCTTGCCGATAAAGTAACCGATCCAGGTCAGAATCGTACACCAGAGCCCGGCACCGGCAAGCGTATAGAGAGAAAAACGGAGATGATTCATCCCGGCAATGCCGGCCGGAATGGAGATCAGGTGGCGAATGACCGGCAGCAGTCGACCGATAAAGGTCGATATCTCACCGTGCTTCAGAAAGAAACTTTCCACCTTTGCGAATTTTTTTTCGGTGATCCCGACATATTTGCCGTATTTCAGCACCAGGGGCCGCCCGAGCCAGTGGGAAACAAAGTAGTTGGCATAGGCGCCGGCAAGACTGCCCAGAGTCCCCATGAGAATGGCTACCCAGATATTCATTTCCCCCTGATGGGCAAGGTATCCGGCAGGCGGCATCACCAGTTCACTGGGCAGAGGAATCACGGAGCTTTCCATGGCCATGAGAGCGAAAATACCAGGATAGCCCATAGCATTCAAAGTGTTGAGCAGCCAGTTGATAAGATCGTGCATGCGGTTATCCTTTCAGCCGGGGCTACTTTTCCAGATGGATGATATAGAGGGTAATGTCCATGATTTTATGTTATACTCTTCAAAAGAAAAAAAATCATAAAATGCGTGGGCATCCTATATAGGGTTCAGGGGGGGCATGTCAACATGAAAAAGTACTATCCGGTATTATTCAATAACCCCCTGGACAACGGGCTGTTCCTCGAAGTTGAAACAGACCGGGTTTTTCCATTCCTGACAAAACAAAAAATAAATATAAGGAGAAAAAAGCATGAGAACGAAGCAAGATTACATCAATGGATTGTCCAAAATGAAGCGCAACCTTTATTACGACGGCCAGCTCATCGACCGAACCGACGAGATGCAGATGCGTTGTCTCAACACGATTGGAACGACGTATGATGAAGCTCAGAAGCCGGAAAATCAGGAGTTGATGACAGCCGTTTCTCATTTAACGGGGGAACGGATCAACCGCTTCACGCATGTTCACCAGAACAAGGACGATCTGCATAAGAAGCAGGACATGACCCGGATGCTCTGCCAGAAGGTAGGTGGCTGCATCCAGCGCTGTATGGGTGTAGATGCAACCAATGCCATTTACAATGTCTCCTATGAGGCGGACAAATCCAACAACAGCGCTACGCAATACCACGAAAATTTCAAGAAATGGCTCACGCGTTTTCAGAAAGAAGATCTGGTTGCTTGCTGCGCGCAGACGGACGTAAAGGGTGACCGCTTGCTCAGGCCCGCGGATCAGCCCAACCCCGGATCATACGTGTATATCAAGGAAAGACTCAAAGACGGTATCGTTGTGGAGGGCTGCAAACTGCATATTTCCGAAGCGTCCGTAGCCGATGAAGTACTGGTTGTGCCCACCCGCGCCCTCCGGGAACAGGATAAGGATTACGCAGTGGCCTTTGCCATTCCCGGTGACTGGGACGGACTCAAACAGGTTCTGACCATTCACTCCCTCCGGGAACGAGAGCATTTTAAACGGGGCTTCATGGAGGGATCGACGGATTCATACATGATTTTTGAAAACTGTTTTGTTCCCTGGGAACGGGTTTTCCTGGCGGGCGAATGGCAGCACGGCGGCGTAAATGCTCTGCTCTTTGCCCTGTTTCACCGTCATTCTTATTCGGGTTGCAAGCCGGCCATCGGCGACGTCATCCTGGGCATGGCGGCGCTGGCTGCCGAGTGCAATAACATCCACAAGGCCGAGCATGTGCGTGAAAAACTGGCGGAAATCATCATGGTTACGGAACTGGGGTATGCCGCGGGCTACACGGCGTCCGACCTGGGCGGTCCAAAGGTTTTCATGCCCGGCAAGGGATTTATCCCCTACGGGCCCGGTTCGTATATTCCGCATTCGATTTACTGCAATGTGGGCCGGTGTCTTTCCGGCGAGGCGGTCTGGCGTGAATCGGAAATCCTCTGCGATATTTCCGGCGGCGTTACTGCGACCTTCCCTCATGAAAAAGATTTCCTCAATCCGGAAACGGGGGATCTGCTTCTGAAATACACTAAACGCAATCCCAAGATGTCCGCCGAAGACCAGGCACAATTCTGGCGCTATCTGGGCGACAAGCTCTGTTCGGCCACAGGCGGTGTCCGCAACATCGGAGCCTTCCATGGTGGAGGATCGCCGATCATGGAACAGATTGCCATCACCACGCAGTATGATATCGAATCCCGTAAAAAACTGGTGAAATACATCGCCGGTATGAGCGGCGGAGATCGCGAAGCACTGGCTAATACATTTGCGAAGAAATAATCATGTCTGATCCGGGTGCGGCTTAGCCGCCGCACCCGGCTGAAAAAGAAGCTTGCAGGGAACGGTTTATAACCGTTCCCTGCATTTGTTTTGAGTTTCAGCCTGATGGTTAAAAAGATGAGCTAGTTGAAATAATAAGCCATAAAGGTAACCTGAAAAACCAGCTGCGGGAAAGTCTTGCTTTCCGTATCTTCAAAACCGAATTTTTCATACCAGTCATGAAGCTCCCGGTGATCAGCGATGATTCCAATCTGCACGCGATAGACGTTTAAAAGCCGGGCCTGTGACAAAACATGCCTGACCAGCGCTTCGCCGTATCCTTTTCTGCGTACCTCCGGAAGGACGGCCAGACGCTCCAGATAACATACCTGATCATTGATTTTTTCCAGGGCGGCACAGCCGACGGACCGGCCGGCGGTTTCAAGAATATAATAAGTGACACCGCGATCCATTTCCCGCACAAGCCACTCGGGACGGCAATTGGAAGGGTGGGTGGGACTGTTCTGCGGCGTGAGTCCGAAACGCTCCGCAACATCCTGAAACGAATTCTGGATAACATCGACAAGAATACCGAGATCCGCTTTTGTGCCGATGCGTATCTGATACCCCATCATGACGCCTCTTTCTTCTCCCCGGGCTTTTGTGTACTACCTGTTCAGTTTATCTTAATTTCAATTTCCGGCGGCGCCGCAAGGTGTTTTTTCACCGTGCAGGTGTCCACGGCTTTGAGCACGGCGGCCTTGTATTTTTCGGGAAAGTCCGGCGGCAGCAGAATGTCGAGGGTAATTTTCTCCGCCATATGAGTTTTGTCGTTGCGTAAGACTGTTTGAACAATGCTGATGTTCCCGGTGGGAATGGAGCGTGACTGGCAGAAGGACGCCACATAAAAGCCAGCACAGGTTCCCAGAGAGGCAAGAAACAATTCAAAGGGAGTCGGCGCCGCGTCGTCTCCGCCATCCACCGTTTCCTGATCGGTTTCGATAGTAAAACCGCGAAAATGGGCAAATACTTTTTTATTTCCTTCCAGGGTGATTTTGATTTGTGATTCCATATGTTCCGTCCTGAAAAATTATTTGATCTTCCCCCAAAACATATCAACCTCTTGTCCGACTTCGTCAAGCCATTTTTTGCGCTGATCTTCCGTACTGGTGACCACAACGTTAAACATCCGGCGGTGAAAACCGGTAATGCCACAGAGCCCGAAGACGCAGTTCCTCCAGATGGTTTCCAGCGGATCACCGAAGGCACTGTTTTCTCTTTCCGATTCGGTATTGGATGTATTGTAAACAACCACTGTCCTGGCTTTGAGGAGTCCGCGGGGAACACCCTCCCCCGAATCGCCTTCCAGAAATTCATACGCCACGCCGGGGCGGATCACGCGATCCACCCAGCCCTTGAGAATGGCCGGGGGCTGCCCCCACCAGTTTGGATGTACAATGATAATGCCGTCCGCCACGGTGATCTCATCGCAGTGTTGCCGAAGGGAAGCGGGCAGGGCTGCGTTACGGGCAACCTCTTGCGCGGGAAGCAGCGGGTCGAATTTTTCCCGGTAGAGATCGTGGAAGAAGACCGTATGCCCGTTTTCCCGAACCGTCTCCAGCGCTGTCCGCGCGATGGCGTGATTAAAGCTTGCGGGATCAGGGTGCGCCAGAATGATTGAGATTTGCATAATCGTGTTCCTTTACATGTCCTCCGCCGGCGGAGGTGTCACGAAGTGACGCAGGTGGTTGATTACAGGAACTGTTTGTAGCAAAGTCCAAAGCGGTTTCATATCCTTTTTATCGTTCATCGATCTCTCCAATCAGCAACGGGGATTGATCATTGTGCAGCAACCGGTTTTTATCGATTTTTCTGCGGCTTACATTCGCGTAGCAGTAATTGCAAAGGTGCCCGCAGGTATTGTATTCGCCGATATCGACGCTGGCCGCGCATCCGCAAAGCTCCCGCTGGTACCTGTCTTTGACCGTAGGCACCTCTGTTCCGGTTAATTCGGAAATCAGCCGGTCATCAACGCACTTCCCGTGCCCGATTCCCGCATCGGAAAGATCGATTTTCTCCGCACAGGTTTCCATGATGATGCCGACGCTTCCAGCAATACGCGAAATGCCCTGTGCAAGGGCTCGCGTTTCCGGCTCGCCGGGCTGTCTGACTGACTGGCCGGCCATCCGTTTTTGAATATGCCGGTACATGTCGATGAAGCTGATGACGCATTTTTCAGTGTGCCCGGCCAGTCGCCTTGCCATTTCTCCATAATGATCGATGTGGTAATCGACCGTGATATGATCCGTGAAAAGAATGGGATCATAGCGCCAGACCACTCTTTGGGCCCCGATTCGATCGGACAGCCGCAGAAACGTATCGGTGATTTGAGCTTTCGGCGGAAGATGAGGCTCAATCTCCTTATCGTAAGGCGTCAGCGTGAACTGGAAGTAAAATAGATAGTCGTTGAGCATACGCAGTTTATCCAGCATGGGCGACGGATCTTTTGTCCAGAAAACGATGATGTCAACGTCGGCAGGGGCAAGCGAAACCCTTCTTACCTGCCGGGCATTCATCGGATTGCGCACCTGCACATTGCCCTCGCGAATCCGGTTTATAAGCCAGTCACTGTAAAACGCGGGAATGTCCGTCCGCCGGCTGCAACTGATGATCATGACAATTTTCACCTGTGCTGAGCCCAATAATTTACTCAATGCATTTTGCAATATCTGCTGATGCATTTTGCAATGCGAGCATCCTTGACCGCATAGGATTAAGCAATCTGGAGAATGCCCTTTTTGATCTTCCTGTGAATCGTCGACGGATTGATG
Source organism: Smithellaceae bacterium (assembly GCA_963682015.1). Taxonomy (GTDB): domain Bacteria; phylum Desulfobacterota; class Syntrophia; order Syntrophales; family Smithellaceae; genus UBA8904. The sequence continues at coordinate 2,044,448 of OY820932.1, read as the reverse complement.
CCCAGAGCTCTTGCCGTCTTGATGATGCTGCCCGTTGCTTTGTAGGTTTGCCGGATCAGATTTTCATCAAGCTTTTGCCTGGCTGATTTCAGCGACGACGGCAATGTACGGGAAAGTCCGGAAGGAAGATCAGTCTGCTCAGCCGGGTTATCCTGGTGCTTGCTGTGCATAACCAGTTCAATGTCCTCTTCGGTTAGTTCCTTGTACCCATACAGAATGGCGATCCGCTCGATAACGTTTTTTAATTCCCGAATATTTCCCGGCCAGTCATAATTGTAGAGTTGATTCATGATTCTCGGGGGAATCATGATATTGGTCTGATATTTTGTATTGAATTGCTGAACGAAATTTCTGATGAGCGGATAAATGTCCTCTTTTCTCTCCCTCAGCGGAGGAACATAGATCAGCATGACGCCGATTCGATAGAAAAGATCCTGCCGGAAATGACTGCTGCTCATCAGCTGGTTTTCGGAAAGATTCGTGGCGCTGAGAATCCGGACATCGACTTTACGGACCTTGCTGCTGCCGATCCTCTTGAAAGTCCCTTCCTGAAGAAAGCGCAATAATTTGCTCTGCATTTTCAGCGGGAGTTCGCCGATTTCATCCAAAAAAAGAGTTCCTTCATGGGCGTCCTCCAGGAGGCCCCTTTTGCCGGTTTTCTTGGCGCCGGTAAAGGAACCTTCTTCATAGCCGAACAACTCGGCTTCCAGAAGTTCATCCGGGATCGTCGCGCAGTTAATGGCGATAAACGGCTTCTGGTTGCGGTCGCTGCTTTGATGAATGTATTCGGCCACAAGCTCCTTCCCCACGCCGGTTTCTCCCCAGACCAGGACGGGCGAGGAACTTGCCGAGACTTTCCAGGCCATGCGCAAGACCTGCTGCATTTTATTGCTGGAAAATACAATTTCGCCGCTTCCGAAATTTCCTTCCAGCAGGTATTTTTTCTCTTCATACTGGGAAATAATAATTTCCGATTGCTTCAGTCTTTTCTCCAGAGTTACCAGTTTTGTAATGTCCCGTCCGGTGCCCACGGTCAAAACCAGATTTCCTTTTTCGTCGAAGACGGGAATATATGTCCAAGTGGCCGTCTGCCCGGTTTCATACGTAAGGTTCATATCCATTTTCTTTTTCACTTCCAGCGATTTCAATGCCGCTGACTCTTTCAAAAGTCCGCTGGCGACGATGTCTTTCAAATTTCTGCCGACACTCCATTCACCTCTGGTATCCGTCAGATTTCTGAAAGTTTCATTGTACTTTAAGATGTTTCCCTGGTGATCCACAATGAGAATGGCCTCGTCAATGCAGTCGAGTAAAACGTCAATGTCCCCGAGATATTTTTTAATCAGATCCATTGTTCCACCTTTAACCTTTGCGTTCCGATTTCTATATAAGGACCCGTTGCAATATGCAACGAATAATAATGCCGAAAGGAATTATGTTAATATATGTTCAATTATATTAATTACATGGACAATTGGCTTTAAAATTGCAAAATGGAGAAAAGAAAAAGTTGAAGTCAAAGAAAACTGCATTTCTCAACATTAACCGGAAAGGAATAAGGATCATGTATAAACAAAAGCCCTGGTTGCAATTCTACAACAAAGTGCCGGAAACGATCGATTATCCACGGGTGACCATGTATGAGGCTCTGATGCAGACAGTCGAGCGTTATCCCGATCGGATTGCCTACGACTTTTTTGACTATACGTCCACGTACAGGCAATTCGGACGGGACATCGATATCTGCGCCAACGCACTGGCCGCAATCGGCATGAAAAAGGGAGACCGGATCACCATCTCTATGCCCACTTCGCCTCAGGGGATCATCTGCTTTTACGCAGCGAATAAACTGGGCATTGTCGCCAGCATGATTCATCCCCTCTCCACAGCGCAGGAAATTATTTATTATCTCAATGTCAGTAAAAGTCGCGTCGCTCTGACGCTGGACATTTTTTATGACAAATTCAAAGAAGTCAAAAATCAAACCAAGCTGGAAACGATCATCCTGACCGGTATTTTCGATCAGATGACTCCCCGCGATCAGGACGCCGATAAAATCCATGGCGATCCGATGGTCAAATACTGGAAAGCGCTGATGGCGGCTCCTCATCCCGAAGCGCCCAAGGCGGATATGGGAACCGATGAAATGGCCGTTATCCTGTACAGCGGCGGGACCACGGGGTTCCCCAAAGGCATTATGCTCTCCAACTATAACTTCATCAGCGAAGGCTTGATGGTGGCCAACTGGGGTGAAGGTCTGGAGACGGAAGATGCCTCCGTGCTCGCAATTCTGCCCATCTTTCACGGCTTCGGTCTCGGAATCTGCTGCAACGCGGCTTTCATGGGGGGCGCCAAGAGCATTCTCGTTCCCCAGTTTACGCCGGAGATTGTCGTGGATCTCATCAAGAAGAAAAAGCCGACCCTCATCACCGGTGTCCCCACTCTCTACGACGCCCTGACGCGGAATCCGGATTTCCAGACAGCGGATTTGAGTTGTCTCAAAACAACATCCTGTGGAGCGGATTCGCTGCCCCGGCAGGTCAAAGACCGGTTTGAGGAGCTAGTGAAACGGCAGGGAGGCAATGTGCAACTGGTCGAGGGATATGGCCTGACGGAAGCCGTAACCGGGATCATGTCCACGCCACTCGACGGGTATCGTGAAGGGAGCGTGGGAATCCCTTTTTCGGACATGCTGGCTAAAGTCGTGGGCATCGGAACAATACAGGAGGTTCCTGTCGGTCAGGAAGGCGAACTGTGCGTAAGCGGGCCGGCGGTGATGCTGGGTTATCTGGAACAACCCGAGGAAACGGCAGCGGTTCTGAAAAAGCATGACGACGGACGAATCTGGCTGCACACGGGAGATATTTTCACCATGGATGCGGACGGTTATTTTTACTTCAAGCTGCGGCTCAAACGAATGATCAAATCTTCGGGAATGAATGTTTACCCCGTGCAGGTGGAGGCCGTTCTGGACAAGCATCCCGCTGTGCAGGCGGCCTGCGTGATCGGAGTTCCCGATGAAGCTCAGGTGGAAAGAGTCAAAGCCGTCGTTGTTCTCAAAGACGAATCCAAGGCAAGTCCCGAACTGGCTCAGGAACTGATTGCTCATTGCCAGAAACATCTCATCAAATGGTCCTGTCCGCGCGAAGTGGAATTCCGGGATAGTCTGCCTCTGACAAAAGTTGGCAAGATTGCCTATACGGAACTGGAAAAGGAGGAAATTGAAAAACTCCGGGCGGCGGGAAAATACACGGGAGGAAAATGAAGCGAGCTTTGTGGGTATCGCTTCCGCGTTTGTTCACGTCGGATCACAGATTGCAAAACGTTACAGGGGTAATGAAATTTAAAAGGAGGAGTATGAAAATGAAGTGGATGGGAAAAACTTTTTTTGTAATGCTGCTGGCTCTTATCGCTTTATCACTGATGGCCTACAGTCCTTCGACGGTCATGGCCGCGAAAAAAGCGACCAAGGCGACAAAGGAATCAAAAGCGGAACCGCCGGACAAACTGGGCAAGGCCAACGCGGCCTTTGATGCAAGCAAAATGGGTGACATGTCGGACTATGATCCGGGTACCTGGGTAAGCCCCACGGGGGACACGATCAAAATTGCGATTATTGCTTCCTTCTCCGGCCCCTCACAGATCAACGGCCAGTTTTACTGGTCTACCGTCACCTGGGTCGCCCACGATATCAACAAACGCGGCGGTATCTGGGTTGACGGTAAAAAGAAACTCATTGAGGTCATTAAAGGCGACACGCAGGGAAGAGCGGACCAGACCAAGAAAGTGGCGGAGAGAATGATCCTTCAGGAAAAGGCCAATATTCTCTGGGGCTGCGACGGCAGCCATATCATGAAAATTATTAATCAGGTCGCCAACCAGCACAAGGTCATCGCCCTCAATGCCAGCAATACATCCGATGACATCCAGGATGCGGATAATTTCGGCCGCTATTCTTTCCATGGAGGATTTTCCTGCGATCAGGTTGCCCGCGGACTTGCCTATTACTATGGACAGATTCGTAAAAAGGAAAAGAAATTTTATATCCTCTGTCAGGATTACGGCTTTGGCCGGATTTTTGCCGAGGGATTCAAAAAGGGCTTGAAGGAATATTACCCGGAAGCGCAGATCGTCGGCGAAGATTACCATAAACTCTTTTTGACCGATTTCGCGCCCTATCTTTCCAAGATCAAGGCTTCCGAGGCTGAAGTCATTTTCACGGGTGACTGGGTGCCTGACGCGGCGGCCCTGGCCAAACAGGCTCAGCAGGCGGGAATTAACCTGCCTTATGCGAATATCTGGATGACAACGGCTTCCATGCTGCAGGATCTGGGCCCCAACGGCGGGAAAGACTGGGTTCATGTAGGTCCCTATCACTCACCGGTTCCTTTCAGCGCGGCTCCCGGATTCACAAAACTCTATACGACGTATCATAACCAGTGGAAGAAATTTAAAACCGCGCCGTACAATGGTGTTTCCTTCGAACACGGCGTACACAGTGTCGGCGGAGGCTGGTCGATGCAGACTTACTGGCTGCTCAGTCTGATGGAACGGGCCAAGACCGCGAATGCCGAAAAGATCATCGAATTATGGGAAGGCGACACTTATCGTCAGGCCAATGGCAAGGTTATCAAGATGAGGGCTTGCGACCACAAGGCGATTCAGGATCTTTCCGCTGAAGTATATGGACCGCCGGCGGAACAAAAAGCGACGTATACGATTCCACCGTATTACTGGTTTAAAGATGCCTCTCACCCTGTTAAGATTTATACCCTTTCCGCGGAGAAAGTTCTCCCCTGGATGGATCCGAAACTGGATCGCTGCAAGGGCAAAAACGGCTGGGGTGAATAAACGATCATTCTCGATGATGCAGGAGGCCCGGCGATGCATTTAGAGGCCTGGCCTCCTGAATTTTAAAACAATGGCTCCAGCCTGTAGTTATATTTTTTTGATGAAATAGTACTTATTGTCCTGACAAAGAAATTGCAAACGGAAGAGAGGTCACATGACGGTCATCGAAAAGTTTAATGAGATTTATACAAACAGAGGAAAGCGGGCAAGGGATCTGCATAGCGCGGGCAAAAAAGTTATCGGATATTTTTGTTGTTTTGTCCCGGACGAGATTATCACGGCATTCGATATGATTCCCTACCGTATCCAGGGGAGCCAGAGCGACCCGATTGACGAGGCGGACGCTTTGCTGGAACCGATGGCCTGCCCCTTTGCCCGAAGTTGCTTCAACATGGCGCTGAAAGGCGAATACGACTTCCTGGACGGGTTTGTCGCCCCGCACAGCTGCGACACCATTGAGCGCCTGTACTACATCTGGCGCAGCAACAAACCGTCGCCCTTCAATCACATGATCAACGTACCGCACATGATGGGACCGTCCTCCGATGCGTTTTACAAAAACGAATTGCAGTATTTCATTTCCCGCCTGGAGGAATTCTCCGGCAAAAAGCTGGATGTGGGGAAACTGAAAGAAGCCATAAAACTGTACAACCGGCGCCGCGCCCTGCTCCGGGAACTGTATGAACTGCGCAAAGAAGACCCGCCGCGCATATCGGGAACGGAAATCACCAAAGTGCTGGTCGCCGGCATGGGGATTACCGCCGTGGAACATATCGAGCTTCTGGAAACGCTTCTGGCTGAAATCAAAAAGCGTCCTGTGTCCAAACCGGACGGCCTGCCACGCATTTTTCTATGGGGCAATGAAATCGACGACATCGCCTTCATCCAACTGGTCGAGGAATGCGGCGCCCGCGTCGTGATGGACGACCTGTGCACGGGAACCCGCTTTTTCTGGGAGGACGTTCCGGAGACGGATGATCCCCTGGACGGCCTGACAGAGCGCTACCTGTGCACCCACTGCCCGAGAAGCCTCAAACCGCAGGCAGGAAACCGCAAAGAAGATCTGGAGAGCCGCTTCAGTTATCTGAAAGACTTCATCAGCGGGTGGAAGGCCAACGGCGCGATCTTTTACATCGTTCGGTACTGCGACACCTGCGAACTGGAGGGCCCGGATCTGAAAGAATACCTCAATGGATTGAAGCTGCCGGTGCTGATGATCGAGGACGATTATTCGACGTCGACGATCGGGCAATTACGAACCAGAATCCAGGCATTCCTGGAAATGATTTCGACTCCGTAAAAACCCCGTATGCGGCGTTGCGCTGCGGCCTCAGTTGTTGCGGCGTACATCAAAAGTACGCCTCACGCCTTCGGCCTTGCGCGCCTTGCCTCCGGGATTTTTACAAAGTCTCTAAAAGAACATAATTGTAGGGAACGGTTTAAAACCGTTCCCTACGGAAAAGGATTTTGAATATGGAAGCAACGCAGCAGGCCAAGACCACGGCCGTGAAAGGGACGGACACCGCCCGGGAGGTACGTGGGCTGGTGAAGAACATTTACATGAGCGCGCATTTGGCGAGAGAGCAAGGGAAGAAAGTGGCCTACATGATGGTCGCCTCGCAGTATGACGAAATCCTGCGTGCGATGGACGTTGTGCCGCTGCCCACGGAAAACTACGCGGGACTGTGCGCCGCCAAACGGGAGATGGACCGCTTTCTGCTGAAAGCCGAAGCCGACGGCTACTCGCAGGTACTGTGCAGCTACGCCCGGATCGGCCTGGGTTTCGACAGTATGCGCAAAGAGCAGGGACGGATACCCGACGGGAGCCCCGACGGCGGCATGCCGATGCCCGACATGATGCTGGGGAGCTCCGCCGTGTGCGACCCGCGCTTCAAATGGTACCAGGCTACCAGCCGCTACCTGGAGGCCCCGACGTTCGGCATTGACGTGGTCTATCCTCCCCCGCAGGATGATCTGAACGCCGTGCGAGACTACTACATCAAATATCAGCGCGACCAGCTTGCCGGATTAATTGAGTTTTTGGAGAAACAAACCGGAAAGAAGATGGATAAGGAAAGACTCTGGGAGTGCATCCGCCTGGGCGATAAGGCCTGGCAGCTGTGGTACGACATCGACCGGCTGAGAGTGGCCGTTCCCTGTCCGATGCCTTCTCAGGACCACTTCAGCATCATGGTGGCCGGGCACTACTACTCCGGCACACAGGTGGCTGTCGATTTCTACCAGAAGCTCTATGATGAAGTAAAATACAAGGTGGATCACAAGATCGGCGTCATTGCCGATGAGAAGTACCGCGTTCTCTACGGTGGAGGGCTTCCTCCCTGGCATACGCTGTGGATCTTCAATTATTTTGAAAGCTTCGGTGCGGTGTTTGTCATTGAAAACGTCTACCGGGGTTTTGACCCGGTGGAAGTGCCCTCGCACGTGAAGGACCCGGTGGATTATCTCGCCTGGCGGGCCTTTCTCCGTTACACCGCCTACCATGAGAAAGCCCGGGCACGTAGCGGCAACCCCATTGTGGAAAAACTGCTGGGAATGATCGACGACTACAAGATCGACGGGGTGGTTTTCCATGCCTGCCGTTCCTGCCGGGCCACCACCGTCGGACAGATCCATATGAAAAACGAGCTTTCCAAATACTCGGACCTGCCGATGATGCAGCTCGTCTCCGACATGGTGGATCTGCGGGATTATTCGGAAGCGCAGTGGAAGGCGCAGATCGGGGCGTTTATTGAGGCGCTCCAGGCGCGAGCAAGATAGCAGGGCGGCTGGTGAAAATCGCCCGTCTGCTGCGTTTCCCTCGTCCTTCGTTGCTGCGGCGTACAAAAGTACGCCTCACGCCTCAGAACTCGGGGGCCTTGCATCCAGACGGTTTTGACCAGCCTTAAGGATGAGGGCATCTGATGCATGCCGGATGCCCCACTGGTTTTGCAAAGCCTTAAAACCAAAGCGTAGGGAACGGTTTGAAACCGTTCCCTACAAGCAGAGGAAATACGACTTATGCCGTTTTGCGGAATAGATATCGGGTCCACGATGACGAAGGTGGTCATCGCGGATGAACAGGAAAAGATCATTGCTTCTCATATCGGACCCACCGGAGCGGAGCACCGGCACCTGGCGCTCAAGGTAACCGACGAGACCGTCAAAAAGGCGGGGCTTTCTTTTGAAGCGCTGGATTTCATCGTTGCCACGGGTTACGGGAGGATCAATGTGCCGTTTGCCGACAAGCAGATCACGGAGATCACCTGCCACGCACGCGGTATCCGGGCACTTTTCCCCACGGCAAAAATCATCATCGACATCGGCGGTCAGGATTCCAAGGGCATCAAGCTCGATGCCGAAGGCAAGGTGGCCAATTTTGTCATGAACGACAAGTGCGCCGCGGGCACCGGACGTTTTCTGGAAGTGATCTCGGAGACGCTGGGCATCAACCTCACGGACATGGGCGACATTTCTCTTAAAGCGAGCGGTTCCGTCCAGATTTCCAACATGTGCACGGTCTTTGCGGAACACGAAGTCACCTCTCGTCTGGCGGAAGGTGCGGGCGTGGCGGAGATTGTCGCCGGATTGCATGAGGCGATCGCGGCCCGGGTGGTCAACATGACGCGGCACCTGGGGATTGAAAAGGATGTCGTGGTCACCGGCGGCGGTGCAAAGAACATCGGGCTGATCAAAGCCATCGAAGGGAAAGTCGGTTTTCCGGTGCTGACGCCACCGGAACCTTTTATCACCGGCGCCCTGGGTGCGGCGCTCATCGGCAAAGACTTTTATGACAGAGGAATAAGACCGGCAAAGGAACGCAAAAGAGAAGACGTCACCTTCTTCGCATAAAGAAACGTCGGTAATCGTGTCCTCCGCCGGCGGAGGTGTCACGAAGTGACGGAGGTGGTAAGTGAGTACCACCCCCTGCACCCCCGCCAGCGGGGGACAAAAAAAGGGGGCATGTCCTCTTGCATCGTGGTTAAGCAAGAGCGAGAAATAATATTGGGGAAGTCATGAACAACCAAAATCAATATTACGCCGGTCTGGACATGGGTTCCGTATCCATCAAGGCCGCCCTGGTCTGCGAAGGCCGGATGATAGCATCCAGTCTGATTCCCTCCGGGGGCAATTATAAAGGCGGCGCCACAAAGGTCATGGAAGATGTGCTCAGACAGACCGGCCTTGCTTTTGAACAGATCGAGGGCCTGGTGATTACGGGCCTCGGCGCGCAAAGCTCCCCGTTTTCCGGCCGTCAGGTCTCCGACATTTCCTGCCATGCGAAAGGCTGCCACAACCTCTTCCCATCCACCCGGACACTCATCGACATTGGCGGCCAGTTTACCAAAGCCGCCCGGATCACAGACAAAGGACGGATTGCCGATTTCCTGATGAGCGAAAAGTGCGCTACCGGATCCGGCCGCTTTTTGCAGGTGATTTCCCGGATTCTGAATGTACCGCTGGATGAAATCGGGCCTTTATCCATGCAGTCGGAAAAACCGGTGGAATTTTCGACGAACTGCGCCGTTTTCGCGGAGTCGGAAACCATCTCCCGGATTGCCGAAGGCGCAAAACCCGCGGACATTCTGGCCGGCGTCCACAGGGCCATGGCCGCCAAGGTGGCCATGCTGGTTAAACGATTGAAACTGGAGCCGGATATCGTGCTGACCGGCGGCGGCGGAGAAGACGAAGGGCTGGTGGAAGCCATCGGCTTAGCGTTGCGTCTGAGGATTTTCGTTCCGCAGCACCCCAGGCTTACCGCAGCTTTCGGCGCGGCCTGCCTGGCAGAAGAAGAACAATGAAAAAAAGTCATGACGACAGTTTAACGTCATGGCGGGTGAAGACATCAAAGGAGGATTTCCTTGTCCAAAGCGCTTGAAGGATTAAAGATACTGGATTTATCCCAGTGGGAAGCCGGGCCGTCGTGCACGGAACAGCTGGCTTTTCTCGGGGCGGATGTTATCAAGATTGAGCCGCCGGGAACAGGAGAAGTGGGCAGGACGTTTATGATCCGGGAGGTAGACAGGACAAAAGGATTGGATTCCTGGTATTTTCTGTCCCTCAACGCCAATAAACGTGGAATCACGCTCAATCTGAAATCGCCCCGGGGAGTTGCTTTATTCAAGGACATGGTTAAAAAAGCTGATGTCGTCGTTAGTAATTTCGCACCCGGCGTAATGACCAGAATGGGCATCGACTACAAGGTGCTTTCGAAAATTAATCCACGGATTATTTACGCCGAGAATGTGGGATTTGGCAAAGGCGGGCCATACAGCAACTATCTTTCCATGGATTCCATTGCCAAAGCCATTGGCGGGGCGTTCAGCAATACCGGCCTGGTGGACACACCACCTCTGAATCCCGGCCCGACGATCGGTGATACGGGAGCGGGTATGCATCTGGCCGTGGGAATTCTGGCGGCCTACATTCAACGGCTCCGCACCGGTGAAGGACAGGTTGTGGAACAATCCATGGCGGATGCGGTGATTAACCTGAATCGTGTGCCCACGGCAATTCATCCTCTGGACGACGGTGAACCTTCACCCCGACGGGATTTTGTGGAAGTGGTCCGCTGCAAGGGCGACGGGCCGAACGACTATGCCTATATCAATATGCTCACGCCCAAGCAGTATGAAATGGCGATGACGGCCATCGGCCGTCCGGACATGGCTACGGAAGAGCTCAAAAACGACATCCATCTGCGCATCGAGCGCTACCAAGATATCAAGGCCGCGATTGAGGACTGGACCAGGACGAAAGACAAAATGGAAGTATTCAAGACAATGGCTGATCTTGGCATACCCGCGGCGCCGGTACTGGATACAAAGGAAGTGTTGAACGATCCGCATTTCAATCAGCGGCAGACCATAGTCGAGTTTGATCACCCGCAAAGGGGCAAATTTAAAATGGCCGGCTGCCCGATCCGGCTTTACAAGAACGATTATGAATACAAACCGGCTCCACTTTTGGGTCAGCATAACGAAGATGTATACAGAGAGTGGCTGGGGCTCTCTACGGAATCTCTGGAATCCCTGAAAAAGGAAGGCATCATATAGCAAGCTCAGCATTGTGCGGCAAGCGGGATGGATTGAGAACAAGGATGTCCGTTTCCCTGCGGGTTAAATAAAATGGTGAGGGGACTTATGTTTCGCGACTGTGTCGGGCAGAATCCCGGTTTATTCCGCTTTTTGAAATTTGTGCTTTCACCCGGAACTTGTTCCGACTATTTTTGCCAGGTTCCATTCCAGGCTGTATTTTCCCTTTACTTTATCCCACGCGGCAAGCAGCGGTCCGCATATGGCCATGAGAAGAATGCTTAAAATAAGAGCCAGCGGTTCACTCATCGCTTTCGCGTAGTACTGATTCCATGGACCTTCCGCGATCCCTCCAATCAGCCACAGAGGCCAGAGCATAACGATATGGTGCAATACATACAGCGTTAAAGAATAGCGGCTCAAGCGGCGGCAATAAACAAGCCACCAGTTGTCTCTGGGCCTGTAATCACAGAGCGCCCGCAAAACGCCGAATAAAAGCAGAACCACTCCCAGTTGCAGCAGCATCATGGAAATGGTCACAGGATAAAATGAAAAGGGGGAGATATATTCATTGACCACGGACAGAGGGGGCTTGGTCCGCGCCCATAAGCCGATCAATATTGCAGTTGCCGATAAAACGGCTCCCCCGGATATCATGAAAACAATGTGACGATTGGTGTTGGGAGATTCTTCGGCTGATTGCACGAAACTGGCTTTGCCTAAAAATACGCCGAAAAGAGGGAAAAACAGCCACGGGAAAATCGGGAAATATCCCTCAAAGAAAAACCCTTCGACAATTTCCTGAAGACTCCATGTCGGGAGGTAGTCTGCGGCGGGGTCATATAAAAGACCCGGTGCGACGCTGCTGATTCCCGGTACCGCTTCCATCGTGTTGCCCCAGTGCTGCAGATACTGGCTGTATTCGCGAAGGAGGGGCGAGGGAAGGACAAAGATCAATCCAACAATCAAAAAACCGAATGCCGGCAGCCGGCCGAGCAGGCGGATGGCGATCAGTGACGCGCCGATGAGCGTTAAGATGTCCCATTCAAAAACGGCTTCCCACCCGCGCACGGACATTGAAAAAATCAACCCGACTACGAAGATGAACGCGCCCCGTTTGATGGCGCGGTCTTTCCAGAACTGCAAGCCTATTGGAACATGACCGGTTTTACCGGAAGATAGAACCTGGCTTACACCCACAAGCACCAAAAACATGGATGCCGCAAAATCACCGATAATGTGATTCGAAAAGAAGTAAACCCATGGATATTCGCCGGTGGCCGGGGATAAATTAACCGGAAAATGGCACAGTACCATAAAGATGATAGCCAGGGCGCGCAGCACATCGATTGAATCAATCCGTTTCATGATGTCCTCTCCTGTAAACAAACTGGTTGCATGTTCTATAGGTCTGCATTTCTCACGGACAGCAGGACCGGAGAAAGGATGCTTTGCGCCGTCCGTCCTTTTTCATCCATGACGGCGATAAATTTCATTTCGTAATTAATCTGTCAATCGTTGAGGACGGCAAAACGAATCCGTAAGTTTTAAGCGCATAATATGAGCATCATGATGAAAACTTTATTCCTGATAAGGGCTGCCCATTCGGGATTTGAGTATAGGAAACGGGGTTTTGTGTGTCAAGGGTATTTTGGACACCGGGCCGAGTTCAATTGCCCCGAGTTATGTTTACTGCTGTTGTTTAAAAGACACCCGGATCATTTGACGATGGACATACAAAAGAATGGAATCAATGGTCATTTTATTGTAAGTGACTGAAGGAAGATGTTCCAGAGTGGATGCAAATCATTCAGGACGGTTTCCGGGATTCTCCGGAGGATAGGCCTGCAAAAAAGATAGACATGAAGGAGCAAAGATCATGAACGCACAACAGGGAAAAATCCCCGCAACCATCAGCGCAGCAGAATTCATCACCAAAGTATTTCAGATTTTACCGAGGTTTCCGTCCATGATTTTCAATCTCCTTAAGGGGCTCAGAAGCATAGGTAGCAATGCCAACAATTCCTGGGGGCTGGAACTGGAAAAAATCGCCAGACAATATCCGGATAACGCGGCGGTGAAGTCGCCCGATGGAAACCTGACCTATCGCGAACTCAACGAAAGAGCAAATCGATACGCCCATTTCCTGTTGTCAAAGGGGGTTGGCCGGGGCGATGTGGTAACGCTTTGTTTTGAGAATCGCCCCGATCTGCTGGCCGCCTACTGCGGCTGTTCCAAAGTGGGTGCGATTGCCTCGCTGATCAATACAAATCAGCGGGGAGAGTCGCTCATTCACAGCTTCAATTTGAACAAGGGCAAGGTGGTGATCGTCGGTGAGGAATGCTATGGTTTTTTCAGCGAAGCTCGCGCCGGAATTGATCTTTCAAAATCCACACTGGTCATGGTTCAGGACACCGGGCAGCTCAGGCCCACCGATATTACCGATATTTCCGGCGAACTGGAGAGCAAAAGCACTGAAAATCCATCCTCTACACCGGGCGTTACACTGAAAGACACCATGGCTTATGTGTATACGTCAGGAACAACCGGCGGCCTGCCCAAGGCCGCGGTCATCATTAACAAGCGAACCATATCAGCCATGTTCTGGTTCGGCCGCTTTGTCATGCCCGTAAAGCCGACGGACACAATTTATATTCCGCTGCCGTTTTTTCATACAAACGCCATCACCGTGGGCTGGCCCCCCGCGATTTATAACGGCGCGGCGGTTGCCCTGCGCAGGAAGTTCAGCGCCAGCAAATTTCTGGATGACGTCCGGCAGTTTCAGGCGACCCATTTTATCTATGTGGGAGAGGTATGCCGTTATCTGATGGCGCTGCCCGCGAAATCCGACGATCATGAAACAACGCTGAAATACATATGCGGCAACGGGCTCAGGCCGGACATCTGGATGCCTTTCAAAAAACGCTTCGGTATTAAAAACGTATATGAATTTTACGGCGCCGCCGAGGGGGTTGGTGTTTTTACCAATTTTCTGAATATCGACTACAGTGTGGGCACCAGTGTAACGCCATTTGCTCTGGTGGCCTATGACACGGAAAACGACGCACCGGTCCGGGACCGGAACGGTTTCATGAAAAAGGTGGACAAAGGTCAAACCGGCCTGCTGATCATGGAAATATCGGAGAAAACGCCGTTTGCCGGATACTCCGATAAGAAAAAAACGGAGGAAAAGATCTTCCGTGATGTTTTCAAAAAGGGCGATATGTGGTTCAACACCGGCGACATGCTCCGGAACATGGGATTCCGTCATGCGCAGTTTGCGGACCGCCTGGGTGACACATACCGCTGGAAAGGTGAAAACGTGGCCACACAGGAAGTTGAAAAAGCCGTCGACAGTTTTCCCGGCGTTGCCTCATCGGCTGTATACGGGATCACCATGCCGGGCAGCGATGGCAAGGCCGGCATGGCGTCGGTTGTCAGGGACGACAAAACGCCGCTGGACATCTCCAAACTGGCCGGGCACTTGAAAACCAGCCTGCCGAAATATGCCGTTCCGCTTTTCGTGCGTTTCGTTCCGGACTTTGAATGGACGGCCACGCATAAAATCAAAAAAACGAACCTCAAAAACCAGGGATATGATATGTCTCAGGTGAAGGAAGATATTTATGTCCTCCTGCCGGGAAGCGAAGGCTACGTGGCGTTAAACAATGAAATCTACCAGAATATCATGGCCGGAAAATACAAGTTTTAATGCCGGTTCCGAACCCGTGCAGCACAAACAGTCCGTTAAATAAAATGGAAGAAATAAAGTAATTTGGTTTTGGCAGGTAAAATATTCACAATTAAAAAAAGGAGTGTCGATATGAAAAAAGCAATTCTGGTGTTAATCATTACTTCATTTATTTTTTGTGGAATAAGTTATGCTCAACCTCGCGGGGATCATCGTGGTCAGGAATGTCAGCAGGATGTTCGTCAGGACATCGAGAAAGCAAATAACATGGTCCGCCATGGTATAAAAACAGGGCAAATTGATTCACGGGAAGCGGATCGGATCCGCCAGAATATCCGAAGGGTGGAAAATGATCTGAACAGATTCATATCGGACGGAAGGCTGAATCCCAGAGAGTGTGAAAGGTTGCAGCGTGAAACTCGAGACCTCTACAAGCATATTCGATATGAAATGAATGACGGTAACGTCCGGCGGGATTATCGTGGTCAGGAATGTCAGCAGGATGTTCGTCAGGACATCGAGAAAGCAAATAACATGGTCCGCCATGGTATAAAAACAGGGCAAATTGATTCACGGGAAGCGGATCGGATCCGCCAGAATATCCGAAGGGTGGAGAATGATCTGAACAGATTCGTATCGGACGGAAGGCTGAATCCCGGAGAATGCGAAAGGTTGCAGCGTGAAACTCGAGGCCTCTACAAGCATATTCGATATGAAATGAATGACGGCAACGACCGGCGGGATCATCGGGGAGAGGGATGTCAGCAGGATATCCGCCAGGATCTTTCAAGAGCGCGCGTCATGGTTCGTGACGGCGTTAATTCGGAAAAGATTTCCCCGCAGGAATTATTCGTGATCAACAAAAAGATCGAAAATCTGGAAAATGATTTAAACAGATCGAGGTCGGACGGGAGACTGCGTCCGGAGGAGTGTGCCGGATTAAAGCAAAAGGCAAAAGATCTCATTGATACCATTATGTACGCTGCGACCAACTGACGTAATTGATGAAATCTGCTGCGGCATCACAGCCTGTTAATTCAATTGATGCCGCCGGTTCCAAAACTATAACGAAGCCTGCAAGATATAATGCATGCGGGGAGCGGCCATAACCGCTCCCCGCGAATTGTTGTTAAAACCGCGAGTTTCACGAAGATCAGTTGAACAGGGATATCTTCATGGGAGACCAAAACCGGAACCTTCTGCATGATGCAGCGAAAGATCCCGGCGAATCAGGTTTGTGCGGAAGTTTCGTCTGCCGGGGTTATTGATACATGTTTTCCCGGTAAATTTTCCATTCATCATTGATTTTTCTTAACTCCAATATTTTAATCCCGGAGTCATTGACGAGAGAAGAGCTGTAATGCTGAACAAATTTTGCCGTGGCGGCATTGTTTCTCACGGATATCTTTAACAGATCAATTTGAATTTTGATCTTTTTACCGGTTGTGTGAACCCTGGTTTTATGATTAATCCATGCATCCAGGTTCTTTCCCTTGGATTCAAAATCTGACGTGTAACAGTTGCGATAGATCTTCATATCGCCGGATTGCCAGCTGGTGAGCCATCTGGCGACTAAATCCCGCACCGCTGTTTCCTGGCTGTCCGTTGCCTCTTTCTTTTTGTTGTTCAGACGATCCGAATTAAGTCCGGTGTCTGAGGGCGCGGCGACAGACGCCTTTTTTGGCGGTGCGGCTTTATCAACCCCGGGAGCGGCAACCGTCTTCCGGGATGTAAGAGGTTCCCAGGAAACCCGGTTGATTAATTTTTCACCAACGGAATGGGGTTCGATAGGATTCCATTGACCGGATTCGCTTTGCAGTGAAGAATAAATCACGTCGCCTTTCTGATCATAGAAAGTTACAGACACATCTCTGATTTTTCTGGTGGTATAGTCAATTTCCATAAGACTTATATAACAACTGAGCATGGCCGGACTTTCCGGTGCCTTGTTCAAGTTTTTAAGAATCGAAAAATAGGTGTTTTTGGCATTTTCGCTTAATAGGATTTTCGTCCGCACGGAAATGACGTCTTTGCCGACTTCTTTGACTCCGCTTTTGTCATAATACATGTCCCCTGAAGAAGTCGTGTCATAATATGACCAGTCTTCCGCCCATGCATGATGAACAAACGAAAGAAGGATTCCCAGACAAATAAGTTTCTGAATATTTCCGAATTTCAGCATTCTGAACCGACTAATCATTAATCTTCGTATGGGCCCAGGAATCTCTGGCCGTTGAAATGGATCAAATGGGTTGGTGCATCCGCCACCCAGACCTCGGTCTCCCATGAAATGTCATTCAAATATTTCAACATGGCCCGCCGATCCATGAAGGCTGTCACAAACACCAATCCGGCGCTTGAACCCGCAAACAAATCCTTCAACTCCGCTCTTCTTTTCGGATTCACCGGCCCATGACTCGTCACGGCTTCAATCAGAAGCAACCAGTTTTTCTTTGCATGGTAAACCACCACGTCCGGCATCTTGCCGTGTTCTTCAATTTTCACACCCAGCGACGCCAGCGTTTCCGCGTCATAGTAGGCCCATTTTAATTGCGTGTCTCCCACGTAAATCATCCGGCCGCCGGGGGTGTAAAGCGAACAGAACTCCTCCATAATTTTCTTGACCAGCACGTTTTGTCCGCCTGGAGATAAATTGATTTTTTGCCCGTCTATAAGATGCACAGGCAATTTATGCATCTCTCTTTCTCGTTCGTATTTCTTTTTGAGTGTTTTAACTTTTTTTTGGTATTTTAGTAGATTGTCATTCCATTCCGGGCTTTCAAAACTTTTCAGCAGTTTCAACGCTGATGGCTCTATTTGATATACAGCTTTCGGACTGTTGGTGGGCCTCTCCGGTATATCAGGATTCGCTACAATGAGCGACGCCTGTAGAAACTGATGCACTGTTTGCCTGCGAACCGTTTCACGCGTATTCGGAGCATATTTCTTTCCATAATATTCGTGGAAGAAATCCATCATAGGCGTAATGCCCATCAAAGGATTGCTTGCATCTTGCCACTTTTTTCCCGGATTAAGGGCTAAAAGTGCAAGAAGAGTCAGTGCGGAACGTTCATTGAGTTGTTGTCTGGGCAGACCGAGTTCAGTCAGAATAATTAGTGCGGATTGAATCTTGAGTTGAGCTTTCTTTTTGTCAATTCTATTGGCCACCTTCTACACACTCCTTATTAAGGATATCATCAATAGTCTGTTGCGGAGGCATTTGTTCGGTTACATAATTTCCGAGCAATAAAAGCTGGTTTTCGGTAGGATAAGGCAGTTTACGAAGATCTGTTGCGTTAACTTGGGTGTGTCCGCTGAATAACCTGAAATACTGGTCTACAACGGATGAATTCAGATATAGGGCAAGTCCCTTCGCCAATTTTTCAGGCAAGCCTTTTCCTTGCCGGTGAATATAATTCAGATGATTTTCAAAACTAACAAACGGGGCGGCTACTCTTGACGGATCATATATTGCTGCCATCACACGTCGTTTTTGCTCTTTGGAAGAAAACCTTTTAATTAGAACATAGTATCCTTGCTCTGATAAAAGATCAGACGTTTCCGGCGTTGACATGAGGGCATTAGGCTTCTTGGCTGATTCACAGGGCCAATTAATATAACCGTCCGCGAAGTGGCAAGGATATATAAGTGGAACCGCTCCCTCTTCTGGTAGCTTTCGCAAATGCTCCTTTGCTCTGAAATCCACAGTCCGCCCAGTGGAAACACTTAGGTTCAGCTTATCCAAAGACGATGTAAAAGACCGAATTATTTGGACAGCCGAAGCAGCCGCTTCTTCAAAACCAAGATGGATGAAAGCGTCGCAATCATCCGGCTTAACAATCTGATCAAAGGAAATTAATAGTTTTTTAGCTTGACCGAAATTATCAGCATCAGATGTTGAAATTGCAACCGCTGTAGGCTTTTTGTTTTCCCGGACAGCATAATAAATAATATTTTCCTGAAGTACGTTGTCATCTCCAAATGCTTTGTTACGTGATGCAAATACATGAATATGCCTGAGGCTTAACAGTTTTAGAAAAGCTTCACGGAATTTTTTAAAATACGGCCCATTGCAAAAACTTCTGGGTGTAATAGCAACAATTTGTCCACCCGGCTCCAGCATTCGAATCGAAAGCCAGACAAAGGCGGCATAAAGATTTGCCACCTCCAAGCCTGCGGAATAAAGCCTGGCCTTCGTATCGGAATCGCCATTGATTTTTTTGTAAGGCGGATTGAGGATGGCGTGCGTGAAGCGTTTAGAAGGTTTCGAAAATAGAGATTCTTCCAGTTCAGTTATCGCTGAAGCAATAAAATCCTCTTCTTTTATGGTGCATGTAAACAATACGTTGTATTGTTTACACATTCCTTTGCACCAATCAACGGTTTCCTGGAGTAACGGTAAAATAGTGCTGTCCGTTTCATAGGCTACAACTTCTATAGTAGTTGGCCGTCTCTTTTGCAGAAGCAACCTGTTCAACAATGAGGCAAATAAAACACCGGTGCCCGCGCCTGGGTCTATAATCCTTACTTCTTTTGTATCGGCCTTAAACAAAAACGACATGAAATCAGCGATAGAAGCAGGCGTGAGAAACTGACCGATCTGTGATCGCTCGTCTCTGCTAGTTGCAGCATTAAATGAGAGGCGAACATGATCAAAAGAATTTGTAGACTCAAACGCCATATCTCTTGCCTTCTCATTAATGGCTTCAATGAAAAAAGAAATGCTCTCAAATACTGGATTCCCGATCAAGTCGGGAATGACAAAGTTAATGTCTGTAACTGTTCTATTTTGCCAGCAGCTTTTCAAGCGCGGGGAAAATATTCGCCAGATTCTCCGGTTGTGTTCCGCCGGCCTGGGCCATGTCGGGGCGGCCGCCGCCTTTGCCGCCGACGATCGGGGCCAGTTCCTTGACGATGTTGCCGGCAGAGTATTTATCGGCCAGGTCTTTGGTGACCATGCACAGAAGCAGGGCTTTGCCTTCAGCCTTGCTGCCCAGGAGAATCACACCGGAAGCCAGTTTGTCGCGCAGCTTGTCGCCGAAATCGCGTAGCGTTTTGGCGTCCGTTATCGACACTTCCGCGGCCAGGACTTTGACGCCGGCAATTTCTTTCACCTGGCTCATCAGGTCGCCCGAATCCTTGGCGGCCAGTTTGCCTTTGAGAGCCTCGATTTCTTTTTCCAGTTCCCGGACGTTTTTCAAAAGCTTGTCGGTGCGGTCGTAAACTTCCAGTTGACCCGCTTTAAACAGGCCCGCCGTGCGCCTGAGTTCTTCTTCGGTTTTTTGAACGTGGAGGACGGCTTCCCTGCCGGTTACGGCTTCGATCCGGCGCACACCCGCGGCAATGGCCGACTCGTGCAGGATTTTCAAAAGACCGATGTCGCCTGTTTTTTCCACGTGCGTGCCACCGCATAGTTCCATGCTCAGTTCCCCAAGTTCTCCCATTTTTACTATACGTACAGTGTTGCCGTACTTTTCATCGAACACGGCTGTGGCGCCAGTTTTAAGAGCATCTTCCAAAGAACATACTTCTGTCTGTACTTGACGATTTGACCGGATCATATCGTTAACGATATTTTCTACGCGCTGCATTTCTTCATCCGTAATTTTTGAAAAATGCGTGAAGTCAAAACGCAGCCGCTCCTCGTTGACGAGCGAACCAGATTGTTTAATATGGTCACCCAAAACGGCCTTAAGTGCTGCTTGTAAAAGATGTGTCCCCGAGTGATTTGCTGCGATTGCCTTTCTTCTTTCTAAATCGATAACAAATTGGGTTTTTGCGCCAAGTCTAATATCACCTTTTTGTACAGTTCCTTTGTGAATAATAAAGTTTTCAAGAGGTTTTTTTGTATCTTCGACAACAAATACAAAATTGCTACCATCCAAATAACCTGTATCTCCAGTTTGTCCGCCAGATTCGCCGTAAAAGTTGGTTCTATCTAAAACAATTTCTGCTTTTTGGCCTTCTTGAGCTGAATCCACGGTTTTACTGTCAACGAATATTGCAATGACTTTTGCTTCATTTTTGCGGACAGTTTCATAACCGCAAAAAGCGCTAACGATGCCGGAACTCGACGCCTTGAGATAGCATTCGGAGACGGCCTCTTCGCCGCTGCCTTTCCACGCACCGCGGGCGCGTTCGCGCTGGCGTTCCATCTCGGCTTCAAAGCCTTCCGTGTCGAGCGTGATCCGGTCTTTTTTAACGATGTCCGCCGTCAGATCGGTGGGGAAGCCATATGTATCGTAGAGCTTGAAAATAATCTCGCCGGGTAAAACCGTTTTTCCGGCATTTTTGAGCGCTGCCGTTTCTTCCTGCAATATGCGCAGACCGGCGTCGAGCGTTTCCATGAAGCGCTGCTCTTCGTTTAAAATAACCTTGGTGATGTAGGGTGCCTTGTCGGCCAGATCCGGGTAAGTGGTTTTCATCATGTCGATGACAACCATTGCGGCTTCGTTCAAAAACGGTTTGTTGATACCGAGCATCTTGCCGTGGCGTGCGGCGCGGCGCAAAATGCGTCTGAGTACATAGCCGCGTCCTTCATTGGAGGGCAGGATGCCGTCGCCGATGAGGAAGGTGACAGCCCGGCTGTGGTCGGCAATGACGCGGATGGAAATGTCATTGTCGGCGTTTTTGCCGTAGACTTTGCCGGAAGTTTTTTCCACGAAGCGGATAATCGGGGCGAACAAATCCGTATCATAATTGCTTTTGACGCCCTGAATGACGGCGGTGAGACGTTCCAGCCCCATACCGGTATCGATATTGGGTTTGGGAAGCGGCGTCAGCTTGCCGGATTCGTCACGGTCAAACTGCGTGAAGACATTGTTCCAGATTTCCAGGTGGCGGTCGCATTCGCAGTGGATGTCGCATTCGGGACGGCCGCAGCCGGTGCCTTCGCCCTGGTCGTAGATGATTTCCGAGCAGGGGCCGCAGGGACCGGTTTCGCCCATCATCCAGAAATTGCTTTTTTCGCCCATGCGGACAATGCGATCCGCCGGGACTTTCATTTTTTCATGCCAGATTTTGAACGCTTCATCGTCGTTTTCAAAGATGGTCACCCAGAGCTTCTCTTTGGGGAGCTTCACGACGTCGATGAGGTATTCCCATGCCCAGGCAATGGCTTCCTCCTTGAAATAATCGCCAAAGGAAAAATTACCCAGCATTTCGAAAAAAGTATGATGGCGTGCGGTGACACCGACATTTTCCAGGTCGTTGTGCTTGCCGCCGGCGCGGGCGCATTTCTGGCAGGTTACGGCTTTGGTGTATCCGCGATTTTCCAGACCCAAAAAAGCGTTTTTAAACTGCACCATACCGGCGTTGGTGAAAAGCAGCGTGGGATCATCTTTGGGAATGAGCGCTGAGCTCGCCACCCGTGTATGCCCCTTGCTTTCAAAAAACTTCAGAAAACTTTCCCGTATCGCGTCGCCTGTTTTAACCATCAAATTCTTCCTCCACTGCCTTCCCCAGTTTATTAAAAATCAGGCCTGGCGGAAAACCACGTCCCATCAGGCTTTGAAATATCCTTTGTTTTTCTCTGGCATCCATGACGGCCGGCTTCTTTCTGGCCGCTTTTTTCTTTATTAAAATTTCTATCGCTTCCTCTTCCGATAGTTCATAACGTGCCGAAGCGACGGAATCGCTAATCAATCTGTCCGAAATACCTTTTTCACGCAAATCGGCTGAAATTTTGCGATTGCCCCAGAGTTTGTTGACGGCCAGATTACGCGCCCACTGCATGGCGAAAGAGGCGTCATTGAGATACTTCAAATCGCGGAGTTTTTCCAGTGCTTCTTTTATGATGGGTGCGGGAAAGCCCTTATCCCGCAGTTTGTTTTCCAGTTCTTTTTGCGAGTGCGGCCGCATCGACAAAAGACGATAAGCCCTTTGCTTTGCGGCCGCCAGGTCGAGCGTTTTCACTATTCTTCTTCCTGCTCTCTGGGCGCGATTCCCAGCTTGGCGCGGACGTCGTTTTCAACAGCACTGAGGATGTCCGGGTTTTCCTTCAGGAAAATACGGGAGTTGTCGCGTCCCTGGCCCAGCCGGTCTCCCTTGTAGGAATACCATGCGCCGCTTTTTTCGATGATGCCGTTTTCCGCCGCCAGATCCAGCACGTCGCCTTCGCGAGAAATGCCTTCACCGAAAATGATGTCGAACTCCGCCTCTTTGAAGGGAGGCGCCATCTTGTTTTTCACCACTTTGACCTTGGTACGGAAACCGACCACATCCTGGCCGTTCTTGATGGACGTCATCTTGCGGATGTCGAGCCGCTGCGACGAATAGAATTTCAGCGCGTTGCCGCCGGTGGTCGTTTCCGGATTGCCGAAGAAGACGCCGATTTTCATTCGCAACTGGTTGATGAAAATGACAGTGGTCTTGGATTTGCTGATTGCGCCGGTGAGTTTACGCAGGGCCTGCGACATCAGACGCGCCTGAAGGCCCATCTGGGCGTCGCCCATTTCGCCTTCCAATTCGGCTTTGGGTACGAGTGCCGCCACGGAGTCGACCACCAGCACGTCCAGTGCGCCGCTCCTTACCAGGGTTTCGGCGATTTCCAGGGCCTGCTCGCCCGTGTCCGGCTGGGAGATCAGGAGTTCATCGGTATTGACGCCGATTTTCTGCGCATAGACGACGTCGAGGGCATGTTCGGCATCAATGTAGGCCGCGATGCCACCCTTCTTTTGCGCTTCGGATACGATGTGCAGCGCCAGCGTCGTTTTGCCGCCGGATTCCGGTCCATAGATTTCCACCACTCGGCCGCGCGGGACGCCGAAGGTTCCCAGCGCGATATCGAGGCTGAGTGATCCCGTGGAAATGGCCGGCACGTCCATGTGATCGTGACTGCCCAGTTTCATAATCGACCCTTTGCCGAACTGTCTTTCAATCTGCGTAATCGCTAATTCCACGGCTTTTGACCTGTCCATATCTGCGCACATAATAAGATGACCTCCTTCACCCTGAATTATTTTTTAAATTTTCTGTCTCACATTTGAAGAATTATAGATTACCATTTAAAGCATATAACCCATTGCCTCAGGTTTTGTGCTTAACCCTCTCCGACATCTTCAAATTAATCTTTTCTTTCCAGCTTCTCTTTTACTTTCTGTATTACGTCACATTGCAAGTATAAATATTTATCGTTCCATACCCTTCCAAGGTAGTTAATTTTTTTAGTTTTTAGATCAAAGCGATACCTTTTTGAAATAGAAGGCATATCATGCACATCAATCAGTGTCATTTCACTTTGATCAGGAGAAATGTCCTCTATATAGTAAGGCGACTCTGCTTCATGTTCGCGGGGCACTATAAATTCTTCTATAAACTTTAATCTGTCATTTTGGACTTCATAGATAAATCCTTTCAGAGGCGCACGAAGATTGCGTTTGTAATGTCCGAAAACATATAATTTGTTGCCTTTCAAAGACAGAACAACATTATCAGGAGCAATAATTGGAACGGCTGCGAGCGGTACGTCCGGATTTGCAACAGCAAATATTGCACCTGCACGTTTTGCAGTATTTGCAATAAAATACTTTCCGGTCGCATCAACAGATGTTGCAATATTTTCTTCTTTACCAGACCACGCAATGATATTGCCGCCGTTGTCTAAAAAAGTATAATAACTAGGTAGGATAAGCCGATGATATGAACCATCTTTATTGATGATAATTGCTTTCTTCGCAGGTCTATTAATGACGTGAATTGACGTTCCGTCCGCATTTCTCAAAATTGCAATCTGATATTGCCTTTCCATATAACCATCAAGAACATCGCCATAGCCCATAGTCGATATCAATTTTGAAATATCGCGCCATTTCATCCGGTGCTTCTCATACGTGATCATCTTTTCCGATGTTTCACCTGCGGCGGCAGAAAACAGCAATACTATGGAAGAACTTAATGAGATTAGTCCCAAAACGATTGCTACGGAAACCAAAATCTTTTTAAAGCTAGAATACATGATTTTCTCCATCCGCCTATTTATAACTTGATCGTTTTCCAAACCATTTGAAGCGAAATATCTTGGTTCGACCAGCACTACCAAAACCGTTAGAAACTATGCATTACTTTCGCGATCCTTCAGTATTTTCGACTGTTCGGGCAATTTTTTTTGTTCCGATTTCAAACGTCGTTCAACTTTCTTAACATCTTCCGCCCGCGGCAGAGTTTCAGGAATAATTCCACGATCAACCAAAAGCTTACGCACTTCCCGATTGTTTTTTACATGCTCGTCAGAAATGCCTGGTTCTGTTTGCAAATCACGTTGCGCAATGTTGAAATTGGTTATCTCGTTGGCAAAATCTTTCGCTTTAATCGTGATCGTCGGCAGAAAATCGGCCAGCGGACGATTTTCCGGCACAAGGAGAATATCTTTCATGTTCTGTGTGGTACGTCCGCCAAACAAAGCCAAATCTCCTTTGCTCCGGATTCGTGCAAAACTTTCGTTCTTTTTCAGACGTTCGAAAATGATGCCGGATAATTCCTTCTCGGATTGAGAAAGCCGCTTCCGGGCGCTCACTCTTTCCGTTTCGGCTAATCGTTTTTCAATGAGTTCATGCTTGCGTGTCTGGACTGCAAAATAGGTCTGAGCAAACGCTATTTGTTCTTTCGCCGGATCGCCGTTTTGAGCAATCAGATAGCAGGCGTAACGGGTCAGAGCAATATCTTCAATTTCACGCCTGGCTCCAGAACCGAGATCGACCATTTTGCTGATATGCGCAAAATGGTCTTGCAGATTGTAACCGGCTGTTTCGCATGATGTGATGGCCCTGTCAATCACAGCGGCAAAATTTCTCCATTGCGAATAGCCCAAGAGCATCTGCAAATCACGGGCGCACCAAAACTCCGTACCCGTTTCCGGATTCACCTGAACCATATCCTCAAAACTGGAATGTAATTTAGCGATAACTTTCTTATCCATACGCCAACTCTCTTTCCAGAACCGGCCTTGTCACACCGAGAAAATCGAGCTTATAAACGCTCTTCAGGGATTCGTCCGCCTGCTCGGAAAGATGTACGGGCAATGCTCTTTCAAAATTATGCTGTTTTTTCTTCAGGCTGAATTGATAAGCGCCGGCTTTTATCTGGTTGAGCAGCACGTTTCTTGACCAGCCCATTTCAGCGGAGGTCCTCAGGTAATATTCCCTCTCTTTTTCATCTTTAACGCTGGAAAGAATCAGAATATTGTGGCTCCAGGATAATTCTCCAACAAGCTGTTGGAGAATTGGCTTGTTTTTGTATTCTATATAAAACTTCCTCATGTACCAGAGATTCTGCACAGATAGTCCGAATGTATTATGAAAATCTTTTCGCAAATCGGCGGAAAGATTTTCTACAACACTATCTCCCCATCCCTGCTCGGCCTGTTTTTCGGTAATGACTTTGCCAATATCCCAGTAGAGTCGAATCAACGCCTTGTTGACCGAGCGGGCGGCTTTAACGCGGGCCGAGATAATTCTCTTTTTTATATTGTTCAAAAGAGCAACGTATTCTCCGCTCAGCATGATTTCGTTTTTCTGAGACATTGGATTTTTTAAGCCTTCTCTTACTTGACCACTATCTTGATGATCGTTTATTGTCATTGCGACACAGTTTTTGCGGGATTGCCCGCTTTTTTATTTTTAGAGAACAGTCGCGACTGTTCTCTAAAGAATCAGCCGGCCGACGGAAACGTTGCCAGTCTTGTGTAAATGGCTCCCTGCGGCGTCAGTTTGCTTTGAAATAAAATCAATTCCCGGACGGCAAATTCTCCGGCGGAAAATGTCGTGTGTTTGGTCAGCGCTTCATTTACTCCCGACACCTCGCGCGGATCCTTGATCCGGGCCAGCGTCAGGTGCGCCCGGAAAGGACGGTCTTCTTTGGGAAAGCCGATGGCGTCAAAGTCGCTGTCCAGCTCTTTTTGAAGGTTGACGAGTTTTTCCACATCGCCCGATGTTCCGCACCAGAGCACCCGCGGCTTTCTGGCATCCGGAAAGACGCCCAGTTTCTCAATTTTCAAATTCAAAGCCCAGTCAGATTGAAGGTGGTTCCGCACGATCTCGCTGATCTGTTCGACATCATCCGTGGAAATGTCTCCGAAAAATTTCAGGGTGAGGTGTTGTCCGCCGGGTCTGGTCCAGCTAAGCCTCCCGCTGATCTCACGTTTGAGTTTTTCCTGCATACGGATCACCGTCTGTAAAACGTCTTCCGGCGGTTCAACAGCCAGAAAGGCGCGTATGTTTTTTTCAGCGGCCATACCCTACTTTTTCTCCAGCAGATAGGTATTCAGCATCATGAGCGCCGTCTCGGAAGAGACCAGCTTGTTTCTTTTGCGGTCCCAGCGAAACGCATAACGGCGGCAGATGGTCCGGCCGGCGTCGGCCAGCGCGATATAGACCGTTCCGACCGGTTTTTCTTTCGTGCCGCCGGTGGGCCCCGCAATGCCGGTGGAAGCCAGGCCCAGATCCGTTCCCGCTGCTTTGCGGACGCCCTCCGCCATCAGGCGCGCGGTCTCTTCGCTTACCGCGCCGTACTTTTCGATGATATCGGCCGGCACGCCCAGCAGTTGAATTTTTGCCTCGTTGCTGTACGTGATCAGACCGCGGTCAAAATAAACGGAACTGCCGGAGACATCAGTGAGACGGTTGCCGATGAGTCCACCCGTGCAGGATTCCGCAACCGCGATGGTCAGTTTCTTTTGGGTGAGCGACCCGGCGATGATTTCCTCCAACGACTTTTCGTCGTAAGAGAAAATACAATCGCCGAGTCTTTCAGCAACAGCAGCGATCGCTTCTTTAAGATTTTTTTGCGCCTGTTCCTGCGAGTCTGACCGGGCAATCAGCACCAGATGATTTTCCGGGAAGACCGGGTAGAAGCCGACGTTGACGCCAAGGGTTTCAAAATTGAAATCGGCCAGTTTTTGATCCACGGCCGCCTCGGAAAGACCGAATGTTTTAATGGTCTGTTTGACCGCGTGTTCAACCGGCTGCGGGAAAAATCTTTGCAGGAGGGGAATGACGCCTTCCGGAACCATTCTGTATGTTTCGGCAGGTACGCCGGGAACGACTACAACGAGCTTGTCTCTGACCGGCAGCGCAAATCCCGCGGCCGAGCCGACGGGATTGGGAATCACTTCCGCCCCTTCCGGGAACAGGGCCTGCTTGGCGTTGTTTTCGGTCCATTGCAGGTTATAGCGGGCAAAGATGTCTTTCAGATAAGCCAGAACTTTTTCATCGAGCACGAGCGGCAGGCCGAAAGCCTGAGCAACGGCGGCTGTTGTAATATCGTCGGCGGTCGGTCCCAGGCCGCCGGTGCAGATCACCACGTCAGTAAAAGTCAGCAGGTAATGAAGGCGGCTTTTGATGGTGGCAAAATCGTCGCCGACGGACATCATGATTTCGATCGGCCAGCCCTGCAGATTCATTTCCCGAGCGATAAACGATGAATTGGTATCGGCGACGCGGCCGTTCATCAATTCGTTTCCGATGGTAAGGATTCCCGCTTTCATAACACTCCTGTCAGTGTGAATATAAACAAGATCAGCGCTGCGTAAAAACCCGCGCCGAGGTCATCGGCCACCACGCCCCATCCGCCGGAGAGGTTCTGGAGGCGATTAACCGGGAAGGGCTTCCAGATGTCAAAAATCCGAAAAAGAACAAAAGCGATGCAAAGATGCAAGCCCGTAATGGCGACCGGTAGCATGGCCACCTGGAAGCCGGCGATTTCATCGATGACGATGCGCTGGTCGTCCTTTTTCCTGTAGAGCGTCTCTGCCCGTCCGGCAACATAGACAGAGACTCCTGATATTGCAACCGCAAAGAAGAAGCGAAACGGCCCCGGCAAAGGGTAAGAACACAGGCAAATCAAAACACCGACAATCGTGCCGACAGTGCCCGGCGCTATGGGCGACAGGCCCGCGCCAAAGCCAGTCGCCAGTATTTTAATGAAATTGTTCTTTGCTGTGGCTGTCAAGTTTTTTCCTTTAATATCATATTGTTTTAAATATGTTAGGCTCTAGAAACCTAACTTCTTTTACTTTTTGTTTCAAACGGATTTCATGGCTTTTCAGTATTCAGAAGCAGAGAGTATTCGCTTTTCATCATAGAACGTTCGTTCTATATCATATGCCAGGAAGAGATGTCAAGCAATCTTGATCTAAAAAATTGGCAGCCCGTTCATAATATGGTATGTATTCCCCAAATAAATGAAATTATGGATATTTTATGATTCCTATCGTTTCTGTTGTTGGCAAATCCAACTCCGGTAAAACAACTTTGCTGGAAAAAATCATCTCCGATCTGGTCGGCCGCGGGTACCGTGTTGCCACCATCAAACACAATAAGCACGGTTTCAACATCGACCACGAAGGCAAGGACAGTTACCGGCATAAAAAAGCGGGCGCGCATATCACGGTTGTTTCATCGCCGCATCAACTGGCCCTTGTTCAGGATACGGATCACGATCATTCTTTCGAGGAAATCCGTGAAAAATTTATTCAAGACGCGGATATTATTCTGACCGAAGGATTCAAAGTCAACGATTATCCCAAGATTGAAGTTTTCCGCGCCGAACTGAAACGCGAGCTGATCAGTCGCAGGGAAGACGGTCTGATTGCCGTGGCTGCGGACGTAAAACCGGATACCGACGTTCCCTGCTTTGATATCAATGATGCAAGGTCCATTGCGGATTTTATTGAGGAAAAGTTTCTGCGAATCAGGGATAATGAATACTGATCGTAAGAATGTTTAAGAAGTTGCCTTCATCAACCGGCATCCCGGATACAATTATTTTTGCTTGTAAATAAAATTGCGAATTTCGGGTTCTCCGAGAAACTTGATTTCCACGTGGCGCAACCCGTTCGTATCAATCCACACCCGCAGGATTTGTCCGTCAGCAGTCGTTTCTCCCTGATCAAAGATAAATTTTATTTGAACGAGAGATCCAATCGCCGGTGTTGCCGGATCATCCTGCTTCAGCACCACCTGTGTTCCGCCTCCGGACACGTCAACTACTTTGATTTCACGGTTGCGGCAATATGCATGCATCTCGGGCAGCACGTCAAACTGCACTCTCGGCCAGAGGCGCAAATCACAGAAAAAAGGCTGGGTGAGCTGCCGGATAAAGACCCGATGATCCGGTGTAACATTTTCAATTCTTGCCTGAAAACCCATCCGTTGTTTTTTTTTCCTGTCCGGGCGGTAGGTCAAGAAGATTAACGACATGAGCGCACTGCTGTCGATTGCAGGTTCGGGCTGTTCAACGACCATCCGTTTTTCATCTAAAAACTTGATAAAATGCGACGTACGGACATCGTCCGCGCTCAGGCGTAAATGGATTTCATCTTTAGGCTGAAGATCCGGCAACATGATTTTTCTCCGTTTTCCGTTATCAATAAGGGTGCTTATCCGATGGTGCCATCCGTGTTCGCTGAAACGAAGTAAAGCATTGCAACTTCTGATATTAAAATAACATGATCTTCAGTAAAAAAAAATAAAATATTAAAATTAGGAGAAATGCTGTTCAGAGGCATGGCTTTTTTGCGGAAAATCGTTCATTGAATTCTTCATCAGGTGGATCTTCTCAAATTCCACCTTATTGCACAGGTTTGCTTCAATAGGCCCGCGATATTGCTTTTCAAAACGCAGACAGATTCCACAGTCCGAGCTGATTTGCCTGGGCACGGGAATCAGCTTGTGCGGGATCTTTTCCGCTTTCAGGGCGTAGCATACCGCCCTGAAAATCATGACATAATAATCGGTTGGTGAAGCGCTCATGGGTACAGCAGGCGACCCGCTTTGCTTAATATCGCGGCAATATCGTACATATTGGAAACCACTCCGACGTCCAGCTTGTCTTTGACTTCAAAATAATTCAGGCAGGTGCCGCAGACCAGAATCTCCACGCCGGCGACGGCCAGTTCTTTTAAGTCATTGAGGACTTCCGAACCCTGGATAGCAAGCTTAACGCCGGTATTGTAGAAAATCATGACATCCGGTTTTTCCTTTTGCTGGCTGATCGTATGGAGAAAAGCCCGAATCAGGACAGAACCGAGTTCGTCATTTCCTCTTCCCATTTTATCTTCAGTGCAGACGATGACGAAAGGACCCGTGGCGGAAGAGGAAGCACCGCACGTCACGGGAATATCCCGGATCGTTGTATCGGTCTTGCGTGTCAGTGTGATTTCAAAAAGTCCCCCGGCCTTTGCTTCCGTTGCTACATTGCAACCGAGCTTTGTGCCCATGCGTGTAACATTTTCAAGTGCCGTTTCGTTATCGACGATTACCTTGACTTTTTCGTTTTTTTCAATGGCTTCTTTGGCCAGAACCACCGGTTGCGGGCAGGCCAGTCCCGTGGCGTTGACAATTTTAATCTCGCTCACATTAAATACCTCGTATCCTGTCGTTCGTATCGCGTATCTCGTGAAGCCTAAACCTCCCCGTCCCTCGTGGGAGGTGTCAGGGGAAGGGGCCTCTTTGCCGCCATCACCCTCACCCAACCCTCTCCCATCGAGGGAGAGGGAATAAAATTGTTTTCTACCCAGCAAAACATCTACACAGTGCATTCAAAGGATGCCCCTATTTCTGCACCATTTCAAAAAGGGCTTCCGCTCGGGTGCGGATCTGTCCCACGTCGCTCTGCGAATAATCCGTTTCGATTTTGAAAAACGGCATTTTGTGCTTTCCCGTAACATGTTCTTTAATTTTATGCGACTCAATGTTGCAGGAATGACAGGGATGGAGCACCACGTCGATCACGACATCGGGCTTGAATCTTTCGATCATTTGATCCGGTTCGGAAAGCCTTCGGCTGTTGGGCGTCATTAAGATGCTAACGCAGATCACAACGGATGAAGATTACACCTCCATGGTCGGGTGGCGTCTCACCGGTCAGCCCGGGTTTTCCGATAAGGTGTATGTCATTGCTCTGCGAATGAATACTTTCCGCTGCTGCCGTTGACGTTCGCCAATGGCATTATGAAGCATGCCAAAGACAAGCATTGATGGTTGCCCGTGTAAATTACATTTGCGCCAACTAAGCGCAAGCGACATTCGTGCGGTAGAGCTTTATCCCCGTTGCCTCGGAGAGCAGCGGTCCGCTGTGACTTCTGCGGCTTTCTCCGTTAATATCAGCTTACATTCTCTCCTTGTCATCCGGTGGTCGCAGCGCAGGCTTCTATAGCGTCTTGATCAGTTTATTGGCCGGACCCAGCGCCCGGATTTTCGCCGTCACGCCTTTGACAACCTGGGCGAAACGATCGCCTTCGGAAGCGGATACCCAGGTGAAAACGCTTCTGTCGGCTTCTATGCCGATGTAATTGAGGAAGCTCTTCAAAGTCGAAAATTTACGGCGCGCCACCAGGTTTCCCGAGATGTAGTGGCACTCCCCCGGATGACAACCGGACACTAAAACACCGTCGGTCCCCTGTTGAAGAGCCTTGACGATGTAAAACGGATTGATTCTGCCTGTGCAGGGAACGCGCAGGATTCGCACGTTCGGCGGATATTGAATTCTGCTGATTCCGGCCAGATCGGCCCCCGCGTAAGTGCACCAGTTACAGACGATAGCTGCGATTTTCGGCTCCCATTCCTGATTTTCTAATTTTTCAGCCATATTTTCCTCCCGTTGGGCGATCCTCAACCTTCAGCCGTGCCTATATATGATCAACCGGCATTCGTCAAATAACTAAAAGGAATAGATGGGATGGTGTTATTCCGTGACGCTATTCATCTGTCCTGCCGAAAGGACTGAGTACCACGGTTGAGGAAATTGAGCAAAGACACGTCCCGGTGAAACAGGCACCTTGTTATAAGATTCCCCGTAAGCGATGAATGACGTTATTGTCGCACATGATTTCACCGGCGTGACATGATGAAATATCAAGCCGCTGTGAAGGGATTTGGCTGCATAAATTACCGGTGTCTTCGTTTCGATGGTAATGCACATAAAGTCATACGGCGAAAGGCTCTTTTTTGCACTATTGGACAGGAATGTGTTAATAGGAAGGGCAAAGCACTTTCCTTGAGGACCTTTTGTTGAAGATGGTAAGATTCAGAGAATAAAGCGGAAAAAATTATGGCATTACTTCGACTCAATAACGTTTCCGTCAGCTTCGGCGGGCCGTTGCTTCTGGACGGCGCATCGCTGCAAATCGAGGCGGGGGAACGCATCGGGCTTCTGGGACGAAACGGATCGGGCAAGTCCACGCTGATGAAGCTGTTGAATAAGAAAATTGAACCCGATGCCGGCGAGATCTCCACCGGCGTGGATGTTCGCGTGGCATTGATGCCGCAGGACATCCAGAATCTGACGGGTTCCGTTTATGATGTAGTGGCCGCGGGCGGGCAGAAGCCTCTGGATTTGCTTCACACCTACCATGAGCTGACCCATCAGTTGCAGACCGGCGGCGGAGACCCGCTTTTAAAAAAAATCGAACAGGTTCAGCATGAGCTGGAAGCGGTGGGCGCCTGGCAGTTTCATCAACGTGTGGAAATCATTCTCACACGGGCGTCACTTGATGAACACACCGAGTTTCGACTGCTCTCGGCAGGCCTGAAACGGCGGGTGCTTCTGGCACGGGCGCTGGCGGCCGATCCGGATATCCTGCTTCTGGATGAACCTACCAACCATCTGGACATTGATTCGATCGTCTGGCTGGAAGATTTTTTACAGAACTTTGATAAAACGCTGATGTTCGTCACGCACGACCGGGCGTTTCTCCAAAAGATCGCCACACGCATTGTGGAAATCGACCGGGGAAAGCTTCTTTCATTTTCCTGCAACTATACGACCTATCTGGAAAGGCGCCAAGCCATGCAGGAGGCCGAAGAAAGCCAGTGGCAGGTCTTTGATAAAAAAATGGCGAAAGAAGAGGTCTGGATCCGGCAGGGCATTAAGGCCAGGCGGACGCGCAACGAAGGACGCGTCCGGGCGCTGCTGAAGATGCGCGAAGAGCGGGCGGAAAGACGCGAGCGCGACGGGAAAGTAAAGATTTCGGTGTCGGAAGCTGAACGCACTGGCAAACTGGTGGTGGAAGCCGAAAAAATCAGTTTCGCTTATGGGGATAAAGAGATTATCGGGGCATTTTCCACCCGGGTCCTGCGCGGTGACCGTGTCGGCATTATCGGTCCCAACGGCTCCGGTAAGACCACGCTGCTGAAAGTGCTGCTTGGCGAGCTTCCGATTACCGGGGGAAAGATTCACCTGGGCACGAATATCGCGATTGCTTACTTTGATCAGCTGAGGACGCAGCTGGATGATGCAAAATCTCTGCGTGACAACATCGCCGACGGCAACGACACGGTTTTTATCAACGGTGTTCCGCGGCACGTTGTGGGCTATCTGCAGGACTTTCTTTTTCCGCCTGCGCAGATTGCCGCACAGGTTTCGTCGCTTTCGGGCGGCGAGCGGAACCGGTTTTTGCTGGCCAAACTGTTCTGCGTCCCGTCCAATGTGCTGGTTCTTGACGAGCCGACCAATGATCTGGATGCCGAGACGCTGGAACTCTTGGAAGACCGCCTCCTCGAGTACGGCGGGACGATCCTGCTGGTAAGCCATGACAGGACTTTTCTCAACAACGTGGCGACTTCCACGATTGTTCTGGAGGGAGAAGGGCGGCTGCAGGAATATGTGGGCGGCTACGACGACTGGCTTCGTCAGCGGGCGGAAGGAAAAGGAAAGCCCGCGACAGGAGAGATAAAACCCAAAAAAGAAAAATTGCCGAAAGAAAAAACAAAGCTGTCGTTCAGGGAGACGCGCGAACTGGAAGAGCTGCCGCAAAAAATTGAAACGCTGGAAAAAGAAAAAATGGAGCTGGTGGAATTATTGAACTTGCCGGATTTTTACAGGAAGCATGACCACGCGTATGTTAAGGACGTCAATGCCCGTCTGGAGAAACTGGAGGCGGAGCTTGAAGAAGCGTACCGGCGCTGGGATGAACTGGAGGATATGAAGGAAAGATATTCTTATTAACGCAGGGACGGGTTGAAACCGTCCCCTGCAAGTTATTGTTCATCTTTAAAGGATCAAAAATGAATCTGTCGCAAATGAGTTTTCCCCGTCAACTGGAAGCAGCTGGGCTGGTAGAAAAAATCCGTAATTCGCTTGCGGTGCGAACAAGCAGGCTCCGGCCGGATGGCAAAATGGAAGTTCCCGTGCTGATCTTGAGTGATGCGCTTGCCGGCGCACTCAGAAAGGCGAGACTTCAGCGGCGCGTTCGTCTGGGTTTTGATGACATCTTCGATAAACTGGCCGCGGAGAAAAAAGGCATTGACGAGATGCGGCAAAAGACGCAGTTGCCGCAAAAAGATCGTGTTTCCCGGTTGCTTTTATTTTCCAAGGATGGTGCTGAACGCCTTTATCGTCACATCGAACAGACGCTGATGGAACACGATCCCCGCATCCTCGGCTGTATGCTGGATGTGAACAGCAGGGAACTGGGGCAGTTGATTGCCGGAAGCAAAAGCAGCAAGGGAATCGGTGTTAAAGTGATTTTGATCGAGCACAAGGATGCGGTGTCCGACATTTTGCGCGCCCTTGTGGGTAAGGAACGTCAGGAAACAGGCTGATGAGCCGCAATCAGGATTTTTTGTGTTTGAAGATTGTTGTTAATTTTATGCCCTTGCCGGTGTCACTGAAACTGTTCGATCAAGAGAGCCGTTATAAAATCCTTTGTCCAGGACGATCCCGTCTTTTTGAACTTCAAAGACCCTGTACTCGTTAAACTTAGCCAGTCCCGGAGTTCCTGACATGATTTCAAAGTATCGGACCTCGTCACCGTTTGCTAACTATTCCACTTTTGCAACCTTTCCATATGTGTCCTCAAGAGTCCCAACTCTCATTGCGCAGGATATTATTTTGCCATATTTTCCATATTGAATTGTAATGTTTACTCTACTGTTTGATATTTATACTTTAAGGTAGTAATCTGATTTTGAAGTTGATGGGCATTACGGGCCGAATTGTCATATTGTCTGGATTTGTCGGAAGATTATATTGCATAACATATTCAAGGATCCTTTCGAGGTGAACTGCAATGGAAATAAAATTTAATGTGAAACGCAAATTCAAAGTAAACGACAAAGAATACAACTCTCTGGAAGAAATGCCCGCCGCCATACGCGAAGTCTATGAAAAAGCGGTAAGCAAGACCGGTGGAATCAATTTAGAAAAAAAATCTTTCACTAAAATTGTATTTAACGGACAGGAATATGAAAGTCTGGATTCGATGCCTGCGGATGCCCGCCGGATGTATGAGACGATTATGAAGGAGATTAAGAGTGGGGATGCCGCTACCATGGAAAAATCCGGCATCAGGATTGGTGTCGATGCGCATGGATTAAAGGATCAGGGGATTAGCATGCCGGTTGATCCTGCTTCAAGGCCGATCGAGCCAAAATCGTTCTT
This sequence comes from Smithellaceae bacterium, assembly GCA_963682015.1. GTDB lineage: Bacteria > Desulfobacterota > Syntrophia > Syntrophales > Smithellaceae > UBA8904. Next base: position 2,008,499 of record OY820932.1, on the reverse strand, counting down.
CTCTTCCCGCTCGCTTCTTGTTGCGGCGGCAATCCTCGCGTTGTGTGCCATACTATATTTTATCGTTAGCGCTAACCGTTAAAGTGATGTAACTGCGTCTTTCCGTTGAAGGCGGCAGCGTAAATCTTGTGATGCAAACGAATATGAATAATAAACAGGACAATATGTGTTCGGTTAGATCAGTCCTGAACAGCCGCATCATCCCCTTCCCTGAAACATATGCTGTTTTTAGCCTGCCACTGGATAGTATGGTTCCAGATGGATACTGAAAACTGAATATTTTTGAATCAGTTTGATTATTCTCTTGGAAAGCTTTTCGAGTCTTTAAAAAGACATCATATTTATAAATCAAATTATATCAATGGAATAATCCGTTATGAGGTTGTCTGGCACGCTCTATGCGGTATACGCGGTTAAGTGTCGGACACACTGGAAAGGAGATTAAAGATGAAAAAAACAACTTTAATATTTGCGACGATTTTAATGTCGACGGTTCTTGCATCGCAGGCTTTGGCAAATCCGGGCCGGGGAGAGGACAGGCGATTTGACAATTGGGGCAGGTATGAACGGCAGCACAATCCCGGTGATCATCAAGGCTTCAGGGATGGATATGATCGCGACCATTACCGGGTTTATCGTCAGTCGGTCATCATGCGCCGCGCGCCTGTAGGAGTTCCCCATCCGGTGGTTGTGGAAAGAGTGCCTGTTCTGCCTCCTCCACCGGTTGTGGACGTTTATGACTCGCATGCACCCGGGTTTGCCCTGTTTTTGCCGAATTTCAGTATTGTAATCCGTTAATCAGGGGAAGTTCAAAAGAATCAGCAGGTTGATGGCTTCAAAATAGCCTGCTGCAATCCGTAACTGATTGCAGCAGGCTATTACCTTTTCGGGGCAGCCCTGTGCATGTCTTGCTTTTTCCCGGTTTATGCTAAAATTAACAACATAGATGAAAGTAAGGAGGTGATGGCAGGACCTGCCGTCCTTTGGGACAGACGGGAAAAAGCAACGAGGTCAGAGGTAACGAAAGTCAACGGGATCAAAAAAGGTGATGTTGCATGAAAGGGGGGATTATCATGTTTTCACCAAGAAGAATTCTGGTGCCGACGGATTTTTCCGAAGACTCGGATGAAGCGTTGAAGCAGGCGCTGGAACTGGCCGAACAGTACCATGCCAGAGTGTATCTGCTGCATGTCACGGAACCGGTTAAACAATGCGCCGTGGATTATTGTCTGGATGAATCAACCGTCAAAGCAGCCGGAGACAGCGAAAAAATTCATGCCCGGGAAATGATGGAGAAGGAATTGGAAAAGTTTTCCCAGTGGCGGGATATCGAAGTGATCAGCGATATCCGGGAAGGAGATCCCGTATCGGAAATTCTGAAGGAACAGGATGAAAAAGGCGTCGATTTAATTGTCATGCCGTCGCATAAAAAGACGTGGTTCATGAAACGACTGATGGGCCAGGTTTCCGAGCAGGTGATGGAAGAGGCAAAAAGCCCCGTGCTCCTTGTACGGCATTGAACTGTTCGAATGGAATGAAGCGGAAAAGAAAAGGCAGCACCTTTGCAGGCGCTGCCTTTTTTGTATTATTCAATCCCTTCCCGGTCCAGGATCAGCCGGGCCGCCCGCCATCCGTTGATCTGGCAGGAGCACACGCCGTGCCAGGCCTGAGTCCAGTTGCTGGTGATGAATACATTGGGAACAGGCGTTGTGTTGGGCATTTTTTCCCATTGATCCGGTGTCAGATCGAAGCCGTAAACCACGCCGCCCTTGTTCATCGTATATCTTTGGATTGTTCGCGGCGTGTAACCTTCCTTGATTATGATGTTCTTGGGATCGGCGATTTCGGGAATTACTTTAGCGGCCAGAGCAACCAGCTCGTCCACCTTCTGGGCTTTCAATTTATCATATTCCGCGCGATCTTCTGGCCAGAAGGAAATTTCGGAGTAAGCATCCAGCTTGACCACCGACTTGCCCCTGGGCGCGTATATCGGATCATCCAGGTTACTGTAAATGGTGATGGACACCGCGCTGTTTTTGTAGTCGCCCTTCATCATGGCTTCGTAGTTTTTCGTACTGTTTTGATAGGTATTATAAAAGATTTCCGTGTCCCTGTAGCCACGCTCCTTGAGGTCGATGTTGAGCCCCAGGTAGACGCCGAACAGGGAATTCGCCGGTTTCATCGATTCCAGTTTGTTCATGTATGCGTCTGTCATGTTTTCTTTGCCGATCAGTTTGTAGGCCAGCTGGTAGGGGTCCGTATTGGCGACAATGTAACGCGCGGTGTATTTCTGGCCGGTTGCCGTTTTGACGCCGGTGGCCACGCCGTTTTCCACGATAATTTTCGTGACCAGCGTGCCGGTTTTCACGGTGCCGCCAAGCTCCCGGATGCGGGCCGCGTAGGCATCAGCCAGCGCCTGGGAAGTTCCCTTGATATGCCATGCCCCGTCACTCAGGTAACTTTCCGTCGCCGACATGAAGATCAGAGCGGATTGCTTTTCGACCGGCGCACCGTAGTATACCCACAACTGGGAAACCACCGCTTTAAGATCTTCGTTTTTAAAACATTCATCCATCAGATCTTTTACCGTACGGTCTTTCCATTTCAAAAAGGTTCTCTGACGGAGGGGAACCATGACTCTGGTAAGTGTTCCATGGATAGCCCCGTAGCGGAAAAGATCGCGAAGCTCCATCATATCGTTAAAGAGATCCGCACAAAGCACGTGGAATTTGTCGATGCCCTGGGATTCTTCAGGCCACTTCTTTTTCAGCTCGCTTTTAAATCCCGCCCAGTTCGGGGGAAGGGTAATATCGACGCCGGGAAAAACGGCCCGATAAAAATGGGGGACTTCGTAAAGCCGGGCCTTTTTATCCACGCCTGTGGTCTTCAGAAGCTGGTACAGGCCGCGATCCATCTTACCGGGACCACCGCCGGCCATTTCATGCAGAGCGGTATCGAAAACAAACTCGCCGCGGCTGAATTTGGAGGTGCTGCCACCCACAACGGTGTGCTTTTCCAGAACCAGCACTTTTTGTCCTTTGACGGCCAGATGCGCCGCAGCGGAAAGTCCGCCCATGCCTGCGCCGATGATAATGACATCGTAATCGGTTTTGGGTGCCGGCGTATTTTTTAACGAGCAACCACCGAAGGCGAAAACCATAAAAGCCAGAAGAATGAGAATGGATAATTTTTTCAGTGAACAGAGTTTGCGATGCATCGGACACCTCCTGAAATAAATATTGTGCGGATTATCGTGCCAAAGACCCCGCCTGTCAAGGCGAAACAACCGCAACAGGAAGAGACAGGCTATTGTTAAGTCACACTACCTCTTTCATTTCGAAGAAGTCTTCGCGACTGAGAAATCTTAGATTTCTCCCCGGCATGCGCCGGGCTATCGCCTTCGATCGAAATGACCGTACAGGATTGACATAATACTATATTCTTTTCCCGGCGTGTTCAGAGAATTCGTCCTACATCTTCCTCAGTTCCGTTTTCAGGATTTTTCCCACCAGGCTCTTGGGCATGGCGGTAAGAAAAACCACGTATCTGGGTAGCAGGAAATTAGTCAGCCGGGTTTTGCAATATGCTATAATTTCTTCGCTGGTGGCCTGCTCCCCAGGTTGCAGGACGACAAAGGCCTTGATCTCTTCGCCGTATTTTTCATCCTTCACGCCGATGACAGCCGCTTCCGATACCTTCGGGCAGGTATACAAAACTTCTTCAATTGTCCGTGGTGAAATGTTTTCGCCGCCCTTGATGATCAAATCCTTTTTCCGGTCCGTGATCCAGAAGAAGCCGTCGCTGTCCACATAACCCACGTCGCCGGTGTGCAGCCAGCCGTTTTTTAGAGACTGGGCGGTTTCCTCAGGCTTGTTCCAGTATCCTTTCATGACCTGCGGGCCGCGGATGACGATTTCTCCTTTTTCACCGACAGGCACTTCATTTCCCGAATCGTCGAAAATTTTCATTTCCGTTCCGGTCATCGGTTTGCCAATGGAACCGATCTTTTTCAACCCTTCCCAGGGATTGCAGGAATTATTGGCGCCGGCTTCCGTGAGCCCCCATCCTTCGATGATTTCAAAGCCGTACATTTCCTTGAACCGGTTCCAGGTTTCCACCGCCAGAGGCGCGGACCCGCAGATCCAGTGTTTCATGGAAGTGATCTTGAATTTTTTCGGTTCCGGATTCATCAGCATATAGACGTACATGGTCGGAACGGCGGCCAGAATGTTGCCGGAATATTTTTCAATGGACGAGAAAATGGCATTGAGATCGAACGTATTGAGCAGAACCATCCGATTGGTACGAAACAGGCTCATGTTGGTGGACGCGATGCCGTAGGAATGGCAAAGCGGCAGGATGCTGATATAGGTCATGCCGTCCGTGGACGGGAACGTGTGGTGCTGCATGTAAGCATTCGCATAAAGCGTTCCGTGGGTGTGGATGACGCCTTTGGCCTTGCCTGTCGTGCCGGCCGTGTAAATCAGAGCGGCAATGTCGTCATCGGCGGTTTCCACAATGGTTGCTTCCTCGGGGGCGGCTTCCACCAGGTGCCGATAAGCGAGCGCTCCTTCCGGGACGTCGTCCTCAATAAGGATAACCGTCCGGACATTGGGCGCCTTTTTGCGGCAAACCTGAATTTTGGGCCAGTAAATCTTGCTGCTGATGACGACTTCGGCTCCTGAATCCGCATAGATGTATGCGGTTTCTTGCTCACCGATCAGATAGTTAATAGGAACAACAATGGCGCCCAGCCGCCAGGCTGCGGAGAATCCGTACAGGACCTCCGGACAATTGGGCGCCTGTATGATCACGCGATCGCCGCGCTTTACGCCCATATTTTTCAAAACGGCGGCCAGCTTTCGGCTCTGGCGCGTGAGTTCCCGGTTGGAGATTTCGCAGTTATCGTAAATGATTTTGATCCAGTCGGGTTTTTCCATTCCTCTGTCTTCGTTTAGTTTTGCAATATTCATAGCCGCCTCCTTCTTCATTAAAATGATGAATGCCGTTTGTCATGAACTTTGCGAAAAATGTACAAAATGTCTGTAAAACGGGATGCTCTTTGATCTTTAATTGCCAGTGCTGAAAAGTTTGTTTCCGCCCTTGTCTCAGGGAATTACCCGGTTGAATAAAAGAGATGATGAAGTATGAATCAAGGCGTTTCTTGTTTTTATGCTAACACAAAATCGATATTAAAAAAAGGCGGTCCCTGCGGGCGAATATAGCGGTTCTTCAGATTCATCTTGACCCCTTGAATCGTTGCCTGTATATACGCCGCCGGTTCCAGGAAAGGTGTATTGACGAATGAGAAAGGACAGCATTGAAAAATCAACCACGGGAGGTCGCCGCACCGAGGTGCGAAAATCCGGCGTGCACGGCAAGGGGGTCTACGCTGTCCGGCCGATCAGAGCGGGGGAGACAATTTTGGAGTACAAAGGCGAAATCATCACCTGGCGCAAGGCGCTCCGGAGGCATCCGCATGACCCGAGTCAGCCCAATCATACGTTTTATTTTCATCTCGACGACGGCCATGTCATCGATGCGAAGTACAACGGCAATACGGCCAGATGGATCAATCATTCCTGCAATCCCAACCTGGAAGCCCGCCAGGAGGGCCGCCGGGTTTTTCTCGACGCTCTGCGCGATATTGCCCCCGGCGAAGAACTGTTTTACGACTACAGCCTGATCATCGAAGGCCGCAAAACAGCAAAAGTCAAAAAAGAACATGCCTGTCTGTGTGGTTCCGCCAGATGCCGGGGAACCATGCTCGATATTAAAACAAGATAAGAAGTTCCAAAGATAAAGTAATCCCCTCTTGCCTGAACACCTCAAGGCGAAAAAGAATATTTCTCTTTTATCATTTTATGCTACATTAAATGAGGAATGGTTGAGAGGTGGATCATTTCCAGCTTTCAAGGGTCGGTCGGATCATACATTAAAAAGGAGTCGTTCATGCCTGATTATGATGTGGTGGTAGTGGGTGCGGGCAACGGGGGGCTTACGGCCGCCGCCGGACTTGCCAAAAAAGGGCATAAAACCCTGTTGTTGGAAAGACATAATGTTCCGGGCGGCTGCGCCACGAGCTTTATCAGGGGAAGATTTGAATTTGAGGTGGCGCTTCATCAGTTGAGCGGTCTGGGCTATTCTGAATTTCCGGGGCCGGTGAGAGGCGTTCTGGAAGAGGCGGGGGCAATCGATAAGATCGAATTTGTCCAGCAGCAAAACCTTTATCGAATTGTGATTCCCGGTAAAATGGACATCAACCTGAAGGCCGACAGGGCGCTGGTGCAGGAGGTGCTGACGGAAAAATTTCCGGCTGAGAAGGAGGGGATTAAAAAGTTCTTTGACCTTCTGTATACGTTCTGCATGGAAGTGGTGAATGTGCTGTTTATCAACGACCCGGAAGCAAGCCCTGAAAAATATCCTCTCTTTTTCAAGCTTGCCCTGAAGAATACACAGGAAATTCTGGATGACTGTTTCAAAGATCCCTACCTGCAGAATGCCGTTGCCATTTACTGGAGCTATAACGGTCTGCCGCCGAGCAGACTCAATTTTCTCGATTTTGCCATGACGCTGTGGGCGTACATTGAATTTAAACCATGGCACATGAAGGGGGGATCGCAGGCCATGTCCAACGCCATTTGCGATGCCTTTATCAAATTCGGCGGGGATGTTCGTTTTAACTGCGCGGCAAAAAAGATTCGTGTGGAAAACGGGAAAATTCAGTCCGTGATTACTCAGGACGGAGACGAAATATCGACAAAATTTGTTGTCTCCAACGCGAGCCCGATCACCACCCTGATCGACATGATCGGCGCGGAAAACTGCCCGCAGGAAGAACTCAAGGCGCTCAATGCCAGAACCGTCGGGCTTTCAGCCTTTACGCTCTACATGGGTTTTGATTGCGACCCGGCCGACCTGGGAATGGATAAGGCCACCAACTTCATCTGTTCCACCGCGGATGCCGATTATGCCTACCGGAAAATGAAAACCCTGGACGGGGCCGAGTTTTCGCTTCTGACCTGCTACGATGTGGACGATCCGGACTTCTCGCCCCGGGGCGCCTGCCAGGCTTCACTCGTAACGCTTCAGTACGCCCAGCCATGGATGAGCGTTCCGCCGGAAAAATATTACGACGTGAAATACCGCTTTGCGGATAAACTGCTCGCGCTGGCCGAAAAAGTGTTTCCGGACATCCGGAAACACCTGGAGGAAGCCGAGCCGGCCACGCCGCTTACCCATATGCGCTATCTGGGGCATCCGGGCGGCTCGATCTACGGATCGGACCACTTCACAAGGGAATCCAGCCGGTTTTTGAAGGCAAAGTCCATGATTGAGGGTTTGTATTTCGCGGGGGCATGGAACGGATCAGGCGGTTTTCAGCCCACCCTTCAGTCCGGGTCATCCGTAGCCAGGCAGATCTCAAGGCTTCTTAAAGTGAAATAGGGAGGAAATATGGCCAGACCAAACCACATTCAGAAGGTGGAAGGATACGAGGAAATTATCAGGGACAGCGCCGTTCTTGAAAAATATGGTTTTGACTATCAGACAAGAAAGGGAGAGCTCCGAAGCATCATGGATATGCTTCATCCGGAAAAACTGGACCTGACCGTATCGGAAATCCATCAGGAGACGGCAAGCGCAAAATCATATAAACTTGTCTGTGAAGAAGGCTCACTGCCGCCGTTTCAGGCCGGACAGTATATCAACGTTTTTGTGGAAACCGGCGGGGTCCGGACTAGCAGACCATACAGCATCGCTTCCTCTCCTACGCAAACGGGATATTATGAAATCACGGTTCGGAGGGTAGACGACGGTTTCGTTTCCAATTACCTGCTGGATGATCTGAAGCCAGGCGATCAGCTCGGCGCTTCGGCGCCCGCGGGCAACTTCCATTACAATCCTCTTTTTCACGGCAACAAACTGGCGCTTATCGCCGGCGGCAGCGGCATCACCCCCTTCATGAGCATGATCCGGGAGCTTGCCGATAAAAACCTGAGTCGCAGGCTGCACCTCCTTTACGGATGCAGAGTGGAGGACGATGTTATTTACAGGGAGGAGCTGGAAAGAATTTCAGCAGCCCACCAAAACTTCACATGGGACCTCGTTGTATCTGAACCCTCAGCTTCTTTCAAAGGGCTTAAAGGGTTCATCAAAGCGAGCCTGATCCGGGAAAGACTGGGCGGTCCGGACTGGACGTTTTATGTCTGCGGACCGGAGGCCATGTATCAATTCTGCCTGCCCGAGCTTGCAAAACTGAACATTCCGGCAAGACTGACAAAAGTTGAAGTCATGGGTGCGCCGAAAAATATTGTGTCGCATCCCGGCTGGCCGGGAAACGTAAAAGCTGGGGACATCTTCCAGGTTGCCATCAAAGGAAAAAAGACCATCAGCGCGCTGGCCTCGGAACCGCTCATGGTGTCTCTGGAGCGTGCAGGCATAACGATTCCGGCTCTCTGCCGTTCTGGCGAATGCAGCCTCTGCCGGACCAAACTGCTTTCGGGGAAAGTCTATCAACCCAATGGAGTCAAGCTGAGAAAATCCGACAGGGCTTTTGGATATATCCACCCCTGCATGGCGTATCCTATAACAGATATTGAAATCCTGCTTTAGACTGAACCGGGCGTTGTAAGCGCATGCTCACACCTGAGGTATCCGATCCCGGCATTCGTCATGGAATGGGAAGATGTTCTTAATAAATACCGTTGATAGGCCGGGTGGTATATGATAGGAAACCTCATCGTTTCTGATATTTAAACACCAACATCCGGGCGGGAAATTGCACATCTGGTAACTTTTAACGTGGCTCCACAATGATACGATTTGAAGACATTCAACCGAATGCAGCAGTATCCGGCATTCTTCCCGGCGGTCAAGTAACCGTTGTCAACGTCCAGTGGTTTGGCTCGGAGGCCATGGATTGCGTCGCAGTGTGTGAAGAAAACAAAAATCTGTAAGCCGGGACACTCCTTGGAAATCCGGCAAGAAAAGTAAAGTATGACTCAAAAGCTGCACATATTTGTCAGTTCCGTTCAGAAGGAGCTGGAAGACGAAAGGCTGATTGTCCAGAACCTGGTCAATACCGACGCATTCCTCTCCTCTTATTGCATCCCGGTTCTCTATGAATTCGAGCCGGCATCGCCGGAAAAAGCTCTGGAAGGGTGTTTGCAGTCGCTTGAAAAATGTCAGGTCTATATTCTGATTGTCGGCATGGAGTATGGGACGTCTGTGGGGGCTCTGTCGATCACTCACGAGGAATACCGTAAAGCGAAAGCAAAGAAACTGCCCGTGCTGGCCTTTATCAAGGGCGATGGCCGTATGAAAAGAGAGGAAGGCACAGCAAAACTTCTGGAGGAACTCTTTGCCGACGGGCCAAAATACAAGCGTTTCGGCAACGTCATTGAATTGCAGAAAGAAGTCCGTGCGGCGTTGGTCAAGCTGATGAAAGAACGTTTTGGCCTTTTGCCAACCAGTGATGAAAACCAGATTGCCGAGCAGACCATCGAAGCCACCTCTTTATTCGAATCTCAATCGCTTGCGCGTCTTTCCTGGCGGGAGCTCGATCATGCCGTACTGCGCAGGCTGATTGCCGCAAGCGAGAACCGCAATGCGGATGCGCTTTCCAAACCAGAGCTTCTGACCGGCGCAGCGGCCCGTGGTCTGATCTGGCGCGATAAGAATGCAGGTGAGCATTACGCTACGGCGGCGGGCATTGTACTTTTGGCCAAAGATCCATCGATAGTGTTCCCCCAGTGCCGGATTCTTGCCGACGCATACCGGAGCGTGGAGCCGGACGGAGATCCCCGCGATCATGAAGACATTCGCGGTCCCATGCCGCTGGCCATCGATCGCGCCATTGATTTTATCGATCGCAATACACGCCACCCCATGCGCATTGTCGGGCTGGAGCGTCTGCGCTTGGACGAATATCCTGTTGACGGTCTTCGCGAGGCGCTGGTCAATGCGGTGGCGCACCGGCAGTATGAAGACGCCGGACGGAAGATCATTCTGGAAGTCTTTGCGGACCGCCTGGTGATTTCCAGCCCCGGTCTTCCTCCCAAGCCGATCACGCTTGCCAGCCTGAGGCGGGGCAAATACCGCCCCTGTTCCCGGAATCCTGTTTTAGCCCAGTGCCTTTCCTATTTTCATCGAATTGAAGAACGCGGCAGCGGCTTTCGCAGAATGAAAGACCACATGCTCAACCACGGGCTGGATGAGCCGATCCTGGGAGTGGACATGGGCTACTTTCAGATTACGTTTCCAGGGCCGGGCGACAATATTGAACGCCTTCGTGTGCCGGAGAAGCGGATCATGGTAACACCGGCGGTTGAGGCGCAGTTGAGTGAACGGCAGAAACAAATTATTCGGCAAGTTCTGACGGCCGGTTCAGTGACTCGACGCTGGTGTGTGTCACAATTCAATGTTGCAAATGATACAGCCGGCCGCGATCTTAAGGGGCTGGTTGACTTGGGGCTGTTGATTGCCGAAGGTAAAGGACGGTCCGTCAGCTATGTGCTTTCAGCACCTGAGAAATCGACCGATAATCGACCGGGCTGACCAGATAACCGACCGATTTGCAATCGACCGATAATCGACCGACAAAACATCGTAATCGACCGATTACCGGTTTCGCCATCTATCAAGTAACACTACGCACGAATCTCTGGCGAGTCGTCGTTGCGAGCCTGCACCCGGGTGCTACGCATCCGGATTATAAATGGAAGAAGCTGTGAAATCTCCCGGCCCTTGATAGACTGTATCAGAATGTAAAAAGCAGTTATTCCCGCTTGCGCCCTTCAGGGTACGCAGGCGGGAATCCAGACGTCGTCCCTGCCCGGCATGTGCCCGGTAAACATCCGAAGGAGAACCAGTCCCTTTATTCCTGGATTCACCCTGAAGGGTACAAGCCGGGTCGCGCTCTGCTTGTCCGGAACGACAAAAAAGTCATTTCGACATAGTCTCCTAAGGTGAAAAAGAATGATGTTGTTTTGCATTCGTAAAGTATTCGTTAACCGGAATTCGTTAATCGTAAAACCGGTTAAATCAGAATTATCCGACAATCGACCGATGAAGCGCCGTAATCATACAATTACGTGTATGAATTATCCTTTTATGGTTTAATTCAGGTTCATTTTTTTATCGATATAATCCTGCCATATGCCTTACGGCTTCTTTTATTTCTTTTCTCTTATCGGCCGGCTCCAGAAGCTCGGCGTCTTCGCCGAAGGAAAGAATCCATTTTTTAATATCAAACCAGCCCGACGTGTTCATGGTTAAAATGATGGAGCCGTCTTTCAGAACTTCAATATGCTGGTTTTTGCACCACCGTCTTTCCTGAATGTATAGCGCCTGCTCATCGGAAAAACGGATTTTGACGGTTACCGGATCATCATAGATAATGCCGAAAGGATCATCTAGAATTTCATCGGGATTGAAGTTATCCGGATAGTCAAACTCTGTTTCGGTAAGCGATATTTTCTTGATTCTTTCCACGGCCAGCGTGCGGATGTTGTCGTAGTCAGGTACGTAAACCGCCAGATAGAGTCCGCCGTTCCATTCAAATAACTTTAACGGATCAATGTTGAAACTGCTGACTTTTCCCGATGAATAGGAATGGTAGCCAATATTGCATGATCGTTGCCGCAAAATGGCGTCCGTCAGTTTTTCAATAATCTCTTCTTTCCCCTTGTAATCCTTGGTCAGTTTGTCCGTTGTCAGAAAGAGCGCCTTGATCTTTTCGAGCTTCCGGGCCAGACCTTCCGGAAAAAAGACATCCAGCTTCTGAAAGGCGCGCTCAATATTCGCCTCAATATCCGTGCCGGTATAAAGCCGCGCATGACCTTTGATGAAATACAGGCTCATGATTTCCGCAAGCGTCAGGTTCAAATCCGCAACCTTGATTTCGGACAGCCGCCGGGCAAAATCCTTGTCCAAATAATACCGTTTCTCGCCGCCCAGCAGGGCTTTATCCTTGTCGATCATAATTTTGAATTCACTCTGGATTTCATCAATCACCCGGTAGGCCTGTCTTTTATCGATATCCAGTCTTTCGCAAAGAGCGGGCAGGGTGGTGCCTGTCGGTTGCGAAAGAAGCGTGATTGCATCAACAAGTTTTTTGAGCATTTTCAGGCGCATCATTTTCACCTTTCGGATTATTTGCAGTATTAAACTCGATAGTTATCGGCAGTTTACCGCTATTTTTTGTAAACGCAAAAACTTTTTTCAAAATGACCAAAAATGACACTCTCGTGCCGCATGATTGCACCATCAATAATCAAGGAGGCGCATCATGGCGGTGAAAGAAAAAGAACGCGAGGAAAAAGGTCTCACGGATTACGGCATCATTTATCTTTCCGGAGTGATTAACGAAACGAAAGCGGAAGATATCTGCAAACAGCTTATCGAATTCAACATCAAGGGAAGCATCAATCAGATTCAGATGGTGATCAACTCGCCGGGCGGCGCCTGCACGGCCGGTTTTTCCATCATCGACATCATGGAATGGTCGAACATTCCCATTTTTACAACCGGCATCGGCATGATTGCCTCCATGGGTCTTTTGATCTTCATGACCGGCGCAAAAGGCCACCGCGTGGTCACTCCCCGGACGTCTATTTTGTCTCACCGCTTTTCGGCCATGAACTTCGGCAATCACAGCCAGCTCCTTGCGGGACGGCGGGAAGAAGACTTGCTTCATGAACGCATCCTGAATCACTATATGATTTACTCCAACATCAAAGACCGCAGCGAGCTGGAAAAATACCTTTTGCGCGATGTGGATACCTGGCTTACCACGGAAGAGGCTGTCCAGATGGGCATTGTGGACGTTGTCGAAGCAATGAAAAAAAAGCATTAACATGGCGCAGCATCTTTGGTCCCAAATACCGCATGATCATTTCCCCGCCCCTGGTGGGCGGGGATTCAGGGGAGGGGGAATCAAATAATGAAAGGAAATAACAAATGCGCAATATGCAAAATACAGCCAGAAATAATGCGACACAGTCCGATGAACAAACAGACCGGTTGTTGTCCATTGTGCCGGAGTCACAAACGGATATCTATGAAGAACCGTTTACCAATAATTACGAATACCTTGCCGCGCTGGAAAAAGAGGCTCTGCTGATGCTGCTCTTGGCAGCCGTCCGGTCCGGAAAAACAGACTGGCCGGCTGATGATGCGGCTATTAGCCGGTTATATTCAGCACTGGGCCTGACGGCGGAGAAAATCACTCAGCAATCCATAGAATCCGAGCTGGCCCGAACGCGGGACATCAGGAAAGAGCGGCAAATCGCCTCGTTTCGGGCCGGCATAAAGCTTTCCTTTGCCGAGTTCTGTCACGATTATAAACTGGATGACTCTGATGAGAAAATCTTTCTGCTGCTCGTCATGTACGCTACCAGTAAAATGTTCAGGGATACTTTTTCTCTATGTAATTTCGAAGCGGATGACAGGGGGATAAAAATTCGCATCATCCTTTCCATCCTTTGCGTGGGTTACACAGAAGCTCTTGATATGCGCAAACATTTCAGCCGAAGCGCGCCCCTGGTTACACGGGAAATCATATTTTTCAGAAACGCTTTTGAAATCAAAAGCCCGCATATAACAGACCTGGTTGTCACAACCAATGAACGGCACATCCGCTATGTCAGCGGCGACCACTTCATTTACGAAAGCACATGCGATGAAATCAGCATCGAACAAAGCACGGTTGAACTGGAAAACGTCATCATGCCCGACCATATTAAAAAGCAGATTATTTTCAACGTTGAACAATATCTCCGACAGCGGGAAAGTACGCTCGCCGATAGGCTGGATGACTTTTTCGGATACGGCACGGCAATGACTCTTTTCTTTCAGGGGCCTTCCGGAACGGGTAAAACCATGATGGCCAGGGCGCTTGCCCATCATTTCGGCAGGCACTTGATCTCCGTTAATCTGGGGAGCACGCATTATAACTGGGAGCTGGAATCCATCATGATTCAGGCTTTCAGGGAAGCGGCGTTAATGCAGGGATTTGTTTTTTTTGACGAGGCAGATGATCTATTTGTTGAAGGGTCCTATCTGGCCCGGTCTCTTCTGATTCAGATTGAAAAAGCGAAATGCGTGATCATTTTTGCCACTAATAAGTCCAGCCGCATTGATCCGGCCATGGAAAGGCGTTTGTGCCTAAAGATTCATTTTCCCCTGCCGGATGCCGGGCAACGCCTGAAAATCTGGCGCGCATCAGTGCCTGATTTTATCGGACTGGCAAATGATGTGGACCTGAAAGCATTAAGCGAGCGCTACACATTCAGCGGCGGCCTGATTAAAAATACGGTCTTCCTGGCGGTCAACGCGGCCAAGCCGGATGAAGGGGGCCGGCCGGTCATCACAAATCTCCTCCTTCATAAAGCGGCGGAAATGCAAACGGGTCAGGTGCGGCACAACAAGCTTTGCAAAAGCTACATGCCGAATAAGAAAATTGAAGATATTTTTCTTGCCGAAAGAAAGCGCATGGAATTGCAGCGCATTGCCGACGCTTACCGACACGCCCGGAATCAGGGATGGGGACTCAATGTATTGATCAGCGGCACTGATATCGAAACCGGTATATCCGCCGCGGAGGCTCTTGCCGCCCAATGCGCTTTGAAGGTCAAGGCCTTTCGGTTCGGCGACATGGACTCCTTCAGCGAAGATAACAAAATCGTGGACATGGTCACGCAGGAAAAGACCAGGCTGATTGATTACGCGTTTGGTGAGACAACCGAAGAAGCCCACCTGCTTTTGATCGTCGATTACAACGGCGTCATCGACTGGCGCAGCGCCGGGAACCAAAACGACATGGGCGTCAACCTGTCCACGACAAGTACGGTAGCCAAACTGATCAATCATCTGCGCGACTATCAGGGCTTTTGCTGTCTGGTCATGCACGAATGCCCGCGGACCAGCATTCCGCTGGAGTTTCATGCGCACGTCAAACTGAGCTATCCTCCGGAAGAAATGCAGATCAGGCAATGGGAAAAACATCTTGCGCCGGGAGCTTTTACCGATGCTCATCTTGTCGAACTTGCCGAGCGGCATCCCATGCACATCGCAGATATTGAAAGCATCATTCAGCGTGCTTCCATCCAGTCATTGATTGATGGAAAAACACCCGCACCTGCTCTATCGGCCGTGAAAACGGTGATTGAGAGGTATCGGGGGAAAAACAAAATGCCTTTGCTATTTGGACAGGGATGACTATAATAAAATAAAATCTTTCCAATATTGGACTTAACCAGAAATCACATCAAGCCTATAGGAAGGTGAAATGATTAATACAGATAATGTGAAAGAATTTTTTCTTACGACAAGTGCGCGTCTAAACAGTTACAGGGAATTTCTCGCTTTTCATGAAGCGGAATTAGCCCCTGCTTTTAATGTTTTTAACTTCATAGATCCTCTTGAAAACACGCTATCGGATATTATGGCGGTGCTGCTTGATCCAAAGGGTGCGCACGGTCAAGGGACAACATTTTTAAGTCTATTTCTAAAGGAATTTATCGGAGATGATGTACCAATAGAACTCCTGAAAACAGCAAAAGTTAAACGAGAGCATCCCACGGAAATGAACCGCCGAGTAGACATTCTCATCCAGTTTATGACGCAGGAGAAAACTCCTTTCTGGATCGGCATCGAAGATAAGCCTTGGGCGGGCGGACAGAATGAACAAGTAAAGGATTATATTGAATATATAGAGGGGGAAGTTGCCAAGATACAAGGGAATTTCAAATTTATTTATATGCCTGGTGTTGATGGTCACCCCGAGGAATACAGCCTGCCGGAGGAAATAAGAAAAAAGTATGAAAGCCAGTATATTTCCAAATCATACAGAGATGTACGGAAATGGATTGACAACTGTCAATTAAACTGCCGGGCAGAACGTGTGAGGTGTTTTCTGTCGGATTTTGAGCGATATATCGAGAAAAAATTTTGCGGAGGTTTAGAAATGGAGAAATACATCATCAAAGAAGAAATGTTGCGTAGTATCGAAAATTTCAAAGTCGCTACCTTAGCTGCAAAAAAAATCAACGAGATTAAAATAGAGCTGCTTCAACAACTCAGAAAAGACTTGGATAATAAGCTTAAAGAAACAGCACCAACATTGATTTTGAAATGGGAACTAGACTTAGAAAGTACACATACGGTTTTTATTATTGATAAAAAGGAGTGGAAAAACTTTTGCATTGCTTTCGAGGCAGAAGAAACCCAAATGATGGAATTTGGATATGGAATCTTGAAGAAGAATATAGGGAAAACTCATGTCGTGGATTTAACCAATAAAATAATGGAAATATTCGGTAATAATAATGGTGGGGATATAGATTCAGATTACTGGCTTTGGTCAAAATATGACGGAAACGAGAATGATGATGATTTATACCGTAATTGGGAAAGCAATCCTAAACCTTGGATAGAAATAAATAATGGGATAATGGTAAAAAAGATCATGGCCAAAACGGAATGTCTAATAAAGAAACTTGAACAATTCCGAAATGAAGCAAAAGTGGAAATTTAATTTATTGATTCATCTTTTCCATAAGCGCCTACCCAACTTTTGGACAGGATAAAAAATTCATAAGGAATGAAGCTGATGAAAGTGAACAAACCCGAAGCAAAAATTGATTTTGTTGTCGATCAGGCATTTGTCGATTCACTCGTTGATCCGGGTGCAAATGATATTATGAAGGCCGAAACCTTTTACCAGTTTTATCCTTTGTATCATCTTTATTTGCTCTATCTCATCGTACATCAAATTCACGACAGGGATGAATGTCCGAAGGAAGACGAATTAAAGAAGATGAGTTTAAATTCTTCCGCGATTCAGAACCTGTCATGGAAATTCAAGGAAGAAATACCGATTTATCGTTTCATCCATAATATTATGCTCAATCGCATTGACGAGGTGAAAACAGCACTGGATCAAAGTGCTATCAAAATGAAATCAAATCTTGATAATGTGTCTTTGTTTGAGTATGCCGGCAAGGCTCCAATCGTTTATGGCTTCAATTACGTTACTTTGGCGGCTGCTTTGGGCCGGACGGAAATGGTTCGGCTTTTTATTGAGAAAAAAGCGAATCCCGCCCGGATGGTTTGCTATGAGTCAGTAAAACCAGCCCCTATTCCACTGTCCGTCAATGAATGCCTGATTATGAACGCGTTGTATCGCTGGTATAAATCTGGAAAGAAACAAGGATTGAAAAGTACACAGGCGGAAGATCTGATTGATACAATTATTCTCGCCAGTAAAAAATCGCCGTCTATCGTATCGAAAGATCATCTGCTGGAGCAGGGGATCAGGGTTTCATGGTATTGGACAAGTTTAAATAACGTAATCAACAATATTGAACTTTTGAAAAAACTCATCCCATTGAATCCTGAAGCCATGAAAGAGAATTTGGGTATTTCTAAATAGGAAGGATAGGCATTATGGATAAGTGTAAATACATAATTGAATCAACGCGGAATTTGCAAAACATATCGTCGCTGGAAATGGAAGGCGGTTATATTTTCAAAAATCCGTCTTTCCTTGATAATTGGGCTTGTTTACTTGATGCATGGATTGATCAGATAAAGATGTTTTGTGTGTTTTGTGTTGAAATCAATGATAACCCGCCTTACATTGACAATGAAATGGGCAATGTCGGACTGGTGATGTCTGCTGCATGGAAGGTTGGCGGCATAGCATTATGTGAAAAAATCGTCGAGAAGAACAAAGACGTCAAAACAAGAAAAGGAAGATTAGACCTTTGGATGAAGTTGCCCGGAAATCCCATACAATACCTGGTTGAAGCGAAACACACATATCATCTAAAAAAGGAAAAATCGGATAAAAGCCCTGATAAGTATGATTATGTCGAACTGAAAAAGAAGGTTATAACAGAAGCAGGCAGTTTGACGATAAACCCTAATCAGTGTGCTGTTGCCATAGTGTTTCTGACACATAATGTTGAGAAGTATAGGAAAGACTATCCAACCGAAGATATCATCCGATTCCTTTTAAATGAAGAAAACCATCCCCATGTATATAAGGACTGGGATTTGGTTGCGTGGTGCTTCCCGCGGCAGATGCGAAATGATATTTTTCCGGGCGTCATTCTGAGCGCAAAGTGCATTCCACAAAGTAAGTGAGAATGAAATGCGTGTCACCCAATCCATAGAAAGCAATATTAATATTCTGGCACAGGCGTCAACAGCGGAACAAATAACGGCAAGTCTTACTGACGCGCCATTTGATCTCTATCTTTGCCAGAATGTTACGGACATTTTTATGATTCCACGGTTTATTCAATTTGTGGACGGCAGTATTCTGTCAAAAGATAATCGGGATATTGATGTTTGGGAATGTTATCTTACAGGCTGGACGGGCAGAATGAAAAAGTGCCGCCGATGTAAGAATTACCTTGTTTGTGCAAAATCGAACGATGTTTCCCCGGAATTTATGGACATGGGGCCTGATTACAACGCGCCGGTAATTTTGCTCCACGCAGACAAAAGGCAGCGGGAAGTGGAAGGTCTTAAAGCATTGCTGTCGCCGATGCCCGTACACGATATATTCTCAACTGAACTGAAAGACTGGATCAAATCAACCTGCTTGTCGTGGCACAGGAAAGCTTTGCGATGGCGAAAGGAATACGGTGAGTGGCGTGCAGCCCAGAATCTGAAGGATTCCCGTAAACCAAAGACATCTAGGGAGATGGCCGATGAAAAGTGGACGCCTAGGCAAATTTCTGTTGAACTGCCAAGCCCAAAGTTGGAATAAACGGGGCTAATTAATTCACGTGCGGGCGCTTGCTCTCAGTCTCAGCCGCTTCCTCTTGATTATTTTGTTTCAGTGAGCATTTCACGCTTTATGTTAAAAAAAGCCTTCGCAGGTTTAAATTATGCGCTATTTGACCAAAACGCGATATAAGCTGGGGATCGAATGTCCTACAAAGTTCTTCTACACCGGCAAAGAGGAATACCCGGATCAGACTGAGGAGGATGCCTTCCTTAACGCTTTGGCTGAAGGCGGCTATCAGGTGGGAGAACTCGCCCGCCGGTATTATCCGGGCGGTACCAATATCGAAACCCTTGATTACGCGGAAGCCGAAGCGGCGGCAGCGGACCTGATGAAGCAAAACAAGGTTGTGCTGTATGAGCCTGCTTTTCGTTTCGGCAATCTGTTTATCCGGATTGATATTCTGGCCAAGGATGGAAAAAATCTTCGCCTGATCGAGGTCAAATCCAAATCATTCGATAAAGAAGACAGCTTTCTGACAAAAGCCGGTAAAATCTCTTCGGCATGGGAATCTTATCTCCAGGATGTCGCTTTCCAGAAATACGTTCTGGGAAATGCCTGCCCTGACTGCAAAGTAAGCGCTTACCTGATGATGGCGGACAAAAACGCTGCCTGCCCGGTGGATGGCCTGAATCAGAAATTCCGGATCATTCGGGATGTATCCAACAGGAAAGGTGTGCGGGTGTCCACATCTCTGGCGGCAAGCGACCTCAGTAAAAAGATTCTTTTTGAAGTGCCGGTCGATGACTATGTGCGTATTATCCATCAGACCTCATATCCCGTCTGCGGCAAAGACATGAGCTTCTCAGAATTGGTTGCCTTCTTATCCAATCACTACGAGAAAAATCAAAAGGTAAATCCGGAAATCGGGGCAAAATGCGCCGGTTGCGAGTTTGTCTGTACGCCCGAGCAGGAAGCGCGAAAACTAAAAAGCGGCTTCAAGGAATGCTGGAAAACTGTGCTTAAATGGATGGACAAGGATTTTGAAGAGCCTTCCGTGCTGGAGTTGTGGAATTCCCGTAAAAAAGATTCTTACATTGGTTCAGGGAAGATTAAACTACGCGATCTTTGCCGGGATGACATCAATGTTAAAGCAGGTGACAGGCGTGGAATGTCCGCTTCGGAGAGGCAGTGGCTTCAGGTTGAGAAGGTAAAGAAAAAAGACGAAAAGGTCTACTTTGACATAGACGGGATGAAAGACGAGATGGCCCAGTGGACTTTTCCCCTCCATTTTATTGACTTTGAGACGTCACGGGTGGCCATTCCGTTCAACAAGGACAAAAAACCTTATGAAGGAATAATCTTCCAGTTTTCGCATCATATCGTTCAGCGGGACGGTACGGTTGAGCATGCCGGACAATTTCTGAAGGCCGATCCGGGCGTTTTCCCGAATTATGAATGTGTCCGGGAACTCAAAAGACAACTGGAGAAAGACAAGGGTACGGTGTTTCGCTATGCTGCCCATGAAAACTCATTCCTTGTCGAGGTGCATGCACAGCTTGAAGACGATCCGCGGCCTCCGGACGACCGCGACGCGCTATGCAATTTTATCCGGTCTGTTACAAAATCAAATGACTGGACGGGGACACGCGCCATGGTGGACATGTGCGAGCTGGTGAAAAGATATTACTACGATCCGGCAACGCATGGATCAAACTCCATCAAAGCAGTGCTGCCGGCGATCATGAATTCGTCAATCTATCTGCAAAAGAAATATTCGAAACCGGCATATGGTGCGGCAGGCGGAATCAAGAGTCTCAACTACAAAGACTGGATATGGGTGAAATTCGATAAGGACGGTAAAGTCGCCGATCCATACAGCCTGCTTCCAAAGATTTTTGATGAAGAACCTGAAACATCAATTGAACTTCTTTCAGGTGATGATGAACTCAGGGAAGGCGGCGCAGCCATGACAGCCTATTGCCGGATGCAGTTTTCCGAAATGGCGGATTACGAACGGGATAAGCTGCAAAAGGCTCTTTTAAAATACTGCGAGCTGGATACTTTCGCCATGGTGATGATCTATGAGGCCTGGCGGGAAATGACCGTTCAGGGCTGAGGCCCCGGCCTTATGTGTGATTGGTGTAAAAAATCATTAATTCGTGTTCGGCTTCAGCACTGCCTGATCAACCTTTTGTGCCTTCAATGCGCGGATAAAATCAACAAACATTTTCGGAAGCGGTGCGCGAAGAATCAGTTCTTTGCCGGTTTGTGGATGCCGGAAGACAAGACGGGCCGCATGAAGCGCAGAGCGCGGTAGAAGCAGGCTATTCTGTAGCTCGGCGGTCATGCCTTCCCTGATAAACTTTAGAAAAGCGGTTTTGTCCCGGCCGTAGAGTTTGTCGCCGACGATCGGGTAGCCAGCGGCCAGCAGATGGGCGCGGATCTGGTGAAGCCTGCCGGTTTGTGGAAAGCAGCGGACAAGCGCAATGTCAACGGCCTGGAGAACTTTCTTAAACCGAGTCAGCGCCTTTTCGTTTCCGCCTGGCCACGCCCTGCGTTTCTTGGCTACATCGGATGCGGTGTCCCGGCCCAGAGGCAAGTCGATAACCAATTCTTCTTCGGGGAAATTTCCATGCACCAGCGCGAGATATTCCTTTGATCCGCAAGACAATGCCTCGGATAGCATGCCTGCGCGCCTTCCATCAAAGGCCAGGATGATAATCCCTGACGTTTCCCGGTCCAGACGATGCACGGGATAAACTTTTTGACCTAATCGCTCTGACAGCAGGGCGACGAGTGTGTTGTTGAAATATCGCCCCGAAGGATGGACCGGCAGATTACCCGTTTTATTGACGGCGACAAACCAATCGTCTTCATAAAGGATGGCAATTCGGTCATCGACCTCTGGCTCAACAATGGAGCTGCCGTCCCAGGCCAGTGTTTCCTCTCCGTGAAGGATTGTCGCGGGATCGGTCACAACAGCACCATCCAGCGTTACTTTCCCGTTTGTAATTTCTCCGCGCCACTGATCCGCTGACAGGTAAGTGAAGCGGTTAGCGCAATATTCGTTGAGTGACTGCGCGAAGGAAAAAGGCTTGATGCGGGAAGTAATGATTCGTGTCCGTGTCATAGTTTAAAGTGGATTACTTTTTTGCCGTCCGCTCGATTTTAAGCTGACGCACCAGGAAGCTGTCGAGCTGATTGGCAAAGGCCTGGCGGTCTTTTTTGCTGAAGGCCGGCGGGCCGCCGGTGATCATGCCGTTGTCTCTCAGTTCGCCCAGCAGATCCCGCATGGCCAGACGGTCTTTAATGTTATGCTCCGTGTAAAGCATGCCGCGGGGATTCATGGCAAAAGCGTTTTTGGCGACCACACGGTCCGCCAGAGGTATGTCGGCGGTGATGACAAGATCGCCGGGTAAAACAAGCTCAACGATCCGATCATCTGCCGCATCCGGCCCTTCCGGTATCAGAATAAGGGAAAGATTGGCAAGGTTTTCCAGACGCAGAGGCTTGTTGGCTACAAAAATCAGCGGTAGATTCAGACGCACGGAGGCCTTGATCAGGATATCTCTGATTGCGTTTGGAAACGCATCGGCGTCTATGAAAATCTGCATAATACCTTGATCCCGGAACCCATCACGGGGAGCTCGGCTTCCGGTTTCTGAACGGGTAATATTTCCGCATCCGCCGCATTTGCAGGTTACCAGGGGTATCGTTTTATGCCCTGTCCTCTTTGGACTTTGCGGCTCCGAAATCCGGTGATTCCCCCTTGTGAATGAATTTTCTTTTGACCAGCGATTCATAATACGCCTGGGACGCGGCCAGCGCGCGCACCGACTGCTCCACGGTTTCAAAAATGGGGATGCGGTGTTTGGCGCGGATGGCGATGGACTTGGTGACGGCGTTGGGCGTGTAGATGGCCGCGGGTTTCTGATAATGTTTGCAGATCTTCAAAAGTTCCAGCAGGCAGTCGATGACAAAAGGCTGCCAGACGCTCAAAAGCGGCAGCAGGCCGTCCACCTCCGGAGCCGAAAGAAGAATTTCAAAAATGTCCAGATAGGTCTGGGGCGGAGCCGGGCCGATGTCCACGGGGTTTTTGACGTTGAATACCTGTCCGGCTTTGGCAAGCTTTTCCTGCGTTTGCGGCGAGATATGCGCCATCCGCAGGCCTGCCTGCACCAGCAGGTCCGTGGCAATGCTGCCGAATGCGCCGGTATTGGTGAAGGCCGCTATGCGCTTGCCTTTGAGCAGGGGCATTTCGGTGAACATTTTGGGAAGTGTATGCAGCTCGTCGATGGAATGCAGACGGATGATGCCCGCCTGTTTGCAGGCATTTTCAAAAATCGCGTCGTTGTTGGCCATGCCCGCCGTGTGCGACATGGCGGCCAGTGCCCCTTCTTTGGTTTTGCCCACCTTGTAGATCAGGATCGGTTTGTGGGATTTTTTGGCGGCTTCCATCAGCTTGGGGCCGTAGGTGATGTTTTCCAGGTACATGCCGATGACTTCCGTCTCATCGTTTTGAAAGTATTCGATAAGGTCCGCCTCATCCACATCGCACTTGTTGCCGATGCTGACGATTTTGTTGATGCCGACCAGATCGTAATAAAGCGATTCCATCACCAGCACGACAATGCCGCCGCTCTGGATGATATAGGACATGGTTCCCGGCGTTTCAAAGATCTGGTTCATTTCCACCAGGCTGGGATTGACGCCGTAAAAGCAGCAGAACCGGTCGCGCGTACTGAGGGTACCCAGGCAGTTGGGCCCCATCATGCGGATGCCGTGGGTACGGGCGATGTCATCGATTTCGCGCTGCATGGCCGCGCCGATTTCTCCGCCTTCGGCAAACCCCGAGCTTTCAATGACAATCCGCTTGATGCCTTTTGCCGCGCAGTCCCGGATAACTCCCGGCACATTTTTGGCTGACACGATAATCACGGCCAGATCGGCTGCTTCAGGAAGATCCCGTATCGAAGCAAAACCTGGACAGCCGTTGACTGTCTCGCCTTTGGAATTTACGGTATAGACGCTTCCGGAATAATGGAGATAATCCTTCAGCATGTTACAGATGGTGGCGCCGAGATTAAAAGGGGCGTTCGATGCGCCGACGATGACGACGGATTTGGGATTGAAGAAGAGGTCCATGAATCACCTGCCTGAAATCAGAATTTTCCGAAGTTAAAAGCGCAAAACTTTGCACTTTTGTCAAGGCGGAAAACAAAATGGGTGATCGAGGTCCGGTCCGGCTATTTGACGTTCTGATCCAGAATGGCCACCTGGATCAGGTTATCCCCCATGGGTGTTCCATCGCATAATACGGTTAATTTTTTCCCGTAAAGGAGAGATTGCAGGGCCAGTTCGTGTGCCCACGGGGGCCAGGGCGACATATAGGACGTATAGGCATTGGGGCAGAATTGCACGGCGCTGGATGTTTCAAAGCCGCTCACCGAGCGCACCCAGCCGGTATACACTTTTGCATCCAGATCCTTTGCGTCTTTCTTCAACTCCTCCGTCAGGGTTTTGAAAGACGATCCCTTGATGACGCGGGCTTCCCATTTTTTGGCCAGCACCGCCGCCTTCTTCTTTGTGCTCTGTTTCATAAAGTTCTCCTTTCTTTGCCCGGGCAATTCATTACCTGCGCCGGTTGATGATTATGCCACATCTGCCTGATTCTGGTGCACCGGATATTTCATGAATACTTTGTCATATCGGCCGAAGGGAGATATCTGAATATCGTCTATCAGGTTCTGCACGTCATGCTTTCTTCTCTAAAACATTCCGGTTCTATCGAAGGACGATCGATCCGGAATAGAAATGGATGTCTGCATTCGCGGTCACGGATCATATTTATCAGTTTGCCTGCTTCAATTTAAAAACACGTGCGGCATTATCGTGAAAAACGGCTTTCCAGTATTTCTTTGGAATCGCTTTCTTTGTTGTTTCGATATACTGGCCCATCTCCACCAGCGGCCAGTCTGACCCATACAGTATTTTCGAGGGATTACCCACGTAGTTAAAGGTCCAGGTAATCGGCTTGACGAAATATTCATCGATGTTTTCAATGGAATATTGATGGAGGTTTCCCACCATGAGGCCGGACAGGTCGAGATAAACATTGGCGTTCTTGTAGGCCACTTCGGCCGCGGTTTTAATCCACGGGTTGCCGCAGTGAGCGATGACAAACCGCACGCCGGGGTGATCAACCGCCACCTCGTCAATCGTCAGAGGGTCGGCGTATTTCAACTTTGCTTTTGCATCGATGGTATCGCCGGTGTGAAAGACCACGGGTACATCATACTTTTCCGCCAGCCGGTAAAGTCCCCGGTAAGTTTCATCAAATGCGTATCGATGTATATATCCCAAGTAAATTTTTATGCAGCCGTATTTTCCGGATTTCAAATCTTTTTCAACTTCCGTTTCGTCAATCTGATTGCCTGCCCCGTAACAGAAAACAACATTCCTGCTTTTCAGATCTTCATGATAATTTCCAAGGTATCCGGTATGAGCGACAGCGCCAACCACGCGGTTGTCCGCCATTTCCTTCAGATATTCTTCTTTTGAACGCATTACCCCGCTTGTTTTGTCTTTTGTATTGTCGAAAACGCAATGGGTGTGAGCATCGATGACGGGGAGCTTCGCAGGGGTATCCGTTTCCTGCCCGATATTTCCAACCGATACGCATCCGGCCGCAAGCAGTAAAACAAACATGGTGAAGAACAGGAGAAATTCTTTTCTATGAATGCATAGCATTTTGACTGCCTCGTTCTTAAACTGCCGGTGGTGTTGTTTAAGAGGTTGCCGCAAAGCCTTCGTGAAAATGCACAACGCCTTTCGGGCATTTTTCATAAAAAGGCATGACCAGAAATACCTCCGGCGGCACGCCTTCATGAATCAGGTCCGGGATATTCCGAAAACCCTGCCTTGTGTAGTATTCCGGATGGCCGACAAGAACGCAGCCCAGACTGTCCATGGCTTTGAGCCTTGATAATCCTTCGGCAATCAGCGCCTTGCCGATGCCCTGCCGCTGGTACTTCGGCAATACCGAAACGGGGCCGAGCCCGTGCCAGTCGGCCGTGCCGTCGGAAATCGTGACGGGCGAAAAGGCGATGTGGCCCACAACCTGTCCGTTCATTTCCGCAACCAGCGAAATTGTGAGAGCGCCGGCCCTGCGCAGCGCCTTGATAATGAACTGTTCCGTATGCTGGCTGATCGCCAGCGTTAGAAAAGCCTCGGCGGTGACCTGAGTGATCGCTTCAAAATCCGCGGGTGTTTCATTGCGAATGATCATTTTCATTTGTCCTCATTCCATTCCAGTCGTCACTCTCGGCGAAGAGACTGTGTCGCAATTTCATTTTCGTCATTCCGGACAAGCGAAGCGCGATCCGGAATCCATGAATATAAAAAAGTTTTGGATTCCCGCCTTCGCGTGAATGACCACTTTTTTTCCTATTCTGACACAGTCTCAAAGGCTGGGGTCCAGAGTTTCTTTTAACTGATTTTTTTTGCTGAAGCAATCATGTTGATTGCTTCAGAACCGATAAATACCTGTGAAAATGTTCCGTCAGGGTTTGATGCCGCGCACCTTTGCCGCCAGTGCTGGTGCAAAAAACATGAACAGCAGTCCCAGCGGCATGTAACCGCCCGCCGCCAGGTTGTAATCGGAGAGAATTCTCTGAAGTGAAAAACCAAAAGCCAGGCCCAGGCTTACTTCAAAGATGACCGTCAAGACGACCCAGAGAGCGCCGACCTGCAACCGGTTCCTGAAGTTTGCCGTTCCGATCCAGCGGATCGTCAACAAGGTAATAGCGAAAATAATGATCGATCCCGTCAAAACACCGATCTGACGGGACGGAAGATCGCCGACCACTGGAACCAGAAAGATAGTGCGAACCGTCCCGTGGAGCGTTTCGGCGACGGCAATGCCAAGCCAGACTGCCAGCGTTCTTTTCAGGTTCATAGCTCTCTATCCGATAATTTCTCTAATACTTTGTCTGCTGGAACAATTATCTTGGGCAACAGGACGATCTTAAATACTCCTGAATATTTTGGTTCAATCGAAGGACACATAAACCAGCGCAGGTTTATGTGTAAAAAAGTCGAATTGTCCATTCTACAGCGTTCCATCCAGCAGTTCGGCAACTTCCTTTTTGCAGGCGCGGCAGCGTTTGGCGCCGCGAAAGAGCGGCTTGCCGCAGAAGGGACAGTGGTAGCGTTCCAGTTCCGAACGTGCCCATTCCTCGGAGCCTTTTTCGTTGCCCAGTTCAGCGACTTTGGCGCGCCAGATCGGAATCGTCCTTTGCATCACGCGGCGTCCCGTGGCCAGGCCGAAATTCTTGATCATGTCGCAGGGCCACTGGTCGCACTGGTGGCAGGAATAGAACCCCTTGCCCCGGACGCAGTTGCGGATTTCACACATCTTGCAGTAGCCGTAAAGCTGTTCGGGCGGGTCGGCCTGCATGCAGCCCAGGCAAGCCGTTTCATCAGGCTTGGTCTGGTAAAGGTTGCCCATGACTTCCCGGAATTTTTCGTTTTTGTCCCGGGTGGCGATGTAAACGCCGCAGGTGCCGCAATACAGGCCGCAGGGCGCCATCAGTCGTCTGTCTTTGATTTCCTCTTCCTTCCAGCCTTCCATCGTTTTTCCTCCTTAATGTTTGTTTTCACCCTCCCCCAGCCCCTCCCATCCAGGGAGGGGAGGATTAAACATGATGAGTGCACCTGCACGATCACCCTTGCCCCTCCCGTTGAGAGAGGGGAGAGACAAACGGAAAGAAGCTGTAGTCTCTGACATCCTCCATTTTTACGTCATTTCGACCGAAGGGAGAAATCTATATCCCGAGTGCAACGAGGGATCTTTAAGATTCCTCACATGCGTTCGGAATGACCATTATTAGAATTGCAACACCGTCTCTCCAGAGAGGGGAGGTCTTATCCGATCTCAAAACAACCAGCTTATTTTTTTTCTTTACGTCCGGGGAGATTTTTAGGTATTTCCCTGCTTGTAAAAATCCTCCCGGCCCCCCCTTTAAAAAAGGGGGGGCATTCACTGAATTCACTTGCGAATAGCACCTCGGAAGCGGGCGTATTCCACCATGCGCGAAAAGGCAAAGATGGCGCGCTCCGGCGTGGGATAACAGGGCACGCCCAGTTTGGCGAATCCTTCGTGGATGTGATTGATTTCCCTTGCTGTGCCGCCGTAATAGCTGGCAAATACCGGTTTTTCAGG
Organism: Smithellaceae bacterium; assembly: GCA_963682015.1. GTDB lineage: Bacteria > Desulfobacterota > Syntrophia > Syntrophales > Smithellaceae > UBA8904. The sequence goes on along the minus strand of OY820932.1, from coordinate 1,980,534 downwards.
ATGGCGGCGAAAGAGTTCCGCAAATGCCTCGGGAATGTCAAACATGCTTTCCGGCATGAGCACAAAGGTGATGAGCAGCGCATCCACGTCTTTTTGCTCCATCAGGCTTTGCGCGATGTGGCTGGTGGCTTTTTTCGAGCCGTGCTGTTCGATGGCCGACCAGGTGTCGATGGGATTGCGCACCGGCGCCCACGGCGGCATAACCTGGCGCAGGTTCGTGAGCGTCTCGGGCTGAAGAGCCGGTAATGCAATATTGTAATATTCGGCAGCGTCCGTCGCGGCCACGCAGCCCATACCTGTGATGGACAAAACGCCAAGACGATTACCCTGAGGCAGCGGGAGCTTTTCAAATGCCGCCAGTGTATCGAAAAATGCTTCGGAGTTGTGCACTCGCACCAGTCCCGTCCGGCGGCAGACCGCGTCAAAGACGGCATCCGATCCGGCCAGCGACCCGGTATGCGAGGCCACGGCCAGCGCTCCGGCTTCGCTGCGGCCGGCTTTCATCACAACCACCGGCTTTCGCTTGCAGGCGGCGGTTGCAGAGCGGATAAAGCGCCTGCCGTCAATAATCCCTTCCAGGTACATGCCGACGGTGGTGGTCTTATCGTCCCCGGTCAGGTATTCCAGAAGATCGCTTTCGTTGATGTCACCCTTGTTACCGATGCAGGCCACTTTGGCCAGCCCGAAAGGTCTGGTGTCCGCAATCCAGCGTGCCCAGCCGGAGGAGAAAACACCGGACTGGCCGATAATAGAGACGCCGCCACTCTTGATGGGATCAAGGCCGACAATGGATGTGGCCATCCCCGCGGCCGGATTGAGCGTACCGATGCTGTTGGGTCCCATGAGGCGGATGCCTGCTTTGTGCGCCTGATCGACAACGGCTTTCTGTTCTTTTGCACCTTCCTCGCCCATGTCCGAATAACCGCCCGTGCTTAGGATAATGTTGGTGACGCCTCTGGCGGCGCAGTCTTCAATGGCTTCGGACACAGCGGTTTTGGGAATCACGATCATGGCCAGATCCACGGGCCCAGGCACGTCGCGAACCCTGGCATATGCGGGGAGACCCAGGATTTCCCTGCACGTCGGATTGATGGGATAAATGGCGCCTTTGAAACCCGCCTTCTGCAAATTACGCAAAATGATATTGCCGCCTTTTCCGGGGCTTTTGGAAGCGCCGATGACGGCCATGGACGACGGTTGAAAAAACGGCGCGGCGGTTGCCGGATCGGGATGTTTGCGGGTTGCGGCGGCGGGAGAGCCGTCAAGACGCACCAGGGCGTCAACCGCTACAACTCCGGCAGGAGTTGCAATCAGGGGATTCACGTCGATTTCCAGAATGTCCGGCCTTTCCGCGATCAGGCGCGACAGGGACGAAACGGCCGAAGCGATTGCGGTCGTGTCAAGCGGCGCCTGCCCGCGGTATCCTTTGAGCAATGCGGCGCCTTTCAAACGGTTGAGCATGGACATAGCACCCTGTTCGTCCACGGGGGCCAGGTCGATGGCGCTGTCGCGGAAGATTTCGGTGAAGATGCCGCCGATGCCGACGAGAATCACCGGGCCGAAAACCGGGTCGCGCCTGGCTCCAAGAATGAGTTCCGTTCCGGGTTTTGCCATCTTCTGGATCAGAAACGCGTGGGGAAGATCGGCAAACCGGCTTTTCATTTCCAGGATGGCCTGCTTTACGCCTTCGGCATCGCGGATGTTGAGAATGACGCCGCCCCGGTCAGTTTTGTGCGGGACGGCTTCGGAACAAATCTTGAGCGCGACCGGAAAGCTCAGTTTGATAGCTGCCGCCGCAGCTTCGTTTTCGTTCTGAACCAGAACATTTTCAATAACGGGAATGCCCGCCTTTGCAAGCAATGCCGTTCCTTCAAATTCGCTGAGAGTGGTGATGATGTGCTTCAACTGGAATATCTCCTGGTATCAGCCGGCGCTGCCGCATCAGCAGAAGTCCGTGTGAGCCGGCATGGGGTTTGGGAATCCGTTTCCCCGCCGGAAGAATATAGGAAAAGCGGTCTGGTATGTCAATCATAAACTCAGATTACATGATTATGGCATATTCGATTTACTCTGTTATACGAAGGAGCGCAGCGACGAGAAATCGTAAAGATTCCTCGTTGCACCCGGGACATGGATTTCTCCCGGAGTGGAACCCCGGGTAGGCGGAGGCGAAAAAACAGATGAAGCCTGTCTGCCTGTTGTGTGCTCTTCGTAAGGAAATTGCAGGTCGAATGATGAGATGATTGCCCGGTATATAGCAATCAGCGGTTTAGCTCGTCCCGAATGGCTACGCCGATCTTTTCCAGCAAATAGGGCTTCTTGACATAGGCGCCTGCGCCCAGTTTCTGAGCCTCCCGGACACGATCCGTCTCCGAAAAGCCGCTTACCAGGATCGCTTTCTGCCGTGGACTGATTTCAAGAACCTTTCGATATGTTTCCAGGCCGTCGATGCCGGGTGACATGATCATGTCCAGAACAAGGATATCGGCCCTGTTGCTCTTAAGATATTCCAGCGCCTCTTCCCCGCCGGACACGGCGTGGACCTTATATCCCAGTCTTTTCAACAGTCCGGACGCCACTTCGCGCTGCTCGGGAATGTCATCCACCACCAGAATGGATTCCCCCCTGCCCATGTATTGTTCGACGGGCAACTTCTGCTGCCGCGCAGTCCTGCTTTCACGCGTCACTGGGAAATAAAGCGTAAAGGTGGTTCCCTCTCCAACCCTGGACTGAACATCGATATATCCGTTGTGATCCTTGACCGTTCCCCAGACAATGGCCAGCCCCAGACCGGTTCCGCTTCTACCCATAATCTTCTTGGTGTAAAACGGTTCAAATATTTTCTCGATATGTTCGGCGGGGATGCCCGTTCCCGTATCGGATACGGTCACAACGGCGTAATCCCCTTCCCTGACCTCATCATAGCCCATGATGGATTTGTCCAGGTAGTGGTTTTCCGTCCGAATGGTAACTTCTCCACTGTCGGAAATGGATTCCGCCGCATTGGAGACCAGGTTCATCAATGTTTTTTCCAGGTGAACGGGAGAGCCTTTGATGTTTAAAAGATTGGGGTCAAGCGCGGTTCTGAAAGTTACATGGGAATTCAAAAGCTGCATCTTCTCGAATACCGGGGTATTGAGAAAGACAAAGATGATATCGTTGAGGTTGATTACTTCCGAGGATGTTACCCCCCGTCTGGCCAGCGTGAGAAGGTCCTGAATGATTGCCGCTCCCTTTTCCGTGGACTGCATGATCTTTTCAACATGCCGGCGGCCCCTCTGCCCTTCGGGTATTTCCAGCAAAAGCAGTTCCGAATGACCGGTCAGTACGCCAAGAACATTATTCAGGTCATGCGCAACACCACCGGCCAGCTGGCCGAGAGCCTCCATTTTCTTCGCGCGATTCAAACGATCTTCCAGCCGCTGCTTTTCTTCCTCCGCCTGCCTGCGCTCTGTAATATCCCGGCATATTCCCCTGACTCCGGTCGCACTGCCTTCGGTGCCCTTGATCAGAACTGCCGATACTTCATGGAAGCCCTTTGACCCGTTTTTTCTGATCACTTCAAGATCCAGTGCCTTCACGGGAATACCCGTCCGATAAAGATGGCCGAAGAGTCTGGATATTTTTTGAGCGCTTTTTTCAGACAGATAATGTCGAAAATTCATTCCGATCAATTCATCCCTGGAATAACCGAGGATTTTGCACTCCGCATCATTAACAAAGGTAAAATTGCCCTCGAGGTCGACCTCGAAGTAACCGTCTTCCATCTGGTCAATAATGGTGCGATATTTTTCTTCACTGGCACGCAGGGCCTGCTGGGCCTGCGCGAGATGGGTGATGTCCGTCGCGATGAACATCATGCACATCTCTCCCTGAAACATGATCGGACAGGCGGAAATAAGCCCTTTAATCCTTTCACCGGATTTTCCCCGGTAATCGATCTGCAGGCCCCTTGCCTGTCCGTGATCACGGATGGCGTCAACAATCAGATGCCGGTCATTCGGATTGACGTAAATATTGATGTCCCTGATGGTTCGGTTCACCACTTCCTCCGCCGTAAAGCCGGTTACTTCCGTAAAGGCGTGATTGACCTGCTTGTAACGTCCGTCTTCAAGCCCGGTGATCGTAATGACATCCGGAGCCAGTTCCATGATATTCCGGTAGCTCTCCTCGCTCTGACGAAGCTTCTCCTCGTATTGCTTCCGCTCCGTCAAATTGGTCAGCATACTCAATACCGCCGGTGAACCATGCCATCTGATCTTTACCGCGTGTGTTTCCACCCAGACAATCTGGCCGTTGCGGTCCAGGAGGCGAAATTCATATACCGGCGGCGGTTGCTCACCGCTCTGGCGCCGCAGCTGCCGGGATACAACAAGATTGCGGTCCTCGGGATGAGTGATGTCCTTCAGATGGAGCTTCAGCATTTCTTCTTCGGTATACTGCAGCAACTTTTGAATCTTGTTATTGACAAAGCGGAAGAAACCATCCTGCGTGATGCAGATGCCTTCATTCACTGTTTCCACCAAAAGCCGATATTGCTCTTCCCGCTCCTGAAGTTCACTCTTGGCCTTTTTCAGACTGCCGATGGGAGTGGCACTGAGCATCACACAGCGTTCGTCCCTGTACTGAATGAATGAAACAGTGATGATGGTCTCCAGGATGTGACCGTCCCTGGTCCGGTAGTTGACCTCGACATTCTCCAGATGCTCGTTTTGCCGCAAGGCAACACCCAGTTTTTCACGGTCGGCGGAGGCGGCAAACAGATTCAGATCCGTGGATTTTTGTCCCAGAACCTCATCGCGGGAATAACCGGTCAGCTGGCAGAAGGTCTCATTGACAAGACGAAAAACACCGTCATTTGCCCGCGTGATGGTAACGGCGGTCTGAACCATGTTCAGAAGATTTTCATAAATTTCCGCTTCGCTGCGAAACGCTTCTTTTTCCGCTCTGATTGTCCGGAGTTCTTCTTCCAGGACCTGCATCCTGGTCACGAGATCTTCGTATTTCATCGGGTGGGTCATGCGTTCCCTTTTCCGGCCTTTTTACATGAGAAGATACTGGAAAGACTAAAAAAGTATCAGGCCTTACACGATTTGATCACAAATGGATAGAATCTGACATTACCTGTCAAGCCAAGTACCGGAAAGAATATATTACTACGACACAACAGCGAGCCACAATGGATCAACCATCTTGCATTATTCATATAACATAAAATGGAAAAATGGAAAATCAGGAACATAGATGGGGAGGTGATGATTATCGAAATCGCAGGCATCATATAAATCTGCCGCCGGCGGTTAAAACAGTTTGACGCCGGCAATGCCTCTTTTGTTTTTTAACGCCTGGTAAACGATAAAGGCGCAGGAAATGTCCTGAATGGCCAATCCGGTTGAATCAAAAAGGGTGATCTCCTCGGCGGACTTTCTGGCCTTCTTCTTTCCGGCCACAATGTCTCCCAGCTCTCCGTAGATGTGTTTTTTGCTGATTTGCCTGCGGCTCAGGGGCACGTTAATTTCTCCGGAGTGGGAAGCCTGCGCCCAGTCGTCAATGACAATTCTTGCCTGCTTCAATACCCGGGGATCAATTTCCTGCTTTCCCTGGGCGTCCGCGCCGATGGCATTGATGTGGGTTCCCGGGGAAACCTGTTTTACCAGCGGAGTACGCGACGGTGTGGAAGTTATGACGATATCCGTGTTCAGGGTGACTTCGTCGATGCGGTCGGTAAGCAGGGTTTCCAGGGCATAGGTTTCCTTTGCCCAGCGCTGGAAGGCAAGCGAACATGCCCTGTCGCCCGGAAATTGCCAGATCTTGATTTTATTGATCCTGCGAACGTTGACCAGGCACTCCAGTTGCGAGCGGGCCTGAGCGCCGCAGCCGACAAATCCCGCGACACGGGAATCTTCACGGCTCAGGTACTTGGCGGCAACCGCCCCGGCGGCGCCGGTGCGGATACCGGTAAGGTAGGTTCCGTCCAGGATCGCGAGCGGAAAGCCCGTGCGCGGATCGTTCAGGATGACAACGGCCATGACGGTGGGCAGGTTGTGTTCGGCATTTTGCGGATGGACGGTAACGCATTTGATCCCGGCGGCGTGCAGGTTATTAAGGTGCACGTAAGCGGGCATGGAGCGCAAGTCCCCTTTGGGAAAATACAGGTAACTTTTGGGCGGCATATCGACAAGCCCGCCGCCATATGCCCGAAATGCTTTTTCCACCGTATCGTTGGCCACGGCGGGCGTCAGAATCTTTTCAATATCCTGTCTTGTCAGAATCAGCGTTTTCATATCTGTGTTTAAAAAAACCAATCTTTCGGGTTTTGTCAAGAAAGAAATCAACCGGAGAAAAAGGTTACTGTGCGGATTTTGCCTGTGCCAGGCTTTTGATTTTTTGGTAGGTTGCAAATTCCGGCGCAAGGCTGTCGTAGACATTGTATTTTCCAAAGGAAAGCTTTGCGGAGCTTGTCGGAAAGGTACCGCCGTGGACGGGATAGATAAAAGTGATGCTCTGTTCAGTGAAAAACTTATCCGCGGCTTCCAGCCAGCTTTCCTGCTGTCCGGTGGTGAGGTTCTGGCTGAAGACACCCAGCGGAGCGGTCGCGCTTCCGTTCCAGTCAATGAACACATAAAGCGGCGTTTCACCAAGTTTCGCCTTGACGGAGGACTTTATTGACGTCCATTGACTCCGATCAATGCCGTTCAGGATTTCATCGGCGGAAGGGCTGGCTGTTACAAAATTGACAGCAGGATACGAAGCCGGGGTATAACCGATTTCCAGAAAAGACAACCAGGTGCCGACCAGAACACTTTTACCGTATTGGGAAGTTCCGTAAGCATGGATCTGATCGATGATTTTGGATGCGGCCTGATAAGCCGCGGCAACAGCGGGATCACTGGAATTGGAGGTAATCAGTTCGATCAGCCGCGCCTGGGTAAAGAGCATGTCAATCCAGATGCCGTCGGCGCCGAGATCGATCTGCTTTTTTGCCCGGCTTAAAAGAAGCTCCTGCCAGGCTTCGTTGGTGATGTCGGGGAAAAAAGCGGGTGCCGTTGCATGATCGTAGTCCGCGGGGCAGGAGGCGCTGGAACTGATCCATCCCAGAAATTTGGCGGCCCGGCACTGAAGTTCCTCCTTGGTCATCGCAAGGCCCAGGGTTGCCGGATCCAGCGCCATGGCCCAGGTCTGTTCCGCCGTATTGGCCGAGCCGGTTTTGTCGTTGACTTCGATCCGGTTGAGACGCTGAGCCGCGACGGCGCCGATAAACAGCGTATCCGGTCTGGCCGATTTGATTGCGGATACGGCGTTACCCAACTGCTGATAGGTGTAGCCGACGACGGCCTTGGCGGCCACATAATCCGCGGAGTATCCGGCCAGTGCGGCATCCGGAGATTCGGGAACCGGTTCCCATCGGAAAAAACCCCGGAAAATAAATTCGGCACGGGTGTCGTTGAATATTGTAAGAACGTCGCTTGCGGTCCTGCCGATGACGATGCCGTCCGATACCCTCTCATAAAGGACGGCGACTTTCATGCCGGACGAATTCGATGTCGTGCCTGGCGCACCGGATGAGGACCCCGAAGAGCCGCATCCGCAACAGAGGATCATTCCGGCAATGGAAAGCAAAATACCCCAGAGTGTCTGGAGATGGATATTTTTTTTCATGGCCCCTGCTCGATTTCCTGAACCCGGCCCACAATCCCGCTCTCCAGACGAACCTTGATGCCGTGCGGGTGCGTGGCGGACCGGGTGAGAATGTCTTTTACGATGCCGCTGGTTAGGCGACCCGTGCGCTGATCCTGTTTCTGTACAACTTTTACATGGGCACCGATTCTGATGTCGGCACGGTTCTTTCCATTCATCGGTTGAATCCTGTGATAAAGAAATTTCCTGTTATTATAACTATTTATTGAACTATTTCAATCCATGTTTTTTAATGGACCGGCCGCCCGCTTTTCAGGTATAACAAAAAGGAAAAATTTGTATCAAAAAACCTTCTTAATATTTTATATGATCCTGTGTTAGAATTGAATAATTAAATTCCCCTGATGTGAAGGAGCGGTATATGCGCAAACAAGTAAGAGATCTGATCCGGATAAACAGGTTCTGTGTTCTGGCTACCGTGTCGGAAGGAGAACCACACTGTTCATTGATGAAGTATGCGACGGATGATGACTGCCGTGAGATTTACATGGCGACTCTTAAAAACACAAAAAAATATCGGAATCTTTCCGTGAATCCGTCCGTCAGCCTGCTCATCGATTCCCGGGAGGTAAGTGAAAGAGATCACAGTGTCCAGACGAGAGCGCTGACCGTTGGCGGTACTTTCCTGAGCGGCATGGGCGAGCAGAGAAAAGACGCTTTGAAGAAAGTGCTCCTTGCGCGGCATCCGGATATGGAGGATTTTTTTCTTAATCCCGCCGCGGAGGTAATTGTGGTCAGGGTCAGGACTTTTCAGCTTCTGGAAGGAATTACGGATGCTTACTTTGAAGAGGTATCATAAATTCACAAAGGAGGGTTGCTATGGCACAGGATATGCGCGATGCAAGAAAAAAGAAGGTTATCGATGTCTTAAACAAGGCCCGGTCCATGGAGCTTTACGCCATCCATCAGTACATGAATCAGCACTATAACCTCGATGACATGGATTACGGCGATCTGGCCGCCAAGGTCAAGCTCATAGCAATCGATGAAATGCGCCACGCGGAAATGTTTGCCGAACGCATCAAGGAGCTGGGGGGAGAGCCTTCATCCGAGCCGGACGCCAAAGTTCAGAAAGCCCAGAAGATCGAGGCCGTTTTTCCCTTTGACGCCAAACTGGAAGACGACACGATTGACGCCTACAATCAGTTTCTGCTGGTCTGCCGGGAAAACGGCGACAGCATCAGCATGAAGCTTTTCGAAACCATTACCGACGAAGAACAGATTCACTTTAATTACTTTGACAATGTGAGCGATCACATCCAGAAACTGGGCGCCGCATATCTTGCGCAGATCGCCGGCACGCCCGCGGACACGGGAGCGCCGTCCAAAGGTTTTGTCACCGGTCCGGGTGGTGGCGCGGCCTGACGGTCAGTACGCAACCGGTCGCAACAGGATCGTGCGTCCCCGACAGCGCCGCTGTCGGGGATTGCCGGCTGGTTGTCGGCCGGTCGAATCGCAAAAAAAATACAAAAGGAATGCTATGCAGGTTCGTTTCTGGGGCACCCGGGGATCGTTGCCGACTTCCATCACCAGCAAAATCAATGAGTCGAAAATATTCAAGGCGATTAAGGCTTCGCGTCCTTTCACGCTGGAAACGGACGACGCCATTCAAACTTTCGTCCGCAAGGAATTGCCCTTTTCCGTGCGGGAAAGTTATGGAGGAAATACGTCCTGCGTGGAAATTGTCGCGGGCGGGGAATTCATACTTTGCGACGCGGGATCGGGATTGAGGGACTTCGGGAATCATTATATGTCAGCCAGAGCGGCCGGAGAGAACAATCTGCCGAACGTTTTTCATATTTTCATATCCCATCTGCACTGGGATCATATTCAGGGATTCCCGTTTTTTACGCCGGCTTTCATCCCGGGGAACCGCATTCATCTGTATGGCTGTCACGCGAATATGGAGCAGGCATTTATCAATCAGCAGATGGAGCCGTACTTTCCCATTCCGCTTTGCGACATGAAAGCGGATATCTCTTTCCATGTCCTTAGACCGGGAAATGTATACAGCATCGCGGGAACGGAAGTTTCAGCAACAAAACAGTGTCATCCCGGAGACTCTTATGGATATTGCTTTCTGAAAGAGGGGAAAAAGGCGGTTTACTCAACCGACTCAGAGCACAAAGAAGAAGCGCAGGAAGACCGGTATCGATTCATTGATTTCTTCAGGAATGCGGATATCCTGATTTTCGACGCGCAGTATGACTTTCTGGATTCCGTTCTCGCCAAGGAAAACTGGGGACACTCCAACAATCTCGTGGGAGTGGAGCTGGCATTACGGGCGGGAGTCAAGCATCTATGCCTCTTTCATCATGAACATACATTGAACGATGAGGCACTGGATCAATTTCTGGAGAGTACCCGCAAATATCTGTCCATCATCGAAAAAAATTCCAGCATGGAAGTTTATCTGGCTTATGACGGCCTGATCCTGGAGATTTGATCCCGGTTTCCCGGAAAGGGATTGACGGATTATTTTTCGTCAGGCGAGACCGCTTTCAGAATCATCCGGTCGATTTTGGACATCGGCAGTTTCCGTAAGTCTGCGGGAGACGCCCAGCGCCAGTTCTGACAGGAAAGCGCTTTGGGTTCGCCTTTCATGATTCTGCATTCAAAAGCATGGAGCGTTGCGCGAAAGTGCGTGTATATGTGATCGACCGAGGCGAGTTGTTCTCCTGCCCGAATGACCAGACCTGATTCTTCCTTTACCATGCGCCTGAGCGCATTTTTCATGTTTGCTCCGTCTTTGAAGAAGCTGCCGGGCAGTTTCCACAGGGAAGCAAGCAACCCCGTGGCCGGCCGCTGCACGACCAGCAGGAGACCTCTGGAGTTGCGGATAACGGCGGCCCCCGCAATCCTGCGGGGAATAGCGGAAGTCTTCCGGGGCACCGGCAGAATATTCTGTAAATCACCGAGACGGGCGCGGCAGATCGATGAAAGAGGGCAGGCGTCGCAGGCGGGTTTTTTTGCCCGGCAGATCGTCGCGCCCAGATCCATCAGCGCCTGGTTGAAATCACCGGGGTTTCGGGCGGGGATGATCGATGCCGCCAGATCAAACAGCTTTTTTTGCTCTTCCGGATTGTCCATCGGTTTGCGGATGGCGAAAACCCGACACAAAATCCGGCGTACGTTGCCGTCCACCGCGGGAACAGCTTTATTGAAAGCGATGCTCAAGATGGCTCCGGCGGTGTAATTTCCTATGCCCGGAAGGGTTTTAATGGTTTCCGCTGTATCGGGGATGCGGCCGTCAAATTGGTGAACGATGACGAGGCTGGCGGCAAAAATGTTCCGGGCGCGGGAGTAATAGCCCAGGTTTTCCCAGACCTTAAGCACCTCCTGCAGAGTAGCACGGGACAGCGCAAAAACGTCGGGAAAGGCTTTTAAAAATCGCCGGTAGTAAGGGATGACGGTATCCACGCGGGTTTGCTGAAGCATGATTTCCGAGATCCAGATGCGGTAGGGGTCTTTCGTTTCCCGCCAGGGGAGCACTCGCCTGTGTCGACTGTACCAGGAAAGCAGACTACGGTTTAAAAGGCTTTTTATTTCATCGGCGTCCTTGATCATGTCCGCTTCTATATCCTATGCGAAGAGCCGTGACAATAGAACCGTTTCAGGAAAATCTTTTTCACGGAGGGTATATTCTTGACAGCGTCTGCGGCTTTTGCTACCGCTTATAATCAATACAATATCATAAGGAGGGGGTATGTCGAATTCTTTGAAGTACAAAGATATGTTTGAGCAGTCGATCAACCAGCCCGATGTGTTCTGGGGAAATGCAGCCGAAGCCATCCAGTGGACGAAAAAATGGGATAAAGTTCTGGACGATACCAACAAACCGTTTTACCGCTGGTTTACCGGTGGCGAACTCAATACCTGTTACAACGCGCTCGACTATCAGGTCCAGTCAGGAAGGAAAGATCAGGTAGCCGTTATTTACGACAGCCCCGTCACCGATACCGTTAAAAAAATCACTTACGGAGAACTCCTTGATCAGGTTGCCCGGATCGCCGGGGCGCTGACCGGAGCAGGCGTCGCCAAAGGCGACACGGTGATTATTTACATGCCGATGGTTCCGGAAGCCATGATGTCGATGCTGGCCTGCGCCCGCATCGGGGCGGTGCACTCCGTCGTTTTCGGCGGGTTCGCCCCCAATGAGCTGGCCATCCGCATTGACGACGCAAAACCGGTAATGATCATTTCCGCTTCCTGCGGGATTGAAGGCAAAAAAGTTCTGGCTTACAAACCCCTTCTGGACGAAGCGATTAAAATCGCTGCGCACAAACCTAAGAAGTGCGTGATCTATCAGCGCCCGCAGATAAAAGCAGACCTGATTGCCGGCCGGGATATCGACTGGGATGATTTTGTAAAAGGAGCAAAACCGGCGGCTTGCGTGCCGGTGGCGGCAACCGATCCACTCTATATTCTCTATACTTCCGGCACAACCGGGAAACCCAAGGGCGTCATGCGCGATAACGGCGGCCACGCAGTGGCCCTGAAATGGTCGATGAAATATATTTACGGTGTGAACCCCGGCGAGGTCTTCTGGGCTGCCTCAGACGTGGGCTGGGTGGTCGGACATTCTTATATTGTTTATGCACCGCTGCTTTATGGCTGCACGACGATCCTGTATGAGGGCAAGCCTGTGGGCACGCCCGATCCCGGCGCTTTCTGGCGGGTGATTTCCCAGCACGGAGTATCCGTTTTATTCACGGCGCCTACGGCGTTTCGCGCCATCAAAAAAGAAGATCCTAACGGTGATTACCTGAAAAAATACAACATCGCCTGCCTGCGCTATCTTTTCCTGGCGGGTGAACGCCTCGATCCCGATACGTACCACTGGGCCAGCGACATGCTGAAGATTCCCGTGGTCGATCACTGGTGGCAGACCGAAACCGGCTGGCCGATTGCCGCTAACTGCATGGGCATCGAAAAGTTTCCCATCAAAGCCGGCTCGCCTACCAAGCCGGTTCCCGGCTATAACGTTCAGATTCAGGATCTGGACGGCAAAGCCCTGCCCAATGGCGAAGAAGGAGCGGTCGTCATCAAACTGCCTCTTCCCCCCGGCTGCCTGCCGACGCTGTGGAAAGACGATAAACGCTATCTGGAGTATGTCACCGAACGTCCCGGCTACTATGTAACGGGCGACGGCGGCCGCTATGACCTGGACGGATATATTTACATCATGGGACGCATTGACGATGTCATCAACGTAGCCGGACATCGCCTCTCCACGGGTGCGATGGAAGAAATTGTTTCCAAACACAAGGACGTTGCCGAATGCGCGGTTCTGGGCGCGGACGACCAGCTCAAAGGCCAGGTGCCGGTGGGTTTTGTCGTTTTGAAAGCCGGTGTGGACCGCAAGCCGGAAGATATCGTAGCGGAGCTGGTGCAGATGGTGCGCAATGAATTGGGCGCGCTGGCCTGTTTTAAGGAAGCTGCCGTGGTCAAGGCGCTGCCCAAAACCCGATCCGGGAAGATCCTGCGCAGCACGATGCGCAAGATTGTGGACGGCAAAGACTATGTGGTGCCCTCCACGATTGACGACCCGGCGGTCTTGCCGGCCATCGCCGAATCGGCAAAAGCCATCGGGTACGGGAAAAAATAAACATGCCGCTTCGCTTTCTGCGAATAAATTGCGGATTGTCAGGCGAATAAAAAAAGGGCGGCTGGAAATTTTCCAGCCGCCCTTTCCTGTGATTACTATTTGATGAGTTGCGCCAGTCTTCCCCAGCGGACATTTTTTGCCTCTCTGTCCCAGGACCAGTACAGAATAAAGGCCTTTCCCTGAACGTCTTTCAAATCGACGAATCCCCAGAAGCGGCTGTCCAGGCTGTGGTCGCGATTATCTCCCATTACAAAAAGAGAATCCTTGGGAACAACAACGGGACCGAAGTTATCGCGCGGATCCATCTGGGCCGTATGAATGTTCAGATCATCATACACACCGTACCGGTCCGCGTAAGGTTTGTCGTTGATGAACAGTTTTTTGTTTTTCATTTCAATTTTGTCTCCGGCCACGCCGATGACGCGCTTGATGAAATCCTTGGAGCGATCCTGCGGGAAGATGAATACAATCACATCCTCTCTTTTGGGATCGGTGACCGGGATGATGGTTTTGCGGAAATACGGAATTTTCACCCCGTATATGAATTTGTTGACAAATAAATGATCGCCGACCAGCAGGGTCGGAATCATTGAGCCGGACGGTATTTTGAACGCCTGGACAATAAACGAAATGATGAATGCGGCGATCACAACGGCAAAAAAGATTGACTCTAAAAATTCCCGGACTTTTGATTTTGTTGTTACTGGCGCTGGTTGTTTTTCTTTCATTATGTTTATAACCTCTCTTTAATAGTCGGACGGTTGTCCGGCGATTATTCCGGCCGGAGCGCTGGAAGTCGCCCAAACGGCATATCCATTAATCATCCGCAGGGCCTTACATTTTCCGGCGGTAATAAAAAACGCCGATCATATACGTGTAAATGGACGACAATGCAAACACAAGAATCGGATACATCGCGTTTAGCACCGGATGATACAGATAGACCGCGACAATGATCATCAGACCGTAAAGCGCTACCTGCTGCTGGAGGCTGGCCGCCTTGAGCTGAATCAGTTTTTCGCGTTCATCGACGATGGTCCGCCGGTCAATCACATAAAAAACAACATAGACCAGGGTCGTGAGGATTACGATACCGCGCATGATCCAGATTTCATCCATAATGTTCTTCCTCTTTCCTTTACGGAACAAAGGGCGGAATCCCCTTATTCCAATTTCCATCCCTTTTATTTTTGAGACAGAAAAAAAATGTCCTCCACGCGCACATTCAGCAGATGTGCGATACGCAGCGCCAGCTCCACCGAAGGAATAAACTTGTTGTTTTCGATGGAGTTGATGGTCTGGCGGGAGCAGCCCGCTTTTTCAGCCACTTCCGCCTGCGTCAGATTCCCGTTGGTTACCCGGGCAATTTTGAGCTTATTCTCTATCATGGAAGGAATGTAATGTATACTTGATAATATGTCAAGTATAATTTACATGATGTCATGTTCTTAAGACATTAACATCTGCCGGAAAAAATTCGTTCATTTCCTCAGGTAAAATTTTCCGCTGACTTTTTCCGATGCTGGGTTTAAGAAAGGGCTTTGATTCACGTTAAGCGCTTTGGCTTCATCTTCCACCAGCGGTTTCATGTACAGGTAAATTTCGGAAAGGTTTTTCCTGCCATCCTTGATGGCTTTCAGAAAATAATAGGTAAAGACGCCATGACCCCTCTCCGGGGAAGAAGTGGAAATCTGGTTTGCCTGCGCGGCCGTCAGGACGGCAAGATGAGGGTACGGCAGAGACGTTGTTTCCTTCATCATCACAAGAGGTCTCGCCCCCCTGGCGAGAACGCTCCTTCCGCCCGAACCGGAAAAGCAGGCATCAATAATGATCATGACCTCCTTCGCATTTAATCGTCCGAGGGTTGAATACAATTTTTTCAACGGATAGCCCGTTACGGAAAGATAGTCCGGATCTCCGTCATAAGGAACCAGATACGATTCTCCGGATACCGGATCAGGTGCGCCATGCCCGGAATAATATACAATTACCCTGCTGTTGTCTTTGGCTTTGTTCTTAAGCCACACTTCAAGCGATTTTGTAAGACCGGACAGCGTGGCCTTTTCATCCGTAATAAATTCTATATTTCTTTCCCTGATTCCCAGCGCTCTGACATATTTCCTGACCAGCGATGCGTCATCAAAGGAATAATCCGACTTCGGCAGGCTGCTGTAACCTTCTATACCGATGATGACGGCGAGATCGTTTTCGCCCATGATGGTTTCGGCGGAGCTGAAAACCGGATGATCGATTTCGGATGAGGATGCCGTGGAGGCTTTTGTGCTTTTCTTCTTTTCTTTCACGGCGCCTTCTACGGCTTCCTGGACAATGCTTTTCAGATCTTCCCGGGAGATAGAGGAAGACGACGCGGTTTCCTCTTTCGGTATGAGCTTCTGAATCAGTTTGATACCCGCTTTCGCCTTGTAGGCGTCCGAGGAGTGAGAAGGATAGGCTTCCAGCCGGGCAATGGCCTGGTCCGTGTTTGCTCCTCCGTCTATAAGCGCTTTGACGGTTTCTTTGTGACCGGAAAAAGCGGCCTGCACCAGGGGCGTGTAGCCGACGAAATTATCAGGTATTTCTGTGCGGGCTCCCCTCTGCAGAAGCATTTTTACGGTTTCCGTCTGCCCGGCGCCTGCCGCTGAATACAGGGCGGTGTATCCGTTTCCGTCCCGCGTATTGATATCATAACTCTGATCAAGGAGAATCCTGAGCTGGTTGATGTCACCCAGCCGGGCTGCCCGGTGAAGCGGGTAATCCCTGCACAATGCCTCGGATGACAGGAAAAACAATATCAGGAACAGAATCGATATTCTTACGGACAGGTTTTTCAAATGATCATCCTCCGGTATCCGTCACTTCCATCTGCCTGTCTTTACCATCTCTCCAGGATTTCCCTGGTCAGCTCCGAACGAATGGCCTGATCCAGATACACACTGCCGAAAAGGCGGCTGCCGGACATTTTTGCGTTGAGGACCGAAAGCCCGTTGGAACGTTCGTCGAGCCAGGGCACGTCGATCTGGTCGTACGAAAAATCGCCGGTGAAGACCATTTTAGTCCCCTCGCCGCCGCGCGTGGCGATGGCTTTGACATGCGACGGAGGGAGATTCTGAATTTCGTCGACAATAACGAAACACTTCTGGATGGACCGGCCGCGGATCTTGTCCAGATCCATCATCTCGATTTTGCCGTTGGCCAGCCAGTCATTGATCTTTTCCTTCATCATTTTGTCAACGAGTTCCTTAATCGCGTTGATGTTGTCGTAAATCGGATGCATCCAGGGTTTCATCTTGGCGTCGATGTCGCCCGGCGAATAGCCCAGCCGGTCCTTGTTGCCCAGTTGAATCGTCGCGCGGCTGACCAGAATCTGCCGGTAATTGGAAGACTGTTCGAAAGCGGCCAGAAGCGCCAGAAAGGTTTTGGCGGTTCCCGCCTTGCCGGTCAGCGCAACCAGCGGGACGGACGCATCGCGCAACAGATCCATGGCGATAAACTGACCCCAGTTGATATCTCCGTTATTGGATCTGGGACGCACGCCCAGCAGGTGGATGTCTTTTTCAATGATGCGGAAATGATCGCCTTTGCGAACGGCGGCAAAGGCCGGTCCCCAGACGCCGTCCATGTCGCAGTAGCAGACGATACCTTCGTTTTGCCGCATCTGGCCCAGTTGCGCGGTAAGCCTTGCTTCGGGCAGCTTGACCGGGAAGGTTTTGTCGGCAATCCAGTTTCGCTGTAAATTGATCGTGGTGCGGGCCGTGTGCTGGTGTTTAACATCCGTCTGGTCCATCTGGACGGACTGAACATCCAGACCGAAATTCAAAGCCAGCGTTTCCAGCGCTGCGTCCTGTGTAACAAGAATGACTTTTGATTTGTTCAGTTTCTTTTTTGCGTTGAGCGCCGTGGCAATGATGCAGTGATCATTTTTGTCGATTTTGAGGTCGGCATCTTTCGCCAGGTTGAAATCGTAATGAAAAAAACGTACGGAATGATCTTTGGACCGGAAGAGATTGCGAACATTGCGGATCACATTGCGTGCGATATCCGCTTTGAAGTCGTTGCCGGTTTTGTGACTGTCGAGTTCTTCCCAGGTTGCATAAGGGATCAAAACGCAATTTCGACCTCCCTGACGCAGTTTTTCAAATACATCCATGCCGTATTCCAGAGCGCTGGTATCCACCACAAAATATTTCTCCGGAACTTTACCTGACGTTTTAGCCGTTTCTTCCGTTGCCGTCTGCGCTTTGTTCTTTTTTCCATTCGTCATGCATTCGCTCCTCGGCTTGATTTATTTGATTTTCGGGATCTTAAAGTGTTTGCGGGCGCACCTCCTGTACCTGCAATGGCAGGTTTGTTGAAATCATTTTACCAAATCTGAAAAAACAGACAAGGATAAAGTTTGATTAAAGGCACAAAAAAACAAAGGCACAGAGGCACAAAGGAGCAAAGGCACAGAGAAGCAGAACGGTTAGCATTTTGAAGTGTTTTCCAACTAATAAAGGTTTGAAAAAACCGATTTGTTGTTTTTACTTTGTCCCTCTGTGCCTTTGCCCCTTTGTGCCTCTTACCTCTGTGCCTGAATCATGAGAGGAATTCTAAACTTTGACATAAATGGCTTTCCTGTAAAGGACATAACCGATCAGCCAGAAAAGGATGACATGCGCAAGCGCGAATAAAAGCGATCCGTTCATGGGGCCTGCCAGAGGTTCAAAGACATGCTGGTAGAGCCAGATACTTCCGGAAATCATTTGGCCATTGTCGTCGGGAATTTGAATCAACAGGCGCAGGGTTTTCGCCCAGACAACGGAGAGGATGAAAAGAAGCAGAGGATTCATTCCAAAGACCGAAAAAAGCGGCGTCCATTTCTTGTAAGCCTTCAGGTCCGTGATGTAAATGAGCAGGGCAAAGAGAAGTGCGGCCAGCCCTGCCGTGTAAAGCACGTAGGAGCCGGTCCACAGCGGCTTGTTGACTGGAAGAACGAAACCCCATAGGTATCCGGCGATGGCGATGGAGGCGCCGTAACCAGCCAGCCTGATTACGGCATGATCTGTGCGGTTTTCCCGGGTTATGATTCCCGCCAGATAACCGGCAATGACGGTGACCGCCGCGGGAAGGGAACCTAAAATGCCTTCCGGATCGAAAGGAATTCCAAAGCCGCGATAAAGATGATTCTCTCCCAGAATGGCCCGGTCAAAGGCGATCGTGGCGTTTCCCTGAAGGCTATAGGGACTCGGGTCGCCAAAGAAGTACAGGATGCCCCAGTACGCGATGAGTATTGAAGCGCCGATGCCGGGCAGCCATTGCTGTTTTGCGTTCAGGACAATGAGCGCGGCCACGGCGTATGCCAGGGCGATTCGCTGCAATACCCCCATGATTCTAAAATGAGAATAATCGGTCATCCATTGCGGATAGGAATTGAGAAAAAGGCCCAGTGCAAAAATCAAGATGGTTCTGTGCCCCACCCTCAGCAGAGATTCTTTGTCCAGGTGGTTTTGATATTTGCCGGTCGAAAAATACAGGGATACGCCCATAACGAAAAGGAAAAAGGGGAACACCAGATCGGTGAGCGTACAGCCGTGCCATCGGGCGTGTTGCAGAACTGAATAAACATGCTGCGAGCTTCCCGGTGTATTGACCAGAATCATCAGCGCAATGGTCATGCCTCTGAAAACATCAAGAGCGAGATATCGGTTGGTTTGTCCCATGGATTAAATGTTAAAATATTTATCGTGATATTACCATCAAATCATTGAACAACAAAACACCAGCGAACGAAAACGATTTTGTTGACATTAAAAAACAGCTTTCCTATAATTTAAGAACTAGAAATGAAACAATTTAAAACGATTTCCAAAGGAGAATGGTATGAAAAGAACCTTAGTATTTTTCGTAATAGCCGCCTGCCTTCTTTTCTCGGGGGCCGCATATGCGGCAGGCGCGGTTGATATGTCCGGATACTGGCAGTTCAGTTTTCCCGATGGGAAGCAGGGTTATATGACTCTGGCAAAAACCGGCGGCAACGGCGGTGTCAATGCGCCTTCGTATAAGGGGAAAATCAATATCAAAGGATTCGGTGAGTATAATATTTATTGCATCCAGGTGTTGAGCTATCACACGCCGGGTAATGCTTTTTCCATTAATATCTCTGATCCCCAGTCACTGCAAAGTTTTTGCTTTACGGTAACCGGTTCCAAAACCATGCCGGGCAAAATGTGCGGAGTGGGATGGCAGGGAGTGGAATACAAAATCTGGAAGTCCTTTGAAAACGGCTTTACGGCGACAAGAAATTAGAGGATTCTCAATAAATTCCCATCGCGCATCCACCGGCCAGCGTACCGCCCAATTCCCGGCACTGCTCCAGAATTTCTTCGGTGATTTTTCCTTTTGCGATAACCGGGGCGAAAACGGTTTTGAATTTGTAGCCCAGGGCGATGCGCTCGATGGCGCGCAGCGCGCCGGTGCCGTCGTTGCCCGCGCTGATGAATACGACAAAAGGCTTGCGAAAGACCTTGTCCTGCGCTTCACCGTAAGTCCGGTCAAAAAAATCCTTGATCATGCCGGACATGTAGCCGAAGTTTTCCGGCGTGCCGACGGCCAGACCATTGCAGGCCAGCAGATCTTCGAGCGTTGTGTCGGCGGCCTTTTTCATAAGTACTTCGACACCGTCAATGGCTTTTGCGCCTTCGCAAACGGCATCGGCCATCTGTCGGGTGTGGCCGGTCTGAGAGTGATAGACAATTAAGATTTTGGTCATAGAATTAATGTAGGGAACGGTTTGAAACCGTTCCCTACAGGTTGTTTATGAAAAGAGATTATCCTTTACGGCATTTTGGAAATAATGCCTAAAAAACCGTCCGGCTTCAGGGATGCGCCGCCGACCAGCGCCCCGTCAATGTCGGCCATCGCGATCAGTTCCGCGATATTGTCTTTCGTTACGCTGCCGCCGTAAAGAATCCGGGTGTTCTGCGCTGCGGCGCCGTATAATTCCTGAAGAAGGCCGCGAATGAAAGCATGGACCTCTTCGGCCTGCTCGGACGTGGCCACCTTGCCTGTGCCGATGGCCCAGACGGGTTCGTAGGCAATGACTGCATCATCAATCACTGCAATTCCGGCAAGCGCTCCGCGCACCTGCCGGTTGACAACCGATCGGGTCACGCCCTGAACTCTTTCTTCGTCCGTTTCGCCAACGCAGACAATCGGTTTCAGTCCCGAGGCCAGCGCCTTTTTAACTTTTAAATTCACGCTCTCATCGGTTTCGGAAAAATACTTGCGACGCTCCGAATGGCCAATGATGACGTATGTGCAACCGGCATCTTTGAGCATCACCGGTGAAATTTCTCCGGTGAAGGCGCCTTTGTCTTCGCAATACATATTTTGCGCGGCAAGCACAACCGGTGAACCTTTAACGGCTTCGCTCACGACGGAAAGAGCGGTAAACGGTGGAGCCACAACGACTTCGCCTTTTTTCAAGCCGGTGGTTCCCTCTTTAATCGCCTGCGCCAGCGTGACGGATTCGGCAATCGTGTTGTGCATCTTCCAGTTGCCGGCGACAATCCAATTTCTCATGAGGTTCCTCCGAAATTAACCGAGCGCCGCCACGGCGGGAAGTGTTTTGCCTTCGAGAAGTTCCAGAAACGCGCCGCCGCCGGTGGAGATGTAAGAGATCTTGTCGCTCTTGCCTGTTTTGTGAATGGCCGTATCGGTATCGCCGCCGCCGACAATTGTCAAAGCGCCGGAAGCAACGGCCGCGTCCACCAGCTTGAACGTTCCCGCTGAAAACGGAGCCAGTTCAAACATGCCCAGCGGACCGTTCCAGACAATTGTCTTGGCGGATTTGACCGCATCGGAAAAAGCGCCGATCGTTGCCGGGCCGATATCCAGTCCCATCCAGTCGTCGGGAATGTTTTTGACGTCCACAACTTTTGCTTCGGCGTCCGCCGCCGGCGCCTGCGCGATAACTGCATCCGTGGGCAGCAGGAACTGCACGTTTTTGGCTTTGGCTTTGTCCATGATGGTTTTGGCCAGATCCAGCATGTCCGTTTCACAAAGGGACTTGCCTACATTGAAACCCTGGGCTTTCAGGAAGGTAAACGCCATGCCGCCGCCAACGATCAGGCGGTCCACTTTGTCAATGACGTTCTCCAGAACCTTGATTTTGTCGGAAACCTTGGCGCCGCCGATGATGGCAACGAGCGGCCTCGCGGGATTTCCCATGGCCTTGTTGAAATATTCAATTTCGTTTTTGAGCAGAAAACCCGCGGCCGAGACGGGCACAAATTTGGTGATGGCCGTGTTGGATGCTGCCGCGCGATGCGATACGGCAAACGCGTCGTTGACATAAATGTTGCAAAGTTTGGCCAGCTCCTGGGCAAAGGCGTCGTCGTTTTTGTCCTCACCGGGATAAAAACGCAGGTTCTCCAGCAGAATAACATCGCCGGCTTTCATTTTGGCTACTGCTTCCAGGGCTTTTTCGCCGATGCAGTCATCGATAAAAGGAACATCGATTTTCAGAAGCCCGGCCAGAATCGGGGCAACGGGCTTTAAAGAGAACTCGTCAACTTTCTTTCCCTTGGGGCGTCCGAGGTGAGACGTGACGATTACTTTCGCGCCTTTTTCCCGAATGTAATTGATGGTGGGTAAACTCGCTCTGACGCGCGTGTCGTCCGTAACCTTGCCGGATTTGTCCATCGGCACGTTGAAATCGACCCGCACAAAAACCTTCTTTCCGCTGACATTAACTTGATCCAAGTACTTCATGCATTTTACCTCTCTGTAAATATTTTGATTGTCATTTAGACCAGAGGGAGAAATCTTTTTGCTCTTGGTTTCCTCACGCTCGATCGGAATGACAAAGACTTATTTCTGATATGATTTTCTGTTTATTTCATGATGAACAACAGGAGCTCCAGCATGCGATTGGAGAAACCCCATTCATTGTCATACCATGAAAGTATTTTTACCATGTTGCCGCCGATAACGGTGGTGCTGGGCAGATCCACGATCGAAGAATGCGGATTGCCGTTGAAATCTTTCGAGACCAGTTCTTCTTCCGTGCAGAGCAGAATGCCCTTCATGGCCCCCTGTGAATATTCTTTAAGCTTTTCGTTGATTTCCTGCTTGCTGGTTTCGCGTGAAAGCGTCGCGACGAAATCGACCAGCGAGACATTGGGCGTGGGGACGCGGATGGCCAGACCATCGAGTTTGCCTTTCATCTCGGGGATGACTTCCGATATGGCCCGTGCCGCGCCCGTCGTCGTGGGAATCATAGAGAGCGCGCAGGCACGCGCCCGGCGCAGGTCCTTATGCGGCTCGTCAATAACCACCTGGTCATTGGTGTAGGAATGAATGGTTGTCATGAGGCCGTATTCTACGCCGAATTCCTCATGAAGGATTTTGACGATCGGCGCCAGGCAGTTGGTGGTGCAGGAGCCCATGGAGATGATATGATGTTTGGACTTGTCGTAATCTTCCGCATTGACGCCGAAAACAAACGTGACGTCCGGACCTTTGGCGGGAGCGGAGATCACCACTTTTTTCGCGCCGGCTTTGAGGTGCTTTTCCGCGCCGTCGCGGTCGGTGAACCTGCCTGTGCTCTCCAGTACCACATCCACACCCAGGTCCCTCCAGGGCAGTGTTTCCGGATCTTTGACGGCAAAAGCTTTCATTTCTTTTCCATCCACTGTGATCGCGTTAGGTGCGGATTTGACTTCAGAGGGGAGCGTACCGTGAATCGAATCATATTTGAGCAAATGCGCAAGCGTTTTGGCATCGGTAAGATCATTGACTGCCACGAATTCCACATCCTTGTTTTTGTAACCGGCGCGAAAAACCAGCCTGCCGATTCTGCCGAATCCGTTGATTGCAATCCTTACAGCCATATTCGCCTCCTCAAATTTGAGATGCGAAAGAGTAATCAAAAGGAGGGGTCTTGTCAACCCATTTATCTTTAACGACAATAGTTTAGCGCAGATAGCCTGCGTTCGCGGCGGCCTGTTTTCCGGCCTAATTTCTTGAAGTTCCCCGATGAATCTGTTAACAAAAGCAAACCACAGGCCGCAGACGATCAGGCTGGAGAAAAAGACGTGGCGCACAGCGCCATCTCAAAATAGCCTGACTGCCTGTAGACTAATAACCTGTTGTCCCATATGGAGGTTTCTCATGCAGATTCTGGCATTCAATGGTTCCCCGCGTCCCGGAGGCAATACATCGTCTATTGTGTCTTCCATGCTTGAAGGTGCTCGCTCGCGAGGCGCCGAAACTTCTGAAATCCGACTTCATGACATCGGCTTCAAAGGATGTCTGGGCTGCTTCGGCTGCCGGAAAAATCCGGGATTCTGCAGCGCGAAGGACGATCTCAGCCCCTGGCTGGAAGCCATAAAAACGTGCGGCGGGATGATTATCGGCGCTCCGATTTACATGTACCGGATTGCCGGGCAGATGAAGTTGTTTGTAGACAGGATTTATTCCCTGTATGCCAGTCTTCCCCAGGGTGGATACAGGTCGGTTGTGCCTCCGGGGAAAACGTATGCGCTGGTGACGTCGCAGGGCGCCCCTAATGACGCCCAGTACTCGAAATCCATCACCTATATGGCCGGGATGACCGGAAGCGGTCTTGGCTTTGAAGAGGTCGGCAGGATCATTCACACGGAAAGCGAGCCGAAGCCGGCCGCGTCCGATCGGGAGCTGATGGAGCGGGCATTTGAGATCGGCCGCAGGATGGTCCGGTAAAATAAAAAAATTCAGCAGAGTGCTGTTAAATGTATGAGTGACGACAAACTTTACATTGTCCTTATGGGACTGCCCGCCCGCGGAAAATCCACACTGGCCGTGCGCCTCAAAGAGGCCTTCCGCAAGGATTCCATTGCCACCCGCATCTTCAACAACGGCAATCTGCGCAGGATTCACCGCCCGCTAGCGGAAACGTCCCGGGCGGAGTTTTACAACCCCAACAATCCGGATGCCGTTGAACTGCGGAAAAAGTTCGCCCGCATGAATATGGAGAGGGCCAAAGCCTATCTGGGCAATTCCGGGCAGGTGGCTATTCTGGACGCAACCAATGCGGGCCGCGACAGGCGGGCGATGATTGAAGGATTTCTGACCGATCATCCTCTTCTTTTCATCGAATGCGTCAACGACGACGAGGATATCCTGGCCCTGAGTATTCTGGAAAAAACAAGATTGCCGGAATTCCGCAATCTGGACGGCAAAAAAGCCCGGGCGGAATTTTTAAAGCGCATCGGATATTACAAAATGATTTACGCGCCGCTCCACGTGGAGCGCAACTATGTCCGGCTGGATTCGCTGCAAAACAGGATTCTGGAAGAAAAGCACACCGATTCCATTCCCCTTTATGCTCGGCTGCGCGATTACCTCGTGACGGACGAAGTTCGAAACCTTTTCCTGATCCGTCATACGCAAACGGAATATAATCTCGTGGACCGTATCGGCGGAGACCCGGGTCTGACCGCCAGGGGCCGGGAACAGGCCGAAGCACTGGGGCTTTTTTTTAGCTCCAGGAAAATTTCCTACATTTTCACCAGCAGCAAACTGAGAACCATCCGTACGGCGGAAGCGATTGCGGCCAGACAGAATGACTGCCGGATTATCGCGCTTAAAGAGTTTGATGAAATCAATGCCGGCATTTGCGAAGGCATGACTTACGCCGAAATAGAAAAAAAGATGCCTCAGGTTTTCCGCGAGCGCGAGACCAATAAATATGCCTATGTGTATCCCGAAGGGGAAAGCTATGCGATGATGAAACAACGAATCGAAGAAGGTATTAAAAAGTCCTTTTTCCTGAACCGGCGTGCGGACAACATCATGATCGTCGGCCACCAGGCCGTGAATCGCCTGATCCTCTCGCATTTCCTATACCGGCGTGATGTGGACGTTCCCTATATTTATATCCCGCAGGACCGTTTCTACCACATTGTCTCCACGCAGAATAAGAAGCTGTTTGAACTGAAACGGTATGACTGACGCCGTTTTTTCCCTTGCGCTCCGTTGTCATTATTCATATACTCGGCAAAATGAAATAAACGATTTCCACGGATTGGTTTGAAATTTTGGAGGATACTATGAGGAAAGTTTTTGTTTTCGCGGTAGCGGTTTGCATGCTGTTTGTTTTTTCCGGTCTGTCGCAGGCGGCGGATTCATCCATCGCCGGAGTCTGGTCCGTACCGTTTCTGAAAGGAAAGGACAAAGGCAAGGAAAGATCTCATGTTGAGATATTTGAAAAGGACGGCGTTTACTATGGAAAGATCATCAAACTCTCCACCGTCCCGGCCAATACCCTGTGCGCCAAATGCAAAGGTGATAAAAAAGACAAGCCCCTGATGGGAATGCTGGTTCTCTGGAATCTGAAAAAGGAAGCGGGACGGTATGCCGATGGGAAAATCATGGATGCGGACGACGGCAAGGAATACACTTGCAGTCTTGTTCTGGCATCGCCGGACCGGCTGAAAGTTACCGCCAGCCTGCTGTTTTTGAGTGAAAGCCATTACTGGACGCGAGTGAAATAGAATGAACTGCTTTGATTTCCCCTGCCCCGGATGTTCCAGGGCAGGGGAAATTTTTTCTCAGGCCGGACGAAATCACAGCTTGTCCGGAGACTGTTTTTCCATCCATTTCAGCAAGAAATAATTCACAATGCCGATGACGCCCATTGCCAGCAGGAAGGTAGGATAAGATATTTTCCAGTTTTCCGGCCCGGTCATCATGGACCACTCCGACATGCCGCCTATGCCGGCAAAAAGTGTCAATGGCATAAAGATAGTGGTGATGAAGGTCAGGCGCCTGACTGTCCTGTTTGTCCTGTTGGCAATCTCGGCCATCCGGTTGTTCTGCATGGACAGATACATCTCCATGAGGCTGGCGACAATATCCCGGGAGGTTTCCGTCATTTCAAAAAATTTAGTCAGATGATCGTAAATATCCCGGTAAGAGAAAAGGGCTTTTTCGGGGATGAAAGGGCAGTCCTTACGGCAGATTTTTACCAGGATTTCCCGTTCGTGGAAAAGGCTTCTGCGCATCGCAAACAGATATTTTCGCAGGTTAAGCAGAGCAGCCGGATCAAAACCTGACAAATCGGAAATGATGGTTTCTTCCGCCTTGTCTAAATCATTTTCAAAAGCTTCAATCGCCGCGAATTTCTGATCGACAATGTAATCCAGGATTACGTGCAAAAAGACAGCCGGTCCCTGGAGTGTTTTTCTGGGATTCAGGTCGGCCATCCTTTCCACGCTCTTCAGAAACTGCTGCCCTGTAGAATCAGCAACATTAACGGTAATCAGAAAGTTTGCTCCGAGAAATATATCGACTTCAGAGATCGTAAGGATTTGACGGGCATAGTTGAATGCATTGAAGATGAAGAAGGTATATCGTGGATAATCATCGATTTTGGGAATAAAATTTTCATCCAGACAGTCCTCTACGGAAAGGGGATGGATTCCAAACGGCTCGATCAGTAAAGAGAGTTCCTCCTTTGTCGGCTGGCTGTAATCCAGCCAGACAAATCCCCCTTTTTGAGTTTCAACAAGAGCTTCGGCCAAAGTTGCCAGTCCGACAAGTTTCCCCTCACGGGTTATATGGAAAAATCTGGATTCCGACATCAGTGCCTCCTGATCGATGATACATCATCACGTGTTTAGAAGTTGATTAAAGGTGTTTTAGTAAGCGTCACCTGGGCTGAGATTCGGGGCGCCGTTATCAGATGCCACGCCGTGTACTGTTCGGCATATGTATTTTCCGCCGATACGCCGTCAACGGCCACCAGCACTTTGATGCCCCGCAAAGCGGCTCCGCTGGCCGTATAAAGAACGGCTCCGTGGGCAGCCGTCCCGGTAACAATCACCGTCTTTATCCCTTTTTCTCTGATGATCTTTTCCAGGTCGGTCCCGAAGAATTTATCCGGTCCTGATGTTACGACAGGCTCATTGGCCGCGGGCGTCAGGTCTTTGGCAATGTCATTCACGGCTGCTCCCGGAGAGAGGCTGTATATTACCGGCATGTTTTTCTCGCGGGCTTTTTTGAGAAAGCCGGCCATGGCGGGAATGGAGCTGATGCAGCGGGGGCGGACTTTTTCGTTGCAGGTCTGCTTGTTGAAATCAAGCAGAAGCAAAGCGGTGGTTGCCGGGTCAACCGTGATGATTTTTAATTCAGGCGCCTGCGGGGCCTTCACCGCGCTCCACTCATCAATGATCGTCTGAGCAAAGAGCGGTCCGGCCATACACAATGATGCGACGAGAATTCCAAGAAAAAAAACAGCGCTGTTTTTTGTAGATCTTTCAAACATCGTTTTCATTTTACCCTCCTTGTTTTACTCGATGAGTCGTTGCTGACAATTGCTCACATATGTTTAAGCATCAATATCAGTTTTCTTGCTCTCCGGCTTTCCGGTTCCAATGAAAGAACGTGAATTGACCGGAGTATATCATAAAATCATTACGCTGTATGGAGTATTCGTGGCAGCCGGGGAACGGGTGATCAGGAGTTGTGACTATTCTTCGGGTTCCGTCTATAACCAACAATCCAATCGGTTATGATCATTTTAAATAATTGACATGCAGAATGAATTTCTATACATTTCGTTCTCAAAAGGCTGTCTTTTATTAAAAAAATATCCATATTGAATTTCCAATCTTACCCCGACCTTGCAGGAGCAGGGTGTAAAAAAATAATTTTACCGCATGCCGGTAGAAGGTTTTCAAAGAACGGCCACGCCTCATTGGAAGTGTTTTATGTTTAGCTCGTCAATGAAATCATTTCTTGTCCGATTTAACAAAGGAGGTAATCATGAATGTTATTTTAATGTATGCCATGGCTGACATGGGTGACGGGAACTGGTTGTACGCAGATTCATACGGTCAATCTACTTTTCACGATTACATAGATTTGGAACGATGCATCCCGGGCAATGCGACTTATATTGAAAATACGGGAGATACTTTTTCTTACATTAACGCGGATATGTGTATCATTGCGGCCAAAAGTCAGGTAACCATGCCGAACGGAGACATCAAATTCTTCAAGCGATGGGAGGTGCGGACTCAAGATGGCGCCGGTTTATCAGCCTCTCATACCTGGGCGCATAGAGAACTTCCTGTATATAGAAATCAGGATAATGTCGCCACATACGTGTTCACTGCCGTATACGGACAATCCATTCATATGCCGATGCCGCCATTACCTCATATCGATCTGTCAAAAATAATCAAGCTTAAACAAGGATAAAAACCTGCATTGTTTTACATCGTCCGGTTAGAGCCAAGGGGGACGCTTTGAACGTCCCCCGGATGAACGGACCTGCTGGAAGACGGACTCAATAACCGGCATGCAAATCTAATTCTTTTTCCCTTCCGATCCGGCTTTTTCACTTTTTGCCGGAGTGGTTTTCTGCGGCTCTTCAGACCAGCCGCCTCCCAGCGCCTTGACCAGCAAAGCGGCGGCTTTCAGGCGCTGGCCGTTGATGCTGATGGCCGTTCTTTCGTTGGTCAGCGCGGTGGTCTGGGCGGTGACGACGTTGAGGTAACTGACAATGCCGGCTTTATACTGGTTGGTAGTGAGCGCCACGGATTCGCGCGCGGCTTCCACCGCCTGCTGCTGCACCCGGGCCTCTTCCGCCAGCACCCGCAGCGTGGCGAGCTGGTCTTCCACATCCTGAAAAGCCGTAAGCACCGTTTGCCTGTAAGAAGCCACGGTGCCGTCGTACGCCGCCTGAGCCTGCTGGGTTTTGGCGATTCTGGCGCCGCCCTGAAACAAAGTGGCGGCGAGCGCCATGGGGCCTACCGCCCAGAAAAAATGCGGCGAGGTGAACAGATTGCCCAGTTCCACACCCTGGTACCCCACCGATCCGGAAAGGTTCAGTGTCGGATAGAAGGCTGCCTTCGCCACGCCAATTTGTGCGTTTGCGGCAGCCATCTTTCTTTCCGCGGAAGCGATGTCCGGCCGGCGTTCCAGAAGATCGGAAGGGAGGCTGACCGGTATGGCGATCTTCGGCCAGCTGAATTCAACGGATGGCAGCGAAAACATGGCTGGAGGCCGGCCGGTCAGGATCGCAATGGCATGTTCATACAGCGCGCGATCAGCGTCCAGATCAATGGCCTGGGCCTGCGTGGTTTTGAGCTGTGTATCGGCCTGGACGACGTCCGCTTTTGCCGTCACGCCCGCGTTGTACCGGTTTTGCGTCAGTTCCAGCGCCCGGGTGTAGGCAACGATCGCCTTGTCCAGATTTTTCTTCTGTTCATCGATGGTTCGCAGTTGATAATAATTGAGAACCAGCTGCGTTTGCATGGACAGCTTCATTGCCTGAAGATCGGCAAACGACGCTTCCGCGGATGCTTTTCCTGATTCCACCTGGCGGCGCACCTTCCCCCAGATATCCAGTTCCCAGGAAGCGGAAAGCGCCATGTTGTGCGTGTTGATGATATCGTAGCCCGTAGACGAGCTTCGCGCTCTCGTGTAGGTTGCTCCCGCGCCGACCGTTGGAAAATAACCGGCTCTGGCCAGTTGCACCTGAGCCAGTGCCTGGCGGTACTGAGATTCCGCCAGGGCAATCGACTGGTTGGATACGTTGACTTTTTCCACAAGTTCGTTCAGAACAGGATCAGCGAAAACCTCCCACCATCTGGTTTTGATCTCCTGGTCCCGGGGCAGGGCTTCCCGCCACCCTTTCACTTCCTTGTAGTTCTGGGGAATTGTTGTATCCGGGCGCTTGTAATCAGGTCCCACGGAGCAGCCAACGAGCGCCGCAAGCAAAACAGACAAAACAAGTAATCTTTTCATAACACCCTCATGAAATATTTTCTGCGGCCTGTGCCCGCAGTTGTTTCCTGCGGCCCAGCGCGTTAATGCAAAACAATCGGAACCGGTCCAGGTATAAATAAACTACCGGGGTTGTATAAAGGGTCAGTACCTGGCTGACGAGCAGGCCGCCGACAATGGAAATGCCCAGCGGCTGACGCAGTTCTGATCCGGCGCCGGTGAGTACGATCAGAGGGATCGCACCGAAAATCGCCGCCATGGTGGTCATCATGATCGGCCGGAAGCGCATCAGGCAGGCCTGATAAATGGCATCCTGAGGGCGCATGCCCCCCCGGCGTTCCTGCTCCAGCGCGAAATCGATCATCAGAATAGCGTTTTTCTTGACGATGCCGATCAGCAGGATTACGCCGATCAGCGCCATGATACTGAATTCCACGCCGAAAATCAAAAGAGCCAGAAGCGCCCCGACGCCCGCCGACGGCAGCGTGGAGAGAATGGTCAGCGGATGGACATAGCTCTCATAAAGAATGCCCAGGACAATGTACACCGCGAAGAGCGCGGCCAGAATCAACCAGGGCTGGCTTTCCAGTGATTTCTGAAAGGTCCGGGCGGTGCCCTGAAAGTTTCCCCGGATGGAGGAGGGAACATTCAGTTGATTCATGGTTTTTTGAACGGCATCGGTGGCCTGTGAAAGAGAAACACCCGGCTGCAAATTAAACGATATGGTGGATGCGGCGTAAGTTCCCTGATGATTCACGGCCAGTGGTGTATTGGTCATTTCATAGTCGGAAAACGAAAGCAGCGGAATTTGCGCGCCTCTGGGGTATTGTGTCCCGGGCGGTATAATGACGTAAACGTCTTTAAGCGATTCGGGATTCTGCCAGTTCGGCGGCGAGGCTTCCATGATCACGCGGTACTGGTTGAGCGGGTTGTAAATGGTGGATACCTGGCGCTGCCCGAAGTAATTGTTCAGCGTAGTGTCGATCATCGCCGGCGTGATGTTCATGCGTGAAGCCATGTCGCGGTTGATGTTGACCGTCGTCTGCAATCCCCGGTCCTGCTCATCCGTATTGACATCCGCAAGCTGGGGGAGCTCATTCATCGCATCGCGGATGCGTTTTTCCCACATGCGCAGTTCGCCTAAATCATCCGCCTGAAGCGTATACTGATACATGGCGCCGGCCGACCGGCCGCCGGTGCGGATATCCTGCACGGGCTGAAGATAAATTCTCGCGCCCGGTACTCGTCCCAGCTTGGGGCGCAGACGGGCAATGACCTGATCCGCCGAAATCCCGCGGTCATTAACCGGTTTCAGCGTGATAAACATGAAACCGGAATTGCGCTGCCCGCCGCCGGTAAACCCGGACAGCTTTTCCACGGCCGGATCGCTTTTGACAATGTGCATCATGACAATCAGCTTGCGCTGCATGGCCTGAAAAGAAATATTCTGATCGGCCTGAATCATACCGGTGATTGCTCCCGTGTCCTGCTGGGGGAAAAATCCCATGGGAATAATCTTGTAAAGAATAATATTGAGGACAATCACGACAAACAGAGTAAACATGGTGAACAGGCTGTGCTGGAGGGCCCATCCCAGTGTCCGCCTGTAAAAATTCAACACCGCGTCGAACACCCGCTGGCTTTTCCGGGAAAACCATCCGGGCTTCAATTCTTCCTGCGGTTTCAACATCCGGGAACACATCATCGGGGTGAGGGACAGTGAAACGATCATGGAAAGGATGACCGCTGCGGCAAGCGTGACGGCAAATTCGCGAAACAGCCTGCCTACAATACCGCCCATGAGCAGGATGGGGATGAAGACAGCGATCAACGAAATACTCATGGACAGCACCGTGAATCCGACTTCCCTGGCTCCGAGAAGAGCGGCCTGGAAGGGTTTCATGCCCGCTTCGATATGGCGGGAGATGTTTTCCAGGACAACAATCGCGTCATCCACGACAAAGCCGGTGGCCACCGTAAGTGCCATCAGGGAAAGATTGTCCAGGGTGTAGCCGACCAGGTACATCACGCCGAAAGTTCCGATCAGAGACACGGGAACGGCAATTCCCGGAATCAGCGTGGAGCGGCCGTTGCGCAAAAAGAGGAAAACAACCATAATCACAAGAAATATGGATATCATCAGGGTTCTTTCCACTTCTTTGAGCGATGCACGAATGGTGGGTGTCCGGTCGGAGCTGATTTGCAGATCGATGGCTGTCGGGATGGATGCGCGAAGCATCGGCAGGAGATCCTTGATGCGGTCGACGGTTTCAATGACGTTGGCTCCCGGCTGCTTGTAAATCATGAGCAATACGGAAGGTTTTACGTCGAAAAATCCCGCATTGCGCACATCCTGGACGGAATCGACAACTTCTCCCAGATCGGACAGGCGGACGGCAGCGCCGTTTTTATAGGAAACAATCAGGGGAATATAATCCCGCGCTTTTTTCGCCTGGTCGTTGGCGTAAATCTGCCAGTATTTGTCCCCCGCTTCCACCGATCCCTTGGGACGGTTGGCGTTGGAAGCGTAGATGGCCAGCCTGACCTGCTCCGCGCTGATGCCGTAGCGGTTGAGCAGGGCGGGATTGAGTTCCGCGCGAACGGCGGGAAGCGAACTGCCGCCGACATTGACCTGGCCGACGCCTTTGACCTGGGAGAGCTTCTGGGCCAGGATGGTGGACCCCGCATCATAGAGCTGGCCGCGCGTCATGGTTTCGGATGTCATGGCCAGAATCATGATCGGTGCATCGGCGGGATTGACTTTGCGGTAAATCGGGTTCGTGGGCATGCCGGTGGGCAGGAGGCTGCGCGCCCCGTTAATGGCGGCCTGCACGTCGCGGGCTGCTCCGTCAATATTGCGGTTCAGGTCGAACTGAAGAATAATGCGTGTTGATCCCAGTGAACTGCTGGAGGTCATTTCCGTAACGCCGGCGATGCGGCCCAGCGACCGCTCCAGCGGCGTGGCCACCGTGGCGGCCATGGTTTCCGGAGAAGCGCCGGGCAGGTAGGCCATAACGGCAATCGTCGGAAAATCCACCTGTGGAAGCGCGGCCACGGGCAGCAGCTTGAAGGCGACCAGACCAGCCAGCGCGATTCCCAGCATGATGAGGGTGGTGGCCACCGGTCTTTTGATGAAGGGCGAAGAAATATTCATGGCGCGGCCGTTTCACCTTCTCTTTCTTCTGCAGAAGGATGGCGGCCGGTCCTGGTCCTGATTCTTCGGCTTAATCCGTCGAAAGCCAGATAAATAACCGGTGTCGTAAACAGTGTCAGAATCTGGCTTAGGATCAGTCCGCCCACCATGGTAATCCCCAGCGGATGACGCAATTCGGAGCCGACGCCTGTGCCGAGCATCAGCGGCAGCGCCCCCAGAATGGCCGCCATGGTCGTCATCATGATCGGCCGGAAGCGCAACAGCGAGGCCTGATAGATGGCTTCCCGGGGTGATTTGCCTTCTCTGCGTTCGGCATCGAGGGCGAAGTCAATCATCATGATCGCATTTTTCTTGACGATGCCGATGAGCAGGATAATGCCGATGATGCCGACAATGCCCAGGTCATTTCCGGAAATCATCAGAGCCAGAAGCGCGCCGACGCCGGCGGAAGGCAGCGTCGAAAGAATCGTTACGGGGTGGATGTAGCTTTCATACAGGACACCGAGCACGATATAGACAGTGATGATGGCGGCCAGGATCAAAAGCAGGGTTCCGACAAGCGACGCGCGGAAGGCCAGCGCCGTTCCCTGGAAACCGGTTTTAACACTGACGGGCATGCCGATTTCCCGTTCGGCTTTCTCAATTTCGTCAACGGCTCTGCCCAGCGAAGAGCCGGGTGTCAGGTTGAAAGAAACCGTGGCGCAGGGGAACTGCCCCTGATGGTTGATCGCGAGCGGCGCCGGTTTTTCCGAGATTCGGGCGATGGAACCCAGCGGGACCTGCGTGCCGGACTGAGAGGATACATACAGATCGTTCAATGCCGCCGGTCCTTTTTTGAAGTCGGGTTTGACTTCCAGCACGACGCGGTACTGGTTGGACTGCGTAAAGATCGTGGAGACCAGGCGCTGTCCGTAGGCATCGTAAAGGATGTTATCGATGGCGGCGGTGGTAATACCCAGACGTCCGGCCGCGTCGCGGTCGATTTCAACGTAGGCCTGCAATCCCTGGTCCTGAAAGTCGCTGGCCACATCAGTGAGATAAGGCGAATGGCTGATCCGTTCAACGAGGCGTCGGGTCCAGATTCCCAGCTCCTCGGAATCGGCGGATTCCAGGGTAAACTGGAACTGCGTGCGGCTGATCCGGTCTTCAATGGTCAAATCCTGAACCGGCTGCATGTACAGAGAGACGCCTTCTACGTTTGCCAGTTTCGGCTGCATGCGGCGGATCACGCCGGAGGCGTCCAGGTCGCGTTTGTTTTTGGCAACCAGGTTGATCTGTATGCGTCCGCTGTTGAGAGTTGTATTGGTGCCGTCCACGCCAATGAAAGACGACAGGCTTTCAACCGCCGGGTCCTGAAGGATTACTCTGGCCAGGGCCTGCTGACGTTCGGCCATGGAGGCAAAAGAAATGGATTGCGGAGCTTCCGAGATGCCGAGGATCATGCCCGTGTCCTGTACGGGAAAGAATCCTTTCGGGATGAAAATATACAGAACGATGGTCAGCACCAGCGTTCCGACGGCAACAATCAGTGTTCCCTTCTGGTGGTTGAGCACCCAGGTCAGCATTTCACCATAACGGGCGATTGTGCGGTCAAAGAAAAGACCGCCTGCATGATAAAAGCGTCCCTGCTTTTCTTCCGGCACGTGCCGGAGCAGTTTTGAACACATCATCGGCGTGAGCGTCAGCGAAACCACCGCCGAAATCAGGATGGACACCGCCAGTGTGATGGCGAATTCCCGGAAAAGCCGGCCCACGACATCGCCCATGAATAAAAGCGGAATCAAAACCGCAATCAGGGAAAACGTCAGCGAGATAATCGTAAAGCCGATTTGCGCGGAACCTTTCAGCGCCGCCTCCAGGGGTGATAATCCCTTTTCAATATAGCGGCTGATGTTTTCAATGACGACAATGGCGTCGTCGACAACAAATCCCGTGGAAATGGTCAGCGCCATCAGTGTCAGGTTGTTGATGCTGAAGCCGAAAAGATACATGAGCCCGAAGGTTCCAACCAGCGAAAGGGGAACCGCGACGCTGGGAATAACAGTGGCCGATAAATTACGCAGAAAAAGAAAAATGACCATGACCACCAGGGCGACGGCCAGAATCAATTCGAACTGCACGTCGTGAACGGACGCGCGGATGGTATTGGTGCGATCCGTAAGCAGAACGACGTCAACCGAACCCGGCAGCGATGCTTTCAGCTGCGGAATGGTCTGTTTGATCCGGTCGACAACCTCGATGACGTTGGCTCCGGGCTGACGCTGAATGTTAATAATGACGGCCTGGGTCTGATTATGCCAGGCGGCCAGGCGGATGTTTTCGGCATCGTCGCGGACATCGGCGATGTCGGACAGGCGCACCGGTGCGCCGTTGCGATAGGCGATAATGACTTTTTCATATTCCGCGGCCATCTTGATCTGATCATTGGCATCGATGGTCGAGGCACGCTCCGCTCCGTCAAAACTGCCCTTGGCCTGGTTGACGTTGGCGGTGCCGATGGCCGAGCGCAGATCTTCCAGGGTAAGTTTGTAAGAGGCCAGCGCCCGCGGATTGGCCTGGATGCGGACGGCGGGTCTCTGTCCGCCGCTGATCGTAACGAGGCCCACGCCGGGCAACTGGGAAATCTTCTGGGCGACGCGCGTATCGATCAGGTCCTGAATTTTCGGCAGGGAAAGGGTTTTGGAAGTCACGGCCAGCGTTAATACGGGTGCGTCGGCCGGGTTGACCTTGCTGTATATCGGCGGCATCGGCAGGTCGGTCGGCAGGAAATTGTCCGCGGCGTTGATGGCGGCCTGGACTTCCTGCTCCGCGACATCCAGATCCAGGCTGAGGGCAAACTGCAGGGTGATAACGGAGGCGCCGCCGGAACTGGTTGAAGACATCTGATTGAGCCCCGGCATCTGTCCGAACTGGCGCTCCAGCGGGGCGGTGATGGAGGAGGTGACCACATCGGGACTTGCCCCGGGATAAAGGGTAACCACCTGGATGGTCGGGTAATCCACCTGGGGCAGCGCGGAAATCGGCAGGACTTTATAGGCAATGATCCCCGCGAACAGAATCGCAACCATCAAGAGCGACGTTGCCACCGGGCGCAGGATGAAAGGACGGGATGGGTTCATAAAATGCCTTTATCAGTTGCATGCGGACCATGCGCTCCGGCTCACAGCGGGCATGGTTCTAAAAAAACAAAAACGGGATCACTTCTTTGCCGGTTCCTGTTGCATCTTTCCGGGTTTTCCGGCCGCGGTCTTGCTGTCCCGCGTCATGATGAAAACTTTGCTCCCTTCACGCAGCTTGTCTCCGCCTGTGGTCACGACCATTTCTCCGGGTTTCAGACCTTCGGCAACCGCGATCCTGTCACCCTGAACCGGTCCCAGTTTCACGGGACGGACATTAACGATCTGATCTTTTCCGACAACATAGACGAAGGTCCCGATGCTGCCTCTCTGCACGGCGGATGTGGACATGACGGTTGCATCCTCCAGAGTGTCCACTCTCAGGCGGATGTTGACAAATTGGTTCGGAAATAACTGGTTGTGTTCGTTTTTGAAGCCGGCTTTCAACTTGACCGTGCCGGTTGATGTATCGATCAGGTTGTCGATGGCCATCAGTTTTCCTTTGGCCAGAATGGTTTTCCCATCCTGGTCAAAGGCGATAACCGGCATGATATCCACGCTGCGGAATCGTTTCAGAATGGCCGGCAGGTTGTCCTGCGGCACCGAAAAGACGACGGTAATCGGCTGAAGCTGGGTGATGACGGCGATCCCGCCCGATTCACTAGCGGAAACGATATTGCCCGGATCGACAAGCTTTAAGCCCACGCGTCCGGATATCGGCGCAATAATGCGTGAATAGGACAACTGGAGTTTTGCGCTGGCGACCTGGCCCTTGTCCGCCTGGATAACGCTTTTGTACTGTTTGACCAGCGATTCCTGAGCCGTCACCTGCTGGACGGCGATGGAGTCCTGCGCCAGTAAAACCTTGTAGCGGGCGAGTTCGACTTCGGCGTTGCGCAGGAGTTCTTCATCTTTGGCCAGCTGGCCCTCGGCCTGCATTACCTGGACCTGGAAGGGCCGGGGGTCGATTTGCGCCAGCACGTCGTCCTTCTCCACGGTTTGCCCTTCCTTGAAATATAAATGAATCAGCTGCCCGCCGACCTGTGGCCGGACGGTTACCGTATTGAGAGGAATGACGGTTCCGAGGGCCTTCAGATAGACATCCATGTCGGCTTCTTCCACGGCGACGGCGGTCACCGGCTGGGGACGCTGCCCCATCATCTGGGCCTGCTGCTGGGCCTTGCGCTTGGACAGAGCGGAAGCGAACATCACGACGGCAACTGCAACAAGGATGATGAGAATGACCAGAAAAAGGATACGATGCTTTGCTAGAAAATTTTTCATTTTGACTCAACCTTTTTTGGATTTGATAGGTAACTTTCCAGGGCGGCCAGGGAGAAACGGGTGATATGTTCCGTAAACATGTCGATCTCCCACCGGCTGAAATTTTTCTTTTTCATGATTTGCCGGGTAACAGAGGGCGAGTTGCAGAAATACAGACACTGGCCGAAAATACTCATGGCGCAGAGATAAACCTCCGTCTGCGTCGCCGAATGTCCCAGAATACCCTGAACGTATGACGCCAGTTGCAAAAACGATGGACGAAAGTGGGTTTTGATTAGCGCATCCAGTTCTCCCGTCGGTTCGATAAGCTCCCGCAGCAGAAGCTTGCCAAACCAGGGAGTGTGGTCATCTTCAAAGATCCGCATCATCATGGCATTGATAAACGATGCGATTTTCGCTCGGGGAGAATCATTATTTCTGATCCCGTGGGTCAGGGGATACTTTTCATAAGCCGCGTCTTTGTAGTGATTGAGGACGGCGCTGTACAATTGCTTTTTATTGCCGAAATAATAATTGACGGCGGCGACGTTTACTCCCGCATGCAGGCAGATTTGCCGGATGGTGGCCGCACGATAGCCTTTTTCGACGAAGATTTCGCCCGCTGCCTTGAGGATGGCCAATTTTACGGCACTGCTGTCAGAATTCATAGGTGCTCTTAAACACGTATTTAAAACAATTGTATAAAAGCAAATGCCGTACCATAATAGGATGCTGTTTATATCGCAAGGAATTTATTATGCTTACGGTTAAACCAATGATTTTTCTCTGACTATCACTGTCGAATATCGGGTAAAAAATATCCAGTATGCCGGGTACAGGCGAATACGATGTACCCACCTCATGCAGGATGGTTTTGTATTCCTCCTGCCGGAGTTGCATCTGCCACTGACCGATTTATATCTTGACCCATCGGTCTGCCGCCAGCGATGTCAGATTGGAGATGGTGCCCAGAATTCTGCGCTGCTCCGGCATGAGGGTCTTGTAATTCTGACGAAGGCCGATGACTCCGATGGTCTCTTCCTGTGCTTTTACGGGGAAAAAAAAGTAAGGAATGCTGGGAAGGGTGTCCGTGCCTGCGCCTGCGATTTCTCCATGTACGGCGCACCAGCTGGCGACGGCAATATCGTTTGCGCTGATATCTCCGGATGAATCGCTTTTTGCCCATGTCATGAGCTCTCCCTGTTTTTCCTTGAAAAGAACCACGCACGGAGCCGGGATGATCCGCTGGACGTATTTGACGGTCAGCGTGCTGATCTCGCTGAGGATGGTCGTCCGCAGAAAAGCCATGGTACTCAGCGTTTCGGTTGAAAGAGTAGCCAGGCCTTCCACAAGCTGTTCCAGCGGAGGAAGCGCGAGAAAATCTTTGCTCATTTCTTCAATGATGGTGACGCGTTCCAGGCGCAGCTGCAAGGCCAGATTTTGTTTTCTGACCAGTTTCACAAGCTGCCCGACAATGATGGCGGTAAAAAAGAATATCAGAACATGAATAATTTCCCTCGGATCATGCATGGAAAAACTGAACCGCGGCTCCGTGAAAAAAAAGTCGAAAGTGAGCAGACTTAAAACCGAAGCAAAAATGGATGTTCCGATGCCGTACAGCAGAGCGGAGACAATAATCGGAATCAGGTGCAGAAAAGCCAGAGAAAAAGAATCGATATATCTCTGCATCAGAAAATTCAACGCTGTAACGGCAAGAACCATGGCTGCCGTGATCAGATAAGGAGATAGTTTGAAGGCAGATTTCCGCTGCGGGGTTGTATCCGGCTTATCTTTCGGTTTTTCTTTTGGTTGAGTGACCGGCGTGATCATGTGCAGTTCGAATTCACCGCGGGCGTATAGAAGTTTTGTAACCGGCGATCTTTTGACGAATTCGGCCAGCATGGAGCGCAGGGGTTTGCCGATCACGATGCGGGTAATGTTGTTTTCACGGGCAAAGTGGAGGACTTCCTCTGCAATGTCTTTGCCGGAAAGCGTGACGATTTTGGCGCCCAGCTCCTCGGCCAGGTTGAGTGCATCAGTCAGATAGCTTTTATCCGTACCCGTCGGTTCCGAAAATCCGGTAAGCGCAACATACACGGCATGCCATTGAGCATGTGTGTCTTTGGCAATGGTATAGGCTTTGCGGATCAGCTGCTTGGCATAAGGACTTGGCCCGACACAGACCACCAGCTTTTCAGCCGCCGGCCAGGGGCCCGGAATTGCTTTAGCGTGCATGTAATTGATCAGCTCGCTGTCCATTTTGCGGGCGACAAACGTCAGCATCAGTTCGCGCAGGGCGAAAAGATTGCCGCGCTGAAAGAAATTTTCCATCGCGCGAAGCGCCTGCCGGGGAATATACACTTTGCCTTCCTTCAGCCGCTGGTGAAGCTCTTCCCACGGCACGTCGATCGCCTGCACTTCATCCGCGCGGTCAAAGAAGGTATCCGGCAGAGTTTCCTGAACACGCGTGCCGGTAATTCTGGCAACTGCGTCGTTCATGCTTTCAAAGTGTTGAATGTTGACGGTCGTATGAACGTCGATTCCGTTTTCCAGCAACTCCTCAATGTCCTGATAGCGCTTGCGGTGGCGGCTGCCTTCCACGTTGGTGTGCGCCAGTTCATCGACCAGCACAACGCCGGGTCTGCGGGCCAAAATGGCGTCGATGTCCATTTCTTTCAAAGGGATATCGCGGTAATGAACCGACTTTGCAGGAATGGCTTCGAGTCCGGCCAGCAGCGCTTCGGTTTCCGCTCGCCCGTGGGTTTCCACGTAGCCGATCACAATATCGCTGCCCCGTTTTTTGTATACGTGGGCATCCTGGAGCATGGCATAAGTTTTTCCAACGCCGGGAGCGTATCCCAGGAAAATCTTCAGTCTGCCTTTTTTGACATCCTCGCGCTCGACTTCTTTGAGCAGCGCGTCCGGATCGGGACGATTGTCCTCTGCCATACGATATCCCTTTACGGTTTTGCGGTTTTCATTTCATCCAGGGCCAGATTAAGTCTGAGTACATTGACACGCTCTTCCCCCCATATTCCAATCAGAGGCTGTTTGGTATTTCGTCGGATGAGCGATTCGATATCCGCAACCGGCATGTTCCTTTTTTCCGCGACTCTTTTTACCTGAAGCCATGCGGCGTGCGGACTGATATGGGGATCGAGTCCGCTTGCGGAGGCCAGAACAAGATCAGCCGGGATGGATGCTCTATCGGAGAGGCCGTTTTCTTCACGCACCCGGGCAATACGAGCCTGCACCTGTTCAATGAGCTTTGCGCTGGAAGGCGCCAGATTGCTGCCGCCGGATGCAGAAGCATCATAAGCGGGATCGGTAGCCGAAGGCCGGCCGTGAAAATATTCCGGACGCGTGAAGGACTGGCCGATCAGCTGCGACCCGACGACGGAATTGTCTTTGTAAATCAGGGTTGCATTGGATTGCGCCGGGAAAAAGATTTGTGCCGCACCGGTGATGGCCAGCGGATAAGCGAGTCCGCAGAGAATCGAGAGCCATACGAAAACAAGCAGCGAACGTTTGAATTGCAGCATAATCATCTCCTTATACCATGTTGAGCAATGACAGTAAGATGTCAATCAGTTTAATTCCGATAAACGGCAAAATCAATCCACCCAGTCCGAAAATTAAAAGATTCCGTTTTAGCAGCGCCTGGGCTGTTGACGGCTTATAACGAACGCCGGTGAGGGCCAGCGGAATCAGAAGCGGAATAATGAGCGCATTGAAGATGACGGCGGAAAGGACCGCGCTCTGAGAACTGGCAAGGTGCATGATGTTCAGGATGCTCAGTTGAGAGTAGTGCGCGACAAAGATGGCCGGAACAATGGCGAAATATTTTGCCACGTCGTTGGCGACGCTGAACGTGGTCAGGGCGCCTCTCGTGATCAAAATCTGCTTTCCGATCTCCACGATGTCCAGGAGCTTGGTCGGATTCGAATCGAGATCAACGATGTTGGCGGCTTCACGGGCGGCCTGCGTGCCCGCGTTCATGGCCACGGCCACATCGGCCTGCGCCAGCGCCGGTGCGTCATTGGTTCCGTCGCCGATCATCGCCACCAGGTGCCCCTGAGCCTGATACCGGCGGATGAGATCGAGTTTGGTCGAAGGTTTTGCTTCCGCCACAAAATCGTCCACGCCGGCTTCCGCGGCGATGGTTGCGGCAGTAAGCGGATTGTCGCCGGTGATCATGATGGATTTGATGCCCATTTGCCGGAGTTTGGCAATACGCCCGCTGATACCGTCTTTGAGAACATCTTTCAGCCGGATTGCGCCCAGAATTCTGTCCTGATCGGCTACGAGCAGGGGTGTCGATCCTTCGGTTGAAATTTCCGTCGTGATGGTCTGTGCGCTGTCCGGAATCCGGATTTTGCACTGCGCGGCAAATGTCTGGATGGCATCAAGAGAGCCTTTGCGGATTTTCCGGCCGTTCCAGTCGACGCCGCTCATGCGCAAATCGGCGGAAAACGGAACGAAAACGGCGCCCTGCGGCGCACGGATGTCGCGGCCGTGCATTCCCAGTTTTTCCTTGGCCAGCATGACAATGCTTCGGCCCTCCGGCGTGTCGTCGGCGAGTGAAGAATAAAGCGACGCTTCGATCAGGGCTTTTTCATCTTCTTTGAGGATTGGAATAAATTCCGTGGCCATACGGTTGCCCAGCGTGATGGTCCCCGTCTTGTCCATGAGCACGACATCCACATCCCCGGAGGCTTCCACGGCGCGGCCGCTCGTGGCGATGAAATTGTAGCGCAAAAGCCTGTCCATGCCGGCAATCCCGATCGCCGGCAAAAGTCCGCCGATGGTGGTCGGCATCAGACAAACCAGCAATGCAATGAGAATGGAAAGCATGACGTTTACCGCCATGTAAGCGGCAAAATACTTGAGGGTCGCCACGGCGACGACAAAGACGACGGTCAGCGCGATCAGCAGCACATTGAGGGCCTTTTCATTTGGTGTTTTATTACGTTTCGCGCCTTCCACCATGGAAATCATCTGATCCAGAAAGCTTTCACCGGGGTTGGCCGTGATGCGGACTTTCAGTTTTCCCGATAAAACACGGGTTCCACCGGTGACTCCGCTGCGGTCTCCGCCGGATTCGCGGATGACCGGTGCGGATTCGCCGGTGATGGCGGATTCGTCGATGAGAGCCGTTCCTTCCGTGACTTCGCCGTCGCCGGGGATGGTGTCGCCGTCGGAAAGCAGGATGATATCATCCTTTTTTAATTGCAGCGCGGAAACCGTTTCGGTTCGACCGCCGTCGAGCAGCCGCATTGCCTGTGACTCACTGCGATTCTTCCTCAGGGATTCCGCCTGAGCACGGCCCTGTCCTTCGGCAAGCGCTTCGGCGAAATTTGCGAAGATGATCGTGAACCACAGCCACAAGGCGATCTGCAAATCAAAGGATATGGGTTGTCCGCTGATCACATCCGCGATAACAATACCGGATGTGATAACGGTGACGATTTCCACGACAAACATGACGGGATTTTTCATCATCGTCATCGGGTTGAGCTTGAGAATTGAATCCCGGACGGCCGGGATAACAAAGCGTGTCTGCCAGATATTTATTTTTTTTGCTTTCATAGACCAGTCCTCAGAATGTTCTTCCGATTGAAATCAGCAGATGTTCCAGAAACGGCCCCAGCGTCAGAACGGGGAAAAAGGTCAGGGCGCCGACAATCACTACCACGCAGGCCAGCATCAGCACGAAAAGCGAACCGGTTGTCGGAAATGTCGCCACGTTTTCGGGAACGATTTTTTTGCCGGCAAGCATCCCGGCAATGGCCAGCGCCGGAAGCAGTGTGGCAAACCTTCCGACAAGCATGGCCACTCCCGTTGTCAGATTATAGAAGACGGAGTCTGCGTTCAGGCCGGCCAAGGCCGAACCGTTGTTGCCGGATGCCGAGGCGAAAGCGTAAATAATCTGTGAAAGGCCGTGCGGCCCGGCATTGGTAATGGCGGACAATCCCGCTTTCGTGGAAACGGCAGCGGCCGAGAGAATCAGCAATAAAAGAGCCGGCGTCAGGATAATGGTGAGCGCCATAACCATTTCCGGCAATTCCATTTTCTTTCCCATCAGCTCCGGCGTGCGGCCGATCATCAGTCCCGCCAGAAACATGGTTAGAATTGCATAGCTTAGAAGGCCGATCAAACCGACTCCGACGCCTCCGAAAACGACTTCTCCTATGGCCATATTAAAGATCATCACCATGCCCCCGAGCGGCGTCATACTGTCGTGCATGGAATTCACGGCGCCGCAGGAAGTAACGGTCGTGGACTGCGCGAACATCACCGCATTGACCACGCCGGTGCGGACTTCCTTTCCTTCCATGTTGACGCCCTGCGATACGCCGGCTTTTTCCAGCAGCGGGTTGCCTCTTGTTTCACTCCAGGTGAAAACGCCGAGACCGGTAAGATACAAAAGCATCATGACCGCG
This sequence comes from Smithellaceae bacterium, assembly GCA_963682015.1. Taxonomy (GTDB): domain Bacteria; phylum Desulfobacterota; class Syntrophia; order Syntrophales; family Smithellaceae; genus UBA8904. Next base: position 1,936,497 of record OY820932.1, on the reverse strand, counting down.
AAGATGGCTGCCCCCTGCCGCCTTTTTTTCAGCAAGGCGCCCAGTGTGAAAGGAAGCGCCGCCGGAATCAGCAGCAGTCCCAGAATTTCCACAAAATCAGTAAGCGGTGTGGGATTCTCAAAAGGATGCGATGAGTTGACATTGAAAAAACCGCCGCCGTTGGTGCCGATTTCCTTGATGGCTTCCTGCGAGGCCACGGGGCCCACGGCAATGACCTGTCTGGCGCCTTCCAGCGTCCGGGCGGTGACGGAGCCGCCCAGGGTCTGCACAACGCCCTGCGAAGCCAGAATTGCTGCCCAGATAATCGCCAGAGGCAATAGAACATAGAGGATGGAGCGGGTGATATCCACCCAGAAGTTGCCGATACCCGATGTCGTTTTACGCAGAAATCCTCGAATCACTGCAATCAGCACGGCAATTCCCACTGCCGCCGAAACAAAATTCTGCACGGTCAGCCCCAGCATTTGCGTGAGATAGCTCATCGTTCGTTCGCCGCTGTAGGACTGCCAGTTGGTATTGGTGACAAAGGAAATTGCAGTATTGACCGCCGTGTCCCAGCGCACGGCGCCAAGTTTTTGAGGATTGAGCGGCAATAGTCCCTGAATAAGCTGCAGGGCCAGAAGAGCAATAATACTGACGACGGTAAAGAGCATCACAGACCCAGCATAAGTTTTCCAGGGCATGTCTTCATTTGCGTCAACGTAGAACAGCCGGTAGAGTCCCTTTTCGAGAGCGGACACAACCGGAACATGAAAGGCTTTCCTGTCGGAAAACACCAGAGCCAGGTATTCACCCAGCGGAAGAGCCAGAATCGTTAGAATTACCGGAAACAAGATCATACACAACCAGTCGCTAAACGTCATATTGCCTCCTGAGGAGCATAAAAATCTTCGCGAAACGTTAATAATCGATCCATTACCGGATCATGCCAGCCGTAAAGTGGACTAACACCCGGGCGGCGCATGGTCCCAGACGATATTGATGAGTCTGTAATTTACATTAAAATTTAGAATGGAATGGATGACCGGGAAGCCCTGTTTTGGCGAAGGCTGTGCTTCATTTTCAACAGGTTCCGCATATGAATGCGCTGATGAAACATTCGTCGCAAGATGAACAGACATCTTTCGAATTCCTCCCATAAGCCTACGAGGTTAGCTGACGGGCTCGGACCTGGAAGTGTCCTATTCACTGGAAATTCGCCCCGAATACCTGGGTCCCCCGCATCTGTCCGTCGACAGATCTCGGCATTGAATTTAACTTCTTTCTATGCCTCTAGCCGGTGGTTGTCAAGGGATATTTATGTAACAATTTTGTATAGTTCGGTAAGACTTTATTGTTCCATTATAATTGAAGCAAGATATTTTGCTTGATTGTAATTCATGACCGCCTTATTGTTTTTCGCAGGAGGCATTCATGCAAAAACCGCTAAGTACATCCATCTTTGATGACAGTGATTTCCCCATCAGCGTCGTGCGCCAGTCCATCTTTCAGGGAACGGGAACGGATCTTGAGGAGGCTAAGCGAAAACCGGTGATCGGCATCGCCAACTCGCTCACTGAGATTAATCCCGGCCACATGCACCTCGGTCCCATCGCGCAGCGCGTCAAGGAAGGCGTTCACGCGGCGGGCGGGTTGCCTTTCGAATTCAATGTTCCGGCCCCCTGCGACGGGATGACGGAAGGCCATCCGGGAATGCGCTTCGTGCTGGCGCAGAGAGACCTTATCGCCGATATCATCGAAACCCACGTGCGCAGCATGCGCTACGACGGCCTGTGCTTCATCGCCAGTTGCGACAAAATTCTTCCGGGCATGATCATGGCGGCCGCCCGTCTTGATCTGCCGGCAATCTTTGTCACAGGCGGTCCCAACGCCTGGGAGATCCGTTTCAAACCGACGATGTCCGGAGGCGTGGATCACAAGTGTTATACCGATCTCATGGATAAACTCGCCACGGCGACGGCCGCCACCTGCGGCGCCTGCGAGGTGATGGGAACGGCCAATACCATGCAGTCGCTTACCGAGGCCCTGGGCCTCGCTCTGCCCGGTTCGGCCACCATCCCGGCGTTTCACTCCGGGAAGCTCCTTCATGCGCGCCATGCCGGGTTGCGCATTGTCACTATGATCGAGGAGGGTCTCACCGCCCGCAGGATTCTAACCCGCGAATCTCTGGAAAACGCTTTGATGGTCAACCTGGCTATCGGCGGTTCCACGAATATCACTTTGCATCTGCCGGCAATCGCCCACGCGCTGGGGATCGATTTGCCTCTGGAACGCTTCAACGACTTCAACCGCCGAATTCCTACTCTCTGCGGGATATCCCCCAACGGCCCGCATGGGATGGTCGATCTTTTTACGGCGGGCGGTATGCCGGCCGTCATGAAGCGCCTGGCGGATGATTTACACCTTGATCTGCCGACGGTGGCCGGTCTGACTGTTCGCCAGATCGTCGAACAGGCCCAGGTGAAGAATCCCGCTGTGATTCCGGACAAGGCCAATGCATTTCGGCATGAGGGGGGAACCGTGATTCTTTTCGGCAACCTCGCTCCTGAGGGTGCAGTGGTCAAGCAATCCGCCGTGGCCGATGATATGCGCACTTTCACCGGACCCGCGCATGTTTTTAACGCCGAGGCCGAATGTCTCGCGGCCATTCGTGAGAAGGCGCTGCATGAGGGGGAGGTGCTGATCATCCGCTACGAAGGTCCCAAAGGCGGTCCCGGCATGCCCGAGACCCTGGCCGTGACAATGGGCCTGGAACTGGCGGGCTTCAAACACGTGGCACTGGTCACCGACGGACGCTTCTCCGGCGCGACGGCCGGTCCCTGCGTCGGGCACGTTTCACCCGAGGCCGCCGCGGGTGGTCCGCTGGCGCTTGTACGGGACGGAGATGAAATTACCATCGACATTCCCAACCGCCGGCTGGACATCAACCTTTCCGAAAAACAGATCGCGGACCGGCTGAAAGGGTGGTCTCCCGTGGTTCGCGAGATTCCGCAGGGGTTTATGCGCCGTTATGTGAAGTCCGTCAGTTCCGCCGCACGCGGGGCGGTTCTGGAATAGAAAGCGGATCAGAGGATAAAAAATCCACATTGACATAAGGATCAGATGATCTCTTGGGCGGTGGGGAGTATAACCATTTTTTTCTCAGGGATGGGGTCCGCATGAAGTTGAAGAATGCGCAATTCATTCAGCAAGGGTTCGTGTTACGTCATGCTTGCCAGATAAGATACCAGGTTGGTTTTTTTATTGTTCAGTCCGAGCTTTTTTCGAATTCGATACCGGTCAACATCTATGGCGCTGCTGGATACATTCAAAAGTTTTGCAATCTCTTTGCTGCTTTTGCCATCCTTGAGCAGACTTGCCACCTGTATCTCTTTGGGGGTCAGCTGGTTGAATCTGGATGAAAGTTTACGGGAAAAAGGCGAAAGAACATCCCGGAGACTGGATTCAAGGAGATCGACATACGTGATGTGGTTGTTATTCATGTGTCCGGTCCTCAGTTTTTCGATATAGGGAAGAACAAACTCTTTTACATTGGAAAGCAGCGTTTTTTCCAGTTCTTCCCGGTCCTGCTCGCGCTGTTTCAGCATGACCCGTAGTGCCGCATTCAGATCCTCCAGGCTCTGGGTTTTAATGGTCAGTTCGTGCTCTTTTTCCTTGATTTCCGTAATGTCGATAGACGAAGACACAAGCTTTTTCGTGCCGGGAATCAGGCCCGCCGTGTGGTAGATATATTTCAGTCGTCCCTGGCTGTCCCTCAAACGATATTCGTAATTTCGGGGAACGTTGTCGGGGTTGATCCGCCTTTGCCGGTGCCATTCAATCAACTGAGGATGATCCCGTTCATCAACCGTCTTCAGCCACGTTAATTTCCCTTCGGCATCTTCTTTGCGATAACCCGTCAGTTTTTCAAACTCCGAATTGACCAGAGAAAAGGTCTTGTCGTCTTCAATGATGACCGTGGAAGTACCGGTCATTTCAAAGATCGTACGGTAAAGTATCTCGGATTCCTTCAGTTTCTCTTCGTCCGTTTTACGTTGTGTAATGTTCATGGAATTGCCCAGAATAGCGGGTCTTCCATGATAAAGGATGGGCACGATGACCTCCATCATCCAGCGAACTTCTCCAAGTTTCGTGATAATCCTGAACTCGTGCGGCGCAGCCAGATTTTGCGACAGTTGATCCCGGGCCAGTTTTTTCACGCTTTCCTTATCATCCGGATGGATCATGAAATCAGCGTTTCTTCCGACCATCTCCTGCAGAGGATATCCCGTGTAAGATGCGACAGTGGGATTGACGACGCAAAATTTTCCTTCCGAAACAATGTAATAACCGACCAGTGATTTCTCCAGAATCGTATTCTGAATGTGCTGGCTTTCCATCAGAATATCGTTTAATCGTCCCCGTTTTTCGATTTCCTGTTCGAGTAAAGTGATTTTATGTTTCAAATCTTTTATGGTGTCTGTTTTCATAAGCCGGATTATCCATCACTTTGTTTGATCTGATTCCTCCGAACCAAATTTTATAACAAGCAAAGCAGGCATTTCCTCTTATCATAATATCTGAGCAAATCAAGCTTAGATATAGCTTTGATCATTTCATATTGATGTTTGGGATCATGTACCTTATCTATCTTCCGCTTAGTAAACATACCGGATTTCATAAGGAGCGTATTGATGGAAACAAGATTTTGGCAAAGAAATTATGATTACAATGTCCCCCGGTCAATCAACTATCCGAGATTTCCCATCCAGAATTTTGTTCACCTGGCCGCTGCGCAGGCTCCGTACAGGACGGCTGTAGATTTTTACGGTTCGGAACTGACAAATATTCAGGTGCGCAGCCAGATGCTGCGCATGGCCAATGCTCTGATCCATCTGGGTATTCAGAAGGGCGACCGGGTGGGTATTGCCCTGCCCAACTGTCCTCAATACATCATCGCCTACTATGCAATCCTGTCGGCCGGTGGAATTGTCGTGAACATGAATCCTCTCTACACCCATGATGAGCTCAAGTTCATGATGGAAAACACGGGCATGAAACTTCTCTTCACGTTTGACGCGGTCCTGGCCACCATGCAGCTTCTTTCCAGGGAGCTGGGCATTCCTCTGATCGTGACACGGGTATCGGATTACATGAAAGACGGCACGGTCAGCACGGCCCGGGATCTGAAATTGGAAAAAGGCTGGCATCATTTTTCCGAACTTCTCGAAAGTTCCAGAGATTCACGTTTGCCCAGGGTCACATTTGTTCCCGATGATCCGGCGCTTATCCAGTTTACGGGCGGCACAACGGGCCTTCCCAAGGGAGCGCTGCTTTCTCACGGAAATATCGTTGCTTCGACATTTCAGATTGTTTCGTGGGACAGCGCGCTCTTGGTCAATACGCCGATCACGGAACGGAAAGTCATGGGAGTGATTCCCTATTTTCATGTATACGCCAACGCCTGCTGCCTGAATTACAGTTTTTTGATTCTGGGAACTCAGGTCCAATTATCCCGATTTGACATGCAGGAAATGCTAGAAACAATCAAACGCATTGAGCGGTTTTACTTCTTTCCGACCGTTCCAACCATGGTGACCGCCATCGTCAACCATCCTGAAGCCGCAAATATCGGTCTGGCGGAAAAGTTCACTCTTTTCAGTTCCGGCGGCGCTCCGATGTCGGTCGAGTTGATCGAAAAAGTCAAGGATATGGGATTATTTTATGGTGAAGGCTGGGGCATGAGTGAAACGGCTTCGTTCGGAATCTCCAATCCGGTCCTGAGTCCCAAACCGGGTGCGATCGGCGTTCCGGTTATGGATAACGACATTCGTTTTGCCAGTCTGGAAAACGACGATCAGGATGTCCAACCGGGTGAACCGGGCGAAATTCTGATTAAAGGCCCGACGGTTATGCTCGGCTACTGGAACAATCCCGCGGAAACCCGGAATCAACTGACGGACGGATGGCTGCGAACCGGTGATGTGGGGCAGATGGATGAGGATGGCTATATCACGCTGGTGGACCGCAAGAAGGACCTGATCATTGCCGGCGGTTTCAACATTTATCCGCGCGAGGTTGATGAAGTGCTCTATCGGCACCCCTGCGTTGCCGAGGCGGTCACCGTCGGTATTCCTGATGCCTATCGTGGTGAGACCGTCAAAGTGTTCATCGTGCTGAAGAAGGGGCAATTGGCAACCGAGCGGGACATTATCAATTTCTGCAAGGACAGACTTGCTCCTTACAAGGTTCCAAAATTCGTTGAATTCCGCGAATCGATTCCCAAATCGACGGTGGGGAAAATACTGCGCAAAATTCTGCGGGAAGAAGAAATCGCCAGACAAAAAAATAAATAAAAGAATCATTTTCCACAAAATGAAAAAGGAGGGTTTTTTAATGAGAAGATTCGGTAACGGTTTTTTCACAATTGCAGTAATCATGATAGCTTTGATTCTGATTGGCGCAAGCCCGCAAACGGCAGCGGCTGCCAAAGGGAGCAAGGCAAATAAAGCCGCAAAGCCGCCGGCGGCCAACGCTGCTTTTGACGTCAAGAAAATGGGTGATATGTCCGACTACGATCCGTCCAATCCGATTGTTCCCACCGGAGATACAATCAAGATCGCGGTTGTGGCGTCCTTTTCCGGGCCGAGTACCATCAACGGACAGATGGACTGGAACTGTGTCCAGTGGGTGGCGCATGACATCAATAAACGCGGCGGCATCTGGGTGGACGGCAAAAAGAAGCTTGTTCAGGTCATCAAAGCGGATCACATGGGCAAGGCCGATCAGTGCAGAAAGGTCTGCGAGCGGATGGCTCTCCAGGAAAAAGTTCATATCTTCTGGGGGACGGACGGCAGCCACATGATGAAGATCATCAACGAAGCAGCCAATCGGTATAAAATCATTTCCGTGAATACGACCTGCATGTCCGATGATCTCATGGATGCCACGAACTTTTCACCCTATGCCTTTATGACATCCAGTTCCACCGAACAGGTTGCCCGCGGCATGGCTTATTATTATGGTCAGATCAAAAAGAAGGAAAAGAAGTTCTACATTCTGAACCAGGACTATTCCTTCGGGCGTGAACTGGCCGACGGTTTTAAAAAGGGATTGAAAGAATACTATCCCGAGGCGCAACTGGTCGGTGAGGATTATCACAAACTTTTCCTGACGGATTTTGCTCCTTATCTGACAAAGATCAAAGCGTCCGGCGCCGAAGTCATTTTCACGGGCGACTGGACGCCCGATGGACCCAATATGCTCAAACAGGCAAGACAGATGGATATCAAATTGCCTTTGGCCAATATCTTTATCGATGAACCCAATTTCCTGCACGATGTAGGTGTGGAAGGAACAAAAGGTCTCGTCATTATTGCACCCTACAGTACGAGCAGTCCTTTTTTCAAAACACCCGAAATGATAAAATACTATAAAACATGGAACAATCAGTGGAAGAACAAATGGAAAACAGCGCCTTATAACAGCAGACTGTTTGAACACGGAACCGCCAATACCAATTCCTGGGTCATGCATACCTACTGGCTGATGAGCGTTATCGAACGGGCCAGGAGCACGGATCCGGATAAAATCATCAAGACCTGGGAAAATGATACATACCGTACGGTTACCGGTAAAGTGTTGAAAATGAGGGCCTGTGATCACAAGACGATCCAGGATCTCAGTGTCAGCGAGTACGTGCCTCCCGAAGAGCAGAAGATATCCTTTAACATTCCTCCCTATTACTGGTTCAAGGGAACTTCTCTCTATGGTCCCGAGTTTGTCATCCCGGCGGAAAAAATTCTGCCCTGGATGGATCAAAAGCTGGACCGTTGCAAGGGAAAGAATGGATGGGGTGAATAATCTCTGACCCGGTAAAACCCGCTCCGTGTAAAGTGACGGAGCGGGTTTTTGGTTTACTTGTTTTTTATTTCGGATAGGATCCTGTGCCTTCTGAGGCGGGTTTTTCGAGAAGGGAAACGGTGGTCCGGTATTCGGTGCCTACCGGATCCCTGTACTTGAGGATGGCGTCGCACATTTTTGCATCCGCATCGGCAAACCCTTTTTCGACCTCCGATTTTATCTCTGATCTCACCGCCTGCGATAAAGCATTCACCTGTGGATTATACGCGGTAATCACTCCCGTTTTCCCTTTCTTGCTAAACGTAAGGATTTCTGGCCTGTCTTGGTTTCCTGATGGTTTTCTAATTAGACGAAAAATGGATGAAGCGATGAAGGGGTTTTGTCAGGACGGCGCAAGCCCTCTTTAAAGTTTGGATATTATGAATGTTGTCTTGATAAGATCAGAGAAATGGGGTACTTTTTCGCAGGCTCAATATCCAGAGTTCAAGATAGAGGGTGATGGCAATGATGTTTTATCAAAAAGACGCTGAAGGGTATCATTCCCGGATCAAAGGCATTGATCAGAAGACGCTGGTTTACGGAGCGCAAACCCTGCTTACGGAGTTTCATCTGAAAGAAGGCGCGATGATTCCGCCTCACATGCACCCATATGAGCAAACCGGTTATCTGGTAAGCGGGCATATGATTTTTATTGTGGGCGGCGAGAAATTCGATACCAGGCCAGGCGACAGCTGGTGCATTCCGATGAACGCGGAACACAGCGCGGAAGTAATCAGGGATTCGGTGGCGGTGGAAATCTTCTCGCCGGTCAGGGAGGATTATTTACCGGGAAAAAATCGTTAAAAGATCGAATTAAAAGGAGAGTCCATGAAACAGTTTTCACTGACGCCGGCGGCGGGAAAGCGTTTGATCGGCAAAGCGATTGCCAAACACCCGGAAGTGCTGACCGCGCTGAAAGGCGGAACGGTTGTGGTTATAGCCGGGACGACGAACGGCTGTGTGGCTCAGGAACTGTTAACAATTATCGGTCAGGCGCACGACTTCCGCCGGGAGAGATTTTTTCGAGGCATCATCCTGCCGCCGGATCGCCCCAAGAAGGAGGACGGAAGACTTCCCGATGAGAGCGGATTTCCCGGAGACGTTGTAATCAGGGAAGGCGTCTGGCAAAAAGGCAAGACGATTTTTGATGTTGCCGCCGATTTGAAAGAAGGAGATGTGATTTTGAAAGGCGCCAACGCCGTTGATCTGGCCGGCCGCCGGGCGGCGATTCTGATCGGCCATCCACAGGCAGGTACGATTGGAGCATCGCTTCCCGCGTATTACGGCAGGAGGGTGCGGCTGATTATCCCGGTAGGTCTGGAAAAGCGCATTGCCGGCAATCTGGATGAGCTGGCGGCTCAGGTCAATGAACCGGGTGCGCATGGCCCCAGATTGTTGCCCGTGCCGGGTGAAATTGTAACCGAACTGGATGCCATTGCCCTGCTGACGGGGGCAAAAGCCCAGTTGATTGCGGCGGGCGGCGTGGGTGGCGCAGAAGGAAGCGTCTGGCTCGCAATCAGCGGCGAGCCCGCACAGGAAAACGGGACCATGGCGCTTTTGAAGTCAGTTGCGGGAGAACCGGCGTTTGATTTGTAGAGAACCGCTGCGATTGTTTTCGATCAGAATAATTATACTGATATTAAAGAAAATCACATTTTAACCGATATTATTCAGGAATCGATATTCCTGACTCAGGCGAACACGCAACGTCGCACAACATCTCATACTGTAAAGAATATCTTGAAATACTGATGAAACGGCGTGACGCGGAAAGCGCTCAAGCGGTGCGGTGATATGGTGAATAAGCGAAGGCGGGTGGCAATACCGAACCCGGCGGACCGAGGGGAAAATGGGGCACAAAACAGCCAATATCCTGATCATCGATGATGATGAAATGTTTTGCCAGTTGCTGTCCAGCGCGCTGGCGGCGGATGGATATTCCATATCCTGCGTCCATCGCCTGGAGGAGGGAATCCGCAGGGTTTCCGGCGATTCTTTCGATGTTGTGTTTCTGGATGTCCGTCTGCCGGACGGCAACGGTTTGGATAAATTATCGGAGATTCGAGATGCCGCGTCCACGCCGGAGGTGATTATTCTGACCGGCGCGGGAACAGCCAACGGCGCGGAACTGGCCATTAAGAGCGGTGCCTGGGACTACATCCAGAAACCGTCATCCATCAGCTCCATGACGCTTCCTCTCATTCGGGCGCTGCAGTACCGGGAAGAAAAGCTGAAGAAAAAGCCTTCCGCCGGATTGAAGATGGAAGGTATAATCGGCGGCAGTTCCCGGATGAAAGCCTGCTATGATTTGGTATATGAGGCTTCCTCCTGCGATGCCAACGTGCTGATTACCGGTGAGACGGGCACGGGCAAAGAACTCTTTGCCAAGGCTATCCATGAAAACAGTACACGCTGCGGGCACAGTTTTGTCATCGTGGACTGCGCGGCACTCACGCAAAGTCTGACCGAGAGCACGCTTTTTGGTTATGAAAAAGGGGCGTTTACGGGAGCGGACGGCAGACGCGACGGACTCATCAAACAGGCTCACGGCGGGACATTGTTCCTGGACGAAATCGGCGAGTTGCCGTTATCCATTCAAAAAAGCTTTCTTCGGGTTCTTCAGGAACACCGTTTTCGCCCGCTGGGCGGCGGAAAGGAAATCGAAAGCGATTTCAGGCTGATAGCGGCTACCAACCGCAATCTTGAGCAGATGGTGGCCAAAGAGATGTTTCGTGAAGACCTCCTGTTTCGCCTTCGAGCAATTACGCTTGAAGCACCGCCGCTCAGGGAGCATGCGGACGATTTGATTGAGATTGCCATTTATCACACGGCGAGAATCTGTAAACGCAGTCGCATTGAAACCAAAGAGCTTTCACCGGACTTTATTGAAGCGCTGTCTGCCTACGACTGGCCGGGGAACGTTCGGGAACTGGTTAATGCCATAGAAAGGGCGATAGCCGCAGCTCTTTCCACGCCAACGCTTTTCCGTAAACACCTGCCCAGTGCCATTCGCGTGAAACTGGCGCAGAGCCATACAACAAACGGCCAGATTGATTCGGATGAAAAGATCGTAGCTCCGGGAAACCATTTTCCCCGGCTGAAGGATTTGCGAGAAACGACCTATGCCCAGGTTGAGAAGGATTATCTTTTGAATCTGCTCAAATCCGTCGGGGGAAATATTGAAGAGACCTGCCGGATTTCCGGTCTTGGACGTACGCGATTGTATGAAATTTTAAGAAAACACGCGATCAGGATTCCCGATTCGTACTAGATCCTCCTGCCTTTCTTGTCTGTGTCTGCCTGTACGGGAAAACCGCACGGTAAACGATTTTTCCGCACGATTTCCACTTTCTCTGCGTCTGGCTGTCTAATCTTTTAAACAGGCCGCCATGCATCTATTTGTAATAATTAAACTATTATTTATGGTGCTCTCTGGCATGTTTATTGAAATCACATCTTATGGCCGGATTGAAAGAAGCCAATTTTATTGAGGTGGATGATATTAATGAGCCTGATTGTATATTTATCGGGAACAAAAGAATCCAATGATAAATTAATGCGGGTGATCGGGGAAGCTATCCCGGGAGCGCCGCTGGAAATATTTACTTCCATTGATGAACTGACTGAACGTCTGCGGCAGCCATTCCAGGATGTAAGTTTTGCCATCCTTTATGCGGCATCGCGCGCCGAACTGATGGAAATCGTATTTCTGGAAAAGATTCTCAGCGGTCTGAGGCTTGTGCTGATTCTGCAGGATCAGGATCAGGAAATCATGGAAAAGGCGCACATGCTCCGGCCTCGTTTTGTCGGCTTTGCCTCCAATAATTTCAACCAGCTCGGAGGTGTGCTCCAAAGATTAATGGAACTGTACGGGCCGGCGCATAGCGCACAGGCCGTGAAATGAAAGGGAACTTTTCAGTCAGGAGATTATATGAAAAACAAATCATTACGCTTTAAAATGGTCCTGGGCGGCATTCTTGTGGTCCTTGTGCCGCTTTTAATCGTAGGCGGTTACTCTGCCTACAAGTCTTCCAGTTCGCTGGAAGACTTGTCTAAATCCCAGTCACTGGAGATGAGTAAAGGGCTTGCCCACATGGTCGATCTGGCCATCAAGGAAGAAATGAAGATTACAGCCCAGACAGCTCAGCGGGAAACCGTGATTTATGCCGCAGCCAATAAAGCGGATGATGCGGCATTGACAAAGGCGACAGCCGAATTGACGGCGCTGGTGCAACGAAGCGGCAGCGACTATGAGGCGTTTTTTGTCGTTGGACGTGATGGCGTTATTATTGCCGACGGAGTTGGCGGTAAAACAAAGAACATGAATTTATCCGAGCGTGATTACATTAAAGCTGCGCTGGCCGGTAAGGTGAATGCAGGCTCTGTTGTAAAATCAAAGAACAGCGGTAACGTTATCCTGACCTTTGGTGCGCCTGTTTATTCCAGTTCAAATGAAGTGATCGGCGCCGTCGGGTCCGTCGTCAACATCAGCTTCCTGTCGGATAAAGTTTCAGCCACCAAACTTGGCCAGACCGGTTATGCTTACATCATCGATAAGACGGGTATGATTATCGCCCATCCGAATAAGGACTTCATCCTGAAAGTTAATCTGACTGAACAAGAGGGGATGAAAGAAATCGTAGTAAAGATGTTAAAGAGTGAGACGGGTGCTGAGCCTTACGTTTTCAAAGGGGTTAAAAAGATAGCCGGTTACGCTCCGGTGAAGTCAGCGGAGTGGAGCGTCTGCGTGACGCAGGATTACAGTGAATTCATGGCTCCGGCCTATAGTCTGGCGGCGATTATCGTGGTAATCGGCCTGATATTCCTTGTGGTGGCGGTTGCGGGTGTTTATGTTTTCGCCCGGGGGATTGCGTTGCCGATCGGCCAGGTGGCCAACGACCTGAATGACGGATCGGAGCAGGTGGCGGCGGCGTCATCGCAGGTGGCGTCGGCGAGCCAGAGCCTGGCGGAAGGAGCATCGGAACAGGCATCGGCCCTGGAAGAGACCTCCTCGTCCCTGGAAGAAATGTCTTCCATGACCAAGCAGAATGCGGATAATGCGGCGCAGGCGAAGGCCCTGACCGCGCAGGCCAAACAGATCGTGGGAAAAGTGGACGAACAGATGAAACACATGGTGGCGGCGATCCAGAACGTGACCAAGTCCAGCGAAGAAACCGGCAAGATCATCAAAACCATTGATGAAATTGCCTTCCAGACCAACCTGCTGGCCCTGAACGCCGCCGTGGAAGCGGCCCGTGCGGGAGAAGCGGGGGCGGGATTCGCGGTAGTGGCGGATGAAGTCCGGAATTTGGCCATGCGGGCGGCGGATGCGGCCAAGAACACATCCAGTCTGATAGAAAACACCATCGTTACAGTGAAAAACAGCCGCGACCTGACCGAACAGACCCAGAATGCCTTCCGGGAGAATGTGGATATCTCCGTCAAGATCGGGCAGCTGATCGACGAGATAGCGGCGGCGTCTTCCGAACAGGCCCAGGGAATCGGGCAGATCGGGAAGGCCGTGGCGGAGATGGACAAGGTTGTCCAGCAGACGGCGGCTAATGCCGAAGAATCGGCGAGCGCGGCGGAAGAGATGAACGCCCAGGCCATGCAGATGAAGAAAAACGTGGAACAGCTGGTGGTGACGATTGACGGAGAGAGCCAGACCACGGTGAGCTCCGTATCCCACCGGATTGCCGAACGGGAAGTCCGGCCGGCGGTAAAGAAAGCCGCCAAACCGGCCAGGAAGTTGCTGGCCGCCGGGACCCCGAAAGGCAAGCCCCGCGCGGAAGAAGTGATACCTTTTGAACAGGACGGATTCAAGGATTTTTAAACAAGATCCGTCATCGGGGGAGGCGGGAATCCCCCCCTCCTTTCCGCCTCCTCCCCCATTATCCCTAAACATTGCAGGAGGATGAAGATCATATGCAATCGGAAGAAAATAAAACAGATACGAGTAGTTCCGGCGTGCAGGCGGGCCGGGAAGGGAAATACCTGACCTTTTCTCTGGCCGGGGAGGAATACGGCATCGGGATATTGAAGGTCAAGGAGATTATCGGGTTGATGCCGATCACGCCGGTGCCGAGGACTCCCGACCATATCAAGGGTGTGATCAATTTACGCGGGAAAGTGATTCCGGTGGTGGATTTGCGCCTGAAGTTCGGCATGCCGGCGGCGGAATCGACGGATCGGACCTGCATTATCGTGGTAGAGATCGTTGCGGAAAGCAGCAAGATTGCGATGGGGATCATTGTCGATTCGGTGTCGGAAGTGCTCAACATCCGGGCCGGCGAGATCGAGGATACCCCGAGCTTCGGCTCCAAACTGGATACCGCCTATATCCTGGGAATGGCCAAATCCGGCCAGGGCGTCAAAATCCTCCTCGATATCGACAGGGTGATGTCAAGCGATGAGGTCGACCAGATGGCCTCAGGCGCGTTTTAAAACAAAACGTCAGCAGCCGTATGACCTGCTGCTGACGTTTTGTTTCAAGAATTCCTGAAATGATTACTGTGCGCCGGCTGCCCTGTTGGCCGCCGCGATTGCCTGATAGGCCAGATCGATGGACTGTCCCAGTGTGTTGAGCGCCTGATCGGGGTTGTGAAAGCCCATGGAATTTTCCGCGGCGATATAATCCCAGAACCACTGCGCGTTGCGGATCAATTCACGCGCCTTGTCCAATTCCGTTGCGTTGACTTTGGAGGCAGCGCCCGCCTTTCCGATTGTTTCATGCGCCCGGGCAATCGTCTGGCCGGCTATCCGCTGCAACTGAAATACATTGTTTTGTATTGTTGTCACGCGTTCCAGAAGCCATTTTTCGTCCTGGGTGTGGCAGGTGCGGCAGGACGCCTGGATGTGCTTCATCGGGGATGTTACCCAGTGCGATGAATATTTTTTCCCTCCACTGCGCATGTAGGGCATGTGGCAGTCCGCGCAGGAGACTCCGGACTTTGCATGGACGCCGCCACTCGACAGTTCGAAATCGGGATGCTGCGCTTTGAGCATTTTGGCCTGTGAATCCGGGTGCAGCCAGTCCATTTCAAATTTGGCCGGTGCTTCTTTGTAGTAAGCGTACATGTCCTGAGGCCTCAACCCCTTATCCCAGGGGAAGACGACGCGTTTGGTTTCCGGTTCAAAGTAATATTCCGCATGGCATTGTCCGCACACGTAACTGCGCATATCTTCGCGTGGCGCTTTGGCGATGTCGATGCCCCGTTTTTGCATGGCTTCAATAAAGGCGGGATTGAGGACGCGCAGTTTCATCGTCTGGGGCTGGTGGCAATTGGCGCAAACGATCGCATGTTTGATTTTGGGCAGCAGTTCGGTAAGCGGAGTTTTAGCGTAATTCCAGCCCATGTCTTTGTATATGTCACGCAGATGGGCCGTTTTGCAGGTCATGCACGAACCGGGTGTTGCGGGGCCGATGCGCTTGGTTTCCTTTAAATCGTCCATCGCGTAAGGGTGGCCGCGGTCTTCGGAGTAGTCTTTGCTGAAGGGCATGCCTTTGAAGTTGATGAGAATTTCCGGTTCCTTGGTGGATTTCTGATATTTTTCACTGCCTCCGAATCCGGTGGGAGAAGCGGCCATTTCCCTGTTCTTCAGATAGCTCTGGTATTCCAGAGGATAATATTTGCCCCACACCGCCGGGTCGTATTCCAGATCGGTGATCGCGGCAAGTTTCAGCGTGTCCACCGGCTTGAACAGAAAAACGCGGACCAGGCTGATGATCAGAAGAATAAGGACAATGCCTGCCAGGATTTTTAATAAGACGTTAATGCTTTTCAATTTTTACTCCTCCTTCGTCCGTACCTCTGCCATGGACCATGTAACGGTGGCATTTCAGGCAATTTGTTCCGTCTCGTGACATCAGTGTTGCGGCGATGGTTGAAGCATGGCAGCGGCGACAATTCCCGGTGACGATTCCGCGGCCGCGGGCCGATAGCCCTATACCCGCCTGGTAGTCACGCACCGTTTCGTGAACCAGATCGTTGATGCCGGCTCGGGTTTTGTATGCAACCTTGCCGGTAATATGTGTATCCGGCAGGTGGCATTCGGTGCAGGTAAATTGATAGTGATTGGATTTTTTCCATGCGGCATGCACGGTTTTCATACTGTGGCATGATCCGCAGAACCGGGCGTCACCGGATTCGTGATAGGCCAGTACGGAAACGGCCACGAGAACCATTCCGATCAAAATACCGGGAATCAGGAATCTGGCGATAGATATTTTTGTCGACCGTTCAAGATACATAAAAAGGGGCACCCTGCAGGTTCAAAATTCGGATAAACGTTTTTATAGTGCATAAACTTATGAACGTGAAAATAATTTTAACGGTAAACAGCCGGCGAGTCAATGGAAAACATCGCACCCGTGATCTTTGCCCGGGAAACGAACGGTCTTGTCACTTAAGCCTGAATGATGCTTGTCAGGGCGTTCAGAATGTCCGGATATTGAAACCGGAAACCGGCGTCAAGCAGTCGTCTGGGGATTACACGCTGTCCTTTGAGCAGAACGGAGCCGAATTCGCCCAGGATCAGTCGGATCATGAAACCCGGCGCGGGCAAAATAGACGGACGATGCAGAACCCTGCCAATGACATTCGCGAGATCTTTATTGCGGACGGGATCCGGCGAACACAGATTGACCGCGCCGGATACCTCCGGATGACCAAGCAGAAAAATGAATGCTTCGGTCAGATCCTTCATGTGGACCCAGGAAAACCATTGACGTCCCGAGCCCAAAGGTCCTCCCAGGAAAAATTTGAAAAGCGGAATCATCTGTCCGAGAGCGCCTCCGTTTTGACCCAGCACAATACCGAAGCGGGTGATGACCACCCGTGCGCCCCTGTTTGCGGCCTGCATGGCTTCTGCTTCCCAGTCGAAAGCCAGCCTGGCCAGAAAATCACTGCCGGCCGGCGAAGATTCCGTGAGTTCCTCGTCTCCGTGAAAACCGTAATACCCCACCGCCGAAGTGCTGAAGAAGGTTACATGCCGGGCGTCTTCGGGCAGCGCTTCAACCAGGTGACGCGTCGTGTCGATGCGGCTGGACCGCAGGATCTTCTTTTGCTCATCCGTCCACCGGCTGAAGATGGATGCTCCGGCCAGATTGACGATTATATCCTGGCCTTTCACGGCACGCTGCCAGTATCCGCGGATGTTGGGATTGCCAATCAGATACGAGAGTCCCGGCATTTTTAATCTCGTATCACTTTCCGATTGCGTCAGAATGGTCACGCTGTGACCTTCGGCGATGAACCGCCGGGTGAGGGATGCACCCACAAACCCTGTTCCGCCCGTCATGAACACTTTCATGATTGGTCCTCCTTCGAAAGATGATCGTTTGTCATCCCGACCGGGATCGGGAATCCGGAAAGGTCTTTGCGCTTCGATGCGGATGGCTGTTTTAGATGCCGTCACCAATCAGCGGCAACACCCTTTCGATTGCGAAGAAGATGAGAAATTTTGATCCAGTTTTGACCTTGCCTTGCGCCTCTTTATGCTTCCCCCGGCGGATTTCGTCAATGAGCGGAGAGTCTTTCTCCTCGCGGATTTTGGTGAGATAGAGCCTTTTGCCTTCGTAGGAACCTTCCTCTTTAAAAAGGTAGACCGCGGAAGGATTAGTCTGCAGATTGGCATGGGTGAGCCGGTCGGTGGCGATAAATGCAATGGTCTGTTTGTCCATGAAATGCGGACGGCTATATATGGCCGCGTTCACTTTGCCTCCTGAATCTGCTGTGGAAAGGATACCGATTCCTCCGGTCTTTTCAAAATATTCGGCAAGCTCCATGATTCCTCCTGTAAATTCAATGTCATTTAACGTAAATTAAACACATCCGTCAGATTGTAAAGAAATAAGCATGAAAAATCTTTTTGCTCTGTGTCCTGCGGATGACCGGGTGTGTCAGTGTCCCTGAAGGTGTGATTCCCGTGTAACCATTTCCATTGGAATGCTATCCGGAAATGTGCTACGAAATTGCCCGCCTGGATCATCCCTTTTGTCGTTTCACCCCGTAATAAAAATCGGTAGGGCAGGTTGTATAATTATGATAAAGGAACACATCCTTATTATCCTAAATCCAAAACATGGAATCATTGTTGAATTCTGAAAAAATACACCCGAGGTGATGCATGAAAAAAACGATTCAAGGTGCTGTAATACTGCTCATGATCCTGATGCCCGCCATGGTCTGGTCCGGGGACATCAAAAATGAATCTCTGGAGAAATTGATGATTGTCACCGGTTTAAACGGGCAGACCGAAGTTTATGCCGGCTTCGTCCTTTCCGGAGTTGAAGGAGTGCGTGCGGCCGGCGCCCCCCTTTCTAATGAAGATTATCAGTACATAAAAAAATCCGTAGAAACGGCTTTCAGCGCGGCGGATATACGCAGGATCATCAGCAGGGAGATCAGGAGGAACCTGTCAGAATCTGAGGCAAGGGAACTGCTTGCCTGGTACGAATCGGATATCGGGAAGGAGATTACAAAGGCCGAGGTAGAGGCCTCAATGCGCGGAGATTACCGCGAAATTCTGAGGAACGCGCAGTTTCTCGCCAGCGACCAGGAACGCATGAAGATTGCCGAACAGTTTGATCGTCTGACTCGCACGACGGATCTGGTGATTCAGGTTAATGAAGATGCGATGACCGCCATGTATTCCGCCCTGGAGTCAACAACCATTGATCGGGATGTGATTGAGGTTTTTAAAGAAGTCATATTGCGGAAAAAGAAGGAGATCCATAACCAGCTGGAAGAACTGGTCACCGTGTCGTACGTTTACAGATACCAGAACGTCAATCTGGAAACACTGGAAAAGTATATCCGGTTTCTTGAGCAGCCAACCAACCGGAAGTTGACAAAGATTTCCGGAAAAGCAATGAAAGATGCTTTGAAACAGTCAGCGGCCAAAATGGCAAGGCTGCTGGCCATGAAATCGAAAAACGGGAAACGGTAGGAGGATTATCAACCGTTGTCAGGTAAACACAGTGACTTGATGATTTTGGAAAGTTTCGGACGGTAAACCGGCATGCCCCGGGAACAGTTGCTTTGCTTTTTTTAATGGAATCGTAAAAAAACCGAATGCAGGATACGGTCTTGAAGAGAAAACGGCGATCCTGCTTTCGGCAGACATCTTTCGCGTTCTTAGCGGTGAAAGTTTTTCTTGCTTCTCCTTTCCTGCAAGAGTATCATTTTTTTAACGCTCAATCTCATGCAGGACGTCTGGTTGCCGGTGCCATGTCCCGGGGAGCGCTCCGGAGCGCTGAAAGGAGTCCGAGAAGATTTCTGGAGGGGATCCTGTGGAAGATTACAGCAAGTTCATATCACCAAAAAGACAATCCATGCCCACTCCCAAAAGCCTCGTGCAAAACGGACAGGCTGTTTTCGGCACGTTTGACAGAGAGTTTGAAGAAATGGATCTGGCGAACTGCAGGAAACCGGCGGGAAAATTGCTGCCGCACTTTTTAAACAAATACCGGCTGACGCTCTGGGAGGCAACCGAGGTTCACCTTGATCACGCGATCCTGCTGGCAGTTGTGTGCGATATGGGCCTGTTCGGCCTGACCCTGAATGTATTCTATGACAAGAGGATAAAAAAAGCGTACAGCTGGTCAAACAATTTAGCCAGTTCCGGAACAACAATCGCCCCGAATCTTATTAACGGAAGCATTGCGGAAGCCCGTACAAAGAATTCTTCCATCCAGTATGTTAACCGCTTCGAGACCGGCAGATGTTCTTTGAAAGGCGCTTCCCGGTCCCGCCAGGCCGGTGTCATCGAGTTTGAATTTGATCTGGAAAGGGTTTCGCTGCCTTCGGTTGTCAGTATTCCATTCGGACCGAACAAACCGCTTTATACCCAGAAGGATTTGTTCAAGGCAAAAGGTTATGTGGTCTTTAACGGTGAAAAATTCGCATCCACTTCTGAAACCACGGCGGTTGTGGATGACCACCGCGGGTATTATCCCTACCGGGCGCATTATGACTGGCTGACCACAATGGGAAAGTGCGAAATCGACGGAGAAAAAAAATATTTTGCCTTTAACCTTACGTGGAACCAATCGAACAACCAGGATGACTACAACGAAAATCTGATCTGGCTGGAAGGAAAGACCAGCCTGCTGCCGCCTGTCCGGTTCATGCGTAACAGCGGGGATACCGTCTGGACAGTCAAAGACGAACACGACATGGTCAACATCACCTTTGACGTTGGTGACATGTACAAAATGGAAGTCCATGCCGGCGTGATCGACATCGATTATCACATTGCCTTCGGCGAAATTAAAGAAGGATATGTCCGCGGCCTGGACGGCAAAAAGTATATCCTGGATCATATGATGGGGATGGGCGAAGACAAAACACTGCGATTTTGAATTGCCGTCAGACGGAGTTTTCGATACAGCACTTTCGAAAACCATCACGAGTCATGACTTCCTTCCCGAAGTCAATCATCCGACAATGAACCGGTATGCGTCCTGTTTCCATTAGTGTTTATGCATGTCGAATTTCCATGCACCGGACAAATATCCCATAATATACCCACCCGGCATTTACTGATAATAGAAACCAATTGCCTGGTTCCTGAAAATCATGATGTTTGATTTTACGGTGATTTTTCGCTTTGCATCCCGCCTTAAATAAAGTAGGATTGCAGCAAATTTCGGAAAAAACGTACCCCGTATATTGAATGTTGAGTATAAAATATTATGTTCACTTGGCTAAATAAACAAGGCGTGAAAAGTAGTGATGGTTTTGAGGTTCAAAGCATTGATCGTTTTACAATTGAGTATAAAGAAAATTCGCGCACAATAACTATAGATGTTGAGCATGGGGAATCGGGAGGACGCCCTTGCGTTATAATTCGATCAGATGTCTTCGAGCATTGGGATGTCTCAGGTACTAGAAATTCACCAAAGGAACAGGCTCGCCTTCTTGCAAATTTTAAGGCAGCCATGTTGTTTCAAGGCATTATTGTTGAGTAGTGAATGAAAAACCCAACAAAGGCGATCCAGCCGATCACTGCGCTCCGGTTGATGTTGTCGTTGAGCCTGTAGAATAAGTCAGGGAGCGGCATTCAGCGGTTGATGTACAAAAAATCGACCGCGGAGAATGCCCCACAAGCGACAATCGGATGATGGGGATGGGTAAGAAGACCCCCCCAAATGACACGAAAATTTTATTTTGGAGTTTTTCTACAGGCTCGTTGGCCTTAAAATGATTTGACATTTGTCTAATAGTGGCGTACCGTATATCGTACGTTATGGAGGTAAGAAAAATGACAACATTTACAGCATCAGAAGCAAGAAAACGTCTATACAACCTTGTGGACGAAGTTAAAGATTCACATGTTCCTGTGCAGATTGTGGGGAAAAGAAATTCCGCCGTGCTGGTATCCGAAGAAGATTGGAGAGCTATAGAAGAAACATTATTCCTTGTATCAATTCCAGGTATGCGAGAGTCCATCAAAAAAGGTTTAAAAACTCCGGTCGAAAAATGCACGGAGGAACCCGGCTGGTGAATTGGAAATTGGTCTTCACTAAACAGGCACAAAAAGATGCAAAAAAAATATCACAATCCGGCCTAAAACCCCAGGCAAGCCACCTATTGGATATCCTCAGGGAAGATCCATTTCAAAATCCACCACCCTATGAAAAGCTCATGGGAGATCTTTCAGGAGCATACTCAAGAAGAATAAACATACAACATCGCTTAATTTATCAAGTGTTGAAAGATATCCACACTGTAAAAATTATTAGAATGTGGACGCATTACGAATAAGTCGCAAGACTGCAATAATAAAACGGCCAACAAATCCATACAGTCGATCGCCGCTACGCGGCTCAGGCTGATGTCGTCGTAAATTATAGAATAATCATGAAAGGGATAATATTTATGAAAAAGTATTTTGTATTATTGGTTGTGATTATATCAATTATTGTATCAGCGTTACCAGCATGGCCTTTTAGTTCCGGTTCTTTCATTGGCCCAATCATCGTTGTCGCGGCACCTGAGCCTAGAAAAATCCCTGTATACTTGGTTTTACCAGCAGATTATGTTGCCGTTCCTATTAGAGTCTACTCAGATCAGAAAAATTCGGCATTGGCATATGAAGATATTCGGCAAGCAATCGAACTTATATCGCAAAGAGTTCAAGCCGGAAGTCAGTTCAAAATATCCAGTGGTGTGACAACGCTATCGCAATACAAAAGCGGGTATGGCATCAGCGGTGGTTCGTGGAGTCAGCATGCAGCTTCATCGGAATTTAGTCTCCTTGTACCATTAACGAAAGAACGTTCTGACATCTTTAAGGCCGGCGTTGACGCAGCTCGCTTCATAGATACATTAGTGTTTCCTGATAAGGTAAAGTGCTCAACAGGACAGCTTCAACTTGCAATTAACAATCCAGAACAATATCGTGCTAAGTTGCTAGGGCTTATATCAGAAGAAATTAGAAAAACGCGTGACGCTGTATTAACTAAAGGTAGTGTGCAAATAAATGGTCTGGAAAGCTCTGTAATGGTGAGGCAAGCAGATGATAAGCAGGTTGAGTTATACTTAATTTATTCGCTATCTATTACGGCAGATAAATGAATCTTATAAATACATCTAACCATCACATACAGCCGGTCGCTCAGTTCCGGCTGATGTTGTTTTTAGCCGTGGATATTTCAGATAAGGAGAACTCATGGATAGCCGTACAGAACCATTTTTGAGAAAGTTCAGCAATGCTCAATCACTCCTAGATGCTAGATCAATTCAAGATATTGTATCTCTTAAGTATCGAGAGAGCTGTGTAAATAATTCTGACTATGTTCATTTCATTGACCGCCATTTAAAAAACGAAGAGGGTCTTGAAATAAATCCCATGAGCGGTGACTTTTGGGGCAAGGCATGGGTTGTTTCTGATTCACACAAGAACAAAATCATTTTAGTTGAACACGAAACAGGTTTGGAAATTCTTTATGTCGCTGGCTCCGTTGCATCACTTATCGCATTGATTCCAGTTATCAATTCTGGGTGGAAATGGTTTAGAAATATGAGAGGCCGTGCTAGTTTCTCGCGTCCAGATCGCGAAGGGGTAGAACTGCGGCGTATAAGCACTAAAAACACAATTGTAGAACAACAAATACAAAACATTGAGGTGTTCTTATTAAATGCCAGCTTGGAAGAGAACATTGCTTTGCATGATAAAGTGAAGCTTCTCGAAAAAGAAGTTGCAGCATTGAAGAAGGCTATACAACCCAAGAAGACAAAAAGTGCTGTACAGAAAAAAACAAAAAAATAGGCCAACAAATCCATACAGCCATTCGCTATGAAGTAGTTGTCTCTTTAACGTTATGGTGCTATAACTATAAAACGTTAAGGAGGTAATGTTATGAAAACGGCAGCAATGAGAGCAACTGTATATTTAGACCCCGAATTACACAAGGCACTTAGATTGAAGGCTGTTGAAACAGCTCAGTCATTATCAAAGTTAGTCAATGACGCTATTAAGGAGTCTCTTGCAGAAGACGCGGAAGACATCTCTGCGTTTGAAAAAAGAGCAAAAGAGCCACTCATTAGCTATGAGGCAATGATCAAGAGGCTTAAAAAAGATGGCCGAATATAAAATCTTTTTTAAAGAATCGGTTGAAAAAGACCTGCGCTTAATCCCCAAAAAAGATTTAAAGAAAATTCTCTTACGTATTGAAACGCTTGCGAAAGACCCAAGGCCGCCGGGCCATGAAAAGCTATCTGGCCAAGAGAAATATCGCATTCGCCAGGGCACATACAGAATTATATATTCCATTCAAGATCAAGAACTTACAGTATGGGTGGTAAAAGTTGGGCATCGCAAAGATGTTTATCGCTGAAGCGAACAATCTGCTTCGGCTGAACTCGTCGTTTGAGCCTGTAGAGTAAGTCAGAACACGGTATTCAACGGTTGAAGCGTAAATAATCGACCGTTGAAAATACCTTTCAATTTGTGCTCAGGTGATGAAGAGGCGTAAAAAGACCCCTGGAAATGACGCATAATTTTTATTTTGGAATTATTCTACAGGCTCGTTGGTATAATGAAGAATATGAATAAATATCTATTCGATACCATGGCTAAACTCTCAACAGAAGAACTTGTTAATGTTTTGATTAGCGACGGCGACTATCAAGAAGTAGCCGTTAACTTTGCAAAAGATGAACTGGCACGCAGAAGAGTACCAGAGGCTGAACTCTCGGCACTGTACCATATCCAGCGTGCACGCAGAGAAGATCGACTTTCCAGGGCCAAAGAGGGACTATCGCTGAAGTTGAAGGCGGTTTACTTATTATTCCCTCTTGTCATACTGTTGCCATTTATTATGCGTTTTTTTCTCCCCAATCCACCGAACATGATTTATTGGCATGAGAATGGATATTATGAGAAGTCTTCGCAGGCGGGTTGGTTAACTATTTTAGGCATTATTTTTTGGATAACCGTCTTTGTTGTGGGAGTAAACTTTTTTTGGTTAAAATAATTATTCTAATGCCAACAAGGTCAATCTGATAGAACTCAGCAGCATGCGGGATTAATTGCGAAGGTCGAGCCTGATCCTGTGACAATGAAAGATCGAAAAGGATTAAGTTCGATGGACATCGTGTCCGTCCTGACCAGGGTGGTGCAGGAGCACATGCGGCTTATTCAGGAGCAGCAGAAGATCATTGCCGCGCACCCGGCACAGTTTGCTGAACTCAAGCGGCTGCTTGTTTCATAATAAAACAATCGGGCGGCCGGACCGTCTAGTTTGCTGAACGCACCGGAAGCGCCCGGAAGTCGTTGGTGTTTCCCTGGTCAATCGAATTGCCGGCGCCATTGGCGAAAGCAAAGAAAACGGCGCTGAAATCGCCGCCGGTTTCGGAAGTCCAGACAAAGGATGCAGACAATTGAATCGATGCCGTCAAATGAACATCGTAATTGCGCTGGCTGGCTTTATAGCTTTTCGTGCCGTCATACAGTGCCGCCAGTTCATCCCGTGTCGGCATTCTCCAGTCTGTATAACCGCCGCCCCGGAATTTTTCGCAATAGACACTGGCGCTCTGCCAGTTAACATCTTTTCCGTTGTCCGCTGCCGCCCACATCAGACGGGTTTGCTGGTCCAGAACCGTACCGTCGGCATTGGCGACAAACCGGCTGTCGGCGGAGCCGGCTTCCTGAGCCGGCGCGGGCGCGGGTGTTAAAACCGTGAGAGCATTGGCCGTGGCCGGATTATGAGGCTTGCTGAATTCCACGACCAGTGAAATGACGATCACGGCAACGATGATTGCTCCGGTTGCCACGATGATATACGCCCTGGACGAAGTCCCTGCTTCTTTAAATTTCGTTCCCTGCTCACCGGAGGATGTCTCGCCCTGTTTTTTCCTGCCGAAACGATTTTTCAGATCAGACAATTCCGGTATCCATGCTTCTGTTAACTTAAATCCTCCCGTAAAAACGCCCAGCGCAGGAAAAACGGTCATTGTAAAAGCAGTGTCCAGTTGGCCAAATTCCCCCAGATAGCTGAAATAAAGGGCGCTGAGATAAGCCAGCGGCAGCCCGAAAAAAACGATTTTGCCGATCAGACCCCGACCGTCATATAAATACCGGGTGAGATGCAGAAACTGGAACAGGGCACCGATGATCAGGCATATTACGAACGAAGATAAGGTTGTGTTGAATGCCAGATGGATCAAATTTCTGTGCAATACGTCGTTGGTAATCTGGTAACTCTGAGGGAAGTACTTGGCGTAAGCCTGACCTATCGGCGTGGAAGTATAAATGAACCACAAATATTTTGCGGCATACAGAAGAAGGATATAGACGCCGATGGTGCATGCAAGCAACAACACGACCTGTGCGACAACACCCACCCGCTTCCGAACATACTCGAGGATTTTTGCGGCATTACCGTTTAAAAGGGCGGATTTTGAATCAAGGTTCATTTTGCCTCCCGCTGGGTTGCGTTTTGAGAAACCATCTGCGCCAGCCAGGCATTGAATAAATTGCCGCCTTTTGAGCCGTCACCACCTTCCACCAGAATCTGGGGGACGATCTGAATCTTGCCGGCGGCAATTTCCTGAACGAGTTTGATGACGGCAACATTCTGTTGACCAAGGGCCTCTTTCTGCGCATTATAGGCGGCGGCCACACCATCGCCCTCTGTCTTGCTTTTATACGAATTGCCATCAGCCACAAGGATAGTGGATTCTTTGGTTCCCTGCGCCATCAGGATGGTGGATTCTCTCGTGCCCTGAGCTTCAAGAATCACGGAGCGTCTTTTCCCGTCCGCTTCCCTGACCATGGCCTCCGCCCGGTCATTATTGATGTCGATGGATAATTTAGCATCGATGACATCTTTCTGCTTGTCTGCCCGGGAGGCTTTCTCCATGACGGCAATTCGCTTTTCCTGGGCCATCGCCTCCTGGTCGTACTGGGCCTGTTGCTGATTGGCGATTTCCTTTTTGGTCTGTGTGTCCAGCAAATCTTTCGGGATGTCGATATATGCAATGAGCAGATTCTGAGCTTCCACGTTGTATTCGGAAAACCGCTCTTTGGCATGTGCGAGCGCTTCGGTCTGCAAGTCCGTCCGGCTCTGGAAGAAATCAATGGCTTTTTTCTCGCCGGCCTTGTTTCTGAAAGAGGAATCAATCAGCGGATGAACGATTTGATCGATCAGATTGGCCACGGACCCGAATCTGGCGATAATATAGGCGGCGTTGGCCGGCTGAATTCGAATCACCATGCGAACATTAACTTCCAGTTGAAAACCGTCTTTCGAAGTCACTTTCAGGGGGTCAAAACTGTACAGGACGCCGGCAGCCTTGGCTTCCGTCGGTTTTATTCCCTTGACTTCCGTCCCGATTCTTCCTTCGCTTGCCCAGTCGATGGTCACGGCGGAAGTGGGAACCTGATACGGCGAGAAGGCAATCGAATTGAGATTGTATTTTCCGGGAGCGATGGGTTCCCGCCAGATGCCGCGGGTGTATTTATCGGTGATCAGTATTTTCTCGACATCTTCATGGATTGGGCCGCAGAGCTTGCCTTCACCGGTGGTCTGCCTTGGCCCTTCGGTTGTCCTCTCCAGCTCCAGTCCCACGTTGGACCGGATCACCGCCACATATCCCGGAAGAACTTCGGCAACACTTTCAATTTTGATGTCAAACAAATTCGGGTTGATGTAGTATATACCCGGCTGCAGCGTATTTAACTGCGGTCCCCGGTATCCTCTGCTGTCGATGAAGAGCTGTCCGTTTTGATAGGATTTATGGTCTGCTTCGACGCCGTCATGACTTTGAGCCGTCGGGGCGACGATGTAACCGGACGGCAGCGGAATGCCGTCTTTGGAAACGGCGATGCCGATGGTATTTTCGGCTATCTTGATTGCCGGGGCTCTGCTGATTTTAAACAGGACGGTATTGATCCGGTACGTGCCCGGACGCAGGATCCCGACCTGCGGCCCTTTTTTCCCGTGATTGGCCAGGAACATCTCCGCATCCTGAAACTGATTGCTCTCCACTTCGTCGGCCAGCACCCTCCCTTTGGGCAGCGGCTCACCATCAATGGATTCGACCACACCAATGCTGTTGTTATCCACCGTCACTACCGGGACCTTGGTGAATGTCCAGATGATGGGCATTCTCCAATAGAGTCCGGGCATCAGAGTTTTAGCCTGAACTCCTACTTCCCCGTTTCGGGCAAGAATGTGTCCGGGGGGCATTTTCTTGCCCAGCATGTTTTTAGTCAGTATGCCGACCTGGTTTGCGGCGATCAGACAAAAACCGCGAATAATAAACAGCAGAACGATAAGAGCAAAAATCCCCGCGGCAATTCCTTCGATAATGACGGTCATTACTGTGTCCCTCCTTATTTAGTCTCTACGCCCGTCGGGCTTTGAGATTTTCTTCCGATGACTTGATGGGCCTAATTTTTTTGATCTGTATTATTGATGCCTAGGTTACGGCTTTGGTTAAACCATTTACATTTTTTATTCAACAGTTCTTTTATGAATTGTAATTTCAAAAATTTTACTGCTTCTCGATGGGGTTCGTTTTCTTTTTAACCTGTCTCCGGTCCATTCGAAGCCCGTAATGGGATTTTTTGGTATAATTTTTTTGTCCTTTGTGATTAAGTAGCAGACAACGGACACAACAGGCTTCATGATTCCGGACGGTTATTGCATATGCTTTTCAGGAGAAAGATGAAAAAATGAACATGATGAAAAAAACCGGTCTTGTTGTTGCGGCATTCTTTATCGCTCTATCTCTCTTCAGCAGCGCTGCTGTGGCGGAAAGCGAGAATACCGGCGGAATGGAAGCGGCCTCCACGGAAATAAAAAAGGATGCATCTGAAAAAAAAGCCGTGGAAAAAAAGAAAAGCAACCGGAAAAAAAGAAGCCCGGTGATTGGATACAGCCTGGAAAAAAGAAAATCTGTTCTGAGGGCGTCTTTCCTGCGGGCGGGGATCAGTCCGGAAGAGGTTGATCAGATATTCTCCGATGAACGGCTGGAGATATATCATAACATCTATGAACAACCGGTGTTAAAAGATGGTGCGAAGAAAAAAAAGTTGAGCTATTTTGATGAGGAGTTCGGGTTGCTGAATCCTGAGTCCATTGAGGCGGGTAAAAAAATAATAGCGGATAACAAAGAAATCTTTGACCGGATTGAAAGTGTCTATCAGGTTCCGGCTAATTATATTGTGGCCATTGTCAGGGTGGAAACAAATTTTAAAAACAACCTTGGAAAATACAGCGTTTTCAATGCTCTGTATACGATGTCGCTGCTCGGCAAAAGAGCCAGGCGCGTTGCCATGGCCAACCGGGAGCTTGTCGCCTGGGTAAAGATATGCAGGCGAAACGGTATGGATCCTTTTGCCATGAAAGGTTCATGGGCAGGCGCCTTTGGTATTCCCCAGTTCATGCCGTCTTCGTATGTGATTTTTGCCGTCGATCATGATGGTGACGGCAACATTGACCTTCATGACTATCCGGATGCCTTTTCCAGTATTGCAAATTACCTTCGCCGTACGGGCTGGCAAACCGGCAATGAAAAAAAGATGCGTCGGGCCGTTTACAGGTACAATCATGAAAAGGCTTATGTCAATGCGGTTTTTGCTTATGCGGAAAAGATATGATTCTCCGTGCTGGACTCGATGAAATTGAACTGTTGAGAGGATCGCCCTTCCCGCATGAATGAAGCCGGGATCAACGGACATTGCTCAAAAAAAGGGATGGGTTTTCACCCATCCCTTTTTGATTCAGCCGGTAAGTTTCTATAACTTATTTTGCCTTGTCAGCCGGAGCCGCCGGAGCTTCTTCTTTCTTCACTTCTTCTTTCTTTGCGGCCTTTTTGGCTTTCTTTGCTTTCTTGGCAGGCTTCTTGTCGACTTTCTTGTTGTCAATTTTCTTGTCATCGGCTGCTTTGTCGGTTGCTACTGCTTTGTCAGCGGGGGCTGCGGGGGCCGTGGCGGCCTTCTCTGCGGCAACAACAGACATCGTGAATGCAAATACCAACGCCATAACTAACAATACTAAACGCTTCATCTTAAAATCCTCCTTGTTTAATGGTTTTAATGTTCTCTTATCAACTTTCCGCTCACTTGCGATTATATATGAGCAACGATTATGCCAAGACCGCGATCCAGCTATTCAACATCTAATTACCCGTAATAACTGATTATGCGATTTGGTGGTCATCCGCTGATGTTCCACGAACGGCAAATCATGGGGAATAATTCCCCGACCGGGAGGGACATAATGCATCAATCGTGGCCTGGAGAACCTGAGCAGGCATTCGGAATCGTGACCTCGGAATGTCGCGGTATGCATGAACAGTGAAGGCGGCTCATTGGTTTCTGCTTCTACGTTTATCTTGCTTAAGATCTTAAAAAGAAGGAAAATAAGCAACCGGAAATAACCGGCAGGTTGTAAAAGTTGAAAGAAGCAAGATGAATGGCATGCAGTTAGAAATTATGAGTTTTAATATCCGGAGGGGAACAAAACCCGACGGCAAGAATCACTGGTTTTTTCGCCGTGAACTGGTTCGGGAGGTTTTGCTTCAATATCGTCCGGATGTACTGGGATTGCAGGAAGCTCTGGATTTTCAACTGGATGAAATCAGCGACGTGCTTTCGGGGCATGCAAAAATCGGAATCGGAAATCTGGGCGGTACGGAAGGCATGCACAACAGCATTTTTTATGATGCCCGGCGGTTTGAGCTGATGGATGAGGGCACGTTCTGGTTCTCGGACACGCCCGGTATGCCCGGTTCCAGGGGGTGGGGAAACATTATTCCGCGACTCTGCACCTGGGCGCGTCTGCGTGAAAAAAAATCCCATCAGGCTTTTTATTTTTATAACGCCCATCTGGATCATCTGTCTTTACGCTCGAGGAAAAAAAGTGTTGTCTTCCTGATGGATCAGATCCGGACAAGACTTTTTCCGGATCCGTTTATCGTTACGGGTGATTTTAATGCCGGAGAAAAAAGCGCTCCAATCAAATATTTAAAAGGAATCCATCTGCTGAAGATCAAACCAAAGAGAAGAGTATTAAACACGGAGCCTTTAACGGACACCTTTCGTGTGTGCTACCCGGACCTCCGCAGGGTGTCAACCTTTCACGGCTATCACCGGTTTATATTCCGGATGAAGATCGATTATATATTTGTCCCTTCATCGGTGGTGGTGGATAACGTTAAGATCATTCAAATGCGCTGGAAAAAATGTTACCCGTCCGACCACTTTCCACTTTATGCGCAGATTCGTTTACCGCACAACCCATCCTCTCAGACATCAGACGCTGGATAAATGATCCTGTTCGTCCTTCAGGAATTCTTTCCTGAACTCCATCCTGTACGGCATTACAGACGAACATGATCGATCATCCCGACAGCCCGCAGTCTATCGAACGAATCCCTGTTTTCAGGTTTTCTCGAAATGATGGTAATCTTTCGGCTGTTCAAAATTGCCTCCCCAGTGCCAGCCGCGTTTGACAAATTCCTGTACGACGGGATGTGAGGCATGGAAGGCGCCTTTATTGCGGGGGCGATAGACGGCGCCTTCGGGAGCAATGATTCCGGTGGGATAAATTACCGGATTCTGGACAGGATTGATGTCCACGGCGCGCCCGAAGGAATGAAGAGACAGCTTGCTGGTATTGGCAATGACGCGAAAGTTGAAAGCGGAAGAGTTGTTGTCGGCCATCGAATCCCCGTCCTCCCAGCTGTAGGCGACAATGGGGATGACTTTACCAACCGGGAATTTTATTTTTTCGATAAGCTGAAAAATCTCGTAGATGTCGTCTTCCAGCCTCGCGTCTGCAATGATCTGCCCCTGATGTAGTTTCCTGTCGAATGAATAGTAGTTTACGTCAACCATGGACAGGGAATCGATAATTTCAAGAGGTGCGGTGCTGCCTGCCACGGCTTCGGCAAAACTCATGGCGCTGTCGATAATGATGGATTCATGCTCAGTCATAATTACCCGCTTGGCAAACTTGCAGGGAACGGTCGCGACCGCTCCCTACAGTATTTCTGTAATGGCGTTAAAAACTTTTTCATCCAGCGACACTTCCCGGTAAATTCTGCGGATGGCGCCGGCGTCGAGCCGCTCGAAATCGGCAAGCCGCGGCGTGATGATTGTACCGGCCATGTCAATGGCTCCGGGTGAAACGAAAATGCGGTTTTCCCCTTCGGCATAGTATGCGCCGGGGCGGTGCTTCCCTCGGAAAAAAACAATCAGACGCAGATGGCCCTGATGGTAATCGCAAAAAACATTCACCGGCGGTTCATCTTTAATTGCAAGAATGCGCCGTGCTGTTTTTAACAGGAGGAGGAACTTTTCTTTCAAAGGCTGTAGGTCTTCGGATTCCAGGACTGCAAAAGTACGGTCAAAATCCCTGCCCGCGCTGAGTCTCACGGAAGATTCTTTTCCGAGCGGTGGCAGGTGGCGCAGCCCATTCAGGAAGGGAAGGGCTGCCGATGGAATCATTTGCAGGTGCAAATGGTCGGGCGCGGATGCGCCGCAGGCCGGGCCATTATAGAGCGCCGTGTAATCCGGTGATGCATCCCGGGCAATCCGGAGGAATGAATCCAGTGACGACAGAATATCCTGCGGCCTGTGTTCGCGCGTCGCCACGGTAAAATGACGGTCAAAAATCGGCGCGGGGTTGCAGAGAATCAGATATTCATTGCGATACAGGATCGCATGTTGATCAACCGGCCGATTTTTCAAACAGAGAAAACATGGACGTTTGCGGATGGATTCCGGATCGACCGCCGCCCCGCCGCTTACCGCGCGGGCGGGGTTGTACTGGAGGGTTACGTCATAATACCCGCAGTTCAGCACCCTTGTTTGAACCCGGTCAAGATCACGGCTTGCCGAAGCCAGCGCGGGCCAGCTTTGCTTTTGCGATTCGAAAAAGGTCTGGCATAGAGCGGGAAGCGATACGATGCCGTCGTCGGGAAAATCGGCAAAAAACTGCTTTGATCCTGCAGGGAACGGTCGCGACTGTAGTTGCTGCCTTGCCTTTATCTCGATCGTCCGCAGTTTATCTTTGTAATAATCGTTGCGGTTTTGCTTTTCGACGGACAGGGAGGAGTCGGTGTTGTTCTTCCAGCGGCGGCAAAGATACAGGCTTTCATAAATCCGACCGATTTTATATTCCCGCGTCATGCGCAGGGCAACGGCATAATCCTCGCCATAGCTTACATTGGGAAAGCCGAACCGGCGCAGGACGGTCGTATCGAAAGCGCGGGGCGCTCCCATGCCGTTGACGCGCAGCAGGTTGTTGTGGCCGTTCGCCCGTGTCCACTCCCGGTGATCGATTAATCCCGGCGGGATCGGTTTGAGCTTTTCGTCTACCAGCGTATAAGCCCCGACAACCATCGCGTGAGGCCCCTTGCGCAGCATGTCCACGATTTTCTGCAGTGTGCCGGGCGAACTGTAAAGGTCGTCGGAGTCGAGCTGGACTGCGTAGCGTCCGCAGGAAGGCGAATAAATCGCTTCATTCCAGCAGCCGCCAATGCCCAGATCGCGGCGTTGCGGGATGAGATGATGGAGATGTGGATATCTGGCGGTGTACTTTTTTAAAAGTTCGGTTGTACCGTCGGTCGAATGGTTGTCCACGACAATGACGTTGAACGCAAAATCGGTTTTCTGTGAAAGAGCGCTTTTGAGGGCATCGGCAATGGTTTTCTTCCGGTTGAGCACGGGGATAATAATGCTGGCTTTCCAGAGGGATTCTTCCGGCTCCCGGGACGCTGCTGTTTCAGGTGGTGAAAGGTATGCGCCGATTTGTTTCAAATGGTTTGCTGCGATTTTTTCGAATTTTTTTTGGCGGGCAAAATTCATCCGGCTGACGTAGTCAAACTGTGCTTCAGTTTTTTTATCCGCCGTTCTGGCTGATGGGAGCTTCCCTGCGGCAGCCGTGTATAAAAATTCAGGCACATGGATCAGGGGATGATCCGTGGAGATTTTCAGGCGCAGATCGTAAAGAACGGTATCGGAATCATTGGACGGGGCGCCGTATTTAGCCAGCGCGGCTGAAACTGCCGCCGCGGAGAAAATAAAGAAGCGGCCGAAGTTGAAATCATCACGGATGGATCCTTCCTGATAATCGTTGAGCGGATGCGCGTTGACTTGCTTGCCGTCGAGGTCATGGAAATCCGAATAAATCATTCCCGCCCGGGTTTCACGGGCAAGGGTCAGCAAACGTTCAAGGGAGGCCCGGTCGCAGAAAATATCCGTGGCGGAGTCCGCGACCAGTACATAGCCGGACGCCATCTTTTGAAAGAAAACCGCGGGGCGTTTCATGTCCCTGACCGGTGCGGTCCAAACGGGCCAGGCATCGATGGCCTGCTTTTCATCGGCCGCATGCCACAGCAAATAACGTCCGCATGTATAAACCGGTTGATTCATGGATGCTCGCGCCGGGGGGCTAAAAGTTAGACATCATCAGGCTGAATGCTTTTTCCGCCGTATCGCGGGAAAGCTTAGTCAACGCTTTTTTTCGGTTGGCGGGGAGCAGGTTAATATCGTCCTGCAATTCGTAATCAACCGTCATGGTGACGCTGCGGGAAGACCAGAGTACTTTACCGCTTGCCTTTTCCCGAAACGTGGCTTCCAGAACAACCGACATTCTTTCTTCGGCGGCCAGGATGCTCTTGCGATAGGAAATCGCCGTGGTGCTGATGGCGAGGACATTGCCGCTGATGATCGCATCCGCATCATCCACGCTGGCCACGGTTTTAAAACGGCTGGTCTGCAGGATTTGATCAATGAACGCCGTCCGCATGAAATTTTCGACCTCCGCCTGGGCGGTTTTGTTGCCGAAAGGCTCAACGTAGATGTTTTTGACAGAGGGGGAGATGTGTTCACCCTGAGGTGCGAAAGCGTAACCGCATCCCATAATCATCCCCGTAATTGCGACAAGCAAACACCAGCTCATCCGGGAAAACGCATTTTGTATTTTCATACAGCTCACTCCGCTATTGAGCAATGACGATATTGACCAGCTTTTTGGGAACGTAAATCACTTTCACGATTTTTGCTCCTTTCAGCATGGAGACGATTTTTTCATCCGCCTGTGCGTCGGCTTTTATTTTTTCCGGATCCTCACCAACCGGCACGGTCATCCTGCTGCGCAGTTTGCCGTTGATTTGAACGACGATGGTCATTTCATCTTCGCTGGCGACCGCCGGGTCGAACTGGGGCCAGGGCCTGTCGGCCACGGATTGGGTATGGCCCAGAATCTGCCAGAGTTCTTCGGTGATATGCGGGACAATGGGCGCCAGAAGAAGAATGGTTGACTCCAGCGTCTCGCGAATGACGGACAGAGCGGTTTTATCGCTGCTTTCCGGCCGCTTGACGGCATACAGGGCGTTGATCAATTCCATCACCGCGCTGATGGCGGTATTGAAATGGAAGCGGTCTTCAATATCCTGGGCGACCTTGCGGATGGTCTGATGCGTTTTTCTGCGCAGGGTTTTCAGATCTCCTTCCAGGGCAAGACTTCCGGATGCGGGCGCGACGGTTTTGATGTCCTCCAGGTATTCATCGAAAATGCGCCACAGGCGGGTCAGAAAACGGAAGGAACCTTCCACTCCCTGCTCGCTCCATTCCAGGTCTTTTTCCGGCGGCGCCGCAAACAGGCAGAAGATGCGCGCCGTGTCCGCGCCGTAGGTCGTCACCAGAAAATCAGGATCAATGACGTTTTTGAGCGATTTGGACATCTTTTCCGTTTTGCCGATAAGGATGTCCTTGCCGCAGATCGGGCACTTGCCGCTGGCTGCCTGCTCCGGGTAGAGGTAACCGTGTTCGGGGCATTTGGTCGTTTCCTTGCAGACCATTCCTTGGGTCAGCAGGTTGGTGAAAGGTTCCGCGACGCCGACGACGCCGAAATCGCGCAGTACCTTCGTATAGAATCGCGCATAGAGCAGATGCAGAATCGCGTGCTCGATGCCACCGATATACTGATCCACCGGCATCCAGTAATCAATTGCCCCGCGATCCAGACCGGGCTTCGTGTCATGTTTCGGGCAGCAGTAGCGGTCGAAATACCACGACGACTCCACAAAGGTGTCCATGGTGTCCGTTTCCCGCGCTGCTTTTCCGCCGCATTTGGGGCAGGTGGTATTCACGAACTCGGGCAAAGCCGCGAGCGGCGAGCCGCCTTCAGGGCTGAAAACGACATTTTCCGGGAGGACCACCGGCAGGTCTTTTTCATCCACCGGCACGATCCCGCATTTGTCGCAGTTGATCATGGGAATGGGAGCTCCCCAGTAACGCTGGCGGGAAATGCCCCAGTCGCGCAGACGGTACTGAATGGTCCGTTTGCCTTTGCCCTGCGCTTCCAGGAAATCGGCGATGGCCTCCAGCACCTTGGTGTTTTCCATGCCGTTGAATTGTCCGGAGTTTACCAGGACGCCTTCATCCACGTAGGCTTCGGTCATGGTTGCCGCATCCAGCGTCCGGTCTTTGGGGGAAATGACGACAATCAACTCCAGGTTGAATTTTTTGGCGAATTCAAAGTCACGCTGGTCGTGCGTGGGAACAGCCATTACGCAGCCGGTACCGTAATCGGCCAGCACGAAGTTTGCGGCATAAATCGGCATTTTGTATCCGGTGAGCGGATTGAGACAGTAAGAGTCAAGGAAGAGACCTTCCTTTTCGTAATACTCGGAGGTCCGCATGAGCTTGTCCTGCTTTTTGACTTTTTCTACAAACGCCCGCACTTCCTTTTCACACGGCTTGCCTTTGGCCAGCTCGGTGACCAGTGGATGTTCGGCGGCCACCAGCATGAACGTTGCGCCGAAAAGCGTATCCTGACGGGTAGTGAAAACCTGGATGGCGCCGGGTCCTTCGGCCATCGGGAAATCGACCAGGCAGCCGTAGCTTTTGCCGATCCAGTTTTTCTGCATCGTCATGACGCGCTCGGGCCAGCCGGGCAGCTTGTCGCAGTATTCCAGCAGTTCTTCCGTATAGGCAGTGATTTTGAAGAACCACTGATCGAGAACTTTTTCCGTGACTTCCGTGCCGCAGCGCCAGCACAGGCCGCCTTCAACCTGCTCATTGGCGAGAACGGTATCGCACTTTTTGCAGAAGTTGACACTGGACCGTTTTTTATAAGCCAGGCCTTTTTCGTACATCCAGATGAAGAAAAGCTGTTCCCATCGGTAATATTCCGGTTCGCAGGTGGCGACTTCGCGATCCCAGTCGTAGCTGAAGCCCATGCGCTTGAGCTGCTTTTTCATGTGTTCGATATTTTCGTGCGTCCATTTGGAGGGATGGATTTTATGCTCGATGGCCGCGTTTTCCGCCGGCATTCCGAAGGCGTCCCAGCCGATGGGATGGAGTACGTTGAATCCTTTCATGCGTTTGTAACGGGCAACCACGTCGCCGATGGTATAATTGCGGACATGGCCGATATGGATTTTGCCGGACGGGTACGGAAACATTTCCAGCAGATAGTACTTCTTTTTATTCGGGTCTTCGATGACTTTAAAGGTTTCTTCTTCTTCCCATTTCTTTTGCCATTTTTCTTCAATGGCTTTCGGATCGTACTTCATAATAATTGGTATGCTCCCAAAAGAATTAAATAATCGGCAATTTGATTAACATATTGAATAGGTGAGTGCAATGGGTTTTAAGGATAAATAAAACAGCTGCTGGGTGGCAGGCAAACGATGATGCCAGAGGTAGAAAACCTCTGGCGGAACAAGTGAATCGGTTCCACCCTGGAGATGATTTTGATTTTTCATTGCTTGTTGTCCAGGGTAATTCAGGCCGGCGCGAACAAGCCGGCCTTTAATCCGATGCCTAAGGTAGCGGATGATACTTGCGAAGCATGTTGACCGAGCGACGCCAGGAATCGGCTGCGTCGTCACGTCGATACTTGTCACCGGGGACGTTAAAAACGTGGTCAGCCATAGGATATTCAACGAACTCAAACGTAGCTTCTTTTGCTTTTGCGGCAGTGTCCATGGTTCGCATGGATTCGATCGTACAGCACTGGGCATAGTGATTATCACGTCCACCTGACATCAGGAGAATTGGAACTTTGAAATGATCAGCGAAGGTTTTCATGTCATCAATGAAAATCGTGGCTGGATAGAAGGCGATAACCGCGGACACAAGGTCAGGCTTCGACGCCGCATAGGCAAGAACGGCATAGCCGCCCAGTGAGAGACCGACGCAGGCTACCTTTCCGGAAAGTCCGTAAGGTGATTGGTAAGCCCGATCGATCGCTTTTTTCAGATTGCCGGGGTCTCCACCCTTTTTCTTCACAATGTCATTGCTATCCAGAAGAACAGCATAATACCCCAGTTTTGATAGCTCTTCCGCATAGCTTTCATAGCGATTAGGACCGTCAGATCCGGAAAGTACTATCACAACGGGACCGCGTCCGCCGGGAGGCGCATAGGCTGTTTGTGACGGCCCATATTGATCGGCTTTGGTCGTGACGCCTGAGCTCGCGCAGCCCATCATTGTCAGAATCACTAGGATCAGAAACATTTTTTTCATACCTGCAATACCTCCCCTCAAATTATTTAAGCGTTGAAGAAACCTCGATTCGATATATGATCATGGCGAGAGCGCTGTTTATTACAGCCGGAAAGCATTCAAAAGAATCGGGTGGTGCGTGTGCATCAGATGGGGATTCTTACGGATGCAATCTGGCTTCTTGTCAGGGTCACATGGTTTCTCTGTAGATTCTCCATTGGCCGTCCGTCTTTTTCAGCTCCAGAGTCTTTTTACCGGAATTTTTAGAAGCGGACGAGCTGTAATGCTGAACAAATGCAGCCGTTGCGTCGTTTTCACGCGCGGTTATCTGCAACCGCTCCATCCGGATATCGATTTTCTTGCTGTTGCGGATGATTTTGGTTTTATGAGCAACCCAGGCATCCAGGTTCATTCCCCTGGACTGAAAATCCGGCGCATAACAGCTGCGATAGGTTTCCATATCGCCTGATTTCCAGCTTTCCAGCCATTCTGCAATCAGGTTCCGAATGGACTCTTCGGGAGCAACTGTCGGCGGGGGAGTGTTGATGGCTGCCGGCGTCGGAGTTTCTTGTATTACGACAGGAGCGGGCGGTGGCGCGGTCGGGGGAACAACAGCCTGCCTGGTCAGGGCCGGTTTCGGGCGGATAGCCGGTTTACACTGCTGGTACGCCAACACCACGGATATAATAATGGCAACCACAATGACCGTCAGGATAAGCAACATGGTTCCGGCAAGTTTTTTATCCTTTCTCACAAGGCGAAAGCGGGATGATTTCGATTTGAGAATTCCCCGCCAGTTACAGTCGTGGCAGCGATAGGCTCTTTGACGTAAAAGTTTTTTAAGTCGTTCCCGAAAGTTTTTAGAATGGCTTTTTCTTATTCTTGATGATCCGCATTGAGGGCACTTCATACGCTGAACCTCTTGAGGTTTTTAAACACGGCTGACATCGATCCTGCCCGCGCAACTCCGGGCAAGTTCCTTCAAAACGGGCAGGGTGTCAACCATGGAGGTGGCGCTCACCAGATTTTTTACGCCGCCGGCCGTATGCTGAAGAAAATCCGTTTTGTTTTTTTTGAGCCCCAGGAAACCATAGGCGCCCAGTGCCTGCATCAGTCGCTGCGCGGCGCCTTCCCAGAAGTAATCGGTAAATTGATCCAGGGTGTAATTCGGTTCCATGATCCGGTAATAAAAGGCAATGAGTTCGTTTCTTTCATCCGGAATGAGCGCGACATAAGGGTCGCAGATCAGCGATCCCAGATCGTAAAACAAAGTGCCGGTTCTCATGCCCTGGAAATCGATGAGGACAGGTCGTTCATTCTTGATCATAATGTTCTGGGATTGAAAATCGCGATGGACCAGGCAGGAAGGAATCGCCTGCAAACGGTTAATGAGTTCTTCGCACTCGTCCTGCCAGTTACGGATCAATGCATCGGATAACTCCATCCCGCAGACCGCTTTCACGAAATGCTCCAGAAAATAATTATGCTCCCACGAATACAGGGACCGGTCATACCCGCCGGACAATTTCATGTTTTTCGGAAGATCCGCGAGGGGGAAGCGGTGCAGCCGGTGAATTTCAGACAGCGCCATCAGGTAATAGTGGCGACGCCTGTGCCAGGGGAGCGTTCGCAGCGAGTATAAATCCGTGTCGCCCATGTCTTCCATGAGCAAAAAGTGCTGCCTTTGATCAAAAGCAATAATCTTGGGTACGGGCACGCCGATGTCGGTCATGAAACGGTTGATTTCGACCCAGAAACTGTTTTCCTCAACTTCGGTTCCGTACTGCATGAACATGAAGGTCTGTTTTTCCGGCAATTGCACCCGGTAAAAATTACGGTCGGAACCGCCTTTGGTGATCGGATCATATTGAAAATCCACCACGCCCAAGTGATCGTTTAAAAAATTTCGGATTTCCCGGTTCATAGGTTTTGCTCACGCAGTCTGTTATATTCTTCAATGGTTCCGAGGTCGTACCAGAAACCTTCATCCAGGACGGCGCCGCCGATGGAGCGCGGGTTGTCGCGGATGCTGCCGACCAGCGGAAACACAATCGATTCTATTTTACCCGCCGTGAGGCGTTTCAGAAATGCGGTTTCCACAATATAAATCCCGGCAAAAAGGCAGCTCTGAACGCCGGGGTTGTGAAGCAGATTTCTCATATCGCAAATAAAGCCCCCTGAGTCAATATTGACATTGAGAAGAGGTCCGTGGCTGCGCAGCGCGAGGGTGACTTTCGTCTGGAGTTCGTGATGCCTTGTAACCAGTGGTTGAAGCGGGATATTTGTAATGATGTCGCCATTGTAAACAATGATTCGCTCGTCTGGTAGAATCAGGTCTTCAATATTTTTGATGCCGCCCGCGGTATCCAGTAAAACCGGTTCATGGCGGAATGTGATGGGGATACCCTGCCAGCGACCTTCCGGAAAAGCTTCCCGATATTTATCGGGGCAGTGATGCGTGTTGATGATAAAACGCCGTACCCCAATTTTTATCAGGTGCTCCATGGCGAACGTGATCATCGGCCTGCCGCCGATCGGCAGAAGCGGCTTGGGTATATTCTGTGTCAGCGGCCGAAGCCTCGTGCCCAGTCCCGCCCCCAGGATAAAAGCGGTATGGATGTTTTGGGATGATGCGTTCAATTTATCTCCCCGTTGCCGGCGCGCCCGCCCGTTACATTTTTGGGTTTTCTCTTTGCCGCCAGGAGCAGTAGAATATCTTCAACAACCCTGCCGGTGTCGATGGCCAGAAGCAGCCATTTGCCATCGTGATAGGTTGTCGCATTGTCATATTCTTTTTGAGTGGAAGCTAAAAGGCTTTTTTTCATGGGTTCCACTTTTGCCCGTTCCTGTGCGCCGAAAACGATCAGCAGGGCAAACCGGTTTTTTTCAGGAATTAATGTGCAGAAGGATTTATTCTTTTTGTATCTCAGCGACCAGCCGTGTTTTTTCCCACCAAAGAGCCATTCCGGAACAAAGATGCCCGGATAGCGCTCTTCAATCAGATGCATGACCTGTCTCCAGTATTTGAATGCACCTTTACCCATCCGGGATGCAACTTCAGCATCCGTCGGCGGATGATCCGGATTGGTCATGTGGATGTTTGATTCAGCCATATGATTCTCTGTTCCGTAGGGAACGGTTTAAAACCGTTCCCTGCACTGTGGTCTTCTGCGGCTTCGCAAAAAGCTCCAGATGCAAGGCGTGCGAGCTCCGCGAAATGAGGCGTATAGTTCATACGCCGCAATGAAACGGGGCGAAGCGCAACGCGGCAGATGGACTTTTTCCGGAGCAGCTAAGCCTTCTTTCCGTATTCCGGATCTATCTTCACCAGCGCCGTCACAATAAATCCCGGAATCGTCGTCAGCAAAATCCAGTAGTAGAAATTAATATACCCCAGCTTTTCCTGAATCCATCCGCTGGACATCGCGGGCAGCATCATGCCCAGGGCCATGATTCCCGTGCCCATGGCATAAAAGACGGTTTTGTATTCGCCCTGCGAGACCATGATCATGTACATCGTATAAGCGGTAAAGCCGAAGCCGTAACCGAACTGTTCGAAGGCCACGGCGGAGCCGATGAGCCACAGGTTGTCCGGTTGTGCATGCGACAGGTACACAAAAATAATGTCCGGCACGTGCATGATAATCACCATCGGCCACAGCCAGAATTTCAGGCCGTTGCGGTAAATCACATAGCCGCCCAGAAGCCCGCCCATCATGAGCGCGACAACACCCACCGTTCCGTAAATCCAGCCCACTTCAGCCGTCGTCAATCCCAGGCCGCCTTTATCCCGTGCATCCAGAAGGAAGGGCGCCACCATCTTGACCAGCTGCGCTTCGGCAAAACGGTAAAATAAAAAAAAGCAGATAATGACGAGAATGTCCTTCTGCCGGAAGAACAGCGTGATGATGCGGAAGTATTCGGTGACAAGGCTCGTGCCTTTGTGCAGGGGGGCGCTGTGATCGGATTGCGGGTAGGGCAGAATGAAAAAATGGTAAAGGCACAAAGCGAGAAAAAACGCGCTGACGACGATAAAAGTGATGGACCAGGCGGAAGCGACCGGGTAACCGTATGTTTGCAGCGTACCGGCCAGGATGACCAGGCCTCCTTTGGAGGCGATGGTCGCCACGCGGTAAAAGACGGTGCGCACGCCGACAAACGCGGCCTGCTCGGGAGTGTCGAGCCCCAGCATGTAAAAGCCGTCGGCGGCGATGTCATGGGTGGCGGAAGAAAATGCCATGAGCCAGAGCATGGCAAGCGTGTAACGGACAAAGTCGGTTGCCGGCAGGGTAAGTGCAACACAGGCAAAACACGCGCCGATGGCCAGCTGCATGACGATGATCCAGAACCGCTTGGTGCGGAAAAGATCGACAAAAGGACTCCACAGCGGCTTGATCACCCAGGGCAGGTAAAGCCAGCTCGTGTAAAGGGCGATGTCGGTATTGGAGAGGCCCAGATTTTTGTACATGACGACGCTGACGGTCATAACGATCATGTAGGGAATGCCTTCGGCGATGTAGGTTGACGGC
This sequence comes from Smithellaceae bacterium, assembly GCA_963682015.1. Taxonomy (GTDB): domain Bacteria; phylum Desulfobacterota; class Syntrophia; order Syntrophales; family Smithellaceae; genus UBA8904. The sequence goes on along the minus strand of OY820932.1, from coordinate 1,894,108 downwards.
ACCCACAGCCAGGGATTCCGCTTCGCTACCGTTTTTCCATTTGTCATTGACAATGAATTCCTTTCATTCGTTCGACCAGAATAACGTCATTCCCACGCAGGCTGCTAAGCCTGGCGCATGCCGGGGGAATGACAGCATAATGGATTTATTAAGATCATTCATGATCTCATTTTTTTGCCTTTTCCAGTTCTTCGTTGATGAACCAGACTTTGATTTTGTAATAGTTGCAAAGCCAGGTGACGTATTTTAATTTTGCCTCGTCGCCGGGTTTGGGGTCGATAATGAAAAAAGCGACGGCCGGCTTTTTGCCTGTCTCTTTCGCATAATGCAGGGCCTGTCCGATGGCTTCATGAAAATTCTCCAGGCGGTCCACCTCAATCGCATAATCACTCGTCAGCAAATCGGCGCGGCCGTATTTTACCGGCACTTCCGTTCGCCCTTTACCGCCAAAATAGACTTCATTGAACGCCTGCCGGTAATCTCTTTCCGTTCGCAATACCTGTTGTTGATGTCCGGCGCAGGATACAAGCAGAATCAGCAACAGAAAAAATAACGGTGAGAGAATGGCTAATCTTCCGGAAGGGAGCAGGCTTGATCCTGCTGTAAAAAGGAGATCGAAGAAAATACTGGATTCCCGCCTGCGCGGGAATGACGGATTTGGAATGGTTTGCGGCTGCAATTTCGTCATGTTGTCAATACAGTTTTCTGAGTTCCGCACCGGAAAAATAGTGCAAAAGAATTTCCGGAGCCTGGAATCCCCGAACGGCCATTACGGCCGCTCCGATCTGGCACAGGCCCACGCCGTGCCCCCATCCCCCTCCGTGAAAGATGAATCGACTGATCCGGCCGTCAGGCGTATGTTCAACGGCAACAACGAAAGCGCTGGAAAGCAGGTGGCTTTCCGACAGCCAGCGGCGGATTTCCAGCTCCTTGCCTACGATCATGGTTTTTCTGCTGCCCACGATTTTCAACCGGTAGATCCTGCCGGAGGGACCGCGCTCAAGCGGAATGAGGTGTTGAATCTCACCAAAATCCATGCCTGATTTCTTGCGCAGGATTTCTTCCAGTTGCTCTTTTTCATAAACCACACGCCAGCGGTAAAAGTGGAGAGTTTCCAGATCGAAGGCCGGCAAAACGCGCCGGAGGATTTCCTGATCGGCGGTGTTGCAGTATGCGGCGGGGGATGAGTTAAGCCAGGCAGCCGCGTCTTTTTCCGATGCGATGGGCGCATGCCTGCGGGTATGGTCGGTGATGCTCCGGAGGTAGCGAAGATCGACATTTTCCCAGGCCGTGCCGAATCTTTCGGTCAGTCCGCCGCAGCACTTGTAGTATCGCGCGTCGCAGATTTCATCTCCGGAAATCAAAAATATTCCCCGGGTGGCGTCAATGGCGCGGGCGACATTTTCTGAAATGATCCGGGTAATGCCCTGATACCGCTGACAGTGATCATCGGCGCAAACATCGAACCCCTGATGATCGTTCACGTCCTGCCAGACGGAGAGTTCGGAGTCGTTCCGGATCTGGCTTGCCCGCGGAGTCTTCTTTTTTTCAAGCATGGCGCAAAGCCAGCTTCTGGCGGTAATGGCCTGCGCTTTGAGAAACTCCAGGGGCGCGTCCGCGGACATCTCCGATGAAATCACCGAGGCCAGATATTCTTCCAGAGGGACCAGGTTGATCAGATTCAGGGTGGCTTCACTTTGCGCGGTCAGGAGGATTGCGCCGTGGAAAGACTGCTCCTGCGTTCTCTGCCAGTGAAAATCGATACCGATGGTGATATTGGTTGCTGTAAAGTGAGTTTCGGCCGATGCATCGGGAGAAAGAAGAATTTGCTTTTGACGGATGATTTCTTTTCCATCGGAATGAGAAAGAAGGATTTGCCCTTCCCGGGCAATGGCGGAAAACTCACCCGAAACGACGCGGCCGTCCGGCAGAAAAAAAGAACCAGTGAGCCTCAGGCGGGCTTCCGGGGAATTCTGCAGCAGAGCCACGTTGATTTTTGGTTCGCAATCCATCATGCCATCACCGGCGCGGTTAAAATCGGTTAAAAAGTTTTTAGAGGGTATGTAATGATAAGTCAAGAACGTTGTCGGAAATTTTGTCTGACGTGAATGTTTTCAGATGCCATCCGTGATTTTTCAGAGCCATTGTTTTTCTGTCTTCCCGGCCGCAGGCGGAATTGAACTTACTGCTTGAATATTATTCGTTTATCATATATACACAACAAAAATGTCGGTGGATGATTTATGGCGTATGTCTGGCCTATCGGAGGAGGAAAAGGCGGTTCCGGCAAAAGTTTTTTAACCAGTTCCCTGGGAAGGCTTTCCTCTGAATTGGGCAGGAGAACGCTTGTTATCGATCTTGATCTCGGGGCAGCCAATCTGCATACACTCGTTGGCGTTCCTTATCCGCAAAAAGGTTTATCCGATTTTATCCGGAAAAAAATTTCACGGCTGGAAGACACGGTTGTGGAAACTCCTCATGCCAATCTTTTCTTAATCAGCGGCGCTCATGACAATTTTGATATTGCCAACCTGCCTTATGAACAGAAGATGAAAACGATTCGCGCGATCTCGAAACTGGACTACGAATACGTCCTTCTGGATCTGGGCGCGGGTACGTCTTTCAATACCCTGGACTTTTTTCTCATTTCGCAAAACGGAATTTTTATCACCACGCCGGAGCCCACGTCCGTAGAAAATGTGTACCGGCTTATCCGCGCCATCTACTTCCGCCGGATTCGATACTGTTTCACCGCGGCGGAATTCAAGGCTCTCGAAATCGAAGCGGATTGCCGGTTCGGCGACGGAGCTTTGAATAAGCCGATCTGTATTATGAAAGTGATCGAACAGGTGGATATGGATAAATACCGGCAGTTGCATGAGGAATTTTCCACTTATCGATTCAAACTGATTATCAATCAGGTGCGTAAACACGACAACACCACGCTGGGATCGCAAATGTGCCGGATGATGGAAAAGCATCTGGGGCTGCATGTTGAATTTGCGGGCAATGTGGCATTTGATGATCATGTTCATGACGCGATTTGCCAGCAGGTTTGTTTTCTGGAGCGTTATCCCTATACCAGAACCGCCTGTGACCTCAGGGAAGTCGGCAAGCAGATGGTTCGAACGACCGGCCGGCAACTCATGTTTCAATACGTGTAAGCAAAATCCACAGTCTGAAGCGCAATGCTGGATGAATGGAGTTTCCCCGTGCATAGAGATTTTGACCAGCTAAACTACTATGAAATGCTGGACATCAAGCCGAGAGCCACCCTGTTCGAAATTCGCCACGCTTATAACGACGCCATGCAGATGTATCAGACGGGGTCGCTCGCCAGTTATTCTTTTTTTACTGTATCGGAACGACAGCGAATTCTGTCTGTGCTGGAAAAGGCCTATCAGACCCTGATCAACGAGCAGACCCGGAAAGAATACGATGAAGAACTGATCCGCCGGGGGGAAATGGAAGCGGCAGCTGAAACTGCTCCGGTTGCAAAAAAACCGGTGGGGATATTTGATATCAGCCGCACTCCCACCGTGCGGGTTGTTTCATCCGGTCAGGAAGGGTTGAAAGACAGAATCAGCCAGAGTGAACTGATCAACGGCATTCTGGCGAAAACGGAACTGCGCGGAGCGGACCTGAAGCAGATTCGTTCAGAGCTGGGTGTGATGGTTGAACAGATCGCTCTGGAGACGAAAATCCGCCAGGACCACCTGCTCAATATCGAAGAAGATCAGGTGGCGCGGTTGCCGGCGCCTGTTTTTCTGAAGGGGTTTGTTAAATCCTATTTGAAATGTCTGTGTCTGGAACCGACAGATGAACTCAGCGCCCGCTATATGAATACGGTCGCGCGCCTGTCGGGGAAGTGAAGGGGGGAGGATTCGCCTGCCGCTGATATCAGAGTTCAGGCGATCCGTGTTCATCTGATTTTTTCAGTGTCAACTTGTATTGCAAAGGAGAAGAACATGGAAACCGATACGATCAAAACATCGCAGGGGGATCTGGTGATCCATTTTCTGGGGCACAGTTCGTTAATGATGTCCTGGGGCGGAAAAATCATTCATTCGGACTCCGTGTCGAGCGAGGCGGATTATTCGAAGTTGCCCAAGGCGGACATTCTGCTCATCAGCCATGACCACTATGACCACATGGATTTGAAGGCTGTGGAATTGATTAAAACACCGGCGACAAAAGTTGTCGGCAATCCGGATGTGGGCAGGCAGGTTCCCGGGACAATCGTTTTGAAAAACGGCGATTCGAAAACGGTGGATGGTTTGCCGATTGAAGCCGTGCCCGCATACAACATCAAGCAAATGATGGCGCCGGGCAAGCCTTTTCACCCGAAGGGAGTCGGCAACGGTTATGTGGTGACCTTCGGGGACAAGCGGGTTTATCTCGCCGGCGATACGGAAAACATCCCCGAGATGAAACAGTTGAAAAATATCGACATCGCCTTCCTGCCGATAAATCTGCCTTACACCATGACCCCGGAAATGGTGGCCGACGCGGCGAAAATGTTCATGCCCAAAGTTCTGTACCCCTATCATCAGGGTGAGACGGACATGACGAAAATCGGTGCATTGCTCAAAAATGAGAAGGGCATCGAAGTCCGCATCCGGAAGATGAGATAATTTATTTCGTGGAGCCGAAACAGGTTTTTGCCTGTTTCGGCTCTGTTTGTTTGTATGTTCCGGCCTTTCTAATAATAAAAATCCAAAGTCTCTTCAAATCCGGTTGACACGACGACATATTTGGACTAAAAAACAAACGTATGTTTTCACAATAATGATCAATACTTTTTTAAGTGTTTGATATTATTCGAAGGGAGGATAAGCGGGCAGGGTTTTTGCGAAAAGTCTAAAAAGCTTCAGCATGATTACAGGCAATCAATTTTTTTCATGAATTAAGGGAGGGAATTGCAGATGAGATGTATCAGAACAAGCGTAATTTTTTTCACGTTTACACTTTCACTTCTATTGCTTCTAACCTACAGCGTTCCAACTGCGTTTGCCGCGCCGACAAAAGCAAAGGCAAAAGCCGCAAAGGCGGAATCAAAAGATCCGCTCGGCAAGCCTCATGCATCTTTTGACGTCAATAAAATGAGCGACATGTCCGATTATGATCCCGCCAATCCTGTCGTTCCCGAAGGCGATACCATCAAAATAGCCGTTGTGGCCGCGTTTTCGGGGCCCAGCTCCTTCAACGGAATGAGCTATTTCTTTATCGCTCAATGGGTGGCCCATGATATCAACAAGCGGGGTGGCCTGATGGTGGATGGAAAGAGAAAACTCATTCAGGTCATCAAAGCCGATCACATGTCCAAACCCGATCAGTGCAAGAAGGTCACGGAAAGAATGGCTCTTCAGGAAAAGGTTCATTTCTTCTGGGGCACCGACGGCAGTCACTTCATGAAGATCATCAACGAAACGGCCAACAAGTATAAAATCATCGCGCTGAATGTACCGTGCCTCGCCGACGATCTTCAGGACGCCAACAATTTTTCGCGCTACGCCTTCCACTCTTCTTACTCGACCGAACAGATCGCTCGCGGTATAGCCTATTTCTACGGTCAGGTCAGAAAGAAAGAGAAAAAGTTCTATATTCTGAATCAGGATTACGCCTTCGGCCGTATTCTTGCGGAAAGCTTTAAAAAGGGCCTGAAAGAATACTATCCGGAAGCCCAGGTGGTCGGCGAAGATTTTCATAAGCTCTTCCTGACGGATTATGCGCCTTACATGGAGAAGATCAAGTCCTCGGGCGCCGAAGTCGTCTTCACGGGAGACTGGCTCCCGGATGCCGGAAATCTGCTGAAGCAGGCCCGCCAGATGGGCATAACACTGCCCTTTGCGAACGTTTATGTGGATAATGCAAACTTTCTCAATGAAGTGGGTGTTGAAGGAACCAAGGGGTTGATGAATATTAACTCCTACGCCGTGCCCAATCCGTTCTTCAAGAACAAAGATGAAATCAAATTCTACAACACCTGGCTGAATCTCTGGAAAAACAAATGGAAGACATCGCCTTTCAATACGATTGCCTATCAGCATGCAGTAGCCAACGGTGCGTCATGGCTGATGCAGACTTACTGGCTCTTCAGCGTTGTTGAACGAGCCAAGAGTATTGATCCGGAAAAGATCATCGCGGTGTGGGAAAACGACAGTTACCGGTATGTGAACGGGAAAGTGGTCAAAATGAGAAGCTGCGATCACAAGGCCATTCAGGATCTGGCGATCGTTGAATACGTGCCACCCGGTGAGCAGAAAGTTTCGTTCAACATTCCTCCATATTACTGGTTTAAAAATGCCTCCTATATCGGACCGGTTTACAAACTTCCCGCGGAGAAAATCCTGCCGTGGATGGATCAGAATCTGGAACGATGCAAAGGCAAAAACGGCTGGGGTGAATAGGTAGAGTACACGCCTGATTTTTAACGAAGCGGAGGCGGGCTTTCCTGCCCGCCTCCGAAACACCGCTTAAACAGAAAAAACTCCCCACGCCTTTTCAGCGGGAAGGCTTCCATTTTCTTATCAGCAGCGCATTTTAAACAATTTGTTTGTTCAGATTGTTCAGAATACCGTCGATTTCATCCTGGGACTTGATGTCCGGGTGAGAGAGATCGACGGCGGCCATGCAGATGTCGATCCTTTTTTCGATATCCTGGATTTTCTTTTCGATGCTTTTAACGGAATCGATGTTTCCGAAAGACTCGTCCAGAACGTTGACCACGGCATTCATATTGGCCACGAGCAGCCGGATGGTGATCTCCCTGATTTCAGCGCAGCGGGAAGCAAGCAGGGATGTTTTCCTGGAAAGAGGGGTGAACTGGCCGAAACCCATGGAGGCCGTGCCGCCTATCAAACGGTTCAGCTTTTGAGCGAATTCAGAAAGGATCGCTGATTCCGTTTCGCTGGGAATCCCGACTTTCCTTAATGTTTCTCCAATTTTTTTCAAGTCCGTGATGAGTTCCTGAGATTCTTCAAGGAAAAAACCCAGTATCTCGTCGTCATAGATCGCCGTCATTTTGATACTTTAATCGGCTTGCGCAAGATAATGTGATTCGTAATCAATGAACAAAAGCCGCCTTTACGGACGGGAGTATAGGCGAGTCAGTCCTGTGAAGTCAAGGAGATCGTAAATATCCGGGGATGTTATGAAGACATGCCCATTGCCGATTGTCCGTAAGAAGCAACAACAATGCGTGATATCGAATGTTCCGCGGCTTAGAGGCGTGACGCTGGTGGCAATCGCACAATTCATTGAATCCTGCCATAAAGTATGTTAAGCGTTTTTCATTAGTCAATTCGATTGTTTTATCGCGGAGATGGGTGGATGAGCGTTTTTGAATACCTGGCGCTGGATGAGAATGGGCGGGAGCGGAAAGGATTTATAGATGCCCCGGGCATGGCAGCGGCCAGACAGCAGTTGCGTGAACAGGGCGTTTATCCCGTCGAAATCCATCAGGCCCGCGAGAAAAAAAGCCCGGCCCTGGCCTCCGTGCTGGAAATCGGTTTCTTCCAGAAGGTTTCGGCCAAGGAAACATCCATTTTCACCCGCCAGCTTTCCACTCTCCTGGGTGCGGGCATTCCGCTGGTGCCGTCCTTTACCGTTCTGCTGGCTCAAACCAGGAATCCTCTTTTGCAGAAAATCCTGGCCCAGATCCGCGCCGATCTGAATGAGGGAAAAAGCCTGACGTCCAGCATGGAAAATTTTCCGCGGGTCTTTCCGCCTTTTTATATTAATATGGTGAAGGCCGGCGAAGCTTCCGGCACCATCAATCTGGTCCTGGAGCGTCTGGCCGATTTCAGCGAAAACCAGCAGGCATTGATGAACAAAATCCGTTCGGCGCTGGCTTATCCGCTGATCATGCTGCTGGTCGGCTCGCTGGTGATTTTTCTGCTGATGACCTTTGTGGTTCCCAAAATCACGGGAATTTTCGCCGATACAAAACAGGCGCTGCCGTTGATCACCGTTATTCTGATCGCGGTCAGCAATTTTCTGAAGTCTTTCTGGTGGCTGGTTTTTCTTCTGGTCCTTGCCGGCATTGCCGCCTTTAAATATCTGACGGCGGGAACCGAATCCGGCCGCCGATTCTGGGATTCCGTGCGCCTCAAGACGCCTGTCTGGGGCGCGGTGAACCTGAAGATCGCCATCGCGCGCTTTGCGCGGACGCTGGCAACGCTCCTGCAAAGCGGCGTGCCTCTCCTGACAGCCATGGAAATCGTCCGCAATGTGGTCAACAACATATATATCGGCGAGATCATCGCCAGGGCGTCCAGGGACGTGGAAGAAGGTCAACCTCTTGCCCAGCCTCTTGCCGGGAGCGGTTTCTTTCCTCCGATGGTGACGGAAATGATTGCCGTAGGAGAGCAGAGCGGATCCCTGGAAAAAATGCTCAATCGTATTGCCGTATCCTATGAGGCGGAAGCGCAATCCGATATTCTGGTGATGACGTCTCTCCTGGAGCCGATTATGATTCTGGTGATGGGGCTGATTGTCGGTTTTATCGTGCTTTCGATATTGTTGCCGATATTTGAAATGAGCCAGCTGGTAAGGTGACGGCTTCGTAAAATGACCATATGCTGCGTTGCGCTACATCCTTCGTCACTGCGGCCTACAAAGAGTAGGCCTCATTCCTCAGGATTTGCGCGCCTTGCCTCTGATCCTTATTTGAAGGTCGTCAGATGGGTAAAAGCGGTAGGGAACGGTCGCGACCGTTCCCTACTATCCACTTTTTTGTGAGGGGTTGAATATGATGAAAAACAGACACGGAAAAAATAAAGAGAGCGGGTTTACGCTGATTGAATTGATGGTGGTCATATTTATCCTGGGCCTGCTGGCGGCTGTTGCCGTGCCGCGATTCATGGGGGAATCGGACAAGGCCAAGGTTCAGACAGCCCGGACGCAAATCGAACTTCTGGGAAGCGCTCTGAAAATGTACAAGCTGGATAACGGCAGTTATCCAACCACCGAACAGGGCCTGAAAGCCCTGGTGGAGCCTCCCACTGTGGGAAATCTTCCGAAGAACTGGCGCAAGGGCGGTTACCTGGAAAAAGGCAAAGTGCCCAAAGACCCATGGAAAAATGAATTTATCTATGTCTGTCCCGGCAGTCACGGCGATTTTGACATCACGTCGCTGGGAGCGGACGGGGAAGCGGGCGGTGAAGGTTTTGACAAAGACATCAACAGCTGGGATACTGAATAACCGCGGGTTTACGCTGATCGAACTGATGGTTGTCATCGCCCTCATCGGCGTGATGCTTTTTATCGCCGTGCCGACCACGCGAGACGCCCTGACGGTTAACAACCTCAAAAAGGCAGCCCGGCAGTTCATCGGTCTGGAACGCCAGTTGCGTGTGGATGCCGTTCGCGATCAGGTAAATTACGTGCTGGTGCTGAATGTTCCCGCTGCCAGCTATTTTGTGATCACGGACGACATGACGCCCGAGAAAGTGCTGGAGGTGGAAAAAGCACAAAGTAAAAAACTCGCGGGCGATGTGGTCCTCCTGGATGTCGTTCGCGACAAAAACGAAAAAATCAAAGAAGGAAGAGTAAAAATCAAATTCGGCAAAAACCATGTCAGTCCGCCGCTGGTTCTTCATCTGTCCCAAGAGGAAGAACGAATGACGCTGGTGGTCAACCCCTTTCTGGGGGTGACCGCCGTCTACGATGACTACAGGGAAATTTCCGTTGAAGACGGTCTGGGCCGCAATACGGCAAAAGAGTAAGGATTCTGGATGCATTCAAGAAACACAGGATTTACGCTGCTGGAAGTCATGATTGCCATGTCCATTCTGGCAACGGCGTTGTTGGTCATTCTGCAGTTGCAGTCGCAGAGCATTTCCATGTCTTCCGATTCCCGCTTCCGGACAACGGCTTCGCTTCTGGCGCAAAGCAAAATGGCCGATCTGGAAGCCCTGTCGGCGATCGCCAATCAGGATCAAAAAGGTGATTTTGCGCCGGACCATCCGGACTATTCCTGGGCTGTCGCGGTGACGGATACCCGGGTTTCCAGGCTGAAAAAAATCGAAGTCAGCGTCTATCATAAGTCGGCCGGCCCGAAAGGCGCCTACCAGCTTATCCTGTACAAGACCAGCGGAGCGTGACCCATGAGCAGCCGCCCGTCCACCCGTCCTTCACGCGCACAGGGTTTCACGCTGCTGGAGGTTTTGATTGCCGTCTTCATCCTGGGCGTTGTGCTCACGACGGTGTATGCCGCCTACAGCGGAGTCCTGACGGCCATTCGCGATCTGGATGACGATTCCCGCGCCTATTCCATGGCGCGCATCACCATGGACCGGATGAACCGGGATTTGTCCTCTCTGCAACGTTTTGGAGACGCCTTTTTTCTGAAGAGTGAAAAAAATAAAATCGGCAGCCATGAGTTCGGCTCTTTGTCCGTCTGGTCGGCGGCCCATTTGTCTTTCGACGAGAACGGTCAGTCCGGTCAGCCGGCCATGATTGCCTACTTTGTCCGGGAAAACAAAGACGGCGGCTTTTCGCTGTGGCGTTCCGACACACTCCGGCCCAAGCCTTCCATGGAGAAAACGACCGACGGCGGAGTCATTATCTGTGAAAACATTCAAACCGTGCGTTTCAGGTTTTACGATGAAGGCGGCGGGGATCATGACACCTGGGACACCCAGGCTTCTTTCGGGGCGGCAGCGGGCAAATCTCCCGTAACGATTCAAATTGAACTGGCTGTGGAGAACAAGAAGGACGCCGAAAAGCCTCATACGTTTGTAACCAGAATTTTCCTGCCGGTGAGAAAATGAAGCGATTTAACAAAATTTTACAAAACCAGTCCGGGATTGCGCTGATTACCGTGATATTGATTATCAGTATTCTGGTGGCTGCCGCGGTGGAACTGAACCGGTCATCGCGCGCCGACGTCTATTCGGCGGCCAATATCAGCGACGGCATCCGGCTGGCCTATATCGCCAAGTCGGGTTTTTACGGAGCCGCGTCTTTACTGGTTAATTCCGGCAATTCCTATGAAACCCTGCGCGATGACTGGGCCAACGCAGAAAGTTTGTCCATTCAGTCCAGGACATTTTTTGATAATGGATATTTCACCGTCAGGATTGAAGACGAACAGGGTAAAATACCGCTGCACAAGCTGGTGCAGAATGGTGTCGTGAATCCGAATGTGAAAGAAATGCTCCTGAGGCTTCTGCAGGAACCGGAATTTAAACTGAATGAGCGCAAAACGGAAGAAATTGTGGACGCCATTATCGACTGGGTGGATGAAAATGAGCAGATTACCGGTCTGGGGGCGGAAAGTTCCTATTACGCGTCTTTGTCTCCGCCTTATTCCGCGAAAAACACCCCGCTGGATTGCATTGAAGAATTGCTTATGGTAAGAGGAGTCACCAATGAGCTTTTTGGCGGAACGAAAGAAAAACCCGCACTTGCGCCTCTGGTGACCATTTACGGCACGGGGAAGATCAATATCAATACGGCGCCCAGGATGGTTTTGCGCGCCCTTTCACCCGATATCACGGTAGAACTGGCCGATAAGATGGATCAATACCGGAAACTGAAGAGCAGCAACCTGTCCGGAGCTGATTGGTACAGACGCGTTTCCGGAATGGAAGGCGTGACGATAAAGCCGGAGTTGATCGAAGTGGCAAAAAGCAATTTTTTCAGAATTTATTCCACGGGCGTGGCCGACAAAATGGCGCAGAGCGTAAGCGGCATTGTGGAGCGGTCGCCTTTCCGGATCGTGAACTGGAGGCAGGATTGATGCCGGAGGCGATTCTCGGTCTGGATATTGGAGAAGGGGCTGTCAAAGCCGTCCTGGCGATTCCGGAGAACCGTGCGGATGTGCGCTTGCTTGCTCTGGAAACCGTCCGGCTCACCGGGGAAGTGGATCTGGAAGCGGCGATCAAAAGCATCGCCGAAAGCATTCGGACCGTTGCGCCATCAGGATATCGCACCATTGTGTGTCTGCCGCCTTCCGATGTCATGTTCCGGCATATTTCTCTGCCTTTCCGGGATGAAAACAGAATTCGAAAAACCCTGTATTTTGAACTCGAACCATTGCTGCCTGTGCCTGTGGAAGAAGTTGTGGCCGACCATCTGCCGCTTCCCGACGACGGTCTTCTGGCGGCCGCGGTCGAAAAAGTAAAAATCCGGCAGATCCTGACGGCAGTTGAAACGCACCTGGCGCCGGTTGCCGTCGTTGACATCGCGCCGGCCGTTCTGGCCCTGCCCCTTCTGGAGCAGAAAGCATTGACCGGTTCCGGACTGGTGCTGGATGTCGGCGCGTCTTCCACCTGCGCCGTGTTTTATGAGAAAAACGCACTGACTCAGATCCGCTCATTTGCCTTTGGCGGGGACATGATCACCGGCGCCCTGGCTCAGGATTTATCCTGCGGAAGCGAAGAGGCTGAACAGATAAAAATCAATGCCGCGTATGGCGTGAAAAATGACCGGGCTCTGGCTGCCTGCCGTGAATTCTGTGTCTCTCTGGCCAATACGGTGGAATTCATGCGGATCAATGAAACCCTGCACGATGCGCCCGACCGGATTTTCCTCACCGGCGGCGGCTCGCTGTTTAAAGAACTGGGCGAAGAGCTGGGCAGGACATTCGGCTTGCCGGTGGAAGCGCTCGATTCCGCCCGGTTCGGGCGGATGGAAATCGATGAAACACTCCGGGAACGCTTTTTACCGCCGGTGATGAGTACGGCGCTGGCGGCCGTGAAAAGGGCGGTGGCTTCACGAAGATCCTTTAATTTCCGCAAGGGAGAATTTGCGGCAGGAAACATCGGCGGCGATCTTCGCAAACAACTGCGGTGGGGAGCGGTGGTTACCGCTGTGATCTTCGTGCTGGCGGCGGCGGACCTGATTCTGGATTATTCCCTGCAGGCCAGACAGGCGGCCGATCTGAAAAATTCAATCAGTCAGATTTTTAAAAAACATTTTCCGCCGTCGACGGTGATGGTGGACCCTGTAAGCCAGCTGCAAAAAAAACTCGCCGAAGACAAAAAGTTGTTTGGCATGGAGGACGGAGGTCCGGGCGTTACCGCTGTGGAACTGCTCAAAGAAATTTCCGCGCTGATCTCTCCGGCGTTTGATGTTGTTCTTACCCATATGCACTATGAGAATAATATCATTCTGCTCAAAGGCGAGGCTAAAAAAGTGGACGACGTAACCAGGGTAAAAAACGAACTCTTGAAATCAAAAACCTTCAGAAATGTCACCATCGGGCAAACGGCTCTGGCTCAGGATGGAACCAGAGTGAACTTTGACTTGAGGATTGAACTGAAATGATCAAAGAGATCTGGGCAAAACTGGACCCCCGGCAGCGAACCTTTGCCGCGTGTTGCGCGGCGGCACTGGCGGTTATTGCGCTTTTGGCGCTCGTGGTTTTCCCGCTGTGGGACGGCAGAACCAAAATGAAGAAATCCATCGCGGCCAATTCCGGAAAGCTGGCCCAGGTCGAAAAAATCGACGCCGATTTCGCCGTTGCCGACGCTCAAATATCCCGCATCAAAAGCGCGGTCATCACGCGCCGCGCCGATTTCACGCTGTTTTCTTATCTGGAGAAAAAAGCGGTTGCGGCCGGTGTCAAGGGGAGTATCCGGCAGATGAACACCTTGCAGGGCGCAAGGTCGCCGTCCTTTGAAGAAACGCTCATTGATCTGAGGCTCGAAAAGATTACCGTCAAGCAGCTCGCGGATTTTTTATACGAGGTCGAATCGCCCGCGGAGTTGATTCGCATTAAAAGAATCACGGTAGATAAAATGAAGGAAAGTCCGGACTACCTGAGCGCTCAGCTTTTGATTGCGTCTTACATGCCGGTTTCCATGCCGGATTCAGGGTTACGGGGGAGGCCATAGACGACATGCGCCTGTTCAAAAATAAAATCCTGTGGGTATCGATTTACGCCGTTGTAATTACCGGCGTCTTTTTATACCTTCTTTTTCCTTCCGCGTTCGTCATGCGGCAAATTGAAAGCGCGACCCTGGAAGCGGGATACGCGCTTACGGCCAGGGCCCTTCAGCCTTCCCTGCCGCTGGGTGTCAAGCTGAAGGATGTGACGGTGCGTTCCGCCGGTCTTTCGACCGACGCTTCCTTCCAGGGAGAACTTCTGGATTTGCAGGTCCATCCGGCCGTTTTTTTTCAGAAAATAAAAAGGTTTCGCTTTCAGGGGAAAGCATACGGCGGCAGCTTTGACGGTAGCACGGGATTTATTTCCGAGGGTCCGGTGAACGGGCTGGTCGAGGGGAAAATTCAATTTCAGAATATGGATCTGATCCGGGCCGGCTCCAGCGGGATTCCGCTGTTCCGGGGGATGACCGGCACGGCGCGCGGCTCGATGTTTTATGCGGCAAATGACGCGGCTGCCGGCGGGGCAGTGGGAAAATTGTCCCTTTACGTGAGCCGGGGCGTCTATCCGCTGCCAGAACCGTTTCTGGGGGTGAGCCGCATCGCGTTTGACCGGGGCGAAATTCAGGCGCAGTTGAAAGACGGAAACGTAACCCTTACCAGGTTTGACATCTACGGAGCGCAGGTCAACTGCTTTTTAAACGGCAGCATCCAGCTTGCGGACCGTGTGGAGGACAGCCGGCTGAATTTGAAGGGTGTGATGGAACTTGCCGGTAAAAATAAAATCAGGATGAACGTGATGGTGGGCGGAACGCTGACCAATCCTTCTTTTCGCTATATTTAGAAACGGCGGGCAATACCGTTCGGGACGATAAAAGCATGAAAGAGTTAATCGACAGAATCATCGGGCGTTTCAGACGCGAGCTGGACCGGATATCCGGCCGGCCGGCCGGCCTTTCCGCGCTTGCCAGGGCCGCAAAGCCTTTGCTGGTGGTCTTCGCCGTGACGCTTGTATCTTTTCTGACGGTGGATATCTTTTATAAAGTCCTTGCCCTGCAAATGACACAAAAGAAAGCGGCCGCGGAAAACCGGCCTGCGGTTGCTGCGCCTGTTTTGCAGAAGCAATCCGCCGACCGCTATCAGCTGATCACCGACCGCAATCTGTTTTTGACAACGCTCAAGGCGATTGCGGATAAAGGCGCGCCGGGCGGCTTTCTTCCCAGTGAGGAATATACGGCTTATGATCTCAGAGGGACAATCGCCGTCGACCAGTTTCAGGGGTACGCCGTTGTCGAAGAAAAAGGCAAAGGCAAACAGAAACTTTACCGCGTCGGAGAAATGATCGGGTCCGCGAAACTTGTGCGTGTAACACGCAACACGGCCGTTCTGGAAAGCGGTGGACGCGAGATGATCATGAAGATCAAGGAAACCGCCGAAGCCTCCCTGACGGGAAAACCTTCCGACCGGACGACAGGCGGTATTACCATGAGCCGGGAGGATGTCGTGAGGAACCTGGGCGATCTGAAAAGCCTGATGAGTCAGGCGGTCGTCCGGCCTTTTTTGGCGGAGGGCGTGCAGAAGGGATTCGTGATTTCCAACATTGTGCCCGGCAGCCTCTATCAGAAGATGGGGCTCCGCAACGGGGATGTTGTCACGGATGTGAACAACAAGCGGCTGGAGAGCGCCGACGATATTTTACAGATGGTGAACGTGATGCAGGCGGGGGGAAACGTATCCGTCAACCTGATGCGCAACGGACAGAACAAGACCATCGACTATTCTTTTCACTGATCGGTCAGGCGGAAGGGAGTGATCGGTTATGTATGCCGCATATTTTGGTTTAAAGGAAAATCCGTTCAAGCTGTCGCCCCAGCCGGGCTATCTGTTTTTCAGCGAACAGCACCGGGATGCGCTCAACTACCTGATTTACGGCATCAGGGAAAAGAAGGGCTTTGTTCTGATTTCCGGCGGCATCGGCACGGGGAAGACCACGATCTGCCGCACCCTGCTGGGCAGACTCGATGACTCGGTGGAAACGGCTCTGATTTTCAATACGGCGGTTTCCGATCTGGAACTTCTGGAATCGGTGGTTCGCGAATTCGGCATTGAGACGCCCGCGCAAAACGCAACCCGGAAAACCTATGTTGACGCATTGAATGATTTTCTGCTCGGCAATTTTGCCGCCGGGAAAAACGCATTGCTCCTCATTGACGAGGCGCAGAATCTTTCGCACGGGGTTCTGGAGCAGATCCGGATGCTTTCCAATCTGGAAACGGAGAAAGACAAGCTCCTGCAGATCGTGCTGGTCGGTCAGCCCGAGATTAAAGACACCCTGGCCCTGCCCGCGCTTCGGCAACTCAACGAAAGAATCACCGTGCGTTATGATTTGCAGCCGCTGGGAGCGGATGATGTTGCGACGTATATCGATCATCGTCTCCGCGTGGCGGGCGGACCGGGAAAAATCAGGTTTACCCGGGGCGCGTATCGTCTGATCTATGATTATTCCGAGGGGATTCCGCGCCGGATCAATGCGCTGTGCGACCGGGCGCTTTTGATTGCCTATACAAAAAACATCGCCGGCATCGACCGCCGGACGATCCGGCTGGCTGCGCGGGACATCGGCAGCGAATATTTCCAGAAAACGGTCGGTCTGGGCCGGAAACTGTGGTTGCGTCTGACAACTTGAAAAATACTGATTTTTCAACCTTGAGGGAAGCATGAGTTACATTAACGACGCTTTACATAAAGTTCAGAAGGAAAAGGAATCGCCTTATGCAGCCTTCGGGGGAATTCTGGCGACCGGGGACAAGCAGCCTTCCGGGAAAAGAAAAAAGGTTCTGCGGATTGCGGGCTTCATGGCTGTCATTCTGATCATCCTGGGCGTTGCGGCCATGCTTTACCGGATGCCGGACAAGCGCAACATAACAGCAACGCCGAGGCCCGCGCCGGTTTCACCCGCCGTTGCAAAAGCGCCCGCGAAAGGGATTCCGGCAGCCGATAACATGGTCCGGCCGCAGGACAAGCCTCCCGTGACCGCGCAGGCCGTCGTGCCTCCCGTCGTGAAGGCGCCACCCCGGGAGATTCCGGTAAACCGGGTTGTGGAGACAAAAGCGGAAAAGAAGGAAACGGCGGCGGCTGCCGCGGGAGACAGACCGCAGACGGTTTTGCCCGATGCGGGAACGGAATTTTCCGAGGCCCTGCAGGCGCAGCGCGAAGGCAGACTGGATGAAGCCAAGGAACTTTACAAGCAGGTGATTCGGAAAGAACCGCGCCATCTTCAGGCGTTGAACAACCTGGGTGTGGTTTACCTGAAGATGAAAAGATACAAATGGGCGGTGATCCGTTTAAATGATGCCCTGAATATCAAACAGGATTATCTGGACGCGCACTATAATCTGGCCTGTCTTTATGCGCAGAAAAATGATACGAAAAAAAGTCTTTATTACCTGAAAAACGCGGTTGATATTAATCCGGAAGTCAGGCAATGGGCATCCAGGGACGACGATTTTAAAAGTCTTGCCCGTCTTCCCGAATTCAATAAAATATTGCAGTCACGGGATAACTGATATGACATTCAAAATGAATCATTGGCGAACATTCATCGTATGCCTGTCGGCGGTGGTGCTGATGACGGCGCTTGCCGCGGGCGGTTACGCGGCGCGGGTTGACGAAGGCCGGCAGAACAAAACGTCTCCGGCCGCGGCGCAGCCGCCGCAGAGCGAATCCAGAGAAACACCTTCTCCGGTTGAATTCCGGAAGAATCCGGCCGACGCAAAGCCGTCCGAAGTTGCGGAAACCCCGCAGGAAACCCCGAAGGCGAAAACCGACGTTGAACCGCAAGCGGTCTCCGGCAAACGGGAAGCCATTCTGCGCAAAGCCGAGGAAAAGCCGGGCCGCGCGAAAGCGCACGCTGAGCAGACGACGCGAAAGGCCGGCGATAAATTCGTTACGCTCGATTTCGACAACGTGAATATTGAAGTGTTCGTCAAGTTCGTCAGTGAAATGACCGGCCGGAACTTCATTATCGACGAGAAGGTCAAGGGAAAGGTCACCATTCTTTCCCCGCGGAAGATCCCGCTGGACGACCTGTATAAGGTTTTCCTGTCGGTTCTGGAAATCAACGGTTACGCCACGGTTCCCGTGGGCGACATGATCAAGATCGTGCCTTCGTCCGTCGCCCGCGAAAAAAGCCTGGAGACAAGGGTGAAAAAGGACGCAGCCGAATCGGAAGACCGCATGGTCACCCAGATCATCACGCTGGAGAGGGCCAATCCCGATGAAGTCAAGCGCGTCCTGGATCCGATTATTCCCAAGACCAGTTCCGTGCTTTCCTATCCGCCATCCGGGATTTTGATTGTCACCGACTATCTTTCCAATATCCGCAGGATTCAGGAAATCGTCAAAGCCCTTGATGTGGAAGGGGCGGGAGAACAGATCACCTATCTGCCGCTGACGAATGCATCCGCGTCGGAGGTGGTCAAATCGCTGACCACCGTGTTCCAGCAGCGCCGGGCCAATCTTACGCCCATCCGGGTGGTGGCCGATCCCCGGACAAACTCCATGATTATTTTTGCCAGTGTCGGAGACACGGAAAGCGTGCGCAAACTGGTGGCGATGATGGATAAAGACGTGCCGCGCGGCGAGTCCAACATCCAGGTATACCGCCTGCAGCACGGAGTGGCCGAAGACATGGCCAAAGTGCTCAACAGCATCGTCAAGGAATCGGCCGGCACGACCGCAGCCGCAGCAACATCGGGAGCGCCGGGCGCGCAGCAAACGGCAAAAGCAGCCGCTCCGGCTGTGTCCCGGAACGTGCAGATTGTGCCGGACAAGTCCACCAACACACTGGTAATCATGGCCGAACGCGAAGACTATAAGGTTCTGGAAAGTATTATCCGGCAGCTCGACGTGCCGCGGCCGATGGTTTATATCGAAGCCCTGATCATGGAAGTCAATACGACTAAAAATTTCAAATTGGGAGTTGAATGGAGCGGTATAAGTACAGCAGGTTCGTTGGGCGAAAATGCCGGTGCTTTTGTAAGTTCAGGCACCGGTGTTCTTTCCACGCTTACCAGCACAGTTTCCGGTACTAGCACGTTGCTGGGATTCCCCAGCGGCTTTTCCATGGGGCTTCTGGGTGCGGGTATCAAGATCGGCGATGTGATTTTCCCGACGATCGGCGCGATGATCCAGGCGTATAAAAACGATACCGACATTTCGATTCTTTCTACGCCTCAGATTATGACGCTCAACAACGAAGAAGCGGAAATCAATGTCGGCTCCAATGTGCCTTACATTACCCGGCAGGAATCAACGTCGACGAGTACGCTTGTGAATTACAATACGTATGAATATAAGGATGTTGGCGTGCTCCTGAATATAACACCGAATATCAACGAGGGTAATTTTGTCCGGCTGAAGATTTCCCAGCAGGTAACCAAAGTAACTTCGGATGCAAAAAGCACTACACCGACCACGCTGAAAAGAACCGCCAAAACCACCGTTGTAGTGAAGGACAATGAAACGGTAGTCATCGGCGGACTGGTGGGCGACAGCACAGATGATGGAACAAACAGGGTGCCGTGGCTGGCCGATGTTCCGATCCTGGGCTGGCTCTTCAAAGCCAAAACTGTAAAGCGCGAAAAAACCAACCTGTATGTTTTCCTGACGCCGCATATTGTCCGGACGCAGAAGGAAGCAGCCGATTTGTATCAGAAGAAAAGAGAATCCATGGGTGAGGTAGTGGAGGGCATCATCAAATTGAATGAACGCAAACAGGAGCAGTATCCCGCCGCGCCGGAAAAAACCGATAAAGGCAAGACTCCGGCCAAACCATGAAACTCGGAGCCCTTTAAGCTATGTCCAAAATCCTGACAGCCCTGAACGCATCGGCTCCCGACGATAAGAATGCCCCGGTTTTGCGGGGGAAAAAGAACGCCGCCCTTGAAGAAAGGCTGCTGGCCGCGGGCGTGCCCGCGGAAACCCTCGCGGAAGCGCATGACATGAAAGGCAGGAGCGCCGCGGGTTTTTTTGATTTTCTGGTCCGGAAAAAAGCCATTGACGAAGTCCGGCTGCTGCGGGTCCTGTCGGAGCATTTCAGCATCCCGTTTAAGCGGGAACTGCCGATGGAAAGCATCAACATCGATTTCACGCAAAAAGTTCCGATCTCCTATTTAAAAAAGCACAGGATGGTTCCGGTCATCACCGCCGACAGTCAGTTGATTGCGGTAAACGACCCGGTGAATTTCCAGCCCGCCGACGACCTGCGGCTGCTTTTGAAAATACCCGGCCTGTCGGTTGTCCTGGCCACGCAGGACGCCATTACCGCCGCGATTAATCTGGCGTATGACATGAGCCGCGCCTCCGCCAAGGACTACTTTGAAGAAATGAGCGAGGCCACGGCCGACGACCTGATTTCGGAAATTAGCGAGACGGCCGACCTGCTGGACGAAACCAGCGACGCCCCGATCATCAAGCTGGTCAATCTGCTGGTCTCCGGAGCGATCAAAGACCGGGCCAGCGATATTCACGTTGAACCCTATTCCGCCAGCCTGAAAATCCGCTACCGGATAGACGGCATTTTATATGACATTCTGAGCCTGCCCCGGCGGATTCAATCGCCGCTGGTGAGCCGCATCAAAATCATGGCCAGGCTGAACATTGCCGAAAAACGCCTGCCGCAGGACGGGCGGATTGAACTCAAAATTGCCGACCGCCTGGTGGACGTGCGCGTTTCCGTTCTACCCACGGCTTTCGGCGAGCGCGTTGTTCTGCGTCTGCTCGATAAATCTTCCAGCATTCTTTTGCTGTCGGATCTGGGCATGCACGACGAGCGCATCAAGCTCCTCGATAAACTCATCAAGTCGCCCTACGGCATCATTCTGGTCACCGGCCCCACCGGCAGCGGCAAGACCACCACGCTTTACGCGGCGCTTTCCACGATCAACCGCCCGGAGATCAACATCATCACCATCGAAGACCCGATTGAATACCAGATCGACGGTGTGGGTCAGATACAGGTCAATCCCAAAATCGATCTCACGTTTGCCGCGGGACTTCGTTCCATTGTCCGACAGGACCCGGACGTGATCCTGGTGGGCGAAATCCGCGACCGGGAAACGGCGGAAATCGCCATCCAGTCGTCGCTTACCGGCCATCTGGTCTTTTCCACGCTGCACACCAACGATGCCGCCAGCGCCGTGACCCGTCTCATCGACATGGGCATTGAACCGTTCCTGGTGACGTCTTCCGTCGTGGCGATCATCGCCCAGCGCCTGGTTCGTGTACTCTGTCCGCACTGCAAGGAAGTGTATACGCCCGACGAGGAAACCCTGACCAACCTGGGCCTGACGCGGGACACGCTTTCCGGCAACACCTTTTACCGCAAAAAGGGCTGTAATCTCTGCATGCAGACCGGTTTTCGCGGGCGAACGGCTATTTTTGAAATTCTGGTGGTGGATGATGCCGTCAAAAGGCTGGTGCTCAAGACCTCCGATGCCAACCAGATCAACGAACTGGCCGTCCGCCAGGGCATGATTACCCTTCAGCAGGACGGCATTCAAAAAGTGCTGGCCGGCATCACGACGGCGGAAGAAGTTCTGCGTGTGACGCGGTCGCTCAACCGCAAGGAAGATATCGTTCAGGAAACGTAGCGACGGAGATGCAACCATGAAGAAAAAGCAGGGATACACGGATCAGGTGTGCCGCCTGTTCGACAGGCCCGGCCCCGGCAATACCGAAGCAACGCTGGAGATGATCCGCCTGCGCGCCGATCAGACAGGCATTTCCGGAATCATCATTCCGACCTATTCCGGAAAAACGGCGCTGGCCGCGGCCGGAATCATTCCCCCTTCGCACATTATTGCCGTCAGCGGAGTCTGGGGCGCCGAAAAACCCAATGAACAGCCCATGAAAGACGCCGTGCGCACAAGACTGCTGGACTCGGGCATCCGGGTCGTAACGGCAACGCACGTATTCGGCGGCGTGGGCCGCGCCGTGCGCCGGAAGCTCGGCGCTTACCAGGTTGATGAAATTATCGCCTACACCCTGCGCATTTTCGGTCAGGGGACAAAGGTGGCGGTGGAAGCCGCTTTAATGGCGGCGGACGCCGGATATGTGAGAACGGATGAGGACGTTATTTCCACCGGAGGTTCCGCCTCCGGAATCGACACGGCGCTCATTCTGCAGCCGGCCAACGCCAGTTTTTTTCTGGATGTCAGGATCAGGGAAGTGATCTGCAAACCCAGGGACTTCTAAATGAAATGAGTCATTGATGAACCAAAACGGTTTGCTGATCCGTCGAGAGATATCAGTAGAAAAATGAAAAACATCTCCCCTCCCTTGATGAAAGGGGCAGGGGGAGGGTGAAAGTAAAAAACGGCTTTTTCCCTCAATTCCCTCCCTTGAGGGATTGTATCGCAAAGGACTTTAATGTCCTCTCTTGGCGGAGGCGTTAGTCCGGCGCATGCCGGGTGTCACGAAGTGACGGAGGTGGATTCAGAGGTCGCAAGGTTTAACTTATTATAGTTATGAAGATAACAAAAACATCCACCCCCTTAATCCCCCGCCGGCGGGGGACATGACGGTTTTGTCCCCTCTGGAGGGGTAGCGGAAATTCTGGAAAATCCCGGGATTTCAGTAGCAAAATGAAAGACATCTCCCCTCCCTTGATGGGAGGGGCAGGGGGAGGGTGAAAGCCGGGCGGGGATGTTTCCCGTTTCGAAAAGGTGAATAATATGGACGAATCACGTTTAATCAAATTCTGGAAAATGAGCGGCAGCGGCAACGATTTCATCATCATCGACAACCGCAATTTATCGCTGGATGTCGGCCGCCTCTCCACCTTTGCGCGCCAGGTGTGCCGGAGACAACTGTCCGTTGGCGCGGACGGTTTGCTGGTGATCGAACCGTCGCTGGTGGCCGATTTCAAATGGCAGTTTTTCAATTCCGACGGCTCTGTGGCGGAAATGTGCGGGAATGCGTCCCGCTGCGTGGCGCGCTTTGCCTTTGAAAACGGCATTGCCGGCCGGACCTTGTCTTTTGAAACGCTGGCCGGCGTCATCACAGCCGAAGTGCATGGCGATGTCGTGAAGGCCAGACTGACCAATCCTTCCGCCCTCGCGCAGAACGTCAAAATTTTTCTGGCCGGCGGCGAATGCGATGTAGACTGTATCGATACCGGCGTGCCGCATGCGGTTTGCTTTGTCGCATCGGCGGAGGCGTGCGATGTGGTGGAACAGGGCCGGGAAATCCGGAAGCACGAAACATTTGAACCCAGGGGAACCAATGCCAACTTTGCCGCGGTCATGAACCGCAACCAGATGAGAGTCCGGACCTACGAGCGCGGCGTGGAAGATGAAACGCTTGCCTGCGGGACCGGCGTGGTGGCGGCGGTGCTGGCTGCCGCCGGGCGCCATTTTGTGGATTCGCCGGTGGACGTGACCGTGCAAAGCGGTGAAATTCTTCGTGTATATTTTTCCCGGGAGGGCGGCGCCTTCAGGGAAATTTATCTTGAAGGGAAAGTCAAAATGGTCTATCAGGGATTGCTTTTTGAAGAAGCGTATAAATAAACGGACCGGGGAGGAACGACCAAGGTGCAGACAGCTGATCGATTAAAGAAAATACCGCCATATCTGTTTATGGAGCTCCGCAAGAAAATCAACAAGGCCAAATCCGAAGGCGTGGACGTGATTTCTCTGGCCATCGGCGACCCGGTGGAAGCCACTCCCGGCTCCATCATTGACGAATTATGCAGAACAGCGCGCGATTCGCAGAATCACCGGTATCCCACCGATGAAGAAAAAGGCATGCTGGCTTTCCGCAGGGAAATTGCCCGCTGGTACGCGGAACGCTACGGCGTGACCCTCAACCCGGAAAATGAAATCCTGGGGCTCATCGGCTCCAAGGAAGGCTGCCACCATTTTGTTCTGTCGCGCGTCAACCCGGGCGACACCGTGCTGATGACCGATCCCGGCTACCCGGCTTACCGCTCCAGTATCCTGATGGGCGAGGGCATTCCCTACAACGTGCCCATCCTGCCCGAAAACAACTATCTGCCGGTGCTGGAGGATATTCCGTCGGATGTGGCGAAAAAAGCATCCGCGATGTTTCTCAATTATCCGAACAACCCCACCGGCGCCTGCGCCACGCTGGACTTTTTAAACAGGCTGGTTGCCTTCGCGGGCGAGTACGACATTGCCATATGCTACGACAATCCTTACAGCGAGATCGTCTTTGCCGGACAGGAGCGCATCAGCTTCCTGCAGGCCCCCGGCGCAAAGGATGTGGGTGTGGAGCTCAATTCCCTGTCCAAGCCGTTTAACATGTGCGGTTGGCGGATCGGCATGGCCTGCGGCAATCCCGACCTGATCGCGGGCATCAGCAAGGTTAAGGAAAATACCGATTCCGGCATCTTCAACGCCGTGCAGTTTGCGGGTATCGCCGCCCTGCATAATGAAGCCGGTTTCATCGAGGAAATGCTCTCCATATACGGACGCCGCCGGGAACTGGTGCTCAGGACGCTCAAAAAAATCGGCATCGATTTTCATCCGCCGCGCGGCACGTTTTACCTGTGGGTGCCGGTGCCGAAAGGGCTGACGTCGCTGGAATTCACCAACCGGCTCTTTGACAAGACCGCCGTCGTGGTCGCTTCCGGAACGGCGTATGGCCAGTACGGAGAAGGCTTCGTCCGCATATCGCTGACGGTGCCGGATGACAGGTTGAAAGAGGCGATGGAGAGAATCGAAAAAGAGTTCAAACAATAACGCCGGAAAAGGTCCCCGGCATTCGCCGGGCTTCGCGTATGCGGCCCGTAGGGAACGGTTTGAAACCGTTCCCCAAAAAATACGAAAGCTCATGGAAAGGCTGTTGTTAATGGCGCACCTTGTCTCCGGAGCCTTTTGCGACGTTATTGAATTTCGTAGGGAACGGTCGCGATAATTTTTAGGTTATTATAGTAAGGTTAATTTATTTCATGTAGGGAACGGTTTGAAACCGTTCCCTACAATAAAGTATGTCATTCCGGGCAAGCGCAGCGGGACGCGGAATCCAGGAGGTAACAGCGGGCGCGGAGAAGGGAAAGCGTGACCTCTTAATGATCAAAACGCCATCCGGGAAAAGATGCCGCTCCCCCTTTCGTAAAAGGAAATTCAGGGGGATTTTAAAAATTCCTTCAATGCAGTAAAATCTTCCCCGGCCCCTCTTCGCAAAGAGGGGAGTAAAAAGCAGAAATGCCGTAGTCCGTTAATTTTCTCAGGCAGTCGTGAAACGGTGGATATAATTTATAACAGCATAAAGCAAAGGCAGTAAAAAATGGAAATGGGAATTCTGGGACTTCCGCAAAGCGGGAAGAGCACCCTGTTTGAAATCATGACCGGCGTGAAAGTCAGCCAGTCGCACCAGGAAACCGTTGTACGCGGCCAGGCCTCCGTGCCTGACGAGCGTTTCGACAAACTCGTCGAAATCTACAAACCCGTCAAGGTCTCTCCGGCCAAGGTTCCGTTTGTCGATGTGCACGCCGTGGGCGATCATCCCTGGGAGGCCATCCGCCAGAACCTGAGCGGCACCGACGGCATCCTGCACGTGGTCGACGGCTTTTCCCTTCCGGATATTTCCCTTGCCCTGGACGCCTACCGCAAACTGGAGGACGAACTCGTCCTTTCTGATCTGATCATCATTGAAAAGAAAATGGAGCGCCTCGCCAAGATGTCCAAAAAGGCGATTTCGCCTCAGGAAACGGCGCAAAACGATCTTCTGCCCAGATTGAAAGATTGCCTGGAAGCGGGAAAGCCTCTGCGTGCGGCGGGTTTGACGCCCCAGGAAGTTTTTACACTCAAGAGTTTTTCCTTCTGGACCATCAAGCCGGAGCTGGTTGTGGTCAATGTGGCGGAAGACAACCTGTCGTTTGCCGACACGTTTGCGGCGGAAGCAAAACTTGCCTGCCCGGTGATGGGCATCTGCTGCAAGATCGAGGCGGAGCTGGCGGGACTCGAAGCCGCCGACCGGAAAGATTTTCTTTCATCCATGGGCATTTCCGAGCCGGCATTCGGACGGATCATCCGCGCCGCCTTTTCGCTTCTGGGCCGAATGTCCTTCTTCACTGTTGGCGAAGATGAAGTCAAGGCCTGGGTCATCCCTCTCCACACAAAGGCCCCCAAGGCCGCCGGCGCCATCCACAACGATTTTGAACGCGGCTTCATCAAGGCCGAAGTCATGTCGTTTGACGATTTTATGGCCCACAACGGGTCTCAGGCTCAGGTCAAATCCGCCGGCCGGCTGCGGCTGGAAGGCAAGGAATACGTCGTCGCCGACGGCGATATCATCACCTTCCGCTTCAACGTCTGATCAATTCGTATCAAGACACTATTCCAGATCGGGATGATCAGGAAGAGGCGGCAGACGTACCGGCTGTGTTGCGATGCCATTTTCAGACGCGGGTTTTATTCCATCAGGAGTCAAGAGGTACATCATGCAATTTCACTGGGATGCTCTCATCGTGGTCAATTTGATTCTGTGTATCGTCATTTTTACTTTCGGACTGGTGAGCTGGGAGCGTACGAAGGTGGGTGTGGAACTCTATGTGGGAACAGCCTTCGGGTTGTTCGGCCTCTCTCACCTGGCAACCCTGCTGGGACTGAATGCCGCGCTGAACACCTTTCTGATTATCATCCGAACCCTGGCATATCTGCTGGTGGCTTACGCGCTGGCGCGTTCCGCTTATCGCAAAGCCTGAAATTTTACTGAAACGATTTGGATGTCCGTGCGTACCGGCAAGATCGCGGCAGCGACATCATCGCGTTCCGCTTCCATGTCTGATTCATGGTCGGATGCCTGACTGACGGCGTTGCCATTATCTCGCGTTATTACAAGCCGCCTTTCAGGCGGTGCAGTGATCCAATCAGTAAAGCATCATGAACATTTATCCCTGTGATTATTCGTTGACATCATATTCGCTCCATGCAATAAAAAACCCCGCAACAATCGAAGGCATTTTTTATCTGTTCAGATTTTTATAAGATTTGATTAGGAATGCTGGTTGTTTTTCCACGTTTTCCTTTTCAATGGTGAAATAATTAGAATATCATGACATCTAAAACCTGACATGATGGGTAAATTTCCGTTAACTGACCTGTCAAGCCAATTATAAATATTAGATATGGGGGAAGAGAGATGGCAATGATAATATGCAATGAGTGTGGTAAAAATATTCATCATACGGCGATTGTATGTCCTCGATGCGGTGCCGCTCAAAAGGAAAGCAAGCCCGATAACTTGAGTCCTGCAATCTCTGATAAACAAACATCAACATTTGTGAAGAAGAAAATGTATTCACCTACACAAGTAGGATTGGGCACGTTTTTGGGCGGTCCGTTAGCCGGCACATATTTTCTTAAACGCAACTTTGATTCTTTATCAAAAGATATAGAATCAAAAAAGACGTTGATAATCGGTCTCATTTTTTCAGTAGCCATGATAACAGTTTTGTTAATTCTCAAAGATAAGTTTCCGAATTTCCCCTACTTTTCTATCGTTGCCCTGTATATGGCCCCTGTAATGCTTGTTAATAAACAGAATCAACTGACAAAAGAATCCATTAGAGATTCATCCGAATACGATTTCCAATCTAACTGGAAAGTCTTGGGATTGAGTATTGCCTGGTTTATTGCATTTCTGGGAATGACCATAATGATAAGTGCTGTCTTATATTTCATGGGGATAAAAAAACTAGTTTAATCTGTCAACCCACCCGATCGCCAAGTTCCGGGAATTCTTTTCAGAGAAGCAGACCGCGATATTATCACCTTTCGCTTCAACGTCTGATCAATTCGTATCAAGACACTATTCCAGATCGGGATCATCAGGAAGAGACGGAAGACATACCGGCTGTGTTGCGATGCCATTTTTCAGACGCGGGTTTTATTCCATCAGGAGTCAAGAGGTACATCATGCAATTTCACTGGGATGCTCTCATCGTGGTCAATTTGATTCTGTGTATCGTCATTTTTACTTTCGGACTGGTGAGCTGGGAGCGTACGAAGGTGGGTGTGGAACTCTATGTGGGAACAGCCTTCGGGTTGTTCGGCCTCTCTCACCTGGCAACCCTGCTGGGACTGAATGCCGCGCTGAACACCTTTCTGATTATCATCCGTACCCTGGCATATCTGCTGGTGGCTTACGCGCTGGTGCGTTCCGCTTATCGCAAAGCCTGAAACTTCACTGAAACGATTGGATGTCCGTGTGTGCCGGCATGATCGCAGCGGCGACATCATCACGTTCCGCTTCCATGTCTGATTCATGGTCGGATGCCTGACTGACGGCGTTGCCATTATTTCCCGTCATTACAAGCCGCCTTTCAGGCGGTGCAGTGATCCAATCAGTAAAGCATCATGAACATTTATCCCTGCGATTATTCGTTGACATCATATTCGCTCCATGCAATAAAAAACCCCGCAATAATCGAAGGCATATTAACGTTTCAGTTTTTAATAAGGATTTACCGGGGATGCTGGTTTGTTTTCCATGTTTACCCCCTTTAATAGCGTAATAAGTGGAATTTGGCAGCCGGAAAGGTAATAAGTGGAAAATTCAGCCGTCCATTTTCCATGTTTTATGCTTTAATATCACAATAAGTGGAAAATCGGGCCATCTATATGGTCTGATATGATGGAAAATTTTCCACTTATTACTCTGTTGGCATAAAATAATGAATAAAACACCAATGTATATAACAGGGGAAAAGATAAAAGAAGGAGACTCCGTTCTCATTGGTGATTGGGAAGGAACAGTTGAAGAAATCATAACGGAAGGTTGTCCGAATTGGGAAACTTTTTGGAAAAAAGATACTGGTGAAGGTGTCATGCTTGTCGGACCTAAATTCGGCCGTATGTTCAGCAAATTTCAAGATGAGGATTTAGTATTTGTAAAAAGGAAAGAATGAACTGCCAACAAATACATACAGCCGATCGCTGCGCTCCGGCTGATGTTTGCGTTAGCAAAAAAGATATCGGAGAAATATGCATGTTTGAATACAGATCAGTTTTGAAATCACGGATATTTTCTATTCTTCTGATATTATGTTTATCCACGACGGGTTGTGCAACTTTAGCGGTTGAGCAGTTCATTCAGCATCCCTCATCAGAATTTTTTGATGTATTTAAACCAACAGATAAAGAATGGTCAGGTGTTTATTCCGGTCTTGAAGTTATTAATAATCATGGCTATGTCCGCATAGTGGCTGTTCCACCCCCCGACGATTGTAAAGAAAGGCCACTCCTGAACTTATTGTTACCTGCGGAAAAGAATACTGATGGTAAAGTAATGCTTCGTTTAGGTGGTTCCATAAAGCAGTTGCCCACTGAAGATAAATATATCGGGCAATCCGTAAGACTGATCTTTTATCAATCACTAAATGAGAGCGACATGAAGGTGGATGTTAAAAAAGATATTGCATTGATACAGCAAAACTCCAGTTGGCTTGGGTATCCGTCTGTTGTCGTCGTTAGGTTTATCAACCTTTATCCCGGAGCTATAACATACCAAACCGGACCACAAGCTGATGCCTTTTCAGTGCGTAATTTTGATTGCGCTGGAGATTGCTATACACAATGGTATTGCAAGAACAGGGAAAACAATGTTGCAGGTGTAATATTGACCCCCTTTGCTATTGCGTTCGACGTGGTAACTTTCCCCATTCAAATACTTTTCTTTGCCTTCAATTATGGCAAATAAATTATTATGTTATTACACTACTGTCCCAACGTTAATCGAATAAATTCATTTGGTTGCTGATTTCTATATTTTCCGATGCAACCTCAATATCCGTAAGCGCTTGTAAAAGCGGTATTCTCTCAAAAAGCGTTACGCTGATAATTTGTAAAATTGTGTAGAGACTCTCCTCCAGGTTCAACTGCTTCTTGATAATTGCCACCAGAACATAAACAGAGATGGCTATCCAGATTTGTGTTTTTACCGCGTTCTCGGACGTACCGTAAAACGCTTTGATCCGTAGGTGTTGCTTGATCCATTTGAAAAACAATTCGATCTGCCAGCGTTTGTGATAAATCTCCGTGATGGTCAGGGCCGGT
This sequence comes from Smithellaceae bacterium, assembly GCA_963682015.1. GTDB lineage: Bacteria > Desulfobacterota > Syntrophia > Syntrophales > Smithellaceae > UBA8904. The sequence continues at coordinate 1,864,193 of OY820932.1, read as the reverse complement.
ACGGCGAAGTTGTTGGTTAGAAAAATCAGTTTCTTGTTCCGTGCTTCGTCGTAATAAGCAATACGCCTGAGCCTTTCGGGATAATCTTTCCTGGTGTAGTAGCCGTGTAAGGTTACGACTTGGTCGGATTTTAGACCGGTCGTTTTGTTGATCTTCTGGTAATAACAACAATCGTATCTGGCATTGCTCTTGGCACGTGTTACAAAATAGGCTGCTGATTGATGTAACCTGTAAAGGCGCGCGTAATCCAGATAGCCACGATCCATGATGTAAATAGCGCCTGCTTCTATCGGCAGTTTGTCGAGAATGTTGACTTCGTGAACTTTCCCGCTGGTAATAAAGGCGATCGTTGGAATGTTTCCTTTCAAATCGAGAAGAGCGTGCAGTTTCACCGCACCCTTGTTTTTGCGAAACGTTGCCCACGGGAAAAGCGAAAGACAAAGGTCGATGGTTGTGGCGTCCAGCGCGTAAATGGTTTGGTCCAATTCTATGCCGAACGAATCGTTGGCATAAAGTTGTCGAGCTTTCCGGATCAGGACTTGGGCGAAGTCGGCGTAGATGTGCCAGTCTCTTGTCTGGTTGGCATGAGCCAGTGTATTGCGGGAAATCTTTCCGCGGATGCCCATGTGATAGGTCTTCTGTTTGGCTGCACGAAGGCAGGCTTGGATATCCCGTAGACTTTCTCTGTATGTCAGTTGAGCAAAGGCCATGCTTAAGAATTGATCCCAACAGGAAAAGCTTTTGACTTTGTAGTTTCCTGCATATCGTTCTACGCATTGCCGGAATTCGTAAGTCGGCAAATAGTCCATGATCTGCGCAAATATCGTTCTTCCAGAATTCATCGGCCATCTCCTCGCCATTTAATGCGAGACTATGGCATTCCAGAAAAAAATATTTCAAATCGATAAATAACTTTTTATTGCTTATTCTCATTGTTTTCTATAACTTACATCATCACCTTACGAAAACGTTGGGACAGTAGTGATGTTATTACTACTGTAATGTTTATTATACTAATTAAAATGCTAACAAAATAAATGCACCCGATCGCTGCGCTCCGGGTGATTTTTCCGTTTTGAGTAAATAAAATATGATTTTTACAATGGCAATTCCTATCATGGCTCCAACAAGACCACCGCAAAGGAGGGAGAATATAAGTTGAATATTAGTCCCTACGAAATAGTAATTACAACAGGTCTCTTTACTGTTCTTGGTGTTCTCATTGGGGCATTGATTAGTTATAGGAACGCCTTGAGCCTTTATAATATCACTGAGCATAATAAGTCCGTCTCTGAGTTCAGAAACGCTTTTCTCCCTGAAATTATCTACCTGAAACATAACGCAAGAATTAACGGAGCTAGCACGTCCAATGATGTTACTGAATTCTTGAATTTCGCATATACTCACAGGCATTTGAGAGCTTATGAAATCTTCCGTGGAACTTTCGCTGGTAAGGAAAGGGAATCCATAGACATTGCATGGAAGCAATATTGCTATGGCAAAGACAACACAGAAGAACTTTATTGGAATCAGTATTCTTCTGGAAAAAAGCAGACAGAAGAAGTTGAAACAACCAAACAGCTTCTTCTTAAACGCATAGAGTGTCTTCTTGAATATGCTCATTATAAATAAAACCTCACAACCAGTCGCTACAGCCGATCGCCACTTCGTGGCTCCGGCTGAGCTTTTCGTTATAAAATGAGGAACTGCAATGACTAGCATAATTTTAATCTTAGTATTGGTTGTCTTAATTATAGCCTATTCTTTATTCACAGCACTGGTGAAAATGGGTGAGGCTGGGGCCAGCCCATCAAAATTACTCTCAAACATTTTAAATAAAGGTACAGATAAAGAATTGACAGATGGTAAAGATAATAATGTAAATAATGATCCAAAATTAAATGAGACAATTCGACAATGGAGACTTGCAGCAGCTGTTCTTTTCGGCATTGTAATGGTCTATTATTTCCTATTTAGTAGAGTAATGTTTAGCCTTGGACCTTACTCTTGGTTGAAGTATCCATTTTTCTTGTTAATATTTTCAACGGTTATTGTTTTTATTGTTTTAAGTCAGAAAGAGAAGAAGCTTAAAAAGTAATTTATAAACCGTCGCTAAATCCGCGCGCAGCCCGCCAGGCTACTCCGGCTCAGCGATTCGTCAGGACTAGATTAATTTTTCCATATCGTACTTTTGGGGTGACATATGACGGCATCGGACAAGTTGAAATATTTTTATGAAGTCATTTCATCTTCTTCTGATTGTTTTGATGAAGTTGACAATTACGTTTCTGTCGATTGCAAGGCCAGAGTCGGAGAGACGTCTATTCCAATTGGATTAGAAGGAATGCGTCAACATTTAATTGATGTTAGAAAAACATATCCGGACATGAAATTACGCGTGTTGAGACAATTTGTCGACCATGACTACGTTATTTCCGAAGTAGTTATGGAAGGCACACATCTTGGAAAATGGTTGGATATAGAACCGACCGGGAAGAAACTGCAAATTACGGCTGTGAATATTGATAAAATGACAGATGGAAAGATTATAGAACATGGTGGCGCCGCGAGCGTTTTCGATGCATTCTGGTCGGAAAAAATAATCAGGGCCTGGAATGATTGAGAGCGGCAACTGGTAATGTGCAGGTGTATTGAAAATAAACCCTGAAAAAAGTTATCCATGCGATCAGTATGCACCGGGTGATTTTTTCGATAAGCGGACCGCTCGCTAACGTAAGTTCTTGCGATGCTCGTCCGCTGCCAAAAACGGCAGTTTAACAGCGGCGTTATGATGGAGGATAAATGATTAATCAGCACATTAAAAAGCATTATATTGTTTATTTATTTTTCTTCGTCATGTTTTTTGCCTTTCCTTCTCAAAGTAATCCATTTTTCAATTTGACTGCACTTGCACAGGATGATCTTTGCTACTTTAACGCGAAAGAAAGTGTAAAAGATCCAGGCGGATGCGGAAAAGACATGGACGTAGAAATCAGAGAAGTGAAAAGAGAATCTAATAAATCTGTTGTCCAGGAAAAAGTCATAAAGCGCGGATCGGTCGCTGGCTTATCAATGTTTAATATCTGCAGTTTTTCAAACATCGCGAAAAAGCGAGGATATCGATACATTGAGTATCTTAGCGAAAAAGATTTGAAAGATTGCCCAGAATGTCAATGGAAAAAAGAATATGTAATAGCGTTTTCAAGTATAAAGCCTAAATCAAATGATAAGGTTTTGGACATAAACCAATTTAGCCAAGTATGCGGGTTTTTGCCTATCCCTTCAACGGAAATTCATGGCGCTGTTTACTTTGGTAATTTAGTTAAAACCAAGCAACTTATTGAAAGCAATAGAGGCTTGATAAATTTAAAAGATGAACAAGATTATCAACCATTGCATATAGCAGCTATAGAAGGTTACAGAGAAATAGTTGAGTACTTAATAAAAGCAGGAGCGGATATTAACGCCAGAGGCATGTATGGGTGGACTCCTCTTAATGTAGCCGTAAGATTCAACCAAAAGGAGATTGTTAAACTATTGCTCAGTCATAAAGCTGATCCGTTCATTAAAATGGACAATGGCAACACACCACTACACAGTGCAGCATATAGAAATTATGTTGAATTAGCAGAGCTATTCATTAACATAGGTATTGATATCAATGTTACCGATGATGATGGCAATACACCATTGCTGGGTGCCGCATCACGTGGCCATATACAAATGGTTCGGTATCTGTTGTTAAAAGGTGCACTTCCTAATTTAAAAAACAAAAGTGGTCAAACACCTTTATTTTTTGCAGAGCAAGGTAAATACAGTGCCGTTGTAGATGAACTAAAGAAATATAAATGAAACGCTAGCTACATCAATCCAGCCGATCGTTAACGCTCCGGTTGTTGTTGTCATTGAAGTTGCATATAAAGTCGTAAGGCACCAGCCGACCTGGAGACGGATATGGGAACCAAGCATGATGTGCTGACCGAGGAGGAACTCTCTGAATATCAAATGAATCCTGCCGTTCGCAGCGTGATTGAACAGTTTGTCCGGGAAATGGATCCCCGGTTGCCCGGAGAGAAGATCAATATACTTGATTGGGGGTGTGGCCGCGGGAGATCCGTAGCAAAACTTCGGGAAGAAGGTTTCAATGCATACGGTGTCGATATTGACGAGGCCGTTCTGCACAACGGATATCAGCTTTATGAAAGCCGGAACTTAAATCCGCATAGGCTTCTTCTCAAAACCGATCAAACGTTTCAATTTCAGGATGGTTACTTTCATATTGTGTTTTCTGAACAGGTGCTGGAGCATGTGACTGACCTGCATGCGGTTCTCGCCGAAATCTCCCGGTTGACGATGCAGGGCGGCATAGGCGTCCACTGTTTCCCCGGTTCAAAGTTGATCATCGAAGAGCATCTGCACATGCCGTTTGTCCACTGGTTGCCTGTAAACTTAACCCGCAAACTGGCCATTGCGTTCCTGATGATGTTCGGATGCGGGCCGAAAGAGTCCGCCTGGCCCGGTACGATCGGCAAAGGGTTTTTATTCAAGGTCAATACATACTATCAGTATCTGAATCAGCGAACCTGCTACAGAAATGTTGAGAATATTTGTAAAGCGGCTTCAGAAACAGGGTTTTCTTCCCGTTGCGATGTGCAGGGGAGCGACTCTTTTTGGAAAAGGCGGCTTCTGCCTCACCGGCTTAGCAGGAATGGATTTCCCCGCACATCGGTCCGACTGTTTCTCACGAAAAGAGCAGGTTGCCCTTGATTTTTATCGCGAACTCTTCCGCTTTTCGTCAGACGTTCATTTGTGGTAAAGAAATGCAGACATCATGTATGATCGAACCGGGCGGAGACGGCATAAGGGAGGTTGAACCGTGGAGCTGAAAACAGAATTGCTATTTGAAATGAAAGTAGTGGTGGGAGACACGCAGGATATGGGCGCTACCCCGCACGGAAACCGGCGGATTGCGGCCGTGACGGGCGGGACATTTTTGGGGCCGAAACTGCGCGGCGAAATCCTTCCCGGCGGGGGTGACTGGCTGTGTGTCCGCCCTGACGGCGCAACCGAGCTTGATGTACGGATTACACTGTGCACCGATGACGGGCATTTCATTTACTCGTCGTACCGGGGCATTGTATATGCGTCGCCGGAGGTGAAAGAGCGGATCAAAAACGGCAAAGTGGTTGATCCCGCGGAAATCTACTTTCGGACAACACCGGCCTTTGAGACCGGATCGGAAAAATACGGCTGGATCAACCGGATCGTTGCCGTCGGCGCGGGAAAGCGGACAAAGACCGGCATAGAGTACTCGGTATTCGAGGTTCTGTAAGGGGAAAGAAGGAAAAACAATGAATCTGGTTGTTCACCCGATGAATCTGGAAGAGGTCGGCCTGGCCGTTGAATGGGCCGCGCAGGAAGGATGGAATCCGGGCATTCATGACGCCGAATGTTTTTATGCCGCGGACCCGCGGGGATTTTTTCTGGCCAGGCTCGACGGAAAACCGGTGGGCTGCCTTTCGGCGGTTGCCTATGACGAACATTTCGGCTTTGCCGGTTTTTACATCGTAAAGCCCGAATACCGGGATCACGGAATCGGGCATGTGCTGGCCGCAAAAGCATCGGAATACATGGGAAACCGGGTTGTCGGCAATGACGCGGTAGTCGCTCAGCAGGAAACCTACAGGCAGCTTGGTTTTGTCCTGGCCTACCGCAATATCCGTTTCCGGGGGGTGGCCTCCGCGGGCAACGGCCGTCCGTCCGAAATGGTCGATCTGATGAACGTGCCTTTTCATGATTTGATTGCTTATGATCGGGTCCTGTTTCCGGCGGAGCGTTCCATATTTCTGCAGCGCTGGATTCATCAGCCGGAAGGCGCGGCTCTGGGGTATGTGAAAAACGGATGCCTGTCCGGATATGGCGTGATCCGGAAATGCCGGCAGGGATACAAGATCGGTCCGTTGTTTGCTGATTCCGAAGAAATCGCCGAAGTTTTATTTTCGGAAATGACGGGGAACCTGGCCGGGGAAGAATTCTTCCTGGATATTCCCGAACCCAACACGGCTGCCGTCCGGCTGGTCGAGCGGCATGCCATGGAAAAAGTGTTCGAAACCGCCCGCATGTATCGTGGAGAAGCCCCGTCTTTGCCCCTGGAAAAAATATTCGGTGTGACCAGTTTCGAGCTGGGGTAGATTATTCATCAGGAGGTTTTTATGCTGGAGTCTCTGAAAAATAAAGTTGCATGGATTACAGGCGCCGGATCAGGGATCGGTCAGGCTGCCGCCGCCCTTCTGGCGCAAAACGGCGCACACGTGGTTCTGTCGGGGCGCAGGGCCGCTGTGCTGCAAAAGACGGCGGATATGATTGCCGCATCCGGCGGGGCGGCATCCATCGAGGTACTTGATGTTTCCGATCCGGCCGGGGTCGATGCCGCTGCCGCCCGGATTGCCGGACGTCTCGGTCGTCTGGATATTCTGATCAACAATGCGGGAACCAATGTGGCCGAGCGGCACTGGACCAAAGTCACGCCGGAGAAATGGAAAGAGGTGATCGACATTGATTTGAACGGCGCATTTTACTGTGTCCGCGCCGTTCTCCCGATCATGAGAAACCGGAATGACGGCCTGATCATCAATGTTTCGTCGTGGGCGGGGCGTTTCTATTCTCTTTTGACGGGACCGGCCTACAGCGCGGCCAAGCATGGACTGATGGCAATGAATGCCAGCATCAACATGGAGGAATGCATCCATGGAATCCGGGCCTGCGCGATATGTCCGGGCGAGGTCTGGACGCCGATCATCGACCGGAGGCCGGATCAACTGCCCGATGATGTCAAGGCGAAGATGCTCCGGTCTGAAGACGTAGGCGAAGCCATCGTCTTTATCGCGCGTCTGCCCAAAACCGTCTGCATCAATGAAATGATTATCAGCCCGACGTGGAATCGGGGATATGTTTCCAGTTTGACGCCGTAAACCATCCAATCGGAGGAATCCAGTGACACCTAAGGAGATGAGGAAAAAAGCGATTGAGATGATGGCGGTGCAGCGGTTTCACTGCAGCCAGGCGCTTGCCGCCGTCGGTCAGGAAAAACTGGGGAAGGGCGGCGATGAAGTGATCCGCGCCATGGGCGCTTTCGGCGGAGGGCTGGGAGGCAACGGCGAAGTCTGCGGCGCACTGGCCGGCGCGCTGGCGGTGATCGGTCTGCGCCACAGCCGTGCGCATGCCGACGAAAAAGAAAATCCGAAAATGTGGGCGGAGGCTCAGGAAATGGTCCGGCGGTTCCGCGATGAGATTGTCAACCTGCAGGGGACGATTGACTGCCGCGATATTGCGCAGGTCAACTGGCTGGATCGCAGCGAGGTTAAAGCCTTCTACTCGGGGGACAAGGTAAAGAACTGCGTTCGCATTGTCGGGCAGACGGCGCTGGTGCTGGGAGAAATACTGGAACGGGAGTAGCTCTGTTTATTTTTTCCGCGGGGTCGCGTTTTGCCGTGAGTCGGCAAATTTTTTCCAGACAAGATATCCCGGGATCAGGGCGATCAGGCAGCCGGCAAATGTTGCAATCAACCGATTCGCCAGGATGGCGGGCGAAATCGGACGGCCGAAATCCAGAAGCAGAATAATCAAAGGCGTCATTGCCGCCGTGTATGCGGTGTAATTGATGTTGATCAGAATCGTTCGCGCCGCCGCGAGGACGGCGACCATGGCGATGATGACCCACAGGGGCGGAAGTCCCAGAAGGAAGGTACTGACAAGCAGCACGCCCAGAAAGGTTCCCAGCGCCCGCTGCAGGGTGCGCGTCAGGGCGGCTGAAAGATCCCGGTGCACTACAATCGCAACTGTAAGGGAAATCCAGTAGCTGTGATCGTGCGGCCAGATCTCCCGGATGATTTCGGCAGCGGCAAGACAAACCGTAATGCGCACCACGTATTGCCATCCCTTCCAGTGACGCAGGTTTTGGTGCCAGTACCGGAGGTATTGCCGCACGGTATATTGAGGCGGCGGCGCAGCTGCGGTGCGGCGATTTCTGTCGAGGCAGAGCAAAAGAACGGACGACCAGAGAGCGCCCGCGGCAAACAACAGGGTCATGCCGACGGGATGCGCCCCGGTTGCATTCATGTTGCCGGCGATAATCAGGAAAATAACGAATTGTGTCGTCGCCCGCGCAAGCGGCCGGCTGATGCCCCCGAAAAAAGCGGCAATCGCTGCAAAGGCAACGATGAACCAGCCGGTGAAAGCCTGGCCGGCAATTGTTGTACCGATGAACATGGCCGCGCTTCCGGAAACGAGCGCAAAGGCAGGGGCGGAAAGCCTGCCGCCCGGTGAGCCTTCCGGGCTTTGTGTCCCGATGAGCAACCCGCCCAGTGAAGCGGCCACTCCGCTTTGCAGATGGCCGGTTGCCGCGCCGGCGATGATTGGCGCGGCAAGTCCCAGCATGGAAGCGACAATACGTGCAATGGAAATATTTTGCGATTGCGGCCGGTGATTGCCGGAATCGGATGTGCGCGCCCGCCGGAACAGGCATGGTTTAAGTTGTTTTTCCATAAAGAATCGCTTCATGCGCCGTCTTTCAGTCTTACTTCGGTTACCCCCCGGACGGAATTGGTCAAAAGGATTTGGTCCGCTTTTTTCAAGTCCGGTAGATAAAGAATTTTTTCACGGGCGTCCAGTTTTTTCATCAGGGTTTCCCTTCCGATGCCGGCCAGCAGCCCGCAGCATACGGGCGGCGTAAAACAGCGGCCTTTGATCCGGACAAAAATATTGGATATCGCGCCTTCCGTGATTTGATCTTTTTCATTGCGAAAGATCACGTCAAAAAAGCCTTTTGCCGAATACCGCTGATGCTCTTCATGATACAGCTTCCGTTGCGTGGTCTTGTGGTAAAGAAAAATGTCGTCTGATTTTGTTCGAGAGCCGGATAGGGCGATTACCGGACCGGATGACGGGGTTGCCGCCAGCGGCTGGTGTTCCAGAACGATCCGGCCGTTCGATTTTAAAAGCAGGCGCAGACGGATTTTGCCGGTCAGGCGGGCGGTGTATTGTTTTAAAGCGCCCTGGATTTTGTGAACCGCGCAGGGGATGGAAAAATATTCAGCCGACATTTGCAGTCGCCGCAGATGTAGGGCCAGAAGTGAAACTTTCCCGTTATCACACAGCATGGTTTCGATGAGAGCGAAGTCCGGCAGAGCGTTCATCAGAAATTTTGCCTTGAGTGCGCATTCTTCATATTCCTCATCCGGTTGTGAATCAAACACAATGCCGCTGCCGACCCCCATTGTGGCTTTAAACTTTCCATCGGGTTTGCTTTGCAGATCAATGGTCCGGATGGCCACATTAAATACCGCATCGCCTCCCGGGCCGAAATAGCCGATGGCGCCCGTATAAATATTGCGCGGCTCCCTTTCCAGATTCCGGATTATTTTCATGCTCTGGATTTTAGGAGCGCCGGTGACCGATCCGCACGGGAAGAGGCTCCGCATCATGTCATAAAGACTGATCCGCGGGTTAAGCCTGCCTGTAACCGTCGAGGTCATCTGCTGCAGGGTTTCATATTCTTCGACGGTGAAAAGCTCCGGAACCTTAACCGATCCCGGCTTGCAGATTCTGCCGAGATCGTTGCGGAGCAAGTCGACGATCATGACATTTTCGCTTGTATTCTTCGGATCATGGCAAAGCCACCCGGCGTATGCATCAACCGGTGCGGTTCCCTTCATCGGTTTAACGGTGATTTTCCCCCGCTGATCGATGCGGAAAAACAGTTCCGGAGATAAAGAAATCAAATAATTGCCGCCAAAACGAATCAGTGCCGAGTACGAAACCCGCTGGCTGGCTTTGAGCTGCCGGTAAAAATCAAAAACGTCTCCCGCGAAGTCGAAGTGATATCCGGATGTGAAATTAATCTGATAGGTTTCGCCCTGAGCAATCAGGTTTTTGATCTTGCCGACGGTCCGGCGGTAGTCCGCTTTGCTTATGGCCAGATCTGGAGGCGTCAGATAATAACGTTTATCCGGGCTTTGCAGCCTGGAGACCGGCGGTTTCCGGGGCTTTTCATAAACGCCGAACCATAGCAGAGGATACGCTGACGGTGACGGTTTACCGGCAAAAGAATCTTCCAGGAAATAGCCCAGTTCATAGGAAAAAAATCCGGCCAGGAAAAAACCCTGCCGCCGGTAACGCTCCAGTTGCTGGAAGCATTTTAGAATTTCAGACGGTGAAAAACAGGTAATGACCCGCAGCGGGTTGGCGAAAAGATAATTTTTGGAATTATCCCGGTCCCGGCGGAGCGTTTCCAGCAAAACAAAATTTTCCAGTCCATCGATCATTGCGGTTGGTTATGATTCCTGTGATTTGGTGAAATGGAATGCGGATTTTTGAAAAAATAAAAATGGCGGAGAGAGCGGGATTTGAACCCGCGGTACACCTTTAAAGGGCGTACAATCGCTTAGCAGGCGATCGCTTTCGGCCACTCAGCCATCTCTCCGCTGATTATTTCAGGCCTGTATTTCTAAAACATGGCGTCTGAAAATGCAAGACGCTCGCTTTTATTTTCTGGCGGAGGGAGCAGGATTCGAACCCGCGAGACTTTCGTCCAACGGTTTTCAAGACCGCCGCCATCGACCACTCGGCCATCCCTCCATATCAGGGAATCATGCTTTCGATGATTCTTTTTCTTGTATCTTTCTTCCCATCGCTGCTTTTTAAAAACTCTTCACGACGGGTGGCTTCCTCTTTTGTTTGATACACCTCTTATTATTGTTTCGGCTGTCCTTCCGATGAACTCAAGGAGTAATACGCTCCAGACCTCTCATATAAGGACGCAGGGCTTCGGGAATGATGATGCTGCCGTCCGCCTGCTGGTAGTTTTCCATGACCGCCACAACGGTCCGGCCTACCGCCAACCCTGAACCGTTTAACGTGTGGACAAATTCCACCTTGCCGTTGTCTTTCCTGCGATAGCGGATTGCCGCCCGCCGCGCCTGAAAATCTTCAAAATTACTGCATGACGAAATTTCCCGGTATGTGTTCTGTCCCGGCAGCCATGCTTCGACATCGTAGGTTTTGGCCGATGAGAAGCCCAGATCGGCCGTGCACAGGCAGACCGTGCGGAAGGGTATATTCAACCGCTTCAGAACTTCTTCCGCATTCGCAGTCAGTTTTTCCAGTTCATCGTAGGATGTTTCCGGCTTGGAAAACTTGACCATCTCCACCTTGTTGAACTGATGCTGACGGATCAATCCCCTGGTGTCCTTGCCGTATGAGCCGGCTTCCGCCCGGAAACAGGCTGAATAAGCCACAAAATAAACCGGCAGCTTTTCTTCTTCCAGGATTTCATCCCGGTAAACATTCGTTACCGGAACTTCCGCCGTCGGAATCAGGTAATATTCCATGCCTTCAATTTTAAAAAGGTCTTCCTTGAATTTCGGCAACTGGCCTGTTCCGGTCATGCTTTCGGCGTTGACCATAAAAGGCGTAAATACTTCAGTGTAACCGTGGTTCCCCGTGTGCAAATCCAGCATGAAGTTTGTGATTGCCCGTTCCAACTGAGCGCCTGCTCCGCGGTAAAGCGTAAAGCGCGCCCCGGTGATTTTTGCGCCGCGCGCGAAATCCAGGATGTTCAAACTTTCCCCGAGATCGAAATGCTGCTTGGGTTCAAAGTCGAAAACCGGTATTTCTCCCCAGGTGCGCACCACCGTGTTGTCTTCCGAGCCGCTGCCCAGCGGAACCGATTCGTGCTGAATATTGGGCACGATCATGACGAAGGCGTTTAATTCTTCCTCCGTGACCTTCAGACTTTCGTCATATTCCTTGATTTTCGCCGATACGTCGCCCATTTTGGCGATCAGCGCCGAGGCGTCTTCTTTTTTCTTCTTCAGCTCGCCTACCTGCTTGGAAACGCTGTTGCGTTCGTTGCGCAGGGTTTCCACGGCCTGCAAAATGTCTCTTCTTTTTGCTTCCAGATCGACAAAACGACCGAAATCGATCTTCTGTCCCCGTTCGTCCATCTTTTTCTGGACGAGGTCGATGTTTTGCCTTAAGTACTTGATGTCTAACATATATTACCTTCTGGACCCCGTGCTGATGCCCCTTGCCGGAGTCGGAAACTCCTATCACTTTGAAGTGTTCAAGTCAATGATTTTGTCGGAGGGAGGCCCGGGTCAGGCACGACCCAGTCGCTTTTTCAATGTATTGACAAGAGAATGCATCTCCGGACTTTTAAACAGATAGGCTGAAATAAAGAAAATAAAGGCTCCCGCCGTAACCGTGCAGGCCAGATAGACGGCTCTGGTTTTAAAGCTCACCTGCCCGTTCCAGGGCAGAACATAATTGACCAGCCAGATGGCTCCGAGCATGATGAAGGTGGAAAAAATGATTTTACCGATGGAGATGTAAAACGCGCGATCCAGATAGGGACCGATTTTCCGCCTCAGCACAAAAGCCAGAACCAGTACATTGACGATAGCGGAAATGGAACCGGCCAGGGCAATGCCGTTATGTTTGAGGGGGTACATCAGCGCCAGACTGACAACCACATTTACGATCAGCGTGATCACGGCGGCTTTGAATGGCCACTTGGAATCCTGAAGGGCATAAAAACAGGAAACAAAAACGCGGAGCACCGCATACGCCCAGAGACCGAGTGCATAGCAGAATAAAGCCTGGCCTGTTTTAACGGCGGCCTCGGCGTCAAAAGCGCCTCGCTCAAACAGCACGGAGATCACCGGAACGTTGAGCGCCATCAGGGCCGCCATGGAGGGGATGGTTAAAAAAAGCATCAGCCTCAGTGAAAAAGAGATGTTGGATTTTAACTCATCCATCCTTCCTGCCGCTACGTGCGTGGAAAAGCTGGGCAGTGCAGCCGTTCCAATGGCAATTCCGAAAATGCCCAGCGGGAATTCCATGATCCGATCGGCATAAAAAAGGTACGTGACGGAACCGCCCGGCAAAAGAGAGGCCAGGACAGTCCCTATAAAAACATTAATGGTGCCGACACCCGCTCCGAAAATCGCCGGCAGCATGAGCAGACCGATCTGCCGGACGCCCGGATGCTGAAGGTTAAAACGGAATTTGAACTGGATGCCGAACTTCCTGAGAGCGGGCCACTGCATGACCAGCTGCAGCACGCCGCCAATCAGCACACCGACGGCCAGCGCCGTAATCGGCTGGGCAAAGTAGTTGCGCAGCGTCAGGGTGGTTGCAATCATGGCCACATTCAGCATGACCGGCGATAAGGCCGGTGATGTGAAATGCCGCAGGGAATTCAGAATGCCCATGCAGAGAGCCACCAGGGCAATGAAGAAAATATATGGAAACATCAGGCGGTTGAGAAAAACCGCCAGCGCAAATTGTTCGGGGTTGGCGATAAAACCGGGCGCAATGAGTCCGACAATCACCGGGGACAGCAGGATACCGATCACCGATACGGCGGCCAGAATGACGGATAAGATGGTAAAGGCATTCTGGGCCAGCTCCAGGGCTTCTTCCCGGCTTTTCTTCTGCAGGTACTCGGTAAAGACCGGAACAAAGGAAACCGTGAGCGATCCTTCGCCCAGTAAACGCCTGAGCATGTTGGGGATGCGAAACGCCACCCAGAAGGCATCGGTCATCCAGGTTGCGCCGAAAAATCCGGCGATCACCATATCCCGGACCACGCCGAAAACCCGGCTGACCATTGTTGCCGCGCCTACGATTCCCGCTGCCCTGGCAACTTTCGCGTTTTCAGAATGTCCGCTCCCGTTTTCCATATTTGCGCTTCAGTTCCCGTTTGTTAAGACGGGTCGTAAGATCATGAATTCCGGATGTCCAGTTGAGCAATTTTTTGTTCCAGTTCGCCCCTGTCGATCTCTTTTACCAGAATCGTTTTTTTCCGGCCTCTGGCTCCCGCGACAATCTCCATCTGACTTTTTCTGAGCCCCAGTTTTTTGGATAAAAGCACAATGCAGGCTTCGTTTGCCGCACCTTCCACCGGTGGTGCGGTTACCTTGATTTTCAGCATTCCTTCCGCGAGGCCCGCAATGCCGGCCCGCGATGTGTGTGGGTTGACATGGATGTCGAAGGTTAAGCCGTTTTTCGTTTCCCGGATCAGCAGTGTGTCGGCCAATAGCTCCGCCTTTCTCTTGTTAAAAACCCCGAGCCCAGTCGATCATGGTCTGGACAAGGAAATACTGCAGAAAAATAATGACCAGTAGAACGATCAGCGGAGCGAAATCGACAGGCAGGCTGTGGCGGGGGATGATCCTGCGTACGGGTCCCAGCACCGGTTCGGTGACACGATACAAAAAAATAACGATTTTGTTATAGGGATCAGGGTTGACCCAAGAAATAAGCGCACGGGCGACAATGATCCACATGTAAACCGTAAGAATGATGTCGATGACTTTGGCCAGTGCGATGATGAAGTTACCGGTGCCGATGGTAAGCATGAATTTCCATCCTTTTTTAAATTTTATCGCTGATGGCCGGCGGGAGCGCCAGGGCAAAATCCCTGAGAGCGCTGTTGAAAGCCTCCGGCTGTTCCATCATGACCATGTGTCCCGCGCCTTCGATCAGAACCAGTTTTGCGCGGGCGATGCCTGAGGCGATTTGTTCGGACGATGCCGGCGGCATCATCTTGTCCTGTGTTCCGCAAATTACCAGGGTTGGCGCCTTGATTTTCTGAAGTTCTCCCGTGATATCGAACCTGCTGCAGGCCAGCATATCGCCGGCGATGATTTCGATGTCCGTTTCGCCGAGGCTTTTACGCAATGCGTCAAAGAGTTTATCCCGGTTTTCGCGGGCCAGCGAAAACTTGCACATCATGTCCAGGGAAAGCTCCGGTTGCCGGCGAAATCCTTCCAGGATGCCGGGATTGACCGGCATGGTCAGGCCTCCGCCGACCGGTACGATGCCGCTTACCTCTTCGGGATATTTTGCCGCAAAATCCAATGCGATGGCCGCCCCCAGGGAATGACCGATTAAAACCGGATGGTCGATTTGCAAAACGCTGAGGAGGTCTTTCATCCAGAGGACATATTGCGCAATCTCACTCTCTCCCTTTGCCCCGGATTTTCCATGCCCGGGAAGATCGACGGCAGTGATATTGAACGATTTGTAAAGGTTTGAATACTGGTACGACCAGGCGGTGGAATTGCCGCCGGAGCCGTGGATGAAAACGAGGCTCCGGGCGTGTTTTCCGAAGTCGGCCGGATTCATCCAGCAGGCCACGTCATTCTCTTTTACCTTGAAATGTCTCAGCATAGTTCAGAACCCTTTGGTTCTGTGACTATCACAAAAGCAATTTTTTATGCAATGAAAGAATGGAACAGCGGAAGAATTGCGGCTGATGAATTGTATTGACAGGATGCGGCGAAAAAGTGCATGTAGTTTCCACACCATCATGGAGGACTGAAAGGCGATGTTTACAGGCAAAAAAATAGCCGTTATCGGGGGCGGGAAAATGGGTTCGATTCTGGTTCGGGGGATGATCACCTGCAATATTCTTCCCGCGGAAAGGATTACCGTTTGCGACATTGATTCGGCGCAGCTCGATCATCTGCGTTCCACCCTGAAAGTAAAGGTGAGCGGCGACAATAAAAAAGCGGTCAGGGATGCCGATATCATTGTTCTGGCGGTCAAGCCCCAGCAGTTTCCGGAGACCCTGAAGGGGATTCGTTCCGCCGTCACCCCCCAGAAACTGTTTATTTCCATCGCCGCCGGTGTCACAACGGAATCGATTGAAAAGCTTCTGACCAAAAAACCGAGGGTTTTGCGCGCAATGCCCAATGTGAATGCGCTGGCGGGAGCAGGGGCGTCGGCAGTGGCGCGTGGACATTTTGCCGCCAGAGACGACGCCGGGTACGCGCTGGCCATTTTAAACGCCGTGGGTGTCGCCGTGGAGGTGGATGAAAAATTAATGGACGCCGTAACCGGTCTCAGCGGCAGCGGGCCGGCCTATTGCTTCATGATGATCGAAGCGCTGACCGATGCGGGCGTGAATCTTGGCCTTGCACGCGACCTGGCCGAGAAACTGGCGGCGCAAACGATGCTGGGATCGGCTCGCCTGTGCCTGGAAGGGAATCAGCATCCCGCGCAGCTAAAAAATATGGTCACCTCTCCGGGCGGCACCACCGCCGCCGGTCTGAAGGTGCTGGAAGAGGGAAAGATCCGCGCCACGCTGATGGCCGCGGTGGAAGCGGCGGCCCGCAGAGCCAAAGAACTGGCCGGCGCGTAAACGGAACAAATGGTCATTCATATAAAAACGCAAAGGAGGTTCATGGATGATGGAAAAATGGAAACTTTTTGACGGTTTTCTCTCGTTGCGGTTTATAGTCGCTGTCGCGGCATTTCTTCTTGCAGCGGGCTGCGCGGCCGATAAAAGCACACAGGTTCCGGATCAAAGTCAACCCCGGGTCAAAGCCGAAGAAATCAAAACCCCGGTTGTCGTGGAGCGCCAGACGGTGGAGGGTGTTGTCATCGGTCAGGAAAACGCGGCCACTGGCACGATTTCCTGGAAAGCGATTCCCTATGCCAAAGCGCCGGTAGGAGCATTGCGCTGGAAGGCGCCGCAGTTGCCGGAGAAACGGACTGAACCTTTACAGGCCGATAAGTTTTGCTCCATCTGTCCTCAGTATATCGACCACGATCGTAATCCCGCTACACCGCAGGTGATCGCGGGAAATGAGGATTGTCTGTATTTGAATATCTGGGCGCCGAAAAATGCAACGGGCAGCCTGCCGGTGTTTTTCTGGATTCACGGCGGTGGAAACAGCATTCAGTGGCCGCTGCTGTCTCTTCAGGACGGAGGGATTCTGGCCGGCCGCGGCAACGTGATCGTCGTTACTTTCAACTATCGTCTGGGACCCATGGGATTTTACAGTCATCCGGCGCTGAAAACCGGCGATCCTTTCGAGGATTCCGGTAATTATGCCGTGCTGGACATTCTTGCCGCATTAAAATGGGTGCAGGCCAACATCAGGAACTTCGGCGGCGATCCCGGCAACATAACCATTGCCGGAGAGTCGGCCGGTGGAGAAAACGTGTTTTCCCTGATTGTTTCTCCGCTGGCCGGGGGATTATTCCATCGTGCAGTCGCGGAAAGCGCCGTGATCCGTCCGTCGACGCCTGAAAAGGGCGCGGCGCATGTAAGCGGAATCCTGGCCATGATGATGGTGCAGGACGGCAAAGCCGCCGACGCAAAGGCGGCGGCAGCGGTTCTCGCATCGATGTCTCCGCGAGAGATTGAGGCCTACATGCGGTCAAAGACCGCGGCGCAGTTTTTGGAAATGTATCCGGAAGGCAAGAATCTGGGAATGATTTTCTTCCCGACGTCTTACCTGGACGGGCGGGTGCTGCCGGTCGATTTTTACGGCGCGCTTTCTTCCGGCAATTACAACAAAGTGCCGATGATCCTGGGCACCAACAAGGAAGAGGTCAAACTCTTCTTAAGGGGATATAAACCTTTTATCCTGTGGCGGCAGGACGGTTCTCTTCTTTCGGATCCGGCTAAAACGGAATTATTCGATCTGGCCGCCAAGTATCAGAGCGACAGCTGGAAAGTCATGGCTGTGGATGAGCCGGCCCGAATCATGCGGAACAATGAAGGTCAGCCCTTTATTTTTACGTATCAATTCCTGTGGGGGGCCGGCGGAGCAAAAAGCAATGTCATCCAACCGCCTTTGAATATCATGCTGGGCGCCTGCCATGCGATGGAGATTGACTTTGTGTTCGGGACGGAGAAAGCGTCACTGGGCGCGCTGGTATTCAACGATAAGAACAAGGCGGGGCGCGTGGCTCTGTCGGATGCCATGATGGATTACTGGTCGGCATTTGCCAGAACCGGGAATCCGAACAGGGACAAATCCGGCCTGCCCAAGTGGTCGCCCTGGTCCAACATTCAGGGATTTCCCAAAACCCTGCTTTTGGACGCCGATCTGGAAAAAGCAAAGATCACCATGAGCAGAAGCGAGCTGACGCCGGAGGTGATAGAGACATCGCTGAAAGCCGAACCGAGGCAGAAAGAAATTCAGCCCTTCTGGGATGGATCGCCGTACCGCAGACGGTAATGCGTGGATAAGGTTCTTCGCCCCGTTGTGAGACGGGACGGAGGGATTGTGATTGGAAAATATTGGAAACAGGAGATGAAGCATCATGGAAATCAAAGGGAAGGTTGTTATTGTAACCGGCGCGGCATCCGGCATCGGCAGGGGGTTATGCCAACGGTTTGCGAAGGAAGGCGCGAAAGCCGTCATCGCGGCGGATGTCAATGAAGCGGGCGCAAAGGCGGTTGCCGCTGAAATCAAGGGCGATGCCGTGGTTTGCGACGTGCGCAAGGAAGAAGATATTATCCGTCTGGTTAAATTTGCGGAAGAGAAGTACGGACGTGTGGATCTTTTCTGTTCCAACGCGGGAATCATTGCAGTCGGCGGTTATGAAGTGGATAATGAATGCTGGCAGCGAATCTGGGAGATCAATGTTCTGGCGCACGTGTTCGCGGCGCGCGCGGTGCTGCCCGGCATGATCCAGCGCGGCGGCGGCGCTTTCCTGATTACGGCGTCAGCCGCGGGGCTGTTAAGCCAGATCGGTTCCCTGCCTTATTCGGTGACCAAGCACGCGGCGGTGGGATTGGCGGAAAATCTTTCCATTACTTACGGCGAACAGGGCATCCAGGTGTTCGCCCTGTGTCCGCAAGCGGTGGATACGGAAATGACGCGCGGTTCCGAGGGCGGCGGCGTGGCGGGCGTGGACGGCCTGATGAGGCCCGAGCAGCTGGCGGATGCCGTGATGGAGTCATTTGCCGCCGATGAGTTCCTGATTCTGCCGCACAAAGAAGTGAAAACCTACATGCAGCGCAAAGCGTCGGATTATGGCCGGTGGCTTAAAGGCATGCGCGGTTTGCAGCAGAGATTTATGACGGGTGGCCCTCTGAAGAAATAATAAAATGCAGGGAACGGTTTGCAACCGTTCCCTGCCGCTCTTCTCTGCCGCCGTGTTATCCTGTAAATGGGACAGGGTATCAATCATCATAGCATCAGGAAGGGAGAACCCTATGAGCCCGGAAGAGTCGTGTGCTGTAGTCAACAACCTTCATGATCTGGAGCAGGCTCTCAAGGAAAAGGACAAAGTGGTTGCCATGGTTTACGTGTCCTGGTGCCCCTATTGCCGGAAAGCCCTGCCCCTGTTTGAAAAGCAGGCGTTGGAAAACGGGCGCGGTAATCTGCTCCTGGTGACCGATGATGAGGAACACGTTGCCGATCTTTACGGCATTGATGTTTTCCCGACGCTGATTCTTTTTGATAAAGGGATGATCGTCAAGCGACTGGACGGCAAACCGGGTCAGGGATTGAGTGATAAGCAGATTGCGGATTTCGTTCAATCCTGTCCGACGGCCTGATTTTTTAACCGGAGTTCAATTCCCTTGAAGATCGTCGTTAAATATTGCGGTGGCTGCAACTGTCAGATCGACAGATCAAGTGTTATCTCAAAGATTAAAGACTTGTTGAGGCCGGATGTTCAGCTTACAGCGGATACGGCCGGAGCGCCTTTTGCGTCCGGCATTCTGGCCTGCGGATGCCCGACAGCCTGCGCCTGGAAACCGGAAGCGGCCGCCCTGGCGGAGCACTGGGTGATCCTGGCCGGGAATACGGTCGATTCGCGCGAACTTCCGGAGGGCGAGCTGGCGGCCACCGTCGTTCAAAAGATCAAAGAAATAAACAATGGAGGGATAGATATGGACTTGAAGTATTTGTTGCTGACGGTAGATGCGAAAGTGGCGACCGTAACCATTAACCGGCCGGATAAAGGAAATGCCCTGGCGCCCCAGGTGCTCGAGGAGGTGGCGGCACTGTTTGCCTCCCTCGCCTCGCGCGAAGACGTCAATGTTGTCGTGCTGACCGGCGGCGAGAAGTATTTCTCGGCCGGGTTCGACTTGAACGAAATCCGCAAGCTGGAGAAAGTTTCCAATGAAGCCTACATCGACCTGTTTCACCGGGCATACCGGGCCATCCTGTTTTGTCCGCAGCCGGTCATCTGCGCCGTCGGCGGCGCGGCCATCGCGGGCGGGTTTGACCTTACCCTGATGTGCGATATCCGCTATGCCTCTGAACGCGCTAAATTCGGCCAGCGTGAAATCGTGCTGTCGCTGACGCCGGTCATGGACCCGCTGTGGAGGATTATCGGACTGGGCCGCGCCAAGGAAGTCGCTCTGACCGGCCGGATTTACGATGCCCAGGAAGCGGAAAAGATGGGGTATGTCAGCAAGGTGTTCCCGGAAGGAAAACTGCTGGAATCGGTAGGCCAGATTGCCCGGGAAATGGCTTCTTACGACCGCGGCTGCCTCAGGGAAACCAAGGCCCTTTCCAATAAAGTGCTGAACGAAGACCTCGACGGAGCGATGCGGATTCAGGAATGGCTCTTCCGGACCTACATCGGCTCGGAAGACAATCATCAGCGCATCGATGCGCTTCAGGCCAAGCTGGCGGCGGCAAGGAAGAAGTAAGGTTTAGGGATCAGGGGTGCCGGGTTCCATCCTGCCGGCGCGGGGCGGAACCCGGCGTATCCTGCGTTTGCGCGGCTGCCTGCCGAAGGTAAGGTTATCAGGAAAGACGGATTTTCTTTTCCCCGGCGTTATCACGAAGGTATTGCACTGTGTAACCATAGTCCGCCATCCATCCGGGATTGTTCCATGGGCGAGTGTATTTCGACTGGTAGTTGAAAATCAGCTCCGGTGATTTTCCTCCGAATTTGATTACACGGGCCATGGCTTCGCAATTGGGATGATAA
This sequence comes from Smithellaceae bacterium, assembly GCA_963682015.1. Lineage (GTDB taxonomy): Bacteria > Desulfobacterota > Syntrophia > Syntrophales > Smithellaceae > UBA8904. The sequence goes on along the minus strand of OY820932.1, from coordinate 1,843,439 downwards.
AAGCGGGCTCCGCTGGTTGAAATCAGGTAACGGGGGCAGTCGATCGTTTCCAGGATTTCACGACTGATGTTTGCCTTGCTGCCATGGTGGGGAAGTTTGAACGCATCGACCTTGAGCCTGTCAGCGCCGCCTTTTGCCAGTTTGATGCTTTCCAGAAGAAGATCAGGGTGTGCGTCTCCGGCAAGGAGCAAGGTATGCCCGTCATGTTCCGCAAGGAATGCAATGCTGCTGCCGTTGGTTTCCGTGTCATCCGGTTTAAAAACGGAGGAAGCAAGTTCTTCGATGTCGATCGGACCGAAATGCTCGAATCCTTTCGGGGCTTTTGAGGGGCGCGATTGACCGGGGACAATGCCCGCTTCTTGGCAGACTTCGGCCCATTTGGGTTTGAGCCTGGACAGCTTTTCCCGGGAAGGCGAGAGAAGGGTGAGTTTCATTCCCCCTTCAAGCGTTATGGATGGAAGCGGCGCCTCACCGGGCACGACAACGGCATGCTTTTGAAATGCCCGGTTCCATGGAAGCTTCAGTTTGACGAGAATGGATGTCAGGAGTTCACCATCCATCGGACCCAGGGATTCAATGTCATTCTCTTCAAGATGCCGCCAGCCGTTAAACCAGACGTCCCCAACCGTAAAAGGACGGTTATCCATTTTAAAGAGGTTGAGGATTCCATCTATATGATCCTGGTCTACATGCGTGATCACCAGGAGCTCAAAATGCGCTTTTCCTCCCGGAACTTTATTAATCCGTTTGACAATCTCCTCGTTCGTTTTTCCCCGGCCGCCGTCGATCAGGATTCGACCGGGCTTCACCGGATCGCCGTACTCAATCCACAGGCAATCCCCTTCGCGGGCTGGAAGCATTTCTATGGTAAAAGACATATTCCCCTCCTTCCGTGATGTTTAAGACAATTATCGCCTCTGCAACACTCCGACCTTCACCGTAGTGAAAGGCTGCGCCATATTGGTATGGCGGGCCACCGTGCGCACCGTATTCAGCATGGCGGCGAGTTCCTCATCCTCATGTTTTTCAGACCGGGCTTCGTCAAGGAGCATGGTCAGTCCGTCAAGCATCCAGCGCACGCCCATTGAATAAACCGGCAGGCCGCGTTTGTAAGCTGCGAGAAATGCCGCTCGGGCCGATTCATATTCGCCGGTCTGCAATTGTAAATACGCGTATTGAATGGCGCCGTCGGGAATCCAGGGAAACCAGTTCATCAGATTGCCAACCCAGTTCCGCCATTGATCTGACGGCATGACGGACGTTCCTCCCACCTCTCCGGCAATTAATATGTACGCTCCGGCGACGGCGGCAAAGGGATTTTCACACTTTTCCAGCAGAAGATCTCTGGCCTTTTCCGCGAGAAGCGCCGCCCGCGGCAGGTCTCCGGAAGTCAGGTAACCGAAGATGCTGACCATCAGCCTGTCCTGTACGGAAGTTCTGCTCAGAAATTTATTCATGTTCTCCGCGGAAGACGTCTCGCCGGGTATCAGCAGATCAACAAGCGCTTCGCCGGAGTGATCGACTTGCGCCCATGGAATGGGAATGGAGGCCACTTCGCGAATCAGATTGTCCCTGGAGATAAGAATGAGGGATCGGTTGCCGGTTTTATAAGTGAAGCCGCCGTATTGGAGTGTATTATAGGGCCACTGCACCGAGCCCGGTGCGGCGAAATGGTACATGGTCATTGCCGGATCGGACTGCCCGCTGTCCGCCGGTGTAAACGTGCCGCCCAGTTCCTTCACGCGGTCCAGCAGGGCGGGTAAATGCTCTGTCGCGGCGCCTTCCGTCGCGTGAACGAGAAGACGAAGGGAAGACCATCCGGCTATCGGTGGTTCGGATTTCATCTGCGGGTGGAACAGACTGGAAGGAAGCGCTAGGAGATTAACGTTGATCTGCCGGGTTCCCGCGCCCCTCCTGGTAATCATTGTTTCCAGGCGCATCCGCTTCGCCGGGGTCTCGCTGTCCTGAAAGGTCTGCCAGGCCAGCCATTCATGCGGAGAATCGGGCCCGTGCAATTCCACCGGACGTTCTCCATGCTCTCCCTGCAGATCAACCTCTTCATCGATTGCCGCTCCCGACGGCAGGATGGCCTCGATGAGATAGCGGCCATCGGGCAGGTAAAAATAAGTCCACGGACCGTCTTTTTCACCGGCGAAATATCCGGCCGGAATGATCTCATTTCGTTTTGGAGAAACCTTTTCCGAAGTGCGAAGGGGATAGATGTTGGCGAAAACCTGCGACTGGTTGCCTTCCAGGAATTGATGCAATCTCACTTTGAGGGTGTTCATGGTTTCACCTCCACTTCAACTTCCCGGCAAACGGGTCTGATGTCCCGATTCATCTCGCCTTTTTTACACGGATCGGTGAGCAGGGTTGCCACGAATTTATAATAACCCGGCGTGAGACTGAGATCCCATCCCGTATCTTCACCTTTTCCGGCCTTCTTGTTGATGGCGCTGCTGCTGTAAAGCAGTTCGGCGTTCCCGTTGATATTTTGAGGTTTGCACCTGACAAACACGGGAACCAGCGGATCGCCCCTGAGCTCGTGGAACGGGAAATCGGCGAGGTTGTCGGTTTGATTCACCTGCTGGAAATCCTCTGATCCGGCCGCGGCATGCTTCAGAAGCGCGTCAATGCCCTGGTGCAGACTGGTTGGCTTTACGCGCCACTTCTCATCGGCTTCGGCGTTGTCCGCCGCCCCGTTCAGGGCGCGCAGCAGCGCTTCCGTATACTGACTGGGGCGGTTTTCCCTTGCGAAGGCCATTGCGCCCGCCAGCGTGGAATAGAAGACCGGCGCCCGGCGCAGGGGTTGACCTTTGGGTGGACGCAGACTTCCGCTGATCACCGGTTCTCCGGCGTAGTTGCCCGCCGCATCGAGCACCGCGGAAGTTGCAACGCGGCAGGCGTCGATGAAATAGACCTGCCGCCGTGCCTTGCATTTATCCATGCCCAGGTGAAACTGGCGAAAATCGATGGCGCCCTTAAGAGGGCTGAGGTCATTTTCGCCAAAATCCTCCAGCAGTAAAGATGTCTCCGTTCCGGCCAGAGCCCCGTGACCGCAGAAAAAGAAAATCAGGAGGTTTCCGGCGTTTTCGTTGCCGCGTTTGACCCATTCCAGCAATGCCGCTTCAGCATTCGCCGCGGTGGCGCGCTCGACGGCGACTTTCGGCTGCCCCGGCGGAGTATAATTTGTTTTTTTCCCGTCGGACAATAGCAGGGCGACTGTGGCAAGGGGGCATTCAGGATTATGATAAGTGGAAATCAGCCAGTCGGAAAACGCCCGAGCCGACAGAGGCGGTGAACCGAGCTGGCTCATACCGTCGTTCCACTCTGAAAGCCTGCCCGCGCCGTCCACCAGGTGAGGATAGTCTCCCACTCCCATGACAATCGCATGCGTCGCGGGACCTGCGCCGGCCTTCGTGTAAACAAGAAAACGTTCCATAAGGTTCTCTTTCCTTTCTTCAGGGCCTTATCAGCCGCAGCATGGTAACGGTTGATCAGGGATACCCCGGAAACCCGGTTGGCAAACATCCGCCGGATGTGGCGAATCCAATACGTATGCTGTCGATGGCCGTGAGGGCCGCCGTTATCAGTTGTCTGACACAGATTTGAAAAGCGCTTCAGAAAGAGGTGTTTTTGATAAGGTCTTGTTTATATGCCTGCAACATATGGGAAGGAAGGCTCCAAGTCAAGAAGATTTCAGGCAGGAAGGCAATGCCGGCAATGCTTAAGCGAGTGCCGATCTTTATTCAGCTCCCCGGGATGGACTGGCCGGTTGCCGTGCAGTCTGTCCGCTTTGAATATCAGTCTGTTATCCGGTATCCTTTCTCCCGGAAAAGCCGCAGGCATGCGACAACCACCGACGGGTCGTAAAGGATGCCGCTGTTTTCGGTGATTTCCCGCAGGGCGGCGTCAAGTCCCAGCGCGGGCCGGTAGGGGCGGTGCGTGGCCATGGTTTCCACTACATCGGCCACTGAAAGAATCCGGGACTCCGGAAGAATTTGCTCTCCGGTTAATCCATCGGGATAGCCGGTTCCGTCCATCCGTTCATGATGCTCCCGAATGATCCTGGCAATGGGCCAGGGGAATTTGACATCCTTCAAAATATCATAACCGACCTGGGAATGGTTTCTGATGAGACCAATCTCCGTGTCTCTTAACTTTCTCGGCATGGACAGGATCTCGGCCGGAATGGAGATTTTTCCGATGTCATGGATTGTTGCGGCCAGGCGAAGGCCGTCGATCTGATCACCGGAAAGCCCCATCTCGCGGGCAATGGCAACGGCAAGATCGGCTGCCCGGCGCTGATGACCCGCCGTGTATGGGTCCCTTGTTTCAACCAGGGAGGCTACCGCCTGAACAATGCCTTCCAGCGCGGCCCGCAGCTGCACAAGGCTTCTGTTTAATTCCTCGGCGGCTTTCCTGCGTTCCGTGATGTTTCGGGTCACGCCCAGAATGCCTGTCGGCCGGTTCTTTTCATCCCGAAGAAGGGAAATGTTTGCCTCGGTCCATACGGTGGTTCCGTCCTTGCGCCTCATTTCCAGGTCCATGGTGCGGGATTGCCCGGAATCCTCCTGTCCGGATTTTTCCTGTTTCCTTTCTTCCTCAACAATTTTTTCAAACTGATCCCGCGATGCAGGGGTCAGGGATTCCGCAATCGGATTTCCCGTCACTTCCGCCGGCTCATATCCCCTGAGAAACCTGACGGAAGGGCTGACGTATTTGTAGCGCAGATCGTCATCCAGCAGAAAAATGACATCCTGAACATTATCCGCCAGCAGCCGGTATTTCTCCTCGCTTTCGCGAAGCGCCAGATTCATTCTGGCCATGTCGGCCATTTTGGCTTCCAGTTTCTTGACGATTCGTTCGTCGTGAGCGGAAAGATAGGCCTCCCGGTCCAACAGAGGTTTCTGTGTTTCTTTCCCGGATCGGGGCTGCGCCAGAACCTCTTTCATGATTTTCAGGAGTTTCTCCGGTTCCTGCGGTTTGATGACAAACCGGTCGGCGCCCAGGGCAAGAGCAAAATCTTCGTCCTTTTGCCCCGTATATTGCGCGGTGTAGAAGATAAAGGGAATGTTTCTTAATTCCGGATCGGTTTTGCATTCCCTGCAAAACTGAAACCCGTCCATGACCGGCATCATAATGTCGGAAATGATCAGGTCCGGCGGGTTGCGGCGCGCCTGGTTCAGGGCATCTTCACCGTTCCCGGCGGTCATGGTTTCGTAACCGGAACCGCGCAGAAGGATATCCAGCAGATAGCGGTTCTGCTCTTCATCATCAACAATCAGACACTTTGTCATGGCCGATCTCCCTCTTCCCTGCGGGCGTTGCCGGGTACGGTCCGCGGCAGTGCCGCGGTGGCGCAGCTTCCTTCAGGGGGCAAGAACCGTCCCCATCTTTTTCCGGCGATGAAGCCGCGTTCTCGCCGTCTCTTGCAGTGTACCATAAATAACTCGATGGAAAAACGGGATTTCCGGAGGATTTTACATGATTTGCCTGATGCTTCCTCTTTCCCGGGCTGGACAAAGTCATACGGCTGATCGGCTGTTTAATAATGCGTCGCGGCAAAGCCGCATATATTCCATGTGCCTGTCAGGCGCCGTTTCCTGCAAACCTTTTCGGCGGATTTTGCCGCAGTTGAAGAGGCTTTCTGTATGCCACAAAGATAACGCCGTCGCCGTGACAGGCGGCTTCGCCGCGCCGCAATTCTTCCATCTGCGCCGGGGTCAGGTGCGCCGGCATAAGGAGCCGGCAAAGATGCAGGCTTTCGTCTCTACGCGCTGCGGGTGGCTGAGCTCGATACGTCATCAGGTAACAGCTCAATTTATCTTCAAGTGCGGTGCGCATTTCAGCAACAGCACCATTTGGCACATGGAACGCCGTGGTGTCGATGCTCATGAGAAGGTCGGGCGGAAGCTGTCCGAGAAAGGGAAAAGCCCGGCAGAGGACGTCAAGTTCAGTTGAGCCTGAGTTTAGTGATGATCCCATCTTCATTTGCCTTATGACGTTGCGGCGCTGATCGGTGGAGTGGATTGCAGCGACGCGAAGCGTTCCATGCAAGACATGACAACCGTTCAAGCGCCTTGTTCGACGTCATCTATAAAGAATACACCGATAATGGTTTATGTTTGCTTATTGTCGTAAGTCTCCTATCTTTAATTTTTGTTCGACGCCGATAAAAGGCGTGTCGAAAAATAGAACAGCGCCGCAGTGTTCGGCATCCCCTGTTATGGAAACGATGTGTCTCCAGTACAAATCCGATATTGTTTAAAAAGTTCTCGCATATCTTCTTTGCTAAAAACAGCTGGCTTGTTAAGGCCCCATACATTCCTTCCATTGACATACTTGAAATCAATCCAAGTTTTTCTCTGGTTTCCATCAGGGATTGTTTCCCACATCATTGGGACATATTCATCAAATGGTCCAAGACCAATTATGTGCTTGACTTGCACATGAACTTGATCCTTGCGCGGAAAGATGTATGTAATTCTCAAAGTATTTTTGCCGCATCCAATACACTTCATAAGTAATTTCGACTGATCCCAATTAGATGGAATAAGAACATCCCAGATATAGTGCGTCATCCCTTTCGATCCGCATGCTTCAGGAAATTCTAATTTATTTTCGCAGTCATTGCACTCCCACCAATAAGCTGGCATATTGATTTTCTCCTTTTTCGCGAGCAACAAATATCACCTGCCACTATGGGCACAATCAAGTAGCGGCCGGTGAAACACCATTTTTCGGAATTCGTGCAATCGATGACACTGGTAAAATAATAAGTTGCGCTCTCATTCCCGCTCATACTAATAACTAATAACCATTTTCTTGCACAAAGAGATTCCTTCTTTTCCCTTCAGAAACTTACTTTTTATCAGCGTCCCTCTCTCTTTGGTTGGCTGTTCTTCATTCTGAGTTATTCTGCCTTCTTTGAAAATATTACGTAGAACAATAACCCGAGGCTTGCCCCCAAAATAAAAAACATTATGGATAATGGCAGTTTCAGAAACCAAGAAATAATTTTTTTTATTCCTTGCCACTCTATGCCTTGAGCTAGAGTAACTATATCTATATTTAGCCAATTTAGCGCAGCAGAAAAAGATATATTCAACCACTGTCCTGTTTTTAACCAAATGAATACCTCATAACCGATTTCTATTAGACTGAGTAGAAATCCAATTGAGAAGATGGCCCAAGATATATCTGTTGCTTTTTCTCTTAAGGATGCGCTGTCATTCATTAGTAATATCTCGCTAACGAGTCTGTAGAATAACCCTAAAAAATTTTCGTGTCATTTTCTGGGATCGATTTAACCTTTGTCAATGCTCGATCGTTGCTTGTCGGTCATTCTCAGCGATCGGCTGTATTGCTTGATTCGCATTCTATATGCGTGTTCTGTGAATTCCCTGCTGTCCCGCAACAGCATACTCAATATAGAGAATACCGCATTTTCTCTTATTTATAAGAGATTGTTGAAGTGGTTGCTCCAACGCTAACCAAGTTGTCTTCACATTAGATGAACCTGGACGAATCAATGTTTCAAATTCAGTAAAATATTGAGGTTGATTGCCAGTAAATTTTAGTTCAAATGCATCCTTATCTAAAATACGTGCTGATGCCGGATGTATCTTAATTTTTGTTTCGACTGGACACAACCATAGCAACCACCATCGGCGCTGCTTGGCGCGAAAATATGCTCTGGCTAAATAAAAATTGCTTTGACCAGAATTGCTTAGGCTAATGTTGAGCGAATTTTGAAGGATACCAGGCCCGGGAATTTGAACAGGACCGCCGATAGATGCGTTTACATGAAGATGATCATAGTTATTTGGGAATGCTCTGCGAATGAGGCGTCCTATGAATCCTATTACGCCAATACCAAACACGATATCTATAATTCCGTACCTTGCTAAAGTTTCAAGACAGTCTAGTACGGCATCCATTATTCCTCCATGCAAACAATTAATATACGTAATATGTAAAATCTGGTTTTTTGTACAAATGCTCTTTAAGTGATGATCTTAGCTATCACAAAAAGTGCTTTAATATCAACTGAACATTAATTATCGTGCTCCACTTTGGGTCTTTGTGATGAGCAAATGAAGTAAGGAGTCTTTTCGGGTTTATCAGCGGCTGCCGGATGAAAAATTATTTATCCTTCCCCTGCCGTCTGACCGCCAGCGGCCGATTTTTCCTGCCTTTCCTTGAGTAAAAACCGGCAAGTAGGCCACTTGGCTGACTGATAACTATAAATATTCCCTAAAAATCATAGTCTGACTATGAAATAAAATAATACTTGACAGTGAGACTATGGTGATGTAGTTTAAATTCAAAGGAAGAAAGGGTGTCGCAATGACAGACCACACTCGGCCAAAAAGCAGAAAGGACCGCATTATGGACGCGGCGCTGCGCATTTTTGCCGAGAAGAGTTTTGCCGACGCCACCATCTCCGAAATCAGCAAGGAAGCCGGCGTTTCCGAGGCCACGATTTATGAATATTTCGGAACCAAGGAAGATCTGCTGTTTGCCATTCCCGAAAAAATATCCAACGATACCTTCGAAGAATCCGAAGCGGTGCTGCCTTTTATCAAAGATGTGGAAGGCAGGATGCGCGCCATCATGTTGAGCTATATCCGGCTCTACCAGGACAATCCCGATTACTCCGCGCTGGTTTTGCTGCAACTGATGTCCAACAAGCGTTTTCGCCAGACAAAGGCTCATGAAGCCATCCGGCGATCCGCCCACCGTGTACTCGACTGTATCCGCACGGGCATTGCCAACGGAACGTTTCGCAAGGATGTGGACGCTTATCTGGTCCGGTCGATGCTGATGGGAGCCATCGAACACATTTTTATCCACTGGCACATGCAGGGGATGCCGAAACGGGAGAAAAGCATGCTGGACATGCTCGATCCATTGCTGGAAATGATTCTGAACGGCATCCGGGCGAAAAAGGAAGAATCGGGAGTCACGCTGCATTTGAAACTGGAAGACGCTCAGGTTCTGGGACGTCTTCTGTCGGAAAGTAACGTTGAGGGGAAAACCAAAGAAACAAAGAAATCGAAGAAAAATCCATTACAGGAAAAGGAGAACAGACAGTGAGAACAAAACAGGATTATATTAAAGGCCTTTCCAAGATGAAGAGGAACATTTATTTTGATGGCCAACTGATTGACCGGGACGACGAATTGCAGATGGACTGCCTCAATGTCATCGGGACCACCTATGATGAGGCGGCCAAACCGGAGAATCAGGATTTGTGTACGGCCACTTCTCATCTGACCGGCGAGAAAATCAATCGCTACACGCACATTCACATGAGCACGGACGACCTGCACAAGAAACAGGACATGACCCGCATGCTGTGCCAGAAAGTCGGCGGCTGCATCCAGCGCTGCATGGGCATTGACGGAACGAATGCCATGTACAACGTTTCGTATGAAGCCGACAAACTGAACAACGGCGCCACCCAGTATCATGAAAACTTCAAGAAGTGGCTGACCCGCTTCCAGAAGGAAGACCTGATCGGCTGCTGCGCGCAGACCGACACCAAGGGCGACCGGCTGCTTCGCCCCGCCGATCAGCCCAATCCGGGCGCCTATGTCCGCATCAAGGAAAGACTGAAAGACGGCATCATCGTGGAAGGCTGCAAGGTGCACATTTCCGAAGCTTCCGTAGCCGATGAAGTGCTGGTTCTGCCGACCCGCGCGCTGCGAAAAGAAGACGCGGATTACGCGGTAGGCTTTGCCGTACCGGGTGACTGGGACGGTTTGAAGCAGGTAGTGACCATTCACAACCTCCGCCCCCGTGAGCATTACAAACGCGGTTTCATGCCGGGCGCGACCGATTCCTACATGATCTTTGACAACTGCTTCGTGCCGTGGGAAAGAGTCTTCCTGGCCGGCGAATATCAGCACGGCGGCGCCCTGGCGCTTCTGTTTGCTTTGTTCCACCGTCATTCCTATTCCGGCTGCAAGCCCGCCATCGGCGACGTTCTTCTGGGAACGGCCGCTCTGGCCGCGGAAGTGAACAACATCCACAAGGCCGAACATGTTCGCGAGAAACTGGCTGAGATCATCATGGTCATCGAGCTCGGTTACGCCGCCGGTTACACGGCTTCATCTTTGGGCAAACCCGAAGTTTACATGCCCGGCTTTGGATTCGTGCCTTACGGACCGGGTTCCTACATTCCGCATTCCATTTACTGCAACGTCGGCCGCTGCCTGTCGGGCGAGGCGGTCTGGCGTGAAGCCGAGATTCTTTGCGACATCTCCGGCGGTGTTACGGCGACGTTCCCGCATGAGAAGGATTTCGCCAATCCGGCCACTGGCGAATCGCTTTTGAAATACACGAAGCGTAATCCGAAGATGGCGGTTGAAGATCAGGCGCAGTTCTGGCGTTATCTGGGCGACATGCTCTGTTCCGCTACCGGCGGAATCACCAACGTGGGCAACTACCACGGCGGCGGATCTCCCATCATGGAGCAGATTGCCATCACGACGCAGTACGATATTGAATCCCGCAAGAAGCTGGTGAAGTACATTGCCGGCATGAGCGGCGGCGACCGGGAAGCCCTGGCTCCCAAGAAGGCAAAATAAGGTTAGCACGCAGAAGAGGCCTGAAATATTTCAGGCCTCTTCAAATATCTAATTTCTCACAGAAAGGATATCGTCATGAGAACAAAACAGGATTATATTAAAGGCCTTTCCAAGATGAAGAGGAACATTTATTTTGATGGCCAACTGATTGACCGGGACGACGAATTGCAGATGGACTGCCTCAATGTCATCGGGACCACCTATGATGAGGCGGCCAAACCGGAGAATCAGGATTTGTGTACGGCCACTTCTCATCTGACCGGCGAGAAAATCAATCGCTACACGCACATTCACATGAGCACGGACGACCTGCACAAGAAACAGGACATGACCCGCATGCTGTGCCAGAAAGTCGGCGGCTGCATCCAGCGCTGCATGGGCATTGACGGAACGAATGCCATGTACAACGTTTCGTATGAAGCCGACAAACTGAACAACGGCGCCACCCAGTATCATGAAAACTTCAAGAAGTGGCTGACCCGCTTCCAGAAGGAAGACCTGATCGGCTGCTGCGCGCAGACCGACACCAAGGGCGACCGGCTGCTTCGCCCCGCCGATCAGCCCAATCCGGGCGCCTATGTCCGCATCAAGGAAAGACTGAAAGACGGCATCATCGTGGAAGGCTGCAAGGTGCACATTTCCGAAGCTTCCGTAGCCGATGAAGTGCTGGTTCTGCCGACCCGCGCGCTGCGAAAAGAAGACGCGGATTACGCGGTAGGCTTTGCCGTACCGGGTGACTGGGACGGTTTGAAGCAGGTAGTGACCATTCACAACCTCCGCCCCCGTGAGCATTACAAACGCGGTTTCATGCCGGGCGCGACCGATTCCTACATGATCTTTGACAACTGCTTCGTGCCGTGGGAAAGAGTCTTCCTGGCCGGCGAATATCAGCACGGCGGCGCCCTGGCGCTTCTGTTTGCTTTGTTCCACCGTCATTCCTATTCCGGCTGCAAGCCCGCCATCGGCGACGTTCTTCTGGGAACGGCCGCTCTGGCCGCGGAAGTGAACAACATCCACAAGGCCGAACATGTTCGCGAGAAACTGGCTGAGATCATCATGGTCATCGAGCTCGGTTACGCCGCCGGTTACACGGCTTCATCTTTGGGCAAACCCGAAGTTTACATGCCCGGCTTTGGATTCGTGCCTTACGGACCGGGTTCCTACATTCCGCATTCCATTTACTGCAACGTCGGCCGCTGCCTGTCGGGCGAGGCGGTCTGGCGTGAAGCCGAGATTCTTTGCGACATCTCCGGCGGTGTTACGGCGACGTTCCCGCATGAGAAGGATTTCGCCAATCCGGCCACCGGCGAATCGCTTTTGAAATACACGAAGCGTAACCCGAAGATGGCGGTTGAAGATCAGGCGCAGTTCTGGCGCTATCTGGGTGATTCGCTCTGTTCCGCTACCGGCGGCATTATGAATGTCGGCAACTACCACGGCGGCGGCTCCCCCATCATGGAGCAGATTGCCATCACGACGCAGTACGATATTGAATCCCGCAAGAAGCTGGTGAAATACATTGCCGGCATGAGCGGCGGCGACCGCGAAGCCCTGGCGCCCAAAGCGAAAAAATAGTCCCCCTCAAAATGCCGGGAGACAACAGGGAACGGTTTCGACCGTTTCCCCTAGTCTCCCGGCGACCCTTGCAATAAGGGGTTGCAAATTACCGCCAGATTGTTTTTCTCAGGAACAAAAAATAAAAGGAGTGATGACTATGTTTGATCTTTCCAAGTTTTCATTAAAAGGTAAAGTGGCCATTGTTACCGGCGGCAGCCGCGGCATCGGCCAGGCCATTGCTTACGGATTTGCCAAGGCCGGCGCAAAAGTTGCGGTTACCAGCCGCAAGGCGCAGGATCTGGAAGCCACCGCCGCAGAGATCAAGGCTGCCGGCGGAGAAGCGTTGGTCGTACCGGCGCACCTGGGCAAGTTCGAAGAATACCAGAGAGTGGTGGACACCGTTTTGCAGAAGTTCGGCCGGATTGATATTCTGGTCAACAACGCCGGCGCCAGCCCGGCCATGGGATCGGTGCTGGATTCCGACGAGCGCCTCTGGGACACCATTATGAGTCTTAATCTCAAGGGTGTTTACTTCATGAGCCAGGCTGTGGCCAAAGTCATGAAGAAACAGGGCGGCGGCAGGATCATTAACGTCGCCTCCATCGACGGCGTCAATCCGGAACCGTTTGTCAGCGTCTATTCCATTTCGAAAGCCGGCGTCCGCCATATTACCCGCTGCTTTGCCATGGAACTGGCGCGCGACAACATCATGGTGAACACGATTCTGCCGGGTCCGATTGAAACGAAAATGATGAATTCGCACTGGTTCCATCTGACGCCGGAAGAAGCGGCGAAAGAACGCGAGAAATTATGCACGCTTCTGCCCACCTGCCGGATCGGCGAACCGGATGAAATTGCCGGAGCGGCGATTTATCTGGCTTCCGACGCCTCCAGCTACACCAGCGGCACGGAAATTATCGTCGACGGCGCTCTGCTTTTAGGCACGCATTTGTCAGCATAGGAAAGCATTTGCTTTTCGTCGGACTGATCGAATTACGCATCCGCCGCCTTCCTCCATTGGCGGGCGGTGGATGCGCTCGGCAACAATGGTAATCAATACCCGGTTATTCATTTCAGGAGTTGTTCCATGAAAACCTTACAGCATTTATTGTCCCCCATTAAAATTCGTTCCCTCGAAATTCCCAACCGCCTCGTGATGCCCCCGATGGGGACGGCGCTGGCTAATCCGGATTCGACGGTCAGCGATGCGAATCTTGCGTACATCAAGCGCCGTGCGCAAAGCGGCGTCGGCTTGATCATTACGGAAATTACATGTGTCCATCCGTCGGGACTTGCTTCGCCGACATCGCTGGGTGTCTGGGATGACAAGTTCATTCCCGGACTGGCGAAAATGGCCGACGCCATTCATGCCCAGGGCGCGAAGGCGGCCCTTCAACTTCATCACTGCGGCCGGGAAAATTATCTGTTTCTTAAGAAGAAAACGGCCATCGGGCCGTCGGCGATTCCCAGTTTTGTCTTCGGTTTCATGGGGGCGCCCAGGGAAATGACCCTTGCTGAAATTCAGGAAATTATTGCTTCCTTCGGAGCGGGCGCCGCGCGGGCAAAGGCCGCGGGGTTTGACGCCGTTGAACTGCACGGCGCGCACGGCTATCTGCTGATGCAGTTTCTGTCGGCTCACTCCAATCAGCGCACGGATCAGTATGGCGGCGATTTCAAGGGAAGGGCGCGATTCATGATCGAATGCATTGCGGAAGCCCGCAAACGGGTGGGTCCCGATTTTCCCATTTCCATTCGTGTTTCCGGTGAAGAATGCGTAAAAGACGGATATACGATCAGCGACATGCAGACCATTATTCCCGATCTGGTGGCGGCCGGCGCCGACATCATTGACGTATCGTTCGGCACGCATGGTTCGCCGGAAGTCAACATCGACACCCCCAATGCCAGCGCGCCCGTGGAATATGATCCGGGATTCAAATCCTATCTGGCCCGGAAAGTGAAGGAAGTTGCCTCCGTTCCGGTAATCTCCGTCGGACGGTACACCGATCCGTTTTTCATGGACGAAGTGATTGCCCGGGGCGACGCGGACATGGTTGCCGTGGCGCGGCAGCATCTGGCCGATCCCGATTTTCTGAAGAACGCCGTTGCCGGACATCCCGAAGATACGCTGGAGTGCCTGGCCTGTAACCAGGGCTGCATTGAACGTCTGGCGCTGGAGATGAAACCGATCCGCTGCGCCATTAATCCGCAGACCGGCCAGGAACTGATCTGTCCCGAAGGGCCTGCAAAAAGCAAACAAAATGTCTGGGTGATCGGCGGCGGTCCGGCGGGACTCACCGCCGCACTGGAAGCAGCACGTCTGGGACATCGCGTAACGCTGTATGAGCGTGACAGCGGCACCGGCGGCAATGTGCGTTACGCCGCGATGGCTCCGCACAAGGGCGTCTATGAAAAATTTATTCAGACACTCGCGCTGAAATGCAAAAAGCAGGGTGTGGAGATTCGAACCGGCATGAACGTAAACGAAGCGATGATCGAGCAGGGCAAACCGGATGCCGTTATTCTGGCGATCGGGGCGGATAAAACCGCCTGTCCGGCGGAAGGCATCAACTCATCCGTGGTCTGCGACGCTTGGCAGATTCTGGACGGAACCGTTAAGCCCGGAGCGCATGTTGTCGTGATCGGAGCCGGCCTGGTGGGCCTGGAGACGGCGGACTTCCTGCGTGAAAAAGGCGTGCAGGATATCACCGTGGTGGAAATGCTGACCAGACCGCCGGTGCTACCGCAAGCGGCGCACGGGCAGATGCTGTACCGCCGTCTGGCGGCGCAGGGCATCCGGTTGATGTACGGCACGAAGGTTGTGAAAATAGAAGAAAAAGCGGTCACTGTGGATGTTAAAGGAACAGAGAAGCGCCTGGACCCGGTTGATCAGGTGATTGTCGCCATCGGAGTGACCCCCAGAACCGAACTCAAAGATATGCTGGTGAAAAAGGGTATCCGCCATTTTGTCGTCGGTGATGCGGCGGCCCCGAGGAGAATTATTGAAGCGACGACGGAAGGAGCGAAGGCTGCCTGGGAGGTTTGATAACAGGCACAAAGGGACAGAGAGACAAAGGCACAAAGCGCAGGGAACGGTCGCGACCGTTCCCTGCAAATAGCGAGATACGAGATACGAACAGCGGGATACGAAGCTTATGCCGATGAATACATACAAGATTACGGTTCCCAGAGGCGTCTTCAATATTCGGGATCGGGGAAACCGGGATGGATTTCCCGTGGTCATGCTGCACGGCTGGCCGGAGAGTTCCTATTGCTGGGAGGCTGTTTCGGCCTTTCTCAATCCGGCGTTGCGCGTTGTCGCTCCCGACCTGCGGGGCTTGGGGGACAGCGAACGCACGGTGAATAATGTTCCCGCCTATCAGAAGGCGGAGCTCGCCAGAGATATTGTTGAAGTTCTCGACGCCTTGAAAATCGATTCTTTTTTCCTGGTTGGCCATGACTGGGGCGGCATTGTGGCCCAGGAGGTGGCGCTTCTCATCCCGCAGCGGGTCAGGAAGCTCGCCATCATGAACATTCCCGTCATCACCAACACGCGTGGCTACGGAGAAGCAATAAAAGTAATCTACAGCCGCGGCGCTGTTCCTTTCTGGTACCAGTACTTTCAGCAGATGCCGAAGCTTGCGGAAGCGATGATCAAAGGCAATGAGGATGTCTGGATCCGTCATTTCTTCGGGAAGGAAGGCCGGGACGGAACCATTGCGCCCGAGGCCATTGCCGAGTATGTGCGCTGTTACAGCATCGAAAATACGCCGGCGACCGGCGCATCCTATTACCGGGCGATGCGGGAAGACGCTAAACGCTGGGCGACGCTGGGAGGCATCAAGTTTCCCATGCCCGCGCTGTATATTCATGGCAGTCTGGATCCCGTAATCATCCCGGAAAACTTGAATCACATTGAAGATTGTTTCGCATCGATCAAAGTGGAATCGCTCAGAACGGGGCACTTTGTGCAGGAGGAAAAACCGCGGGAAGTGGCCACGTTCCTAAATGAATTTTTTGTGTAGGGAACGGTTTTAAACCGTTCCCTGCGAAGAAGACAGGGGGTAAATATGGATTTGCGTGAACGCTACATCGGGACCAATGGAGTAAAGCTGCATGTCATGGAAGCGGGGCCCGCGGACGGGCCGATGATTTTATTCCTGCACGGATTTCCGGAATTCTGGTACGCCTGGCGCAAGCAGTTGCCTTACTTTGCCGATAAAGGTTATCTGGTCGTCGCCCCTGATCAGCGCGGCTACAACCTGAGCGATAAACCGGAAGGCATTGCCGCCTACAAGATCGATGAACTGGCTAAAGACATTGTCGGTTTGATCGATGCTTACGGTCGCAAACAGATATACCTCGTCGGACATGACTGGGGCGCGTCCGTGTCGTGGTGGGTGGCGCTCAAATATCCGGAGCGCATCCGGCAACTCGTCATTCTGAATGTGCCTCATCCCAAAGTCATGGCCAAACATGTTTTTACCGATACGGAGCAGATGAAGAAAAGCTGGTACATTTTTTTCTTCCAGATTCCCGGCGCTGTGGATAAACTGGCCGCCGCCACCAACTATGACTGGGCGCTTGATCTGATCAAAACATCGGCCAACCCCGGCGCTTTCACGCCATCCGAACTGGAAGAGTACCGCAAAGCCTTCCAGAAGCCCGGAGCTTTTACGGCGATGGTCAACTGGTATCGCGCGATGATTCAAACCCGGCAGGAGCCGCCGAAAAGTTTTGATGTAACCATGCCGATGATCTTCATGTGGGGCGAAGAAGACGTGGCCATGCTGACCGAGATGGCCGATGAGAGCATGCCCTACTGCAAACAGGGAAAATTGATCAGGATGCCCGGGATCAGCCACTGGATTCAGCATGAACAGGCCGTCAAGGTCAACGGGCTGATTGAAGAGTTTTTCGCCGGCGCGAAATGACATGTGGTATCCATCCGGAAACTACAAAAGCCAGGCCTGGTATCGCAATACATTTCTGGTTCAGCGCTTTTCACAAATTGCCAGAGTGGTCAGCGGATCCGCGAGCCCCGGCTGGAACAATCTTTCCGACTCCGGTTGCCACTTTACCTGTCTGGCGATGATCATCGGCTGCGATCCCGCGCAGCTGGCCTCGGCTGTTTCCGCCATTCGACCGGACTATTTCCGGCCGGATAAAACGCAAACGGCCGCACGCCTCAATGACGGAAAATTGATTCCCTTTGTCTGGGACATGAACAAACCCAATATCACGAACCGGCCCGTGACTGTTCCCCAACTCTGGATTGCTCGTCAGGGGTTTGTGGACGTTACGATGGTTCTCCGGGATGTTTTCAAGGTTGTTCAATACAGCGAGGTCATGGAGACGTTCGCGAGTCTCCGCAAGCGCCGTCTGCATATTATCTGCGGCGAAGAAACGCACTCCCTGCTGGTGTCCGGAGGCAGGAAGGGAAGCTATGTCGTCTGGGAGCCGGATTCCAGCATCCTGACGTGCGAGGAAACCCGGGTCATGATCAAAAGCGGAATCCCCTTTGATCGGATCTGGGCCGGACTGAAGATTTCACCGCGAAACAGATTTCAGATTCTCGGCTATCAGGTCGAGCACAAACCAGGCTGATTAACGGCGACAGGCCGGTCCTGAGGAATGAAATCAGCGAGATATTGTTTGCCATGGATGCGTGATTTGGCCGCAGGGGGAACCTGCAAACGGAGGACGGAAAGATGAAATCAATCAGAATTGTTACGGGACTGATCCTGGGGATGGCGTGGCTGGTCATTGCTTCGGGAACCTGTTGCCTCGCTTCAGAACCGTTGACCCTCCAGGATGCCTGGAAGGTGATCAAAACAAAAAAATTCGTGGATATTACTCATGCCTTCGCGCCCGGAATTCCTCACTGGAAAGGTTTTCCCGACGAAAAACGCGAGACGCTGTATTCTTATGAGCCGGGAGCCGGGCGATTGGGCAGCGGCTTTTATGCGCAGTCCTTTACGCACGTCGGCCAGTGGGGGACCCACATCGATGCTCCTGCCCACTTCGTGAAGGGATTGCGCACGGTGGATCAGATCGATGTCAGTGAAATGATTCTGCCTCTGGTCGTAATCGATGTCCATGCGAAGACCGCCGGAAACCCGGACTACACAGTCACGATGGCCGATATTCGGGATTGGGAAAGAAAGCACGGTCCCATTCCGCAGGGGGCTTTTGTGGCGATGCGCACCGATTGGTGCAAGCGATGGCCGGATATGGATGCCATGCAGAACAGGGATCCCCGGGGTGTTGCCCACTATCCCGGCTGGAGTCTGGAGGTGCTGAGATATCTGTACGAACAACGCAAAATCACCGCTTCCGGTCACGAAACAACCGATACGGATCCCGGCGTTGCCACTTCGAAGGGCGACTACTCACTGGAGACTTACATATTGAAACAAAACCACTACCAGATTGAACTCCTGACGAATCTGGATCAGGTTCCGGAGACCGGCGCCCTGGTGGTGGCTGCTTTCCCGAAGCCGGCGGGTGGATCCGGTTTTCCGGCGCGGGTCTTTGCCATCCTGCCATAGCGGCACAGCGACGGGCCGTGAATGAGAACAACCCCTTTCGACATTTTTCACTTTTCGATCGGTAAGATGACGACCGGCACCGTTGCCCTGGCCTTGAACTCTTCTGCGGATTTCAGGGAACCGACCGGGCCGCCCACATGCATGGGAACGGCGACTCTGGGCTTGATTGCGGCCGCCGCCCGAACGGCTTCTTCCACGGTCATGACGTATGTCCCGGTTACGGGCAGCAGGGCCACGTCCGGCGCGAGTCCCTTCATTTCGGGGATGAAATCCGTATCGCCCGCATGGTAAATGCGCACGCCGCCCGCCGCAAGAATATATCCCGCATGGCCGGATTCCTTCGGGTGATAGGGAACGCCGGGGCTTCGGAATTTATCAATGTTGTAAGCCGGAACTGCCCGGATGGCGATGCCTTTGACCGTGATATGTTCTCCCGGTTTGATTGTGCGGATATTGCCTGTAAGCTTTTCGGCCGCCCGGCCGATCGTGACGATGACCGTATCGGATTTCATAATTTTGGCAATGTCGGCGGGGCTTGTGTGATCAAAGTGCTCGTGTGTCGCGAGAATCAGGTCCGCTTTCGGCAGGTTCGACTTCAGACCATAAGGGTCAATGTAAATCATGAGGCCGCCGGCCTCAATGCGAAAAGCGTCATGTCCCAGCCAGTGGATTCCGGAAACGAGCCTGGCCGGATCCTCTCCCGCGGCTGCCGGAGATGATTCCGTCCGGGATGGCAGGGATAAAAGGACAACAGTCAGCAATAAAAAAATAACGACGGCGCTTCTTCCGGCAGTCACGCTCTTTTTCATGCTTTCCTCCTCGGTCATTTTCTAGAAAGGAATATTTTCTTTTCCGTTCTTTTCAGCCGTTTCCGCCAGTTCCCCGCGATATGCAAACCAAGCTAGAATCGCTTCTGCAATCACTTGATGCCCCTGTTCGCCGGGATACCGGGCATCGGACCCCACCAGATCGCGACTGCGCAGGTGATGTTCTTCCAGATATCCCGCCCAGTAGCTGTGGACGGGAATCAGCTCGCAGTCCAGATCCGTTGCCACGATCCGTAAAGACCGGTAAAAAATATAGACGGCGTCCATCTCGCAGGGATCATCAAAGGTATGGGACGTTGCCAGAAAGATCCTCGGGTGAAAGCGGCTTCGCGCCAGCCGGACCATCTGCACGAAATTTTCCTGAAATTCGGAACGGTACACGCATGAAAAGGCATCATCAACACCAAAATGGAAAAGAAGCATCTCCGGCCGAAAACAGTCAATGTCTTTGTAAAACGTGCCGATGCCGTCAAACGAGGTTTCCCGGTATCGGGAACGGTTGATCACCTCGATTCCCTGCGGAAGCAACGATTCCCTGAGAATGTCCGCATAACTTTTGATCACACCGTAACCTGCGGCAATGCTGCCGCCGCGGATCAGCAGCTTCATGACCTTGCTCCCACGACGGTCAGATTTTTTCGTATTTTACTTTTTTGCGGTTTACGGTTCGCAGATACTTCACTTTCGGGTGCCCGAAAACCATCATGAGGATCACGGATTCCCCCTCCCGGATTCCGACTCTTTGCCGCAGTTCGGGCGACACGGCAAATGCGAAGGTTCCAAACCCCATCAGGCAGGCGCCCAGCCCCAGCGCGTTGATCATGAGTTCCAGATGTCCTGCGTTAAAGCAGCCATCCAGCTCATTGCAGGAACGGCTGACCACCAGAAGCGCATGGGGGGCGCCATGGAAGATCAAATCCCTCCCGTTTTTCTGATAAGCCGCATACCAGTTGAGCCAGATGGATTGAAAATCCAGGTACTGATAGGGCACCCGCATGGCTTTCTTATCCACGCTTTTGACGTCCAGCTCTGCCAGTGTTTTGAGGGCAATCGGCGTGATTTCGCGCAACGTTTCTTTTGTCAGGACGATGTAGCGCAGCGGCTGCATATTGGCGCCGGTTTGCGTGTAGCGGCCCATCTCCAAAATTCTGGCAATGTCCGCATCGCTTACCGGTTCGTCGGTATACTGGCGGATGCTGCGCCGGAATTTCACGAAATCCAGAAAACGCTCTGGGTCCAGGGTGAACTTTTTCGGGTCGTCATATTCCAGAACTTCGGCGGGATCATAGTCGCCGGAGAACTCAACGGCTTTCTGCGGGCAAACGGCCGTGCAGTGGCCGCATTCCAGGCAGAACCTGCCGTGCACGGCCTTCCCTTCCTTTATGGTAATATTGGCGGCCGGACAATCCGCTTTACAGGTTCCGCAGCCTATACATTTTTCCAGGTCCACATTTATCATCTTAATCCTCTCGTAATTTTTTTAGTTCATGAATAACCGTTACCGGGATGCGTCTGCTACCAGTACAGGAGCAGGCCTCCGGTTAAAGCATGATCTGTGTTATTGTCCCGCAAATTGACATCGTAGTAAAAAAAGAAGTTTAAACGGTTCTGTATATTGGCCACGGCGCCCAGGGTGACGGCCGCGCTGTCGCGTTTGACGGTGTCTGACTGCACGGTGAATGAAGCGGCCGGATCTCCCGCAAAACGGGCGTTAATCAGGTATTGATCGTCCAGAAATTCATGGAGCCAGCGGACGGTAAGCTCCGGCGAAATGGTGAATTTATCCGAGGCTGCAAACGGACGGGACAGGCGGAAACCCAGCGCGCTCTGCAGGGAGTTGGCGGTTTCCTTGTCCACGCATAGACTGAGGGAATCCGCGCCCGTTTCCATGAAGCTTTCATGCTGATTCTGGATGGCCAGAAGTGAAGCCATCGGTGTGATTTCAACGGCCATCGGCAAAATAAATTTACGGCCTCCTTCCAGATAGCCGGCCAGTTCATAGCCGTTGAAATCTCCTTCGGCCATCCGGTAAAGGTCGGCAAAACCGATACGGCGCTTCATTTCATACTGGTTGCGCGAATAGTAAAGAGCGCCGTCCGCGTACCATTTTCCGGATTTGAACGCGCCGTAAACGGCAGCCTGGTAACTGGTGGCGTTTCCCTCGTCGTTCAAATTGGTTTGCTCAAGCCGGGTTTGGGAATAGCCCACGCTCACGCCGGCCCGCAGTTGCGGGATCGTCAGAATATCCATTCCCAGAAGGGCGCCGGCAATGCCGTAAGAATAACGGGAGGCGATGTCTTCTCCGTTTCGTTTACCCGAGGCGCCGTAACCTTTGACCCACAGGCCCCACCTTTGCGGCCCGCCGCCGGTCGGGGAAAGGGCTGGACCCGCGTCATTTGCGGGGCCACCCGCGTCCGCCATCTGGATTACGGCCTGCCGGGTGCGGGCAGCGAGATCGGAGGATGCCGGCAACAGGAACGAATTATGGCCGAAGAGATTTCTTAAAAACAGTCCGGTGCGGTAAAGATCGACCGGCGTGAAGGAGGTGTATCCGGCTCCCCCCATCTGGTCGAACGCAAGCCTCGCTTCGGGAACGGTCAGCTTGATCATTTCATCAATGGCGGTCTGCATGTCGCCTGTGGCGCTGTAAGAGGCTTTGTCGATCGCCGCGGCCACCGCCCGCTGATTTTGGGTCAGAGCGACGCCGGCAAATTCCGTGTTCGTCCGGACCAGCGTCAGGTAGATTTCATTGGGGTTTGTGTAATCCAGTGAGGGAGCCAGAAAGGCCAGATTCGTGATAACATTGGCGAAGGTTCCGCTGACCCCGCCATTGGCATGCAGGATTGTATAAGTAGTGTTGGGCGAATAACTGCCGCTCTGGGCGATGACGGAAACGGTGCCGCCATTGATCGTGGCGGTTCCCGTTACGTTGATCCGATCGGACTGGCCCGCCGGGTTGACTTCCACTTCATAAACGCCGGCGGCCTGGTTGACGTAATTGCCGTTGACGGTCAGGGTGCCGATGGATGTTCCGGGCGCGATCCGGCCACTGTTGGTCAGCGGTCCCACGGTGCCTGTGCCGTTCAGAATGCCGGAGGCATCGATGTTGACGGAATCGCCGATCGTACCGGTGGCCGTCAGGGTTCCCGCGGAAACCTGGATCAGAGCGCCGCTTGAGCCTGTTCCGGTCAACTCCCAGACTCCCGTGCCGCTTTTCACAATGCTCTCGAAGCCGGTGATCTGGGTGATATTCAAGCTTCCGTTTCCCGATAACGTCAGGGTATCGGTTCCCGCTCCTCCGTTGATCAGGCCGGTAATCGAGCTTCCTGTGTTAAGCGTCACGCTGTCGTTGCCCGCTCCCATCAGAACGGCGTTGCCACCCGAGCCGCTGATGATTCCGGAATTCACCAGTGTGTCGGCGCCCGAGCCGGTAAAGGAAACGCCGGTCGGTCCCTGGATGGTTCCGTTGTTGGTGAGGTTGCCGGAATTGATGTTGACGCCGAAAGTCGTGCCGGTGATCGATCCCGAATTGGTAATGGTATTGGTGAAATTGCCCGTCCCCTGGATCATGATTCCCGAACCGTTGGTTGCGGAAATGGTCCCGCTGTTCGTAATCGTGTTGTTCGCCACGGCGGAAGCGCTGGAAAGATTTACGCTCAGGCCGACCGCACCGCCGGTGATTGTTCCGGAGTTGGTGACGCTTGTCGTGTAGGTCCCTGCATTGGCATTGCTGAAGCGGACGCCATAGTAATTTGCGTCAAGACCCGTAATCGTTCCCGCATTGGTGACGGTTCCGGTTCCGCTGATGACCACGCCGTTTCGTCCGCCGGTGATCGTTGCGCCGGTTTCATTCGTGACCGTACCCGTTGTGCCGGTGATGTTGACGCCAATGGTCGCCCCGTTGGCCGTGATGGTGCCGCCGGTCCGGTTGGTGACGGTCCCGGTGCCCGAAATCACGACGCCCTGGTAGTTGTTGCCGGTGATCTGGCCGTAGTTTTCAACCGAGCCGTTACCGAAAATATAGACGCCGATGCCGGTGGTGCCTCCGTACCCGCCGGTGATGATGCCGCCGGTCCGGTTGATGACGGAGCCGCCGCCGTTGACCAGTACGGCGCCTCCCAGTGAATTGGTGCCGTTTCCGTAAGCGTAAATCCGTCCGCTGTTGTCCACCTCACCCGGCGTGGAAACGCCGGACAATAAGGCAATGCCGTAGCCGCCGTTGGACGATGAAGTGCCTCCCGTGATGATACCGGTTGCCGTGTTGGTCACCCGGTTGACATAACCGCCGTTCATCAGATAAATACCGGCGCCGGTGAGTTTCCTCGCGGTAATTTCTCCTTCATTGGTTACCGAGCCGCCCAACCCCAGGTAGACCCCCTGGTCGCCGCGGACAGTGCCCGAATTAGTCAGAGTCCAGTAGCCGTAATTATCGGCATGAACACCATTGCCGCTGTTTAAAGGAACGTCCACGACGGCGCCTGATGCGACCAGTGCCGTCCGGTCTCCCGATCCGCCATAGAGCGTGTCGAGATTCCGGGTGGTTGTCCAGGAGCCTTCTATGGTTACCGTCTGCGTGTAGCCGGGTGACACCGGCAGCAGCAAAACAAAGATGAAAACATGAAAATAAAATATCTGACGTAAAAATTTTGCCCGCTTTTGCATATACCCTCCTTATTCATGATCTGCGGTGCGCAGGATATTTCCGGGAGACCGATATTCACCACCGGAACTCCGCCCGGTGAA
Organism: Smithellaceae bacterium; assembly: GCA_963682015.1. Lineage (GTDB taxonomy): Bacteria > Desulfobacterota > Syntrophia > Syntrophales > Smithellaceae > UBA8904. The sequence continues at coordinate 1,819,163 of OY820932.1, read as the reverse complement.
TGAACGGCATGACCTTGTGATGCTTAAATAAAATGAACAGTGAATCCGGGATCTTGTTACTTTGCACCTGAAAAGTAGACCGATTTTAGTGGAGTGTCAAATAATTTTTTCGTGTCCTGTGCATGCAACGTCGGCGGATGATGAACGATTTTCCATGATTTGGCCATTTGCTTTTTTTACAACCAGCGTTATAAGGTTCTTGACGTGACTGTACAGGTATGATAACCCCTAAACAGGTTTTCAATTGCAATGTTGGTTAGTATAAACTCTATTGATTATCAAAAAGACGATTCCATCGTTAAAAACCAAAAACAGGAGGAGTTATGAGTAGAGAAGTAGTATTTGTTGATGGTGTTAGGACGGCCTTTGGAACATTCGGCAAAACCCTGCGCAACATGCTGGGTGAGGAACTGGCCGGTCTGGCCATCAAAGGTCTTGTCGCAAGATCAAAAGTCGTCGAAAAAGGCGGAGTGGTTGACGGTGTTTTCATGGGATCAGCCATTGGACCGAGCACGGCCATCAACGGCGCACGCTGGCCGGTTCTGGCTTCCGGTCTTCCGGAGAGCACGGTAGCTTCTTATGTTGAAATGCAGTGCGGTTCCGCGATTGATTCAATCAACCACGCGGCCTGGAAAATTCTGGCTGGTCAGGCGGACATCATGATCGCCGGCGGTTATGAATCATACAGCCAGGCCCCCTGCCGTTTCCCGATGAACACCGAACCTTTCAAGATGATCCCCCCGCTGCCGATCGCGTATTCTTTGTCGCCGACCAGAGACCCGGCGACCATGAACATGGGACTGACGGCCGAAGCCCTGCAGAAGATGTACAATATTTCGCGCGAAGCGCAGGACGAATTTTCATACCGCAGCCAGCAGCGGACGAAGAAAGCCATTGATTCCGGCTTCTGCGCCCAGGATATCGTTCCCGTTTCGGTTTCCCAGGGAAAGAAAAATCCTCCGCTGGATTTCAAACTCGATGAATTCCCCCGTGCGGAAACTACGATGGAAGGCCTGGCCAAGCTGCCCCCCGCATTCATTAAAGAAGGAACGGTAACAGCGGGCAACGCCTCCGGTCGTAACGACGGTGCGGCGTTTGTTCTGATGATGACCAAAGAAAAAGCTCTCCAGCTGGGCTTCAAGCCCTGGGCCAAGTGGCTGTCCGGCGGCGATTACGGCGTCGATCCCAAGATCATGGGTATCGCTCCCGCTTACGCGGTGCCGATGGCGCTCAAGCGCGCGGGCATCAAGATGAGCCAGCTCGACGTTATCGAGTGCAATGAAGCCTTTGCCGTGCAGAACCTGGCGGTGGCTGCCGAACTGGAAAAACAGACCGGCGATAAAGTTAACTGGGATAAATGGAACCCGAACGGCGGCGCCATTTCCTACGGTCATCCCAACGGCGCGTCCGGCGCACGGATCTGTATCTTCACCATGCGCGAGCTGATGAAGAAAGGCGGCAAGTATGGTTGCTACAGCTCCTGCTGCGGTGGCGGTCTGGGTGTTGCGGCGGTTATCGAGAACCTGATGGCCTAATTTCACAACCGGCGCTGAATCAAGCGATGTGTTGAAGTGTAAAACCTGATTTTTTTAAATGCCGCCAGGTATCCATCACCTGGCGGCATTTTACTTGTGAAATGAAGGTGTGCTGGTCCGTCAGGGATAGGGCAGGAAAGATCGGACCGCGGCAAGCCTCACAAAGAAGAGAGGAAAAGATATGGCAGAAAGATTTATCAGCGAACGAAATTTGAAGTTTCTCCTGTATGAACTGAATGACGTGGAAGTACTGCTCAAATACCCCTTTTTCGCCGACCACAGCAAGGATGTTTTTGACATGCTCATGGATACGGCCATGAGAATGGGCAAAGAGATTTTCAAGCCCCTTTTTGAAGAAATGGACCGCAAAGGGCCTGAATACGTGAATGGAGAGGTGAAAGTCCATTCCAAAGTCCGGGAGATCATGCGTGCGGCGGGCGACGGCGGCTGGATCGCGTCGAGCTTTCCATATGAACTGGGCGGCCAGCAACTGCCGTTCACCGTTGGTATCATGCTGCCGGGCGTTATTTTCGGCGCGGCCAACTACTCCGCCTCCGTGTATCACGGTCTGACGCACGGCGCGGCCGGCCTGGTTGTGTCCTACGGCACCCAGGAAATGAAAGATATGTACCTGCCCAAAATGATTGCCGGTGAATGGCAGGGCACGATGGCGCTTACCGAGCCGCAGGCGGGCTCGTCGTTGACCGACATCACGACCACGGGAACGCCCACGGATCAGGGCTATTACAAAATCAAGGGTCAGAAGCTGTTCATTTCAGCCGGTGACCATGACGGCTGCGATAACGTGATTCATCTGGCACTGGGCCGCATCAAGGATGCGCCTCCCGGCGTCAAGGGCATATCGCTTTTCATTATCCCGAAGAAGCGCATCAAAGCCGACGGCACACTGGAGCCGAATGACGTCAACTGCGCGGGTATTTATCACAAACTGGGCTATCGCGGCGCCCCCATCACGCAGCTTGCTTTCGGCGAAAACGACGATTGCCGCGGCTGGCTGGTCGGCGAGGCCAACAAGGGTCTGGCCTATATGTTCCAGATGATGAACGGCGCGAGGATTGACGTGGGTCTCGGGGCAACCGCGATTTCTTCGGCAGCCTATTACGCATCGCTCGAGTATGCCAAAGAGAGACCGCAGGGACGAAAGCTTTCCTCCAAAGATCCGCTGTCTCCCCAAGTGTCGATTATTGAACATGCGGATATCAAGCGGATGCTGCTGTTCCAGAAAGCCGTCGTGGAAGGGTCGCTGGCCCTGTTGTTCCAGTGCGGTATTTATGAGGATCTGGAGCATGTTACGGAAGGCGAGGAACATGAGAACTATAACCTGCTTCTGGAACTGCTGACGCCGGTCGCCAAAACCTATCCGTCGGAAATGGGCATTTTGTCCTGCTCCGCGGGGCTGCAGATTCTCGGCGGTTACGGGTTCTGCGAAGAATTCCCGCTGGAACAGCTTTACCGGGACATTCGTATTCACCCGATCCACGAAGGCACCACCGGTATCCAGGGGCAGGATCTTCTTGGCCGCAAGATGATGATGAAGAAAGGCAAGGCGGCCCAGTTGTATCTGGCGGAAGTGCGTAAGGCCATCAAAGAAGCTGAAGGCGATGCGGAATTGAAGCCTTTTGCCGATAAGCTGACGGCTGCGGTGGCTCTCCTGGAAAAAGTAACCGCGCATCAGTTCGGGATTGCCGCCAAGCAGGGTCCCGAAATGTTCCTGGCCGATGCAACGCTGTACCTGGAATTCTTCGGGATTATTGCAATCGCCTGGCAGTGGCTCCGTCAGGCCACAGTGGCCACCAGGGCGCTGGCCAAAGGTCCGGGTGAAGCCGATACGAATTTCTACCAGGGCAAACTTGCCGCCAACCGCTATTTCTTCGGTTATGAACTGCCAAAAATCGATGGTCTCGCCCAGCGTCTGTTCAACAACGATGGCCTGACCGTAACGATGAAGAATGAGTATTTTGAAGATTAGTAACCTTCGTGTCGGGACAGGACTCAAACGATCTGTCCCGACACGATTTCCCGGTTTTTCCGTTGTGATATCCGGTGACGGCAGGTACGGACAGTGTAACTTGCTGATTTATAGTGGTAAACATTCATCCTCCGGTTTAGCGACCGGGCAAGCGGCATGCGCCGTAAATTGGGCTTGACAGCTTGAAATAATTGAGTTAAACAGCCAAACCTTACTAAAAAGAAGTTCAGGAGGAGATACTTTTGGCAAATCATAAATCAGCAGAAAAACGCGATCGTCAAAGCAAGGACCGTCGGCAGCGCAACGTGGCCGCCAAGTCCGCGATCAAGACCAAAGTCAAATCAGTTCTTACGGCCGTTGAAGCCAAGAATAAAGAAAAATCGGCAGGCGCACTGAAGGAAACGGTTCCGGCGCTGGCCAGAGCGGCAGCCAAAGGCCTGATTCACAAGAAAAACGCCTCCCGCAAGATTTCGCGATTAACCAAGAAAGTTAACGCCCTTTAGGCACGACAATGTGTATTGACGCGGCCTGATAATCAAACAGGCCGCGTTTTTTATTCCCGCATCAGTTTCAGTGTAATATCCCCTGCGCAAAACTTTATGCAGCGCGGTAAAGGTTTGTCGGCTTGATAACGCAACTTTTTCCATCTTAAAACATTCTCCGGCGGTGGTCTATAACGGTGTCGGCATGAAAAAAGGAATACGGACAAGGTGCCGTGAAATATATCCCGGCATATACAGGATCATGCTTCCTCTGCCCGGGAAAAAACCGGGGCCGGTCAACGCTTATCTTTTTACGGGAAAGACGGTGACCTTGCTCGATACGGGAACCGTCAGGGCGCTCCCGGTCCTGGAGCGGACACTTGTGGAACTGGGGCTGTCTTTTTCCAGTATCGATCAGATCATCCTTACCCACGGGCATATTGACCATTATGGCGGAGCCCGCGGGATTATTGCCGCTTCCGGGAAGCACGTCACCGTTGCGGCTCACGAGGAGGACCGCAAGCTTATTGAGCACGAAGAGGATGTAACACGGGCGCAGCTTCGCCGGTACTACAAGCTCATGGGCGTGCCACAGGTGTTTCAGCTATCCTACCTCTTTCTGGAACGGATGTTTTCATCCATGGCCGAAGCATGCCCTGTAAATAAGCTCCTGGCCGACGGCGACATACTGCCCGTGGGAAACTACGAAGCGAGAATCATTGCGACGCCGGGACATACAAGAGGTTCCATCAGTCTTTACCTGGAAAAAGAAGGGATTCTTTTTCCAGGGGATCACATTCTGGGGCATATCACCCCCAATGCCTTTGCCATGCTGGAGGCCGATTACGATCTTCCCCGGCGAATGAGTCAGGTTGAATTTTATGAATCGCTCCGGAAGATCGAACGGATATCGCCCGGCATCGTTTACCCTGCTCATGGCGATCCCATTGAGGATGTCGGAAAAACAATGACCATGTTTCGCGAGCAGTTTGCGCTGCGGCAGGACAATATCCTGTCTGTGCTCAACGCCGGTGAGCAAACAGTCTACAGGATTGGCAGAAAGCTCTTTCCCGAGATCCGGGGGATACGGCTGCCGCTGGAGAGTTTTCTCGTGGTTTCAGAAGTGTTCACACACCTGCAGGTACTGGAAAAAGAGAAAGCCGTGGAATCGCGTTTAAAGAATGGCGCCCTGTATTACGGAAAGTCAGCCTTTACGCCAACGGCCTTGAAGAACGTGTAGCAGAAAACGCCGTCCTCATCGGTTGTTCTGTGCAGATCCCTGATTCCCCGATCGAATGCATCCGCTTCCATAAGGCCTGCCTGGAGCGCGGGGGTCCGAATTCCTTCAATCATCGCGGTGAATGTTTTCCTGGTAAAACCATCAACGAGTCCGGGTTTGCTGGAATCGACATAGACCATCCGCGGAGAGACGCTAACCGGCCGGAAACCCGCCTGGCTGAGCAGGGGATAAAGCTCCCGTCCGATCAAAGCATTACCTCCCGCCCGGCGTTGAAGCTCAATTTGACATTGAATCGCCCCTTGTGCCGCATCGCTTGCCGGATGGAAATAGGCTGACCCGTGATCCCCTTCAATGACGGTAATTGTCCCACCTCTTTTAAGGACGTGCTTCAGGGCGGAAAGCGCCCGGGCAGGGTTCGGGAGATGCTCCAGCACGAAGCAGACAAAGACATGATCGAAAGATTCCGCTTCGTAAGGTAGATGAAAAATATCCGCCTGCCGGAATTGAACGTTTGTCAGACCTGCATCGGCGATTTTTCGCATCGCTTCATTAATGGAAACCTCCGAGATATCCACGGAGGTAATCAGAGCGTCCGGACTGTTTCCGGCCAACGTGACCGTTTGCGCCGCTGTCCCGCATCCTGCTTCAAGAACGCGGCTTCCTGCGGGATAGGCCGTGTCGGCATGCAGCAGCTCAAGCAGCGTGGACGCCTGGTCCTGTAAACGAATGTTTTCTCTTGGATCGTATCCATGGACGTAGATACGGGTCATGCAGTCTCCGCCTTTCTTTTTGAATGTACCGGATCAAGTCGGGGCCTGTCAATGAAAAATCGGTCCGGGACAGCCCGTCATGAGCCGTTCAATATCCTGGTTGACACAAATTTAGCTTATAATTATAATCCAAATACAATTGCTCTTCAGCCGTTGTCTGAAAACGAACATGCTCGATTGTTTCGTCTCTTTTTCCTTTTCCATTTCCTTTTCCCGTTGTGGGTGCTGTTGTTACCTGTCGTCGTGCAGGAGATATGACTGTCCGTAATCCGTTCATACCACAGGAGGTTCCCATGAAGAAGAAAAGTCTGCAAAACAGAATCCTGCTGCCCGTCGTATTACTGATTATTATTATCATGGTCGCCTCAACGGCCATCATGTATTTTTTATCCTCGCGGGCGTTTAAAGATGCCGCAGTCGGTTCACTGGCCATGACCGCCGAAAACAAAGCCGATTTGATTGATGTCTGGGTGGAGGATGCCAAAGGGATGATTGCCACATCAGCCAACAAATCAGAGTTTGAAGAGGTGTTGAAAAACGATACCGAAGAAACAAGGGCAAAGGCCAACGCCGAACTGGCCGAGCAGATTAAGTACCTTGGCGTTTTTTCCTATATCAATATTGCCAACGCGCAAGGTGAAGTGCGAGCCTCCACCATACCGGATTCCGTCGGCAAGGTAAGAGTGCCCGACCGAAAGTATTTTCAGAAAGCGATGCAGGGAGAGATCAACGTATCCACGGTTTATCTGGCCAGAACCACGGGAAAACCGGCTTTTGCCATTGCCGCGCCGATTAAGGACGGCGAGAAGGTCATCGGTGTGCTTTTCGGAGTTCCGGATTTGACCAGGTTCAGTGAGAAATTTGTCGACCCGGTCAAAATTGGAAATGAAGGTTATATGTATCTTTTTGATGCTACCGGTATCGTCTTTGCTCATCGGGATAAATCCCTGATCATGAAACTGAATCTTAAGGAGGAGAAGTGGGCAAGTGAGATCATTCAGGCAGGCAAAGGACTTGTATCTTATACATATAAAGGAATTAACCGGACTGCATTTTTGGTTCCGTGTAAAAATGTTAACTGGGTGACCACTGCGGTAATTCCATCCGGGGAGATTCTTGCCCGTTCCAATTCGATGGCATTGATTAATCTGGTGCTGCTGTCTCTGGGACTTGCATTGATCATCAGTTCCATTTACTTTATGATCCGTTCGATTGTCGGTCCGATTCATGCCATAACGGAAGGCCTGCATACGGTTGCGGATCAGGTTGCAACGGCATCCAATGAGGTTGCCGCAGCCGGTCAGTCGCTGGCGGACGGGTCCTCTCAGCAGGCATCCGCGATTGAAGAAACCTCTTCTTCGCTGGAGGAAATGACCGCCATGACCAGGCAAAACGCCGATAATGCGGCACAGGCAAAAGCGCTGATGACGGAAGCCCGGCAGATTGTGGAGCGGGTTGACGATCATGTCGATCAGATGGCCGCAGCCGTGGGTGAAGTGACGCGGTCAAGCGAAGAAACGGGTAAAATCATTAAAACCATTGATGAGATTGCATTTCAAACCAACCTGCTGGCATTGAATGCCGCCGTGGAGGCGGCGCGCGCCGGTGAGGCGGGCGCGGGTTTTGCGGTGGTGGCCGGTGAGGTGCGCAATCTGGCGATTCGCGCGGCCGATGCCGCCCGCAACACATCCTCCCTGATTGAAAACACCATCACGACGGTGTACAAAAGCCGTGAACTCACGGCTCAAACGCAGGCGGCCTTTAAAGAAAACATGGAAATTTCCGTCAGGGTTGGAAATCTGGTTGATGAAATTGCGGCGGCCTCTCAGGAGCAGGCTCAGGGCATCGATCAGATCAGCAAGGCCGTGGCGGAAATGGATAAGGTTGTTCAGCAGACGGCGGCGAATGCCGAAGAGTCCGCCAGTGCATCCGAGGAAATGAGCGGTCAGGCCAGGCACATGAAAGAATATGCCGATGATCTGACGGGAATCATCGCGGGCGGCTGATGCCGGCCTCCCTCTGTCTCTGAAGGCCTGGCCGGTTTTTATGCATAAACCCGGACGTCAGGGCTTTTTGCCGATCAAATCAATAACGGTAATTTCCGGCGGCGCGAAGATACGCACGGGCGGCCCCCAGGTACCGGTTCCACGGCTCACGTATAAAAGTCTGTTGTCCTCGAGTTTATACGCTCCATAATCCATCGGGAAGAAAATACGAACAATCAGCCGGAAAGGAAAAAGCTGCCCGCCATGCGTGTGGCCGGAGAGATGCAAATTAAAATGAGCCCAATGATCGACGCGGGGCTGGTGCTTCAAAAGCAGGACAAATCCTTCTTTTTTTTCGGACAGAGCTTTTTTAAAGGCCTCTCTTTTTTTTGAATTGGCCGATCCGTGGCCGGTGATATCGTCCTGACCGCAGATGGTTATTCCGGCCGTTTTTATGATGTCGTCACGCAGAAGGTGAAATCCAGCGGCTTCGGTAAATTCGATGGAACGTTGAAGGCCGGCGTAATATTCATGATTGCCCAGCACGGCAAATTTACCGAAGGGGGGTTCTATCGCGGCAAAGCGCCTGGCGCTCTCCATGATATTGTCCAGTTCCCCGTCGAGCAGATCACCCGTGGAAATCAGGATGTCCGGCCGGGCCTTCCGGATCAACTCCAGAAGCGGGGTCAGACGGCTGTTGCGGATAATGATTCCCACATGGACATCGGATATCTGGACAATGCGCAGTTTCCCCGATCCGGGGAAAACCTGATCCGTCGCGATTTGCAGGTTTTTCACGCGGATGTTCTGCGCGTCGAAATATCCGTGGACAACCAGGCCGGCCGCGAGCAAAGCGGAAAGACCGAAGGTGGCGGTTTTGAGCGTAATTGCGCCCGCCGCGGGAATAACCAGCTTGAAGAGGATTCGAATCAGCTCCAGCGCTATACTGGAAAAGAAAAACAGGAAGACAAAAGCCATCCAGACATAGCCGACAAAAGCGACCGTGCGCGCCGCCTGTTCCATGTGGACGGATTCGGCAAGCCGCACCAGGATCGGCGCGATGATGAGCAGGATCAGGAGGACTAGGAGTATCGTCTGCAAGCCTCCGGAAAAATGGAAAATGCTTCTGGCGCGGAAAAAGAAATAAAAGTTGATTCCGCCGTAAAGACACAGAAAAGTTAAAAGAAAAAGAATCATTCTGGCATCCATAAACACCTGTTTTACAGGCGGAGGCTAGAGGAAAATGAAACAGAAGTCAATCCTTAAGGCAGAACAGAATGATATTGACAATGCGGATTTCATAATATAAATACGACATCTCTTTACGGATGCCGATGTAGCTCAGCCGGTAGAGCAACTGATTCGTAATCAGTAGGTCACCAGTTCAAATCTGGTCATCGGCTCCATAAAATCAATAACTTGCAAAGTCCTCATTTTTCCCCATGGGTGACTTTTATGGGTAACTCTAACTTTTTCATAGCCTCTTTCAAACTCGGTCTTATTGATTGCAAGTAGATATCGGTTGTCGTTGGTCTGGTATGTCCCAGAATTGCTTGAATATCGGTTAAGGGCACGCCAGAATCAGCCAACTTGCTTGCCCCGTAGTGCCGTAAAGCGTGATAACCAAACTCTTTAACCTTGGCCTTTTTACAGGCTGTCTTTAAAAGCTTGCTCCGGTAATCGAAGCGTTTCTTGGTTTTGGGATTGAAAAATAGATATTCAGTCTCTTCGTCTTTTGGAACGCTGCTGATAACATAAGCGAGCGTTTCATTAAAAGCGATAGCTCTTTCGGTTAAATCTGAGTTTCTGGACTTTCTGGTTTTAAGAACTAGATAATCTTCATGAACATCAGCTTTTTTGAGCTTATTAATCTCTCTGACTCTGGCCAGGGTACAGATAATGGCCAAGAGATATAGTCGTTGTTCATAATCTACAACGCTTAAAACCTTTTCAATGTCTTCGGTTGGCGGGATATATTTTTTCTTTTTTTCAATCGGAAAGTATTTAATTTTTTCAGCCGGATTTACAGAAACCATATTCCTTTCGATCCCGTGATTAAATAAAGCTTTGATAAAACGGAGATCCTTGTTGGCAACAAAATGCGATTTATCCGCTACCGGGGTCAAATATTCTTCAACATCTTCGCGCAAAATCTTTTTTTTCTTCTTCCACAACTTGATTAATTTTTTAATGAGCTTTTTGTTTTCTGTGAAATACTGTTTTGTTCTCCTCTGCTTTAAATCTCTAAGGCGACTCACGCAAACTTTTGTAAAGGCCAAATTCGTCCCTTTGAGATTTTTTTTGGCATCGGCTTCGGCGGCTTTCGCTTCCGCTTTGGTGTTGAATCCGCCTTCCCTGTGGCGCATTTTGTCCTTGCGAAAGTCGTAAAGCCATTTCCCCTGATGCCGGTAGACTGTCATTTCCCATCACCTCCTTCATTTTGGATTCAAATACTTCCTTGTCGAACCGGACTAATTTCCCAATTTTTACACCTCCAAAAAGGTGTCTGTTTTGATAAATAAACCAAGTAGAGCATTTCAATATCGCTGCAATTTCTTCAGCGGTTAGAAATTCCATATCCTTGCCCATGCTCGTTTGGCTGCTCGGCTTACTTTGATTCTCTCCTTGAATTTTTTGGTGGACCCAAAATCATTTTCGCACTGCGCAATGATATCTATGATCTCGTCCGCGTCTTTGGCGTTCGTTACATCTACTAGTTGCGGAAGCAGCAGCGTCCGTCTGTTCTTCTGAATTGTTGAAAAAATGGCCATCTTTACTTTTCCCGTTCTACCGTCCCTGATTATCATCGACATCTGATCCCTCCTCTTATGGGCGGCCCCAGCCCTCTTGCGAGGGCGGACGCGCCCTTTGTCCTTTAAGTTGGCGTGCTATCCTCTCGCCATTCGCACGCTTCCCGCGCTTGCCTTGCGAAAGTCCTTTTCGGCATCGGCCTATCGGTTCACGTAACCGAAGGGTTTTCTCCCTCAGCCGTTAGGCTGAGGGATACTAGCAAGCACCTTTCAACCCTCATTGTAGTTCAGGCTGGCTTGGTAGGACTCCAACGGCTCCAAATCGAACCATGAAAGATTTTTGGATTTTCGTTGGGGTTCAACCGATACCGGCGGTATTTTTTCTTTGAAATATGGTGGCGAAGGTGCCTTAGCAATACCGTTTCCTTTATCCGTCATATACGCGCAGTTGTATTTTTCCAGGTTCTGCAAATCTTCGGGAGACATGCCTAACTCCCGTGAGATCAAGCTGGCATCCCTGTACGCCAGTTTGAAAGCTACAATGTTGCCGACATTGAGCATCGAGCGCACCATCCTGTCATTGAAAGTCGCGAAAGATTGAGTCGCCATGCAAAAGCTGATCTTATACTTTCGTGATTCGGCCAAGATGGAATACATGTTTTCGTTAACAAAATTTTGGAATTCGTCTATAAAAATGGAGCAGGGAAGATAGTTTCTCGGACGGGCGAACAGAAAATAATTTTTGATGCCTTGGGAAACAATCGTCCCGGTAAATATCATTTGCTCCCGCGACATGCCAGAACAGTCGAGAATAAAGGATTCGCTATTTTGGATAATCTCACCCCATTCAATCGATTCGTTCAGCATAATATTTTGACCATCCTTTCATCATTTAAAATGAAATTGAGTCTGGCCAAGATTCCGTCCCGCGTTTCATTGTTGCCGCTGAGATTTATGATGTAATCTTTAACGTTGATCAAAGTGCGTCGATTGTTTTTGAGGCAATATCTAACGGCCTGATCCAAAATCTCTCTCATTTTGGCAGTCAGTTCCTGATTGGGAGTCGTGACCACAATGACTTGATTTATTGCTTCGGCAATCAAGGCGCTGATCTGGCCATCAGTATAAGGCGCTTTCATTGGATTCAGTGAAACCGGCGTTGTCAGCGAACAATATTTTCCGCCGCTGATTGAATATGCATCCCTTGCAAGAAATCCTGAAGGATCTATCAGAATTTTTGCATTTCGATAGAAATGGTCCTGTTGCCACCAGTTTGAAATGCAGGTGGATTTACCGGTGCCACTTTTGCCGAGTAACAAAATATGGGTGTGCCTTGAAAGTATATATGCTGGCATAAAATCGTTTCTGTTAATTCCGATTTTGAGACGAGGTAGTTCCATCAACTATTCCTGCTCTCCCAAAAGATCTCTGGCGTTTTTAAGTTTGATCCTATTATCCAGTTTGACCGCTTCCACTTCCTGCGCAATCAATGCTGTTTGATACTGAATTTGCTGTATGCGGGCTTCTTTTTCCTTGGTGTCGAGTTCCAGGTTCCGCAATACTGCATAGCCTTGCTGGATTTCAACAAAACGCATGGACTTGTTGTGTTCGTAAAGTCCGAGCGTGTCAGCGACTTTGGCACTGAATGTAACCAAGGAATGTATTGTTGCAAGTTTAGACTCTGTCTGCTCATGGGCAAAACGGGCAAGCTTGGCTTCCGCTTCTGCCGATTTGACCAACTGCTTGCGCTTGATATTCCCGAAAAACAAACTGAGGGACCCTTGCTCAAACGTGGCGCGAGGTAATTCCGGCGGCATGGCGTTCTGAATAATCTGTGGCAATCCGGGCATGTTACCCTGAATCATATCCGTCAAAGGATTAACCAATTCGGTTTCCGGTTTATTCTTATCTTTCATTTTTCAACTCCTTTTCGTTTTGTTGATTATGTCTTTGTTGATCTGTTTGAAATAATTAGACCACTGCATTTGCGCTTTTAGATGCCGCTGTTCTTCCTGCGCGGCAGCATAACCTTTTGACGTTCCGTACCAGACACCAACGCCCCAGCCCAATAAAAGAGCCGTGACAACTGCAATTACGATGTACCAGTTCACTGCTAACCACTGCATAGAAACACCTCCTAAATGTATTGTCTAAATTGTCCGTTGTTGAAGACCGCCCATTCCGTCCAGCCGTTGCGGTCCCGTAACTCCTTCGCCATCCAAATATTTTTTCGCCAATCAAATCTCTCCTCGGCACTCCAACCGTGCGCATCATTGATCTGAAAGATTCCGATGTCCCTTGAACCATTCCGATTGACATTGACCGCTGCCGGGTTAAGGCCCGACTCCGCTCTGGCAATTGCCAAAGCGATTTTAAATTCACTGCCGAATGCATTAAAAATCTCCTGAACAATTTCATTCCCATTAGGTTGCTGAAAGTATTCTTCCGGTTCAGCATCTTCGTCGTCTTCCGTTGCTTGATGCATTTCCGCTCGAGCTTCTGGCTGTTTTGATTCAACTGGCTGTTGAAATGTTACCGGTGGTGGTTGATATTGTACTGGTGGCGGTTTATATGCTGGTGCTGATTCCAAATCGGACTTGCGACAAATTTCGTAATCTTTCGACAGCGCCATGTAGCTAGAAAAAGCGAGAATAATGATTAAGGAACCAATGATATATTTCATCTGTTTCCTCCTTCCTCTATGGGTCTGATTTTTCTTGCTTTCTTCATTCTCCGTGGCTCATAACTTACGGTCTTGGAAGAACCAGTATTGTAAACGGGATAGGTTTTCGGATATGTGGGCGTGTAGGTTGATGTTTGGGAATAGGTTGAATAGTTGGTGTTATATGAATCTCTCACAACCTGGTACGTCGGGGCATAAGAACAACCGGCAAAAATAATAACTACGGCGAACAGCAATCGCTTCATTTTTTTACCTCCTGAAGGAACGTGTCAAATTCGATCGCATCGTCGGACGTAAGATCGCCCGCGACGACAATGTCGAATTCTTTGATTTTGGTTTTAAACAGGCTTGATAAATAGTCTGTCGCTTCGGGCCAGTGTTTGAGGGTGTTGATTTTTGATTGGAGATATTCGGGGGTTTCGTTGTTACAAATTTCCAGAAAAAAGCAAAGTCCCTTGTTGTTGCGCGTTAAGAAAACAATGGCATCTGGTCTGAGTCCTTTTTCTTCAATGCTGTGTTCACGGAATATTTGAGCATGGCGCTCAATTTTTAGAATTTCCGCAATTGCTTTTGTCAGTAATTGTGAATGTTCTTTGTATTCCGATTTACAATCAGGAAGTTTATAGAACCCGTTGCCTTTAACCAGCTTCCCGGAATCCACCAAATAGTTAAGACCTTTGTAACTATTGTTAGTTGTTGATGGTCCTTGCGACCAGATGCCCCAACTTGCCGCGATATCGCCGACGATATGTTTGCATGCGATAACCAACCTTAGCATTATATTGTAGATCGTTTCTTCGTGTGCCATGCGTCCTCCTTTCGACGTATTAAAAATTTAATATAGAAAACTGTTTTCTATGTCAAGTATTCTTTTTCTGTATTTAGTAATTATATTTCTATTGACAGGATTCTTTTTATTGGTTTAAGAAAGGGCTATGAAAAAAAAGAAAGACATTTTAACAAAATACGCTTATTACCGACCATACTTGACATTGATTGGCAGGATAGAACTCAACAAATCTGTAAAGATAGAGGATGTTGGATTGTCCAGGGGCGTCATTCAGGCTGGCTATAAGGAAATGGAAGAAGATAAGTTCACAGGCAACATAATTCATTATTTGTGCTATATCAGCCAACAATACTTAATCGAGTTGGCTCGAAAGAAAACCAACGACTCATTGGAAATAACAAAGCTTATAATAGACGATTATCCGTTTTATAAAGAAGATACTCTCAATTTGTTAAGGCTTTTTCATATCAATCCAAGCATCTATTTGGATGAGGTCATGTCAAGGCGGAATTTTAACAGCGATACTAAGTGGGATGTCGACCGGTATAGGGCTTTCTTAGTTTTGGAAAGTGCTTGGTATCATCTGTATATGTTTAGTATTTACAACGAAGACAATGAGCTATGGGACAAGTTAATTGACGAAGACTATCTTGATAATACTGTACTAGAAATATATAATTATTTAAAGAACTTGATGAATAGTTAAGCACTCCTTTATCCTTTTATTTCTAACTTAATTAAACTTTGCCTAGCTTTGAAAAGCGAAGCGCCGAGCGAAGCGAGGCGCAGCCAAATCGTATTCCTTTTAAGCCCCCGGGGCTGGATACTCTGCTTCGAACACCTCGGCTTTGCCATGGGTCTCGGCCTTACCGAGAAGCTCTTCGGAAATCTTTTCAGATTCTCCAAATACAAATAGTCGTCTAAACTATTATTCTTATCATACTCCGGATGGTTATCATGGACTTCACTGAAGTGCATTCTATCGGAAAGATAAATCTGCATCAGCGGGACTCACGCTGTAAGGGGTCAAGGGAAAGTATCCCTCAGCTTTTTTCTCAAATGACTGTCTGGCTCCATCAAAAAGTCTCTATCAACTCTATCCAGAGCAGAAGCGGAGCTTCAGCTCTTTCCAAAAGGTCATTCATTCTCCTATAAAGTGCTCCGCTCTTTACGTTCAAAGGTGGACGCTATAATGAACGAGGCAAGGGAAAGCCCGTTCCTAATAGTCGCTGGAATGTTACCAGCTATAGACTCCGATCTTGTTGTCGGGTCTGTTGCGAAGAACAAACCGCTTAAAACTCTCTCCCGCCCTGCAAACATGGGTGGCTTCTTTTAACATCTCCGGCCTTTCGCACTTCGGACAGACGGCGTATCCATCAATAATCAAACCGCCCTGCATGTCTGACTCGGTATAGTCGTCGTTGCAGTAATCGCAGACGACTGTATCCGCAATGTCAATTTCCCAAATGTCCATTGCCTTCACGCTCCTTTCTAGGTCAAGGGCTTTCCCTTGGCTCTGAAAGGCAAGCGTCCGGATACCTTTGAAAGTCAAGAGTGGAGCGTTCCGATTGGGAAATTGATCCCCGTTGTTTTATGATCCCCCCTGTGGGGCGAATAAAACAATAGGGCGGGTCTGTGGGAATTCTTTAAAACTGTTTGGAAAATGAAATAAGCGAAACGTTCGAATAGCCGGATTGATGGTGTCGTAGCTCCGATGGCCTGTAATCAGGACGGCGGATGCGAGACGGCATGAATCCGCTCCTATCAATAATTGCCGTTCGGTTGTTTCGTTTTCTAAACGGACTCAGCTTGGGACGGGGATTATGAAATTTCAGATTTTCATAGTAAACTAGAATTATTAAATCCATATCTAATATTTTCTGAAATTGGCTGACAGCCGGTTTTCGGAAAAGCAAACCATATGTCAGAAAGGATGTTTAATCCGGGTAATCCAGAATATAAAAGAGTGGGGGATTTGCCCAAGGAAGAACGAAAGAACTTTGCCAATGAAGATGGTGGCGGTTTTGTAAGGAAAGAAGCCAAAGAAGAATTTGACGATGTAAAAAAAATCGTCGAGTTGGCCAAGCTATTTAAAGAAGCCGATATAGACGTAAAGGAACTTCTCGACAAACGGATGAAATCAAGGATGACCAGGGAGATAGGGGAAGCAATAAAGGATAATAAAACGGCAATGGATATTATGCAAGAAAGGGCCGAAGAAGAAATACTAAAACCGATCGATATTATTCATGCGGAAGCCAATGAGATACATAGTCGAAAATATCCTGAAAGATTATGTTTAGAAAAACTGAGAAATAACCCCGATGATCTGAAAGGGATACCAAGAGTTGTTTGGGCGAATAAAGAGTTCGCAATGGAAGCTGTAAAATTGAACAGGAAAGCTTTGCATAAAGTGAGAGGGTGTACAAAAGAAATCGTGCTGGAAGCAGTAAAGCATGATGGCATGTCGCTTCAATATGCATACGACAGGTTCAGAGCTGACAAGGATGTAGTGCTGGAAGCCGCAAGACAGAATCCCAGCGCCATTAAGTTTGCTTCCAGAGATATTAAAACTGCAATTAAAAAACTCCTTTTAAAGAATTTATGAGGCAAGGCGTTTACCTTGCCTCATTTTTTTAAGCGCTGTTTGCGATTTGTGTTTCTGACTTGTCAACGTCCAAAATGAGCTTTAAAACTTTTTCGGTGTCGCCGATGACTTGCAGGCAAGCCATAACGGGCGATAGCCCTGCCTGAGCGGCGTAGCTCTCAATGTATTTATATGAATTTCCGGTCGTCTCTTTCTGCAGCCCGAATATTCTAGATAAGGCTTCGGCTGAGAGTTCGGCAACGATTTCTTGCTTCCAGTCTTGACCAGGCTTTAGCTCTCCAATAACCAGTTTATGAGCATGGTGCGCCAACTCATGGAAAAAGACGGTTTCTTCCGGCGTCGCCAGTTTTATAGCATCCCCGCTATAACTGCCCCAGTACCGGCCATTGCCAGAGACAGCATGAACATCCAAGCCCCACTGCTGCGCCTTCTCTATCAGATGGAATGAGTTGATCTGCGTTTTAAGATAATTAAGCGGTTCTCCTTCCGTATCTTCATAGCGGAAAACAGGCACTAACAGAAAGCCGACTAAATTAATATTCCCGTCGCCATCTTCCTTTTCTTCTTTTTTGAAGCGTGGCGCGAAAATATGAAAAGCGGTGGCTCCTTTCTTGACATGCCGTCCGACTTTCGTCCATTGTCGATAGCCTCGGGCGTCATGGGTGCTATGCATCCACATAATGATGCGGTTCAAGTAGCTCCATTCTTCAGCGGGGATCTCAAAAGGCGGAAAAGCGGCATAGGAAATTGCTTCCGGAATTTTGCCAGATTTAAAGATTTCCAGAATCCCGCTGAGCGCTTCGTTGATCTTCGTGCTCATGGCTTTGCTCCTTTCTTTGGTTTTTTTCGATTTCATTTTTGATTATTCGGTTAACGAGGGTCGTCATTTTGATGCCGTCACCTTTGGCCCAGCGGTAAAGGTGGGGGATAAATTCCTCCGCTATTTTCGGCGAGTACATAGGACCTCCTTTCTAGTTAACCAACCGCGTGGCTGGTTAAGGGTTATTTTGCTTTCTCCTTTGCGGTTAAAAATCGTTCCGTTTTCCAGGAAGCCGGCATAACTGGCTCCCAGAACCTTGTTGGGCAATCCGGGAAAAACTTTCCCCGCAATACTGAAAAGCTTTTCGAGCCTTTTCACTTCAAGACGCGGGTGCTCACGATGCCGCATAATGAAAATAATCTGGCCACCGGCATGGACGTAATGGCGCCGCATCTTGTATTCAAGTTGGCGGTCGGTCATGTGACCGTTGTCGAGTTCCAGGCGATAATGCAAAATAGTGGCGTCGGCAGGGTGTCCAAAGGAGACTTCTACAAACCCCTTGCCATGCAGAAATTTACCGATTACGTCCCGAAGGCATGAGTCATGGTTAAATAGGAATGTCGGCAGGGTTTTAGCCGTCAAAGTATAGGCATATTTGCCGTCTTGGTTTCTGATTCGTTTGAGGCGGATAGAATTATCTTTCTCCCGCAGCATTTCTGAAAGTTCAGAGGCGTATGCTTTCAGGATTTTGGGAGTACAACGGCCTTCCAGGAAAAAGGCGACGTTGCGGGGCGTTGCCCAGCGAACCTCTTTAATGAACCAGCGGATCAAACTCCTTTTTGTCATAAAAATGTAACCGGGGCGGGGGCCTGGGGCGCAAGCCCCAGCAAATGGTTTCATGATGTCTCGTCTTTAGCGTGCGTCTGAAAGCATTTGCTGGGGATTTGATATGCTCACGCTATCAAGCCCCAGATCCCTCTGCCCCAACTGATTAATGGCTTGTTTGACAGCCTTTTGCGGCTTTAAAAAGTGCTGTGCAATAAAGAAGTGTAATTATTCCGGTAGTAGATTTATCTACCATTAGGGCTACTAATTGAGCTACTATCCTCGCTCGGGTTTTTGTTTGAGGTTAAGCATTAGGTTAAATAGAAGTTTCTCAGTTTCTCCAAAGCTCTCTGAAAAGCTTTTCTTTCCAGGGGATTCAGCTTTAAGTCGGCCAGCTTCTTAACCAGAGCCTTTTTCTCGCTGTTGGAGAAGATGCCCTTTTTAAAGAGCCGCGAAAGATCGGCCTTGATACCAATGCTGTTGGTATCCATTTCGCAGTAGAGGCCAAGCTTGTACTCAAAGAAGGTTGATTCGTCCTCTGCGTTTTCATTCTCCCGCATTTCGTCCATGGAGATTTCTTCGACAGGAACGTGTTTGTAATGGATGTTCATAGATTTTGAATAAGAGATTATTAAAATCGGGAACAAAAAAGACCAGTGATAATAACAAAAAAATGGTCCTCGGGAGTTGTCCGCAAGGGTCAATTTTTTATTACCACTGGCCTGTTGTTATGCTTAAAACCTGAAGGGGTAATAAGAAAAAACTCCCGATGGCACGTCTAAAGTATGTCAAGTAATGGCGTTTTTTTTATTACCAAAGGCTTTAAATAGCATATAAAGCCACTTTTGGGTTAAACCAAAAGGGTAAGTTGTTTGTCGGTTATCTTAGGTACAGTGACCATAAATCATACAAGAAAGCCTGGACTCGTCAAGAACGGTTAATCATGTTATGCACACCTGTATTCTCTATTATAGCGAGTTTGGAGTGATTTTGTGACATTTGCGAAATGAATATCCATGTTAAATAAAATGAAGATATGCAGTAAAATACAACTGGCATTATAAAATCGTTTTCTATAAAATACCCAATATTCCGAGTATTCCTAATTCCACGCACGAGAGACAAGCATGAACCCGTTTAGTTCTGAGACTCTGCGTCTGATTTTATTGTTTTTCGTTCCCGGATTTATATCAATGAAGGTTTATGATCTTCTTATCCCATCAGATAAGCCAGATTTTTCTAAGTCATTACTAGAAGCGGTAAGCTTTAGTTGTGTTAATTTCGCAATGACATACTGGGCGATTGTTGCAATCCACTCCAATAATTTTCAGAATAATAATCCATTTTGTTACTACATTAGTTCTATCCTTATCCTTTTTGTTACACCAATATTATGGCCGTTAATATATTTAAAAATCCTATCTTTTTCATTTTTTAAAAATAGAACTATCCATCCGATACCGAAGCCATGGGATTATGTTTTTTCACAGCAGAAGCCCTATTGGGTTATCGTGCACTTAAAAGACGGCAGAAGGATTGGAGGACTATATGGTGCTAACTCGTTCGCTTCGTCCTATCCGGCGAATGAGCAGATTTATTTGGAGGAAGTTTGGAAACTAGATGAAACTGGAAAATTTATAGAGCGTATTGATCGCTCTGGAGGGATTCTTTTATCTAAAGAAGATTTTGAAGCAATAGAATTATTTCAATATTGAAAGGAGATTATATGGCAGACGAAGATAACAAAACTATTCAGTTTCCTCAAAATCCGACAAAAGTGCAGACAACAGACGGTTACCAGCGCGTGACAGGCGGTTATCAAACTACAAATGAAGGTTGGCAACATTTTGAGAAGGGTTATAATCCTACTGTTACGGGCGGCCAACAAACTAGCCCGCCGCAAGGTGGATCTGGCGTACCATCAAAACCACAACCGACATCCGGTGTATCTCAATCTCAATCGGGAGATAAAAAAGAATAAAGTTGAAAATAAATTATAACTGACCTTTGAATGCTTTTTGCATTAGGGCTTGGAACTGGTTTTCCAGTTCTTTGGATTGGGCAAGCATGACTTGTTTAAGAGATTCTGTTTTACAAACTATTTCTGCAAATCGATTTTGCAAATCAATCGATGGTATTAGAATCTTCATTTTTTTAATAGCACCAATATTAAAGTGCTTTTGAATACCGCCAACTTCTTTGGCTGTTACTATCTGCTTCCCTCTCTCTGAATTAAAAAAATAACTTAGGTAAAAAGGATTAACTACTCTTTTATTAGGTCTGAGAATTATCATGTCAATACAATTTGCATTATTTAAAGCCTCCGGAATGACGGCCGCCGTACCAGTTAAGCCAGTTCTAACCAATACGACATCATTACTCTGCAATCTTGATTTTGACAAAATGCCATTGTGTGCTTCTTTTGAGAAATAGACCAAATTACCTAAATCAATGGAGTTTGGTTTTATATTTAATGAACGCAAGGCAATTACACCTTTTTCCACATAATGCGATGCTGGCTTGATAACAACACCGACGGTCAGTAGTTCAGAATATTCTTCCCATGATTTTGCGGACCATTTTTTTGGATTGTTGACTGGATCACCAAACATATCTAAAAATGTAGATTCGAGAGACTCATTCAAAAGTTTGATTGCTTGTTTTCGCTTTTGGCGGAGTGCGTCTGCTTCATCCAGTTTTTTTACAATACTTCTTTGCTCTGAGAGAGGAGGAAGAGGAATATCCATTTTTTTAATATCGTCCAAGCTAATTGATGGATATGATTCATCTTTAATTAAGCGGGAAGGTGGCAATATATAAAATATATATTTTAAATACTTCACCTCAATAAATTTCGCATTCGGGATAATTGTTGATAAATGATTAACTACATAAGCCTTGTTATTAAGGCAGTATATTCTGTCTTTTGTCGCCGACATTCCACTTTTAGCAAAAACTAAGGTGTCTTTCGGATACAGTTTTAACTTATACTTATTAGCTATCTCTTCGTTTACTAATTTACATGATTTGTATTCATCATTCGTGATTATTAAATCTTCAAGATTCCCAGCCTTTATAAAAGGCAATCCAACTTTACTATAACTATCATCGCCCTGAGGTGCACCTTGTCCAGCGGATACTTCAGCAATGTTTTCTAATTTAGTTATTTTCATAATTACAATTTTTTTAAATCGTCAAGGCCGGCAACAATCTCTTTTTCAAGTTTCTCAATCTTTGCTAATATCAATTTCGGATTTTCGTATTTAACTTCCTCATATTCCGTTTCTTTGTACCGATTGATGCTCAAATCGAAAGCATTCTTCTCAATTTCTTTCTTATCTACCCAAAAGAATTTACTGCCCCGATCATTTTCTTTTTGCTTTTTTCGGCCTTTCCATTTTTCTACAATATCCGGCAAATCACCGCCGCCGTTTATCTTGGTTCTTTTGTCGTCCAAAGAAAATCCGTCAGATTCCATGTCATAAAACCAAACTTTGTTTGTTTCTCCGTCTTTGACAAATATCAAGATAGCCGTACTAACTCCGGCATAGGGTTTGAATACGCCGCTCGGCATGGAAATGATGCCTTGCAGTTCACAATCATTAAGAAGCATTTTCCTGGCATCTTTGTGAACATTACTTGAACCGAAAAGAACGCCGTCCGGCACAATCATGCCCGCCCGCCCGCCGATCTTAAGGGAATTAAAAATCCTGTTTATAAACAAAAGTTCGGTTTTGGTGGTATTCAGCGAAAAGGATTCGTTAATATCGCCTTTATCAATACTGCCTTTAAAGGGCGGATTGGCCATGATTACTTCGAAACGACCATCTTCATTATATTTCTTGGAAAGCGTATCCTTTTGCTCAATGTTAGGATTAGATATGCCGTGCATCATGAGGTTCATGAGACCGATGCGGACCATGCTTTCGTCCATGTCATAGCCGTAAAAACTTTTTTCCTTAAGATGCTTCCATTGTTTTTCACTGGTGAGTTTATCGCCAAGAAGCCCGCGCGTTAGTCCATTCTCATCAGTCTTTAAGTTTGCCTTGCTTGTATGAGCGGTAACAATGTGCTGATAGGCTCCGAGCAAGAATCCGCCAGTTCCACAGGCTGGATCACAAATCGTGTCGCCAAGTTTTGGATCAACTAACTCGCAAATGAGTTGAATGATATGGCGTGGAGTGCGGAATTGGCCAAGCTTGCCGGCGCTGGTTATTTCCGAAAGCAAATATTCGTACAAATCTCCTTGCGTATCCTGGAAACCTTGTCCTTCTGATTCTTGTCTGGAAATCTCCTCAAATATTTCATCGATAATATTCACAGCTTCAACTAACAATGAAGGCTTGGAGATTATGAACACAGCGTTGCCCATGTGTTTGGCAAAGGGGCTTTCTTCAGTTCCGAGAGTCTTTAGAAATGGAAAGACATTGCTTTGAATGTGCCCGAGCATTTCTCCGCCTTCCATTTGTCGGAAATGACTCCACCGCAATTTTTCATTCTTGCCCTTGAAAATTGACTTGTATTCTTCGCCGGTAAATTCTGAATCATTTTTTTTCTTGGTGTCGAGTTCGTCCAGCCGTTTCATAAAAAGCAAATACGAGATTTGCTCAATGGCAGTCAGCGGATTGGAAATGCCGCCGCTCCAAAACTTATCCCAAAGGCGACTAATTGAAGATTTGAGTGTGGTATTAAGCATAATGTAAAACCTTGTTAGTAAATTGAAGAATTTCTTTTTGCATTATTGGCGGGAAGAGCCCTAAAAATCCGTTGGCATGCAGTTTGGTAAATGGTTCGCGCACCAAGTCTTTTTTACTGAGTTCTCCGTTTTCAATGATGAACGTCTGCAACGTTTGGAGAAATTGTATTTGTTTGGCCGTAAGCGTGTTATGCTCTGCAATAAATTCAGCAAAAGCTTCAGATACTTTTTCCGAAAAAGTAACCAGTCCACCAATGCCCATGATGTATTTTATAAGATCTAGGAATTTTACTTTCCGGGCGTCATAAGCTTTCTGCAAATTCGTTTCGGTTGGATAAGGTTCGTATTCAGCCAAGGTGTCCGCCAGTTCTTCGACTTCTTCCTGTGAAATGTCTTCACCCTTTTTTATTTTCTGCAATATTTCATTTTCTTCTTCCAACTGCTTGATGAGCGCTTCGACTTTCTCTCTATATTTCTGGATACTCAGTTGCTCGTGAGCCGGACCGAATTTGATGTATGCTTTTTCTTTGGTAATATCTTTCAAATTCAAACCAACCTGATCCGGCTTGATCCCTTCTTCGCGGTATTTCATAAGCGGCGCGATTCTTTGAATCAATGTGTCCAAATTATCGTCGTTTGCTTTGGCCAAGTAATTGTTATCAAGCACTTCTTCTATCAGGTCTTTTTCTTTGGCAACAATGTTAACCGTAAGCGGAAGGTCAGAAACCATTTCAATTATGGCTTCCTCAATGGTCTTCACTTTCTTATCTTTGTTAGCTTTTTCTTTATTGCCCTGTTCATCAGCGGCATCCAATTTAGCTATCGAGTAATGGAGAATTTTAAGTTCAAAGCCCATTGCTTTAAAGTCTTCATTGGTGCGCGTCCGCATCAGCGGAGCTATTTCTTTTTCGAGGTAAAGCTTCTTCTCTTTATTTAACTTCTGCCAGAAGGTTGCATCAAGTTTTTGTAATTTGCTCTTAGCGTCGAGAATCACGACATTGTTAGTCGGCAGCTTGGCAATATCTTCTTGCAGTTTCTTAACTGTCTTCGAGGCAAGGACCTTGTTATTTTTGGATTCAGCAATGTTAAGTTTTTCCAGTCTTGTTTCAAAAAGGCGGACCGGAATCGGTTTTGACGGTTTGTCTATCTTCCCGGTCGGGTTCATTTGAAAATATTCAAAATTATCCCAACAATCCATAATCAAAAACTTGTCTTTTTCTTTACACCACGGCTTGATTTTCTTCGGTTCCAAAAGCCTTGTGCCTCTGCCGATCATCTGCCAAAATTTCGTATAGGAGAAAACCGGCTTGGCAAAAACCAGGTTAACCAATTCCCGCACGTCAATGCCGGTATCAAGCATATCCACGCTAATGGCTATCCGAGGGAAATCTTTGTTTATGAATTGATCAAGCAAACCGCCTTTTCCGTAAACGCGCGGATCATCCGAAACGATCACTTTTGCAATGTTGCCTTTGTGTTCAGGATAGAGCGTATCAAATATTTCATGCAATCTTCTGGCATGCTTCATAGTCATAGCAAAGAAGATCGTTTTTCCTGGCAGAGTTCCGCTTTCGTCCTTTATACACTCCTCCATAAATTCTTCGACGATGAGGGCGTTCGTTCCTCTGTTGGTGACTTTCTTTTCTATGTCAGTGCCTTCGTAATTTATTGCTTCCGGTTCTACTCCGTCGGCTAAGAGCTTCTGTTGTTCAGCCAGGGAAATATTATTTTTCCTAATACCTTCTTTTTGAAATTTGGTGCGGATTTTCAAGACTTCATAATCACAAAGATACGGTGGTTTATTATTGATCGCTTCTTCGTATGAATAGGCATAGGTGGGTATCCCGTCCTCGCAATCAAAGAGACCAAAGGTGTTATGCTCAACCGCGTCTTTCGGTGTGGCAGTCAGCCCTAATTGGATTGTATCGAAATAGTCAAAGATGTTTTTGTAAACATTATAGATCGAGCGGTGGCTTTCATCGGCTACAATCATATCAAAGAAATGTGGACTAAGAGGGCAGTTATCGTCTTGAATGATATTGAGCATCGTCGGATAGGTGGCTACATATACTCTTCTATCCGTGGCAATTTCAGTCTCGCCAATCTTTGGCCAAACCGGTGCATTGGGCAAGAATTCTTTGAAGGCGTCTAATGCTTGGTTTCTGAGGGCAATCCTATCTACCAAAAACAAAACCTTCTGCACTCGATTGGTCCGCATTAAGACATCCAGCATGGCAACACAAGTCCGGGTTTTACCGGTTCCAGTTGCCATTACCAGCAAAGCTTTCCTTTTACCTTTATCCAGGTTCTCAAATACTGAGCGGATCGCTTCAATTTGATATGGGCGTCCGGCAATATCTCTATTGATTAACTCTTGGGAAAGTGGCTTTTCGTTTTTTTGAAGAAAAAGCATCCTTTCAAGATCTTTTTTTGTCGGAAAGCCGTAGACTTTTCTCGGCGGATATTTTTCAGTGTCCCAAAAATATATATCATGGCCATTGGTATAGTAGACAAATGGCATGTCTTTACCGGAATTTTTTTGGATGTTCTCGGCGTACTGACGCGCCTGTTCCTGGCCAATCCGAGCATCCTTTGAAGTCTTTTTAGCTTCCACGATTGCCAATGGGTAGCCGTTGGCTCCTAGTAGGGCGTAATCAGCATACTGAAAACCCTGGTATTCATGTTCAGGACTTTTAACCCCTTCCGGCAAGCCAACCCAAATATCAAGCTCTGCCGTTACCTGGGCTGGGTCCTTTACGTTCCAGCCGGCTTTTTTAAGGCGTTTATCAATGATTTCTTGACGAGTTTTAGCTTCGCTAATTTTAACCATAATAGTAATAGGCACCGAGGAAATGGATTATTTGACTCTTTTTACTATAACAAATTACTGTGAAAACACAAAGTTAAAATAGGGAGAGGGACGGTTAACCTGCATCCTCTAGCGGTCCTCTTCTGTTATGCTCGTTTTTAACCATACTAATTTCATTCCAATTATAAATTAATTATATTGTCTGAATTGCTTGTTTTATTGGTTAGTTAGTGATAATCTAACGATATTAATCAATATTATTGAGCCAATAAAGATAAAGCGGGATAGCGAAATCTATATGGCAACAACAATACCAGCAGCTTTCCAAAAATTAAAAGAGAATCTTGAAATCTCAGGGCTTCAAAAAAGCACTGTTTCGACACGACAAACTAATGTCAGAGATGTTGCAGCAAGCGACTTAACCGTTCAGGATTCTTTTTTAACCGGGTCGTATTCCAGAAGCACAATGATTGCTCCATTAAAAGAGGCTGATGTTGATATTTTTATTGTCCTGCATCCAAATTACTTTCATCATTACAATAACGGGCAGAATGGAGGACAGGCCGGTTTACTAGATTTGGTAAAAAGGACTCTTAGAAAAACTTATACAAAAACTCCGGATATAAGTAGGAATGGCCAAGCTGTTACGATTCAATTTACAGATTTTTTGGTTGATGTGGTTCCCGGTTTTAACAGACAAGGAGGTGGATACTTAATACCTAATTCAATCAGTAAAAGCTGGATTCCTACCGATCCGAAAAAACATGTCGAAATTGTGAGTGAAGAAAATATCGCACATTCAGGCGACTTGGTACCTTTAATAAAAATGATAAAAGGGTGGAATAAAAATAGCGGCAATTTTTTTAATTCATTTCATCTGGAAGTATTGGCTCTTGAAATTTTAAAAGGGGTCAGAATAGCTGATTTCCCATCTGGCATGAGATTCTTTTTCGATAAAGGTAGGGAATTAATCCCTAAAAAAAATCTGGACCCAGCTGGCTATGGTGAAGATGTTGGAAATTATATTAACACTGAAGAAAAGATTCAGGAGGCACTCACAAAATTTCAACTCGCTTATGAAAGAGCTATAAAAGCCGAAGATTATAATAGAAGGGGCTACACTCGAGAAGCAATTGAGATGTGGCGGAAAATTTTTGGTGATTATTTCCCATCCTATGGATAAATAATTATGACTCCACAAACTACAACTCAAGAAGAAATCTCATCGAAAACGAAAGCTGCTATTATAGATGAGGCAAAAAGAATTGAGGAAAACTGTCAGCACACGGCCAAGGGTCATTTTGCGGCTGCACAGTTTTGGTCAGATTTTCATTTGTGTGTCGGAATTCCATCTGTAGTTTTAGCCGGTATCGCTGGCGCTGCTGCATTTGCGAAGATTGATCAGAATAACATTGTTGCTGGAATTTTATCGCTAATAGTAGTTGTATTAACATCGATAACGACATTTCTAAATCCAAAGGATAGATCAAATTCACACTTGTCTGCCGGCAACAACTACGATTCGTTACTCACGAAAGTTAGAATATTTTGGACCATTGATTGCCGGGGAGATGATTCCGATTCAGTACTCGCTTCTAAATTAAAAGATTTCTCAGATCAAAGAGACAAATTAAATCGTGAATGTCTTCAGGTTTCCAGAAGAGCTTACATGAAAGCAAAAAAAGGGATCGAAGCAGGCGAAGCCACTTATAGAGTTGATCAAAAAAGCAATCAAATAGTTAGAAAATGATTTGCACAACGTTTAAATAAGGGGAGAATGAGGTGTTTTCTCCGTTCCGGAAACGATTATAAAAATGATTAGTAAAATTTCTAAACTTGATAATATTGGGAAATTCTCTTCAATAAACCAAGAGAAGGTTTTTCAATATGGCGGAAAGGGTAATAATTGCAATATAGTTTTTGGATTTAATGGATCGGGTAAAACCACATTATCAAATGCAATGTCTTTTTTTGCAGCTAGTTCTTTTATTA
Organism: Smithellaceae bacterium; assembly: GCA_963682015.1. Classification (GTDB taxonomy): domain Bacteria; phylum Desulfobacterota; class Syntrophia; order Syntrophales; family Smithellaceae; genus UBA8904. The sequence continues at coordinate 1,791,248 of OY820932.1, read as the reverse complement.
GCGAAGAAGAGAAAAAAGAAATTTTTGATGATATTAAAAATAGCGATGATGCAATTATAGAATTATCTCTACAAGGTAATTCAAATATAAAATATCCTGCCAGCAATGCGCATACCAAAAATATTTATATTTTTAATTCAAATTTTGTCGCTACCCATGTTTTTAATGGCACAAAAGGAAAGCTGAAGAAATTTTTAAACATAGGCGGTGAGATTAAAAACAAGGAAATTGATAATATCAACCAACAAATCGAGACGCTTGATGAAGAAAAGAAAAATCTAGAAAACGAGAATACAAAATTTGATAAAAAGCATGAAGAAATTACAAAAGACAGAAGCAAAAGCTTCGGGAAAACATTGACTGATAAGAATAAAAGACTTTCAACTCAGGATCTGAATAATGTTCAATTGCTAGACAATACTGTTGATAATTTGGAAATAAAACTCGCTACGCTTTCTGCTGATTATGAATTAAGTAAAAAGCAGGTAGAGCTGAACGCTGATCTTGAAGAATTACGGCAACTAAATTTTGGCTTGTTGACTTTGGATTTTCCCAAAATAGACGAACTTTTGTCAAAAAATATTCAGCAACTTTCAAAAGAGGTTTTAGAAGAGAAGATAAAAGAAGTTCAAAATCTTTTTTCGGATGAACAATGCAAGCAAAGCGTTGAGAAGTGGTTTAGATTTGGTAAAGATGTTTTAGAGAATACAAGCAAAAACGGGGGAAAACATTGCCCGATTTGTAATACGGATATTTCAGAGCGTATAGACCTAGTTTTAAAAGATTATCAAGGCTATTTCGATGAAAGCTATGAATATTTTATCAAAGAGTTAAGACAGAAAAATGATGATATTTATTCAAACATTGCCTCTCTTGAACAGCATGAGATTAATTCTGAAAAATTACAAAAGTTGCAAAACAAGTATATAAAATTACTAGGCGGTCTTTTTTTTGAAAAGTTTGATTTTAAAAATGTTAAAGCAGACCTTGTTGAATTAGAAAAATTATTTAAATCAAAGAATGGGAATGTTCAGAATATTTTATCAAAACCGACTAATATAGAGGGCAGCATAACTTCTCTCAATGTTGCTTTGACCGCATTTCGAACACTCAAAGATAATGTTTTGAGGCTTTTGGAATCGAAGAAATTAAACACGCACACAATTGAAGGGCAGATTAGGCAGGCTTATAACGAAATTATCGTATTGGAATTTAACGAAGCTGATAAATCTGGAGCAATAGAAAAGTATAAAGACAATAAAAAACGAATTGCAATTATAAAGGATGACAAAGAGAAAGGACTTCCTTTTTGGAAAAATAAATTGCTCGAAGAATTGAAGAAGCTAAAAGCCGAATCAAAAAGTATTTCTATATATCTCAACAAAATGGGAATTGATCATTTTGATATTGATATCAACGAAGAGAAACTAGATGAAAATATTATAATTAAATACAAAAATTCAACGACAGAAAAAAATAAGCTTAAAAATTGTCTAAGCGACGGCGAAAAAACAGCCCTAGCCTTTGCATATTTTTTAAGCAAATTCGAAAATGAAATAAATTCAGAGGCAAAAATCAAAGAAGCCACTGTTGTTATTGATGACCCAATTTCAAGCCTTGATGATAACAGGTTATACAGCACAGCACATTTGATCTGGCGTAATTTTGGAGAAGTAAAACAGCTTATTATTTTGAGTCATAATTTTCTTTTTCTAAAATATTTTAATTCTTTTTATAACGGAAAAGTGAATTGCTTGTTTTTAGATGCAGAAAAAATAACTGAACTTCCTGATGAGTTGAAAAATTTTGAAACCCCTTATTTCTATATGCTCAGAAGCATTATTGATTTTCTTGATCATGACAATACAAATGTAACTTATAACGAAGCAAAAAGATATCTGCCAAATTTTATAAGACGAGTTTTGGAAACATTTTTATCTTTCAAGTTTTCCAGAACGTTAAATAGACCTGGGGGATACAGAAGCCCAGGGTTAAATGAATTTGACGAAAATATTGATAAAACAGACATGGATGATAAAATTAAGAAAGAATTAAAGGAAACAATTGCTAAGATTAACAAAATTTCAGACGCTCACTCACATGGCAACGCGCACCATACTCAAGAGAGTTTTTACATTTCTGAAACCGAGCTAAAATCACTCGCACAAAACGCTATTTTCATAATTACAACGATGGATAATTTGCACAAGACCTGTTTTGTTAACAACTAACATTAAGGAGCTTTAGGCAACGGGCCATACATTTCCATTAATTTCTCTCCGGAGTCATTGTTTATTTTTCTACGTAGCAATTCAAAAATGCAGCTCTTCATTTCATATAAAATCATCGATAATCTTAACACGCTCCTTATCTGTTAATTCATGTTTACGTATATCAGTTTCTAAATCGGCGGTAGTGCCTTAATACTCAAATAGCTATTGGTGGGTCCTTGATATTGAAACTCTTTTTAAATCCTTTATCAAAGGGTATCCCTTTATTATTCTCATTTTTTGTATTGCATTTGCCGTAGCTTCATAATGTTTATTAGATTTTTCTGGTGCTTCTTTCCACATTATCTGAAACATTTTCCAAGCAGCTTTTTCATCCGTTGTATTGTAATCCCAATAATTAATCTCCTTACTTACTCCAATACTGTTACCCATTTCACTATAATCACAATCTTGTAATAGAAGATTATTTGTGGGCATTACTTCGAATAGTTTTTCAACTGAGGGATGTATCAAAATACGCATCCCCTTTATTCCGCATGATTCAGCTTGACAAGCCTTTACAACCCCCGTACCTAAGAAGTGTGAAGTATGCTCACCAGAGTCAGGCATAATATCAGATTTAAATCGAATTGCCTCAAATGTTCCTAAAGCCATACCGGCTCGGACAGGCACACCACGCCTAAGGAATCCGCACATTAAATAATTTATTACATATACCGCATCATTTAAGTTATGTGTCACAATAAAGGCAGAATCAGAAAATGTTATTGAAGTAAAATGGCAGTGTAGTCTTGCTAGATGAAACCCACCCTCTAGAGTGCTGTGAAAATTTGAAAAGACTTCAGTGAGTTTATTTGGCGTACTTATTCCACTAAATATATGAGCCATTCGTTTATCTAATGGGCCATCTTTATCTTTAATGGATTCAATATCAAGTTTATTGTCTAAGGTTAGATTTGTAAAACCTAGAATATCTAAAAAAATAACAATTTTATCTTTAGCTTCTACCATTTTAATTTAGCCTTTTTATTTTGATTGTTACCGCCGAACTTTGCGGCTCAGCGGGAAACAACGGGTTTACTGGCGATCCACTGGAGCTGGTTTTTTGGCGTCCTCTATTTAAACAAAATATAAGCATTTCCGAAAGCAGCATGTCAATCAGCATCAAGGGCATCAAAGCCTTGAAATATTTTCTGAACCCTTGCTCTTTTTCCTACGCAGCAAGGCAAAAAATGCGGCTCATCATTTTATATAGAATTATCCAGAATTTTATCACAATCCTTATCTGTTAATTCATGTTTACGCATGTCGGTCTCTAAATATGAATGTACGTCGGTAACGCGAATGCAGTTTATCATTCTGCTGTCACCTTTCTTAACATTCTCAAGTATTTGAACTACTTGAAATATTATATTCTTGCTGTCTTTATGTTTCACAAAATCACCAACTTTTAATTTGCCCATTTTGACCTCCATTATAATTGCTTAATCAACTAATTTATTCAGTTCCTCTAATTTTTATCCTCTTACGGAAAACACTCGGCCTTTCATATCCAGACAATGACCAAATTCCTTTTTTATCTGATCGCGCCTCTTTTTCGGCTTCCAGGAATTCTTTTCTATAAGGCACTTTCAGATATTCAATATATGCTTCAGCATATCCTTCACGGACCATTTCCAGATTGATATTTCTGTCTTCAATATAAATAATTCCGACCATGCGCCGATATTTGTCTATATCAAGAATATCCAGCTTAACTTTTTTACCCATGACTTTCTTTTCCAAAGCATTTTTTGCTTCTTCTCCATAGGGCTGGCCGGTTTTGCTGATCGCACTGGTACGATTGTTTACTTTTTCTGTTTCGGGGGCATCAATTCCATATAAACGCACTTTAAGAATTGTCTGCTCCGGCGTTTCCAAATTAACCGTGTCGCCGTCTGATACTTTGGTTACGGTTCCGTTTACGGTTCGTATAATTGACTGGCCATAAGATAAGGTTACAAATGGGGGGATTGATAGAAAGGCTATAAGGATAAAGAATGCTAACCTGTTTTTCATGAAATAACCTCAAAGAAACGCATTTTACTAGGATGAGAACTTATCAGATATTGGTTACTCTTGCCCAATTTGTTTTCGCAGTATATAATAAAACGGAAATTGAGATTAGGGAATTTGCTATAAAGAAAGGCTAAAAGCCTGCTTTATTTTTTCCCATTCTCGCAGTTCCGCGATTATCTGGTTCCAACCAGTGAGCGCGTAGTCCACCCTTGGGAATATCGAACCCTGGAAGAAGTTTAAATTCGGCTTCCTTTTTTCATTCACGAAGTGTACAATCATAAACATATGCATTCCTCTCTTGGATACAGACCGCCAGCTGAATTTGAAGAACGGTTTTTTAAAACCATAAACTCTGGCCAACAGCCTAACTCAATCTATCTAACCACAGGGGCGCAGTCCATATAGGTATAAATTTGAATACGGCTACTAATGTTTTAATAAATGTTTTTTCCAGTTTTATTTGGTTTCTCATAGGGTCGTTGTTTTTGTACCTTTTAAAGCTTATTGTGATTATCAATCCGATTAAAAGATTATGGAATATAAAATCACCTAAAAATTTGATAATATGTGCTGCTGCTTCAACCGAAACGGATACTGGTAAATATACTCGTCCCGCAACAGGCATTGGTCAGCTTAGGGCTTTGGCTTATTGTGTTGAATCGCTTAGTAAAGCCTATGATATACAGATTCGAAATATTTTATTGTCTGTTGATCAAATCCAGGATCAAATAGAAAATGATATTATATTGTTAGGTGGGCCAAAAAATAACGAAAAAACAAAATTGTTTTTGAATAAAATAAGCTCCATGAAAATAGTTGATCAAGACAAGAACACCATAAAATGGATGGCGAATGATATATGTGTTGCATATGAAGGTCAAGCCATTGATAATATTGTAAAAAAGGATTATGGTTTAATTGTTAGAATGAAGAATCCGTTTGACTCGAAAGAAAAATCAACAATTTGTTTGTTTTCTGGTTCTCACACATATGGAACAATTGCGGCAGCAAAATATTTTTCTTCTTATTATGTAAAACAAATGAAATTTTTTAACAGAGAAAATAAAAACATTGCAATGATTGTAGGATGTGATGTGCAGGATGGTTATCCAGTAAACATTAAACTTGAGAAAAAACATGAATTTTAAAATAGTAGATAGTTATGTTGTTGGTAAAAATATTGATCAACAAAGATGCGAGGATAAAGTTCTTGTTTTAGAAGATTTTGTTTGTGTTATCGATGGCGCGACAAGTAAATCAGAAAATCTTTATAACGGTGAAACAGGTGGTGTAATAGTAAGTAAGATCATTGAAAAGGAACTTAAGAGTATACCTAGGAATATTAACGCAACTGATCTCACGAGACTATTAACAAATGCAGTAAAAGATTATTATGTAAAAAATGACCTCTATGAATATATGCAAAGCCATCCCGTTAATCGTTTTAGCGCAACGCTTGTCATTTATAGTGATTATCATAATGAAGTATGGATGATTGGTGACTGTCAATGTCTGATTGGAAAGACCACTTATACGAATTATAAAATTTTGGATGCCATTATAGCAAACACTCGTGCTTTCTTTTTAGAAGCTGAAATGGTCCAAGGGAAAACCATTAATGAATTAATGCAACAAGACATAGCGCGTGAATACATTCTTCCATTACTTATAAAACAATCATTCTTTCAAAATGCAAAATTAGATTCCATATACAATTATAGTGTGATTGACGGTTTTGAAGTAAACTTAAAAGATATTAAAATTATTAGAGTAGCAGATAAATCTGTCGTCTTGGCTAGTGATGGATATCCAAAATTGTTTGATACACTTGAAGAATCAGAGAGATATTTAGAAAATGTAATAAAAAATGATCCGTTGTGTATAAAGATATATAAATCAACAAAAGGCTTAACTAAAAACTCAAATTCTTTTGATGATAGATCATACATTAAAATCGAAAAACTATAATTCATATTCATGCGCTCCAAGAATGATTTGGTTCCAATCGTGGATTAAAATACCTTTTCTTGTATTTTTGCTTTTTTCTTAAAAATGCAGTAGAATGAAAACGTAAAATTCTAAAGTGCTTCTAATGAGTTAGCATTATTAAAAATCTTGTTTGGTGCCTCTATTGCGGCCAAAATCCTGTGCTCTATTCGTTCGTAAACACCTCCTTTCTAGGGAGTTAAGGTGAAGCTCTGAATTCGTTCAGAGTATAATCTAGAAGATCGATTATCCTTTCGGGGATAAAATAATTCGGATAACACAATCGCAAGGACTAGCCACAATAGCTTACGATTATTGGCTTTCTAAAGCCATCATTATCGTTTTGTATTGTGACAAGAAGCACCAAATTAATATGGTGTTTTTTGTTTTTTCAAGATTAAAAATGATGCGAATTTAGCGGAACAAAATGTCTTATGCAGACCAAAAATGCACCCCTAATTGCGAATGCTTTCCAGGGAGTCACACCCCAAAATGCGAGGTTTATGAGTGCCCTGGTTGAAGATTTTTTAGAGTACGCAAGGTATGAATTGAATTTTTCACCGCAGACTATTATCAAGTACCGCGATTCGCTCAAATGCTTTGTGAGAGATGTTGGAGATAAACCAGTTGAGCAATTCGATGTGACTGATTTTGTGAAACTTAAAAAAGCCATGATGGAGCGTGGCTTAAGTGAAGCGAGGATTGCGAGTGTTGTTTATGCTACTCGTAGTTTCATGTCATATTGCAAAGGCTTTTTAAAGCTCAGTGTTGTGAATCCAAAATCAATAAGACCTCCAAGACGCTATAGGCGGGAAGTAATATATCTCAAAAAAGAAGAGGTAGAAATATTCTCTAGTGTCATTGATACGACCAAATGGAACGGACTTCGTTTTAAAGCGCTCGTCGAAGTTTTGCTTGGTACTGGCATGCGAATAGGCGAGGCGCTGTCACTTAATCGAAAAGACATTGATTGGGATAAGCGAGAGGCGAAAATTGTGGGAAAAGGAAACAAAGAGAGAATAATTTTTTTTAATGAACGATCTCTTGAATGGCTTCGCAAATATCTGGAAAACAGGAATGATTTGCATGAAGCCGTGTTTGTTACCAAGAAGCCAACGGGAAGAATGCACCGAGACGATATATGGAGATTTTTTGATTACTATCGCAAGAAGGCTCGAATTAATAAGAAACTGACACCTCATATTCTTCGTCACACTGTAGCCACTAATCTGATTTTTAATGGATGTCCGATTGTGCATGTAAAGGAAATCCTGGGCCATGAGCGGCTAGATACTACCTGTAAATATTATCTTGGAGTTGACAAGGAACAGGCTAAGAAGGCACACGGTCAATATTTGGATTTTGCGAGGTAGGGTGATATATAAGTTCTTGAGGAATAATTCTGAAGCGTTCATCATGCATCAATTTCTTTGCCATACTGTTATCTGCGGCACCGATATAAAATTTAACGGTAGTTTCCAATTTACTGTGTCCTAGAATTTTTTGGATTACATTCATAGGAGCCCCTTTAATGGCAAGTTGCGTGGCGCTCGTGTGTCTAAGGGTATGCAGCGTAAAATGTTTCATAATGCCTGATCTGTTTTTGTAATACCTGAAAGATCTTCCAACATCTGTTTGTTTCCATACATGCGTTCCATTAAGTGTTACGAATAAATATTCGCTGGAACTCTTTCTAATAGCTAAATATTTATCCACCCAATAGAGAATATCTTCGGAAATAAAAAGATTTCTGGGCTTATTTCCTTTTCCAATAATCGGAATTTCTAGATCGATCCTATCTATAGCGGCTATTTTTATGGATAAAGCCTCGCCGATTCTCGCACCTGTCTGCAATAGGAAAATAACCAGTAGCATCATCCTTATTTTGCGTATGGCCTCGCCATCATGCAAATCATTCCCGATAGTGTTTATGAGCATTTTTATTTCATCATCCGTTAGATAGTTTGTTTCCTTTTTTTGAATTTTAGGTTTTCGTATTTTATCCATATCCACTTTCAGTTTAATTATTTGTTTGTCCTTTAGATAATGAAGAAATTTCTTCATTGCGGAAATGACATTTGATATTCTTGATCCGCTTGCGCCGTTCGCTTTCATTTTAATAATGAAGGCATCAAAGTCCGCATTTCCTAAGTCGCCAATAAATATATTGCCCGTAATTGATAAGAATTTATTTATTGAGTCGTTATATTTAAAAACTGAGGATTCGCAAAGCTCGTCAGTAATTCTGACTTCTGTAAAGAAACTATTAATAAGTTTTGTATTTTCGCTTCGCATTTCTTAATTATCAAAGTCTTTTAAATATCTAACATTGTATAAATCGTAAAAGAGCTGGAAATAATTAATTGTAAAACCAAAGAAAAGAAATGAAACGGGCTAATCCATAATAGGACAGCCCGTTAATATTTATTCAAATTTGAAATAACCTTTGCTGTTCTCCGCCATCTGGATGGCAAATGATCTAACCAGGGCCTTTTCAACAATGATACAGATATGAGTGAAATCTTTCATAAGCTCCATCTGTTCTTTTGAGACATAGGGCAATCCGAAATTGCAGACGGCTTGAAACCCTCCGGACTGAATCTTAACGCATTGAAACATATCAGTTGTGAAGTACAAGGGAGACTCTCTATCAGTGACTCGGTGGAAGCCCCAAAGATATTTTTCCGGGTTGAAACTGTTGTGAAAGACAGCTTTTCCATCTTTCATTTTGATTCCGTAGTAAGCAATCCTTTTTCCGCTTTCATCCCTGACCGTAAAAGCAACTGAACCGGCCAGCATTGTCTTGCCTTTGGGAATTCCGATTTCAAACAAAGCGCATTCTTCCTCGGTTAACCCTTTGGCTTTTAGAAATTCTCCATAATGCAGTTCGTATTGCATTTTCAATTCCTCGGTTAACTTACCGGACTTTGCTGAATGGGTCTTCAGTAATAGCTCTTTGGCTTCATCCCAAGTCATGCCTTTCGCTTTCATGGTCAAAGAAATGATATGGCCGCTTGATTTACACTGTGGGCAATAGTATAAATTCTTCCGGTCGGAGTATTCTTTGATCAAGGCTTTGCCGGCGCAGGCCGTATTCGGGCAACTGAACTTGGCATAAGCGCCTTGTGACTCGAACTCAATGCCGATCAGCGACAACGCTTTTTCGGTATCGACCGCTTGCAAGGTGTCTTTGTAGTTCATGGCTCTTTCCTTTCTATGGGTGACTTTTATAGGTGACTAGATAAAAAAATAGACTCGCTAGGCTAAATTAAGCCCGACACGCTCTCGCCGCGTTGTAATGATTTCAAAAAGATAGGAATTTTAAAGGATTGAAAAAGTTTTCGTAATCAGTAGGTCACCAGTTCAAATCTGGTCATCGGCTCCACCGCAATATCAGGCACTTAGATTAATCTCTAAGTGCCTTTTTTATTACATTCGGCTAAAGAATGGCTAAAGAAAAATCAGCTTTTTATGGCAGGGCAGGGATTTGCACCCTGCATAGCTTCCCGTTGATTGGGTTTTTATGCTGGATAAAACTCTTTCGAGAACCTCGTCGGCCTGCAATTGAAGCCTATACAGCACGGTTAGCGTCTACCTATTCCGCCACCTGCTTTGATTTATAAATTATCAATAAGATTAATTTCGTTTTGTTTTAGATAAATTTTTATATCTTGTTTTTCTTTTGGTGCTACGATTTGCGATAATCTGTTTTCTATTTCCTTCTTTCTTTTATTAATATTTGATAATTCGTTAAACAAAATATTCGCCTCTGCTAAATCTTCTGGTGAACATAAATATTTCATACGATTTTATTTTTGATTGATATGCTTCCATTTTAGAGTATATAAAAAACCTGCCAATTAAATCACTGTGGATAATTCTATAAAGTGAACAAGAAATATCATAATCAAATTTGTGTTTATTGTGGAAATGAAAAAGCCGAGGATGGAGACCATGTGATAGCGCGTCAATTTATACCCCTTAATAAAAGGGCATATCTGCCCAAAGTTCCGTCTTGCAAAAAATGCAATAACATAAAATCTAAACTTGAAATTTATTTAACTGCAATATTGCCGTTTGGTTCTAACGCTCCTGATGCAAAAGAAATGTTGGAAACAATGGTGCCTCCAAGATTGGAAAATAATTTTAAACTGAAAAAGTCATTACAGGCAGGAGCAAGTGGGGTATGGGTTAAATCAGAAGGGAGTGAAATTATACAGCGAAGTATGACTCTGCCGATAGAGGGTAAAAAATTAATTGAGTTATTGCGTATGATTATCAAAGGATTCTCCTTTTATCATTGGAAAGTTATCGTACCACAAAATTATAAAATTGATGTCTACGCTTTACCACTAGACGGATTGATTCATTTTAGGGACAAGATAGAGCCGCACTTTTTGAAAGAAAATTCTGTTGAGGGAAATATTGGAGAAGGATGCTTTATCTATATCGGTGCTAAGCATGCAGCTATTCCAACCATGTCTTGTTGGGAGATGTCCTTTTATAATGTCAAGCTAACTGGCTCTGGCCAAAAGATACCAGGTCCCCTTTATTTTTGCGGCACTATTTGTCCAACAGAGCTAGTTTAAAAAAAGGACTTGCGGTTGCCCAATATTTGACTTGGAATATTTAGGAAAATTCTCTTTCCCGCTAAAATCTCGCTAAAGAAAATAGTTAAAACCATTCCTTTTTTCCCTAAACGTTCCCAAAAAGTTTAGCCAGAAATTAACGTAATCGCTGGGATGCATGACTAGCAAGGGTTTCATAAAACAATACTCCAAACTTTCGTAATCAGTAGGTCACCAGTTCAAATCTGGTCATCGGCTCCATGAAGGATATTTGACCCTGCCATCTTAAAATACCGACGATGCAAAAAACAAAGCTTTAGTTGCAAACCGGTCATTTACAAAAATAATCTTGACTCAACCGTAAGCCTGTGTTTATTTTAGATAAGTTTTTTAAATTATTTAGAGTAATTAGCCGTTTTTCTCAATCTCATAGACGTGGCCGCCAGCCAGAGGATAATGGAACATGAGTGACAGTCCCGAAATTGCTGAATTACAGGAAATTCTCAGACTGCAAAAAGGCTTGCAGGATATCACTAACTGCGTCAATTCCGCGAGCAATGCCAAACAGATCGTTCTCGACGCGCGACCGAAAATCATCGATCTCTTTCAGGTCGAAGCGGCTCATATCTACGTGGTTACCGGTAAGGATAAAAGAGAAATCTTAACATTCGTTCCTTCGGGGGATCAGGTTAAAGAAAGAAAAACGGCCATCAGTAATGAAACGATTCCCGGGTATGTAACCAATACCGGAAAAATGGTTAAAATCACGGATTTCGACAATAATCTGCAACTGAATAAATATTCGGACCTGTTTCTTGATTCCAATACGGATTCAAGATTCGGCGTTCGGGTCAGGCAGGTCATGGCGATGCCGGTTGTCTATGGCGGCGAAATGATGGGCGCCATAGAAATCCTCAATAAAAAAGACGCTAGTGAGCAATTTCAGGATGAGGAGCCGGTGCTGCTGCAGGAAATCGCCGAAGTGCTGGGCATTGCCTTGTACAATCAGCAGCGTGTGGATCCGAAGGCAAAAAAGACAAAATTCAGCTACCTGGTTACCAACAAACTGATTACAGAGGAGGAGCTCGATTTTGCTAAAGAAGAGTCCAGGGAAACCAAAGAGCCGATAGAAAATGTTCTAATGAAAAAATATAAAGTCAAAAAAAGTGATATCGGCCTGTCGCTGGAATATTTTTATCAGTGCAAATTTGTGCCGTTTGATCAGAATACACCCATCCCCGGCGATCTTTTGAAAAATCTGAAGAAGGAATATCTGACCAGAGAGCTCTGGGTTCCTTTTGAAAGAAGTGAAAAGACAATTCGCGTAATCATTGATGATCCGCAGAACATTCTGAAACGCGATGCTATTGAAGGTCTGCTGAAGTCAAAGACCGTCAAATACGATGTTGCCCTGAAAGAAGACATCCTGAAGTATATTGATTATTTTTACCGAGAGAATTCAGAGGAAGCTACGTTCACGGATTTGCTGGGGAAACTCGAAGGCACTGACGGCGCCCTGGAGGATGAAAGCGAAGAATCAATCGGAGAGACCGACAGCGCGATTATCCAGCTGGTAAACAAGATTATTAATGATGCCTTTATGCGCAGAGCGTCGGATATCCATATTGAGCCGGACATCATCGATAAAAATGTTCTGGTGCGCTATAGAATCGACGGTGATTGCATGCCTTATCAGACGCTTCCCTACAGTTACCGGGCTGCGATTATTTCCCGGATTAAAATCATGGCCAGTCTGGACATTACCGTGAAACGAATCCCTCAGGATGGAAAAATCAAGCTGAAAAAACCGGGCGTAGGCGAAATTGAACTGCGCGTGGTGACCATTCCGACGCAGGGCGACGTGGAAGATGTAGTGATGCGTATTCTGGCCAAGGGCGATACGTTGCCTCTGGAAGCCATGCGCATGACATCGAGAAATTATCGCGATCTGTTGAAGATTTGTGAGCAGCCATACGGAATGATTTTGTGCGTCGGACCTACAGGCTCAGGGAAAACAACAACTCTTCATGCAGTTTTGCAGCATATCAACAAACCGGATCGTAAGATCTGGACGGCGGAAGATCCGGTGGAAATCACCCAGCGGGGGTTGAGGCAGGTGCAGGTTCATCCCAAAATCGGGTTCGATTTCGCCGCCGCCATGAGAGCCTTTCTCCGTGCCGATCCGGATGTCATCATGGTGGGCGAGATGCGGGATTTTGAAACAGCCAAAATCGGCGTGGAAGCATCGCTCACCGGGCATCTGGTATTGAGTACGCTGCATACCAACAGCGCTCCGGAAACCATTTCCCGCCTGCTGGACATGGGCATCGATCCGCTGAATTTTGCCGATTCTCTTCTGGGCGTTCTGGCACAGCGACTGGTCAGAACCCTTTGTGAAAAATGCAAGGAAGCCTATACGCCGTCCAAGGATGAATTTGACCGAATCGTGGAAAGTTATGGCGTCGAACAGTTTGCGACGCAGAACATTGCCTATTCTCCCAGTCTGAAGCTGTATCGCCCGAAAGGGTGTGATGCGTGCGATAAGACAGGGTATAGGGGGCGGATCGGTATCCACGAACTGCTGATTAATACGGAAGCGATCAAAAAGCGATCCATCGAGCGCAGGGAGAGCATAGACGTTATCCGGAATATCGCTTTGTCGGAAGGAATGCTGACACTGTATCAGGATGGCGTATTGAAATCGTTTCAGGGGTTGACGGACATCAAGCAGATCCATCGGGTGTGTATGAATACGCGATAGGCATGGGGTGGCTTCCGGCGATTAACTGCCGATTTTCAGGAAACACGATAATCATGAATAAAAAAGCCCCGGTCTTATTGTTTTCAATAAGGCCGGGGCTTTTCCAGTTTTTTCCGTTCTTTTAATTCGGAATCGCCACTTTAAATTTCAATGGTTTGACCGGCGGTGAGAATTTTGAAATTTTCTTTACACCATCAAATTCGTCAGGCGTTTTTGTCCACCAGACGTACGCATCGGATTTGGTGAATTTACCGCCCTTGATGGATTGTATAACAATGGGCATATAAATACGGCCGGCACTGGAGATTCCGTAATAATCGCCGGGAAACCTGTCCCCCAGAAGAGGCAGCGCCTTGGGGAAGGCTGCGCGCACGGCGTAGACGTTGTCCTGCGTCCCCGCTGCGGCAATGGCCCTGGCCAGCGTGTGCATAGACATATAATGCAACACGGCTTCCCACGTATTGATTCGTTTATAGGCATCGCGATACCTTTTGTCAAAAGTATTGGTCATCGGTACGGGAAGACTTAGAACAGCGGCTGTCCCGATGGCGTCTTCCATCAACTTGGTGCCGTCCAGCAGTTGCGCGATGGCATCCATTTTAGCCTGCTCAATAATCATGAAGCCGCCTTTAAAACCCATCTGGCGGGCCTGGGCAATCACCAGGGCTGTTGTTCCGGAAGGTCCACCGATCAGCATGACGTCAGGTTTGGTGGCAATGGCGGCGGAAAGCGGCGCAACGAAATCTGTTCTTGTGTAATAATTCGCCGGTTTGTCTGCTGTAATCTTTCCACCCATCCGTTCCCAGTAGGTTTTGAAAACCTGGCGCCATTCATCACCATAAGCCCCCTGGGTCACGACCATGGCCGCTTTGCGCCATCCCTTTTCCCAGGCGAAGTCAGCAAAGAGCTGGGCGTAAATGGTCAGGAGGGGTGACCCGAGCACAAGGAGGTTGTTTTTCGTGGCATCGGCCTTGGGAGAGGTCGCATAACCCATGACAATAAATTCGCCGCATTCTTCTTCGTTGATTTTCAACAGGGCGGCCGACGAAGTGAAGACCGGGTCAAAGATGGCCAGTGCGCCTTTTTCCAAGAGCTGACGGGCGTTGGCAACCGCCTGTTCCGGACTGGCCTTGTCATCCATTTTTTCCAGCCGGAATGTGAATTTCTGACCGTCGGCAACAACACCCCCCGCGGAGTTGATTTCCTTGATGGCCATATCAATCCCGTTAAGACAGTCCTGTCCGTATTCAGCGGCCGGTCCGGAGAGTGGTCCGGAGAAGCCAATGACGATTTCTGCTGCGAAGCTGGAAACGCTCCATAACATCATCGAAGCAATAGATAATAAACACAGATATTTTTTATAATGCCTCATTTTTCCCTCCTCGTTTGATTAATATTCACTTTCTGTCATTCACGATGGCGTTATATATCCTGCAATTTGTCAATAGCTTTTTTGGATGAAACAACCAGCTTATCAACATCTTTTGCCTGATCCGGGGTCTTTTTAATCATATCGGACAGAGATTTGGCTTTTTCTTCGGTTGCTGCTGGAGCCGGTTCCGGTGCAGCGGCTTTCTGGGCCGGTGCGGCGGCTTCCGGTGCAGGAGCTTTCTGCGCTGCCGCAGAGACCGCTGCGCTCATCCGTGTCCGCAAAGTATTGACGGATTCCACCAGTTCTCCAATAGCATCATCCGCTTCCCAGGTAAGGGTTCTGTTGTATTTACCGCCGGCATATTCCCGAAGGACACCGGATGTTTCCTGAAGAGGTTCAATGACCGAACCGGTCAACATTTTATTGATGAATGAAGGAATGAGAACCATGCTGGCAACCAGCAGGACGACCAGCGCGATGATGATGATATAAAAAACCGCGCCCGTGGACCCTTTGTCTGCACTGCCGCTTTCAAATTCAAGCAACTGACCGAACAGCTGAGTGATGGCATCCATTTTCTCATTTGCTGAACTCAGATAGGCGGCTCCCGTATTCATCGGGGCAAGCTTGATGACCTGAACGGCCGATTTCTGATATTCACTCAAATTATCCATGATTGCCTGATAGAATTTTTTCTGTTCTGCGCCAATGCTGGAGTCCAGAGCCTTTTTCACGGTATTGATATTATCGGTGAGAAGAGCAATTTGCTGGTCGGACAGTTTGGCGATTTCCTGCTTGTCCTGACCGGATGCCACCATGCCCTTGATTCGATACAGGTTTGCATGGACGGAATTAATGTCTCCCAGAAGCTTTGAGCTTCTCTGATAGTCTTTAAAAGCACCACCGCTTGAGGAAGATTTCTGAATAATGAGTCCGATAAGGGCGACAAGAACAATGACCACAACCAGAACCATCAACTGCATGAAAAGTGCTTTTTGTCCCGATTTTAAATTAATATTTGAGTTCATGATGTAATTTTCCTCTCCCCATAATTATTGGTTAATTTACGATGACTCCCGCTGAACACACCTTCTCTTGCCAAGTGCGTCGGCGTATTTTTTGATCGCTCAAATAAATCAAGTGCAATATCCACGCCAACGGGGTCCTTGATTCAGAATCAATTAATGACCGGATGCATCAAACAACAGACTTTGCTTAGTGTTTAAAGATACTTGTGGACAGCAGCGTTGTCAAGACAATTTTGAAAGGCATTACAAGAGGTCCGGCATACACCTTTTTTTGGATTATTATGCGATCAAACGGATCAAAATGAACAGGTCATCTTGCTCAATATATCCAATGGGGGGGGAAGGAGTTTGAGGAGAATCTCCTGTATGGAAAAGGACTTAGTCTATTTGTAAATTCGGGCATGGCTCTTGCTTGCTTTCGTTTAGCAGGTTTACAATGAGATTTACAAGTGAAAAGCGGTGATTTATGACAAATATAAATGAGTTTGAAATATACAACTTACAGTCAAATGCATCCGGCGATGGGAAAAAAGCGGGACAAAAAGACGGGCGCGTACGAGAGGTCTTAATTGTGGATGATGAAGAACCTCTGCTCCTGACCATCGCGGAAGGATTAAGTATTTATAAAAATTATTTCAATTTATTGACGGCGACCAACGGAGCGGATGCTGTCAAACTGCTGAAATCATCGCCCACGATTGATCTGGTTTTGACGGATTTAAGCATGCCCAAGATGGACGGGTTTGAGCTTTTAGCCTATATGAACAGGAATTATCCTAAGATTCCGGTTATCCTGATGACGGCTTTCGGGACACCCAAAATCGAAGAAATCGTCAGCAGCATGGGCATATTTCGCTACCTGGAAAAACCGCTGGATATCAATATTATTGCAGATAATATCTTTGATGCTCTGTCGATCAGACCAGGTTCTATCGCTTCCAGAACGAGAGATATCCGGGACCGGGAACCAAGCAAAACGAATTACGCATCGGGTTTTTTAAATTTGAATTATTACAAAAAAACGATGCCTGACCGTTGACATGGAAGGATAGTTTATGGGGGGAGATGTGAAAAAAGATTTTAAACTGATTATCGACAATGAAGATTTGGATAGCATGCCTGCGGAACCGGGGATCAAAGACGAATTGCAGCGCTGGCCCCTTTTTGGTCTTTCCGTCGGCAGTTTTTTGCAGGTAATCGCCATGGAACGGCAGACCTGTATCATGGAAGTCTATCTCAACGCGAATCACTGGGGACATTTTTGCTTTGTGGAGGGAGAACTCTATGATGCGGTTTACGGCAAGTTGAACGGAGAAGCGGCAGCGATGGAGATGATCTCCTGGGAAAATGTCCGGCTGAATATCAAGCAGATCCTCAATACCAGCAGTGTAGTCAGAAAAATTGATAAAAATCTCATGCTGCTCCTGATGGAAAGCTCTCGGCGCCGCGATGAAGTTCAGGACAATGGCGATCAGGCCGATCTGGAAGCCGTTGACGATATGGATGACATGGAGGTCGTTGCTGATGATGTTGAGCGTGCTAAGCTCAGTGCGTGCCTGAATATCATGAGTAAAGATATGAAAGATGGTTTGATCGCAGCCAGCATCGCCAATATGAATGAAGGCAAGATCATGGCCTCCTATCATACGCTCCCGGAAACGGCTGAAGCTTTTCTGAGATTGACCAAATACATGAAAAACGCTTTTTCCGCCAACACGGCGACGGAACTCGGGGATCACTTTATTCTGGATTTGAAAGGTCAGCAGACTCTCGTAGCCCTGCTGATCGGAGAGCATCAGTGGTGTATCGTCTTTAATAACACCAAATGCACGTTAGGTCTTTTGCGCAATGTCATTATGCCCAAAGTCATCAAAACTTTTAATGATATGAATATCGGATGAGAAGAGAAAATTAAGGAGGCTCAATGAATATCCAGAAATTGAATGTTTGCATGGACATCTTAAAAAAGGATTTGGGGGAGGGCTTTGTCGCCTCATGTATTATTACGACAGAGGACGGTCAGGTGCTGATTTCCACCGATCAGGCCAACATTGCCGAGGCGACATTGTTAAACGACGCCACCGCCTTTATTCGCAATGCGCTGAAAACCTATCCCGCGGAGCTGGGGCAGTATTACTATGTCGATGTTGCTGGCAATATGGCTGTATTGGTGATACCGTTCGGCGACTATCAGTGGACGATAACCGTCAACAAAAAGCTTGTAAAGCTCGGGCTTCTTTTGAACGTCGTTTTGCCTGCCATTATCAATGCTTTTGAAGACGCGGTTGTTTCTTAATACACTCCGGGGGGGGGATATAGGATCATGGGAGAAAAACTGGTGCGGATTATTGAAATTGTTCAGGAACAGTCAGGCCTTAAAGGACGCATGGAGCTTGCCACTCGGTCCGGTATTTCGCTGAACAGGGCTACACAGATTAAAGATACAGATGAACTTGTAAAAAGAATGAAAGATATTGCAAGTTCTATCCTTGAAAAAAATTCTTAAATATAATAATAGGACTTCAAAGATTATAATTTATTTCCGTTTTGGCCTTTTTCGACCCTTTTCAACGCTCCATTTTGATGTTATCAGGCCCGACGGTGAATAAATTATGGGATATTGATTAGTATGCTTCTGATAACGATTGACCGTATCATTGTGTCCGTCGTCACTGTTTCTAAGACGTTAAATTTGGTATGCTCCCACTGTTGAGCATACACATTCTGAATAAAAGGAAATACAAATATGATTTTAGGTCAAAAGCAACTCGACAAAATCCATGATACTTTAACTGAAAATCTTATTGGTTCCGGTGTTCAGAGCGTGATGCTGATTGATACGGCCGGTAATGTGATTGCGTCGATCAATAACGGGAATGAGACCATAGATTTGTATTCGCTGGCCGCATTGGCCGCCGCCAATTTCGGGGCAATGAGCTGTATGGCCAGGATTGTTGGTGAAGACGAATTTTCTCTTCTGTTTCATAAAGGAGAAAAAGAGAATATCTATTTCTGCAAAGTCAACGAGGAGCTGTTGCTGGTGAATATCTTTAATAATCAGATATCCCTTGGTTTCCTCAGACTGAAAATGTCAAAGGTAGTGGAAGAATTACTAGAATTGTTGGCTTTGTAACTTTCAAGTTTTCAAATGAAAGTGCATATGGCCTTGAGAAGGCTTTGAGACCGCAGGGGGTGGCAAGTTTGGCGTTCATTAATTTAAAAGATAAGGTTATTCAAGCCAAAATCGTTTACTATGGGCCTGGAAGGTGCGGCAAGACAACGAATCTTGAATATATTTATGATAAATGCCGTCTTCAGGTTAATTCGGAGATGGTCACAGTAAAAACGCAGGGAGATCGCACGTTGTTTTTTGATTTTTTCCCGTTTGATATGGGGAAAATCAGCGGTTATGACGTCAAAATTCAGCTTTATACCGTTCCCGGCCAGGTAAAGTACAACTCAACGAGAAGACTTGTATTAAAAGGAGTCGACGGAGTTGTTTTTGTCGCGGATTCGGCGGCAGAACGCCGTAACAAAAATATTATTTCCATCCGCAATCTGGAAGAAAATCTGACTCTGTACAATAAAAACATTCGGGAAATCCCGCTCGTAATTCAATACAACAAAAGAGATCTTGCCAATCAGGGCATTGAAATACTGGATGTGGAAACTCTGGAAAACGATTTAAATTCAGAGCTGAAAGCTCCCGCATTTGAAGCCAGCGCTGTGGAAGGGCACAATGTTATTCTGACCCTAAAAAAAATCATTTACTACACGATGTCGTCTCTGGAAAAGCAACTGAAACAGGAGCCTTAAAATGAAAAGCAAAGAAGAATCGTCATTTCTTCAGGGAGTTGAAAGCCGTCTGGACAGTCTTTTTGCCGATGATCCCTTTTTGTCAAAAGAGAAAGACTCCGGTTCTCCCCAGCCAGCCGTGCAGAAAGTTGTGGTAAATGCGCCGGCCGATGCCAAGGAAGGTTTTCAGGAGCTGCAAGCCGTTAAAGAAGCTATCCCTCAAAGCGAGGTTGTTTCAGAATCAAAGCCGGCGCAGGACAAATCAGAATTTATTTCTGAAATTGAAAAGCGCTTCTCCGCAATATTCGGCGAAGACGACAAAGATATTGGTTCCGTCAAAGAGAAGAAAGAGACGGAGGATTTAAAGAAAATTATCGCCGAGACGGAACAGGAAAAAGGATTAAAAACACAAGAGGCCCCGGGGGATATAGCCTCCCCTCCATCGTCCATACTCCTTTCCCCGTTGAAAGACATGAAAAGCATTATTCTTTCAATTGAATGGGAAATCAATGATTCTATCCTGGAACAGTTGGAAGACGAAATTAATAAGTTGTATCTGCTTTATACGGGTGATCGCGTGATTCAGGGTTTCTTGAGAATTATGCGGTTTCTCGGCCGGTATATTCGAGTCAGAGGGGTTCGTTCTAATCAGGATTCCATAAATTTGCTTTTGTATATCTACGATAATCTGGAAAGCGTTATGGTTTCGGATGGGATGACGGAAGCTAAAAAGCATGTTGTATTGCTCGACAATATTAAAAAGTACCGGGTTTGGGCAGAAAGTACGGATCTCGAATCTTCGCGAGAGGCGGAAATTCCCGAGGCCGTCGATCAAGACCTGAAAGCTCCCTATATGGAGCCTTGGGAAAGAAAATCAGTGGAAGATCAAAAAGAGATTTTAAAACCCATTGCGGAGCTGGCGGAGATGAAGGAAGTCAGCGAGCAACCGGTTGCGGAGGCTGTCATCGGGAAAGTAATGGAAGAAGAAACACTTCCGATAGCTGAGATTACAGCCTCTGAGAGTGGACCGATTGCTGAGATTACGACGGAAAAGGTCGTGAAAGAGGAACATTCCCCGTTTGCCGGGATTGAAATGTTTGAGGAAAAGCCGGTCGTCGATGCAATCATCGGAAAGACTGTCGTTGAGTCAGAGCCTGTTATGGAAATCCGCCAGGAAGAAAAAATTGAAGCGGCTTTAAGAGGATCGGATATTATCCTGAAGGAACCGTTAGAGGCATTTTCTGATATCGTACCCGAGGCCGGCAAGAAAATAAAAGATGCAACTGCGATGATCAAGGATCTTCCTCCCCATGAGGCATTTGCCTACGCGCTGGAGGAGATCAAGAAGAATTTCCGTTCAGAAATAGACGCTCTCAAGGAAGAAATTCGCATTCTGAAAAGCGCGAGGCAGTAGCGGAGTTATCAAGGTCACTAGGACATGGATGTTCAACTATTAGAGATTTTGGCGGAGAAGGCAAGTTAATCGGTTTGGGAGCTGAAAGAGATAACGGCGGGTATCCTGAAGATGATCGTATTTTGTGAGGATTGTGGAGAGAAATATCTCATTGAGACGGAAGAGATAAAGGGTTCATCGATGATTTTTATATGTCGCGTCTGCAATGAAATTATTCGCATTCCGGTTCAGGACATGTTTCATAAGCGCGGAGAAAAAGTATCCCAACAGGCTGAAAAAAATTAGTATGGTTTTTTCAGGCACAGACATCATGAACAAGATCAAACTTTCAGAAGGGCGATTGAATGGATAACAAAAGTGAGATGTTTGATTTACAGCGGGAAAAACGGGAATTGGACGCTTTTTTGTCCACCATTGAGGAAACGGACGCGTCCTCTCCTCTCCCCAAGGGGAGCGAGGTAAAAAAAGAAGCCGTTTCCGTTGAACCGGATGATCGATTGGCTTTTCAGCCTTCATATCTGAATGTGCCTGGCTGGAAGGCCGGAACACCCGTCCTGAAGTCCGAGACAGCAATCGATGCCGCAATCCCCAAAGACAAAACATCCATGTCCAACGTCAACGAATTTATTCCCCGGACTACCGGAACCGGCCCGCTGGATTTCACGGATCAGCAGGATTCCGGTCGCGAGAAATTATCTCCGTTAATGTCTCTGGACGATGAAAAGAAGACGGATACTATTTCAAGAGTTGCCGTTCCCCAGAGTGTGAAACCGCTGGAAAGTTTCAAAACAATGACGAGGTTTGACGGAACAACAAAACCCGCCGAAGATGTGCTGGCAGAAGTGCCGCTGTCACCTCTGTCGGCGGAGAAAAAAATATTACCGGAGTCTGAAGCGGAGAAGAAATCATCTAAAACTTCCAGCCCGTATGATTTTTCGCCGGAAAAGAAGGCCGGTGTCGGAAAATGGATATGGGTCTTACTCATTCTGATCGCTTTGCTGGTGGCGGGGTATTTCGTTTTTACCTCCAACTTGTTCGTGACAGGTCCCGGGAATATTTTTAAATCCAAGCAAAGCGCGATTACATCATCAACCGATGAGATTAAATTATATAATGTCCGACAACGGCTGATTTACAATACAAAGATGCAAAAAAGCATTCGGGTGATCGAAGGAATTGCTGAGAATAACGCCTCTTATCCGGTTTCCAAAATAAAGATTGCAGCCAATCTTTATAATGCAGAAGGCTCGGTGATTACCTCCATGGAATCTTTTGGCGGCAGTATTTTGATTGATTCCAAGCTGGAAACCCTGGATGCAGACGGACTGATGGCCAGCATGAAGACGGGAAAAGCTTCGGAAGACAGAATACCTCCCAGAGGACAAATCCCGTTCATGATCATTTTTGCCGGGGAAGTGGCGGGGGTTCACAAACTGTCCGTGGTTCCGGTTGATTTTGTTAAATAATCAATAAGAACTTCGATATCAGACGGACGGGAATGTCGTCACGCTTTCGACCCTGCAAGCAGTGATGCGATCTGAAGATCTTTATCTTTCCACAAGTCCTGCACCCACTGCTGAAAGGCCGCCTGAAATTCCTTGTCGCCCTCATAATCCATGTGCAGAAAATGCGACGGTATTTCCATTGATGAAATTCGGACAATGACCTTTTTTACTCTACCGCACAAAAAGCTCCCGAAGGTCGGAATGCCGTCGGGATAAACGATCGTCACATTGAGCAGGGAGTGGAACTTATCACCCAGGACGCTGAGCGCCAGAGCGATGCCGCCTGCTTTGGGCTTTAAAAGATATTCATAAGGTTTGTTCTGCTGAAGATGCTTGGCCACTGTAAAGCGGGTTCCTTCCAGAAAATTCATGACACTTGTCGGGATTTGTGAAAATTTTTCGCAGGCTTTGCGGGTGGTTTCAAAATCCTTTCCCCTCTGTTCGGGATGCTTTTTCAGGTATTCGGCGCTGTGACGGCGTAAAAAGGGAAAATCCAGCGCCCACCAGGCCAGCCCCATCAGGGGTACCCAGATCAATTCCCGCTTGAGAAAAAATTTCAAAAGCGGGATGCGGCGGTTCAAAAGCTTTTGCAGGACAAAAATATCCGCCCACGACTGATGATTGCTGACTACCAGATACCAGCCCTGATCATCGAGACCTTCATTACCTTTGACATCCCAGACGGTTTTCTGTGTGAGATTCATCCACCGGACATTGCCACTAATCCAGTTTTCCGCAATCCGCAGAAGGATTTTGTCCAGTCTGCGGCGCAAAGGGGCAATCGGCAGTAAAAATTTCAAAAAGGAAAAGACAAATAAAAACACGACCCAAAAAACAACATTCAGGGTTAAAAGGGTCATGGAGATGGCACCGATCAACCAGTGCGGTAAAAAATTCAACATTTTAGACTTCCTCCCCGCGGGTATTGAAGATGCCATAACATTTGTCGCTGCGCAGGTCAAAACATTCCTAAAAAAATCAACTTGACATCCGGTAAAATTTATTTAACCATTCGGTTAAACTTATCGGTTGAAAATGATGCGATGCGTTGTCGGAAATAAATCATGAAAAAAGATACGATAGCCGAAAAATCAAGTAAAACGGTTGAAAAAATATTGACTGCGGCACGGGCCGCTTTTGCCGAAAACGGGTACAGCGGCGCGCATGTAGACGATATCGCCAGGCGCGCAGGGGTAAACAAAGCCACGCTCTATTATCAAATCGGGGACAAAGACGCACTGTATGCCAGTGTCATTCACCAGGTTTTAGGCAATGTTGCCAGGCAGATTGCCGATGCGGTAGCCGCAGCCGGTGCTCCACGGGAAAAACTTGCCGCCTACATTTCTTCCATTGTTTTTGCTGTAGACAAAAATCCGGAACTTCCGTCGATTATGCTGCGGGAAGTTGCTTCGGACGCCGCTCATCTGCCCCGTGTCGTAGCGGAGGACATCGCCTCGGTTCTGATTATTCTGACCGGAATCATTGAAGACGGAAGAAAGAAGGGACTCTTTACGGATGTTTCCCCCTTCCTCGTTCACAGCATGATCATGGGGACCATTCTTTTCTTCAAGAAAGTTTCACCAATCAAAGACCGGCAATCGTGGCTTCCGCATGCCGTTAAGCGTTATGACAAAAAATTGAAAAGCTCAACGGAGGAGGAAGTGACCAAGCTCGTTCTCAAAGCCATCCAAAAAGAATTCGGAGGAAAACGTTGAAAAAGAAAATCATCATCATAGCCTTTGTCCTGTTTTTGACCGCGGCCGGACTGTTCGTCTATTTCAGTCGAATCAACGGCCGTTCCGATGAAATGTTTTTTTCCGGAACGATTGAAACCACGCAGGCCAATCTTTCTTTCCAGGCACCCGGCCGTGTCTCAACCGTTCATGTAAAGGAAGGTCAGACCGTAACCAAAGACGCCCTGATTGCTGAACTGGATTGTTCCGAATATCAGACGCGCTATGACCAGGCCAAGGCCAATCTGGAGCGCGCCCGGCAGGCTAAAAAGCAGTCGGAAACCGTTCTGTCCACTTATCAGAGGACCCTGCCGGCGGAAGTTACCCGCGCGCAGGCCGGTGTTAAAAACGCTGAAGATCTGCTGGCCGACGCCCGGAAAAATTACCGGCGCTATGAAGACCTTTTTCAGCAGGGGGTAGTAACCGAAAAAGAGCGCGACTCCATGAAGCTCAGTTATGATGTGTCCCAGTCCCGTCTGATAGAGTCTCAATCACTGCTCAAACTTGCCGAAGGAAATCTGACGAAAATGGACGTTGCCCGTCAGGATATCGAAACAGCCGCCGCACAGGTGGAAGTAGCCCGGGCAGCCCTGGATCAGGCGGGCGTACAGCTTGGATATACCCGTTTGAAATCACCCATGAACGGTGTTGTCGTCAGTCGCAATATCGAACCCGGAGAGACGGTGAACGCCGGAAGAGAAGTGATTACTGTGGCTGATCTGGCGCGTGTGGATTTGAAAATATACGTTCCGGAAACACAAATCGGAAAGGTCAAGCATGGACAACCGGTCGAAGTCAAAATCGACACGTTCCCGGATAGATCCTTTGCCGGGGCGGTGGCGTTCATTTCTCCCGAAGGCGAATTTACACCCAAAATCATCCAGACCAAAAAAGAGCGGGTCAAACTGGTTTATCTGGTCAAAGTTTCTATCGATAATCCCGCTCATGAACTCAAAGCCGGCATGCCCGCGGATGCGCGGCTGAAATAACGCTGGAGGCGCACAACATGAGGACGGCCCCGGCTTCCTTTCCGATGGTTGAAGTCAAAGATGTGTCTGTCCGCTTCAATACCGTTGATGCGCTCAGACAGGTGT
This sequence comes from Smithellaceae bacterium, assembly GCA_963682015.1. Lineage (GTDB taxonomy): Bacteria > Desulfobacterota > Syntrophia > Syntrophales > Smithellaceae > UBA8904. The sequence continues at coordinate 1,765,703 of OY820932.1, read as the reverse complement.
CCTTCAACGTTCGGCAGGGGTGCATTTTGGGCCTGGTGGGCTCCGACGGCGCCGGAAAATCAACGCTGCTCAGGTTGATTGCCACCATGATCAAGCCAACGCAGGGCGAAATTTTTGTAAACGGCCTGAATGTTGTCACTCAAAAGAATTCCATCAAACATCTGATGGGTTACATGCCTCAGCGATTTGGACTTTATACGGATCTGACAGTGGGAGAAAATATAGACTTCTTTATGGATATTTTTGAAGTACCCCGCGATCAACGATCAAGGCGCAAAGAGCGGTATCTTGGATTTTCCAATTTGCTGCCTTTTGTGGATCGCCCCTCCGGCAATCTTTCCGGTGGCATGAAGCAGAAGCTTGGCTTGGCCTGCGTGCTGGCGCATGAACCGCGGCTTTTGATTCTGGATGAGCCAACCAACGGCGTCGATCCGGTCTCCCGCAGCGAATTCTGGGACATTCTCTTTCGCATGAAAGAGTCAGGAATGACCATTCTGGTTTCCACTGCCTACCTGGATGAAGCGGAAAAATGCGACCAGACGGCTCTTCTGCACAACGGTGTCCTGTTGAATCTGCAAACACCCGCCGATCTGCGTGGAGAGTATGCTACTCTGGAAGATGCGGTGGTTGCTCGTATTACGGCTGTCGATAAGGAGCTGGCCCATGATTCCTTCAGCTTCTAACGCTATTGAAATCCGTCAACTGGAAAAAAAGTTCGGCAACTTCGTTGCGGTGAATAAAATTTCCTTCTCGGTGAAGCGCGGCGAGATTTTCGGATTTCTGGGCGCCAATGGTTCCGGAAAGTCCACAACGATCCGCATGCTGTGCGGCATTATCACGCCCACATCGGGCTCCGGAACGGTTGCCGGCTTCGATATTGTGCGCGAACCTGAGGAGATCAAACATTCCATCGGGTACATGTCCCAGAAGTTTTCCCTCTATGAAGACCTGACGCCTTATGAAAATCTTCGTTTTTATCTTGGCGTTTACAGTGTCGACGAAAACCTCTGGCCGGAGCGCATCGACTGGGTCCTGCAAATGGCCCGTTTGCAGGAAGTGCGAAACCGTCTGACGGGAGAACTGCCGCCCGGATGGCGTCAGCGGCTGGCTCTGGGGTGTTCCCTTCTGCACAGGCCGGAAATTTTGTTTCTGGATGAACCGACCTCCGGCGTGGATCCGATTACTCGCCGGCATTTCTGGGATTTTATCCGGCAGCTTGCTTGTGGCGGTGTAACGGTTTTTGTTACAACACATTACATGGATGAAGCCATGTTTTGCGAGCGAATCGTGATGATCAATGCGGGGAACATCGTGGCTTCCGGAACACCAGCGGAAATAATCGCCGGCGCCTGCCCCGGTTCCGCGGACGCTGATCTCAACGACGCTTTTATTCAACTGATGATGAGGAATCCGGTGTGAAAAGAATTCGGCTGACAGCGATTATCCGTAAGGAATTTTATCACCTGATTCGGGATTACCGCAGCCTCTATCTGGCTTTTGCCATGCCGCTGCTCCTGATTATTCTTTTCGGTTACGCGCTGAGCCTTGATGTCAACAATGTTGAAACCGTGGTCATTGATCATGACCGGACGAAAACCAGCCGCGACTTGATCGGCAAATTAAGCTCCTCGTCTTATTTTCATATCCTGGCCCATCGGGCGTCAACTCGAGAGGCCATTGAGGATCTGGATCACGGACGCGCCGCCGTGGCCGTGATCGTCCCTCCGGATTTTACCAGAACACTTGCCGCCGGGCGAACCGCTCACATTCAGGTAATCCTGGACGGCAGCGATCCGAACTTCGCCGGCATTGTCCGCAGCTACATCACTTCCATTACCGAGCAATACAACACAAAGCTGCTTTTTGATTTTCTCAACCGGCAGAGTCTGGAAAAGATCCGGCCACCCGTGGACGTGCGCGTTCGTGTCTGGTTTAACGAAGATCTGGAGAGCCGCAACTTCATTATTCCGGGAATCATTGCCGTGATTATCATGATTGTCGGTGCGCTTCTGACTTCGCTGGTGATCGCGCGGGAGTATGAAAACGGCACGATGGAAACCATCAAAGCCCTGCCGGTGAATGCCGCGGAGTTCTACCTGGGCAAGGCCTTTCCCTATTTCTGCATCGCGTTAGCGGATGTGCTGGTCTCCATGATTCTGGGACAGGTTCTCTTCGGCGTGGTCATGAAAGGCAATTTCTGGCTGATGATTTCGGCCACTTCGCTATATGTTTGTGTGGCCATTTCGCTGGGTCTGTGTATATCGACCGCCACCAAATCGCAGATGGTTGCCAACCAGCTCGCGATCCTGATTACCTATCTGCCGTCGCTTTTGCTATCCAACTTCGTCTTTCCAATTATCAACATGCCGACTTTTCTGCAGGTTCTCACCTATGTTGTTCCGGCACGTTATTACATCGACATTCTGGTCGGTGTTTATCTGCGCAATACCGGTCTGGAGCACTTGTGGCCGAGTATGGCGGTTCTTGGCATTTTTTTCATCGGGCTTTCGTTTTTGAATTTTCGTTTACTGAAAAAGGAGGGCCTGTGAACTTATTGCGGATTCGGGAACTTGTACGCAAGGAATTCCTGCAGCTTTTTCGCGACAAGCGTAATCGGATGCTGCTGTTTGTCGCCCCCATCCTGCAATTGCTGGTTTTTGGATATGTGGTCAATTATGATATCCGTTATATCCGCCTGGCCCTGATTGATGAATCGCACACAGCCGAAAGTCGCGCTCTCACGGATAACTTCGCGGCCAGTGGCATCTTCCACATTACACAAAATCTCTCGTCCGACCGGGACATGGCGGAGATGCTTGTTACCGGTAATATTGATATGGCTGTCAAAATTCCCCATGATTTTGCGGGGCTGATTCGCAGCGGCAAGACGGCTCCTGTTCAGATTCTGGTGGACGGTTCCATGAGCAATATGGCGTCCATGCGCATTGCCTATGCGGTTACCGTGATGGACGCATACAATCGTAAAACGCTTTCCGAGCTGTATCCGCAGCAGATGAGCTACGGCCGGATCGACGCGCGTATCCGCACCTGGTACAATCCAAATCTGGACAGTCAGTATTTCTTCGTGCCCGGCATCGTCTCGTTTCTGGTGATGCTGACCTCCCTACTCCTGACCTCCATTGCAATCATCAGGGAAAAAGAAATCGGCACGATGGAGCAGCTCATCGTGACGCCGATCAAATCCTACGAATTTATTCTTGGCAAAACGATTCCCTATATCATCATATCGCTTTTGCAGATGGTGATCGTCGTGATCTTTGCCCTCTTCTGGTTTGAAATTCCCCTTCAGGGAAGCCTGCTGCTGCTCTTCGGCACGACAATCCTGTTTCTTCTCAGCACGCTGGGAGTCGGACTTTTCATTTCCACCATCGCCAGCACCCGTCAGCAGGCCATGATGACAACCTTTTTCGTACTCCTGCCTTTTCTGCTTTTGAGCGGTTTTATATTCCCCATTGACAATATGCCGCAAATTATCCAGTGGATCACATATCTTAATCCGCTTCGGTTTTTTTTGGTTATCATCCGGGGTATTTTTCTCAAAGGTGTGGGACTGAACGTTTTATGGACGCAGGTGCTGGCGCTTACGATTCTGGGCGCCGCCGTGTTTACCGGCGCAATTGTACGCTTCAAAAAACGGCTGGATTAGTGTAGGAAAACGTAGGGAACGGTTTCAAACCGTTCCCTACAAAAGCTGCGGACTGTTAGGATAAATGGATGTTGAAGGTTATTGAAGACGAACATTTGATTCGAAAATACGCAAAGCTCTTTGCCTGGGGGTTTAAACCGTTTACGGATGAAACGATTAAAGTCAAACTCGGGCATCAGGGAGCAAGTTTTTCGGCAAAAGTAAACTGGTCGAAGAAACTGGGAATATGGACGTTTTCTCAGGCCACAAAAGATGTTCGATACTGGAATGCCTTCGGCACGGGAAAGCCTCAAAAAGCAGGCAACCTGCCGATTACGGCCGAGATCAATTTCCCCTGGACGGGCATCGATCGCAAAACCGGCGCGGCCTTCGCTCAAGACGAACAGAATAATATTTACGTGGTTCACCGTGGTAAAATCGGCGGTGGAAAAAGAGGGGTGGGAAAATCCCTGTTTGAAGAAAATTATAGAGGGGTATGGGCCTGGATGGAAGACGGGGGGATGCTTTCACAGGTTGCGGTTGTCGGAGTGCTTGCCAGCGGTCGTTTTGCCCTGCAGGTGGCTCAGTTTGTAATCAAGATAGAAAAGCTCAAGTCATTCGCATCGTTCTCTCCTCAGACCCTGCTGAATTTTTCAGAGGTATCTTTTCGTGAAGATTTTGTCGGATTACCGCCGGATCCCGACTTTCCCGTCCCGATTCAGGATTGTGATCATGACTCGATCGTCCGCCATCTGGCGCTGCTTCTTCAGCGATGGAAGTTTAAAGTCGGGAATGACACACAGATCGACCTGTTTCTCATGCAACCCGGATCTGACAGAATTTCTCATGTAATCAACGTTTGCGCGGGCGGAGATGAAAAAAGCGTACTGGCTGCGGCAGCTAAATTGCTCCTGCGGCAGTCTGCGGATGATGGTTGCCCGTCAGCGGTTTTGATTGTCCGGGAAGAGTTTGTAAGCCGGTACGTCCAGCTTTTACAAAAGATCCATGTGGAGGTGCTTGGCTGCCGGCTGGAAGGTGAACGCATAATATTTCCTGATTTGGGAAAAATCAGACTTGACCAAAATTAGCAGTTGTGAAAATATGTAAAAGAGAAGTAAGTATTCATGTTTTTTAAAGTTATTCATCTTTCACGGCATTAGATGAGAAAGGTCGGGGCCATGATTCCAGAACGAAGAAAGCGAACCAGAGTTCCCGTCCAGTTTGGACTGAACGTCATTGTTCGGGGCAAAAGCGTAAAAGTCGAGACGCAGAATCTCAGTTTGACGGGGGTTAGTTTCGTCAGTCCTGAGACATTTAAAACGAATGAAAGATGTTCCATTGATCTCCGGCTTAATCGGGATGTCCATATCAGCATTGAAGCCAAGATTTTACGCTCCAAAGATAACGAAACCATCGCGTCCTTTCTGGAAATGGATGAAAATACCTTTTATCATTTGAAAAGACTTTTACAGTTTAATGCCGCCGATTCCGATAAAATTGAGAAAGAACTGGCAATGCCTGCTTTCAAGTAAGGATGGAAGTTTTTGCTGCATAGCAGGGAGAGGTTGCATAAGGTCTTCGAAAGGTTAATGTAATGCCTAAAATTCCTGTTGATAAACTGGAGCCCGGTATGAAACTGGCCAAACCCATCGTGGGCAAAAACGGCATGGTCATGCTGGGCGAAGGCACGGAACTTACTGAAAAGTGGATTGAAAGAATTCAGGACATGGAAATCAACGGTATATTCGTTGATGGGCCGCCGGTTCAGACGATTCCCAGGGAGGAAGCGCTGGCCAATCTGGAAGCAAGATTTGTTCTGGTTGAGGGCAAACCTTTCATGAATTCCATCAAAAAAATCGTTCAGGAACATATTGAAGGTCTCTATGGCTAACATTGATCCGAAAGTATTGCGGCGTAAAGTGGAAAACATTAATACGCTGCCCACTGTGCCCAGCGTTTTAAAGAGGCTTTCCGCCGTTATTGAAAAACCACGGATTACCATTGTGGAAATCAGTGCTTTCATTTCCAACGATCCGGCTCTGACGACAAAGGTGCTGAAAATGGTCAATTCCGCGATTTATGGTTTTCCAGGCAGAATTGCCTCCGTTTCTCATGCAACGATGCTTTTAGGGCTGAATGTAATCAAAGGACTGCTTCTGGGAGTTTCCGTTTTCGAGCTGATGCAAAAGACAATGAGCGGGTTGTACGAACATTCGCTCGCCTGCGCCATCGCCTCGCGGGTCATCGCCCAGAAGAAAAACCTGAAGGAACCGGAAGAAGTATCCGTTGCCGGTCTTTTGCATGATATTGGTAAGGTGATATTAATTCTGGAATATGCCGAGCAGTATGAAAACGCCATGAAGGAGTCCAAGGAGAAGAAGACATCGATTTTCGACGCCGAGATAAATCAGTTTAACGCGACGCACGCGGACGTCGGCGGCTGGCTGGCCGAGAAATGGCGTTTTCCGCGAAATCTGATAGAAGTCATTGAGTTTCATCATCGTCCCACGCTGGCGAAAAACGCGCCTCTGGAAACGGCCATTGTGCACATGGCTGACCTGCTGGTGCGCGCGCGCGGTTTTGGTTTTGCCGGAGAAATATTCGTGCCGGAAGTCAACCCGGTGGCTTTCGAACTTCTGAAGCTTTCCGATCAGGACATTAAAGACGTCCTGCGGGAGATGGAAGACAATATGGAAGCCGCCGAAGACATCTCCTGATGGTCCGTGAAAAGGCATCATCTGCTTCACTGCGCTGTGGCTCCGTCGTTGCAGTATTAAGAAAAGCGCACCACTCCTCAGGTTTTACCCGCTTTGCATCTGATGCTCTGTGAAAAACCATTCAGGACCTGAAGGAACCATGTTTGGAATATGAAAACTGTTGTTGTCGTCTGCAAAGATGTTGTTCTGAATAATCTCATTGCACGCGGTCTGAAGGACCGGTATCAGGTGGTCGTATTCAACAATATGCCTTCGGCTCTCGACTATATCTATAATTCCATTCCCAATCTGATCGTGATGAATATTGCCGGTGATGATTCGGTGGGCATCCATGTTTTAAATGACCTGAAGTCCGATCCGATGTTCCATCAACTGCCGGTTCTGGCCATCCTGCCGGAAGAATTTATTATCGCCGACTGGGGGGATTTACTGGTCGAGGATTACATCCGCAGGCAGGATCTGGATGCTGATTTTGTTGCGCGCGTCAATCTGACCATTGTGCGCTCGGAGCGGATTGTCGAAATCAACCCGCTGACAAGACTTCCGGGAAATATTTCCATTAATAACGAGATTCAGGAGCGCATCGACGGCAATAAGGAATTTGCTTTCGGTTACGCCGATCTCGATTATTTCAAGCCATTTAACGACCGCTATGGTTTCAGCCGCGGTGATGAAGTGATCAAGATGACCGGCCGCATTGTTCTGGGGGTGGTCAAGAGCAAGCAGCCGCAGGGCAGTTTTGTCGGTCATGTCGGCGGCGACGATTTCGTGTTTATTATTGATACGGCACTGGCGGAGGAGGCGGCCGGCGAAATCATCAGGGCGTTCGACAGTCTCATTCCCAGCCTGTACGACCCGTCAGACTTGAAACAGGGCTTTATTAAATCGTTTGACCGCAAGGGCAACGCTTCGCAGTTTCCAGTGATGGGCATCTCCATCGGCATTACCGAAACGCGCAACCGTGCTTTTACCCATTACGGAGAAATTACCGAGATTGCCGCCGATATGAAAAAATACGCCAAAAGCTTTGTCGGCAGTTGTTTCAGAACGGACAAGAGACATTCCGAACCGGAGCGTAAATAAAGCCGGTCCTTGCTTTCGCATAATCCCGTTTTCCGCACCGGGGAATCCCGGCCCGTCGAGGTACCCGGCAAACTGCTGGCCGATATGCCCGGATCCTTGAAGGACAAGGCCAGGCGACTGGATAATCCGGGTAAAAAAATCCCGGCGACCCGCGGATACAGGCCGCCGGAAAAGGTGAGGATTGGATCGGACTCTATTCGATCTTACCGATTTTGGAATGGAAGCGAAGCATGTTTGCCTTGCTTTTGGAAAGCTTTTTGATCTGTTCCCATTCCTTATCGCTTTTGATCCACCAGAAGTACTGTTCCGGTGGGCTGAGCTGACCGTTTTCAACCGTCTGGACAGACCCGTTAATCAGGAGACGACCGTTATCGGCGACGCCGAATATCTCTGTCGGAATTCTATCGCCGAGGATTGGCAGCGCTTTGGGGAAGGCAGCGCGGATCGCCCGCGCGTCCTTTGTCGTGCCGGCCACTTCGATGGCTCTGGCCAGTGCGATGGTCGCGCCGTAATTTCTGTAGCACTCCGAGGTGACCATGCGTTTGTACGTGGTCTTGTATTTCCTATCGAACTCATCGGAAACGGGAACCTTGACGGTGGGCGGAGCCGCAACGCCGATGGATTTGTTCATCAGCTTGTACCCTTTGAGCAGGTTGCCCATGTAATCAAGTTTTGCCTGATCGATGCAGATGAAACCGCCGTTGAATCCCATGCTGCGCGACTGTTCAATGACCAGAGCCGTTGTGGCCGATGGGCCTCCAATCAGCAGCGCGTCCGGCTTGGTGGCAAGCGCGGCGGTTAGCGGGGCGGAAAAATCGGTTTCCGTATAATAATTGGCGGGCTTGTCGGTTGTGATCACACCTCCGGTTTTTTCCCAGTAATCCCTGAAGGCGACACGCCATTCCTCTCCGTAACTGCCGGCGGTGGCGACCATGGCGACTTTCTTATATCCCTTGCGCTGGGCGACTTCAACGAACTGCTGGACATAAACCAGGAAGTTCGGCGCAGTGATGCCGAGCAGCAGCTTATTTCCCAACTGCGTGGCCTTGGGTGTGCTGGTATAGGCCATCAAAAGAAATTCATGGCCTTTTTCTTCGTTGATTTTGGCGATGGCCGCAATGGTTGTGAAAACACCGTTGTAAATCGCGACGGCTCCGTTATTCCGCAGGCGTCTTGCGTTGTTGACCGCGGCGGTGGGATCGTTGCGGTCGTCGAGTTTTTCCAGCTTGAATAGATATTTTTTCCCCTTGACGGTAATGCCTCCGGCCGCGTTGATTTCGTTGACCGCCATGTCGATTCCGTATACGATGTCCTGTCCGTATTCTGCCGCCGGTCCGCTCAAGGGGCCTGAAAAGCCGATGACGATGTCCTCGGCGCTGACAGTCAATGCCCACGACATGGCGAGACAGATAACCGATAAAACGAGAATGCCTTTCCGGTGTTTCATCTTATCCTCCTCTTTTTTATTTGGTATCCCCTGCTTTTTTCAAAAAGCTCAATAAAAAAGTTCCGTGCTGCCTGCGAATTACTCCGGTCGAATGAAACAAAACAGCTTCAGCAAGATGCCGGTTTTTAATTTCCAGTCTTCATCGTATAACCCTTCTCCAAGGGTACATTCTACCAATTCTATTGGATAACTATAAGTAAAATATACCGGTCTGTCAAATGAATAAGCACGGGATGTGGGTCCGGCGGTTTTATTTTGTCCGGTTCGTTCCTGTGGTCGCCATCCCCTGTCGGGTCAAAACCGGTCAGCCGGCTTACGATTCGGATCGAATCACGTCATGTCAGCGGCAAAATAAAAAAGAGCTTTTGAAAATATTTGCTTGTCAAGGCAATGGATATTTGATTAATAATTTACGGTAAGTGAAACCGCAGGATTTGAAGCCCGCAGAGGAAACAGAATAATCATGGAAGAAATAACCATCAAGAAATTGCAGTCCGAGATCCGACATCTGGAGTGGAATATTTCGAATCTGAAAGCATCGAATAGTGATCTGGGCCACCTGCTGCATATAGTTGATGACGGGTTGATGATGATCAATAAGGAAGGGCGGATTACCTATGTAAACGAAGCCCTGGAAAAGATGATCGGCTATAAAAGTCAGGATATGATCGGTTGTGAATGCGGCGACCCGCGCTGGAACTTCAGATGCACGGAAGCGGCATCCCTGCCGGGTGATTCCGTTTTTCAAAGGGTTTCTCAAACAGGTTGTGAATTATCGGATCAAGTATGCCGGATGGAATGCGGGGAAGGAAAACGAAAGACATTCATCATTAACGCCACTGTTCATCATGATGGCGAAGGCAACATGGCGGGGATTGCGGTCAATATCCGTGACTTTACGGAGCTGAGCCGTGTGAAAGCGGAGAATCAGGAAATAAAAACCGTCTACGAGCGGCTCGCGCATTATGCGGATGAAGCAATTCTTCGTATGGAGGCTGCCAGCGGCCGAGTTGTCTATATCAATGATGCCGCAAAAACCATATTCGGCTATGCTGTAGACGATTATCTGACCGACAATCGGGTTCGGATGAAAGTGATCGATGATGATCATCTGAAAACCTGGAAGGCTTTGTTCAAAGACAAAAAAAACACGAAAAATGTTTTGAAAAATGTCATCATCGCCTGCACGGGCAGTGAAGGACAGACCATCATGATGGAATTTACGGTCATTGCCGTCCGTAACGACGCCGGTGCCCTGATGCATTTCGAGTGTATCGGACGCGACATCACTGTTCGCAGATTTATGGAAGCGGAATTAGCCAAAGCCCAGAAACTGGAATCCATTGGCCTTCTGGCCGGCGGCATCGCTCATGATTTTAACAATATTATGACGGCGATTTTCGGATCGCTCGCGCTGGCCAAAATGGAGACCATTCCGGAAAGTCCCGTTTTTAAGCGGATTGTCGCCGCGGAAGATCAGTGCATGAAAGCCAGGGCGTTGACCCGGAAGCTGCTTACCTATTCCCGGGGAGGTTCTTTTCAGAGGAAGACCGTGTCCATTGACAGTGTAATCCGCGACGCCGTCCAGTTTTCCTTAAGCGGTAAAAATATTGTTTGTCAGTTTGATTTTCCAGATGGTCTCTGGTCGGCGCAAATTGATGAAGGGCAGATGCACCAGGTCGTTCATTCCCTGGCTACCAATGCCGCGGAAGCCATGCCACAGGGAGGCGTCATCGAAATCGGTGCCCGGAATATTCATCTGAAGGAGAATCAGTTCCAGACCCTGAAGGCGGGGCGGTATGTTCAGTGGCATGTACGGGATCATGGCATGGGGATATCGCAGGAACACCTGAAAAGAATTTTTGACCCTTATTTTACCACCAAGCAAATGAGCAGTGTCAAGGGGATGGGACTGGGGCTGGCGATCTGCTATTCGGTGGTGAGAAACCATGACGGCATGATCATGGTCGAATCGACTCCCGGCGCGGGAACGGTCTTCACGGTTTACATCCCGGCGGCGAGCGATGAAAAAGATGAACAGAAGCCGGCGATGAAGCATGACGCCGGAGGCTCCGTCAAACCAAATATTCTTTTAATTGATGATGAGCAGGTTCTGCTGGACGTGACCGGCAGCATGCTCAAACATATAGGCTATCATGTCGTAACGGCTGGAAGTCATGGCGAAGCCATGGAATACTATCGACGGGCTAAAGAGGACGGCAATCCTTTTGCGCTGATTATCATGGATTTGACGATGCGCGGCGATGAGGGGGGCGAAATAGCTATCCGTCGCTGGAAGGATGCACATCCGGAGGTGAAAGCCGTTATATCCAGCGGCTACATGAATGATCCGGTAATCGAAGAATACTGGAAATACGGCTTTGTCGGAGCAATGGTTAAACCATACTCGCTGGTTGATCTGAAAAATTCACTGGAAAAGATCCTGGCGGGCAAGGGAGAGGAGAAAAGGTAAGGAGCAACTATGGGAGAAGGCATCAATGATTACACCAGAAACATTGTAGACCTGAGACGCCACATGTGGATGGCGGGCGTGGAAGTGGAACTTCGACGCCTCATTTGGCAGATTGCGGTTGTCGGCAAATACATTTCCGCGAAAATTCATGAATCCAACCGGAAACTGGCGGGATTTAAGAATGTCTACGGTGAAGAACAACTGGCGCTGGACCGCGCATCCGATGATATTCTAAAAAATAAACTGCAACATTCCGGGTTTGTCAGCCATTACGCTTCCGAAGAACTGGAAGATATTGTTTCGATCGGCAAAGGCAATGAGAAATACATCGTTACCGCTGATCCGCTCGACGGATCGTCTCTGGTGGACACCAATCTGGCCATCGGCACCATCATCGGCATCCATAGGAATTCCATTTTTGACACCGGACGGAATTCCATGGTGGCGGCGCTTTACATTACGTATGGTCCACTGATCACGATGATTTATTCGGCCGGCAAAGGGGCGCATGAATTTGTTCTGGACCGCGAAGGGGAATATGTCCTGTCGGAGGAGAATATCGTCCTCAAGGAGAAAGGATCGATCTTTTCGCCAGGCGGTCTCCGCAAGGACTGGACAGAAGCGCATTTAAAGTTTATCGACAAACTGGAGGCGGACGGCTACAAGCTGCGTTACAGCGGCGGGTTCGTGCCCGACATCAATCAGGTGATCATCAAGCGGGGCGGTTTGTTCACGTACCCCGCCCTGAAGAAATCACCGCAGGGAAAATTGCGCCTGCTGTTTGAATTGCAACCCATGGCTTATATCATGGAACAGGCAGGAGGCAAGGCCACCGACGGAAAGGACGATATTCTTTCACTGAAGGTAACCTCGGTGAATCAGCGTTCGCCGATTTACATCGGCTCGGCGACGGAAGTGACGATGGCGGGACAATTCCTGTCGCAATAATCAGAGATTAAAGGAGCAGCCATGATTTACGAAAACAAGGATCAGTTGAAAAAAGGGTGCGATGCCATACTGGCCTGCGACGGCGGCGATGTCCGCGTGCTGGATCCCGGCCGGTTTCGGAACAAATTGATTGACGATTTGATTTATACGGTTGTGTTCAGTCCCGATGCGGCGACCAAGGAAGCCGCCGGCTGGCTCATCCGGCGCGGCGCGGCGGCGCTGGGTATTTTGTCCGCGTCGATTCAATCCCTTTACGAGGCCATGGGCCGCAAGGAAGTGAAAGGATGTACCGTTCCGGCCATCAATATCCGCGGGGTAAGCTATGATGTCGCTCAGGCCGTATTCCGCGCTGCGATCAAAGGGAACGTAGGGCCTGTGATTTTTGAAATCGCCCGATCGGAAATTGACTACACCAAACAGCGACCCTTCGAATACACTTGCGCAATCACGGCAGCGGCCGTCAAGGCCGGCTGGCAAGGCCCGGTGTTCCTGCAGGGCGATCATTTTCAACTGAATGCAAAGAAGTTCGCCGCGGATGCGGACAAGGAAACGCAGACTGTGAAGAACCTGATCTGGGAAGCCATTGAATCCGGCTTTTACAACATCGATATCGACACCTCCACCCTGGTGGATCTGTCCAAACCCACCGTCAAGGATCAGCAGCGGACCAACTTTTCACTGGCGGCGGAGCTGACCACCATGATCCGCGATCTGGAACCGGAAGGGATCACGATCTCCGTGGGCGGCGAAATCGGCGAAGTCGGCGGCAAAAACAGTACGGTTGAAGAGCTGCAGGTTTTCATGGACGGTTATCTGGAAGAACTCAAAAAACGCGGCGACGCCTTCAAAGGCATCAGCAAGATCAGCGTGCAAACCGGTACAACGCATGGCGGCGTTCCGCTGGCGGATGGGACGGTGGCCAAGGTTAAAATTGATTTCGACGTTCTGGAAAAATTGTCGGAAACCTCCCGGATAATATACGGCTTGTCCGGCGCGGTGCAGCACGGCGCATCCACGCTGCCGGATGAAGCGTTCGACCGTTTCCCCGCTACCGGAACGGCTGAAATCCATCTGGCGACCGGTTTTCAGAATATGATTTTTGACAGTAAAAGATTCCCGGCCGACCTGCGGGTAAAGATTTACGATCATCTGAAAACCAATATGAAGGACGAGTGGAAAGAAAAAGATACGGAAGAGCAGTTTATTTATAAAACCCGGAAGAAAGGCTTCGGTCCGTTCAAGCTGGAATTATGGCATTTGCCGGCGGATATCCGCGACGGTGTCTGCGCTGAACTGGAACGGCAGTTTGCCTTTCTGTTTGATAAGCTTAAAGTCAACGGGACAAGACCCGTTCTGGACCAATACATTAAACCGGTCGATGTGCCCCTGAAAATGCCGGCGGCTTTAAAGGGCTGATCCGCGAAATCATCAATTCGGCTGAGGAAAGCAATGAAGGCGGCTGTGCTGGAGAAAATCACGAATATTCGCGACAATCCACAGCCGCTTTCTTTTGTGGAAGTTTCCGATCCGACACCCGGCGAAGGGCAGATTCTGGTTCGAGTTGCCACCTGCGGCGTATGTCATACGGAACTCGATGAGATCGAAGGCCGAACCCCTCCCGTATCCTTTCCCTTTATTCTGGGACACCAGATTGTCGGCAGAGTGGAGAAATGCGGCCCGCGAGCCGTGAAGTATTCCAGAGGTCAGCGAGTCGGCATCGGCTGGATCGGCTGGGCCTGCGGAAAATGCCGGTATTGCGCAAGCGGCATGGAAAATCTCTGCCCGGATTTCAAGGCCACCGGCCGGGATATTCCCGGCGGGTATGCGCAGTGCGTGACCGTAGCCGAAGATTTTGCTTTTCCCATTCCTGAAATGTTTTCTGATGCGCAGGCCGCGCCGCTGTTATGCGCGGGCGCTATCGGCTGGCGATCGCTTCGTCTGACGAACCTCTCCGACGGCGAACCTCTGGGGCTAACGGGATTCGGCGCTTCGGCCCATCTTGTGCTGCAACTGGCCCGTTATCTATATCCGCGATCCGATGTCTTTGTCTTTGCGCGCTCCGGGCGGGAGCGGGAGCATGCGCGAGAGCTCGGTGCGTTCTGGGCCGGGGATACCATCGAAAAAAGCCCGCAGAAGCTTTCCGCGATTATCGATACCACGCCGGTCTGGAACCCGATCGTAGAAGCGCTGATAAATCTTCAGTCCGCCGGACGGCTGGTAATCAACGCCATCCGCAAGGAAGAGATCGACAAGGACGAGTTGCTCAGACTCGACTATCCGCTGCACCTTTGGCAGGAGAAGGAAATCAAGAGCGTGGCCAACGTGGCGCGTCGGGATATTGAAGACTTTTTGGAGATCGCCGCCCGCATTCCCATTATCCCGGATGTGGAGGAATATGCCTTTGACGATGCTAACCGGGCTCTTGCGGAATTGAAAGCGGGCGTTATCCGTGGAGCGAAAGTTTTGATCATGGACTAATGGCAACAACCCGTAAAAGATCCTGCGTCAAACTTCTTCATCCCTCCTGCCAGCTGGCCATATACTCCCACGATTTTTCCTGGAGCACCGCGTTATCCTGCCGCCAGTTACCGGCAATCCCCAGTTCTTTTACAGTCAGGTCAAAATGGCACATGGCAATGCCCATGTCGATCTCCTGCAGGGAGAAATCTCTCAGGAGCCGGTAACCGACATTGCGGGCAAGGTAAAATAAAAAAGTGTTTCGGTTTTTGTCGAAAATGAGGCGCCAGGGCTGCTTGTTAGATGCGGAAGGAGCTAGGCGGACATTTTCGAGAACTTCCTGATATATCCCTGCTTTTTCGGTTGTCAGCGGTGTTTGGGGATTGCCGCTGAAAAAAAGCTTTTCCCAGGCCAGGCGATGATCGGAACCGGCAAATCCGCGCATGACGCGCTCCGTCAGACTCCGGCGTTCGGCCGCGTAGCCGACGGGTGTTATGGTCGGCAACAATTCGTCGCGGCGCATGCCCGCCGCGCGCCCGAAGGCACTGATGGCGAAAGTGCCGCCCAGCCAGCAGGTATTCAAACCCAGTTCGGCGGCTTTCAAAATCAAATTTTCCTTGCAGTATCCGTAATCACAGGTAGCCATGGGTGCGGGGCTGATCATGCCTGCTAAGTACAAATGTGCATTTTTGATGACGCCGTATGTGCCCAGTTTTTTCCACTCGTCACGGGGAAGCATATCCATGGCAATCAATGCAAAACGTGGTTGATTTCCAAACGGTCCTCTGTAAGGTGCGTCGACCAGCTTTTTGAATGTATGCAGGACAGAATCTTCCAACGGCCGGACCGAATAGGAGCGACATGAATAGCGCCGGCGAATAATTTCCGAAATGGACGGCATGAACCCTCCCAAAAATTGTATTGGCAAAACTGGTGTGCTATCTTATACTACTTGCCGGATTTTTCCAGACCAAATCCTGAAAAGAGAGGTTGCACTATGAAACTGGCCACTGTGGAACAAATGCGCGGGATGGATCGGTACGCCATTGAAAAACTGGGTATTGCCGAAGAACTTCTCATGGAAAACGCGGCACTGGTGTCGGTCACGCTGCTCAGGCAGAAAATCGGCATTCGCGGAAAAAAAATCTTGATTTTCTGCGGGGCGGGCAATAACGGCGGCGACGGCCTGGCCGCGGCGCGCCTGCTCTTCTCGTTGGGGGCATCGGTGAAAGTCTTTCTGGTAGCCTCTCCTAAAAAATACACCGGAGCGGCTGCGATCAATTATGAAATTGCCTGCAACCTCTCCCTGGATATTCAACTTCTGGCAAAGGCATCGGAAGTCCGGCTTGACCTGATGCACTGCGATGCCGTGGTCGACGCGATGTTCGGAACCGGACTGGATCGGGAAGTTAAAGGTATGCCCGCCGATGTCATTGCATTGATTAATTCTTCCGGGAAGCCCGTATTCAGCCTGGATATTCCTTCCGGAATCAACGGCAACACAGGCCAGATGATGGGCGCTGCTGTAAAAGCCGGTCATACGATTACTTTCGGCCTGCCCAAACTGGGTAACATGCTTTATCCCGGCTATGAATATGGCGGAGAGTTAACCGTTACGCATATTTCCTTTCCTCCGTCATTGTATGACCGGGACGATCTGACGATTCGGACGAACGGCCTGGTGCCCCTTCCGCCGCGGTCCGCCGAAGCTTACAAAGGGGCGATGGGTGATGTTTTGTTTATTGCCGGCGGCGCAAATTACTTCGGCGCGCCGTATTTTTCGGCCATGGCTTTTTTAAGAGCGGGCGGGGGCTATGCGCGTCTTGCAGCGCCGGCGTCGATGATTCCGTTTGTCGCGCAGTCCGGTCGTGAAATCGTGTTCATACCGCAGCGGGAAACCGCCGCGTTCAGTCTGTCGCTTAAGGCCAAGCCCGAACTGCTTACGCTGGCGGAAAAAGCCGATATGGTGGTGATGGGCCCCGGCCTGTCGCTGCAGGATGAGACGACCAAGCTGATCCGGGAACTGGCTGCTGTTATTTCCAAACCCCTGCTGATAGACGGCGACGGCCTCACCGCGATTGCCGAGCGACCGGAAATCCTGCTCAAAAGGAAAGCGGCGACGATTTTAACGCCGCATGCGGGCGAGATGGCGCGTTTGTCACGCAGGACCGTCGCCGAGGTAAATGCCGACAAGATTGGCGTCCTGCGCGATACGGCGCGGAAAATGAATTCCACGGTGGTTTTCAAAGGCGCGCATTCTCTGGTCGGGCTTGCAGACGGGCGGGTATATGTGAATCTAAGCGGCAATCCCGGGATGGCCACCGCCGGGAGCGGCGACGTGCTGACCGGCTGTATCGCGGCCATGCACGGTCTGGGATTGAGCCCGGAACTGGCCACACGCAAGGGCGTTTTTCTACATGGCTATGCCGGAGATCTGGCGGCGACGGAAAAAGGCCAGGACGGCATCATCGCCTCGGATATCCTGGCGCACCTGCCGCAGGCGCTGAAAGAGGATCGGGCGGGAGTCATTGCGGAGAAATATTATGCACCGGAGGTTTGTTAAATAGAGTTTCCAGTTGGTGACACAGTAGCGCCAGCCCGCCCCGGCGGGTTACGTTGATGACCTGAAGAACAAGTCCTCTGCCAGATTCCGGAAACCTCAATCAGCAGCCGTTTTCGCGACGCAAAAAAGGAGGGATATCGTGAAGTATCGAAATTACGTATTTGTGCTTCTGGTGATTCTGACTCTCTGCGCCGTCGCATTTGTTTCCATTTACAACGAAGTGAAAAGACAGACGATTGCTGATCTCAATACCCGCCAGTTTATGCACGCCAGACAATCCGCACGGGGCATACAGGAACACTTCGATCACCTGATCAAGACCCTGATCATTCTTTCGCAACATGAAAGCATTGTCCGGCTTACTAAACAGGGCCAGCAGATCATGATGAATTATCAGGAACTGGATCCGGAGGAAATCAAAGGGATTACACGTGTGGACGCCCGGGGGATTATTCTCCATACGACACCGTACAATCGCAAAGTAATTGGCACGGACATCTCCGGTCAGGAGCATGTGCGCGAAATTCTCAAAACACACAAGCCAGTGATCAGTGATGTGTTCCAGGCCGTTCAGGGATTCCAGGCCATTGCCATTCACGTGCCTGTATTCCAGAATGATCGGTTTGCCGGCACACTCGGCGTGCTCGTCTCGTTTGACCATGTAGCCGATCACCATGTCAGGGAAATCCGTATCGGCGAAAACGGCTATGCCTGGATGATCACGCGAAGCGGCATTGAAATCTCCTGCCCCGTTCCCGGCCATATCGGCCACAGCGTCTTTGATAACTGCAAAGACTTTCCGGAAATTATCGCCATGGCCAGCCAGATGCAAAAGGGAAAGGAAGGCGTTACCACTTATCCCTTCGATAAAATTCGGGGCAGCCATGTGGAGAAGGTGGTCAAGCATGCCGTTTACCTGCCTATCAAGATCGGAAATACCTTCTGGTCTATTGTTGTTGCCACACCCGAAGACGAAGTTCTGCTGATCATGGATGGTTTCCGGAAAAGACTCATGTTTGTTTTTATCGTACTTTTCCTGATTGGTTGCGCATTCACCTATTTTCTGGTCAGGACCTTTGTCATTTTTCGGGAACAGGAGAAACGCAAAGCCATTGAAGCTTCCCTGGAAAAAAGCGAAGAGACACTGTCCCTGGTGATGGACGGGGTTCCCGTGCTCCTGGCGTACGTGGATGAGGATTTGCGTTTTGTCTATACAAACAGGGCCTACGCGGAATGGTATGGCCGGACCAGAGAAGCGCTTACCGGGAAACGGATTGCCGACCTTCTGGATCAGGAGGTATTCAGCCGGGCGCTTCCGTATTATCAGGAGGCGTTGAGCGGAAAAGATGTCGTTTTTGAAAATAAGGCCTGCGACAAAGACGGAAGGGAGCGTTATGTTAATATCCGTCTCGTTCCGCACAATCGGGCAGGAAGGGTTGTTGGAATTTTTGCATCTATCATGGATATCACCGAACACAGGCTGGCGGAGGAAAAGCGGCGCGAGGCGGAGTTGCTCTTCTCCGCCTTTATGAATAATATTCCGGCGGCGGTGCTGATCAAGGATAGGGATTTAAGGCCCGTCTACGCAAACAAACGTTTCCGAGAACTTTTCCCCGCGGATAACTGGATGGGGAAAACGCCTGCGGAGACCTTTCCTCCGGAAGTTGCCGATCCCATGACCGAAAACGACCGTCAGGCATTAAGCAGTGGATTCGTCCGCTACGAGGAGCAGTGGGAAAATCTCGATGGCCTGAAATGTATCTTCGAGACCAGCAAGTTTCGTATTGAGCGCGAAGGAAAGACGCCCTTCCTCGGCTGTATTATCCTGGATGTTACCGATCGCAAGCGCGCGGAGGAAGAAAGGAACGCTTTACAGGAACGCCTGCAGCGGGCGGAGAAGATGGAGGCTCTGGGGACGCTGGCGGGCGGCGTCGCCCATGATCTGAATAATGTCCTGGGAGTGCTGGTTGGTTTTTCAGAGCTGCTTGTGGAAAAGCTGCCCGGGGACAGTCCGCTGGTCAGGTATGCCGACAATATCTTAAAGTCCAGCATGAAGGGAACGGCCATTATCGAAGACCTGCTGACGCTGGCCAGAAGAGGTGTAACCATCTCGGAGACCGTTAATCTGAACAAGGTCGTTTCTGATTATTTCCGGACCCCGGAGTTTGATAAGCTCAAATCTTTTCATACAGGTGTGAAAATTTCAACCATGCTGGAAGAAAGTCTTTTGAATATTAAAGGTTCACCGGTTCATCTGGGCAAGACAGTCATGAATCTGATATCCAATGCCGCCGAGGCTATATCCGGCAGCGGTGAAGTTACCATCCGGACGGAAAACCGTTACCTGGATAAGCCCGTTCGGGGATATGATGATCTGAAAGAAGGAGATTACGCGGTGCTGACGGTATCCGATACGGGCAGCGGTATTTCCACCAGGGATCTGGCCAAGATATTTGAGCCGTTCTATACCAAGAAAGTAATGGGAAAGAGCGGGACAGGTCTCGGACTCGCAGTGGTCTGGGGGACGGTAAAAGATCACAGCGGCTATATCGATGTGATGAGCGAAGAAGGCAAGGGAAGCATCTTCACTCTTTACTTCCCGGCGACCAGGGACGATTTAGCTGGTACCCGGGCGGCACTGTCAACCGGTGCTTATGAGGGGAAAGGCGAATCGATTTTAGTGGTGGATGATGTTTTGGCTCAACGGGAACTTGCCGTGAGTATGCTGGAAAGGCTTGGGTATTCCGTGAAGGCGGTTGCCAGCGGGGAAGAGGCGGTTGAGTTTCTCAAAAAAGAAAAAACGGACCTGATTGTGCTGGATATGATCATGGATCCCGGTATCGACGGAATGGAGACCTACAGGAGAATTCTTGAAATTCATCCCGGGCAGAAGGCGGTTATTGTCAGCGGTTTTTCGGAGACGGAACGGGTTAGAAAAACACAACAGATGGGTGCAGGAGCATTTGTCCGCAAACCCTACCTTCTGGAGAAAATAGGTCTTGCAATCCGAAAGGAACTGGACCGGAAGTAGATAGAGGCCTGTCGCCGGCTGGTATGAAATTGAAGAAGCACTGTGTCTGGCGAAAAAATGCACACCGGGGCGGATGATTCATTGACTTTTCGCATTCAAATTATTGCTCATCGATCAAATGCCGAATGGTTCCTGACAATTCCTCAAGCCTGTAAGGTTTTTGCAGAAACGACCGACAACCCCACCGCATGATTGCTTTTGCCGAGTCGTTGAGAGAACAGCCACTCGACAAAATGATCTTTGCATTCGGATGAAGGCTTTTTATTTTATCGAATACAGCGCCGCCGCCCATGTCTGGCATGATTATGTCCAGAATCACAACCATGATATCGTGATGCTGTTCTTTGAAAATGTTAACGGCTTCTTCGCCGCTTCGGGCGAGCAGGACTTTATAACCAAGCGTGGTCAGCAGGTCTCCGGTTACTTCCCTGATGACCTGCTCATCGTCGACAAGGAGAATGGTTTCATGACCGCACATGATTTCGCTGCTCTTCTTTTCATCGTTTCTGGGCCTTTTTTTGCGGATGCGGGCAGATAAATACTGAACGTGGAACCATAACCTTTCCTGCTGGATACCTGAATGGTTCCTTTGTGAGCGCGGATGATATTATTCACCGTGGTCAGGCCCAGCCCGGTTCCCCGGCCAGCCTCCTTTGTGGAGAAAAAAGGTTCAAAGATTTTATTCTTTGTCCATTCATCCATTCCGATTCCATCATCCTGAATGGAAACCCTGATACACCGGCCGGCTGCAATGGCATTCGCTTTGGCAAATGTTTCATCAACCGTTACGTTGCTGGATTCCAGAAATATCTCACCGCCGTCGGGCATGGCCTGCCAGGCATTGACCAGGAGATTCAGCAAAGCCTGTTCCATCTGTCCCCGGTTCGCCTCAATCAGATGAAGATCCGGATCGAGTCCCGTGTGAATATGGAGATCCTTTCTTGTGCGACCGAACATGTCCACGGTTTTGCCGATCAATTCATTCATGTTGACGGGGATGAGCCTGGAATGATTTCCGCGTGCGTAACCCAGAATCTGGCGCGTCAGATCCGCGCCGCTCTTTACCATCTGTTCGATAGCTTTTATTTTTTCGTAGTCCGCATGCTCGATGTCCTTTCCCATGAGCAAAAGGGATGTATAACCCTGTATTCCCATCAGAAGATTGTTGAAATCATGAGCGATACCGCTGGCCAGCGTTCCGACCGCTTCTAATTTCTGGGAATGGATCAGTTGTTTTTTAAACCTTGTCCTTTCCAGCGCGATTTTTCTCTTATCCGTGATGTCACGGCAGATGCCCCGATATCCTGTCGGAGTTCGCGCTTTGTCCCGGATGAGCGATATGGATGTTTCAATCGTTCTTTTTTCCCCGTCCTTGCGCAGGATTTCATAAACGATGCCCTGAGCGTGCTGTCCCGTCTGATATACGGCATAGAACATCTTTGCGCTGATATCGGCGGATTTCCGGGTCGGATGACGTTTGGAAAATTTTAATTCGGAGTATTCCTGCAGGGTATATCCGGTTATCTTCATAAATGCGTCGTTGCAGAAAATTAAATTTCCGCCAAGATCCAGCTCATAGCAACCGTCTTCGGCACCTTGTACAAAATCGGTCATTCTCGCCTGCTCTTTCAGCAGTTGCCTGTTTTCCGTGACGTCACGACTGATCACGCGAAATCCAGTTGCATGGTCGTGTTCGTCTCTAACAGTTGAAACGGAAATTTGATGAATGGCGATGTTGCCGTCCTTTCTCTTAATTTCCATTTCATAAATTTTTTGAGACAGGTCTTCACGCAATATGTCATCGTAAGCAAGGGAATGCTGTATGGCCGTAGTCTGTGAACCGCATCTCTGACAGGAACTCAATTTCATGTATTCTTCCCTGGTGCAGCCCAAAAGCCGGTGTGCGGCTTCATTGCAAAAAATACATTCCCCCTTTAAATTGAATTCGGCAAATCCGTCAGCAGCTTTTTCCACGAAGTCCCGGTATCGGTCGCTGCTTTGCTTATTCGGGTTTTCAGTAAAAAACCAATTCCGTGCGGGGTCGATGGGGCTGCTTACTTTATCGAGAAGCTGAAAATTATTTTTGTTAATGGTCTTCATAAAACCTTTTTGCTCCTTTATAATCAATACTCCCCGAAGCTGACGGTGACAGGACGCGAGAATCTACTGATCTGAAGTCAATTCTTGTACAAATTTTCTTTAACCATTTTTACATCTTCTTCATTTTGATTATGAATAATTTCCCCCCAAGGTATTTTGCATGTTCCATGCCATGGGAATTAATGATTCTTCGGAATGGTGAAGCATGTTGCGGATGATCCGGATGAATTCGAGCAAGATTTGACCGGGTTGAAAGAAATTATTTTGTTTTCAGAGAAGGATTCGAGAGTGTCTCAGCTGCGAACGGAGTTATGTATTAACTTGTCCGTTTAAATGTATGCCCTTGCAATTTGAACTTTCATCCGATAAATTCAGCCACAAGTGGTTAAAAGTGCCTTCATTCACGCAGGAGATGAAGCGTGTTTCGGTATTCGGGATATGACGATATCATTAACGATTCCGGATCATGCAGGGATCGTAGAATGATCAACAGGGACTGTGATGGTAAGGAAAACTGAAATAAAGACAAGCGAATCGCGTAAAAAAACATCAGCATTCAGTGCAAGCCATAGCTTTAACCGTCGACCAGAAAGCCGCCCCCAAAATGCAAAAATTCAGGAAAGCAAGCTTTCTTCAGAAAATGGCAGTGAAGACTTGCTCGAAATCATAGAAAATTACCGGACGATTATTGACCGTGTGGAAGACTGTGTCGGGCAGGTCGATCTTGACGGCAATATCCTGTTTACAAACAACGCGGGGGCCAGAATCTGGGGGTTTACCGATAAGAGTGAGATTATCGGCATGAACTGCCGAAAGTATCTGGATGCAGAGACGTTGGATGCGGTATTTAAAGCCTATCGGAATGTTTTCCGGACAGGCATTCCGGAAAAAATATCGTATGAAATCATTCGCCGGGATGGCAACCGGCGAATGATCGAAGATTCGGTTGCCCCGATTCGTGACAGGGGGCGCATCACGGGATTTCAGACGGTCAGCAGGGATGTCACCGAACGCAAGCAGAAAGAAAAGGAGCTGGCCGCTCAAAAGAGCCGCCTCGAAGCCATTTTCAGAAGCGTGAAGGATGCGATCATCACGGTGGATCCGAATCTGAAAGTGATTGAAGCCAACATGAATACGCAAACCATTTGCGGCATCGATCCCGTCGGAATGCTGGGGAAAAAATTTTCCGACTGTCTGACCGGGTGCAACCGTTCGTGCAGCGATGTTTTGAAACAAGCCCTGGAAAACAAGGACACGGTCAAGGAATACCGCATTGAGTGCGCACAATCCAACCGGTACAATCAGCAGGTCAGTGTCACGGGATCGCCGCTCCTTGATCCGGAAGGCAGCTTTATGGGGGCGGTGCTCGTCATTCGCGACATGACGCGCCTGATGGACCTGGAACGTGAGCTGCGCGACAGGAACCAGTTTCAGAATATCATCGGCCGAAGCAAGAAGATGCAGGACATTTATCGTCTTCTGGAAGACCTTGCCGATCTGGATACCACGGTTTTGATTACCGGTGAAAGCGGCACCGGCAAAGAGCTGATTGCACGGGCGCTCCACTACAGCAGCCTGAAAGCCCTAAAGCCGTTTGTCACGGTCAACTGCTCCGCCCTCACGGAAAGCCTTCTGGAGAGTGAACTCTTCGGCCACGTGAAAGGCGCCTTTACCGGGGCTATTAAAGACCGGAAAGGCCGATTTCAGGCAGCGGAAGGCGGGACCATTCTGCTCGACGAGATCGGGGATATCTCGCCGCTGATTCAGCTGAAACTTTTGCGCGTGTTGCAGGAAAAAATCATCGAGCGTGTCGGCGATTCCACGCCGTATAAAGTAAATGTTCGGGTAATTGCCTGTACGAATAAAAATTTGAGGGATAAATCGAGAAAAGGCGAATTTCGCGAAGACCTCTACTACCGTCTGAAAGTAGTTGAAATCACCCTGCCTCCGCTTCGGGAGAGACTGGAGGATCTTCCGCTTCTGGTGGATCATTTCCGGCTGGTTTTTAATAAACGCTTCCATCGCAATATTGAGGGATTCTCAAAGGATGTTATCAATCAATTCATGAACTATCCGTGGCCCGGAAATATCAGAGAACTGGAACACGTTATAGAACATGCTTTTATCCTGTGTCATGGGGATTTGATCGGCAGCGAGCATCTGCCCCAGGAATTGAGAACATACACGGAGTCAGCGGGTAAAACCTATCCGTCCTCTTCCTTGCGCCATTCAGCGGATCTGATGAAAAAGACCTTGGATGCCATAGCCCAGGCGGGCGGTAATAAGGCAAAGGCGGCACGTTTTCTTGGCATTGACCGTCGAACCCTGTATCGAAGAATCGAGAAGAACAATCTCTGTAAATAAATCCCCTGTTATTTGTGGCGGGCTGTCCCATATGCGTGGGCCCCATAAATGTGGCATGTCGCCACACATATTCCTTCCATAACGCACCCCCTAATCACAACCTAATATGCTGATCTCGCTGCACATCATGCGATTTATGGCTTCTGGTATGTTCTTTGTACTGAAGAATTCCAGTTGGAACATTAATGCATGAGGGCAACATGACGGTGCACTGGATCAGACCCGAAAATTACCACGATGAAATTGTTGCAGAGAAGAAAACAGTTCTTCTGCTTTACATGCATAGAGATGATGAGTTTCCGGCGCAACTGCAAATCGTAGAAGAGATCGCCCGGATATACCAAAACGAGTTGAAAGTCGTGTTGCCGGAGGGAGATGCCATCGAAGCATTCAAAAGAGATTTTTCAATTGCAGGCACGCCGACGTTTCTGATCCTGAAAAAAGGGAAAGAACTTTTCCGGATGCTGGGGCTGGCTGATTTAGCCGATGTGAGAAAGTTCGTCGACAAAGCCTTGCGCGTACCCGAGGCGCCGAAATCGTTTTTAAAACGCATCATGTTTTTAATCTTTATGGCCGTTGCTTGAATCACTAAATTGAAGGAGGGCAAACGAATGAAACGATTTAAAATGGCTGTTTTGGGGATGGCAGGAATCTTTGCATTATTCTGGGCGTGGACCGGCAACACTCAGGAGATTGTGCTGGGGTATACCGGACCGCTCAGTGGCCCGGCGGCGGAATACGGCCAGGACATTGCAAACGGTATCGATATGGCCGTCAGAGAATTGAATGCAACGGGAGGAGTAACCGTCGGGGGTAAAAAATATACCTTCAAATTAATCAAGGTGGATGACCGGGTTGATCCGACGCAGGCCGTGAACAATGCCCGTCGCCTGAAAGCCAGCGGGGCTGTTGCAATTTTCAACGGCGTTTTCACGACCATTGCTCCCATGATGAAAATCAATGAAGAGAAGGGCAACGAGTTTATTATGATGGCCTATACCAGTACGCCCAAAGTGGAAGCACTGGGCAACAAACTTCTGGTGGATACAACGGTCGGCTTTATTACCTATGTTCCTGTCTTTACGGAATGGGCGCTTCAAAAAGGCTGGAAGAAATGTGCCATGGTCGTCACGCTGGGAGCTTATGGCGATGAATGGAGAAGCTACTTCCGGCATTACTGGGAGAAAAACGGCGGGACAATCACGGCGGACAAGCCGGCAAACTACTATACGGAAACGGATTTTTCCACACCGCTCGCCGCAGCCATGACGACGCATCCGGATGTGATGTTGATCGGCGGCCCTTCGGCAACGACGGCTCTGGTTATCGAACAGGCCCGCTCGATGGGATACAAGGGCGGTTTCATGATGATTGATCAGGCCAATCCGGAATATATCGCAATTCTCCTCAAGGGAACAACTCTCATGGGAAATGCAATTGGCGCAGGCGGTGTGACCAGCATACCAACACCCGGCGCTTCGCTGTTTGCAAAGAAATACACGGAACAGTACAAGAGGAGAGTCACCTGGGAGTGTGTTTTAAATTACACTGCGACGCATACGCTTGCTCATGCGATTGTCGCCGCCGGTACGGTGAGCGATATATACAAGATCAGATCCTCTTTCAGCAAGGCTCTGGCCAGTCCGGTTTTGAGCGACAAGTATCCCAGCGAAATACACGGAATCAACGATACCGGCCGGATGCATGTCAGTTCGTCCATTCAGACGGTGACCAATGGAGCGGCGGATACGACAAAACTCTATATCTGGTGGGCAAAAACGCAGAAGGAATTTGATGCGGTAAAAAAGCAGACAGCGGCAAGGAAAAATCCGCTCGTTTGGCTGAAAGATCCCAGGGTCAAATAACTCAGGATGGAAAGGAGGGGCTGGTCGGCCCGCTCCTCCTTTGAAAATCGCGTTTGGACGGCGCTGTAAAGAAAAAGCACCACGGAACAAATGATGTAAATTACACGGGCAAATCTAAAGAGGGTGGATGTGTATTCCGATCCTGCCCGTTATATACAGGAGAATCAAAATGCATGTAGCAGAGTTATTCAACATTCGGGGGAAGGTCGCTCTGGTGACCGGTGGCTCGATGGGTTTGGGAGAGCAGATGGCCAGGGCGCTTGCTGAGGCGGGGGCGAATGTCGCGGTGTCCGCCAGAAATCTGGAACGCTGTGAGGCAACCGCCGGCGCAATACAAAAAGAATGTGACGTAAAAACCATGGCCGTCCAATGTAATGTTGCCGAGGAGAACCAGGTGAGGAAGATGGTGGAAGATGTGATGTCCCGGTTCGGCCGGATCGATATCCTGGTCAACAATGCGGGGACAACCTGGGGCGCGCCGGCTTTGGATTATCCCGCCAGAGGCTGGGACAAAGTCATGGACGTCAATGTCAAGGGCACCTTTTTATGTTGTCAGTATGCGGGGCGTGAAATGGTCCGTCAGGGAAACGGCAAAATCATCAACATCGCATCCGTGGCGGGGCTGATGGGCAGCGCGCCGGAAAAAATGGATGCAGTGGCTTATACGACCAGCAAAGGGGCGGTGATTATGCTGACGAGAGATCTTGCAGCCAAATGGGCGAGGCACAATATAAATGTCAACGCGATCGCTCCGGGGTGGTTTCCGACGGATATGACGGCATGGACGATCGAAACCCGGGGCGATATTCTGACCCGTGACGTTCCCATGAAGCGATACGGCAAAGATTATGAATTGAAAGGAGCCGCTCTGTTTCTGGCATCCGAGGCGTCAAGCTATGTTACGGGACATACGCTTTTTGTTGACGGAGGAGAGGTTATTGTATGAGTCAATGTCGGGGGACTCTTGAGCGGAACATTCATTTTCGCGCAGGATGTATTTTGTTTTCATGGACCATAAATCAAACAGGATGCAAATTGTTGTCGGAGGTCAGGATGAAGAGATTAATGAGTCTGATTATTGTTACATCCGTGATATCGATGTTTTTCTGGATATCCAATGTTTTTGCCGCGGAGATCGTGATCGGCTTCAGTGGTCCGCTGAGCGGCCCGGCTGCTGAGTACGGGCAGGATTGTGTCAACGGAATCGATATGGCCATCAACGAAATCAACTATGGCGGCGGAATAGCAGTCAAAGGTCAGCGTTATACCTTTCGACTGGAAAGAATGGACGACCGGGTTGATCCCAAGGTATCCCAGGAAAATGCCCGCAAGCTGCGCAATGCGCACAAGGCCATTGCCATATTTAACCCGGTAACCAATACCATTTCATCCATGATGAGCATCAATGAAGAAAGGAAAAATGAATTTCTGATCATGGCGTATTCCAGCGTGCCGCAGGTTACGGAATCCGGTAATAAATTGCTGATTGCCGTGACTACGCCTTTTACCAGCTATGTCAGGACCGAGGCGGATTTGGCCTGGGAAAAAGGCTGGCGCAAATGTGCGATGGTGGTAACGATCGGCGCCTACGGAGAAGGATGGCGGAAAGCCTTTGCCGAAGAATGGACCAGAAGAGGCGGAACGATCACTGTAGACAAACCGGCTAATTACTACAAGAAAACGGAATTTGCCGCGCCGCTGCAGGTGGCCCTGGAGAGCAATCCTGATTTCCTGCTCATCGGAGGGCCATCGGCGACCACTGCGATGATTATCACGCAGGCGAGGGCCAGAGGGTTTGAAGGCGGATTTGTAATGACGGATCAGGTAAATCTGGATGCCGTTTATCAGCTTATGGAAAAGCCTTTAGGGCTGGAGGGATCCATCGGCGTATCCATGGTTTCTCATATATCTTATCCGGCAAGTACCGAGTTTAAAGTCAACTACAAAACAAGTTATAAAAGATCTCCGACATGGGAATGCATCCAGAATTACATGGGGATGTATGCGTTGGCCAGAGCGATTGATCTTGCTGGCAGCGTCGATGATGTCTGGGCGATTCGTGCAGCGTTTCCGAAAGTCTTTCCGATGCTTGGAGATCGATACCCTGCGGAAGTTTACGGTTTGTCCGCGAACGGGAGATTCATCATCAGTTCATCTATCCAAACCGTGAAATACGGGAAGATTTCACCGCCCAATAATTATGTCTGGTGGCCGAAAACAGTAAAAGAGTTCGAAAGAATCAAGAAATTAACAAAAAGCAGCATACCTCCTGTATGGAAGAAAATCGAAAACTGAGCAAAGTTTGTCCAGGATGAGAAGCTGAAATAACGTATGAAAAAAAAGGGGAAAACGAGCCGTACCGGCATGTCAGGAACAAAAAGCCCAACATCCGGTGCGGCTGTTTTTTTGCGGGTTAAATTTTCCTGGAAAGAATATAGTCCGCGACCGCGAATAGATGTTCTTTCTCAGGGCTTTCGGGAAAAACGTCGAGTCCGTTTTTGGCTTCAGTGATGAACTGTTCGGTTCGCTTCAGGGAATAGTCAATCCCGCCGGATTTTTGGATGAGGGTGAAAATGCCGCGAACGGCGTCAGGTGTTAAGGCTTTTTTCTCGATGGCGGTTTTGACCATCTCCCGGTCGGACCCGCCGCAATGAGCCAGTGTGTAAATCAGCGGCAGCGTCATTTTTCCTTCTTCCAGATCTTTGCCGATGGACTTGCCGAAATCTTCTTCTTTGGCCATGTAATCGAGCGTATCGTCCGTGATTTGAAAGGCCATGCCGATTTTATGTCCGTATTGTTCCAGAGCCTGCGCCTCGGCGCCGGACGCCCCGCCCAGGACCGCGCCGCTTTCGCAGGCGGCGGAAATGAGCACGGCGGTTTTCTTTTCCACGATGCTGGTGTATTCCGCTTCCGTTATGGTCACGTCTCCACATTTCATGAGTTGAAAGACTTCGCCTTCGGACATGATGTTGGTCATTTTGGACATGAGCTGCACGATCCGGATATCGCCGATCTCGGAAAGCAGTTTGAAGGCTTTGGAATAAAGAAAATCGCCGACCAGAACGGAGGCAGCGTTTCCCCAGACATTGTTGGCCGAGGTTTTGCCGCGACGAATGACCGCCTCGTCAATCACGTCGTCATGCAGAAGACTGGCCGTATGGATGAATTCGATGGAAGCCGCCAGCGGGAACCGGTGTTCACCCGAATAACCGCACAGCCTGGAACAGATCAGGTGCAATAGGGGACGGAAGCGCTTGCCACCACTGTCAATCAGGTGGTGAGCGACTTCAGGAATCAGTTTGACGTCGGACGTAATATACCGGTCCAGGTGGGTTTCCACCTTGTTCATTTCGCTCCGATATATCGAAAAAACGTCCGCAATTTGCATAAACCGGCTAACCTCAATAAAACCTGGAGAGAACTATATGAGAAACGACGGATAATTGTCAAACGGGAATTAGATAATTTTTCCGAATAAATCATAGTGGTCGGCGCCGGTAGTCTTGCAGCGGACAAAATCGCCGATTCTTACGGTCGCATCCTTAACATAGGTGACGCCGTCGATTTCCGGCGCCTGTCGGCGGGCGCGTCCGACAAAGGCGTAGCCCTCCCGGTCGCTCTTTTCTTCAATCAAGACCTCCTGAATCGATCCGATCAGTTTTTGATTGATGGCATAAGAAATGTCCGACTGCACGCTCATGACGGTATCACGGCGGCGTTCCTTTTCTTTTTCCGAAATTCGTGACGGCAGCTTTTCGGCGGCGGTTCCCTCTTCGCGCGAGTAGGTAAATACGCCCAGATGGTCGAATTGCGTTTCGCGGATAAAGGAAAGCAGCTTTTCAAACCGTTTTTCCGTTTCCCCCGGAAATCCCACGATGATGGATGTTCGAAGAGCAACGTCCGGCATCCGGCTGCGGGCCTGTTGAATGGTTTCCTGAATGCGGCTGGCTGTTACGTTGCGGTTCATGGCGGAAAGAATCGTATCGTCGATATGCTGGATTGGCAGATCGATGTAGCGGCAGATTTTGTCATGACCGGCCATGCATTCCAGCACATCGGCGCTGATGTGTGCCGGATGAGCGTAAAGGAGTCGCAGCCACCATAGATCGGACAGGGATGCCAGTCCGGACAACAGATCGGAAAGCTCCGGACGATTTTTCAAATCGGCTCCGTATGCCGTTGTGTCCTGGCCGATCAGGATGATTTCCCGGATGCCCCGCGCAACAAGGCTTTCGGCTTCCCGCAGGATATCGTCCGGCTGACGGCTGCGGGCTTTTCCTCGAATGGAAGGAATCGCGCAGTAGGTGCAGCAATTGGAACAGCCGTCGGAAATTTTCAGGTAGGCCGTGGGGGATGGTGAGGATAATATCCGCTCATGCCGGGACGTCATCAGAAAATCCGGCCTGGAAATCACGGCCGTTCGGCGGGTTTTTGCCGTGATTATTTTTTGCAGATGTCCAACGATCCGGCCGACTTCTCCGGTGCCGATGAATAAATCCACTTCCGGAAGTTCCCTGAGCAGTTCTCTGCCGTAGCGCTGGGCCAGGCAGCCGGCGACCACCAGCTTCCGCCTGCCTCCGCGCCGTTTTGTATCTTCGGCCAGAGCAAGGATGATTTCCAGGGCTTCTTCCTTCGCCGGTTGGATAAATCCGCAGGTATTGACGATGACAATGTCGGCATCCTCGGGACGCTCCACGATATTCATGCCGGCCTTTCGCAACAGTCCGCCCATGACTTCCGAATCGATCAGATTCTTGGAGCAGCCCAGAGAAATGATATGGACCCTGTCTGAAGAATTATTTATCACCGGGAAGCTTCCGAATCAGGACTTTACGGGGTTTTGCACCGTCGGAGGGGCCGACGATGCCTTCGCGCTCCATCTGTTCGATCATACGGGCGGCGCGGTTGTAGCCGATTTTCATGTATCGCTGCACCAGGGAGATCGACGCCTGCCCCAGTTCGCCCACCAGGGCGACGGCTTCGTCGTATTTCTCATCATAGCCGTCTTCATCGTGCTGGGTCTGAGCGGACTCGAATTCAAATTTATCGATAGAAGCGTCATAGGTCGGCTGAGCCTGTATTTTGATGAAATCCACCACGCGGGTGATTTCCGGATCGGATACGTATGCTCCGTGGATGCGCGTAAGTTTGGAGGTTCCGGGAGGGATGAAGAGCATATCGCCCGCCCCGAGGAGCTGCTCCGCTCCGGGCTGGTCGATGATCGTGCGCGAATCGATCTTGGAGGAAACCTTGAACGAGATGCGTGTGGGGAAGTTGGCCTTGATCAAGCCCGTGATGACATCGACCGAGGGCCGCTGTGTGGCGATAATCAGGTGAATGCCTGCGGCACGGGCCATCTGGGCAAGACGGGTGAGCGAATCTTCCACGTCGCGCGGCGCGACCATCATCAGATCGGCCAGCTCGTCGATGACCACGATGATATAGGGCAGTTTGACATGTTCAAAGGGAGCGCTGTCCTTTGCCGGCTCCTCCGCAGAACCGCCTGCGTTACTTTCCGCGGCGGTCTTCCGGGATGCCGCCGGTGCCTTTGTTTTAGCGCTGGTAATGATCATTTCATTGTAAGCGTCGATACTCTTGACGCCCAGCAAGCTGATCACTTTATAGCGGCGTTCCATTTCCTCAACCGTCCAGCGCAATACTTGCGAGGCTTTTTTGGGGTCCACGACCACCGGATGCATCAGATGGGGAATGCCTTCGTAGGACGACAGTTCCAGGCGCTTGGGATCGACCATCAAAAACTTAATGTCATCCGGCTGCGCCCTGAAAAGGATACTGCAGATCATGGCGTTGAGGGCGACGCTCTTACCCGAGCCGGTGGTGCCGGCAATGAGCAGGTGCGGCATCTTGGTCAAATCGGCGATGACCGGCGTCCCCACAAAATCGACGCCCAGCGCAATGGGCAGACGCAGTGACGATTGAGTAAACGACTCGTTGTTCAGGACATCCTTTAAAAAAACCGGTTCTCTTTTGAGGTTGGGGATTTCAATTCCGATAACGGATTTGCCGGGGATCGGGGCAAGAATCCGGATGCTGGGCGCCATAAGCGCCAGCGCCAGATCGTCGGACAGCGTGGTAATGCGGTTGATTTTCACGCCGGATGCCGGTTCCAGTTCGTACATGGTGATGACCGGACCGGGCATCACTTCCACAACGCGCGCCTCCACGCCGAAATCCGCCAGCTTCTTTTCCAGAATCCGTGAGTTGGTGATCAGGTGATCGCGTTTGACGCGTGCATCTTTTTGCGGAGACTGATCCAGCAGGGTAAAAGGCGGCAGTTGAAATTTGCCGTCGGACTTGTTTTTCGTGAAATCGAAATGCGTCTGTTCGACCTTTTTGGGTTTTGCTTTTTTGTGCGCCGGTTCCGCTTCCGCTTCTTTGATAACCGGCGGCAGTTTGGTTTCCAGCTTTGGTCTGGAAAACGCGCGCGCAAACAACTGTCTGGCGTAGTCTCCGGCGGCTGCCATCCACCGGCGTATGGACAGGGAAAACCGCTCTGTGACCGATACAAGGGAAAATTCGATGGTGAAGAAAAGCGCGATAATAAAAACAAAGACCAGAATAATATAGGTTCCCGCCGGATTGAAATAACTGAGCAGGAATTGGACAAAACCTGCACCGATTACACCGCCGGCCTTGAGTTTTTCTCCATAAACCGCAATGCCTCCTTTAACCAGGGCGCCCGATAACCCGGCGATGGCGGACACCAGAAAAGAAAAACCGAGAATGCGCTGGATGTCCAAGGCAAAGGATGGTCGCAGAAAATACTGAAACGCACAAGCCAGCAGAGCCAGCGGGAGAAGAAAAGAAGCAACACCCAGCATGCGGATGATGGAATCCGCCGTGAAGGAACCGAATTTGCCCGTGAGGTTATGCGTCGACGGTCCATCCACCACAAAGCGCGTGAAGGAAGGGTCCTGCGGCGAGTAGGAAGCGAGGCACAATAAGAGAAATACGCCCAGAGCCAGGCAGACGACGCCTTTAATTTCTCGGGTCCTCTTATTCTGAATTGCGGGAGTTTCTTCCATCAGGTAGCCGTTTTCATTTCTGGCCGGATATCTTTAATGCATGATTTGCCGGCATCCCGATAAGCGTCATAATTACCGATGATGACCTGTCTGGTTTTGTTGATCAGTTCCTGACGGTCTTCCAGCCCGCAGCCTTTTGTGGGAATCGGTTTATCAATCACCAGCTTGATTTTCCCCTGTCTGATTTTCAGAGATCGCTTCGGCATGATCTCGCCGCTTCCGATGATGCTGATCGGTACAATCGGCGCACCGGATTGAATGGCCAGGTAAAAGGTTCCCTGCTTGAAGGGTTTGATTTCGCCGTCGCGGCTTCTTGTACCTTCCGGAAAAGTCATTACCGACTTGCCCTGACGAATGCGCAACGCCGCCAGGTCCAGGCTCTGCAGGGCCTTTTCGTGATTCTGACGATCGATTTCAATATAGCCGGCCGCTCTCATTGCCTGCCCGAATACGGGAATCGTGAACAATTCTTTTTTGGCGATCCAGCGAAACTGGACCGGGACATGGGCGAGTGTGATCAGAATGTCGAAATCGCTTTGATGATTGGCCATGAATACCTGCGGTCTCCCCCGCTGGATATTTTCTTTTCCGATGACCTGCACTTTGGTGCCGCAGATCAGAAGGAGGCTCCTCGCCCAGATATTGGCGACTTTGTGCACGTTATTTTCCGCATTGGAAAAAAAAGAGAAGACGACTGCCCAGAACGAAAAGAAAGCGGTTATGGTTACGCCTAATGTGACTAAGAGTACTGAACGGATCATCTGCGTTCTTTCCTTCGGGATCGGGTTTTAGCAAGCTTTCAATTGCATTTTTTTACTTGATAAAGCAATTGAAGTCAACCATGAATTGGGTGATATTGATTCGAACGTTGATCAACAAGACAATGTGTTAACAACGAGTGTTGTGACCGGTGGTCACGGCTGATTCAGGCAGGCTCTGGGCTTGACGCGGAACGAAAACAGTCAAGAAATTTTTTTTTCCTTGACAAAAAATGACTGCTCAATTAAAAAAACGGCCAACGTTGAAAATTAAATATGCCGAAAACGGATCGTTGCCTGACCTTCGAGGAATTTGCAGACAAGGCGGGGTGCCGTGTTTTTCGGGCGATGGAGTCTAAATGGAACTATTTTTACAGCAGGTGTTTAATGGTATCATGTTGGGCAGCACCTACGCCATTGTCGCCCTTGGTCTGACGATGGTTTACGGTATATTGCACGTGCCGAACTTTGCGCACGGGCACATGTACATGCTCGGCGCCTACGTTTGCTTCTTTTTGATCACGATGTTCGGTTTCGCTTACTGGCCCGCACTGGCGCTTTCCGCCATCGTCCTTGCGATAGGCGGTATTGTTCTCGAGTTTCTTGTTTTTAAACCGGTGCGCAAGGCGGAAGGCATTACGCCATTTATTGCCGCGCTGGGTGCGCTGATCATTCTGGAAAACGCGGTCATTGTTTTATGGGGACCGGAAGGTCATCGGATCCCGAATCCATATCCCGGCATTATCGACGCCTTCGGCATCACCATGTCCGTCCAACGTCTGATGGTGATCAGCGGCGCCTTTATCATGATCCTTCTGCTGCAGCTCTTTATTAAGAAGACAACGCTGGGCAGCACCATTGAAGCGGTGGCGCAAAACAAAGAAGGGGCAACGCTTGTTGGAATCAATGTGAATTTTGTTTCCTCGCTGACCTTCGCCATATCCACCGCGCTGGCTGCGATCGCTGCCTGCATGGTCGCGCCGATTTTCATGATCTCTCCCAGCATGGGGTCGCTCGTCGGCATGAAAGCTTTCGTCATCGTGATTCTCGGAGGCATGGGCAGTATTCCGGGAGCCATCGTCGGCGGCATCATCCTGGGGCTGATTGAAGCGATCGGCGGAGGGTATTTTTCGGCTGCTTATAAAGATGTGTTCGGTTTCGGCGCGCTGGTGCTGATTCTCGCGATAAAACCAACCGGATTGTTCGGGAAGGAGATTAAGGGCAGATGATGAAGTGGTTGAAGGAGAATTGGTTTTATCTGGTTGTTCTGGTTTTCGCCCTGGTGATTCCCTTGGTGATCACGAACCGGTATTATTCTCAGGTCATCACCATGAGCTGTTTATTCGCCATCGGTGCTCTGAGCCTGAACCTGATCATGGGGTTCACGGGTCAACCATCACTGGCGCATGGAGCATTCTTTGCGATTGGCGCATACGGTGTTGCGATCCTCACCTATACCCTGGGCTGGAATTTCTGGCTGGCCCTTCCGGTTGCTGCGCTGCTGGCGGCCTTCATCGGTTTTCTGGTCGGGATGCCGGCGCTGCGCACAAGGGGAGCATACTTTGCGATCACAACCATGTGTCTGGGGGAAATTATTTATCTGATTGCCGGGAACTGGATGGAGATGACGGGCGGGCATAACGGCATCGTGGGAATTCCCGTACCCAGTCCGATTACGATACCCGGTTTGTATCAGATCAAGTTTGACTCTCAGATTACACAATATTATCTGGTGCTGTTCTTCCTGCTCTTGACCCTGTTTGTCATGTATCGTCTGACCAAGTCCTTGCGTGGGTTTACATTTCTGGCGACGGCGATCAATGAGGACCTGGCCGAAGCGATAGGCATCAGCACCTTCCGGACGAAGTTGCTATCCTTTGTTGTATCCAATTTTTTTGCCGGCTTGGCCGGCGGCATTTACGCCAGCTTGATCGGCAGCATCTCTCCGTCGGTTGCGTCGATTGCCATGACGTTCAACTTCCTGATGTATGTGCTGCTCGGCGGTATTACGACACTGGCCGGTCCGATCGTCGGCGCCTTCCTTATTCCGATTCTCCTGGAATACATGCAGTTCCTGCAGGATTATCAGATGATTCTGTTCGGGTTCCTGCTGATTGTAGTAATAATCTACTTCCCGAAGGGTTTTATGGGTTTGTATACAAAAGTGCGTGACAGGATCAAGAAATCAAAGGTGGGGGCGTAACGTGCTGCTTAAAGGTGAAAATCTGGTGAAAAATTTTGGCGGCACAATTGCTGTCAACGATGTGAGTTTTGAAGTCAACGAAGGAGAAATTCTTTCCATCATCGGTCCCAACGGCGCCGGGAAATCCGTTCTTTTCAGCTTGATCAGCGGGGCAGGCAAACCGACGTCCGGCAGCATTAAGTTTGCCGGAGGAGAAATTGCCGGTTTACGCGCCAACCAGATCTCCCGGAAAGGCATTGCCAGGACATTCCAGTTGACGGCGCTTTTTGAAAAGCTGCCTGTGGTGGCCAATCTGGCGCTCGGCTATTACAAGTGCACAAAAAGCGGTTTCTGGGGCGGGATTCTGCATACGCCTCAATGGAAAAAAGACAAAAAGAAGATGGAAGAAAAAGTTGTCGAGATGCTCGATTTCGTGGGGTTGGGTTCCAAGGCTTTTGAAACGGCGTCGACGATTTCCCAGGGTGAGCAGCGGCTCCTGTCGATTGGGATCGCCCTGATCAGCGACCCGAAGCTGATCCTGTTTGATGAACCGACCGGCGGCCTGATTCAGGAAGACACGGCAATGATCACGGAGTTGATCCGTAAAATCAATAAGAAGGGCATTACCGTTTGCCTGATTGAACACAAAATGCGGATGATCATGGACTTGGCGGACAGAATCGTTGTTTTAAATTACGGGAAGAAAATTGCCGAAGGAAAGCCGGCGGATGTCGCCGCGGACCCCCAGGTAATCGAAGCCTACTTAGGAAGAAAAAAGGATGCTTAAACTAACAAATGTAACCACGAGAATCGGCGAGCATCAGGTTATTCATGATGTTTCATTGCAAATCGCACAGGGAGATTTTGTCGCTCTCCTGGGCGGAAACGGCGCCGGAAAGACCAGCCTGTTTCGGACCATTGTCGGCGTGCTTCCACCGTCAAGAGGGAAAGTTGAATTTAAAGGTGTGGACATCAGCCATGTGCCGGCGCACAAGATTGTCGGCAAAGGCATTGCGCTCTGCCCGGAGGGCAGGCAGCTTTTCCCGCAGCTTTCCGTGTACAAGAATCTGATGCTGGGCGCTTATCACCGCAAAGACAAGCAGGGTATCGAGGAATCGCTGGAACAGGTTTACGCGCTGTTTCCTCGATTAAAGGAACGTTACAAACAAATGGCGGGGACATTCTCCGGCGGCGAACAGCAGATGCTGGCGGTCGGCCGCGCGATCATGTCCAAACCGGAAATGATGCTTCTGGATGAACCGTCCATGGGACTGGCGCCACTGGTTGTCGAAGGTATCGCCGACGCCATTACTCAGCTCAACAAAATGGGCATGACTATCTTTCTGTCCGAACAGAATGCCCAGATTGCGCTGATGATTACGCGTCACGGCTATGTTCTGGAAAACGGCCACCTGGTATTGGAAGGATTAAGCAAAGATCTGATTACCAACGAAAAGGTTAAAAAAGCCTATCTGGGGACATAAACTCCCGACAGACTTTTTTTAAGGGCCTGAAAATAAAAAGAGCTCCATCCGTTACGGGTGGAGCTCTTTTGCGTTAATAATCTATTAGATCAGCTTCAAACTTTTTCCGCCGCTGCGTTCTGACCGGCAATGCGGCCAAAGATCAGGCAGTCCAGCGTTGCGCAGCTTCCCAGACGCACCGCGCCGTGAACGCCGCCCGTTACTTCGCCCGCCGCATACAAACCGGGAATCGGTTTGTCCGTCATAACATCGAGGGCCTGCGC
The DNA here is from genome assembly GCA_963682015.1 of Smithellaceae bacterium. Taxonomy (GTDB): domain Bacteria; phylum Desulfobacterota; class Syntrophia; order Syntrophales; family Smithellaceae; genus UBA8904. The sequence continues at coordinate 1,727,276 of OY820932.1, read as the reverse complement.
CTTTGCATTGATATTTACACCGCCCATGCAGTGATGAATCTTGGGAGTGAGCCGTAAAGCATACCAGGGACCGGGGCCCAGTGGTTTCTGATTTTTCTGCAAATACCGGTTCCATTCTTCGTCTTTGCCGGCAAGAACCCCCTTGTTGAATTTTTCGACAGTTGCTTTAAGAGGTTCAATCGGGCAATTATGCGCCGCCGCCATTTCTTCGAGGGTTGCGTATTTTTTCACAACGCCTCTTTCCATCAGAACCGGCAATGATTCCGCGATCAGTTTCTCGCCTAATGAATAGCCATAGGCATCAGTGAAAGCGATGCATTTGTTGCCGACACGGATGATGGCATCCGCGCGGATTTTACGGTCGGCCAGTTCGTTGACGAAGCGTTTGCCTGTTTTTGTATCAACCCAGAGGCCGTACATGGCCGCGCAAAGCTGCGCAAAGAAAGGCGACAGGCCCATGCCTTTTTCGTCCGGACTGCCCCAGGGACCCAGTTGAATCCAAGAAAGCTGCAGGGGCGTACAGCCGATGCGCAGGGCTTCCCGAAGCGCTTCCGAGGTGGCGCCGGGCTGATTGGTGCTGGGAAATTCGGCCGTCAGGCGGGGATCCTGAATGGTTCGGAAAGCGACATCATTGCCGAAGCCGCCCGAGGCCATCACAACCGCTTTTTTTGCTTTAATATTTTTGATTTTTCCGCTGTCGGCATTCGGGAAAACGTATTTTTCCCGAATCTGCACACCTTTTACCCGTCCATCCGAGTCACGGTAAATCTGGGTTAAACAGCTTTGCAGTTTGGGTTGCACGCCAAGCTCCTTCAGCTTCAGCAACTGCTGCTGAACAATGGCTGAGCCGCTCTGGTTATAGGTGCTGTACATCCGGGGAACGGAATGCCCGCCTTCCTGAGACAGCTTGTCTTTGTATTTGACACCCAGCTCATCGATGGTCCACTTCACCGTTGCCCAGGAATTGTCGGCAACCATCTTGGCCAGTTCCGGATGATTCAAGTTCAGGCCGGCTGCGAGCATGTCTTTGAACAGCAGCTCCGGCGAGTCTTCAATGCCCTGCTCCTTTTCTTTGGGAGAGCCTGCTGCGGAAATGACGCCGCCGTTAATGATGGAGTTCCCGCCCGGTGTGCGCATTTTTTCCAGAATAACGACCGAGGCGCCGGCTTTCTTTGCTTCATAAGCAGCCGCCAGTCCCGCAAAACCACTGCCGATCACTACAACATCGTAGGTCTCATCCCATTTTTTTGGCAGGTTGGAACAGGCCGCATCCGCGGTCCAGGGCGTCAGAGCCGCGCCGCCGGCAAGCCCTGCCACGGCTGCCGTCGTTCCGGCTGTCTTTAAAAAATTTCTTCGGGTTAACGTTTTATCTGTTTTTCTTTCCTGAGCCATAATTTTCCTCCTTAAATTTAAACTGTGGTTGAATGGAATAACGTTTGATCTTCACCACGATTTACAATTGCGACATATTGCATAGGTAGAGAATTTCCCCGTAACGAATAGAATAAGAACCGATTAAAGTACAGTCTGAACCGGATGAATGTTGATCGAACAGCCAGAGATGTCGAATCTGTTTTGATGAACGCCGCTGATTTGAAGCCTGTGTAACTGTAAAAACCATTTTTCTTTTAGTGTAACACAACTGACTGACGGTTTCAATGCTTGACCTTGTTCCTGCGGTTTTGAACCTTGAAAACGCAAAGTTCTTCAGCCTCTGAAAGAGACTTGTAATCATGGGGATGAAATATTATAATGAGACAAATTTTCAAGTATTCTTGTTGTTGATCCGGCTAAAAGCCTTGTTTTTTTAAGTGTTTTTCTGAATTTTTCTTTCATCGGTGTAATGAATCAAGCAAAACATTACAGAAGTTTGAAAAATAACCGATTAATTAGTCTGCCCATGAGAAAATGTTCATTGAGGATTGCCATGAGGAATCGAACAAAATGCATCACCGGTCTGATTTTGGCTTTATTTTTCCATCTGCATTGCATCAACCTCGTTTTTGCAGCGGTCGAAAGCAGCTGCATGACCTGCCACACGAACGAATCTCTGATGAAGTCTCTCCATAATCCGCCGCCTGCACCGATGGGTGAGGCGGGCGAGGGGTGAGCAGGCGCTCCTCCGCCGGTCCGGCCGGAAGAAATGTATAAAGGATATCTGATTGATCGTGAAATCCTGAAAAAGGATCAGCATTTCATCTTATCTTGTTCCCAGTGTCACCAGGGAAACGAAAAAGTGTTCAGCAGGGAAAAGGCGCATCAGGGACTGGTGAAGCGGCCGTCGGACAATCTGGCTACATGCGCGCTTTGCCACAGACCGGTGACGGACAAGTACGCCAAGTCGTTGCACTACACGACAGCTGGACAACGAAACGGTGTGATGCCGCGCTTTTCGAAGGAAGAACTGAAAACATTTGATCAAAAAGTGTTTGAGAAATCCTGTCGCAGTTGTCACGCTTCTTGCGGGGATTGCCATGTAAAGTCGCCACCGGTGAGCGGAGTGAGTACTGGTTTGCTGGCCAGGCATCAATTTGTTAAAAAGGATGAAGGGAAAACCTGTTCATCTTGTCATGGTGGAAGGATTTATCCTGAATATACCGGAGAATACAGCGGTACCCCTGATGTGCATTATCAAAAGGGTATGTTGTGCATGGATTGCCACAAAAAGGACGAGTTTCACGGAGACGGTAAAGCCTATATGTCCAAGAATCAGGTCAAGGATCGACCGGCGTGCGTAAACTGTCACAAGGAGGGCAGCGAAAAGAACGCCATGGCGAAAATGTCCCATCAGACACATTATGGAAAGGTAAGCTGTTACGGTTGCCATTCCGGCGCCGAATACCGCAACTGCCAGCAGTGCCACGCCGGTGAGGGCGCAAAAGCAAGTCCAGGAATGATTCTGGGTGCGAGTCCCCGGGATAAAAAGAAGCTGACCACCCTGCGATTGATCCCCACTGTGCGGGACACCTTTGCCAAGGAAGGCATTAAAATGGAAAACTTTGACCGGTTGCCCAATTACTGGGATACCCCGACTCACAATATTCGCAAACGGACGGATCGCACCCGCTCCTGCAATACCTGTCACGTGGAGAAAAAGAATTTCCTGACCAGGGAAGGACTGATTAAGGATGGTTCCAGGGCAAATGAAGCTCTGATCATGATACCAAAACCAATTAAACGATAGGAGGAAAAAGCATGAAAAAAAGCAGATTACGGACAGTGGTTTTTATGCTCTGGTTAATTTTGTTACCGGCGGTGGCGCTGGCCCAGCTATCGGGCCCGATTGTATCCACCAATGAGCTGGAAAAGAATTTAACCAATCCAAAACTTGTTGTGCTTGACGTCCGGAAAGTTGAAGAATACAAGGCTGGACACATTCCCGCCGCGGTCAATGCAGCTTATGGATCATGGGCGATCAAGAAAGGGGAGTTACTCAACGAGTTGCCGCCGATTGATGACCTGGCCGATGTGATCAGCGGGGCCGGAATCGACAGGGATTCGCTGGTGATCATTGTCGGAAAAACGGACAAAGTTGCTGATCAGTTCGATATGACCCGGGTCGCCTGGACCTTGAAATACATGGGCGTGACCAATGTCTCTATCCTCAATGGCGGACAGAATCAGTGGGCCAAGGAAGGCAAGGCCTTATCCCAGGACATGGTGAAAGCGAAAGCAAAATCATTTCAACCATCGGTCAAATCAGATCTTTTCGTCAGCAAGGCTTATGTGGCCGGAAAACTGGGCAAGGCTGTTATCGTTGATACACGGGGTCCGGCCTTCTTTGAGGGCAAGGAAAAACTCGCTTTTGTGCCGAAACTCGGACGCATCAAAGGTGCGGTGAATCTGCCTGTGGGAACGCTGTACACCCCGGAAGGTTTATACAAGGAAAAGATATGGCTTACCAAGCTTGCAGAAAAAGCTGTGGGTAATGATTTCAAAAAGGAAATGATTCTCTATTGTGATACGGGGAAAACCTGCACATCCTGGGCGCTGATCCTGACGGATATGCTCGGATACCAGGACGTAAAGGTCTATGATGGTTCGGCCATGGAATGGCTGGCAGATCCGGCAGCTCCTGCTGAACCATAATATCATCAGATGAAATAGAAACAAAGCCGTTGCCGGGTAAAGGTACTACCCTGCAACGGCTTTTGTTTTGGAAAGTTAAGAGATGCTATTTTTTCTTTTCCTGAGGATTGCTCGGATATCCCAGTGCTTTCCAATCCAGACGACCTTCTTTCCCATGACAGTCGTTACATTTGAGCGCATTGGCTTTGGGGGCTACCATATGATTGACTTTCCAGTACATGTCGGTTTCCGCAAAACCGAATTTTCCACTGTAGGGGAGGCCGGCTGCCTTCATTCCGTCCACCATGGCCTGATTCCAGTCCCAGTGTTTCCAGTATCCCGCCCAGAGTTGCGGAACAGTGAAAATATTGTTTTCAGTGTCATAAGGTTGCTTTCCGCGCATGATCTTAAATGGTGTAATCTTGGCAGTCTTGTCGTTGCGGTCGCCTCTGGGGTAATTCAGATGCGTCACCTTGGATGGATCCATTTTGTCACCAAGCAGGTATCGATCCACGGAGCCATTAAACCACATGTAAATGGGTTTGGCGTCCTTATCCCATTTGAAATCGCCTTTCTGCTTGTCATAAAGATACTGACCGAACTGATCTTTGGGAACGGGAATGTCTTTACCAGCCGTTGACCAGTCCCACCAGGTTTTTGTCGGAAGAGCTTTTGCGTATGTTGGAATGTGACAGGTCTGACAGGCTACCCGCTGGCTGTGCTTATTGAGGGTGGCATTTTTCTTATGCGGTGTTCCGGCGTGGCAGTCCGTGCAGTTGAGAGTCATGCCGCTGCCGGATAAAGAAACGGAAAGCGCCTTGCCCGGGATAACATGGTTGGCGGTTTTATGACAGGAACTGCAATTCATGTTTGCGCCTTTGGCGGCCATGTGAACGTCAATATTACGATCCGGTGCACCCAGCGAACTGTCCAGATCGCCGTGCTTGATGTGATCGCCGCCGCCGCCGAAGAAATGGCAGGCGCCGCAGGTGGACCGGCTTGTCGGCCCGACTTTTTGAGCGATCTTTTCCAGGTCAAGCGCTTTCCAGATTTTTCCCGACTTGGGAGGGAATTCCGTGTCCGTATAGGCACCGTGGCCGGATGCGGCCGGGAGCTTCCTGTAAGTTCCCGTTGTGTCATGGCAGATCAGGCAGTCGACGTTTTCCGCTTTGGAGAAATCGAAGGTGTCATCTTTCCATCCGTATCCTGCATGGCAGCTTGTACATCGTGGATTATTGCTGGGGAGGGCTATGCAGTAATTGTTCAGCGCGTTTTTCTTACCCAGGTCAACTTTGCCTTTACCGGGTACTTCCTGGACGGCGCTCCAGGTCCAGTGCGGGGTTTTCATGAAGTCTTTAGCCTGTTTGTCGTGGCATTGCAGGCAGGATTTGGTGACTTCCGGACCGGATTTAAATGGACCTTTGATAAAAGCGGAATGATCCTGCGCTGCGGACGCAATGCCGGCAATCAGCAGGAACGAAACCACAAATACAGACACTTTCATGACACGAATCATAACGAATCCTCCTTGCACAGTTGGGTATACGATTACGATTAATGCATCCTTGCTGACAGTAGTATTATTATCTTGTGATTTTAATGATATGTCAAGTTAGAAAACAAAATCCGGTAAAGGATAATCTGAGGAACAATAACCGGAAACCGAACAATCAGCAGTATCCTGCTGCTGTTTCTTACATGGAAATTATCCTTTACACAGAGACTGGAGAGATTTTCACGTCCAGTCGATTCTTGCGGACGTGTCGGGAGACCAAGATGTGAAAGGCTTTAACAAAGCAACTGCAAAGTTACCTGCCGATCCGACCCGGTTTTTTAACCTGACCTGTAACGATTGTTTTTGTGGGGCACTGTTTTACAGAGGGGCACTTTTCCTTACAAGTTGCTGTTGAAATTCTTTGGCACGCGTCCGACGATGTAAATAAAAAGCGCTGCCGCGAAAATCGGAATCGATGCAACCAGGAAATCCATTGCAATCGGCAGCTGAAGCGTAACGAAAACCGTTCCGACGACCGGTCCGATGATGGAACCCAGCCGGCCCCAGCCCATGGTGGTGCCGACGCCGGTGGCGCGGATGGCCGTGGGATAGACGATGGCAACCGCCGCGTACATGGCGCATTGAGCACCCATCATGCAGGTGCCGGTGATGAAGATTGCCGGAATCAGCAATATCGGTCCGCCTCCCAAGCCCACGGCAATGATGGCCAGGCCTCCGATGAAATAACTGATGGCCATGACTTTGAAAACGCCGAAACGATCAATCAGATGACCCAGAGTGGCCGTTCCCAGAGCGCCGCCGCCGTTTAATAAAACCGTGGAAAGGAGCGCAAAGGTCAAAGACAGCCCCGACTGTTTCATCAGGACCGGAAGCCAGCTCATAAAGAAATAGACGCCGAAGGTATTGGCGACGAATACCAGTGTAAGAAGCACTGTGGGAATTGTACGCCCCGGTCCGAACAGACTCGCAACCCCGGTTTTCTGCTGCTGAGCCTCGTGAAGGGTGAATGAAACGGAATCCGGCAAGCGGATGTCCGGTGAGATCTTGCGGATGATCGCTATGGCTTCACGGCTTCTGCCGCTTCGCGCAGCCATGAAGCGGATGGATTCAGGAAGAGTGAATATGGCATAGGCGGTAATGGCCAGCGGCACCAGTCCTCCGATGTAGAAAACGGACTGCCAGCCATGCTGGGGAATCAGCCATGTGCCGAACAGTCCGCTCATTAAAGCCCCCAGAGGCACACCGGTGTATGTCAGTGTGCTGAAGGTGCCCCGGTAGCGTTCGGGAACGTATTCGGCGGATAGCGCGACGATGTTGGGGATGACACCACCCAGACCCAATCCCATGATGAAGCGTGTGGCGGCAAGCGCCGCCGGTGTGCGGGTAATTGCGGCCAGAAGCGTGAAAAGGCCGAAGATAATGACGGCGGCGATGACCGGACGTTTGCGGCCGTAGCGGTCGGCCAGCGGTCCCAGAAATGCGGCGCCGATGACCATGCCAACGGGACCCGCCGTGAGCGCCAGGCCGAAGTCTCTGGGGGAAAGGCCCCAGTCGCGTGCGAGTGCCGGAAGGGCAAGGCCGATCACCTGCATGTCGAAACCATCCAGCAGCATGATCATAAAGCAGGTAAGCAGGATGCGAATCTGATAACCGCTTAAAGGTCGCTGGTCGATAAATCCGGAAATATCAAAAGAAGTTTTCATGGTGTGGTCTCGTTTCAGTTTATTATTTTGCCTTTCGTCCGAAGGGGATGCCCAGTTTTTTCATCCGGTGGCGAAGTGTGCCGGAATTCATCTGCAAAAGCTCGGCCGCGCCTCCCGGACCGTTTATTTTTCCTCTCGTTTTGATAAGAATGCGGCGGATATGTTTTGCCTCCATGTCGGCAAGATTCAGCGGTTCATCCGAATGATCCGTTCTTAAAGACTCCTTCTGTTTTGAAGATCCGAATCGGACGATATCGCTGAAAATCAGTTCTTTGCCATTTCCTACAATAATGGCCCGTTCTACTGCGTTTTCCAGTTCACGGACGTTGCCCGGCCAGTCGTATGCCATGAGCTGATCGATCATTCCTGCGCCCAGGCCGGGTGTTGTGCGCAGGCCCATTTCCCGGCATTTCTTTTGAATGAAATGGTCGACAAGAGCCGGGATGTCACTTTTTCGCTCACGCAGGGGCGGGAGGGCAATCGGGAAAACAATCAGGCGAAAATACAAATCTTCCCGGAACTTTTTATGCTCGACCAGATACAGCAGATCGCGGTTCGTGGCCGACACGATACGCACGTCGACCTTGATGGGGGTGGTACCGCCCACTCGCTCAAATTCTTTTTCCTGCAACACCCGCAGCAACCGGACCTGGACGGCGGGCGGCAGTTCGGAGACTTCATCGAGAAAGATGGTTCCGCCGTTGGCGCGCTCAAAAAGGCCGCGCCTCTGTTCGTGGGCGCCCGTGAAAGCGCCTTTCTCGTGTCCGAAGAGAACGCTGTCAATCAGGGTATCGGGAATGGCCCCGCAGTTGACTTTGATGAGCGGCCCGTCGCAGCATCTGGAGTTGTCATGGATGGCATTGGCGATAATTTCCTTGCCCGTGCCTGTTTCGCCGCTGATGAGGACGGGGCTGGGAAGCGAAGCGACCATGCGCACCTTCTGCATCACCTGTCTTAAGCCGAAGTCCGCCCCGACGACTTTATCGCCGAAATTTTTACGCAGTTCGGATTGCAGATAGGATTTGTCATCGGCCAGCAGATCCTTGATTCTTGATAGTTCCCTGTACTGGAAATAGTTAACCAGAGCGATGGCGGCCGGTTCGTTGATGAGCGTCCAGAGTCGCAGATGCTCATCGGTGTAACGGTTTTCCCCTACGGCTCTGGCGACGAAAGTTCCGATATGCCTGCCTTCCACGATAAGCCGGTTCACCAGAAATGAAGATATTTCCCATCCGCGTTGCTGTCCGACATGATAGCAGATCGGATCGTTCAGCGAGGACACATTTCTCACCCGGGGATGCAACAGAGGCTCATCCAGCTCTTTCCGGCTGTCCAGAGACAGCGGCGCGTCCCCGGAACTGATCTGTCCTCCGTTTTCATCGGCATAGGCGAGGGTTTTCATCGTGCCCAGAGCCGGATCGTAGCATGCCATTTGAAGTTCATCGAGAGGCATGACGGTTCGGACATACTGAAAGCACATCCAGAGCGCTTTTTGAATTTCAAGACTCCCACAGATGCGGACGCTGACTTCGCGAAAAAATTCGTTTTCAATGTTTCCCATAACTGCCATATTTGTCATTTTATAAAATGAATTAATAAATGTCTAATTTATTCTGTCACATTTGTTATTTTCTAGGCAATTCATCGTAAGCTATTGATATTATTTACAATAAATTTGGCATGAAATTTGGTAAGTTTCATGGAGTACGAATTAGGCCGAAGGTTTGTGCTTTAAACAAGAAAAGGAAGAGAGTGGATTCAGGCGAAGAAAATACCGTAACATCTTTTTTCTGTATAATTCTTGACAGATAATTCCATAAAGATGTATAAAAAAGTCATCAGATTCAGGTATTATTCTTGATCCTCGTCGCGTTTGGGCAGTCACTTTTAACCGTTTAAAATTTAAAGCCAAGTCTTATCCTAGAATTTTTGCTGGAGTTATTGAATTTCAATCAATGAAGGTCATAGCAAACAGGAGGAAAATCCATGAAGAAAGACGATCAGACGGAAAAAACTTTAACCCGACGTAATTTTTTAAAGGCAACGGGCGGCATAGCGGCAACAGCGGCGGTGGCTGCCGGTGGCATGAGTCTTGTGCCTTCCAAAGCGGAAGCGGCATGCGATGTGCTGCCTAAAAAATGGGACGAAACCTATGACGTTGTGATCATCGGCAGCGGGTTTGCGGGACTGGCCGCGGCGATAGAGGCCAAGAATGCGGGCGCCAGCGTTGCGGTCCTCGACAAAATGCCGATGCACGGCGGAAACTCCGTCATTAACGGCGGCGATGTCTGTGCGCCGGGCACAAAAATGCAGAAAGAAAACGGTATTGAAGATTCACCCGAACTGATGCTCAAAGACATGCTGCGGGCCGGACTTTACCTTAACCACCCGGAAAATGCCAGAATTGTTGCCTTTGGCGCCAGAGAGGCCATGGAATGGACGGAATCCTATCTTGGAGTTAAGTATGTGAAGATGAATTTTCACGGAGGCCATTCCGTCAAAAGAGCGCATGGATTGCTGAACCAGACCGGATCGGAACTGGTTAGCAAAGAGCTGGCCAAAGCCAAGGAACTCGGCGTGAAGATCATGCTCCGCACGAAGCTTGTAAAATTCCTCTCCAATAAAGACGGCCGGATTGTCGGAATGGAAGTCCGCAAAGACTATAAGTTCCCCAATGAGGATTCCGGGAAAAAAGCATTTATCAAAGCCAAACGGGCCATTATACTCGGCTCCGGTGGTTTCTCGCAGGATGTCAAGTTGCGCCAAATTGAGGATCCCCGTCTCACGGATAAATTTGGATCCACCAACCATCCCGGCGCAACCGGCGAAGCCCTGCTAGCCGCCTGCCAGAGCGGCGCGATGGACGTTCAGATGGACTGGATTCAGTTAGGTCCCTGGACCAGCCCGGATGAAAAAGGCTTCGGGTATGTTCCGCTGTTCTGCGAACCCCTTGTTGGTTACGGTCTGATGATCAACCCCAAGAAGGGGAAACGGTTCTTCAAGGAAACAGGCAACCGGAAGGAGAGAGCGGATGCCATCATCCTGGTGGGAGACCCGGTCATTATCATGGGGGATTCCTACGCGGTCAATAAACAGGTGGTTCCTCATGCACTGCAGCGAGGCATGGAAATCAGCGCGATTAAAAAATTTGATACTCTTGAAGCGCTGGCGAAAGAATACAATATCCCGCTTGATGTTTTCCTGAAAGAAGTCGAACGCTGGAATTCGTTTGTGGAAAAGAGACAGGATGATGATTTTGGTTGTATGATTTTCAAAGACACCAAACCGACGGTTCAGGCGCCGTTTTATGCCGCAAGGCTCTGGCCGAAGGTTCATCATACCATGGGCGGTTTGGTCATTAACAAAGATGCCCAAGTCATGGGTTTTGATTTCCAGCCCGTAAAAGGCCTTTATGCGGCGGGCGAAGTCACCGGCGGCGTTCATGGTGCGGTAAGGCTGGGTGGCGTGGCGGCGATCGACTGTATTGTCTTCGGACGTATTGCCGGAAAAAGCGCGGCAGCGGAAAAACCCTGGAGTTAGTATAACCTCAAAGCATCAATGAATGGCCGCAGGAAAGGACCATTCATTGATGCTTGCTTTTTGTCCCGTTTCACAGCTATATTTACCATCAAATCCGGTACGATCCGGCCAAGAGGGGAATTATGAAGGGAAAAGAAATTAGAATCGCAGTTCATGCAGTTTTGGGTATTTTGTTGAGCATCGTTTTGTTTTCCGGTGTTGTTGATGCCGCGCCGAAGGAAAAGAAAGCGGTGGCGGGCAAGGCAAAAGTCGCCACTGTGAAAGCATGGGATTGCTCCGGCTGCCATAAGGATAAAAAGGTTCTTCCGGATGCACATGCGCCGATCAAGGATATGCCTTACGAAGGATGCCTTGTGTGCCACATTCCCGGCGAAAAAAATGCTGGAACCCTTAGGGTCAAAATTCCGGGCAGCCATCTGCATGCGCTTAAAGGCGTGAAATGCGAACAGTGCCACGGCAAAGTTAAAAAGCCCGAACCGGTGGAAATGGCCAAGTGTGTTGCCTGCCACGGTGAAACGGCCAAACTGGCGGAAAAGACCGCCGGCATTAAACCTCATAACCCGCATCAGTCGCCGCATTACGGCACCGATGCCGATTGCAACCTCTGTCATCATCAGCATGCCAAGTCGGAGAATCTCTGTGCCCAGTGTCATAAATTTGATTTCGTTGTCCCTTAAAGCAGTTCTGAAACGGCATGGGGAAAGAGATCATGGTGAAATCGGGTAAGATAACATTGATGGATTATGCGAAAGATGCGGCGGGCCGCTTGATACACAGCGGGCCGCTGTATCTTTTTTTTCTGGCTTTTTTCAGCGTTTTATTTGTCGCCGGCGTGATTACCGGCGTTTACTCCCTGTTCATTCAGGGAAGCCGCCACGCCTATGGAACGTTCCGGGAAATCCCGCTGGCTCTGCTGATTTCCACGTACATTTTCTTTGTCGTGGCCTCCACCGGTCTGTGCCTGGTTTCTTCCATCGGGCATGTGTTCGGCAACCGTGACTTTATGCCGATTGCCAAACGTTCCGTTCTTTTGGCTTTGATTACAATTCTGTCAGGATTTCTGGTGATTGCACTGGAAATCGAAAATCCCTTCCGCATGGCGATCTACCTGTTTACATCCGCCAATTTGTCATCCAATATCTGGTGGATGGGAACACTCTATATGCTGTACATGATTTTTCTGGCAGTGGAATTTGTCCTGCTGATGCGGGGATCGCACCGCATTGCCGCTTTTTTCGGGTTCCTGAGCGTCCTTGCCGGCGTATCCGCGCACAGCAATCTGGGCGGTATTTTTGCCATGCTGAACGGCCGGGATGTCTGGTATGGCCCTTTTCTGCCTGTTTACTTCATCATTTCGGCGATGATGACGGGAAGCGCGTTTATCATCCTGTTCAGTGTTGTGGCGCAAAAGATCCGCGGCCGGAGCATGGACGAAGACGAACAGAAAGCCATATCGCAGGTTGGCACGGTGGCCATGCTGATGATTGCCGCCGTGGCTTTTATGACCATCTGGAAGATGATCACCATGACCAGCGGCGGCGAAACGCGCCTGATTACATTGTCCGAGCTGGTCGGTGGATCACACGCCTTCAGTTTCTGGGTGCTGGAAGTGGCCTGTGGCATGGTCATTCCTTTTTTCCTTCTCCTTTTTGCCCGGGGGAAGAGATTCGGGATAATGACGATTGCCGCGTGCTTGATGATCTTCAGCATCTTCTTCATGCGGTTGAATCTGGTGGTGGAAGCGCAGCTGGTGCCACTTTACTGGGATCTGGGCGTTCGGGAATTTTCCCGGCTGCTGACCTATTCTCCCACCTGGAAGGAGATTCTGGTCGCACTGGGCGGCATCGGATTCTGTGTCACGGCATTTCTGCTGGGAGAAAAAATATTCAACGGTTTTGGAGAAATCCGCATAGCGGAAAAGATTGAAGAGAAAAAAGCGGAGAGCGAATCATGATTTTCAAACCGTTTGATGCCGACCATAATCTGGAAAAATCCGGAATAATTTCGGAAATGGACCGCCGGAATTTTCTGAAGATCGGCTTGGCGATCACCGGAGTGTTTGCCGGAGGGGCGCTGTTCTCGGTCGTGTCCGCCGCTGAAAAAGTGTTTTCCCACGGGTCCATCGTACAGAAATATCCCTACAAGCCGCATTACGCCATGGTGATCCGCGTGGACCAGTGCATCGGCTGCCGCCGCTGTGAAAAAGCCTGTATCCGGACAAACGCCGTTCCGGACTACGGATGGCGCACGAAGGTTCTGGAAAAGGAAGTTCCCGAAGCCATCGGACAGAAAAGGGAATTCATCCCGGTCCTGTGCAATCAGTGCAACAATCCGCCCTGCGTCCGTGCATGCCCCGTTACGGCGACATATAAAAACAAGACCAACGGCATCGTCATGATGAACAGCAGGAAATGCATCGGCTGCAAAATCTGCATGGTGGCCTGTCCCTATGATGCCCGGTATTTTAACGAGGAAAAAGGCGCGATCGACAAATGTGATTTTTGCCTGGAATCAAGGCTTTCCAAAGGCGAAAAAAGCACCGCCTGTTCGGTTGAGTGTCCGGCTGATGTCCGCGTGTTTGGTGATCTGTCCGATCCTCAGGACCGTGTATACAGAATGATTCACCAGATGCAAAAACCCGTCTGGGTTCTGAAGAAAGAAACGGACGCCAGGCCCAATATTTTTTACACCAAGGGGTAGCGGGAACAAAATGCGCAAAAGATTTGTCGTCATCATCAGTCTGTTTTTGATCTGCCTTGTATCAACCGGTGCAAGTGCCGCCGGGCCGGCAAAAGGCATCCTGTATACTCAGCCTCTGGAATCAGTTTTTTTCAGCCATCAGGACCATGTCCGGAAAGGGACGACCTGCGCCACCTGCCACAGCGGACTGTTTGAAATGGAAGCGCTTAACGCTCAGAAGAATAAAGACTTTACGATGGACTCCCTGTACAGGGGAAAGTACTGCGGCGCCTGCCACAACGGCAAAAAGGCGTTTGCCTCCGACACCCAGTGCGCGCGCTGCCACCTGGGAACCAATGCTCCGGTTGTGCAAAAGGAGATGCCGGAATATAAGATGTCCGTCACACTGGGCAGAGGGGATAAGATTGTGGCTTTCAATCATGAGCCGCACCTGAAAAAAGCAAGCTGCCGCACCTGCCACAATGCATTGTTTCAACCCGGAGAAGGAACGGCTAAAATCGGAATGGCCGATCACTCCGGTGGAAAGTATTGTTTCCGCTGCCACGACGAGCAGGAGAAAAACGGATTTTCGGTCAACGATTGCAATCGCTGCCATAAGAAATCGCCATCGGCGCCCGCGGAGACGATCAAATACGGAAAAGGGGCAAAGGCTGTTTCCTTCAAGCACGAAACGCATCAGCTCAAGTCGGGATGCAAGACCTGCCATCCCAAATTCTTTGCATATCGCAAAAGCGGCATCCGGATGGATTTTAATGATCATGTAAACGGTAAAGCCTGTTTTGCCTGCCATGCGAAAAAGAACGGAACCGCCTTCTATGCCTGCAACCGCTGCCACAAGGACAAACCGGCCCCCAAAACCACGGCGTATTACCCCGAGGGCGCGATGAAATACAAAACCCCCATGCAGAACGTTTATTTCCACCATGAAAGTCATGCCGTTTTTGCATGCAATACATGTCATCCGAAGCCGTTTGCCGTAAAAAAAGGTCAGACGAAAATGGTCATGTCCGAGATGCTGCACGGCCAGACCTGCGGCATGTGTCATAATGGGACCAAGGCCTTTTCCGCGAGTGACTGTAATCGCTGCCATAAAAAATAGGTGGTTTGAGTTAAGTCGGATTAGTCAATAGCCGTATCATTAACCGCTTGAGATACGTATTCCTCGTGTATGCGTTTAAATTAATCTTGACAATTCTGCTTAATGTAATTACTACTTAATAAGTAGTATATTAAAATTCTGTGCAGAATTGCCTTGTGTAAAAAGAATGGCGTTACTGAGTTGATGAAAAGATGGTTAAACGATTAACTGTGAACACATATGAGTCTAAAAAACTGATTATATATACAGTTCTGATTTTATATCTGTTTGCACCGTTGCTGGATATTGTCTTTTGTACTGCGTGTACTGGGCACAATATTTCGTTCAACCACGGTGCCAGCTTAAACGAAGCACAAAAAGATACGGGGTACTCATCAGTACACGGGGCTTCCAAATCAAGGAATTCATCTGCAGGCCAGTCATATTCGTATTGTTCACTTTGCGCTAATTCAACTCTGGCGGCGGATATTAATGTGCCGCAAACGCCCGTTTTGCTGATTCAAAGTTACTGTGTTTTTTCTGCACAGCCCGTTTCAGACATATATAACTTTATTGATAAACCCCCTCAGAATTCCCTCGCATAGTTTCTTTTCATTTGCAGCGTCTTGCCAACGAGGTTTGCCGATACCCGCGTGGGAAGGCCTGCCCCGGGATTAATTATTTTTTATGCGAGGTGAATCGATGCGTTATTTTGTCACAATCACAGTTCTTATATTTCTTTGTATTCTGCCGGGGTATTCGATGACGGTGGAAGAAGCGGTGCAGCGTACCCTGGGGCATCATCCCGATCTGCAGGCCCTGTGCATGGAAGAAAGCGCAGCACTGGGCCGTCTGGAGAAAGCGAGGCTGCCGCTTGCCAGTAATCCTACTCTGGAAGGCTATGTCTCTAAAAAAGACCGTCCGGAGGAGGACGGCGGCGGCGCTTACACCAATTACGGATTCAAGGTTTCTCAGGAGTTGGAAATTGCCGGACAGAGAGGTTCACGAATTTCAGCGGCCCAAAACGATCTGGCCGCCATCAAAGCCGGTATTGCGGATAAAGAACGTACTTTGACGGCGGATGTCAAAGATGCATTTGCCCGGGCGCTGGCCCTGAAAAAGAAACAGGCGCTGGCCGGCGAGGTTTTCCAGCTCAAGGAAGAGTTTCTGGGTTACACAAAAATCAAGTTTCAGGCGGGCGATATCTCCGCGCTCGATTTGAATCTGGCCGAGGTTGAATTGAGCAAAGCCAAAAGAGACCGGCTGTTGTTGCAGCGTGAATACCGGGAATCGCTGCTGGTTTTACAGAGCTTCTTCGGCGTGTCGCCTGATCTTTCTTTATCCCTCCAGGGGGAGCTGCCACTGCAAGCACCGGCCATACCGGATAGAAAAACCGTGCTGAATGCCGCAATGTCCCGGAGGCCTGATGTCAGAGCGGCGGCATCGGAGATGCAAAAGACAAAGGCATTATTGGCACTGACCAGGAGGGAAGCCTTCCCGAATCTGACGCTTTCCGGATTTTACGACCGCGATGAATTAAGGAATGTCATGGGGGTGGGCCTATCCATTCCCTTTCCTCTTTTTGACAGAAAGCAGGCGGAAAAAAAGGAAGCCATAGTCAGAAGTGAGATCGCCCGCATCAAATCGGATGGTTTGAAACACACCATGGAACGTGAAGTGGAACAGGCGGCAAGCGACCTTGCCGCAGCCGGTGAGGAACTAACCATTTTCAACCGGGAAATTATCGTAAAATCCGGAGAAAACCTGAATCTGCTGAATCTGGCCTTCAAGGAAGGAAAAGTCAGCTTCTTTGAAGTGCGCCTGGCGCAAAAGGAAACCATCGACGTTCAGTTCGCCTATATCGATGCGCAGATTCGCACTCAGCTGGCCATCAATGCACTGGAAAAAATCACAGGGGGAGCGGCAAAATGAACAAATACAATCAAGATATGAGAAAATGTGGCTTACTGATAACGCTGGTCCTTGTGTTGGGACTGGCCGTCCTCGTTGAAGGTTGCGGTAAAAAAAATGCCGGTGACCACGATAAAGAAACAAAGACGGTGGAAAAAAATGAAACCGGTCACAATGAAAAAGGCCATCAGGATGAACCGGGTGTTGTGACCCTGCCTACGGCCATCCAGAAGTCTTCCGGCATTGCCGTCAGGCAGATTACGCTGGTGTCGGCGGCCGTACCGCTTTCGTCCACAGCGGCCATCGAATTGAATCTGGACCGGTCGGCCAAAGTCAGCCCGCGGGTGACGGGGAAAGCTTTGATAATTCTGGCCTCCCAGGGCGACCGGGTCAAGGCGGGGCAGGTGCTGGCCTACCTCGACTCTGTGGAGCTCGACCAGATCTGGAGCGACTATCGCAAAGCCAGGGGAAAAGTGGAATTGGCCCGAAAAAACCTTCAGCGGGAAGAGACCCTGTTTGAAAAGAAAATATCTCCGGAAAAAGACGTGCTGAAGGCCAGACAGGAGCTTGGAGAAGCGGAAGCGGATATTTATCTGGCCCGGGAGCGTTTCCGTCTGGTCGGCGTCGACGTCGATCAGTTTGATGCAACAAAGGGCAACGGCCGGCACCCGATGATTCCGGTTACATCGCCGGTCGGCGGAGTCGTCATCGAAAAAACAGTAACGCAGGGCGAAGCAGTCGGCCCCGAGAAAGTAATCTTTATGGTAGCGGATCTTTCGACGCTCTGGGTGGTCATCGATGTTTATGAAAAAGACATGTCCCGTCTTAAGGTGGGCACAGCCGTCAAGGCCTCGGTGACCGCGTTTCCCGACAAAACATTCAAAGGCCGGATTTCCTACATTGCCGATGTCGTCGATGAAAAAACAAGGACGGAAAAAGCGCGGGTGACGATCGACAATCCCCGTGGCCTGTTAAAACCCGGCATGTTCGCCACTGTCATCACGGAAGCAAGAAACGGCGCCGCCGAAAAGCTGGTGGCCGTTCCGGAAGAAGCCGTGCAGATTGAAGGCGCGGCGCGTTATGTCTTTGTGCAGATTGCCCCGGAAAAATTCAAGCGGCGGGATATCGAAACCGGCCGCACCCTCGGCAAAGATGTGGAAGTGATCTCAGGACTCAAGGAGGGCGAAACAATTGCCGTCTCCGGCGCTTTCACCCTGAAGTCGGAACTCAAGAAAAGTGAAATTGAGGGGGATGCCCACTGATGCTGGAAAAAATTGTCGCCTATACGTTAAAGCAAAAAGGGATGATCATTTTCCTGGCGCTTTTGATCATCGCGGCCGGTTTGTATTCCTCGCTGAAACTGCCGATTGACGCCTTTCCGGATGTCACCAACATTCAGGTGGAAATCGTCAGTCACGCCGACGGATTATCCGCCCTGGAAATTGAGCGAAACGTTACTTATCCGATCGAAATGGCCATGCGCGGCCTGCCCGACATCGAGCAGATGCGCTCAGTGACCAAATTCGGTCTCTCGATCGTCACCATCGTTTTCAAAGATAATGTCGATATTTATTTTGCACGGCAGCAGGTCTTCGAACGCCTGGCGGAAGCCAGGGAAAAAGTGCCCAATGGGGTCGAAGTGGCCATGGGGTCGATGGCCACGGCCATGGGAGAAATCTACCAGTACACGCTGGAAGGGAAAATGCCCGCCGACCCGCAGCAGAAGATAGCGTATCTGACTCAGTTGCGGACGCTTCAGGAATGGGTCATTACCCCGCAGTTAAAAAGCGTGGCGGGCGTCAACGAAATCAATTCTTTCGGCGGATACTTCAAGCAATACCAGGTGATCGTCTCGCCGGAGAAGCTCGTCAAATACGGCGTGACGGTTGAAGATGTTTATTCGGCCATCGGTAGCAATAACCAAAATGTCGGCGGCAATATTCTTGAACGCAACACGGATCAATTCATAATTCGCAGCGTGGGATTGATCGCGAGCATCAAGGATATCGAAAACATCGTTTTGAAGTCTCAAAAAGGAACGCCTACTTATCTCCGGGATGTCGCCGACATCGAGATCGGCCAGGCTGTGCGGATGGGGGCGGCCATGAAAGACGGCAAGGATGAAGCCGTGGGGGGCATTGTCATGATGCTGCGCGGCGAAAACAGTCGCGACGTTGTGCAGCGGGTCGCTCAGAAAGTAAAGGAGATCAACGAAAATAACATGCTGCCGGATGGCATCAGGATGGTTCCCTACTATGACCGCGGCGATATCGTGAACGCCAGCGTGAAAACGGTCGGCAAGGCGCTGGTGGAAGGGGCGCTCCTCGTGCTCATCATCCTGTATTTACTATTGCGCAGTTTCCGGGGGAGCTTTGTCGTTTTGATTGCGTTGCCTCTTTCGCTTTTTGTCACCTTTGTCGCCATGCGGCTGGCGGGGCTTAGCGCGAACCTGATGTCGCTGGGCGGCATCGCCATTTCCATCGGCATGATTCTGGATTCGACCATCATCCAGGTGGAAAATGTTCAGCGTCATTACGCCGAAACGGATAAAAACCAGCGCCCGCTTTTGACGGTTCTCAAGGCGGTTGTCGAGGTTCAAAAACCCAGCATGTTTGGCGTGCTCATCATTGCCATCACTTTCCTGCCGATCCTGTCTCTGGAGGGTATCGAAGGTAAGATGTTCGGGCCGCTGGCCGTCACGGTGGCCATTGCGTTGCTTTCATCGTTGTTCCTTTCCGTATTGATTGTACCGGTTCTCTGCACATTATTCCTGAAACCGCAGCCGGAAAAAGAAAGCCCCGTCATGAACTATGCGCGGAAAGCTTATCTGCCGCTTCTGGATTTCGCTATGCGCAAAAGAAAAATTGTTCTGGGCGCAGCCAGCGCCTTCCTGCTGGTTTCGCTCATTCTGGCCACACAGCTGGGAACGGAATTCATCCCGATCATGGATGAAGGGTCGTTTGACATGGACGTTGCCATGCTTCCCGGCGTTTCTCTGACAACCGCCATGGATGTCAATCAACGCGCCGCGCAAAAGCTCAAACAGTTTGACGAACTGGACGTGGTGGTATCGCGCACCGGCCAGACGGGTGTTGCCCTGGATACAAGAGGTACCGATAAAACCGGATATGTCGGCATTCTGAAACCGAAGAGTGAATGGAAACGGAACATTTCCAAAGAAGAATTGACCAATGAAATGCGCAAATCGCTGGAGATGGTGCCGGGCATCAGCTTCGGATTCAGCCAGCCGATTCAGTGCCGGATCGACGAGCTGGTCGCCGGGACGCGCGCGCAGTTGATTGTCAAGCTGTTCGGGGAAGACATTGATGTATTGAACGCCAAAGCGGCGGAGATTGCCAGGGTTCTTTCCACCGTTAAAGGCGGGACGGATCTGGCAACGGAAAAAGTGTCGGGGCAGCCCTATTTGACCGTCAATATCGACCGGTCCAAAATCGCGCGTTACGGACTGAATATCAGCGATGTCCAGAGCGTGATCGAAATCGCCGTGGCCGGCAAGTCCGCTTCGCAGTTTTATGAAGAGAACCGGAACTTTGATATCACGGTACGGCTGCCGGAGGAAAAACGCAATTCTCTCGATGCGATTAAGAATTTACTGGTCACCACCAAGTCAGGCATGAATATTCCGCTCACGCAACTGGCCGATGTGAAGATGACGGAAGGGCCGGTTCAGATCAGCCGCCAGGACGGTATTCGGAGAATCGGCATCGAAATGAACGTGAGCGGCAGGGACATCGGCGGCTTTGTTGCGGAAGCAAAGCAAAAAATTAAAAAGCAGGTCAAACTGCCCGCCGGCTATTACATCACTTGGGGCGGTCAGTTCGAGAATCAGGAACGCGCCATGAACAAACTGATGATCATCGGGCCGGTCGCCATTGGCTTGATTCTGCTTTTACTGTACATCACGTTCCGGTCGATTCGCCTGTCACTTCTGGTGATTTCCAACCTGCCGTTTGCGCTGATCGGCGGTGTTTTTGCGTTGTTCATTTCCGGTCAATATTTATCCGTGCCCGCCTCCGTGGGATTCATTGTCCTGTTCGGCGTTGCCGTTTTGAACGGGTTGGTATTGGTGTCGCGCATTTCGCAGTTGCGCGATGATGGACTTGCGTTGCCGGAAGCCATCCGCCAGGGGAGCCTGGACCGGCTGCGGCCCGTGCTGATGACGGCGTCCATCGCCGTCTTCAGCCTGATTCCCATGTTGCTTGCGGGCGGCACGGGCTCCGAGATCCAAAAACCGCTGGCCACAGTTGTGGTGGGCGGCCTGATTACATCCACGCTGCTGACGCTGCTTATCATTCCGTCGGTTTACGGTTGGTTTGAGAAAAGGAAGGTTGAAGATGAAATATAGAGAAACATTGTCGCTCAAGAACTTATCCGGTTAACATACAAAGGGAGATAGAACGTGCGCAAAGGAATCCAAATCGTGTTTATTTGTGTGTTGTTTCTTGTTTTGTTCGGTTGCAGTAATACGGCAAAAGTCATTCAGCCGAAAACGTTCAATGAAAAAACGGATGTATTTACTGAAACCAAGAATAGCTCCTCCTTGCCGGAAACGGATTTTGCCGTTCTCACGATCAAAGCGACTATCAAGACGCATGTGGAAGGATACTACTGGCTGGAATCAAAGGATTCACGCTGTGGGAAACCCGGCTATCCTTTCCTGCTCAATATCGCCGGACAGGCAGTATTATGGAAGGTGGATGGGCAAAAAGAAATTCTGCCGCGTTACGATCAAGATGGAAAAGCAAGCCGTGATCCAGATGCCGGAGAGGGCGTCAAATATGTTCTGGAGAAAAAAATAAAGATTCATACGGGAACTTACAAAGTATTTCTCGGGCTGCCCAATGAAAACTATGTTCGGGAAGTGGAAATGTCGATCCAAAACGGGAAAATCTACACGCTGGACTTCAGACCTGTTTACAAAGAGAAAACATTTCCGACCCGGCTTTCTAATTTCACTCGTGGAATCAAGGATCTTCAAGTTTACCTTGACGGAACGCCTTTGTGATCGAATGGTCTTTACCCAAAAGGAACATATCTTTGGGGCCTGCGTTGGAAGCGGGGTAGGCATCTTGTTACGTCTTTCGCAAAAGCGGCAACGGTTTGAGCAACCTCAGTCCGTTAAAGATCACGATCAGGCTTGCGCCCATGTCTGCAAAGACGGCCATCCAGAGGCTGGCGTTTCCTGAAATCGCCAGCACGAAAAAAAGAATTTTGATGCTCAATGCCATTGCAATATTTTGTTGTAAGACGGCGGCGGTTCGCCTGCTCAGACGAATGAACAGGGGAATTTTACGCAGGTCGTCATCCATCAGGGCAACGTCCGCCGTCTCCAGGGCTGTGTCGGTGCCGGCTGCGCCCATGGCAAAGCCAATGCTGGCTTTTGCCAGAGCCGGCGCATCATTGATGCCGTCACCTGCCATGCCGACACAACCATAGCGCAACATTTCCTCATGAATGGCCGAAAGTTTGTCCTCCGGAAGCAGATTTCCGCGGGCGTCATCGATGCCAACTTTTTCGGCAACAACTTTTGCCGTGTGCGGATTGTCACCGGTCAGCATGACGGTGTGAACACCCAGGGCGTGAAGATTGGCTACCGCCTCCCGGCTTGTTTCGCGCACAGGGTCCGCAATGGCGATGACCGTAAGCACCACAAACTCATCGCAAAGAGACACTGCTGTTTTGCCCGCCTCTTCAAGTTTGTCGAGAACCGCCTCAATCTCCGCATTGCAAATGCCCAGTTCTTCCACCAACCGGTGATTCCCCAGAAAATACCATTTATTATTGATGCGTCCTTTGATTCCTCTTCCCGCAGTTGCGTTAAAGTCACTTGCAGGAGCAAGCGCTTTGTTTTGTGCCTGATCGTTCCAATAAGCGCTGAGAGCGGAAGAGACGGGATGATCCGAACGCGCCGCAAGCGATGCGGCAAGATGCAGTCCATCGGTCTCATGGCCGGAAAGCGCAACGACATCGGTCACGACAGGCTTGCCCTGAGTAATGGTGCCGGTTTTGTCGAAAGCGATGGATTTTAATTGCCGTCCCTGCTCCAGATAGATTCCTCCCTTAATCAAGATACCGGCCCGCGCGGCTGAGGCTAATCCGCTGACAACGGTCACCGGAGTCGAAATCACCAGCGCGCAGGGACAGGCGATGACCATCAGCACCAGGGCTTTGTAAATCCAGTCCACCCAGGGGGCGCTGAAAACAAGCGGCGGGATCACGGCCACTGAAAGGGCGATGGCCAACACAGCCGGCGTATAGATTTTGGAAAACCGGTCCACAAATCGCTGTGTCGGCGCCTGATTGCTCTGAGCTTCTTCCACAACTTTAATGATTCGGGCGAGTGTTGAGTGATCCGCTTCAACCGTTGTCCGATAATCGAACGATCCTGTTTCGTTGATCGTGCCCGCATAGACCGGATCGCCCGGATTTTTGGTAACGGCAATACTTTCGCCGGTAATGGCCGCCTGATTGACCGAGGATCTGCCACTGACAACGATTCCGTCCAGAGGAATGCGTTCACCGGGCTTGACACGCACCAGCGATCCCACGGCAACATTTTTGATCTCGACTTCATTCCATGAAGCGTCAGCCTGCATCACCGTAGCCTTATCCGGTGATAACGCCATCAAGGAGTGAATGGCGTTTCGGGCGCGGTCGAGCGACCGGGATTCAATTTCTTCGGCCAGGGCAAAAAGCACCATCACCATGGCGGCTTCCGGCCATTGCCCGATAAGCATTGCCCCGGTGACGGCCATCGACATCAGCGCGTTGATGTTGAGGTTGAAGTTTTTTAAAGCAATCCAGCCTTTTTTGTATGTGCCCAGCCCGCATACGGCAATGGCGATGAGCGAAAGCAACATGACTTCCCAGGAACTTTCTTTCCCGGTCGTCCAGGCCATAATCTCCGACACGGCCGCAACCACTCCCCCGATGCCCAGCATCAGTAATTTCTTTCGTGACTCTGTGATGAACGATGTCGACTGCTGCAAACTGTTTGACGGCGAATTGACTTTGTCGATCAACGCAGGCTTCATCCCGACAGAGATGAGAGCGGCTTGAATGGAATCTACATTGCCAGATGAGTGAAAGACCGTCAGTGTGCGTTGTATTAGATCGAACTTAAGGTGATCGATGCCCGGCATTTTTGAGAGCTTGCTGCGGATTAAAGCCTCTTCCGTTGGACAATCCATGTTTTCGATGCGAAATGTCAGTGAGTCGCCGGTTGGCGGCTTGCTGTCTGCAAGTTGAATGACCATGGGCATGCTGTCCGTTCTGCAATGGCAGTCACTATTTTGGCAAGAGTTCATGTGATCCTCCTGTATTCTTGTTGACTATTGAACACCCTGTAGCTACTATAGGGTCAAATATTATTTTGAAAATTTTGCCCCGAAGAGGACGCTATGGAAAAAAGCTTAAAAATCGGAGAACTTGCAAAGAAGACCGGCTGTTTGGTGGAAACCATCCGCTACTATGAAAAAGAAGGCCTTTTGCAGGAGCCCATGCGTTCAACGGGAAACTATCGATTATACGGCCCCGGCCACGTCGAACGATTGCAGTTCATCCGGCATTGCCGATCGCTGGATATGACATTGGATGAGATTGCCAGGCTTCTGCGTTTCCGCGACAAGCCCAATGAAAATTGTGGTGAAGTCAACGTTCTGCTGGAAGAACATATCGGTCATGTCACCGACCGGATCGCCGATCTGCAAAATCTTCAAAAACAGTTGACGGCATTGCGCAGACTCTGCCGTAAAAATCAATCGGCCAAAGACTGCGGCATTCTGAAATCGCTTGCCAAACCGCCGAAGAGCAAATCCGGTTCAGGTGAAGGCAAACATCGCGGCACACGACTTCATCGAGCACACAAATAATCGCACGGGCGAAGGATGAGCTGAAAACGTGATAGGTAGACATGGACGAGGTATGAATTTTACAAGGATATGACAGCAAAATTCAAAAAGAAACTGGAAATAAAAGCCCAAACGATGAAGGTACAGTTTACGGCTGTTTATTATGCGTATCAGAGCGATCAACTCAACCTGCTGCCTAAAATCATCGTTGCCATGATTACAACCGTATTGAAGTTGGTTGTTCAGCATAAATAAACAATGATACATGCTCATAGCATTTTGGGGGAATAGATTGGCATGAAGTATTTATAAATTAATGTTCGATGAGATGGATAATCGCAACCCGTAATTGCATTGTATCCGGTGGCATGGTAAAAGACACTCAATAATAGCTAGGAGAAAACCATTTGAACAAAAACAAATCCGGGTTCTGGTCGTTCTTTTCATCCGTTCAACTGGCCATCTTTCTGATCGTTCTTGTCGCTTTCTTTGCCCTGGTTGGAACGCTGGTGCCCCAGCGGGAAGCCGCGGCGCAACTGGCCGGGAAAATGTCGCCCGCGCTTTTTTCCTTTTTCAACAAAATGCAGATCTTTGATCTGTACCATTCCGTCTGGTTTTTTCTTTTATCAGGCCTTCTGGCGGTAAACCTCATCATCTGCTCCCTGGATCGCTTCCCTCTGGCCTGGCGGCGCTTTCGAATGAAACACGCGCCGCATAATGAAGATGTATTCAAGGACCTGCCCGATGAAAACCGGTTTCAGATCAATGCCGATGTCCGGAAAGCGGCGGATGCCGCCGATGCGCTTTTGAAGAAGAAATACCGCAATGTCATGCGGGCGGATGATGAGGACCGGATTTATCTCTCCGCGCAAAAAGGCCGCTTCTCACTTTTCGGCGTTTACATCGTTCATCTGAGTTTGATCATTTTGATTGCCGGGGCGATCATCGGTTCGTTCATCGGTATCGAGGGGTACGTCAACATTAATGAAGGTGAAACGGCTGATGCGATATCGCTGCGCGGTGATGACCGGGTCCAGCCTCTTCCTTTTTCCGTGCGCTGCGACAAATTCATGGTGGAATTTTATGAAAACGGCATGCCGAAAACTTTTCAGTCCGATTTAACTTTTATCAAAGACGGGCGTAACGTCCATTCGGAGAAACTTCTCGTTAATCATCCCATCGAGTTCGAAGGATTCCGTTTTTATCAGTCCAGCTACGGGGCTGCCCGGGGAGGCAAGGCGACGCTGGCGCTGTTAAAAAAAGATAAAAGCCGGGAAGTGATCAATGTCGCTCAGGGATTTGAGTTTGACCTTCCGGGGAAAGAAGGAACGTTTCAGGTATTGCGAATGGAAGAGAATCTGATGAATATGGGTCCCGCGATCAAAGTTGCCGTCCATTCGAAAAAAGGAGAAGTAACCTTCTGGGTTTTCCAGCAGATTGACCGGATAAAACAGATCAGTCCGGATTTTTTTGATCAGTTTCCCGTTTTTAATCCGGGTCTCTTCCAACCGTACACATTCCAGCTTTTAGGAATGGAAGAAAAATATTATACCGGCCTGCAGGTCAGCCGCGATCCGGGAACGCCGGTGGTAGCCGTCGCGGCGGTCCTGCTGATCGGCGGACTGATGCTGATTCTGTTTTCCTATGCACGCATGGTCTGGATTCGGATGGAATTCCGGGGAAATAAGACAATCATTGCGCTTGCCGGACGAAGCTATAGAAATCCCGCAGGATTGCAAAAGGAAATCCTGTATCTGGCCGCGGAACTCAAGGATAGTCTGGAGAAGTCCAAATGATCAATACAACCATGTTAAGCTGGGTTACTTTTATTTACTTTGCCGCTTTTGTTTTTTACCTTTTCCGAATGATCCGGGGGCGGGAATTCTGGGGCAAACTGGCCACCTGGATTGCGCTTGCCGGGCTGGTTGCCCAGAGCGTGGCCCTTGTAATCCGCTGGAAGACTTCATATGATCTGGGGATGGGGCATGCGCCTCTGTCCAATTTTTACGAATCGTTGATCTTTTTTGCCTGGACGATTGTTCTGCTGTATCTTTTGATGGAGTGGCGTTTAAAGAACCGCAGCATTGGTGTATTTGTGATGCCGGTAGCGTTTCTGATTATGGCTTACGCCTCCATTGCGCCGGGAATCAACAACCGGATCGAGCCTCTGATTCCCGCGCTGCAAAGCAACTGGCTCACGTCGCATGTATTGACCTGCTTCATGGGATATGCGGCTTTCACCGTAACGTTTGCGCTGGGGATTATGTTTCTGGTCAAGGGCGCTAAAGGCGCTGATGCGGATGCGTCCCGAACCGGTGCGTTTGTCCGTCTGCTCCCTTCGGAGCACCAGATGGATGACCTGATGTATTCCAGCGCCGCTCTGGGTTTTGTTTTCCTGACGCTGGGAATCGTCACCGGTTCCGTCTGGGCGCATTACGCCTGGGGTTCTTACTGGAGCTGGGACCCGAAAGAAACCTGGTCACTCATTACCTGGCTCACCTATGCCGTGATGCTGCATGTGCGTCTGGTGCGCGGCTGGCGCGGAAAACGCATGGCCATCATGTCCATTGTCGGCTTTGGTTGTGTGCTGTTTACCTACCTGGGTGTGAATCTGCTGCCTTCTCTGCACAGTTACATGACGTGATGCAACAGGCCGGTAAAAATCGTTTCCTGCTTTTCCTCCCCGATGTCGGAGGGTCATCATGTATGGGTGATGGAATCCGGTTCGTACTTTACGATTTCGTCAATTGGTCCAGTTTCCGGACGAACTTCGCGATACTCCCGGACATCTCTGTCAGTTCCGCCGATACGGCCGCGGTTTCCTCGGCGGTCGCGGCGTTTGCCTGAATGACCACGTTACTGTTGTCCACCGCTTTTTCGATCTCGCTAATGCCCAGGGTCTGGTCTGCGGATGATTCGGCGATCACTTTCAAGTGCCGGCTGAGCTGGTCGGTAACCTCCATGAATTTTGTAAACGCATCATCGGCGCTGACAGCGAAATCCGAGCTTTTCCGGATGTTTTCTAAACTGTTGGAAATGATGTCCTGCGTGTTTTTCGACGCCTCGGCCGATTTACGGGCCAGATTGCGTACCTCGTCGGCGACCACGGCAAATCCCACGCCCATTTCTCCGGCCCGGGCGGCCTCAACGGCCGCGTTGAGGGCAAGCAGATTAGTCTGGAATGCAATAGAATCGATTGTTTGAATAATACGCGAGGTTTTAACGCTGGCTTCGTTGACCTCATGCATGGAGGCTCTCAGTCCTTTTAATGAGGCGTTGGTTGCCGTGACGATTTGAGTGGTGTCGGCCATGAGTGTCTGGGCGCTGGCGACAATTTCAGCATTTTTTCTGGTCTTTTCCGAAATTTCTTTGAGCATGGCGGAAGTTTCTTCCATGGAGGACGCCTGGTCGGATGCGCCTTCTGCAATGTGGCTGCTGGAAGCGTCGATGGTTCCCGATATTTCCGTCAACTTGATCGATGCATCACGGACATCGGCAACGGACTCCACCAGTTGCTGATTAGCCCGCCGCATGGCTGTGATCACAAGGATGGATAAGATGGTACAAAGCACAATTCCAACGAGGCCGTCGGCGAAACTGCTTTTGACGACGCTGACCGCTTCGCCGCTGACTCTGTCCGCGATGGCAAAATAGTAAACGAGGAAAACACCGAGATACCACCCGGAGGTCACCACAATGGCAGTTCGTTCACAGAAGAGGGTGGCAAAAACGATGCCGATGTATATGAAATGCACGTAGCTGACCAGACCTTCATAAAAAACCGGCGAGTTGTATTTAACCAGGAAACCCATCGTTGTGTTGATGACCATGATGATCAGCATCCCGTGAGCGGCAATTTTGTATTTCCTTGCCCTGATCAGGAAGATGGCGCCGATAGTCGCAGCCTCGATAATGATGATCAGGGGAAGGGCTTTTGCGAATTTTTCGGCATCGACGGAGAGGAGGATGAGCGAAAGAACAATAAACATGATAATACCGCAGATGCTGAAAATATACAGAAACCAGGCTCTGTGCTGTGTCAGGTGATCCTCATTCTGGAAGCGGTTCGTGATCGATTCCCGCATGTTCATCCAAGCATTGTTAGTGGCCATTTTATCCCCCTGATTTTTACTTTCGAAAAAATACTAACATCCTTATGATTCGACATATTTTAAGGATTTCTTGAGAAAAAATTTTAAATATAAATTGAGTGGTTAGAATGGGTAATCCGCGGTTCCGGAAAGAAAAGGCGGCCTTCCCGCCCGAAAGGCAGAAGTTAGCTTCGGGCCGGGATGGTCCGTTATCCGGGAAAGGTGCTCAGAATGTAAGATACAGGTTTATTTACCTAAAAAATCAAGGACTTCATTTATATCCGGCAATTCCTTGATCGGATAAACCTTGACGAAGACGGCTTTGCGCTCTTCATCCAGAATAATGTTGGCGCGCTCCGAAAAACCGAACTTATCGATGAAAATACCCAGCTTTACCGCAACGCCGCCATGCGGCCAGAAATCGGCCGGCAAATCCACATTTTCTATGCCGATACTTTTTGCCCAGGCTTTTTTACACGGTACGGAATCCACCGATAATCCCAGGGGCACGGTGTTCAGTTTCCGAAAGGTTTCAACATTAGCCTCAAGCGACTGCATCTGTTTTGTGCAGATTTCCGTCCAGGCCAGCGGATGAAAAGACAGCAGAATCTTTTTGCCCGGCATGGCTGCGGTGTCCACCAGGGCTTCCGTATGGCTTTTCAGTGAAAAGTCTCCAAACACATCTCCTACTTTAATTCTGGACATGATCATTCTCCTTTTTGAATGCGCATAATGTTGATCATAGGGTTATCGCTATTACCTCAATGATGCGGGACATGGTCTAACCGCGCCTTCGCGTGGTCCCGCTGTTATCCGGCTCCTGACGTTTTACGCATAACGCTTCACGTGTTCAGTGTCGGGTAATCCGTATATCCCTTCGGTCCCGGCGTGTAAAATGTTGTATCGTCCCAGTGATTCCACGTGGCGCCGGTGGCGATGCGCTCCACCAGATCGGGATTGGCGATAAAAGGTTTTCCAAACGCCACGGCGTCCGCAAGGCCCTCTTCGATCACCCGTCTGCCCGACTCCGCACGGAATCCGCAATTGATGATCAGCGTTCCTTTGTAACGCGGGCGAAAATGTTTCGCGATTTCCTTGACGGCGTAAGGGACATTGTCCACCGGCATCATCGGTTCGACGAAATGAACGTAAGCAAGATTGGAATAATCGTTGAGCCGTTCAACGATATGCTCAAAAGTTGGAATGGTGTCTTTGTCAATCATGATGCCGAAGAAACCGTGTGCGGACGGATTCAACCTGACGCCGACCCGTTCAAAACCGATTGAGCGCCCGACTTCATTGAGCGTTTCAAAAAAGAAGCTGGCTTTGTTTTCATGTGATCCACCGTATGCATCTGTTCGCGTGTTGGCGCAGTTGACAAAGAACTGATGAAAGAGATAGCCGTTGGCGGAATGGATTTCCACACCATTGAATCCCGCTGCGACGGCGTTTTGAGCGGCTCTGCGGAAATCCTGCGTGGTATTGTGAATCTCCTCAATGGTCATCATGCGCGGAGTGGAGGTTTCTTTAAAGCCTTCCGGTGTAAAGACGCGGTCTTTGGCATTGACGGCGGATGGCCCGACCGGAGGATTGCCGCCATGAAAGTCGGCATGGGATATGCGGCCGACATGCCAGAGCTGACAAAAGATGCGGCCGCCTTTTGCATGAACGGCGCTGGTGGCGAGTTTCCAACCCTCAATTTGCTCCGGGCTGTAGATGCCCGGCGTATTGATGTAGCCCACAGCCTGGGTGGATACTTGCGAACCTTCCGTAATGATAAGCCCGGCGGATGCCCGCTGGCCATAGTATTCGGCAATAAGCTCCGTAGCCTTGTGCTCCGGATTGTCCGCCCGGCTTCGCGTCATGGGAGACATGAAAATCCGGTTGGGAAGTTCCAGCCGGCCGATTT
Organism: Smithellaceae bacterium; assembly: GCA_963682015.1. Taxonomy (GTDB): domain Bacteria; phylum Desulfobacterota; class Syntrophia; order Syntrophales; family Smithellaceae; genus UBA8904. The sequence goes on along the minus strand of OY820932.1, from coordinate 1,696,889 downwards.
TGATTGGCTTTAACAGTGTGTTTTGCATGGTGCCCTCCTTTTCGGAAGAATCGTATACGTATCCGTTCAAAAAGGTTTTCAAAAAGCCGCGAAGCGTTAATGGAACTGAGTTGTAATATAATAATGTGTATCGGCGAATGTCAAGCACAACACGTCCACATTCACCTGTCGGTCTATGGTCTAATAGCCTGAAGTCTACTCAATCGACATCAGCGATTGCCAGCGTTCCCATTCGGTGGCATGCGGAAGACCATGTGTCTGAATCAATTGGAGGATCGGTTCTTCATTGAAGCGCAGATAGGGGTTGATTTTCTTCTCTTCGGCCATGGTCGAATAAAGAAAATGAGGATCGCAGGTTTGGCGGAAACGCTCGATGTCGGTATTATGCGGTTCAAGGTGTTTGGCGAATGCCAGCGAATCACGCACATAGTCGTGTCCCGCAAAAACGCGCGTGTCATCCGGCAGCGCCATCAGCCGTTTGATCGATTCGAAAAACCCGCGCAAATTACCGGAGAAGTTGTTTCCGACCGTACCGTTGAACAGCGTGTCGCCCGTAATGAGATTATTACCGGCATGGAAGCAGATGGAATCTTTCGAGTGGCCGGGTGTCCGGTAAACCGTGATCTCTTCATCGTCAATCAATATTTTTTCATTATCGGCAAATCTTGTGCAGTCCAGAAACCGGGCTTGCGTCTTCCGGAGTAAATGATCGTCTCCCGGCGTATGGTCGTGATGCCGGTGTGTGTTGGTGACGTATTTCAGCGTCAGCTGGAATTGATCCAGAAACGACAGAATTTCCTGCCAGGCGCCTCCGTCAATGGCGATGGCTTCTTTTTTCCCGTAAAGCAGATAGGCCAGATTGTCCCCGTAGCGGAACTGTTCAATGTTGAGCATGGAACTTCCTTTATTTTACGATTTTAAAAATTTCTTTGGCTTTTGGATCGGCGGCCGTCTTCAGGAGCTCAAACAGGACCATCTCCGTGGATGTAAGATGTGCGCCGGCGCTTTTGATGGCGTCGATGCCGACCCGACAGTTTTCCGGAGTGCGCGATGAGACGGCATCCGTTACCAGGTGAACCATGTAGCCGTTTTGCATCAAGTCCAGGGCAGTCTGATAAACGCAGATGTGACATTCGATTCCGGTCAGCACCACATGACGGCGGGTAAGGGATTCGAGCTGATCGTGAAAATCCGTGTTGACCCAGCAACTGAAGGTTTCCTTGGCCACGGGTTTGAAACTTCCCAGCTCGCCGGCCAGCTGCGGAATTGTCGGCCCCAGTTTTGACGGAATCTGCTCTGTGACCAGGATGGGCAGATTCAATGCTTTGAACCCCTGAATCAGTCTAACGTTGTTGGCAAAAAGATTCTCTTTGTTGTGCATGGCCTGGGCCAGGTTGCCCTGGAAGTCGATCATGATCAATACGGCAGCGGTGCGGCTCAGCATTTTTCCTCCATGATGATGTTATCTCTACGGGCGATATGTCATTTCGAAGTCCCGCATACGCAGGATCTTACTCCGCGGGAAATCCTGGTTCTCCTGCGCCGGAAACGTCAGGATATCGTCGATATTACAAGATAACATTCAGTGACAAGATAGTGAAATTGTCTTGGCCTTGTCAATCACTATTATTGCTGATAAAAAGGATGAAAAAAGCGGAGGGAGAGATGGCGCTACCCACGACTGAAAACATCGTTTTGCATGAATACCGGGAAGGGAGGCTTTCCGAAGTGTCGCTGCCGTTTTCCACGGAATACGCCGTCCTGCTGAAAATCAACAACAGTCCTTATGTTACCATGGCCTGTTCCGGCAACTATCTGAGAGAACATATTACCGGATATCTGATGACCGAAGGCATCATTTCCGGTCTTAATCAGATTGAAAAACTGGAAGTGGATGAAACTTCACTTACGGTAAATGTTGCTTTGGTGAATGATCGAATCGTCCGTGAAACACTCGAACGGATCAAAACCATTTCCGCGGCCGGCGGCAGGACCAGAAAGAATCTACCATCCGGTGACCTGATCCGTGGAAACCTGCCGGAAATCCGGGCGGAATTCATTCTGAAATCCATGAATGAATTTCTGAATTTTTCGCGGGAGCATGAAGCCACGCACGGCGTTCACAGCGCCGCGCTGTATTCGCTGGACGGCGGACGGCTTGTGTTCTTTGACGAGATCGGACGCCATAATGCTATTGACAAGGTGATCGGGTATGCAGCCGTCAATGGAATCCGTCTCGAAGACAAGATGATTTGTTCAACCGGCCGCATTTCCAGTGAAATCGCCCTCAAGTTCATCAACGCCCGCGCACCGGTGCTCCTCACACGGGCTTCACCCACAACACTCAGTGTCAAGCTTCTTCGTGAGTATAATATCCTTAGTATTATCCGAGCGGTCAACGGCCGGTTCTATGTGGTCAACGGAAAAGAGAAAATCATATTGTAGCGGGATAATTGCCGATGGCGCCGGCTGTGACCGATAATTCCCTTGACATAATTGATTTTTCTTTTATAACGCCCTTATCACAGTATTACTTGATCGGCACTTTTTGATTACCGGAGGAAAAAGCATGACACTGAAACGAGAGTGGTTGTTGACGGTTCTGGCTCTTTGGATGGTGACGGGGCTTCTGTCGCCCGGAGTCGCCTGGGGAGGAGTATGGGCTGGCGTGCAAGGCGGCTGGACATACATGGCCAGTTCCAACATTGATGAAAGAGGGGACTATGATTTTCAGAAGACGTATGAAAATGTCAAATTTGACTCCGGTTTTTTCGGCGGTGTGACAGTCGGTTATGATTTTGTCAGGGAAGGAGCTCTGGGTCGCGCCTGGCCGGGCTGGATGAAACATGTCAGCCTGGTTCTGGATGCAACGTATGAGAATGTCCGTTTTCAGCGCCAGGCGGTGACCGTTGCCGTGAAGGGAAACTATGTTGATCATCCCCATTATGAATCAGGCATCTCTCCCGGAGGCAGTATCAGCATGATCCATATCACGCCCATGCTTGTCGGCCGATACGGAGTATTCACCAGCGCGGAGGTACCGTCAGGAAGAGTGCAGCCTTTTCTGGGTGTGGGAGCAGGGGTCGTCATCAGTAATCTGGATCTGGACAATATGGACAACCAGGAAAAAAATAAAGTAGATATGTCCGTGCTGTTTGAAGGCGGTCTGCGTTTCATGCTGCTGCGCAATGTTTCCATTGACGCGGCGGTTCGCTATCGCTTAATCCCCACCCAGTTCGGAACCACGGCTTTCCATTCCGGTGAATACCGCAAGATCAACATAGACATTGATAATCCGAGATTTATTAACGCGCTTCTCAGACTGTCCTACCATTTTTAGGGTAAAAACATCTCCCCGTCTGGGTTCTGAAAAAAGCGGTCCGGCCATGGAAAAGCCGGATCGCTTGCTGTAACAGCCGATTGTATTTATTTTCTTTCGCTCAGCTCCAGCAGGATGCCGCCGGTGGCCTTGGGATGGACAAAGGCGATTCTGGCGCCGCCCGCGCCATATCGGGGTTTCTCATCGATCAGGCGGACGCCTTTGGCTTTGAGTTCTTCCAGCGCTTTTTCAATATTATCCACACGCAGCGCCAGATGCTGAATTCCTTCGCCGTTCTTTTCGATGTATTTGGCAATGGGGCCGTCCGGCGCTGTGGATTCCAGAAGTTCGATTTCCGAATCTCCCACGGGAAAGAAACAAACTTTGACTTTCTGCTCGGCGACTTCCTCCACACCCGTCGATTTGATGCCCAGCAGGTCATAGAGTTTGGAGCTTTCCTCAAGATTTTTTACGGCAATGCCAATGTGATCAAGCTTTAAAACGTTCATGATGTACTCCTTATGTTTATTCGTTACTCGTATCTCGTTACTCGTAGGGAACGGTTTTAAACCGTTCCTTGCATTTGGTTAAAACTTCTGTCCTTTCAAACAATCCAGCACTTTCGCGGCGGCGGAAGTGGGTGTAACCAGGCCCTTTTCCACATCGATTACCGATTCGGCCAGGATCGCCGCGGCGGGGCTTTCATAAAACCATTCCTGCACGCCTTCACGCACCAGAAATTTCAGCCACTCCCGGGCCTGTTCCTTTCTTTTATTCTCCAGCTCGCCGCTGGCGGTGAGCTTGCTCCGATGGTCCAGAATGATATTCAGAATGTTTTCCAGGCCGGCCATGGTGAGAGAGCTGCATGTTACAACCGGCGGCATCCAGTTTTGATAAGGCTGCGAAAGCAGATGAAACGCCATTTCATACTGGCGTTGCGCCATCCGGGCGCGTTCAATATTGTCTCCGTCCGCTTTGTTGACGGCCACGGCATCAGCCAGTTCCAGGACTCCCTTTTTAATGCCCTGCAACTCGTCGCCTCCTCCGGCAATCATCAGCACCAGAAAAAAATCCACCATCGATGCCACGGTGACTTCCGACTGTCCCACGCCCACCGTTTCAATCATGACCGCGTCAAAGCCGGCGGCTTCGCACACCAGCATGGTTTCACGCGTCTTGCGGGCGACCCCGCCCAGTGTTTTTCCGGAAGGAGAGGGGCGGATGAAGGCTCTTTCATCGACGGCCAGTTTTTCCATGCGTGTTTTATCGGCCAGGATGCTGCCGCCCGTTTTGGGAGAGCTGGGATCGACGGCCAGAACAGCCACCCGATAACCTTTCCGGGTCAGCATAGTGCCGAAGCTCTCGATAAATGTGCTCTTACCCGCACCGGGAAGCCCGGTGATTCCCAGGCGCAACGCTCGACCGGTGTAAGGCATCAGGGCATCCAGCAATCGTCTGGAGAATTCCTGATCGACAGGCAGGGAACTTTCGACCAGCGTGATGGTTTTGGCCAGCATTCGCCGGTCTTTGTTCAGAACACCCTGAAAATAAGGTTGTATGTCCCGCTCAGTCATAGCCTTCTTTCTTTCAGCTTTGATTGCTGCCTTCCATTTTTTCCGGAAAAACCGCCCATCCTGATGCGCAGGGTTGCCGGCGGTGCCAGAGGTGAAAATTATACAGAAACAAAGTGAAAACAGGCAAACAATATTTTAACGACGCACGGAGATTGTATTAAGCGGCATATCCTGTTATAAATTGACGCCGATCAGCGCCGTCGCTCTTTTGCGCCGGACGGATCCGTTTTCCCGGGGAGATTTCCGTGCCTGTAACTGATGAAGACAGAAGGATATTAAAATACGCCAGGGATCTGCTGGAAAATCCCGGTCTTGCCGCGAAGCTCACGAATGTTGTCGGCATGCCGTTTGAAAAAGCCTTTGATTACCTTCCGGACAGGTGGGCGAAAACCGTCCAGGCCGTTGCGCGGAAATCCCTGCAGCGTGCGCTGGAGGTTGCCCTGAAAACCATGGACCCCGCGCATAAGACGTCTTCCAGAGACGGCCTGCACAAGTTGTTCGTGGCCGCATCCGGAGGCGCGGGCGGCGCGTTCGGTCTTCCGGCGCTGGCCGTCGAATTGCCCGTGACCACCGTCATCATGTTTCGTTCCATTGCGGACATTGCCAGAAGTGAAGGAGAGAACATTCAGGACATCGGTGCCAGACTGGCCTGTCTGGAAGTTTTTGCCCTGGGAGGCGGCTCCGAAAAAGGTAACGCCGCTGAAAGCGGATACTATGCGATGCGGATGCTTCTGGCCGGTCAGATATCCGAAGCGGCAAAATATATCGCCGAAAAAGGGATTGCCGAGGGAGGCGCGCCGGCGCTTGTACGGCTGGTGACCGCCGTCGCGTCGCGTTTCGGGGTTACGGTATCGCAAAAAGCGGCGGCATCGGCTGTCCCCGTCATCGGCGCCGCTGGAGGTGCGCTGATCAATTCTCTTTTCATGGACCACTTTCAGAATACGGCCAGAGGACACTTCATCGTCCGGCGTCTGGAAAGAAAATACGGCGTCGAAGAAGTGTGCAGAATGTATTCCCTTCTGTAATCCGTTATCTTATCCCAGTTCCTGATCGGCAGCGGCATGATAACTTCGCGGGGAACGGTTGCGACCGTTCCCCGCGTTTTGTGTTCATACCCATTGATTTGAACATGGAATGCTTCTGGCGTCAGATATGCGTTTTGTCACTTTCCGATCTTTGTCCGGATTCTTTCCTGGTATTCCAGAATCTCGTGGCGGAGAATATCCAGATCGGAGATGCGCTCGTCGAGTCTTTTCAGATGATTACTCAGCAGTTCCAGAAGCCGTTTGAGCACTTTTTCATTGGACTTCTCATAGGTCCACATGGCTTCCAGTTCCTGCATTTCCGAAAGGGTCATGCCCATGATCTTGAGGCGCTTGATCAGTTTCAGACGGCGAAGATCGGTGTCCGTGTATATTCTGCGGCCTCCCTCCACGCGCTTGACAGAGTTGAGCAGACCGATTTCTTCGTAGTAGCGTATGGTGCGCTGGCTCATGTCCAGTTTTCTGGCCAGCTCGCCGATGGATGTGTATTCTTCGCTCATAATCATTTCCGGCATCTTACGATGCTTTGAATTGTTCCTTCAGTTCCCGTTTCAAAATTTTTCCTGACGGATTTTTGGGCAGCTTGTCGGCGACGATGATTTTCTTGGGGCATTTGAATCCCGCCAGCCGTTCTCTGCAATAGGCGATAATTTCCTTTTCGTCAAGTTGGGTATTTGCCTTCGGGACGACAACCGCCGCCACGATTTCGATCCACTTGGGATCGGGCAGGCCGATGACCGCTACTTCTTCGATGCCGGGGTACTGATACAGCACTTCTTCAACTTCCCGCGATGCCACGTTTTCGCCGCCGGATTTGATCATGTCCTTCTTGCGGTCCACCACGTAAAGGTAGCCGTCTTCATCGAACCGGCCCAGGTCGCCGCTGTGGAACCAGCCGAATTCGAAAGCCTCGGCGGTTTTTCCCGGATCATTGAGATAGCCGGTCATGACATGTCCGGAGCGGTGGACGATTTCCCCGACGGTTCCCACCGGGACGAATTTCCCGTCATCGTCCATCAGGCGGGTCTCCACGTTCAGGACCGGTTTGCCAGCCGATCCGGGTTTCAGCAACTGATCTTCCGGTTTTAAAATGGTGGCCACCGGTCCCATTTCCGTCTGCCCGTAATAATTCCAGAGCTTCAAACCGCGGAAGGTGACGGACAATTGCTTGATGATCTCCACCGGCATGATGCTGGCGCCGTAGGCCGCTTTTTTCAGGCTTCTGTGATTGTAATTCTTGAATTCCGGATGGTTCAGAATGCCGATCCAGACCGTGGGAGGTGCGAACATGTGCGTGATCTGATATTTTTCGATCAGCCGGATCATCTCCAGGGGATCAGCCCTGTGCATGATGACATTGGTCGCTCCGACATAGAGATACGGCATGAGGAAACAGTGGAGCTGGGCACAGTGGAAAAGAGGCAGGGCATGAAGGCTCACATCGTCGGTTTCGTACTGGCCGTCGAAGATGCAGCTGTGATACTGCGACATCAGCGCGCGATGCGAGAGCATTGCACCTTTGGGTTTGGATTCCGTGCCGCTGGTGTAGGGAATCTGGACGGTGTCCTCGGCGCTGACCTCAACCTGCGGCTCATCGTAGGGCATCGCTTCCATTTCCGGGATCAGGTTGAAGAAACCCTTCGGTACATGGGATTCTCCCAGCGGAATGAATCCCCATTTTTCAACGGTAGTAAATTTCTGGAGGTCCTTGGAGATAATCGGATAGAGAATGTCCTCCACAATGAAGATCTTCGATCCTGAATGATTGATCACGTAAGCGATTTCGTCGGCGTTGAGCATGTAATTGATGGGCACCTGGATCGCGCCGATCTTGGCGAGCCCGATCATGCTGATCGGATAGAGATGCGAGTTGTAGGCGTAGATAGCTACCCGGTCGCCTTTTTTCACGCCATACTGGGTCATGAGGTTGGCGAAGCGGCGGGACTGCCGTTCGAGATCGTAAAACGAAAGCTTCAGATCCCGGAAAATAATGGCGGTTTTGTCTCCGTATTTGGTTGCGGCCCTGCGGGCCATGTCACCGATGGTGTCGCGATAACAAATGTTGCTCATGGCTTGTTCCTTTCGTTATTAATGAGGATGAAGGTCATGCGGATGCCTTCGGCTCTTTTAATTTCCTGATGCCGGCGCTTGTGGCCTTATGGTTATTCACCGGTGTTTATCCCGATATCAGGTATTCACTGAGCAGGTGCTTATGGACTTTGTCCCTTTGCCCCTTTGTGCCTCTGTCCCTCTGCGCCTTTGTCTTTTTAACCCTGATGATACTTCTTCTCAAACATCTCTTTCATTTTGAATTTCTGAATCTTGCCGCTGGCCGTCATCGGGTAGCTGTCGACGAATTCCCAGTATTTCGGAATCTTATGCCGGGCGATTTTGCCCTTGCAAAAGTCCGAGAGTTCATCGGCCGTGCAGGTGAAGCCGCTTTTCAGCTGAATGGCCGCCAGGACCTGCTCGCCGTACTTTTTGTCGGCAATGCCCACTACCTGCACATTGGCCACCTTGGAATTCGTGAACAGAAATTCTTCCAGCTCGCGCGGGTATATATTCTCGCCGCCGCGGATGATCATGTCCTTGATCCGTCCCGTCACCTTGAAGTAGCCGTTTGTGTCCACTTCGCCCAGATCGCCCGTGTGCAGCCAGCCTTCGCGGTCAATGGCGTTCTCGGTGGCTTCGGGCATCTTGTAATAGCCTTTCATCACGCAGGCGCTGCGCGTGACAATTTCGCCCTGGGTATTGGCCGGCAGCTCCGCGCCGGTTTCGGGATCAAAAATCTTGCCCTCGATATCGGGCAGCAGCCGTCCGACCGTGGATACGCGCAGCTCCACCGGGTCGTCACGGCGGGTCATCGTCATCACCGGCGAGGATTCCGTCTGTCCGAACGCGATCACCACTTCCGGACAGTGCATTTTCGTGCGCACCTGATTCATCGCCTCGACGGGGCAGGGCGCGCCCGCCATAATGCCCGTGCGCAGAGACTTCATATCGTACTTTTCGAAATCGGGATGATTCAGCATCGCGATAAACATGGTCGGTACGCCGTTGATGGCCGTGCATTTTTCGGTGGCGATAAACTGGAGCGCCAGCAGGGGATCGAAGGATTCCACCACCACCATCTTCGAGGCGTGATACACCGAGTTGAGCGTGCTCATCACGCAGCCGAAGCAGTGAAACAGAGGCACATGAATGAGCAGGCTGTCGCGTTCGGTCATCCCCATCACGTCGCCGACCATGCGGGCGTTGTTGATGACATTGGAATGCGTCAGCATCACGCCCTTGGGAAAGCCCGTGGTGCCGGACGTGTACTGCATGTTGATGACATCGTCGGGAGAAAGGGAAGCCATGCGGGCATCGAGCTCGGCGTCGGAGAGGGATTCGCCTATCTTCACCATATCGGCAAAGGAAAACATGCCCGGCGTCTTATCGCGCGGTCCGATATAGACCACATTCTTCAGAAGCGGCAGTTTGGGTGAGGTGATTTTTCCGGGCGCGCAGTTATCCAGCTCCGGCAGGATTTTCCGTGTTGTTTCGTAAAAGCTGGTGTCCCGGTAGGAGTCGATCAGAAACAGCGTGGTGGAATCGGACTGCTTCAGAATGTATTCCAGTTCGTGCGACTGGTAATTGGTGTTCACCGTGACCAGAACGCCGCCGACTATGCCCAGGGCAAATTGCAGATAAACCCATTCGGGAATGTTAGTCGTCCAGACGGAAACATGGTCCCCGCGCTTGACGCCCAAGGCCATCAGCCCCTTCGCCGTCCTGCGGCATTGATCATAGAGCTCACTGTAGGAATAACGGACATTGAACTGCGGTGAAACCAGAGCGGGATTTCCGGGAAAACGCCCGGCCGTCTCCTTAATAACTTCCCCCATCGTTTTATTAACAAAACCGGACATATAAGCACCTCGCCATAAATTGTATATTAAACATCAAGCGTTCAACCGGTAATCTTCAGGTATGGGCCCGACGAGTAATTCTCAATTAAGTGCCACCTAAATCCACTTAACGTAAACTGGGTGGAGTATAGCCGTATTTTTTTGTTTGTCAATGAAATATTCGGTCTGCTTTTTCTTCCTGCATTGTTCTCAATAATCTCTGAGATTTTTCCGCAGCTCATTCATCAGTAATCATTTTACATAAGGCGCATCCCATGGTGCAAAAAGGGAAGTGAATGTGAGATAAGGCGATCAAATTGTCCTCTAACGAAATGAAAATGGAACTGAACCGAATTTTCCGGGAAGCAAACTAATCTTGCACAACCCGCCTTGCTATCATTCAATAATTTCATTGACTTTGCGTTTTTGTCCCTGTATTTATCTACCACAGGGATATATTATGAACGGCAATAAAGTAGAGACAAAAGATGACATTTTTGAAGTTGTTTTGCGGGAAAGAAATCGCCTTGCCGAACTTGGTGTTGTCAGCATAGGTTTGTTCGGATCGTTCGTGCGCGGCGATCAGAATTCCGAAAGCGATATTGATCTGCTCGTTGAGTTCACTCCCCAAAAACATACCTTTGACAATTTCATGGACTTGTCTTTTCTTCTCGAAGATCTTCTGGGCCACAAAGTTGAAATCATTACCCCGGAAGCATTAAGCCCCTACATCGGCCCACATATCCTCAAAGAGGTTGCACGTGTCGCTATCGCCGCGTGAATACATCCGGCATATGCTGGACGAGATTGACTTCATCCTGTCAAAGGTTTCCGGAAGAGACTACGAATCATTTTTGGCGGACCCGACGTTGCAGAGAGCATTTGTTCGCAGCCTGGAAGTGATTGGAGAGGCTTCCAAGAAACTTCCACAGCAGATCAGAGCCTTGCAGGCGGATGTTGAATGGCGAAAAATGACGGGTATGCGCGACAGGCTCATTCATGATTATTTTGGTGTTGACTACACGATTGTATGGGACGTTGCCGCCAACAAACTGCCTGATCTCCGAAAAAAATTGCTGGCCCTGCTGGAACAGGATTTGAATACACCGGACATCTTGTAGCGTGATGATTGTCGAAAAATAATTGGGTTGAAAATTGAAATCAAGAGAATACTCTGATAAGCGGACCGCTCGCTAGCGCGAGCTCTCGCGATGCTCGTCCGCTTATCGTCGCAGTTGAGCATCCGCCCGTACAGCCTTTCAGGCTCCGCTCCAAAAAACGGCAGCTCAACAGCGACGTTGGGCTGAATGAAAATAATCAAATACTAAAGACGTATTTTAAAAATAAAGGGGATGCCATGTCGAAAAAATTTGTCAAGCAGCTTGGGATTCTTCTTGGCAATTCAGGTTCATCTTCAAAGTTTAGAACCAGAAGAGCTCCTAGGCGATCGGCAGCTCAGAAAAGAGCAGAAGATGCTTTATTACTGAATCAAGTAATCGAAAGAAGCAAAGAACAAAATATAGATAATCTTATTGTTGAGAAAAAATGTAAACATTGCTCAGCGATGATGCCCAGCGATGCCAAGTATTGCCCGTATTGCCGCATGGATAAGCCGCTGCCGCTATGGCCTTTTTTAATTGGATCATTTGTATCTCTATTCATAATTATTAAATGCTCTGCACCTTAATCAGATAAAGAAAGCATCAAGTCTTTACTTTTAGCACTTGATGAGCATGAACAAAGAATGACGATTTTATTTATAAGCGCCCAACCATGCAATCCACGCGGACCGGCGTTCCGCCGGCCGGTGATCGCTACGTTGGCCGTATTGAATAATTGTCCTTTCGGAGATAACTTATGTATAAAAAATTAGTTTACGCGCTGATGATAATATTTTTGCTTATGCCTGTTACAAGTTATTCAGCAAGTGATGCACCAATAAAAACTCAAAAGAAAGTTGTCCCAAACACAAGTCCAGAGTGCCATAAAAGCAAAATTGAAGAAAAGATTAATACCATAGAAAGTGCGTGCATTGAAAATAATCAAACACAGTCAGGCATGAATGATTGCGCAAGCAAATCTTATGATGCGTGGGATAAAGCCTTAAATGAAGTTTATAATAAGTTAATAAAGAAGCTAGATAAAAGGGGCCAACTTGCTTTAAAAACCTCACAAAAAGAATGGTTAAAATATAGGGATGTTCATTTTAATTTTCTAGATATCTATTATGAGAAATATGAAGGTTCAATGTACACTGGAATGCATATCAATGACAAAACAGTAATTGTAAAAGATAGGACCATGGCACTTCATTCTCTTTTAGAGCTTATGGAATTATAATTTTTAATCTAAGCAAATCCCCTGACGTAGTCAGGGGTGGGGTGTGGGGCAATGCTGTTGAATTAAGCATTAGCGAGATTCCTAATTTTCTTAAAAACCCATCGATTCAGGCTTTTTTTAGTCACACGCGGTTGACCTGGTCTGGGAAGTTTTGGGCGGTAGTACTTTACACGGTAGATATTATGCAAAATGGATCGAAAAATTTCAATGGATTTTTCAGGATCATCGGCAGTGAGCACCGCAGCTTCTGCTGCAAGAGTCATAATAGCATTCTTAAACTGGGGTTCTTTGGACTCCTTTTGGAATAGCTGCGATGACAGAACCATGAGAGTTCTCGAAATGACTGTCATGATCACGGCCGAAAATAGTTCCTGACGAATACTATTACATGTTTTGCCATGGAATCTTTCCACTTCGAGCTCAATTTTTTCATCTCGATAGTGGTTTTCGATCTCCCATCGCCTGAAATAAAGCGCGATGATTTCTTGCATCGGGAATTCTTTTTGGTTGTACAGGTTGGTCAAAAGGACAGATACCGTGCCATCAGGACTTACCAGTTTTATAATCCTGACCTTGAAGGCTTTAAGCGTCTCTCTTTGCATTGCGGATACCTTGGCCAGGTATTTTCCGCTTGGAACGATCAAAATCTCGTCTTCCTGCTTGCCGCTCTCGATAAATTCTTCGACAGCAGGGAAGGCATGTTGTGCCGGACAACGGAAGATAAAATAACCTGTGAACGTATTTAACAAGTAAGAGATGAACTCATAGCTTGGGTAACCTCGGTCGAAAAGCAAGACACTGTTGATGGGAATGAAAGGTAACAGGTTTTTCGCTTCATCACGTTCGGATGAATTAACAGTAACCACGCTTCTTGCTATAGGAAGACGTCTGAAGATATCATAGACAGTGGAAACCCTACACTGCGGAAAGTGTCCTTTACCGCAATGTTGCAGTCCACTTTTTGGATCAAACTCTTTTCGGATGTCTTGGGTTGCCGGAAGAGTGTAGAAAGAACCATCTATGGCAAAGACCGACAAACCATGCCACAGATATTTTGGGATTTTGGGCCAACAATCATAAGCTAACTGCACCGCATCCTTGAGGATGTATTGAAAAACCTGCCAATCAATCTTACCACGTGCTTTGGTGAGGGTGCTGCGGTGGATCGCTTCGGCGTCTGGCCAAAGACCGCTACGTTTGGCGTTTCGAAAAAAGTCACTCGATTTTATATCCACACCCTTGCTGCTTCCACTGGCAGTTATAGAGAGAATAAAGGTGATGAGTTTTGGAAAGGTGAGTTTGTTGTTACGGGTGAAATCTTTTGGGGTCTGTTTCTTTGAAGGATCAATTGTCCGAGGAATAATCTTTACAAATTTTTTTGCGTACGCGTTAATGTGGCATATTTTTTCAAGTCATGATGTGTGCCATAATGAAGTCCTTTCAGTTACTTTCTTCGAAAAAATTCGCCTTTAGTTGCCGAACTTTGTAAGATATTTTGCACAGAAGAAAATTGTTGTCAATGCGTTTATTCACTAATTCCAATATATTACGGACACGGACAATATTGCCTTTCCTTAATTCAACAGCATTGGGGGTGTGGGGGCGAAGGCCCCACACATTTAGCGAATCAACGTAGTTGATGAGCATAGGATTTTGCTGTAACCTGGATTTTGGAGGAATTTGATATGGAGGGTTACAACAGGTATTCCCATGCAAAATATCGTTGCGAGTATCACTTTGTTTGGGTTCCGAAATATCGTTACCATGTCTTGGTGCAGGAGATCAAGCCACGGTTAAAAGAGATTCTGGTGGAATTATGTGAGTGGCTGGATATCATGATCATAGAAGGTGCAATATGTTCGGATCATGTGCAAATGGGCAATGGGGTCAAATCTCTTCATGGCCCATTAGAAACATTTTGGGCCATCGGGTAGCATGAATGTTGGGTAGGTGAAAATCGGTGGATACGAATGTTAAAGAAGGATGCGGCTCAGGGAAAATGGTAAGACCGTTAAAAGAATGGTAAATATTATTTTCTAATCCCCGGGGTCATGTTATGAACCGTGAACAGAGCCGAACACAATATATCGGGATTCAGGCAATTTTACCACAGTTGTCGAGTTGATGAAGAGTTTATTGTTTATATGGAAAGTGAATGCTACGGCATCGGTTGGAAGGAAATGAGCCAAGATGAGACTTGACCCTCAGTTCCGCGTAAGCGGACCGCTCACTGGCGCGGCAGCTCAACAGCGATGTTAGCGTAAGGATTAAATGGATATTATCGGAGAAATAATATTTGAGATACTTGGATGGGTGCTTCAGTTTCTCTGTGAATTAATCCTTCAGATGATGGGTGAGGCTATCGCTGAGCTTATTGGTCATAGTATAAAAGAACCATTTCGTCGTCCTGAACCTGTTCATCCATGGCTTGCTGCCATAGGATACTTCATTTTTGGTAGTATAGCAGGTGCGCTGAGTTTACTATTGTTGCCAAACTTGTTTATAGAAACAAAGTGGCTTAGAGTTACAAATGTAGTTCTTTCACCATTGGCAGCAGGTTTAATCATGGCTTTGGTTGGTTCGTGGCGACGGAAGCATGATAAAAAGGTTATACGGCTTGATTCATTTGCATACGGTTATTGCTTTGCATTATCAATGTCACTCGTTCGGTTTATTTGGGGCCATTAAGTGGAAAGAATTTAATTTATAAAAATAGGGCGCTAACAAACACGTACACTCAATCGCTACGCTCCGGGTGAGCTTTTCATTGAGCTGGCAGAATAAGTCGGAAGGCAGCATTCAACGGTTGAAGCGCAAATAATCGACCACTGAGAATGCCTAACAGGCGATGATCTGGTGACGATGAGAGTTAAAAAGACCCCTGAAAATGGTGCATAATTTTTATTTTGAGTTTTTCTACAGGCCCGTTATCGTATTCACATATAGAATAACTAACTTGAAAAGGAGGCATTATGTCGAACCTGAAAAATGTAGTAATTCTGAATGACTCAACAATGCTGCATGGATATGTACGCGTGAAAATGTTTACATTGAAGACTGCTTACGGTTCAGTAAATTTAAAATCGTCGCAGATCTCTTCAATCGAATATCGGAGCAAAAGTTCCAATGGAAAGGATATGGTTTCCACCAGCGAGGGTTCTACATTGTTTGGCGATCTCCTACCGGCCGTTCTTGCAGTTGAAGTGGAAGGTGAGACACTCAACATTCCAAAATCAGATATTCATTTTGTAGTTCTGTTCATTGGAAGAGGGGAAAAAATATCTTTGAAATCAAAAAACGCTTTGAAAAAAGTTGGCCTTTAATCACACATAAAGGCGACCGAGAGGACTTCCCAGAAATTCCAGATTTCTCAAAATCTGATCCGGTGTATTAATGCTTTGCGTTTTTTATTCGTATCCGGAGAACTGCTGCCCACCGGTAATCCGCCAGTTGGACATATGTCCGGCAACTGTTCTTGCATTGTTTTGACGCTTCGGATAACATGCAATTCAGGCGGCATCCTTATACCCTGTCTGTGGGTTTCCGTTATTCCGGGGGAGATCAGTCCTTCCTGTAGCGCCTTCCGATTCCGCAATCGCCGCATTGATGTCAGGTGGTTTCTCAAGAAGCAGTTTTTTCAGAACCGGGCAAATGAGGGTCTTATGCTGAAAAAAATTCAGTCATCATCTCTGAGTCTCGGGATGTATGTGATTCTGCCGTCATCGTGGATGAGTCATCCCTTTCTGAAAGGACGTTTCCTGATTAAAAACCCTGACGATATCAAGCGCATCATGGACCAGGGCATTTCCGAGGTGACCATCGATACCGCCAGGGGGTTGTCCTTTCCCAACGTAGACATCATCAGCCATGCGTCCGAAACGCCGTCCGTCAGGAATTTCAAGCCGCCGGCCTCATGGCATCCCGAGACCATCATTCCGGATGATCTGAAACAGGCCGTAAATGATCGGAGAATGCCCTACGAGAAGAAATCAAAGATTGTTTATACGTCATCCGTTGAGATGATGAGAAGGCTGATGGAAGATCCCAAGACCGAAAACATCCGGGAAGTGAAAAGGGGAATTTCGGATGTGGTGGACGTGATTATTTCCGACGACCGGACGGCAAAACACATGCTGTCGATTACCGCGCATGATTTTTATACATACACGCATTCGGTCAATGTCGGAGTGCTGGGCGTCATGCTTTCCCGTGAACTTTTTAAAAATAAGGACACGCACAACCTGCATGAACTGGGAGCCGGATTTTTCCTTCACGATCTGGGAAAAATACACGTGGATTCCGCCATTATTAACAAACCCGGCAAGCTCACAGATGAAGAAATGCGGAAGATGAGGATTCATCCCTACCAGAGTTTCAGGATTCTGGAGGAGGCCGGCCAGCTGTCGCAAGAGTGCCGTATGATTACTCTTCAGCATCATGAACGGGACGACGGCAACGGCTATCCGCGAAGGCTCAACGGCCGGGAGATTCATGTCTATGGCCGGATTGCGTGTATTGCCGACGTTTATGATGCCCTGACGGCGGAGCGGTCCTACAAGCCCAGGCTTTCACCTTTTGATGCTCTGCGTCTCATGAAAGAGGAGATGATCAATCATTTCGAAAAGGAGTTGTTTGAAAAGTTTGTTCTGCTGTTTGTGTGAAAGGCAAAACAACGCGGGCCGGGGCATCCGATTTGCATTCCATCGGAAATCAATCATTGCGAACATGAACCTTCGGATGTATGCATGCCTGCGACCGGTGGAACGGCGCTCATTATCCGGTTGACGTGACAGGTCCTTTTCCGTATGTTCCTGTCGATAGAAAAAATATTCTGATCAAGCGTTGCCTGCATCAGGAAGGTGTTATATGGGAAACTGACCGGTGCGGATACTGCGGAATGAAGAATAAGCGAAAGGAAAGGTTTTTCATGAAACGACAGGTAATCTTTTATTCGGTTCTGATTGGAGTGATGCTATTGATGGCGGCTGGCTGCAGCCCGCGCGGAATTCGCTATAACACTACGCTGGACAATCTTCGCTGCGAGGGGAAAAGCACGGTGGCGGTTGCCGTTGTGGACGAACGCCCTTATGTTGTAAGCAGGGAAAAAGATCCCGGTTATGTCGGAACCATGAGAGGAGGGTACGGAAACCCCTTTGACCAGTTTACCGAAAGCCGGGAGCCGCTGGCCGCCGATATGCTGGCCACAGTCTCTCAGTCGCTGCGCGGCAGAGGCTATAACGTATTACCCGTCAGAGCATCCGCTGGTGAAAACCGGACCGCCGCGCTGGAAAAATTCGGGGCGACACGGGCCGATCGCCTCCTGATTCTGGTTTTGAAGGAATGGAAAAGCGATTATCTGCCCAGGGCGTATACCGCCGAGCGGTCCGAGCTTTTTGTCAAAGCGGAGCTGGTCGTGATGGATAAACGCCGCAGGACGCTGGCCGTCGTGAACCTTCAGGAAGAAATCACGCTTCCTTCCGGATGGCCGGAAGATACGGTTCCCGAAATGTATCAAAGAAAAATCCGGCAGATCCTGGATGATCCGCGAATCTGCCGGAATCTGCCGTAAGCATTTTGCAGGTTCGGCCGGCATTGATGCAGCAAGACTTTTTTACGTGATTGAGGCAATAAATTGACGAATTAAGCCGTCCTGTCCTTTTCGTTCAAAAACATCTGTTCGACGCGGCGGAAATCGGTTTTACCGGTGGCGGTGCGGTTGATGGACGGGACGATTTTTATCCGGCGGGGCATGGCGTAGGGTTCAAGTTTTTCCAGGATCATTTTGCGCAGCTGCATTTCCGTAAATTCACAGGCTACCAGCGCGGCGATGACGCTTTCGCGGCCTTTTTCGGCGGGAAGAGCGATGACGACCGCGTCGCGCACGCCGGGCAGCGTCTGGATTTTGTTCTGGACATCCAGCAGGTCGACACGTTTTCCGGCCACCTTGACAATGCCGTCGGCCCGTCCCAGCAGGATGAACCTGCCGTTTTTATCCGGCTGGACTTCATCTCCCGTGACGCAGAAGCCGTCGTTATCCCTTTCCATTTCGCGGGAAACAAAATCGGATCGCACGGCCAGCCGTTTGCCGGACAGCCGCCAGGAAACAACGTCGGCGGGTTTCCAGCTTTCGGTGTTTTCGCTGATGCTGCGCGCGGCAATGCCGCCCGTTTCCGTGGAGCCGTAAATTTCCGTAATCCCCAGACCGGTTTTTTTGAGAAAATAGGTTGCGTCGGAACGGTTTAAAACACCGGAAGAAGAAAAGGCGATTTTGAGCGACGGCGCGGACAGGTTATCCACTTTTAAAGACCGGTAATGAATCGGAACGCTGACCAGCACGGTGGGTTTGTGCCGGTTGATGGTGGAGATGATTTCCTGCGGAAAGGTATAAATGTCCGGCATTACCCGGGCGTGGGCCAGAAAAGGCGTCAGTACGGAAAACAGCAGGCCGTAAATGTGATAAGGGGGAACCGTGGCGATAAACAGGTCCCTGGTGGTCAGGTTGAATTTATCCCGGAGATAAAAAGCTTCGGCGAGCAGATTGCGCGGCGTCTTCGACCACACTTTCGGCTTGCCGGTCGAGCCGCCGGTAAACAGTTTTAAGAAAGGTTCGTCGGGATGACGCATTTTCTCCGGATTCAGATCATCGGGATTTCCCGCCGTCGGTGTGATGATGTCCACGCCGGGCATTTCTTCGGGATGGTCGGCAATGGCGGCATCAAAGCCGACCGCTTCATACATTTCCATCAGGGCGTGCGCGGAAAAGGAATGCGGCAGAATCAACCTGCAGGCTCCGGAAAGCGAGGCCAGAATGGACGCCGCGATGACCGTTTTATTTTCCGTGCACAGGCAAACGGATTTTTCCGCACCGCGCTTCGCCAGGGTTTTTTTCAGGCCGGCGGCCAGCGCAAAGATTTCACCGTAGGTGTGCCCCGCATACGTAAACTCCTTCTGGCCGAGTGTTTTGGACGGAGCCAGGATTCTTTTGCAGGCGGTGATGAAATGATCTTTTTCTTCTGTGGCCATCATGATATATAAATAACGAAAAAATTTTTAAATGATCTATAGGAAATAAAGAAAAAAAGCAATGCGGGTTTTCAGAGGAAACCCGTGTCCGGATGGAGCGGAAAAGCAGGGGCCGGGAATGTTTTTGATTGACTTCCGGGGTATTTTTTCATTAATGCAGATAAAAAATAAGGAAGCAGATGCATGGTTGATATTGAATCGTTGATTCCGCATCGTGAACCGATCAAGATTATCACGGAAGTGATAGAATTGCAGGATGATAAGGGTTGGACCGCCGCCGTGGTCAACGAAAACTGGCCGCTTTGCGACGGGCAGTCGGTTCGCTGTCTGGTCTTGATTGAAGCCATCGCCCAGACGGCCGCCGTGGTGGCCGGATACAAGCAGAAGAAGGAAGGAGGAGGCGGCGGTGTAAAAGGATGGCTGGTCGGGATTAAGTCTGCGGATTTCAAACGGGACAGGATTCCGCTGGGAACACGCGTCAGTATTTTTGTCCGGAGCGTGTATTCGCTGGAACACTACGCCGTTATTGAAGGCACCGTGAAATCGGGTGACGAGGTTCTTCTGGCCGCGGTGCTTCAGGCCATGCGTCTGGATCCGGATGTATCATAATTAAAAATAAGGAGCTAATAATGGATGACAGAAAAATAGCCATTGTAACGGGAGCCAGCCGCGGCATCGGGCGCGCAACCGCGGTGGAGCTGGCCCGGGCCGGTTATTATGTTGTAATTAATTACAATTCCAGTGAAGCGGCTGCGGAGGAGACACTCGGCCAGGTTCAGGCCGCCGGTTCGGCGGGCGAAACAAGAAAATTCGACGTGGCCAATGCGGAAGAAACACGGGAAGCGGTGGCCGCTATCGTCGGAGAACATAAAAGAGTCGATGTTCTGGTGAATAACGCCGGCGTCACGGCCGACGGGCTGTTCATGATGATGGGCGACGAGGAGTGGCACAAAGTCATCAACACGACGCTTCATGGGTTTTTCAACGTAACCCGTCCCATCCTGAAGGAAATGGTCAGGAAAAAACGGGGCGCCATTGTATCCGTCTCGTCCATTTCAGCCATGATGCCCAATCGCGGACAGGCCAACTACGCGGCAGCCAAGGCCGGGATCATTGCCGCGTCGAGTTCGCTGGCCAAGGAAGTGGCGCGTTTCGGCGTTCGCGTCAACGTGGTGGCGCCGGGTCCCGTTGAAACGGACATGTTAAACAGCATGCCGATGGATCCGGCCATGATCAAGGCCGTGATCCCGATGGCGAGAGTGGGAAAACCCGAAGAAATCGCCCGCGTGATCCGCTTTTTGTGTTCCGAAGACGCATCTTTTGTTACAGGTCAGGTGATCATAGCCAACGGCGGGATGTTCTGATGACGAAACGGTCTGGTTTTATCCTGCAGGTATGGACCGTTCTGCTGGCCCTGTTTGTGCTGGCGCCGGGCGACGCACGGGCGGACGATTTTGATAAGATCCGCAGGGAGTCGTCCAGGATCAAGACCATGTCCGCCGATTTTGTGCAGAAAAAAACCATGAAGATCCTCTCCCGGCCGCTGGTTTCGGAGGGGAAATTTTATTATGTCGCTCCTTCTTCCATCCGCTGGGAATATCTCCGGCCGGTAAAAAGCATGGTGGTTTCGGACCGGGGGAAAACGAAACGCTTTATCGCCTCCGGCGGTAAAATGATTGAAGATAAAAGCGGCGGCGTTCAGGCCATGAAGATCGTGCTCGACGAAGTCGGAGGCTGGATGAACGGCCGGTTTACATCCAATCCCTCTTTCTCCGCAAGCCTCCAGGAGGGACGGGAAACCGTGATTGTTCTGACGCCGGTGGGTCAGAGCATGGCCGGGATGATCGAGAAAATTGAAATCACGGTCTCGCGCAAAGACGCGTCCGTAAAGACCGTGCGCATCGTGGAAAGCGCCACGGCGCAAACCCTGATAGAATTTCAGCATGTCGTGATCAATAAAGAAATCAGTTCTTCCGTGTTTCAGGATGTTCCATGAAGGGTCTTCTTTTTTTCATCGGGTCCTTTTTGCTGGTTTCGTGCGCGGCTCTTCCCGCGATACAGACGGGCGGGGCTTCTCTGACGGCCTGTCCGTCTCCTTTTCTTTCCGAAAAAACCCGCCTGATTCACTCCATTGAAGCGGGAACGGCAGATGAAACAAAGGCCGTCATGATCGGTGTGACCCTGGCGGATCCGGTTTCGCGAACGATTTCCTGCGCTATCATAAGTCCGGAGGGGCTGTCGCTGTTCGAAGCTTTCTTCGGTCCTTCCGGTGTGACCGTCAGCCGGGCGCTGCCTCCTTTTGACTCCGCGGACTTTGCTTCCAGCATGATGGAGGATATGAATCTGATTTTTTTCGCGCCCCGGGGTGCGCCCGGACAAAAGGGAATTCTGGCCGGAGGCGAAGCTGTCTGTCGCTGGCGCGGAAATTCCGGAGGATGGATTGATGTGCTCAAAAGCCATGACGGACGCATCCGCATCCTGCTTTATTCCGGCAGCGGCCGATTGAAACGTGAGGTAAGGCTTTCCCGGACCCCGGACAAGCCTTACGCCGCCATCGAACTGGAGGCATATGACCTGGTCGGATACAGGCTGGTGATGACGCTGATTGAGGACGAAACGGTAAAAGACCAACCGCTGCCGAAGGACTGAAACGAATGACTCCGTTTACCAGAAATCCGATTGAAGGAAACAACATTGTTGTAATCGGCGCGGGAGTCGGCGGCCTTTCCGCCGGAATCCTGCTTGCTCTTCTGGGTTATCGGGTTACTGTTGTGGAAAAAAACGCGGAACCGGGCGGCCTCATGAGATCCTATAAGCGCCGGGGGTTTGACTGCCCCGTGGGAGTGCATTACGTCGGAGCGCTGGGAGATTCCGAGCCGCTGGGAAAAATGTTCCGCATCCTGGGGATTTCCGCGGAGGAGTTGTTTTACCGCATGGGGAACGACGGCCTTATCGACCGTTATGTTTTTGACGATTTCGTTTTTGATCTCCCGGCCGGTCTTGACGCGTATGAGCAAAACCTGCACCGAGTCTGTCCGGACGACTCAGCGGCGATCAATGTCGTCCTGAAAAACCTGCGCGATACCGCCGGCAAAATGATGGATGCATCTTTTTTCCTTAATTCCGGCGATCCCTTTCAAAACATGGAATTCCTGCGGCCGATGGGAGAATATCTTGACGAGTTGCGGGGGTCCGGCCGCCTGCGCGCCATTCTGGCCGTGCCCTGTCAGTTGATTGGCGTTGAGCTTGCCGATTGTCCGGTGATATTTCATCACATGCTGCTGGCCGGGTATCTGCTTTCATCCTGGCGGCTGAAAGAAGGCGGCGCGCGGATGGCGGACGCTTTTGCGCAACGCTTCACGGCTCTCGGCGGAAAACTGATGCTTGATTCCACCGTGCGGAAAATTTGTATCCGGGACGGAAAAGTATCCGCCGTATGCCTGGAGACGGGAGAAAACCTGTCTGCGGACGGAGTCGTGGCGGCAATTCATCCGAAAGTGCTGCTGGGGCTGCTGGAAGAAAATACGCTCCGTCCGTCTTTGCGGGAAAGGATTGCGGAGCTTCAGGAGACGGAAGGCGTGATTGCCGTTCATGTAAGCGTCGACGCCGCATCGCACGCGGAAACGGGGCATAATGTTTATCGGTTGCATTGCAATGAAGGAGGCCGGATTACGGACGGCGTTTTCTATCAGATGCGATCCGCCGGCGCCGGGAAGAATCTGCTGACCATCATCGCCCGTTCCGTTTACAGCGACTGGCATCTCTGGGAAGATACACTGACCGGAAAGCGCGGCGGGGCTTATAATGAAAAGAAGACGGCGATTGCCTTTGACCTTTTGAAGAAAGCCGAAACCCTGTTCGGCCCCCTGGATCATCCGCGGATTCTGGATGTGTTCACGCCGCTGACGCTGCGCGACTTCGTCAATTGTCCCGAAGGCTCCTGCTACGGGGTGCTGCGCTCTTCGAGTCAGCTGCTGAAAATCGCCTCCCTGAATAATCTGCCCGTTGGCGGCCTTTGTCTGGCCGGACAAAATGCCGTGGCGCCCGGCGTGATGGGCAGTATTCTGGGATCATTCGGCGCGGTAAGGAAATTAATCGGTCAGAAACGCTTTTCCGAGGAATTTTCCGGGCAACTCTAATGCTGGACGGCACCGCTGATTTATGCTAATTTCCACGGCGTTTTCAGGTTTACAAAGATATCCGCTTCAGGCGCAACCGGTTGACAATCAATCGTTTTTTTATCGACCAGCAGGCGAAGTGAAGGAGTAAAGACACGTTTCATGACACGTCAGGATATTGAAAAAGAAGTCCGCCGTATATTTCTCAAAGAATTCGAAATTGAGAACCCCGAGCTGGATGTCAATCTGCGCGAGGCTTACGGCTTTGACAGCATCGATGCCATTGAACTGCTCCTGCAGATTGAGAAGTACCTGCATTCGCAGTTGACCCAGGAAGAAAAGAAGCAGGCCATGGATATCCGGACAATGAACCAGATTATCGATTATATTGAAATGCTGGCCCGGAAGCGCGAGGCCGCGGCGTAGAGAACAATCTATGGAACGAAGAGTCGTCATTACCGCCTGCTCGGCCATATCGCCCATCGGGCATGGGAAAGAGCAGATTCTGGAAAGCCTGACCAGGGGAGTCTCCGGCGTCACAACGCTGCGGGAAGACGCATTGATCAGTCGTTTCATCCACTCCCGCGTATACGGCACGGTCAGCTATCCCATTACCTATGATTTCAGCCGGCAGCACCGCAAAACCATGGGGCCGGTGGCCTACTATGCCTGCCAGGTTGCCAGGGAAGTGCTGGCTGAGGCAGGACTGCCCCAGGACTTTGTGACGGGTGGCCGGCTGGGTATTGCCTTCGGATCGATTCACGGTTCGCCTACCGTCCAGCGCGACATTTACAGGATTTTTTTTGAAGCCAAAGATAAAGAATCTTTTCAGGGTATCGGCGCGGTCGACTACCTGAAGTCCATGGTTCATACGACCGCGGTCAACATTTCCAAGATGTTCGGCATCACCGGCCGTATCATTTCTTCCGGAACCGCCTGCACGACATCGAGTCAGTCCATCGGTTACGGCTATGAAGCCGTCAAATATGGCCTGCAGGACGCCATGCTGTGCGGCGGCGCGGATGAATACGATACGATCACCGTCGCGGTTTTCGACAATCTGCTGGCCTGTTCCACTGCATACAACGACCGGCCCCATCTGACGCCGCGTCCGTTTGACCGCGCGCGCGACGGCCTGGTAGTCGCCGAAGGCGCGGGCGCCGTCATGCTGGAAGAATACGAATTCGCCAGAAGGCGCGGCGCGCCCATCCTGGGCGAGGTGATCGGTTTTGCCTGCAATTCCAATGGCGGCGATCTGATCCTGCCCAATCTCGACGGCATTACCAAAACACTTAAGCTGGGACTGGAAAATGCGAAAATTCCGGCATCGGAGGTTGATCTGGTCAGCGCTCATGCCACTGCCACCAAGATGGGGGATATTATCGAAGCGCAGGCCACGGGAGCGGTCTTCGGCCAAAATCCTTACGTGGTGGCCCTGAAGAGCTATATGGGGCACACGATGGCGGCCTGCGGCGCCATCGAAACGATCCTGACGCTTTACATGATGCAGGAAGGATTTATCGCCCCGACCATCAATCTCGACGAAGTGGATGAACGCTGCGCCATGGTCAATCATGTCCGGAAGATCATCGAACATCCCGTGAAAACCGCAGCCATCCAGAATTTTGCCTTCGGCGGCGTCAATACCAGCCTGCTCGTCCGAAAGTTGGCCTGAGCCGAAAATGACCCTTCTTCGATCTTATCAGCGTATCATGGATTTTGTGCTTACGACGCTCCTGTGGGTTTATTTTCTTTTGGGGTATCTTTTTATTCTGCTTTTTCTTTTTATTCCTTCCTATCTGAGGTTCAAAAGCGGTGAAGCTGTTTTGCAGAAAATGAACCATGTCCACATGAAATGCTTTTTCTCCCTGCTCGGGCTCCTGGCTCCCGCTCCACGGTTTGTAATCGATGAGGATGTGCGCGGACTCAAATCCTCCATCATCATCTGCAATCACATTTCCTATCTGGACCCGATTCTTCTGGTGTCGCTTTTTGAACGTCATGCAACCATTGTGAAAAATACGTTCTTCCGGGTGCCCGTCTTTGGCTGGTTTTTAGAAAAAGCGGGATACATTCCTTCGTCGCCTTCCGAAATATTTGATCCCTCGATGAGCGCCAACCTGGAGAAAATCAAAAGACATTTGTCGGCGGGCGGAAATCTTTTTGTGTTTCCGGAAGGCACCCGCGGGCGCAAAGGCAGACTGCTGCCTTTCAACAAAGGAATTTTCAGCATTGCGCGACACTGTAATGCGGGTCTCACGCTGGTTTTGATCCGGAACACCGACAAATTGTTTCCACCCGGTGGATTCTCCTTCCAGATGCACGAAAAAAATACCATTTGCCTGAAGTTGATCGCCTCCCTGACTCCGGACTATTCAGCGGAAAATTTTTCGGTGAGCGCGCTGGCCGACGAAGCCAGGCAAATCTTTGAACAGGCAGCCGGCTGAATCATTTCCCGCCGGTGTTCCTGAATCTTCTTTTTCCCTTACGAGTCCGATGGTTACCGAACGGCCCCTTCCAAAAATGATGAATATTTGTTTGACTTTTTGGCCTGCCCATTTTAAGTTCCGGCAAATTGGGAACAGGAATTGAACGGACAGTACAAAAAACACGTATGAAGAGAAATAAACGCATTGTTATCACGGGGATGGGCACGAAAAACGCCATTGGCGGTGATGTCGCCCGGTTTGCCGACTCACTGAAAGAAGGCATCTGTGGTATTGCCCCG
This sequence comes from Smithellaceae bacterium, assembly GCA_963682015.1. Classification (GTDB taxonomy): domain Bacteria; phylum Desulfobacterota; class Syntrophia; order Syntrophales; family Smithellaceae; genus UBA8904. Next base: position 1,670,854 of record OY820932.1, on the reverse strand, counting down.
ATTGACCTGTTCGACACCACTGAATTTCGAACCCATAAAGGCGGTCAGGTAAAAAATTTCAATCCCCGGGAATCGATTCCTCCGGAATTTTCATTGAAAAGAATGTCGCGGGCGGATCAGCTTTCTTTTTCCGCGGCCATTGAGGCGCTTACCGATGCCGGCCTTTATCCCCTACCGGGGGCGCTTGCGGAAGATATGGGCGTGGCCATCGGCGGCGGGTCCGGCGGACTTTTCGAGGCGGAAAATTTTTACGCGGATTTATTGAAAAAAGGAATGGAAAGGTCAAAGTTTTCGAGACTTTCCACTATTTATTGCGCGTCCTCGGCAGACCGGATCGCCTCCGGCTTGAAACTGCTGGGCCCCAGGGCCACCTTCATGACGGCCTGTTCAGCGGGGGCCACGGCGATGGGGTATGCCCGGGATCTGATGCTGGGCGGTCAGGCCGAAATCATGCTGGCCGGCGGCGTGGAGCCGATGTGCCGGATTACCTATGCGGCGTTCAACGCCCTCAAAGCCGTGGATGAAGATGTCTGCCGGCCTTTTGACCGGAACCGCACCGGGCTTTCACTGGGAGAGGCGGCGGCCATTCTGGTTCTGGAACCGCTCGAAGCGGCGCTCGTCCGCGGCGCAAAAATTTACGGCGAGATTCTGGGGTACGGCGTGACCTGCGATTCCTTTCACATGACCGCGCCGGACGAAAAAGCGTCGGGCGCCATCCGGTCGATGCAGGCGGCGCTGGAAGACAGCGGGCTTGCCATCGAGGATATCGATTATATCAACGCCCACGGGACCGCCACTCCCGTTAATGACGTGACGGAAACCCGGGCCATTAAAGAAGTGTTCGGCAAGCGGGCGTATGAAATTCCCGTGAGTTCCACCAAGTCCATGCATGCCCACACCCTGGGCGCGGCGGGCGCTCTGGAAGGCATTGTCAGCCTGCTGGCGTTATCGCATGGATTTATTCCGCCGACCATCCACTCCGTTGAGCGCGATCCTGAATGCGATCTGGATTATGTAACCGAAGGCGCAAGGAAAGCCGACCTGCGGGCGGTGCTGTCCAATTCCTTTGCTTTCGGAGGAAATAACACAACGGTCATTTTTGGAAAATACGAAGGGCAGGGCGCTGTGCATGGAACCTGAGAATCATTTGCCGGATAACATGCGCATTGTCGTGACCGGTCTGGGCATGGTTACGCCGCTGGGCGCCGGTAAAACCGAATTTGCCGATAAGCTTTTTGCCGGCGCTTCCGGCATTGACACCATCCGGGCATTTGACACGAGCGCGGCGGCTTCCAGCCTGGGGGCCGAGGTGCGCGGTTTTACCCCGCGCGATTTCATTTCCGTGAAGAATCTGCGGCGGATGGACCGGACGTCTCTTTTGACCACGGCTTCCGCCAGAATGGCGCTGGAAGATGCGGGCATTACCGTGAACCTGGAGAATCGTGACCGCATCGGCATCCTTCTGGGAACGGCCTTCGGCGCGACGGATATTACCCTGCAGTTCGCCAACGCGCTGATCGGCGACGGCCCCTCTTCGGTCAATCCCATTCTGGTGCCCAACACGGTCATGAACGCACCCGCGGGACATGCGTCCATCGAGCTGGGGTTCCGTGGCGTCAATACAACCGTGACGCATTTTGCGGTTTCCGCGGAAACCGCCATTGCGTACGCGGCCTCGGAGATCCGGCGCGGCGCGGCGGATATGATGCTGGCCGGCGGCGCGGAAATCCTGTCGAAATTCTATTATGAGTCTCTGTCGAAGTTTCGCGGCCTTTCGCCGGATGACGGCGGCGTTGAAGGGGCACGCCCTTTCGACGAGGAACGCAACGGCTATGTGGCCGGGGAGGGCTGCGGCATTCTGTGCCTGGAAACGCTTTCCGGGGCACGGCGGCGCGGGGCGAAAATATACTGTGAAGTTTCGGGTGCCGGTCTGGGATCAACACCCGCTACGCCGTCGGGCTGGCCGCGGGAACCGGACGGCATCCGGCGGACTTTCCGGAAAGCCGTCAAAAACGCGGGAATCGGACTGGACGATATCACGGCCGTGATGGCGGCGGCCAACGGCAGCCCCGTCCTCGATGCAGTGGAAGCCCGCGCCTATGAAGAATTGTTTGCCCCGCTAGAGGAAGGGCCGCAGGTGACTTCCATAAAAGGCGCGGTCGGCGAGAGTTTTTCCGGAGGCGGTATTCGGGCTTGCGCTCTCGTGTTATCTGTGGAAAAAGGATGGCTGCCGCCGACGGCAGGCCTGAAACGACCCGCTTTCGGACTTCACTTTGTCGTCGGCGAGAAAAAGAAAACGATCATAAAAAACGCGGTTCTGGCCGGAATATCCTTCGGGGGAACGTACGCGTATTTGATTTTTAATCATTACGAAAGTTAAAGAGAAAAATTTTGAATATCGGAGAATGGATCGGCAAACGGGCGATGGTGGAACCGGACAAACCGTTCCTGACAGAAAAAAACAGGGAATACAACAACCGGCAATTCAATAACCGGGTCAATTCGACGGCGCATGCGTTAAGTTCCCTGGATGTCATGAAGGGTTTGCGCGTCGCGCTTCTGATGTCCAATTCCAGCGAGTTTCTGGAAATATTTTTCGCCTGCGCCAAGACCGGCGTCATCATGGTGCCGCTCAATCATCGTCTGGCCGTTCCGGAGCTGGTTTATATTCTGCGCGACAGCGCGCCGGAAATCCTGATTTATTCAAGCGAGTTTGCATCCAAAATCGGCGAGATAAAAAAGGCCGGCCTTCCTTTGCGGCGATATTACCGGATCGGAGATGCGGAGAAAGGAAGCGACCCGGATTTTTCCGACGAAGTGGAGAAGTTTGAGCCGGTCGAGCCCGTGGAAATGCAGGACGTTGATCTGACCGATCCGCTCTTTATCATGTACACTTCCGGGACAACGGGCGATCCCAAGGGCGCGGTACTGACGCATCAGAATATCCTGTTCGGAGCGATTCATTCGCTTCTGGGTTACGGAATCGACCGTTCGTATAAATCACTGGTCGTTGCGCCGCTTTTTCATATCGGGGCGCTTGCGGCGTCCGTGACGCCCGTCATTTATGCGGGCGGCAGCATTGTGATCAGCAGTTTTTATAACGCCTCGGAAATCCTCAAAACCATCTGCCGGGAGAAAATCAATTACATGTTCGCCGTGCCGGTGATGTATCAAATGATCGCCGACACGCCGGAATGGCCCGATGCCGATTTGTCGCATGTGCATTTTTTCATCTCCGGCGGCGCGCCGATCCCTCTGCCGGTTATCCGCAAGTATCAGGAGGAAAAAAGCGTGGGATTCGCGCAGGGCTATGCGCTCACCGAAACGGGACGGCTGACCTCGCTGGACCTCAAAGATTCGATCCGGAAAGCGGGATCGGTCGGAAAGGAAGTGTTTCATGTCAACCTGCGCATTGTCGATGATCACGGCCGTGACATTCATTCGACGGAGCCCGGGGAGATTCTGGTGCAGGGACCCAATGTGTTTACCGGATACTGGAACAAAGAGCAGGCAACCCGGGCCGCTTTCAGGGACGGCTGGTTTTGCACCGGAGACATGGGGCGGCGCGACGAAGAAGGATTTATCTACATTGTGGGACGAAAAGTCGAGATGATCATCTCCTCCGGCGAAAATATCTATCCGGTGGAAGTGGAACGGGCGCTCCAGGCGCTGCCTGAGATTCAGGAAGCAGCCGTTGTGGGCCTGCCCGATTCCAAACGCGGCGAAGTGGTCGGTGCGTTTGTGATCCTCAAGAAAGACATGTCCGTTACGGAAGCGGATATCCTTTCGGCGCTTTCCGGAAAAATCGCGCCCTACAAAATTCCCCGGCGGATATTTTTTGCCGAAGAATTTCCGCGTAATCAAAGTGGCAAGGTTTTAAAAAGAATTCTTAAGAAACGGGCCGAAGATTTATAAAATGGAAATGATTCCCTATACCGAAGAGCATCGTATTTTCCGGGAGTCCTTCCGCCGATTCCTGGAAAAAGAAATCATTCCCCATGTCGATGACTGGGAAGAAGAAGGCATTGTGCCGCGCCAGGCCTGGAAGAAACTGGGGGATAACGGCTTTTTGTGCACTTCCGTGCCGCCTGAATACGGAGGGCAGGGGGCGGATTTTCTGTATTCCGCCATTCTGATCGAAGAAATGGCCAAGGCCAATTTTTACGGCCTTTCCGCCCGTCTGCACAGCGATGTGACCGTGCCTTATGTGGTGCAGCTGGCTTCCGAAGAGCAGAAGAAAAAATATCTGCCGGGCTGTATCAGCGGCGACATTCTCATGGCGATTGCCATGAGCGAGCCGCAGGCGGGCAGCGATCTGGCGGGCATCAGAACGACGGCCGTAGAGGATGGCGATGCATTTGTTCTCAACGGCCAGAAAACTTTCATCTCCAACGGCATCAACTGCGATCTGGTGATTGTGGCGGCGAAAGACCCGCGGGAAACCAATCCCCACGCCGCCGTGGATATTTTCCTGGTGGAAGCTCAAACGCCCGGTTTTGAAAAGGGCAAAAGGCTCAACAAGATCGGATGGCGTTCTCAGGACACGGCGGAACTCTTTTTTACCGATTGCCGGATTCCCAGAGAAAACCGCCTGGGGGGCAAAGGCACGGGATTCAAAAACCTGATGAAGAACCTGCAGCAGGAGCGCCTGATCTGCACGATCGGCGCGCAGACCGCGGCGGAATTCATGCTGGGAGAAACGATCCGTTATTGCCGGGAACGGGAAATTTTCGGAAAAAAACTGAACCAGTATCAAAACACGCAGTTTGCGCTGGCGGAAATGGCGGCGGAGGTCAAAATCGGCCGGACATTCGTGGATAAGCTGATTGTGGAACACTGGCAGAAAAACGCCGTCGTCATCGATGTTTCCATGGCGAAATTCTGGGTGACCGAAATGGCCTGGCGCGTGGCCGACCGGTGCCTGCAGCTTTTCGGCGGTTACGGATACTGCGAAGAGTATCCGATCGCGCGCGCGTGGCGCGATATCCGGATTACGCGCATTCTCGCCGGTTCCAATGAAGTCATGAAGCAGATCATCGCCAGGGCGATCACCAGAGAATAAAAATAACAAAAAAGAGGACGCATGAAATTTCTATTAATTTATCCGAAATGGGAAAAGCTGGACCGTCAGACCCGCTTTACGCTGCCGCCGCATGGACCGGTGGTGATGGCTGCGGCGCTGCCTTCCGACGTGGATGTGATGTTTATCGATGAAAACGTCGAGCCGGTGGACTTTGACGCGGCCGTTGATTTTGTCGGCATATCCATGATGCTCACCGCCCAGATCAAGCGGGGCTGGGAAATCGCCGCCGTTTTCCGGGCCCGGGGAATCAAGGTGATCCTGGGCGGGATTGCCACGATGCTGCATGCCGAAGAATGCGAACAGCACGCCGACGCGGTGTTCATGGGCGAAGCCGAAGGCCGGATGGAACGGGTCTTTGCCGATTTTCAGGCGGGGCGTTTGCAGAAGGTTTATAACTTCATGCAGGAGCTGCCGCCGATTGAAAGCGTTGGGACGGCGAGACGGGGCATCCTGAACCGCGAGATGTATAATTACCGGGGAGTGCAGATGGTGGATCTGGTGCATGCCTCCCGGGGCTGCCGCTTCAACTGCTATCCGTGCGCCGTGAGATTTCTGGGTGGCCGGAGTTTCCGCCCCCGTCCTTTCGACAAGGTGGTTGAGGAACTGGCCTCGATCGACAACAATCGCCTGTTTATCGTTGATAATTCCCTGATGCAGGATAAAGAATGGGAAAAGACCCTGTTTAAAGAAATGATTCCGCTGAAGAAGAAATGGTGCTCTCATCCGATCGAGGACGACGACGAAGTGCTGGATCTGGCGGCGCAGGCGGGTGCCTGGTTTGTCTATCAGGCGATCTTTGATTCATCGGATTATATCCGCGACCGCATCAAGCGATATCACGATCACGGCATCGGTGTGGAGGGCAGCATTTTGCTGGGACTGGACTACCATACGGAGGACTACATCAAGCGGTGGATGGATTTTCTGCTGGAAATCGAACTCGACATGGCGGAATTCACGATTCTGACGCCTTTCCCGCATACCCGCACGTACGATGATCTGAATAACGCCGGGCGTATTTTTTCCCGGGACTGGAACGACTACACCTGCGGCAAAGTGGTCTTTCAGCCCCAGCAGATGACGTCCGCAAAACTTCAGGAGATGTATTACTACTGCTGGGACCGGTTTTACGAGGAAGAGCCGGCCAACTACAAGATGTTTAAAATGCTCAAACGCGTGATGGATAAGGAGAGAGCGGACGGTACATACAAGCCGCGCGTGCGGGGCTGAACGCTGCTTGCAAAAAATGTCATTTCGAAGGAACGAAGTGACTCAGAAATCCATGTTCCGAGTAGAGCGGGAGATCTTAAGGATTTCTCCCTTCGGTCGAAATGACAGATCGGATGATTTGCGCCGGCAGATTCTCGCGCACGGTCCTTAAGGAAAGGAGACGAAACCACCATGAAGAAAATTGGCAAGAAGGCCGCCCTCGTCATCGACGGCGGCCCTGTCAGTTTTGAGGAAATCATCGCCGTCGCCAAAGACGGACTGCCGGTGGCGATCAGCGAATCGCCGAAGTTTGTCAGGAAGATGGCCGCGACGCAGAAAGCATTAATGACGTCAATGCAGAAAGGTGTTGCGGTATACGGGGTCAACACGGGCTACGGGAAATCCTGCGGAAACCGGATCAGCTTGAAAGTCGCCCTGAAAAACGGTGAAAATATCTTCCGTTTCCACGGATGCGGCACAGGCGAACCGATCGGGATCGAAGAAACCCGCGCTGCGATGCTGGCGCGCATCATCTGTCTGGCCCGCGGCTATTCGGGCGTGTCCGTGGCCCTGCTCAGGCAGATGGCCGACTTTTTAAACGCGGGCATTACGCCCGTGGTACCCTGCGAAGGTTCCGTCGGCGCCTCCGGCGATCTGACGCCGATGTCCTATATCGGAGCGGCGCTTGCGGGCGAGCGGGAAGTGTTTTATGAAGACGACATCATGCCGGCTGCCAGGGCCATGAAAAAAGCCGGGCTGAAACCGTACCGGTATCAGCCCAAGGAACCGCTTTCCATGGTCAACGGAACGACCACGATGACCGGCATTGCCGCGCTTTGCGTCGAGCGTGCCGAACGCCTTCTGGACGCCGTGATTTACGCCACGGCGCTTTCCGTTCATGCGATGAAGGGGAATGCACATCATTACCACCCGGTCATTTCCGAAGCCAAGTCTTTTCCCGGGCAGGCGTATGTGGCGAAAAAAATCGCTCATCTGCTGCTTTCGAAAGTATCCGCGCGTCAACTGGAAGACGATGCCCTGGAAACGCTTCAGGATCCGTATTCCCTTCGCTGCGCGCCGCAGGTGCTGGGGGTGCTTTACGACGCGCTTTCCTGGATTCAAAAATGGGTGGAAATCGAGGCCAACTCCTCCAACGATAACCCCATTTTCGATCCCTCCACGGGCCAGGTGCTGATGGGCGGTAATTTCTACGGCGGCCATATCGCTTTTGCCATGGACGGGCTCAAGGCGGCGCTTGCTTCCGCCGCGGACATGTGCGACCGTCAGGTCATGCTGCTGGTCAATCCTAATCTGAACAGAGGGCTGCCGGGCGACCTGGTAAGGCTCAACGGCGGCTCTGAAGGCCTGCATCACGGCTTCAAAGCCATGTCCATTTCTTCCTCGGCGCTGGCCGCGGAAGCGCTCAAGGCCACCATGCCGGCCGCGTCTTTTTCACGGTCGACCGAATCGCACAACCAGGACAAGGTCAGTATGGGCACCATCGCGGCACGCGACGCTGAAAGAGTCTGCATGCTGACGGAAAGGGTCGCCGCCATTCATCTGCTGGCGGCTGCGCAGGCCTGCGATATCCGTAACAACATCAAAATGAGGCCGCTTCTGGCCGGGACGCTGTCCAATATCAGGCAGGTGAGCGATCCGGTGATTGAGGACCGTCCACTCGACGAAGATATTGAAAGAATGTGTGTGGCCATCCGCTACACGGATTTTTTTCGGAGGAAATCATGAGCGACGGTAAGAAAAGCTTTGAAGTGAAAATCAGCGTGCCGTTCTTTGATCTGGATCCGATGCAGATTGTCTGGCATGGCAATTATCTCAATTACTTTGAAATTGCCCGGGCGGCTCTGTTTGAACATCACGGTGTCGACCTGTATTCCTACTATGACCGGGAAAAAATCATTTTTCCAATCATCCGGACGTCCACCAAGCATATTTTCCCTCTTAAACACCGCGATGAAATTATCGTCAAAGCGACGCTGATGGACGCCAACATTAAACTGGTTGTGGATTTTGAGGTCCGCAAGATCTCCGACGGCAGTGTCTGCGCGCGCGGACGCACGGAACAGGTTGCGGTGAAAACTCCTGAGATGGAAACCCTGTTTTCTCTTCCGCAGGATATTCGCAGTCTGCTGGGATACTGAGCATGGATGAGCTCATCAGAAAATCATTTGTGGTTGGTGTGGAACGGGTTGCCGCCTGGGCCGACCTGCTCGATGAGATCAATGTATATCCCGTAGCCGACGGCGATACGGGCCGCAATCTGTCGATCAGCCTCGCTCCGCTCAGGTTTGCGGGAGAGGAAAAGGATAAAGTTGTCCGTCGCCTGCTGCTGGCGGCGCGCGGAAATTCCGGCAACATCGCCTCGCAGTTCTTCAGCGCTTTTTACAGCGCCGATTCTTTGTCCGGTCTGAAGCAGGCCGTTCAGGAGGGAAACGCCAAAGCGTGGAAAGCCGTGTCCAATCCGCGTCTGGGAACCATGCTGTCTGTTTTTGACGCTCTGGAGGAAATTCTCTGCGCGCAGGATTTTACGGGCTCCGGCCAGAGTGCGGAGGCGGTCATCGGCCATCTGGAACAGGCGGTGCTCGAGACACAGGGCACGCTGCCCAGGCTGAAAGAAGCCGGAGTTGTGGATGCGGGCGCTCTGGGGATGTATATTTTCTTTGAGGGTTTTTTCTATGCCCTGGCGGGACGGGTCAACGCTTATCGTCCCGTCACGGAAGTGTTCCAGAACCATTTGAAAATTTCTTCGACTTTTCAAGAGGCGTCCGAGGCCGGTTACTGCGTGGATTTCGTCGTAAAAGCCGATGCCCGGTCTTCCGAGGACATGGCCAAACTGGCCGGTTCCCAGGAAAGCGCCGTCATTATCCGGGAAGGGGATCTTTACAAGATTCACCTGCATACGAATGACGGCGACGGAATCCGATCGCAAATGGCCGCTCTGGGTTCCGTCATGCAGTGGGAGTCGGATAACCTTTCCGCGCAGATTTCCGAATTCATGCAAACGCATGCCGGCGCTCCTCTTCATATCATGACGGATGCCGCCGGATCGCTGACCCGCGAAGACGCCAAAAAGTACGGTTTCACGCTGCTGGCCAGTTATCTGAATGTCGGTGAAAAGTCGCTGCCGGAAACCGGTTTTCACCCTGATGAACTGTACAGCGCCATGAAGGAGGGAATCAAGGTTTCCACGTCTCAATCGTCAATTTTTGAGAGACACCAGTTTTACGCCAGCGTGCTGGCCCGGTTTGAAAAGGTTTTATATTTGTGCGTCGGGTCCGTTTTTACCGGCAATTATACCGTGGCGATGGAATGGAAGGAAAAGCATGATCCTGAAAACCGGCTCTGCGTGATTGACACGGGCGCGGCTTCCGGCCGGCTGGGAGTGATTGCTCTGGCGACGCAGCGCTTTCTTGCGCAGTCCGGGGATATGGAAAAAACGATTGCCTTTGCCAGAGAGGCGGTGAATAACTGCGAGGAATACGTGTTTCTGGAAAGATTGCAATATCTGGCTGCGGGCGGCCGGCTTTCCAAAACCAGCGCTTTTTTCGGCGACATGCTGAAAATGAAGCCGGTCATTTCGCCTCAACCCGAAGGGGCAAAAAAAATGGGAGTGGTCCGGAATCGCAAAGATCAGATCAGGATGGCGCTTGAAAAGATGACGGCGGCGCTTTCGCCTGATTTCCGCGCACTGATCATGCTGGAATATTCGGACAATATCGGGCAGGTGGCCGAATTCCGGGAAAAAGTGGAAAGTCTTTATCCTCGGGCGGATATTTTTTTACAGCCCATGTCGTTGACTTCGGGTGCGCACATGGGGCCGGGGACGTGGGGAGTCGCCTTTTTGGAATTGTAGATGATGGGTGATAAGCGAACGACGAGATGCGAGATACGAATGACGAATAACGAACGACAAGATGCAAACGACGAGATACGGACAACAAGAAATGTTGGACGCTTTGCTTTTATTATTCCGATTTACAACCATGCCGGGACCGTGGCGCAGGTGGTGAGAAAGGCGCAGGCGCTGGGGTATCCCGTGTTTGTCGTGGATGACGGATCGACCGATGAAACGCTGCAGCGTCTGGCCCAGATCAGGGATATCCATCTGCTGCGTCATGAACACAATGAAGGTAAGGGTGCGGCGATTTTGACCGGTTTCATGGCTGCGTCCCACGTCGCCGATTATGCGATTACAATCGATGCGGACGGCCAGCATGATCCCGAAGATGCATTGAATTTAATCGATGCCATTCCCCTGAAAAAGCGCCCGCTGGTCGTCGGGGCGCGTGAAGGAATGAGCGGCGAGGCAGGAGCCCATATTCCATGGACGAGCCGGTTCGGCCGGAAATTTTCCAATTTCTGGGTTCGCATGTCCGGCGGGCCTGTGATTTCAGACAGCCAGAGCGGCATGAGAATTTATCCTCTGCCGGAAGCCATGAGCCTTCCCGTGCGGGCGCGGCGTTTTCAGTTTGAAGTGGAAATTCTGGTTCAGGCGAAAAGGAAAGGTATTCCAATTCTGGAGGCACCGATTCGCGTGTTCTATGATCCTGACGGTTCCCGCATATCCCATTTTCGTCCGTTCGTTGATTTCCTGCGCAACTCCAAGACCTTCAGCCGCCTGATTTTCACCAGAATCTTCCACCGGTATTGAGCGCGCAAATGCCGCTTGTGTTTCCCTTGTGCCATGTGGTAAATTTGCATAAACAGGCACTTCAGATGTCGCGGGAAGCGTTGTGAAACAGCCAAAGGAGGAAAAGCGTTGACTGCTGCCGAAGTTTCCAGACAGGATTTGTTCAAGGCCTGCGAATCGCTCTTCGGAACGGACATTGATATATCCGTTGAATTTCTGCGTTATCTGAAACCCTCCGGCGTCAAAGCGGCCTATCGAAAAAAAGCCATGGAAACGCATCCGGACCGCGCGGCGGTCGTGGACGGCAGAGTCGATTTCATGGCGGACCGGTTCAAAGAGATCAGTCTGGCCTACCAGTTGTTGCAGGATTTTCTCACTCATCCCTGGAAATATTCTCTGGATGAAAGCGGTGCGCTTTACGTGCACAAGCAGCCGTCACCGCGTCCGGCCGACCACCGGAAGGCCGAGTCTCCAAAGTCGGAACCGCGTTATTCGGGCCGCATGCCTTCCCGCAGGCTGCTGTTCGGCCAGTATCTGTATTACACGGGGCAGATCTCCCTTTCGACGCTCATCAAGGCGATTGTCTGGCAGAGGCTGCAGCGTCCCTCTATCGGGGCCATTGCCGTAAGCTGGGGCTGGCTGGCCGGAGGCGACATCATCGGTATTCTGCGCTCCCGGAAATACGGCGAAAAGTTTGGCGAATGCGCGTTGCGAACGGGCCTGCTCTCCCGTCATCAGGTATCCCACCTTCTGGAAAAGCAAAGACAGATTCAGCCGCTCATCGGGAAATATTTCATCGAGCAGAAGATTCTGTCATCCTCCCGGCTTTTTAAAGAAGTAGTAGACTTGAAAATGCACAACAAGAAGTACTGGACGTACTAGGAAAGAGTTATCAGGCAACAGACTGTTCGTCTGTCAGGACAAAAGTGATGGGCGCTTTGCGCCCCGTAATTCAACCTGAAGGGCGAATAGCCGGCAGTTTGGACAGCCCGTCGATGGGTTATCTTCCGCCTTATTTGTGAAATATTTTCTTAAAAAAACCTTCCTGTTTTTTCTGGGTTTCCGGCTGGGCCAGTGCGGGATAGTTAACCTTTAACAGATAATCGTAAAAAACCTGTCCTTCCTTGAAAGCAGGATTCAGTTTCATGGCATTGGCCAGAAACTTTTCTGCTTTTTCCGGATCTCCCGCTTCAAAATACGCGCGGCCCATGTTGTAATACAGGTTTTCGTCGTCAGGAGAAATCATCAGCGCTTTGGCATAGTTCTTTTCGGCTTCCACAAAGGATTTGCCGGTGCGGCACTGCATGCCGGCGTCGTTGTAGTAAAGCGCGACACCCTCCCGGATCTCTTCGCTTTTGCCGATGATTTCCCATGCCTCGGCCATATTTTCCTGATCGATACAGGCAACGGCCTGCTCGATTTTCTTTTGCAATTCTTCCTGTTGCTGCTGACTTTCCCGGTCGATTTCCAGCCGCTGGGCTTCCGCGGCGTCTTCGTCTTTTCTGACGCGTTCACGAATGGCTTCTTCCTGAGCGATGATCAGGCTGTTGATAAATTGCACATTGGTTTCCAGATCCGTGTCGGTGAAAGAAATTATTCCGAAAATTTCCTGGAATTTTTTGTGTCCGGAAAGGTTTCTCAGGAAAAAATCGAACCCCTGGTTCAGTTCATTCTTTTCTTTGTCCGTTTTCGGGATGACCGGCGATCTTTCAATCACTTCTTTGAAGCCGATCAGGCAGGCCGCGATCTTGCCCTGGCGAAGCTGCATCTCGCATTGATGAAAACGGTGAAAAAGTTCAGTTGCATTGGAAATTTTAGATGCCATGTCCAGTCACACTTTTTATGGTAAGTATATCGAAAAAATGCCCCCGCCCAGAGAGCCTCCGTTTGCAACGGAAATAAACCCCGTTTTGTCCTGATTGACATGCAGGGCGGCCACCATCAGAGAAAAGTACAGTCCCAGTCCCGTGCTGCCGGTTTTGAAGTCAATCTCCCTTTTGAAATCGGTTTGTTTTTCTTCGTTATACAGCATGGCGGGCGGATACCCTGTGCCGTCGTCTTCAACGGACAGGACCAGATAGCCGGTTTGAGTCGATGCGCTGATTTTCACGGTGGCCCGCGTGTAGCGGAATGCGTTATTGATGACATTGTCCAGGACGCCTACGACCAGATTGCGGTCAAACGCCCAGCACAGATCGTCGGCGCAGTCGGTTGCGATCCTGATGTTGCGGGAATTCAGCAGGATTTCATGAGAGGCGGCGACTTCTTCCAGAACATCACTGATGGTGTGATAGTCGATATTGACGGCCAGTTGAGATTTTTCGGCCTTATAGAGCGATAAAAGCCGAATCAGGCCGTTGTTTAAACGCTGAATTTCATATTGCAGCGCATAGAATTCGGTATGCCTGGAGCAGCTCTGTTCACGGCACTGCGCTATGATTTCTTCCAGATTGTTAAATAAAATACCCAGAGAATTTTTCATATCGTGCAGGGTCGAGGCCAGGATGTCGGAAAAATTCATTTTAGTGTTCATCTTTAACCTCTGCGGCTAATTTCTGATACATGGCAAGCAGCATGGCGTAATCAATGTATGTTTCATCAATTTTATGCACCCTGTCGAGGTATTTTTTTGCTTTGTTCAAAGATTCTCTTTCTGCGCCCAGCTCTTTCATCTGGAGCATGAGTACTTGAGCGGCATTGGCGTTAATGACCTTGTTGTCCGGCAGGTGCTCGGCAGCTTTTTCAAAGTAGGCAATGGCCTGGGCAATTTTGCCGTCTCTGGCCAGTTTAACTCCCTCATTGTTAAGACGGATGATTTCTTCCCTGGTGCTCTCGATCAACTCTTCGCCTTTTTCAGCTATGCCCATCTCTTTGAAGACTGTGCGGACATCGGCCAGCATGTCTTCGTTATCGTGATTACTTCCCACGATTTTCTTAATGATGGCTGTTCCTTTGGCGTCGTCGCCGGTCATCAGATAGGCCTGCGCCAGATCCAGGGCCAGATGGGCGGGAAGTTGATCGGCCAGGTCCTCGGCAAATTTTTGCGCGTTGGACAGAGCGCGTCTGGCCTCGGCGGGTTTGTTCATCTTCGCATAAACGTAACTTTCGGTCGTGCTCACCTGCAGGCGCGTTTCACTTGCATCCGGGAATTCTCTGAGCGCACTGTCCAGAATCCTCAATCCTTCCTGAGGCGAATCCCGCCGGACCAGTGTTTTAGCCAGGCGGGTATAATCCGATGGACTTTTGTAGCAGGAATGCTTTCCCTGTTCCACCGCTGCTTTGAAAGAGGATTCGGCGGTTTTGAAGTCTTCATTGCGATAAGCGAGGCTTCCGAGGCTTTGGTGCCTCAGAAGAGATTTGGGGGAAATTGCGGTTGCTTTCATCAGGATGTTCTGGGCTTCCTGCGGTTCCTGCATCTTGATCAGGGTTTGAGCCAGATAATCATAGGCGGCAATGATTTTGTCATTTTGAGCAATGATATTTTCAAAGGTTTGTCTGGCCTGCCTGTAGTTGCCCAGAAGAAGGTCCACCCGGCCCCGTCCCAGTTGAGCCCAGGCGATGTTGCCCCTTTCCAGAATTTTGTCGAAAAAGTCCGTCGCCTGCCTGTAATCCGTTTTCTTTAAAAGCACTTCGCCTTTCAATTTCAGTATTTCAGAAAGATTGGCCGGGTGCTGTTCCAGAAACTCATCGCAAATTCTCAAAGCGTGGTCAAAGTCATTGTCGGTAATGGCTTTTTCGATATCCCGGAGGTTGAGTTTCTTGATGGAAATATTCTTGATGCGTTTTTCCAGAACTTCTTTGGCAAAGGGTTTCATCAAATAATCATCCGGTTGATATTCCATTGCCCCCATAATCATATCCGCCGTGTTTTCCGCCGTGACCATGATAAAAACAGTGGCCGAAGTGATATAACCGCGGAACCTGCCTTCTTCCAGAACCTGCTGCCCGGATTTTCCCATCCCCAGATTATAGTCACACAGGATGATGTCGAACCGGCGCACGGCCATTTTGCGCACGGCTTCTTCGCCGTTGGCGGCGTCGTCAATATACATAATGCCCAGAGCGCGCATCATGTTTTTGAGAGTCAGGCGAAAGTTGAAAAAGTCGTCTACCACCAGAACTTTTTTCATTTTCAGATTGATTTCCGGTTTAGAATCCTGTTTCACGTTGCTCTCAAAATTGCTTATTTATTAATATTGCAAGAATATTTTTTGATGAAAAAAATACCCCCCGGGAGGGGGCCACGGAGGGTATCGAGTTCCGGATATGCCGTGCTTTCCATTCCGGCTGGAATCATTTTTCCACTCATTTCGGCCCCGGGGTGACAAACATCAAACAGGCCGCTGTAGTTTTTTTATCGTTCGATTCCGCCATCCTGAAGTTTCTTGCGAACACTCCAGAAACTCTTTGATTCAATAATCGACATTTTCCCGAAAAATCTTTAGAAAAAAAATATAAAAAAAGATTGATTCAAATTGTATTGATTTAATTGAGAAATTAAATAATTTCCTGTTCCAGGTTTTTTCTTGCCTGTGTCCGGGAAATATGGTTAAAAAATAACGGGAGAATGTAAATATAACCCTGATATTCTAAAGGTTTACATGCCGCTGAAAAAATACCCCATCCGCTGGTCCATCGTACTTGCCGCCGCCGTGGTGGTCGGCCTGCTTTTTTTCTGGGAATCCAATCACTTAAACATTGAAACCGATATTCTGGAATCCATGCCGCACAACGATCCGGTTCTGGCCTCAGCCCGCCAGGTGATTGCCCATCTGCCGATCCAGGACAGGATTTTTATCGATCTCGAACAGAAGTCGGCTGATCGGGAGAAACTGGTCCGGGCCGCGCTGACGGTTACACAACGGCTGACCAGGAGCGGTTTTTTTACCAGAGTCGGTATCGGCGACGAAGCCGCTCATTTTCCTGAATTAATTGCGCATGTCCAGAATAACCTGCCCGCGCAGCTCACTGCACAGGATTTAGAAAAGAAAATTCAACCGCTTCTGGAGCCGGACAAAATCAGAGAAGCCATGGTACAGAACAGGCAGAGCCTGGGAGAACTTGGCGGTATCGGCCGGGCGGAAATGATGGCACGGGACCCACTGGGGTTCTCATCCGTCATTCTCGGGCAAATGTCCGCGCTGCTTCCAGCTCATAACGCCCAGTTTTACTCGGGTCAGCTACTTTCCGCTGACGGACGGCACGCATTAATCATCGCCCGGATTGCCGGATCGGGGACGGACACGGCCAGGGCCGCTCAAATTGAAAACCTTCTGGATGACTGCCGGCGGGAGCTGGCCGCTCAAAAGGAGTTAAACGATTCCTATGTCCTGACGCCGGTGGGCGCCTATCGTGCGGCGCTGGATAACGAAACCGTTGCTAAAAGCGACACCCGGCTGGCGATTATCCTGACCACGCTGGGCATCGCGCTGCTTTTGATTTTCGCTTTTCCCCGTCCGCTGATCGGGCTTCTGGCCCTGCTGCCCTCGACGGTCGGCGCTATTGCGTCCCTGGTGGTCTGCTCTTTTATTTTCAAGTCCATGTCCATGCTGGCGGTGGGATTCGGCGGCGCGATCATGGCGTTTACCGTGGATCTGGGGATTACTTATCTGCTGTATCTGGATCAGCCTTATGCCACCGACGGAAAGCAGGTGGCGCGGGAAGTATGGTCAGCGGAGCTTCTGGCGGTCCTGACCACCGTCGGGGCTTTTCTGCTCCTGCTCGTCAGTGACTTTAAAATTCTGGCTGAAATCGGCATCTTTTCCGCTCTGGGCGTGACGTTTGCGCTTCTTTTCGTGCATGTTGTTTTTCCCATGGTATTTCCGTCCATGCCTCCTTCGGCGCGGAAGACGAATCGTTTTCTTTTAAACGCGATTATCAGGATTGCCGAACCCGCAAAATGGAAACCCCTGGCCGCCCTGATCTTTGGCCTGGCCATGCTGTTTTTTGCCAAACCCGTCTACAATGTTGATTTGCAGGCCATGAATTCCGTAAGTCCGGATACCCTCCGGGCGGAAAAAAAATTGCAGGAGACGTGGGGCGATCTGTCCGGCAGGTGCTATGTCCTGCTGGAGGCGAAAAGTATCGGAGAATTGCAGGAGAAAAACGAGCGGCTGATGAATCTGCTTGCCGCCGAAGTCGATCAGGGAAAACTTGCGCCGGTCTTTCTGCCGTCTGTTCTATTTCCGTCTGCTCAAGCGGCTCAAAGTAATTTTTCCGCCTGGCGCGCCTTCTGGAATCAAGACCGTTTGAAGAACCTGAAACGTAATCTGGATGCCGCGGCGCGGGAGAATGGCTTCGCACCGGATGCTTTTGAGCCTTTCTGGAAAACGATCCACGGCAAAGCTCCGGCCGTTTTCGAGGTATCCCCGGAATATTTTGAAATGCTGGGAATCACGAAAACAACCGGCGGATATGCCCAGCTCAGCCTGCTTTCCACGGGGGAAAATTACAAAGCCGAAGATTTTTTCAACCGGCTTCTTCCTACAGGCCTGGCCCGGTTTTTCGATGCCGATCTGTTCAACAAGAAACTGGGAGAATTCCTGAAAAGCATTTTTCTGGAAATCGCTCTGATCACTTCCATCGGTCTTGTGCTGGTTGTTTTTCTGTTTTTCCTCGACTGGCGTGTGTCGCTGGTGGCGCTTGCTCCCATTGCTTTCGCGCTTTCCGCAACACTTGGAACGCTCAAGATCATCGGTCATCCGCTCGATATTCCCGGCATTATGCTCTGGATTGTCATCATGGGAATGGGTATCGACTATCAAGGATACTATATCTGCACCTATCAGCGCTACCCTGATGCAAAACATCCGGCCATGCGTACCATCAATCTGGCCATCTTTCTGGCAGCCTTTACCACGCTGATCGGTTTCGGTGTGCTGATTTTTGCCAGGCACACGCTCCTGAAGAGCATTGGAATCGTCTCTTTTTTAGGCATCGGCTATTCCCTGATCGGAGCCTATTTTATTCTGCCGGTTTTGATGCAAAAAATCTTTGCGCCGTTTGCGTTTCCGTCGGGAACCCTCGAGGCCGGCTCGCGTGAGCACTTTCGCCGGACGCTTTTGCGCTACCTTCATTTGCCCGGCTATCCGCGGGTCTTTGCCCGCTTCAAGCTGAAAATGGACCCGATGTTCCAAGAGCTGCACCGGTATGTAAAGAATCCACGCCGCATCATTGACATCGGCTGCGGCTATGGCGTGCCGGCCGCGTGGCTTCTGGAAATTTATCCGGACGCAAAGGTTTTCGGCCTGGAGCCGGATGCGGAAAGGGTGCTCATCGCCAACCGGGTTGTTGGTTCCCGGGGGTGTGTACAGACGGGCCTGGCCCCGGCTTTACCGGATGTGGAAGGCAGTGTTGATTACGTGCTGATGCTGGACATGCTGCATTATCTCGATGATGAAAAACTACGGCTGGCTTTACGCCGTATTTATGAGAAACTGGAACCCGCCGGAACGCTGCTCATCCGGGCTACCGTTCCCTCGGACCGGAAAATGCCGTGGAAAAGGTGGATCGAAATGCTGCACCTCAGGATCATCAAAACTCCGCAGCGTTTCCGCCGCGAGGAAGAAATTGCGGACTATATAAAAACCGCCGGATTTGACGTTCAGGTCCATGCATCGCCCATAACCGGTGTGGAAGAAAAATGGTTTTTGGGTAGCAAAGAATAACCGCGGGGCGAATGATTATCCGCCCCTGTGAAATTCGGGCAGTGTGACCGTGTGTGAGCAGAAGCTCCGGTTGAAGTCTGATCAGAATGTCTCCGGCCCGTTGATTGCCCCCGGGTTGCCCTGCATAAAGTGTTTTGCAGGCAGCCCGGAAAAACTTGCCCGGCAGATATACTTTCTCTTTAGAGGACAGGAAGAAGATTGCTCCTTTTTCCCTTATCTGTATCTCCTGTCTCTGGCACTTGCTTTATGACCTTTCTGGGTTATGCTGAAGGTCTGTCCTGCGGCATTAATTTGTCCGGTTCTTTCCGTACTATCGTCGTTGGCCTGCACGGAGAATTTGACCATGCCGTTACCACTTCCGGATGATCCGGATGTAATGGAGATCCATCCCGCGTTTGCAATTGCATGCCACGCGCACCCGCTGCCGGTTTTAACCGTAAAACTTCCCCTGCCGTTTCCCGAACCCATATTCTGGCTTGTTTTGGACAGGACGAATGAGCACCCGGCGGCAGATGTGGATGTCGCACTCGTGACGGTAGGCGGGGTTGTCTGGCTTGATGTCATGCCCGGCTGAGTGATGTTCACGGATTTTCCTCCCACGCGGACCTCCGCGGTGCGCGCCTCGCTCGATGTGTTTTTTGTAAAATTGAGAGTAAAATAACCGCTTCCCAGTCCCGACTTCAGGGAGGAAGAGGCAATGGTGATCCAGTCGGCGGATTCTTCAATGCTCCAGCTGCAATCAGGTTTGCTTGTCGTAATGCTGAATCCCCGGGTATAGGCCAGGTAGTGAGGGAGCGTTAAGGGGGACGGATTAATTGTATAGGTGCAGCCGGCATTCTGGCCGGGCTGGGTGATGCTTACGGATTTTTCTCCCACGCGGACCTCCGCGGTGCGCGCTTCGCTCGATGTGTTTTTTGCAAAATTGAGAGTGAAATAACCGCTTCCCAGCCCCGACTTCAGGGAGGAAGAGGCAATAGTGATCCAGTCGGCGGATTCCTCAATGCTCCAGCTGCATTCAGGTTTGTTTGTCGTAATGCTGAATCCCCGTGTATAGGCCAGGTAGTGAGGGAGCGTTAAGGGAGACGGATTGATCGTATAGGTGCATCCGGCGTTCATGCCCGGCTGGGTGATGTTCACGGATTTCCCTCCCACGCGGACCTCCGCGGTGCGCGTTTCGCTCGATGTATTTTTTGCAAAATTCAGGGTAAAATAACCGACTCCCAGTCCCGACTTCAGGGAGGAAGAGGCAATGGTGATCCAGTCGGCGGATTCTTCAATGCTCCAGCTGCAATCAGATCTGTTTGTTGTAATGCTGAATCCCCGGGTATAGGCCAGGTAGTGAGGGAGCGTTAAGGGAGACGGATTAATTGTATAGGTGCATCCGGCATTCATGCCCGGCTGTGTAACGGTCAAGGTCTGGCCGCCTATTTTAATCTGGGCGGTGCGTGATGAGCTTGCTGTGTTTTGCGTAAACATGAGAGAAAAACTGCCGTTTCCCGTTCCCGATTTTGGGGAGGACGGGGCGAGTGAGATCCAGTCGGCCGTTTCTTCGATGCTCCACGTGCAGGAGGGTTTATTGGTCGTGATGCCCAGCCCCAGCGTAAACGGCAGGTGGTGAGGCAGGGTATATTGTGAACGGGTGAGCGTGTAGGTGCAGGTTTCGGCTTGCTGATCGACCCAGACATACTGGCGTCTGAAAGTAATGGGTCCCTGTCTTGTCGCATTGCCCGTATTCGGTTTGACTGTAACGGTGAACATTCCGCTTCCCGTACCCCTTGTTGCGGAAGTCACGGTTATCCAATCTTCCGTGCTGCCCACGACCCAGTTGCAGGCACTGTCGCTTGCGGTAAAATTAACGGTATACGTACCGCCCGCATGTCCCGCCTCGACGATGGTGGGTGAGGTCGTGAAATTGCAGGTCTGGGCTCTGGCGGAAGAAACCAGGGCAACAACCATCACAACCACAAGTGCGCCGATGATGCAAACAAACTTCCTGCCGGGAAATATTTTGCCCATCTCTTATTCTCCTTTCCTCACGAAGAATTTTTAACGCCTGGATCGAGAATAAAAAACAGGCAGCTGTATGTCAAGAGAATTTAAGCGCAAAGAACAACGCCGGTACTGTCTGCAATGAGCTTGCCTTATGTAATTAAACCAAAAGCATTTCAAAAAGTAATACCTGTTTTGGTGTCTGTCTTGTAAGAAGTATTAATGGTGCTCGAGTTAAAGAAGATCAAGAAAAGGAAAGACACTTTTTTGGTGCTATGAGCGGACATGTCTGCCTCCAATCTCCTTCGCCTGGTGACAATATTTTACTCGGTAATTGGTGTTTACTTTTTCATCGGTTTTGTTTTAGGATCAATTTAACAAAATTAATCCGCCATTCATTATATGTTAAAAAACAACTGGAGAAAGCACATGAAAAATTTGCTTAATAGTAAAACAAACCGATATCTTTTTTTTACGATCCTGACATTCGTAATCATCATGATCGGCAGTGTGAATTCTGCCTCTGCTTTATCTGAAAACGATATGCGCAATCCAGCTCTCTTATCCTCTGAAGGCTGGAAAAGAGTCGGATACGGCGGATGGGGATGGGACCTAAAAAATAAAGCAACGGTTGCAAACCTAAATTATGCGGAAACTTTATTTAAGAAAGCAGTTGAACTTGATCCTCAAAACGCGAATGCCTATGCGGGCCTGGCCAGGATAATTCAAATAAGAGGCTCTTCAGGCAGGCAATTCAACAAAGATGTATGCAAGAAGGCATACGAATTGATGGAGAACGCCCCTGTAAAAAATGCCAATACATTTGAGATGCTTTATGTCAGAAGTGAATTATTATTATGCTTGGAGGATTTTGACGCTGCCATCCGGGAAACCGAAAAGCTGCAGGAAATCAATAATACGTGCTTGTCGCATAATTTAAGGTCCATGTCGTATTACGAGAAATACAGACAGATAAAAAATACATCTGATAAAGATATGGCTTTGCTAGAGGGAACGGATTATCTGGAGTGTGTTCAGAACAGGAATCTCGATACGGGTTTAGCCTTTACTAATTTAACGATAATGTTGCATTTTACAAAAGATTACGACTCTATCGTTGAATACTTCAAAAGCAATATGACAACCAAACCATATTCTCAATGGTCATATCGTAATTATGTTTGGGTGTTGCTCAGAAGAGGAACTATTGCGGATCTAAATGAAGCCGAGAAAACGATCCATAAAGCAAAATCGATTTTGAATATCGATATGTGCCCCATGCAACTTTATAATGATCGTGGAGAGAAATATTACAAGTTGAAACAATACGACAAGGCATTTGATGATTACAGTAAATTGCTTGCTTTAAGCCCTTACAGCGTGCGCAGGGACAGGTTGACGGAAGTATGTTCTATGTTTGATGATGATCGATGTCTGCCGATATGGCAGAAACGTATTAAAAAGTATCTTGATCTTGGCGACTGCAAAAGCGCGTCTGAAGAGTTCAATATTCAATACAGTCTTCATCAACACGCTTTTGAACCAATGAAAGAGGCTGTTACACAATGTAAATCGAAAAAGAAATGATAAATATATTGAGAAAGTATTGTGGAAAACAAGAATGAATAAAAATAAGGGAAGGATTGTCTGACATGATGAAGAAATTCCTATGGATTATTATGTTGCTGCATCTGTTTATGTTATCGAACGTGACCTCTTTTGCTACTGAGGCGTTGGAGGACTTTCCCGCAGTTCAAATTATATTATGTGCGAAAGTTCAAAGCCTTGTTTATCAAGAAAAGTATGATGAGCTAGAGAAAATGGCAAAGGAATTTCGTACGACGAAAGCGCAATCTACTGGTGGTGGATGGAAACTCGCAATCTTTTATAATTCTATTGATTTTAGATCGGCAGATAAGAATGATGTTCAATGTAACGAGTATATCAGTAAATTAGAAAAGTGGATGAGAAAATACCCCGATTCCCTAGCGGCAAGGATTATGACAGCCAATGCTTGGATAGCCTATGGTTGGCGGGCAAGGGGAGGGGGCTGGGCAAATACGGTAAGTGAGGAGGGTTGGAGGCTGTTTCACGAAAGGGTCGAAAAAGCTTATAAACTGTTGAAAGATAAACCAGCAGATCCATCGGGCGATTGTCCGGGACGATACTATCTACTCCTACAAGTTGCTCAAGCGCAAAGCTGGGATAAAGAAAGATGTGCTACTCTATTTCATGAAGCCGTGACATTTGAACCGGGATACTATGCTTTTTATATGATGCGAGCGTTCTCCCTTGCACAACGTTGGGGAGGGGAAAAAGGTGAATGGCAGAAATTTGCCGAGAAAGCTATAAAGCTTACGCCACAAAATGAAGGTATGGGTATATATACACGCATTTTGAGGTATATGTGGAGTCGTGAGGAGTTTAAAGATTTTAAAGACCCCAGTATTTCCTGGTCCAAAATGAAACAGGGCTTTATCGATATGGAACGCGTTTATCCGAATTCATCATACAATCTTAACTCTTTTTGCATGTTTGCCTGTATTGCGGATGACAAAGAGACCGCCAGAGCGCTTTTTCTGAGAATCGGGAATACACCTAAGACTGAAGTTTGGAAAGGCCGGGCCAATTTTGAAAAATGGCGCAGGTGGGCTGCATCTGAATAAAAATTAATCCCAAAGGAATTGGGTCTGTTTCAGGAAGCTTCATCGGGCGGTTTTTTTGATAGTTTCTTGTATATTGAAGACGCAAAATTGCTTTTAATGATATTTTGCAATTAACCAAAATAAAGAGGGTTAATAAAATGAACATTAAAATCGTATTGTTTTTCATAACAACGTTTTTTCTTTGGGTAATGTCTACAACCGCTATTGCGGCTGAAATATTGGATGGCCCAGCGGCTCGTGCTATATTGCAGGCGGAAGTCCAGACACTTGTTTATCAAGAAAAGTATGATGAGCTGGAAAGAATGGCAAATGAGTTTCGTGCTACTAAGGCACGCTTTATTGATGGAATCTGGAAACTCTCACTCTTTTATAATTCTATTAACCTTGAATCATCAGAAAAAAACGATGTCCAATGCACCGAATATATCAATAAATTAGAAAAATGGATGAAGAAATACCCGGATTCCTTAACCGCAAAGGTTATGACAGCCTTTGCATTTCTAACTTATGGTTGGCGGGCAAGAGGGAATGACTATGCAAATACCGTGACTGAGGAGGGCTGGAAATTATTGAGTGAAAGGGTTGAAAAAGCCTATAGATTAGTAAAAGATAAACCAGGAAAGCCATCAGATGATTGTCCTGGACGATATTATATGCTTTTGCAAGTAGCTCAATACCAAAGCTGGAGCAAAAATAAATATGATGCTTTATTTCGTGAAGCCGTAACATTTGAACCGGGTTACCATGCTTATTACATTGTGCGTGCTCACTCACTTATGCAAAGATGGGGAGGTGCAAAAGGTGAATGGCAGAAATTTGCCGAGGATGCAGTGAAACTAACGCCTAAACATGAGGGTATGGGAATATATGCCCGCATTCTGAGGGTGATGTGGAATTATAAGGAGTTCAAAGATTTTAAAGACCCGCTTGTTTCCTGGGCAAAGATGAAACAGGGCTTTATCGACATGGAACGTGCATACCTGAACTCATCATACAACTTTAACTCTTTTTGCATGTTTGCCTGTATTGCGGAAGACAAGGAAACCGCCAGAAAGCTTTTTCAGCAAATCGGTAATACACCTTACACAGAAGCGTGGAAAGGCCGGGCCAATTTTGAAAAATGGCGCAGGTGGGCCATGACTGAACAGGAAAAATGAGTTGAAGCCAGAGGAATTGAGAGTCTTCGTATTAATTCTTCTGCCTTATCCTGAGCAGGGCTTTCCGTGCATCGGGAAACCCTGCGAAGAGATCGGCTTCAGGGAAGCATTTTGTACTAAACACAGGGAGGTATTTATGATTCGGATCAGAAAAGCGAGTATCATTTGCGTATCAATGTGCGTTGTTTTTTTAGTCATGGTGCTTTCGGGTTGCGAGAGATCACCGCAACTGTATTGCACGGAAGAAGCGGACAGTCAGGATTACGAGAAGACGGGACTGACCTTGAAAGATGTCATGAATCATCTTGAGAAACATAAGATTACCTATAAATACGATGAAAAAGAGAAAGTTCTTCAGTTTGATACGGCTGCCATTTATTTCAAAGATCATCCAGCGGGTCTGGTTGCTTTCAAAGCAAGACAAAAACAACCCAAAATGGAAGAACCAGGCCTATCGCTCTTCCAGCCCCAGGGGGATATTGTACTCAACCCTTGCAAGCTCCTCTCGTTAATGAAGAGATGATTTTTAAACTGATGAGTGACTCTATTTCGCTGCAGGGGACCCCGTGCCCTGCAGCACAGGTTTGTTTTGATTTTAATGATCTGCTGCATTTCGTATAGTTTCCTGTTCAACATCCCTGTTGCGAATCGAATATAAGTATTAGATAACACTGGTATGTATGTGTGCTCTCCCCTTTCCGGCCGTCATCAGGTTAAAGATTTCCATCTTTTGTCCGATTAAGAAAATGTCATGGTTCCCTAAGATACGCATTTGTTCTTGTTATAGATATTGGGTGAGTACACTCGTGTCCGTTTTCCGCATATCCGGGTTATTCTGCCTCCCGCTTTTCATTTGTCCGTCTCATCCGTTGGGCTACTCTTTCAAACCGTTTTAAAACAGAGGAATAATGGCCATGAAACTGGGTACAAAGATCATACTGGGATTTATGGTAGTGCTGGTTATGACCGGCGTGGTTGCATTTGTCGGATGGCAGGGGATATCGTCGGTTTGCGACAGATCACAGAAGTCCGATGATGCACAGGTAATCGTGCGTCATTTGCTCGAAGCAAGACGTCATGAAAAAAACTTCATTATCCGGGGCGAAGAGGAATATGCCGAACGGGTCAGGAAGTCGATCGTTTCGTTGAAGGAATCGGCGGCGGGACTGAAGTCAAGATTTAAGGACCCGGTGAACCGGGACTACATGGATAAAATCCTCGTGGCAACCGGCACGTACGAACTAAATATTGTCCGGCTTTTTGATCTTCAGAAAAAGGCGGATATGGATAAAGAAGAGAAGGCCGCCCAGATGAAGGTGCTGGATAAAGCGCTGATGGTTTCCGGAAGAGAGGTGGAAAAATACTGCCTGGAGATCAGAAGCATTCAGCTTGAGCAAATGAAAAAGCAGGTGAGCCGGTCAATCGGATTCATGATCGGAGGGACGCTCCTTGCTGTGCTTCTGGGCATCGGGCTGGCCCTGTTCATCACGCGGTTGATTACGAAGCCCGTTCAGCAGGTCATTGAAGGTCTGGATGGAGGAGCCAATCAGGTGGATGCTGCGGCCAGTGAGGTGGCCAGATCCAGTCAGTTCCTGGCCGAAGGAGCAACCGAACAGGCGTCGGCTGTTCAGGAAACTTCCGCTTCGCTGGAAAATCTGTCTTCCATGACCGAAAAAAACGCCCATCATACCGGTCAATCCAGAGTGCTTATGGATCAGGCCAAACAGATCATTCAAAAAGCCGATAGTGAACTGGAGATGTTGATCCATGCGGTTTCGGGTATCAGCGAGAAGAGCATCGGCATCGGCAGGATTATCAAAACGATTGAAGACATTGCCTTTCAGACCAATCTACTGGCGCTCAACGCGGCCGTGGAGGCGGCCCGGGCCGGAGAAGCGGGTGCAGGTTTTTCCGTTGTCGCCGATGAAGTGCGCAACCTGGCGGTTAAGGCGTCGGAAGCGGCGAAAAATACAAACGTCATGATTGAAGAATCGATCGATGCGGTGAAAAAAGGCGCGTCCCTGACCGAATCAACAAAGGAAGCGTTTAGCAGTCATCGGCAGCTTTTCATGCAGATATCCGAACAGATCAATGAGATCGAAAAAGCCTCCCGGGAGCAGAGCGAAGGTATTTTTCAGATCAATAAAGCCCTTTCTGAAATCGGCAAGGTCGTCCAGGGGAATGCCGCCAGTGCGGAGGAGGTGGCGGCAACGTCGGAGGAGATGAGCGGACAGGCGGCCAGCATGAAAGACCACATCAGGCAGCTCACGGTTTTGATCACCGGTTGACCGCTTTCTTCGCATCGCTGCAATTGAATGCCTTGCAAAAAAAGAAGCGGTCCGTTTGACCCTGGTGTTCCTCTGTGCAGTGCCTAAGGGCTTCTTCAAATGTTTTAATAATGAACTGGCACATTCCAAAAATCCGGATGATCGACGTCAAATGTGCTTGCCGTATTTGCCGAACCGGGGGTTCGATTGTTTCTGAAAAAAATCTTCAACGATGATTTGAAAGAGTCATAAATCACGATCTGCTGGGTGAGGGAATTCATGATCACCCCGTCTGTGAGTTGATCGATATTCGTTCCATAATATGTTGCGATTAACTTCATTTCCTCGTCGGTTATTGTCCTGCCGGCCCCATAATACAATGACATTTGTTCTCTGATGGATTTCCAGCGCAAGGTGTTAAACGGATTCATGGAAAAGTTGTCATAATTTTCAGGAAGAAGAAATGCGTTGACGGCGGCTATTGCATTTGGATATTCCCATATAACGCCGGCACGCAGTAAAGAAGTACTTTCCCGCAAAGTTCTTGAACCATTAAGGTTGTTTTCCAATACCTTAACCGTTATGTTATCGCCGATAGCGACGAGGTGATTGAAGGTATATGCTTTATTGTTGAGGTGACTTGTAATTTCTTCTATTGTACCAAAATTTTCCAGCGCATAGCGTAAGTCGAAATGATATGAATAGTATGTATTGGAAGACAAATCAGGAAATGCCTCTCCTGTGGGCGCATCCAGAGTCGCTACAAATATACCATGCTGATTCAACGCTGTTGAAACGGATTGGGATAATACAGAAGTTCCAATATTAATGATTTTCTTATTGCCTTTGCGTATGTAGTATACTGCCCCGTGAGAACCCTTCGACCAGTCAAGCAACCGACCAATGAGGGGCTTGCCCGTGTCGGATGCTGCGCCATATACTGCGACTATGGAACACTCATTGGATCGATGTATGTCTCCTATCAGACTGAAATATAATAGTTCATCAACGGACAATTTGCCATCATCTTTGCTGTTTGTGGTACCACCGCTAAACTTTCTGGCAAATCCATTGATAAAGTCACGGTGTTCCCTTGGAATTTGATTTTTAATCTGCTGAATCCTTGCCATTATTGTATTATACGTATCGGTTGACAGACTCGAAAAGTAGTTTGCGAAACCTGCTTCTAGGGTCGGACATTGAGTAACCAGCGCTTCTCCGTAAAGTTGTCCCATATGATAATCTGAGTCTAGGTTATAATTCATGATTACTTCGAAATAACCCTGTTCCTTGGAACCGATATATTTGACTTTAACGGAACCGCAGCCGGTTAAAACAACTATTAACAAAATAAGAAGAACGATGTTGAAAATTATTTTTTTCATCTGACTATAGCCTCCTTTGCCCGATTCAGAGCACATAACAATTGTTAAATTTTTTTAATTTCTGATTTTCATACTCTGCCATGCAAATTGAGTTAGTTTGTCGATAAGAACTTTCTTTTGGCGTGATAGAGTGTAGAAAGCAGAAGATGGTCTGTCAAGGTGAATATACGCATGTTTAAAGCAATATCACTTCAAAAACAATTGTTTAATGGACAGCATTGTAAATCATGCAGCCAATGTTATGACTGAGATAACTTAAGTTTAAGCCACATCATTTTTTTGAAAAAATCATATTGGGAGATTAAAAAAGAGAAATGCAATTTTATACCGAACCGTGGAGTTCCTGCAATGATGTTTTCGGCTTCAAATTTTCTTTGTTGGCGAAAAACCAGTTGATAAATTAGTGCAATTGCATTTAATACGCATAGCGCGTTTCAGAATTTGTATTTTGTCGCTATCGTTTGGAGCCGGATGAAGAAGGTATCATACAAGATTGCACTCTTTCTGTCCCATCGGCTGGGCCTGTGGTTTTTCCGGATGTTTTCCTGGTGCATCGCCACCGGTTATTTTTTTCTGTTTCCCGGGCGAGTAAAAGAAAGCCTGAAATTCTACCGCGCCCTCTTTCCTGAACGGGGTTTTGACCGTCATTTGTACTGTGTCTGGAAGCAATATCACAGCTTCACGGATGTCTATGTTCATCGGTTCATTCCCTGGGCGGGCGAGGAAGCTGAGTTCACCCGCGAAGGCTGGCAACATCTGGACGAAGCCGTGGCCCGAAAGACGGGGGCAATCGTGGTCATGTCGCATATCGGCAACTGGGAACTGGCGGCGCAAAGGCTCAATCAGAAAGGGCTTCCGGTCATGCTCTACCTGGGCGCCAAGCATAAGGAACAGGTGGAAAAGCTGCAGAAAGAAAAGCTGGCCGAAAGCGGCATTCGCATCGTGACAACGGATGAAAAGGAAAAATCCCCTTTTGCCCTGCTGGAAGGGATCAATTTCCTCAGAGAAGGGGGGATCGTTTCGATGACGGGGGATCGTCTCTGGGGCGATCAGACCTCCGTTACAGTCAACTTCCTGGGGTACGAAGCACGGCTGCCGGATACTCCGCACCTGTTTGCACTCATGACCGGCGCGCCGCTCATGACGTTTTTTGTTCATGAGAAGTCTTCGGGCAAGTTTCATGTTGTCGTGTCTCCCGGACGCAAAGTATCCGCGGCAAGCCGCGCAGACCGCAAAAAAGCCGTGCTGGCCTCGGCTCAGGCCTATGCCGACGACCTGGCGCGTTTTGCCTCGGAACACCCTTTTGAATGGCATCACTTTGAGCCGTTTCTTGGTAAAAAAATCAATTAATACAACACATAAGCATGCATGCAGAATTTCCTTTGCGCTGAGTTCATTTTAGTATAAGAAGCAAAGGCTATTGATGTGAGGATGGTGAGCAAACAGGATGAAAGTTCAGGAAGTACCGCAGGACATCACGTTTTATGAAGGTGAGAAACGCGCCTGTTATGCGCTGAACGACGAAGGAAAATATGTCATTGTAACCAGCACCGGCTGGGAAGATGAAGCCGTGGTGAATGGCCTGGCCGTCGATGATCTGGCGACCACCCTGGAGGAAACCAGAAAGGCCGTGCTGGAAGGTAAAAAAAGCCCGCTGGCTTATCACATGGAGCGCAGGCAGATGAACCCGGATATTCTGGGGAAGACGGCGGGCATCGCGGTATTTCGCGTCAAACGGCATTTCCGTCCCCGGATCTTTGCCAAACTCGAGGAATCCGTGCTGCGTTCTTATGCGCGCGCGCTGAACATATCGATCGAGGAACTGAAAACCGTACCTCCATCAACTCCGGGAAGGTAAAGAAACAAGCATGACCACTGAACTTACCTCCGCCGGCAAACCGTTTGTCCACTATCATTCCTCGCATTGTGAAAGCGGCGTTGTATCCGCATTGTATCGGGATCAGGGGTTGGATCTTTCCGAAGCCATGGTTTTCGGGATCGGCAGCGGCATCTACTTCGGACATCTGCCGTTCATCAAATGGGTGGGAATGCCGATCACTACGTATCGTTCCCGACCGAAGACACTTATCTATAAAGTAGCCAAACGCCTGGGGGCGACGTTTGTTACCAAAAAGTACCGCAATGCCCGGAAAGGCATGGATGAACTGCGCCGCCTGCTCCGGGAAGGACACATCGTCGGGCTCACCACGAATATTTACTGGCTTACCTATTTTCCCCACCGCTTCCGTTTTCAGTTCAACGGCCACAATATTGTCGTTTTGCGCGAGACGGAAAACGGTTTTCGACTGAGCGATCCGATTCTGGAGCATCCGGTGGACTGTCTGACCGAAGACCTGGAGCGGGCGCGTTTCGCCCGCGGGCCGCTCGAGCCTAAAGGATTCATGTATTACGCCCAATCCGTCCCGCAAAATCCCGATCTCAGGAAAGCCTGCATTGCAGGTATAAAAGATACGTGCCAAATGATGCTCAGAACGCCTTTCCCCTTTGTCGGTCTGTGGGGGATGCGTTATTTGGCCAAGGCCACCATCTTGTCTCCGGATAAGCTGGGCTTTAAAGAAGCCTGCCGGCGTCTGGGCAACATTGTCCGGATGCAGGAGGAAGTCGGGACGGGCGGCGCGGGATTCCGTTTCATGTATGCCGCTTTTCTTCAGGAGGCAGCCGGGCTGTTCGGCTCCGATGAACTGAGGCAACTGTCGAAGGAAATGACGGCTATCGGCGACATCTGGCGGGAGTTTGCCGTAACATCCGCGCGCATCATCAAAAAGCGCGGCCAGTCCGACGATACATTTGCCAAGGCGGGCGGTCTGATGCTGATCTGCGCGGGCCGCGAAGAGCAGTTGTACAGGGACCTGGAAGCCGTTGCCGTAAAGCTTTCGAAAGCCTGACAGGGCGGTCATCCGAAAGAAATTTTGCTTTACCTTATTGAAATTTCAGCTATAAAAGATCCGGAAATTCCAAACAAATATCTTTTCAGGAGGGGGCAATGAAAGTCAATGAAGTCCCGCAGGATGACGTTCCTGATTATTCCGGAGGGATTACAAAAGGGAATTACGCTCTCAATGATGAGGGAAAGTATGTCATGGTGCCCAGCATCGGCTTCCATGTGGATGAAATCGCCAATGCTCAGGCGGTCAATGAACTCAATGCCAGGTTGGATGAAGTACGAAAAGAAGTGCTTGCCGGTAAAAAAAGCACGCTTTACTATCATATGGAAGTGCGGCAGATGACGCCGGGAATTCTGGCGAAGACGGCGGGAATTGCCGCGTTTCGGGTCAAAAGGCACTTCCGTCCGGAAATTTTTTCGAAGCTGAAGCCGGACCTTTTAGCGAAATACGCACGGGCACTGGCCTTATCCCTGGAAGAATTGAAAACGTGCCCTGTCAGCCGAAAGGAGGATAGGAATATCATATGATGACGGAAACGTTGCCCGATGGCAGGTCTTATGTTCATCGAATGACCGCGCACTGTGAAACAGGTGTTACGTCCGCTCTGTTTCTGGATAAGGGGATGGATCTTTCCGAACCGATGATTTTCGGGATCGGCAGCGGCATTTTTTTCGGCCACCTGCCGTTTGTCAAATGGACAGGCTTGCCCATCACCACCTTTCGGTCTCTACCGGGGGCGGTTTTCGCCAAAGCGTCAAAGAGACTGGGGGCGAAAATCGTCCGCAAGCGTTTCCGCAGCCCGCGGAAAGGCATGGATGAGCTGAGGCGGGTGATCCGCACCGGACAGATTGTTGCGGTGACAACCAACGTTTACTGGATTGACTATTTTCCCCGGCGCTATCGTTTTAATTTCAGCGGGCACAATTTGATCGTTCTGTATGAAGTTGAAAATGGCTTCCGCTTAAGCGATGTCGCCCTGCTGGAGCATACGAACGACTGTTCGGCGGAGGTCCTGGAAAGAGCGCGTTTCGCGCGTGGTCCCATGGAACCCCGCGGGTTAATGTACTACCCCGTATCCGTCAATCCTCATCCCGATCTTCGCGACGCCTGCGTCAAGGGGATGAAGGACTCGTGCAGTCAAATGCTTGGAATTCCCATCCCGCTTTTCGGCGTCCGCGGCATCCGGTATCTGGGTAAAAAAATCATTCGGATGCCCGACAGGCTGGGATTTGACGAAGCCTGCCGGCAACTGGGGCACATTATCCGCATGCAGGAGGAGATGGGCACCGGCGGGGCGGGTTTCCGGTACATTTTTGCCGCGTTTCTGCAGGAGGCTTCGGCGTTATTCGAATCCGCGGAATTAGAGGAATTATCCGGTAAGATGACCGCCGTCGGCGACATCTGGCGCGACTTTGCCGTAACGTCCGCGCGCATCATCAAACAGCGCGGCCAGTCCGGGGATACGTTTGCCAGAGTGGGCTCTCTGATGCTTTCCTGCGCGGACGGGGAAGAAAATATATTCAGAGGCCTGGATCGCGTGGTAAGGAAGCTCAACGCATGAATGCTCTGGATATCTCCTCGATCACCTTCAGTTATGACGGAGGAAGCCTCTGGGCTCTTCGGAATTTTTCGTTGTCGGTCGCGGACGGGCGAATGCAGGCGCTTCTGGGGCCCAACGGCGCCGGGAAATCCACGTTGATGCGGATTATTACCGGACAGTTGAAAAACGATACAGGCGATATTTTTGTCTTCGGCGACAAAATGCCCGACCGCAACGCGCTTTTGTCCATCGGATACGCGCCTCAGCCCATATCGCTTTACACGGGTCTCACCGCTTCCGAAAACCTGCGTTTCTTCGGATCCATGGCTAAAATGACGGATGAACAGATTGTCACGCGCTCGGAGATCGTTCTGGAGCAGACAGGCCTTACCGATCACGCCCTTGAGCACGTGGGGACTTATTCCGGCGGCATGCAGCGGCGGCTGAATCTGGCGGTGGCGCTTCTGCATTCCCCCAGATTGCTCCTGCTGGATGAACCGACCGTCGGCGTCGATCCGCAGAGTCGCAATCATATCTATGAAGCCCTGATGGCGCTGAATGCTTCCGGCATGACGATTCTGCTGTGCACGCACATTATGGAAGAGGCCCAGCGTTTGTGCTCCGATGTGACGCTGGCGGACAAAGGCGAAGTGATCTTTAACGGGCCGATGTCCGGGATCGACAACCTGGAAGAATTTTTCCTGGAGAGGACGGGGAGAGGGCTTCGCGATGACTGAAACAAAAACGGATTCTTCTTTGCATAACTTTGTTGGCCGCGTCGTCGGCTTCCTCGACGTATCACATGGATACGCCTGCGGAGCCTCCTCCTTGCCGCCGCGTTCTGCTTTGAATAATCGGGTTTTGCATCAGATCTGTAGGGAACGGTTTCAAACCGTTCCCTACAGATGGGCGAACAATTCGGTTTTATGGTCGTGCATAATAAAATACTTGGTGATTGATAAAATATGTTTCGACAACTCAAAGAACTGATCCGCAAGGAAATGCTCATCCTGCTTCGGGACCGGCAGACGATCCTGCTTCTTTTCCTGATGCCGGTGGCGCTGATTTTCTTTCTTTCCCTGGCGATGGAAGGCGTCTGGACGGACAAACTGACCGGGCGGAAAATCCAGGTTGTCGTGAAAAATGAAAGCCTTTCTCCCAAAGCCAACCTGCTTGCCCGGAAAATCAAATCCAGCAAAATGATCCATCCGGTGGATCGTCCGCTGGAGACGAATAATGATGAAATTCTTGCGGACGGCAAGACACAGGTTGTGGTGACGATTCCCAGAGGGTTTGAGGAGGGCAACCGGCCCGTGGAACTTTATTTCGAGCCGACGATTGACGCGGGCTACAAGATTGCCGCCCGGTCGCTCATCACTTCCATGACGGTGGAAGTGGTCATGGGGATTGATGATATCGACGCCGTGATTGCCGGCTTGATCGTGGAAAAGGCAAAACCAAACCACTTTCCGACGCCTCTGCAGCAAACCGTACCGGGTTATGCCATTTTTGCGATGTTTTTTATCGCCATTCCCATGTCCATCGGTTTTTTGAAAGAAAAAAAAGACGGCACGCTTCAGCGCCTGTTAACGTACCCGGTGAGCACGAATTTACTGACGCTGGGAAAAATCGTCCCCTATTACCTGATCAACGTCATTCAGTTTGTTTTGATGCTGCTGGTGGGCGTTTATGTCATGACGCATTTTATCAGTCATCCTTTTTATCTGGGGACGCATCCCTGGCACATGGTGCCGGTGACTCTGGTGGTCTGTTCCGCCACAACCGGTTTTGGCGTGCTAATTGCTTCGGTCGGCAGAACGCAGGAACAGACATCCACGCTGGCGGCTACCGCGGCGGTTCTGATGGGAATCTTCGGCGGGATCATGGTGCCGCACGCAATCATGCCGGTGGTGTTGCAGAAACTGGCGATGATTTCACCGATGTACTGGGCGCACCAGGCCTACCTGGACATCTTTCTTCGGGATGCGTCTTTAGCCGTCCTGGCGCCCAGATTAATTGTGTTGACAGTTTTTGCAGGAATCTGCTTTTATATCGCCGGAAGGAGAGTTCAATGGATTTAGAAAAAGCTTACAAGGAATTAAACGTAACCTCGCGGGAGGATCTGATTTTCAAGCTCAAGGAGCTGGTGATCCGGGCCTGCGACGTGAAAAACGTCAAGGCCGAGGATGTCCCCACCGACGTGCCGTTTATCGGGGGATCGGGGCCGCTCAAGCTGGATTCGCTCGACGCGATGGAAATAGCGATGGAGTTGCGCTTCACGTTTGGCGTAGAATTGAAAAACGCGTCCACGGCGGCCGAGGCGATGCAGTCTTTTGATTCGCTGGCCGATTATGTCATTAAAGCGCCAAAGGTTAAAAAGTGATTGACGAAGGCATACATATCCGGGGCTGGGGCGCCGTTACCACGCTGGGCTGGAGCGCGGATGAATCCGCGCGCAATCTCATTGCGGGGCAGGTAAGACCGGCGGGTGTCTGCTCCTCTTCTCATCTGCTGCAAAGCGACTTCAAGGCTTTTGAGATTGCTTATGAAGGCAATCCTCTTGCAAAATCTCTGGCGATGCTGGATGCCTCCATAACCGAAGCGTTCAGGCGCGCGGATCTGTCACCGGATGAAATCGCCGCAAGCGCCCTGCTGGTCGGTACGACCAGCGGCTTGTTCATCCGTAACGAATTTGATTTTACCGAGTCGGTGCGGCTTGACCCGGAGAAGGCATCTCCGTCCATATCCTGCCGCAACCGGGGTCCCGGTGAGCTGACGCAGTTCATTGCCGAAAAATTCGGCATCGGCGGCATGACCTTCACCTTGAGCATGGCCTGTGTTTCCAGTTCTCACGCCCTGGTGGTGGCTTCCCGGCTTTTGCAGCAGAAAAAAATCAGGCGGGCGATTGTCGTAGGTTTTGAGCCGCTGTTAAACATGACGCTGCACGGATTCGCCAGCCTGCTGCTTTACGATTCCGAACGCTGCCGGCCGTTTGACAATAACCGCTCGGGCATGCAGATCGGCGAAGCCTCGTCCTGCATCATCCTGGAGGCGGACAATCCCCGAACAGCCGCCAGGAACCGTTACTCC
The DNA here is from genome assembly GCA_963682015.1 of Smithellaceae bacterium. GTDB lineage: Bacteria > Desulfobacterota > Syntrophia > Syntrophales > Smithellaceae > UBA8904. The sequence continues at coordinate 1,635,247 of OY820932.1, read as the reverse complement.
CTGCGTGGAGGGTATCTTTTCAACGATAACAGTTCGCTGACCTCCGCCGGCACTGACGGAGAGATGGTCAAAGCCGTCGTGCAGGAAGCCTTGAACAGGGCGCAGGTGGCGCCGGGGCAAATCGTTGCCGTCAAGGCGCACGGGACGGGTACCAGAGACAATGATTTATCCGAAGGAAGAGGGCTTTCAAAAGTTTTTGGCGGCGGGCTGCCGCCGGTGGTTTCCCTGAAAGGCGCCATCGGACATGGCCTGGGCGCGGCGGGCGCGGTGGAGACGGCGCTGTGGCTTTCCTGTCTGGAAGAGGGAACGATTCCCCGCTGCTTCGGTTTTGCGGAAATTGATCCGGAAATCGGTTTTGCGCCGCTTGCGGGAAATATACCGGCGCCCGGCGGGAATTATCTGTTTACTTTTTTCGGATTCGGTGCGACGTGCACGAGTTATATCATAAGTAAAATGTAGGGAACGGTTTCAAACCATTCCCTGCGGATGTTCAAATAAGGCAACTCTTAAGTGCAAAGAATATGAAAATAAATCCGGATGTAAAACATTCTTCCATGTCCGTAATCGCGGCCTGCTATCTGGGGCCGTCGCTTACGCCCAATACGGATTCCGCCTGGGAGGAATCTGCGCTGCCGCTCAATTGCGACGATCTGGTGCAAAACGCGCTGGGACAGCCCATGCGGCGGGCCGGCCGGTTTATCAAGATGGTCTGTTCGGGGGCCGCGTCATGCCTGAAAAATGTTCCCTCCGGAATGGTGGAATCGAAGAAGACAGGGATTTTTCTGTCGACAGGCCTGGGGAACGGCGATGAAATCCTGCCGTTTATTACACAGGTGTTCCTGCATGACGGAGGCTATCCCCGCCCGAATCAATTCGCCAATTCCGTCAGCAACGCCGCCGCTTTTTTTCTGGCGCAGCAGTGCCGCATTAAAGGCCTGATTCTTACGTTGTCGGAAGAGGAGCTGTCATTTGAATCAGCTCTCTGGCTCGCGCAGAGTTATCTGGCCGGCGGCGAAATCGATTTGGCGCTGGTGGGCGGCTGCGATGTTTTCACACCGACGATTGATGAATATCGCGACCGGATGAATGCGCGGGAGAACAATTCCCGGCCCTTGCCCATCGGGGAAGGCAGTTCCTGGCTGCTTTTGGGAAAATCCGAAATCCCCGGCATCGGAGAAATAAAATCGGTTGATATCGGTTTTCAAAAAGTTCGGCCGGATGAATATCTGCAAAGCAAAGATTTTTCCGACCGGCTTGACGAGCTGGCGGCGGGCGGCGCGGCAGCGGATACGGTAAAAAGGTTTATCCTGCCGGGCATTCGGATTAAAAATCCGGCGCCAATCACCACCGGAAAAAACGACTGGCTTCTTCATGACTACCTGCCCTCCTGCGGCATTTACCCGACCGCGGCCGCTTATGGACTGGCTCATGCAATGCAGAAACTGCCGTCTTCTCTTCTGGTTCATATGAACTGCTCCGATGTGGGAAAACCGGCGCTGGTCGTGGCATCGGTAAAATAGCGGACGCATTGACCACCATGACAAAAGTAAATGCTCAGCAAAAAAAGCGCATCGCGCTGGTTCATCCGCGCGGATTTAACTGGTTTCCGGGAAAGCGGGATATCACCGACATTGCCAACCGCATGGTGCCTCAGGGGATGCTGTCCATTGCCGCCTGGCTTATGAGAGACGGCCATGAAGTGCTGGTCTACGATTGTCTGGGTCCCGGCGCGCCGGTGGATATCCAGCGGCAGGTTGAAGATATCGTCGCTTTTGAGCCGCAGATTGTCGGCTTTTCAGCAACCACATCGTCCTTTCCCGACGCCGCCCGGCTGGCGCAGATGATCAGAAAACGCCGTCCCGATATGACTCTGGTATGCGGCGGGGTCCATGTTTCCGCGCTCAGAGAAAAGCTGCTCGCGTCTTATCCCGTATTCGACTTCATGATCGCGGGAGAAGGTGAAGTGACGATGAGCGAACTGGCGGCGGGAATCGATCCGTCGGCCATTTCAGGGCTGATCCGGACGGAGAGCGGTGCGGCCGTCGCCAATGCACCCCGCGGGCATATTGCCAATCTCGATGATCTTCCGTTTCCCGCCTATGAAAAACTGCGGGGATTTCCACGGGACTATCATCTGCCGCTTTTCAGCTACATCCAGACGCCCGGCGCAACCATGATTACATCGCGCGGATGTATGTACCAGTGTTCCTATTGCGACCGTTCCGTTTTTCAGAAAGGCTTCCGATACAATTCGGCGGCTTACATCTATGAGCACATGAAATATTTGCGCGACCGCTTCCGTGTGCGTCATGTCAATATTTACGACGATTTATTCACCGCCAACCGCAAACGCATCATTGAACTTTGTGAAACGCTCGCTCGCCGTCCGCTGGGCATGCATTTCAACTGCGCGGTGCGCGTAGGCTATACGGATGATGATCTGCTCAGGATGCTCAAAAGCGCCGGATGCCTGATGGTTTCCCTGGGGATCGAATCGGCTGATCCGGAAATGCTTGAACGCCACAAGTCCGGCGTATCGCTTGATGATGTGCGCGATACGGTGCGCCGCATTCAGCAGGCGGGTCTGCGCGCCAAGGGCCTTTTCATGATGGGGCTTCCCGGAGAAACGGAAGAATCCGTCAAACGCACCTCCGACTTTATTATTTCCCTGGGGCTGGACGATATGAACATGGCCAAGTTCACGCCGTTTCCCGGTGCGCCGCTGTGGAATGCGATCCGCGAGGAAGGGAGCTTCGAAGAAGACTGGCGGTTGATGAACTGCCTGAATTTTGTTTTTATTCCAAAGGGTATTGCTTCGAAGGAGAAGCTGGATCATCTATACAATCAGCATGTTAAACGCTTTTATTCCGATCCCGCCTGGCGCAGGCGGTTCCGCGGGCGCCTCTGGCAGCACCGCAAAAGCCTCTGTTATCTGCTTACCCATCTGCCGTCTTTCTGGTCCGCAAAAAATCAATTTGAACCGACGTAAAAAACAGGATTGAAGCAAGCCGTCCGGGAAAACAGGAAAGAGTTTTTTTCCAGAGTTCTTTCCGTGGCCGATTGGGGAAAACTGTAGATTTTTAGAGATAAATTCAAGGTTTGTCTACTGGTTTCTTCGAAATTGCAGTTTGTCGACCATCAAACCGATATAAATGGGGAAATATACGGGTGGCCGTTGTCCGGAGGGGCCTCGGGACGATTTTGCTTCCATTCCTGAAAATAGTTTTTAAGATCAAGGAGATCAATGTATGGCGGAAAAAGTGACGGATAAAAAAATGGAAAATCTGCGCCGCGAAAACAAAGAACTCCTGGATGCCCTCGCTCAGTCAGAGCGGAGGGAAGAAAAATATCGAGAAGAAATTGCGCGCTTTTCCAGAATTACCAGCAGTATGCTCGATGCCATCGCCGAACTGGACTCGGAAGGAAAGTTTCTTTATCTCAGTCCGTCCCATGAACAAATATTTGGCTTTAAACCGGAAGAGCGGATCGGCCAGTCCGCTTATCAGTTTATTCACCCCCGTGATGTCGACGTAGTGCGGCATGCCATCGCGGAATATATCGAAAAGCGGGGGTCAGCCGCCATCGAATACCGCTGTCGCCGCGGCGATGGAACCTATTGCTGGGTGGAAAGCGTCTCCAGCTTTGTATTCGGCGCGAACGGTCAGGTTGCCGGTTTTGTCATCAGCACGCGGCCGATAGAAGAAAGAAGAAAAGCGGAGATGGCGATCCGGGAAAGCGAGAAACTCTACCGGAATGTTATTGAAAATATCCGGGACGTCTTTTTCCGCATCGATCAGGACGGCATCATCCGGATGATCAGCCCTTCGGGCGCCAGGCTTCTGGGATATGAGTCGGCGGATGAAATGCTAGGCAGAAACCTGCTGAACGAATTCCTGGCCCGGCCGGAAGAACGTCAAAAATTTCTGAGGGCGCTGGATGAGACCGGTTTTGTGGATGATTATGAAATTTCTCTGAAAACGAAACATGGCACCTTGATTCGCGTTGCGGCAAGCTGCCGTTATGATTATAATCTGGATGCGATGCCCCAGGGTATAGAAGGAACAATCCGGGATATCAGCGCAAGAAAACAGGTTGAGGATGAAATTCGAAAAAGCGAGGAGAAATTTCGCAAGCTGGCCGAGGCGTCAACCGTAGGGATATCGATTATTGACGGGGAGCGGTTCGTTTATGTCAATCCCATGACCTGTCAAATGTCGGGATACAGCGAAGAGGAATACCTGTCCAGACCCATCCGGGATTTTGTAACCCCGGATTCGCGCAATGTAATCATACAGCGTGCCAAAGATCGACTGGCGGGAAAACCGGTTCCTGGTCGTTACGAAATATCCGTGCTGACCAAAGAAGGGAGCATTAAGTGGGCGGAGGTCGGGGCGACGGTTACGGAATATAATGACAAACCGGCCATCATTTTTACCCTTTATGACATTACGGACAGAAAGACCGCCGAAGCGGAACGCGCTTCTCTTCAGGAACAGCTCAACCGCGCACGCAAAAGGGAAGCCATCGGTGCACTGGCCGCCGGTATTGCCCACGACTTCAACAACATTCTTTCCGGCATTCAGGGCCACTGTTCCCTGATCCAGTTCCAGTTATCCCCGAATGATCCCAATTACAAACACCTGCAGGGGATCGAGAATCAGGTTCGCAGCGGCGCTCACCTGACCCGTCAGCTTCTGGAAATGGCCAGCGGCGCAACGTATGCCATGCAGCCGACGGATATCAACTCCGTGATCAAGGAAAGTTCGGATGTGTTCTCCCGGGCGAGGAAAGGGATTGCCATTACCCGCAGCTTGGAAGAAAACCTCTGGCCGGTAGAGGCCAATGCCGGACAGATCGATCAGGTTTTGCTGAATCTTTTTATCAATGCCGCTTATGCCATGAACAACGAGGGCGATCTCTATCTGGAATCAAAAAATATCGTCCTTGGCGAGGGTGATGAAAGGTCGTTCGGAATGAAACCGGGAAAGTATGTCCGGGTTTCCGTGTCGGATACGGGAACGGGCATGGACAAGGAGACAGCACAAAAAGCATTTCAACCTTTTTTTACCACGAAGGAAAAAGGATCCGGAACGGGACTTGGGCTGGCGACTGCTTACAGCATTGTGAAAAATCATCGGGGCTATATTCTGATTGACAGCAAGCCGGGGATCGGTACAACATTTCATATCTATTTCCCCGCAAGTCAGGAAGCGGTCGAGAAAGCGTGCGAATCGGCCAAGGTTTTGTGCAGGGGAAAAGAAACCATTCTGCTGGTGGACGATGAAGCCATCATTGCCGATACGACAAAAGAAATCCTGGAAATGCTGGGGTACCGCACCATGCTTGCGGGAAGCGGACAGGAAGCTGTTGCCGTCTTCATGGAGAAAAAAACCTCGATCGATCTGGTTATCCTGGATCTGGTGATGCCGGGTATGGGGGGCGCAAAAGTTTTTGAGGCGTTACGGACCATCAATTCCGGGATCAAAATTATTCTTTACAGCGGTTATGTCCTCAACGAGGAAATTCAGGGATTGCTCGACCGGGGCGGCTGCAGTTTTATTCAGAAACCGTTCGGCATAGAAGATTTGTCCGCTAAAATACGAGAGGTTATTGATCAACCGGCCAGGGCATAGCCGTCAGAATTTTGTTCTGGATGCCTTTTGTCCAAGTATCCGGTTGGCCCAATTTCGGAAGTTGCGGCGCGATCATATTTTCGGGAAATCCGGCATAATCGTCCGATAGCGGCCGCTGTTCAGAACAGGCATCAGTTTATCCTTCTGAGGCAGTACTTTCGCACCTTTGCTTTTGCTGCTGCTGGCCGTTCTGACCCACAAAATATTGTTTTCCAGTCCTGCCTGAGCTTTTCCGGATGTATTCAGACGTGTCATTTCCAGCCGGATCAGATCTTCATATTCTTTCACCAGGTCTTCATAGGCCACCCGGAGGGCTCCATAAGCTGCCACAAAAGACCGGCAGGACTTCAGCGCCGCGTAATCGACGGCATGATTTTCTTTCATATACAGAAAATATTCATGGAAGAAAAATTCAAATTCGTAAAAAGCATTCATGGCCGCCGTCGAATGCCTTACCCATTCCAGCAGGCCGTCGGCGTCGGACCCCTCAGCGATTTTGTATGCTTCCAGCATGTCCAGATAGTATTTTGACTTAAAATACAGGGCGTGAAACTCCTCAAGCAGTCCGATGACGCCAAATCGCTGGGCATTTGAATTTCGTCTGATATATTCGTCAAAAAGGGGAGTTTTCATGTTGTCTGTGATTTCCGGCACCAGGCGCCCGGCGGGAAACAGGGATTGGATGGGGAAGGAAACATAAAAGGATTTCGCGGGAGAAAGATAAAAGAAGGCTTCCGCCCTTTCCCAATCCATCAGCAGCTTGTTTTCGCGGGCGTGCTGGAAAACCAGAAAACGTTGCAGGGTCAGCGTAATGCAGTGAACATTCACGGCCATACGGGCCAGAATCTCGGCTTTGCCGGAGGTATTTCTCAGCAGATCAAAGGTTGCCTGGGCCTTCTTGATTGAAACCAGCCAGCCTCCTTTCTTGTTGCCTTCCATCTCGACGGGGAGGTTTTCATACTGCATTAATATATTCCATGAATCGGGGGAATATTTCTGTGTGGCTTTCTTTACCCATTCGATATCGCCTGTCTCCCCGCGGATACTGGCGGTTGATCCGGATAAAACCGAATTGCTCGATGTTGCGGATGTACCCACCAATGCAAATGCCATATGTGGACTCAGGGAGACGATAATGATTCCCAGAGTTAAATAGATTAATTTATTGAACATATATCGTTTGACGCCCTCTCCGTTATCTCGCATTTTTCACGATAACTCTTTACACTACTTTATCGGTATGCCATAATTAAAAGTCAAGAAATCCATGCCGAAAAATTGAAATTTCTGGATGGAGCATTTCAAGACAGGAGAATGATGATGGAAGTGGCGTTGCCCGATTTTACAAAATATTCCGATTTTTTTGATAAAGAGAATATCAAGGAATATCAGGCCGGTGAATATATCTTTCGAATGGGGGATGCTGCGGACTGCATGTTTGTTGTGCTGACGGGAAAGGTGAAAATCGTTTCCGGAAAACGGGTTCTCTCCATCATCGAAAAGGGTGATATTTTTGGAGATATGGCCTTGATTGATTCTTCTCCCAGAAGCGCGGATACTCGTGCGTATTCAGACTGCCGGCTGGCCTGCATCGATGATTATGCATTCCGGTTCCTTGTGAAAAGAATGCCTGATTTTTCACTGGATATCATGCGCGTTATGGCGAACCGGTTGCGTCTGGTCAATCTCTCTCTGTCTCGTGATCTCAAAGAGAGGTCGCTACAAATACGGAGGGGTGACGCGGGACACGTTTCTCCAGGAAAAACGACCGTTTACGATTTCAAAAGCGGCAAAATAGAAGAAGTTTTAAAACGATAATTTGTCGCTGTTGACAATCTGGGCGCCGCTTTGTCGAAGAGCATTCAGCGTTTTAGCCGCACTGCCCGGGGGGACATTCACACCCGCGATCGCGTCTTCAATCACACACACCTGAAACCCCGCCACGAGGCCGTCTGTGGCTGTTGTGAATACGCAATATTCCGTAGCTATGCCGGTGAGAAAAATTCTATGGATACCGCGCTGATGGAGCCATTCTTCCAGATTCGTTCCGTGAAACCCGGAATAGTTTTCTTCCTGCGGTTCGTCGCCAAGATTTTCAATGTGATCTTCCGCGCGAACAACCAGGTCGGGATGAAACTCGGCACCCCGTGTGTTTTGGACGCAGTGAGGAGGCCAGGACCCGTCCATCATGCGGGGTTTATCGGAGAAACTGACATGGTTGGTGGGATGCCAGTCCCGGGTGATAACCCGCGTCTCGAAAAGAGCGGAGATCCGGTTGATCACGGGGACTATCTCGTGGCTGCCGGAGACGGCCAGGCTGCCGTCTATGAAATCATTCTGCACATCGATGATCAGTAGAGCATCTGCTTTTCCAGGTTTCATTGCACACCTTCCTTTTCTGTTTTCAACGGGCAGTGGAGTATAGGAAACCCTCCGAAAGGTGTCAAGAAAATCTTCCTGTATACACCCGTATACAGGAGGTTATTACTGATGAGGTATGACGATGAATTGATCTTGAAGAATGGCGCTCCTGCATTTCACCGAATAAAAAAGGACGATTCCTGTGAGCTGGAAATCGTCGCGTTCTTTGAAGTCGGATTGAACTACTTGTTGTTACGCACGCATATTACACGAAAGTTGAAACCGATATCCATCTGATCGGATCGGCCATCCTTCCCGTTGTAAAACACAAAGAAGAAAGCTTCTTTGCCCACTGTTGTTTCCGATGACCAGACCCAGCCGCATCGGAGACGGATTAATTCCGTTAAATGAACATTGGCCCCTTCATCACAATCGGAGGAATATGATTTTGACTTGTCGTATAAAGTTTCCAGTTCCTCCAGCGTCGGCATCCGCCAGTCTTTATATCCGCCTCTGCGGTAATTATCACAATATGTCTTCGCATACGGCCACGGTATCATTTTCCCATTGTCTTTATCCGACCAAAGCAGATTGGTTTTTGTGTCCAGCACCGTGCCGTTATCATAGGCTGTAAAATGGCCATCCTTGGCTTTCTCGGCCGCCATGGATAAGTAGACGGCGATGGAAATCAGCAACAGGATCGCAAGGATCAGCGTTGCCACTTTCTTAAAAAAATTTTTCATGTGGATTCCCTCCTGCCGATATTTCATGTGGATAATTCAGTTGCCGGGTTTCATGATGGCATTTCCTCTTTTATTCCTGCCGTATATTTTTACAATATTTTCTGTCTTTGTCAATTCATGCGTTGGAGAGGGGAGGCATAAAAATATGGAATGGACTAATCCGGTATCCGGGATGGAGATGGGTGTGGTGACCGGCGATTCGCTGACTTTTTGCGGGGACTTCTGAAAGAAGCAGGGCGGTGGTCCGGCCGCCGGTGTCGATGATCATCGTTCCAGTCCAACGTTCGGACGGTGAAAATTCAGGCCGGATTAATCCAGAGCTTCTCTAATCTTCTGGGATAAATCGTAAATGGAAAACGGTTTTTGCAGAAAGAATCGGCAGCCGTGCTCCATAATCCGGCTGGCCTGCTCATTCATACTGTACCCGCTGCACAGGATCACCCGGATGTCGGGGTTCAACGACTTGAGTTGATCAAAGGTTTCCTCGCCGCTCATTCCGGGCATGATCATATCCAGCATCACCAGATCAATTTTGTGATTTCCATTTTTGTAGATTTCAATCGCCCTGGGTCCATTCTGGGCGGTGAGGATCCGGTAGCCGATGGAAGACAGCATGTTTTTCGATACGGTGAGAACGGATTCCTCGTCTTCAACGAGGAGAATGGTTTCCGTTCCCTGTCGGATCATTTTTCCTGAGGATTTTTCTTCCCGGATTTCATGATCGGAAACAGGGAAATAAATATGGAAAGATGTTCCATGCCCTTTTTCGCTGTATACGTTAATAATGCCTTTGTGTCCCTTTACGATTCCATAGACCATTGCCAGTCCCAATCCGGTTCCCCGCCCCATCTCCCTGGTTGTAAAAAAAGGCTCGAAGATGCGCTGCCGGGTTTTTTCATCCATACCCACCCCCGTATCGGTCACAGAAACCCGGACATAAGGGCCGGGTGAAACGTGAAAAGCCCGGTTATAATTTTCCTGCAGCGTCACATTGGTCGTTTCCAGGTAAAGACTGCCGCCGCCAGGCATCGCATGCCATGCGTTGACGTATAGATTGAGAAGGAGTTGCTCGATTTGCCCGCGGTCAACATCCACCGTCCACAGGTCGTCTTGCAGTATTTTTGAGATCTGAATTTCTTTTTTCGTACGGCCGAACATGGTGGATGTTTTTCCGATGATATCATTCAGATTCGATGGAAGAATTTCATATTTTCCGCCCCGGGCGAAACCGAGGATTTGCCGGGTGAGATTCGAACCGCTCTGCACCAGCTCTTCGATTTTTCTCAGGGATTCATAATGAACGTCGTGCTTCTTCATTTTCAGCAGCGCCAGGGACGCGTATCCCTGAATCCCCATCAGAAGATTGTTGAAATCGTGAGCGATGCCGCCCGCCAGTGTGCCGATGGCCTCCATTTTCTGGGCCTGTTGAAGACCGTTTTCTAGTCGTTTCTTTTCTGAAATATCGATGAGCGAACTGATGTTCTGGGAGGTGCCGGGAATAGGCGAGACCGTGATAAAAATATTTTTGGACTGTCCGTCCGGACCGGCTGACTGAAATTCATAATGCCTGGGTGCGGTTTCGGGGGACTTTATTCTCAGCAAAGCGAAGTTCCTCATTTTTTCCAGATCCTGCGGAGTGATGAATTCCTCCCACCTCATTTTTCCTTCAACCGCATCGCGCTTCAGGCCAAACAGGTGTTCGAACTCACCGTTGACCAGTGAGATGGTCCCATCTGCTTCCGTAATTACCATCACCGTTCCCGTGGATTCGAAAAAAGCTTTGTATCGGGCCTCCGAATGACTGAGTGCTTCCGTTCTTTCCCGGATTTTATCTTCAAGCGTCAGGTTGTAATTTTCGAGATCCCTGCGGTTGGTTTCCAGGGTATCCGCCATTTCGTTGAAGGCAGTGACCAGAAGGCCGATCTCGTCGTTGCGGACGATATTGACCCGGTGAAACAACTTGCCAGTGGAGAGTTCGCGAATGGCCTTCACGAGCATTAACAGGGGATGAATGAAACGATCCAGAAGAAGGATCAGCAGTACAATCGTGATGCCGATTACGGCTGCGGCAATGATGATCGACGTTACAATCGTTTCGCGGATCATCGCGTTGGTCCTGTCCTGCGAAAATATTACGGTTGCCCGTCCCAGGAGAAATCTCTTGTCCGGGGTTGGCTTCTGTCCGGGGATGAATTGTTCCGCCTGAGGCGCCCAGATGGGTATCATGGCGCGCAGAGCGCTTGCACTGGATTCCACATGGGTCCTCTCTGGATTGACGGTGCCGGACGCGGATAGATTGTTGTCAGGATTTTTAACGTTGTTTTGCTGAAAAAGAACGCGGCCGGAACTGTTCTCGATGCTTACGGTCAGCACCTCTTTATTTTCAAGCATGGCCAGGGAAAGATTGCTCAGGGCCACCTCATCTTCCAGAAGTACGGGATAATCGCAGTTTCTGGCGAAATTTTCCGCAAGAGAGACGGCCCGTTGCTTAAACTCGTCTTTCAGCAGAGCAACCTGTGTATGAATCAGATAAGCCGCCATGACAAAAACAACCGCTGTGATCATGCAGACAATGACGCCGATGGCTTTGATTCTGATTCCGTGCGGGAAAGGATATTTCATGAGGACTCCGGTTTGATTCAGTAGGTTTGGTGAACGGTCCGTAAAAAAGGTTCGGGGAAATTGATTTCCATCACCCGGCCGACTTTTTTGTTGATCGCGATGTGCACCTTGTGCGGCCGCGATATTCGTGGAACGAAATCTTCTTTCTGAGCCAGGGTCGCAGCCAGCGCGGCCGTCTGCTGGCCCATATCCATGTAGTCTCCGTAAATGGCTAGAAGAGCGCCCGCCCTGGCAAAATGAGCGGACAGACCGACCATCGGTATTTTATTGCGAAGGGTTTGCATCAGAACATACTGGGTGGATTCCGGTGTGTATGCCGTTTGATCATAAATCGTCCAGATGACGTCGATATTATTTTCCATCTTTTGCAGCGCCAGCGGAATTTCTCTTATGGAACGGATCGGATGCGCAACCAGAGAAAAACCGGCCGCCGCCGCTGCTTTTCTGGCTTCTTCAATCAGTTTCTGATTTTGATCCGGGTCATATAAAACACCGATTTTTTTGCATGCCGGCATAGCCTGGCGCATAATCCGGAATTGCAGCGCCGGCGCGATATCCAGCGTGACGCCGAAAATATCGTTTCTGCCTGACCAGACTTTCGCGTTTTCGGAAGTAACCATGACAAACAATTTGGGGATTTTCTGGATGGGAGCGGCTTTTTCGAGCGCCCGGAGGCCTATGCAAAGCAGAATGTCCGGCTTAACGCGGATGATCTGGTTTGATATTTGCTCCGGGGCAGGGCTCGCATCCAGAGGAACCATTTGATAGGAAATATTATTTTGCGACATTTCCCGGTTGAATCCGGCGAGAAATTCCTCCATCGGGTAGTTGCCTTCGCTTTTGAGCATGGCAATGGTAAGGCCGGCTGCCGAGGCGAGTGTTTGGCTGAATACAATCAGAAAACAGATCAGACAAACAAAACATGCCTTTTTTCCCGTCATTCCAACACCCTTTTTCGGGCGGAGTATGCGTCTTTCATGGGAGTTCAAAATACAAATCCAATTTTAAACCAGAAATTACGTCCGTTCTGGTGAATCACTTTCTGTAAATGATCGCCCGATACGGGAACTGTGTATGTGGCGTCAAACAGATTAAAAGCAGATGCCGATATGTTCAGTTTTTTATATTCAAGAGAAAAACTCGTATCCACAATGAAGGCGTCTCCGATGTCTTCACCATTGCGATTCAACCGGTTTCCCATATAACGGCATTGTCCGCTCCAGAAGATCAGGTTCCTGTAAAGCGGCACGTGTGTGCCGACTTTTACCATGTGCCGCGGGGAATTGGCCAGCCATTGCCCGCTCTGTTCATCCCGGGTGTCCTGATAGGTGTAGCTGGCGTCTCCTTTCAGAATACCCGGCCAGTTGGCTTCCAATCCCAGTTCCAGACCGTCGCTTTTAACGCGGCTGACGTTATAGAACTGAAAAGATCCGTCGGGGTTCATCTCCTGGCTGATCAAATCTTTCGCCGTGTAATGAAAACCCGATGCGGCTAACTTTATGGCCGGCGTTATTTCCTGCTCGACGATGATTTCATAAGTGTCGACGGTTTCCGGATTGAGGTTCGGGTTGGCCCGGTAGAGACTGGGGCCGGAAACCGTTGCATAATAGAGTTCGAACACATTGGGCGCCCGGAAAGCCTGGCCATACAGCAATTTGATTGTATTCGACTTGACGGAATTGATGATCAGTCCGGCCCGGGGACTCAGGTGGTAACCGAATGTGGAATAGTGATCCAGACGCAGTCCGCCCGTAAGACGGAGCCATGAGGTGATATCCCACTCGTCCTGGGCATACAGGGACCAGTTGGTGAACTTGCGATTATCTTCGAGATAATGGACTCGCGGCAGTTCATCGTAATTCCGCTGCGTGGCCTGCAGGTGATAAACCAGATCGGCGCCGATCAGGAAATGATGCGAGAAAATCTCCTGGTCATAGACGACTTCGGCGCCGATCGATTGACCCTCTGCCTCATCCCTGTTGATGATGAAAGGCGGAAGGTCATACGGGTATGTCCCGTCAAAACGGTACCGGTCATAAAATAATCTTGTCTGGAGATTCATTCCCGCGTCAAAAGGATGGTTCCATTTTAACTCGGCGAAAATCTTTTCATCGTTTGTTTTAAACCGGTTATTGTTGAACAGCGTTTCATAGGCTGCCGTGGGAACATGTTTCTCGCTGGAAACCGCACTGGCCGTAAAGGCAACTTCCCCCAGAGTGGCTTTAATGAAAAAATTACGGGCTCTCTCACCGTCGGCATCGCGCGCCCATCCGGCCGAGGTTGTGGAAAAGGCAAATTCCGGATAATAAAAATCCTGTCCTTTGCTGTTGATAAAACCGGCGGATATCAGCAGATCAATTTTTTCACTGAATTGTTTTCCGTAGGCCATTGTACCGCTGTAGGTGTTATAACTTCCGCCTTCGATCTTCGTGAGTAAACCATTTATATCTTTTCCTTTTTTTGTGACGACATTCACCGTTCCGAACACGGCGTTATTGCCGTAAAGAGATGAACCCGGCCCGCGGATAATTTCGATTTTCTTGATTAAATCCATATCCACGCCGAAAGCGCGTCCCAGGAAGAAACTGCCATAAATATTGTCGTTCATGACATGACCGTCTACAAGCTGCAAAACGCGGTTGCCATAGTCGCCCAGGCGGGCAAAACCGCGTACACCGATGTACTCGTAATTTCTGTCGTTATACGAGTAGAAACTGCGAGCATTGTCCAGGACGTCGGTTAGTGTGCGGTATCCGTAGCGTTTGATATCTTCGTCCGTTACCACGGTTATGGATGCAGGAGCTTCATTTATGGATTGGAGATGTTTGGCTGCGGCGTAGACGTCTTCCAGCTCGATGAAGCCGATCTCTTCGGTCGATGAAGGTTCGCGACCGTATGACGATGGCGTGATCCCTGACGACAGGATCAATAAAAAAGAAAATGAAAAAAATAAAAAAAACTCTTTGTGGACGAGGTAATACAGATATTTAGACAATGTTGGTTCCTTTTTCAGCGACTACATGAATATCAGCTTTCCAAGCTTTCAAAATGATTCAAGCTGGTTCAATAAGAATTCCCCTGCACTTCGTTCTATTTCTCCTTTCCTTATCGGTATTTTGCCGTCAATTATTAAGAGGAAAACAAAATAAAATCGATCAGAACAACTATACGCGGATATAAAAGTTTCCGGGAATGACAAGGTGGATTTTGGTCATCTCCATGACCGGCTTTTTCTACCCCTGGCGGTTGAGCAGTTCCGCCTGATGGTGGGAAGCAAGAGCGTCGATCATGGCGCCGATATTGCCATTGATGAAGTTGTCCAGATCGTAACGAGCGAGGTTTACGTGCCCGGAACGGGAAATACCTTTGTATTCGTGGGTTTTATTCTTATGCCTTAAATCGAGGAAACCAAAAAAGCTTGAGGATCCTTGTGACGGATTCCTCTTTTGAAAAATACTTCGCTCTTCACTCAAGCTGACGAAGCCGGTGCCCCCACTTTTGTTTAAACTTCAAGAAGCTCTGTTCCCAAATCTTTTCGCGATCAGGCAAAGTGCTGCTCGTCGCTTTTCCGATATGCTCGACAAAAACCTTCTCGGTGACGTAAATGTCGTATCCGGCATCCCATATCTTGCATTGCAAATCGAGATCTTCACCACTGACCCAGAAATCATCGCTACTGAACCCGCCCACACTTTCAAAAATACTTCTTTTTGTAAAAACGGCAACTCCTGAACATAACGGCCATCGCCATCGGGGTAACTTCATAACTCGCCGCCCCTTTTTGTGTCTTTTGTTGGCAGGCAATAAAATATTATTGGTGCACGGGAAAAGAAGTCCGCAGTTGCGAAGTGTTTCAAACTCATGAATCAACTCTCGTCCCCAATTTTCGTCCGGCCACAGAGTGTCATTATTGGTCAATAAAATATATTCATTCCGGCACATTGTCACAGCCTTGTTAAATCCCTTGCAGAAACCCTGGTTGCCGGTGAACTTGTAATAGTTTGATGTTTGTGCCTCCAAATACGCCGATGTTTCAAGGTCGCTTCCATTATCAACGATCACCAATTCATAAGGAAACCGCTTGTTGGACTTAACGGACGAAATAAATTTTTTCGTAAAGTCAAAGCCGTTCATGACCAGCGTGCATATACTGATTGGATTTACAGATTCCCTGCGACAGGACTTGTCTTCGAACAGCCCTGTTTGCGATTGGGCGCGAGCCAGGAGAGAGCCTGCTATTTTATGAATAAATTGTCTTTTTCTACCGGGCTTGACAGGATGTATCAGTTTATCCTTCGGTTTATTCCATAAGAATACGTGCGAATTCCCGAACCTCATCGTTCCATCCGATAAATCCGACCCCGCTGAATCAATGTAAAACTTATTTTTATCTTCCAACGAAACAAAATTTCCTGTCCCGCCAAAGTCTCTGATTTTCAATCCTTTGTGATGCAATAACGTCGGGAAAAGCACCTCATGATGACCATACCAACCCGCCTGATGCATTTTGTCGATGTATTGAACCGCATTTCGGGACACTCGGTAAACCGGGTTAAATGATCGCAGGCATTTGTCTTTGGGAATATGTTCATATGCATGCGCATGAATAATGTGAGTCCACCAGAACCACTCCGGCTCCTGGGCGTACCTGCGAATGTGCGACGACAGAAAGTCATCGTCACTTTCTGAAAAATAATCAAAAAAATTGCTCCAGGTTCCGCTGAATCTGACATCGTATTCTATATGCCAGTAAAAATCATAATCGTACTCACGTGCGAATCTCAGAAGACAAAAATGATTGCTCCCCGGAACCAGCGAAAACTTCGGTTGATAATAACCTAGATCCAAAAGGTGTTTTTCGTCGATGATATAATGCGGTAAATTTAAAATACCCGTGGGGACGGTTTCGCCAACCCTTTGATGATAGAGAATAAAACACGGTCCCCGCTCGTCGACTGATTTCATGAAATGGATGAATGTTTGGCGAATTTCATCTGAATAGAAATGGGTGACAAATAAAAAAACCTGCCGCTTCACAAATCCTCGCTTCCTGTATTTCCCCCTGTTAAGATAAAGACGGCTTTGCGGCTCACGTCCCGCAATGTCCGGAAAGGCTTCCAATAGCTACCGATGTTTTATCTGCTTCAAATGTTAAAGTGCAAGAACATCACAAACCGTGCGCTCTGTCGCCCAGAAGGAGAATCTGGATGAATAAAAATTACCCCTGTTTGTTCAGCAACTCGGCCTGATGGTGGGAAGCAAGAGCGTCGATCATGGCGCCGATATTGCCGTTGATGAAGTTGTCCAGATCGTAGCGCGTCAGATTGATGCGGTGATCGGTGATACGCCCCTGAGGAAAGTTGTATGTGCGGATGCGCTCGGAGCGGTCGCCGGACCCCACCTGGCTTTTTCGCGCCTGTGCCTGCTCGGCGTTTTGTTTCTGGACCATCGCATCGAGAAGCCTTGACCGCAGAACCTTCATGGCTTTGGCCTTGTTTTTGAGCTGCGATTTTTCATCCTGGCAGGTAACGACAAGTCCCGTCGGGATGTGGGTGATGCGGACGGCGGAATCCGTCGTGTTGACGCTCTGTCCGCCGTGGCCGGTGGAGCGGTAAACATCGATGCGCAGATCGTTGGGGTCGATATTCACTTCCACTTCTTCCGCTTCCGGCATGATGGCGACGGTGACGGCGGAGGTATGAATGCGTCCCTGGGCTTCGGTGACGGGAACCCGTTGCACGCGATGGGTGCCGCTTTCATATTTCAACCGGCTGTATGCGCCCCGCCCTTCGATCTGGGCGATGATTTCCTTGAAACCGCCCATGCCTCCCGCCGGCGATGAACTGACCACTTCCACTTTCCATCCCTGCGATTCGGCATAGCGGGCGTACATCCGGAACAGGTCGCCGACAAAAAGGCCGGCTTCGTCGCCACCAGTGCCCGCCCGGATTTCCAGGAAAACATTTTTGTCGTCGTTGGGATCTTTGGGCAGAAGCAGAATGGTGATTTTTTCTTCCAGTTCGGAGATCTCCTGCTGCAACTGGGGCATTTCTTCCTTGGCCAGGGTTCTCAGTTCTTCATCCGTTTCCGCAAGCAGTTCCTGGTTTTCCTCAAGGCGCGTTTTGACTTTTTCATAACTGCGGATGGTATCGACCAGTTCGGAGAGGTCGGCGTGCTCCTTGGCGTATTTCTGGTACTGTCCCTGACGGGAGACCACCTGCGGGTCGGACAGGAGCCCTTCCAGCTCCCGGTAACGGAGTTCAATATCGCGAAGTTTGTTGAGTATAATATCCATAATTTCTCTGATGGATGAAAAAGTTGTGATGGTTTGAGGAAAATAAGACGCATTTACAGCGATCCTCTCTGGAAGAGAAGGCCGCTATAAATGCTGTGGAAGTTTGCTGGTCATAAGGACTGATGTCCCAACAGGATTGCCCTTCCGGGGCGTAAATAAACGAATTATTTCTTGGTTGCTTTCTTTTTGGCCGGCGCCGCTTCGGGTTTTGTTTCGTATTTCTTCCTGAATTTCTCCACGCGGCCCGCCGTATCGAGAATTTTCTGCTTGCCGGTCATAAATGGATGGCAGCTGGAGCAGATTTCGATCTTGATTTCCTTTTTTGTGGAACGTGTTTCAATCACGTTGCCGCAAACGCAGGTGATGGTTGTTTCTTTGTAATCCGGATGAATACCTTCTTTCATTGTGCCTTCTTCCTCCTGATCTTTATCGGGTAACCCTCTGATAAAGGTCACTGTAATTTTAAGCAGATGTGCTGCCTATACCATAAGTTTTAAAAATTCAAGCAATTTATTGACAATCCGAATATACGTTTTGCCATTCATCATGAATTCATGGATTCCAGAAATTCCTTGTTGGTGTCTGTTTTCTTGATTTTGCTGATAATAAATTCCATGGCGTCCACCGGGTTCATTTCCTGGAGCAACCTTCGTAAGATCCAGATACGATTGAGGTTTGCTTTAGCAATCAGCAGTTCTTCCTTGCGCGTGCCGGAGCGGATCAAATCGAACGCGGGGAAGATGCGGCGGTCGGCGATGCGGCGGTCCAGATGAACTTCCATATTGCCGGTGCCCTTGAATTCTTCAAAAATGACTTCATCCATCCGGCTGCCCGTATCAATCAATGCCGTGGAAATAATGGTTAAAGATCCTCCGTTTTCAATATTGCGGGCCGCGCCGAAGAAGCGTTTGGGTTTGTGCAGGGCGTTGGAGTCCACACCGCCGGAAAGCACCTTGCCCGAAGGCGGGACGACTGTGTTGTAGGCACGCGCGAGACGGGTGATGGAGTCGAGCAGAATGACGACGTCTTTTTTGTGCTCGACCAGTCGTTTGGCTTTTTCGATCACCATTTCGGCAACCTGCACGTGGCGGGTGGCCGGCTCGTCAAAGGTGGACGAAATGACCTCGCCTTTTACGCTGCGCTGCATGTCGGTGACTTCTTCGGGACGTTCGTCAATCAGGAGCACCATCAAAACCACTTCTTTATGGTTGGCCGTGATGCTGTGGGCGATGTCCTGCAGGAGGACGGTTTTACCGGTGCGCGGCGGAGAGACAATCAGGGCGCGCTGCCCTTTACCGATGGGGGCAAACAAATCCAGCGAGCGTGTGGAATAATTCTCCGGGTCAAATTCCAGATTGAGTTTTTCCTGGGGATAAAGGGGTGTCAGGTTATCGAAGAGGATTTTATCACGCGCCTGTTCGGGGCTTTCAAAGTTGACCGTATCGACTTTGAGCAGGGCAAAGTATTTTTCGCCTTCTTTCGGAGGGCGGACTTCGCCGGAAATGGTGTCGCCTGTTCTCAGGTTGAAGCGGCGGATCTGTGAAGGGGAAATATAGATGTCATCGGGACTGGGGAGATAGTTGTAATCGACGGCTCGCAGGAATCCGAAGCCGTCGGGCAGGATTTCCAGAACGCCGGAGCCGGAAATTACGCCGTTTTGCTCCGCCTGTGTCTGTAAAATGGCAAAAATCAAGTCCTGCCGGCGCATGCCGCTGGCTCCGGGAACGTCAAGCTCCTTGGCCAGATTGTTGAGTTCGCTGATAGGCAATCTCTTGATGTCTTCAATGTTCATAAATATTTCCTTATTTCAGATTAGTAACAGGCTCGATATTTAAGCAAGATGTAATAGTATTTACTGCATTAATTAAAGAAATACGCGAGGATCATCACGATTTTCAAAGCAGTTACGGATTTAATATCGGCTTGTTTTTTTGAATACTTGAATCGCTCCAACAGGCAGGGCTAATCAGCCTCTGACGAATTAACAACAGGCTATATGATTCGTCCGCAACTGTCAAGATATTTTCTTGGCGGTAAAAGAATATGCAATACAAAAACATATTGTTCTTTGTCAGTTTTTTCTTGATTCCTGTCACGTGGTGAACTAAATGATATTAATAAATATTTTGATGAAAGGTTTTCTGCTTATATGAATGATGTGAACCCTGAGGAAGGGAAGGAGCCGGTTTCCACCGAAAACTTCCGTGATATTAGTCTGGCGGACTTAAGCCCGGATCTGCAGGCGGCTTGCGAGCGAGCAGGCTGGACGTCACTGGTGCCTGTCCAGGCGAAGGCGATCCCTTTTTTGCTTGCCCGCCGCGATGTAATGATTCAGTCGAGAACCGGCAGTGGTAAGACAGGCGCTTATCTGCTGCCCATCATGCAGAATATCCGTCTGCAAAAAAATGTTGCCCAGGCGCTGGTCCTGGTTCCCACCCGCGAACTAGCCCTGCAGGTATTCCGGGAAGCGCAGATTCTGACAGAAGGTACGCTCTTAAGGACGGCTGTGGTTTACGGCGGTGTCGGATACAACGCCCAGCTGGAAGCGTTTCGCGGCGGCGCCCAGCTAGTGATCGGCACGCCGGGGCGTATCCTGGATCACCTGCTCAAGAACACACTTTCGCTCGACCATCTGAAGATGCTGATCTTTGACGAGGCGGATCGGATGCTGTCCATGGGATTTTATCCCGACATGGTTAAAATCCGCCAGTATATTCCCGCCGGCAGGATTACAAGCAGCATGTTTTCCGCCACGTTTCCGCCGCAGGTTGTTCGGCTGGCCGGGCAATTTTTGCATGACCCGCCTCTGTTGAGCTTGAGCGGCAACGAAGTGCACGTCGCCGAAAGCGAACATATTTATTATTTGGTGCCGGGGATGCGCAAGGAGCGCTCGCTGGTAAGGATTATTGAAATTGAAAACCCCGTCTCGGCCATCATTTTCTGCAACACGAAAGATACGGTGCATTACCTGTCGGTTGTGCTCAAAAGGTTCGGTTATGACGCCGACGAGCTGAGTTCCGATCTGGCCCAGAGCGCCAGGGAAAAAGTCATGGCGCGGGTGCGCAGAGGCGCCCTGCGTTTTCTGGTGGCGACCGATGTTGCGGCCAGGGGCATCGATATTCCCGAGCTTTCCCATGTATTTCAGTATGAGCCGCCGGAAGACCCGGAAGCTTACATCCATCGCGCCGGACGCACCGGAAGGATGGGGTCCAGCGGCGTGGTCATTTCCTTGGTTGCGGAAATGGAAAAATTCAAGCTGAACAGCATCGCGCGTCATTATAACATCCGCATGGAAGAAAGAACGCTGCCGGGCGATGAGGAACTGGAAAGAGTTGTCGCGGAAAGGATCACCGCGCTCCTGGAGGCCGAATTGCGGGGCCGCGACAACCTTCAGATCGAGCGCATGCAGCGCTTCCGCCCGCTGGCCCGGAACCTCTCCCAGTCCGAGGATGAACTGGCAATTATCACCATGCTGCTCGATGATTATTATCAGCAGTCCCTGCATGCACCGCCTGAGCAACCCGCAGCCGATCTGCGGACTGAGGGAGGCGACGCGAAGCCGAAACCCAATCGCCCGAGACGGCCCCGGTCAAGAAATCGAAAGGAAAAAATACAGCAGTCATGACAAAGAAACCTTACCGGTTATTCATCATACGGCCCCTTTTCCTCCTGGTGTTCGTGTTTCTTTTTGTTTCCTGCGCCACCACACCGGTGACCCCGCCTCAGCCGCAGGTAAAACCGGCCAAAATCGCGGTGGTTCTGGGCGCGGGGGCATCCAAGGGCTTTGCGCACATCGGCGTGCTCAAAGTGCTGGAATCGCACAGAGTGCCCATTCACATGGTCGTCGGCACCTCCGTCGGCTCCTTCGTGGGAAGTCTCTATGCATTCGGATACAACCCGTATGAACTGCAGACGATTGCCTTTGCCGTTCAGAAGGACGACATTGCCGATTACATCATTCCGGACAACGGCTTTATCAAAGGCGAGAAACTGGAGAACTTTGTCAACCAGAAGGTGAAATACACCACCATCGACAGGTTTAAAATTCCCTTTTACGCCGTGGCCACCAATATTCAAACCGGCGAAGAAGCGGTCTTCGGCCGTGGCAGCGCAGGCAAAGCCGTGCGGGCGAGCTGCTCCATTCCCGGGGTTTTCAATCCGGTGATCATCGGCGGCAAAGCCCATGTGGATGGCGGCGTGGTCAGTCCCGTAGCCGTGGACGCGGCTCGCCGGTATGGCGCGGATGTCGTCATTGCGGTTGACATTTCCTCCAGTCTGTCCGCCGCCGCGCCCACCGGAACTTTCGAAACCATCATGCAGGCGATCGACATTATGTATAACAAGATGTCGGTTCTGCAGTTAAAGAACGCCGATGTTGTGATCAAACCGAAAGTCGGAAATATCGGTTCCAGTGATTTTACCAAAAGACATGAAGCGATCATGGAAGGCGAAAAAGCCGCGGCGGAGGCCATGCCGGCCGTTAACCAGCTCCTTTCCAGACTGCGCCAGGAAGGCCGGCTGCGTTAGACCTGCCTGCCTGAGACGGCATTCTGTCACTCAAACCATTGGCGGAGTTTTTGGTTTCCTGTAAGAAATTTCAGTCGTTCCGCTTCCGGTGAAAAGGAGCAGAGAATGGGAAAGCCTTTGCGGGTGCTGGTGATTGCGGGTTCGGAAGACGAGATCCAGGAGGTTATTCTTCAGACTCTCCGGAGCGGCGGTTATGATCCGGAATTTGCGCGGGTGGCAACCGCCCGGGCTCTGCGCGACGCGTTTCCGACCCGGTCATGGGACATTATTTTATACGGAGATCCTTTGCCGGGTTTCACCGCACATGAAGCCCTGTCTGTTTTACAGTCCGAGAGAAAAAAGATTCCCTTTCTGTTTGTATCCGGCGCCGTCGGAGAAGAGACTGTGGCAGATTACATGAAGCGGGGCGCCGCGGATTTCATCCGGAAAGACAACTTATCCCGCCTGATTCCAGCCGTTGAAAGAGAGCTGGCGGCGGCTCAGCCCGAAACCATTCACGAGATTGCCGATGCCGTCACCCGGAGCCGGCTTCAGATCAAAAATGCCCTTGTGGATTACGATGAAGCGTTTCAGCGCTTCATGGAAGAAGCCCCCATCGGCATTTGCCTGGCTGATCTCACGGGGCGCGTCAAATATATCAACCAAAAGATAGAAGAAGCAACGGGCTGGACGCGTGAGGAACTGGCGGAGCGCGAAGGGCTGGTGCTCGGGTTTTTTGATGAGGAAACCCGGAAGCACCTGCTTACGAGACTGGCGGCCAGGCTTGCGGGAGATGAGGCGCGCACGACGGAGATTCCCATAACCCGCAAAGACGGCTCTCGGCTCTGGGTTAACCTGAAAACGACCATCCTCTATAGGGAAGGGGTCCCCAGCGGGCTCCTGATGGGCTTCATTGATATAACCGATCGCATTCTGGCGGAACAGAAAATACTGGAAAGCGAGGAAAAATACCGCCTGCTGGTGGAAAACAGCAGGGAAGTCATTATAGTCGCCCAGGAGGGCAAACTGAAATTTGTCAACCGCGCGTCGGTGGAAATGTTTGATACTTCCTACCAGAAGCTGACCTCCGCTCCCTTTACAGAATTTATCCATCCTGATGACCGGGAAATGGTCATGTCGTACCATCTTCGCCGGGTGAAAGGCGAGCCGGCGCCTCCCCATTACACATTCCGGGTTGTGACCCCCGCGAGCGAGGTGCGATGGGTGGAGATTCGTTCTACGGTCGTTACCTGGGAGGGAAAGCCCGCTACGTTGAATTTTCTGAACGACATCACCCACCGCAAGAAGGACGAGCAAAAGCTTAAAGAAAGCGAAGAGAGATTCAGCGCCCTGTTCGATCAATCGCGGGACTGCGTTTACGTGATTGATTTTGCCGGCAACTTCATCGATGCCAACGCTTCGGCGCTTCATCTTCTGGGATACGAGCGACCGGAGATTCCTTCGTTGAATATAACGTCCCTGCTGGTTGACGAGGATATGGCAAAGGGGATGCGGGAATTTGAAGAAATCATCCGCACCGGATTCCAGAAATATGTCAGCGGCTACACGCTGAAAAGGAAAGACGGCCGGCGGATTTACGTGGAAACCCAGGCTTCCCTGGTTTACAAGGACGGCAAACCGCATTCCATTCTGGGCATCGCCAGGGACATTACCGAACGCAAGCTGATGGAAGACGCCATCCGGCAGTCCGAGGAAAGATACCGGACGATTATCGAGCAGATGGCCGACGGCTATTTCGAAATCAGCCTTGCCGGCCGGTTCATCTTTGTAAATGACGCACAGTGTGCAAACCTCGGCTATTCGCGAAAAGAAATGCTCAACATGTCCAGCCGGCAGTATATCGCGAAAGGGAAAAGGAAAGAAATATCCGCTCTCTTCAGGAAAATTTATGACACGGGCATATCGGTCAGATCCCATGATGTGGAACTGATCAAAAAGGACGGGAGCATAGCTTATCATGCCATTTCGGTTTCGCTGATCCGGAATGCGGAAGGGAAGCCTGTCGGTTTCCGGGGCATATCCCGGGATGTCACCGAACGCAAGACCGCGGAAATGAGGCTTCAGGGGTACGCGGATGAAATCAGCGATCTGTATAATAACGCTCCCTGCGGGTATCATTCCCTCGGTCCCGACGGATCGTTTCTCCGGATTAACGACACGGAACTGAAATGGCTGGGCTATGAACGCGACGAGCTTATCGGAAGAAAAAAATGGAGCGATCTGCTGACCGTAGGGAGTCGGGACATTTTTCAAACCGTTTTTCCTCAACTCCAGAAAGAGGGCTGGATCAATGACGTGGAATTTGAGGTCACCCGGAAGGACGGGTCGGTCTTTACCGTGCTGCAAAATGCCCGGGCAATCAGGGATGAGGAAGGCCGCTTTGTCCAGAGCCGGTCGACGATCTTTGATATCACACAGCTCAAGAAAACACAGTCGGAACTGAGAACAAAAAACCTGGAACTCACGAAGGCTTATGAGGACCTGAGCCGCAAGCAGGAGCTGATCCTGATGCATGAGAAGATGGCGTCCATCGGCATGCTGGCGGCCGGTGTCGCCCACGAGATCAAGAATCCTCTGGCCATTATTCTGCAGGGCATTAATTATCTGCAGACAACCTTTGAAAAGGACGCTCTGACACTGGAAGTCATTGAACGGTTGAATAAGGCGGTCCTGCAGGCCGACACGATTGTCAAAGGGCTGCTCAGTTACGCCCGTCAGACGCCGGTTGCTCCCGTAAAGCAGGATATCCGCAACCTGCTGGAAGAGTCTCTTGTCTTAACGGAGCATGAATTTCATGCCAAAAATATTCAACTGGTCCGGGATTACAAGCTCCGCATGCCACGGATTCCCGTGGACGGCAACCAGATGAAGCAGGTTTTTGTCAACCTGATTATCAATGCCTTGGAAGCGATGCCGAGGCGAGGGAAACTGACGATCAGCGCCCGCAGAACAGCCGACAGCGAGGGACGATCGGTTTTACAAATTTCTTTCCGGGACACGGGACATGGAATTCCCCCCGACAGAATCCATCACATCTTTGATCCGTTTTATACGACCAAGGCGATTGGAAACACGGGGTTGGGGCTTTCCATTTCCAAAGGAATTATTGACATGCACGGGGGAATCATATACGCTGAAAGCAGAGAAGAAGAAGGAACCAACGTAATCATTCAACTACCCGTACCGTCTTGATCTCAGGAGGTATTGTTGTGGAGACTCCCATACACATCCTGGCCGTTGATGATGAAGAATCGTTCACCTTTTTTGTAAAACTGAACTTGCAGACCAAAACAAACGATCGTTTTAAAGTAACGACCGCCAACACCGGCGAGGAAGGCCTGGAACTTGCCAAAAAACTTCGGCCGGACCTGATTCTCCTGGATATCATGATGCCGGATATATCCGGCGCGGAAGTCGCGGAGGAACTGCTGCTGGATCAGCGAACAAAAAATATCCCCATTATTTTTATCACGGCGCTGGTCAGAAAGGACGAGGTTCAAAAAGAAGCGGGCTTCATGGGCGGCCGTGAATTTATTGCCAAACCGGTCAGTAAGGATGAACTGATCCGGCGGATTGAAACGACGCTCAGTATAAAATAAATTCGATGGCACGATAAAAAAATCGCCGATGGGAATCAAGGACCGGGAGGTATGCTGATGGAAAGAATATGCCCGACAAAGCCTGAAAGTATACAGGGTTTCTGGAAAATCTATTCTATGGTACTGGCCGTCCTGCTGCTCGTAAGCTGCGGAGGCGGGGGAGGGACGGCGGTCGGTTCCGGAAAAAGTTCCGCCAAGAACATCACGGCCTTCGTGTTTACGGATACAGCCAACAGCGCCCTGTCGCAGGATATTGTCGGCACGATTTCGGGCACGGGTATTACGCTGACCGTGCCCAGCGGAACGGATGTCACGGCGCTGGTGGCGTCGTTCACCACGACGGGAACGTCCGTCAGCATTGGAGCCACGGTTCAGCAGAGCGGCGTTACCGCCAATAATTTTACCGGCATGGTCACTTACACGGTTACGGCCCAGGACGGGTCCACCAAGGATTATACCGTGACCGTAACCATAGCAGCCGGGCCCGTCGGTCCGATCATTGCCAATCATACGCATACCGGCACCATTCCGGACAGCGTTGTCACAACGGCTAAAGCCAGTCTGCATATCGCGTACGGCCATACTTCCCACGGCAGTCAACTTAATACGGGCATGACTGCGCTGGCGAATGCGAACAGCTTGTATGCTTTCAACAATGGGGGATCAGGAGGCGCTCTGGATTTCAGGGAAACTATCGGCGATTACGGAATGCCGTACGGCGCAGCGGACCTGGGTAACCCGGATTTTACCTCATGGGAAACCGCAACGCGTTCCTTTCTGGGCACGGTCAATGGCTCCGGAAGGGGTGCCAATCATCCGGAAATCAATGTGATTATCTGGGCCTGGTGCGGCCAGGTAAGTGGGGCATCCGAGGCGAATATCAATACCTATCTCAGCCTGATGAACGGGCTGGAAACGGATTATCCCGGCATCAAGTTTGTTTACATGACCGGCCATCTGGACGGGGGTGGTACAGCCGGGAATCTTCACCTGCGCAATCAGCAGATCCGCAATTACTGCAACTCCAACAACAAGATTCTTTTCGACTTTGCCGATATCGAAAGCTATGATCCGAGCGGCAACGGGTTTTTGGCCCTGGATGCCGAAGACAGCTGTCGATACAACCATGATGATGCGTATAACTGGGCCGTGGAATGGATCACGGCCAACCCGCTGGATACGTTAACGACGCTGGCGAATGTCCATTGCGGCGACTGCGCGCACAGCCAGAAGCTCAATTGCGTCCTTAAAGGCCGCGCCGCCTGGTGGCTGTGGGCAAGGCTGGCCGGCTGGAACGGCGTGCCCTGAAATGGTGGTTTATTTTTTACATAATTTTGACAACCGGAGCTCACCATGGATAAACAGATAATGAGAAGCAAGGTGAACATTGATAAAGAGTTAATCATCATCCTGCTGATGGTGGCCATCGTCTGCTTCATTTATCTCTTTATCATCAACCAGCGGGCGTTTTTAAACATCTTCTACCTGCCGGTGCTGCTGGGCGCTTATTTTTTCGGCAAGCGCTACGCGGTGGTATCCGCCGTCTCGTCCGTTTTTATTATCGGCCTTCTGGCCTATCTTTCCCCTTCCAGCTTTGCCGTACAGGCCGGCGCCAACGCCGAGTTTTTCAAATGGCTGGATCTGGTTACCTGGGGGCTGTTCCTTTTGTTTACCGGCTATTGCATGGGGATTCTTTATGACAAAAAGGAAGAATCCCGCAAAGAGCTGCAGCGGACATACAGCGGTATCATCGAGATGCTTTCGCTGGTGATTGAATCGGCCGACAACTACACCCAGAGCCATTCCCACCGGGTTTCGAAAATTGCCGAAATGATCGCCCGGCAGATGAAGCTCAATTCGTTCGACATCGAAAATATCCGGGTAGCCGCCCTGTTGCATGACCTGGGAAAGGTGGGAGTGAGCGAAGCCGTTTTGCGTAAAGTCACCGATCTGACGGCTCAGGAGCGGTTGAATATCCGGCAGCATACCTGGCTGGCCGTCAACATGCTGGAGCCCCTCGGGGAAACAATCGGGGACATTCTGCCCATTATTCTGCATCATCATGAAAAGTACGACGGCAGCGGCTACTACAAGACCGCGCAGGAAGACATTCCGCTGGGAGCGCGGATTATCGCCGTGGCCGACGTGTATGACGCACTGACCACCGATCGTCCTTACCGCAAAGCGTTCAGTTCGCTTCAGGCCAAGCAGGAAATCAACGCCAACTCCGCGACTCATTTCGATCCGCGGGTTGTTACGGCTTTTAATGCAATCTTCCGTCACCTGGAAACGGACAGTTATCTTTTGACGGGTTTTGACGGCGGCAGCTGACCGGCTGCTTCGCCGGGCGGATGGATGCGGCTTCGCTGTGTCAGGATATTATTCCATTTCCAAATCCATGATGATACCGCGGCGGCAAGCAGGAGGCACCGGGGACGTATAAATAATACGTTGAGGATGCCGACGACGCTGCCAGCGAAGGTAGCGCTTGATTTGAAATGGAATTACTTGCGCAGGTTGTACTTGATCATCTTTAACTGCAATCCTTTGCGGCTTAACCCCAGAACCTTCGCGGCTTTGGTTACATTTCCTCCGGATTCTTCCAGGCATGAAATGATCATCTGCTTTTCCACGTTTTCCATATGTGTGCGCATCTGATCTTTAAAAGGCGTTTTATCGACGGTGCCCCCCCCGAGGGCGTCTTTTTCCAGAACGGCCTTGAATTCCGCCGGGACCTCGGAGGCCTTGATGACCGTGCCTTTGGCCAGCAGCATCATGCGTTCAATCAGATTTTCCAGCTCGCGGATGTTGCCCGGCCAGCGGTAGCGCATGAGCATGTCCTTGACTTCGTCGTCCACGCCGCTTACGGCCAGTGCGAGTTTTTTATTGAATTTATCCATGAAGAATTCCACGAGGGGAAGAATGTCATCCACTCTTTCACGAAGCGGAGGCACGCTGATGGGAAAAACGTTAAGGCGGTAGAATAAATCCTCGCGGAAGTGCCCGTCCTGGACGCTCTGCGAGAGGTTGCGGTTGCTCGCGGCGATGATGCGGACATCCACCCGGATGGTTTTGAGGCCACCGACCCGCTCAAATTCCTGCTCCTGCAGGACGCGCAACAGCTTGACCTGCATTTCCTTCGGAATTTCGCCCACCTCGTCCAGAAACAGAGTGCCCTTGTGCGCCAGTTCAAACTTGCCGGGTTTGGTAATGGCCGCGCCCGTGAACGCGCCTTTTTCATGGCCGAACAACTCGCTTTCCATCAGCGTTTCGGCGATGGCCGCGCAGTTGATCTTGATCAGCGGATTGTTTTTCCTGGGCGAATTGCGGTGAATGGCCTCGGCGACCAGCTCCTTGCCGGTGCCGGTTTCCCCGGTAATGAGAATGGTTGTCGTCGTGGGGGCCACGCGCCTGATGGCCTCGAAGATTTCCTGGGTGGAGGGGCTGTTCCCGATCATGCCGTCTCGTTCGATTTCCTCCGGCGGCAGGAAAAGTTCATTTTCCTTCAGATTTCGTGTTTTGATGGCTTTGGAAACGACGTTTTTCAATTCCTCGAGCTCAAAGGGTTTCGTGATGTAATCCAGGGCCCCTTTCTTCAGCGCTTCAACGGCCGTCGCCACGGTGCCGTGGGCGGTAATCATGATCACGGGGATGTCCGGATATTCCGAACTGACGCGGTCAAGCAGCCCCATGCCGTCGATGCGCGGCATTTTCAAATCGGTGACCACGGCGGCGACCGGTCCGGACTGCAGGATTTGCAGCGCCTCATATCCGTCGGCGGCCGAAGCCACTTCGTAGCCTTCTTTCTTCAGCATGGCGGCCAGCACCAGCCGCATGTTCAGTTCGTCATCTACAATTAAAATCTTATCCATGGCCTTCAACTATTAAAACTTGGCGATTAAATCAAGTTGGTTTGTGTTTATTTTTTTCCGTCGGCGGCAAGCCGGATGAAAAAGACGCTGCCCTGGCCCGGCAGAGACTTGACCCGGATGGAACCGCCATGTTCCCGGATGATTCGCTGACAGATGGCCAGTCCCAGTCCCACGCCTCTTTCCTTGGTGGTGTAAAACGGCTTGAAAATGTTTTTGATGTCGTCCGGTTTGATTCCCTGGCCCGTATCCCGGATGGCAATGCCCACGGCAAGGCCGGCGCTCGATTCAATTCTGGAAGTCCGGAAAGTGAGCGCTCCGCCTTCGGGCATGGCTTCAATGGCGTTGAGCGAGATGTTGATGATGACCTGGAGAATCTGCTGCTCATCCATGCGGACCGGCGGCAATCCGTCCTGCAACTCCTGCCCGATCGTGACTTTTTCAGCCAGGCGGTTGGCGCCGATGACGGACACGGCCCGGACAATAACGGCATTGATGTCCTGCGTCCCGACTTTGCCGCTTCCGGGGCGGGCGTAATTCAAAAACTGGCTGACGACGGCGTTGAGGCGGTTGGTTTCTTCGATAATAACATTCAGGAGCTGTTTGTGCTCGTCGCTTGCCGCTTCGGATTGCAGGTACTGCGCCGCGCCCTTGATGGAGCCCAGCGGATTGCGGATTTCGTGGGCGAAAACCGGCGCCATTTCCGCCAGCATCACCGTCTTTTCGTGTTCCAGCTTTTCATCGAATTCATAGAGGGATGTGAAAACGTCCTTGCTTGCGGGATACAGGAAACTGAAGATTTTTTTCAGGATCATTCTGACCGGCGTGACGGAGATAACGATCAGGAAAGACACCATGAGCACGCTGGTGAATGCAGGCAGACTGTCGCTGAACACGAAGGCCACAATGTAGAAGAGCAGCACGCCGATGAGCGTGGAAACAAAAATGACCAGGGCGCGGGCCAGAAAATCATGCAGTTCGGAAAGCTGGGGATACGCAATAATCAGCAAAATCAGGTACAAAAGGGCCGACATAACCAGGCCGGAAATCGGCGGGAAATTATAGCCGAGATAACCCAGGACATCGGCCGAGCAGACAAGCGCCGCCGTCGGGCAGGCCACGAGCAGGTAGCGCAGCCTTCTTTTTTCCGTGCTGGGGGGCAGCTTGTTTACGTGGCGCAGGAGCGCGAAATAGCAGATCACCAGCACGCCGTAGGCATAGGCAATAAGCGCCATGTGGAAAAAGGGCCAGGCGGCAAGGGGAGTAAATTGCATAACGATGCCCGTGGCGCTCGTCAGTGTCGTGAACGCCACGGACCCCTGGGTCAGATAAGACCTGCTGTTGGTCAGATGAAGAAAGAACCAGACGGCCAGCGGGGCGGCCGCCAGGATGCCGATGGGTTCGACATAACTCCAGAAATCCGGGGCAAAAAAATTCCGAAAAAAAACGGCTGCCTGAGAAATGAAAATGGCCAGGCAAAAGAACGCAAAGGACTTCTGCGGTTTGTCCATTTTCTCCGTGATCATCAGCGACAGCGCGATTGTAAAACTGGTTGCCGCCAGCGTAAAGGTGTCCATTCTCGTCATCCCGGTTCGGCGTTTGGAGTTGATACGGGGTTTATATAGCGCAGAACCCCCAAAAAGCTAAGGAAAAAATAGCGGCCCGTTTCGGCGCTTCCCTTTGTGTTTTGCCACAAATGATTGACTTTTTACCCGCTCTGATTTAAGAGGCGGAATTAATAACGACAAAAAAGATCAAGAAAAGAGGGATGGGTGAAGTTCATGAAGAAAAGAGATTTATTGAAGAAAACGGTCGACCATATCGACATCAAGGCCATCGACGCCGTGAAAATTATTGAGGACATGAAGAAAATGTCCTTTTCCGCGAGAGACCTGGGCAATGCCGCCGAAATTTACGACCGGATGCTCAAGGAGAAAAAATGCGCGGTCATCCTGACGCTGGCCGGGTCCACCAGCGCCGCCGGCTGCATGCAGGTATATGTGGACCTGGTGAAAAACAGAATGGTGGACGCCATCGTGGCCACCGGCGCCTCGATTGTGGATATGGATTTCTTTGAAGCGCTGGGCTTTAAACATTACCAGGGCACGCCGTTTGTGGACGACAAACTGCTGCGCAGCCTTTACATCGACCGGATTTACGATACGTATATCAGCGAAGATGATTTGCAGCACTGCGACAGGACCATCAAAAAAATCGCGGAAGCGCTGCCGCCCCGTCCTTATTCCTCGCGGGAATTTATCGCCGAAATGGGAAAATACCTGACGAAAAACGCTAAAAAGAAAGATTCCCTCGTGCAGGCGGCCTACGAGAACAACGTGCCGATTTTCTGCCCCGCGTTTTCAGACAGCTCCGCCGGTTTCGGCCTGGTGCTCCATCAGGTGGAGCGCCCGGATAATCATCTGTCCATCGACTCCGTTAAGGATTTCCGGGAACTGACCGAGATCAAGATCAAGGCCGGGACCACCGGACTTTTGATGATCGGCGGCGGCGTACCGAAAAACTTTGCGCAGGATACCGTGGTCTGCGCGGAAATCATGGGCCACGAAGTTAACATGCATAAATACGCCGTGCAGATCACCGTGGCGGATGTGCGCGACGGCGCCTGTTCCAGCTCGACGCTCAAGGAAGCCAACTCCTGGGGTAAGGTGGATTCCTCCTGCGAACAGATGGTTTACGCCGAGGCCACAACGGTTCTGCCGCTTCTGGCCAGCTACGCCTATCACAAGGGAAGCTGGAAGACCCGCAGGAAATGGGAACTTTCCAAAATTTTCGAAGGCGATCAGAAAGCGGTTAAGAAAAAAGGAAAGAAATAATTCCAATAGAAAAAGGCGGTCCGGTAAGGAACCGCCTTTTTTATTGAGAAATGCACCGGACGAAAAACCAGGCCGTGTGCGATGACTTGCCGGGACCTTTTATTTTCTCATCGACATTGCCGGCAAGGGTCAGCCAAAGGCCGCCTTCTTCCAGATGACCGGCGACATTTGCGGCAAACTTTCTTCGATCGTCTTCAGACCGGAAGGAGTGAAAGCAGCCCCGGTCGAATACAAAGCCGAAAGGCGCGCCTTCAACTCTGCTTTCAAAGAAATTAACGAGTTTAAAATCGCATTCAACCTTCGCTTCCGAATCCTTTCCCTTTGCCTTCTCCAGAGCGATGTCGGAAGTATCCGTACCGGTCATCTGAAAATGATTCCGGGCAAGCCATATGGAATTGTCTCCGGTTCCGTAGCCGATCTCCAGCGCTTTACAACCGGTGATGGGCCTCACGGTCACTACTTCGATAAGATTGAAATCCGGCCAGCCGATATCCCACGGGAGTGTTTCCTGATCGATATCTTTCTTTATAACCTTCTTCAATGGTCATAGAATGACTCCTTGAAAGATGTCATGAAATGGAAACGCAACCGGAAGGAAATGATTGACTTCATTCACTTTCCGGCATTTTACTGTAATGCAATTAATCGGTGCAGGAGAATGTCTTCAACATTCCGGCATGAATCCAGAACGGATAAAACGAACACCCTGTCTTCGTTGATTCTGTACATGATGCGCCACGGCTCAATAATGATCTCGCGATATAACGTAATGCCCTGATCCCGTAACTCCGGAATGATTCTTCCCCGCTCCGGAAAGGTTCGAAGGTTTTCGGCTCTTTTTTTGATTTCACCGAATATTTTACCGGCCCGTAGAGGATTGTTTCCGGCGATGTATTCCATAATAGATACCAGATCGTTTTCGGCTGTTTCAGACCACAAAACGTTATATGATTTCTTCATGCGACTTTGTCTTTCAGAAGTTTTTCAACCGCTGCAAATACGTGTTCCTGTGATTTTACTTTGCCTTTCCTGATATCTTCCTCGCCCTGAGACAGGAGTTTGAGTATTCCAATGGCATTTCTCATGTTCTCATAGCTTTGAGGGTCCTGGAGCACTGCTTTCGGCTCGCCGTTTTGGGTAATCAGTACGGGACGATGGGTTTCATTAATCTGTTTTAACAATTCCGGCGCCCGCGCTTTTAAATAGGTAATGGGTTTAATGTCTTTTGAAATATTCATATGCCACCTCCAATCTTAATACGGTACTATAAACGGTACTATAAACGGACTGGTTTTCATATATTTATTTTATAAAGAGCCTCATCATTTCCGGGGTTGAGCGAAAACCGATTTTCTCGTAAATCGGTTTTCCGGCATTGCTTGCGCTGAGGATCATCCTGCTTATGCCCAGGGTTAGGCAATGCCGGATGGCGGCCTCGATGATCCGCCCGGCGCATTTCCTGTTTCGGTGGGACTTCTCCGTGTAAATGCTGTGCAGATAGGCAACCTTCGATGACGGATCATACGGATGGGGGACAAAACTGACCAGCGTGATCGCTCCGCTGGCAATGATCTCTCCCGCCTCTTCAATCACCCAGGCCGTGCAGAGACCGCTCATTTCCGCTTCCAGCTTTCGGGCATAGGCTTTTTCAATCTCGCCGGCCCTTTCAACGCTCAGAGCCTCGCCCTTTTGCGCCCAAATCTCTTCAAACATCATCCGATGATGTTGGGCCATTACGGGAATGTCTCCGGCCGATGCCTCGCGAAGAAGCAGTTCAGGTGTTTCGGATTGATCTGTTGTCATAACCAGGTAATATAAATTTCCTCTTGATACAAGGTTAAGTTGGAACCGCGCCGGGTGCTGCAGCCGGGTACATTGATTTTAGGTGTTTCAGAATATCCGCAATGCCTTGAGACTTGCCCTGCCTAGCTCCATTCGTTTTGCACCA
Source organism: Smithellaceae bacterium (assembly GCA_963682015.1). Lineage (GTDB taxonomy): Bacteria > Desulfobacterota > Syntrophia > Syntrophales > Smithellaceae > UBA8904. Next base: position 1,600,816 of record OY820932.1, on the reverse strand, counting down.
TCCGATTCTTTCTTAATGTCCATATTGAGTGCAAAGGCATAAATGCGATTGCCTTTTTGCACCCATCCCACCCACCATCCAACTCCCGGATCGGGTCCGTTTTCCCAGCCGGTTTTTGCATGTAATGTCCAGTTCGGGCCGCTGTCTATGCGTGTAATGTCGCGAACGCTTTTTTGTGCGGATTCGGGAAAGGGTAATGTGCCCTGGGCAAGTCCGGCAAGAAACCGGGTTTGCTCCACGGCGCTGATTTTGAGCGGGCCGAACAGCCAGAATGTATCGATGCTGGTGCCTATTTCATTATTGCCGTAGTTCATCTTCCGGACATTTTCCTGCATTCGATCAAAACCGATGCGCCGGGCAAGCTCCTGATAGATGGGGACATTGGATATGGCGATGGCCTCGCGAAGCCCCATATCTTTTTCCCATGCTTTGGTGAATGGCTTCGGAGCGCGCCTGTACTGCAGGATTTCATCAACGCTCTTTACCGCGCCTACCGAGAGTCCGATCAGTGAATTGGGGATCATGAATGTTGATGCCGGGATAAATCTTGTTTCCGCGCGGTCTTTATTGCAGCCGATATACGTCCCGCTCTCAACATCATAGAGAACGAAGGTGCCATTCAGACCCGAGGCCTTGAAAATTTCCGCAACTTCAGCACTCTCTTTCCAGTCGGAGGAATTGGCTGACCATACGGGAGTTAATGCCAGGAGCATGCAAACTGCGATCAGACATAAGCGGCTTCGGCGAATCATGTTTTACTCCTCACGTATTTTGTTTGCCCGACGCTCCGGCTAAACTGCGTGGCGGACGAGATCATAACTAACTTTGGGATTTGCAATAACCCATTTTAAAAAAGAAAATCCTTTGTTTGTTATGAGAATGTTTCATGCTCTGCATATTATGACCGTTAGATTGGCTGGAAAAAATAGAAAATATGGCGATGGTATTCGTTTGCTTAGAATCCTTACCTGCATTGCCATATTTTATTAATAACCCAACCGTCTATACGTTTTACAAAATCAATGTGTACATGTCCCAGTTCTTTATCATGGCCACCCAACTTGAAATCCACACCTTTATCAGGAAAGGATATATCTTTGTAACGAATTCTGAAGTCCATTATTCGGAATTGATGCTGAAGAGCAGGAAACGTAAAACGGACAAAATGATCCGGGCGTGCAACAAACTTTTCTGCTTGCTTCTCTGTATCGGCAGTGTGGTTGAATAATTCAAGCGCCATATCTGTCTCAACGGTTTCAGCAATAAACTCTATTGCATCAGCCAATATTTTAAATTTCTTTATTCCGGAAATATTTTCTATCATAGGCTGTTTTTCCCCTGCTTCTTTCTATAACCTTTTGCTTTCTCGCTTTTGCCCCGTGTGGTTTTGTGTACATGCACATGTACACTTAGCCTTTTATTTATTTGGATCAGGCATCTTTTGTTCAAGCTTCCTTAGCGTCGAGCGGCGCTTTTTGAAGCGCAACGCCGTAGATGGGCGTGGATCAACAGCCCTAATTCTTCAACCCGTATTTTTTAAGTTTATACCGCAGCATCCTCTCCGACATCCCCAGCATCTCCGCCGCCTTCGTCTGGTTGTCGGAGGCCTTGTCCATGGCTTCGCCGATCAGGCGTTTTTCCAGGTTCTCCAGCGAGTCCCGAAGCGATCCGGGCGTTTTTTTCATGGACGTATCGATAAAGGAATCGCTTTTGAAGGGCAGGTCGTTGACGGTAATATAGTCGTCCCGGGCAATGACGACGGCTCTTTCCATGATGTTAACCAGTTCCCGCACGTTGCCCGGGTAATCGTATTTTAAAAGCATGTCCCGGGCTTCCGCTGTGATCCCCTGCATGCTTTTACCGTTCTCTCTGGCGAACTTGTCCAGGTAATGGTCAATCAGCGCGGGCAGGTCCTCTTTCCTTTCCCGGAGCGGTGGCAGGGCCATGGTCACAACTTTCAGCCGGTAGAAAAGGTCTTCCCGGAAGACGCCTTCTTTCACTTCGACCGCCAGGTCGCGGTTAGTTGCGCTGATGATGCGCACATCCACGGGAATGCTGGCGTTGCTGCCGAGCCGCGATATTTCCCGCTCCTGCAAAAAGCGCAGAAGCTTGACCTGGATGGCGGGGCTCAGTTCGCCGATTTCGTCGAGAAAAAGCGTTCCGCCGTCCGCCTCTTCGAAACGGCCGATGCGGCGTGAGCCGGCGCCGGTGTATGCGCCTTTTTCATGGCCGAACAACTCGCTTTCCAGCAGGTTCTCCTGGAGCGCGCCACAGTTGACCACGATGATGGGCTTGTCGGACCGGGGGCTTAATTGATGAATCAGCCGCGCCAGCAGTTCCTTGCCTGTTCCGCTTTCGCCCTGGATGAGAACGGAAGCCCGGCTGGCCGCCACTCGGCTGGCCATGTTGATCAGCTCCACCATCGGGGCGCTTTTATAGATGATCTTTTCGGCGGTAATGCCTTTTTTGCCCAGTTCCTGCTTGAGCAGTTCGTTTTCTCGGATCAGCCCCCGGCGCTCCGCGACCCGGTCCACGATCAGCAGCAGCTCTTCCAGCTCCACGGGTTTGGTGATGTAGTCGATGGCGCCGACTTTGATGGCTTCCACGGCGGTTTCAATCGTGCCGTAAGCGGTGATGATCACGACATCGATTTCGTGGTTGATTCTTTTGACTTCTTTGAGCACGTCCATGCCGTCCATGCCGGGCATTTTGTAGTCCAGCAGGATCAGGTCAAAATGGCTGCCAAGCACCGTCTTGATTGCGTCTTCGCCGTTTTCGGCTTCCCGGACATTGTGGCCTTCGGAGATCAGGAAGTCGCGCAGCATTTCCCGCTGGGAGCGTCCGTCTTCCACGATGAGAATGTTTAATTTCTTCATAATCGGTTTCCGTTCCTGATGTTAGTTTTTTTCAACGATCTTTTCGCGCGGCAGAATGATTTCAAACGTAGTTCCCTCGCCGCGCCGGCTGATGACGCGGATGTCTCCGCCGTGGCCGCGGATGATTTCCATGGCCAGCGGAATGCCCAGTCCCAGACCTTTTTCCTTGGTGGTGTATTCCGGGCTGAAGATTTTTTCGATCTCTTCCGCCGTCATGCCGCAGCCCGTATCGGAGATTTTTACCACGATGTAATTCTTTCCTTCCTTGTCGACTTCCAGCGTGATCGTACCTCCGTCGGTGATGGATTCCATGGCGTTTTTGATAAAGTTCAGGAATGCCTGCTGAAGCTTGTTGATGTCCATGGGAATGATGGCGGGGCTGATATGCCAGCGCGTCTGCAGCCGGATTTTTTTACTGGCCGCTTCCTCCGTAATCAGGCTGACGATTTTCTGCAGAACCTCTGTGACGGAAAAATCGCTCAACTCCAGCCGCCTGCTCTTGGAGAAGGAAAGAAATTCTTCGATAATTCCATTGAGCCGCCTGATTTCATCGCGGATCACGCCGGACAGGTTCTGAAACTCTTCCGCCCGGGCGCCGTCTGACGGGCCGAAATCTCTTTTTAACCGCTGCGTCGCCATGCTGATGGCGTTTAGCGGATTGCGGATTTCGTGGGCGACGCCCGCGGCCAGCTGGCCCAGCGAGGAAAGCCGCTCGGCTTTTTCCAGGCGCCGTTCCATCTCGATAACGCCGGCCATGTGGCGGTTCTGATCATGATAGAGCAGCCACATGGAAAGCAGGGAGATCACGACAATCAGCATCATGAAGATAAAAATGTTCCACCGGTTTTCGGCGATAATGGTGTCCATGGAACCGCGTTCCAGGCCGATGCGGACGATACCGACCACTTTTTTGCCGAGCATGAAGGGCGCGGCCATATCCAGAATCTTGCCGCCCTGCGTGTCTACTTTCCGGCTGATGATTCTCTTTTTTCCGGCCAGGATTTCACGGTAATCAAAATCTTTTTCGGAGAGGCTCTGCGGCATCTTGCCCATGCCCGAGAGCAGTTGTTTCTGGTCATTATAGATTTGCAGGTAGACAATGCCGTGACCCTCGCCCATTTTGTGGATGCCCCGGTCCACGGCAACCTTCATGCTCCAGTAAATCAGGCCTTCCTTGTTCAGGTTGATAATGACCGTTCCGCTGTTGTCCTTGCGCCGGAGGCCGACGTAGCCGATACCTTCCTTGAGGCGGATCTTTTCCAGCAGTTCCAGGGTGGTTGCCTTGCGTCCGCCGGTGTACAGATCACTCTGGGCAAGCATGTCGGTCTTGAGCGGATTGCTCTGATAAATTGCGTTGCCCTCGCGGTCGAGAACCGCTACGTACCAGAATTTGTTTTCCACGGCGAACCGATGGAGGTAGCCATCGTTGATCAGTTTCTTCTTCCACTGTTCGTCGATTTTTTGTCCCAGCGCGGTGATGGCTTCGACAACGAGCTTCTTGGAAAAATCAGACTCTTCCTGGCTGGCGGTTTTGGTCTGCGGGGGTGTTTTCCCCTGCATGGCCACGATGCTTTTCAGATTGTCCTCGGTCAGGCGCTGTAAAACGCTGATGGTGGAGAGCGCCTGGTCTTCCATGAATCCCACCAGGTTGGTTTCGCTGCGGCGGAGATCCAGATATCCCATAATGAGGATCATGGCCACCAGAATCGCCGAGACGATGGCCACGGCCAGCGGTTGAAGAAAAGTGCCGTTATACGAGCGCGAAGCGCGCCTGATGATGGTTTCTTTTTTCCGGAAAAAAATCATGATATCCTCATTTTATCGAAATCGGCCGGATGTTTTTTATGGAAAAACTCTGTTTTTTGCCGGTCATCTTAAGCTATTGTCGGGAAATGTCAACGATTAATACCGGGCTTGTCGACATTTTTGTCGAAAAGGCGGCAAAACGGCGTGCTTTTGTAATATATTGATATTGTTAAACTAAGTTAGTTTGTAAATAACAGTCCCGACATTTGTTGCCGAAAGTATGCAGAGGCTGCATAAGGGAAAAAAGACAGGTATTTTATTTATATTCTATGATATCAATAACTTACGTTTTTATTGCGATGTTGGCACATTATCTGCTTTATATGTAAGCCAGAAGTGAACGAGATAGTTAGTGTCGACTAAAAATAACGGGCATGATTAGCCGACAGCAAAAATAACCCAGGAAGGTAACCAGGCCTTCACTCTTCTCTCCTAGGGGGGTCCTAACCAGGCTCCCCATTTTTTTGTCCTTTTTTCTCCTGATCTTTCTTCAGACGCCGCCAGAGGTTGACCCTTTCCCGGATGGTTTTTTCATAACCGGCATCCGTCGGGTTATACAGGGCTTTCCCCTGCAGCTTTTCCGGCATGTATTCCTGCGGGACATAGGCGTCCTGGTAATCATGCGCGTATTTGTAATCCTTGCCGTAGTCCAGTTCCTTCATCAGCCGGGTCGGCGCATTGCGGATATGCAGCGGAACGGGAAGGTAGCCGGTTTTGTTGATCAGATCTTTCGTCTGTCCATAACCTGTATACAGGGAATTACTTTTGGGCGCCGTGGCCAGGTAGACGGCCGCCTGGGCAATGGCCAGTTCTCCTTCCGGCAGACCGATGAAATGAAATGCCTGCTGCGCGGCCATGGTCAGCATCAGGGCGTGGGGATCGGCGTTGCCGATATCCTCCGACGCAAAACGCACCATCCGCCGCAGGATGTACATCGGATCTTCGCCGGCAATCAGCATGCGTCCCAGCCAGTAGAGTGTTGCATCCGGGTCGGAGCCGCGCATGCTTTTGTGAAAAGCGGAAATCAGGTTGTAATGTTCTTCGCCGTCCTTATCATACAGGAGTGCCTTCTTGAGCAAGGCTTCTTCGGCGGATTTTGCCGTGATGATTCTTTCTTCCTCGGGCAGACTCCGCACCATGGAGGCCACCGCCTCCAGATTGCCAAGCGCCGTTCGGGCGTCGCCGTCGGACAGCCGGATGATCAGCCGGATGGCTTCGTCGTCGATCCGGATGGCCAGCCTGCCCAGGCCCCGGTGCTCGTCGGTCAGGGCGCGCTTCAAAATGGCCGTCAGGTCTTCTTCCGTGAATTGCTTGAGCGTGAGGACGCGAGTGCGCGACAGAAGCGGCGCGATCACTTCAAAAGACGGATTTTCCGTCGTCGCGCCGATCAGAGTGATCAGGCCGCTTTCGACATGCGGCAGGAACGCGTCCTGCTGAGCCTTGTTGAAGCGGTGGATTTCGTCCACAAACAGGATGGTTTTCTGCTTTTTCGCCTCCCACAGTTCGCGGGCGTCGTCAATGACCTGCCGGATTTCCTTGACGCCGGAGAGAACGGCGGAAAAGCTGACAAAATTGGTTTTGGTTTCCGAAGCCAGGATCCGCGCAAGCGTCGTTTTACCGGAGCCGGGCGGCCCCCAGAAAATCATGGAAAAAAGTTTGTCTTCCGCGATGGCGCGGCCAAGCAGCGTTCCAGGACCGATCAGGTGCGGCTGGCCGATGTAGTCAGCCAGTTTTTGCGGCCTCATCTTTTCGGCCAGCGGCGCGGTATCCAGGGCGTCGCCGGCGGTTCCCAGACTGAACAGATCCAGATTTTTCATGTTTTCCTCTTCGCTTGTTCAATAATTTCGATCAAACTGGTGACTTTGTCTTTAGGCACGGCGCGGTTAAATATTTCCCAGTCCGCCGGAGAGAGACGCTCTTTCAAAACCGCCGCCACATCGAATGCCGCCTGCCAGCAGGTGATGATGCGTGCGCAGGGCAGATGGCCAGCTTCCCTGAGGCAGTAGGCAAAAGTCATTTCATCTCCCAGCTTGGGGCAGCGGGTGATTTTATGATCGTGCGGTGTTTTCATTGCGGGTCAGATTGTCTAAAAACGGAAAAGCCGTCAAGAAATTTATTTCCTGACGGCTTCTGTAGGGAACGGTCGCGACCGTTCCCTACAAAAAATAACCGTTACGGCTTCGGAAAATCCTTGATGGCGTTGAGTGCGCGGTCAATTTCATGATCCGGCAGTTCGTAAGCCTGCAATTTTCCCGCGAGGTAAGCGTCATAGGAGGCCAGATCCACCAGGCCGTGGCCGCTCCAGTTAAAGAGGATAATCTTTTCCTTGCCTTCCTCTTTGGCGCGCATGGCCTCGTCCACAACTGCGGCCAGCACGTGGTTGGTTTCCGGAGCGGGGATGAAGCCTTCGGAACGGGCCCACTTGACGCCCGCGTCAAAGGTTTTGAGCTGATCATAGGCGCGGGGTTCAATGAATTTCTCGCGGACCAGGTGACTGACGATCGGCGCCATGCCGTGATACCGCAGACCGCCCGCGTGAATCGGCGCCGGGACGTAGTCGTGGCCCAGCGTGTACATGGGCAGCAAAGGCGTGGTCTTGGCCAGATCGCCGAAGTCGTAGGCGAAGGGGCCCTTGGTCATGGAGGGGCAGGATGTCGGTTCCGCGCCGATAATCTTCACTTTCTTGCCCGCAAAAAGATCGTTCGCGTATGGCAGCGCCAGGCCGGCAAAGTTGCTGCCGCCGCCGCAGCATCCCATCACGATGTCCGGATAGATGCCTAATTTCTGCATCTGTTTTTGCGCTTCCAGGCCGATGATGGACTGGTAGAGCAGCACGTGATTGAGTACGCTGCCCAGCGCGTATTTGGTGTTCGGCGTGGTGACGGCGTCTTCGATGGCTTCGCTGATGGCAATGCCCAGGCTGCCCGGGGAATCGGGGTGCTCGGCCAGCACGTTGCGGCCCGCCTGGGTCAGGTTGCTCGGACTGGGAATGCATTCCGCGCCCCAGGTGTTCATCATCATACGGCGGTAGGGTTTCTGTTCATAGCTGACTTTGACCATGTAGACGCGACAGATCAGACCGAACATCTGGCAGGCCATGGACAGAGCGGAGCCCCACTGGCCGGCGCCGGTTTCCGTGGTGATGCGCTTGGTTCCGGCCACTTTGTTGTAATAAGCCATGGGAATGGCGGCATTGGGTTTGTGTGACCCGGCGGGGCTGACGCCTTCATTTTTATAATATATCTGCACGGGGCAGCCCAGCAGTTTTTCAAAGTTGCGTGCGCGGTAGAGAGGGGAGGGACGCCACAGGAGGTATTTCTGCAGCACTTCATCCGGGATATCGATCCAGCGCTCGGCGGAGGCTTCCTGCTCGATGATGTTCATGGGAAAAATCGCCGCCAGGTCTTCCGGGGTAACCGGCTGACCCGTGCCGGGGTGCAGAGGAGGTTTCATCGGCGTGGGTAAATCCGCCATTACATTGTACCATTGCCTGGGTATCTCTTCATCGCTTAATAATACTTTGACTTGTTCCATAATTTCCCTCTCCTTCATGAAATGTTTTTTCGCTGCCATCATACTTTCCCGGAGTTTGTTTCAGACTAAAAAAAATGCCATGGGGTTTTATCTTCCCACGGCATTGATGATATTCGACGAGTCATGGGAAGGTCCTTCCCTGCCCATGCTCGGTATTTCCGGAGCTTATGGGCAGACACTTTTCGTCTGCCACCACCAGGTTTTATTGGAAAACTTAATCAGCATCGTTTACAATTAACCTCATCCAGTTGGCCGTTGCGTAACACAGCCGGGAAAACCTTGTCAAGGACGAAATCATGTTCGGGAAAAAAGCGGAGAGATTTGATCCCTTCGGCTGGCTGGAACGATATTTTTCAGCAAAAACCCTGCATACCGTGATCCGGGCGTTCATGGGCGCCGTGTTGCTGATTTTTTTGATCCATCGGGTATTATCCTATAATCATTACTTGTTTAAGCCTCTCTGGGTTGTTGAAACACTGATTTATGCCGTCTTTCTAATCATCTTTATCATTCGCAAAGATCCGGTAGAGCGCTCGCAAGGTGTGCAAGAGATCATCATTCCGCTGATCGGAGGGGTCTGGCCTTTTGCCCTGCTTTTATCTCCGGTGCATCCGTGGATTGCCGGTTCTCAGACATTTGCCCGCGCCGTGTTTATCTGGATGTCGGCCGCTTCGTGTCTGACGTTATGGGGGCTGTGGACGTTGAGGCGTTCTTTCAGCATCACGGTTGAGGCGCGCGAACTGGTAACAAATGGACCTTACCGCCTTGTCCGCCATCCCGTGTACCTGGGAGAAATGCTTACGGCCGCCGCCGTCACCGTCTGGAGGTTTTCAGCGGCCAATGTTGTCCTGCTTGTCGGGTTTATCGCCGTTCAGTTATATCGCTGCCGGATGGAAGAAAGGAAGCTGGCGCGAATTTTCCCCGGGTATTCCGATTTTTATGCAAAGTCAGCGTGGTTCTGGACCGGTCGGGAAAAATCATGATGGTGAAGATCCGGATTCCGCCGCATGCCGGGAGGGTAAGGTTCCGTCAGCCCGGGGAAACGGGTCGGAGCCGACGTCCAGGAAAAAAGAGCATTGACAGGGGTTGATCGAAAGTTTAAGTTGAAAGGCAGGATGATATGCAACAAAGAGGAGACCGATTTCTTACGGTCATAAACAATCAAATGCAGGCCATGCGCCGGGGGTGAAAATATGAATCAGGATGAATACAGAAAAATCATTTCCAATGCCATCAGTCAGGAGTCTGAAGCGTTTGCTTACTACAATGCCGTATCCGAGAAGGCAAAGGATGCCGGCATCAAAAGGCTGTTTAAGGACCTGGCCGGTGAGGAAGCGGGGCACAAACGCACGCTGGAGAGTTTTCTTAAACGGGAGACGGATAAAATGCATTTTGCCGAATCCAAAGACTACAAAATTGCGGACGCGCTTCCCACACCACCGCTCACGCCCGATCTGAAACCGGTTGACGGTATTGTGATCGCCATCAAGAAGGAACTGGAGGCCATGCAGATGTACACTCAGCTGGCCGGCGCCAGCGCGGATGGAGAGCAGAAGAATATATTTCTGGAACTGGCCTCCATGGAACGCGGCCACAAAAGCAAGCTGGAAGATATTTACACGAATATGGCGTTTCCAGAAGTCTGGTAGAAACCGGAGTATTTCCGGAGGTCTGTAATGAGAAAAAATCAAAAAGGCAGGGGCATGGCGGTCCTGCCTTTTTTAATTGAAAAGATGTCCCCTGTCTTGAGGGGAGTGCGCCGGGCATTACTTCAGGAAGAAAAGCCATGGTAAGACGAGACGGTGGCGGAAAGCACCGCTCATGGAGGTGAATGATGGATATTAAAAAACTGCTGGATCAGGCAAAAAAGGAAGGCCGAAAAGCCCTGACGGAAGCCGAGGCCAAGCAGGTATTGAATCTCTACGGAGTGCCCGTTGTCAACGAATCCGTCGCCGGGACGCCGGATGAGGCCGTGCAAAAAGCGGAAGCCTTCGGATTTCCCGTGGTCCTAAAAGGCCTGGGAACAAAATTGACACACAAAACGGAACGGGGTCTTGTCCATTTAAATCTGAAAGACGCGCAGGCGGTGCTTGCCGCGGCCGGAGCCATTGCCCGGTCCGCAGGCGAAGATCTGGAAGGCTTTCTTGTATCGCCCATGATCAAAGGTCGGCGGGAATTTGTCGCCGGCATGTTTTGCGATCCCCAGTTCGGCCCGATTGTCATGTTCGGTCTGGGAGGCATCTTTACGGAGTCCCTGGGAGATGTCGTATTCCGCGTGGCTCCCCTGGATGAACGGGAAGCGGAGTCCATGCTCACTGAAATCCGGTCCGCCAAACTGCTTGGTCCTTTCCGCGGCGATGCAGCCGTTTTCCGCAAGGAGATTGTCAAGACGCTTGTGGCCCTGTCCAGACTGGCCCTGGACTGGGAAGCCATTACGGAAGTGGATATTAATCCCCTGCTGGTCGACGCCGACGGCCATGTGACGGCTGTTGACGCGTTGATCATTCTGGGTGAACGCCCAGTGGAAGTTGCCGCCCGCCCGCCCGTGGACCCCAGAGAGATCGGGAAAATGTTCAATCCCCGGTCCGTCGCCTTTATCGGCGCGTCGGCTCAGCTGGGCAAGTGGGGAAACATGCTCATGACTAATGTGCTGGCTGGCGGTTATGAAGGCGAGGTTTATCTGGTCAACCCCAAGGCCGATATAATCGCCGGACGCAGGGTTTATAAAACGATCAACGATGTTCCCGGTCTCGTTGATCTGGCGATTGTGACCGTTCCGGCGGTTCAGGCGCTGCAACTGATTCCCGAACTCAAGCTAAAGGGCATCCGGTATATGCTGCTGATCTCATCAGGCTTTGGCGAGGTTGGTCCCGAAGGGCGCGAGCTGGAAAAAACGCTGATCCGGACGGCCGCCGAAGCCGGTGTTTCCGTTCTGGGGCCCAACACGATGGGCATCTGCAATCCGCACATCAAGTTCTACTGCGTCGGGACGCCCTGCTGGCCCAGGGCCGGTTCGATCGGACTGTTATCACAGTCGGGCAACCTGGGAACCCAGCTCATGGCTTTTGCCGAAGCGGAAGGCATCGGCATCCGTTCTTTCTGCGGCTCGGGAAACGAAGCGATGATCACGATTGAAGATTACCTGCGCACGTCCGCCCTTGACGATGTCACGAAATCCATCATTCTGTATGTGGAAAGCATCAAGGACGGTAAAAGGTTCTTTCGAACGGCGCAAAAGGTGTCCCGCAGGAAACCGGTCGTTCTGCTCAAGGGTGGCAGGACCTCGGCCGGAAGCAGGGCGGCGGCCAGCCACACGGGCGCCATGGCCTCCAATATCCGGATTCTCAATGCCGCCTGCCGTCAGGCCGGCGTTGTGCTGGCGGACCAGCCCATGGATCTGCTTGACCTTTCCGCCGCTTTTTCCTCGCTTCCCCTGCCCAGGGGCAAGCGTATCGCGATCATGACGCTGGGCGGCGGCTGGGGCGTCGTAACAACCGACCTCTGTGTTGAAAACGGTCTGGAGGTTCCGCACCTGACGGATGAAGTGATCGGACAGATCAATCAAATCCTGCCTCCTTACTGGAGCAAGGAAAATCCCGTGGATCTCGTCGGTGAGATGGGTGCTGATATTCCCTCCAAGGTTCTGGAGATTCTGGTTCGTTGGGACGGGTGCGACGCCGTCATTCATCTGGGCGTCGTGGGAAGGCTTCGTCTGATTGATACGATGGTGAAGGCGGCCCGCGATTCCGGGCAGGAAATCAAGCAGGAACTTTACGACGCCGGTCTCAAGATGTATCAGGATTCGGAAGCGGAAGTCTTCCAGCACAGCGCCGAACTGATGGTGAAATACGGAAAACCTGTTCTGGGCGTGTTTCTCGATGATGTCCACAGCAGGACCATTACCGAGGTTCCCGGAAGCCCATACGGCGGAATTGCATTCCTGACGCCGGAGCGGGCTGTCAAGGTATTGGCCCGGATGGTTTCCTACCAGGAATGGTTGAAGCGGGAAGGCGTCTAGATTTTCCGGATGGAGCCGTCTTTTGGCTTCCGGTCTCTGGACGCGAGGGATGATGTTTATTGAATGAGGCGAGGCATCATGAAAGTTGTGCTTCTGTCCATGCCCGATGTCATTCCCATCATTATCCATGAGCAGGCAGTTCATATGCCCAATCTTGGCATCGCCTGCGTCGGCGGAAATATAGACGAGCGACACCGGGTTTACATCATTGATCTTGTCCGCAAGCGGTCATCGATCAAGGAATACCTGATCAGAACCCTGACTGAAATCAAACCGGATCTTGTCGGCCTTTCCGCCATGACCTGGCAGTACGGAACCTGCGTCCGGCTGATCCGGTTCATCCGGACGATTCTGCCACGGGTCAGGATCGCTCTGGGAGGCTATCATGCAACAATGGCTGCCGAAGAAATATCCGCATCTCCGGAAGCGTCTCTGATCGATTTTCTTGTCCGGGGCGAGGGAGAGGTAACTTTCCGCCGTCTGGTCAACGCGCTCGACGGGCGGGACAGCCTTGCGGCCATCCCTTCTCTGTCTTTCAAAGAGGAAGGCTGTTTCGTGCACAATGAACGGGCCGCGCTTTGCGACCTTTCTTCATTAAAGCCGCCCATTCGCGACGAGCGGCGCCTGACGCGGGGATATCATTTCATGTTCAGCAACATCGAAGTACTGGAGACCTCCCGCGGCTGCACCCGAAACTGCGGTTTTTGCAGCATGCAGCACATGTACGGGCGGTCCTACCGCACCTATCCCGTCGAAAGGGTGCTGGATGATCTGGACAATATTTATCGCCGCAGAAAAACGCGGATGATTTTTTTCGTGGATGACAATCTGGTCCTGAACCCTCAATGGGTGGATGAGATCTGCGAGGCGATTATCAAAAAGGGTTACAAAGATCTGAAGCTCATCGTTCAGGCTGACTGCATTTCGATTGCCAGCAATGCCGGGATGGTAAGCAAACTGGCGCGGGCCGGATTCCGGGCGATATTTCTCGGATTGGAAAGCTCTTCGGCGGGAAGCCTGACGGAACTCGGGAAAAGCGAGGTGGTGGCCGTGTCCAGACAGGCCGTTGATCTTTGCCACAAAAACGGCATCATGGTCATCGGCGGCCTGATCTTTGGTCTGCCGGACGATGATGAAAAATCCATCCGGAAAAATTATCTTTTTCTGAACAGCGTCGGAGTGGACATGTCCTACTGCCAGATTCTGACCCCGTATCCCAAAACCCGGCTGCGGGAGCATCTCCTGGCGGAGGGACTGGTCACCAATCCCGGTGATTACTCAAAATACAACGGCTTCTGGGCGAACGTTAAAACAAGGCATCTTTCCACGGAGCAACTTCAATACTTTTTCTGGTATTACCGTCAAACCGCTCTCGGCTGGTGGACTCCGTCGGTTTTTGCGACCATGCACGGAGGATCGTGGATTTCCGCGTGGCAGCATGTTGTCAAGCCTTTCCTGCGTTTTTTCTTCCAGCGCAAAGTCAGCCGTATCGGATGGCAGACGCTTCATGAAAAAGAACTGGAAAATCTGATCAGGATGAATGCCTTCCGCGGTCTTCAGGAACCTTCTTGAAAAACCACTGTCCAGACTTCCGCCGGGACAACTAAACAACACGATTTGGTTGACTTTCTCATTTATGAACGATATGAATAATCGTGCAGGGTTGCAGGATTCAGATGCGTTTCCTCAAACCTCGGTAACTTTTTGCGCTCATGATGACAAGGTAACGCAAGTGAATAAAGAAGCAAAAAAAAAGCAGGACCCCATTCATGCATTGAGGGAAATGAACACGCGAGTTGCACCCTGCCGGCGTCTTTCCGATGAAGCATACCGAAGTGTTTTTGATAATATCGGCATCGGGATCGCCCTGCTGGATCCCCGGATGGAAGTCATCGCCATCAACAATCAGATGAGCCGGTGGTATCCGGGGCTGGATGTTTCTCAAAAGCCTTTCTGTTATAAAGTTTTTAATGATCCGCCGCGGGATGCGGTCTGTTCCTACTGCCCTGTCTTCCTGACTTTTCAGGACGGCATGAACCATGAAAACCTCACCGAAACGCCGTCGGGAAATCGCACCAGGAATTTTCGGATCATTTCTTCTCCCATTAAGAATCAACAGGGAGAAATTATCGCGGCGATTGAAATGGTGGAAGACGTCACCGACCACGTGCTCGCCAAGAAGCAGTTGGAAATATCGGAAAATATGTATCGAACCCTTTTCGATAATACGGGAGGAATCTCCCTGTTGATTGAAGAGGACACGACCATTGCCCTGGTCAACGCCCAGTTTGAAAAGCAATTACAGTACTCCAAGAAAGAAGTGGAAGGCTGCATGAGTTTTCTGGAAATCCTCGCACGGCCATACCATGATCTGGTGCTGGACAACCACCGCAAACGCCGGCAGCCGAACACTTCGGTTCCAAGGCAATATGAAATCAAAATCGTTACCAGAGCCGGAGAGTTGCGTGACGTTCTCGCGGCGGTTGATATGATTCCGGGAACGAAACGAAGCGTTGTGTCTCTTCTGGACATTACGCTGCTTCATCAGACCCAGGAAGCCCTTCGAAAGCAGAAGGATGAACTGGAAGACAAGGCCTGCCGCCTGGAAGAGGTCAATACGGCGTTGAGGGTTCTCCTCAGACAGAGGGCTGATGATCAGAGCGAGATCGAGAACAGGATTGTGACCAATGTGAAGGAACTGATCATCCCCTATCTGGAAAGCATCAAGAAAAAGAATAAAGATGATTCTTTAAAGAACAGCATTCAAACCGTGGAGACGAACTTAAACAGCATCATATCTCCGTTCATGAAGAAACTGACGCTGCAGTATGCGAATCTGACGCCCCGGGAAATTCAGATTGCCAATCTGGTCAAAGACGGTAAGTCCACAAAAGAAATCGCCGATATATTGAACTGTTCCATTCGGGCCGTCGAGTTTCACCGGAATAATATTCGTAAAATGTTCGGGTTGAATAACAGTAAGGCCAATTTGAGATCCTACCTGCTGTCTCTAAGCTAGTATCAGTTTTTCCCTCGTATATTCCATGAAGCCGCCGTATATTGTTTTCTCCATCATCGTTAGATAAACTCAAGTGTCTTATTTTTTTAAATTATTTCCATGGTCAGGGTTAAGGCGCTGACGATTTTTGTACAGGGTTTCAAAAAAAGTAAGGAGTGCAGGAATTTAAAAAAAGACCAATCGGGCTGAAGTTCTAAATGAAATTGAAGTGAATTTTCCAGAATCGTAAACCAAATTCAGTGGAGGTGCCGGCGATGAAAGAATTGATTAAGTATGTATCTCAAGCGTTAGTTGATTATCCCGAAAAAGTGGAAGTTACCGAAGTCATTGGAGAACAGACATCCGTGCTGGAATTGCGCGTGGCCAAGGAAGATTTGGGAAAAGTCATCGGAAAGCAGGGCAGAACAGCCAAAGCCATCCGTACGATATTGAGTGCCATGTCGGCAAAGGCTCATAAAAGAGCGGTTCTCGAAATTATCGAATAAAAAACGGATTTTTTATTTTTCACGGGAACGTCCTTTAATCCTCCCGGCGGGCTTTCATCTGACGCCTGGAGGCATCGAGTTCCATTTTGCGCAGACGCACGCTTTGCGGTGTGACTTCCACCAGTTCGTCTTCGGCAATAAATTCGATGGCCTGGTCGAGCGATAAAATCCGCGGCGGCCGCAGAATGACTGTGGCGTCTGATGTGGATGCACGCATGTTGGTCAGCTTCTTTTCCTTGACGATGTTGACGTTGAGGTCCTGCGGGCGGTTGCGTTCGCCCACGACCATGCCTGCATAAACATCCGTTCCTACATCCACGATCATTTCACCGCGGTCTTCCATGGCGTAGCTCGCGTAAGCCGTTACCCGGCCCGCGCGGTCGGCGACCAGTACGCCCGTATTGCGCTGGGGAATGGCGCCGAACCACGGGGCGTAATCTTCAAGAAGCGAATTCATTACGCCGCCGCCCTTGGTATCGGTAAGAAACTGGCTGCGAAAGCCGATGAGCCCCCGCGACGGAATCAAAAATTCCATACTCACCCGTCCACTGCCTTTATTAACGAGGCTTTCCAGCCGTCCTCTGCGGGTGGAAAGCTTTTCCGTGATCCGGCCGACAAATTCTTCGGGAATGTCCAGAAACAGCCGTTCGACGGGCTCGGAAATTTTACCGTCCATTTTTTTGATGATGACCTGGGGTTTGGAGACGGTCATTTCAAAGCCTTCTCTGCGCATGGTTTCGATGAGCACGGCCATCTGCAGTTCCCCTCGTCCGCAAACTTCAAACGCGTCGGTGCGGTCGAGCTTTTTGATTTTGACCGCCACGTTGCGCAATGCTTCCTTTTCCAGACGCTCCAGCAGATGACGCGAGGTTAGATATTTCCCCTCCTTGCCGGCAAACGGTCCGTCGTTGACGTAAAAGATCATGGAAACCGTCGGTTCGTCCACAATCAGACGGGGCAGTGCCCGGGGGTTGTCCAGCGAAGAAATTGTATCGCCGATGGTGACGTTGTCCACGCCGGCCAGCGCGATAATATCGCCGGCTTCCGCGGACGGGACCTGCTTTTTAGTCAGGCCGTAAAAGGCGTAAAGCGCCGAGAATTTAATACCGCCCACGATTTTATCCTGCGTGCAGAGACTGTACTGGGCACTCATTTCCAGTTTGCCGGACTGCAAACGGCCGACGGCAATCTGTCCGACGTAAGGATCGTAATCCAGATTGGTGACCAGAAACTGTGCGTTGGAGTTGTCGTCGCCTTCGGGCGGCGGTATTGCATCCAGGATGGCTTGCAGAAGCGGCTGGAGGTCCGTGCTGTCATCGCCCGGTTTTGCATGACTTACGCCGATCTTGGAGTTGGTGTACAAAATCGGGAACTCGATTTGATGCTCTTCCGCGCCCAGGTCGATAAAGAGATCGTACGTTTCGGAAATCACTTCCTCGATGCGCGCATCCGGACGGTCGATTTTATTAATGACCAGAATAATCGGCAGATGCAGGGCCAGGGCTTTTTTCAGCACGAAGCGGGTCTGGGGCAGCGGCCCTTCGCTTGCGTCTACCAGCAGCATCGCTCCGTCCACCATGTTCAGGCTGCGTTCCACCTCTCCGCCGAAATCGGCATGACCGGGCGTATCGACGATATTGATTTTCACGCCGTGGTAATCCACGGCGGTATTCTTGGCTGCGATGGTGATACCGCGTTCTTTTTCCAGGGCCATGGAATCCATTACGCGATCTTCGACCGCCTGATTGGCGCGAAAGATTCCCGTCTGCTTGAGCATGGCATTGAGCAGCGTGGTTTTGCCGTGGTCAACATGCGCGATAATCGCGACATTTCTTAAATGTTCTTTTTTCATTGCTCTCTTTCTTTTCGGTCATCAATATGAAGGTGTTTTCGGAGTAATCGAAACGAATTGAAACCGCCGGGACGCCCCGCAGGAGTATTTTTCATTATGCGGGCTCCCCCATAACAGAAACGGATGTATTTAACCAGCTATTTTTTTTGGACAATCAGACGGGTGGTTTTTGCCGGCCGGACGGAGCGAATTCTTTGTGATCCCAGAATGTTGAAGGCAGTCTTTACAAATCGGCGTTCGATTACTATAATCTGCGCAGGATTAAAATACGGATCCAAGAGGCGGCGGATATGACCTATATCAAAATTAATTTTGGCAGTAATTTTGAGGACGAGTTTCAAAAAGCGGTGGATGAAGTCTTTCACCTGGTGCGCCCGGCCTTCAAGAATTACGAGTGCATCTGGCGTCCCAATATCGATGTGTACGAGTCATCCGACGAGATTATCGTGATGGCCGATATGGCCGGACTCAACAAGGAAGAGCTGCATATCGAGGTCAACCGGCACAAGATGAAAATCGCCGGCATTCGCAAGGCGATTCAGCTTCTGCAAAACGCGCGCTACTGCCAGGCGGAAATCCCGCATGGCTATTTTGAGCGTACCGTGCCTCTCCCGGCAGCGGTGGACGCTCAGTCCGCGGCCGCTTCCTATGCGGACGGAATCCTGGTAGTGCGGATGAGCAAGCTTCCGGCAAATAAAACGCATCGCGTGTCGGTCATTTCCACTAAATAGCAGACAGCCGCTGATTTTCTTTTGACGAAGACGACTGGAGGTAATTATGACGGAACAAGACGTCCCTGAAAATAAAAATACATTCAATATTCCGGAAGTGATCCCCATCCTTCCTCTGCACGGCGTGCTGGTGTTTCCCAAAACCATGATCCCGCTGGAGGTTTCGGGCATTGCGTCCATTCTGGTTGACGAAGCCATGACCAGGGACCGGCTGGTTGGGCTCATCATGACGAAGAACGAACCGGAGATTCCCAACCATTATAAAAAGGAAGATCTGCACGAAGTGGGAACCTGCGCCGTAATTCTGAAAATGGCCAAGACGGCGGACAACCGGACGCAGTTGCTGTTGCAGGGCATCAGCCGCTTTTCTATTGAGGGACTGGTGGAAGGCAAACCGTATCAGCAGGCCAGCATCAAACTGATCGAAGAGACGGAAGTTAAAGACATTGAAACCGAAGCGCTCATGTCGAATTTGCTCGCGCTGTTCGACCGCATTCTGAAACTTTCGCCTTTCCTGCCGCCGGAGTTCGGCCCGATGGCCAAATCCATCACGGAGGCCGGCACACTGGCTGACCTGATCGCGTCGGTTATCAACGCGCCGGTTGAAGAGAAGCAAAAAGTGCTGGATACAGGCGATGTCAAGGATCGTCTCAAGGAACTTACCCGCATGGTCAACCACCAGATGGAAGTTCTGGAGCTGGGCAACAAGATCCAGACCAAGGTGAAGGATGACATTGACAAGAACCAGCGAGATTACTACCTGCGGCAGCAGATGAAAGCCATCCGTCAGGAACTGGGCGAAACCGACGAGAATACCGTTGAAACGGATGAATACCGCAGAAAAATCGAGGAAAAGAACCTGCCCGAGGAAGCGAAGAAGGAAGCAATGCGCGAGCTGGAACGCTTAAGCCGCATGAATCCGTCTTCCGCGGAATACACCGTGTCTTCAACTTATCTGGACTGGATGACTTCTTTACCGTGGCATGACAACACGACGGATAACCTGGATATTGCCGAAGCGCGCAGAATTCTGGATGAGGACCATTACGGACTGGCCAAACCCAAAAAGCGCATTATCGAGTATCTGGCCGTGCGCAAGCTCAAACCCGACTCCAAGGGACCGATCCTTTGTTTTGTGGGGCCTCCGGGCACCGGAAAAACATCCCTGGGACATTCCATCGCCCGGGCGCTGGGCCGGAAGTTCTGGCGCATTTCGCTGGGCGGCGTCCATGACGAGGCGGAAATCCGAGGTCATCGCCGCACTTATATCGGCGCGTTGCCGGGCCGCATCATTCAGGGGCTGAGGCGGGCGGAGTCCAACAATCCCGTTTTCATGCTGGATGAGATCGACAAGCTGGGCAGCGACTTTCGCGGTGATCCCTCGTCGGCTTTGCTGGAGGTGCTTGACCCGCAGCAGAACAACACCTTCACGGATCATTACCTGGATGTGCCGTTTGACCTGTCGAAAGTGATGTTTATCGCTACGGCCAACATGCTGGATACCATTCCGCCGGCGTTGCTGGACCGTCTGGAGGTGATTGAGCTGACGGGCTACACGCAGGAAGAAAAGATCAAAATTGCCGAGAAGTACCTGATTCCGCGCCAGCTGAAGGAAAATGGCTTAACCGTATCGCAGTTCAAGCTGTCGACCAGGGCGCTTTCCACGATCATTACCGGCTATACGAGGGAAGCGGGGGTGAGAAATCTGGAGCGTGAAATCGCCAATGCCTGCCGCGGAGTGGCGGCGCAGATTGCCGAAGGCGGGATAGCATCCAAAACCGTAACGGAGAAGGATGTTCATAAATATCTGGGCGCGATCCGCGTGCCGACGGATATGGATGCGCGGATTACCAAACCCGGCATTGCCATTGGTCTGGCCTGGACGCCGGTGGGCGGTGACATGCTCTTTATCGAAGCCACGGCCATGAAGGGTAAGAAAGGGTTGACGCTGACCGGACAGCTGGGTGATGTTATGAAGGAATCCGTTGCGGCGGCATTAAGCTTTATCCGCACCAACGCAAAGGAGCTGGGCGTGCACCCGGATTTCTTTGACGACCGGGATATTCATATCCATGTTCCGGCGGGCGCAACACCCAAGGACGGCCCGTCGGCGGGCGTAACGATGCTTACGGCGCTGACCTCGCTTTTAACCAATCGCAAGGTCAAAAAGCAGCTGGCCATGACGGGTGAAATCACGCTGCGCGGCGCGGTGCTTCCCGTGGGCGGCATTAAGGAGAAGGTGCTGGCTGCCTATCGTGCGGGCATCAAAACCATCATCCTGCCCGAATGGAATAAAAAGGATATGGAAGATATTCCGGCCAATGTCCAGAAAGCCGTCACGTTTCATTTCGTAGGCGACATGATGGATGTCCTGAAACTGGCGCTGGAGCCGGGCAAAGAAAAGCCGGCGGTGAAAAAAGCGGCAAAAGCAAAAAGTGCAAAGCCGGCAGTAAAAACGAAAAGCGTTAAACCGGCGGCGAAAGCGATAAAACACAGGCAGACCAAATGAAATGTGCAGGGAACGGTCGCGACCGTTCCCTGCTGTACCTATTTCCTTTCAAGCTGCAAACTCGAACCGGCGAAAAGCATATGATTTGTAGTAAGGAACGGTTTGAAACCGTTCCCTGCGGGGGCTCAATTGTAAGGAACTTTTGGCCATGCAAAACAAAAAACCCAAAGTCATCATCATCGGCGCCGGGTTCGGTGGCCTCTGGGCAGCCCGCACACTGGCAAATCAGCCCGTGGATGTCACCGTCATCGACCGCAACAACTATCATACCTTTCTTGCGCTTCTGTATCAGGTGGCCGCGGCGGAACTCAATGCGGAAGACATCGCCTATCCTGTCCGCAGCATTTTCTGGAAAATCCCGAATGTTAAATTCCTGCTGGCGCATGCGCGGCGCATCGATCTCAAAGGCAAGCGTATCGAAACGGATCACGCGATCCTGGATTATGATTATCTGATTCTGTGCACCGGCAGCGTCACCTCTACATTCGGCGTGCCGGGCGTGGAAGAGAATGCCTATTTCCTGAAAACACTGGAAGAAGCCGTCGCTCTGAAAAATCATATCATCTGCTGCTTTGAGGCGGCCTCGCGGGAAACGGATGTTGCCCGGAGAAAAAGCATGCTCACGTTTGTGATCGTGGGCGGCGGCGCAACCGGCGTGGAATACGCGGGCGCTCTGGCTGAACTCATTCATGGCCCCCTGCGCAAGGATTATCCGTCGGTTGATTTCTCCGAAGTCCGGATTGTTCTCTTGGAAGCCGCCGATTATCTAGTGGCTCCCATGCCCGAAAACCTGCGCGCATATGCGGCCGGGCAGTTGCGCAACATGGGTGTGGATGTTCGCCTGAAGACAGCAGTAGCGGACATATCGCCGGAACATGTTATCCTGAAACCAAGTAGGGAACGGTCGCGACCGTTCCCTACAACTCAAGACGACATCATCAATACCAATACGGTGGTCTGGACGGCCGGTGTCCGCGGCGAAGAACTGGCTGAGGTCTCTGGCATCCCAGTTGGACGGGACGGACGCGTGCCGGTTTACCCCACGCTGCAGGTGACCAACAACCCCGATGTTTACGTCGCCGGGGATCTGGCTTCCATTAAAGAAGAAGCGCGGGTTCTGCCGATGGTTGCTCAGGTGGCGATTCAATCGGGCGTGCAGGCGTCTCGTAATATTTTGCTTCAGATTTCGGGCCGGGCGCCGGAACCCTTCCGTTATCACGACCGCGGATCAATGATCGCCATCGGCCGTAAGGCCGCAGGCGTAGCCATCGGCAAAAAAACCTTTCAGGGTTTCATCGCCTGGATGATGTGGCTGGTTATCCACCTTTTTAACCTGATCGGTTTCCGCAACCGGGTCATGGTGCTTACCAACTGGGCGTGGGATTATCTGCTCTATGAACGGGCCGTGCGCTATGTTTTTCCCTCCGGCATGCCCGCCGGATCAAAATGCTGCGCCTGTGCGCCGCCTGCATCGGATGATACTTCCGCGGAAAATAAAAATGAACTTTTGGGGAAGCATTAATCCATAATGATTGTAGACTACCTGATTGCCGGCTCAGGGTTGACCGGCGCCGTCATTGCCAGAGAGCTGTCTGATCGCGGGTTCAGCGTTTTAGTTTTGGAGCGCAGATCGCAGATCGGCGGCAACGTTTATGATCACCATCATCCAAGCGGCATAAAAATTCACACCTATGGGCCGCATTATTTCAGAACCAACGATGAAACCATCTGGCGATATGTGAACAAGTTTTCGCGATTTTATAAATACGAACCTGAACTGAAATCCTTTGTGGACGGCGCATACGAAAATTGGCCGATCTCCGATGGTTATTTAAAGCAGTTTGCTGGTCCGGGCTGGCGCTCGTCTTTTACGGGTATCCCTGTAAACTTTGAGGAAGCGTCTCTGGCGATGATGCCTGAAAAAGTCTACAGGAAATTCGTTAAGGGCTACACCGAAAAACAATGGGGTGTGGAGGCAAGGGATTTATCCCCTGATCTTGCCAAACGCTTTGATATCCGCATGGGTAATGACTCCAGGCTGATGACTCACAGGCACCAGGGCATTCCGGAGGAAGGTTATGCGTCCTTTATGAGCAACCTGCTTTCGGGGATCCCCGTATTGCTGAATTTCGACTATTTGAAGCACAGGGATTGTATTAAACCCCGATACAAATTGATCTTTACCGGCCCCATCGACGAGTATTTCGAGTATAAGTTCGGCCGCCTGAAATATCGCGGCCAGATCAGAAAAGACACATACATACCAGGCGTTGAATTCATTCAGCCGTGCGGACAGGTCAACAATCCGGATGCCGGCAACGGAGCGCACATCAGAACCCTTGAATGGAAACACATGATGCAGCCTGAACATGCCCGGCATATTCAGGGAACCGTCCTGACCCGTGAAACTCCTTTTACGCCGGTGTCGTCGGATCATTACGAGTATCCTTTTCCGGACCTGCATAATTCAAGGCTTTATTCAAAGTATCGTGAAGAGGCTGATCGAATCGGAGAGGTCTTGATTTGCGGACGACTGGGAGAGTATAGATATTATGACATGGACCAGGCCATTGCCAGAGCGCTGGTTCTGGCCGAGGAATTAGCGGCATCCCGCTGATAGGATCCGGAGGATAATTTTACCAGTCAAATGAGCAGCAGGAATCTGATCATATCCGCCGTTGGAGATCATTCTTTTCACAAAGAATGGATCAGCGGTGAACCGGACTTTGATCTGGTATTGATTTATTACGGCGGTAACGATGAAATTTTTTCCAACTATGCGAAAGATGCTCTGATATGCATCAGGCAAAAAGGTCAGAAATTTCCCTTAACAGGGGCGTTTATTCATCAGAACTTATCGATGACGGTGCAGTATGAATATGTCTGGCTGCCTGATGACGATATTTCGATATCTACGGATTGCGTGAATAAATTATTTCATGTCGCCAAAGAGCATGATTTATGGATTTGCCAGCCCTCTGTGATATCCGTCGACAATAATGTTTCACATGCAATCACAAGCCCGGTAAAAAACGTTAAATTAAGGTTTACGAATTTTGTAGAAGTCATGATGCCGTTATTCAAGACTTCGACGCTTTTATCTCTCTATGACGATTTCAGCATTTCGGAATCCGGCTGGGGATTGGATGCTTCCTGGTCACACAGATTAAATGATCCGAAAGACAGGATCGGCGTTATCGATGAAATTACGGCCCTGCATACCAGGCCTGTCGGCTCCGATTATTCGAGATTTCGTGTACACCCGCAAATCGAGCTCAATCATATTCTGCATAAATACAATATCGCGTTTTGCAAAAAAAATTACTCATTCCTATTTCAAAATAATGTACTCAAAACCGGATGGTTTCGAAACCTTTTTCATCTTTACTGGGAAAAAACATAATCCGTCCGTTGGACGGCATCATTCCATTAGGCGTCGTTCAACCCGCGATCTTCAATTTGTGAAAAGAAGGTACTGTGGACAAATGCGCAGAGAACGGTCTCGTGATCTTCCGTTCATTCGTGACCGTTCCCTGCAATACGGAATTAATTTAAGAGGGATGCCCCTGCCGCATACGCTTTTTCCAGAATGGACGGGTTGTTCCCGGCCGCATCCTCCGTTGTCATTCCCCCGGCGGCAATGCGTTCCTGTAATTTAAATCCGACAAATCCCAGGACGCCTTCATGAAGATCGAAAGATGAAGCGAATAGTTTGGTGTCCGGCTGCCCCTGCGAATAAACGGTCACAACTTTTTTATCTCTTATCTTGTTTCGAAACGCCCCGGGCTGGCCATCCTTCAGATAAAGCAGGGCAAACAACCGGTCTGTAAAGAGCTTCGTCTGGCCGGTGACCTGAAACATATAAACAGGCGTTCCGACCACAATGGCGTCGGCGCTGTAAATCTCTTCGTACAGTGCCGCCATGTCGTCTTTCTGAACGCACCGTGCATCCGGCCCGGCCTGGCACTTGTAGCAGCTCTGGCAGCCCCGGATGTTCATGGAATTCAAATGATAAGTTTTTGTTTCCGCGCCCGCATCGCTTGCGCCTCGCAGCACTTCATTGACAATCGCTGTCGTGTTTCCCTTCTTCCTGGGGCTTCCCACAAATCCGATGACTTTCATAAAAACCTCCTGTATGGTTAATTTTTGTTCGGCGCCGAACTTTATGAGCCAAAAAACGGGAGGTTCAACCTCCCTGATCCAATTACCGCTGATGATGACCGGCGGGTATGCCGTTTAAAAATTCTTCCACATTTTTTCCAGTCCTTTGACCAGAATTTCTTTTTCCTCTTCCGTAAAGCCCCGGTATGCCTTGTCGATGAGCTTTTTGGAAATGGCGTCAAAATCTCTTTTTACCGCATGACCTCTTTCGGTCAGGGTCACGTATGTGCAGCGTGCATCAAAGCAGCAACCCGTTTTCGTTACATAACCTGCGTTTTCCAGCTTGCTGACCAGTTCGGTTACATTGGATTTGGATTTGCCGATCCGGTTGGCAATGTCCATGACCTTCATCTGTCCGCCGTTTTCATAAAGACAGTTGAAGATGGCTCCATGTGAACCAACCATACCCTGAATATTGCGGGCGTTGAGTTCCTTTTCCAGAAACCTGCTGTATCGTTCCCGCAAACTTCCAATCAAACCGATGACACCGTTTTTCGAAACCATAACCGTATCCCATATAGTTCGTCACCGAACTATTGTCAAGAATTTTTTGAAAAACTCTGGAACACTACCGCGGATTAGTTCCTTGACCGGACATTACCCCAAATAGCCGCCGGTTCGCAACAGAAAGTCTCTGGAGAGCGAAAGGTTACTGGGCGGATATGCTGGAGGAGTGATACCGGTCCTCAACCCGCATGTATTAAAGCCTGCTCCTTCGCAGGTTATCGGGATGTCCGGCAAACATTGGAGAATCCTTACAAAAATTAACACATCAGCATTTGGCTGGTGCATGCCGGGATGTTACAATCACAACCGTTCCGTGGCGGGTGTTTTCCGGCCTGGTGATGCCGGGAGTCGTGGAATCCAGAATAGATAAGAGTGAAAAAGGAGAAAGAGATGAATAAAATTATCGTGTATGTGCTGCCGCTGGTCCTTTGCTGGGCGTTCAATGCTTATGCCGGTGATCAATCCGGTGATTCGGGTATGCCGCCACCTCCGGGAGTGTGTGACTGTAAAAAGCCCATGAGACTCATTCCCCGGGAAGCAGTTGACGTGTGCAGAGGAAAGGCGGAAGGAGCTGTCTGTGACGCGGGTCCGGCGGGGACGGGAAAGTGTTTTTATACCCCGGATCAGAAATATTTTGCCTGCAAACCGGAGCACAGAGGTCGAGAAAGGGATTGTCCACCGCCCCGGGATCATTAGATCCGATCTTTCATGGCTGTCAGGCAACGCTTCCTGTATCGATTGAGAGGATTCAGTAAAGGTGACATGGCGCTTGACGCTGCTTCCGCCACGGTTAGTTGAGGGAACGTGAGACGGGAAATCTTCATTTGCGGGTCTCTAGCAATTTTAAAAAAGTAATATGAGACGTTCACGAACAGGTCTCTCGGGAATATGCCGGATATTTCTTTAAAGCCTGATTTCCGAAATCCGTCCCGGATGATTGTTGCGCAGCTTCGTGTAAACAGGTTGAAATCGGCATAATAGCCTGGTTTTTTCAGATTTGGCGGGGCGTTGCGGATGATTTCCAGTTCACGGTGGTAACTTTGAGAAAGTAATGTGGTGTCAAGTCCGGTAATTCTCAGAACATGGATGGTACGCATGAAAAGCCGGCCGAACTTATCGAAGTAGGGCTTTTGCGGATCATCTTCGTTGTCCCGCCCGGTTATCGGGTGGGGCGCGAATTCGCCCAGCGCGGGCCGGTAAAAGTATTCTTCATGGCGCATGGCTTCATTTTCGTTGGTTTTATGGGAAAAGTTGAAAATTTCGCCGCATACGTTAATGGCCAGGTGCCCCATAAAGGAGGCGGGATATTTAACCAGCCGCTCGTTGAAATAAAGCTCCAGGAACGGTTCCGCGGGCGCGAGCTCGTCCGGCCACATGATGATGATTGGCCGGCCCGTCTGGTAGTCTTTCTGGGGCAGTCTGCGGGCACAAACCTCCCTCCCGTTCCAGTGTTTTCTGTATCCGTCCCAGATGATTTCGTCTTCCAGGTACCGGGTTCCGTTTTTGCCCAGAAGGAAAGCGTGTTTGCCGGAAACCGTTAGCACCCCTCGATAAATTTCCTCATTCATGAAAGAGGTTTATACAAAATGAAAATGAAAAATTAAAGAGATATCTTACACGGCAAAAGTACGCCGGAGGAAATATGAAACCGGCCGGCATTTCCGTCATGAATATCGTTTCAATTCCCCGCCTATCCAGTCATTCCATTTTGAAGCATTGAGATAAACATAATTAACCTGTGTTTTATCGTCCTTGAAGAGGATCAAATCCGTTCCCCGGCCCTGGATGGTTGTTTTGTTGTTGGCAAACTCAAAGGTATGGTCGATGGTGAAAGAACCGGCCTTTTCATGCGGATAAACATGATCAAGTATCCAGCTTTGCTTCGGCCAGAGCCTGAAAAGTAATTTTTAATACTGAATAAATTCAGCCTTGCCGGTAATACCTTGGGGAACGGATGGATCGCGATAATCAAGGTTATCCGTATAAAATGATGAGACCTCACGTGGATCGACTATTGATCAAAGAAATATTTATAGTTTCGGTAACATTTGCCTTCGGTGTACATCATGCAGCCGGCAATCTGAGGCTCAATTTCGTATTGGATCCCCATTGTCTCCAGCCAGGTGTTGATTCGCAGCATTACACCGCATTCATAACGATCGGCAACGCCCAGCGCTTTCATTCCTTCATACGCGAAGCAGGACTCCCACTCACCGCGCATGAGATTATGCGCGGGAGTCGTGTAAGTGTATTTCATGAATTTTCCGGTGGCGATGGCCATTGCCTGATCCATGAATGCGGTAAATTGAGCGAAAGAAGTAATCTTCTCCGTGTGGAGAGCTTTCTGGATGCGTTTAATTTCGATAGTGGACATGTCCCGGATGGCGGCCTTGTTCAACTGGTTTGTTTTTTCGATGCCGAATTCCTTTAAGCAGTGGTAAAACCACATGGCATCATGTGTTATCCAGTTTTTACAGACAATTTCCTTGATTTGATCCTTGTCGGGAGCAACAACGTTTCCAGACATTATATTGATCCTCCTCATTTTATTTTCAGGTGTCATGATCAATGCCAGAGTCCTCTCGTCATTTCTCCTGTTTCCACCGGTTCAAAAGAATCAAAAGATATGTCCCGCACGGTTGAAAAATGACTCCATAAAAGCTGATAACCCTTAAGGCCTTTCAACGGCGCGATTTTTGCCTGCCAGAGGGCAATCTCCTCAGGGGTGGCTTTGCGGGGCTGGCCGGTGATGCCCGAGAGTCTGACGGCCGGCGGGGCGGGAAATTCCCCCTCCATCAGTGCTTTGCCCCAGAAAAGCTTGTCGGCGTTGACGGCCATGACGCAGACACGGGGATTGGTTTTGAGATTGTGCGGCAATTTTATCGGGTTCTCTTCAAAATAAAAGCCGGTTTGATTATCCCGCAGGAGCAGTGCTCCGATCGGTGTAATGTGAGGTGATCCGTCCTCACCGACAGTTGCCACAGCGAAATGCATGCAGCTTCTAAACGCTTCTTCAAAAATGGATTGGATGGTGGACCAGTGTTTTCCGATTTCCATAAAAACCTCCCTGATAAGATCATCGATTCAATATACCCGGAACCGGGAATATTCATCATCTAATTAGAATGTTTATATTAGAATATACATTCTAATATAAAACCTGTCAAGCTCATTTCAGGATACAGGATAAAAAAATCAAAAAGAAGCGGATCGACAATGAGGAAAACAGGGAAAAGAATCCACGGATTATCCGAGAGACTGAAGAAGGCGCAAACGGTTCATTCTTCGCTATTTCTTCGCATTGACAATAATCGCTTCGTAGGTTTCACGAATCAGATTTGCGGTGGATGCGGGCGGAATTTTGTTATTTCGCAGATATCGGCTGATCATTCCGATGGGGGCATCATAGATGGCAAAGATTGCCCGGTCGATGTTTTCCGGAGTGACCTTTCCGAATTCTTTCTTGATAAACACGGCGACGGCATCGTGCAGGTCCTGATCAAGCCGGCGTGCATGTTCCCGCAGATCCTGCGGCCATTTGCCGGAGGTGAGGTCACGCATACGGTACAACAGCATGATCCGCGCTTCCTTGGGATGACGGCGAACCCACTGCAGGCAGGAAAGCGTCGCCTGGAGGCCGTCTTCTTTGAGCAGATTTAAAAATTCATTTTGAAAAGACTCGATAATCTTCAACCAGACTTCAGCCAGAAGCGCATCCCGCGATGCAAACCGGTGATAAACCGAACCGACAGGCGCGTTGATACGCTTGGCCAGCGCCGAAATGGTCAGGGCGGCAAGCCCGTCTTCGGCGATAATCTTTACGGCGGCGTCGAGGAAATCCTCATGTTGGAAGTAAGCTTTACGTCCCATGAGGAAATATTGGGGTATTCATTCCATGATGTCAAGGTGAATTGCGACGTCGGTTCAGGTTAGATCAGTCTTCCTCCGTCGCACGTGAGGCAGATACCCGTTGTAAACGATGAGGCATCGGACGCCAGATACAAAACTGCGCCGGCCATCTCTTCGGGTTTTGCGGATCGGCCCATGGGGATGTTTTTGACGGCTTCGCGATAGATGTTTTCGTCATCGAAAAGGGCGCCTGCGAATTTTGTTTCGGTAAGCCCCGGCAGAAGGGCGTTGACCCGGATCTTTTTCGGGGCCAGTTCCTGGGCGTAGGCTTTGGTCATGAGAATCACACCGGCCTTGCTGATGGAATAAATGCCGCGGTTGAATCCGGGGCTTACGCCGTTGATGGAAGCCACGTTGATGATGGAACCGCCGCCGGAAGCCGCCAGAAGCGGCGCGGCTTTCTGAATCAGAAAAAAAGGTCCCTTGAGATTCACTTCGTGAGTTTTGTCCCACATTCCTTCGTCCGCCGTAAGCAGTGGGCCGAAGTGGGGATTGGTTGCGGCGTTATTGACCAGGATATGGAGTTTTCCGAAACGCTCATCAATTTCCCGGATCAGCGTTTCAATCTGGCGGATATCCCCCATGTGGCAGACGATGGAATCCGCTTTTCCACCTGCATCACGAATTTTCTTTTCGACGGTTTTCAGATCATTGATTTTTCGGCTGGTCAGAATGCAATGCGCTCCGTAACCGGCCAGTGTCAGTGCAATTGCCTCGCCGATGCCGCGGCTGGCCCCGGTAATTAAGGCTACTTTATCCTGTAGTGAAAAACTGATCATGATGCTCTCCTTTGTCTAGAACTCCTCTTCTTTACAGGCCGATGGTTGCGATATCCATAAAATGGTGTCCCACTGCATCAGGTTGATGTGCCTTTTCATATTCACGATCAACTGGGCACCGGAAGGCAGCCGCCAGACTCCGAGATCGGCGATGGTTTCATTCAGGTCTCTTCTGTCGGCGCCCTGATAAATTGATGCGACACCTACGATCAGATTCCTTAAATTATCTCTTGTCGAGTAGTAGTGCGGAAAACCGTAATTCTCGGTTAAATATGTGATAATGCGATCATGATACCAGGAAGGCACATCAATCTTGGCGGCTGACAAAACCTGACTTCTGTACCAGAAGACAACGTGCATGGCCGGCATGTCATTCCATTTAACGATTGAATCGGCACAGTAATAATCACCAAACTGATCCGGTTTATGGACACACTGCCATCTGAGTTGAAACTTCTGCTCACTTTCAGGCTGGGACATTGATGTAAGAAGGTTGAAGTCCATTGAAATTTCCCGATTGGATACGAAGAAATATTGACGGTAAGCATAACCATTATCGGACTCCCAGATTAAATAGACAATGTAAACAAAGATGAGACAGACGAGTGTTATGCAAAGAAACTTGAAACTGACTGCCCTGCGGATCTGTTTTTCGGGCTGCGTGGGACCAGATTGCGGCATATGTCAAATCTCCAAAGCGGTGTGAGCGAACGACTAATCATCGGGTAAATTGAAACGGTATTTTTTGAGTGATCCTTTTATAGGGAAAAAGACGCAATAAATCAATCAGAAATCCCGGCACAGGCAGAGACTCGGCATTGTCTCATGGTAAATCAGCGGGTCATCCAGGAGCGAGATCGCAGCGTCGCTGCCGCGTACGGGAAAATCCAGAAGAGGGAAAAGAAGGAAAAGTATGCGTAGAAGATTCCGTAAACGAAATCCCAGGAATGTTCGCTGTGCAGGTAGTAGAGCATGTTGAAGAAGGAGATGATGCCCATGGCATACAGCAGACGTAAGATGGTTGTCGGGTCCTGCCAGGTAAGAAACACCAGTAAAATAAGGCTGGCATAACCGATTGGGAAACGCAAATTAGTGATGATTTTATCCCAGATGGCAATCAGGCGGATGCCCAGGGGGCGCTTCCAGACAATCCCGGCAAAAATAATTTCTTCCCGGATATAGCTTCTGTCCCAGCGCAGGTACATTCGACAAAGCTGTTTGTAGGTTCTGGGGACAATCGTGTGGACCACGGCGGACCGCTGATATACGGCGTTCAGATTCTTCGCCAGGATCAGGTTCGTCAGCGCCCGGTCCTCACCGTAAGTGCATGGAGTTCCCATGAAAGTTTGTTGCAGCCATTCATCCAGCACTTCACGAACAACGGACATCCGGTAGGCGGACAGCGCGCCGGGACAGCAATAAACCGTACCGTAGGCGGACTGGGTTGCCCGCAGAAAGTCAAAGGATAAAATAAAGCGGACATGCAGCATGCGCGGGATGAAGCCTTCCCCCCGATTGTAAACAACTACTTTTCCGGCAACCGCTCCCACATGCTGATTTCTGAAAGGGCCGACAATGGTCAGCAAGGTGTCTTCTTCGATGACGCTGTCGGAATCGATGGTGACGACAAACTCACCCCGGGCACGCCGGAATCCCTCTGCCAGTGCCGCGCGTTTTCCCTGGTTTTTTGCAAAACGAACGGGGGTAACCAGGTTGCCATGCTCCAGGGCGGCCCGGTGAATGTATTGCCATGTGTCATCCGTGCTGCCGTCGTCAACTGCGATGATTTCCAGCCTGTTTCTGGGATATTTCGCCCCGGCGACGGAGTCGATGGCTTTTCTGACCATGGCTCCTTCGTTGTAAGCGGGTATAATGACGGTCAGCATGGGTGCCTGATCGGTCGTTGCCGAGGGAAAAGGTTTGTAAATGAACCAGAGCACGGTTCGAAAAGCTAGCAGTAAAAATCCCATGGACACCCACAGCAGACTGGGACGGATGATTATTTTTGTCCATTCAGCGCTTTTGATGGCGTAGTAAACGGGATCAAACAAACCGACAACCACGGAAGAATAAAGCGAAATTAAAAGGCCGATAATGATGGCCAGGCGAATGAACCATCGAACGACAGGGTGAGAGTGCTGGTTGGCGCGCGGCATTGCCTTGTATTTTTGCATAAAAGAGAAATCTCTTATTTACTTGCCGCCACATCCGAAAGGGGAATCCCGGTTTTACTTGACAGCATTTCCGTTGCTTTTTGTTTTTTTATCGAGTTTTTTTCTTTCGGACCGGTCATCGGATTATCCTGCCGCAGGCGGCGGGAGAATTGATAGACCCGGCCGATGCCGGTCAACAGGAGAACCAGACACAGCCAGCCCAGCCAGTCGCCTGTGAGAGCGTAAATCGTTCGTCCTTTCATCATGGGAATTCGGCCGACCAGAGTTTCCCTCGTCCACTGACCGGTGCGCAGGTTAAGCCTTCCCAGGGGATCGATGATGGCGGAAATACCGGTGGTTGTCGAGCGCACCAGCGTCCGCCGGTGTTCAATGGACCGGAAACTTGCCAGTGCCAGATGCTCCATGGGTTCGATGGTGTCGCCGTACCAGGAATCATCGGTCAGATTGAACATCACCTCGGGAATGAGATGGTCTTTTCCTCCCTTCATCAGCATGCGGATCTGGCCGGGAAAAATATCTTCATAGCAGATATTGATGGAGATCGCGTGAGATCCGAGCATCAGCGGTTCAAGGTTTTCTCCGGGCCACAGCCTTCCGGAGTATGGCGACCAGGAATACAGAATCGGAAACGTGTCGCCGAAGGGAATATACTCGCCCATGGGGACGAGCACCATTTTGTCGTACGTGCCGATCATTTGTTCTCTGGAGTCCGCGAGAACGGCGCTGTTGTAAAAACGGGTTTCCCGCCCCGTGTCGATCTTCAAAATCGCGCCGAACAGCACGGGGGCGCCAAAATCGCCCAGCAAGCCTGGGGGCAACTGGCCCGTCCGGGACGTAATGGCGGAGGCCTGGATATTCTCCGGCCACACGATCAGATCGACTGGATGGGAGAAGGTCATCTTTCTGGACATTTCCTGATGTTCTTGGAGCACCTGGTTCCGGTAGAGATGCTTTTCCTGCATTCCGCGGTTGGCCTGCACCAGACCGACCGTCAGATGATCCGCCGCCGCTATGTCTTGTTCAACGCCGTGGATGCGAACAGTTCCGTAAACCAGCACCAGCGCGATCACCGTGATAAAAACCGCCGCGGGCCTCCAGTCGAAAGACTGCCGGTTCAAACGCCGTTCGATGATTGTGTAGATCAGAGCATTGCCATAGACAAGCAGGAACGTAACGCCAAGAATACCGGTAACATCGGCAATCTGTGTGATCGCCGTCAGTTTGTACTGGCTGGCTCCCAGGTAGTTGGGAAAAATTTCCGGCCAGAATTTTTCCAGCGCCGTCCAGATGACCGGAGCCACCCAGATGACGCTCCAGCCGGTTTTCCCGGTGATCAGCCGAGTGAGCCCGGCCCACACTGCAAAGACAATGCCGTTGGCTGCCGCGAGCAGCAGCAGACCCAGCAGCGCCGGCGGCCAGGAAAGTCCCGCGAACTGCTCGAACATGTAGATGATCCAGTAGAAGCCGCCGCCGTGTCCGATGATGCCGGCAACCCAGCCGATGAAAAATGCGCGCAGAGGGCTCTGATTGCGGATGGCCCACAGGATGGGGACCAGACAGATCCATTCCAGATAAAACTGGTCAAACCCTGCATAACCGAGAAATGCCAGGATGCCGCCGGCGGCTGCGGCAATCCAGGGCAGCCAGTCTTGAAAGGAGATGCGTTGTGTCATATCGGACCCGTGACGGTGTGTGAGCAATAGAACACTACTTTTTTCTCAGGTTGCGAAAATCGGGTTTTCGCTTTTCAATGAAAGCCATGAGTGCCTCTGTTTTTTCCGGGGTGTCTGCCAGTTTGTCCATGGCCTCATGTTCGATCTTGAGGGCGGCTTCGATGCCCGCCTTGTGCGCCAGTTTTAAACATCTTTTGGTCTCGCGAAGAGAAATCAAAGGCCACTGGGCGATTTCAGCCGCTTTCGCCATGGCGTTTTGCAAAAGCTCATCATCCTTGAATTTGCGGGAGGCGATTCCAGCCTGCACGGCCGTGTCGGCGTCTATCCACTGGGTCGTCATCAGAAACTCGGCCGCACGCTGAGGACCGACGATGGCCTGCAGCATGTAGCTGCTGGCGAATTCCGGCGCCATGGCCAGACTGTTGAAAGGCATGCGCAGCCGCAGGCTTTCACCGACATAAACCACATCGCAGTGGTACAGCATCGTCGCGCCGCCTCCGACGGCGACTCCTTTGGCCGCGGCAATCAGCGGTTTATCAAAATCGACGATCGCGCGCTCCAGAATCCGGTAACTCATGAGCGCTCCCGGAGCGGCGGCATCCTTCAAGTCCTGGCCCGCGGAAAAATCACTTCCGGCACCCGTGACAACCGCCACCGTAATGTCATCATCCTGGCGGGCGGCATCCAGTTCGGCTGCCAGAGCTTTCCACTGCTCGGAGTTAAAAGAGTTCTTTTTGTCGGGCCTGTTCAGTGTCAGCAGCAGGATGCCGTCCTTTGATTCTTTTAAAACTGTATTGCTCATCTTCATACCCCTCTGGTTTAAATTGTTTTCCGCGGAGTTCCTGTCCGGCGGCTGCGCCGCCCGTACAAAGAACATTTGTCGTTCCCGTAAACTGCGCTTCTTTTAGCTCAGAATTTTAAGGATGTCCACTTTTTCCGCCGGGATTACAGGCGAGGATAAATTGAGGTGAATCGCCGCCGCGGACCGGTTATCCCATTCGTTCCAGCCCGAAGATCACCGCGTTGTCGTTATCCGGGCACTGGAGTTCGTTTTTGTTGTTGATCCAGTCCCCGGGCGGGGTTTCCCGGCAATAAGCGGTCAGATACGGGATCAGAGCCGGCAGCGCATAAATGCAAAGGCCCGCCGGTTTTCCCGGTTCAATCATCAGGCCGTCTTTGAGTAAGAAATAGTCGCCTGCTTTATACCCGGCGGAACAGAAACCCTTTACCGACTTGACGGTTACTTTGACGTCGGACATTTGAGGCCTCCTTAACGGACCGGCCGGCTGCAATCAAACAGCCGGCATATGCCGCTGGAATCTTGATGGATGTTCACTCTTTAATAAAGTTTTTGACTTCCCTTTCAAATGAACAGGTCCTGACTTTACCATCCTGCGTCCGGATCTTCAGAATTTCCGCGTTCATGCTGATGATTTGCCCTTCAATGATTTTCCCGCTGTACAATATAATGCCTTTAATTCCCTGATAGCGCTTCGGTGTGTCAACGACGGATTCCTGCGGGGAGGATGACGATCCGGGTTTTGGTGTTAATTCCTTTTCCGTCGTCTGATCCTGCTGTCTTACTGAAATAACGGATTCCCGGGGCGCCGCGACAGATTTTATGGAGACGTCCTCCGGGCTCCTGTCTCCGGGAACAAGATCAGGAGGAATCCGGATGATCTGGTCGGGATAGATCCGGTTAGGATTTTTGATTCCGGGATTATCCTTCCAGACTCTGGGCCAGAGGAAAGGATCGTTCAATTCAGCCTTTGAGATGCCCCAGAGGGTGTCGCCCCTGACAACTTTATGCTCTTTAACCTCCTGCTGGTTCCCGGCAAAAGCAATAAGAGGTAAAAGCAGAAATGCGATGCTGAGATATCCTGTCGTTTTTATTTTCGGCATGTGTATTCTCCTTGATGCTCCTTACATATACAGTTTGTGGAAATGGATGCAAGAAGAAATACAGACCGCAGCGATTGAACCCAGATTGTCTGTCCTGTGAGTTCCGGTGCCATTGGAGATTTCAGCCAAGGTGATTCACAATTCTTGTCAGGAACTGTTTTGCTGAATCATCCCACGTCAACCCGGACCAGTCTTTTAGCTGTTTAACCGCCGGGAACCTTCCGGTGGCTTCATACTCGCGCACCAGCGCCGCCAGGGCTTCCGGTTTCTCAAGATCAAAGTAGGCGATAAAGTCACCGCCAATCTCGTGAAAAACAGGGATGTCACTGGCCATGGCCGGCAACCCGCGCTGCATCGCCTCGACCAGGGGAAGTCCGAATCCCTCCACGCAGGCCGGCAATACCAGGCAGCGGGCCTGTTGATAACAATATTCCAGTTCCGTATCGCTCAGGTCATTGAACATGAATAAACGCCGGTTATACTGGTTGTGGGTTTTGATGCGCTTGATCAATGCATCGCATTTCCAACCAACTTTTCCCGCAAAATATAACGTCAGGCGCTGATCTTTTTGCCAGAGCATTTCGAATGCGTCCAGAAGGAAGGCATGGTTCTTTCTGGGTTCGATCGTACCGATCATTAAATAGACGGACCGGCTGTCCCGGAAAGGTTTCTTAACCTTCGGACGAACCACTCCGCTTTTTGGAGAAAGATCGAGTTCGCAGCCCAGATGAAAAAAATCGAACCATGGTTGATTGTTAGTCCTGACATCCGGGACTCTGCTGCACAAATGGTTTTCGATCTGATCCCGTATCGTTTTCGAGATGGCGATAAAACCGCTTGCGGTTCGACTGACCCACTCAAACCACCGTGTAAAAGAAACCCGAAGGCCTTCATCGCAAAATTGGGGATGTGTCAGGGGAATCAGGTCATAGATTACGGAAACCATCTTAATTCCGCGGGGCTTCAGCGCTTCAAGCTGTTCAAGAGCATCCGGTTGCCAGGATGAATCGAGTAAAACCAGGGTATCACCCGATGTCACCGTCAATTCAACAATGCGTTTGCCGATTTCTCTTTTTTCGCAAAAACGGGAAGCCGCCTGAACGATAATATGCAGGAACATGTCTCCGAGTTTAAACGGCACAAACACAGCGCGGCGCATATTGGGCGACGACTGAAACGGCCGGTGTTCAATGATCCGGGGGTAGTACATGCCGTATTGTTCTCTCACGGATATCATGCGGGCGCGAAACCTGTTGGAGCCGTCGGTATCCGGAATCAGTTTTTTTACTTCGTAAATTTTGTTATTTTTCAGGATGACGGGGAGGGCACAGGCAATATCCCGGTTCTGATCCAGTCGGGATATGATATTACGCACTACACGCTGAATCCCTGAATTGACGTGCGGATGATTGTAGACGTGGGTGCAGTCCAGCAGCAGCTTCATGAGCGGTTTCTGTCTTTTCTCAAAGGATCTTTCGAAAATCATGGATCTGCCGGAAGACCAGCTAAAAGTCGGATTCAGCCGAAATAAACAAAGAAAATACCGGAATCCTTTAGTATGGATGAATGAAATCCTCAGGGTTCATCATGATCCGGGGGTGGAGACCAGCAATCCCCCCAGTCTGAAGAAACCGTCCCCAGCGATTTACACGTCTCCATGCATTTTTCATATTGCGCGGTGCAAAGTCTTCTGTCCGGATTCAAGTTAAAACAGACCAGCTTCCTGTTTTCGCAACATTTGCTGCAATTTTCTTCGAGCGACTCATCCGCGATAGAAATGCCGGTGAATGAAATGATCAAGCAAAAAAGGAGCGTTACTGAAAACGCTGTTTTAAAGGGTTTCATCATTTTGTTTCCTTTCTTTGGAAGCCTGCCTGAACAGTTTATCTCTTCCGGTAATGGTTGTCCATCATTTCCCCGGATAAAATCTCAATTGGCGCGGGTCTGGCGGTAATACCACTGCATCTGCTGGGGCGAGCTTTCCTGATCCACGTTTTCCTCCGCAATCATCTTTTCGCCGCGGGATGACGGCAATACTTCCTTGAGTTTCCAGACATTATCCAGACGGCCGAATGTCCAGTATTCCTCAAAAGGCGTAACATACGGCTGTTCGCTTAAAATGCGGTTGCCCTTGTGCAGGATTTGCTGGGCATGCGCGCTGATGCGCACGGTAAACTCGTCTTTTGCCGGATCGGGGTAGTTCCGGATCAGAATCAGTTCGGCTTTGCGCACACAGATATTTCTGTATTCCACGGTTGTTCCCTGCATCTGCCACTCGCGCAGTATTTTTGCCAGGCTGTCCGCAACCTGCGGGAATAACTCAGTGGCGGGCATCTGCGTGGGATCGCCTTTTTCACGCGCAAGGTAAATATCCAGGAAAATTTTCCTTGCCCGCTCCAGCATCAGCCGCCGATCCCATATTTTATCCGTCTGTGCAAGGAAGTTCAGCATCCGCTCTATGCGCGTGGCTTTATCCTGGATTCCTCTGGTAAGCCACGGTCCGGCTGCTCCTTCTTTGGCGGCGGTTTCTTCGTAAATTCCCTTGATCGTCCGGTCGGTTAGCATTTCGACATAGTTATCGTCCTTCAGAATATCGGATTCGCCGGACTGTTCGATCTCCCGCAGCAGCCAGTTTTTGCCGGTAAACTGAAATGTCCAGAATTCCTGGAACGTGGCGGAACCGCTGTCACCCCGCAGAAAGCCGCCGGTGCGGTCGTCAATATAGTAATCGCGTGCCGAAGCGGTGATCAGCGCGGTAAATTCGCGCAGATCGGGTTTTTCCGGGTAGCGGATGTTGACGATGTCCACTTGTTTGACCTGGAGGTTATCCAGCTTATTGATCTCGTGGTTGTGGGTAAGCCCCTGAAGCTGCGCCGTGTGCTGGGCGAAAAGATCGTCCATGAGCAGCGATTTCATGGGCGCGTAGTCACGCTTCTGCCAGCAGTCCTGAAGCTTGCGGAAAATTGCCTCAGTCAGGGAACGCAATTCCTGCGGCGACATGGCCAAATCCTGCCGGCTGATGAAGTTAAGCAGCTTTTCCGTTTTTGCCGCCTTTTTGTCGATTTGTGCCCGGCTGTATACATAATCCAGGTTTTCCTCTTTGCCAGCTTTCCTGCTTTTCACGATAATGATGATCACCGTCCCGGCGAAGATCGTCAGAATCGTCCATCCCAGAGCGTCGTCTCCTGAAGAACTGCCCGATCCTGAACTGCGGGAACTTGAACTGTGAGAGCTCGAATGGCTGAAGCCGCCGCCGCCTTTGTTGTGGACGACAAAATTTTCCGCAAGGAAGGTATGCGGCTGATTCACACTGAGGTTATACACCGGCTTCTTTTCCCTGCTCTGCTCTGTCTCGAGAACCGTGGCCGAAACAGAAGCACCCCGGTCCCGGAAAAGGACTTTTTGCCCGGGTTGCAGCAGGCCGGCCTCAAGGTAGGTTCCGTCGGTTAATCCGATCGGATGCTCGATGGTCGTGAGCAGTTCACCCCGGTCGGTTCGCACCGTCAGGACGCGGCTTAAAGAAGTGAATATCTTCTCCACGCGGGCGGTGATGATTTTCCCGTCGTGGTCGACGGATTGAACCGGATCGTTTGCCGAAAGTTTTTCAATGGGAACCGGACCCGACGGGGTCCGGATTTCAGTGCCGGCGGGGAAACAGCCTCCGCCTCCGCCCTTATTATGCACGGCCACTCCCGCGGCGAAGAATGTATTGGGATGATCGGTCTGCAGGTTGAAAACCCGGACGCGTGCGTGAACTTTTTCCAGAGAAACAATCCGCTGTTTGGAAAGGGCTTGACCGTCCCAGGCAAAAATGGCGTCGCCCGTCTGAAGGGTTTCCAGCGTTCTGAACGTTCCGTTCCCCGTGTAAAACGGATGTTCGGCCGTTACCCGCAGCGTGATGTGGGCGGTCTTCAGCATGAAATACTCGTCCACCCGGTGGCGGATAACCTCCCTCACCCGGGTATGAACAATCCCGCCTTCCGGTGAATACGCGAGTAATTCATCTCCGCGCCGGACGGAGCTGATGAGTTTTCGGGCGCCATCGGATTTCAAAATCTCGCTGTCGGGAAGAAAACAGCCCTTGTTGTGCACGACAATACCCGCCGGGATAAATGTCCCTCCGGGCATGACCAGCAGGTTGTAGGCGGGCTGGCGAGGCTCGACACGCCGGACGGAACGGATGGATGCGGTCTCAAGGCCTCCATGGCGGGCTTGATAGACTCGATCGCCTTTCCGTAATAGCCCGGCCATGCGGTATTCTCCGGGGCCGACCAGGATGGGATGCTCCGGTGTAACGAGAAATTTATGCTCTCCGGTTACGATTTCCACATAATTGTCCGGCCGGACTTCCGTCAGTGCTTTGACTGTGCCGGTTTGCAACTTTCCACCGGAAACGCTTAAGACCGGATCACCCGGACGCAGCTTCTCTATGGCGGTGATACCTGTCGGCGTGAGAACAGGCGTGCCTCCGGCCAGGCAGCCGCCGCCACCCCGCGCGAACGCGGAAGTTGAAGCAAGCAGAACAAGCATAATCACTGCCGGAAGAACGATCCAATGTTTCATAAGCTCTCTCACAAAATGAAATTCGGGAAAACTTTTTTATTGATCCTGCCCGCGCGGTCCGAAGCCTGCGATGGGCGGCTTTCAATGAAGAGCGGATAGTATCCCGCCCAGCACGGCGGCCGCTACAACAATGCTCAGGCCGATAATGCACGCCCCCACGATCCTGCCGAAGTATTCGGCCACGGCGGAGTTGCCCCGGACAATTTCCTTCTCTTCATCGATGTTCGGCGTCAGTTTGCCCATCAGCCTGGGTACGAGTGCTGAACTCACCAGCACGAGAAGCATTCCGACCAGACCGCCAATCAGTGAAAAAACTATCGACCATCCGATATTGGCTACCGTCTCTGACATATAAACTCCTTTCTGTTACCGTTCTGAAATTGTTTGTCTCAATTATAGTTTAACCTGTGGAGCCACACGTTCTTTATCGTCATCCAGTTGAAAGAAAGGTTCCGCCCGGAAATTGAACAGGCCGGCCACGATATTGCCGGGAAACATTTCCACACGATTTTTATACCGCAGGGCCGTGTCGTTGTAATACTGCCTGACAAATCCGATTCTGTTTTCCGTTGCGACCAGTTCCGTCTTCAGGGCGGCAAAGCTTTCGCTGGCCTTCAGGTCGGGATAAGCTTCCACCAGCGCGAAGAGAGATCCGAGGGATGCCGACAGGGCCTTTTCGGCTTTTGCCCGTTCCTCAATATTTTCGGAAGCCGCCAGCGCCTTTGAACGCGCCTCGATCACGGCGTTCAATGTCTGGCGCTCGTGGGAAGCATAGACTTTGACCAGTTCGATGATGTTCGGAATCAGATCATGCCGTCTTTTCAACTGAACGTCAATGGCGTTCCAGGCGTTTTTAACCTCGTTACGGCCTGAGACCAGACGGTTATAAAGGATGACCATAAACAGGCTGGCGACGGCAAGAACGATTATGCTAACGAGGATTATCATATTTCATCCTGTCTATCGATCATCAGGCAATCTGAATAAAAATCATATTAATACAAAGGTCAATTTTGTGTCAATGAATTAACGCCGATTCATTGTCCCGCACAGAATATCCATGCATTTTACATAAGCAGATTCGCTTCTTTGCAGAATATCCGGAGGAATCCGTATATCCGGATGATCTTCCGTCCGTTTCAGAGTTCCGGATTTCAGATTGGGTGAGGGATCTCCGTAACCGGGTTTACCCGTATGGCTAAATGTTGAATAGCTCTTACTGAGAGGCACAGGAAGGCCGAGCCATCCGGTCAGACGATCCAGAATGCAGTCCGCATGATCGAGGAGATCATCCGCCTCTATAAAAAAATAATTTCCCGCAAATTTCCCGGCAAGTTCTTCAAGACTCG
The DNA here is from genome assembly GCA_963682015.1 of Smithellaceae bacterium. GTDB lineage: Bacteria > Desulfobacterota > Syntrophia > Syntrophales > Smithellaceae > UBA8904. The sequence goes on along the minus strand of OY820932.1, from coordinate 1,558,969 downwards.
ACAGTCTGGAACAATAATAATTCGCGGCATTCACGGGGTCCTTATACCATTCTATCCCCGTAAGATCTCCCATATGGATGATGCTTTGAATCGTGCTTTCCGGCTTTCTTAACAAAAAGATGGCTCTGGGTTTTGTAATTTTCAAGACGTTATCCGAAAAAATCAGGTAATCATTAAGGATTTTATCCAGCAGATATTTATTCCTGAGGTTGCCGCCCAGGTCTTCCTGCAGTAATCGTCGCATGTTGATCAGGGACATGCGGTTCAAGTAGGATAACTGCAATTCGCTGTAGCCGCATATGCCGGGGTTGCTTCCGAGAATATGGCAAAGCACGGATGATCTGCTTCTCATATGACTGAAAATGAATAAATACCGGGTTCTGCAGGTAAAGTATTGCAGATATGAAGGAAGGTAAGCCAGTTTTTTTATTCCGGTTGCCGTTAATGCCCCGCTTCCCTTTATCATTTTGTATTCCTTCCATACTGTGAGCCAGTTTTCATAGCGCATTCTATCATCAAATGAAGGAATGGGAAGCAGGAAAAACACGGCTGTGCATCATCTCCCTGCTGTTTTCCCACGCTGAAGCGGAAAACGATGCCCGAAGGACTTCGCTCTTGAATATTGCCGGCCGATGTAATACTTTTCCAACCATGCTCACGAACCCTGTTTTGATTGTCATCTTTTTATTAATCCTGGAAGCACTCGTTCTTTATGCGTCTCGAAGAAAGAGCCTCTCCAGGCTTTTTGCCGTTGTCTCGCCGATTTTCTGGATTTATTTTCTTCCTCTGCTGGCGTCCATTTGCGGCATCATCGATTCCCGGGCGCCGGTTCTGGGATATATTACTCAGTACATTCTGCCCGGATGCCTTCTGCTTCTTCTGATGAGCGTGGATTTGCCGGCTGTCCTGCGCCTGGGAGGGCGGGCGCTGGCCATGTTCTTTATCGGCGCTTTCGGCATCATGCTCGGGGCTGTTGTCAGTTTTCTGATATTCAAAACATTTGTGGGGAGCCGCTTCTGGGGAGGTTTCGGGGCGCTTTCCGCCTCGTGGACAGGCGGCAGCGCCAACATGATTGCGGTCAAGGAAGCGCTGTCCGTCCCCGATGCGGTTTTTGCACCGATGGTGGTTGTCGATACGGTGATTCCGTATCTCTGGATGGGAATCCTGATTGCGGCGGCGCACTGGCAGGGTGTTTTTGACGCATGGAACAAATCCGATCGGCAGGTAATGGAAGACCTGCATTGGCGAATTCAGTTCGGGAAAACCGTTTCCCGGCGCATAAGCCCCGGGATGGCCATTGTGCTGCTGCTGATCGCCGGGACAGGCGCTTTTGTATCGCGTGCCGTTGCCGGGTTACTGCCGGTTATTCCCGGTGTGTTTTCGACGTACGCCTGGACGATTGTCATTGTGACCCTGATGGGGCTGGCTTTATCCTTTACGCCGGCGAAACGTCTGGAGTCATCCGGTTCGTCCCGGATCGGCGGTTATCTGTTGTATTTCGTGCTCACGGCAATCGGCGCCAGAGCCGCCCTGGCGGACATGGGCTCCGCGGCAATTCTGATTGTCGCCGGGCTGGTGATTGTTGCCATTCATGTCGCGATCTTGCTGGCCGGGGCAAAGTTGCTCAAAGCACCGCTGTTTCTGGTTGCCACCGCCAGCCAGGCCAACATCGGCGGAGTAGCCTCCGCACCGGTTGTTGCGGCGGTATATGAGCCGGGCCTGGCTTCCGTCGGGCTTCTGCTGGCTATACTGGGAAATATCGTGGGAACCTATCTGGGGATTATCTGCGGTCAGATTTGCCGGTTTCTGGAATAAGCTTTTTATTATAAAGAATTTGCAGCTTGCCGGTTTGGTGATCGGTGTCATTGCACCGGCAGAAGAACGTTCACCGGAAAAGCGGCTATTTTATTCTTTATCGCGAACCCCCGTCATCATCCTTTTGATTGCCGTTGCCCGAAAAACATTATGCGTCGACTGCTGAAGTAATCGCTGCGTGACCGGATCCATATCCAGATCCGCATGAAACTTTGCATTTGCAATCTGCTCGAGGTTGAACAAGGATCGAACCGCCAGTTCATAGACCGGCTCGATCCTTCTCCATTCTTTTTTGACGGATACCGCCCTGAGTTCCAGATTCGGATTGTGCGCGGCGGATTGTATTCTGCTCAGCATGTCCCGTGAGAGGCCGTATACCGGTTCCTTTTTCGCGATCTGATCCAGAATCGCCGACAGGGTTGATGTCATCGCGGAAGTTGAATAGGCATTATGGATAAATTGCCTGGATTCCGCCGCAAGGCGTTGCCACAGCTCTTCATTCGAATACAGATGTTCCACGGCGCGCACAAAGTCCTCAACGCCGTTTGCAATCAGTGCGTGCCTGCCGTTCTCCAGTCCCATTCCTTCCGCGCCGATGTCCGTCGTTACGACCGGTAATCCGAAGGCCATGCTCTGGCCGATTTTACCTTTCATTCCGGCGCCGAAGCGCAGCGGCGCGACAAATACCCGCGTGCGGCCGAAATAGGAGGACACATCCGGCGCATATCCGGTGACAATCACATCGTCGGATTGCAGATTCATTACTTCCTGCGTCGGGTTGCTGCCGACAATGTAGAATTTAATTCCCGGTATGCGCTGCCGGATGAGCGGCAATACCTCTTTTGTAAAGTATTTCACCGCATCAACGTTTGGCTGGTGGTAGTAATGGCCGATAAACATCAAATCCCTTCGCTGGCTGAAGGGCAAGGGATCACCCGGAATGGCGTCATGCACGTTGGGAACAACATGAACATCCAGCGCGGGGTTTTCCGTCAGCAGCAGGTCCTTTTCCGTTTGGGTGACGGTAAAAATCACATCCGAGCCTCCGATCAGGCAATGTTCGATTTTTTTGAAATATTCGGCTTCCTCCTTCACCTGTGCGTCTGCCGTAATCGCCACCGCTCTTTCCAGCCTTATCCAGTGCAGATCGACCGTGTCATAGATGACGGTGGCATTAACGGCGTATGCACGGACAAGAGATATAAAATGGATTGCAGCCAGGGCTTCAGAAAGAATCACAACGTCAAAGCGCGGGCCGTTTTTTCTCAGGTAGTCTTCCACGTTAACGTACCCGCAGACGGTTTCAATGCCCCTGCTTCTTAATATGCTGACGTATGGCTCGCGGGATTCCAGATTTTCGGGAATGAACGTCACGCGGCATCCAAGGTCAACCAGCACATTGAGAATGGAATACATCCTCAATGCCCCGGAATTGGTATCATAAGCAGGAAGAAAACGGTCAACGACCAGAATCCTGTTTTTTTCCTTCGGAATGGACAGCATCCTGAAATATTGGCCAGGAGTATCCTGCGCGAATCGATACCCCTGAAGAACTTTTCTTTTTATTTCATCTTCGAGGGCGGCCGGTTGCCACTGCAGAAAGATGCGCAGAAAGGTTTTTATGGAGCGACGATTCAGGCTGGCGGCAAATTGTCCCGGCTGTCTGAGTAAAAAAAGGAATAAATTGTAAAATAATCTGAGCCGTGATGATTGGGGGTTCAGGGGCATTCGTTTTCATCCTTTCAGACGCCGCGGAATATTTTCATTCCGGAATGTCTTGCTCATGCTGCCGTGAAACGATGCAGTGCTTGCACCGGGAGAAAACCGCCGCAGAATGTCCAGCAGAGGCCTGATGGCGGTGGCGTTGTTTATGACGCTGAACTCCGCGCACTTGCGGCTTAAAGCGTTACGCAGTTCCGGAGAGGACAGCACACGCAGGATACATCCGCCGAATTCCAGTGGGTCATCAGCGCTTAAAAAAGCCTGGTCTTTCCATTCTTCAAGCCCCAGGGCTCCCGCGGACGTTGTGATTAAAGGCTTGTGCATGGCCAGCGCCTCCAGGGTCTTGATTTTGAGCCCCGTCCCGAATTGAACCGGGTTGATCACAGCCGTGGCGCTGCAATAATGAGGGGTGAGATCAGGCACCGGGCCGGTCGGAATGATTCCTTCATGCGACGGGAATGCGCTGGCGGCGTCTCCTGCAACTTCCAGTTCAATACCGGTATCGCGCTGCCGGATGACCGGGAATACGTTTTGAATAAACCACTTCAGCGCATCGATGTTGATCGGGTTGCCCGATCCGACAAATAGCAGCCGCCCGGCTTTACCGGTCTCATTCATATTCTCTCCGAGCGAAGGAATCACATGGCCGACCGTGATTATCTGCCGTTCGGTCAGCCCGGCATAATAAGCCGCTTCGTTCTTCTGGATCGCCAGAATCAGATCCGCCCGGTCGAGGGCCTTTTTCTCGCCGGGTATGCTTGTATAAAACCATTGCTGCATCATGCCATTTTGCAGATACATGCGGTGCCGATCACCGAAAATATCATGCGTATCGAGAATTTTTAAAGTATCCCGTCCGAAGCATTCGAATGCCCTGGAAAGGAAAGCATACTCAACGATGACGGCATCGGGTTTTACCTGCCGGCGAATTTTTTCGAGCTCGAGCGAAATCCCGGGTGCATACCAGTCGTCAATTCCATAGGGGAGAAGAAATTTGGAACCAACCCGCCGTGAACAGTCATCGGCGATCCGTTTGAACAGGCGATCACGCGGGCGGTCACAGGGGATGGTGTAAAACCCGTCCCAGGTTATGGCCATGGCTTCTTCATCGCCGGTTTCCATTTTCACGAAAGCAAAGTAAATCTGGTGCCCGGCCGCCTTCAGCGCCGCAAGCAGCGAGAATATCCGGGCGCGGTTGCCGGCATCCCGCGGATGGGTGGGGGTCGGGGAAATGATGAGCAGTCTGGCCATTAGGTTTTCATCCTGATCAGTCCATACAACATCCCGAGCATGATGATGGAGCGGTAAGACCTGGATAACGTCCGGGGAAAGAGGGCCGGGAAGGCGGCAAAAAAAAGATTGTGGGGCTTCAACAGAATAGTTGCCATAATTCCCGCTGAAGCTCCGATCGTTCGGATCGCGGAAGGGCGTTCTTTTCTACGATAAAGAATGGCGTCTGAAACGCCCTGAGAAAAAAAGCGCTGTCTGAACCAGTACGGGTGCAGCCTCGATGAATCAATGAGGTGCTTTACGCTGATGGCCGGATCATAGTAAACAACATGGTTTTCTTTTTTTATTTTTTCTATCAGCTCAATTTCCTCGTTGGATATCAGACTTGCGCCCTTTCTGCCGAGGTCCGTGGGAAAACCGGAAAATCTCTCCAGCAATGTTCGTGGAAAGGCAATGTTGGTTCCGACCAAATATTTTGAATCATCCAGAACCATGGGAGCCTCAGACCAGTCCAGCAAAGACAGAAAACGTCCCGTAATATTGTCAATCCACTGCGGCGGGTCCGTTTCCCAGACCGGTTCGACTCTGCCTCCCACCGCGCCTGCATGCGGAACGCTATGAAAGGCCGCCAGGATTTTTTCCAGCCAGTCGGAGCAGGCAATTGCGTCATCGTCCAGATATGCGACGTATTCGCCCTCCGCATTTTTCCACCCGGTGTTGCGCGCGACCGACAGGCCCAGTTCCGGCTCAAAAATGTATCTCAGATTTTTTACGGTATCGAATCCGTATGCGATATCGCGCGTTGGATCGGTTGAACCATTGTCGATGATCAGGATTTCGAAGGAGTCTGCATGCAGATGCTGCCGGATCAGGCTGTCTATGGCCCTGCTTAATGTCTTCGACCCGTTATGCGTGCAGATGACAGCGGAAATATCTTTCATGTCGCATTACAGAATAGAATATTTCAAATCAGTGGCACTGTCCGGCAAGAATGCATTTAAACAATCCAACCGGCTTCAAAAATGTGTGAGGACGTCTTTTTTCAAATGTCGCGCAGCTTTCAGACTGAAAAAATATAAGCTTTCTCCATTCCATTATCAAGCGGTAAAAAAATTACGTTTTTACGGTTTCTTCCGGTAGTTTCTTACAAAGAGCAAGCCCGAAAATCCCGCGCACAGCAGGCCACCCACGGACCAGGCGCCGATGCCGGCGATGGAGGGGAAAAAATAAAGGGTGACAGCGCCTACGGCCGGACCGGTAAACAGGCCTACGCCGATCATCGCCTCATGAAGGCCGGCGTTTGTCCCCTGATTTTCGGTTACGTTCATGGAATAATAGAGCGATGAGTAATAGATAAGCCCGATCGACAGTCCGAAACCCACCTGCGCAAGCAAAAGCAGTCCTAGCGAATGCGTCATAAGGAAGGCGAAAAAGCAGACAATCATCAGCAGGCAGGACCCGGCCAGCCACCGGAAGCGGTAATGCCAGCCCTTCCATTGCCAGAAAGCCGCAAAAGCGATCAACCGGGCAAACATCCACAGCGAACAGACAATGCCCGCCATACCCGTGGAAAGGCCGAGTTTCTCCGCAATGGAGGGAATCAGAGGGATGACAGTGTTGATGGCCACGTAGGAAAAAGGATTGGCAATCCAGGCCAGCCGCAGGAACCGTTTGGTGTCCGCCGGATGGACCACCGAAGTGAAGTGCGCCTCCTGCAGAGGAGGCGCAGTATCCCGATAGTCTTTTTCTAGAAACCGCGCCGCGCAGGGCAGCAGGGCAAGTTCGGCGATTGTGAGCGCCAGAGGCAGCCAGAACAGACTGGACATACCCAGTTTTTCAATCAGGATACCCGTGGTGAAGTATGCTACAGCCGCGCCGCCGGCCCAGGTGACGTTATAGATGCCGACCATCCTGGGGAGCTCCGCGCCCGATCCTTCGCTGATCAGAGCTTCGAGTGCCGGCCAGATAAAACAAATGCCTGCCGTCCACAAACAATATATCAGCACCTGCGCCGGCGGAGTGGAAAGCATCATACCCAGAGCCAGCGATAAAATAACGACGCAGGTTCCTGCGTAAAGCAGGCGCATGCCGCCATGACGCTGGGCCAGTTTGCCACCCTGCCAGGACGCGAAAATGTAGATGAACCCGCCCAGGGCCGCCGTCAGCAGGTTCTCCAGTTCACCGAAACCGAATGTCCGCCGCAGGTAGAAAAAGAGAAAGTTGGAATAATAGACGGCAGCATAACAGTTGATCAACTCGATGAGGTAAAATATGATTTTTGCCGGACGGATCATTGTTGCTTTTCCAAAAGACAAATCAGGGCGGTTTCAGTCACCGGGTATCTTCCCGGATAATGAGCGGATGAAGTCACATGCATGCTTTGATCCCCGCCGGTTTGCCGCTGCATCAGGCTCAGATGGATTTTTCCCATCCCTGTCCGAAATCGGCCAGCGGCCTGACGTCGGTGACGCAGAACGTAACGGCCGCGTGAATCATTCTGGCGGCCGACGCGCCGACTTTTTCGGTCAGCATCTTTTTCATCATGTCGATGGTGTCTCCCGATGTTTCGCACGCGGTCATTTTCATGTAGACGCGCAGACCTTTCCATTCAAAGATCGTTTTACCGGGTTCCATGATCAGAAAGCAGGCAAGGGGATTTTCCTGGAGATTGGCCAGTGTTCTGTTTTTCCCCAGGGCGACCACAATCGTTGATTCATCCGTCATGCGCGGCGATCCAAAATAGGCCGCATCGACTTCACCCGCCTTGCTGCTCGTGCTCAGGACGCCGAGACGGGGCTGCCTGTTGAAATATTCCATTAAACTCTGAGACATCATTTTTCCCTCCTTTTTTTATTTTGGTCTTCATCCGGATTTGAAGCCGCATTCATGCAAGCTTTGTCTTTAAGCCGCGAAAAACTATATTTTCTTCAGATTTTCTTTTCTGATTTTGGAGATCACCAGCGGAACAGGAGCGGCCGCGTTGGTTCCCCTGGGAATGGCGTTGACCTTTTTCACGGTTAGATGAATATCCGGGCCCAGCAGTTTTGTGTAATCCTCTTCAATAACTTTCTTCAGCCTCCTGAAGTCTTCGGCTGACTCGGTTCTTTCTTCATTCAGGAGCAGGCTGAAGGTGATGTTGTGGAGGTCTTCCTGGACGATCTGATATTGGCGGATCAGGCCCGCTGCTTCCCTGCGTTGTATATCCCCCATCGGGTCGATCAGCGCAAACGCATGATAAACCCTCCCGTCAGGCAGATGAATCGAATCCACCTGTCGTCCCAGAATCCGCCCCAGAACGGGGGTTTTCAATCCGCAACTGCAGCGCTCATCGGACAGATACCCCACATCCGAACACCCGGAATACCGGATGATCGGGGTTCCCCGGCCGCCATCGTGACAGGTCAGGACGATTCGGCCTTCCTTTCCCCGCGGCAATACATTTCCCTGCTGATCGACGATTTCCACCGTCACGGTATCGGAATTGATGTGCATCTTCTTTTGAGGACATTCAAGGGCGACATGGGCGGCTTCCGTTGAGGAATATTTACTGTAACATTTACAGTGGAAAGCCTCTTCAATATAACTCCTTGTGAAATCGTCAAGAATCTCACCGGTTGTCCATACAATTTTTATGTTCAGCCTGGAACCGCGGCCGTTATTCTTCAGGGTTGCCAGCTCCCGCATGATGCCGGTATAGGTAAAGACAGCCGTCGGCCGGAATTCTTCCAGGGTCTTCATAATGCCGGCCACGTCCTGTTCGACGCTGATCTCTTTCATTCTGAAAAGTAACGCCTTTGAATAATTCCCTACCGTACTTTCAAAATTGTATGGAGAAGATATGTCGACAATGCTGGCAATTTTGGGGAACCCGAATCTGTGAATCACACCTTCCCTGAGCGTTGCGCTGGTGACGTGGGCGAGCCATTGATAATCCTTATAAATCCGGATGGGTTTTCCGGTCGAACCGGATGTCCCCATCAGGAACGCCCTTTGGGTGTTTAAAGATTTCGGAATGGCCGCTTCGAAATGGTCGATCAGTTCCTGTTTGGTTACTATGGGCAGTTTCGGCAAATCGTCAATGGACCGGATATCGCCGGGACGCACGCCGCAGTCATCGAATTTTTTTCTGTAGAATTCGGTTTCATGATAAGCGAGGGCAACGGCTTTTTTCAGCATTTTGTCGCGGTAGTCGTTCAGCAGGGATCTGCTGATAAAAGCGTTTTTAGAATACCAGGCGGCTTGGAGTCCAACCTTAGTAATGGCGGGCAGTTCGCGGATTTTCATGTCCATTCCTTTTTCTCTGTCATTTTTTTATGCTCCCTGATGCCTGATCAGTTACCGTCGATCACCTTACTCCAGATCTCCGGCCAGGCGGCTTCGTTTTTACGCCGAAACAGGTTCTGGTGGCCGAGTCCCCGAACGCCGAGTTCAACGGGCCTCCGAACGCTGATTTCGGATTTTGCCCGGGGCAGGAAATCCAGAAACTTTCGCGCGCTTCCGGCAGGATGATATGACAGATGCCGAAAGTATTTGCATCACGTCAATTTACTTTTTCTTGAAAACTATGCAAGCAAAAAAGACTGTGAACCGCGGGGAAAACAGCGGATTGCCACTTTCCGGACAGGAGATATGCATTTCCCTTAACGACCCACGGTGATGATCAAGATGCGATACCGATGGAAGCAGTCCCGGATGATGATCTAAAATAATTGACACCTGAGAAGCTTTTCCCTATGGTGAAAAGAGAATTGGAAAAACAGGTTTCCCCGCCGAATGGCTGTCTGCGGCTTCAGATTACAATTTCTGTTTTCCTGTCTTCGGGATTGAAAAGAATAGTTTGAGATAAAATGCTGAATAGAAAATTTACTGATGGATAACGCTAAAGGAAAAATCATCAGCGTTATTGTTCCGATATATAACGCGGAAAAATATCTGGAGAAATGCCTGGATTCGATCGTCGGGCAAAGTTACAGGCATCTGGAGATCATCCTCGTCAATGACGGTTCCATGGACCGCAGTGGCAATATCTGCGACCGCTATGCAGCCGGGGACCGGAGGATAAAAGTCATCCATCGGGAAAACGGCGGCCTGTCCGCGGCGCGTAATGCCGGTCTGGATATAGCCACCGGCGAATATCTTGGCTTTGTCGACAGCGACGACTGGCTGGAGATCGATATGTACCAATTTTTACTGGACGATCTTTTGAGCGTCGGCGCGGATATTGCTGTTTGCGGATTTTTCCATACGTTTGATGATTACGAAATGCCGAATGACAAGTCGTTTAGTTACCGTGTTCTGGAGCGTACGGATGCTCTGAAATTGTTACTGAAGGACAGGGTCATGCAGAACTATATCTGGTGCAAACTGTATAAACAAGAATTATTCGAAGGCATCCGGATGCCGGAAGGAAGAATATTTGAAGATGCCTTTACCCAGCATTTGATTTTTGAAAAGGCGCGAAAAGTCGTTATGCATAATGTCCCCAAGTATCATTATCTGCAGCGGGAGGACAGCATCTGCGGCAGAATCAGGAGCTTTATGAATGAAGATTATCATGCGGCATTTTATGAACGGGTTTTGTATTTTTCCGGCAAAGGCGAGAAACGTCTTGCCGGACTTGCGGCAAACACCTATCTGAATCATCTGTCCCGGAGTTATGAATACCATGAGAATTTCAGCAGCAAACGATCCCGCGCCGAACATCGGCAAAAATATGCCGCTTTCAGCCGGGCGAACAGACATGGCCGTTTTTTGCGGTTCCGTGAGAAAATCTTTCATGATGTATTCTTTTCCGATTCTTCCGGAGCTTTGCTACTCATATGGGTATATGGCAGATACCGGATCATTGAAAATGTGATCAGAATGGAAGGTTTGAGCGGATTCTGCCGCAAGGTCTTTGAAAAGTTATTCTCTCGTTCTTCAAGGATCAATAAAGAAAATCTCCGGCAGGATGACTGAAAAACAAACTATGAAAAAATGCCCGTGCCCGTTACGCAATGCAGCATGACCCGATGCGGGCAATGATATACGCATAAAAACAACGGCGTCATGGAGAGACGCCGTTGTTTTTAGAGATGCTGCTGTGCGGTCAGCTGTTGATGGAGCCGGCCATCAGGTCGCCGATCAGTTTGCTGAACCGCGAGGGATTCTCCAGCTTGCCGCCTTCGGAAATCACGGCCATGTCGAACAGTAAATCGGTATAGTCCGCAAGAACCGGGGCTTCCCTGTCTTTCTCGTAAGCCGCCTTGATTTTGGCGAGAAGCGGATGGTCCATGTTGAGTTCCAGCACCCGTTTGGTTGCCGGAACCTGCTGGCCGCTGGCTTTGAGGATTTTCTCCATGAAAGCGCTCATGTCGTAGGGGTCGCCGGTGAGGCAGGCCACGGAATCTTTCAGGTGCGTGGAGGGTTTGACCTCTTTGACTTTATCATCGAGTTTTGTCTTGATGAAGTCGAACAGCGCGCCGAATTCTTCCTTTTTCCCGTCGTCGATCTTGTCCAGGTCCAGGTCGCCCTTTTCCGCGCTCTTGAAGGTTTTCTTTTCAAACTCTTGCAAATCGCGGATGACCCATTCGTCAATGGGGTCCGTCATGAGGAGGACTTCGATATCCTTTTCCTTGAGGCGTTCCAGGTGCGGACTGTTGGCAAGAGCCGTCAGGCTGTCACCCGTGATATAGTAGATTTCCTTCTGATCGGGCTTCATCCGGCTGACATAATCCGCAAGGGACGTATGCTTTCCGTCGGAATGGGTGGTCTTGTAGCGCAGAAGCTGAGCGATTTTGTCCTTGTTTTCAAAGTCCTGGGAAATGCCGGCCTTGAAGATGTAGCCGAAAGCCGTGTAGAAGGTTTCGTATTTTTCCGCCTCCAGACCGGCCAGAAGATCCAGGATTTTTTTAACCAGATTTTTCCGGATATTGCGGACCAGGGCGTCCTGCTGGAGGATTTCGCGGCTGACGTTCAGGTTGAGATCGGGCGCATCCACAACGCCTTTGACGAAGGCCAGGTACTGCGGCATCAGTTCCTTGCAGTTTTCCATGATGAAGACGCGTTTGGAATACAGTTGAATCCCGTGTTTCTGCTCGTGGGTAAAGAGATCGAAGGGTGCTTTTGAAGGAATATAGAGCAGGGCGTTAAATTCGGTTGTGCCTTCCAGCTTGACATGCAGATGTGTCAGCGGCGGATTCCAGTCATGACTGATATGACTGTAAAATTCATTGTGCTCCTCCTCGGTGACTTCCTTTTTGTCCTTCGTCCAAATGGCCTTCATGGAGTTGAGGGTTTCTTCTTTAACGATTTTCTCTGTTTTGTCTTTGATCGGCTTGCCGTCTTCGTCCGGAACCGGTTCCGTTCTTTCCACGTCCATCACGACGGGATAGGCGACGAAATCGGAATGCTTCTTGATGATGCCGCGGATGGTCCATTCCTCGGTGAAGTCCTGTTCGTCCGGTTCGGTCTTTTTCAATTTCAGCAGGATGGTGGTGCCCCGGGTGTTCTTCTCCGCGGTTTCAATGGTGTAGGAGCCGTCGCCCGAGGATTCCCAGCGGGTCCCGTGTTCGTGGCCCGGCGCCCGGGTGGTCAGAGTGACTTTTTCGGCGACGATGAAGGCGCTGTAAAAGCCCACACCGAACTGTCCGATCAGTTCCGGCGTCAAAGCATTCTGTTTATTAGCGGCGCTCACGGCTTCCAGAAAACCGGCGGTACCGCTTTTGGCGATGGTTCCGATGTTTTCCACGACTTCATCGTAGGTCATCCCGATGCCGTTGTCCGATATTTCCAGGGTGTTGTTCTTTTTGTCAGCGGTGATCTTGATTTTCAGTTCGGTGTCGCTGCCCAGAAGCTCCGGTTCGGTCTGCGCCTGGAAACGGAGTTTGTCCAGGGCGTCCGAAGCGTTGGAGATAAGCTCCCGAAGGAAGATTTCCCGGTGGGAATAGAGGGAGTGGATAATGATGTTCATGAGCTGCTGGACTTCGGTTTTAAACTGATGGGTTTCTTTTTTAGGTTCCATGGTGCCTCCAGGTATCTAGGTTATTCATTTTATTCAATCAGTTGCACAGACGAACGTCTGCCGCGCCGATAAGATGGTGATTCTTTTCGGATTGTCAAGGGAATCATGAAAGGTGAAGAGCGAAGAGTAAGGAGTAAAAAGTAAGGAGTCAGGTGTGAGGCGTGAGGGGGGGGGTGAGACGTGAAACGTGAGGAGAAAGGAGTTAGGCGTATGGCAATGGGTGATGAGCCAGAGGCAAGAAGAAACATCTGTTCTACGTTCGAAGTTAAAAAGCCACCGGTGGACCATAATCAAACGGCTCCCTCCTTTTCTAAAGGAGGGTCGGGGAGGATTTTAATTCAGTATTATTGATTTCCTACCGCCACATCCAGAGATTCAAGCCTTCATAGCCGCCCGGCATGGGGGTAATAGGAAATCTTATATTGATGTTAAGGATATTTGCCTGTAAAATAATTTTGTTTTTTTATTCTTAACTGTGGAGAAAAACGTCGTGAAAGAAATCGAATTTACCGACATCGAAGGTGTGGAAGTAGGGCACGCGCAAAACCTGACGGCCGCCACCGGCTGTACGGTGATCGTCTGCAAAGACGGCGCGGCGGCCGGCGTGGATGTGCGCGGCGGCGCACCGGGTACGCGCGAAACAGATTTGCTGGACCCGGTGAACCTGGTCGAGAAAATCCATGCCGTGATGCTGGCGGGCGGCAGCGCTTTCGGGCTGGACGCGGCGGCAGGCGTCATGCAGTGCCTGGAGGAAAAACAAATCGGCTTTGATGTGGCGGTGACCCGGGTACCGATTGTCTGCGGCGCCGTGCTTTTTGATCTCCTGATCGGGGATCACAAAATCCGGCCGGATAAAGCCATGGGGTATGAGGCGGCGCTCAATGCGGGTAAAAGCTGCCCGCAGGGGAATGTTGGCGCGGGCACGGGTGCCACGGTCGGGAAAATCCTGGGCATGGAACGGGCCATGAAAAGCGGCCTCGGGGCTTACGCCGTGCAGGTGGGAGAGCTGAAAGTCGGCGCGCTGGTTGCTGTCAATTGCCTGGGCGACGTGATTGATCCGGAAGCCGGGACGAAGCTGGCGGGGCTCATGAACACGGATGGCAAAACGCTGGCCGACACGGAAGAGGTCATGATTGCCGCCTACGCCGAAAAGAAAAATCTCTTCAGCGGCAATACCACGCTCGGCGTGATTGCCACCAACGCCATTTTTGATAAGGCGCAGGCAAAAAAGATTGCTTCCATGGCGCACAACGGCTATGCCCGGACCATGCGGCCGGCCCATTCCATGGTGGACGGCGATACGATCTTTGTGCTTTCCACGGGCAGCGTTTCGGCGGATTTAAGCGTGGTCGGCCTTCTGGCTGCGCGTGTCATGGAACGCGCCGTCGTGAATGCGGTTAAAAACACCTCGTCTCTTTGCGGGTTGAAATGTTACGCGGATTTGAAGGGCGGCCGATAGGGAGCGTTGTTCGTGGCTCGTATCTCGTATCTCGCATCTCGTATCTCGTGGTTCGTATCTCGTCATTCGGGATGTACAAGTTGATGCTCGTTTCGTCCCTTTGGACAAATTTTTCCATAAAAAACCTTGTTTGGTTTTTGGTCTTTATTATCCTGATATGCCAAACGCTGATTTTTAATTTAAGTTGTTTTTAAAAGGATTTTCGCTTTTCTTTCTGCAGCAAATAAATTAGGATCGCAAGCAAAAAGTCACTGATTACCAAACTAGATATATTAAATGTTATGACAAATAATATGAATACCAAAGAACTATTAAATCTTACATCCCGAAATACGATTTGGAATCTCGGTAATGAAATGCTTTATCGCCTATGCCAGGACTATCCCGATCACAAATCTGCAGAGGTAATCACAGCCAAAGTATGGCTGATAGGCCGATCCTACGCGGCTGCCATTGAACGAGGTCGGACGATGGAAGAAAACGGTGATAGTTTCTATGAAACAAAAGTAGTTCCAAAAATTCAAGTTTCGCATTTAGACGAACATCTAAATAAGGTGAAACAGTTTAGTAATATTAGTTCCGAGAGCATCCCTATCATCCTGAAGACACATAAATACCTAACAGACCTTTTTGCGAAGATATCTGGAAAAGACAAGAGGTCTTTGGCATCAAAGTATCTTCATTTCCACTGCCCTGCCCTGTTCTTTCTTTACGACTCCAGAGCTGTAAAAGGTGCACGGGCGTTATATCCTAGATTCAGTCCGGAACTACCAACTAAGAAGGTTGATTATGAATATGCGAAGTTTTTCTTGAAACTGGTTCAACTGCGTGACGAGATTCACAGAAATGAAGGCCGGCTTGTGTCTACCAGAGAGATAGACAACATTTTGATTAATATAGGGTCATAACAAGGCGCTAAAGCCGATCACCGCGCCAGGGGCGCGGCTCCGGCTTAGCTTTTCGTTAGCGGTATAAAATTGATATGAATAAAATTAAATATTGCTGTGAGCGCTTTACAGAAGCTGTAAAAGAAAAAGAAATAATTCATGCCACTGACAATGATGAAACCGAATGGTTTATAGATAAACTTTGGCACATCTATTATTGTCCATTCTGTGGAACAAATATAAAAGGTAAAGGGTACGGGAAATACAAAGTCAACAAAAGTAACGAATAAAATAAAAAAACATAAAAGCCGCTAACCAGGCGCTAGAGCCGATCGCGGCACCATGTGCCGCTCCGGCTCAGCCGGGCGTTGTGTGAGAAAGGATAATAATGAATTGTGAATCTGTAGACGTAGATTTGACTATTAAAGGTCTTCAATTATGGATTCATAAACGCTCATATCCAGAGTCAAAAGATTTTTGGGATGGCAATTGGTTATCTGTTACTGCTATTTGTTGTGCTCATGGCGCTAAAGTAGAGACAACAGGAACAATTATTCATCTCTCGCAACTAAAATCCTGGCTTGAAAATTGTGAGAATCTGAATCGCACATTGAAGGGTGAAGCTACATTATCTCATATTGAACCTAACCTGGAGGTCTCTTTAAAAATATCGCGCTTGGGCCAAATTGAAATGATAGTGGAAATAACTCCAGATCATTTGAAGCAGAGTCATAAATTTATATTTGAATATGATCAAACATATTTACCCAAGCTTATTTCTCAACTTAAAAACATTATGAATAAATATCCACTCATTGGAGATAAATAAACACACAACAAGGTCGCTCAAGCCGATCGCCGTTTCGCGGCTCCGGCTCAGCCGGGCGTTGGGCTGAATAAATTATGATGAATAACATGAGAATTGGTTTAGCAATTTTGATTCTTTTATCAGTTTCATTCGTAGCCGTAGCTGCTGATCAGACTAGTTATGGGTTGCATTTTCCAACATCGCTACTCAATACTGGAGAACGAATAGATCAGATAAAAATCTCCGTTGCATGTGGACACATTGAGTCACTCATTCATGTACCAGACGATTGGAACATTGAAATTATAAGGGCTATATCTGGTGTCGAAGAACTCCATGCCTCAGCCGGTCATGGCGTGTCTATGCTCAAACAAATCAAAGAAATAAATGGTCTTGTAAGAGTTGTTGTCGGTGAGAAAAGCTGCTTTGATGTATCGGCTAAATTGTTAATCCACAAGAATGCTGGGGTAGAACGAGAAGTAAAATTGTCGCGGTCTGATTTGAGACTAAAACCCTAGATAGGGGCGCGCCCAACCAGGGCAAAGTAGGGCAAAGTAGGGCAAAGTAGGGGACGTACTTCAAAATATGATTCCTGAGAAGTAAGGCCCCTTTTTTGAAGTCATAAAAACGTCCATGCGCATGAACACTGATTTTCGGGCACAGACGTTTTAGCATTTCTTAAAAGAGCCTCCATCGCGTACATAAACCACTGAAAAATACCTCTGAAAAAGGCCAAATGGGTCTTGGCCCATCTCTTGATATTGCAAGCGATCAGTTTGCAGGAGACGGCGAAGAGGACTTTAACCATTTTGCGGACACGGAGTTTCCCGATACCGTATGACCGCTTCAACTCAGAAAAAGTGGCTTCAATGCCGGAACGGATTTTATAACGCTCTTTCCATTGCAGCGTTTGTTGATCGGCATACATCTGATCTCTCAATCGCAGTTCTGCAGTGACCTCCAATCGGAAGTCGCCGATGGTGTCCTGCGCCTGGCAGCCGCGCTCGCGATGGTTGGGAGCACGCACCGGGCATTGATCCAGCATCGAACATGCACGACAAGTATCGCCGTCAAAGATGGCATGGAGCGAACGGTTAGTTTTGTTATTGCTGCTGAGGACACGGTGATCGATTGGACTATGCCCCATCGGGCATTTTGTAGCATGGCCGTTTGAATCGTATTCGAACTGATGTCTGCCGACAACATCGCCTGCCAGACGAGCCCGATTGACCGGCGCCATAAATTCGACCTGTTGCTCGGTGATTTTCAGGGCGGATGGAACCGAGGGATAACCGCCGTCGGCAAAAAGCGTTTTCGGTTTCATGCCTGCTTCGCTAAGCCGTTCGATAACAGGAAGGGCTTTGCCGATATCCGATCGACCCGCGCCATGGACTTCGTAGTCGGTGATGATTTCCGGTTTATCGGAATTATTGCAGGTTTCGGCGACATGAAGGCTGTATCCCGAACCCTTGTGCCCGTATGAGGCATCAGGATCATAGGGCGATTGAAGGGTTATTCCCTCCGTCCTTTTCTTAACCGTTATCCTGGAGTTCGTATCTGAATCGGTATTGGTATTCGGCTCTTTCTCATATTCGCACTGCTCCGAAAACAGGCGTGTCAGCAACTGGTAGGGCTCGGTGCTTTTGACAATTTCATCTTGGTCAAAGATGTTAATCAGGGTATGGACATACCGGGCCAGTTCTTCCAGTTTCACTTTCTGTTCCGCCGGGCCCAGGCCGAACCAGCCTTCGGATTCGGTGGTATGCCATTTTCGAATGTCTTCGGGGATGGGCAACATCTGTTCTTTACTGAGGCTTTTCAGGAATACGTCGAGGGTATCGGAAAACAGCGACATTCTCCCGCGAATGCGAATGTTGGAAATGATGTGGCTGGAATCCAGCCGCTGGTCCTTTGTGGACACTTCCAGCTTTTTCAGCGCTGAATCCCGGATGGTGTCAAAGACGTTTCGCACCAACTTCATCTCGGGGTCTTTGGCAGCCAGGCGGCGGCGAAACTCCACCAAAGACCGGCGAGACAGGTAATCGTCTTCTTCGTTGATGTCCAGCGCGTATCGCCAGCGGATGTCAAAACTGAATTCATCCAGGGCTTCCTGATCGCTCATGTTGTTTGATTCTTGCAACAGGCACAACCCCAGCAAGCGTGCAATGCTGAAATTGGGACGGCCTGTTTTCCCATAAAGAAATGCGTATTGATCTTCTTGACGAAATAGAATGGGAAGAATCTCGACTTTGAAAAAATGCGCCCATGAAGATTGTAAACGTTTACATAGACTGTCAGATAGTTGCGTATCTATACCGAATAGCGTCTGTTGTGGGTTCGTTCGTTTATACATGAGTTCTTCTATATTACCGCCAAGACTATGGCAAGAGTTACTTCTCAGGAATCAAAATATCAATCTGGCTAATAAATCTTTCACATTCGTTGTAGATTTTCTTTTACCTGGGCAGTTATTTGAAAAAATCCGCAGTTGCACCGGGGCCGGACTTTACTGCATTATGGAAGCTACGGTGTGGTGCAGGGCGCTGTGTAGCATCAGACGGCCAAACTGTTTGAGCTATGAGCCTCAACAGCACATCACTCCTCTCTTGAATTTCTTGCAATTTATGCCGTGAATGGATATAATTCACGGCATGAATAATTTTACATATCCCCGCCATGTCGTTGATGCATTGAAAAAGCGGCTGGACGCAATGCCTGCGGTCGTTGTCACGGGCGCGCGCCAGACAGGGAAAAGCACGCTTGTTCGGGAGCTTACGCCGGGAAAACGCGCTTACTTTTCCCTGGATGATCTGGATATGATGGATCTTGCACGCAGGAATCCTGAAGCCCTGATCGGAGGAGCCCTCAATGTTACGCTCGATGAAGTGCAGCGGGTGCCGGATCTTCTTCTCACCTTAAAACGATCCATCGATGCCGATCGCCGTTCCGGCCGGTTTCTTCTGACCGGTTCGGCCAATTTGCTCCTGATGCAGGGGGTGTCGGAATCGCTTGCCGGCCGGGCCAGCTATCTTACCCTGTGGCCGATGACCCGGCGTGAACAACTGAAGGGCGGGCACTGCGGCATATGGGAGAAAATCATTTCGGGTAAAGACGTCAACTGGCCGGATATCGTTCTCAAAGACAGCGCGCAGCCCGAGGACTGGCGGGAGTTTGCAAGGCGGGGTGGATTCCCGACACCTGCCCTTCACATGACCAGAGCGGAGGATCGAAAAATCTGGTTTGATGGATATGTTCAGACGTATCTTGAACGAGACTTGCAAATGCTGTCGAGCGTTTCATCCCTTCCGGATTACAGGCGCCTCATGAGAGCGGCCTGCCTTCGTCTCGGGCAGATCGTCAATCAAACGGAGATGGCGCGCGACTTGTCTCTGAAACAACCCACCGTGCACCGCTATCTCAATCTGCTGGAAACGTCTCACCTTCTGGTGCGCCTGCCGGCTTATTCGGTTAACAAAACCAAAAGGCTGCTCAAGTCTCCCAAACTTTACTGGGGGGATGTAGGACTGGCCATGCACCTTGCCGGAACAAATGAACCAACCGGCGCCCATCTTGAGAATCTGCTGCTGCTTGATCTCCTTGTCTGGCGTTCCGGCCGGTTGTCGAACACGGAAATTCTCTACTGGCGAACGACAACCGGAGAGGAGGTTGATCTGGTCATTGAAACGGACGGAAAGGTTCTCCCCATCGAAATAAAATCAGCCAGCAAACCCAGAGTCAAGGATGCCTCCAACCTGATTGCCTTCCAGAAAGAATATGGAAAGGCTGCGCGGGCCGGATTACTGATACACAACGGTCAGGACACGGAATGGCTGACGCCTGCAGTATTAGCCGTACCCTGGTGGAAATTGATTTAGGTGCAGGGTCACCCATTAAAAGGCCCTCGTCAAGAGAAAAATATATTCCCTGGCAATAAATTTTCTTTTTCGCGTAGCTTCTTTTTATTGCCCAAAATGCCGCCGTCGACAATCTCTACACACTACCGTAGTTTCTTTAAGTTTCGATGTCAGTCTTCACTGCACCAGTCACCCATCAGGATTAAGATCATACCGGATGAGCACTTTATTCCTAACAAGTTGTCCATAGCAAAGAGACGCTGTCCGCCGATAGATCACAAAAGTCTCGCGGCGGATAGTGACTCCTTTTGCTGCGGACAACTTCATCGTGCATATGTCGTATATTTGCCTCAGCGCAGCTCTCATCCCTGTATGACCCTTTCCGCTTTTGCGGACCAGAAAATCTTCGGTTCCAGGCCGTGTCCAATCGTTGTTTCACAAGTCTAATGGTTGTTAACCACCCCATTTGTGGCTCGCGGCATGGTCAGTAAAGATGCCGATAACGTTTATAAAGGACGGAACGCTCTTCCAATCAAGTCTCATGGTTTTACCAACCCCACTTTAGGTTCAGCGTCCCGGCCAGATTACGACGTAAATAATTTATCCGGCATAAATGGCACCTGATCCTTCATGATATGGTAAGCTGCCCTCGCCAGTTTGTGCGCCAAAGCATTGTGCGCAACCATGAAATTGGTCTTCTGCATTTTTCGATTATAATACGTTTTTGCTTGTTGATCATATCGCCTGGAAAATTCTGCCACCTCGGAAAAGGCCCACGCCAAATATTTATTCCCGTTCTTCTTGTTCCCTTTACCCTTGGTTTTATCATTGCTGGTCCATCGTGTGGAAACCTTGCGACAATAAGAAACATAATTACCCACTTTTGCAAAGCGTTCCACCGGACCTGTCTCCAGCATGATGGTTAATCCCAGGATCTTCCCGATGCCGGGGATAGATAATAAATATTGATAGGGCTGCTTCAACTCCAGCTTGTTCTCAACGAATCTTTCGATCTCTAAGATCTTCACGGTGAAAAAATCAATGCCTTCTTTGCTGACTTTCCCAGTTAAAGATAAATCATCGCTTCCTTCGAAATAGGGCGCTACACGATCTTCTCGACGACGCTTAATGTCGTTCACCTTAATCCGCATTCCACAGTTCCTATCGACGATGTTTTGTAAACTCAAGATCAAAGATGTTCTCAGTCTGACCAAGTGCGCACGTTTCCGCAGTAGATCGCGGATTGGCCGTTCTTCTTTTGGATAAATGTAGCCTTCCGGCAAAACATCGAGCCTGAGCAATTCCGCCAACCAGAAAGCATCCTCCTTGTCGCCGCAATGCTTTAACCCATTGTATTTCTGTACCGCTGTTGTGTTCGCCAAATGAACTTTGTAGCCATGATTCATCAGAGCATCTACCAGCCAGTACCAGTTGAACGTCGATTCTACAACGATCCCCCGAATAGCTTCCCGGTATGATTCCAGAAAACTCAAAACGACTTGAGGATCGTTGCTTAACTTCTTCCCTGTTACCTTACGCCCGTCCTCATCAATAATGGCCCCATAACTGTTGTTTGCATGTAAATCAAAAGCCGTGTACAATTCCATTCAAGCACCTCCTTGGTTTGGATTGGTCTCTTAACCAAAGTATAACAGAGAACAGTTTCGACTTCTGCTATACTTCGGAGGTGCCTTTTATATGATTATCAAGTCTCTTCATGGCTCATGTTGGATAGATTAAAGTAACTTCAGGCATAAAGGTAACGCCGTTCGGGCAAGTCTTTTGAACTTGCCCGTTTTAATATTTACCATTCTCGCTGGCACATCCATGCGGATGTCGCTATATAATGAACGTAACTCAAATTGATCGCTGTTGGGCCGAGTCGAAAAGAAGCGGTTTATCGTAGAAATCCTCCCCAACCCTCCTTTATAAAAGGAGGGAGCCGGCTGATTCCTTTTCACTTGTGGCTTTTTACCTTCGAACGTAGAACATTGACCTGTCTTTTCCTCTTGCCTCTGGTCCACCACCCATCGTCTTACAGCGTACTCTTCACGCTTCATGCGTTTCGGTTACAGCCTATCGCCCATCCCCCCTTTGTATTAAAATTGCGTTGTCAAACCGCGTGGTTTCGGTTATAGCTCCCGGAAGTAAATCGTTTATTCGCCGTTGAAAGGACGGGCCTTACATCATGAGCGATGCGCAGCACGGCAGGTTCTGGGGAGAAACAACCGCATTTCTTGCTCTGTTTCTGGACAATGCCGGGGTTCTGATCTTTCTAAACGCCATACTCGTTTTTACCTTTAATTTCCCCGTGGACATCATCCTGACGCGTATGATTCCGGGAACGGCCATCGGTGTGCTTCTGGGCGATCTCGTCTACACATGGCTGGCCATTCGTCTCATGCGCAAAACCGGCCGCACGGATGTTACGGCCATGCCGCTGGGACTGGATACGCCGTCCACCATCGGAATTGCCTACGCCGTTCTGGGCCCCACGTATGTGGTCACACGTGATGCAATCCTGACCTGGCATGTGGGCATGGCCACACTGTTCATGATCGGCGTCGTTAAAATATTTACGTCCTTTTTCGGTGCTTGGATTCAGCGCAACATTCCCACCGCGGGGCTTCTGGGGTCCATTGCCGGTGTCGGATTAATGCTTCTGGGCTTTTTACCGCTCATGGAAATTTTCAATGAAGCGGTGGTGGGCATGGTGGCTCTGGGACTGATCTTTGCCGCGCTGATGAGCCGGATGCACCTTCCGGGTAAAATCAATGGCGTGGTGGCGGCGGTTGTTTTCGGTACGGTCATCCATTTTGCGCTGGGCGCAAGCGGCCTCCTGCCGGAATATCAGAAGCCGTCCTGGGACATGCAGCTGTGCCTGCCGATATTTTCCATCGATTTTCTGAAAACACTGCCGCAGAGCATTCATTATCTGCCCATCGCCATTCCGTTCGGCATTCTCACGATTGTCGGCGGGATCAATAACACGGAAAGCGCCCGCCTGGCGGGTGATCATTATCGCGCCAGGGATATTCTGCTGACCGAGGCGTTTACCTCGCTCGTTTCCGCTTTTTTCGGCGGCGTGGCGCAGACCACCCCGTATATCGGGCATCCCGCCTACAAAAAGATGGGAGCAACCTGGCGCTACACGCTGGCCACCGGTCTGGCGCTGGGGTTCGGTTCAATGATCGGCCTGATGTCGCTGTTTGTCGCTTTGATTCCGCGGGCGGTCATTGCGCCTATTTTTATATTCATCGGCTTTGAAATCATCCATCAGGCATACAGGGAGTCGCCGCCGGCCCATTCGCCCGCTGTCAGCCTGAGTTTCCTGCCGGTGATCGCCAGCCTGATCATGATTGTTCTGGGGCAGTTCCTGGGCGCGATGAACATTACGCCCGATAAACTGCCGGGACGCCTGCAGCACCTGCATCAAACACTGACCATGCTGTCGAACGGTTTTATTCTGACGGGACTTCTGTGGGGCAGCATGCTGGCCTTTCTCATTGATCACCGGGCAAAACTGGCCGCCCTTTGCGCCGCCGTTTGCGCCGTGCTGACACTCTTCGGCGTGATTCATTCCGTCATGCCTAGCGGCGAACTGTATCTTCCCTGGCAGGCGACGACCGGCGCTCACTACATGCTGGCTGCGGCGTATATGGCACTGGCGGGCATTCTGCTCGTCCTGACCGGCAAGCCGGATAAAGATCATCAGCATAAATAATAATGGGGAAGAAAAAATGCGGAGATTTCCGGCTCCGGTTGTCGTATTATGCAGCTGGTTTTCATGCATCGATTGCTCCGCGCGGGAGAAAAATCAAAAAAACGGAGCGATGCCGGACTCGCGTGATGGTTTGCATGAATTCCGGGCTGTAAAATAAAGGTCTCAGGTTTCATGAAACAAAGTCCGATAATAGTATCGGTATCTGATTGGCAGCCATGACCGGCACATGAGTAATATCTTAAATTCATTTTGTGTTTCAGGAGGAAGAACGTGACCAGTATGTATCAGGAGAAAGTGGTTTCCGCTCAGCAGGCCATCAGCACCATATCCCGCGGGAAGCGGGTTTTCATCGGCTCTTACTGCGCCGAGCCGCAGCATCTGGTGAACGCGCTCATTGACCATACCGATCATTTTTCCGACGTGGAAGTTGTCCGCTTTCTCAATCTGGAAGGATCGCTGATGGGGCTGGTCGCGGAAGAAACCGAAGGCCGCTGCTATTCCGTGCGCTCCATCTACCAGGGGTCGGGGATGATTGAAGGACTCACGGCTTCCCGGCGGTTTCTGACGCCCATGAATCTCTATACCGTGCCGGATCTGTTTCGAAAAAGGCATATACCGATTCACTGCGCTCTGATTCAGACCGCGCCTCCCGATGCTTTCGGCTGGCTGAATCTGGGCATTTCCGTAGACATCACGCTGGCCGCCGCCCAGGCGGCGGATGTTGTGATCGTTCAGGTCAATCCCAACATGCCGGTGGTTCCGGGATACGGCATGATCCATGTCGATGACGTGAACTACATCGTCGAGTGCGCGGAAGACCTGCTGACGGTTTATCCGACGCCGGAAATGAAGGGCGCCGATCGGGTGGCCAAGCTGCTTAGCAGTCTGATTGAAGACGGCTCGACCCTGCACATCAGCCCCGGTTTTACGCCGGAACTGATTTACGCTGCGCTGGACGGTAAGACCGACCTGGGCATCCACACCCTGATGATCCTGGATGCCATGAAAGAGCTGGCTTCCCGCGGAGTGATCACTAACCGGAAAAAAGGATTCAACGAAGGAAAAATGGTAGCCTCGGGCGCTGTCGGCTCCGATGACCTGTACCTGTATCTCAACGGAAATCCCGCCGTTGAATTCCGTCCCTGCGACTACGTGAGCAATCCGGTCATGATTGCCCGTCACAACAAGATGACGGCCGTGAGCCGCGTAACATCCGTGGATCTTAAAGGACAGGTGGCCGCCGACGGCATCGCGCAAAACCACTTTGCCGACGTGGCCGGACTGGTGGACTTCAGCCGGGGCGCGGCGATGGCGCCGGGCGGCAAGTCCATTGTCGTTGTCCAGTCCACAAGCGACGACGGGAAGAAAAGCAACATCGTGCTGGAGCAGGCCGCGGGCACCGTGGCCATTCCGGCGGCCGACGTGACGTACGTGGTGACCGAATATGGTGCCGTCAACCTGTTCGGCAAGAACGTTCAGGAACGGGCCATGGCCATGATCAGCGTGGCCCATCCCGATTTCCGCGAGCAGCTCTTTGAGCAGGCCCGGCGCGTGGGGCTGATCGGGCAGGAGCGCAAATTGTACGAATCCCAGTTCGGCGTTTACCCGGCATGGCTGGAGGAAGTGCTGACCATCGCCGGCCAGAAGGTGACCATCCGCCCGGTCAAGACCGTGGACGACCGGCTCATCCAGGAGCATTTTTACGAAATGGACGAAAGGGATATTGCCAAGCGGTTTTTCGGACGCAAGCATCATTTTTACTGGGATGAAGTCAAAGACATGTTTATTGTCGATTACGCGAAGAACTGTTCCATCGTGGCCTATCTGGGAGAAGAAGGATACGGCCGGATCATCGGCATCGGCGGGTATTTCCTGGAGGGAAGCGGCGTCGGCGAAGTCGCCTATTCCGTGGCGAAGGACTGGCAGGGAAAAGGAATCGCCGTCCGGCTGCAGCAGAAAGTCGTGGACGCCGCGCAGGCCAACGGCCTTACGGGTCTGGACGCGCTGGTGCTCAAGGAGAATTTTTCCATGCTGGCTTTGTTCAAGAAACTGCCGTATCAGATCCGTACCAAATATGAAGACGGCATTTTAACCCTGAAATGCCGATTTGACGAACCGGCGTGATCCTTATCCGAGGAGAGAGTTATGGAATTGAAAAAAGAAATTTTGAGTGAAGGTTTCCTGTCCATCAGCGTGAAGGGGCGCGTGGATGCGGTGTCGGCGCCCGAACTGGAAAAAGAAGTGGCTTCGGCCATGGTCCCGTCGCAGGCACGTCTGGTTCTTGATCTGGCGGGAGTGGACTATATGAGTTCAGCCGGTTTGCGCGTGCTGGTGATGGGCGCCAAGAGCGCCGCCGCCGTAAAAGGCGCATTTGCCATCTGCTGCATCCAAGAGCCCGTGCGCAATGTGCTGGCCATGGTGGGGTTCCTGCCGATTATCGATATTCATGAAAGCCATGCAAAGGCCGTTGAAGCATTAAGCAAACGCTGAGACAAAAAAAGGCTGTGTTTCCCTGGGCACACTCTTAAAAGACAAGCCCCTCTCCCTTGATGGGAGAGGTTGGGTGAGGGTGAAAAAGTTTGCCCCTCCCCTCAATCCCCGCCCACCAGAAGAATTGCACAAAGTGACACAAGTGGTTGTCCCCCTCCGGAGGGGGCAGGGGGAGGTTGTCAAAGCAAGGGAAAACAAATGAACTTCGTCAAACAGGATTTAAAGTCATCCGATTTACAGATAATGAAGTGATGACAAACATTCAGGGTGTAGCAAGAGAAATCGAGAGGATTAAACAAGAAGCGGACCACCCCCTCCCCCCGCCAGCGGGGGACATAAAAATTCTTTGTGACACAGTCTTACGGGGGCGGGGCAGTTTCTCAGGAGCAGATCATCGGTCTGCGTGACAATCTGAAAGATATCAAATTGCTTCGTTGCTCATTCGGTTTCTGACAATGACCATGAGATCATTTCCGCCGTCAGGAATCAAACCTTGATCGAGCACACTCCGAATCCGCTCCATTCGCTGACCGGATTTTCCGATGTCAGGACAAAGCCAGTGCTGTGTGGTTCTGCGCGGTAGTCGATAGCAATGTCGCCGGTCATTTTTTCCAGGTCTTTGCCAACAACAAACAAGATCCCCTGAATTTCCTCCGACCAGTCGCCATCATGAACTTCGTCCACCGTCAGTCCCAGTGACGCATCGCAGCAGCCGGTGGATTGCAGATGGATGCGAAGCGGCTTTTGCAGGCCTTTCTTTTCCAGGAATATCCTGATGGCTTCTATAGCTTCGGGGGTGATGGTGATCATGGATTGAATCCTCCTGCACAGGGATTATGGTATTTTGATAAGAAAGGCAGCGCCTTTATCGGCGGGAAGAAGTTCTATGGAACCGCCATGGGCTTCAATCAGGGATTTGATGATGGTCAGTCCCAATCCGCTGCCGCCGCGGTCGCGCGCGGTTGTAAAGAAAGCGCGGAATATTCTTGATGCGTTGGCCTCGGAAATTCCCCTGCCGTCGTCGCTCACGGTAATTCTGATCTCTTCTATCTTATCTTTAGCAACGCGGTTTATTGTTACCTTTACATTGCACCCTTCCGGATTGTGCAGAGCTGCATTGTCCAGCAGGTTGTAGAGAATGGAACTGAAAATATCCTGCGACATCCGGATGGTTTGAGTCAAATCATCGATTTCAATTTGAACCTTCAGCTTCCCGTTTCGATAGCGCTCAACGATTTTATCCAGGGCGGGCCGGATGGCGCAAACGGTACCGTCGAATTGATAGACTTCGGCCCGGGCCAGTTCCAGGAGCCTTTTCACCAGTTTATCCAGATGATCCGCTTCGTCGTCGATGATGGTCAGAAACTTTTCCCGCTCAGCGGTGTCCATTTCGATGTAATGATCCTTTAAAATTTCAACGGCGCCACGCAGTGAAGTCAGAGGTGTTTTAAATTCGTGCGAAACATTTGCGGCAAACGTCTTGATGTAATCGGCCCGCTGTTCCAGCGTGACGGCCATTTGCGCAATGGCGCCGGACAGCTGGGCCACTTCTTCAATCCCCGGATTTCGAATCGGCGTTTGTCCTGCCTTGTTTCCTCTTTGAATCTGGTCCACCTGTCCGAGCAGCGCGTTCACCGGACGCCGGATATAGAGGGTGGCCAGGATGGTCATGATCAAGACTGCGGCAAGCATGAAAAGGCCGCCTTTCAACAGTTGATAGCGGGATGCGTAAAGGGCTTTGTCCACATCCAGTGGTGTCCGGGAGGTAACGACAACGCCCGTGACCCGGTTTTCAATAATAATCGGCAAGGCGACAAATACACGCAGGTTTGTTCCCCGACTGATGGAGGTAAGCGCCGGTTTTGGAGAATCGGAATGACGCCGGCGGATGAGGCTGTTTTGCTTTCCTTGCAACGCCAGGGCAATTTCGTGTCGCGACGCAAGAGACGTTCCCAAATCTTCCCCGCTTGTGGCAACGACAACGCCCTGATAGTCCACAATTCTGATTCCGGAAAGGTTTGTTTTCTTTGCATCCAGAATAACAGGGGCCAAACGTTCACCGGCTTTCCGGGCGAGCGGATCGGGTGAGGCTTCCGTTTGTATCGCTTTTTCCGCCGGTGGATAGATCGGTGAATGGGCCAGATCAAGTTCCGGAAGCACCGGGGTTAAGTTGGCTGCGGTCAGGGCAGGTGGCAGCGGAAGCAAAACGGAACTTCCTTTCAGAATACTGGATCTTTTCACCGGATCTCTGATTTCTTCGAATTCATTCAGATACTCCTGTTTATAAACGGAAACGATCAGGGCCGCCTGGCTGATCAGCTCGGATTCCGTCTGCTTGACGAGTTCGTTTTCATAAAGGCGCAAAACGGCGATTCCGCCCAGGGGGATGGTCAGCACAATGAGGCTTAAGATCAACAGGATGGTTCGCAGTCTGGGGCGTGATGCCATGGCATAACCTACCGGCAGGAAGAAAGTTTGTATCCGATTCCGTGCACCGTTTCGATCGGGTTGCCGCCGACTGCGCCGAATTTGTCCCGCAGATTGCGCACATGGCTGTCGATGGTCCGGTCGCTCACGATGTTGTCCGCTTCATACGCGAGGGACATCAGTTCATCTCGCGTATAGACTTTTCCGGGGTGGACGATGATGGTTTTCAAAAGTCCGAATTCCGTCGCGGTCAGGGAGACTTCCCGACCGGCCCAGAAAACGCGGTATCCATCAAGATCGAGCGCGAGGCAGCCATACTCTATCGTCCGCTTTTTTTCGGCTGCTTCGGGATCAGCACCGGCTTCGCTCCGCTCCGGATCGCTGCGCCGCAAAACCGCTTTGACCCGGGCGACCAGTTCGCGCGGGCTGAACGGTTTGGTCACATAATCATCTCCACCGATTTCCAGACCGACGATCCGGTCAATCTCTTCGTCCCTGGAGGATAGGAAAATAACGGGGGTTTTGGATTCGGCGCGGATTTTTGCACAGACGTCCGTTCCGTCCATTTCCGGCATCAGAACGTCCAGAATAACAAGATCCGGCTGTTGGGTTTTAAACAGATCAAGAGCCTGCCTGCCGTTTTGGGCAAACAAAACCTCATAGCCGGCTTTGTGCATGGCAAAGCCCGTTACCTGCAGGATGTTTGCATCATCATCGGCGATCAGGATTTTTTTATTTTTGCCCATAGCTGTTTTGGTTAAACCGTATCTCCTGGACTTTTCGAAGAAATACACCAACCCGCCGTATAATGCAATGGCCGATCGGATCGATATCTACCTTTCCGGTGAGGATCTGCACAAATTCTGCATAATTAATCCTTCATCTTTTCAAAAGGTTTTCATCATCTCTGCAAATCATTCATCTATGCTCCCACGCAATGGACAAACAAATCGCGGAAAAAAGGAGGCAACATATGCAAAACGCGGGACCCATGACTAAAATCACCAATTCGGTGATGGCCAAGTTGTTGATGATCGGTATTCTGGTTGCTGTACTGCTTATCCCGCTGGGGATGATCAAAGGTATCATTACGGAGCGTTCTTTGAGAAAGCAGGGGGCAGTCGATGAGGTGAGCAGGAAATGGGGTGCAGAGCAGATCATCGCCGGTCCAATTCTTTCGATTCCGTATAAAGTGCATACGCGTGACGAAAAAGGTGTGGACAGGGTGAGCATCCATCACGCCCATTTCCTTCCGGAAGAACTGTCCATCAATGGATTAGTCAAACCAGATATCCGCTATCGGGGTATCTATGAAATTGTTCTCTACGGCACTGAACTGCAAATCAACGCCGGCTTCGGGAAAGTCCGATTTCAGGAACTGGGCATTGATAAGAGCGACATGCTCTGGGACAGGGCGTTTGTATCCGTCGGTATTCCGGATTTGAGGGGCATGAAGAAAAATAATATGATGACATGGAACAAGGTGGATTATCCGCTGAATTCCGGAATTGAAAATGGTGCTTTCATGGAGTCCGGCGTCGGCGCCCGTGTTACCGTTGCCGACGCTCAGGATCAGTATACTTTCAGCATGAATCTGAATCTGAACGGCAGCGGCCAGTTGAATTTTCTGCCATTGGGAAAAGTCACAACCGTTCAATTGTCTTCGTCCTGGAAAAGTCCCAGTTTCACGGGGGCTTTTCTGCCGGATGAGCGGGTGGTCGGCGAGAAGGGATTTGATGCAAAGTGGAAGATCCTTCACCTCAACCGAAACTATCCTCAACAGTGGATCGGCAAAAACGCCAGGCTTGCCGAATCGGCATTTGGCGTGAAAATGTTCTACCCGGTTGACGAATATCAGAAATCCGAGCGCTCCGTGAAATATGCCATTCTGTTTATCGTTCTGACATTTATTGCGTTCTTTCTGACGGAAGTCATTAATCGCAAAAGACTGCATCCCATCCAGTATCTGCTGGTTGGTTTTGCCATCTGTCTTTTTTATGTGCTGCTGCTTTCCATATCCGAGCACACCCATTTCTGGCTCGCCTACCTTCTTTCCGGCCTTTCTTCCATCCTTCTGGTGGCATTCTATTCGAAAAGCATCTTGAAAAGCCTTCCGATGGCAGTGACGGTGGCTGGCCTGCTTACGTTTCTGTATGGCTTTTTGTATGTCACCCTGCAGATGGAAGATTATGCGCTGCTTCTGGGCAGCATCGGGCTTGGCGTTGTGCTGGCTCTGGTGATGTATCTGACGAGAAAAATAGACTGGTATGCCTTTTCTCCCGCCAGATCCGGCGATAAATCCGGCGAAGAAGAAACAGCCGGCTAATATAAATAATAATGAGGATCGGGATGAAAATCTTGTGATGAAGGATGAAAAATGTATTTTGGACACATACCTGCTGGATACTTATCCGTCATGGCTGTTGAGAAATTCATGGGGCACAAGGATGCAGTAGCAACTTCACGGTTTCAGTTGCTTACCCTCTTTGGTTTACTTGCCAGTGTTTTACCTGATGTGGACATGCTTTATTTTTATTTTGTCGATCACAGGCAGCATTTGCATCACAGTTATATTACGCACATTCCTTTTTACTGGTTTTTGGCGGGAATGTTTTGGTTCCTATCCTCATTAATTATAAGACGAATGAAATTTGGTATCTACGGGTTTGTCGTAATGATGAATATTGCTTTGCATCTGATGCTGGATACTGTCGGCACCGGAATTAAATGGTTTCACCCATTTTCACAACAGTATGTCGTTTTCATCCATGTACCTGCATCACATCGATGGACGGTGATGAGTTTTATAACCCACTGGTCATTCCTGTTTGAAGTAATAATAATATTCAGCGCGTTGTATTGCTACTCTGCATCTTTCGGGCTGAATGGAAATCATGGAGACAGAGAGAATGAGCATGAATAAAATCCATATAACCCGGCGCTCCGCCACATTTGCGTTCTCAATAATTGTTCTGGCTGTGATCGTCATAGTGCTGATCGGCTTTTCCGTGCCGGATCGTCTCTATATCCCTGTCCGGGGAGCAACGCCGTCAGACTGGAATCATCATACTTTCTGGCATCCCTGGGGAAAGTCCCGTGTGCATAAAGGAATTGACATCTTCGCCAAAAAAGGAACGTCCGTGACCGCGTCATGCGGCGGATTGGTGATTTATCAGGGTACCGTCAGAGACGGAGGCAATGTGGTTTTAGTTCTCGGACCGAAATGGCGATTCCATTACTATGCCCATCTCCAGACGATCCACACGCACGAAGGGAAATTTGTCCGGGCGAACCAGGAAATCGGAAAAGTCGGCACAACCGGCAATGCCGAAGGCAAACCGCCCCATCTGCATTATGCGATTGTTCGTGTGATACCGGACCTTTTTCAGTTTCGCCCGGGTCGTCACGGAATAGACCGGATGTTTTATCTCAATCCGCATGAGCAATTGACAAAATTATAGAATAAAGGGGCAGTCCCTCAATATTGTATGAGCATCTGCAATCGTGCTTTGTGGAAATGAACGTTCCTGGTTTCGCGATGATCATCAGAAATGAAATGTTTTTCAGCAGTGACTTTTCCAGGAAGGATGCAACTGCATATGGTGATAAATGAAAGATCCTGGATGGAGAATCCATATCGCCTCACATATGTAAGGCATGGCCGCAATCATATTGCTTATAAGTGCTGTACATTCACCGGATCCTTTGCAATCAGGCCCGACGCCTCGCTAACGGCGCACGTCTTTGTAAGCGTTTCATCTGTCAAGCTGCGGGAGTTGTGATGATTTTCATTTTTTTGGACCATCCGTTCTTGTCCGTCTTCACATTTCTGCATGCCGCGTTGTATCGAAGCGTGAAAGCAACTTTCCCCCGATGATCTTCCTGTTGTTCCGTACGATATCCCGTTATGGTGCCTCCAAAAAAAGAGGGTTCCTGCTGCTTTTTGTGAAAGTATATTTCCCCGCCGACCAGTTCCCTGGCCTTGCTCTCATCAATGGTCCACCAGCCACTCTCCCAGTGGTTATCCGGTAACTTTACAAAGTTATTTAACGGCTCGACCATATGGATATTCATGCTGTTCCTCCATTTCTAAAACACATTTTGAAAATTTAATCGCCCTGGATGATTTCTCGTCGGGAAAACAAAAACCCCGGTTTACTATTATCGCCGGGATTTTTTATGACGTTGTTGTTCATTTTGCCGAAAAGAAGTCCACGATTGCCGTGATTTCTATTATCGCTGTCTGTAATCAGTCATATGCTTAATGCCGGGGAAGTCAAGATAATTTACGGTGACGGCAAATATCGTCAATGCGATTCACCGTACTTGCCGCAACGCATCGGGTCCGGAATTGCGCCCGAAAGATGACATTGCCGAGGATAACCAAGCGGAATGTTGATCTTTTGGTCACAATGCCCTTTTCGGGAATAAAAACACTGAACATTGTCTGAACATGTGCTACAAGGGCCGGCAGAAGATCGCCCTTGGATAAACAAGGGGGAAAGTGTTGCTCATGAGGTTGTTTCCCAAAAGAGAAAATTTTTTCGATTATTTTGAACAATTGGCCGACAAGATTGAAGAAGGAGGCCAATTCTTCCTGGAGATGATTCAAAATCATAATTATACGGCGGCAAGAGTTTCCCGGCTCAAGGAAATTGAGCACGAAGCGGACGGCATTGCGCATAAAACATATGAAAGAATGCATAAATCCTTCCTGACGCCCATCGACCGCGAAGATATTTACGCACTGGTCAATAAGATGGACGACATCTTGGATAACATTGAAGCGACCGCCATCCGTATTTATGTATACAAGGTTAAAATGCCGAATGATGCAATCATCAGGCAGGCGGAAATTCTTTTTCAGGCCATTCAGAAAGTGAAAGGGATTGTTTACAGCATTCGCAATGTGAAGGAAAGCCAACCGATTCTGGAAGGCTGTGTGGAAATCCACGCTCTGGAAAATGCGGGAGATGTCGTTTTAAGAACCGTCATGACTGATCTTTTCATCAAGGAAGATAATCCCGTCGAACTGATTAAATGGAAGGAAATCTTTGAGCGGCTGGAAATGGCGATTGACGTTTGTGAAACGGTCTCGCATGTCGTGGAAGGCATCGTGATGAAACACGCGTGAGCTGGCCGTGTTTGTTCGTTATTTCACTTGCCGACAGCCACATCGCGCGGGCGCTGTTCGGTTACCTCAGTTACCTTCTCAATTCTCCTAATATGTTTTAACTTCGGATGGCAGGCTACATAAGTTGAACGGCAAGAAGTATTGCTCGTTTTTTTAAGCAGCGCCTTGCGCAATTGATGTGCCGGCGGTGAGCGGCTTACGGCATTGCAGGAAAAAACAGAAGGCTGTTTAAAAGTATCGATATTTTCCGAGGGAGAATCTTCAAGGTTCGATTTATTATCTCATCCGCGTCTACAGCGGGATATTTCGCTTTCAAGTTGAAATGAAAAGCCCTGACAGGAGCATCTGGAGAGCGGCGGCCGCATTATGCCGTGCTGCCTGCATCAGCAATTTTCCCCCGCCATTTCAAGGCTTATGCCGCTTACAGCTGCGATCAGGATCGGCTGTGGACAGGGCGCTCGGGGATAACGTAAATCTTACGTGGCATGAACACGGTGAATATTCTTGTCTTACATTTTATTGACAGATCGTAATTCTATAAATATACTTCCGCGCATGATTGAATTGAACGCCGTCACCAAACGATATGACTCACTGACCGCTGTGGACAATGTTTCATTCCGCATCGGGAAAGGCGAGTATTTTGCGCTCCTGGGACCTAACGGCGCGGGAAAGACAACCATTGTCAGGATGCTTCTGGATTTTACCCGGCCCACATCGGGCAGTCTGTCGGTAAACGGCATCGACTGCGTGAAAGCGGAAAGCCGCGCCTCGATCGGCTACCTGGCTGAAAACCACCGTATTGCCCCGCATCTCACGGGGTGGCAGTATCTGCGGCGAACCGCGGAGCTGCTGAATGTCAATTCTTCCGAAGCGGATGACCGGTGCCGGCGCATCGTTGAACAGATCGGGATGCAGGGAAGGGAGCATACGAAAACGGGTACGTACTCAAAAGGAATGGTCCAGCGGTTCGGACTGGGCGCGGCGCTTGTCGGCAATCCCCGGCTGCTTCTTCTGGATGAACCCACCTCCGGCCTTGATCCCATCGGCATCCGGGAAACGCGCCAGCTTCTGGAATCCTTGAAAAAAGATGGACTGACGATCTTTCTCAATTCCCACCTGTTGTCGGAAGTGGAAAAGATATGCGACAACGCCGCCATTATCCATCAGGGTAAACTTATCGTGAAAGAGACGATTGCCGCACTGGTCAAGGATGGCGAGACACTGGAAGACGTCTTTGTCCGGCTGGTGAAAGGATAAAAAATGCCGAAAGCCTCTTCCCCTGTATTACGAATAGCCGGATACACGCTGACGGATGACATCCGCCAGAAGAGTTTCATTGTCATGTGCGTGATCTGCGCGCTGGCCATTCTGCTGGTCCGCGGCTGCTATTCCGGCAATGTCATGGTGAACGGACGAATGCTGGATGCCGAAAATGTCATCCGGGCAATGTCCAAAGTCATGTTTCACCTGATTGCCGCGGGTTCCATGTTTCTGGCGGCGCTGCTGGCCATGCGGGTGATGAAGCGCGACCGCGACGAAGGAATGCAGTCCTGCGTTTTGTCCAAACCCATTACCAGACGGCAGTATGTGGCGGGAAAAATTCTTGGTTTGTGGGCCCTGTCTGTCCTGTTTATGTTTGTTTTGCACGGGCTGGTGTTCATCATCGCTTCTTTCAGCATGGGGGCGCTGCTGCCCCAGTATCTTGCCGCGTCGCTTACGTGCTTTCTGAACCTGCTGTTTGTCGTTGTTGCCGTTCTGCTTTTCTCGCTGGTGATGCCGGATATCATCGCCTTTCTTTGTGTAACAGGAATCGCAATCATCAGCTTTGTGGCCGACGGGATCTTTGCGCTCTCCCGGAGCTCCATGGGCCAGGCGATTATGCAGCAGGGCGGTCCGGCCCCGGGCATCAGCGGCTGGAAGGTATTTTACTGGCTGTGGCCGCAGATTTCCGCAACGGAGCGGTTTGCATCATCTCTCATTGCCTGGGAAGGATTCCAGGGATTTTCATCCGTTTATCCGCTGATCAATATTCTTGCCTATGTGATTATTCTCGGTGCTCTTCTTTTCTGGCGATTCGGTCAGGAAGACATTGTTTAGGCCGTTTTTCTGAAAGCAGAGCGATTCCCGTAATTTTTGTTCCATTATTTCATGGTTTGGGGTTACAAAAGATAAATAATTTGGATGATCTGTGCTCCGATTTTTTCGAAAGACGTATAACAGGAGGGAATTGGATGATTAAAAATATTTTGCAAGTCACTGGCACAGTGTTTATGG
The DNA here is from genome assembly GCA_963682015.1 of Smithellaceae bacterium. GTDB lineage: Bacteria > Desulfobacterota > Syntrophia > Syntrophales > Smithellaceae > UBA8904. The sequence continues at coordinate 1,523,140 of OY820932.1, read as the reverse complement.
CAATGATGATGGTCATCGGATGGAATAATGTTTTTGCGCAGACGCAGTCCGCTTCACCCGTTGAACAAAAAGAGTATCAGGGGATTCCTTACACGAGCGGCGGTATTGGCGCGGAAGAGCGCCAGGCGCTGACCGCCATGAGCAGAAATTATAATCTGAAGCTTTTGTTCATATCTCAGGGCAGATCGTACCTCTCGGATGTTCATGTTGAAATGATGGATGAAAACGGAAAAAAGGTTCTGGATGCGGTTGCCGACGGCCCCTGGTTTTTCGCCAATCTTCCTCCCGGAAAATACACCGTTACAGGCACCATGGCGGGCAAAAAACAGACGAGCAGGATTAATATTGTTAAAGGTCAAAAGCAGACGATTCTGAACTTTCACTGGAAAGAGTAAAAAAACATTTCTGCCGTGCGGTTGTTTTTTTAACGATTTTATTTTATGCTGCGCCGCAATCAGAAATCAATAATCTTTATCATCTTAACCTTTGGATGGATTGTAATAACATGGTCAATTTTCAACAGAGGCCTGATTGATGAAAGTTGTTTTTACAAGAGTGCTGTTGCTCTACTTCCTGCTGATATTCCTGATTCCGGATGCCGCTTATTCCGAGAAAAAGACTTTCATCAAGGAATATATCTACCAGGCAAGTGAAGCGGACAGTAAAGATTCCAGCCGTGAAATGGCCATTACGGAAGTGAGACGACTTCTGTCGGATGAGCTGGGAGTTTATCTTCAAAACATCGCCAGAGCGAATAATATTCAGCTCACCAGAGACCAGATTTCATCGTTTGTCGCAAACATCGCGGCAACGGAGCTTATCGATGAAAAATGGAATGGTCAAACCTACTGGATAAAAGCCAGGGCGGTTGCCAGTACGGATGATGTCATCCATTCCTTCAGCGATCTTCGCAGGGACCGTGAACCGTCAGGAGATATCAAAGAGGAACTTGCCAGAAGCCAGGCAAAAAACAAAGGCCGCCAGAAATATGATCAGTCCATCAAAGAGCGGCTGGCCATGGAATGGTTTAAAAGTGGAACCATAAAATATAAAAAAAATAACTGGAAAGCGGCGATTGTGGATTACAGCAAGGCCATTGAGCTGAATCCGGAGCATGCGAATGCCTACTGCAACCGTGGAACGGCCTACAGTAATCTTGGCCTGTTCGATGAGGCCGTCGCCGACCTGAGCAGGGCCATTGAGTTGAATCCAAATTATGGCGCGGCATATAACAACCGCGGGGTTGCCTATCACGCTCTGGGTAAACACCGGGAATCCATTGCCGATTTTAACCGGGCGCTTCGACTGAATCCAAAACTGGACACCGCCCTTCAGAATCGTGGATTTGTCTACCGTTCCCTGGGCAAGTATCATGAATCAATGGTTGATTTGACCACGGCGACTGAAATCAATCCGAAATACGGCACGGCCCATCACAATCGCGGAGTGACCTGCTATACTCTCGGCCGATATCACGAGGCGATCTATAATTACAACAAAGCCATTGAACTGAACCCCAACTATGATGCGGCGTATAACGACCGGGGGCTTGCTTTCAAGGCCATTGGCAAATACCATCAGGCACTTGTTGATTTGACCAGAGCCATCGAGATTAATCCGAACTTTGCGGGCGCTTACTGCAACCGAGGCGCTATTTATAATGATATCGGAAGGTTTTATGAAGCTGTCGCGGATTACAGCAAAGCCATTGAGCTGAATCCGAATAATGACACAGCCTATGCCTACCGCGGGCTTGCGTTTCATTATCTGGGCAAGGATGATCGTAAAGCGATTGTTGATTACAATAAAGCCATTGAACTGAATCCAAAGTATGCGGATGCCTATTATCTTCGCGCCTGCTCCTATGCCATAATCAGGGAGACCAGAAAAGCCATTGAAGATCTGGCGAAAGCCATTCAGATGAAAAGTGCCTATAAAAAAGAGGCGATGACGGAATTGAGCTTCGATAACATAAGAAATGATCCGGATTTCAGAAGATTGACCAGGACGGATTAATCGTGCGTGTTATCAGATTTTATCAAATGAACGAAGAAGGGCGGGGATATGGGATATGCCCCGCCCTTCTTTTCGATATGGAGTTCTGAACCCGGAAGGAACGGTTGGAAACCGTTCGCTACGTTTTGGGCCTTTCCAGCCCCGTGACGATTTCTGAGCGAATGATCCGGGGGAGAATCATCTGATGCTGCGGGCAGATGGAGCGGGGATTCTGGTAGCAGCAGTTGGCGAAACCCACCAGGTAGTTTCTCAATTCAGCGTAGCGGACAATTTCATCAACGAATCCCTTTTTGGCGCAAAACGCCGGTCCCGATGTGTCGTCGTAATGTTTGACCATCTCGTTCATTTTGTCGATGATAGGCCCGAGCGGTTTGCCCGCGTCTTTTTCCTTGACGAGACGGCGGGCGTAACTTGCCGCCGCGGCCGTTTCGCCATGCATGACGTTGATTTCCGTGGTGGCGGTGCCCAGGGAGAAGGCGTTATTGTTGTTGGCGGTGGGGCCTCCCAGCACGTAGTGCGCGGCTGCCGTTCCTTTTCGCAACACCACCAGCATCATCGGCAGGTGCGAATTTTCTATGGAGTAAATCAGCGACTGTCCCAGACCCAGCAGTTCCGCCTTTTCGGCAATGTCGCCCACGTCGATGCCGGAAGTATCCTGGAACCAGATCATCGGCACCTTGTCTCGCGAACAGAGCGTGACAAATTCGCTCATTTTGATCAGACCCTGACGATAGAGCTTGCCGCCCACGCCCATGTACTGGTTGGTGTATTCGGGATAGTTGGGGAAGGCGCCCTGACGGTTGCCGATAACCCCCATCAGATAGCCATCGACTTTCACCAGGCCGCAGTACATTTCCGGCCCGAAGCCGGGGCGGAATTCCATGTGTTCGGAACCGTCCACCAGGCGAGCCAGCACCTGTTCAAAATCATAAACCCGTTTTTTGTTGACGGGAATGATGGAAGCGATCTCCGACGGAGCATAGGCGGGTTCGGCAGGTTGGGCCACGCGGAAGAAGCGCGGGTTGTAAGCGGGCAGGTCGTCCATGTAATCCTTGATGGCGTCGAGCACCTGGGTTTCCTCGTCAAACACCGCGCGGAAAAATCCCGTGACGTCGTGATGGACTTTGACACTGCCGGGCGGCACGGATTTGAAATGGCGTGTGGCATTAATGAGTTCTTCGGCGCCGGCTTCGTCAAAAAATCCCTTCGGGGACATGCCGCTCACAATACCGCCGCCACCCACGGCCATGTTGGCCTTTTTATGCGCCAGCAGAATCGTGGGGCTGATGGACTGGTAGCCGCCGCCCGCGGGATTTGTGCCGTAAATGCCGGCAATGATCGGAATGCCCATCTGTTCGAGTTCGGCATGACGGAAAAAGCAGGTGCCCTGTCCGCGGCGGTTGGCGTACATTTTTTCCTGTTCGGGGAGCTTCACGCCGGAACAGTTCACCAGCCACACCAGCGGGATGTGCAGGATTCTGGCGATGTCGGTTACACGCAGGTTGTTGTCCGGCTGGCCGGCAATCCACGCACCCGCCATCCATTTGTTGTTAAAGCCGATCAGCACGCACCATTTGCCCTTGATTCTTGCCAGGCCGTCCACGACGCCCGTGCTTCCGGATTCTTCGTTTTCCGGGTCGAAGATGCTGTGCAGCGGGCAGAAAGTGCCGGAATCGACCAGATACTCGATGCGCTCCCAGACGCTCATTTCGCCGCGTTCATGCAGTGTTTGCAGGGACACGCCCACGTTTTTAATACGCTCGACTTCCGCATCGATAGTTTTCATGATCTCTTCGAGCTTGATGCAGTTGTCCTGCATACTTTCGATCTGTTTTGCGGTAATCGGTTTGCCTAGCGGGTCCATTTTTTCAAAGTATTGTTTCATGGCGGTCTCCTTATAAACTTCCCCTCCCCTGACGGGAGGGGATTGAGGGGGAGGGGGATACAATGATATTTTATCATCTATGCGCGATTTGGAGCAAACCCCATGGTCGCGTTGGCGACGATCATCGTATGCATGTTCGAAGTTCCTTCCAGCGTCTCAAATTGCTTGGAGTCGCGCAGGAAGCGGCCGCAGGGATATTCGTCGGAATAGCCGAATGAACCGTATAGCTTCATGCACTCGTTGGCATCATGCACAACAACTTTCGCGCTGTAGAGCTTGGACATGGATGTTTCCATGACATTGGGAAGTCCCTTATCCTTGAGCCATGCCGCGCGATAGACCAGATAGGCCAGCGTGTCGTGGCCGATTTTCATGTCCGCCACCTGCTGCTGGATGAGCTGGTATTTACCGATTTGCTTTCCGAACTGGCAGCGTTCTGTTGCATACTTGGCGGAGGCTTCCAGAATTGCGCCCGAAAGTCCTAAAGCGCCGGCCGAGCAGCCCAGACGGGTGGAGTTGAGCTGCGTCATGCAGATCTGGAACCCGCGGTTGAGCTTGCCCAGCAAAAGATTCTTGGGGACCTTCACATCTTCAAAGGTGATTTCCGCCGTGTCGGATGCCCACAGGCCGACTTTGTCGTGAATCGCTTTGCGCGTAATGCCGGGGAGAGAATAATCCATGATCAAGCAGCTCACGCCGTTGGCGCCCGCATCCTTGTCCGTTTTGACATACAGCAGACCATGATTGCAGACTGTGCCGTTGGTGATCCACATTTTGTTGCCGTTTACCAGGTAATAATCTCCCTTGTCTTCGGCGCGGCATTTCATCGATGCGACGTCCGAGCCGATGTCCGGTTCAGTCATGGCGAAACTGCCGATGTATTCGCCGCTGACGAATTTGGGAATGTAGTGCTGCTTCTGTTCTTCCGTCCCGAATTTCTGGATGGTCAATGCGGGGCCCCAGCACTGCATGTTGAACGCCATGCGCCAGGCCACATGAACTTTGGCGATCTGTTCGATGGCCAGCGCGCCCTCCAGAAAACCCATGCCGTTGCCACCGTATTGCTCGTCAACAGAGAATCCGAAAAAACCCAGTTCGGCCATCTTGAGGAAGATCTCCTTGCGCCAGAAATGGTTCTTTTCGTCCTGCTCCACAAAAGGCGCAATTTCTTTTTCAGCAAAACTTCTCGCTGTCTCCTGAATCATCTTTTGTTCTTCCGTTAATGCAAAATCCATATCCCTTTCCTCCCGGACTTTTGTTTGGTTGTCATTGCGAGACGCCTCTCAGGCGTCGTGGCAATCTGTAGCAGGGAACGGTTTGAAACCGTTCCCTGCATCATTATTACTTCCTTTCGATCACCATGCATATCCCCTGACCGCCGCCGCCGCAGATCGTTTCCAGTGCAAAGCGGGCATCGCGTCGCGCCATTTCGCCAAGCAACGTGGTGAGCCGCATCGTGCCGGTCGCCCCGATGGGATGCCCAAGCGAAATACCCGAGCCGTTGACGTTGACTCTGGCATCCATCTGCTCATCGGAAAGCCCCGCGAGCCGGGCATCCGCCAGGCACTGAACGGCAAATGCTTCCTGCACTTCGATCAGGTCCATATCGGAGATCGTCTTGCCGATTTTCTTGAGGGCTTTTTCAACTGCGGCCGGAACGGCCGGGTAGGTCAGCGTCGGGTCGGTTGCCGCCACGGCACAGGAACGGAAATAAGCCAGCGGTTTGACGCCCAGTTCTTTGGCTTTCTTTTCGGAGGCGAGAATCACGACCGCCGAACCGTCGTTTTCCGACGAGGAATTACCGGCTGTGCAGACGCCGTCTTTGTAAACAGGTTTGAGTTTGGCCAGGCGTTCCAGGGTGGTGTCTTTACGGGGACCTTCGTCCGTATTGAAGAAAATTTCCTGACTGTTTTTATCCTTGCCGGTCAGAACCGGCGCGATTTCGCCGACAAACTTGCCGGCTTCCTGCGCCGCCACCGCTCGCTGATGGGATCTCAGCGCCCAGCGGTCCGCTTCTTCGCGGGTGACGCCTTCCTTTTTGGCGGCGGCTTCCGCCCAGGTCATCATGGAACTCAGCTCGCCATAGCGCCAGATGGGCTGGCTCATGACGCGTCCGCGCTGAATGCGGTCATAAAACGGAATGCCCCACATGGCAAGCGCCCCGTGGCCGCGGGGCATGAAGCCGTATTTTTCATGATTCTTCCCGCCCAGTCCCCATTTGATGTCGCCGGGGATGTAGAGCTCGCCCTGGCTCATCGATTCCATCCCGCCGGCGATGACGATATCGGCATTGCCGGTTTGAATTTGAAGCGCGCCGTAATAGACGCTCTCCAGACCGGAGCAGCAACGCCTGTCGATCATGCCGCCGGGTATGGTGTCCGGCCAGTTGGCATCCAGCACGGCCATGCGCGCGCCGTTGGCGCATTCGCCGTTTTGATAAGCGGATGCCATGATGACATCGTCCACCTGTGCCGGGTCGATACCGGCCCGTTTCACCGCTGCCTGCAACACCGTGCTGGCCAGGCGGTACACGGGAACATCTCTCAGTGCTCCGCCATACGCGCCGATGGGCGTCCGCGCGCAGCTGACAAATACGACATTTTCCATATGCTCACCTCGTGATAAATTTTAAATTGCCTGTTGTCTGTTCGTGACCGGCAGGCCGGGTGATGCCGCCCGGCGCCGATTACGTCATTAACCTGTTTAAAACTCACCACGGATGAAGCTTAAGCTCTGAGCGATTCCTTACAGCAAAGGCCTGTATGCCGGATCGTACATTTTCGATCGAATGAAGCCGGGCAGGTCTTCAGGCTCTTTCATGGTGGTCAGTTTTCGGGAGAATACAACTTTTGCCACGGCCGTCGCGATATGGACGGCGACTTCGCGAATGCGCGACAGAGGCGGAAAAATCCTTCCGATGGCATAATCTTCCTGTGTCACCTGTTCATCCAGGCTTTTGGCCGCCGCCGCGAACATTTCATCCGTTACGCGGGTGGATTCCGAAGCTACAACGCCCAGTCCAACGGCGGGGAAGATGTAGACATTATTGGCTTGACCCGGGACAAACGTCCGGCCGTCGATTTCCACTTTGCCAAAGGGACTGCCGCTGGCAAAGACGGCGCGGTTATCCGTGAAGCGGTAGGCCTCTTCCGCCGTGCATTCCGCCTGAGAGGTCGGATTGGACAGCGCAAAAACAATCGGGCGATCGTTGATACGCGCCATGGCCTGTAAAATCTCGGGCGTGAAGGTTCGGGGTTGTCCCGATGCGCCGATGATGGCCGTCGGTTGGACGGCTTCGACAACGGACAGTAAATCCTTGTGGAACGGGAAGTCGTGGGCAAAGTGGCGTTTATGCTCGGCCAGATCGGTCCGGCTGGCGACGACCAAACCCTTGGAATCGACAAACCAGCAGCGGCTGACCGCTTCTTTTTCAGGGATGCCCTGTTCAACCATGGCGGCTGCAACCAGTCCGCCGATGCCGATGGCCGCCTCGCCCGCACCCAGAAAAACCAGTTTCTGTTCGGTCAACTTGCGGCCGATCATGCGCAGCGCCGAATAAAGGCCCGCCAGCGTCACGCTGGCGGTGCCCTGGATATCGTCGTTGAATGTGCAGCAACGGTTGCGGTACTTGTCCAGCAGACGGAAGGCGTTCGAATTGCCGAAGTCTTCGAACTGCACCAGCACATGAGGAAACACGTCATTGGCGGCTTCCATGAATTCGTCGATCAGCGCGTCGTATTCGGCGCCCCGCAGACGCGTTTCCGGAAGGCCGATGTAAGTCGGATCATCCAGAAGTTCCCGGTTGTTGGTTCCGACATCGATGGTGATCGGCAGACAGGCGGAGGGGGCAATGCCGGCGCATGCCGAATAAAGCGACAGTTTCCCGACCGGGATGCCCATGCCGTTCGCGCCCAGGTCGCCCAGCCCCAGGATCCGTTCGCCATCGGTGACCACGATAACCCGGACGTCCCGGGTAGGCCAGTTTTGCAGGACCTCCTTGATGTGGCCGCGATCGTATTTTGAAATAAACATGCCGCGGGGTCGCCGATAGATCCGGCTGTATTCCTGGCAGGCGAGTCCCACCGTCGGGGTGTAAATGATGGGGCTTAATTCTTCGAGGTTGTCGATCAGCGCTTTGTAAAACAGCCGCTCATTGCGGTCCTGCAAACCGGTCAGATAAAGATACTTTTCCAGGTTGTCGGGTTTGCGGCGGACATTGTGCATAATGCGCGACACCTGCTGTTCCTGCGTTGTGATACGCGGCGGCAAAAGCCCGTGCAGACCAAGCTCTTTGCGTTCGGCTTCGGTAAAGGCCGTTCCCTTATTCAAACCGGGATTATGCAAAAGCTCCGGACCGCGGGGGAGGCGGTCGATTGAATCTTTATTTGTGGGCATCGTCGTCTCCTCTATTAGCTATTCGCCGGAGCGTCTGCCGGCGCTTCAATTCCATATTTTGTCCGCAGATACTTTTCCATGGTCTGGGGGAATAAAATCCATCCCAGCAGATCCTCATCGGTCTTCGCCAGGTCGCCGACGGTTTTCTTCGCTTCTTCTATTTCGGGCGGCAGCTGATCCGCCGGCCGGCAGGTGATCGGCTCCTGTCCGCGCTTGTAATTTTTCAGGATTTTTGCGGTCAGCTCTTTATCAATCGGCACGGCGGTCTTGCCGTACAGACCCAGAACAAGATCTTTAAGCTGGTTGGAAATCCGGACATAGCGGCCGAACAGAACATTCAGCACCGCCTGCGAACCGATGATTTGCGACGACGGCGTGACCAGCGGCGGATAACCCATGTCTTTTCGCGTCTGGACGACTTCTTTGTAGATTTCACCCAGCCGATCCAGCGCCTTCATTTCCTTGAGCTGACTGGTCAGGTTGGAAATCATTCCGCCCGGAATCTGATGCGCGAGTACGCCGTTATCAATGATGGAAAGTCGCTGATCGGCCAGCAGGTGCTGGTATTTGGGCGCGATCTTTTCCAGATGTTCGCTCATCTCCAGAAGTTTGTATAGATTGACGCCCGAGTCTCTCTCCGATCCCTGGAGCGCTGCGACAATTGGCTCGATGGCGGGCATGGAGGTCCGAAGCGCATATGGCGCAAGACAGGTATCGATAATATCCACGCCGGCTTCGATGGCTTTAAGGTACGTCATGCTGCCCATGCCGCTGGTATAGTGTGTATGCAGGTGAAGAGGAATTTTGATGGTCTTCTTGATGGCGGTGACCAGATTGAAGGCGTCGTAGGGAGAAAGCAGGCCGGCCATGTCTTTAATGCAGACGGTGTCCGCCCCCATCTGTTCCAGCTCTTTGGCCTTTTTCACGTAAAAATCGAGCGTGTAGATTTCTCCGCCCAGGTGGCTTTCCGTCAGCGAGTAACAGACGGTTCCTTCCACGTGCTTGCCGTTGGCTTTGACTCTTTCCACGCAGGTTTCGATGTTGCGGAAATCGTTGAGTGCGTCAAAGCAACGGAAAATATCGATGCCGATTTCGCAGGATTTATCCACGAAAGCCCGCACCACATCGTCGGCGTAATGACGATACCCCACAAGATTCTGGCCGCGTAAAAGCATCGTGAAGGGCGTTTTCTTGACATATTTTTTCAGAATCCGGGGTCTCATCCACGGATCTTCATTCAAAAACCGGTGCATGGTATCAAAGGTTGCGCCGCCCCAGACTTCCATGGCCCAGAAACCGCATTGATCCATTTCTTCTGCAATTGGAATCATGTCCTCAGTTTTCATTCTGGTTGCGTAGATGGACTGGTGACCGTCGCGGAACGTGTTATCCTGAATTTTGATCGGGTTGGCGGGAACTTTTTTTGCTTCCGTCATAAAAATGTGCTCCTTAGGGTAAATTTGCGCGGTGTTGAGCGCATGAGTTCATACCCTATATCGTATAATCGGAAATAGAGCAAATACCATACCATTCGCTGTGCGCGGGTTTAGAAAGCAAGCCGACGTTCCCGGGGAATGGGTATGGTGTTCTTAATAATATTCAACTGTTGGATGACGGATGAAAAAACGTCCGCAGGATGATCTCTGCCGGGAGGGTGCTCAGGTATATATTTATTATATACATTGCTCTCAGGTACTTATATATTAAATAAACAGTTTGGCTGACCTGCGAGACTCGCCGGCGGCGGGCGGCAGATAAAAACCGCCGCGGCAGGAGGGGGCCGAAACCACAAAGGGGAAACGCGCTTCCGGGTGAGCGGAGATGTGTCTGTTTACCAGGAATCGTCCCGGTGACCGGCCGTGACCGGCCGGTGTTCTTCCGTCGTCGCATGCGTTCCGGGTTGCTGCTTGTCGTGTGAGATTTCCCTGATCCATGAAAAGCAGGTTTGTAGAGGAGTCTTCCTGCTCACTGGAACAACTTATGCATCCTAAGCGGAAAAGATACCGACAAGACGCTGTTTCCTTAAAGTTGTTTATTAGGTATACATGTCTTTATGAAGGTGCGGGATTCGATAATCCATAAAAAACTGTAGTGCAGTTTGGAATACATTCAGGAGGCTTCAGGATGAACATTGCAGAATTGGCGTTAAAGAATCTGGAAGTGGGCGAGCATGTCAGTTATGTTTTTGAAGGGAGAGAGATTACCAATGTACAGATGGATCGTGCTGCCCGAAAATTCGGGAATGCTCTTAAAAAGCTCGGTGTTTCCTCAGGCGACCGGGTGATCATGCAGATGCCCAACACACCCGAGGTTTTTCAGTCTTTTCAGGCCATCTGGCGTATCGGAGCCATTGCTCTGCCCATCAACTACATGGTCGGGCAGGAGGAAATCAATTTTATCTATAAGAACAGCGGGGTTCATACGGTGATTACCTCGCCGGAATATCTGGAGAAGGTGAAAACCGCGCAGTCCAAATCCGGCGCTGTAAAGAATATCATTGTCGTGTCTGATCGGGAGATTGAAGGAACGCTCAGTTTCAAAAAGCTGGTCGAAGAGGGTTCCGAAGACCTGGAACTGGTGATGACGGCTGACGACGATGTTGCCACGATGATTTATACATCCGGAACAACCGGCACGCCCAAGGGGGTGATGCTCACGCACTACGGACTGGCCTACTCCGCCGCCAAGCAGCAGGAATCCACCAACCTCCCGCAGGATCTCATTTCGCTGGCCATGCTGCCGTTGTGCCACTCGTTCGGTGTTGCCATGATGAATGGTTCCTTTTTACGCCTCAAGGGCAAAGTCATTATCATGCGGCAGTTCAACCTGGAACAGGTTTTTAAGAACATTGACCAGTACAAAGTCCAGTCCGTACCCATTGTTCCCACGATGGTGGTTTACATGCTGATGTATCCGGATTATAAAAAGTACGACATCCGCAGCGTCAGGTACTGGCCCTGCGGATCGGCGCCGCTGTCACTGGATACCTGGAAGCAGTTCAAGGAAAAATTCGGGCATGAGATCGCTGAAGGCTGGGGACTTACTGAAGCAGGAGCCAACAATTCCACGAATGTTGGTCGTCCGGTGATCAAACCCGGATCCATTGGTCTGCCAATGACGGGTATGGAAATGAAAATTGTTGACAACGACGGAGAGCTGCCTCAGGGACAGGAAGGGGAAATTGTACTCAAAGGTCCGATGGTCATGAAAGGATACTGGAACCTGCCCGAAGCCACCGCCGAGGTGATTCGGAACGGCTGGCTGCATACTGGCGATATCGGCTACATGGACCCGGACGGTTATTTTTACATCACCGACCGCAAGAAAGACATCATCATCAAGGGCGGTGAAAATATTTCGCCCCGCGTGATTGAAGAAGTTCTCTATGCTCACCCCGCTGTTTCCGAAGCTTCCGTCATCGGCATGAAGGACAAGGTTTACGGCGAAGAGATTAAAGCCTTCGTCACACTAAAACCGGATGCTCTCGCGACCGCCGAGGATATTACGGAGTTTTGCAAGGCAAACCTGAAGAAATTTTTTGTTCCCAAAGAGGTGGTTATTTTAAAGGCGATGCCCAAGACGCTCGTGGGCAAAATTCTCAAAAAAGAACTGCGAAAAATGCAATGATGATTTTTACGCTAAGGAGTTCATCGTGACATCAGACAATAAGAAAAAGTGGGAAGAAGCGGCATTGAAGGAGTTGAAGGGAAAGCCGTTGGAGACATTGGAGTGGGAGACACCGGAAGGGATCCGGGTAAAGCCGATCTATACGTCGGAGGACCTGGCGGGCCTGGACACCGTGAATACCTTATCCGGGCTGGCACCCTATATGAGAGGCCCGACGGCCACCATGTACGCCAACCAGCCGTGGACCATCCGTCAGTACGCGGGCTTTGCCACCGCGCGAGAATCCAATGAGTTTTACCGGAAGAACCTGGCCGCCGGACAAACGGGACTGTCCGTGGCCTTTGACCTGGCTACCCACAGAGGGTATGACTCCGACCACCCGAGAGTGGCGGGAGACGTTGGGAAAGCCGGCGTCGCCATCGACTCCGTGGAGGACATGAAGATTCTCTTTGACCAGATCCCCCTGGAAAAGGTCTCCGTCTCCATGACCATGAACGGCGCGGTTCTGCCGGTACTGGCGGGCTATATCGTGGCCGCCGAAGAACAGGGCGTGGAACAGAAACTGCTGGCCGGGACCATCCAGAACGACATTCTGAAGGAATTTCTGACAAGAAATACCTATATCTATCCTCCCAGACCCTCCATGCGGATCGTCTCGGATATCATCGCCTACTGCTCAAAGCACATGCCCAGATACAATACCGTCTCCATCAGCGGCTACCACATCATGGAAGCGGGAGCGGATTCCGTCTTGCAGACCGCCTTTACCCTGGCCGACGGGAAAGAATACATCCGGGCCGCCATCGACGGAGGACTGAAGATTGACGACTTTGCCCCGCGACTGTCTTTTTTCTTTGGCGTAGGCATGAACTTCTTCATGGAAATCGCCATGCTGAGAGCAGCCAGATACCTCTGGCACCAGATCGTCAGTGAATTCAAACCGGCCAATCCCAGATCCTGCATCTTGAGAACCCATGTGCAGACCTCCGGCTGGAGCCTGACCCAGCAGGACCCCTATAACAACATTATCCGGACCACCCTGGAAGCCTTAGCGGCAGCATTAGGAGGCACCCAGTCCCTGCACACCAACTCCTTTGACGAAGCCGTAAGCCTGCCCACACCCCTGTCTTCCAGAATCGCCCGCAATACCCAGATCATCATCCAGGAAGAATCCCAGGTCTGCCACGTAGTGGACCCCTTGGGCGGCTCCTACTACGTGGAAGCATTAACCGCTTCCATCATCAAGGAAGCCAAAAAGATCATGGATGAAATCGAGGAACTGGGGGGCATGGCCCGGGCCATTGAAACCGGCATGCCCAAAATGCGCATTGAAGAATCGGCGGCCAGAAGACAGGCGAGAATCGACCAGGGAAAAGACACCATCGTCGGGGTGAACAAATACAAAATCCAGGAAGAAACCCCGATTGACGTTCTGGACATTCCGAGCACCGTGCGGGATGAACAAATCAACAGAATAAAAGAAACCAAGGCCGGAAGAGACAATCAAAAAGTACACAAAGCCCTGGAAAAGATTACAAACATGGCCGAAAAGGGAGGCAACCTGCTGGAAGCATCCATTGAAGCCGTAAGACTGAGAGCCACGGTAGGAGAAATCTCCGACGCCATGGAAAAGGTCTTCGGGCGTTATGTGGCTACAACCAGGGTTATCTCCGGGGCCTACGCTTCGGAATATGGAGACAGCGAAGTGATCAGTAACCTCAGAAAACGGACGGAGACCTTCCTCACCAAGACCGGCAGGCGTCCGAGGCAGCTGGTGACCAAGATGGGTCAGGACGGTCATGACCGGGGGATCAAGGTGGTGGCGACGGCCTATGCGGATATCGGATTTGACGTGGATATCAGCCCGATGTTCCAGACGCCGGAGGAGGCGGCCAAGATGGCCATTGAAAATGACGTGCATGTGGTTGGCGTATCGAGTCTGGCGGCGGGTCACAAGACGCTGGTTCCCCAGCTCATCGATAAACTCAAAGAAATGGGCGGCGAGGACATCCTCGTGGTGGTGGGCGGGGTGATTCCTCCGGCCGATTACGACTTCCTGTACGCAAAGGGCGTCAAAGGCATCTTCGGCCCCGGAACCGCCGTTACCGATTCCGCCGATAAAGTCCTCAAACTCCTGGAAGAAAAGTATCTGTAAAATAGCCACAGGGAATGGTTCTTTCGCCCGTAGAACCACTCCCGGCTTTTAAATGGTTGTGCGCTGCACCATAAATTTCAGCATGATGGTGTACTGTTATTTTTCGCCGGTCCATCTTTTCATCGATTTTTGTCCTGATTTCAATTATTTTTTAAGAAAGGAAATCTCTCAAGATTTATGCTAAAAAAGACCCCATTTACAAAACACTTGTTTTGGCCGATAGGTTGAATGAAGGGGTAAAAGACAGCAGTCGAGATGGAGGATTGAAAGTGAACATCGAGCAGAGGTTATGGACGAGTCAGAAGGGTTGGTTAAAGGCGGATGGGCCGGCGCTTCGGGGCGAGGTTCAGCTGGTGATTCTGTTTGGGGCGACGGAGATATTGAAGGAGCGGGTTTTCTTTGAGGAAGTGAAGGGTCTGTATCCGGGAGCTCACCTGTTCGGCTGTTCCACGTCCGGGGAGATATCCGGCACCCGAGTTTATGACGAGAGCCTGGTGGCGACGGCGATCCATTTTGAGAAGACACGGATTCGGGGGGCGCAGATTGGATTGGGGGAGAACCCCGACAGTTTGGAAGCGGGGAGACGACTGGCGCAATCCATCGAGAAGGAAGGCCTGCGGCATGTTTTCGTTTTATCGGACGGTTTGAGCGTGAACGGGAGCGCCCTGGTGGAAGGCCTGGCCGGCGAGCTGCCCGCGGGCGTCACGATTACCGGGGGCTTGGCGGGCAATGGCGACCGATTTGAGGAGACGTATGTATTCTGGGACGATCTGCCCGCGAGAAACATTCTGGCGGTTCTGGGCTTGTACGGAGAGAACCTGAAAGTGGGTTATGGCTCCATGGGCGGATGGGACTCTTTCGGTCCGGAACGCCTCATTACGAAATCCAGAGGGAACCTGCTGTATGAACTGGACGGGCAGTCCGCGCTGGGCACCTACAAGAAATACCTCGGGGAACACGCGGCGGGTCTTCCGGCGACGGGGCTGTTGTTTCCGTTAAGTATTCGCACCAGGAGCGGAGAGACAGGGATTGTCCGCACCATTCTGGCGGTCAACGAGCAGGAGAAAAGCATGACCTTTGCGGGAGACATTCCGGAAGGAGCCTATGCCCGTTTTATGAAGGCCAATTTTGAGCGGCTGATTGACGGGGCGAGCGGAGCGGCGGTGCGTACCCGGGAAGGCCTTGCGGGGAGTTCTCCGGAGCTGGCCATCCTGATCAGCTGCGTGGGCCGGAAGCTGGTGCTGAAGCAGAGGACGGAAGAGGAAGTGGAAGCCGTTCATGAGGTGTTGGGCGGTTCCCCCGTTCTTACGGGATTTTATTCCTACGGGGAGATTTCCCCTTTTACCAGCGGCGCGCCCTGCGCTCTGCATAATCAGACGATGACCATTACCACATTTGCGGAGGAGTAGAAGCACCATGCCGTCAGAGAAAATGCACCGGCTGCTGAAGCGCCAGATCAAGAGAGCTTTCGGCGATTCGTTTGCCATTCCGGAGGAGTGGCGGGATTTTATTGCCCTGGTGAACAGCGCGTATCATGAGTCGGACATGGACCGGGACATGCTGGAGCGTTCGCTGGATTTAAGTTCCCAGGAGCTCATGCAGGCCAATTCGGGGATGTGGGCGATCTTCGAGGCGGTTCCCGACCTTTTTTTCCGGGTGGATGCCTCCGGGAGGATTCTGGATTGCAAGGCGGGCAGTCATACACCGGATCTGTTCATTTCCCGTACGAACATGATCGGCAGGCGGATCGATGATATTCCGGTGGCCTCCGTTGCCCGGAAATTCAGGCAGGCCATTGAGGATGTAAGAGAAACGAAGTCTCCGGTCAGCATTGAATATTCCCTGAAGCGGCATCAGACGGAGTTGTTTTACGAAGCCAGATGGATTCCCCTGGAGGGAGACCAGACTGTCATCGTGATTCGCAACGTGACGGACCGCAAGGATGTCGAAAATGTCCTGAAAAGAAGCGAAGAGTATTATCGGGAAATTACCATGAATTCAACCGATGTACTCTTCATCGTGGATGGGCAGGGGACCATTACCTATGCCAGTCCTTCCATAGAGCGGATCACCGGCTACAGCCCTGAGGAACTGATCGGCAAGAACAGTCTGTATCTGGTTGCGCCGGATGATCATGCCCGGGCGCTCGAGGATTTTCGCCGGTCGCTGAAGACGAGAGATGTATCCATTCCCAACAGTTTCCGCATCCGGCATAAGAACGGCTCCGAGCTCACCATGGAAGGCATGGGCAAGAACCTGCTGCATCATCCGGTGATCAACGGTTTCGTGATGAATGTACGGGATGTGACGGACCGCAAACGCGCCGAGCAGGAACTGCTGGACAACGAAGCCAAGCTGCAGGCCATCTTCGATCAAATCGACACGGGGATCATGATCATCGACGCTGAAACCCAGACCATTCTGGAAGCTAACCGTAAAGCGGTGGAAATGTCCGG
The DNA here is from genome assembly GCA_963682015.1 of Smithellaceae bacterium. Classification (GTDB taxonomy): domain Bacteria; phylum Desulfobacterota; class Syntrophia; order Syntrophales; family Smithellaceae; genus UBA8904. The sequence continues at coordinate 1,506,606 of OY820932.1, read as the reverse complement.
ATTATCCAGAGACCAAATGATCGGTCAGATCTGTCATGCAATGGTCTGCCCGGCTGAGAAAGGCCGTTGTCCCGTCAAGGATCTTCATCAGACGATTGATCAATCGGAGCGGGTGCTCCTGAGTGTGGACGGATCGCGAAAGGATATTCTGAAAACGGTAAATCCCATCGTGATCAAGGGCAGGAATTGTTATCTGGAAAGTTTTATCGACATTTCCGACCGCAAGAGGGCGGAAGACGCCCTCAAGAAAAGCGAACAAAAATATCGGCAGCTGGCTGAGACAGCCCACGATCTCATTGTAACCGTGGATCTTAACTTCAAGATTACATATGCCAATAAGGCAATCCTCAAATACACAGAGGGAACTGATGTGATCGGAAAAAGTCTTCTGGATTTTACATTTCCCGGGCTTCATTCCGTTCAGGAAGCCATGATGCAAAAAAGGCGTGAAGGTTTCGACGAGATGCTGGCTTTTGAATGGGAAATTTTCTATCCGCAAGGTCATGCGGCAACTTTTGATATTCGGGCTTCATTGATAACAGCAGATGGGAAGCCTTCAGGGGTTTTATTCATCGCCCGGGACACTACGGAACGCAAACAGGCGGAAGACGCCCTCCGGGAGAGCGAAAAGAAATACAGACTCCTTACTGAAACGATGTCCGATATCGTCTGGATCGCCGACCTGGATCTGAATACAATGTACCTTTCTCCTTCCGTGCAAAAGGCCCTGGGATTCGGTCAGGAAGAAATTCCTAGTACAATCATCGGCCAGATGACGCCGGAATCCGTGACCGTTGCATCTCAAACCCTTCTGGCGGAGCTTGCCCTTGAAAAACAGGGAAGCTCTGATCCCGACAGGTCCATCAACCTTGTACTGGAATATTATCATAAAGACGGCTCCACCCGCTGGATGGATACGACGATCAGCGGCTTGCGGGATGAACAGGGGGCATTGACGGGTATTCACGGGGTATCGCGGGACATCACGGAGCGCAGAAAGGTTCAAGCGGCTCTGCAGGCCAGTGAAGAGCGATACAGGACCATCTTTGAAAACACGGCCACAGCCAACCTGATCATTGCGGGAGACACGACAATCCTCATGGCCAATGAAAACTTTGCCGGGCTGAGCGGGTATACCAGGCAGGAGCTGGAAGGAAAGATCAGCTGGACGATCTTTGCTCATCCCGGCGACCTGGAAATGATGAAGGGCTATCATAACAGGCGCAGGATGGAACGGGGATCAGTTCCTTCTTCCTACGAATTCCGGTTTGTCAACCGCAAAGGGGAAGTCAAGGAATTTTTTATCAGTGTTGCCGTTATTCCGGAAACCAGAGAAAGTATCGTTTCGATGGTCGATCTCTCGGAGAGAAAACAACTGGAAACACAGCTTATTCAGGCTCAGAAAATGGAATCGGTAGGAAGGCTGGCCGGCGGCGTGGCTCATGACTTCAATAACATGCTCAGCGTGATTATCGGCAACACGGAAATGGCCATGAAGAAAGTCAAAAGCACCGAACCCCTCTATAAAACACTACAGGACGTGCTGAATGCCGGGCTGCGGTCGGCGGATCTGACCCGTCAGTTGCTTGCTTTTGCCCGCAAGCAAACCGTCAGCCCCAGAATACTGGACCTGAATGACACGGTAACCGGCATGCTCAAAATGCTGCAACGGCTCATTGGCGAGAACATCGGTCTGAGCTGGCACCCCGGGCATAGCCTGTGGAAAGTGAGAGTTGATCCGTCTCAGATCGACCAGCTTCTGGCCAATCTTGCCGTAAATGCCCGCGATGCAATCGGGAAGTCGGGCACAATCTCGATCGAGACTTCCAACACGACATGTGATGAAGTCTATTGCGCGGATCAGCCGGATTGTGCTCCCGGCGACTACGTCATGCTGGCCGTGAGCGACGATGGATGCGGGATGGACAAAAAAACTATCGCCAATATTTTCGAACCGTTTTTTACCACCAAGCGGGAAGGACAGGGAACGGGCCTCGGACTGGCTACCGTGTACGGCATCGTCCGGCAGAATAATGGATTTGTCAACGTATACAGCGAGCCCGAACGCGGAGCAACTTTCAAAATTTATCTGCCGCGCAACACGGAAGGCGATGAACAGTCGGTAGATGAACAGGAGGACAACGGGATACCGGGAGGAAATGAAACGATTCTGATCGTGGAAGATGAAAAAACGGTTTTGAACTTAAGCCAGGCCATGCTGGAAGTGCTGGGCTACAAGGTTCTGGCGGCCGGCACCAAGGATATGGCGTTCAGTCTGGTCAGCCAGCACAGCGGGAAGATTGATCTGCTGCTTACCGACGTGGTGATGCCGGATATGAACGGGAAGGAACTGTCGGAACAGATTATGGCCGTCAAACCGGGAATGAAGTGCCTGTATATGTCGGGGTATACGGCCGATGTGATCGCCAGCCAGGGAATGCTGCAGGAGGGCATCCATTTTATATCCAAACCTTTTTCCCTGAAGGATCTGGCGTTCAAAGTCAGGGAAGCCCTGGAACGTTAACCATTTTTAAAATCGAGGCTGGAATAAACAAAAACGCGGGAGGCTTTTGCCACCCGCGTTTTTTTACCGGCGCCGGTTCCCGTTTTCTTCGTCCTTCAGTCCGAAGCTCGACTATCTATTCAAAAGATCAAAGGGTGTTTTTACCGTGACCATGTTGGCCTTGCTCCTTGAAATTTTCCTGATCTCCTGCAATTCCTTATCGCTTTTCAGCCACCAGAAATACTGAATCGGGGGCGTCAGCTTGCCGTTTTCAACGTTCTGGGTGGACCCGTTGATCAGTAGACGGCCGTTGGGTGCAATACCGAATATTTCCGTCGGAATTTTGTCGCCGTTAATCGGCAGCGCTTTGTGAAAGTCAGCCCGGATTTTCCGGACGTCGGTTACCGTGCCGGCTTTTTCGATGGCCCGGGCCAGGGCGATCGTGGCGCCGTAATTGCGGAACCCTTCTGAAGTGACATTGCGTTTATAAGTGGCTTTGAATTTCTGCTCGAATCCGGCGGATGCCGGCACGGGTACACTCATGGGGGTGGCGACACCGATTGTGTTATTCATCAACTTAAAGCCCTTCAGAAGATTGGCCATGTAATCCAGCTTGGCCTGATCGATAACAATGAATCCGCCTTTGAAACCCATGCCCCGCGCCTGTTCAAAAACAAGCGCGGTGGTGGAGGAAGGACCGCCGATCAGCAGACAGTCCGGATTGGTGGCCAGCGCCGCCGCGAGCGGAGCCGAAAAATCCGTTTCTGCGTAATAGTTGGCCGGCTTATCCACCGTAATGATTCCGCCCGCCTGCTCCCAGTACTTTTTGAAGTCAACGCGCCATTCTTCGCCGTACGCGCCGGAAGTGACAACCATGGCGATTTTCTTGAAACCTTTTTTCTGCGCGATATTGATGAACTGCAGCATATATACCCTGAAATCCGGGGCCGTGATACAGATGAGGAGAGGATTTTTCAGTTCGGTGACTTTCGGCGTGCTCGTATAGGCCATCAGCAGAAATTCGTTTCCCTTTTCCTGATTGATCTTAGCCATTGCCGCGATGGTGGTGAACACGCCATTGTAAATAGCGATAGCGCCCTGATTGCGGAACCGGCGGGCGTTATTGACGGCTGCGGTGGGATCGTTCTTATCATCGAGTTTTTCCAGCTTGAGCAAGTGTTTTTTACCGCCTACGGTTACTCCGCCCGCGGCGTTGATTTCATTGACTGCCATGTCAATACCGAAAAGGCAGTCCTGTCCGTATTCAGCGGCCGGACCGGAGAGGGGGCCTGAAAATCCAATGAAGATGTCCTGGGCCCGGGCCACGTATGTCCAGGACATGACGAGAGAAATAACGGACAAAACAACAATGCTTTTCCAATGCTTCATTTTATCTTCCTCCTCATTCTGATGAAATTTTCCAATTTCACATTACGGCGATTCTCCCTTAACCGTCGTAATACTTTTACCAGATAAAGAAAGTGGATGGTACAACAAATCGGTTCATGCCGGACTCTCCAGAATATGCGTCTGGATCAACCTCCTGATGGATTTTTCCGTTTATGAGATAAAGCAGGAACGAATAATGACTCGCCCCCGCCTTGTACCTTGCCCCTTGAATCTGTTTCCTATTGGCCTACCCATTCCCAGATAGCCGCAGCTCCCTGGCCATGGCCGATGCACATGCTTTCGATCGCATACTTTACGCCGTAGTACGGCATTTCATGCATGATCGTCGTGGCTATTCTTGCGCCGGTGCAGCCCAGCGGATGCCCGAGGGAGATGCCGCTGCCTCTGGGATTGAGCAGTTTGTGGTTGCGGATGCCCAGTTCTTTCGTGCAGTAGACCGCCTGTGCGGCGAAGGCTTCATTCACTTCCCACAGCCCGATATCTTCTTTTTTCATCTTTGCCCGCTTCAGCGCTTTGGGGATGGCCACAGCAGGGCCGATGCCCATGTATGCGGGGTCAACGCCGACCACGGCGAATTCCACCAGCCTCATTTTGGGCTTCAGTCCGAGCTTCTTGCACATTTTCTTGCTGGCGATGATTACGCAAGCGGCGGCATCGTTGGTCTGGCTGGAATTTCCGGCCGTCACCGTGCCTTTTTCGTCCTTGATAAAAACCGGCTCCAGTTTGGCCAGCGTTTCCAGGGTGGTCGTCGGGCGGATGCCCTGATCCCGATCGACGATCATCTTTTTAGTCGAGCCGTCTTCCTGCGGCACATCCGCTTCAATCGGCAGAATCTCTTCCCTGAAGAATCCTTTCTGCGTTGCATCATAAGCCTTGGCGTGGCTTTCCACCGCCATTTCGTCCTGCTCCCGGCGTGTGATGCCGTATCTGCGCGCGACCATTTCCGCCGTGTAGCCCATGGAAACCATTTGCGGATCGGTAAATTCCTTCAGGCGGGGATTCGGGTCGGACATCGTACCCATCGGAATATGCGTCATGTGCTGCGCGCCGCCGGCCAGAATCAGATCCGCCCAGCCCATGTTGATGGAAGCCGCGGCAAAGGCAATGGATTGCAGACCCGACGAGCAGAAGCGGTCCACGGTGCAACCTGCTACGCTGTATGGCAGCCCGGCCATGATGGCGGCGTATCGCCCGATATTGGATCCCATATCCTTCATGAGAGCCGTGCCGCCCCAGATGACATCGTCGATCATTTCTTTCTTATCTTCCAGGCCTGCCCGGCGAATGGCTTCATTCATCACCAGCGCGGACATGTCGTCGGCGCGCAGGTTGGCAAACCACGAACTTTTTCCGGCCTTGGCAATGCCCGTCCGGACGCTTTCCACAAGGTAAATATCTTTCATATGTTCATTCTCCTGAAATTAATGTTAACGAAAATCCGATACGCGTTACCCTGAACGAATCAACATAACGTGCAGGGAACGGTTTCAAACCGTTCCCTGCCATTCACAAATTTCTGGCATCGCAAAATGTTCCAGAGACAAGGCGCGCGAAGCCTGAGGAGTGAGGCGTACCTCTGGCGTACGCCGCAGCGACGAGGGCTGATGCACAACGCAGTATCTGGACATTTTCCGATGTCAGCTCACCACCAGCGCTTCTTCCGGGCAGGTGAGGACGCTGTCCTCTTCGCTTTTAATCAGGGTGGCCAGCAGGGAAGCGTTGGGCAGAATGTTGTTCGCGTAATATCTGGCCGAAGCCACCTTGCCCTGGTAAAAGGTGTAGTCGCCTTCGTTCGGTTTCAGATTCTCCAGCCTCTTTGCCGCGATGATCGCCTGATCCAAAAGACACATTGCCACGTAAACCTGGGCAAAAACAAACAGTGCCTTCTGGGCATACAGAGGAATCAACTGACGCTTGGCGTCCATGTTTTTGTACCAGTCATCGTAAATGGCTCTGACCTCCCCGGCTGACTTGTAAGCCTGTTCCAGATTTTTCATTTCTCCGGCAAACACGGGGTTGTTTTTGCCGGCTTCAATGAAGTCTTTGATATCCTTCATCCAGATCGCAAAGGGCGTTCCTTCCTTCATCCGCATCTTCCTGCCGATCAGATCGTTGGCATGAATAAAGGAAGTCCCTTCCCAGATGGTCAGAATCTTGGAATCCCTCAGGTACTGTTCCACCGGGTATTCCATGGTGTACCCCACGCCGCCCAGCACCTGAATCGCCTGGGCTACGACACTCAAGCTGATCTCGGAACCGTAGCATTTGACCATCGGGGTGAGGATTTCCGCGAAGGAGGAATATTTCTTCGCTTTTTCTTTATCCGGTGAGTTGCTTTCGATATCGAGGTAGTAAAATCCCCTGAAAATCATGGCCCGGATTCCTTCCACATGGGCCTTCATGTCCAGAAGCATTCTGCGGATGTCTTCATGCTTGATAATGGGAACCCGCTCCGCGTTTTTGATTCCGAAGGGTCTTCCCTGGATGCGTTCCGTTGCGTACTGGGAGGCAAAGTAATAAGCCGCTGCTCCCTGCGTATTGGCATTATGACCCGTGCCGATGCGCGATTCGTTCATCATGTGGAACATCATGGCCAGCCCTTGCGAAAACCCCTTCGCATCCGGGGCTTCACCGAGCATGATCCCCCGGCAGTTGTCGTCGTCGCCAAAGTTCAGCAGGGCGGTTGCCTGGGCATGAAGTCCCATCTTATGTTCCACGCCGACGGTCGCTACATCGTTGGGCTCTCCCATGGAACCGTCTTCATTCACCCAGAATTTGGGAACAATATACAAACCGATGCCGGCGGAGCCAGCTGCTCCCTTCTCCGGTCTGGCCAGAAGCAGGTGGATGGTATTCTCACCGGTACCTTGGTCCCCGGCGGTGATGAACATCTTGGTTCCCTTGATCTTCCAGATGCGGGGATCGGCGGTCGGATAGGATCTGGTGATGATATCGCCCGTGTCCGATCCGAAGTTTGGCTCCGTCAGGCACATCGTACCCTGCCAGGATCCGTCGAGCATTTTCGGAATGAACCGGTCATGGTCTTCCTTTTTCCCGAACCGCAAAATCAGGTTCGCTGCTCCCGATGTCAGCTTGATGCATGAAGTCAATGCCGGGCAGGCGGCCGTGTTCATCTCAGCGCAGGCCTTGTAGAGAATCAGCGGCATGCCGGAGTCCACTTTAATGCATTCGCTGGAAGAGCCCCAGCCGTTCTGCTGCAGGAACCGGTAGGCTTCCTTGAATCCCGGAACAGGGGTGATAACTCCTTTTTCAAACTTGAGTCCGATCTTGTCTCCGGGAGCATTAATCGGGTTTACCACCTCCCTGGCTACCTTATAGCCCTCATTAAGCAGCATGTCGATGTCATCCATCGAAAAGTTTTCCTTGTACCGCTCGCAGGCCAGAACTTCTTGTGTCGGCAGCCATTCCTTCAGTATAAACTTCAAATCCCGTACATCGTATTTAAACTCCATAAATTCTCCTTGGAGCAGGGAACGGTTGAAATCACCTGAAGGTTGCTCGACCGTTCCCTGCGTTTACTTGTTTTATTTTGAATAGAATCCTTTGCCTTCTCTGGCGAGTTTTTCGAGGAGAGGAGCGGGAGTCCAGTAATCGGCGCCGACCAGGTCTTTGTATTTAAGGATCGCGTCGTAAACTTTTTTGAGTCCAACCGTGTCGGCATAAAACATCGGGCCGCCCAGATACACCGGGAAACCATACCCGTAAAGCCAGACCACGTCGATGTCCAGCGGTCTTGCGGCAATCCCTTCTTCCAGGATCTTCGCGCCTTCATTGATCATGGAGTAAATCGCTCTTTCGACAATCTCCTGATCGGTTATGGCTCTCCGGGTAATGCCAACCTCTGTGGAATGATTGATAATCAATTCCTCAATCATGGGATCGGGGGTGGCGTTGCGCTTCTCATCGTACTTGTAGAAACCGGAGCCCGTCTTCTGACCATATCTTCCCATCTCGCAAATCTTGTCCAGAATGGTGTTTTTCTTTTCCCGCTCGGTAAGTGAATCGAATTTGGCCTTGCGGTTTCTCCAGCCGACATCCAGGCCGGCCATGTCGCCCATCGCATAGGGACCCATCGGGAAGCCGAAATTGTAGATAACCTTGTCAATCTGCCAGGGCAGGGCGCCTTCTTCCAGCAGGAAGCCGCATTCTCTGGTTCTCTTGGCGAGCATACGGTTCCCCACAAATCCGTCGCAGACTCCGACCAATACAGGGACTTTGCCAATGGTCTTGCCCACCTTCATAGCCGTGGCATAGACCTCCGGGCTTGTTTTGGCTCCCCTTACGTTTTCCAGCAGTCTCATGACGTTGGCCGGGCTGAAGAAATGCATGCCCATGACGTCCTGGGGACGTTTGGTGATGGCGGCAATGTTGTCGACATTGAGATAAGAGGTATTGGAAGCTAAAATGGCGCCCGGCTTGCAGACGGCGTCGAGTTTGGTGAAGACTTCCTTCTTAATAGCCATATCTTCGAAAACGGCTTCGATAACCAGATCGACGTTTTTGAGATCTTCATACGCCAGGGTTGGCTGTATCAGCGACATCCTCTTGTCCATGACTTCCTGCTTCAAGGAACCTTTGGCCACGGTATTGGCGTAGTTCTTCTTGATGACCGCCATGCCCTTATCGATGAATTCCTGCTTCACATCCAGCAACTTTACGGGAATGCCGACGTTGGCAAAGCACATGGCAATGCCTCCGCCCATAGTGCCCGCGCCCAAAATACCAACGGATTTGATTTCCCGAGTGGGCTGGTCATCGGGGAGTCCCGGAATCCGGACAACTTCTCTTTCGGCGAAGAAAACATGGCGCTGGGCTTTGGACTGATCCGAAGCCTGCAATTCCATAAAAATCTGCCGTTCTTTCTTCATACCTTCGGCAAAGGGAAGCTCCGTGGCGTTCCGGACGGCTTCCATGCACTTGTAAGGAGCCAGGAATCCCCGGAACTTCCGGGCATTGGCTTTGGCAAAATCTTCAAAGACGGTGGGAGATTCGACTCTGGCGGTAAGAGAGCTGACTTTTCTCATGGGCAGTTGCTGATCGATTACCTTCCTGGCAAAAGCCAGCGCGGCGGCCTTCAAATCGCCTTCGACGATTTCATCCAGAATGCCCATGGTTTTTGCTTTGGCCGCCGCTACCGGCGTCCCGGAGGTGATCATTTCCAGGGCCGCCTGGACGCCTGCCACTCGGGGCAGCCTCTGTGTGCCGCCCGCACCAGGCAACAGGCCCAGTTTCACTTCCGGTAATCCTACTTTAGCCGTTGCTACAGCAATGCGGAAATGGCAGGAAAGCGGTATCTCCAGGCCCCCGCCCAGAGCGGTTCCGTGAATGGCCGCCACAACCGGCTTTGGACAATTCTCGATAAACTGGCACACATCCGGTAAATGCGGTTCCATCGGCGGTTTTCCGAATTCCCGGATATCCGCCCCCGCGATAAATGTCCGGCCCTCGCACACGATCACCATGGCCGCTACATCCGCATCGGCAATTCCTTTTTCGATCCCCGACTTGATTCCGGCCCTGACCGCCTGTGATAAAGCGTTCACCGGCGGATTGTTCACGGTAATCACTCCAATGTTCCCTTCCTTACTAAACGTAACGATTTCTGGCATATGTTGGTCTCCTTTGGGTTCTTTGATGGAAAAAATACCTTTGGAAATAATGCAGCAAATACCATACCAGTGAGAGTCATGTGCTTTTTGCTTGAGGTGCGCATGGATGGAGGTACTGACGGATAGTGATAAATAGCGGTGTTTTGTATGAAAAGCGATCATTGAGCCGTGGAAGACGCCGGAGAAATGATGCTTGACAGGCATGTATGATTTGTATACATATTTTCATATAAAATGTATATCTTATAAACAAATAATGGGGAATACCACTTCATCATGGTCGCAACTGACAGTTCCAGAATCGATCAACCGTGCAACGGGGCCGGAGACGCTCCCCGGAGGGAGGAGTTTCCCCCGGCGGAGAAACTGGGAGCGGCGTTTGACGAATTGATCGGCGCCAACGCTTCCTTTCGCAAGGCGCTTCTGACCGCTCAACGGGCGGCTCGGTCGGACATTTCCGTTTTGATCATCGGAGAGAGCGGCACCGGCAAGGAAATTCTGGCCCGCGCCATTCATCAGTCAAGCAACCGCAAGGACAAGCTGCTGGTCGACGTAAACTGCGCGGCCATTCCCGACAGTCTCATCGAAAGCGAGCTTTTCGGTTATGAAAAGGGCGCCTTCACCGGGGCGCGAATTGAGGGACGCAAGGGCTACTTTGATGAGGCCCATGAAGGGACGATTCTGCTCGATGAAATCGGTGATTCCTCGGTGTCCATTCAGGCCAAACTGCTGCGTGTTCTGGAGTCCGGCACATTCAAAAGAGTAGGCGGTACAAAAAACATCCGGGTGAATGTGCGGATCATTTCTTCCACCAATCAGGATCTGGCGGGGCTCATTGATCAGAAAAAATTTCGCGACGACCTTTTTTTCCGGCTGAACGCCTTTACCATTCAACTGCCGCCTCTGCGCGAGCGGCGCGAAGATATTGAGCTGCTGATCGATCATTTTTTGAGAATCAGCGTCCCGTCGTCCAGGCAGAAATACCGGTTTTCGCCCGAAGCGCTTAAAATCCTTTACGCATATCACTGGCCGGGCAATGTTCGGGAGCTCAAAGGCGTCGTCAGTTATGCCGTCAACATGACGCAATCTCCGGTTATGGATCCCGGTTCCCTGCCCAATTTCCTGCTGGCGGGAAAAAGCGATACGGATCGTCCGGCCGTTCCGGCTTCCTCAGGCGCAGAGCCTTCCTATAACCTCACAGAAGCGGTCCGTGATCTGGAAAGACGTCTGATCACCGAGGTTCTGGCGGTGTCGCCCAACAAGTCGGAAGCCATCAGAATGCTGGGGATCAGCCGGCGCACCTTTTATCTGAAGTTAAAAGAATATGGTCTGGGCTGAAGACAGGGCGGGGCGGCTGGAATGACTTATGCATTGGAAAAAAGTAAATTCAGTTCCGGGACGGAATCATGACGATCAACAGCATGCAGACGGCTGGCCGTTTCGCCAGAAAAAAAGATGCCCAGGTGACCATTGTGGAAGTATCGCCGCGCGACGGACTTCCCGAAGTCTGCAATCGATTATCCACAGAGGACAAAATTAAATATATCAACAAGCTGTCGGAAACCGGACTTCGCAAAATCGAATGCGCGTCCTTTACGCATCCCCGCCTGATGCCGGAAGGGTACGATGCCGAGAAACTGATTGCCGGCATCGTTAAAAAGCCGGAAGTGACTTACGTAGGGCTGGTGCCCAATGAAATCGGATGCCGGCGCGCCGTGATCTCGCAAATCGACGAAATTTTAATCTTACTTTCCGCGAGCGATACATTCAATAAAATCAATATCGGCAGGAGCCTCAAGGAAAGCCTCAACAAGATGCTGCCTTCCATTCTCGATACGGCGGTGAAAAATTCCCGGAGCATCCGAGTCTATATCATGACGGCGTTCGGCTGCCCTTACACTGGAAAAATCAGCCCCGATGAGATTGCGCAACTCCTGTTAAAACTGGATTATATGGGGGCCTCGGAGGTGGTTCTGCTTGATTCCACCGGCATGGCTAATCCGAAGAGCGTGAAATCCACCATCCGCACCCTGCTGGATCTGCAGCTTGGCATCAATCTGGCCGTTCACTTTCATAATACGCGCGGCACGGCTATTGCCAATTGCGTGGCTGCCTACGAGGCGGGAATCCGGATTTTCGACACTTCGCTTTGCGGCATGAGCGCGACGCCTTACGGCGTGAGCAAACTGGATATCGGCTACTGGAACGTACCGACGGAAGATCTGGTGCATCTGTTTGAGGAAATGGGCATCCGGACGGGTATCGACCTCAACAAACTTCTGGATTGCGCGAAGCTCGCGGAGAAAATGGCGGGAACCTCTCTGCCCGGCCACATCCTGAGGGCGCGTCCGGCGTCGCACATTTTTGAAATTCCCGCATATTTGAAACAGCAAAAGGTGATGGAGTGATTCCATCCTTTTGCCGCTGCGGCATCACCCCTGATTTTGAAATGGCGCAAGAAGAACGGAAAAAAACCGCAGGGAACGATCGCGACCGTTCCCTGCGGTGCTGTTTATCTTCTATACATTTTCCAGGCCGAGTCCCTTTTTAATCTTATCCAGCATGACTTTTTCGGCGTCGTTGTAAACGCCGTCCACCAGGCAAAGCCTGCGGGCGATGCTGAGCGCTTCCATCCGGTCGTCTTTATTTTTAATCAGAACAGAAAGTGCCGCCAGTGCTTTTGCTTGGTCGGCCTGAAGAATAGCCATTTGTTCATGCATGATCTTTTTGTATTGAGACGGCCGCAGCTTGTTCAAGACTTTGTGCGTTTTGGTGATTTCTTCGGCCAGTTCATAGTGACGGCGCTTGACCTCCTGCCCCATACTGGCAATGGCCATGTAAATTCGAATCAGGCCGGCGGCATGGCCTCCCTCTTCCAGCATCAGGAGCCGTCTGTCGTAGTCGGCGCGTTCCTGTTTTTCGGCTTCGGGATGCGTGATTTCCGGCATTGGCGGGAAAAATGCTCTCATCAGGCCGCTGCCGTAAATCATCTGGAACAGGGCCTCCTGATTGATGTCCCGCCAGTCGCGATAAATGTCCAGCGTGGCGTCGATGAAAGCGGAAACATCTTTTTCCATGGTGGTAAAGGGATTGTCCATGGAAACCGGTCTGCGGTTTTGTCGGACAATGGAAGCGATATTTTTGACCGGGCGCATCAGGGGATTGATATCTGCGAAAAAATAGCGCTGGGTTCGGAGCGGATGCAGATAACGGATGATTTCCGCGGAAAGTTCCGTCGTCCAGAACTTCACCCAGGGACGCGTGAAAAGTTGATAAGTGTTGTCATTGGCTTCCGACATTTTGGCCACGACGCTGAAATCCGTTTCGTCCGCCGTACCGTCGTCATAGGCGGCAATGTCGGCGAAGGTGCGCGGTGCAAATTCAGTGGTGAACTGACCGCTTTTAACATCGCCTTCAATCACCATTTCGTAGAGGCCGGGCGGCAGGAAATCAATCATGTCGAAATTGCTGATGATTTGATTATGTTCTTTCTTGGCGACGGAACCCGCGACAAAAATTCCCAGATGCCCGATTTCCGCGTGAACGATGTAAATGATGACCTGTCCGTGCCGTTTGATATCCTCGACGGAGCTGTATACACGGGGAATCCAGTTGAGGGCCTGTTGTGTCGGCGTGATGTTGTCACCCTGTGACGCGAAGACCAAAATCGGATTTTGAATATTTTTCATGCTGAGTTTCTGCCCTTCGCGCAGTTCCAGCTCACCGCGCTCCAGTTTGTTGCCGACGAAGAGATTACGGACAATGTAGTGAATCTCCGCATCATTCATCATAAAGAATCCGCCCCACCATTTTTCAAAATCCAGATAACGCTGCTCTTCCGTGTCAATCTGGGAATAAACATTGTACTGCTTGGCCCAGTAAGTGTTAGCCGGATTTAAAAGCTCCATGTTCATAACAAGGTTCGCGCCGTCAAATACACCGTTGCCCAGATCGCTGAAGAAGGAGTTGACCCAGACGCCGCCGCAAAGTCCCCCCCGGTAGCGCATGGGGTTAACTCCGGCAACACCGCTCCAGTAGGACAGGGGAGCGCCGTTGAGTACGATCGGTCCCGCGATATCCGGCCGGTCCGCACAAACCATGGCGGAAGCCCAGCCCGCCTGGCAGTTGCCCATCATGGCCGGCGCGTCTGCATGGGGATGAAGTTCGGTTACCTTCTCTATAAATTTTTCCATGGCAAGGATGACGTCCGGAAGGGTCTGACCGGGGATCGGTTCGGTGTAGAACAGGATAAAATAAACCGGATGACCGTGTTCGAGGGCCATGCCGATTTCCGAGTCACGCTTGGATCCGCCGATGCCCGGTCCGTGTCCTGCGCGGGGATCAACAATGACAATCGGTCGTTTGGGTTTGACGACGTATTCCTTGCTTTTATGGCGGCGGTTTTGATGATCGGGAGCTTCCTCATCCCGGCGGCGGCGATCGGAGATGCGCACCAGTGCGTAATTACAGGGACGTTCAAAATTCTTTGCGTTGAGGATCATTTCGTAATTATAAGTCAGCACAGGCGGCTGGCCGCTGCGGATGTGCTTGATGTAGTTGTTTCCCCGTTTGCGGAGAACGTCGGTAAAGATGATGGAGCGCTGTGCGGCATCCACCAGGTATTCATTCAGGCTTTTTTGCCAGTCGGACCATTGATCAGCCGGTTTGGGATCGAATTTGCTCTCCATAAATATTCTCCTTTATCAACTATTATAATCGGCAGTTATTCTGGATACTTTAACGATGAGAAACTGGCTTGTCAAGAAGTCAAAGCGGCCGTGATCAGGCAGCGATGCCGTTTGATCCGCACAAACAGACGGAATGCAGGGATCTGTTTAAGCGGCGCATCTGCCGGTGTTTTCGTCGAGTGTTTTTCGCACGGCTTCGGCGAGATCACTGCGGGAGATCGGCTTCAGCAGATACTGCCTGATTCCCATGGACGCGGCCTTTTCCGGGGTGAAGTATTCGCTGTAGCCGGTGCAGAGGATGATCGGCTGATCGGGTTTGATGCTGACGATCCGGCGGCTCAATTCACTGCCCGAAAGTTGCGGCATGGACATGTCGGTAATGACCAGATCAAATCCGTCCGGATCGGACTGGAACATCTTCAATGCGTCCAGTCCGTTTGTGCAGGGGGTGACCCGGTAGCCCAGGTCGGATAAATTTTTTTTAGCCAGATCAACCAGCGCCGTTTCGTCGTCGACAAACAGGATGCGTTCATGACCGCCGGTGACGGGGCTTCGCGCGGCGGTTTCCGTCGCGGACGCGGAATGTTCCAGATGCGGCAGGTAAATATCAAACGTGGTGCCCTCGCCCGGCTGACTTTGTACCCGGATGTGGCCGCGATGGTTTTTTACAATACCGTAAACCACGGACAGTCCGAGACCGGTTCCTTCTCCCTGTTTTTTGGTGGTGAAAAACGGATCGAAGATGCGGTCAAGGATAGCCGGGTTGATGCCGCATCCGTTGTCGGATATGCCGAGCCGGACATAGCATCCCGGTTCGACATGAAATACGCGTGACTGCTCGATCGACAGATTTTCCTTCGTGAGGCTCACCTCAAGCATTCCGCTTTCTTCTCCAATGGCGTGGGAGGCGTTTGTGCAGACGTTCATGATGACCTGATGCATCTGCGTAACATCGCCGCTGATGGTGAAAGGTATGTTTTCAATGTTACAGCGCACATCAATACTTGCGGGCAGAATGGACCGTAGAAGCTTGAGCGTCTCTTTGGTAATGATTCTTAAATCCATGGGGGTTTGATGGTGCTCGTCGTGTCGGGAAAACGTCAGGATCTGCATGACCAGCTCCTTGGCGCGGTCGGCGGCCGCGAGGATCTGGCTGCTGCATCGGCGAAGTTTTTTCTGATCGGATTGATAAGAGGCCATTTCCGCATACCCGATAATGGCTCCGAGAATGTTGTTGAAGTCATGCGCCACGCCTCCGGCCAGCGTGCCGATGGCTTCCATTTTCTGCGATTCGTAAAGTTGCCTCTCCAGCAGCAATCTTTCCTCCTGTGCCTGTTTAACCTGCGTGACATCGATAATGGTGGATAACAGACAGGAACCGGTGGACAGCGTAATTGCCTGCGTGCGATAAAGCGTTGTAATCGTTTGGCCGCTTCTTGCGGTCAGATAGATTTCCTGATCGGTTACCGTTTCCTGTTCCGTCAGAGCCTGTAGAATTTTGTCCCACTGGGCCGGGTCGGTCCAGAGTTTCAGTTCCAGGGCGGTTCGGCCGATCAGTTCTTCGTGAGGATAGCCGGTCATTTTTTCAAACGCGGAATTGACGTCGATCATCAACCCGTTATCGGGATGGCAAATCACCATGGCGGCCGGATTGGCTTTGAAAACCCTGGAGAAAGTTTCCTCCGACCTCTTGAGAGCCGCTTCCGCACGCATGCGTTTGCTGACATCTTTATAAATGACAACCACCTCTCCGGTTGGAAGTTTGTATGCGGAATTTTCCTTCCAGCCGCGCCGGCGGTCTTCCAGATAATAGCGGGCCGGAATATACTCGGGAAACCCCGTGCGCCACACCCGCTCAAGCAGGTCGTACAGGCCGTATTCTTTTACGCCCCGGTAGACGTCAAACACGGATTTGCCGACGACGTTTTTACGGTCGATCCGCTCCGCCCGTTCCGTCGCGTTGTTGATGGCCTTGAAGACGAAATCGCGGCCGCTATCCACGGCTTCGTAAATCGTCACGCAACTCGTCATGTTTTCAAAAAGTTCTTTAAACCGGTTTTCGCTTTCCTGGAGTTTGATTCTGGCTTGCAGCAAGTCTCTTTTCTTTGCAAAAAGAAACGCTTTGCGCAGATAGACAAGGAAAAAGCAGGAGGCAACCAGAAGTAAAAGGGCAAGAACCGTCGCCTCCATTAAATTCCGGATTCCTCCCTGGCGGTAGAACAGAAAAGCCGCAAGCATCAAAATCAAAACAGGCAGGCAGATAAAGGGAACGGCAATGGAGCGGGGCCATGCGGTCCGAAAGATTCCGTCCGGCGTTTTTCGGACGGCGGGCGGCTGATACGGATGAACGGCGGAAAATGTCGAGTCATGTGGCGTCTGATTCACAGTTCTCCCTCCCCTCAGAAAGATGCTGCTTACCAGTGTTGGTCCACGAAAAAAAGCAGTCCGGCCGGTTTGAAAACGCCTGACCGGAGGACCCTCCATGGATGTAACAGGAAATAAATCGAATGATGAAACGGCTTCGCTTTCCCGGTTTTCCTGTTGTTCAAAGAATCCGTTTACAAAGTTGACCGTTCAACGAACCACAATGACGGAAGAATTGCTCTTAAGATTTGGTTATATAGTAAGGCGAAAACCCGAGAATGTCAAGCTGAGAATGTTACCGTGTTAGCAGCAAATAGAAAAGTCCTAATTTGTAGCACATGATATGTCCGCTTTTAACGATGTTCAAGGAAAGAGGCGGAGGGCGTAGCCCGAAGCCCCTTTCCTTCGGTTTTGGCGAGCGGCGGACTTACGCTGCCTTGTCTTTTTTCTTTTTCTTTAATTGTCCATTTTGGTCATAATCGGCCAGTTTACGCGGCCCATGAAAGATTGCCAGAGAGCCGTCCATGTAACGGTGGATGTTTACTTTTGCCCGGACGTAATGACAGCGGTATTTATCCGGCGGAATCTGGAGCGTGATGTTGTCAAAGACCACGCAGTTGTCCGAAGTGACAGTCCGCTCGTTGTGTTCGCAGAGAATGTCCTCTAAATGGGCTCCCACCCATGGGACAAACGCGGAACCTTCCTCCAGAGGCTTTTGTTTAAACTCCTTGTTATAGGCAGGCAGATAAACCTTTTTGATATAACGATTGGCTTCTTCCATGCTGGTGATGTTGTGCAAGGCAAGCTCTTTGACGAGTCGATCCTGATGGGTGCGGAACATTCTTTCACTGCGTCCTCTGGCCTCCGGAGAGTAGGCGGGGATCATCACAATGCCAAGTTGCTGCATTGCTCGGCCAAACTGCGTCAACTGGGTCTTGCTCACTTTGCCCCCTTCTTTCGGTGTGTGCCAATAATGACTGCCTCGATCCGTATAGATGGTGCTGAATAACCCTTTCCTGAGGATAACGTCCTGGACCCCCTGAAAACTGCTCACCGTTCCTTCCTCATCAATAAAAAACATATTGTATTGTTCATTGGTTGCATCATCCATGGTCACGATTAAATCCCACTTCTTGCCCGGAACCCATTCATGCGTGCTGCCATCCTGATGAATCATCATGCCCGGCAAAGGGCTTCGCTCTCTTCTCCGGCGATGGACACCTTTCTTCTTTAACTTCTGAACTTCACCGTGTCTCTGAAGCGTATTCTTTACCCACGTGTAACTCCGCACGCCTCCTTCCCTTACGTACCAAGAATAAAAGTGCTTCACGTTCCAGCCCCGATACCGACTTCGATATTGCTGTGTCAGTCTCATTACTTCATCCACCGGCGCTCTCCGGTGCGATGCCTGAGTCAATCGTTTATCACTGAGCCCTTCCAACCCGTTTTCTTCATATCGGCATATCTGTCGCCGAAATGTCCGAGGGCATACCCCCAATACTCTTGCCGCTTCCTCCTGACTTAATCGCCCTTTCTGCCACCCCTCATACATCTCTTCAAATCGCATCTTCCGGATCTCCTGTAGCATCTCCGTCCGTCTCATCCGTCACCTCCATGAGGTAACTTATCAACCGGACAGTTTATGTGCTACAGAACCGGACAAATCATTTGCTCCTTACACTGAGAATGTTACCGCACGGCGTTTTCATCAAAAGTTTCGTCCAGCACTTTCCGGACGGTTGCCGCCAGATCCCTTCTCGTGACCGGTTTGAGGAGAAATGTTCTGATGCCGATATCGGCGGCTTTTTCAGCGTCGATGAAAGAACTGTGTCCGGTGCAAAGGATGATGCGCTGACCGGGTCTGTGCTTGAGGATTTGCTGTGCCAGTTCACTTCCGGTCATGGCGGGCATGGTCATATCGGTGATCACCAGATCAAAGTTGTCGGGATCGGCTTCAAATGTTTTCAGGGCGTCGAGGCTGCTTGCACAGGCCGTTACCCGGTAGCCGAGATCGGATAGAATCTGCCGCATCAGGTCGACAAGATCTTCTTCATCATCCACGACCATAATGCTTTCGCTGCCTCCCGGGGCCGGCCGGGGCGGGACGGCTGCGTCCGCGGCTTCCTGATCTTTCAGGCACGGCAGCCAGATATGAAAGGTTGTTCCCTTACCCGGTATGCTTTCCACCCGGATGCTGCCATCGTGATTTTTGATAATACCGTAAACCACGGAAAGACCCAATCCGGTTCCCTCGCCGATTTTCTTGGTGGTGAAAAAAGGATCAAAGATACGGTCGATGATGGCCGGGGCAATGCCGGTTCCGCTGTCCGAGATGCTGAGCCGGGCGAAATGCCCCGGTTTTTCACTTTCGGCGGATGCCGGATCGGTGAAAAGCTTTTCTTCGGCAAGGATGATGTCGATCCTTCCGCCCTTTGCTCCGATCGCGTGTGCAGCGTTCGTGCAGAGATTCATGATGACCTGATGCACCTGTGTATAATCTCCCAGGATGGTAATCGGTTTGTCCTGCATATTCTGGTGCATGGCAATGTTGGAAGGAATCGTGGCGCGAAGGAGCTTCAGGGCTTCCCGGACGGCCGATTGCAGTTCGATCGGCTTTTTGCCCTGTTCCACGCGGTGGCTGAAGGCCAGGATCTGCCTGACCAGATTCCTGGCGCGCTCCGTTGCGCTAAGAATGTGCTGAATATTGCTTTTACGGATGGATTCATCCGGCTCCGTTTCGGTCAGTTCCGCGTACCCCATGATACCGCTCAGAATATTATTGAAATCGTGGGCGATGCCGCCCGCCAGCGCGCCCATGGCTTCCATCTTCTGGGCCTGGAAAAGCTGCTTTTCCAGATTGTGGCGCTCTTCCGCCGCCTGTTTGGCGGCGGTGATATCCCGGCCGCTGGTGCGGATTCCCAGGAAGGAACCACGCGCATCGTAAACAGGCTGCCATGAAACGCTCAGCCAGAACAGTGAACCGTTTTTGTGGATGCAACGGATCTCGAAGTTTTCTCCCCAGGTTTCGGTTAGCGCTCTTTTAAATTGTCGGGAGACCGATTCACGATCTTCCTCGGCAATTAAGATGTTGATGAAGTCAGGCATGGCCACTACTTCCTCGGCCGTGTAACCGGTAATACGCTTTACGGCCGGATTGACCCAGATATATTTCCCGTCGGGTCCGAACCAGGATTCCCAGTCCACCGTATAGTTGGCGATCGTCTTGAATTTTTCCTCGCTTTGCCGGAGCGCCTCCTCATTCTGTCTCTGCTTGAGGTTCATGTCCCGTTTTTCCAGGACGCGTGTAATGGCTATGCCGAGACGGGCCAGCTTTCCCTTCATGACATAGTCGTCCGCGCCGCGGTAAATGCATTCCAGTGCTGTTTCCTCGCCGATGGCGCCGGAGACGATAATGATCGGAATGTCGAGGTTTATTTGTTTGATCAGCGCAAGGGCTTCCATGCCGCTGAATCCGGGCATATGGTAGTCGCAGAGAATGATATCCCACGATTCTTTCGTGAGCGCGGCGGTCATGTCTTCGGCTGTTTGCACACGTCTGGCCTGAGGCTCGTAGCCGTTCTTTTTCAGTGTGCGGATCAGGAGCAGGGCGTCGTCTTCGGAATCCTCAACCATCAATATGCGAATAGGTGTCGGCATGTTTCGTGTCTCGTATCTCGTATCTCGTTGCTCGTAGCTCGTGAAGCGTATCTCGAAGCCTGAATTTTCACAAGATACAAACCACGAGATACGAGATACGGGCTATGCGGTGAAACAGAAGTTTTTTTCTTTAAACAACGTCAGGCAGGCATCGACGATACCTTCATCAAACAGCTTCCCCCTGTTTTTCGTGATTTCCTCCAGCGCTGTGTCGATGCCCAGAGAAGGCCGGTAGGGACGGTGCGACGCCATTGCTTCAACGACGTCGGCCACCGCCAGTATTTTCGATTCCTGAAGAATCTTTTCCGAGGTCAACCGGTTGGGATAGCCCGACCCGTCCATCCGTTCATGATGCTCTATAACGATTCTGGCGATCGGCCAGGGAAAATCGATGTTTTTCAGAATGTCGTACCCGGCCTGGGCGTGCATCTTGACAATTTCAAATTCAATGGTCGTCAGTTTTGTCGGTTTCGTGAGGATCTCGGCGGGGATGGATATTTTGCCCAGATCATGAATGGTGCCGGCCATGCGCAGTCCTTCAATCCGGTTTTCGTCCAGTTTCACTATGCGGGCGATGGCCACGGCCAGTTCCGCGACCCTGCGCTGATGCCCCGCCGTGTAAGGGTCTCTGGATTCCACGGTTACGGACATGGCGTGAATGGTAGCAGAAAGTGATTTTTTGAGCTGGTCCAGGCTTTCCTGGCGTTCGCGCTCCAGCTTTTTCAGTTCGGAAATATCGCGGACGACTCCCCGAAAACCGATCGCTTTCCCCGCTGCATCTTTCAGCAGAGCAAAGGACGTTAGAATCGACTTTGGCGAACCGTCCTTACCGATGATATCGCATTCGAACAGTTTTTCCGGCACACCCGTTACATAGGTTTTGTTGGAGGCCTGATATAGTCTTTTGGATGTTTCTTTGTCCATGTAGTTCCGGTTGCTCATTCCCAGTAGTTCTTCCCTGGGATAGCCCCAGATCCGGCAGAGCGCGTCATTGAAGAAGGTAAGGTTTCCCTTGAGATCGGATTCATAATATCCGTCCCCGATGCTTTCCAGAATCGTCCGGTATTTTTCCTCGCTTTGCCGGAGCGCTTCTTCGTTTTGCTTCTGGGTATCCCGCAGAGCTTTCTTTTCCAGCTCCCGCTCGACCGCCAGGCTCAGCCGTGCCAGTTTACCCTTCATGATATAGTCGGAAGCTCCCCGGTGAATGCAGTCCATGGCGGTTTCCTCGCCGATGGCTCCGGACACGACAATAATGGGAATGTCCAGCTTCAATTTTTTTACCAGGGCGATCGCCTCGATGCCGCTGAATCCCGGCAGATGGTAGTCGCATAAAACGATATTCCAGGGCTGGCTTAACAGGGCGTAGGTCATGTCTTCCACCGTTTGCACCCGCTGGGTCTGAGGTTCATAACCGCCCTTTCTCAAGGTACGGGTCAGAAGCAGAGCATCATCTTCCGAATCTTCCACCATCAGTACTTTTATGGGTATCATATTTCGTCCCTCGTATCTCGTGACTCGTATCTCGTCGTTAGTATCTCGTGACTCGTGGTTCGTATCTCGTATCTCGTTGATTACCTCCTGCGCGAGATACGAGTCACGAATAACGAGTCACGCTCTTACCGGGGCCGGGTTGTTCCAGATCAGCCAGTACAGCCCAAGTAATTTCACTGCTTCAATAAACTGCTGGAAATCGACAGGTTTTCGGATGTAACTGTTGGCGCCCAGCGAATAACCTTCAATAAGATCCCGTTCCTCCAGCGAAGACGTCAGAATGACCACCGGTAAAAGGCTGGTAGCTTCCGTCCGGCGGATTTGCCTCAGTACTTCCAGGCCGTCGATTCTGGGCAGCTTCAAATCCAGCAGGATCACCACCGGCATCTGCCGGTTGTTTCGACCGGTGTGAGGGCCTGTCGCCATCAGATAATCCAGCGCTTCCACGCCGTCGCGGGCAACGATGACCTTGTTCATGATGTTGTTTTGCTTGAGTGCCCGCAAGGTTAAATCCACGTCATCAGGATTATCTTCCACCAGCAGAATTATCTTGTCATCCATACTTACCTCCTGTCGCATCTCGTATCTCGCATCTCGTATCTTGTGGTTTGTGACTCGTTTTGTCGTATGTCTTTTTACGAGATACGAACGACGAGTAACGAGATACGTTTTTAAACTTTAAGACATTTAATCAAATTGTTTATCATTCGCCCTTCGTGATCGAGTTTTTCAATCAATTTATCAAGGTTTTCCCGATCAATATAACGCAGAGCTCTACAAACCTCAATTTGTGTTTCCAGTTCGGCGCATGATCCTAGGGCGATATACAAAAACTGCTTATACTCTTTGTTATGATATCGGTTGAATCCCTCGGCAATATTGGATGCAACGGATACAGCCGCTCTTCTCATTTGGCTGACCAAACCATAACTCTCTTCTTTAGGAAACTTTTTTGTGCATTCATATACTTGAACAACTATCTCCATCGCCAATCGCCATACATCCAAATCCCTAAAGTTTTTTATCTTGCTTTTCTCCTCCATCATAACTCCTTATTTTTTGCATCCCGCATAGTTTTATGTCTTTTGCGAGATACGAAATACGAGATACGTCTTTTCACGTTTCACGAGATACGCTTCTTCACCCGCCTAGGGTGAAGAAAAACGTTGCTCCATTTCCCGGTTTGCTTTCCGCCCAGATTCTTCCTCCGTGGCGGTTGATCACGCGGGCAACGGTTGCCAGTCCGATTCCCGTTCCCGGAAATTCTTCCGCGCGGTGAAGGCGCTGAAAAGCGCCGAAAAGCTTGCCTACATAATTCATGTCAAAACCCGCGCCGTTGTCCTGTACAAAAAACGCGGTTTCGCCCTTTTCTTCCGTGGCGCCGAAAGCGATGCGGGGATTGCCGGTTTTTGAACTGAACTTCCAGGCGTTATCCAGCAGGTTGGTCATCACAATATGGATCAGGCGCTGATCCGCCCGGACGATGACGCCGTCCTGGATATCCAGTATGACGTCATTCAGATAATTTCTTTGCTGCTGGGCATCGGCAATTTCGCGCACCATCGCGCTTAAATCGAAATCCTGACGATAAAATTCAGCCTGTGTTACCCTGGACAGGTTGAGCAGGTCGTCGATCAACTGTCCCATTGTCTGCGTGGCCCGCCGGATTCTGTCCAGATAATTTTTCCCTTCGCTGCCCAGCTGGTCGCCGTAGTCTTCCAGAAGGGCGCTGCTGAATCCGTCGATGCTCCGAAGAGGCGCCCGCAGATCGTGGGATACGGAATAACTGAAAGCCGCCAGTTCTTTGTTGACCGTCTCCAGGGACTGGTTGGCGGAGGTAATATCTCGGGCGCTCTGATTGAGATCATCCACCAGATTCAACAGGGCCATTTGTGTGTTGGCCAATTGATCTGTGCGTTCGCGGACGCGCTGCTCCAGCTCGGCGTTCAATCTATGGATTTCCTGATCGGCTCTGATCTGCGCCGTAATATCCCAGACGGTGGAAATCATCAGCGACTCTCCCGGGAGGGGGATGTTGCGCGCGCTGACGAATGTTGTCGGTTCTCCCCGCCGGGTGACGGGAATGTTGTCCCAGTGCATCCGATTGGGGTCGTTGGACGCGCAATCGGCAAGTACTTTTCGTTTCATCTTTTCCCGGGCAACGGGATCTTTATAAACGGCTTCCCAGAAACCGTCGGGAACGGCAATGGATTCCCGGGAGATCCGGTAACATTGAACGAAATTATCATTGACGTAGGAGAAGTTTACGGTGGGATCAATCGAGTTCACCGCGATACCGATGGGCAGGTTGTCCAGAACCATCCGAAGCATGGTTTCACTCTGGCGCTGGGCGCTCTCCATTTTTTTTCGGACGGTAATGTCGTCAATGCTCGACAGGATACAATCCTGGGAATTGATGGTGATGCGTTCGGCGGAGAAGAAGCCGGTGAGCAGCTCTCCCGATTTTCTCCTGAATATCATCTCCCGGCCCGGAAAATGGCCTTTCTCGGCGGTTTCACGGACGACGGCTTTACGGTCTTCGTCGCAAACCCAGAGATTTAAATCAATGCTCGTTTTCCCGATAATTTCGTCGTAGTCGTAACCGCTGATCTGGACGAACCCGTCGTTGATTTCAATCATGGCCCCGTCATACAGGCGGGAGATCGTCAGAGCATAGGGAGAGGACCGGAATGCCTTGGCAAATTTATCCTCGCCGGCCCTGATATCCGCAACCAGCCCCTGATTATACATCAGCACGATGCTGAAAGTCAGTGCAACAAACAGGATCTGATAGACCACCATAATCGAGGCGTCAAAAGCACTGGGCGCGAAGAAATCAACCCGGTGGGCATCCAGGATGAAATAATGACCTATGCGCAGAAGGCTGATGATGCAATACAGGGAAAAAACACTTCCAATCCAGCGCATGATCGGGCGCAAAGCGGCAGGTGCGCCGGCCAGCGCGTACCATGCGCACTGGCCGGCGATCACCAGCAGACCGACGGATGTATTGAAAGACCGGCCCTCCACGGAGGGAGACACATTTGTAAAATACACATGAGCGGCAATATTGCATGCCAGGAAAAAATAATTGAACATCTGATTGCGCCTGGCTCCGGCAAAATCAAGAAGGGCCAGGTAGCCAAAAAACGCGCCGATCATCACCAGCGCATTGGGCAGCACAATTGAGGCCCAGCCGGGGATCATTCCGCGCAGAACGATCAGGAAAAGCGCGGCAAACTGCAATGCGTAATCGATAATCCACAGATCGGTCCCGGCAAAGCGCTTGCGATGCTGGAACCATAATAATATCACGACGGCCAGACAGACGATGTCCGTCAGTACGTAGGAAAAAACGATGGTTCGAATGTCCAGGATCATAAACTGCCTCGTTACTCGTATCTCGTAGCTTGTATCTCGTAGCTCGTTACTCGTGGCTCGTGTATGGTTATCTTTTACGAGATACGAACGACGAACGACGAGATACGTCTTTTATTTCTTCTCCAACTCCTCGATCCGCTTCTTGAGTTCCGCCATTTTCAGCTCGCGGCCGACAAAGACCCGGTTCAGCTCTTCCAGGTTTTCAACAACTTTGTTCAGTTCGGCGGTTCGTTCGGCAACCTTTTGTTCCAGCTGGCGGTTGAGTTGTTCCATCTGCTCCATTTTGTTTTCCAGCTTGCGGATCAGCACTTCATTGTATTGCTTCAGGTAAACGGTTTCCTCCCTTGTTTCTTCCGCGGGAACGCAGCTCTTTGACGGATGCAGGCTTTCTTTTTTCAGCATGGCCTCCCGGATGATTTCCATGATCGTCTCCGGTTCCGACGGCTTAATGATAAAATGGTCGGCGCCAAGACTCAACGCGAATTCCCGGTCGCGTTCGTCCGTGTAAGTGGCGGTATAAAAGATAAAAGGAATAGATTTCAGGCATTCATCTTTCTTCCAGGTACGGCACAGGGCGAAACCGTCCATGACCGGCATCAGGATGTCGGAGATAATCATATCCGGCAGGTTTTGCAGGGCTTTCTCCATCGCGTCGGCGCCGTGGATAGCGGTTTCAGCTTCGTAACCGTGACCTGCAAGCAGGCTTTTCAGGAGATAGCGGTTTTCTTCTTTGTCGTCCACGATCAAAATGCGTTTTGCTTTCATGGGTGTCTCCTTGTTTCGTATCTCGTATCTCGTAGCTCGTATCTCGTAGCTCGTAGCTCGTGGTTCGTGCATGGTTATCTTTTACGAGATACGTCTTTTCGTTTTACGAACGACGAGATACGGTTTATTTGCTCTCCAACTGCGTGATCCGCTCCTTGAGTTCGATCATTTTCAACTCTCTACCGACAAACGTTTTGTTTGTTTCTTCGAGTTGGGCGATGGTTTCCTTCAACTCGGTGGTTCGTTCGTTTACTTTTTGTTCCAGTTCTTCATTCAGCCGGAGGATTTCTTTTTCCGCCCGCTTGCGTTCCGTAATGTCGATAACAATCGAATGAAGGAGATTCTTTCCCTTGTCTTCTATCTTACTGCTGAACACTTCGACGTCACGGACGGAACCGTCGGCCCGCCGATGCCGAAATTCAAAGCGGGTCCGCTCTTCCGCCATAACCGTTTTCATGGCCTCTTTCACGTCATTTGGCGAGGCAGTGTTGATTTCGGATATTTTCATTCGTAAAAGCTGTTCATGCGGCCATCCGTAAAATTCGGAAGCGGCTTCATTGGCGTCCATGATGTCGCCTGTCTGGGGATTGAGAATCAACTTGATAGCGGAGTGGTGCCTAAAAAGATTCCGGAATAGTTCTTCGCTTTTTTCCAGAGCCTCCTCTGTCCGTTTTCTTTCAGTGATGTCGAGCAGAATGCCGGTCCAAACAACATCGCCGTTCGGGAATCTTCGGGGAACCGACGCAAAGTAAACCCATTGAGCCGGCGCCTCGCCAATCAACCGGCCTTCCCATTCAAAACGATTAAAATCTTCCAGGGACTTTACGTTTCGGCCGATGAAGTTCGGCTTGTCTTCCGGATGAATTCGGTCCACGACGATCGACGCATTGGCCTCGCACTGTTCGCGGGTTGCGCCCAGAATTTCACAGAACCGGTCGCTGACCAGTTCAAACCGGAAATTGTTTGAAACTTTTTCCTGAAACTCGTTTTCACTCCATGCTTGCTGTGCGACAACGCGCAGCCTGTAAACCCCGGAGGGTTGTGAAGTGACGAGGTCCTTGTAGAGACTGCGTTCCTCGGCAAGCGCCTCCGCAGCCCGTTTGCTCTGGGTGATGTCGCGGATGATCGCATTGATGCAGGGAGCGCCTTTCCTGTCTCTAAAGACCGCTGTGCTGATCTCTCCGGTGAATTTTGACGAGTTCTTCCGGATGAAAGTCAACTCTCCCCTCAAGTTACCGGTTTGTTCTCTTTCTTTCAAAAAAACAGCCCATCGCGCATCATCAGGGTCGCGAATTGCGTCGCGACCGAGGCGCTGAAGTTCTTCTTCGGTTCTTTCGAAAAGACGGCAGGCGGCGGGGTTGGCCTCGAAAATCCGTCCGTCGGGAGCGCCGAACAGTATGGCATCCAGGCTTTCTTTGAACAGCGACCGGCATCGTTCTTCGCTTTCGCGGATCAAATTGGCCGCCCGGATCGTGAAAAGCTGATCGGCAAGAATTTTCCCGGCCAGAATCGTAGCCAGTGGATACAATAAGATAATGGGCAGACCAATCCGCTGAATCACGGACGGGCCTTTTCCTCCCGGAAGCGTGAACATCAGGGCCAGCATGGCCAGATGGACGATGAAACCGAACAGATAGAGGTGCATCACTGATTGAGGTTCCATTTGATTTCGCCTGTGGAGATGTGCCAGTAAACCGATGCAAACCGATGAGAGGATAACCAGCACGCCGGTAAGCGTTCCCATGCCGCCCAGAATCATGCGGCAGGCCGCCGGCGGGATAAAAGCGGCAACCGCCGCCCAGGGTCCGAAAAACAGGGCGCACAAACTGATCATAACCGAGCGGCCGTCAAAAATCAGTCCCGGTCCCAGAACCAGCGGACGCAGCATGCCCAGGACGGCCACAACGCCGAACAACACACCCTGCAGCAAAGCTCCATGCCGGGTTTCGCGCGAAAAGCGTTTATCGAGAAAACCGGATACAACGCTCAGCGCCACCAGCAGGGACAGATTGAAGATCAGGTCAAGATATACCATGACTTCCTCGTTACTCGCATCTCGTATCTGGCATCTCGTAGCTCGTTACTCGTGGCTCGCGTATGGTTATCTTTTACGAGATACGAACGACAAGTTACGAGATACGTCATTTATCTCTTCTCCAATTCTTCTATCCGCTTTTTCAACTCGGCCATCTTCAGCTCCCGGCCGACAAACACGCGATTGAGTTCTTCAAGCTTGGCGATTGTTTCGTGCAGCTCGACGGTTCGTTCCCGGACTTTTTGCTCCAGTTCTTCGTTCATTTTCACGATCTTTTCTTCAATGGTTTTTCTTTCCGTGATGTCACGGATGATCATGCTGGTTTTCAGCTTCCCCGTGGCGTCTTTAAAAATGGCGGAAGATATTTCACCCGGAAACTTTGTGCCGTCTTTGCGCACAAAGGTAATCTCTCCGGAAAATCTTCCCGTGTGTTGCCTTTCCGCAAGCGCTTTTTCCAAACGGGGGTCGGAAAGATCCACAACCCCCTCTCTTCCGACTTTGCGGATTTCCTCTTCGCTCCTGCCGAAGATGCGGCAGGACGCCGGGTTGGCTTTTAAGATCTCTCCGTCGGGCACCGTCAGTAATACACCGTCCATGCTGTTTTCAAAAAGGGAGCGATACCGCTCCTCGCTGTCCCGCAGGGCCGCTTCCGCCCTGGTTCTGGACGCTATTTCCGCCTCCAGTGTTTTGTTTGCTCTCTCCAGATGAAGCATCTTTTGTTCAAGTTTGCGGATCAGGGCTTCATTATATTCCTTGAGAATCACTTCTTCAGGGCCTGTCTGTTTCTGCGGCGTAATCAGGTTTTCTCCTTCATGAGTCCTCAGGACGGTTTCGATCCGCTTTAGAAATTCCGTCGGGTCCATCGGTTTAATGATGAAATCGTCGGCCCCCATGCCCAGCGCAAGTTTTTCATCCCGGGGATCGGTATAAGTCGCGGTATAAAAGATGAACGGAATTGGCTTCAGGCGTTCATCTTTTTTGCAGGCGCGGCACAGGGCGAAACCGTCCATAACCGGCATCAGAATGTCGGAGATGATCATGCCCGGCGGGTTTTTCAGGGCTTTCTCCAGCGCGTCGGCTCCGTGGATGGCGGTTTCAGCTTCGTAACCGTGGCCCGCAAGCAGGCTTTTCAGGAGATAGCGGTTTTCCTCTTGGTCATCCACAATTAAAATTCGTTTCATGTTTTTCTCCTATCCGGCCTGCCGTAAGAATCTTTCAATTTCAGGAACAAACGTTTCGGGATTAATCGGTTTTTCCACGTATCCGTCGCAACCGGCCGCCAGAGCCTTCTCCCGGTCGCCCAGCATGGCATAGGATGTTACGGCGACAATCGGGGTATGACGGGTCGCGGGGTTGTCGCGCAATACCCTGGCCACCTGGTATCCGTCCATAATCGGCAATTGGATATCCAGCAGAATCAGGTCGAAGTTCTGTCGTGCGGCCAGCTCAATACCGGTCTTTCCGTCTACGGCCTCCACAACGGCACAACCCCGTCGTTCCAGGAGGAAGGATGCCAGATAACGGTTTTGTTCATTGTCTTCAATAAGCAGAATGTTGTGCTTCATGACACGGTCTTTCCTTTCAAGGGAAGAGTAAACGTAAAAGTGCTGCCCTTTTCCCAGGCACTTGTAGCGGTAATTTCGCCGCCCATCAGATCGGCCAGACGACGGCAGATGGCCAGCCCCAGGCCTGTTCCTTCGGCTTTTCTGGCGATGCCGGAATCAATCTGACGAAACGGCTGAAAGAGCTGCTGCAAGTCTTCCGGCCGGATGCCGATGCCCGAGTCGGTAATGCTGAATCGAACGGCCGGCAGGGGGATGGATGTCCGGTCTTCGTTGTCTGAATCTCCATTCTGAATCCGTGCGGCATCCAGGGTAACCGAGCCGCTTTCCGTGAACTTGACGGCGTTGGAAAGCAGGTTGAGCAGGATCTGTTCCACACGGCGCTGGTCGCCGACGGCCATGTCCACGCCTTTGCCGATCCGGACATTCAGCGCCAGACCTTTTTTCTCGGCGACCGGTTTCATCGAAGCGGCGGTTTTCTCAATGGAAGCCAGCAAATCAAAAGGCTCGGCGCTGACTTTCAACTGGCCGGCTTCAATCTTGGAAATATCGAGCACGTCGTTGATGAGCGACAAAAGATGCTGGGAGCTGCCCTGCACCATGCCCAGCTGCTTTTTTTGCTCGTCGGTGAGGGGGCCCGCAAAACCCTGGAGGATAATGCCGGTAAAACCGATAATGGAATTCAGCGGCGTGCGCAGCTCATGGGACATGGCCGCCAGGAAGGCCGACTTGATGCGGTCCGCCTCTTCGGCGCGCTCTTTGGCGACGGCCAGTTCCGCCATGGTTTTTTTCAACGATTCTTCGATATTTTTTCGTTTCGTAATGTCATTGCCGACGGACAGGATTTCCTGAAGATTTCCGGACTCGTCAAAAACCGGTTTGTTGGTCCAGGCGATCCAGACTTTCTCGCCGTTTTTCCGGATGTTTTCATTTTCGTTGAATGCATGCCCTTCCGGGTTGTGAATGATGTCATGGATCAACCAGTCCAGATTTCTGCCCGACGATTCCAGAACCGGCACAATCGTACCCAGGATGCTCTTCCCGATGATTTCCGATTCGGCAAAGCCGAAAAATTTCTGAGCGTAGGTATTGAAGAACGTGACGGAACCGTCCGGTTTCCAGCGGAGAATCACGCTGTTGGCGCTTTCCACGAGATCGCGATATTTCCCTTCACTTTGCGCCAGGGCGATCTTGGCCCGATCAAGCTCCCCGATTCTCCGGACAAGCTGGTTATTGGCATCCATCAGAGAAGCGCTTCTTTCCTTTACAATTTCCTCCAGGTGGTCCTTATAATGATTCAATTCCCGCTGCGCCGTCTTGCGGTTGT
The DNA here is from genome assembly GCA_963682015.1 of Smithellaceae bacterium. Classification (GTDB taxonomy): domain Bacteria; phylum Desulfobacterota; class Syntrophia; order Syntrophales; family Smithellaceae; genus UBA8904. The sequence goes on along the minus strand of OY820932.1, from coordinate 1,475,793 downwards.
GCGTCAGCACGGACAGACAAAGCGTGATGATCGAGATAACGCCGATATACGTTTGCAGGTAGATGAGCGATTGACTGGTCTGAGGGTCCGTCAGCGGACCGGCGCCGCGGATCGTACAGAAAACGGAGACTGCCGAAACGATCAGGATGGCGGCAGCCGAAGGCAACCGTCCAAACCGGACGGCAATCCAGACCAGAGGCGGAATAAGGACATACTCCAGCCGGTAATTGTATGAGAAGATGGTAGCGACGGACAACATCAGGATCAGGAGAATCGCCGCCGCTTCCATCCATCGGATGCGGGATAATTGAGGCCACAGCTTCATCTTCAGCATGACAACCAGCGGCGACACGATGAGAATTCCGGTTGCGTCCCCCAGCCACCAGGTGAGCCACATGGGAAGAAAAGTTGTCCATTGTCCGGAGGCGAGGCAAAAACTTGTGGCTCCAATCGAAGCGCTGACGATCGTACTGACGAGACTCCCCATAATGATAAAAACAAAGAGGTCCGCCAGCGAATGAAAAGGGTTTCTGTTCCCCGTAAATCGCCGGATGCACCATGCGCCGATAAGACCTTCCAGCATGTTGCCGATCGCGGTGGTGAACGATACAGCCACAACGTAAACCGGCGCGAGGCCCGAGCCTTTCAGGGCAAGGACATTGGCGATAAAAGCGCCCGCGAAAATTGCCGGTCCCATCCGGTAGCCCCACAGGAGAATAACAGCCAGCGCAATGCCGGAAGGAGGCCAGACGGGCGTGGCATTGGTGTTTCCGAAAGCCAGGTACAGAGACAGCCTGGCCGTGACAAAATAGACGGCGGCCACGGCTGTTAAGATCAGGGCGGTCCGTATCCGGCGGGAGGCTGCTCTTTTGTTTTCAGATTCCATTTTCGTATCTCGTATCTCGTCGTTCGTATCTCGTATCTCGTATCTCGTATCTCGTCGTTCGTAGCTCGTAGCTCGTCACTTGTGGCTCGTGTATGGTTATCTTTTACGAGCTACGAGATGCGTCTTTTTGTTTTACGAACGACGAGTTACTTTCCCTCCAGTTCCTCAATGCGCTTCTTGAGCTCCGCCATTTTTAATTCGCGTCCCACGAATACTTTATTGATTTCTTCCATCTTCAAAATGGTGCTTCGCAGTTCCTCGGTGCGGTCGGCCACTTTTTTCTCCAGCGCCTCGTTGAGTTCCCGTATTTCCTCTTCCGCCCGTTTGCGTCCGGTGATGTCCTGAATCTGGCCCACAAAATACAGCGGTTGATTTTCGGCATCCCGAAGCAACGTGACGCTGGTCAGCCCCCAGATTTCGCCGCCGTCTTTCCGCCGGTAGCGCTTTTCGAGCAGGAAGGCTTCTCTTTTCCCCGCCAGGGTTTCCCGGGCCAGCTCAATAACGACCGGCCGGTCATCCGGCAGGGTCATGTCCTCGAAGGTTTTGGCGGATAGTTCCGCTTCGGTGTACCCCATCATATCGCAAAACGATTTATTGGCTGAAAAAAGCTGAAAGTCGGGCGATACAAGCGTCATGCCCAGCGCGGAATGCTGGAAGATCCTCCGGAATCGCTCCTCGCTGGCGCGAAGATTGTCCTCCGCGTGTTTGCGATCCGTGATATCGATGACGGTTGTGATGAAATAAAGCGGATTGCGCTTTGCATCTCTGTGGATTGCAACGCTCACATCCGCCCAGATAATAGAGCCGTCTTTGCGGGCGTATCGCTTGTTATACCGCGTGGCGTCTTTTTCTCCCTTGAGCAGAGTATCCAGAATGTTCTGCGTCGACGCGACGTCATCGGGCGGTGTGAGGTCCTGCCATTTTTTTCCGCGTAATTCTTCGCGCGAATAGCCCAGCATGTCGCAAAGCGACTGGTTGACGTTGAGTTCACCGGTTGGCAGCGTGATGGATTTTCCGGCGTTGGCCGATTCAAAGACGATCCGGAACCGGTCTTCGCTGATGCGCAGGGCTGCTTCCGCGAGTTTGCGCGCCTTGATTTCGCGGAGAAGTTTCCAGTTCCATAACGTCAGCCCGGCCAGCATCAGCGCGAAGACAGCCAGTGCATACCAGAGCATTGTATAATCGAACCCATGTTCGTAACGGATCGGCAGCCATTTCCGGTAGATTTCGCTGCGTTCGGTCTCGGAAATGGAAGCCAGCGCCTTTTGCAGAATTCCGGCCAGCGGCGCCCAGTCTTTGCGGACGGCCATGCACTGGGCGTTGACATACGGCGTTTCTCCGGCGATTTTCAGCGTTGTCATTTTCAGCTGGGCCATGTAGTATCCGACGACGAGCATATTATCCACATAGGCGAAAACGTCGCCCCGCTGCAAGGCTTTCAGGCACTCCAGAGCCGACGGCAACCGAACCAGATGTATTTCCGGAAAGTCCCGCGGAATCCAGTCGCTGACCGCGTAGCCGTCCACGATAGCCACTTTCTTGCCGTCAAGTTCGCGCATGTCGGAGATGTATGTGACATTTGTTCCGGCAACAATCACGATGGGAATTTTCATATAGGGTTTGGTGAAAGACCAGAATTGATTGCGCTCGGGGGTTACGGCCACGGAAGTGGTCATGTCGATTTCCCGCCGCTTCAAGCGGTCGTAAGCTTCCTGCCAGTTGAGTCCATGCACCCACAGAAACCGGATGCCGAGCCGGCGCTCCACGATTTTTACATAATCGGAAGTCATTCCCGTGGCCTGGCCGTTTTCGCCGGCGAACTCAATTGGCGGCCATCCGGGATCCTGCGCCACGCGGATGACGGGATGCTCTGCAAGCCAGGCTATTTCCTGCGGCGAGAGATTAACGGCCGGGGAGGCGGCCGCCGGCTTCCGATCTTCGGGAATCATTGGGCTTGCCGGAAGGGAGTTGCCGGATGCCTCTCCGGATGCCGCCCAGCAGATCGTCAAAATGATCGTCAGCAAGAAGGCTGCCGCGATGATGCCCGTCCGTACCCTGCGGGAGGCTGCTCTTTTGTCTTCAGATTTCATGATTACCCCGTTTTCGTATCTCGTATCTCGTCGTTCGTATCTCGTCGTTCATAGCTCGTCACTCGTGGCTCGTGTATGGTTATCTTTTACGAGCTACGAGATACGAGACACGAGATACGTCTTTTCGTTTTACGAACGACGAATCACTTCTTCTCTAACTCGCTAATCCGCGCCTTGAGTTCCCTCATTCTGAGCTCCCGGTCCACGAAGACTTGGTTGAGCCGTTCCAGTTCCGCATTTTTAGCGGCCAGTTCCGCCGTTCGTTCTGTCACTTTTTGTTCCAGTTCCGCGTTGAGTTTGTTAATTCTTTCTTCCGTCTGTTTGCGCTCGGTGATGTCCAGCACAGTTCCGACGATGGATGTGAGCTCTCCTTTTTCATTATAATTTCCCCGAAACGTTGAATAATAATATCCCACGCTCTGATCGGGGCGGAGAAATTTTTGTTCATAAGAACCGGGATTGTGATTGGCCATTGCGCGGCTGATCAATTCCCTGTCGCGCTGATGATCCTCGGGCCAGGGCGACAAGGCCAGAATGGAATCGATCTGCGGTTTGAATTCTTTCGGATTCAGGCCGAAGATATTAAAGACTTCATTCGACCATTCGACATGGCCCGTTTTTACGTCCCAGCTCCAGAAACCCAGATGGGCCATTTCCTGGGCCTCTCTCAGTCTTTTCTCGCTTTCTTTCAAAGCTTCCTCTGCGCGCTTGTTTTCCGTAACGTCGTCAAACATGGCGACAATTTGTCCGGACGGCAGCTTGAAAACATAATTTTCGGTCCAGAAGGCAAGATTATTATCCTGGTACATGGAATGGGGAAGAGACATGGCGACACCCGTTCGCCAGACCTGCCGGAAGACCTGGAACAGGCCAAGTTGCTCGACTCCCGGGAAAACTTCGCGGACGCTTTTGCCGGAGTAGCCTTCGGCAACGCCGGTGATTCGCCTGCCTGCCATATTCATGTCCGAAAAAATAAAGTCTTCGCCGTCATGGACGACATCGTAAATGGCCACACCGCCGGACATGTGGTCAAAAAGTTCGCGGAAGCGCGTTTCGCTGATCAGCAGTTCTTTTTCATTCCGCAAATTGTTCAGTTCGATCTGGGTGACGGTATGCTTTTGAAAAAACAGCAGAAGAAGCGTGATGGTTGAGAAAAAGAGGATAAAGATGACGATATATTGCAAAAAATCGTTTGTCGTCTCCGCCAGAATGGACCGGCGGTCGCGTTCCACGACAACCGTCCAGCCGATGCCCGCAACGCCAACAGGCGACAGGTAACGCTCTATTCCACCGGGCTGAGGTTCGGCAAAAACACGGGAAGGATCGGGGTTGGTCATGGCTTCCCGGAGTTTGTCCGCAAACGGATAGAGCGCAATCTTTTTTTCATAGGCGTAGCGGCTGCTGCAAATGATCCGGCTCTGCCGGTCAATAACCGATATGGTTACACCCGCCGCCAGGTTTGCTTTCCGGATGATATTACCCAATTGCACCGCCCGCTGGGTATTGAGCAGGATTCCAACGACATTATCTTTCTGATCAACAATCGGCATTGCGATCTGAATGGCTGTTCCCCGATCCCCCGTTATTCGCAAAACCGCATCAGTTATGTAGGGTTGCCAGTTTTCACTCACGCCCCGGTACCATTCACGGTAGGCAAAGGTTTTCTCCATGACGTCCGGACGGGCGGGTTCTGAGACCCATAGCATTCCCGTACTGTCGGTGATGATTAAGCTTTCCATGTCCGGATTGTGTCCGGTTAAGTTTTTAAGATGTCTTTGGGCTTCGTGAATATTTTTTTGCGAAACGGCCTGGCTCAGAAGCCGGCGATTGGCATACGATTCCAGTGTTTTGACAATCTTTTGAAAATGTTCTTCAATGATCAGGGCGCACAGGTCGGCCGAGGCCCGATCTTCGATGAGGCTTTTCTGAACGGTTTCCTGATAGGTATTGTAGCACAGAAAAAGACAGGCTCCCGAAAGGAGAAGAAAGAAAACCGCAATCAGTGCGGTAACGGACTTGCGTCTGGCAAGCCAGGGATAAGGAGGATTCGTCTGGAGTTCTTTCGGAGTCATAGCCTGCCTTTTCATCAGCCGCGCAGGCGAAACAACCTGCGCGCTTTGTATGCCATGGGTGAAAGCACCCTCTTTACAGGACAAGAAAGCTATATCTGATTATGAAAATATCTCTTTCCTAAGTCAAGCGGTAAATCTTGAAACGTGTCACTGGCTTTGTTCAACGGGATGATTGTCCAGCGCGTTGCGGATGGCCCAGGCCAGATCCCGTTTGGAAACCGGTTTGAACAAAAAAGATTTAATGCCCATTTGGGCGGCCTTTTCGGCGTTGATATACGAACTGTATCCCGTGCAGAGAATGACGGGCTGGTCGGGGCGCAGGTTGAAGATCCGCTGCGCAAGATCACTCCCGGAAAGTTGCGGCATGTTCATGTCGGTGATGATCAGATCAAAATGGTCGGGGTCATTCTGAAAAAGGTTCAGCGCTTCGAGGCTGTCCCGGCAGATCGTTACCTGGTAACCGAGACGGGTCAGACGGATGCGGGCCAGTTCGGCCAGATCTTTTTCATCATCCACGAAGAGGATTTTTTCTTTGCCGCGCGGGAGGATATCCCGGGAGGATTCCTCGCGGACGGGTTTGGCCTCTTCCACGGCGGGAAGATAAATATGAAACTCGGCGCCTGTACCGGGGGTGCTTGCGACATGCACGGCGCCCTGATGATTTTTGACAATGCCGTAAACCACGGAAAGCCCCAGGCCGGTTCCCTCCCCGATTCCTTTCGTTGTGAAAAAGGGTTCGAAGATGCGGTTGATGATTTCCGGTTGAATCCCGGGACCGGTATCCGCGATGCTGAGTTTGACATAAGGTCCGGGCGGCAGATGAAATTCCTCCGCCGGTGGATCGGCGGCAATGTTTACTCTGTCGATGGTTACTTCAATGGTCCCGCCTTTTTCACCCAGGGCATGCGCGGCGTTCGTGATGATATTCATGATGACCTGGTGCATTTGCGTGATGTCGGCGTTCACGATAAAAGGTATGTTGGGTATGCGCTGGCGGATATCGATGGCGGCGGGCATGGTCGCCCGGAGCAGCTTGATTTCTTCTTTGACGATGATTTTCATATCGAGCAGTTTTTGCGCATTTTCCGTCCGGCGGCTGAAGGTGAGAATCTGGTTGATGAGATCTTTTGCGCGCCCGGCGGCCAGGAGGAGCCGGTGAATCTGTTCTTCCCGCCGGTCGTCTTCCCGGGTGTCCCGGGCGAGTTCCGCGTACCCGATGATGGCGGCCAGAATATTATTGAAGTCATGGGCAATTCCGCCTGCCAGTGTGCCGACGGCCTCCATTTTCTGGGCCTCAAAGAGCTGCTTTTCCAGCTTACGGCGTTCTTCTTCCGCTTCTTTGCGCCAGGTGATATCGTAGTTCACGCCGATCAGCCGCACGGCCCGGCCGTTTTCGTTGCGCTGCACCCGCCCGTAGGCTTTGATATGGCGGATCCTTCCGTCCGGCCGGATAATCCGGAATTCCGTGTCGTAATCCTTTTCGCTCAGGATCATCCGGCGCAGAGTTTCATCCACACGCAATTTATCCTCCGGATGGATCAGCGCCCTCCAGGCCTCCGGGGTACGGGTGAATTGTTCCGGTGAAATTCCGTAGAGCGCATACATGCGGCTATCCCAGACGATCTGATTCGTCAGGAGGTCTCTGTCCCAGATGCCGATGCCCGCCGATCCCGCGGCCAGTTCGTATCGTTCATTTAACGTGCGGATGTCTTCTTCGGCTTTTTTCCGGCCGGTTACATCCCGGGCGACGAACAGAATGCCCGACGGTTTTGAATTTTCCATGATGATCTGGGAATGGACATCCAGCGTGTGCAAACGCCCGTCGGGATCCAGTATTTCCCATTCAAACGAGAAAATGTCCCTGATTCCCGCGCTTCGGAGCGCCATCATTTCCCGGTGTCTGGCCTGACCGGCGGGCGGGATAAAATCGCCGATCTTGAGGCCGATCGGATCCAGACCCTGCAGGAAGTCGTACACCGCCCTGTTGACGAAGGTGATGCGCGTCTCCATGTCCGTTGTGATGATAAAATCGTGCGCGGTTTCCGTCACCAGCCGGTATTTTTCATCGCTTTCCCGCAGGGCTTCTTCGGCGCGTTTCCGCTCGGTAATGTTGCGAATGATGTGCACCACGCCGATGACTCTCCCGTCCGGCGCAAAGACCGGGTCGGCCACGACGAACAATGCCCGGTCGCCCGCCATGAGCTCCATGGTTTCCCGTTTGCCGCTGTGGCGCAGGCGGACAAGCGGACAGCTGGCAACATGGTCATGGACATGATGAATAAGCTCATAGCATTTGCGGCCTTTCATAGCCGTGATGTCCTGTCCGCAGAAATCGGCAAAAGCCCGGTTGCATTGTTCAACCCGGCCGTCCAGATCCAGATAGGCCACCGGATCGAGCATGGAGTCAAAAGTGCTCCGCCACTTCTGACTGGCTGTTTTCAGCTCCATTTCAGCCTGCATCTGCTCGGTGATATCGGCCACGTTGCCGAAAACGCTGGCCACTCTTCCATCCTGTATCCGGGCCTGACCCGTGGTGCGGACCCACTTTTTGTCCCCCGGTCCGGTCGTGAAGGGAAGCTCCAGATCAAAGCTTTTTCCCTGTTCGCGCGCTTCCTGAAATGCCAGGCTCAGTCGCTGCTGGTCGGATGGGCTGTAATACGTGTGACAGCGGATGGCTTTGCCGGGATCCGCTGTAAACGGCAGATCATAGATGCGATAGGTCTCTTCGCTCCAGATCATTTTACGGGTGGCGACATCATATTCCCAGCTGCCGGTTTTGGAAATGGCTTGTGTGTCATTCAGCAGCCTCCGGTTTCGCCGGAGGGCTTCCTCGATTTGTTCTTTTTCTTCGATCTGCGTCTGAAACCGCCGGATACGCTCCTGAACCATTTGTTTGAGATGCCGGCGATACTCTTCTTTTTGACGGCGGCCGGCGCGCTCTTCGAGGGTAACTGCCAGAAGGGAGCAGAAACTGCTCAGATCATTCCGGTAGGGGGCGAACGCATCCTCCTCTGAAACCGTCAGCCGCAGTTCGCCCCGGGTGATTTCTCCGGCTGTAAGCGGCATGGTGATCGTGCCGATATCCGGTTGCGCCTGGGTTTCCGTGGCCTCGATGGAGTTGTAGCGCACGGCGGCGACGCCCGGTATCTTGAGCAGGTTGCGGCGCACAAAACCGAAAATGGCCTGTTCGTCGGGCAGGTCAACCATCGTGCGGGACATGGACAGAAGATGGCGATCAACGTATTTCTGAACCATCACATGCTCCTTTGCGCGGCATGCTTCATCGGTAAAATACCGAAATCGAAAACGAGGAACCTTCCGTGAGCGATCACATCAAAATATCAATTTATTCAAAAGGCCGGCGCCGCGGACGGGAGGAGAATTTTCATAATTAACCATATGGCAAATTAAGTTAAGTTCTGTTATGACTTATCGTCACAATCGCAAAAAAACTTAAAGAGAGAAATCCCATGCCGCAGGAAGACTTGAGCAAGCTGAAAATTGATCAAACGGCTAAAAAAAGCGTTACGGCCGGGCGGAAGAAGAAACCTTTTATTATCGCGGGAGTAGTGATGCTGCTGTTCGTCGGGGCAGTCCTGTACCGGGCGGGTGTCATTGCACCCACGGCCACGGTGGATGTCACTACGGTTTCGCTGGTATACCCCTCGCAGTCCCTGTCGGTGCTCAACGCCAGCGGCTACATTGTGGCCCAGCGCAAGGCGGCGGTTGCTTCCAAAATGACCGGCCGGTTGACCGCCCTGATGGTTGAGGAAGGCAGCCGGGTGAAAAGCGGGCAGATTCTGGCGCGGATGGAAAGCGCCGATGTGTCCGCCGTGAAAGACCAGGTGACGGCCAACCTGGCCAACACCCGGGCCATGCTCAAGCAGGCCACGGTGGAGAGGGACAACCTGGAGCAGGACTACAACCGCTACAAAAAGCTTTTGGCGGGAGGCAATGTTTCTCAGGCGGAATACGACACGATTCACACCCGCTATCTGCGCTCGCAGGAAGCGGTGAAGGCGGCTGAGGCGGCCGTGCAATCGGCAACCGCCGCCCTGTCGGGCGCCGAAGCCAACCTGGATTACACATTGATCCGCGCGCCGTTTGACGGTGTCGTACTGACCAAAAACGCCGACGTGGGCGATATCGTCACGCCGCTGGGCGCGTCTTCCACTTCCAAGGCCGCCGTGGTTACGCTGGCGGACATGAGTTCTCTCCAGGTGGAAGTGGATGTGTCCGAGACCAGCATCACGCTGATCAAGGTCGGTCAGCCCTGTGATATTCAACTTGATGCTCTCGCCGAAAAGCGTTTTCGCGGCGAAGTGCACGCCATCGTGCCGACGGTGGACCGTTCCAAGGCATCGGTTCTGGTGAAAGTGCGGTTCCGGGATAAGGATTCCCGGATGCTGCCGGACATGAGCGCGAAGGTGTCGTTTCTTTCCCGGGAGCTTACTGGCGAGGAACTGAAACCCCGCCTGGCCGTGAATGCAGCCGCGCTGGAATTGACGGGCGGGAAAAACGTCGTCTATCGGATCGATGGCGAACGGGTGCGCAAAACGTCCGTGACGGCCGGCGGTAAGCTGGGGGACATGCAGGAAATCTTGTCGGGATTGAAGCCTGGCGATCGCGTTGTGCTGAAACCCGCGGGGCTTTCCGACGGAGCGAAGATCAAGATCGCGGAGCGTTAGACGGTTCGTATCTCGTTACTCGTATCTCGTATCTCGTACCTCGTCGTTCGTTGTTCGTATCTCGCAAAAAGACGAATGGCAAGCTACGAGATACGAGTCACGAGCAGCGAGCTACGAGTCGCGAGATACGAGTAACGAGTAACGAGCGACGATACCGGAGGTATCTCATGCGCGTGTTTCAAAATGCCGAGTTCGTTTCCTGTGAAGATCAAAACCGTGTTTTTAAATGCCTGGTTGAAAAAGACGGAAACATTCTTTTCGCGGGCGATCAGCTGCCTGCCGAATTCGCGGCCGGCGAAACGGTGGATCTGAAAGGCCGATGCGTTGTTCCGGCCTTCGGCGACACGCACATGCATTTCAGCTCGTTTGCCTATTTCAATGCGGGCCTGGATTACCGTCACGCAGGCGATTTCAATCATCTGGGAGAAATCATCCGCCGTTACATGGACCGGGCGAAAAAAGAAAAAGTGATTCTGGGTTTCGGCTGTTCGGCGCACACCGTCCGCGAGAAAAAACTTCCTGACCGGCATGACCTGGACCGGATTACCGAGCGTCCCCTGATGATTGTCAAATACGACGGCCATGCCGCCGTGGGCAATTCCGCCCTGATTGCACGGCTGCCGGCGTCCATTCTGGCCGATCCGGGATTCGACAGGGAAACCGGCTGGTTCTATTTGAACGCCTTTTACCTTGCCGTAAATTCCATCACCTCCTCCGTATCGATTCCGGCTCTTTTCCGGAATCTGATCGCGGGGAGCGACTATCTGGCCCGGCGCGGCATTGCTCTGGTCCATACGGCGGAGGGAGTGGGATTTCCACTGGATCTGGATGTCGACCTGATGCGTTTTGCCAACCGCGGCCTGCCGCAGGCGTTTCGGATATTTTTCCAGACGATGGATGTGAATAAGGCGCAGCGCCGGAAATTGCCGCGTATTGGCGGCTGCTTTGCCACCGCGCTGGACGGCTGCTTCGGTTCGGAGGACGCGGCGCTGCGACAACCGTATTCAAACAATCCGCGCAGCCGGGGGACGCTTTTTTATTCTCAGGAGGCAGTCAACGATTTTATGGTCAAAGCCAACCGCGCCGGTCTGCAAATCGCCGTGCATGCCATCGGCGATGCGGCCATTGATCAGGCGCTCGCGGCTTTTAAAATAGCGCTTGCGGATTATCCCCGCGGCGACCACCGCCACATCATCATCCACGCGGACCTGATGGATGATGAGGCCATTGAAAAGGCAGCGAGGCTTAAGCTCTGCATTGCCCTCCAGACGCCGTTTTTATACTGGCCGCAGGAACCGGTGGAGTATCAGGAGCGCATTCTGGGCAGGCGTGTGGAAAATCTGATTCCGCTCAAAAGCATGCTGGATGCGGGAATCACCCTGGCGGGAGGCTCCGATGCACCCTGCACGCTGCCCGATCCCATCGGCGGCATTTTCGCCGCGTGCAACCATCCCGTCGCCGGCCAGTCCGTGTCCGTTCTGGATGCTCTGCGCATGCACACGGTCAACTGTGCAAAATTATCCTTCGACGAAAAAACACGCGGAACGCTGACCGGCGGAAAGCGCGCCGATTTTGTCGTGCTGGATAGGAATCCGCTGGCGACGCCGGTGGAGAAGCTGGGGACAATCAAGGTTGAAGCGCTGTATCTGCGGGGAAAGGAATACGAAAGCCAGGAAGGGAGAAGCATCGGCTCGCTGGTGACGGATGCGGTAAGGAATAAATACGGACGGTAAACGAAGCGGAATATACCACCCTCAGCACCCCTCCGGTATGCGCCGGACTGACGCGCCAGCGGGGGACATGGCATGGCAGAGCTCTCCCCCTCTGGAGGGGGCAGGGGGAGGTAAAAGAAATTGCCACGCCGATTGAGAATCGGCCGTAAGGACAGGCAAACAGATGTTGTATTTTTATTCAGGGGAATGATGACCGAAGACAAAAAAACGATTGTGGAAATCAAGAATCTTTACAAGTCCTATCACCGGGAAAGCCTTGTTGTGCCGGTGCTCTATGATATTACTTTTGATATTGCCGCCGGGGAATTCCTGGCGCTGATGGGGCCGTCGGGCTCCGGAAAAACCACGCTGCTTAATCTGATCGCGGGGATCGACAAGGTGGATTCCGGCAGTATCCGGGTGGGCGATATCGACATCACGGATCTTTCCGAGACGGAACTGGCCGCCTGGCGCGCCAATTCCGTGGGGTTCATCTTTCAGTTCTATAACCTGATTCCCGTTCTCAGAGCCGTGGAAAATGTCGAGCTTCCGCTGCACCTGACGACGCTTTCCAAAAAACAACGGCACGAGCATGCCGAGATGGCGCTTTCCATGGTGGGGCTGGGGCACCGCATGGACCACTATCCCGGGGAGATGTCCGGGGGCGAGCAGCAGCGCGTGGCCATTGCCCGCGCCATTGTCACCGATCCGACCATCCTGGTGGCCGACGAACCCACGGGAGATCTGGACCGCGTTTCAGCGGAAGAGATTCTTTCCATGATGGAAAGGCTCAACCGCGACATGGGCAAGACGATTATCATGGTTACGCACGATCCGCGCGCCGCGGCGCGCGCCCAGAAATTGCGCCATCTGGACAAAGGGTATCTCAACGATGCTGCTTCTCAAAATCCTCTTTAGAAACGCTTTTCATAACAAGCTGCGCAGTTCGCTCACCATCCTGGGGATTGCCGTGGCGATTCTGGCGTTCGGGCTTTTGCGCACCGTCATCAGCTCCTTTTACGCGGGCGTGGAGGCGGCGTCGGCCTCCCGTCTGGTTACGCGCAACGCCATTTCCATCATCTTCCCCCTGCCGATTTCCTATGCGGAAAAAATCCGCCAGATTCAAGGGGTGCGCATGGTATCCTGGGGCAACTGGTTTGGCGGCATCTATATTGAGGAAAAGAATTTCTTCCCCAATTTCTGCGTTGATCCGGTCACCTACTTTGCCCTGTATCCGGAATTTCTTCTGGACGACAAGCAGAAAAAGGAATTTTTATTCGACCGGAAGGGCGCAATCGTCGGCCGGAAGCTGGCGGCCAAGTATAAATGGAAAATCGGCGATACTGTCACGCTCAAAGGAACGATCTATCCCGGCAACTGGGATTTTGTCATCCGGGGGATCTACCGGGGCCGCGACAACACGGTGGACGAGACGCAGTTTTTCTTCCAGTGGGTGTACCTCAATGAAACGGTCAAGAAGATTGCCCCTGTTTTTGCCGACAAGGTCGGTTTTTACATGGTCGGCGTGAGCAATGCCGACTTTGCCGCGGACACGGCGGTGGCAATCGATGCGGCGTTTAAAAATTCGCTGGCCGAGACGCTGACCGAGACGGAAAAAGCGTTCAACCTGGGTTTTATCGCCATGAGCGAAGCCATTGTCACGGCCATTCAGATGGTGTCCTTCGTTATTATTCTGATTATCATGGCCGTGGTCGCCAACACCATGGCCATGACCACGCGGGAGCGCACGGGCGACTACGCGATCATGAAGACGCTGGGGTTCGGCGCCCCGGCCATTATCATTCTGATTTTCGGCGAGGCGCTGGTGCTGACGCTGACCGGAGGGCTGATCGGCGTGGCGCTGACCTTTCCCGCCGCGAAAATCTTCGGCCACGAACTGGCGACTTATTTCCCGATCTTTCTGGTTTCCCGCACAACGGTTTACATGGATTTTGCCGCCGCGATCGGGATTGCCGTTCTGGCGGCCATCATTCCGACGCGCCATGCGATCCGTGTCCGCATTGCCGACGGCCTGAGGAGGATCGGCTGATGGCGGTTCCCTTTTCCTACAGCATTCGCAATCTCCTGAGGCGCAGGCTGACGACGAGTCTCACGGTGGCGGGCATGGCCCTGGTTGTATTTGTTTTTGCCGCCGTGCTGATGATGGCCGAGGGCCTGCAAAAAACGCTGGTGGAAACCGGATCGTCCGATAACGTTGTGGTGGTGCGCAAGGGGTCCCAGTCCGAAGTGATGAGCGCTATCGAGCGCAAAGACGCTGCCATTGTGGAAATGATGCCGCAGGCGGCCGCGGGGGTTTCCGGGCAGCCGCTTCTGGCCAGGGAAGTGGTCGTTCTGATCGCGCTCAAAAAACAGGGAGCTGAAAAAAGCTCCAGCCATTCCAATGTCATCGTGCGGGGCATCCAGGCGGCTTCCCTGCCGCTGCGCCCCCAGGTCAGGCTGGTATCCGGACGCCTGCCCCGCGCCGGATCTCTGGAGGTGCTGGTCGGCAACAGCATTGCCAAACGATTCCAGGGTGTAAACCTGCAGCAGACCTTAAGCTGGGGAATGCGCACCTGGACCGTGGTGGGTGTTTTTGACGCGGGCAACACGGGATTCAGTTCGGAAATCTGGGGCGATGTGGATCAGGTCATGCAGGCCTTCCGGCGGCCCGTTTATTCCTCTCTGGTTTTCAAGCTCAAGGCCCCCGATGATTTTGACGCGGCGAAAACCTTCATTGAAAATGATCCGCGCTTCACGCTGGAAGCGCGGCGTGAAACCAAATACTACGCGGACCAGTCGCGGATGATGGCCAAGTTTCTGAGGATCCTGGGAACAACGCTCACCATGATCTTTTCCATTGGCGCAATTATCGGCGCGATGATCACCATGTATTCCGCGGTCGCCAACCGTACGGCGGAAATCGGCACGCTGCGCGCGCTGGGATTTCGCCGGCGCAACATCCTTCTGGCTTTCCTGGTTGAATCGCTGCTTCTGGGTTGCTTTGGTGGTGTCATCGGACTGTTCTGCGCATCCTTCATGCAATTTTTGACGATTTCCACGGTGAACTTCCAGACCTTTTCCGAACTGGCTTTTAAATTTACCCTGACGCCCGGCATCATTATGGAGTCGATGATCTTCGCGCTCGCGATGGGATTGATCGGCGGGGTTCTGCCGGCGCTCAGGGCATCGCGCCTGAAGATCGTGGACGCCCTGCGCTCCGCTTGATGCTTATGATTCAGTAGGGAACGGTCGCGACCGTTCCCTACATGCTGTGGCATCATTCTTCATTTAGAAGCCGCATGAAAAATGTAGTATAATACTTCGCGTCATGCCAAGGCGGTTGTCATTTCGAAGGAGTTTTGACGACTGAGAAATCTTAGATTTATCCAGGAGTGAAACCCAGCGTATGCGGGTGTCGCAATGACGTTGCCTCATTGACGCAATACTAGCCATTCAGGAATCAAAAAAGGAGGTGCTCCATGCATACCGGGATCATAAAAAGCAGATGGCATGTTTTCAGCATCGTGATCATCACTCTGGTCCTTATATATTCGCTCTCCGCTATGGCGGAGGAAGCACGAGTGACGACCG
Organism: Smithellaceae bacterium; assembly: GCA_963682015.1. Lineage (GTDB taxonomy): Bacteria > Desulfobacterota > Syntrophia > Syntrophales > Smithellaceae > UBA8904. The sequence goes on along the minus strand of OY820932.1, from coordinate 1,460,754 downwards.
ACAGGGAGGTCTACCGTGCCGGCGAGCCGATCAAGGTAAGTTTCTCCGGCGCGACCGGTCTGGAGAGGGACTGGATCTGTATTGTCCCGGCGGATGCTCCGGACACCGAAGGCGGGGATTATCAGCATATGCCCAGAGATGCCCGTCAGGGTGCGCTGACATTTACAGCAGGCACGCCGGGGAAATATCAGGCCCGGGCATATTACAATTATGACGCCAAGGGTTATGTGGTGGCGGCACGCAGCGCTTTTACGGTGGAAAGTTCTCCCGAATATAAGAAGGCGAAGGCGGATGAGGCGGTTAAATTCGAAAGGCCGGTAAACCCCGCCAATCCTCTGGAATCGCGCCTTGGAAAAAATGAAGGGCTGGTTTACCTCTTTCGAAGATCGTCGACCGCTTCCAATCGCATCGAAACGGAAATCAAAGCCGGGGACAAGGTCGTCGGCGTGATGCCGCATTCGAGCTATCTGGCTTTGCCCGTGGCAGCCGGAGACATCCGTTTTTCGACGGGCCCGCTTACGACGTATAACAATCAGCAGAATAAGAGGGAAGAGGTCTGGACCGTTCAGTCGGGCGAGGCAAGTCTCAAAATCAAGGCGGGCTATGTTTATTACCTTCAGCTTGTCACCTCTTACCGCGGCGGCTATGGAGCCCAGCTGGAGCTTGTTCCGCACCGGGAAGGCGCGGACATTATTGCACAGGACCAGTTGACGATCCTCAGGTAATCGATGGAGACGGGATCAAAACCCGCTGAATTCCTGTTTCGCTATTTTTTCGTTTTATGTTACACAACAGTTGATCGTAATGGAAACTTTGCAGAATCGGTAGAATAACGTCTTCACAAAACCTGCTTTTCCAGCAACCGGAGGACCGCTTTTGCCAGTCACAAAAAAACCTACCAAAAAAGAGCTCGAAGAACGAATCAGGATCCTGGAAGAAGAATCAATCAAAGGCAGGCTTGCGGAAGAAGCGCTGCGGGAGAGCGAAAAGAAGTATCGCCAGCTGTTTATGAATGCTCCCGCCGCTTTTTATGAAATCGATTACAAAAACCATTGTTTTCTCAGTTTTAACGAAAGCACGCCTGCTATTACTGGCTACTCCCGCGAAGAACTCATGCAAATGGACCCATGGGATCTGCTCACGGAAGAGAGCCTGAAGGTTTATCGGGACCGGCTGAAATGGATGAAAGAAGGCGTCAATGTGCCATTGTCTCAGGAATATGCCGTTCGAAAGAAAGATGGCGGCATCCTGTGGATGAATATCAGCTTTGAGTATACGTTTGAAGATGGCCTGCCGGTAAGGGCTGCAATCGTGGCTCACGATATCACGGCCCGCAAGCTGGCTGAGGCCGCGCTTCTCGAATCTGAAATCAAATTCAAAAGCTTTGTGGAAAGGGCGTTTGTCGGCGCCTATATCGTTCAGGACGGCATTTTAAAATACGTGAATCCCAAATTTGCCGAGATGTTCGGCTATACAGTCGATGAATGCCTGAACGGCATGCCGGTGAAAACTCTGGTTTTCCCGGAGGACCTGGCAACCGTCAATGAACAGATCAACAGGCGGATATCCGGCGGTGTCGACTTTGTGCATTATGCCTTCCGTGGCCGGAAGAAAAGCGGGCAGATATTTGATGCGGAGATCTACGGATCATCCATTGTTTATCAGGCAATGCCGGCCGCCGCCGGGACGATTCTGGACATCACCGAACGCAGGCAGGCGGAAGTAGCGCTGAAAGAAGCCGAAGAGCGTTATCACATGCTGTTTGAAAGCTCACCCATGGGCATTGTTGTTCTTGATCCGGCCACGGCACGGATCATCGAGTTTAACGAAACAGCGCATCGGCAACTGGGATATTCCCGGGAGGAGTTTGCCCGCCTGAGTCTTTCGGATATAGAGGCCGCTGAAACATCCGCCGATATAGAAAATCATATCGCGAAAATCATGAAGGAAGGGCGGCACGATTTTGAAACGCGGCATCGCACGAGGCAGGGGGAAATCAGAAATATTTACGTCATCGCCCAGTATTCCCGGACTTCCGCCCCACCGGTTTATCATTGCATCTGGCATGATATCACGGAACAAAAGCAGGCCGAGGCGGAACTGGCGGAAGCTCATGAACGGCTGGATGAAATCGTGGAGCATCTGCCTGATGCCACATTTGTCATTGATGTTGATGGAAGAGTCACCGCATGGAACAAAGCCATGGAGCGGATGACGGGCGTTGGGGCGGCAGAAATGCTGGACAAAGGCAATTATGACTACGCTTTGCCTTTTTACGGTGAACGGCGGCCTATCCTCATCGATCTGGTTCTCCGACCCGATAAAGGCTTTGAAGAAACATACATTGGCGTGGAGCGGCAGGGTAACGTTCTGCAGGGGGAAACCTATGTGACCGCCCTGAAAAGCGGACCGCTATACCTGTATGCAACAGCATGCGCCATTCTGGACGCCAGCGGCAACATTGTCGGCGCCATCGAATCGATCCGCGACATTACCGACCGGAAACACGCGGAAGAGGCCCTGCGGGAAAGCGAGGAGAAATTCCGGATTCTTGCCGATTCAACGCCGACGGCCATCATGCTTTATCAGGGCGATCGCTGGATTTACGCCAACAGGGCGGCGGCGGAAATCAGCGGATATTCCGCGGAGGAACTTCTGGCAATGAATTTCTGGGATATCGTCCATCCTAAATTTAAAAATCTGATTCAGGAGGAAGGCCGGAAACGGCAGGCGGGAGAAAAAACGATCAATCGGCATACCTTCAAGATCGTTGCCAAAGACGGCAGGGAAAAGTGGGTCGACCTTGCCGGAGCAGCAACCATGATTCAGGGAAAACTGGCCGGTATTATTTCCGTCAGCGACATCACCGGCCGCAAGCGAATGGAAGATGCCCTGCAGGCAAGCGAAGAAAAATACCGTGCGCTGTTCGACAGCGCCGGAGATGCCATTTTCATTCATGGCCCGAATGAGCAAATTCTTGCCGTCAATGCGATGGCCTGTGAGCAGTATGGCTACACGCCGGCGGAATTTTTATCCATGCAGGTCAACATGGTGGACTCCATGGACCAGGGCGCAAACGTGTCGGAGCGAATTTCACGCCTCCTGGAGCGGGGAAGGCTTCACTTTGAAAGCGTGCATCGACTCAAGAACGGGTCACTGATTTCAGTCGATGTCAAAGCACGGCGAATCATGTGGAACAACCAGATGGCCGTGATGAGCATTTGCCGCGATATCACCAAGCGCAAGCGCGCGGATGAAGAGCGTGAGAAGCTGATTTCGGAACTTCAGCAAGCCCTGGCGGAAATCAAAACGTTAACCGGCCTGCTTCCGATATGTTCTTCCTGCAAAAAAATTCGTGACGACAAAGGGTACTGGAATCAGATTGAATCCTATCTTGCGGAACACTCGATGGCCGAATTCACCCACGGAATATGTCCGGAATGCGCAGAAAAATTGTATCCGAATTTTATCAACAGGCGTTCGGTTCCTGAAAAGGAAAAGTGATGCGACCGGAGCCGTCCGCAAGGGTAGTCCGGGCCTTTTCCCGCTTTTGAGTTTTTGCCGGATGTTCCATGATCACCTCACAAAACTGTTGGGGCGGCAGGAACATTCTGCATATTTCCATCCGATAGTTGTTGATTGCCGGCATGTATTGCAGTCAACCTCTGCGACGTTCCCATGCAGACAGTAAAGGAGAATGAATATGAAAGTGATCGGTTTTAACGGCAGTCCCAGGAAAGACGGCAACACCACCGCATTGATGAACTATCTCCTGCGGGAAATTGAAAAAGAAGGCATTGAAACCGGGCTTGTTCAGCTTTCGGGAAAAGCCGTCCATGGATGCCTTGCCTGCTATAAATGTTTCGAGAACAAAGACAAGCGCTGCGCCGTAAAAAATGATGCCATGAACGAATATATTGAAATGATGACACAGGCCGACGGAATTGTGCTTGGATCCCCTTCCTACTTTCAGGATGTCACGTCGGAAATGAAGGCGCTCATTGATCGCGCGGGATTCGTCGGATTGGCCAACGGAAGAATGTATCGGAATAAAATCGGGGCGGCCGTATCCTGTCTGCGCCGCAGCGGAGGGCTGCACACGGTGGAGACCATGAATCATTTTTTCCTGAGCAACGAGCTTATCATCGCCGGCCGCGCGATGAGCGTCGCCCGGGACAAGGGCGATGTGGAAAAAGATGAAGAAGGCATTCAGACCGCGCAAATACTGGGGCAAAGAATCGCCTGGCTGCTCAAGAAGCTGAACGCCTGACCCGGTGGCCTGAAACTGCTGTTTCTTTTTAGTGGATGAACAATTCAGGCTGAGTTCTTTCTGAAAGAAATGATCCGGCAATCCTGATCTTCATGCATTCGTCCGAACAGCCTTCGTTACCGCCGGTTTTGTGCGTTTGGACAAATTTCCCATGATATACCCGTCCGGCATTTGCTGATAATAAACATCAATTGCCTGCTCCCTGAAATTCGTTATATTTGATTTTACGGTGATTTTTCGCTTTGCATCCTGCCTCAAATAAAGTAGGATTGCAGCAAATCTCGGAAAAAAAGTACCCCGTATATTAAATGTTCGAATCAAAAAGGAGAGACTAAATGTCAACAAACGATCTAATCCTTCTTAATCAACTGCTCGATCAGAGGCTTTCAGAGATTGGTCAAGGCTTGACCGAGAGTGAATATTTCGAGATTTTCTCATCTGAGCAAATCTTAAAAGACGATGATTTGTCTTACGAAGAACTGGTATCTGGAATTATCGATGGTGGAGGTGATGGTGGAATAGATTCACTATACCTTTTCATTAATGATGTGCCCGTTAATGATGACATCGATACAACAATCCTTAAGAAGAACGTTTCACTTCGATTGGTTCTGATACAGTCTAAAATATCAACTGGTTTTACTGAAACTGCAATTGAAAAAATGATTGGCAGCGCTCGGGATCTCTTTGATCTCAATAAGAATTTGAATGACCTAGCTGAAGTCTATAAACAGGATTTGCGCGACCGAATTTCGAAATTCCGAAATACTTTTTTAGCATTAGCTTCGAAGTTTCCATCTGTCAGTTTTGAGTATGCGTATGCTACAAAAGGCACAGAGATACATCCTAATGTTCAGCGTAAAGTTCCGGAGTTGGAAAGAGTAATAAAAGGCTTTTTTAATCCAGTGTCATTCTCTTTTGTATTTCTTACGGTTTCTGATTTACTTGCAAATGCACGTCGTAGCCCATCAAGCACAACAAGTCTTCGTCTTGCAGAAAATCCCATTTCTACTGGCCAAGAAGGTTTTGTTTGTCTTGTAACTCTTGGGGATTACCTTAAGTTTATTACTGATGATGACGGACATATACGATCGCACCTATTTGAAGGTAATGTCAGAGATTATCAAGGGAAAAATGAGGTTAATCTTGAAATTAGAAAAACATTAGAAACCGCAGCATCTGAGGATTTCTGGTGGTTAAACAACGGTGTATCAATAATATGTTCCAATGCTAGTTTGACTGGTAAAACTCTCACTATTGAGGATGCAGAGATCGTTAATGGTTTGCAGTCTTCTAGAGAAATTTATAATGCACTTCATGGGAAAGACTTATCAAAAGAGCCGCGTAATTTGTTGGTTAGGCTTCTGAAACCACAAACTCAAGAAAGTCGTGACCGAATTATAAAAGCGACAAACAGCCAAACACCAATTCCGCCAGCCTCGTTGAGAGCTACAGACAAGATACACAGAGACATTGAGGAATACTTATACAGTAAGGGTTATTTCTATGACCGTCGGAAAAATTACTATAAAAATATTGGTAAACCCATCAAGAGGATATTTGGAATCCCATTCGTAGCGCAATCCGTTATGGCTTGCGCCTTATCCGAACCTGCAAACGCCCGAGCACGACCATCTAGTTTGATAAAAAGTGAGGAATCCTATAAGCGCATCTTCAACGCAGATTATCCGCTGGATGTTTATCTGAAATGTCCTATTATTGTTCAGACAGTTCAAGACACTTTAAAGAACAGTGGTAATGAAAACTACCAAAAACACGCCAACAATATGCTTTTCTATGTGGCCGCTCTTTGGATATTGCAACAGTCTGGCATTCCTCATCCGAGTGTACAACAAATCTCAGGAATAGACACTTCCAGGCTATCAACAGAATCCATTTTAGACATAGCCTCGGATGTTTGGGACCATTACTCAAGACTTGGAGGCACTGACCAAGTAGCCAAAGGAGTTGATTTAGGTAAGGAATTGCTTGATAAATATCGTAAGCAAGCCATCGAAGCAATTAAGGCTAGATAAATATTTTCGAACAAATCAGTAGAGCCGATCGCTTCGCGCCGGCTCACCTCGTCGTTGTGCATGGAATAATTGACAGAATAATATCGATTATGATACCGTAATACCAACAATATATCGATGGAGGTATTGGTATGCAATCAGTTACTGTATCACCGAAATATCAGGTGGTTATACCCAAAGACGTCAGAGAATCATTAAAGCTTAAGCCGGGTCAAAAAATGCAAGTTGTAGAATATGCCGGAAGGATTGAACTTATTCCTGAACGTGATATCAAAGAGCTCCGTGGATTTCTCAAAGGCATCAATACAGATTTCAAGCGCGAGGAAGATAGATTATGAATATTGTAGATTCTTCAGGCTGGCTTGCTTATTTTGCTGATGAAATAAATGCAAAACATTTTATGGTGCCATTGAGTAATCCAACCAAGCTCATAGTTCCTTCAATAACGATATATGAAGTATTTAAAGTTATTCTGAGGGAATCCAGTGAGAATGAGGCATTGCAGGCTGTCGTTGCCATGCAAAAAGGGGAAGTCATAGATTTAAATACATCACTGGCACTATCCGCAGCAAGACTGAGTCTGGAACATCGGCTTCCAATGGCAGACAGTATTATTCTTGCAACGGCCCAAGAATTCAAGGCTACGATATGGACTCAAGATGTGGACTTTAAAGATATAAGTAAGGTCAAATATTTCCCGAAGAAATAAAAGCCCAACACCTATAAAGAGAAATACAAGAAATACAAAAAATACGGCACGTACTTAAAAATATCAATTTCATTAATTGATTTAAAATGCCGGATTAACCGTTACTTCTTAATGTTGCTCTGCGAAAACGGGCATACGGCCATGCAGACGCCCGTTCCCACTTTCATCCACATTTCCATGCAGCGGGTTGCATTGTGCGGCCACTGCCAGATTCCGTTGAGCATCTGAGGTTCGTCAAAACTGATGGCGCGTGCCGGGCATTTTTCGGCGCACTTTTTACAGGTGCGGCAGAATTCCACAAGACCGAAATCCACCGGCCCGTCTTCAACCAGCGGCATACTGGTCAGCACGGCGGCGATCTTCAGGCGGTTGCCGTATTGCGGGTGCACCACCATGTTGCAGCGGCCCATCTGGCCGATGCCCGCCTCCGCGGCCAGCGGCGCGAGCGGTGACAAATATTCAATAACATTGTCCGTCCGGGCGTCGTATCCGAGCGATTTGATGTAGAGTGCAAGCTGGGCGCTGGCGGCCGTGCTTCTGGCATAGCCCAGCATGGCGGCGATCTGCGTTTCCTTGCCGGGCGCCCGGCTGACCATGTCTTGATCCAGCGCGCAGGCGATGACGACGGCGTATTTACAAGACAGGCGGATCGGCTTGCCGTAGCCGCCGCCCATGCCGAACATGTCGCCGCGGTGCGTGTAATGGTGATGGCTCTTGAGCTTTACGATACCCGCCGCATCGCCGCCGTAATTGAGCGCCAGTGTTTTGATTACGGCGCTGATTTCCCGGGGATCGACGACTGCCTGATGCTTTGCGGGTTTTTGCCTGTCGGCTTCGATCTGGATCAGGTTGGCCATGCGCGCGGCGGGTTTGACCGCTGACGGGTCGGTCAGGTTTCCTTCCCGGTGGGCGGCGCCCATCTTGAGCATCCGGTCGGGATCGATGGACATTTTCCTGCCGGTGAGATCGAGAAAAATGTTTACGACCTTGAGGACGGCCGCCATTCTCTGCGACTTGTTTTTCATCTGGTCCGGCTCGATGCGGAAAATGCGGGCCATGGTTTTGTGAGTGCTCTCCCGGACGCGGTCGTCCTCTTCCTGCCACTGAGGATGCGCCGCGTAATAGTCGCGGTATTTCCGGGTCCCTTTGACCAGGCCCAGCCGGGAAAACATGGTGTCTCTTTCGTCAAAATGCTTCATTTTGCATAACGTCCGCGAAGAAGGCTTTATACGCAGAGGGTTTGCAGAATATCCCGGGTCATCCGGATTCCCAGCATCAGGTTATCGATGGAGATGCGCTCGTCAATTCCGTGGACGCGGGGGATGTCGGTTTTTTCCAGGATCATCGGTGTGAAGCCGTAAGCCGGGTAGCCGCGCTCTCGCCAGTAGCGGCCGTCCGTCGCCCCGGCCATCAGCAGGGGAAATACACCTGAACCGGGGGAGTGCCTGCCAATGGCCGACTTCAATGCTTCGTAAAACGGTCCCTCCATGGGTGCGATGCCGGATGGAGGCGAAACCTGGATCATTTCGATGGCAATACTCTCATCGGCAATGCGCGAGACGAGCCAGCGGTGGAATTCCGCGGCATCCGTTTCCGGCAGCAGCCGGCAGTCAAGCTGCGCTTCGGCGCGTTCCGGGATGACGTTGATCTGGTAGCCGGCCTGAACGATATTGACGCTTACCGTATCGCGCAGCACGGCATTGGTGAATTTTTCCTTTGTGAGTTTTTTCCCGGCAAGTTTCAGAATCAGGGGGTTGGCCAGATGTCCGAGCATGAAGGATACGGGGAAGGGCTGAACCTGCGCCAGCCCGGCGAACATGGCCCGCGCCGCTTTGCCTGCTTTGAGCGGCCGGGGATTTTCCACGATTCTTTGCAGGGCGGCAAGCAGCTTGATGTTAGCGCTTCCCGGGTGTGGCATGGAGCCGTGCCCCGGTTCGCCGGTGGCAATCAGTTTGAACCGGTAGATTTGTTTTTCCGCGACGGCAATTGCGAACATTACACCTTTTCCGAAAACGTCTTTCAGACCGCCGCTGCCTTCGTCCCAGACCCATTCGGGATTAATGTCGGGCAGGTGATTTTCCACCAGCCAGCGCATGCCGTTGTCGCCGCCCGGTTCTTCATCGGGTACGGCGGTGAAAACAATGGGACGGCGGAATCTCACGCCTTCCCGGATCAGTCCCTCCAGAGCCAGCAGGAACATGACGCCCAGCCCCTTGGTGTCCAGCGTACCGCGTCCCCAGACAAAGCCGTCGGCCACTTTGCCGGCAAACGGCGGATGCGTCCAGCGGGCGGGATCGGCGGCGACCACGTCGATGTGGTGGTTGAGCATCAGCGGCTTGAGGTTTTCGGTTCCGGCAATGCGGGCGACAACCAGGCCGCGACCGGGAACCGGTTCGTGAATTTGAATATCGGAGGTGATGCCCCGGTTTTTCAGTTGATCGGCAAGCCACAGCGCGGCGGCCTTTTCGCCGCCCGGCGGGTTGGTTGTGTCAAACTGCACGTAGCGACTCATCGTCGCCGCCGCGTCTTCCCTTGATTTTATTTCATCCATTTCCATCACCTATAACCCATCGCCTATTACCCGCAGGGAACGGTCGCGACCATTCCTTGCAATGTCTCTGGCCCGTTGTTGTGTGGAACGGTTTCAAACCGTTCCCTACCATATGATTTACCCCGCAGGCGCGTCAGTCCGGCGTATGCCGGAAGGGCAGGGGGTGGTGTATTCAGCGTTTTCTAGCAGTTGTAGGGAACGGTTGCGACCGTTCCTTACAATGTTTTTGACTCGTTGTTGCGTGAAACGGTTTGAAACCGTTCCCTACATTATTCTTCAAGTATCGCCTCGTCCTTTACTTTTTTCAAATCTTCGGGATATGTGCGCGACGCGATAAAAAACAGAATACCCGCCGCAATGCCGAACAAACCGCAAAGCATCAGGGCCTTGCCCAGACCATCGGCGCCTCCGCCCAGACGGTCGGAGACCGCTCCGACGATGTAGGGCCCCCATGCGCCGCCCAGCATATACTGCGCAAAAATCGCCAGCCCCATGGAAAGTCCCTTGTGCGCCACCGGCACGACATCCTGCGAGATGGCGGCAATGGCCGGCATGGCCATGGCCGCGGCAATGCCGTAAACACAGGCCAGCGCGATACCCGGCGTACTGAAACCTATCTGAATTACGATCATCAGAATGGATCCGCCGACAATGTAGGCAACCACCGGAACATACATCCTTCCCCGCGGATTTTTTCTTTGCCAGATGTCGGAAAGATATCCGCCCAGCGGCGCGCCCAGGATTGCCATGAGGCCGATGATGCCGGTGAGAAGGCCGGCTCTTGCTTCTGAAATATTCATCATCCGCATCATCAGGCTGGGCAGCCAGACTAAAACCGATGAAGTCATGAAAACAGCGATGCCCAGCCCCGCATAATACCAGCGCATGGTCGGCAGCTTCAACACGTCGGCAAGCGCCGTGTAAAAGCTCCGGATGCCGCCGGCCGTATCTGGCTGTTCGGCGGTTTTGTAATCTTTCATGAAGAAAGCCAGAACTCCCAGGATCAGGCCGGGAACGGCAAAGAAAAGAAAGGGAGTCCGCCAGCCCATGTTTTTGGATAAAATGCCGCCCAGAATGACGCCCGCCGCCGCTCCCAGGGGAATGGCGACGTTAAATACGCCCATGGCCCATCCGCGTTTTGCTTTTGGATAGGATGCGGCAATGAGCGCCGTGCCGCCGGGAACAAACCCGGCTTCGCCCAGTCCCACAAAGAAGCGGGGAATCAAAACACCGGTAAAGTTTCTGGCCAGTCCGGTGGCGAAAGTCGCCGCGCTCCAGAAAACAGCCATCAAGCTCATGGCTTTGCGGCGGCTCCAGCGGTCCACCAGATACGCGATCGGAAAAGAAAAAAAGGCCATGCCAAAGATCAACAACGTGGAAGCCAGTCCGCACTGCGCGTCGGTCAGTCCCAGCTCGACTTTCATCGGCTGAAGAATGACGGAGAAGACCTGACGGTCCATGTAATTGATTACATAAAGAAGCGTGCAGACGATCAGGACATAATGCGCCCGCCAGCCGCCCGTCTTCAGTTCGGACGCCTGTTCGCCGTTGTTTTCGCTACCGTTCATCCTGGCCTCCTTGAATTATCTCTGTTCTTCTCCTGCCAGGCAGGCCGCGCCGAAAGCTGCGGTAAGCCTGGGGTTATGCGGAACGAAAATCTTCAGACGCAACGCTAAGCCGATGGCTTCCACCAGCCCTTCGTCTTCTCCGCCGCCGCCGGTCAGCACAACGTCCGGCTCCAGTTTCAATCTTTTAACCAGCATGGCCACCTTGGCGGCCATGGCCCTGTGGACGCCGGCCAGAATGTCGGCGGGTTTTGCGCCTTCGGCAATCCGGGAGATGGTTTCCGACTCCGCGAAAACGGCGCAGTTCGTCGAAAATTCCACCGGTTTTTCCGACTGCATGGATAAAGGCCCGATTTCATCCAGCGGTACGTTCAGAATCCGGGAAATCACCTGCAAAAAGCGGCCGGATCCGGTAGCGCACTTTTCGCTCATCAGGAAATCGGCAATCCGTCCTTTGTCTGTGATCCGGGCGGCTTTGGTAAACTGGCCGCCAATGTCGATAATCGTCCGGGTGGAGGGGAAGAGGTTGTGGCAGCCTTTCGCATGGCAGGATATGTCGGAGACCTGACGGCCGGAAAAAGGGGAGCTTTGCGCGCCGAGGCCCGTGATCACCAGGCCCTCGATCTGTTCAAAAGCAATGCCGGTCTGTCTGAGCACATCTTCCATGACCTTTGTGGCGCCGCTTTTATAATTGCCCCCGGAGGGAATCAGACTGGATGCCATCATCCGGCCTTCGCAGACCAGGGCAGCCTTGATGGATACGGAACCCATGTCCAGACCGGCGTAATATTGATTTTGGTTCATCATAAATTCATCTTTCATCTCCCCCTTTTCTAAAGGGGGACGAAGGGGGATTTTTGACCTTTAAAATCCTCCCCAACCCTCCTTTAGAAAAGGAGGGTACTTCGCGGTTGTGCTCCCTCCCTGCCGTGTTATCCCGTCAATCCGTATTGGTCGTCGTGCGGGAGGGCGTAAACAATGGTTCAACTTTTTCACCCTCACCCTGCCCCTCTCCCATCGAGGGAGAGAGGATGAATAGCCCGGGGAACGGGAGTGATAACCTGAAAGTTATCGGCCATTTCCTTACGAAAAAAATGAAACATCCTCTCTTTTGCGTTCTTTTGCCGGTCTTATTCCTCTGTCATAAAAGTCTTTGCCGATGAGCGTCGCACCCAGGGCGCCGGTGATAAAAGGTTCCGGCGGCGTCAGCACCGGAAAACCGACTTTCCCTTCGATGGCTTTGATCAGCCCGATGTTCTTTGCACCGCCGCCGGTGACCACGACATCCTTTTCAATCCCCAGGTGCCGCGTCATGTTGACCACCCGGGCCGCGATCGCCTCATGCAATCCGGCGACAATCTCCGCCACGCCCGCACCTTCCGCCAGACGAGAGGTGACTTCGTGTTCCGCAAAGACCGTGCACATGTTAGAAATCTGGACGGAACCGGTGGCTTTAAGAGAAATGTCGCCCATGTCCGTGAGGTTGATGCCCAGCGTCTCCGAGATCACTTCCAGAAAGCGGCCGGTGCCCGCGGCGCACTTGTCGTTCATGACAAAATTGGCCACCTTGCCTTCGGCATCGAGCTTGATGCCCTTGGAATCCTGACCGCCGATGTCGATGATGATTTTCGCCGTGGGAAAAAGTGCGAGGATGCCGCGTGCGTGGCAGGTGATCTCCGTGATCTGCTTGTCGGCAAACGGCACATTGATCCTCCCATAGCCCGTGGCAACGATGAAATCCAGCGCTTCAAAAGAAAGTCCCGCCTTTTTGACGGTCTCGTCGGTTACCTTGAGCGCCAGGTGCCGGTGCTCCGCTCCGGTGGGTCCGATATGAGAAGCAATGATCTTCTCCTGTTCATCCGCGATGACCACTTTCGTCATCGTGGACCCGATATCGATTCCGCAAAACGGCATAAGTTGACTTCCTTGTTAATGTCCTCCGCTGGCGGAGGTGTCACGAAGTGACGGAGGTGGTCATGCAAGCTGCAAAACGATCAATATGGAGATTGTTTAAAAACCTCCCCCTGCCCCCTCCAAAGGGGGACAGAAAAGCGAGTCCGCCTTGAACCTTGCTCCTCGTACCTTGAATCTTTATCCTCTGCTTCTGGCAGAGAGCGCCTCAATAAACGCCCCAATCTGCGCCTTCCACTGCGCTTCCGAATAATCCCGCAGATCCACCATGTCGGAGACGAGCTGCATCATCGGCAGGTCTGAGTATTTGGAAAGCTCGTTTTTCATATGGATCTGTCCGACGGTGGTGGCCCGGCAGGAACGGCAGGCATGGAAAACCACGCCGTCGATCTTGTAGTCGTCGATCATTCCCAGCAGTTTTTCCACAATGGGGTTGCCGCTGCGCGCCCGGGCTTTCTCATGGTAGGCGGTGTAACGGAGAAAGGCCCGCCAGGCGAGATAATCCACCGGGTCCTTCACGTGCGAGGGAACTTCCACCGGGTCGAAGCCGCGATAGACGTTTTCAATGACAAACACCGCGCCGAAGCTTTCAAAATAGTTGAAGATCCACAGCGTATGCCAGGGAGGAAGCCCTCCGCCGTACAGAACGCGGTACTTCTCATCGGCAATGACGCCGATCTTGTGGTCCACCTTGTATTTTACTTCATCATAGAGCTTCTGGTAGAAATCGACAGCTACCTGTGTGCCGGAGTAGTAGTGCCCGGCGACCATAATGCTGAAGTGGTCCTGAGAAGGCATCGGACAGGGAACGGCCACTCTCAACCGGTCGATGTCGTACCACAGCTTCCAGGCCTTATCGCCCAGGCGGATGCACTCCCAGAGTCTTTCCTTATCCATCTTCTTTCCGGTTTGTTTCTCCAAAAACTCAATTAATCCCGAAAGCTGGTCGCGCTGATATTTGATGTAGTAGTCTCGCACGGCGTTCAGATCATCCTGCGGGGGAGGATAGACCACGTCAATGCCGAACGTCGGGGCCTCCAGGTAGCGGCTGGTGGCCTGGTACCATTTGAAGCGCGGGTCGCACACGGCGGAGCTCCCCAGCATCATGTCGGGCATCGGCATGCCGCCGTCGGGGCTCCCGTCGGGTATCCGTCCCTGCTCTTTGCGCATACTGTCGAAACCCAGGCCAATCCGGGCGTAGCTGCACAGTACCTGCGAGTAGCCGTCGGCTTCGGCTTTCAGCAGAAAGCGGTCCATCTCCCGTTTGGCGGCGCACAGTCCCGCGTAGTTTTCCGTGGGCAGCGGCACAACATCCATCGCCCGCAGGATTTCGTCATACTGCGAGGCGACCATCATGTAGGCCACCTTCTTCCCTTGCTCTCTCGCCAAATGCGCGCTCATGTAAATGTTCTTCACCAGCCCCCGTACCTCCCGGGCGGTGTCCGTCCCTTTCACGGCCGTGGTCTTGGCCTGCTGCGTTGCTTCCATATTCAAAATCCTTTTCCGTAGGGAACGGTTTTAAACCGTTCCCTACAATTATGTTCTTTTAGAGACTTTGTAAAAATCCCGGAGGCAAGGCGCGCAAGGCCGAAGGCGTGAGGCGTACTTTTGATGTACGCCGCAACAACTGAGGCCGCAGCGCAACGCCGCATACGGGGTTTTTACGGAGTCGAAATCATTTCCAGGAATGCCTGGATTCTGGTTCGTAATTGCCCGATCGTCGACGTCGAATAATCATCCTCGATCATCAGCACCGGCAGCTTCAATCCGTTGAGGTATTCTTTCAGATCCGGGCCCTCCAGTTCGCAGGTGTCGCAGTACCGAACGATGTAAAAGATCGCGCCGTTGGCCTTCCACCCGCCGATGAAGTCTTTCAGATAACTGAAGCGGCTCTCCAGGTCTTCCTGCCGGTTTCCTGCCTGCGGTTTGAGGCTTCTCGGGCAGTGGGTGCACAGGTAGCGCTCCGTCAGGCCGTCCAGGGGATCATCCGTCTCCGGAACGTCCTCCCAGAAAAAGCGGGTTCCCGTGCACAGGTCGTCCATCACGACGCGGGCGCCGCATTCCTCGACCAGTTGGATGAAGGCGATGTCGTCGATTTCATTGCCCCATAGAAAAATGCGTGGCAGGCCGTCCGGTTTGGACACAGGACGCTTTTTGATTTCAGCCAGAAGCGTTTCCAGAAGCTCGATATGTTCCACGGCGGTAATACCCATGCCGGCGACCAGCACTTTGGTGATTTCCGTTCCCGATATGCGCGGCGGGTCTTCTTTGCGCAGTTCATACAGTTCCCGGAGCAGGGCGCGGCGTCGGTTATACAGTTTTATGGCTTCTTTCAGTTTCCCCACATCCAGCTTTTTGCCGGAGAATTCCTCCAGGCGGGAAATGAAATACTGCAATTCGTTTTTGTAAAACGCATCGGAGGACGGTCCCATCATGTGCGGCACGTTGATCATGTGATTGAAGGGCGACGGTTTGTTGCTGCGCCAGATGTAGTACAGGCGCTCAATGGTGTCGCAGCTATGCGGGGCGACAAACCCGTCCAGGAAGTCGTATTCGCCTTTCAGCGCCATGTTGAAGCAGCTGCGCGCAAAGGGGCAGGCCATCGGTTCCAGCAGTGCGTCCGCCTCGTCGATCGGGTCGCTCTGGCTCCCCTGGATGCGGTACGGAACCATATCGAACGCCGTGATAATCTCGTCCGGGACAAAACAACAAAAATATCCGATAACCTTCTTGCCTTCGTCGTGCAGTTCTCTCGCGCGTCTGCCCCTGTCGCTGTACAGCTCGTCAATTGGTTTCATAATCGTCATGAGCAGTGCTCCCTTCATCCTGATCTGTATGGCGGATTATTGAGTTTATTGCGGATAAAAGCAAGTTGCTTTTTTTTAAGATTGTCGGCTGAAGAAAATATCGCCGGCTGTGCCTTGATCGGAATCTTCTTGCATGGTATGGCGTAATCATGACGAAAACCATCATCCAGATTTACGAAGTGCAAAAACCAAAGGAAGCCGAAGCCTTGATAGAACTGGGCGTGAATCATGTCGGCTGCGTGCTCGTGGCCCAGGAAAAATGGAAGCATGCCAGCATCCGGAAAACCATCCAGATTGTCCGTGAAAGCGGAGGCCGGAGTGGTCTGATACCGATCATGAAAGATCCGGTAAAAATTTTTCAGGCTCTGGACTACTATCAACCGGACTTTGTTCATTTTTGCGAGGCACTGTCTCCTTTTCCGGGCGATCAGGCCACGGTGGTGCGCGAATTTGACGCGCTCTTTTCCCTGCAGGTTGATGTGAAGGACCGCTTCCCGCAGATCGACATCATGCGGTCGCTTTCCGTGCCGCAGCCAGGGATCGACCCCGGTGGCGATATGCAAAAAAATATTCTCCGGTTTGCGGAACTCTTTTCGCCGTTTTCCGATTATTTTCTCATCGACACGCTGATCGGCCACCCGGCGAATCCCGGAGCTCAGCCGGTGGCGGGGTATGTCGGCATTACCGGCGTCACCTGCGACTGGGCGATAGCCGGGAAGGTGATCGAGGCCAGTCCGATACCGGTGATTCTGGCGGGCGGTCTTGCCGATGATAATGTTTACGATGCGGTCGTCGGCCTGAAGCCGGCGGGCGTGGACAGCTGCACGCGGACCAACGCCCTGGACAAAAACGGCCGGCCTGTCCGCTTTAAAAAAGACATGAAAAAAGTCCGGCGGTTTGTTGAAGAAATCCGAAGGGCCGATCGTTTTATGGAAGAGAACCTTGTTGAATAAATCGCCGTTCATGAAGCGGGAATATAGAACCGTTTCCGCTATGATCCATCTGTATTGCCGCGACTGTCATCCGACTGGAAATAGCGGACTGTGCCCGTCGTGCCAGGAATTGCTGATTTATGCCAGGACGCGGCTGGAGAAGTGCCCTTACGCCGAAGAAAAGCCGGCGTGTTCCGCGTGTCCGACGCACTGCTACCGGCCGGAGCGCCGCAGGCAGATTCAGAAGGTAATGCGTTATGCCGGACCGCGCATGATGCGTTTGCATCCGATCCTGGCCATTCGTCATCTGATCGGAAAATTCAGGAGGTCTTCGACGGGAAAATGAAAATAGCCATTATTGGAGCCGGCCCCGGCGGCCTTTACGGGGCGCTGGCGGCGGCCGGACAGAACATCGAAGTCGATCTTTTTGAAAAAAGAAAAGTCGGCGAGGGCATTGTCTGCGGGGAATGCATCTTCGATTCACTGAAGATCATGCCCCGGCCGGGCCGGGGGCTTCTGCGTCCCGTGGAAGAAGTTGTTCTGCAGGGCCGCAAGCCTTATACCTTCGCGTTGAGCAGGCACCGCCCTCTGTGGATGCTGGACCGGAAGACATGGCAGCAGGATCTGGCGTTGCGGGCGACGGCGCAAGGTGTCCGCGTCCATGAAAACACCAGAATCACGACGGAACGACTCGCCCGGATGCAAAAGGAATTTGACTGGATTCTGGATGCCAGCGGCGCGCCTTCGGTGTCTTCACGTCATTACGGGTTTACGAATGAGTATTTCCGGGAATACCTGCTGGCGCATCAGGCGGTGCTTGACGGTGATTTCAGCGCCCTGATGCCGCGCATCAAGTTTGCCTTCTTCTCCGGTCTGCCCGCCGAATTTCAACCAGCCTATTACTGGGTTTTCCCGAAGGATGAACAAAAGGCGAATGTCGGCGTCGTTTGCACGGTGAGAGGAACCCTGAACGCGCAGAAGCTGGATTTAAAAAAAGTTCTTGCGGACGTTTTGCGCATGGAAGGCCTTGACGGCATGACCGTGCTGGAGAGAGGCGGCGGTATCGCAACCGGTCGGATGATGCCCCATCTGGCATACAACAACGTCCTTCTTGTGGGCGACGCGGCGGGACTGACCTCGGCCCTGCACGGCGGAGGTATCGATCTGGCCTGCTTAAGTGGTGTTCTGGCGGTGAGCGCCATCCGTGAAGGGGCGAAAGGGGTTGCCAATTATGAACGGACGCTGAAAAATTATCTCCGGGAACGAACCGCCCTGGAAGAAGTAACCATCCGCAAAATGCGGAAGCTCTCGTTTGATCAATTCGATGAACTTCTCTGCGGCGTGACCGCGAAAAGCAAGCTTACCCGCCTGAAAACCGGCCTTTGCCATCTCGATATGCTTTACACGACACTCAAATGGTTTGGAACGAAGAAAGAAATTCCCGACTGGCCGGTGTGATATCCTTGGCCGCTTTTGAAGGTTTGACTTTGTTGACCGAACCCGCCCTGGCTGATACCGCCAGTACCACCGGCTTGTTCCAGGATTTGTCTGGAACGGTTTCAAACCGTTCCAGACAAACTTTTCCTCGTCGTTTCGTTATCCGTCAAAATCGGCCCTGGATTAAAGTTATTGGACCGACAGCATCATTTGCGCTCCGCGCCGCCACCCCCGCTGATAGCGGCGATATAAGAAATGCCTGTTCTGTCCAGCGGATTACGGTTTTGTTTTCCTGATCTTCTGCTCCTTGGTCTGGGGATCGGTATAGAATTCCCAGGTTGAACTCCAGCAGCAGGTCTCGCCCTTGGAACCGGATGTTCCCAAACAGCCAACGGTCTTGCTGTCTGTGCAAATTCCTCCGGCAGCCGGGCAGCAATGATAATCCAGATAGGCGATACAATAGGCGCCGGGTGCCGTGACTGTGTTCTCCTGTCCCGGATCGAGCCACATGTGTCCGGTCTCGGTTGTGCCCAGCGTTCTATGATATACAGTTGCACTGCATTGTTGATTGCCGGTTGTGTTTTTTATCGTCACCGAGTGCCCGGCATACGCCGCTGCTGATAAAATCAATACAAATGCCATCGCCGGTACAATTTTCATCCAAATGTGTCTCATAACACCTCCTTAAATTTTTTACAGTTTTCGAGAATACGCATGGTTTTTCATGCGGTGAATCCTGTTTCCTGTTTTTGAAAAAAGTGTTCCGGAAATATCGGAAGCCGCCGATTTTGTAACCGCCCGGGACAAAAGTTCTGACAAACGAAAGACAACAGTTTCATAAGATAGCACCACAGCAGCACTTTGCCGTGCAATGTAGCATAAAACCATAAACGAAGAAACAGAACTTTCGGGGTAGATTGAAGAGGCGCATTGACCGGCGGGTCATTGCAATTTGCGCAGGCCGTTCCGCTGTTTTCGTGAAAGCGGTGCAAGGCGCCGGGCGGTTATTGAATGGTCAGCATCATCTGCGCCAACGTTAGGCAATCGCCGAGTAATCTATTTACACGATCGCACCGGGAGTGCGCGGATGCTCTTTTCATAGGAACGGTCAACGAGGGGCCACTCAACAAATGCAAAATTAAATGATGCGGCTGCGTTGAAGCGTGTTTCGGATGCCCAAAGATAATTACAGGTGAGACGAATCAATTCAGTCAAATGGGCTTTCCAGCCACAGCTGGTTTTATACGGTTTGGATTTGTCGTACAATCCAGCCAGTTCTTCCTGGGTCGGTAACCGCCAATCTGTATAGCCGCCGCCCCGATAATTTTTACAATAAATTTTAGCGTTCATCCAATTGATATCGTTCCCGTTATCTTTGGCCGCCCACATCAGGTCCGTGCCCGTATCCAGAACCGTCCCATCACTGTATGCGACAAATCTCCCATCCCGACCAATCTCGGTAACTGTCGGAGACGTTTGCGGCTTCGCCACCATGGCCACATCGTAATTATCCTTCTGCTCCTTTAATAATGGCTCGACAGCAGTTTCCCCGGTCTCGTTTATTTTCGCGGATTTCTCCATTGCCGCGGTCTGGATTTCAGGGGTGTTAAAATAAAAATCCACGCCGAGTGAAGCCATATACCATGGCCTCTGTTTTCCGTTGGTCATGCTGACGAGGTCATTGCGTACTTTTTTAAATATCTGTTCAACGGAAAGACCGGGAACGGCCATGTTGTCCAGCAGAGCCCTGGTATAAGGACTGTTTCGCCCGCTGCCATCCATGGCTGTCTGACCAGGACTGGTTGAATAGGCGATCAGGGTGTCACTGGGTGATTTTCCGACAATGGCCAAACCTCTGGTGGAAGAGCGGAAGCTCTTTGCGTAAGGATTGTCACGGCAGGCATCAAGTATAATGATACTTAACTTGTTGCCGGCGTTTCCCATAACGTCGAGGACGTGATTTAAATCAACGGCTTTATATTTGACGTCACCCTCTTCTTCAATATTGGCGCCGATGGGTATCAGAAAGTTGCTCCCTTCAATCTGAACAGCATGTCCGGCATAGTAAAAAAGCCCCACATCCCCTTTTTTCAGCTGATGGCCGAATTCCCGGATGGCTGTTTCCATTTCCTTATGACCGACATCTTTTTTGAGAATCACAAAGAAACCCGATTTTTTCAGAGCAACGGACATATCACTTGAGTCATTCATCGGGTTCTTCAAGCGGCCTGCATCGTAATTGCTGTTGCCAATGACTAATGCAATTCGCTTCTCAGTCGCCGCCAGCAATGAAAGTGGATTGAATAAAGTGAATAAGGTCAGGATCAGGAAGATTCTTATCAGCATGGATTGCATTTAAATTGCCGCCTTTTCATAATATTGCCGCTTATTAAAACTTCATTTAGAGCTTATCGGCAAGCAAAGGTTGCGGATTAATCGTTGAACACTTGAATCAACAAGAAAAAGTTGATCAGATGAATCTGCAACTTATTTTATCGTCAGCATCATCTGCGCCCACGCCAGACCCGCGCCGACAATGGCAATGGCGACGTGGACACCCGGCTGCAGTTCGGCCCAGTGCTCGCTCAGAATGGTGGGCACGCTGGCGGAGCCTACATTGCCGTAAAATTCGACATTATGCCAGTGCATTTCCGGCGGGATTCCCGCGCGCTCACAGGCGGTTGTCAGTACGCCGAGATTGGCCTGATGACCCGCAAAATACAGATGTTCCCTGTCCACGCCCGGATGTAGGGACAGAAGGCTGCGCAGGCTGTCCGTGGTTTTGCGGATGGCAAATCCCTGGACGGCGTTGCCGTCCTGCGTGAAATAGCTCCATCGGCGAACCATTGCCTTGTCCCACAGGGTTGGTTTGGAGGCCATTTCACAGCCGGAAAAAATTTTACGGGAAGGAACCGTAAGAGACAGGATCGTTGCGGAAGCGCAGTCGCCGAAGAGAACGGCGGACCGCCGATCCGCGTAATCCGTGCTGGGCGTCGGGCATTCGATATTCGTGACCAGAATGTACGGCGGCGTTTTTTCCGGCTTCAACGAATCCAGCTGCCACATCTGTGCGCCGAAAGTGGCGCAGGCGGCGTTGATGTCGAAGCAGGGAACATCAATCCCCAGTTCGCCGGCAACGGTTGACGCTTCGGGAGGGGTGAGATACTGCGGCAGAGAGCTGCCGGAAATGACCATGCCGATGTCATTCAGGTTGATTCCCGCGCGCTCCAATGCCATCCGGGCTGCGGCCGCGGCCATTTGAGCGTTGGAGTAAAGGCGGGCCTGATCCGTCTCCCAGGGGCGCGCGTTTTTTGTTTCGCGGATGTATTCCAGTGGCAAAATGGTCCGTCGCGTTTGAATCCCCACGCGCTCCAGAATCCATTCAACCGTTGTGCCGATATCCAGACTTTCCAGAAATTCATTGGTAATGACATTTTCAGGATGAAAATGCCCGACACCGTGAAGATAAATCATATCAAGAGGGGTTCCTTTCTTCGAGTTCCTTCGTGCCTTCACGACGGGCGCGAATATAATGAAAACGGTCGAATATGTCAAAGAAATAAAAAAAAGGGATTGCTTGCCTCGCCGGGCGGCGGTGTGCTATGAAACAATAAAAAAGCAGGGAGGTATCTGAATATGCTGACAGTTGTTGCCAAAATACCGGTAAAAGAAGGAAAAATGGATGAGGCCGTGGCCGCTTTCAAGAACTTAATGGCCAAGGTGGCGTCGGAGGAAGGTACGGTTCTTTATTCCCTCAACCGGGACCTGGCCAACCCCAATCTGCTGGTCGTGGTTGAGCAGTACAAAGATCAGGCGGCGCTGGATGCACATTCTGCCTCGCCTTACTTTAAGGAGTTCTTCAAGGCAAGCGGCGCCTTTATCGGCGGGAAACCGGAAATGGCGCTGATGGAAGAAATCGGGAAGGCCCGCTGAGGTTCATGGCGGCGGAAGAAACAATCGATGGCCTGATGCCCCGGGGATATCCGTTGGAGCATCAGGCTGTTGCTTCTGAGCATCCGGCGCTGCGGGTTACGGTTTATTTTTTCTTGATATCGACATCCCGTTTTTCTGCGTTGTAATAAATTTCCCAGGTGGAACTCCAGCAGCAGGTTTCGCCCGTCGAACCGGATGTTCCCAGGCAGCCTCGGGTATTTCAGGCTATGCAATCTCCCTCGCGGGCGGTGAGCAGTCTGGCCTGAAATTCCTTTACCCCGCCGGAATTTTCCGCGGGCGACCAGGGCGCGAAAGCAAGCGAAGCGGCCGGGTCATAAGGTCCCTCCTTTACCTCGAAGAACATGGATGATTCCGCCATGGGAATCCATGTGTGATAGCAGTCCGCGGGCACTTCCAGCGCGAATATTTCCTGACCGGGGCCTGCGGAAAACCGCTTTGTGACGACGCCGTGATCATTAAAAAGAAGAATATCGAAAGTTCCGCGAAGCACGATGGCAAATTCGCTTTTTCCAAAATGCCGGTGCGGCCGGAAGTAAGACGAGAGGCCGGCGGCGACAAACAGCCGCTGGACGGGGTCGGAAAGCGATTCGTGAATGTTATAATTGGTTCTTAGCCTCGGGGTTTTGCCCGCCTGGTCGATGAGTTCATCCATCATCCTCGATGTGATCAGTTTCATGTGCCTCCTTCCGCTCTGATGCCGACGATAGACTTTACCGCTTTTTATCAGAACACGGGACGATGTCAATGATCCAAATCTGCGGATACCTGGGGCCCGCGCATCGGCCAGCGAAAGGTTTGTCCTTTTGTTGATTGCAAAAGGTTAAAAATTTTGTTAGCTTTAAATGCATCAATTCAAATGATTAGAGTTCATCCGGAAAAGGGGGCAAATGCGTATGAGAGAATGTAAAAGTCTTATATTTCTTGCAGTCATGATCCTTACAATTTTGTGGACAGTGCCGGCCGGTGCGGAAGACATCGTGATCGGTTACACGGGGCCTTTGAGCGGTCCAGCGGCGGAATATGGGCTGGATTGTGTCAACGGGATTGATATGGCCATCAATGAAATCAATACCAGAGGTGGAATCGAGGTTAAGGGCAAGCGTTATTCCTTCCGGTTGGAAAAAATGGATGACGGGATAAAGCCTGATGTTGCCCTGGCAAATGCCCAAAAGCTGCGGAAAGAAGGGAAAGCCATCGCCATATTCAATCCGGTGGCCAATACCCTGGCGGCACTGATGAAGATCAACATGGAGAAGAAGAACGAATTTCTCGTAATGGGCTATACCAGTATTCCTCAGATATCGGAAACGGGAAACCGGCTCATGATAACGATGACGATGCCTTTCACCATTTATGCCAAGATGTATATCGATCTGGCCTGGGAAAAAGGATGGCGAAAATGTGCCATGGTTGTGACGGCCGGCCCTTATGGAGATGCCTGGCGCAAGGCTTTCGGCGAAGCATGGATCAACAAGGGCGGTACCATCACCGCGGATAAACCGGCCAACTATTATGCCCGTACGGATTTTGCCAAGCCGCTGGCCGAAGCTCTGGCCACCGGGCCCGATTTTCTGCTGATCGGCGGTCCGTCGTCCACCACGGCTCTGATTATCGAGCAGGCACGGGCAAAAGGGTTTGAAGGCGGTTTTGTCATGATCGATCAATCCAAACTGGATGCGATTGTGCAGGTGATGCCAAAACCGCTGGGGCTGGAAGGCAGTATCGGTGTGGCCATGGTGAGAGATGTTCCTTATCCGGCTGCTCAGACCTTTATTCAGAACTATACTGCAAATTATAAGCGCAGCGTTACCTGGGAAAGCGTAATTCATTATACAACCATGCATGCGCTGGCTCAATCGATTGCATTGGCCGGTTCAGCGGATAACGCTTATGCCATTCGGGCAGCCCTGCCCCGGGTGTACCCCATGCTTGGCGACAAGTACCCGATGGAAGTCTGGGGCGTATCGCCCAGCGGACGTTTGATTGCCGCCGCGGTCATCCAGGGCATGAAGTATGGCAAGTTTACCCGCCCGACCCTTTATATGTGGTGGCCAAAAACGCAGAAGGAGTTTGAAAAAATCAAGAAAACGACCAAGGGCGACATTCCGATGGTCTGGAGGAGAATCGAATAAGAAATCAGACAGCCTTCCATATAAAATGATCGAACGGGAGTGCGTCCGAAAGCCGGATGCGGACGCACTCCACCAATTACAGAGATAGATACAAAATTGTTTTGATATCATCTTCCCGTTCTTATGCTCACGCTGTAATTAAAAAAAATCAAAACGCACATTGATGGATGATCTTCATCGTCACACGATGATTGGAGACGGGTAGCTTTAAACGGGTTTGTTGCACGACTTTTAGGGATCTTATCAGACCGGGAGGGGGAAGTTATGAGCAGACACAAGAGCGTCATCGTAGTTGCAGCAATGATTCTGACAGTGTTGTGGGCGTTATCGGTCGGGGCGGCGGAGATTGTGATCGGTTACACGGGACCTTTAAGCGGTCCCGCCGCGGAATACGGCGAGGATTGTCTCAGCGGGATTGACATGGCGATCAAGGAAATCAACGCCAGGGGAGGGATTGCACTGAAAGGCGAGAGTTATTTATTTCGCCTGGAAAAAATGGATGACAAGGTCGATCCCAAAACCGCCGTAGCCAACGCGCAGCAACTGCGCAAAGGACAAAAAGCCGTAGCGATTTTTAATCCCGTGGCCACGACCATTGTTGCCCTGATGAAAATCAATGAAGAAAAAAGAAATGAGTTTATCCTGATGTCCTATACCAGCATGCCGCAGATTGTGGAAATGGGCAACAGGCTGCTGGTTAACATTACAACGCCTTTTACGGTGTACGCGCAGACGGAGGCCGATATCGCCTGGGAAAAAGGCTGGCGAAAAGCGGCGATGGTGGTCACCGCCGGCGCTTACGGCGACGCCTGGCGTAAAGTGTTTGGAGACATCTGGATGAAGAAGGGCGGAACGATCACGGTGGATAAAGCCGCCAACTATTATACCCGGACCGATTTTGCGGCGCCGCTTAACGAAGCACTGGCCACCGAGCCCGATTTTCTGCTGATCGGCGGCCCCTCCTCCACGACGGTCATGATCATCGAGCAGGCAAGAGCCAAAGGTTTTGAGGGAGGTTTTGTCATGATCGATCAGGCCAAACTGGATGCCATTTATCCGGTCATGCGCAGGCCTCTTTTGCTGGAAGGCGCAATTGGTCTGGCCATGGTGAAAGATATTCACTATCCGACCAGCCGGAACTTTATCGACAATTATGCGGCGAACTATAAAAGGCCGCTGACCTGGGAGACGGTTTGCAATTATACGAGCATGCATGCGCTGGCCAGGGCCATTGCCGCCGCCGGAACTCCGGACAACGTCCGGGCGATTCGCGCCGCGTTTCCGGGAGTATTTCCGATGCTCGGGGATAAATATCCGATGGAGATGTTCGGCATTTCCGCCAACGGGAGGCTGATTTTCCCGAACGTTGTCCAGACCATGAAACATGGAAAATTTACTGAGCCGCAGATATTTGTCTGGTGGCCCAAAAACAAAAAAGAATTTGATCAGATCAAAAAAATCTCCAAGTGCAGCAATCCTCTAACCTGGAGGGTTCTGGAGAGATAACACGCAATACCCGCCGTCTGTTCCGCACGAACAAAACCCGCATGTCTTTCCAGAACATGCGGGTTTTGTTATCTAATCTCTTAAAACGCCTGTCTTTCCGGATTGCCTGAACCTTCTTTTCACCGCAGGGGGAACTGGCCCTTTTGTGATGATGTAAAATTGGTTTGACATCCGGGGCGTCATCTTCTAAACATTTGGTGCAATGAGGAAACAGAAATTACAGGAAATAAAATATCATTAATAAAGATATAAGGAGAATATTATGTTTAAAACGAGAATGACGGAGATGTTTGGCATTGAGCATCCTATTATGCTTGCCGGAATGAACTGGATCACCGAGCCCGCACTGGTTGCGGCCGTCTGCAACGCCGGAGGGCTGGGGATTCTGGCCATCGCCCGCTGCAACCCGAAGGAAACGCGGGAAAACATCAGGCAGATCCGTCAGATGACGGACAAACCTTTCGGCGTCAATCAGATACTGGTCGGACCCGGCGCCAAGGAAAACATCGCGGTGGCCATTGAAGAAAAAGTTCCCATTATCAATTATTCGCTGGGCAAACCCTGGTTTGTAAACGACGTACATGCCTATGGCGGCAAAGTCGTGGGGACAATCGCCATTGCCAAGCACGCGGCCAAGGCCGTTGCCCTGGGCTGCGATGCGCTGGTGATTACCGGTCACGAAGCGGCGGCGCACGGCGCGGCGGCCACTTCCATGGTGCTCATTCCCCTGGTTGCCTCCATGGTCAAGGTGCCGCTCATCGCCGCCGGCGGTTTTTATGACGGCCGGGGCCTGGCGGCTGCGCTCGCGCTCGGCGCGGACGGCATTTCCATGGGCAGCCGTTTCATGGTGGTCAAGGAAAGCATGGTGCATGACAACTTCAAAAAACTGTGTATCGAAGCGACCGAGCAGGATACGCTCTACGACAATGTCTTTGACGGCATGGACGGCCGGGTGCTCAAGACCCGGGAAGCCGAGAGGATGATGAAGCGGGGCTTCCCGGTCGTGGAGGCTTTCAAAGGCGCCCTGCTGGTCAAGAAACTGATGAATCTGTCCTGGGCCAAATTCATGGCCGTCAGCATTGAAATGCTGCGCGCAGAAGAAGGCCATCCGCTCATGGTGCTGGCGCGCCAGGCAGTGGGGAACATGAAGCACCTCAAAGCGCTCAATGAAGGGGATGTGGAAGGCGGCATTCTCTTTGCGGGTCAATGCTGCGGCGGCATTACCGACAATCCGACCACCAGGGAACTGATCGATCGCGTCATTCGCGAAGCGGAGGCGGCGCTGGCCAAAATGAACGGCTACAAAGTCTGATTCCGTTTCGGAGCTTTTTTTGACGCCGGGCGGGGTCTTGGCCCCGCCGCGGGGGTGATATGCAATTAATTCTGATTCGTCATGGTGAAACCCTCTGGAATAAAGAGGGCCGGATCCAGGGAACAAGCGATGTTGAGCTGTCCGAGGTTGGCCTGGAACAGGCCCGGAAACTGGCCCTGTCTCTTAAAGATTCGGAGGTCGGAGCGATTCACGCCAGTCCCCTGAAAAGGGCGTATCAGACCGCTGAAATCATCAACCGTTACCATCAGCGCAGGATTGAAGTGCATCCCGACCTGATGGAAATGGACCAGGGGGATTTTGAAGGTCTGTCCTTTCAGGAATTGATGGCCCGCGAAAAAGAATTCCTCCGCCGGTGGATCGCCGATCCGGCGTCCGTCCGCATGCCGAATGGGGAATCGCTGGCGGAACTGCAGGATCGGGCCTGGCGGGCGGTCGCGCGGATCATGGAAGGAGAGGGAAACGCGCTGGTGGTCGCCCATAATTTCACCATAGCGGCGATCCTGTGCCGTTTGCGGAATATCAGCCTGTCGGAATTTCGAAGCACCTGCGTGGACACCGCATCCAAAACGCTGATCCGTTTTCACGACGGTAATGCGCACATTGAAGTCATGAACGACCGCAGTCATTTGGGTGAGTCGGATCTGAAATCCGAAAAGAGATGATTCATGAATGATCAGTTGACGTTCATTCTGCCCGGAGACCTGGACCGCGGCAGGCTTAAAGATATTTATGAAGATCTGTATCCCGTGTACGACGAGATTCTGCAGGCGCTCCATGCGCAGGTGCGGCAGGTTCTGGAAAACCACGGCAGCTTTCCCACGATCAAATACCGCGTCAAGCGCTTTGAAACGTATTTTGACAAGCTGGTCAAAATGTCCCGCCACGAACAGGGAATGGATCAGGCGGCGATCACGGACCTGCTGGGTTTGAGAATCGTCTGTCCTTTCCTGGAAGATATCGAAGCGGTTGAAAACCTCATCAAGGCCAATTTCAGTGTTGTAGAACTGGACCGGAAAGGATCGCGTCATTCCGTCGGAGAATTCGGGTACGAGTCGGTGCATTTTCTGATCAAGATTGATCCCATTTACCGCAAACAGGAACTGCCTTATACGGCCAATGTCTGTGAAGTGCAATTGCGCACCATTCTGCAGGATGCCTGGGCGGAAGTGGAGCATGAACTGATTTACAAGTCGGACATCAGCCTGCCCAATGCGACGATCCGGCGCAAGCTTGCGGCCCTCAACGCCACGCTCACGCTGTCCGATCTGATTTTCCAGGAAATCCGTGATTATCAGAAAGAGATCCGCGACCGGGACCGCAAGCGCAGGCAAAGCCTGGAATCCAAACTGGCCGCCGCGCCGGGCATCGACCAGGAGTGGTTTATCGCTCCGGAAAGCGGCAAACCGGCCCTTGTGGAGAGCGACATCGATTCGATCATGGGGGAAGCGAATCTGGAAAAAGCCCTGCTGGCCGCGCTTTCGGCGCACAGCGGCGGGCAACTGGAGACCGCCGTTGGAATTTATACATCCATCCTCCGGTTGAAAATCAAGGACTCGTTGCGCTCGCTGGTTTACAATCACCGGGGAATGGCGTATTTCGCCCTTTCCGATTATCTAAGAGCCATCCGTGATTTTTCCAGGTCAATCACCTACGATCCGGATAACGTCCGCTGTTACAATAATCGGGCGCTGACATTTCGGGTTTTGCAGCGGTATGACCGGTCTCTGGAAGATTATGACCGTTCCATTGCGCTCAATCCCTGCCTGATCGACGGTTTCTGGGGACGCGCCCAGACGCTGTACGAGATGAAGCTCTATACGCAGGCGCTTGCCGACTGTGAGAAAGTGCTGAACATTCAGAACGATTTTTCCCCGGCGCAGTCGCTGGTCAAAAGACTCAACAAGCTGATCTTTTGATTTCGCCGGGGGCATGCATTTTATTTCCTTTTTTTCGTTGACAGGCGGCGATAATTTTTCTACCTTCCCTTCCAGGGAAGGAGTTCATACCCAAATCAAAAGGAGGTTTATGTATGAAAAAACTTGGTGTTATTTTTGGATGTGTAATGATCGTGTTAATCATGATGGCTGGTTCCGCGTGTGCCGCTTCCGTGGGACAGGAATTGTCTAATCCTCAAATCCGGGATGCCAATGATAATCCTGCAACCATTCCCAATTTTGGCACTCATGTGATTGCGTTGACCTACGCCGACTCCAGTGTGTCTGATTTGGGTGATCCGCTGAATGACGCGATGAAGGCAAAGAAATATGAGAAGAATGTTTATCAGGGATTGGGTGTCGCCAATATGAAGGATTCCACCGCGCCCAACTTCATCATTCGAAAAATCGTTAAAAGCAAGATCGAAAAATATAAAAGCACCATCCTGACCGACACGGACCTTACGCTGGCCAAGGCCTGGAGCCTGGGCAACTGTAAAGGGAAATCGGTTTTCATCCTGCTGGGCAAGGACAAGAAAGTAAAATATATTCGCTACACCGATAAAAACAAGCCTTGGACCAAGGCGGAAGTGGATGCCGTAATCAAACTTACGGATGAATTAATTGCTCAAAGATAACCGGATGGTTTGATGGATGCAAAAACCCCAACCGTTGAATCGGACGGTTGGGGTTTTTTGTCGGTTATGGTTTTTGCGCTGAAAGCGGAATTATTCCATCCAGTGCACGAACTCATCGAGTTTCGCCCGGCTTCTCTCGAAGCTGTTCAGCGTGAAGGATTCATCCGGATAGCCCAGGGCGATGCCGACGACGATTTTCTGATCGTTCGGAACTGCGGCGATTTTCCGGATTTCGGCGGGATAGCGTGCCGCCGCGGCCAGCAGGCAGGTGCCCAGGCCCTTATTGTAGGCGGAAAGACAAATCGACTGAACGAGAATGCCGATGTCCAGCATCTGGTATTCGACAAGATTGTCTTTGGATATGCAGGCCAGGATCATGCACGGTGCGTCAAAGGAACGAACCATGTCCTTGTAATACTTTTCCCGCCCGGCCTTGTCGTCCCGGGCGATGCCCTGCGCGCTCAAGACGACTTTGCCCAGCTCGCCGTAGCGCGCTTTCATTGCGTCCGGCCATTTCTCCAGCATGGGCACGTCGGACGCGATCGGTTCGCCCGCCAGCGTTTTTTTCAGATTCATTTCCTTGAACTTTTCCAGGGTTTTCCCGTTCAGCACGCACAGGGTCCAGGGTTGCGTGTTTCCCCAGGACGGCGACCAGCGAGCCTCTTCCAGGATCTCCGTGATGACGCTTTTGGGAACTTCCTGCGGTTTGAATTTGCGGATGCTTCTTCTTCCTTTGATTGCAGCGGTGAATTCCATATCTGCCTCCTTTTTAATTGTATTCTGATCGTTCCTTCAAATTGGCCTTGCGTAATGGGTTAAGCGATTCCCAGTTCCGGGTCGTTGTGTTGCGAATCCGTGCAAAGGAATTTGCGATGCATTGCATTATTCAAGCGTAAACAGCTTTTTGCCTGTGGCGTAGTCGAAGCCCATGATGCCTGCGCCTTCCTGCAGCAGCACCAGAAGGTTGCCCGACCGGGAAACCCGGATGCTGCGGGCGCTGCCGTCAAACGTAGACCAGTAGCCTTTGTCTTCGTCAATCTTCATTGTTTTGAAAAGCTCGCTTTGCGGGATCACCCATTTTACTTTCCCCTCCCGGTTGATCAGGGTTATCATCCGGTCGGCTTTCTTATCGGTCTGGTTTACGGAAATGATCACGGCACCGTCCGGATCCTGATAGTAGATGATTCCCCGGAGAAAAATTTGATTGGTCAGCCGCCTGACTTCCGCTCCTTTGATCCGTTTGGAAATTTTTTCCATGTTGGATTCGCAGTTGTCTTTCAGACTCGATACCGTCCAGAGCAGGTCCGAACGCGATGCCCGGACTTTGTAAAGCCACTGACGCATTCTTTCTCCGCCCTGCGCGCATAAAACGCAGGTTTCGGTTTCGCCTGCATCTTTTCGCTGCTCTTCGTAATACCGGGAATAGGACGGATAGAGTTTCTTTTCGGTAAGAGCATAATTCATATTCGTCCGGCCGTCTTTGGTGTCGAGCGAAAGCAGGTTCTTCTCTCTGTCGAACCGAACGGCAGTGATTCCGGCGGTCAGTTCCGGATATTTTGCCGCGAACTTTGCCGTGTCTTCAACCATCTCTCCCGTGTAAGCATTGTAAGAGAGGATTTTCGGCGGTTCGCGATGATAGGCTCCGGAGATGTGCATGACGGTATCCCCGTCATAGAAAAGACTGGAATTGATCATGATGTCTTCGTAAGGGATTTTGATCTTGCGGATGACTTTTTCCCGGAGAGGGTCGTACTCATACAGCCAGGCCTTGCAAAACAAGCATTTGCGGCCTACCGAATAAGAACCGGGCGTTTTGGTGGAGGAAATGTATTCGAAGGATCCGTTGGTGAGAATCCACATCCGGCTTGTGGAATCTTTTTGCGGAACCAGGACGCAATCCACAATATCTCCCCGGATCCTGTCCGGTGTCAGCAGCGGATAAACAAAGAATCCAGCGGTCAGAAGAATCAGAACGATCAAAACCACGGCGAGACAGCCCGGTCCTTTGCGTCCGTACTTTGTTTTGAACGGATCACCCGTGGCCCCCGGAGGCAGGCCAACGGCGTCCAGCACTCCGGACTTTTGCAGGAAATCATGCTGTTTGCGCGGATCATCCATTTTCCATGGCTCCTTGCCTTCCGGTTTTGACGGATGCATGCAATCATAATCGCATTTGGATTTTTTTACAATACCGGCGCTGAAGCCATCCGCTTAGTTTTCAAAAACCACATCCCGGGGGACCTTATAGGAGGAAAGATAATTACGGCAGTGCTGGATGATCGCTTTTTCATCAACCGGATTGCCCGGCTTTTTGACGATGATTGCCCGAACCAGCTCTCCGCGCATCAGGTCTTTTTCGCCGACGACCCGTGCGGAGACAACGGCCGGATGCATTTCCAGAATCATCTCCACTTCCCTGGGGTATACGTTGAATCCGCTGGTAATGATCATGCGCTTCTTCACGCCGTCGAGGAAAATGTAGCCTTCCGCATCCATGTGGGCCAGATCGCCCGTATGCAACCAGCCCTCGCGAAGAACTTCAGCGGTTGCCGCGTCGTTTCCGTGGTATCCCTTCATCACGACATCGCCGCGGACGAGAAGTTCACCCGTGGCGTCCGTTGCCGCTTCCCGGCCGCCGTCATCGACGATCCTGGCCTCCACGCCCGGCAGAACGGTTCCGATTGATCCGGGCTTCTGCGGGCGGTCGGGGTGGCTGAAAATGCAGCAGGGAGAGGTTTCCGTAAGGCCGTAGCCTTCCAGCACCTGAATGCCGAAATGTTTTTTATATTCGGCAAACAGCTCCGGCGGTGTCGCTGATCCGCCGGTAATGCCAAAACGCAGCGAACTCAGGTCATAGTCCCCGAGCTTGTCGGAAAACAGCATGCCCATGAAAAGCCGCGGTACGCCCGTAATATACGTTACGCGTTCCTTCTGGATCGCCGTCAGGAGACCTTCCACCGTGAATCGGTCCATCAGGACCACGGATGCCCCGACGCCCAGCGGGCTCAGCATGTTGACGGATGCGCCGAAGGAATGGAAAAAGGGGATCGCCGCCAGCGCACGGTCGGCCGGTGTTCCGCTGCAGATGGTGAGCAGGAGATCCGCCTGCGTGGCCAGATTTTTATACATCAGCACGGCGCCCAGCGGCTTTCCGGTAAGGCCGGCCGTATAGATGATCACCGCCGGATCGTTGCCGGTCAGTACGGGCGGTTTGACGGTTTTCTTTTCGCCGTGAACGATTTCATAGAAGGGTGATCCGGATTTAAAGCCCGTGGTTGTCACCAGGTGACGGCACAGAGGGAGCGTTTCTTCAATGGCCTGAAAACGTCTGGCCAGATGATCGGCGGTAATCAGCAATTTTGCGCCGCTGTCCTCCAGAAGATGCTGTAGCTCGTAGGAAGTGGACATGACATTCAGCGTGACGGCGACGGCCCCGATGCGCAGCGCGGCAAAATAGGAGATGACGAATTCCGGACTGTTGGACAGCATGATGGCGACCCTGTCGCCCTTGACCACGCCAAGCCCCTGTAAATGACCGGCCAGGGTCTCTACGAAACGGGCAAGATCCCTGTAGAGGATGGGATTGCCTTCATAAATCAAAGCCGGATTATCCGGATAGCGTTCTGCCGTGTCCTGCAGCATCCTTTCCATGTTCATCGTGTTCTGATATCCTTTCCTGTATAACTCATCTCGTTCATCATAATATCCAAAACTTTAACATACGGCAATGTTAAAGGATGATTTTATCCGTTAAAAAACATTCCGGATGCTCATCGAATAACGTATTGCGTATCAGAGGTTGTAACGTTCCATTTTCCGGTACAGGGTGCTGCGGGAGATTTTTAACTTCTTGATAATCTCGCTTTTGGACAGATTCAAATGCAGCATTCTGGCGATCATCTGCCGTTCAATGTCTTTTGCCGCCTCGAACTCTTCTCCGGTGGGTGATGCCTGCTTCTGGAAATGAAGGATTTCTTCCGGAATAAGATCAGCCGTCAGTTCACTGGTTTGAGAATAGTTCATCATCCGTTCGATGACATTTTGAAGTTCCCGGACATTACCGGGCCACGGATAATTCATGAAAATACTGGTTACTTTTTCATCGAAGCGGTCAATATCCTTTTCCATGATTTCTCTGTGTTTATTGATGAAATAATCAATGAGCAGAGGAATGTCGTCCAGTCTATCCCTCAGGGGGATCATCTTGATGGAAAAAACATTGGCGCGATAATACAGATCTTCCCGGAAATTTCCCTTCCGGACCTCTTCCTTCAGATTTTTGTTTGTTGCGACAATGATGCGCACGTCAACGGGCCTTACACTGGCTCCGCCGATGCGAATAATGGATTTATCTTCAATGACCCTTAAAAGCGCGGATTGTAATTCCAGGGGCATTTCCGCGATTTCGTCCAGAAATATCGTTCCGCCGTCCGCCAGTTCGAACTTGCCCTGATTTCCTCCGCGCTTCGACCCGGTAAACGAACCTTCCGTGTAGCCGAACAGCTCGCTGGAGATCAGATCTCTGGGAATGGCGCCGCAGTTGATGGCGACGTAAGGGCCGTTTCTGCGCTTGCTGGCATTGTGAATCGCCTGGGCGAAGATATCCTTGCCGGTTCCGCTTTCCCCCAAGAGGAGAACGTTGGAATTGCTTTGCGAAACCATTCGGGCCTGCCGGATCGTCTCCAGGAATCCGGGGTTCATGCCGCAAATATCCTCGAATCGCAAACTCGCCTTGGCGCCGATCATCTTGGTGACCAGCATCTTGGCCCGTTTGATTTCATTGAGAATGATCACTTTTCCCATCATCTCTCCGTTGCTGGACAAAATGGGATTGGAGGTCAGCGTGTAGTCTTTTGCCTCGCTGTCGGAGAAAATACGCACCTCAACATCAATCAGCGGTTGATTCCTTTCGATCAGACGGAAGAAATCACTGTTTTTATCACCGAAAACCTCCCGGATGTTCTTGTGCTCCACCCACCTGTTTTGTGAAAAGAACAGATTTTTTGCGTTGTCATTCAACAGAGAGATCTGACCATCGTTGTCGATCGCGATCAGCGCTTCCGGAATGGAGGAAATAACGGTCTTTTGATAGGTGTTGGCGACGTATGCTTCGATCAGCGCCTTATTGATGCGAAGTTCGTTTTCAATGGCCATGGCGGCGGCAACCGTCATTCCCAGTGTGTGCGGATTCACTTTATAATAGAGGCCCGTCATGACCAGTCCTCCGATGAATTCGCCTTCCGGATTGAAAATCGGGGCGCTAGAACCCGTTTCCCGGTGAAAATTCCGGCAATAATGCTGACCCCCGAAAATCTGAATGGGCTTTTGGACTTTCAACAGGGTTCCAACGCCGTTGGTTCCGGCCGAATCTTCGCTCCAGCAAGCTCCTTCAACGAAATTGCCGGTCTGGGCATGCTTGATCACCTGTTCGTCGCCGATGATTTCCAGGAGGTACCCTTCATGATTGAACAGAACAACGATAATGCCCGAGCCTTCGACAAATTTATACAAGTGCCGCATAAACGGCCGGCTGATTTTAATGAGTTCTTTGTTCTGGCTTTGCAGATCCTTCAGGCGGTTTCCGGTCAGAACATTATGAATAGCGGCTTTTTTCGGGTTGACGCCATAATTTTTACAGCGGATCCAGGACTCCAGAATCTCGTTCGGGATAACCGCTTTGTCCGGCTGAACACCACTGCCTGTAAATTTCTCCCACTCTCTGAGGGTGCGCTGATATTCTTCATGATCGTTGACGCTCTTCTCATTCGCGGCAGGCAAAATCCGTTTCCTGGGTGGATGGGTTGCCGTTTCCATGCTTGTTCTCCTGTTGTGAAAATAAATATTCCATATTGACACAAACTGCCATCGCATATCCCATTATGGAACATAATATTGTTTCATAATGGGATATGCTTTTAAGCATATAATCGGGAAACAAACAAGTAAAATTTAATCAATAATAAATACAATGATATACGATTGATGTGCCCGTGGGGCAAAAATGGCACAGGGCGTGCAAATTCATCAAAACATCAGCGTAACGTTTATCTGAAAACAGGGAAAGGGAATCGTCTCACTGTATATGGACTGCATGGAAAAATTCAGGGTTGAGGGAAAAGTGGCCATTGTAACGGGTGGCAGCAAAGGGCTCGGCCGGGCAATGGCTCTGGGATTGGCCCAGGCCGGCGCGCGGATTGTTGTTGCGAGCAGGTCACTGGATCTGATCGAACTCACGGCGGATGAGATCATCAAAAAAGGCGGCCAGGCGATTGCCGTGCCGGTGGATGTCCGGAATCCACAGAGTATCGCGCGGCTGGTTGCTCTGACGAAGGACTACTATGGCCGGGTGGATATTCTCGTCAATAACGCGGGCATCGCTCCCATGAAGAAAGCCGTTGATACGACCATTGAGGATTGGGAGCATGTCATGAACACGAATTTGAAATCCGCCTTTTTACTTTCCAGGGGAGTCGGCAAAATCATGCTGAAGCAGAAAAAAGGCAAAATCATCAATGTTGGATCCATTCTGGGCACGATGGCCGCCAGCATTGCCATGCCCTACTGCGTTTCGAAGGCGGGCATCGCCCATATGACAAGAGCGCTGGCTCTGGAATGGGGATCCCATGGAATTAATGTCAACTGTATCAGTCCCGGTTTTTTCGAAACGGAAATGACTGAATATCAGCAGCAGAATAAATCCCATCGAAGATTTCTGAACTTTAAGATTCCCTTCAAACGGCTGGGCAAGCCGGAGGAGATTGTGGGGGCCGCAATTTTTCTGGCTTCGGAGGCATCCGACTATATGACCGGGGCCAACCTGGTGATTGATGGCGGATATACGATCTGGTGATCCCCGGTTCGAACGAAGACAGCCCCCGGGAACCCCTTGTGTTCGTCACCTCAGGAGGGCCGGGGAAGCATAACCATTATCAATAAGGAGTTGAATATACGCATGAGCAAAAAAGATGATGTCGTGATTGTCAGCGGTGTGAGAACGCCGTTTTCCAGGTTTGGTTCGGTGCTGCGCGACATGCACAGCATGGACCTTGGCATTACTGCCATTAAGGCGTGTCTGGATCGTTCCGGATTAAAGGGCAGTGATCTGGACGAATTGTACTACGGGATGTGCATCCAGTCCGAAGCGGCTCTGAATTACAATGTGATCGGCCGTCAGGCTCTTCTGAAGGCCGGTTTGCCGGAGAATCTTCCGTCTCTTACAGTGGACAGAGCCTGTTGTTCCTCGCTGGTTTGCGTTGGGCTGGGCGTGAAGTCGATCCGCCTCGGAGAGGCCGAAATCTGCATGGCGGTTGGCGCGGAAAACATGAGCAATACGCCGGTTGTCCTGAACGGCCACCGCTGGGGACGCGGACTGGCGCCCGTAACCATGGTCGATCACCTCAATCCGATTCAGTACAGGGGATTCGGTATCCTCGCCGCGGATGCAGGGGAAGTGGCCCTGGAACATGGGATATCGAGGGAAATGCAGGATCAGTGGGCGCTGGGGTCTCAGCATAAATATCAGGCCGCGAAAAAGGCCGGCAGGTTCGCCGACGAGGTTGTGCCCGTGGAAGTACCGCAGCCAAAAGGACCCGCAAAAATATTCAGCGAAGATGATTTCCCCAGGGCGGATTCCTCTCTCGAAGGCCTGGCCAAACTGAAGACCGTATACGGAAGCCCGACCGTTACAGCCGGAAACGCACCGGGGCTCGATGCCGGGGCCTCGGCCGTGATCATCATGAAAAGATCTAGGGCGGAAGCGCAGGACATCAAACCCCTGGCCACAATTTTATCCATGGCCAGCATGGCGAAGGAACCCAGACGAATGGCGGAAGTGCCGGGTTATGCCATTCAGAATGCCCTGTCCAGGGCCGGTCTCAAAGTCGATCAGGTCGACGTTTTTGAAATCAATGAAGCCTTTGCCGCCATGCCCCTGGTATCAACAAAAATCATGGCCGGCGGCAATGAAGATTCCTGGAAAAAAATCATGGAAAGAACCAATCCCAACGGCGGCGCCATTGCCATGGGGCATCCCGTGGGCGCAAGCGGCGCGCGGATCCTGCTGACCATGATGTATGAACTGAAAAGGCGCGGCGGCGGCATCGGCGCCTGCGGTATCTGCGGAGGCCTCGCCCAGGGGGATGCGGCTGTTATCCGGGTGGATTAGAAAAACGATATGAAATTAAAAAATGATGGCCGGTGCATGCCGGCCATCAGGGAAAAGGATTTTTAAGAATGGGAAATCGATTAACGGACATGCGGGATACCCGCTTTATTTTATACGAGCAGATAAACGTCGAGGATTTATGCGAGGCCAACCGGTTTCAGGATCACTCCAGAGAGACTTTTGAAATGATCCTGACGGCCGCCGAGAAGCTGGCCGTAAATGATTTTGCGCCTGTTAACGGTATCGGCGACAGAATCGGTTGCCAGTGGCAGGACAACCGTGTCACGGTGCCCGAGCCTTTTCGGGCGCCTTTTCAAAAATTTTGTGAAGGCGGATGGATGAGCCTGCCGGAGAACTATGATGTCGGCGGACAGCATGTTCCTCTTTCCATCCACTATGCCTGCAGCACGATGTTTTTTGCCGCGAATCATTCTCTGACCGGATACACGGGGCTGACCCACAGTGCGGCCAAAGTGATTGAGCTCTACGGCACGGAAGAACAGAGAAGAAAATACATGATTCCGCTTTATGCCGGCCGCTATGCCGGGGTGATGGATCTGACGGAGGCGCAGGCCGGATCCGATGTGGGCGCCATAAGAACCAGGGCGGTTAAAAATTCGGATGGAACCTATTCCATCACGGGTGGAAAAATCTTCATTACCGGAGGGGAGCAGAACCTGACGGAAAATATCATCCATATCCTTCTTGCCCGGGTTGAAGGCGATCCCGAAGGAACCAGAGGCCTTTCCTGCTTTGTTTTGCCCAAGATCAGAATCGCTGCGGACGGAACGCCGGGTGAATTCAACGATATTACCTGTTCGGGAATCGAGCACAAAATGGGCATGAAAGGTTCCGCCACGGCGGTATTGAACTTCGGCGACAACGGGAACTGCCTTGCAGAACTTTTGGGGCCGGAGCGGAAAGGCATCCAGGTCATGTTTCATATGATGAATGAACAGCGGATTCTCGTCGGCATGCAGGGCATGGCGCAGGCCGGAACGGCGTATCTTCACGCCCTTCATTTTGCGACGGAAAGAAAGCAGGGAGCGGCTTTCGGAGCGGCGGGCGTCGAACAGACCGCCATCATTTCCCACCCCGATGTCCGAAGAAATCTGTTGTGGATGAAGGCGTATACGGAAGGCATGCGGGCTCTGATTCTGTATACCATGCATTGCATGGACTGGGAGAACGTGACGCTCAATCAAGACGAAAAACTCCGGTGGCATAACCTGGTGGAGATCCTGACACCCATCTGCAAGGCCTACTGTTCGGACAGGGGTTTTGAAACCTGTGTGAAAGCCATCCAGGTTCACGGCGGCTATGGTTACTGCCATGAATACAAGGTCGAACAATGCGCCCGGGACAGCAAGATTACATCGATTTATGAAGGAACAAACGCCATCCAGGCGCTGGATCTTTTTGGCCGTAAAATCAGAATGAGCAAGGGTGCCGCTTATACCACCCTGCTGGAGAACATGAAGACGGCCATCAGGGAAGCGAAGATGATCGCTGATTTGTCTTCCTATGCCGCCGAATTTGAAAAAAGCATTACGGCCATGGAATACCTGACGACGGAACTCCTGTCCGCATCGGACAAGGATGATTCCTTTCTCGCCTATTCCTGGGCGTCGCTTTATCTGGAAATTATGGGCGATATCGTGATCGGGTGGATGTTCATCTGGCAGGCGGCCATCGCTTCGGGAAAAACCGGCGGCGGCAATGGCGACGAACCGTTTTACGCGGCAAAAATACTGACCGCGAAATTCTATATCAATTCGCTTTTGCCCGTGATTTACGGGAAAATTCTGGCGATCCGGCAGAATGACAGATCTTT
Source organism: Smithellaceae bacterium (assembly GCA_963682015.1). GTDB lineage: Bacteria > Desulfobacterota > Syntrophia > Syntrophales > Smithellaceae > UBA8904. The sequence continues at coordinate 1,421,041 of OY820932.1, read as the reverse complement.
TCTGCAGATGACGGACGCACTGTATACACAATCATGAGACAGGGAGATAAGCAAATGATCAAAACAAAGCAGGATTATGTTGAAAGTTTAAAAAAGCAAAAGTTGAACGTCTACTACAAGGGAAAACGCGTGGAGGATGTAACCACTCATCCGGCCCTGATTCCCCATATCAACGCGGCGGCCAAGACGTATGAACTGGCCCTCCGGCCGGAGAATGAAGATCTGATGACGGCGACGAGCCATCTTACGGGAAACAGGATCAATCGGTTTACGCATATTCACCAGTCCGTGGACGATCTGATCAAAAAAGTTTTAATGCTCCGGCTCATTTCTCATGAAACGGGCAGCTGCTACCAGCGCTGCGTGGGATTTGACGCCATGAACACGCTGTACATGACCACCTACGATATCGATGCGGCACACGGGACACAGTACTTTCCGCGTTTTGTTGAGTTTCTAAAAATGATTCAGGCGGAAAATCTGATGGTGGTCGGCGGCATGACGGATCCGAAAGGAGACCGGTCCAAACGCCCCGGTGAACAGTCCGATCCGGATTTGTTCACGCATATCGTCGAAAAAAGGGCGGACGGCATCGTGATCCGGGGGGCCAAGGCGCACATGACCGGCTCGGTGAACAGCCATCAGATCCTCATCATGCCTACCCAGAACATGGCCAAAGGAGATGAAGCCTATGCCGTCTCGGCAGCTATTCCGCTTAGCGCGCCCGGCATAACCCTGATCTTCGGACGTCAGTCCAATGAAGAGCGGAAGCTGGAAGACGGCATTGACGCCGGCAATACGGAATTCGGGGTTGTCGGCGGTGAGGCGCTCGTCATTTTCGAGGATGTATTTGTCCCCTGGGAGAGGGTTTTCATGTGCGGAGAAATCGATTTCAGCGGCATGCTGGTCGAACGGTTTGCCACGCTGCATCGCCAGAACTATGGAGGGTGCAAAGGCGGCGTTTCCGATGTCATCGTCGGCGCCACGGCGCTGGCCGCCCAGTATCAGGGTACGGCGGGCGCATCTCATATCAAAGACAAGCTCATTGAGATGATGCATCTGACGGAAACCGTTTATTCCGGTTCCGTGGCCTGCTCCGCCATGGGGTCAAAAACAGCAAGCGGCGCCTACTATCCCAATCCGCTCCTGGCCAATTGCACCAAGCACAACATTACCCGGAACATCTATGAAATATCACGTCTGGCTCACGATATCGCCGGCGGGATCATGGCGACGCTTCCGTTCGATCAGGATCTTCGAAGTCCGGAAATCGGGAAACAGGTGAAGAAATATCTGGCGGGTGTCGATGGTGTTCCAACGGAAACGCGGATGAAAATCCTGCGCCTGATCGAGAATATGACCGGCGGCACCTGTCTGGTGGAAAGCATGCACGGCGCCGGACCTCCTCAGAGCCAGCGGGTGATGTATCAGCGTTTGGGGAATCTACCGCAGAAGATCAAATGGGCGAAAGCCCTGGCGAAAATTAATGATTAAGTCAGCAGTACAATACTAAAAGAGAAAATCAGGAGGGTGTGTTCATGGGCGTGATGAATGAGTACCGAGAAAAGCTGGTTACCCCGGAAGAGGCGGTCGGGGTTGTGAAGTCTGGTGACAGGGTCCATTATGGTCACTTCGCAATGTCTCCGACATTTCTGGATCCGTATCTGGCGAAAAGAAAAGAGGAACTGAAAGATGTGAAAGTTTACGGGGTGACTTACCCGGGGCTTGCGCAGGTTGGCGCCTGCGACGAGACGCGGGATCACTTCATGTATCATTCCTGGCATTTCAGCGGCGGCGATCGCATTCTGCATGACAAGGGTCTGTGCAATTATATTCCGATGCTGTATCAGGAAGGTCCGGAACTGATCCGACGCTATGTCGAACCGGGCGTAGTCATGATCAAGGTCGCCCCCATGGACGAGCGCGGGTACTTCAATTTCAGCGTGTCCAATTCCGACACCTATTGTTTCGTGAATAAGGCGACCAAGATGATTGTGGAGGTCTGCGACAAGGCGCCTTACTGTCTGGGCGGGAACAATGAAGCGGTTCACATATCGGATGTGGACATGATTGTTGAGACGGACAACAAGCCGCTGATTCAGGTGCCTTTTATTCCTCCGACCGACGTGGATAAAGCGGTTGCCGCCCACGTGCTGGAACTGATCGAAGACGGTTCGGTGATTCAGCTGGGCATCGGCGGCATGCCCAATGCCGTGGGCGCCATGATTGCCCACTCCGGTCTCAAAGATCTGGGATGCCACACGGAAGTGCTGGTGGATTCCTATGTCGATATGTATGAGGCGGGCGTTATGACAGGCCGGCGCAAAGCCTTCGATCGGGAAAAAATGGTTTACACGTTTGCGCTGGGTTCCCAGAAAGTTTATGACTTTCTGCACATGAACCGCGCGGCGGCCAGCTGCTCGGTGGATTATACCAATAATCCGAATGTTGCTTCCGCCCATGATAAACTGGTTTCCGTCAACAATGCCATTGAGATCGATCTGTACGGGCAGGTCTGTTCCGAATCGTCCGGCGTCCGCCACATTACCGGCACCGGCGGTCAACTCGACTTCATCAATTCCGCCTTTAAGTCCGAAGGCGGCAAGGGGATTGTCTGTCTGTCTTCTCTCAAGGAGAGCAAGAAGGGTGAAAAGAAATCACGCATTGTTCCAACCCTGACGCCCGGCGGCATCGTGACGGTTCCCCGCACGATGACTCATTATGTCATTACGGAATACGGTGCGGTGGATCTCAAAGGCAAGAGCACCTGGGAACGCGCCGAGCTTCTGATCAGCATCGCCCATCCCGATACCCGCGATGAGTTGATCAAGGCGGCCGAACAGCAGGGTATCTGGAGATGCTGTAATCGCCATTAATGCTTTCCCCAAGGTTTCCTCGCCCATCCCCCTTTTTTCCTGTCCCGGTAATCGACAGGGCGGGGAAACCTTTTTTGTATAAATCTTCAAGCTTCCCTGAACACAATTAAAGCGCCGCTGTTGATTTATAACCGTCACTATTTTTTTCTTACACCCCGCCTTCTGCCGTTATCCTTATTTGTGAAAACGGATGATGAACATAAACCTGAATCCTGATCGCTCAATGCCGCTGAAAAGGATCAGGATATTTTCCGTCCTGAACGGCACAAAGGGGGTCAATCGTGGCACGTTAAGTTACTCAGTAATATCAACTGAATAATGAATAGCAAGAATTAATCGTGCCTTTCGTGGCATGATTTGCCCCCAGCATTTTTTTATATCCGTAAACCTGATGGAATGCATTGTCCCGTAATAATCAATCGTTAGACAGCATTTTAAAAGTCTGCGTCATGTTGGCCCTGATATTGCTCATGCCCCTCAGCATTATGGAGTTGGATGATGGACGGATCGCGACTGTTCTGATGCGCCGCTCTGTGAGGCTGTAAAAAAATCAAACAACAGGGAGGGTATGAGATGGATCATTACAAGCTGTTTATCGACGGTAAATTCGTCGATGCGAAGGATGGAAAAATTTTTACAACCTATGACCCGGGAAATGATCAACCCATTGCCACCGTGGCTCAGGCCGGTGTGGCCGATGCGGAAGCGGCTATCATGGCCGCCCGCCGCTCTTTTGACAGCGGCGTCTGGAGTCGTCTGACACCGGCCGCCCGGGCGCAAAAGATGTACGATTTTGCCGACGAGATCAATAAACAGACCCTGCGTCTGGCCGTTACGGAATCGATGGATGCCGGCCAGACCATTAATTTTTCGAAAGTGACGCCCCTGGGTTTCGGGGCGAACATGTTTAAAGATCTTTCCAACTACGCTTCCTTCAAATTTCCCTGGGAAGAAGAAATAAAAGCTCAAGGGAATCCCTTTGACTATGGCCGGGACTATATCCGCCGCGAACCGATCGGTGTCTGTGTCGGCATTATTCCCTGGAATTTTCCCATGGTGATGGCCTTCTGGAAAATCGGGCAGGCTTTGATTATGGGCAATTCCGTCGTCGTCAAACCAGCCTCCGTCACACCGCTTTCGGCCCTGATCATCGCGGAATGCGCCAAGACCGTCGGCATTCCCGACGGTGTGGTCAACGTGATTCCCGGACCGGGCGGAACGCTGGGGAAAATTCTGTGCACGCACAAAGAAGTCGACAAGATCTCCTTTACCGGCAGCACCGAAGTCGGACGGGAAATCATGCAGATGGCATCCGGCACGATCAAAAAGGTGACTCTGGAACTGGGCGGCAAATCGGCCAACATCGTTCTGGAAGACGCCGATATGGACCATGCCATTGCCTGCTCCGCTTTCGGCACATACTTCCATGCGGGCCAGGTTTGCGAATCGGGCACCCGCATCCTGGTGCAGAAGAAAATCTACAATGAATTCGTCGACAGGTTCAAAAAACATGCGGAGGCTATTCGCATCGGCTATCAGCTGTTGCCGACCACGCATATGGGACCGCTTGTCAGTCACGAGCAGGTGGCCGCAGTCGACGGGTATGTTCAGATCGGCAAGAAAGAAGGCGCCCAGCTTATCACCGGCGGCAAACCCGTGGAAGTCGAAGGGATCAAGGGCGGCTGTTATTATGCGCCTACCGTTTTTGCGGGTGTGAAAAACAGCATGCGGATCGCTCAGGAAGAAATTTTCGGTCCCGTCGTTGCCATCATGCCGTTTGACAGTGACGAGGAGGCCGTTGCCATTGCCAACGATTCGATTTACGGATTGGGCGGCGGCGTCCTCTCCAACAACACCGCCAGGGCGGAAAGAATCGCCCGCGAAGTCCGCACGGGAACGATGTGGATCAATAACTATCATTACTTCGGTTCTTTCTGCCCCTTCGGCGGTTACAAGCAGTCCGGCGTCGGCCGTGAACTGAGCAATATCGGCCTGGAGGAGTACACCCAGGTCAAGCGAATCCATATCGCCAGTTTTGCGGATGCCAGTTCCAATTACACCATGACCGCCACCATGTCGGACAACAAGTCTCTTTCGAAGTATATCATCAATCTGCCGACAAAAATCAACGCGGGGCACGGTTCGCTGGCCTCCGTGGCCAAGGAAGTCGTCGACCTGGGCGGTTCCCGGGTGCTGCTGATGACGGATGCGGGCATCGTCAAGGCCGGTGTCGCCAAACTGGTCCAGGATTGCCTCTCCGATTTCTGCGTCGGCGTCTTCGACAACATTCCCCAGGACACGGATCTGGAAACGGTGGATGCCGCTGTGGAAATGGCCCGTAAATTAAACGTCGACTGCATCGTCAGCTGCGGCGGCGGGAGTGTCATCGATACAGCCAAAGCCGTCTGCACGACGTTGAAAAACGGCGGATGCTGCAACGATAATATCTCCTGGGGAAGACTGACCGAGAACCCGGTTCCCCATATCGTCATTCCGACGACCTCGGGAACAGGCAGTGAAGTAACCTGGGCGGCGGTTATCAAAAACAGGTTTGCCGGACGCAAGTCGTACATCATCGAACCCCGGCTGGCGCCGAATGTCGCCATTCTCGATCCGCGCATGACCATGACTCTGCCCCCCGGAATGACGGCCGGTACGGCCATGGACGCCATGACGCACGCCGTCGAAGCGCTGACCACCATTACGACGAATCCCATATCCGACGGTCAGGCCCTGCACGCCATCCGGTTGATCAAGGAGAACCTCCCCATCGCCGTCAAAGACGGCAAGAACGAAACCGCCCGCCTGAATCTGGCGGCGGCTTCCACCATGGCGGGACAGGCCTTCACCATTTCCTTCGTTGCTCTGGCTCATGCCATGGCGCACACGGTCGGCATGCTCCACGGTGTGCCCCACGGCTATGCCTGCGGCATTATGCTTCCCAAGGTCATGCGTTACAATGTCGATCATGCCACGGATAAACTGGCTTTGATCGCCCTGCAGCTGGGGGTCAACACCTTCGGCATGGATAAACGCAAGGCAGCGCTCGCGGCCGCCGATGAGGTCGAAAAACTCATGAAGCAGGTCGGCCATCCCATGAAACTGCGTGACTTCGGCATTTCGGAAGATGCTCTGGCGGCCTGCAGCATGCACGCCATGCAGGATCCGGTTTCTCTCTACAATGCGCGTCCTGTAGCCAGCCCGGATGAAATTCTGGAACTCTATAAACAGGTTTACTAGGTTGACGGGTCATGAAGGACAGGGGGAGAGTCATTCCCCGTCCTTCATGCTGCCCGGAAGCGTAACAGATGCTTCAATGGTGATTTTCGATGATTAAACTAGCCCCGAGAGCGTGTGCGGCCATCAAAACGATCCTGCTGGAGAAAGGACTTCCTTTCTCTGTCCGCATTGAAATTCGATCAACAGGGTGCTGTGATCCGTCACTGGGCATGATGGCGGATACAGCCGAAAAATCCGATCTGGTGAAAGAGGTAGACGGCCTGACGATCTTTATGCGTCCGGAGGTCTACGGGCTGGTCGGTGAAGTTTCCATTTTCTGCGCGGATGATTCCAGAAAGGGTGAATTCATTCTTGTCTCGGAAAAGCCGCTGAACGAATGGACAGGATTTGGTGCCTGTAATATCCGGCTGCAACCATCATCCGGAAAATAATATCCGTATTTGAATACGGATCATGAATAAAGACATGGAGGGAGAATGTATTATGAGTTTAATGGAAGAGTATAATCAGAAGCGGGTTACTCCCGAAGAGGCCGCAGGTATTGTCAAATCCGGCGACTGGGTGGATTACGGCCACTTTGCCTGCGCGCCGACGTTTCTGGATCCCGTACTGGCCCAGCGGGTTAATGAGCTGCACGACGTCAAAGTCCGAGCTGCAACGTATCCGGGACTGGCCGCCGTTGCTCAGGCGGATCCCACCCGGGAATCGTTTTGCTACAACAACTGGCATTTCAGCGGCGGAGACCGCCTGCTTCACGATAAAGGTCTCTGCAATTATATCCCCCTGCTCTACCATGAGATGCCGGGTTACTATGACAGTATTGATACCGATGTGTACATGTTGAAAGTGGCTCCGATGAACAGCAACGGTTATTTCAATTTCGGACCTTCCTGTTCGATATCCAAGGCCACCGCCGACCGCGCCATAAAAGTGGTTGTGGAAGTCAACAGCAGCGTTCCATACTGTTGCGGCGGATACAACGAATCCATCCATGTTTCTGAAGTGGATTATATCGTCGAGTCGGACAACAAACCTCTGATCAGTATTCCGGCGGCGCCGATCAGCGAAGAAGAAACGCAGATCGCCAAACTCATCATGAACGAAATTCATGACGGATCGGTTATTCAGCTTGGCATCGGCGCGATGCCGAATGCCGTCGGAATGATGATTGCCCAGTCCGATTTGAAAGATCTGGGGGTGCATACGGAAATGCTCTGTGACGCCTTTGTGGACATGTATGAGGCGGGACGCGTCACCGACAGAACCAAGAAAGTGGATACGGGAAAAATGGTTTACACCTTCGCCCTGGGAACTAAAAAACTCTATGATTTCCTGGATCACAATCCCCGATGCGCTACCTATTCCGTGGACTATGTGAACAGGCCCGAGCGCATCGCCATGAATGACAACATGATCGCCATCAATAACGCCGTGGAGATCGATTTGTACGGCCAGGTTTGCTCCGAATCGTCCGGCATCCGGCATATTTCGGGTACCGGCGGGCAGTTTGATTATATTTACGGCGCTTATCATTCCCGGGGAGGCAAGGGATTCATCTGCCTGACGTCGACGAAGAAAAATAAAAAAGGCGAAGTCAAGTCGCGCATCGTTCCGACATTGACGCCCGGCGCCACGGTGACGATTCCACGCACGGTCGTCCATTATGTCGTTACGGAATACGGCGTCGTGAATCTGAAGGGAAAATCCACCTGGGAACGGGCGGAACTGCTGATCAGCATTGCCCACCCCGATATGCGGGAAGACCTGATCAACGCCGCCAAAAAACAGGGCATCTGGAGAGCAAACAATAAATAACATCGATTTTTTTGAATGATTTGAAGGAGAAAAAAATGATTTTGTTAAATCCTCATAAGCATACCCGGCCGTATCGTGACGAGAAATCGCGGCAGATCATGCTTAAAACCATAGAGTTCTTTGAGCGTAAAGGACTCAAGAAGATCAAGGCGGACTGGCACAATAGAGAATGGAACCACGATTTTGTCCGCTTTTTGAAAGACAATCAGATCTTTGCAACCCTGCTGACCCCCGAAGGCTACGGTGCGCCGGATTCCCGCTGGGACACGTATCGAAACAACGAGTTTTCGGAGATTACCGGATTTTACGGTTTCGCCTACTGGTACACCTGGCAGGTAACCAAGCTTGGTCTGGGGCCCATCTGGATGGGAACCAACGAGGAAGTGAAGAAAAAAACGGCGAAACTCTTGCAGGAAGGCGGTGTTTTCGCTTTTGGACTTTCCGAAAAAGAACACGGCGCCGATATTTATTCGAGTGACATGCAGCTCGTTCCGCAGAAAGATGGAACCTATAAGGCCAGCGGAGACAAATATTACATCGGTAACGGCAATGAAGCCGCCCTGGTTGCCACCTTCGCCAAGATGTCGGATACGAAAGATTACGTGTTTTTTGTCGTTGATTCCAAACACAAAAACTACGAATGCATCCGGAGCGTTGTTGAACAGCAGAGCTATGTGGCCGAATATGCGCTGCACGACTATCCCATCACGGATGGCGATATTATTCAAAAGGGGCCCGATGCCTGGGACGACATGCTCAATACGATCAACCTCTGCAAGGTCAACCTGGGCTGGTGTGCGATCGGATTGTGCACCCACGCATTTTATGAGGCGATCGATCATGCCGCCAACCGCAATGTTTACGGCAAATTCGTCACGGATTTTCCCCATGTAAGAAAGCTGATGACGGACGCCTATTGCCGGCTGGTTTCCATGAAGCTCTTTTGCGAACGGGCCGGCGATTACATGCGCGAGGCCAATGAAAACGATCGTCGTTACCTGCTGTACAACCCGATGATGAAGATGAAAGCAACCCGTGAAGGCGAAGAGGTTCTGAACATTCTCCATGACGTCATTGCCGCCAAAGGATTTGAAAGCGAACCCTTCTTCGAGTGCGCCAAAAACGACATCCCCATGCTGCCCAAACTGGAAGGGACCGTTCATGTGAACATGGCGCTGATTGTAAAATTCATGGAGAACTATTTCTTCAAACCGAAAGACTACCCCGAGGTGCCGCGCCGGGACGAACCGACCAACGACGATTATCTCTTCCGCCAGGGTCCGACAAAGGGTCTGGGAAAAATCCAGTTTCACGATTACAACATCGCTTACAATGCCTGTGCCCTGCCGAACGTTGAAGTTTTCAAAAGTCAAATCAAACTTTTCAAGAACCTGCTGATGAAGGCGGGTTTCAGCAAAGAACAGTCCAGGGATATTGATTATCTGCTGGCGCTGGGAGAAATTCTGACGCTGGTGGCTTACGGCCAGCTGATCCTGGAGAGCCGCAAGTTCTATGATGTGGAAGATGATCTTGTCGATGAAATATTCGATTTCATGGTGCGGGACTTCTCGAAGTATGCCCTCAACATCTATTCCAAGCCCAGCAATACGGATAACCAGCGCGCGCTGGCCATGGCCATGATCAAGCCTCCGGTTACCGATGAAGCACGTTTCAACCGGGTATGGAGCAATCATGTATATGCCATGAAAGGACAGTACAGGATGCGCGATTAATCCGCCCGGAGGGTTATGATCACCCTCTGCCATGCCGGGGCTGCCCGACTTATTTTTGCGTCGGGCAGCCTCCCCTGCGAGGCAAAGAGGCGTATGGCTATTCTATCATGATGCCGTCTGATGGAGATGAGAAGAACAGGAGGATGAAATGCCGCTTTCCTGGATGATGCATAAAGGGAAAAAATTCTTTATAACGATTTCAGCGGGGAGCCGAACGAGCAGGCTCGTATTCGGCAGCTCGAAGAAGAGTTGAAGTTCCTCGAGAATCAGCCTGCAAAAGTCCTGATGCTGGTTGATATCACCGGTACGACTCTCGGCCACGATTTCATGTCCAGAGCCAAGGAGCTTGCACCCCGGTTCGAAGAGCATCTGGAGAGACAGGCCGTTGTCGGAGCGGACGGCCTCAAGTCCATTCTTCTGTCCGGGTTTAATGCGTTCAGCCGCGGAATTCCGCTGAAACCCTTCTCCAGCGTTCAGGCGGCCAAAGATTACCTGGCCGGCTTCAACCCTGTGCCCTGATGAATCACCCGGGACTTCCCCGGTCAAGTCGGTCAGGTCATCGAGAAGCTCACGGATTTTAGACGATCGCTGATACTGGAGTATGGAATCATTGTGGAACATCCTATCTAATGATGTTCCACAATGAAACAGCACGCGTGTCATGATGGGATTTTATCCGGATGACCCATTTAAAATGCATGTCCGTCATTGCCTATACATAAATAAATTCGATTGCTTATGTACGGATGGCCGGAATTGGGGGAAATGGCATGCATAGTGCAAATTCATTAACGGTACTGGAAGTGTTGCCGTCATCTCAGCACTGAGGTTCCGGGGATCCCGGTCATCGCACGTGGAGAACCGTTGTGAAACATTGACTATCCTGCAGATTCGCCTGCTGGCAGAAAAAGTTTGCGACGTTCATTGGATACCTGTCAGCCCCGGGGCATTATAGCTTTAAAAAATCTATTATATTCAGCGCCATGTTTCGCAGGCATGTAAACGTTAACGTGGATAGGGGGAGGCTTATGAAAAAATGCAACAGTTCCATTTTTATCATGGCAATCATTCTGGCAACCATGTGGGCGGCAATTGCCGGGGCGGGAGAAATTGTAATTGGCTATAGCGGGCCATTGAGCGGTCCCGCCGCTGATTACGGGGTGGATTGCTTAAATGGCATCACGATGGCCATCGACGAGATCAATTCACGAGGCGGAATTACCGTCAAAAACCGGAATTATACGTTTCGCCTGGAAAAAATGGACGATGGCGTGAATCCGGCAAGGGCAACGAGCAATGCCCTTCAGATGCGAGCCGAGCACAAAGTAATGGCGATATACAATCCGGTAACTTCTACGACTCTGGCCCTGATGAAAATCAATGAACAGAAAAGAAATGAATTTATCATCATGACCTATACGAGCATGCCCGGGATCTCCGAAATGGGGAACAGGTTAATGCTGACCATCACGCCATCTTTCAATATCGCCGCAAAGGCCCAGGTCGATCTGGCCTGGGAAAGGGGCTGGCGAAAGGTTGCGATGATTGTGACGGCGGGGCCTTATGGCGATATGTGGCGCAAGGTTTTCGGAGAAGAATGGATTGGCAGAGGAGGCACGATTACGGTTAACAAATCCGCAAATTATTACATAAGAACGGATTTTAAAGCCCCACTGGCGGAGGCCCTGGCTACCAATCCCGATTTTCTTTTTATCGGCGGTCCTTCGTCCACGACGGGTCTGCTCATCGAGCAGGCAAGAGACAAGGGGTTTGAAGGAGGGTTTGTCCTGATTGATCAGGCCAAGCTGGAGGCTATCTATTCGCTTCTGAGTAAGCCTCTTTTGATGGAAGGTACCATCGGCTATGCCACGGTTGAAAAAAGCAACCTCTACCCGGCCAGTCAAACCTTCTTTGAGAGGTATACATCCATCTATAAAAGGGCGTTGACCTGGGAGGCCGTCACCCATTACACGAGCATGTATGCCCTGGCGAAAGCAATAATCGCGGCGGGAACGGTGGATGATGTGAAAGCCGTCCGAGCGGCTTTTCCCGGTGTGTTTCCTCTGCTCGGGGACAAATATCCCCTCGAGGTTTTCGGCATTACGCCAGGCGGGCGCATGATTAATGCCACGATGATTCAGACCGTGAAATACGGCAAGTTGACCGAGCCCAGAGTATTTGTCTGGTGGCCCAAAACACAGAAAGAATTCAATCAGATTAAAAAACTGTCAAGAATCACCAAGCCCATGATCTGGAAGATCATGACGGACTGAAAGCGAAGGAAATTTTAAGGGACGCTTTGACGGATAGAGAAATGATCTCTGAAAGGATACACGAAGGTTCAAGGGGAATGTTCGATGATCTTTTTGTCGGGATACAAGATCCAGAAATTGATCTACCGTGGCTCAAAATACATCTACTATCAGGGACAAAGAAAGATAGACGGCCGGCCTGTAACGGTCAAGGTCATCACTGAATCAACTTCGGGGGAGATGGATCTCCGGAGGTTAACCCATGAACGGGATCTGCTGGATTGTCTTCTTGTAGCCGGTGTTCCCCGACCCTACGGTATAGAGAGATACCGGGGAAGCTATGTCCTGGTCCTGGAGGCCATGCCGGGTTTGTGCATTGCCGGAGAAGACATTATCAAAGACCTTGATCTTCGCGATGCCCTGATCATCGGTTCGAAAATAGCAGGAATCCTGGCCGGTCTGCATGCCAGAAATGTGGTTCATCAGGATATTAAGCCGGAGGCGATATTTTACGAGGCCGCAACCAGTGAGGTATGGCTGGTTGATTTCGAAAGCGCTTCCTTTCCGGACCATCTGACGCACAAGAGCCACCAAACCGGAACGGCAACCGGGACACTTCCCTATATGTCGCCCGAGCAAACGGGACGTATGAATCGGGCCGTTGATTTTCGAAGTGATTTCTATTCCCTCGGGGCGACACTTTATGAACTTCTGACGGGCTCCCGTCCCTTTGCGGGCACGGATCCCCTCGAAATCATCCACAGCCATCTTGCCCGTTTGCCGGTTCACCCCTCCGAAGTCAGCACGCTTATTCCGGAAATGGCAGCGGCCATCGTGATGAAGCTTTTAGCCAAGTCCCCGGAGGACCGTTATCAAAGCGCCTGGGGTCTGAAGAACGACCTCGACGAATGTTTGCGTCAGATCGTCCAGACGGGAGACATTACCTATTTCCCTCTGGGAAGCCGGGATGTCTCCGACCGTCTCAACATCTCTCAGAAGCTGTATGGTCGCGAGCAGGAGAAAGAGCTGCTTCTGAAATATTTCGAGAACATCGGAGACGGAGCGGCCCGGATGATCATGGTGTCCGGTTATTCGGGAATCGGAAAGACATCTCTTGTCCAGGAAATACATAAGCCATTGATTGCCCGCACGGGCTACTACCTTTGCGGGAAGTTCGATCGACTGCACTGCGATATCCCGTACAGTGGTCTTGTTCAGGCCTTTCAGGATCTTGTTGATCAGATTCTCAGCGAAAGCGAATCGCGGTTGCGCCTCTGGAAAGAAAGGCTCCTGTCTCAACTGGGGCCGAACATCCGGGCCATCATTGATGTCATTCCCGCTATGCAGCTGGTGACGGGGCCCCAGCCGCCGCTCATCGAACTCGGGGCGGATGAAGCCCAGAATCGGTTCAATCGCGTTTTTCTGGAGTTTGTGCGCGTCTTTTGCCGGAAGGAACATCCACTGGTCATTTTTCTGGATGATCTGCAATGGGTGGACCGGGCTACACTCAAGCTGATTGAGCTGATCATGGGGATGGGTGAACTCCAGCATTTTCTGTTAATCGGGGCGTACAGAAAAAATGAAGTCAGCGGATCGCATCCGCTCATGGCCACTCTGAACAGCGTTGTAAAAAACGGCAGCACCCTCCGGTATATCGATGTTTCCCCGCTGTCCGCGGATTCCGTGACAAGTATGATCGCCGACATGCTTCACAAAAGTCATGAGGATGTTAAGGAACTGGCGGAGTTAATCACCTTTAAGACGGCAGGTAATCCGTTTTTCGTCTCCCATTTCCTGACAACGCTTCACGAGGAACATCTGTTGACATTCGATGTCGAATCGAAGTCCTGGAACTGGGATTTCCCCGTGATCAGAACGCTGGCCATCACTGATAATGTCATTGACCTTCTGATTCAACGTTTTCATCACCTGTCCGCGGAAACGAGGTCTATCCTGCAGATGGCGGCCTGTATCGGGAGCCGTTTCGATTTGCGGATGCTGTGCCTGATCACCGGCTCATCCGCCGCGGCCGTTCGCAGGGATCTCAGTCCCGCCGTGCAGCAGGATCTGCTGATTCCCATCAAGGGGGTGCGCATCCGCGAAAGCCGGGCCGGCGAGAAAGAAGAGCCGGAGGCTTACCGCTTTCAGCACGACCGCGTGCAACAGGCCGCCTACACCCTCATCCCGCCGGACCAGAGGAAGCTGCTTCACATCCGGATCGGACGGGCTCTTCTGGAGAACTTCGATGATGGCAAAAGAAGCGAGGACATTTTCGACATCCTGATCCACCTGAATTTTGCACCCGAACTCATCACGGATCCGGAGGAACGGCTGAATCTGGCCAACCTGAATCTGCTGGCCGGGAAAAAGGCAAAGTCTTCCGTTGCGTTTGAACCGGCGCTTAATTATATCAGGGCTGCGATGGACCTGCTGCCCGGTGACGGCTGGCGCACCTGCTATGAGCTGACGCTCCGCCTGCACCTGGAATGTCTGGAAACGCTGAGACTCACCGGCGGCATGGATGAGATGGATCCGCTCTTTGAAGCGGTAAAAATGCATTCCCGCGCGCCTCTGGATGCGGTTGGCGCTTATGAAAGCCGCATCAAAGGGTTTATGGCTCAGGACCGCCTGCGGGAGGCTCTGGTTACGGCAAGGGAAATCCTCAACCTGCTGGGTGTGGACATGCCCAATCGCGCAACGAAAAGCGAAAGCAAGCGGGTACTGATGGAGACCATGTCCACGCTGGCCGGGAAAAAAATCGAAACGCTGGTCGATCTTCCGGAGATGAAGGATCCCTTCCAGCTTGCCGTTATGAAAATTCTGGTGACCATGATCAGCGTCATTTATATCGGCCGCCCCGATCTTTACTCTCACCTTTTGTGCAAGCAGGTCCAGGGCTCGATCCGTTATGGAAACGCGCCGGGGTCGGTATTTCTGTATGCGGCCTTCGGCTCCCTGCTTTGTCGGCTGGGCGACGACATTGAAGCCGGCTACCGGTTCGGGCAGATTGCGCTTGCGCTGGCCCGGAAGCGCAATACCCTCGAGCATAAAGGGCAGGCGATTCACGCCGTGAGCGGTTACACCAATCACTGGAAGGAACCTCTCCGTAAAACGCTGGAACTGGCTTTAGAAGGCTATCAGAGCGCCATCGATGTCGGAGATTTCGAATTTGCCTCCTACAACATCTATTGTTACTGCAAGCATGCCTTTCTCTCCGGGAAACCGCTGGAAGCTGTGGAAAAGGAGATGGAAAAATACAATCATGTTATCAAAAAACTCAAGCAGGAGACGTCGCTGCGCTACCTCAAAACCTTCCATCAAACGGTGCTGAACCTGATGGGAAGATCCCCGAACCCCTGCCTGTTTTCCGATGGCGAAGAAACCCTGCTTCTGCTTTATCAGCAGGCCAACAATAATCTGGGAGTATTTTATCTGTATTTCTGCAAGCTGTTGCTTAATTATCTTTTTGAAAATCACGAAAAGGCAATTTATTATGCAGATCTGGCGGAAAGGGAAGATGCCAGCCAGTATGGAGGCCCCCTGGCGGTTCCTCTGACTTTTTTTTATGGCTCCCTGGCCCGTCTGGCCTTCTATCCGAAAGCTGCAACTTTGCAAAAGGAACAGATTCTCAGAAAAACGGCTGCCGACCAGAAAAAAATGTCGGGCTGGGCCGCACAGGCGCCGGACAATTATCGTCCCAAGTTTCATCTTGTGGAGGCCGAACGGTTTTCCATTCTGGGCGATGATGAAAAAGCGATCGAGCATTACCAGCGGGCGATCGAGGCGGCGCAGGGCCAGCAGTTCATCCATGATGAAGCCCTGGCCAATGAGCTTACCGCCGGGTACTGGCTCCGCAAAGGGCGGCCGGCCTTCGCGGAGCCTTTCCTGCGCAGGGCGCATACATGTTACAGCCTCTGGGGCTGCTATGCCAAGACGGCGCAGATGGAAAAGAAACTGGAGGAATTAACCGGCAACCGGCTGCTGGAAATCGAAACCTGGCCGTGCAGCGAAGATACATCGGCGCCTTCCCAGGGTCTGTTCGAATCGGAACTGAACATGGCTACAGTGATGAAAGCCTCACAGGCCATTTACGGTGAAATCGATCTGGAAAAGCTTCTGGCGTCGCTGATGCATTTCACCGTGGAAAATTCCGGAGCGGAGAGAGGTTCACTGGTCCTGTGCGCGGAAGGAGACCTGTCGATCGCCGCTCAGTATGAAGCCGGACCGGACGAAGTCCGTCTTCTGACCAATCTGACGGTGGAGAAAGCACAGGACGTGTCCTCCGCGATTGTTCACTATGTTGCCCGGACCCGCGAGTTTCTGGTCATGGACGATGCGGCCAAAAACGACCAGTTTGCCAACGATCCTTATGTCATGAGCTGTAAGCCGCGCGCCCTCCTGTGCTGTCCCATCATTTACAAGCAGCGGCTCGTAAGCATTCTGTATCTGGAAAGCAGGTTGATTCCGGGGGTCTTCTCATCCATCCGCCTGGAAATTATCAGGATGCTGACGTCCCAGATGGCTGTTTCCATCGATAATGCCCGTCTCTACGGACAGCTGAAAAAAACGGAGGAGAAATATCGCCGCATCTTCGAAAATGCCGTCGAAGGCATTTACCAGACCGCCCTCGACGGGCAGATTATCAGCGCCAATTCCGCCATGGCGAAAATCCTGGGATATGATTCACCGGAGGAACTGATGTCTCAGGTGACGGACATCGGCAGTCAACTCTACGTATCGCGGCAGGCCCGTGAGCATTTTCTGCATATGATCCGAAAGGAAAAAATCTTATCCGGCTTTGAGGTCCAGTTCCGCCGCAAAGACGGAAGCCACATCTGGGCCTCCCTCCATGCCAGGATGCTGGAGGACCGGGATGGAAATTTTGTGAACATTGAGGGAATCTTTTCCGACATTACAAACCGGAAGCAGGCCACGGAAGCTTTGCGGGAAAGCGAGGAATTGCTGCGCAAGGAAAACATCCGTCTGCGCGCCAACATTAAGGACCGTTTCCGGTTCAGGGACATTGTCGGCAAGAGCCTCGCCATGCAGGATATTTACGAATTTATTCTGAAAGCGGCCGCCACGGAAGCCAACGTCATGATCAGCGGCGAATCGGGTACCGGCAAGGAGCTTGTGGCCAAAGCGATCCATGACCTGTCGGACAGAAAGGATAAAAGCTTTATTCCCGTGAACTGCGGCGCGATTCCGGAAAATCTGATGGAGAGTGAATTTTTCGGATACAAGCGGGGAGCTTTTACGGGCGCCAGCCGGGACAAGAAAGGGTATCTTGACCTGGCTGATGGCGGAACCCTTTTTCTGGACGAACTGGGCGAACTCAGCCTGAACATGCAGGTCAAACTGCTGCGCGTTCTGGACGGGCGCGGGTATATTCCCGTCGGAGGACATGAAGTTCGCAATGCGGACATCCGTTTCGTCGCGGCCACCAACAGGAATCTGCAGGAACGCGTCAGGCAGGGACTCATGCGCGAGGATTTCTTCTACCGGATTCATATTCTGCCCGCCCGGATTCCTCCGCTGCGCGATCGCAAAGAAGATCTGCCCCTGCTGGTCGAACATTTCATGCGTGTGTTCGGTAAAGGCGATAAATTACCGCCGCTGACCGGCAAAATCATGGAAACCATCCAGCGGCACAACTGGCCCGGCAATGTCCGCGAATTGCAGAATGTGTTGCGTCGCTACTTCACCCTGCGTTCCTTTAATCTGGAACTCTCACCGGAAGGAAGGGTAAATCCTGAAACACAGGCAACGGAGGGCCCGGACTTTATGGAGGCCGATGGTCATCGATCTGCCGTTGAGCATTACGAAAAGAAACTGATTGAAGCAAGATTAAATGAGCACCAGTGGCACAGGGAGAAGACTGCCGCCAGCCTGGGGATGGCGCGGCGGACATTTTTCCGGAAGATGAAGAAATTCGGGTTGGATCAGAATAAATGAGATGAAGGCAGGCGGGATGATGCAAACAGAGCATCAACCCGCCTGCCTCTTAAGCGGTTTCAGAAGCGATTTTAATTGAATCTTCGAAACCGTTTCCGGAAAATTATTTAATCCAGGGTTTGCCTGCCGGCAGCACATCTTTTCCGAACACATCCTGATAGATCAGGTGCGCCATGACATACCATGCGGAAAGCGCGCAGGCCATGAGTTCATAACCTGCAACAACGGTGAGTCCCGGATAGCCGAAATGGGCGAGATCCAGCAGGATAAAACCGATGAGCAGCAGGGTGAAGGTGAGGGCCAGCATTCCGTTGACTCTCATGGATCCGATCCACATAATGGCCGTGTAAAGGGTCCAGGCCACCAGATACCATCCGAGATCCGCAGGTGAAGAAGAATAGATTTTAAAGTGATTGCATAAAAGGATCAACGCCAGACCGATCCAGAAAGCGCCGTATGCGGTAAATGCGCTGTAGCCGAAGTTGTTCCCCGTCTTCTGCTCCTGAAGTCCGGCGATCAGTTGCGCCAGACCGCCGAAAATAAGGCCCATGGACAACACCGGACCCATGCCGCACCACCCGACGTTGTGGAACTGAAGGATCATGGTGGTCAGGCCAAATCCGGCAAGACCGACAACCGCAGGATTACCAATCTTTTGTTCAGACATCTAAATAGAATTCTCCCTTCAAATCATGATGGCCGTTTTGACAGAGAAAGTCCATGGACTTATGTCAAAACGGCCATGCCGGTTGACCGGTGGAACGGTTTACCCTTCGATATTCGCTCTGTCGCGCAACATGAACGTGGCAATCGAAGCAATTACGTAAAATACGGCCATGCAGGCGATTGCCGCGGAAAGGCCATAGGTCATGGCCGCCGCGCCCAGCGCCATCGGGATCAGGGTGGAAGCGAAGCGTCCCGCCGAATAAGACGTTGACGTCCCGAATGCCCGGACGTTGGTGGGAAACTGTTCGGCGATAAACGCGGGCAAAGTTGCCCAGAAAGTGGCGCCGACGGCATGATAAAGAACGCCCAGCCACAAGAACAGCGTCATGTCCTTGGTCATTCCCAGCCAGACGTAAAACATGATGGCGGAAAACACACCGCTGATCACCATGATATTGCGCTTGCCGAATTTATCGCCGATCTGCCCGCCGAAGATGAAGCCGATCACATTGCCGATGTTGAAAGCGACCAGATAAAGGATGACCCCTTTCAACTGCAGACCGCGTTCCTTTAACAGCAGGGTCGGCAGCCAGGTGTTGACGGCCCAGTAGGTCATCAGCACGCATAGACAGATGACGGTTGTCAGAGAAGTAGTTTTGATATTGGCGGGTTTGAAAAGATCGATCAGCTTTACCGTCTTGACCGGATCGGGAGAGGATTCGCCCAGTTTCTTTTTAGCCTGCGCGCGGAGCCAGACGGGCGATTCCGGGATATACATCCAGATATAAAGAGCCAGCAGGATTCCGGTCATGCCGGCAAAGTACAGAGCGCGCCATCCGAAAGCCGGCACCAGTGCGGCCTGCAGGCCGAGAGCGATGAAATAGCCGGCGGGCCACCCGATCATCATCCAGGCGCTGGCCTTTCCCCGTTTCTCCAGAGGAAAGAATTCCGCGATCATGGTTGTTCCCAGCGCCCATTGCGCGCCGAGCCCCAGCCCGGCGATAAACCGGAGAACGGCCAGCTGAATGTAATTCTGCGCGAATCCCGCAAGGCCTGTCGTGATGGAAAAAAATGAAATACACAAAATCATGGCTTTTTTCCTGCCGAATTTATCGGCGATGGGCCCGAAAATGAACCCGCCGAAGCAGGCGCC
The DNA here is from genome assembly GCA_963682015.1 of Smithellaceae bacterium. Lineage (GTDB taxonomy): Bacteria > Desulfobacterota > Syntrophia > Syntrophales > Smithellaceae > UBA8904. Next base: position 1,401,351 of record OY820932.1, on the reverse strand, counting down.
GATCAGCAACGCTGTTGCGATGGTTCCCGCCTGCACCATATTGAGGCCCCATTCCTTCATAATCAGAGGTAAGGCCAGAGCCGTGATCACCATGTCGACGGCATCAAAGGTATATCCCGCAAATGCCACGGCTGCTACCTTTCCTGCATGATCCCCCGGTTTAACAACCTGAATTCCATTGATAACTTCTACAGCTTTTACATCTTCCATCGAACCCCTCCTTCGTAAAAAAAATTCTTAGTAGTGCACAGCTTTCTCTTTCTTTGACGTTACTCGTCATGACATGAAAAATTACTATTGCGGTACCAAGTGTTTCCAACCCCCTTTCCTGAATAATCATTTGTATATTGTGCCGCCGCGAACCTGTTTGATCGGCCGGACAAGCCGTTTCCCCGGCGATAACGGCATTTGTGATCCTCATGGTGTCCCGACAAACCGGGGTATGCCTGGTCAACGACATTGTTCTTTGTTGTCCCGAAAGCTTCCCGGCCACTTTTTATGGGAAGGGTGAGAAGCGGGAAAAACAGGGTGGGGACTGGACAGGAAACCTTATCCCTGCACTTTTAAATGATGCAATCAGGGTGCACTGCTATAAACATGGATCGTCCGGGTTACATCGTAAACCTTTCGGATGGATTCCGGACAGGTTCAATGAAAATACTTTACTGCACGCCTTTTCCCCTCGCTTTGAACAAAGCCGTATGTCTGGATATTACAGGCTCCCTGAAAGACCGGGCACCGTGCAACATCCCACCGCTATAACAGAATTGAAATCATCTATGCGCAAACATCGCATGTAACGTGCCAAGAACCCGGGTTATTCATGTTGTTTGTAATGCATTGAAAATAATGATTATTTGCGAAATGGGTTGTGGCAACCAATACTTCGGCCAGGCAAGCGTCCCATTGTGAGAAGGGAGCTGTTCCATTATGGGAATAATGGCATTCCAGTATGTCATAATGATAAGTCAGTGAGGATGCGCGGAAGCTTCGGATGCGTGCTGCGCGTTAGACCCCGCAATTGCCGGTCAGAAGGCTTGATGCGGTAATCCGTGCGGATTGTTCATTGAACAGGGGATGCACAACAGCATGTCATTTGTTGATCTGATCATCTTTGTCGTCATTGTCATTTCGCCGCAGATGGCGCAGGGCGCTGACGGCGCAAGAGGAGCATAGTCCGGTTCTTCGAAGGGTGTCCCGGTGGTTGTAAAGATTTCGTCAAAGGGACGTGCCAGCAGATCATTGATTTTGAGGCGCTTCAGTTCTTTTTGTTCCGCCTCTGATGCGGTTCCGCCGGAAACGGCTGCTTCCAGCCTTTGAAATTCCTTTTTATCCACACCCGCGTAATCGTAATGCGTCCGTCTGGAGAACCGGTACGCCTTGTGCTGCGATCGGCTGATGATGGTGTAGGCGTTTTTTCCAAAATCCCGGATGATCAGATTGCCTTTGCCGGCTGCGGTGCCCAGCAGGACCTGCAGGGCGTCCACGGCGCAGGAATCGTTTTCACAGACGGCAACGACCTCCTCGTCCGCCGCCCGGGCAATGCCCATCAGGCGCATGGCTTCCCGGGCCACCCGGTATCCGTAGATCAGACCGGGGCAGATATGACCGTGAAATTCAACGCACTGTTTTAAATCGTCAGGCATTTCCTGTGCTGGCATGGAATCATTCCCCGCGGTTAGAAAAAAATTTTCCGGGATTGAAGAGATGATCCGGGTCCAGCATGGCCTTGAGTTTTTTCATAAGGACAAGGCTCCGGCCGTGCTCGGTTTCCATAAAACAACTTTTGCCGATGCCGATGCCGTGTTCGCCGGTGCACGTGCCTTCCATCTCCAGCGCCTTCATGACAATGTTGCGGCTGGCTTCCTCCACGCGCGACCAGCGTTTCGGGTCCTTCGGATCGTCCATGACATGCACGTGAATATTGCCGTCGCCCGCGTGGCCGAACAGGTATCCCGTCAGGTCGCGGATTTCCCGTTTGCTGAACTCCACCATTTCGCTGTAGCGCGAAAGCGGCACCGCCACATCCATGATTAATGGCGAAAGGCCGATGTGATAGCGTTTGATGGATTCGTAGGTTTGGTGGCGGATTTCCCACAGACGCGCCCGTTCTTCCGCGCCGATGCCTTTATCAATCGTCAGGCAATCATTTTGTCGGCAGATGTCTTCTACAAAAGCCATTTCCTCGGCAAGGCCTTCCCTGCTGTACCCCGAGAATTCCATCAGCAGGGTGGGATTTTCGTCGAGGGTCAGTTCCCGGTCGACGTTGAGGACATGCATGACGTTGGCGTCCAGAAATTCCATGGCGGCCGGTGAAAGTCCCGCCCGCATGATCTGGTAAACCGTCGCCGTAGCGCTGGCAATGGCCGGGAAGGTTGCCCGCACGGCCATGAAGTTCACCGGCAGACCGACCAGTTTCAGCGTGGCTTCCGTGATGATGCCCAGTGTGCCTTCCGAGCCGGTGAACAGTGCCGGCAGGTTGTAGCCGGAGGAACATTTGCGCGCGCGGTTTCCGGCATGGATGACGGTCCCGTCCGGAAGAACCGCCGTCAGCCGCATGACGTAATCTTTGGTTGCCCCGTAGCGCACGGAACGGATGCCGCTTGCGTTGTTGCCGATCATGCCGCCTATGGTTGCCGCCGCCCCCGGATCGGGAGGAAAGAAAAGGCCGTCCCGGGCGAGTTGTTTGTTGAGTTCCTTGTAAATCACGCCGGCTTGAACATCCACCTGGAAGTCCTCGGGACGAACGGACAGGACGCGGTTCATTTCATTGAAATCGATGACCATGCCGCCGTGTACGGGAATGGGGTTGCCCTCCAGGCTGGTTCCCGCGCCCCACGCGACAACCGGCACTCTGTTCCGGCGGGCCCAGATGACCAGGCGGCTGACTTCGTCGGTCGTATGCGGCCAGACCACGACATCCGGCCGATGAGGCGCATGAAACGATTCGTCGTGGGAATGTAAATCCAGCACGGAATCGCCCGCGGAAACCCGCCGGTCGTCCAGGATGGTTTTGAGTTCCTGTAAATGGATGTTGCGGGTCATACCTGTTTCTGCCGGGCCTCCTCTTCGCCTTCCTGCTCGAAATTCCCGGCCGGCGCGGCGCCTTCCGGGAAATGCTTCGAAACGTCTCCGTAACAGGTGAAGAAAGTGTTGATGATCGCGTCAAAGGGTACATCGGAAAACGTACCGTGATCCGTGATGTACTCCATGTGCCTGCGTCCTTCCAGATCGAACGGGTGAAAGACCGCGTCATCCCTGCCGTCCCAGTCCAGCGGCTTTACCCGGAATTTTTCGCACAGAGACAGGTTGAAGGTCGGCGTTACCTTGATCCAGCGGCCGTCAATCCACACATCGTTGTAGCCGTGCCAGTAAAAAGTATCCGTCTTCATCAGCTCTCTGAGGCGGCGGGTCGTCAGGTGATTGCGCACATCGGCGAAGTGGAGTTTGCAGGGAATGCTCTGGGCGCGCATCACGGCAGCCAGCACGATGGCCTTGGCTACGCAATATCCATAACCCTGTTTCAGGATCGTGCTGGCCGTAAAACCTTCCTGCGTGGGGGTAATCCGGTAGGGATCGTAATAGATGCCGTCGCGGACGGCATAGTAAAGCTTGACGGCTCTTTCGCTCGGTGTTTTGGCGCCTTCCACGGCTTTTTGCGCAAAAGCCTGAATCTCCGGCGAATCGCTGTTGATGAATGGGGTCGGCTGTAAGTATTCTTCGTTCATCTGTAGGCCTTTTCAGGGTTTGATCATGACTTTGACGGCATCGGGAGATTCCATCTGTGTCTGGAACGCCAGCGGCGCCTGATCCAGCCCGTAGCGATGCGAAATCATATGCTGCGTCTTTACTTTACCGGTTTTCAAAAGGTCGATGGAAGCCGGGAAGTTGCCGCCCAGGCATCCGACGAGCGTCAGATTTTTACTGATTACCGGTAGAGGCTGCCAGGAAAGCGGTTTTTCGTAAACACCGACGAGCAAGATCTTGCCGCCGCCGCGGGCCATGGCCACCGACTGGTCGAAAGTGGTCTGGTTGCCCGCGCATTCCACAACCGTGTTCACGCCCAGTTCTCCCGTGGCTTCCATGACGGCGGCCAGCGTGTCCTGACCGGCAGCGTCGATCACCGGGTCCGCGCCGCAGAGTTTTGCGGCGGCAAGCCGAGCAGGCCTGCGACCGGCGGCGATGACTTTTTCCACGCCCATGGCTTTCAGGACCTGGACGGCGTAAAGGCCGATCACGCCCATGCCGATGACGGCAATGGTTTCATTCGGTTTCGGTTGCCCCCGGTTGACGGAAAAGTAGGAAATGGAAAGAGGTTCCACCGATGCTGCGTCTTCATAGGAAAGCTCGTCGGGCAGGGGGAAGATGGTGCGGCCGGGCGCCGCGAAGGGAACATGGACGTATTCGGCCATCGCGCCCGGGAACTGGTATCCCAGCAAATCCATGGCCTGGCAGCGGTGCGTCTTCCCCTGCTTGCACCAGAAGCATTTCCCGCAGGGGGAAAAGCCGACGGCCGTGCAGCGGATGCCGGTGCTTATCCCCTGAACGTCTTTGCCGACTTCCACGATATCGCCGCTGAATTCATGTCCGAAAATGGTGCCCTCGTGTCCGTCTTCCTTATAAACATGCAGATCGGAGCCGCAAACCCCGCAGGAATTGACTTTAATGATGACGCCGTGAGGCGCGCACACGGGATCGGGAACGGTTTCGGTACGAATGTCTTTTGCGCCGTGCAGAACTGCTGCTTTCATATTACCTCCGGTAAAGCTGATTTTCAGCAATGTATTTCAAAGAAACAGGCTTCTGTCAAGACGGCATCCGCTCAAATCGCGACGCAGCGGAATCCCATGATGTTGGAGGAAACGGTTTTTTCCAGGTAATGGCGGTCGGTGAGGCTGATCTCATCGTGCGCGATCCAGCTTGCGCCCTTGACGATGTACGTGTCTGACGTTTCCTTATCCCCGATGACATCGCTGGTCCATTCCAGAACATTCCCGAGCATGTCCGCAACCCCGGCGGAATTTCCGAATTGCGCGTAATGGTCTACCGGCGTCGTATCTCCGTGCAGGCTTTTTTCCGTATTGCAGGCGTTCTCCTGCCACTCATTGCCCCAGGGGTAGATCAGGCTTTGCGCCGTGCGTGCGGCGGCTTCCCATTCCATTTCCGTTGGAAGTCTTTTGCCGGTCCAGACGGCAAAGGCCTGGGCGTCTTCCAGACTTACCTGAACCACCGGATGTGCTCTCTTGAGGTAGAGAGAGCTGTCCGGGCCTGCCGGATGGTGCCAGCAGGCACCCTGTATTTTCTTGCTGTATGCCTGAGTATGCAGTGAAAACCGTTCCACGCCGGTGATGGGATCGCGGCTGCGTTGCATGCGGGGATAATAAACCAGGCCGTAACCGTATTTTTCCGCGGTGGTCACGTAACCGGTTTGCTCTACAAAAATTTCAAAAAGCGCGTTGGTTACCGGAAACTTGCCGATATAGAAATCCTGAAGTGTAACGATTTGTTCGGGCAGGACGCTTCTGGCCGGATGCGCGTCGCCCACCCGATAATCTCCTCCTTTGATCAGAACGTGTGCATTGTAAAACTTGTCGCGGACGCTCAGATAGCGGTCGAATTCCTCGGATAGAAACTGGGCCTTCCCGCGAATTTCTTCTTCCGTATAAATGCTGCCGCCCAAATCCGGTCCCAGCCCCGCCAGCACACCCGCGGCCTCGGCCAGGCGCGTCAGCAGATCGGTCTTTTCCCGCAGCTCCGAGTCAATGTCGGTGTTCGCGGCGGTCACCTGAATGCCCGGAGCACCATGGCCTGTTTCTTCCGGACCGGCGGGCTTTTCGTTTGCGCCGCCTTCGGAAGTTTCCCCGGCCGTGTCGGCCGCGCCTTTCCCGACGCCTTCTTCAACAGTTTCCTCAACGATCTCCAGTCCGGCCAGCGCCTCCTGTCCCAGTGCGTTAAGGTTGCCGGTGATATTGGCCATCATTTCCCGGAGGCGTTCCCGGTCTTCGCCACCCGGTGTTTCGCTGATCAAATTTTCCACGGCGGTCATGATCCTGGAGATCTTATCGCCGGCGCTGAGGTTGCCGTCGCCGAGAATATCGGAAACCGCTGCCGCCAGACGGCTGCCCGCCTGATCCGCAGCGGCACTCCCTGCCGATATTCCGCCGGTGATCCCGTGGAGGATTTGTTTAAGTTCGTCCGCTTCTCCGCCGGAAAATCCGCTTCCGGCTGCCTCCATGGCGTCGCTTAATATTCCTTCCACGGCGGCTATGATCTTTGCGGCTTTGCCCGCGGCATCCGTGTCGGTGTCCTGAAGAATATCCGTGATGTCCGCAAACGCCCTGCGTATTGATTCCTGAACTTCCGGGTCCATTCCACCGCCCCGGGCTTCCGTTTCAGCCGGGGATGGCTCTTCGGCCGTAACCTCTTTGATGATTTTTTCGACCTGGTCCGCCGCAGTTCCGTCTGCTCCCGCTTCCGGCGAAGCTCCGGCTTTTGCCTGGTTCGTGCCCGCGTCTTCTTCGACGGCTTCCTCAACGATTTCCAGGCCGGACAGCGCCTCCTGCACCAGTGCGTCAAGATTTCCGGTGATCACGGTCATCATTTCGCGGATGCGTTCCCGGTCTTCCTTGCTTAATCCCGCAGAAATGCCGTCCAGGGCTTCGTCGACCAGGTCGTTCATCGCGGCCATGATTTTGCCGAGTTTTTCACCGGCGCTGAGGTTGCCGTCGCTGAGAATATCCAAAACCGCTGCCGCCAGACGGTTTCCCGCCTGATCCGCTGTGAAGGCCTCTCCTGTCGTTATTCCACCGGTGATCCCGTGGAGGATTTGTTTAAGTTCGTCCGCCTCCCCTCCGGAAAACCCGCCGCCGGCCGCCTCCATGACGTCGCTTAACATTCCTTCCACGGCAGCCATGATCTTTGCGGCCTTGCCCGCGGCGTCCGTTTCGGTGTCCCGGAGAATGTCGGTGATGTCCGCAAGCGTTCTCTCCACCGACTCCCGAGCGTCCACACCGGCCTCCGTGCCGGCCGCTTCCACTTCAACCGGTATTTCGGCTCCGGCATCAACAGCAATCTCTTCGATGATTTCTTCCACTTCTCCTGCCGGAGTGGCGCCGGCCTCTTCAATCATCATTTCCGCGGCCGGTTCAATCCCCGCGTCTTCAGGGGTTGCGGCCTCTCCCGCTTCGCCGCCGATGACTTCTTCCACGACCTCCAGAATTTCCCCTGCGCCGGCAGCAGCGTCTATCGCTTCCGCCTCAAAGCTTTGCTGACCGGCGTCGCCCGCCGGAACCTCTTCCACAATCTCAACGGATCCGGCGGATTCTCCCGCTCCTTCCCTGACGACTTCTTCAACAACTTCCCATCCGGCCAGTGTGCCGAGACGGTCACTGATGGAGTGCATGATTTCCCGGATGTGAGTCTGAGTTTCATCGCTCAGCCCGGTACCTGCTTCAGCCAGCACATCGCCCATCATCTCGTTTGCCGCGGCAATGATTTTACCGAGCTTTTCAGCGTCGTTGAGGTTTGCTTCATCAAGAATGTCAGACACGGTTTCAAAAAACCCGTCCACCGTATCGATGGATCCGCCCAGCAGTTTTTCCACGGCAGCCATGATCTTTGCGGCCTTGCCCGCGGTATCCGTTTCGGTGTCGTGAAGAATGTCGGTGATATCCGCAAAAGCCTTGTCCACGGACTCCTGAGCGTCCACACCGGCCGCTTCCGCTTCAACCGGTATTTCGGCTCCGGCATCGACGGCAATCTCCTCGATGATTTCTTCCACTTCCCCCGCGCCGGCAGCAGCGTCTGTCGCTTCCGCCTCAATACTTTGCTGGCCGGCGTCGCCCGCCGGAACCTCTTCCACAATCTCGACGGATCCGGCGGATTCTCCCGCTCCTTCCCCGACGACTTCTTCAACAACTTCCAGCCCGGCCAGTGTGCCGAGATGGTCGCCGATGGAGTGCATGATTTCCCGGATGTGAGCCTGAGTTTCATCGCTTAGCCCGGTACCCGCTTCAGCCAGCGCATCGCCCATCATGTCGTTTGCCGCGGCAATGATTTTACCGAGCTTTTCAGTGTCGTTGAGGTTTGCTTCATCAAGAATGTCAGACACGGTTTCAAAAAAACCGTCCGCCGTATCGATGGATCCGCCCAGCAGGTTTTCCACGGCAGCCATGATCTTTGCGGCCTTGCCCGCGGTATCCGTTTCGGTGTCGTGAAGAATATCCGCGATATCCGCAAAAGCCTTGTCCACGGACTCCTGAGCGTCCACACCGGCCGCTTCCGCTTCAACCGGTATTTCGGCTCCGGCATCGACGGCAATCTCTTCGATGATTTCTTCCACTTCTCCTGCCGGAGTGGCGCCGGTCTCTTCAATCACCATTTCCGCGGCCGGTTCAATCCCCGCGTCTTCGGAAACCGAAGCCTCTCCCGCTTCGCCGCCGATGACTTCTTCCACAACCTCCAGAATTTTGCCGGCGCCGGGAACAGCGTCTGTCGTTTCCGCCTCAAAACTTTGCTGACCGGCGTCGCCCGCCGGAATCTCTTCCACAATTTCAACGGATTCGGCGGATTCTCCCGCTTCTTCCCCGACGACTTCTTCAACGATCTCCAGTTCGGCCAGTGCGCCGAGACCGCCGGTGATGGATCGTATCACTTCGCGGATGCGCTTCTGCTCTTCATCGCTCCAGGCCGCACCTGCTTCGGCCAGCGCTTCATCCATTCCGTCATTGACCGCGGCCAGAATTCTGCCAACCTTGTCGGCGTCGCTTAACCCCTCATCGCCGAGAATAAAGGAAACGGTTGCAAATAGTTTGCCGCCCGCGATTGCCGCGGGTGTCGTAAGATCACCTGCCTGTTCCGTGGATCCGCCTGATGCCTCCTGTACGGCGATCTGCGCCATTTCAGAGAAAATTTGTTTGAGTGCACCCGCCTGATCGTCCGGCAGACCGCCGCCCGCCCCGGTCAAGGCTTCATCCAGAACCCCCTGAAGAGCAGTGATCATTTTTTGAGCTTTGTCCGCCGCGTTTGTTTCCGTATCCCGCAGGGTCTGGAGAATATCCGTCATGGCCCTGCGCAGGGAGTCTTCCAAGCCTGTTTGCGCGCCATCGATTCCGGCGACCGTCCCTTCGACAAGAGTTTCAATACGATCCGCGGCGCTGGCCATTGCGTTTCTGATCTCGGCGATCTCCGTGTCGTTTAATCCCGTTTCTTCTTCGGTCAGCGCCTCGCCGATGGAGTCTTCCACGGCGGCCATGATCCTGCCGATCTTATCGACTGTGCTCAGTTCTTCGTCTTCGAGGATGCCGGAAAACCTGTCCATCAGTTTGCCGCCCGCTATCTGCCCTCGTGTTACCTCCCGTCCCGTCTCCTCTTGCTCTGCGCGATCCGTCGTACCTTCCGTACTTTCCGTCAACTCCTGAAAGATCTGCTTAAGACGGCCCGCCTGATCAATGGCCTGTTCGTCGCCCCGGGACTCCATGGTTTCGGTAAGAATTTTCGAAACGGATACGATGATTTGCCGGGCTTTTCCGGATGTGTCGGTTTTGGAGTCCCTGAGAACTGAGACAATGTCTTCGATGGCCCCGCGCACGGATTCGACAAGGCTCTGTTGTGTTGCGTTTGCGGATGCTTCTTCAATTTCGCGGACCAGACCCTGCAGGCCCTGATCGATAACGGAAAGTCCGCCCCGGATGTATCCGGAAAGATCCCGGCCGTCATCCCCGGCAGCGGGCGCGGCGGCTTCCGATTCCCTGGAGGGAGCGGCCTCGCCGCCCGCCGCTTTTGCGCGGCGGATAATGTCCGCGAGAGACAGTCCCAGTTTGCCGGATATGCCGCCCAGAATGGTTTTCAGACGTTCAATTTCTTCTTTGGTGTTTTCCGCGTCCGTATCCGATATGGCGGAGGAAAGGATATCGTTCAGGGCCGCCAGGATTTCACTGATTTTGCTCTGCGTGTCGATGCCTTTTTCCCGGAAGACATCCATGATGCCGGCCAGCGCCTTGTCTTTGGCCTCGTCGGAAATGCTGAAAATGTTGTTGTGGCCGATGATGATACCCTGAGGATTTTTCCCGTCCGCGTAAAGTTTTTTCAGGTCGCTGTTGACGCTGGATTTGAGGCTGCTGAAATTTTTCCGTTTGGCTTTAAGCAGATTGCGGTCATCCCCGGTTTCCCAGACGGTTCTGACCAGCTCTTCCGTGTCAATTCCCTGGAGGGATTCGGCGGACGTTTCGTCGGTATAATATTGCCGAACCGCCCGCAACAGTTTGAATTTCAGGGTGGTTTCGTTTTTATAGCGAAGATTTTCAATGGCTTCATCGATATCCTGAAGCTTGATGATAATGGGCACGGCTAATGTCTCCCGATCCGTAAAGATGTTAATACTATATCGAGCATGACCCCAATTACTTTAACGATGCCGGCGCCCTTGAAGAATAATTAAAAAAAGTTTAAAAAAACAGTAATATTTTCGACGGGGCTGCCGATATAGAAGAATAGATGTCCAACATCTTTGTAAAAAAAACAGAAAATCATCGGGGAACAAAATGCAGGAAACCTTAAAGCTTCAGTTTGAGCAAATATTTACAAAGCATTATGAACGGTTGACCGGAACCGCGCAGTCGGTCAGCGGTCTGTCCTTTACACTGGACAATATTGTTTGTTTCATTCTTTTCGGCGGACGGGAACTGGATATTGAAGATGTTTACGGAGATGTCAGCGAGCGCTATTCGCTCGAGACCTTTCTGGCCGATGCCCGGGAAGCCGGAATCGAAACGGATGAAAATTTAAAACAGGCGGTTTCCGAACTGGTGGCCGCGAAGTTTCTCCATCTGCAACCCGATAACTTCTATTATTCCTACCAGGCTACCCGCGAAACCGCGCGGATGCTCAACCGGATCTATCCCAAAATGCAGGGAATGAGCATGCTGGCGTATATCGGTCAGACGCTGCAGGAAGTCGTAAGCGGCCGCACCGACGTGGAATCGGCGCTGTCGCGCTTTGATCAGACATTGCAAAAGCAGGGCGTGCCGCTGCCCAAACCGAAGATCCCGGTGGTGACCGCCCCGCAGACCAAACCGGCGGCCATGCCCAGGAAAACGGAAGAAATCAAACCCGGCAGTTCCGCGATCATCCGCGATTATGTCGTGACCAGCGCGGTCATGGCAAAAATTGACAAGCCCGTCCCGGTGAGTGTTTTTTCCGATGATCTGCTGGCGGGAGAATTCGAAGACGTTCAGCAGGCCGAGCGGGAAGCGACCCTGCCGAAAGAAGAAGCAACGGCTGCTTCTCCGGCTATGCCGGTTTCCGACGAGCCGCAGGCGGCAGCCCCGGCGCAGGCGGTAAAACTCGAGGAGACGGTGGTGGATGACGATTCCATTGCCGCCAGAATCGCCGCTTTTGAAAAAGAGCTTTCACTGATCTGTCCGCTCTGCAAGAAGAATTCGCTCAAGGAACAAAAAACCGCCGCGGGGAAACTTTTTTATACCTGTACATCAGTCCAGTGCAATTTCATCAGCTGGGGCAGGCCGCATCAGACAGCCTGTCCGCGCTGCAAGAATTCATTCATGGTCGAAGTGACGGACAACGCGGGGCAGGTGTTGCTGAAATGCCCGCGTGCCACCTGCCAGCATCGGCAGCCGCTCATACCTTCAGGACCATCCCCGGCGCCTCCTCAGGGGCCGTCTTCAGGGCCGCCGGCCGGCGGCGTCAAAACGGTTGTGCGTAAAAGGCTGGTCCGCCGCAAAGTGTAGTTCCGCTTCTGAAGCAAAGCGCTGTCTTTGTCGGCACAGTCCACCCCGGCGAAGGCCGGGGTCGCGAGCTTCCTCATCGGACGGTTATCTTTATGCGTTGTCATTTTGGCGCAGGCTGGAATGGATATTATTTGAGCTGGTTCCCGGCTTTTGCCGGGATGACGACTAAAGATGACAAGAGCAGTTGCAAATGTTATTTTGAGTTGATCTATGCGGCGTTCGTATCTGCGGTCGATCAATTGCTCTTGGCAACGGTCTCATCCCGATTGTTTTTTGCCTCGTCCAGGTAACAGTTTTTCAGCGTGCCGGTATCCAGCATGGACCACATCTTGTCGTGGGCGACCTGCGCAATCCCGTTGTCGTTGACGATCAGAATTTCCTGATCGGAAAGCTCCTGAATAAGTTTTCCAATTTCTTCCGATTCTTTCCGGGTCAGCTGGCTGATGGCGATAATGTGGTCCGCAAGCCTGGCCTGGGGCCGATCCAGAAAATGCACCAGGATCACCATGCGTGTCCACAGGTTGGTGAATTCCTCCAGAGCGGCGTTGGAATGCTTCAGGCGAGTGGAAAATTCGCGCAGCATATGCAATGCGACTTCCCGGCTCTCGAGAATCAGATTCCCGAATGTCGCGTTGTCAATTACAGCCAGGTGGCTGTCTTCGAGAGAGCGCGCCGTTGCGGTTCGCCGCACATCGATCAGAGCGGCCATTTCGCCAAAGTATTGTCCCGGACCCATTTCCGCCAGTGTCTTCTGAACCTGGCAATCGATGCGTTCCAGGCAGACGCGTCCGGACAGGACGTAAAACATCTCGGAGCCGGCATCCCCTTCATGGAAGATGATGCTGTTTTGGGGATACGTTCGGCCGAACCGGTGAAAGAGCCGTTCATCGATCTTGAATCTGGATTGATGCGGTTGAAGCAGTGCCCGTTCCAGAAGCAGGAGATCGCGCCGCTCGTAGGATGACATCATTTCAGCGCAGAACAAAAAGATCAGCGACACATAGAAAACCCAGATGACCAGGATGACGACCGTTTCCAGAGATCCGAATATCACATTGTAGCGAGTGTAGTTGGCCACATACCAGGTGAAAAACTGTTTGGCGATTTCCAGAAGAAACGCGAAAACCGCGGCGCCGGCCAGTGCCGATGAAAAACGGATTTTCAGCGTGGGAATGATGCGGTAAATGCCCGTAACCAGAATCACCACCATCAGATACGGAATAATATAACGCAAAAGAATTTGTGCCGGAGCGGTTAATGAAATTTCAACGCCGCCGGGTAAAACCAGGGGCTGTTCGGCAAAGAGGACCGCAACGTAACTGGTAAAAACGCTGAGTCCGCCGATTACCCAGGCGGCGGGGATCATGCAGAAGGCGATCAGCTTGGAGAAAAAATAATTGCGTTTTTGCCGGGACCGGAAAATGATGTTGAGCGCCGACTCCACGGCGTTGAAAATGGCGGCGGAGAGCCAGACCAGACCCAGAAGCCCGATCCAGCCCAGCACTTTGTGTTTGCCTTCGATTTGCCCCAGTTGCCTGAAAATTTTTTCGGAGAAATAGGGGTGAAAATTCTGAACGGCGCCCATGATATCCGTTTGAATATTCTGGTTGGAAATGAAGAAGGTTCCGGCGGCGATGATGGTCAGAATCAGGAGAGGAATAACGGATAAGATGGCGTACAGGGCGATAGCCGCCGCCTGATTGACGTCTCCGTTCTGCCGGAAATTCTTGATTGCATCGGACAGAATGTCCCAGACGCCTGCGGCCCTCATCAGCATCGATTCTCTGCGCCTCGCGTTTTGCGCCGCTTTGTCTTTGTCGTCCCGGGTCATTCGGATTCGCCTGACATTATTTTTAGTTGCATACGATATTACAATGTAATCCGCCGGAGGTCAAAGTCATAATTGAGACGGAAGGCGAGGGGGGATGATGATGAAAATCCTGTTGCAAACATCCGCGGGCTGGATTATGAAAACCGGTATGAAAACAATATACTATTTTATCTGTGTAATGGTGATTCTGGCGATGGCCGCTTGCGGTCCATCGGGGCAAAACGGCAACGGCCCCAAAAAAGCGGACAAGCCTCCCGCGTACGGCGACATCCTGGTGCGCGGCGACATTGGCGACGCCAGCAACCTGATTCCGCTTCTGGCATCCGATTCGGCGTCTCACGCTGTGGGCGGCATGGTCTTCAACGGACTGGTCAAGTACGACAAAAACGTGAACATCGTGGGGGATCTGGCCGAGTCATGGGACATCAGCCCCAACGGCCTGATCATTACCTTCAAACTGCGAAAGAACGTTCGCTGGCACGACGGCAAACCTTTTACTGCCGCGGATGTGCTTTATACCTACCAGGTGACGGTGGACCCCAAAACGCCCACCGCTTATGCGGGAGATTTCCAGAAGGTCAAAAAGGCGGAAATGCTGGATGATTACACCTTCCGCGTCACCTACGACAAGCCTTTTGCACCTGCGCTGATCAGCTGGGGGGCGGCCGTTCTGCCCAGACATCTGCTGGCAGGAAAAGACATCACTAAAAGCCCGCTGGCCCGCCATCCCGTCGGCACCGGCCCTTACAAGTTCAAGGAGTGGGTGGCCGGGCAGAAGATCGTCCTTATCTCCAACGAAGATTATTTTGACGGCCGGCCTTATATCGACGGCCGCGTCACCCGCATTATTCCCGACACCGCCACCATGTTTCTGGAGCTGCGCGCGCAGAACCTCGGCATGATGGGTCTTACGCCGCTGCAATACACGAGGCAGACCGAGAGCAACCTGTTTAAGGAAAATTTCACCAAGTACCGCTATCTGGCTTTTGCTTATACCTACATGGGTTACAACCTGAAGAATCCTCTTTTTACGGATAAGCGCGTGCGGCAGGCCATATCCTACGCGATTAAGAAGGATGAAATCATCAGCGGCGTATTGCTGGGGCTGGGCAAGCCCGCGATGGGGCCGTACAAGCCGGGCACATGGGCGTATAACGACAAAGTAAAAATTTACAATTACGAACCGGCCAAAGCGCGCGAACTGCTCAAACAGGCGGGCTGGGCGGATGCCAACGGCGACGGCGTGCTGGAAAAAGACGGCAAGCCTTTTGAATTCGAGATTCTAACCAACCAGGGCAACGAAACCCGCCAGAAATGCGCCGAGATCATCCAGCGTCAGCTCAAGGAAGTAGGCATCACGGTGAAAATCCGCATTGTGGAGTGGTCGGCGTTCGTAACCGAGTTCATCAACAAGCGACGCTTTGACGCGGTGATTCTGGGCTGGACGATTCCGCAGGACCCCGACGCTTATGACGTCTGGCATTCGAGCAAGACCGCGCCGGAGCAACTCAACTTTGTCTTCTACAAAAACCCCGAAGTTGACGAAATGCTGGAGAAGGGCCGCGGCACGTTCGACCAGAAGGAACGCAAAAAATACTACGACCGCTTCCAGGAAATCCTGGCGGAAGACCAGCCCTATACCTTTTTATATGTTCCCGACGAGTTAATCATCATTTCCAACCGCATCCGCGGCATCGAGCCCGCGCCCATCGGCATCGGCCACAACTTTGACAAGTGGTATGTGCCAAAGGATGAGCAGAAATACACCATGACGAAATAAACCCTGCATATTTACCCCGGTAGGGAACGGTTTTAAACCGTTCCCTACATGCCGGTAAAAAATTGCTTGACAATAGAACGCGCGTTCTATATAAAGGGAGCCATGAAAAAGACACGAGACATAAAATCCATTGAACAGAGCTTGGTTTCTTTTTACCGCAACCAGAAACGCATGCCTACCTACACCGAAATGATGGACCTGTTTGAGGTGCGCTCCAAAAGCGTTGTATCCTACTGGATTGACAAACTTATTGAAAAAGGCATTTTGGAAAAAGACGCTCAGGGATTTTTGAAACTGTCGGGAATCTCTTTTGGCATTCCGCTGGTCGGCAACGTGGCTGCCGGACTTCCCGTGTCCGCCGAAGAAAACGTGCACGATGTCGTCTCCATGGATGCCTATCTGGTGGACAAGCCGGAGTCATCCTTTTTGTTGCGGGTTTCGGGTGATTCCATGATCGGCGCGGGAATTATGGACGGCGATCTGGTGGTGGTCGAACGCAACCGCCAGCCCAAAAACGGCGACATCGTTCTGGCCGAAGTTGACGGACAGTGGACGATGAAGTATTTCCGGCGCAAGGGCGCGGATGTTGTTCTGGTGGCGGCCAATCCGGCTTACCCCGAGATTCACCCCAGGGAAGAACTCAAAATAGGCGGCGTGATCACCGCCTCCGTCAGAAAATATCTGATGTAACCCGGATCAGGAAAAAGGGAGTAAACGTTATGCAGACAACAACAGCAGTGTCTACCATGCAGATGACGATGAATGAGAATCCGGCGCTGCCGGCCAACCGGGAATTGTTCAGAACAACAATCCGCAAAGCAAAAAAGACGGACTGGGACCGGGTCATCGTGAAGGCGGACAGGTTGATTGCCGGGGCAGGCGTAGTTATTCTGGCCATGTCGGCCCTGTACTTTGTTCCGGTTTTTGTATCGATATTGTCGAAGTAGTTGAAATAAAATCAATAAATCATCTTGCCAACGTTGTGCAGAAACTGAAAAAAAGAGTCTGAGCCTGTGATATTTTAAATATTCATAAAGGAGCAGTCATGAATACCAGAGTTGTTTTGGAAAAGAGTCCGGAAGGTGGCTACACGGCTGTGGTTCCATCGCTGCCCGGATGTATAAGTGAAGGAGACAACAGGAAGGAAGCGCTGAAAAACATTCGAGAGGCGATCGAGCTGTATCTTGAACCGATCGCGGACGATGATTTTTTTTCTCCCATTTCAGAAATTGTTGAAATGGCCATATGACCATTATAAGACATCAAACATGACCGCCCGGGAAATCAGCAAAATTCTGCAATCCATAGCCAATCCGGTCATTGCCGAACATTCGCAGCGGTTTTTCAAAACCGGCAGAGGGCAGTACGGCGAGGGAGATATATTTCTGGGCATCCGTGTACCGCAGCTTCGCGAACAGGCCGGAAAATTCAAAGCGCTGCCGCTTCATGAGGTGCAACGCCTGCTTTTGTCGGCATACCATGAAGAACGCCTGTGCGCTCTGTTGATTCTGGTTCAAAAGTTTGCAAAAGAAACTCCCGCCGGTCAAAAAGCCATCTATGAACTGTATTTGAAAAACACCGGACGCATCAACAACTGGGACCTGGTGGATCTTTCCGCTCCTCAGATTGTGGGGGCTTACCTGGCGGACAAAAACAGAAATATTCTTTACAAACTGGCCCGTTCGAAAAGCCTCTGGGAGCGCCGTATCGCCGTCCTCGCCACGTTTTACTTTATCAAAAACCATCAGTATGAAGACGCGCTGGAAATCGCGAGAATGCTGCTTCAGGATCGTGAAGACCTGATCCACAAAGCCGTTGGCTGGATGCTGTGCGAAACGGGAAAACGCAATCCGGCCGTTGAAAAAGAATTTCTCAAGAGCCATTATCCAATCATGCCTCGCACCATGCTGCGCTACGCCATCGAAAAATTTCCGGAAGAAGAACGCCTGAACTATCTGAAAAAGCCGGCGGGGTAGTCGCATGTTTGCACCGTGATATCCGTTGACAGACAGAGCGGAGTCTCCTATACTTCACTCCACATCGGGCAGTTCTAATCAAAAAAAATTTATGAAGCAAAGAAGGGAGGCGCGCAGCATATGAAAAAATCTTTCATGGTGTTTATGGTAATGGTCTTTTTACTGTGGTGCTCGGGCATCAGTCTGGCCGCTTACGATATGTTCCTGGGAACCATTACCAAAATCGATGGCAAGAATATTACCATCAAAGCGGAAAACGGCGATGAAAAGATCGTCAAAGGCAGCGCCAGGGGCCTGGCCGTCGGCGACAAGGTTACCGTCAAGAACGGCAAGATCGTCAAAGGTGTTGAAGTTAAAGAGCGCAAGGGAGATAATGATCCTCCGCCCGAACCCCCCAAAGGTAAATTGAAAGCGAAGGATCGTTGAAGCTCGACGGTGATTCTCTGAAAGTTTGATTCGCTTTCTTCAGTGCGAAAAACGGCGATTGCAGAAGGTTATCTTCAATCGCCGTTTTTTTAGGATGAATGGGATTAATCCAGCTTGAATTTCGTTTTCCAGTCGTCCGTTTCCGGAAGTTTCGGTTGGTCTTTTTTGTCAAAAAGATAATTGCCCACAACCAGGTAGTCCATTTCCGTGCGCATGAAGCAGCGGTAGGCGTCTTCGGGTGTGCAGATGATCGGTTCGCCGCGGACGTTGAAACTGGTATTCACCACCAGCCCGTAGCCGGTTTTTTGCTTGTAGGCGTTGATCAGCTTCCAGAAGCGTTCGTTGGTGTTTTTGCTGATGCTCTGGATCCTGGCCGAGTAATCGATATGGGTGATGGCCGGCACGTCCGAGCGCAGATGGTAGAGCCTCTCATACATTTTCATCCGGTTATAATTCTCCGGCAGCGGTTTAAGACGGTTTTCCCTGACCTGCGCGACGAGCAGCATGTAGGGCGAAGGCCGGTCCAGGTCGAAATATTCGGCGATGTCTTCTTCCAGAACGGAAGGTGCGAACGGCCGGAAGCCTTCCCTGTATTTGATTTTCAGATTCAGTTTTTTCTGCGTGTCGGGCCGGCAGGGATTGCCCAGGATGCTGCGATTGCCCAGCGCCCGCGGGCCGTATTCCATCCGTCCCTGAAACCACCCGACGACCATTCCGGTATCAAGCAGATCGGCCGTGACCCGGCACAGCTCATCATAGTTTTCGTAAACGGTATAAGGCGCCCGGTATTTTTTGGCCATGCGCCGGATTTCATCGGAGGAAAATTCCGGCCCCAGGTAAGAGCCTTCCATCGCGTCGCGTCCCGGCACGATTTGCCTTGGCTTGCCCTGACCGATATGCCACGCGGCATAGGCCGCGCCCAGAGCGCCGCCCGCGTCGCCCGCCGCCGGCTGTATCCAGATGTCTTCAAAAATTCCTTTGCGCAGCAGCTTGCCGTTGGCCACGCAGTTGAGCGCCACGCCGCCCGCCATGACCAGATTTTTGCAGCCGGTCAGACTTTTCGCCGTTTGCGCCAGCAGGTAAATAATCTCTTCCGTCACCTGCTGAATGGCCAGCGCCAGATCCATGTAGGACTGGTCCAGGTCGCTTTCCTGTTCCCTTTTCGGAATGCCGAAAAGCTCCCGCCATTTCTGATCGTTGCACATCGTCAGGCCGGTTGCGTAGTTGAAGTAATCCATGTTCAGCAGGATAGAGCCGTCCTCGCGGATATCCACCAGGTGATCCAGAATCTTTTTCTTGAAGGACAACACTTGTTCCGAATCCGGGTGGCCGTAAGGCGCAAGCCCCATCAGCTTGTACTCGCCGCTGTTGACCCGGAAACCGCAGTAGTAGGTAAAAGCGGAATACAGAAGGCCCAGGGAGTGTGGAAAATCCAGCTCGCGCAGGATTTTGATGGAATTCCCGCTGCCACGGCCGATGGATGCGGTGGACCACTCGCCCACGCCGTCGATGGTGAGGATGGCCGCTTCTTCGAAGGGGGACGGATAAAAAGCGCTGGCGGCGTGGGAAAGATGATGCTCGGGGAAAAGCAGCCTGGCTTTGCCCTCTCCCAGTTTGGCAATGCTCTCGTTGAGCATCTTGCGCATGAAAAGTTTTTCCTTGATCCAGACGGGAATGGCCTGGGTGAAACTGGCGAGTCCTTTGGGCGTAAAGGCGTGATAGGTTTCCAGCAGCCGTTCGAATTTCAGATAGGGTTTATCGTAAAAGGCCACGCAGTCCAGATCGCCGATGGTGAGTGCGCCTTCTTCCAGACAGTATTTTGCCGCGTGGTGCGGAAACTCGCTGGTGTGTTTTTCGCGGGTGAACCGCTCCTCGTGCGCCGCCGCGACGATTTTGCCGTCGACGAGCAGCGCCGCGGCGCTGTCATGATAATAAGCGGATATGCCCAGGATGGCTCCCGACATGCGGCGTCTCCTAGAAAAGGGTGTAAATGAAAGGCGCGACGGCCGATCCGCTGGAAAAAACAATCAAAACGCCGAACAAAAGAAGCGTCAGGATCAGCGGCAAAAGCCAGAACTTTTTCCTTACTTTCAGGAATCCCCACAGGTCTTTTAAAAAATCCATGAAACTCTCCTCGGATTAATATGGATGCTTGATATCTTCGGATGTAAACTCATGCTCGCGGGTTTTAAACACGGACGCATGGTCTTTTTTCCATTTTTTTAACTGCAGGGAATCCTTGCCCGCTGCGCGGCGGAGGAAACCGACGGGCAACACCAGGACCAGAAAGACAATGCCCAGAAGAATTCTGGACATGACCGAACCCAGTAAATTCGAAAAGCCCAGCCAGACTTTGGCCACCGGCTTGAAAAAGGAAGACCATGTCATGTTGATCAGCAGAATCGCGATGGCCATGCCATAAAAGAAACGAATGTTTCCGAAGAAAGCGATGAGCAGGCAGATGAGCACCATGGCCATGCCGGTGTCTTTGGCCTGGTCCTTCGTAATCATTTTGGGTATGAACTCTTTCATCTTCCGTATTTCGCCGAAAGGGAATCCCGTAGTCTGGCGTTTTCCTTTTCTTTTTCCCGCAGTTGAAGTAAATTGCCGTGCTTTATTGCATTTTGCGTAATGACTTGTCAAGCCATAAGACGAATCATCCGCTTATCCTCCGTGTGGATGCCGGCGCTTACGACTGGTCCGGGGGTAAGTCCGCGGGCCGGGCAATTTCCAGAATCTTATCCACGTTAAAGATGCGTTTTTCCCTGCGGGACAGGCAGAACGCTTCCATCCCCAGATAGGGGTATCCTTTGTATTCCATTTCACCCATGAACAGCGGACGCACGATCCGGCGCGATTTTTCATCCTGTCCCTTGAGGTAAAGGATTTCGATGTTTTTCTTTCCGGCAATGGCCGTCTCGATCAGGTTCATCTTGTCTTCACGGCTCAGTTTCTTTGCCGCCTGACTGTACTGAAGACCGGTCAGAAACTTTACAACCTGCCAGTCCATTAAAATGTGGTTTTTGCGAAGCGGCTGCCTGAGGACAATGCCGGAAAGCGTCGTGCAGCGGGACAGCGCCACATACATCTGTCCGTGGGCAAAGGTGCCGCGTCCCACATCGATCACCGCGTTTTCAAAGGTCTTGCCCTGGCTTTTGTGAATGGTGACCGCAAAGGCCAGGCGCACCGGATACTGGCGGAACGATCCGACCTCCTCCGAATGCAGCTCTTCCTTCTTCAGAAAAAACCGGTAGATTTTCCAGGTATAAGGCAGAATGCGCGCTGTGTCTCCATTGTCCAGATCCGCCACAATCACGTCTTCGCCTTCGTCGTCTTTTTCAAACTTGCGGATTTTGCCGATGGTGCCGTTGATCCACTGGCCCAGCGAGTCGTTATTGAGCAGCATGATCTGCGCGCCTTTTTTCAGCTTCAGGTCCACGGCGGTCGGCAGGTATTCCTTTCCGTAATCGCCCTCAATCGCGCCGGTGGCTTTCCAGACGCGGCCGGGCAGTTCGGCCAGCCGTTTTTCATTGATGCCGTCGGCCAGATCATTGGTGCTGGTGAGCGATATATAGAACGTGTCGGCCGGGGCCTCGAAATCAGGGTCACAGCGCGTGTTGAACCTGGCCAGATCGTCATCGGTCACGGTGCGGTTGCGGATGGTGTTGAGCAGGCGGACAAATTCATCGTCCTTCTGGCGGTATACTTTTTCCAGCTCCACATATTCAATATTCAACTGGCTGAAAACATTTGCGCTGAAAAAATAGGGAGTCGGATAATGGCTTTTGAATATTTCGCGTTCCGCGGACGAAACCACCGGCGGCAACTGGTACAGATCGCCGATGAAAATCATCTGGACGCCGCCGAAAGGCCGTTTTTCATCCGGGCCGTTGAAGCGCAGAAACTTGTCGATGCAGTCAAGCAGATCGGCGCGCACCATCGACACTTCGTCAATCACGATCGTCTTCAGTTTATTGTAGATGGTCGGCGAGCCTCTTTCCGCCTTCTTTTTTCGTTTGATGGACGCAGGCGTCACGCTGGGCTTGAAATGAAAAAAAGAGTGAATCGTCTGCCCTTCAACGTTAACGGCCGCCACGCCCGTCGGTGCGAGCACGACGACTTTCTTTGCCGTGTTATCGCGGAACCAGGAAAGCAGCGTGGACTTGCCCGTGCCCGCCCTTCCCGTGATCAGGACGTTTTGCGTCGTCTCTTCCATGAGCGCCAGCGCCCGCCGGAATTCCGCGTTAAAATCAATTTCAACTGCTCTGGATTTTTGTGTCATCATCTTTTTCCGGCGATTACCGGTCCTTTTCTGTTATTAGCAACGCTTGACCAGTTTGTACCCCCCTTTATCTCCCCTCCCTTGATGGGAGGGGTCGGGGGAGGGTGAAATCGATGCTGTGCTTTTCCCCTTTATTTACTCTCCCGGTATCAGCGTGAACAACCCTTATCTTCCCTCCCTTGATGTGAGGGGGTTGGGGGAGGGTGAAATCAATGCCGTGCTTTTCCCCGTCAATACCCGCCACCGGCATGCGCCGGTCCGGCTCACCGGGGAAAAATTTTTTAGAAGGCGGCATTCAGAACCCATTGCACTCTGACCGTTCATGGTATTCATAAACACAATTTGCCGCTTCATTCAACGATCATTATTTGATTTCAGGCTGCAAGTGGTGTAAAAAATCGAGACGATGAAAGGAGTCCCCGACATGTTTTTAAAAGCAGTTTTTCCCGGTAAATACATCCAGGGCGAAGGTGTTCTGGATCAGTTGACCCGCTGGATCGGCGTGTTCGGCAAAAAAGGACTGATTCTGGCGACGCGCTCGGCAAAAGAAAAAGTTCTTGTTCCTTACGCAGATGATTTAAAAAACAAATCCATCTCCGTCGAGCTCTTTTCCGGCGAATGCTGTGAAAAAGAGCTGGCCCGCCTGGCGGGTGTAATCAGCCGCGAGCGGGTGGATGTGCTGGTCGGCATGGGCGGCGGTAAAGCCATCGACACCGCCAAAATCGCCGCCGACCGCGCGGGAATTCCGGTGATCATCGTTCCCACCATTGCCTCCACCGATGCCCCGTGCAGCGGATGCGCCGTCCTGTATACGGAAGAGGGTGCTTTTGATTGCGTCCACTATCAGAAAATGAATCCGCAGATCGTGCTGGTGGACACAAAAGTCATCTCCCGGGCGCCCGCGCGCTTTCTGATATCCGGTATGGGCGATGCCTTGGCTACCTGGTTTGAAGCCCGGTCCTGCAAGCGCACGCAATCGCAAAACGAGTGCGGCGGACTGAGCACACTTGCGGGCCTTCATCTGGCCAGGCTCTGTTATGAGACGCTGCTCGCCCACGGTGCCGCCGCGAAAGTTGCCGTAACACGGAATATCGTCACGCCGGCGCTGGATCATATCATCGAATGCAACATCCTGCTTTCCGGGCTGGGCTTTGAAAGTTCGGGCCTGGCGGCGGCCCACGCCGTTCACAACGGCCTTACCGTTCTTCCCGAAACGCATTCTTTCTATCACGGCGAAAAAGTCGCCTTTGGCGTGCTGACCGGACTGGCGCTTACCGACGCCGCGCCGGAAGAAACCGGTACCGTCTATGCGTTTTGTGAAAATATCGGTTTGCCCACCGTGCTTGCCGATATCGGCCTGGCCGGCGCGGACAGCGCAAAACTGATGAAAGCCGCGCAGAAGGCCTGCGAGCCCCAGCAGTCCATTCATCACGAAGCGGAAAAAATCACGCCGGAAAAAGTGCTCAACGCCATGCTGGCCGCCAATGCAATCGGCGAAGAAAGAAAAAGACATAGTAACGTTTGAAATGACTTGGATAGGGTTGAGTCGAGAAGGCCAAGTCCAAAAGACTTGGCCGAACAACGAGTCTGAACCCGAATGGTTGCTCCAGCGTGAAAATCAGGTTCTTTGTAGGGAACGGTTTCAAACCGTTCCCTACACCCTTTTCCAACAACACAACAGACAGGCCCGCAAAAGACTCGACCCAACAAAGGTCCCAAAAGACTCGACTCAACAAGGAATCCGATCCGTTGTAACTATGCGGAGACGCGGCCTCGGCCGGATGAGCAACAGGAAAAACAGGCAGCCTGATCAGGATGCCACGTTGCCTTCCGGATGTTCTTCAAAGAAACGCAGATTGTTTTTCCCGTTCTTTTTCACGTAGTACATGGCGATATCCGCTTTTCTGATCAGATCGTTGATGTCCGATCCATGGTCCGGATACAACGCAATGCCGATGCTGAGGGTGATCTTAATCGTTTCGCCGTTGATGACAAACGGAACCTTGAATGCATGCAGCAGCCTTCTGAATGCGCTTTCGCCGGCTTCCTCGTTCTTCACATGCGTCATCAGGATAATAAACTCATCCCCCCGATACCGTACGACGGTATCCTCCGTGCGGCAAAACCGGGCCATCCGCCGGCTGGCCTGGATAAGCAGCTTGTCGCCGACCGTCTCGCTGTATGTTTCGTTGATATCCTGAAAAGAGTCCATACCAATCATGGCAATGGCTATTTTCTTCTGGCTCCGCTGGGCGTGCGCCATGGCCATTTCATAACGGTCGTAAAGAAGCATTCGATTGGTTACTCCGGTCAGCGGATCATAGGTTGCAACATTGAGCGGTTGTTTCCTGATGTGGGTTACTTCGGAGACATCATTGAAACAGTTGATGATACAGGAGCCACCGTTGATATTCATTACCCTGGCGGAACACATGACGGTGACGACGGAAGTATCCTTTCTTCTTAACGCAAACTCGCCGGCGATCATTTCCCTGCCTAGTTTCAGTTGTTCGAGTCTCAGATTGTGATCTTTGAGGTTGACCATCATGTTCAGGTCATTGAAGGTTTTTTCGAGCATTTCATCTTTCTGATAGCCGGCAAGCTTTTCCATTCTGGAATTGACATCGATGATCACCTGATCCGCCAACCGGCAGACAACAATCGCAAATGGGACATTATTCAAGAATTTGTTGAATTTGTTTGCTTCATACTGAATATCGCGCCGCATTCTTCCGGAAACCAACAGGACCACGCTGATGGTCAGTAAAACGTTGAGAATCAGATAGGTCATGATTACGGCCAGATCCAGGGCATCTTTCCTGATGGCCGGTGCTATGTGCAGGGGCGACTGCATGACCAGACGCAAAATGCCGCCCGCAATCAGCAGAACGCAAATAGCGGCCGTTACCCGGGCAATGCCGCGTATTTCCTTAAATGCATGCCGCAGAAAAAGCCAGGCCAGTTGGGTGTAGAGAATAACGATCATTGCGTTGAATACGATACAATCGCGGATATACCGGTTCGGCTGTATAAACGTGAAGTAGGCGTAAAGGGCGACGCTCATCCCCAGGAGGATAAAGTTCGGTGTTTTGTGCCATTTGACGTTGAGAAACTTTTCCATCCCGATGATCAGCAGGATCAACCCCAGAAATATCAAGTTGCCGGCAACGATCACGGAGACAACGTCCAGAATCATTTCCTGCCAGAAAATCAGGGCGAGTCCGGCGGTTTGCAGGAGGAAGGCAACAGGCAATAAAATAAGGCCTGACGCCCGTTTGCGATTTTCAAGCCAGAGCAGGCACAGGGCGAAGTCGCTGATGACAAACATGATGATGAGGATGATAAAGATGGTTTTTTGATCCATAAGAAACGCTTTCCTTGCCGGTTATTCTTCAGGCAGTATACGGGCTGCTGGCTTATTCTGTCTCGAAGATGAGTTATTTCAAACCCATGAACTGCCGCGGAATCTTAAAAAAGTACAAGTTACCGTGGCTTTCGTATCTGATGATTGGCCCGATTGTACAAAGGCATTTTCCTTTGTATCGGCACTGATAACAAAAATGTTTAATTAAACATGAATGCTGTTGCGGAGTTCTCGGTTCTCCTGGAAATAATTGATTATATTGAATATTTATCGTCAATAATCAACCGGAACCGGCATGGCCGTCATTTTTTCCGGTATCGGATGCGCAGTTCTTTTCCGGTCTGCTCCGGAATGCGGCGCAGGCCGGCGTCCAAGCTGCCGCCGGCCCGGTTGATGCGGAAGACCGGCATGGACATGGCTGATTGAGACGGGGCAGGCTTGCGGCGCGTGCCGGAGGCGTGGCATCTGATGCCGGGAGTGGCAAACCTGAACAGTTTCCATTGCTTTTCCGCTTGCAAACAGATTTGAAAGTTGTAGTATCTGAGACGCTCAAAGCAGCAGATAACAGAATCGCTCATTACCCATACCCGATCCCGGTGACGCTATGCCAGGAGGCTGCATGTCATCCATCAGTATCTTACATCGTTTCCTGTGGTTCCATAACGAAGTTAAAAAGAGCAGACATCCCAACGCCAGAAAACTGGCGGAAGAATTTGAAATCTCCACCAAGACCGCCCAGCGCAGCATCACCTTTATAAGTGAACGCCTGAATGCGCCGCTTGCGTATGTATCCGCCCATCGCGGCTACATCTATGAAGACAACACCTGGGAACTGCCCGGCCTGTGGCTGCATGAAGACGAACTTGTTTCACTGGTCCTGTCCTTTCGCCTGGCCACCGCGGTGCCGGACACACACATCAAATCATCGTTAAAGAAACTCCTCAACCAGATCATCGCCAATCATACCACCGGCAAAATCAGCATCGATGACATCAGCGAAAAAATATCCGTCAAAAACATCGCCTACGCCCGCACCAGCGAGGTCATCTTTCACCGTCTGCTGGGTGCACTTTTGTGGTCCAAACCCATTCGTATCGAATACTATTCACCGCACAATGATCAGAGCACCGCACGGGATATTCTGCCCCTGCACCTGCTCAACTACATGGGCACCTGGCATATCATCGCGCATTGCAGCGTAAAGAACGAACTGCGGGATTTTGTCCTCTCCAGAATCAAATCCGTTGACGGATGCGACAAGCCGATCAACGCCCGCATCGAGCCAAAGTCAGTGCAGGACTACATCCGGAAAACCTTCGGCATTTTCCGGGGGCCGGAAACCACCAATGTTTGCCTGCGGTTTGCAAGAGACATCGCCCCGTGGATTGCCGAGCAGAGCTGGCATCCCGACCAGAAAGTAACCATCGGGAAAGACGGCCGGCTGAATCTGACCATCCCCGTGGCCGATTTCCGGGAAATCAAGCGGGAGATCCTGCGCTACGGCGCGCAGGTGGAAGTTATAGCGCCTGCCGCCCTGAAAAATGAAGTCAAAAAAGAAATCGAAAAAATGAGAAAGGTTTACCCCGTTAGAGATTGATTGACTTATGTACGATGTTTACGTTTTGAAAAGCACCCAAGATGGTAAATTATATACAGGATGTACTGAAAATTTACGGGATCGTTTTCGTGAACATAATGAAGGCAAGGTTCGGTCTACAAGAAAACGCGGACCTTTTGAACGGATCTGTGATTAGGCATCGTTAAACAGAGCAGATGCTTTTGCTAGGGAAAAGTATTTAAAAACAGGGATGGGTGAAGAATCGGCTAAAACGATCCCTATCGCATACGACAAGTTTACAGGATAAATCTCTAACGGGGTGTACAGGTGAATTATGAAAATGTTTACGACCAAAGAAATGGAAGAATTGGAAATAATTCTGTGCAAGGCGGCCGATCCCGATGAAAGCTTCAATTCCACAGAGCTGCACGGCTTTTTCTTCGGCCTGGCGATAACGCCCGACCCCGTCATGCCCAGTGAGTGGTTTCCGATGGTCTTTGGGGAAAACGGACCGAGGTTTGATGATGAAAAAGACGCGCAGAACTGTGCCGGCTATCTGATGGAAATCTACAACCGCTTCATGGCCGCATCGATGAACAAAACGCTTTGTTTTCCCTTCGATTACAAGAAAATAAAACGAGACTGGTTTCCTGATCTGGAAGACTGGGCCTATGGATTGTTCTTCGCATTGTCCCTCCGGCCCCATCACTGGGGAATGACGGAAGAGGCAGAGGTGAATGCTTCAGAAGAGATGCTGGACGTAATGGACGCCAGCGCCGTGGTGACCGCTGTTGCCTTCCCGGAGGAAAGAAGCGGCATCTTTGAAGCGATGCCGGACACAGAACCCAAAAGCGATGATGAAATGGAAATTCTGGTTTTTGGCCTGCTGCCCGTAAGCGTGGAAACCCTTCAAAGGCACGGCGGGAAGCTGCACGGAGCAATGCACGCCGGAATGGTCAGGCCTGATTTTGATCACCCGATCAAGCCTCCGAAAACAGGCCGTAATGATCCCTGTCCCTGCGGCAGCGGCAGAAAATACAAAAAATGCTGCGGAGCGAACTGAAAAAAATATTTTCCGGTAGGACATCCTGTGGGGAGGCAGGGGGAGTAGAATAAAGAAGAGATACAAGGCAAAGGGTTCAAAGAACAAGGCCAAATCTCCTCCGTGTCACTTCGACCTCCGTGTCACTTCGACCTCCGTGTCACTTCGACCGCAGGGAGAAGTCTTGCAGACCCTGAAAAACGGGAAGCTGGTTCCTCGCAGATGGTGACTGACTGATGTTGTCCCCCGCCGGCGGGGGCGAAAAGCCCCGGAGGTGGTAAAAAACGTAGGGAACAGTCGTGACTGTTCCCTACGTAGTGAACGGTTCGTAAGCCAGGCGCATGCCGGGTAAAACCGTTCCGAATTATATGCAAGAATATTTCGTTGATAAAAATGTAGGAATTACTCCCCGAGTGATCCGGGATGCTCACTGTAAAGTTTCCGGAAAGGTTCCGCAAAATTGAATCGTCTGGTTTTTATTGATGTAGAAACAACCGGTCTTGATCATCGGAAAGGTCATAGAATCATTGAAATAGGCATGGCAGCAATGGAAAATAACAAGATTGTATCCGAATTTCAAAGCCTCGTCTCCGTGGATGTTCCTATTCCCCGGCATGTTTCCAGAGTTCATGGAATCACCAATGATATGCTTGCAGGCCAGCCGGAACCGGAAAATGTTTTTCCGGATGTGAAAAATTTCGTAGCAGATAGCGTTTTGGTTGCGCATAATGCCAAATTTGATATAGGGTTTCTACGATCGGAATTTAACCGGTTGAAATTGAACTTCAGCAATCAAATCTTTTGCACACTGGAAATAAGCCGCAGACGTTACCCGCGCCTGCCGAATTATAAACTTGCAACCATTTACCGCCGCCTGGTCGGCCCGTTGCCTGCGGATATCCAAAGGCACCGCGCGCTAGCCGACGCCCGCATGGTGGCGGCTGTCTGGATGGCAATGGATAGAAAATGACTGATTTGACACCTTCATATTACAAATATTGGGGAAAAGCAGACAAAGAAACTGGACAATATCATCTTCTGCCTTATCACTGTTTGGATGTGGCGGCGGTTGTTGCCAAATGGTGGGATTTAAGCCTTTCTATCCGGCGGTCATTTTGTAGCTTAAATCAAAATTTACATGAAAATCAAATACGCGCATGGGTTCTCTTTTTCACATCATTGCATGATTATGGCAAGTTTGATATCCGGTTTCAGCTGCGTGTAAAACCTGTCTGGTCTTCACTCTATCCACAAACAAAAAGTTACCAGAACCTGCCATCTGAGCATGATTGCCGAAATTACTATCATGGCGAATCCGGGCTTTTCTGGCTCATGCAGGATCATGCACAATTACTCGGATTTCATCCAATTAACACCTCCGCAGATTTAGATTTCCTTGATAATCCATCCGAAAGTACGCCAGAACAATGGTCTTTATGGAAAGTCTGGCTTGAATCGGTCATGGGACATCATGGGCATATCAAATCTGCCGAATCGGTTCCCGAAAAGACACTTCCATTAGCTTATGATCAGATACTTGCAGAAATTGATCAAAATACCAGAAGAGTGTGGTTTGATGAAGTGGAAAGAATATTCCTGTATCCCGCTGGACTTTCACGAAATGACATGCCACCGGCATGTTCACCGCTAGTGGCCGGATTCTGCTCTGTATCTGACTGGCTGGGGTCTCGTTGTGATGATAAAAATTTCAAATACATGCAAGAACCTATCAATCTCGAAGATTATTTCATCTCCAAATATAACAACGATGCCGACAGAATTACCAACCTTGCCGGAATCATATCCAAACCACATGCTTATTCAGGTGTTGAGGCATTGCTTAAATCTGGCGCTGTACAACACTCTGTTCAAACATTAGTAGCGGATCTACCGTTACAAGCAGGGTTAACAATCATTGAGGCACCTACCGGTTGCGGTAAAACGGAGGCAGCCTTGTCTTATGCATGGCGGCTTGTCGAGGCCGGGTTGGCCGATTCAATTGTTTTTGCTCTACCGACACAGGCGACAGCGAATGCCATGCTCGGCCGTATTGAACTGATGGCGACTAAACTTTTCGATGATCACCCGAATGTATTGTTGGCTCATGGATCAGCCCGTTTCAATACGGCATTTGCCGCACTCAAGCATAAAGCTTTAGCTGGCTATGAAGGTGAAGACGGCTGGGTTCAATGTTCCGAATGGCTGGCCGAAAGCCGTAAACGCGTTTTTCTGGGACAAATAGGCATTTGCACGGTTGATCAAGTTCTGATTTCCGTCCTTCCTGTGCGGCATCGCTTTATACGTGGGTTCGGTTTAGGGCGAAGCATAATCATTGTGGATGAAGTGCATGCTTATGATGCCTATATGTACGGTCTACTGGAAGAGGTTTTAACCCAACAGAGGCGATCAGGTGGTTCGGCCATACTCCTTTCAGCAACGCTTCCTGAACGTCAGCGTAGGCAGCTATGTGCCTCATGGTCCGCAAATTTACCCGTTTACGGTGAAAAGGCATTCTATCCTCTGGTTACGTGGACAAATGGCGATGAACCGGTATTCTTTATTCTTGGTTCAGAACAGCAACCCGGCGATGTGACTGTAAACATAGAACCGTTGAATATGCCCGAAATGAAACCCAATGAAAATTTATTTCGGCGAATGATTGCTGCTGCCAAGGCTGGTGCACAGGTCGCTATCGTCTGCAATCTCGTTGACGTTGCACAGGGCGTAGCGCGCGAACTGCGCAAGTTGACGGATGTGCAAGTTGATCTTTTCCATGCCCGTTATTGTTATGCCCACCGTAAGGAGAAGGAACTATCGGCGATTCAGGTTTTTGGACCAGATGGCGACCGTTCGGTGGGAAGGATTCTGGTAGCAACGCAGGTTATTGAACAATCGCTTGATCTCGACTTTGACTGGCTGATAACACAACTCTGCCCGGTTGATCTTTTATTTCAGCGCATCGGACGCCTGCACCGCCATATGCGTCAATATCGACCGTCCGGATTTGAATCACCATTATGCACGATCCTGTTGCCTGACAGTAACAGTTATGGATTGCACGGCAAGATATATGCAAACACTCGTCTTCTGTGGCGAACGGCAAAAATGCTAAATGATGCCCCAAGCGGCAAAATCAGCTTTCCCGATGCATACCGTACATGGATCGAGGCTTGCTATAAAGATGCCGCCTGGGGAAGTGAGCCGGAAGCAGTCGAAAAAGGCTATGAAAAATTTAAATTTGAGATTGAAGAAATACAGAAATACAAAGCACGATATATGATTGAAACGGCCATGAATCCATTTACAGATACGGACGCACACGTAACGGCTATTACGCGGGATGGCGATATGAATCTGACGATTGTGCCTTTTTGCAAGACTGCGCGAGGTACCATGTTGCTGGACGGAACAATACTGGAACAACAAGATGAATATAAAAGCCTAGAATGTTTGTCACTAAATAGCGTGGGCGTACCCAAATCATGGCAGCACTGGTTTAACGAACCGGAAGACGGGAAATATTGGTTACAAATGGAACAAGCCGGCGACGGATATAGTGCATTTTCAAAAGGCGTGACTTTTAAATATCACAAAGACTTTGGACTGGAGAAAAAGAAATGAACCTTTTAAATGATGAATGGATACCGGTTCGCCTGCTTGAGGGTGGCAAAACCGAAAGAATCACCCTGAGTCATCTTCTTTGCGGAAATGAAAAGTGGGAATTATGTCTGCCGCGTGACGATATGGAACTTGCAGCATTGCAACTTTTGATATGCGTAACCCAGGCGCTGATTACACCCACCACATCTAATGAATTGAAGAATTACATCGCAAAACCATTGCCTGAGACTGATTATGAAAAGGCAGCGCAGCCGTATGCAGATTGGTTTCAACTGGATCATCCGAAGTACCCGTTCATGCAAGTTCATGGGGTAGAAGCAAAAGATGTAACGCATATGGATAAATTGCTTGCCGGTGTGACTGGTGCAACAAATAGCTGTTTTGTCAATCAAGCAGGTTTAGCAGACAGTCTTTGTTCAGGATGCACAGCAATTGCTTTATTTAATCAGGCATCTTGTACACCAAGCTTTGGTGGTGGCTTTAAGGCAGGTTTGCGCGGCAGTTCGCCAATTACAACTTTGATTCAGGGCGACCATCTGAGAAGAACGATATGGTTAAATATCTTAGCCGAAAACTCAATCCAGCAATATATGCGCTGGCATGAAAGCACCTGTGGGCAGGAACCAACTTGGATATCACCGATTATGTCTGGTGAAATAAAAGTAGAACAGATTGGTTTTTTGAGAGGACTATTTTGGCAACCGGCGTATATTGAACTGCAACCGCCAGTTGTGGCCGATAGTTGTTCTTGTTGTGGGATGAAAACGGATCTTGTTTTCAAATCATTTAATAAAGCCAAGTTCAATTTCACCGTCACCGGGACGTGGCCACACCCACATTCGCCGCGTGTCATGACAACAAAAAAAGAGCAAAAGCAAGAGAAGTATGCAGCATTTACAACAGCAGCGCCCGCCTGGACACAGTTGAGCCGTTTTGTTGTTCAGCAGGAAATTGACGAAACAAACATAGAGGGTCAACAACCTGCGGCAGTCATCCTTCAAATACGGGAACTTTATAAACAGAATGCACGGCGGCTTCACCTTTTGATAGGGGGTTATCGCGCTAATAAGGCGTCTATCTTGGAAAGGCGTCATGAAGTGTTTACGCTGAATCACGGCTGGGATCAGCATACGAATGTTATTCACCACATGGTTTCATTAGGTCGTGGGTATCGGGATGCACTTTACAAAGCAATATATGTTTTTGTTCAAGGTATAAAAGACATAAAGGGTGCGGGGGTAAAGCTGACTCAATCAACGGAAACGCAATTCTACCGTCGCGCTGAACCGGTCATTGAAAATACCCTCTCACGTATTGAATTTACAAAAGCAGAACCAGAACTTGCAAGAATGCGACATGCTTTAAAAGACATTGCTCAAAGCCTATTTAAAGAGGCGGTCCGACCATACCTGAACGACCCTGAACTGATCCGAACAGTGGCAGTTGCAAGAAAGACACTCTACAAACACTTAAACAATCTTGAACCACAAAATGGGAAAGGAGGAGATAATGGAGAAACAGAAACTCCCTGATTTTATGGCTCTCTGCATGAGTTGGGAGCATTTGCGCCCGGGCCAAAAAGCGGAACTCCGGCGCGTGGGAACGCCGGGAGAACTAATCGTAACACCGGCCTTTTATCGTCTGTTCAGTGGAATAGCTACACAGGAATGGGCAAAACAAGCATACCAAAGATTAATTTTTTGTCTTCCTTGTATCAGACATACCGATGAAGATATCGGTCTCGGTAAAGCCCTGGCTAGGGGGAAAGGGGTCAGCGAAAAGAGACTGTTCCAGGTGGTTCGCTCCGCTCCACCTAATGACATGATTCAGCTACGGCGCATAATGCAGATGGTGGAACCTATAGTAAACTGGCCGAAAACAGCCACGTTACTTTGGTATTGGAACGAGAGGAGCAAGAGAGATCTACTGGAGGAATATTTCATGAATCAATCAAAACCGACAAATGTCGAAAAGAAAGGATAATAAAAATGGATAAAAATTTTATCAATTATCATATACTCATTTCCCATAGCCCGTCGTGTCTTAATCGTGATGATATGAACATGCAAAAGTCGGCCATATTTGGCGGAAAGCGCCGTGTACGCATTTCCAGCCAAAGTCTCAAACGTACGATAAGAACTAGCGGATATTACAAATCACATTTTGGAGAAGCCAGTATCCGTACAAAGCACCTTGTCGACTTGAAGGATAAATTTATTGAAAAATTAAAGCCAAGAGGCTTTGATGAAGAAGTTATAAATAAGGCAATGTCTCTCCTCATTAGTAAAGATAAAGATTTTAAGACAGAGATACCTATAGAAGGTGATGCTGTAGCGCCTTGGGCTGTTGAAGAAATGGCATGGTTTTGTGAGCATATTAAGAATGGTCATGACGAAAAGGAAACCGCAAAAGTAATAAAAGAACAAATTGTGGTACTGCGGCAAGCATTGTCAAAAGGACTCGATATCGCCCTTTCAGGACGGATGGCGACTTCGGGATTGATGAGTGAAGTTGGCAAGGTGGATGGCGCTATTGCCGTTGCCCATGTCATTACAACACATGCAGTGGATGCTGACATTGATTGGTTCACAGCCGTTGATGATCTTCAAGAACTGGGTTCTGGCCATCTTGATACGCAGGAATTCTCGAGTGGCGTATTTTATCGATATGCAAGTTTGAACATTGGACAGTTGCAGGAAAATCTTGGCAATGTATCCCGTGAAAAAGTTCTTGATATTGCATCACACATTCTACACCTTATGGCAACAGAAGTTCCTTCTGCAAAGCAACAGAGTTTTGCCGCCCACAATCTGGCCGATCTAGCGATGGTTTCATTCTCTGATATACCGGTATCCCTAGCCAATGCTTTTGAAGAGCCTGTCAAAGCATCAGCAGGTGGCGGTTTCCTGAAACCTTCAGTGGATGCTCTTAATGAATATTGGGGGAAAATTCATGTAGGTTATGGTTTAGACGAACGGACAGCGGCATTTTCCATCAGCAAAAAACCGCCGGAACTCATGACGGAAAAGAAGACTCTTGCAGAATTAGAAAATTGGGTAAAAAACAACGGCAACGAAGCGAGGTAGCCTATGCGCGATTTTCTCATTCTTAAATTACACGGCCCTATGCAGGCCTGGGGTGAGCACACTTTTGAGGGATCGAGGCCGTCGGCCAATTTCCCGACGCGAAGCGGCATTCTTGGATTACTGGGTGCTTGCCTCGGCATTAATCGCAACGACAAAGGCAGACTGGAGAATCTTGCGACCAGTATCGGCCTGGCGGTCAGGGTGGACACGCGACAGTTGCTTCGTAGCGATGGTACATTAAAGGGGTTTCAGGTCGTAAAAATGATCGATTATCATACCGTGAAAGGTGCGAGGGAAGATTATGTAGGTCTGAAGAAGCATGACACCATCCAAACATGGCGTGAATATCTTTATGACGCGGAATTCACGGTTGCGCTGTGGAATCACACGAATGCCGCGCTTCACATTGCTCAGATCGAATCTGCGGTGAAGCAGCCACTTTTTACCCCGTATCTTGGCAGGCGTAGTTGTCCTATTTCAAGGCCACTATTTGAAGCGCGGCTGCAATCACCTGATATTTTAACGGCCTTCAACGAGATACAGCCCATCGGCGGGACACTATACAGCGAGGAAAAGATAGGTGATCGGATGAAGCGTGTCCGCGATGTGCCGCTGATTCAGCAGCCGCGCCAATTTGCCTCTCGAAACCTTTATGTTTATGGAGGTGACCATGTACTTGAGTAAATTATTTATAACAGGTTTCGCCTGCCGCAATCCCTACGAAATGCACAGGGCTTTGTGGCGTTTATTTCCAGAAGATGAAGAGGCTACACGGGATTTTCTCTTTCGGGTTGGACATGCTGACCGATTGCATGCAGAGATTCTATTACAATCGGAAACAAAGCCGGATCAACTGAATGCCAATGCGAGAATTCAGGCATGCAAGGATTATCAAATAGCATTGAAAAACGACCAACGGTTGCGTTTCCTTTTAATCGCTAATCCAGTAAAGACAATCAATGACGAAGCCGGAAGAAAGACAATTGATGGTGAAACAAAGAAATGCCGTGTTCCCGTAATTCGTGAAGACGATCAGCGGTTGTGGCTGGAACGCAAATTCACGGATGCGGCAACTCTTGATACCTTGACCATTAATCCCATGACGCCCTTAAGGTTTTACAAAGCAAAAGAAGAACGCGCCGGGAAAATTCAACCCGTCAGCTTTCAAGGTGTATTGAATGTTAGTAATGTGGAAGAATTTGTGAAACTGGTTAGAAAAGGAATAGGTCCGGCAAAGGCCTTTGGATGCGGCCTTTTATCCTTGGCGCGGGCTTAATGGGTAAAATAGAGACAACGTCAATTCAAGGAATTGAACTATCGACGATTTGTCGACAGTTCAAACTGCCTGCCTTGAAGTAAAGCAGTAGGAACCATTTGAACTGGCTGATGAATAGAGGTGCAAGCTTATGACAAAATCTTCAGCGACTATTGAATGCTCCAAATGTAACAGGTTGAAGCTGGCATGAAAGATGTCGGGCAGAATCAAGGAAGTAAACTCGTGACATTTTGTCACGGATTCGCTTAACCTGGAAAAGCAGAAGGAACTGTTTGTAAAAAATGTATAAATTAAGGGTGGGGGCAAATTGCCCCCACCCTCGGCATGCACATTGCTGGAAGAAAGAATCAAGGGAGCATATTTAATGGCCAATAACCTTCCGACAAAAAGTGAGTTTCTCGTTTATCAGACAGAAGACGGGCGTGTGAAGCTTGATGTCCGTCTCGATAATGAAACAGTCTGGCTGACCCAGCAGATGATGGCCGATTTGTTTCAGACGACACCGCAGAATATCACCATACACCTCAAAAATATCTTTAATGAAGGTGAATTAGATGAAAGCGCAACTTGTAAGGATTTCTTACAAGTTAAAATCGAAGGCAAAAGGCAGGTGGAACGCCAGCAGCTTTTTTACAATCTTGATGCTATCATTTCGGTAGGCTATCGGGTCAAAAGCCATGTCGCCACCCGTTTTCGCATCTGGGCCACGCAAAGGCTCAAGGAATACATCATCAAAGGTTTTGTCATGGATGACGAACGGCTGAAAAATCCGCCGGTGGCCGGTTCGTCCATTCCGGATTACTTCGACGAAATGCTGGAACGCATCCGCGACATTCGCGCCAGTGAAAGGCGGATGTA
The DNA here is from genome assembly GCA_963682015.1 of Smithellaceae bacterium. Classification (GTDB taxonomy): domain Bacteria; phylum Desulfobacterota; class Syntrophia; order Syntrophales; family Smithellaceae; genus UBA8904. The sequence continues at coordinate 1,364,504 of OY820932.1, read as the reverse complement.
CGTGCGGGTGAAAGAAATCTTTGCGATGGCGGGCGATTACAACCCCTCTGAGCCGGACACAAACAAATTCTTCAGTGTCATCCAGAACAAGCTCCACTTTGCCGCAACCGGCATGACGGCGGCGGAATTGATCAGAAAGCGCGCCGACGCCGGCCTGCCCAACATGGGGCTCACAAGCTGGAAGGCCGGCGAAGTTCGAAAGACGGATGTAACCATTGCCAAGAATTATCTGCATGAAGAAGAAATCGACGGACTGAACCGGATAGTCGTCATGTGGCTTGACTTTGCAGAAGATCAGGCAATTCGTCGGAAACAGATTTTCATGAAAGCCTGGGAAACAAAGCTGGATGAATTTCTGAAATTCAACGAGCGACACGTGCTGCCGGATGCCGGAAAAGTCACTAAACAGGAAGCAGACGATTATGCCAGAAATGAATATGAACACTTTAGTGAACGTCGCAGGAAATACAAGGAGGTACTGGGCGAAGCTGAAACCATCAAGGCTCTGGAAGATGCAGCCAGGCAGATAGACACGGACAAAGGGCGAAAAGTGATACTAACTGATAAACGTGATAAAAAACGTGACAATAAGAAAACAGTAAAAGGGTAAGCGAATATGACGGAACCGATTCTGCCGCCGCTGAAACCGATTCCCATGAAAGACCGCGTCTCGGTGATCTTTGTCGATAAAGGCCATCTGGATGTTCTGGATGGCGCTTTTGTGGTTGTCGATAAAAACGGCGTCCGTACCCATATTCCTGTAGGCGGTGTTGCCTGTCTGATGCTGGAACCGGGATCGCGAGTCTCTCATGCCGCTGTAGTGTTGGCGGCGCGCGTCGGCTGTCTGCTGGTCTGGGTGGGAGATGGTGGTGTAAGGCTTTACGCATCTGGCCAGCCGGGCGGCGCAAGGGCGGACAGACTTTTGTATCAGGCCAAACTGGCATTGGATGATACGGCCCGGCTGAAAGTTGTCCGGAAAATGTACGCCATCCGCTTTAAGGAAGAGCCGCCGGAAAGACGAAGCGTTGAGCAATTGCGTGGCATTGAAGGTGTTCGCGTCAGAAAAATGTATGAACTTTTAGCGCGTCAGTACGGCGTTACCTGGAAAAGCCGCAATTACGATTATACTGAATGGGAAAGCGGGGATGTCCCCAATCGTTGCCTGAGTTCCGCGACTGCCTGCCTCTATGGCATTTGCGAAGCAGCGATTCTGGCGGCGGGTTATGCGCCTGCCGTCGGATTTATTCATACAGGCAAACCGCAATCTTTTGTTTATGACATCGCGGATGTCTTCAAGTTTGAAACGGTGGTTCCAGTGGCATTTCGTATTGCCGCGAAGAATCCTAAGGCACCGGAGCGCGAAGTGCGAATTGCTTGCCGTGATGCATTTCGGCAATCAAAGATTCTGGCGCGCATTATCCCGACTATCGAAGAAATCCTGCATGCAGGCGGTTTGGAAAAACCGAAACCGCACGAAGAAGCGGTAGAGATGGCAATCCCGAATAAGGAGGGTATCGGCGATGCTGGTCACCGTGGTTGAAAATGCACCGCCTCGATTGCGTGGAAGATTGGCGGTCTGGCTCCTTGAAGTCCGCGCCGGCGTTTACGTCGGCAAAGTGTCACGGCGTGTCCGGGAAATGATCTGGTCGCAGATTGAAACAGGAATAGAGGACGGCAATGCCGTCATGGCCTGGAGTACGAATACAGAATCTGGTTTTGATTTTATGACATTGGGGGCCAACCGGCGGATTCCAGTGGAAATGGATGGATTAAAGCTTGTTTCTTTCCTGCCGGAAGAAGAGAAAAAAGAGGTTTCTCAAGCGTGAAATTTACTGCCAAATATTTGGTGGAATTTGGTTCTTTGAAAATTTAATATAGAATCAATGGGATAGAAGAAGTATGTTCCCCACACACGTGGGGATGAACCGCCGTCTACAGAAGAGAAGAAAGCGCTGGCCGTATGTTCCCCACACACGTGGGGATGAACCGCGTTATATTTCCGCTTGGGCATGATCCACAGTATGTTCCCCACACACGTGGGGATGAACCGGCGATCTGCGCCGGAATGTCTTTCATCGGGAAATGTTCCCCACACACGTGGGGATGAACCGGCGCGCTGCGCGGGATGTGGACGGTGGTTAGAATGTTCCCCACACACGTGGGGATGAACCGCATTTGTTTTTCTTTTTCTTTCGTCCGCTTTTATGTTCCCCACACACGTGGGGATGAACCGTATGCTGGTCGGTATTCTTCTGGCCATCCTGGATGTTCCCCACACACGTGGGGATGAACCGGAACAGGCCGATAAAAATGCGACGCAGGAAATATGTTCCCCACACACGTGGGGATGAACCGGCCCTAGGGGGTCGCCTATAGATAAACCCTCCATGTTCCCCACACACGTGGGGATGAACCGACAACGGCCGACCGCGTGGAAAGCCTGGAACGATGTTCCCCACACACGTGGGGATGAACCGCTTAGTGATCATATTGCAGAAACACCAGAGGGATGTTCCCCACACACGTGGGGATGAACCGATTGTATAAGGTTTCAACAGTTGCTGGGTTGGATGTTCCCCACACACGTGGGGATGAACCGGAATCCCTGGGTGCTAAAATGAGCCAGATAAGATGTTCCCCACACACGTGGGGATGAACCGAACAGCCGGGAGACAGGAAGGGATGCGAGGAAATGTTCCCCACACACGTGGGGATGAACCGTCAGTGTCCGCGTCATCATGGAGGGCGTGAATATGTTCCCCACACACGTGGGGATGAACCGCCCGCTGATAATCCGGAGTCGCCCCACAGGAGATGTTCCCCACACACGTGGGGATGAACCGGCCTCTGTACGATAGAGAAACCGATGAATGATATGTTCCCCACACACGTGGGGATGAACCGACCCGGACGGCCATTGAAATGATTACTCTCCGATGTTCCCCACACACGTGGGGATGAACCGTTTTCTGGACTTTTTTTGTTCGTCTAAATACATGTTCCCCACACACGTGGGGATGAACCGTATGTAAGGCAGATGGTGATTTAGTTGTGGTTATGTTCCCCACACACGTGGGGATGAACCGCAATCCATTACAAAAAAGAAATGGAAGCAGACATGTTCCCCACACACGTGGGGATGAACCGATTGCACACCTACGCTGCAGCAAAAAATCAAAATGTTCCCCACACACGTGGGGATGAACCGGTATGACTCCGGACGATGCACAATTAATATTTATGTTCCCCACACACGTGGGGATGAACCGGCGGCGTTTTTTGCGCCGCCCTTTATTGCTGCATGTTCCCCACACACGTGGGGATGAACCGTCCGGCGTGGAACCGGGAACGGAAACAGGCCAATGTTCCCCACACACGTGGGGATGAACCGGTACAGGCTATGGCCCATGCTTCCATTTCATATGTTCCCCACACACGTGGGGATGAACCGACTTTCTGGCCGCGCTTTCCGACATCAAGAAAATGTTCCCCACACACGTGGGGATGAACCGTCTACTGAACACCTTCCTAGAGGCATCTTTGTATGTTCCCCACACACGTGGGGATGAACCGACGATGCAATCAATGTACTGAAAATACTTGCTATGTTCCCCACACACGTGGGGATGAACCGACCTACGAGACAGATAAAGCGGAGATATGCGAATGTTCCCCACACACGTGGGGATGAACCGGCATTACCGGTAGCAGCAGCGTCAACGGAAATATGTTCCCCACACACGTGGGGATGAACCGTTACTGTTGGACGCATACCGGGAAACCGGAAAATGTTCCCCACACACGTGGGGATGAACCGCACCCGGATAGCTTCCGGCCAGAGCCAACGGTATGTTCCCCACACACGTGGGGATGAACCGAGCGGATCAAAAACTACATTATCGGATATGATATGTTCCCCACACACGTGGGGATGAACCGGTTATATCGGTAATGATATTGAATCAGAGGTAATGTTCCCCACACACGTGGGGATGAACCGGTCTTAACTTTAACGGCAATGGTATCAGGATTATGTTCCCCACACACGTGGGGATGAACCGGATTTGCGATTATTCCAGACCTTCCAATATAGATGTTCCCCACACACGTGGGGATGAACCGCGCCATGTCCTATGGCTTTGTTGAGATACATTATGTTCCCCACACACGTGGGGATGAACCGGCCAGCGGCGTCGATGTGTATGTGCAGCAGGAATGTTCCCCACACACGTGGGGATGAACCGAGCCCTTCAATTGCATCAGCCCCAAGGTACCCATGTTCCCCACACACGTGGGGATGAACCGAATTAACTTCTTTGTGCGCCCATGCGTTCGGGATGTTCCCCACACACGTGGGGATGAACCGAAAAAGATATTGTTCTTTTTGTTGGATATGAAATGTTCCCCACACACGTGGGGATGAACCGAGTTACCGGAATGTATTCGGTGGCGTTGAAGGATGTTCCCCACACACGTGGGGATGAACCGATGAGTAAAGTTATTCGCTTGGATTTCTTTGGATGTTCCCCACACACGTGGGGATGAACCGCGCTCTTTTCATCTCGTTAACATTGGTATTTTATGTTCCCCACACACGTGGGGATGAACCGGCGACGGTACGGATGCTCAAATCCGTGCGGCTATGTTCCCCACACACGTGGGGATGAACCGAGGATATATAAATGGCTGACACAATAACATTGATGTTCCCCACACACGTGGGGATGAACCGTAAAATTTATAGATGAGATAACGAGAAAAGAAATGTTCCCCACACACGTGGGGATGAACCGGCACATAAACAGTGTTCGGGATATGAGAGAAAATGTTCCCCACACACGTGGGGATGAACCGTGGACAGGTCCGTATCCGCCGCGAGGGGTTGTATGTTCCCCACACACGTGGGGATGAACCGGTAAGCAATACCTCCGCACTCCCGAATGCAAGATGTTCCCCACACACGTGGGGATGAACCGGAGAAGGTATGCAGTTGCCATAGTATGCCGTTATGTTCCCCACACACGTGGGGATGAACCGATATTAACGAGGAGGCAGCATGATCGGTTTGAATGTTCCCCACACACGTGGGGATGAACCGACGATGGGCAAAATACTTTAATGGGTTTGCCAATGTTCCCCACACACGTGGGGATGAACCGATGGAACCTGTAAAAAACCAGAAAGAACAAATATGTTCCCCACACACGTGGGGATGAACCGCGCTTGACGCCTTCCGGGCTTATCAACAGGCTATGTTCCCCACACACGTGGGGATGAACCGACCACGCCAGGGCAGATTGACGTCATGGTGCAATGTTCCCCACACACGTGGGGATGAACCGTATACAATCCAGATATAATTCATCAACAGGGAATGTTCCCCACACACGTGGGGATGAACCGTGATCGGTTGCGCTTGGTCAGGCGGTCTATTTATGTTCCCCACACACGTGGGGATGAACCGCGTGCTGGTTTGTCTTTGTCGTATGGAATGAAATGTTCCCCACACACGTGGGGATGAACCGAAGGGAATTGACAATGGGAAAGTTTATGTTAAATGTTCCCCACACACGTGGGGATGAACCGAAGAGATAGGGTTGGAGAAAGAATTTATATACATGTTCCCCACACACGTGGGGATGAACCGGGAATCGCGCGATATTTGGACTGTGAAATACGATGTTCCCCACACACGTGGGGATGAACCGCTAAATGTGGTGCGGGACAAAGATTATATCCAATGTTCCCCACACACGTGGGGATGAACCGGCAACCTCCGGGAGCCACCAATTGGATATTATATGTTCCCCACACACGTGGGGATGAACCGCGGTTTGTATGCATTGCAGTGTATAACGTAATATGTTCCCCACACACGTGGGGATGAACCGATCGTGAACCACCACGAGTCCTCGTCTGGCGGATGTTCCCCACACACGTGGGGATGAACCGTAATACTGGCGCAGCGCAATTTCCGGCGCTTTATGTTCCCCACACACGTGGGGATGAACCGAGGATGACGAACTTGGCGTGCTGTTCGTTGAGATGTTCCCCACACACGTGGGGATGAACCGCGCCAGATCCACACGATCGTTCTACAGGATGCATGTTCCCCACACACGTGGGGATGAACCGCACTTGCGGATTGTCACGGACACGATGACGATATGTTCCCCACACACGTGGGGATGAACCGACGGCATTTCGGAGCCAGAACGCCAGCAGTCAATGTTCCCCACACACGTGGGGATGAACCGAAGACGCATTGGCGCGTCTGGAGGAAGCGCATATGTTCCCCACACACGTGGGGATGAACCGTTATTTTTCTGGGTTTGATTTTGCCTATGATAATGTTCCCCACACACGTGGGGATGAACCGCTGATTGACAGCGCCGGAATCTTCACCAATTCATGTTCCCCACACACGTGGGGATGAACCGTCATCTGAGTTTCACACCGTCATTAAGCCGGAATGTTCCCCACACACGTGGGGATGAACCGCCCGATAAATCATAATATCAATCCCGGTTCGCATGTTCCCCACACACGTGGGGATGAACCGATGAAAATCTCCCGCACCATCGGCAATGAGAAATGTTCCCCACACACGTGGGGATGAACCGGCCCGGATGGACATCCCTATCAGCGTAAACTAATGTTCCCCACACACGTGGGGATGAACCGCAGAAATTCAATGATCGTCTGTATCTGCTCGTATGTTCCCCACACACGTGAGGAGGAAGCAGGGTTACGATTGTAACGTAGCGTAAAGATCTTTCGACCGATGATTTGGTCAAAGGATATGAATGGCGGCTCAAGTCAGAAAGGTTTGAGCTAATGAAGTCGTTGCGTAAAATCCTCCCTGTCCCTCCTTTGGGAAAGGAGGGAATAAGGGCTTACCCTTCCGGCGGGTTTTGAAAAAAGCATTTTGCATTTTGCGGTTGGATCAAGACAATAAGACTTGATCCAACATCCATGGAGTAAAAAAGACTTGGCTAAACAGTGCCGCAAAAACTCGGCTGAACGGTGGGTGTGTGCCAGGTGCCAGCCGGGTCCAAAAGACCCGGCTGAACATGGGGGGGGGCTCGGCTGAACATAGGGCTGATGAAGTTGTTGCGTAAAATCCTCCCTGTCCCTCCTTTAGAAAAGGAGGGAATAAAGGCTTACTCTTCCGGTGGGTTTGAAAAAGCATTTTGCATTTTGTGGATGGGTGTTTTAGCCGGACCCGAAAGACCCGGCCAAACGGCGGACAGATTGAATTTCTACTATTGTAGATTTGGACCGGTTACAAACCGGTCCCTACGGTCCAAAGGACAGATTAAATTTCTGCTATTATAGATGACTGTCCTTTGTTTGCCGGGAGATTGCGCGATCAACGAGACACCCCGGCATGCTTCCGGGTTGCCTTACGGTTTCTTTTCGCCGTAGGCTTTGACGGAAGATGCGGGTCCCAGGTGATTTCCGCCGTCAAGCACCAGCGTCTCGCCGGTGATCAGGGTGGCGTCTTCCAGGAGAAAAAGAATCGTCGGAGCGATCGTCTCCGGCGTGGCCGTCTTTTGCAGCGGGTTGGTTGCCTCAAGATAATTTTTAACGGCTTCATACGTATCCCCGCCCATGCCGCCCCGCAGCCATTCGCCCTGGATGAAGCCAGGACAGACGGCGTTGACTCTGATCTCTGGACCCAGGACGCGGGCCAGCGATCGGGTCATCGTGATGAGCGCTCCCTTGGAGGCGCAGTAGGCGATGCAGCTGCCGATGCCGTTGAGTCCCGCGGTGGAGGCGATATTGACAACGGCGCCGCGGCCCGCCGCTTTCATGTGCGGGGCAGCCGCCCGGATCATTTGATAGGGGCCGATCAGATTGGTTTTGTAAATTTCGGTAAAGTCTTCATCCGTCAGGCCTTCCAGGTTGTCGTGGGCGCAGAATTTTGTCGTTGCGGCGTTGTTTACCAGGGCGTCGATGCGGCCCCACCGGTGCATGGTTTCGCGAATCAAACGCCGGCAGTCTTCATCTTCCGCGACGCTGGCGCGGCACAGGAGTGTTTCAGCGCCCAGGTTTTTACAGGCCGTTTGAACATCCAGCGCTTCCAGTTCGCTTCTGGAATAATTGATCACAACATTGTAGCCTTTTTGCGCCAGCAGTTTCACGGTTGCGGCGCCGACGCCGCGGGAAGAACCGGTAACAATGGCAACGGGTCGGGATTCTTTCATGCAGGGTCTCCTTGCGGATCAAAGCCTCTTTACGGTCTGCCGCGAAAAGGTTCCGTTCCGGTGTAATATGGATTAATCGTGATGGTGCGTTGCGGGGAGGCCAAGGCGTTCAACCGTATCTTTTTCAAAATCGAATTCAATCAATACCGCCGTTTCCTCTCCCACGACATAGGCTTCGTGGCCCGGTTCAATGGCAACAACCTGAGGAGCGATAAAATCCTTGATACAGCCGTCGCTGAAAAGAAACCGGAGATGGCCTCTGGCCAGGAAACCCACATGTGCATGCATGCAAAGTTCGGAGGAAACGACCGGCTTGATGTGTTTCGACCATCGGAATCCGGGCTGGTAGATCATGCGTTTCACGCGGGCCGCGCCGGCCTGCACGATGTCCAGCTGCATGCCGTTGATTTCGCGATGACTTGCTCCGCGAATCGGGTCAGTCAGGGGATCATTGCTCATCGGGGGGCCTCCTTGCGGGTTAAACTTTTCATGCACAGTATAGAGAAAATCCGTTTTTAGTCAACGTAAATAAACCCATTACCGGTGATTGCGCGTTCCGGATTGCGCAAAGGTTCGTGAAAACGGCGGACGGCATTATCTCTTTGACAGGAGGATGCGGGCTGTGGTTTACTTTTATTCATATGATGGACATCGAGCACGACAGCTTGCCGATTGGCATTTATATCATTCAGGAAGAACGCTTCCGCCATGTGGATCAGAGCCTGGCGCGCATGCTGGGATATTCGTCTCCCGAAAAGTTGATCGGGAAATCCGTCCGGGAGGTTATTCATCCTGACGACCGGGAAAAGTTCCATCTCGATATCCGGGAAGAAGAGACGGAGGATCAATCCCCGTCCGAAAGACCCATCCTCCGTGTTTTCAAGGACGATGCAACCATCCTCTGGGTTCAGATGGTCGGCGCGGCAACGGTTTACAGGGGCAGTCCCGCCAGCAGGGGATATATGATCGACGTTACCGCGTTTAAGAAGGCGGAACGTTATCTCAAGTACCATCTGGAAAACTCCAAAAGCATTATCGAGCAGATTGAGGATGGCATCAGTGAAGTCGATCTTCATGGCAACGGAACCTTCGGCAATCTGGCCAACCGCAGGATGCTGGGGATTGCGGAAGAAGACGTCGAAGCGCTGGGTCGGAATTACCGGGCCTATATGGACGAAGAGACGGCCCAAAAGGTTTCCTTCGCTTTCAACGAGGTTTACCGGACGGGCATCCCCGGGAAGAATATTGTTTATGACATTATCGGCAAAGACGGTGTCCGTCGCACGGTGGAAGCGTCCGTGTCTCTCATCCGGGATGAAGATGGAAAGGTCACGGGGTTTCGGGCTGTCAACCGTGATATCACCGAGCGCCAGAAAGCGGAAAGAGAGCTTGCCGAACACCGCTATCAGCTCGAAGCTATTTTCCGGAGCGTCAAGGATGTCATCATTACCCTGGATTCGCGGCAGCGTGTCATTCTGGCAAACGCGGAGATCGAAAACTGCTGCGGCGTCGGCGTCAGGGACCTCACGGGAAAACCCTTTCCCGAATCGTCGGGAGAATGCAGCAGGGCCTGCGGCGAAGTGATCCGGCAGACGCTGGAAAAAAATGAAACCATCAAGGAATACCGTATCGAGTGCGGCCGCGTCCGGCGCCGTCAGCAGCTGGTCAGCCTGACCGGCTCGCCGCTTGTGGATCAAAACGGGAAATCCACCGGAGCGCTCCTGGTCATCCGGGATATGACGCTTCTGCGGGACCTGGAAAGGGAACTGCGCGAACGGCACAGCTTCCAGAACATGATCGGCAAAAGCAAAAAAATGCAGGAGATTTATTCCCTGCTGGAGGATTTATCCAGTCTGGAGACAACGGTTTTGATTACCGGCGAGAGCGGAACCGGCAAGGAGCTGGTGGCCCGGGCTCTTCACTACAGCGGCCAGAGAGCTTTCAATCCATTTGTGACCGTCAATTGTTCCGCGCTTACGGAGAGCCTGCTGGAAAGCGAGCTTTTCGGCCATGTCCGGGGCGCTTTCACCGGAGCGATTCACGACAAGCAGGGGCGCTTTCAGGCGGCCGACCGCGGGACGATCCTGCTCGACGAGATCGGCGATATTTCTCCCCTGATCCAGTTGAAGCTGTTGCGCGTGCTTCAGGAAAAAGTTATCGAGCGAGTGGGAGAGTCGGCGCCGCTGAAAGTGGATGTACGCATTATCGCCAGCACTAACAAGGACCTGAAGGATAAAGTCAGAAAGGGAGAGTTCCGCGAAGATCTGTATTACCGTCTGAAAGTTGTGGAAGTCTGTCTGCCGCCGCTTCGCGAGCGTCTTGAGGATTTGCCGCTGCTGGTGGAGCATTTCTGCAACGTCTTTAAAGAACGGTTCAAAAAAGAAATTGACGGCGTCTCCAACGAAGTGCTCAACAGATTCATGTCGTATTCCTGGCCGGGCAATGTCCGGGAGCTGGAACACATCATCGAACACGCCTTCGTGCTCTGCCGGGGACCGGTCATTACCCTGGATCATCTTCCTGCCGAACTCAGAGATGGTGCCGTGCCGGGCAGAGTCCTGCAACCGGGAAGTATCGCAAGAAAAAGCAGGGTCAGTGCGCAGGACATCAAGAGAGCCCTGCGCGAGACCGAAGGCAATAAAGCCAGAGCCGCAAGGCTTCTGGGAATCAGCCGCCCCACCCTTTACCGCAAGACCAAGTAAAAAAACCTGCCGGCAATCATTTCTTTACATGTGTAATATATTACATAGTGTAACGTTACATAAAGTGTAATATATTACATATCTGTTCTGCTCTTCTTTGGTGTGCAAATCATAACTTATTAAAATCAATGAATTAAATTTTAAAATGCATTTGGCCACGCTGTGGCATGATTTGTGGAAAATCGTTCAGGCAACCGGCCTGTAACGGCATGGTTTGATGGATTGTAACACATTACTAAAGGAGAAATGATTTATAATGAGTAATTTGCTCGTCAATACACGCGATCAGCAGTTTGTTCTTTTTGAGCAGTTTGAAGTTGAGAAGCTTCTTCAATCGGAGCCTTATAACGAATTCAGCAAAGATGATCTGCTGATGATCATGAACGAAGCCGAGAAAATGGCCGTCAATGTGATTGCTCCCACTCTGAAAGAGGGAGACGAACAGGGATGTAAATTCAAAGACGGAAAGGTCACCGTTCCGGAATGTTTTCATGAAGCCTTTAAAAAATTCTGCGCAGGCGGATGGATCAATCCTACCGATCCGCCCGAAGTCGGCGGTCAGGGTATTCCCTATACCATAGGGTTTTCGCTGCTCGAACTCTTCGGGGCCGCGAATTATGCTTTCCATATGTACCCGGGACTGACGCACGGCGCGGTCGGGCTCATTCACAGCTTCGGCACGCAAGAGCAGAAAGACAGGTACATGTATAAAATGTACGCCGGTCAATGGACAGGCACGATGTGCCTGACTGAACCGGGCGCGGGCAGCGATGTCGGTGCTTTGAAAACATCCGCGAAAAGATTGCCTGACGGCAGATATTTGATCACGGGAACAAAGTGCTTTATTTCCTCCGGTGATCACAATCTGGCCGAAAACATTATTCACCCCGTTCTGGCCCGGATAGAAGGGGATCCTCCCGGAACCCGCGGCATCTCCATTTTCATCGTTCCCAAGTACAGAGTCCATGACGACGGATCGCCGGGCGAGTTCAACGACGTCAGTACCGGCGGCATCGAGCACAAGATGGGCATTAAAGGTTCGGCCACCTGCACATTGAATTTCGGCGAAAACGGCAGCTGCATCGGCGAGCTTCTGGGCAATGAGCGCGAAGGAATGAAGGTCATGTTCCAGATGATGAACGAGGCGCGGATCGGCACCGGGATGCATGGTCTTGATCTTGCCTCGGCGGCTTTTGAGCACGCCGTGGCCTATTCCAGGGAACGTGTGCAGGGCACCGCAATCTGGGACGCTATGAATCCGGACGCCAAACCCGTGGCCATCATCAATCATCCCGACATCCGTAGAAAGTTGATGTGGATGAAAGCCCATGTGGAAGGCATGAGGAGCTTCTGCTTTTTTGCCGCGCACTGCGTCGACATGTCGAAGATCGCCAGAACCGACGAAGAAAAAGCAAAATACACGGGACTGCTGGATTTGCTGACAACGGTGATCAAGGCTTATTGCACCGACAAAGGGCTGCTGGTGTGTTCAACGGCCATGGACGTTTACGGCGGATACGGCTTCTGCTCGGAATACCCGGTGGAACAGTATCTGCGCGATGAAAAGATTGCCTGCATTTACGAGGGCACCAACGGCATTCAGTCTCTGACGCTGGTTGCCAGGGGGCTGGGGCAGCGAAAAGGCGCGAACCTGATGAATATGGCCGGGATCATTCAGGCCAACATCGCCAGTCTGAAATCTCACCCGGTATTGGGTCCGCATGCCGCGATTCTGGAGGAAGCGGCCAATGCCTGTCTGGAAATCACCGCGTTTTTCGCCCAGGTCGGCAAGGCCGGTGAATTCCTCATTCCCGTGCTCAATGCCTACCGCTTTATGGAAATCTTCGGCGATGTTCTGGTCGGCAATTTTCTGCTCCATGCCGCGGGAATCGCGCACGGGAAGCTTCAGGCCGTTTATCAAGCCTGTGGAGCCGATACTCCCGGGAAGCAAAAGGCACTGCAGAAGGATAACAGGGAAGCCGCTTTCTACAGCGGCAGGGTCGCTTCGGCTAAATTCTTCGCCGTGGAGATTCTGACAACGGTCCAATCACGCTGTGCATCAATCAAGCTGAAGGACCAGTCACCTCTGGAAATCAGCGAAGAGGCTTTCGCTTATTAATGTCTTCAGGGGAATGAAAGGATATTGACGTATCGATTTCAAACCGTCCATGAAGCCGCGGGAAGTTGGAAGAAAATGGGTTAACTTTTCTACGCATCTGATGGAGAGGCAAAAAGGGAGGAACTGAAAAATGAATTATCGAAAAGGTTTAATTTGTCTGGTTGCCGCCGCGGTTGTTTTCTGGGCGGGCATCAGCGGGGCTGATGAAATCGTCATCGGATACAGCGGGCCGCTCAGCGGTCCCGCCGCGGAGTATGGTCAGGATTGCGTAAACGGAATTGACATGGCCGTCAAGGAGATCAACGCGGCGGGCGGCGTTGCCGTCAAAGGGAAAAAATACAGTTTCAAACTGGAAAAACTCGATGACCGCACTGATCCGGTTCTGGCGAAAAACAACGCCATGCGCTTTGTCAATCAGCACAAGGCTATCGCGGTTTTCAATCCCGTTGCGACCACGCTCGGAGCCATCATGGCCGTTCCCGAGCAGAATTTTATCATCGCCGCTTATTCGAGCGTTCATATGATTAACGACAAGGGGCATCCCATGGTCGTCAATCCGGTCCCGAGTTTTTCCAATTATGCTCAGCAGATGGCCAATATTGCCTGGGAGCGCGGCTGGCGCAATGCCGGAATGGTTGTCACCCTGGGGCCATACGGAGATGCCTGGCGGCAGGTTTTCAGACATGTCTGGGTCAATAAAGGAGGGAGAATTGTCGGCGACTACCCGGCAAATTTATACACGGAAACGGATTATTCCTCCCAGCTGACGGCGGTCTTATCCAAAAAACCGGATTTCCTCCTGGTGGGCGGTCCCTCGGCCACCACGGCGCTCTTGATCGAACAGGCCAGAAACATGGGATACAGGGGCGGTTTGATTCTGATCGATCAGGCCAAACCGGATTACATCGCCAAAGTGCTCAAGAATATGAAGTTGCTGGAGGGCATGGTCAGCACCTGTTCCATTGCGGATGTGCCGCTGCCGGCGATACCGGGCTTCCGGAAGAAATATATTGAAGCCTATAAAAGAGAAATAACGTCGGAATGCACGATTAACTATACGCTCATGTATGTGATCGCCCGGGCCGTTGCCGCGTCCAATTCACTGGATGCCCGGATTGTCCGCCGCAATATTTATAAAGCCCTGCCCGCCCTCGGTGACAAGTATCCGTCTGAATTTTACAATATTCATGACAACGGCGTCATCAACAACGCTGTCAGCATGCAGTTCGTTAAAGACGGCAAATTCACCAAAGTGGATTGCGTGCTCACCTTTCCGCAAACCCGCATCGATTATGAAAAATACAGGAAAATGAGCAAACTGACGGACCTCAGCCTGGTCCGGTGGGCGCCGATGCAGCCCTAGGATGCCGTTCGGCAGGGACGTCGTCTAACGGATGAAGCGCAAGGGCCGAGCACAGCCGTTCCCGGTTGATGGACGGGAACGGCTGCGGGCATGACGCCCCGGGGTCGCTGCGATGCCGGAGCAGAATACGCATCATTCCGGTCTGCGGCGCGACGGGTAAACGGATAGGCGAACGGGCGGGTGAATCATATGGAACCCTGGGTTTGTTCAATACGGCCGGAGAATTTCAATGCCGAAGTAATGGCGGAAGAAAGACCGATGCTCATCGGTTGTCTGGCGCAGGACGACAGTTATGACAGACAGCTCGGGATTTTGCTAAACGTGGCCCGGGAGTACCGGGCGAAGCTGAAAGTAGGTTTGCTGGCGCAGGACACCATGGATATTTGTAAAAAGAAACTGCATGTCGCCGGTTCTCCCACGTTTGTGCTGATGAACGGCGGAAAGGAAATCGGACGGATCCTGGGGATCAGCGATCAGGCCACGCTGGAGAGTTTTGTTGAATTGCATTTGCCCGCCTGCGCGGCGGCGCAAGCGGAGAAGAAATGAACATGAAATGGGTTTCATGAAAAAAAATATCTCAGGAAAGGATACAAACGCATAATGAAAACGGAAGACGTAAAAAAAATCACCATGATCGGCGCCGGGGACATGGGTCATGGAATCGCGGCCTGCTGCCTGCTGGGAGGTTACACGGTGGTGCTGCGGGACATCGAGCAGAAGTTTGTTGATCGCGGCGTGGCCGGGATTAAAGGCAGCTTTGACAAGTTCAGGGACAAGGGAAAGCTGACGCAGGACGCTTATGATGATGCGCTGGCCCGTCTTATCCCGATGGTTGATCTGGCCGATGCGGTGAAGGACGCGGACTTTATTATCGAGGCGGTTCCGGAAAAAATTGAGCTCAAGAAAAGTGTATTTGCCAATCTGGATCAATACGCGCCGAAACATGCGATTCTGGCCTCCAATACTTCCAATATCAGCATTACCGAGATTGCCTCCGCCACCAAACGACCGGAAAAAGTCATCGGCTATCATTTTTTCAACCCGGCCATCCTGATGAGACTGGTCGAAGTCATCAAAGGCGCCGGATCTTCCGATGAGTCCATTACCATCGGCTATGAGATTGCCAAAAAGATCAGAAAGATTCCCGTCATTGTCAAGAAAGATTCACCGGGTTTCATTTACAATCGAGTCAATCAGACCGGCGGCGTTCTGCTTTCCTGCATTTTGCAGGCCGGTCATCCCACGCCGGAGGAATTCGACGCGGCTTTAAAGCCGGTCATGCCGATGACGCCGTTTGAACTGACCGACTATGTCGGCATCGATATCGCCGTTCATGGGCTGGAATATTTCGCCGGCGTTCTTTCAGCCGATTACAAACCTTCGGAGGCCCTGCTGGCGTATCTGAAAGCCGGAACACTCGGTAAAAAAACCGGTAAAGGCTTCTATGACTGGTCTCAGGGACGCCCGAAAATCGATCCGGCCAAAGCGACAAAAGAATACGATATGAATCACATGATCGCCCTGCAGGTGAATGAAGCGACAAAGATCCTGGAAGAGGGCATTGCCGATGATCCAAAGGAAGTGGATCTGGCGATGGCCAACGGGGGCGGATCTCCCTTCGGCCCCTTTGCGCTGGCGCAAAGCATCGGTTATCCGGTGCTTTGTGCCAGCCTTGACGATATCTATAAAAAATTCCCCCTGGATATTTTTAAACCGACAAAAACCATGCTGGCCGGAAATATAAGGGTTTGATGACCGGTGGGGAAGCATACTGAAAAAAATACTACGGATGAAAGGATATTCTGATGAACAAGAGAGATGTTGTGATTGTGGACGGCGTTCGAACCGCTTTTGGCACACTGGGGCGGACGCTGAAAGATTTCAGAGCCGAGCAGCTGGGCGGAATCGCGCTCAAGGGTCTGATTGAAAAGACGAAGATTATTGAAAAGGGCGGACATGTGGATTCCGTTTTTGCGGGATCGGCCATCGGCTGCCTTTCCGCCATGAATCCCGCCCGCTGGGTTTCGCAGGCGGCCGGCCTTCCCCTGAGCACGGCGGCCTCCTATGTGGAAATGCAGTGCGGGTCCGCCATTGATTCGATCAACCACGCCGCATGGAGAATTATCGCCAACCAGGCCGATATCATGATTGCCGGCGGCATGGAGTCCTACAGTCAGGCTTTCTGTAAATTTCCTCTGTCGACCGAACCTTTCAGGATGATTCCGCCGCTGCCGGTTCAGCCATCGATGGCGCCTTCCATGGATCCGGCGACCGCCAACATGGGACTGACGGCGGAAGCCCTGCAGAAGATGTACAACATCTCCCGCGAGGCCCAGGACGAATTCGGCCTGCGCAGCCAGATGCTGGCAAAGAAAGCCATTGACGCCGGATATTTTGCCGAAGAAATCGTTCCGGTCCTGGTTCCCCAGGGAAAGAAAAATCCGCCGCTGGAATTCAAAGTGGACGAACATCCCCGGATGACCTCGATGGAAGCGCTTTCCAAATTGCCGCCCGCGTTCATCAAGGACGGGACGGTAACCGCCGGAAACTCCTCCGGCCGCAACGATGGAGCCGCCTTTGTCCTGATGATGACGCGCGAGAAAGCGGAGCATCTCGGCTACAAGCCTCTGGCCAGATGGATCAGCGGCGGCGACTATGGCGTGGATCCGAAGATCATGGGCATCGGACCGGCCTATGCCGTCCCTCAGGCCCTCAAACGCGCCGATCTGAAGATTTCCCGGATGGATGTCATGGAATGCAACGAAGCCTTTGCCGTGCAGAATCTGGCGGTGGCCGCCGAGCTGGAAAAACAGACGGGTGAAAAAGTGGATTGCTTCGGTGACAAATGGAACCCCAACGGCGGCGCGATTGCTTTTGGCCACCCCAACGGCGCATCGGGCGCCCGACTCTGTATCTTCACCATGAAAGAACTGATCCGCAGGGGAGGAAAGTACGGTTTCTTCAGTTCCTGCTGCGGAGGAGGCCTGGGTGTGGCGACCGTAATTGAAAATCTGCAACTTTGATCCGGCTGAAAAAACAGGAGGGGAGTTTCCATGAGCAATCAAAATTCAAAACCATTTGAAGTAGGAGGTTCCAGAGCAACATTTGTTCTGATTATCTGTTCGCTGCTCTATGCGGTTAACTACATGGACCGGCTGGTGATGTCCGTCATCCTGCAGCCGATGAAGGTTGATCTGGGATTGACCGACGCGCAGGTGGGATACGTCAACGGAGCGTTTTTCCTGGGCGTTGCGGTTTTCAGCATGCCGGTTGCCCGGCTTATTGATGTCTGGAGCAGAAAAAAAATGATCGGGCTGCTGGCGATCATATGGAGTGTGTTTACCTTCGCCACCGGCAAAGCAGCCGGTTTTACATCTCTCATTGCCATGCGCGTGGGGGTGGGAATCGGCGAAGCGGGGTTTTCTCCCGGCGGCACGGCTCTGATCTCGGCGTCTTATCCTGCGGAAAAGAGGGGTCAGAAACTTGGCATCTTCAACACGTTCATCACCCTTGGCGTGATTATGGGGCTTGTTCTGGGCGGATACCTGTCGGCTAATTTCGGCGGGTGGCGGACGCCGTTTTATTGTTTTGCCATACCGGGCATTCTTCTGGGGATCGTCGCCTTCTTCATGCAGGATTACACCCTGAAGAAAGCCGACGGAACGGATCAAATTCATGATTCCCTGGGTTCAACCGTAAAACAGTTGTTCAGCATCCCCACCCTGCGCTGGCTTTACGCCGGGATGGCCATGTATATCCTGGTTCAGTATGGCGTCATGACGTGGTTTCCGGCGCTGCTCATGCGTGCTTTTGAAATCAAGGAAGACAAAGCCGGATTTATCATGGCTGGTGTGACCGTTATCGGGATTCTCGGCCCCATTCTCGGAGGTGTTCTTGCCGACCGGTGGAGCAGGAAAACCGGCGGCGGCCGCATGAAAATGGCTGCTCTGAGCATCGGCATCGCCGTTGTTCTCCTCATGCTGACGCTTCTGTTCACGATCAATTTAAACAATAAAGCACTGGTGATCTTCAGCATGGTGATGATGCCCATTTACAGCATCTTCATCGGCATGGCGACTCCGGCAATTTCCGCCACATCGCAGGATGTGGTCACGGATAAAATGAGAAGCATGTCCTGGGGCACCGCCGTTCTGGTTTCGTTTTTGATCGGCGGCACGATGGGGCCGTTCATTGTCGGAAAGGTTTCGGATCTGGCGGGCGGCGGTTATCAGGGGCTGGCCGTGGGATTTCTGGTTGCCGGATTATTCGGACTGATTGGTTCCCTGTGCTGGTTTGTGTCTTCGCGTCATGTCGCCGACGATGTGAGAAAAGCGCAAGAAGCGGCCTGATCATAAAGATTCGCGGTGGGCGGGGTTCCGGGGACTCATTCATCGGGATAAAATCCGCCGCTTAAAAAGGTAATGAACAAATGAAGTATTTTGAAGAATTCAAAAAGGCCGTTAACGATCCCGGGGATTATGCGCGGCGGTTGAAGAAAGAATCTGGAAAAAAGATCGTGGGATATGTTTGTTCCTACGTGCCGGAGGAAATGATCCTGGCCGCGGGAGCGCATCCCCTCCGGCTGTTCGGCGCCGGAGAAAATGCCTCTCTGGCCGACTCCCATTTGCAGGCTTACTGCTGTTCGCTGGTTCGGGGCATTCTGGAGGAAGGATTGTCCGCCCGGGCCGGTTTTCTCGACGGCATGGTTTTTCCGCATACCTGCGATTCCGTTCAGCGGCTGTCCGATATCTGGCGTCTGAACATACCGTTCGGATTCCATCAGGATCTCGTTCTGCCTGTCAAGCTCACCACGGAGAGCGCCGGCGATTATATGGTCGATGTTCTCGGCAGGTTCAGAGAAGAAATCGGCGCCGCCCTCGGGGTGGATATCACCGATGAGGCGCTGAACCGGGCGATTGTCACGATGAACAGCATCCGGCAGTCGATCCGCAGGATTTATGAAATGCACAGCGTTCGACCCGGCCTGCTCACCGGGAAAGAATTGTTCACGCTGGTCCGCGCGTCGATGATCACCGACCGGGAGCGCCTGGCCGAAATGCTTGCGGAAACGGTCGTTGAGCTTGAGGCCCAAACAGGCGGGGCCGTAAAAGAAAACTCCCGCCGGCGCATCGTTCTGGCCGGCGGGATATGCAATCACCCGGATATCTATTCCATGGTCGAGGCAGCGGGAGGCACGGTGGTCTGGGATGATCTGTGCACCGGCGCGCGATACTTCTCTTCAGTGGTCAATGACGGAACCGACCCGGTCGGGAGGATCGCCGAACGTTTTTTGAACCGGATTGTTTGTCCGGCCAAGCACAGGGATCTGGATGGCAGGGCGAAACAGCTCATCCGCATTGTCAGAGAGCAAAACGCCGCGGGGGTGGTTTATCTGCTTTTAAAGTTCTGTGATCCCCACGCCTTTGATTATCCCGATATCAAGAAAAGTCTGGAGGATGAAGGAATTCCGGTGATGCTGATGGAAATGAGCGACCCGCTGCCCCCGGGCGGCCAGCTCTCGACCCGCCTGGAAGCTTTCCTGGAGATGCTGTGAAAGGACATGACATGACGGATACAAATTCAGATCAGAAAAAAAATCAGGTGAAGTCGGAAAAGAAAATGCGGGATATCATGACCGCCTATTATATCGATGCCAAAACGGCGCGGCAGAACAACAAAAAAGTCGCCTGGATTACCAGCGGCGGGCCTGTGGAGCCGCTTATTGCCATGGATGTGATTCCCGTTTACCCGGAAAACCACGGAGCCATGATCGGCGCCGGCAAAATGGGCATTGATCTGTGCGAAAAAGCGGAAGCCATGGGCTATTCCAGCGATCTTTGCTCCTACGCCCGCGCCGATATTTCCTGCGCGACGGTAAGCGGCGGGCCGATCGGCGGACTTCCGGCGCCGGACATGCTGATCTGCTGCAACAATATCTGCGGCACCGTGCTCAAGTGGTATGAAGTCCAGGCACGGTATTTCAAAGTGCCGCTGTTTATCTACGACACCCCGTTTATTCACCGCGAATACACAGCCGAGGCCAAACGCTATGCCGAACGGCAGATGAAGGAATACTACTCGTTTCTGGAAGGAGTCTGCGGCCAAAAGATGGATTACGACCGGATGGAAGAAGTCGGCCGGACTTCCTATGAGGGATCGACCTTGTGGCAGCAGGTGCTGGACACGTCCGTCCACAGGCCTTCCCCTATGACCGCTTTTGACGCTTTCTTTCACCTGGCGCTGATCGTCACATTGCGCGGCACGCCGGTGGCGGTTGAATATTACAAAGGATTGCTGGCTGAAATGCAGGAGCGCGCCCGGGCCGGCATCGGCGCCATTCCCAGAGAAAAATACCGTCTGCTCTGGGACAATCTTCCCATCTGGTACCGGATGAAGTGGCTTTCGGAAAAATTTGCCGAGCATGATGCCTGCCTCGTTGCGGATACCTACACCTCCGCCTGGTGCAGCTCTATGGGATATATCCGCACCGACGATTTCCTCGGCTCTTCAGCGGAAGCATACAGCCGTTCCTATCTGAACCTTGGTGTGGACAGGATGGCCGAAATCGTAATCGGCATGATTGATAAATACGATGTTGACGGGATCGTCATGCATTCCAACCGGAGCTGCAAGCCCTATTCGTTCGGCCAGTACGACATTTCAAAAATCGTGGAGCGGGAAAGAGGAATTCCTTCTCTGCTGATTGAAGCGGACATGGTCGATGAACGGAGCTTTTCGGAAGCGCAGACCGAAACAAGAATTGAAGCCTTTATCGAGATGATCGATGCAAACAAGGCGAAACGGAACCGGGTTGAAAGGGAATAATCATGCTGACCGTCGGAATTGATATCGGATCGGTGACAACCAAAGGCGCGCTCATGTCCGGCGCGACGCTGCTTGCGGCAAGTTCCCGCTTCACCGGTTATAACGCTGAAAAGGCGGCCCGGACGGTTTACCGGGAGCTTCTGGAAAATCAGAAGCTGAGCGAGCAGGCAGTGCAGGGGATTGTGGCCACCGGCTATGGACGCAACAGCGTGCCTTTTGCCGACAGAACCGTAACGGAGATCATGTGTCATGCAGCCGGCGCTTATCATTGCAATCCGGAGGTGCGGGCGGTCATCGATATCGGCGGGCAGGACAGCAAGGCAATTATCCTGAGCGGCGAAGGCAAAGTGGCCAATTTTGTCATGAACGACAAATGCGCGGCGGGCACGGGACGTTTTCTGGAAGTGATGGCCCGCGCGCTGGAAGTGGATCTGGACCAATTCGGCGAACTGTCGCTGCGGGCGAAAAATCCGTCCAGGATAAGCAGTCTGTGCGCCGTTTTTGCGGAATCGGAAGTCGTATCGCTTATCGCCGGAGGAGAAAAAAGAGAAAACATTATCGCCGGAATTCATCACGCGATCGTTTCCCGGGTTGCCGCGATGGCCGGGCGCTTGAAAGTCGGCGGGACAAACGCGGTGATGATGACCGGCGGCGTGGCAAAAAATATCGGTGTGGTCAGTGCGCTGGAAAAAGCGCTGAATCAGACGGTGCATGTGTCTCCCCATGCCCAGATCATGGGAGCGATCGGCGCAGCACGCCTTGCGTCGATCCATTAACGGCGCCCGGCCCCGCCGGAGAGGCGAATAAAAAATATTCATGTCAATTTCTAACAAGGAGATAAAACAATGACGGACAAAAAACCATGGTTCAAATACTACGATCCCGGCGTTCCACAAACCATTCATTATCCGGATATTCCCGTTCAGCAGCTTCTGCACGTTGCCGCCGCCACGATGCCGTTCAAGGCGTCCACAAACTTCTTCGGCACGGAACTGACCTTCCGGCAGATCCGGTCGCAGGTCTTAAGAATGGCCAATTCCCTGATCGGGATGGGCGTAAAGAAAGGCGACCGCGTCGCTCTGGCCCTGCCCAACTGCCCGCAGTACGTGGTTGCCTATTACGGAGTGCTGTCGGCCGGGGCAATCGTCGTGAACATCAATCCGATGTATACCTTCGACGAACTGAAGTTCATGATGGAAAACGCCGGCGTGGAGACGCTGGTTACTTTTGACGGTGCTTTCGGCGTCATGAAGCCGCTCGTTGAAGCATTGCGGCTGAAAAATGTCATCATTACTTCCGTGACCGATTACATCAACGGTTTTCCGGTCAGTACCGCCCGGAGCCTGAAACTGGAAGAAGGCTGGCGCCATTTTTCCGAACTTCTGGAAACATGCCCGGATGAGAGCGTTCCCGGAATTGAATTTGCATCCGGCGATATTGCCGTCATTCAGTTCACGGGCGGAACAACCGGTTTACCCAAAGGGGCGATGCTCTCGCACGGTAACCTAATTGCGGCGGTTTTTCAGGGGTCCCTCTGGGGGACATTCGTGACCATGAATATCCCTCCGGCCGATCGTTCGGTAATCAGCGTGATTCCTTATTTTCACAGCTACGGCAATACCTGCTGCCTGAACTGGTCGATGTATAATGCCGCAACGCAAATCCTCTTTCCGCGGTTTGTGCTGGATGAATTTCTGGACACGATTGCCAAATTTAAACGGATTACCTATTTCCCCGCGGTTCCCACCATGCTCACGGCGATTGTCGGCCACCCCCGGGCGGCTGAGCTTGACCTGGGGGCGAAGATCGGCCTGATCTCTTCCGGCGGCGCTCCCATGCCCGTGGAGCTGATCCGGAAAATCCGGGACATGGGCATCTTCTTCTCCGAAGGATGGGGAATGAGCGAAACCGTTTCTTCCGGCATTTCCAGCCCGATCATGAGGCACAAAGTCGGTTCCATCGGCATTCCCGGGCCTGATAACGAAGTGCGCCTGGTGGATATTGAAACGGGAACCCATGATGTGAAACCCGGCGAACCGGGAGAAATTCTTCTCCAGGGTCCCACCGTGATGACCGGTTACTGGAAGAATCCGGAAGAAACCGGAAACCAGCTTAAAGACGGCTGGCTCAGTACGGGCGACATCGGCCGGATGGATGAGGAAGGATATCTCTATATTGTCGACCGGAAGAAGGACATGATCATCGCAGGGGGCTTCAATATTTATCCCAGAGAGGTCGACGAAGTGCTTTATCAGCATCCCAAGGTTGCCGAGGCGGTATCCGCCGGCGTTCCTGACGAATACCGGGGGGAAACCGTCAAGGCCTTTGTTGCATTAAAGGCGGGCATGACCGCCACGGAGCAGGAAATCATCGATTTCTGCAAAACCAGGCTGGCGCCTTACAAAGTGCCCAAGCTGGTGGAGTTCCGCCCCGAGCTGCCGAAATCGGCGGTCGGCAAGGTTTTGCGCAAAATTCTGCGCGACGAAGAAATCGCCAAAAGCAAAAAATAAGATAACGGAAAGGATCAAGCATGCGAAGCAAGCAGGAGTATATCAAGGGGCTGTCGAAGATGAAAAGGAACATTTATTTCGACGGGCAACTGATTGACCGTGACGATGAGCTGCAGATGGACTGCATCAATGTGATCGGCACGACCTATGACGAAGCGGCCAGGCCGGAAAATCAGGAGCTCTGCACGGCCGTCTCCCATCTGACCGGGGAGCGGATCAACCGCTACACGCATATTCACATGAGCACGGACGATCTGCACAAAAAGCAGGACATGACCCGCCTGCTGTGCCAGAAAGTCGGCGGCTGCATCCAGCGCTGCATGGGTATCGACGGCACAAACGCTGTCTATAATGTCTCCTATGAAGCGGATAAGCAAAACAACGGCGCCACCTCGTATCATGAAAATTTCAAGAAGTGGCTGACCCGCTTCCAGAAAGAAGATCTGATCGGCTGCTGCGCCCAGACCGACGTCAAGGGCGACCGCATGCTGCGTCCCGCCGAGCAGCCGAACCCCGGCGCTTACGTTCGTATCAAGGAACGACTGAAAGACGGCATCGTCGTGGAGGGCTGCAAAGTGCATATTTCAGAGGCTTCCGTGGCGGATGAGGTGCTGGTTGTGCCCACGCGGGCCCTGCGCAAGGAGGACAGGGATTACGCCGTAGCCTTTGCCGTGCCAGGCGACTGGGACGGCCTCAAGCAGGTGGTGACGATTCACAATCTACGCCCCCGGGAACATTACAAAAGGGGTGTCATGCCCGGTGCAACCGACTCCTACATGATCTTCGATAATTGTTTCGTGCCGTGGGAAAGAGTGTTCCTGGCGGGAGAATACCAGCACGGCGGCGCCTGCGCGCTGTTGTTTGCCTTGTTCCATCGCCATTCCTACTCCGGCTGCAAGCCGGCCATCGGAGATGTGATCCTGGGAACAGCGGCGCTGGCCGCCGAAGTGAACAATATCCACAGGGCCGAACATGTGCGGGAAAAGCTGGCCGAAATCATCATGACCACGGAACTGGGGTACGCCGCGGGGTACACGGCTTCTTCCCTCGGGAAACCGGAAGTCTACGTTCCGGGCATCGGGTTTGTTCCATACGGTCCCGGCTCCTATATTCCGCATTCGATCTACTGCAATGTCGGGCGTTGTCTGACCGGCGAAGCGGTCTGGCGCGAGGCGGAAATCCTCTGCGACATCTCCGGCGGCGTTACGGCAACGTTCCCGCACGAAAAAGATTTTGCCAACCCGGCCACCGGCGAACTGCTTCTGAAATATACCAAACGCAATCCGAAGATGTCCGCGGAAGATCAGGCCCAGTTCTGGAGATACCTGGGCGACTGGTTGTGCTCCGCGTCGGGCGGCATCATGAACGTGGGCAATTATCACGGCGGCGGGTCCCCGATCATGGAACAGATCGCCATTACCACGCAGTACGATATCGAATCCCGCAAAAAACTGGTGCGTTATATCGCCGGGATGAGCGGTGGAGACCGGGAAGCCCTGGCCGCGAAAAAGAAATAAGAATAATTCTTAGAAAAAGTGAGGAACGATATTATCATGATTAAATCAAGATTATGTGATCTGATCGGGATCCGGTATCCCATCATTCAGGCCGGTATGGGCCCTTTCAGCAACAACAACCTGTGTGTGGCGGCAGCCAATGCCGGGGTCCTCGGTCTGCTCTCCACTAGCGGACTGACCAGTAAAGAACAGCAGCCTTTCGTCTATGAAGCGTTCATCAAGAGCGCCGAAGCCTCTCCCGATGACGATCTGCCCGCCGCGCTGGAGAAGGTGCTGAAACGCACGCATCGGCTTACGAAGGACAAAGGCGGCATTTTCGGAATCAATGTCATGGTTGCCGCGGAAATGGCCGCTGAAGCAAAAATCATCGTCGATACAGCCATAGCGGTGCGGGAAAAAAATCCCGACATGAAAAATTCTTTCAAAGTGATCTTCACCTCCGCCGGCGATCCGGTCGGATGGAAAGACAAAATCAAAGGCGCCGGATTCACCTGGATGCATGTTGTGCCTTCCGTCAAGGGAGCACAGCGCTGCAAAAAGGCCGGCGTGGATGTGATTGTTGCCTCCGGACACGAAGGTGGATTTCATACCTCCTGGGAACCGGTTCACTCCATGATCCTTCTGCCCGCCGTTGTCGAAGCCGTATCCGACGAGCATACGCTGGTGTGCGGAGCCGGAGGATTCTGTGACGGCAGGACGCTGGCCGCCGGCCTGGTGCTGGGAGCCGACGGGGTCCAGATGGGAACCCGTTTTCTGGCGACGCAGGAAAGTGATTTTCACCAGATATGGAAAGAGGCCGTTGTCGCCGCAGGCGACAGGGGAACGCTTGTTGCCCGTGGTTTTGTCGGACCGGCCCGCTGGTTGAAAACGCCGCGAAGCGAAGAGCATGCCGTAAATACGCTGAAGAAGTCGCCCGGTGTCTTTCTGGGTACGCCCGATGATTTTACCACCATCGACATGTCTTTGATCATGTACGAACTCGAATCCATCAAGGCCGTTTACGATGGAAACCGGGAGAAGGCCCTGATGGCCGCGGGCGAAGCGGCCCAGCGGATCAACGACATGCCCGCAGTGAATGACCTGGTGCAGGGCATCGTCAAAGAAGCGGAAAGCATCCTGAGAGGCGTTCAGACCGGATTGCTGGCGTGAGCCATCGGATGGATCGGATGAGTCCCGGTGGATGACAGTGTTTGATCGATAAAAGAACCGAAAAACCGGAGGTGATGAGGATGGAAAACGGAATTCTGTCAGGGAAGGAAAAGAAAAACGCAAAGCGTTTCATGGAATTTGTTTTTGTGTTCATCGCGGCTTCGATCCTGCTGTGGTCCGGAGCCGGTCGTGCGGAAGAAATCGTGATCGGTTTTTCCGGTCCGCTCAGCGGTCTGGGAGCTGAATTCGGAGCCGATTGCGCAAACGGCGTGGAAATGGCCATCATTGAAATCAACGGCGCGGGCGGCATCAATGTCCGGGGAAAAACCTACACGTTCCGGCTGGAGAAAATGGACGACAAGGTCAACCCGGAACAGGCTGGAACAAACGCGCTGCAAATGCGCAGAGATCATAAGGCCATTGCTGTTTTCAATCCCGTGTTTACTACGATTGCCCAGCTGATGCAAATCAACACGAAGCCCGGAGGCGAATTTATCGTTATCGCCTACACCAGCATTCCGCAGGTAACGGAAATGAGAAATCCGCTGACGATTGTTACGGTGCAGCCTTTTACGGTTTACACGAAAATCGAAGCGGATATGGCCTGGGAAAAAGGCTGGCGCAGGGCGGCAATCGTGGTGACCTCCGGCGGTTACGGCGACATGTGGCGTGAGTATTTCCGCAAGGCATGGGAGAACAAAGGAGGCGTTGTCACGGCGGATAAATCCACCAATTATTACACGCGAACGGATTTTGCCGCGCCTCTGGCGGAAGCGCTGGCCACGAACCCGGATTTCCTGCTGATCGGCGGACCGTCCGCCACGACGGCGCTGATTATCGAGCAGGCCCGGGCAAAGGGGTTTGAAGGCGGATTCCTGCTGATTGAACAGGCCAAGCTCGATGCCATCCGTTCGGTGATGGCCAAACCTCTGGGAATGGAAGGATGCATCGGTGTGGCCCGGGTTTCGGATGTGCCTTTTGCAGTGTCGCAGGAATTCACGCAGGCCTATCTGGCAAAATACAAAAGAAGCCTGACCTGGGAGGTTGTAAACAACTATGCCGCCATGTGCGCTCTGGCGAGGGCCATCGTTGCCGCCGGCACTGCAAGTGATGTCCGGGCGATCCGCGCGGCTTTTCCCAGAGCCTTCCCCATGCTTGGCGACAGGTATCCGATGGAAATTTACGGCATCACACCCAGCGGACGTTTTATTACGGCCGCCGTTGCCCAGGAAGTAAAGCACGGCCGATTCAAACAGCCGGGGGCTTACGTCTGGTGGGCAACAACCCGGAAAGAATTTGACCACGTTATCAAAACCACGAAAAGCTCGACGCCGGTGTTCTGGCTCCGGATGAACTGACCGGTGATTGAAGTCTGGCGTCGTATGCGGTTAGCATTAAAACCTTCTTAATTTTTTCGGGAGGGGTGTCGATAAAGCAGTATGGATGTATCCATGATCGGAGGCAACGGCATTTCTGCCCCCGCATGCGCGGGGTTTCTCTCCGGGAGAAATCCATGTCCCGAATGCAATGAGGGATCTTTAAACTTCTCAGTTGTCGAAACTTCTTTGAAATGACACAGCAGTGGTGACATGACACCGGGGCGGCGCCTGAAATTCCGGATCATCATCAGAACCTCAGGCGCCGCCTCCCGGAAAGAGTTCCTCCGGCTTTTCCGGGTCAAAGCGTTTCGGCATCAACCGGCTTGCCGTGCCTTTTCCATATCGCCGGCGACATGACGGGCCGAGATGAACCAGAGCACCGTGGCGATGATTCCGAAGATGCCTGTTACGGCAAAGCCCAGGGCCAGTCCCTGATAGCCTCCGCCCGCGGCATCGGAAATGGCGCCGGTTAACAGCGGTCCCCAGGCTCCCCCCAGAATGAAGAAGGCCAGAATGCCGGTGCCCCAGGATAACCCTTTCAGTTTGGGAGGAACGACATCCTGGGAGGTGGCGGCGACCGCCGGGAACGCCATGCTGATGGAGATGCTGAACAGGGGCATCATCGCGGCGCAGAAGATCATCAGATTTTTGTTGTTGACGTCAAAGGCGGCCAGCAGCACGAGAAGGAGAAAGACGACGGCGAAAGCCGTGCTGACGGCGGCCAGCAGCATCCGGCCGCCACCCCGTTTCTTCTGCCACCGGTCGGCCAGGATGCCGCCCGCGATCGGGCCGAGCAGGCCGATAATGGTGACGACGCCCATAATCAGGCCGGCCTTGTCTTCCTTGATGTCGTAGGCCCGCATCAGCAAGGCCGGAAACCAGGTTCCCACCGAAATCTGCACCACGCCGTACATGCCCAGAGCAACATAGAGCCAGCGCAGGGTCGGAATTTTCAACAACTGTTTCAGGTTGGTCAGAAAAGACTCGTGAGCGACGTCCGTGCCGTCCGCTTTTTTCAGGCTGTAATCCTGCATGAAAAAGGCCAGAATGCCCAGCACGATGCCGGGAATGCCGAAAATGTAAAAAGGAGTTCGCCAGCCGCCGAAGTTTGCCGAAAGATATCCTCCGGCGATCACGCCGATGATGACGCCGAGGGTGACAAACATGTTAAAGATGCCGAGCTTCGCTCCCCGTTTTTCCTCGCTGTAGGAGGCGGAGATCAGCGCCGTGCCGCCGGGCGCAAAGCCCGCCTCGCCCGCCCCCACGCCGAAACGGGCGGCCAGCAGCGAGATAAATCCGCCGACGGTTCCCGTGACCATGGTGAAAATGCTGAATACGAAAGCCATCAAACCGATCATCTTCTTTCTGCTCCAGACGTCGATCAAATGGGAAACCGGCATGATAAAAAGGATGATGCCGAGAAAGTAAATGGTATTGACGGCGCCCACCTGCGAATC
The DNA here is from genome assembly GCA_963682015.1 of Smithellaceae bacterium. Taxonomy (GTDB): domain Bacteria; phylum Desulfobacterota; class Syntrophia; order Syntrophales; family Smithellaceae; genus UBA8904. Next base: position 1,335,273 of record OY820932.1, on the reverse strand, counting down.
CGTCAGGCCCAGCGCCACTTTCATCGGCTGCAGGACAACGGCCATGACCTGCCAGTCCGCATAGTTGATCGCGTAAAGCAAAGAACAGATCACCAGGACGAACGTCGCTCTGGGGCCGCCAATCTTGAATTTTTCCGATTCCTGAATTTCCATTTCTTCTTCTCCTCTCCTGGTTTAATCGGATGGCCGGAATGCCCCGGTCAGAGCGTCCGGCCATCCGGTAACGGCTGAATTCAATATACCTGCCTGTACAGGGCGGCTACTTCCGCCGGATCCACCACGGGGCGCGCGTTGAAGAGGGCTGCCGTATCCCCGATGGCGTGAAATGCAGCCATGTCCAGTCCGTCCTCGGGCACTTTTACCTCGCGAAGTTTCAGTGGATGTCCCGCGTCTTTCATCAGCTTCTCTATGGCGTCCGCCGCAGCCAGCGCGGCTTTCTTATCATCCATTCCCTCCGTGTTCACGCCAAGGGCCCTGGCGACCATCGCCAGTTTGTCCGCGGCGTAATCAACATTGTACCGGATCACCGCGGGCAGAATAATGCCGCAGGCCGCTCCGTGCGGGACATTGTAGAGAATTCCCACCGTATGGGCCATCGCATGAGCCAGACCGACCTGCGCGATGCCGAAGGCCCAGCCGGCCATCGTGGCGGCGATCTGAAGCTGGCTGCGGGCTTTCTCATTATGGGGATCGGCCATTACCCCGGGCAGACTCTCACTGATGAGACGAATAGCCTGAAGCGCCTGGCCGTCGCAGATCGGCTGCGCCATGATGCTGGTCATGGCTTCCACGGCATGAGCCATGGCGTCCATGGCGGTTGTGGCTGTCAGTCCCGGAGGCAGATTCAAGGTAAACCGGGGATCGAGAATCGCCGTATTGGGAATAATGCGCGGATCCGACAAAAAGACTTTTCTTCCGGCCGTCTTGCTTTTAATAACGGCAATCCCGGTGACCTCGCTGCCGGTTCCCGACGTCGTGGGAATGACGATGTGCGGCGTCTGGGGTTCCTGAAGACGGTTGGTTGCAATGTGATCGTTGGCCCGGCCTCCGGTTTTCAGCGTTACGCAAACCGCTTTGGCCGTATCGATAACACTGCCGCCGCCGACGCTGACGATACAGTCCGCCTGGAGACTGCGGGCCGCCCCCGTTGCCGCATCAACGATATCCAGATCCGTATCCTGGGCGATGCCGTCAAAAACGCCGACGCAGAATTCAGCCAGAGCATCCTCGACCCATTGGACGAGGCCGGCCTGACGCACGCCGGGATCGGTGAGAATAAACGCCCGCTTGCAACCGAGATTAACCATTTCTTTGTAAATGGCCGGCAGGGTTCCGTGGCCGGAGATGACATTGGTCGGACAGTGATACTGAACCATGTCGAGTTTCAGGCGGTCGGAAAGGTTGTTGAACATGAGATAGTTGCTTTCCACCGAGGCAAACGATGCCACATGGACGCGTTTGATTTGCGTGTATTCGGCAAGCCCCGTTTCACCAAACTCTCTGCCCACGCCGGATTGTTTGTAGCCGCCGAAGGGACAGAAATCGCCAAAGGCATGGTAATTGTTGATCCAGACCGTTCCGGTTTTGATTTTTTCGGCAACACGCACGGCTCTGGCGTTATTCCGGGAGAAAACGCCGCCGCCCAGGCCGTACATGGAATCGTTGGCAATGGCCACTGCTTCTTCATCGCTTTCGTATTTAATGACGCAAACCACCGGTCCGAAGATTTCTTCGCGGGCGATGCGCATGGAATTTTTCACATCGGCAAAAATCGTGGGAGCGTAGTAGTAGCCGCCTTCCATGCCCGGCAGCGCGACCCGTTTACCGCCGGTGATCAGTGTTGCCCCTTCTTCCTGACCTGTTTTGACATAATGTTCTATCGTCGCCAGCTGAGCGGCATTGGCGATCGGACCGATATGCGTATCCGGCATCAGCTGATAGCCGATCCGAAGTTCTTCCGTTTTCTTTTTCATTTTGTCCACGAACTCGTCATATATTCTGGACGGAACCAGAACGCGGGTTCCCGATTCGCAGACCTGGCCTTGATGATAGAAAGTTCCGAAGCAGGCGCCGTAGACCGCCAGGTCCATATCGGCATCATCCAGAATGATGTTGGCGGATTTCCCGCCCAGCTCCAGAGTGACTTTCTTCACGGTGTCCGCAGCCATTTTCATGATTTCGCGACCGACTTCCGTGCTGCCCGTAATGGCGATCTTATCCACATCGGGATGCGTGCAGAGAATTTTACCCAGTTCGCCGCCGGGACCGGGAAGAACATTGATCACGCCTTTGGGAATCCCCGCCGCCCGGGCCGCTTCGGCAATAATCAGCGCGGTCAGCGGCGTGGAGGTTGCGGGTTTCAGAACAATGCTGTTGCCCATGATGATTGCCGGGGCGATTTTCCAGAAAGCCATTAAGGCGGGAAAATTCCAGGGGATGATTCCGACGCAAACGCCGACGGGTTCGCGTCGGATCCAGTCCCGGCCTGTGGCCAGCATATTGCCGGAATAAGGAATTTCTTCCTTCCACGGGAAATCTTTGGCGGCAAAATAAGCCAGATTACGCAGCAAACCGGCACCCACCATTCCCAGGAATTTGGATATTTTGATGGTTTGCCCGCCATCCTGAGATTCCGTCACGGCGATACGCAGTGATTGCTGGTTGATGTGATCGGCAAAATCATAAACCTTTTGAGCGCGGGCATCGGGGCTGAGATTGCTCCAGACGCCGCTGTCAAATGATTTCCTGGCGGAGGAGATGGCCGCTTCCACGTCCGCCCTGCCGGCTTTCGCCACCGTGGCAAAGGGAACACCCAGTCCTGGATCAATGGTTTCAAAAATATCTCCGTTTGCCGCCTCGACGAACTCTCCGTCGATAAATAGTTTGTAATGCTCCATCTAAACTCCTCCAGTAATAAAAAAATTTGTCTGTGCCGATTTCGTGTCGCCACGTGTGTCTGCTATTTTACGCGGGGGTAATAGTTATGCTCGCAGAGGAAGGCCAGGCAGCCCGACAATTTCAGCGTGTCGGCGTCTTTCAGCGAGAGCTTGCAGGCGAAATCATCTCCCTTGGTCGTGTCGTAGATCCTGCCTCCGGCGTATTCATTGTTTCCCTTTTTCTTCATCCCCCAGAGGATGACCATCCCGTCGAAAGGCTTGTCCTTGCGCTCTCCGGTGCAGGAGGCGCATTTCGTACCGTAGGCCGCGACCCCCGCCGGCAGGAGTTTTACATACCGGCCTTCATACGTTTCGCCCTTCTGGTAAATTTCCAGCTGCGCCAGCGGTTTACCCTTCTGCGGGCTCTTTTCTCCGCCGATCACCGTCCATATGCCGACGACCGTTTTGACATCCGCCGCTTTCACCGGCTGCAAATCCGCCGCCCAGACCACACCGCTCAAAAGAAAGAGTGTGCATACCGCCGCCATCCATAGTCCAAATTGTTTCATGTCCATCTCCTTTCAAATGTAATGTGAATAATGAAATAAACCGATTCCTTTCCCGGCAATGCCTGACGGGTGGAAGCGGGTGTAAATCATTCGCAAGAAAATACGTTACGCAAAGATATGTTTCCCCGGATGCCTTAAAGCCGGGGCGGAGCGAGTTCTCCCTGGTCGATCGTTTTGTAAATGCCCGTGTAGCGATAGTTCCTGACCAGACGGATGGCGTTCTCGGAGCAGATGGCCACACAGTCCGCGCAGGCCATGCATTCCGGCCGGTCGGCGAGTACCGCTTTTTTGTTGCTCATCACGATGGCGTCGGCCGGACAGGCTTTTGCGCATAAACCGCAGCCGTCGCACTTGCCGGGATCGAATTCAACCACCCCCATTTCAATCTGCTTCGGATCATCGTATCTGGGAATTTTGTGCCTGTCGGAAAAGGATAGTTTGCTCATGGGCCTTCCTTTCTTGGAAATAGTTTTTTCGGCGGACTAATAAATTGTCTGCCTGGTCCCGTTTTCATACCAGTCCACGGCGTGAGTGGCCCGTTTTACAATGGCGTCGGGCTGTCCGACCGGAAAGCCGATAGCCAGGCTCGTCACGAACCGGTACGGGTAGTCGATGTCCAGTTTCTTTTTCCATTCCTGCGTGGACTCGAACGCGACTTTGGGGAACCCCACATAACAGGTGCCCAGCCCCATGCTGTGCGCGGCCAGCGCCATGTTCTGCGCAGCGATGCCGCAGTCCAGTTCGGGAAAGCCGATGCCGCGGACATCGGCAAAAACCAGGATGACGGTTGGGGCGTCGTGAAACAGCCCCAGCTTTTCTTCGGCGATGAGGGTTGCCGCGCCGAAGGGGACCGGGTGCAGATCGTTGGGTTTGAACCGGGTGATCAGCGCGGCCAGCATTTTGCGCGCGGCGGACTTTTTGTAACGGTAATCCAGGAGTCCGCTGATTTTTTTGCAGAGCTGGATGGTTGTCCTGGTGATTCCGCTGATGATTTCCGGATCGCGCAGCACTACAAATTTCCAGGGCTGGGCATTGCCGGCCGACGGGGCAAAGCGGCCCGCTTCCAGAATCCTCCGGATCATGAATTCAGGCACCTGTTTCTTCCGGTAAATGCGGACGCTGCGCCTTTTCAGAATGACCTCTTCCGTCTGCGTCCACGCGGTTTTCAACTGTTCAATCTTTCCCGTTGCCTCGAAGGTTGTTACCTGATCCGCCATTGTGTCGCCTCCTTTCGTGGATATCATCCCATGCGCTCCAGGATATGGATTCCCATGGCGGCATCCTCAAAACCCAGGTTGCCGCCGCCGTTTTCCGCCAGCGCCAGGCGGCAGTTTTGCACCTGCCGTTCGCCCGCTTCATGGCGCAGTTGCGTGACCAGTTCAAAGATCTGGCCGAGGCCCGATGCGCCAATGGGGTGGCCGCGGGAGATCAGGCCGCCGGATGTATTGACGGGCATTTTCCCGCCCAGCGTTGTCGCTCCCGACTCGGCGTAGGGCCCTCCTTCGCCCAGTCGGCAGAATCCCAGCGCCTCGGTCTGGTGCAGCTCTCCAAAGGATGATGCGTCATGCACTTCGGCCACGTTGATGTCTTCCGGTCCGACGCCCGCCAGTTCATACGCTTTGCGGGAAAGCCGGATGGCGATATCCAGATCTTCCGCTTCCAGGGGCCTGCCGGTGCCCGATCCCAGCACGGAAGCGCGAATCTTCACCGGTCGCGCATGCTTCAGGCGCTTCAGAAAGTCCCGCGAGCAGAGGATGATTGCGGCCGCTCCGTCGCCGACCGGGGCGCACATGGGGACCGTCAGGGGCCAGGACACCAGCCGGGCGGTTAAAATGTCTTCCACGCTCATTCTCTTCTGAAACTGCGAGTAAGGGTTCATGGAGCCGTGAAAATGGTCCTTGGAGGCAATTGCGGCAACCTGCTTCTGCGTCGTTCCGTAACGCTCCATATGCCAGCGGCAGAATGCGGAATAGATGTCCATGAAGGCGCTGCGGTCCTTGCCGGCCGTTCCCGGGTCATCGGCCAGTTTGATGCCGTCGGAGACCCTCTGCAGCATCCGGATGTGTTCTGCGGCGTTTTCCACATCAAAGCCCGCCCAGAATCCCTTGAACATTTTTTCCTTGTCTTCGAGGTAGCCTTTCTCCGCACCGATGGCCAGGACGCACTCATACTGCCCCGAAGCAACCTCCAGCCAGGCGTGATGGAGGGCCGTCGAGCCTCCGGCGCAGGCATTTTCCACATTGGTAACGGGAATTCCTTCCAGCCCGGCGGGCCTCAGGGCAACTTCTCCCCGGATGCAATCCTGTCCGAAGCTGAAGCCCCAGCCGGAATTGGAAAACCATGCCGATTCAATGTCACTTAACCGGATTTCCGCGTCAGCCATCACGCGGTCGAGCGCGATTCCGGAAAGGTTCTTGATCGATTTATCCATGTGCTTTGCAAATTGTGTCATGCCGACGCCGGCAATAAAAACATCCCGCACGATTCATCTCCTTCGCGTCATCTGTAAAAATTACTTTTTATCTTCATACGTTTTTTCAAACGTCTGTCCCTTGTAATGGCTTCTCTCCAGCGAGCCCGGTTCAACCCAGAGAATCATCGGGTTGATTTTGATGCGCTTGCTCATGCACTCCGCAACTTCCGCACCCAGCGCATCGAGCTCCCGCGGGGTTGTCCCTTCGGCGTATTCCACCTTGATCGTGAGTGGCGGAACCACCCGCGGCGGTTTTTCATCAAGGACAATCCGAATTTCACCGGTCACCCGGGGCACGAATTCATTGATAACGCCTTTGATGCTTGAGGGATACACCATCACGCCCTTCACTTTGAGCATGTCGTCGGAGCGGCCGATGACTTTGTAGCGGAAGCCGGAGCGGCCGCAGGGACAGGGCCCGGTGAAGATTTTATGAATGTCACCCAGGCTGTTGCGGATGAGCGCCATGCCGTCGCCTTCCAGGCTGGTGAAAACCGCTTCCCCTTCGGCGCCGTCCTCAAAGGGGATCGGGGCTTTCGTTTCCGGATGGACCAGTTCGTAATAGCAAAGATCATCGCCCAGCCAGTGCATGCCCTGGTATTCCTCGCAATCGCAGGAGAACCCGAAACCGGCGCCGGAATCGTAGAGCCGGCAGCCGTAAGCTTTTTCGAGCTTGTTTTTAATCTCCGGGATTCCCGCTCCCGGCTCTCCCCCGCAGACCAGCGCGCGGAAACCAAGATCGCCCACCGGCTTGCCCAGGATTTTCGGCGACTGTTCGATCAGATATTCCGCAAGTGATGGCGTGCCGGTGTAAACCGTTCCCCTGAACAACGCCTGCATCAGCAGGATGCGCTCGCTTTTGGCTTCCGCGCCCACCGGCAGAACCATGCAGCCCAGGTTTTGAATGCCGATAAGTGAAGGAACTCCGGCAATCACCATGGAAAGGGCAAAGCAGTAAAGCACACGGTCGAATGAACGCAGGCCGGCGCGCCAGCTTCCGCGCACCATGACTTCTCCCCAGATTTTGTCGATGTCCCGGCGGGTCAGCGGGTAGGGCGTGGGAATGCCGGACGTTCCCGTGGTGGTTCCCATATAATCGATATCATCAACGGAAACCGGCATGATCTGATCGAGCGTCTTGAGCAGATCGCCCCCGCATTCCATCACGAGGTTGCGCAGTGCTTCCTTGTTGAAAAGGGTTACCCTGTCTTTAAATTCTTCAAAGCTCTTTAACTTCTCCGGCTCCAGCCCGCTGCGGGCGAACATGCTGGCATAGAACGGCGCACCGGCGTTGAGCCGGACAAGCATTTTCTTGAGCTTGTCGAACTGAATCTTTTTCATTTCCGGCGTGTTCAGCAGCGGTTCGATTTCCATGTTCCAGTACGGGCGGTTGATATCCATCTTGCTTCTCCTTGAGAATTTTTCAGTGCTTGCCGGTCAGTCCTTCAGGTACGGGCCGAGAAAGTTTCGCCCCCGCTTGAAGAGAATCCGGCCGAGCCCAACGATCAGATCGGGCGATAAGCGGTACAGCAGGTGGGGAATCGCGACCTGACCCCACGGCGCGGGAATGATGCCCTTGTTTTTCAGCATTCCTTTCACCGCCGTGCGGGCCACGATTGCCGGATCGACGCCCCGGCTGTCGTAGAATTCAACGGCGGACTCCCAGTTTGCATTGCCCCGGAGCCTTCCGTCTTTCATGACATTGGTCCGGATGATGCCGGGACACAAGGCGGAAACATTGATGTTATGGATTTGCAGGTCCATGCGCATGACGCTGGTGAGACTGACCAGCGCCGCCTTGGTCGCGCAATAAGGCGCCATGCCGCCCAGGGGGGAAAGTCCCGCGCCGCTGGCTGTGATCATAATGTCCCCCTGTTTGCGTTTCACCATGGAAGGCAGGAAAAAATGAATCAGGTAGACGACTCCCCACAGGTTGATATCCACCACCCATTTCCAGTCTTCCAGCGTCAGCGTGTCGAATTTTCCCCCATGACCGACACCGGCGTTGCAGCACAGGATGTCAACCGGCCCCACGTCCCGTTCCACATTTCGGGCAAGCTCCTGCACAGCAGCGGCATCGGAATGATCCACCCGGCAGGCAAAGGCGCGGACGGCGCTGCCCTTCAGGTCCGCGAGCATCCTGTCCAGCCGGTCCTGATGGATATCCGTGCCGATCACAATGGCGCCGCGCCGGCCCAGTTCTTTGATCAGCGCCAGGCCGATTCCCGATCCGGCGCCGCTGACGAGAGCGGTTTTTCCTTGAATGTCTTTACGGTTTGCCATGATTCCAGCCTCCCGGCGTTTATTTTTTGTTCTTTCCGTTTTCTTCCATCATCTCGACGAATGCGTCGACGCGTGTGAGAATCTGCCCCGGCGAATAGGCACGCGGGTCGTTCATGTCGCAGTTCAGGATCAGAACCGGTATCTTCATGCTTTCCTCGACCGCGGCTTTGAGATCCTGCAATCCCGTGGAAGAAGGACGGCAACTCAGGTTGGCATGGAGGATCAGTCCGTCAATGCCGTATTCCCTGATCTTCTGTTCAAAAAACGGGATGCGCTGCTCCAGGTCCAGCGTATAAAAGTTGGAAATATTTTCCCTGGCCATCTCCCGCAGGGTCTCTTCAAACGTGCGGGTTTTTTTTCTGCGCATGGCTCCCGCGTGGGTGTAGGGTTCATAGACGACATGGGCGCCCCTGGCGGCCAGCTCTTTGTACAAGTCGATGCCGTACCAGAGCGTAATGCCTTCCCACATCAGGCGGTATTTCTCCGGCTTGCCGGTCTTGCTGGAAGGGGTTCCGTCATAGCGTTTCTTGATTTTTTTCAAAACGCCCCGGTAATATTTCAGGGCGCCGTCCAGGTCCCACATGCCGAACTGAGGGAACATGAAGGAACGCTGGATTTCAAAGTAATAGGGAGATGGAAGACGCTTGCGATATTCGTAAATCTCCAGGTAAAGCCCGCAGACCTCCTGGGATTTGGCGACAATGCCCATGAATTTTTCTTCGCTGAATTTTTTCCCGGTGGTCTTTTCCAGAAACCGGATCAGGTCGCGCATCTGGGCGACCTCGTAATCAAAATCGATTTCAAGCTTGGCGTCGTCCGAACCGGACACCGGGCTGGGAACATCGAAGGCGAAGAAAGGGCGGCCGTATTTGCGCGCCTGGTTTTCAAACCATTTGGCCTGTGTGTCGCAGACGCCGTTGCTGGCGATGTATAAGTCCGGAACCGGGCATCCGCCGAAATTGGACGGATATCCCCTGTCCATGGCGGCGATGTTGACCTTCATGTAGCTGCAAAGATCGGGCGAATATCCCATCCCCTCCGCATGCTCGATCAGATGCCGGGTGATGCCGGCCTGCCCGCTCATGCAGGCATAGGCTTCCGGAAACGCGGGGAAAATATCAAACGCCAGCAGAAACTCAACCGGCATGCCCGCTGTAAAGGCCCCCACTTTTTTCCCGGATTTCTGAATGCTGTTGGATTTGGACTGGTAGTCCATGAAGAGCAGGGCGAGATTCAGGGGGATTCCCTGCCTGAGGTTGCTTTTGGTCGCTTCCCAGTATACGCCCGGATGTTTGCGGATGAAATTAAGCATGCTGAGCATGATGGCGTTCCTCCTTCTGCTGGATGATTTCCCTGAAGGCTTCCAGGCGGGTCAGAAGCTGACGGTCGTCGGCGGTTGTATAATCTCTTTCCAGGTGAATGACCGGGTATCCCCGGTCTTTCAACCCGGCGACCGTCCATACCGCGTCCATGGCGTAGACTTCGCAAAACTTCATGTTCTGCGACACGATGGCATCCACGCCGGTTTCCCCCAGGGCTTTGATCAGATAGTCCATGCGGGCGTCCGAAGGCACACGGGTGGCCGGCCCGGGCATGCCGCAGAAATAGGCGACCAGAGCCTCCAGCGGATCGGCCATCTCCGGGATGGCCGATGCAAAGTATCTTTCACCGAGCGACAGGTCGTCCCGCACCACCCGGAAGCCCGCGTCATCAAGCACGTCCATCCATTCCGGAAACGTGACGTCCGATCCGGTCAGCACAACGGACAGCTTTTCCGACGGATACGGTTTGCGGCTTTCCCAGTCCTGGAGCAGGAGGGTCAGTTGTTCCGGAAGGGATGCCTTGGGGGATTCGACGGCCATGCGCGTCATCTGGAAATAGTCCCGGTTGGGAATATCTTTCAGCGGCCTGAGGGCCGCAAGACGCCGCATCATGGATTTGATTTCATTGGAAAGACCGATGGCTTCCTGAAGCTCTTTCCGTCCAACCGTGACGGCATAATGTGATTGCAGGTTTTCGATGAACCGTTCCAGCTCTTTGCGGTAAAATGTCTGCGCCGTCTTGTCCGCTTTCATGGGCGTGTTGACCCAGAAGAAAGGAATATTCTTGATGTGGGCCTTCCACACATCAAAGTGCCGGTTGGTTGCGTCGCAGCCGTGCGCAAATCCAATGCCGGCCCACCGGCCGGCATTGGCGAGCGCCTCCGAGAGGCATCCCCGGGCAAAGGGACAGAAGTAAGAAAATAAATATTCATCCGCGGCCGCCGTTCCCCGATGGACATCGCCGAGAATCTTCACGGGGGCGAAGCCCGCAGCCATGACGATCTCCTCGGGGAATTCATGGCCGGTATCAAAATACGCAAACGTCTTCATGAACAGGACTCCTTTCCTCTGCCGTTCGGCATGACATCCGTCGGATCATCTTGCGCTCCCGGACGGTGTCACAATTGGAAAAAATTTCATTCCGGACGGATGTGAGGAATCCTGAAGATCCCCCGTTGCATCCGGGACACGGATTTCTCCCCGGCATGCGCCGGGCTGACGCCATCCGCCGAAATGTCGCGAAAATGAATTCCACCACAGTCTCTCCGCCGGGTAATGCGGGGCTTTCTCAAGGGCGGTTACTGACAGCGCTATGATTTCATGTTTTGTGCCATTTTAAATGCTTTGTGATTTCAATATCTTGGTTATTGTTCTTGCCAGAAACTGTTAAATTTGATAGGCATTGGCTTCATCGTTAACAGAACTGTATTATATGACGGATTTTAAGGAGTCGCGGATTGATGGCACCGGGAATCAGCAGTTTGGCGGAACAGTTTTCCATGGACGTGATCAAAAGCAGCGAGCCCGAGCAGGCTTTGATTGCCATATTCCAATTCTTGAAAAAACGCTTCCCGTTGAATCTGGTGAACGCGGCCATTTACGACGCCCAGCGGGGAATCTTTCACTACAGGCTCGGCATCACGGACGACGGTGTGACGCTGGTGGATGAAAAAGTGAAACTGTCCGGCGCGGGGAGGAATCGGGCCAATGACGAGCTGAAAAATGCCATCGTGAATATTCCCTGCAACCATGACCATCCGGTGACGGCCGAAGTGTCACTCTATTTTTCCACGCATGAATCCGCGTCTTCGCTTTCCGCAACCAAAAAGATCAGCGCGACCCATCAACTGCTTGTCGGGCTGCTAGCATGGGGAACGGGGCGGTACAGGGAATCACATGTCCGGCTGCTGAGGGGTCTTTTTGACGCCTTAACCGGTTCCGTTCAATCCATTTTGCAACAACTGGATGTCACCAGTGAAAAAAACCGCCTGATCACGGAACTCCGGGATCTGCGCAAGCGGATCGGTCACCGCATCGTCGGCGAAGAAACCGGTCTTCATGAGGTCATCTCTCAGATTGACCGGGTGGCCCCGCTGGATATTCCGGTGCTGCTCATGGGGGAAACAGGCGTCGGGAAAGAGATCATTGCCAACGCCATTTATCATCGTTCCCGGAGAGCTGCCCATTCGTTTGTCAGCATTAATTGCGGTGCGATTCCGGATACCCTGCTGGAAAGTGAACTGTTCGGATATGAGAAAGGTGCGTTTACGGGAGCGGAGGAAACCCGGCATGGATATTTCGAGCAGGCGGACCACGGCACCATCTTTATGGACGAAATCGGCGAACTCACCGGCATGGCACAGGTGAAGCTTTTGCGGTGCCTGCAAACCATGGAATTTCACCGCGTCGGCGGCAAACGGCCGATTTCCGTGGATGTCCGTGTCATCGCGGCGACCAACAGGGATTTGAAGTCCCTGGCGGAGAACGGCCAGTTCCGCAAGGATCTCTGGTATCGGCTGAATGTTTTTCCGGTCCGGATTCCGCCGCTTCGAGAAAGAAAACAGGACATACCGGATCTGGCGCTGTATTTTGCCCGCCTGAAGTCCATTGAAATGAATCTGTCGTACGATTTCAGTTTTGTTCCGGAAGCCATGGAGCAGCTTCAGAACTACTCCTGGCCCGGCAACATCCGGGAACTTCAAAACGTGATCGAAAGAAAACTGATTGTCAGCCAGGGAGAACCTCTTTCTTTTCCGGAACTGGCGGAGATTCAACTGAGATCATCGGGAGAGAAGCAGCCCCCGATATCCGGTGCTTTTCCGACGCTGGATGAAATGATTTCCCAGCATATCCGCAACGGTCTTCTGCAGTCGAAAGGGAGAGTGGAAGGCGAGGGAGGCGCAGCCCGGCTGCTGGGTCTGCATCCTTCCACATTGCGCGGCAGAATGAGGAAACACGGCATCAAAATCAGCCGCGTTCTGCCGTGAGAGGCACAGAAAAGGCACAGAGGCACAGAGGGACAAAGAAAGATGCAGGGAACGGTCGCGACCGTTCCCTACGGTGGGCACAAAGGTACAAAGACTCGTAGGGAACGGTTTGAAACCGTTCCCCGCGGTGTTAACGTTACTCTTTGGCAAACCGGTGAAGACCGGCGAAGTGGCGAAAAGCGGTGCCGGATCGGGAAAACTTTCTTGTGGAATTCGCCGATTCCATGTAATCGGAATAAAAACAGACAGGACAAAGAAATGATCACCCAAATGACAACCTTTGAAGAATCCGGGATCAATCCAAAAATCCTCAAAGCGATTATGGAGATGGGTTTTGAAGCCCCGATGCCGGTGCAGGAACAGGTTATACCATTCCTGCTCCATCAGACCCGCGACCTGGTGGCGCTTGCGCATACCGGCACCGGCAAGACCGCCGCTTTCGGCATCCCGATGATTCAGAAAATAGACACGGCCTCCCGGCAGACTCAGGCGCTCATCCTGGCGCCCACAAGGGAGCTGTGCCTGCAAATCACCGACGATTTGACCCGGATGGCCAAGTATATTGAAAATCTGAACATCGTTCCCATTTACGGCGGCGCCAATATCGTTACCCAGATTAAACAGGTGGCCGCCGGCGCCCAGATTGTCGTGGCCACGCCGGGGCGGATGCTCGACATGCTCAACCGGAAAAAAGTGAATGTCTCGGCCATCCGCTGGCTGGTGCTCGATGAAGCCGATGAAATGCTCAACATGGGTTTCAAGGAAGAGCTCAACAGCGTTCTGGCAACAACGCCCGACGACAAACGCGTCATGCTTTTTTCCGCCACCATGCCGCGCGGGGTGGAAGCCATCGCGCACGGCTACATGAAAAAGCCGGCTGAAATCACCGTGGGCAGCCGCAACACGGGCGCGGAAAATGTTACGCATCATTATTATGTCGTACACGCCAAAGACCGTTATCTGGCGCTCAAGCGCATTGTGGACTATTATCCGGATATTTACGCCATCATTTTCTGCCGCACCCGGACCGAAACGCAGGAAGTGGCGGATCTGCTCATGAAGGACGGCTACAACGCCGACGCGCTGCACGGCGATTTGTCGCAGGCACAGCGCGATTCCGTCATGAACCGCTTTCGCGCCCGGAATCTGCAGATGCTGGTGGCCACCGATGTGGCAGCGCGCGGCATCGACGTGGAAGACCTGACCCACATCATCAATTATAATCTCTCCGACGATATTGAAAACTATACCCACCGCAGCGGCCGCACCGGACGCGCGGGAAAATCCGGCATCTCGATCGTCATCGTCAACATCAAGGAAACTTTCCGCATCGGCCAGATTGAAAAACAGATCGGCAAAAAATTTCAGCAGGTCAAAATTCCCACGGGCGCCGAAGTCTGCGGGAAACAACTGCTCTACCTGGTGGAGAAGCTCAAAAACACGGAAGTTCAGCACGCGGATATCGACAGCTTTCTGCCGCAGGCTTTCGAACGCCTCAAGCACTTGAGCAAGGAAGACATTATCGCGCGTTTTGTCTCCCAGGAGTTCAACCGGTTTTTAAGCTACTACCGTGACACGACGGACATCAATGTTTTGCCGAAGAAAGAAGCCAGGCCGCACGCCGTGCGCAAGGCATCCGCCACCGGCGGCCGGCTGCGGATGATGGTGAACCTGGGCAAGATGGAGCGATTCAACCCCAAAAAACTCAAGGCGTATCTCCTGGAGACGGCCAGTATCGCCCATCTGCATATCGATGACGTAGATGTGCAGTTGTGCAATTCCTACTTTGAAGTGGACGCTTCTCTGGCGGAAGTCCTGATCGCCCGGTTTGCCAGGGAAAAATACGACAAGCGCCGGGTGCGCATCGATGTGGCCGAGCGCGGCGGGCGGGGCGATTTTTCCGGCAAGCGTTACGCCGGCGGCGCCAAAACCCGCGAATCCTTCTTTTTCAATAAACGAAAGAAAAAGCCCGGAAAAAGGTACTAACAGAAACCGGAGAACAGGAGGCTGCGGCCTCCTTTTCTGATATTTACAGTCTGACTTCCTGGCCCTCTGCGACCTGCCAGTCCTGTAGTTTCGGGTCTTTTTCAGATCATCAGGAAATAATTGAATTTTCAAGTCCGTTGGAGTAGGTTGCCGGTCGTTGGAGAAACGGATGAACTTGCTTGCTCATTCGATGTAAAAAGGAATCAGGTTTCCTGCAGCCGGCTTTGGAGCGGATAGAGATTTCTGGAACTGAGGCAAAATCTGATTCATGGATGCACCTCCATCAAAACAGACATTTTGACCATAATTGACAAAAAGCATTAAAAAAACCGGACCGATATTTCCTGATAATAAAGACCTTTTCCCGAATTGAATGCGGAAACGGCAATCCTCGATTTCGGCAGACCGGTTCTCATGCCGGCAGAGGAGCAACTGGATGTAATCAGAATGGCGCCCGGCAAGGTGATTGCCGTTTATCCGGATGCTTTCAATCACTGCCTGAGCACCCGGAAGATATTGAGGAATGCGGTTTTGAAAGAAGGTCTGTCTGAGAAGGTAATCATGGCTGAAGATGGCCAACGGATAGACCTGTGACCGCTCAACCATTCTATGGGGTGTTACCGGGTATGCAGCCATTCTTCTCTTCCTTTTTTAAGCGGAAAAGGCGGTGAGTTTTTGTTCGAATCCGACAGAAGGCTTGTTTCCCGCTGATTGCAGTGTTGTAAAAAATCCATGTTAAAATAATTTCTGTTTCATCCAAATCGAATGGTCCGTCGCAACGTTTCATGGAAAGCCTTCATTGCGGCTATCCGCAAAAACCGTACAGATTTCGCTTTCTCCGTATAAATCCACATTTCCGGCACAAAACGCCTTCCGCGAAAAAAGCCTGTAGTTGAATGATATAAGCAATATACGGCAATTCAATATCTCTGGCATGCTTATTGGTATAAGAATAAACGTTTGTATGTTTTGACGGATATACGTTGCCTTGTTTCAACTTGGCAGCTCTTTTAGCCGAAGGTTTCGCGAATGGAGATTCGCGAATGACAGAAAAAACCTACCAGAGAATGGTGAAGGAATGTTTGTAGCCAATCGTAAAACGGATGGAAGAAGAAAGGAATGAATATTTATGAATCTGAATCAAATGAAATTACGAACGAAGATTATTTCCGGGTTTATCATTGTTGCCATGATCGCCGTTATTGTAGGGATCATTGGAATTTACAACCTCAATAAAATGGATAAGGCCGGTTATGAAATGTATGAATTGAAGGTTGCGCCTCTCGGACCTCTGGCCAATTTTGGCATCAACTTTCAGGAAGTGCGGGTTGTCGTCCGCGATATCATTGCGGATCAGGATGGAAAAGATCGCGATAAGCTGACAGCGAGGATTAGCGAACTCCGAGCCCAGAATAACGAGTATCTGAAAGAATTCGAAAAATCCATTCGGGAGGCCGAAGAGAAAAAGGAATTCGAAAAAATGAAAGGTTTTATCGGCCAGTATCGGCAGTCCATGGATAACGTGACCAAAGCGGTTGCCGCCGGCAATGCCGCTGAAGCGCACAGGATCATGAAGGAAGAAGGTCTTGCCGCCGCCAGAGGGCTGGATGCTTCCTTCCGGGCTATTTTCAGCCAAAATATCAAGGAGGCTAAAGAGTCGGCGGAGAATAATTCATCCAGCGCCAGGACGGCAATAGTGATTGCCGTGGTCGTGACGGTTGCCGGTACGGTTCTGGCAATTATATTGGGGATCTTTTTAACCTTGTCCATTACCCGGCCTGTAAATCAGGTGGTTGAAGGACTGGGGGATGCGTCCGATCAGGTAGCTTCGGCATCTTCGCAGGTCGCGTCCGCCAGCCAGAGCCTGGCGGAAGGAGCTTCCGAACAAGCCTCCGCTTTGGAGGAAACATCTTCTTCTCTGGAGGAGATGTCTTCCATGACCAAGCAGAACGCCGATAATGCGGCTCAGGCAAAAGCCCTGATGTCCGAAGCCCGGCAGATTGTGGAAAAAGTGGACATGCAGATGAAAAGCATGGTGGATGCAATTCATGATGTGACCAGGTCCAGCGAAGAAACAGGGAAGATCATCAAGACGATCGATGAAATCGCCTTCCAGACAAATCTGCTGGCGCTCAATGCCGCCGTGGAAGCGGCAAGAGCGGGGGAAGCCGGTGCGGGATTTGCCGTGGTAGCCGATGAAGTGCGGAATCTTGCATTGCGTTCGGCGGAAGCGGCTAAAAACACATCCAATCTTATCGAGAATACGATTGTAACCGTGAAAAGCAGCCGCGATCTGACACAGCAGACACAGGATGCCTTCATGGAAAATAAGGAAATCACAAATAAGGTAGGCCAGCTGGTAGACGAAATTGCCGCCGCATCGAGCGAACAGGCACAGGGAATCGGTCAGATCGGCAAGGCCGTGGCGGAAATGGACAAGGTGGTTCAGCAAACGGCAGCCAATGCCGAGGAATCCGCCAGCGCTTCGGAGGAAATGAACGCTCAGGCCGTGCAGATGAAGGATTATGTCATGAATCTGGTCAAAATTGTTGATGGCGGGCAGGCATCCCGGGAGCACGGCATCCATGAAGAAAGACCGGCCATGCGCAAACCCGGCAAGCCCACGGGCAGGAAGCTGCTGCCTGCGGGGGCCGGCGTGATGAAAAAAGGCAGACCGGTTCGTCCGCAGGATGTCATTCCTCTGGATAAAGGTGAATTTTCCGATTTTTAATTGGCTCCAACCGGAGGCGGCGGGGGAGAGAACAGGATGGTTCTCCTCGCCGCTTCTGTCCAGAGTTCAGCATGGAGGTTAGAATAAAATGCAAGCGGTATCCGTTCAGAAAGACCTCAATTTTTTTGATGACGCAGTCAGTCGTGAAGGAAAATATCTGACTTTCTCACTGGCCGGAGAGGAATATGGCATCAGGATTCTCAAAGTAAAGGAGATTATCGGTTTGATGCCGATTACGCCGGTGCCTCAGACGCCCGATCATGTCCGGGGAGTGATCAATCTGCGCGGCAAGGTGATTCCAATCGTTGATCTCAGGTTGAAATTCGGCTTGCCGGTAGTGGCCTGCACAGATCGGACGTGCATCGTTGTCACCGAAATTGTCGCCAGCGACAATAAAATATTCATGGGGATCGTTGTGGATTCAGTGTCGGAAGTGCTGAACATCAAAGCAGCGGATATTGAGAATACACCGAATTTTGGATCAAAGTTAAATACGTCCTATATCCTAGGTATGGCCAAGATGGAGCAGTCTGTAAAAATTCTTCTGGATATTGACAAAGTCATGAGCGACGAAGAAATCAACAGTATGAAGCAGGCGGCATCGTAATTGAAGAAAAAAAGAAAAGGGGGAGGTTCCTTGTAACCCCTTCTTCTGATATTTACAGGTCCATAGTCTTCATCTCACCTTGAAATTCCTCCGTGACATGTTGGAATCTCAAGGTTAGATGTTTTCATGACTGAACATAAAATGATCCTGTCGGCTATCCGGAAGAAAAGGTAATAAATAGAGCCGTCTCCTTTTTTCCTCAGATCATCAAGAAATAATTGAATTTTCGAATCAGTTAGAGTAAATTGCCGATCATTACAGAAACGAATGAACTTGCCCGCCCGGTACGCGTAAAAGGGAATCTGGTTTTTCGTGGCGAGATTTCTTTCGGTCATGAACTTTTGAAATTCCGGTAAAATCTGATGCATGGAAGCACCTTCACAAGTATAAAAATGGGCAAACAACATGGCATTTGCCAGAAAACCCATAAAAACCGCATTGTGTATTTTGTGGTAATAAGGACTAATTACACATTGTGTTTTTCATATAGTGTTGATTTTCAAGAAGTTTTTATTTTTGATCCCAAGCAATGCAAGCGCAGTTTTCGCACTGACTGGCCAGTACCGGTCATTGTGTAGATTAAATGTTGGAAGGTAAAAATGACTTCACTTCATGGAATATTAAGAGCAATTGGATATGGTATAAGTTTTGTTGTTATAATTCTCAGTGTTGTTTTTCTCTCTGTGTATTTTGAGTTATCAAAAAAGTCCACTATTTTACTTGTCCTGGCCGCCGCTATTATTATTACTGTAATTCGTTTCACAATCTTTGATAAAGCGCGTTCACCAATAAGTCTTCGGCGTTCAGATAAAAATGAAAAAGAAACAAGAAATATATGGTTATTTCGTCTTGCCGGTATGCCCCTAATTTTAATCGGCGCATTTTTACACATTGGGAATCGGACAGGCATTTATACAAGTATCCCATTTACTGGAACCATACTCATTGTGCTTGGTGTTTTATTATTAGTGCTTGGACAAATTAAATCCAACAAAGGCAATACAGCCGATCGCTAACGCTCCGGCTGATTTTTTCGTTATGTGAGGAATGATGAAAATTAAATTGTCAGTCAATCAAAGTGATTATCTGACCGGATTGTATCTCTCAGAGTTTACAAATCACTCAACGATTGATATCGAAATGATTGATTATGATACAAATAGTAATCAGGCAATTATTCCATTTACACGTTATCCAATTGTTGAGGGGAAAAAATTTTTAGGCTTGGGTGAGTATCAGCGCAATTATCATGCACCAGTTCAATCTAGAGCGGTTATAAGAAATATACAAAGTGCCGAATTTATAAAAGCGGATACATGCGAAGATATTAGAGTAATTACAATCATGTTTGGAATCAATTTAAAATTTAATGAAATATGCATTGTCTCAGCGGAGGAAGCATCTGGTAAGCATTGCTATAGTGCATCATTCTACGGTAACAATTTAATATTTGAAATTGAAGACAAAGAGAACACATAGCAATGCAATCCACGCGGACCGGCGTTCCGCCGGCCGGTGATCGCCACGTTATAATTGAAAATGAAGATAATATTATTTCTATTATTAATTGCATTTACATTAACCGGCAACACTTTTGCTGAATCTAAAAAAATATGGCCAGTCTATAAAATATTTGACGGTGATATAATTCGATAAAAACACCGAATGGATTTAAAATATCTCCCAAAGAAATTCGCAGATTATATACTCCACAGAAATATGTCGTAGAAATATATGCTGATAATAATTATTACTATCTCATAAAATATGGAGCGACACCAAGAATTGCAGAAGAATATGGTATACGTATAAATGGTAAAAACAGGCAAAATATTGTACCCAGGAAGATCAAATAAATACAGTTTGACTTGCAAGTTACGAGGGATTAAAAAGCAAAATAAATAAATTATAACGTATAAAGCGATGAATTCGAGCGACGCAGGAGCCTCGATTTCATCGCGGGTTGAACAAGCCTGCTGTCACCGATTTATGATTATGCGATTTAAACGGAAGACAAAGGAGCTCGACGAGGGAGCAAAAACCGGTAAAAAGCGTTCATAGAGGAATACAAAAAGCATCGCCGGGAACGCGCAGGAAAGAAAGCGTCGGATTCCGGCGGGAGTAATAAACGTTTGGCATCGCAAAAAGCCATTAAAACGGCGTTTGAGCAACACCTTCCCGTTAAGGCCAAAAGCAGCCTTTGAAAAAACCCACCAAACAATAACCAACCATCCCAACACACCATCGATATCATCACGGCCCTCTTGATGGTTTCAGAATCTCTGATAAGACGAGAGGCGACCCGCAGCACCGGCACCGCATCTGCCTGTCCCGGGGCTTAAAAACAATCACCAGGAAACATGCCTGTTCTTTTTGAGAGATCGACTTCAGGATGAGCCATTTGAGCTGTTTTTGCAAATGTCCCTGATTGGCGGCCATCAGGCCAAAGTAGCGGATCTTGACAAAGCCTCTGGGCAGGACATGCTGCAAGAATCTTCCGATAAGTTCCATCGCCTCAAGGCGGCAGGGTTTTCTTTCCCCGTTTTTGTTATCTTTACAGGTAAAAGAAACCGTTGCATCCTCATGGAGCGTCAAGGTCCGCTGATCCGTCATCGCCGTTCGGAAGATATAAGGCGCAAGATACGAAATCACCTCCCGCCCGTAGCCCGCCGGTTCGCAGTGAACCACCCAGTCTCGACGCCAGACTGCATCCGGCACTTGCGCATAGAGATCCGGATGCTTCTTCAGCGCCTGCTGAAAAAGGGATTTGAACCGGAGCCCCAGCGGCTTAATGTGAACCAGAAATATCTTGTTTTTGATCTTGATCCAGTTTTTACGATTTTGAGATAACCCGACACCGGGGACAATGTAATGGATATGAGGATGATAGAACAACTCCGACGTCCAGGTTTGCAAAACGCCGAAAAAACCGATCTGCCCGCCGACAAAGCGTTTGTTTGAAGCAACCTCTTTCAGCGCCTGCGCGGATGCCTCAAAGAAGAGACCATAGCAAAGCTTCTGGTACGCCCGGAACAAGAAGCGAAAAGCATCCGGCAAGGTAAAGGTCGCAAAGAAATAGGGAACGGGCAGCAGCCGGTCGAATTGTATTTTCAGCCATCCTTCGGTTTTATCTCCACCGCACCGGGGACAATGGCGGTTGTTGCACGAATGATAAGCGTACTGCTTGGCTTTGCACCGGGGACAATCAAAGCGTTTCCCGCCCATCATCTGCGTTCGGCAGGACATAATGTCCCCGATCGCCTTGCGGTGCG
This sequence comes from Smithellaceae bacterium, assembly GCA_963682015.1. Classification (GTDB taxonomy): domain Bacteria; phylum Desulfobacterota; class Syntrophia; order Syntrophales; family Smithellaceae; genus UBA8904. Next base: position 1,314,167 of record OY820932.1, on the reverse strand, counting down.
CAGGCGGCATAGCTTCGGCATACCGGGAGAGATACTCCTCCCCGAACATCTGAAACAACCCGGAGAGGCGCACGTTAGAGGACGCCGCTCATGATGTCGTTAATTGTTGAAACCGCAAAAACCTGGGCCTGGGGTGTCAGATGCGTGTATTTAGCCGTGGTTTTGGGTGAGGTATGCCCCAGGTATTCCTGAATCAATCTCAAATGAACGCCGGCTTCCAGAAGATGCGTGGCGTAGGAATGCCGCAACGTCTGGCAGTGGACCCATTTCTGAATTCCCGTTTCGCGGACAACCAGCCGCAGAACATTTTGCACCGATTGAAAGGGCATCGGACGCAGGGCGCAAGACGAGCGGTTTTCTCCCCGTCCCGGCGCGGGAAAGATCAACGAGGGGTGCCGGTGCGTGAGCCAGTGTTTCCTGAGAACATCCAAAGTGGCCTGAGGCAGAGGGACAAACCGGTCTTTTTTCCCTTTTCCCGCCCGGACATGGACCAGCATTCTGGATGAATCAATATCTCCGATCTGCAGATGAAGTCCTTCCGAGAGGCGCAGGCCCAGGGAATAGAGGGTAAACAGGAAGGCTTTCTGCCGCGGAACCCGGACATGGAACAAGATAAGTTTCACTTCTTCCCGGGACAGAACATCGGGCAATCGCCTTTCTTTTTGCGGTTTGATAAATTTAAGGGTTTTCCAGTCGGCGTGTTCAAGGATGTGATGGTAGAAGAAGCGAAAAGCGCTGATGGCCTGTTTGAAGAACGCTTCGGAATAATGTTTCTCATCCTTCATGGCAATCAGATACTTCCGCAGTTCTTCTTCATTGATTTGTTCGGGGGATTTGTTGTAGTATCCCTCAATCTTTTGCAAATGCTTTTCATAGATTGCTATGGTTCGATTGGATTTGCCGGTGAGCTTAAGGTCTTCGTAGAACGTTTGATAATAGTGTGTCATGATGTTTCTCCTTTCAGGTTTTTGCGTTTTTGTTTCTGACCTGAATCAAGGAGATACTTTTTGCGGGAAGATTGACAGGATGATTTAACCGCCGTGCCCTGCACGGCTTCGTTCAACCCGGCGCTCAAGCCGATCGCTCGCCTCTGGCTCGCTCCGGCTTAGCTTTTCGTTGGGGGTACTATGACTTACCGAATCATGTTAATTATATTACTTATCTTTTGCGCTTCGAATGCTTGGGCCGAAAATTCCGATCAAGACCTTTTGTATGGTTGCAACACCAAAGAATCCAGAATTGAGATCGGGTTTATTGTGCCAGAAAAAGAAGCCGAATTGGAAAAGCTTGGTTACGTCATAGAAAAAATCGCAAGCTTTAAACTCATTCGATACACACCAGAAGACAAGCAAGGTAATGTCTATCGTAGCGGGTCGAAAATACTAAAACGGCAATGTGGGGCTTTTACAATTTTATTTCGTGGTGGCTTTCTAAATTCAAACCCAATGGGCGAGCTTGGTGCAATCGAATATCCGTTAATCAGCATATCTATTAACGGCAAACCAATTGCAAAACAAATAGCGCTTGGTGAATGCGACAGCTCAAATAGCCGATACAATGCAGAAAGCCATTGTCCAGATGAATGGGCAACCGAAATCACAGCGTTTCCAAACTCAGACAAGCGCGCTTTGCTCCACTTGAAACATAGCTATGAAGAGTATCGCACACAACCATAATTCTACGCTCAGGCGGAACGCTCGAAGCGTTGCTAAAGCTTACCTTCATCCCTATTTTATCGGTAGGGGAGAAGTCAGAGTATTAAGTACAAATTGGCAAAAGCAGTATAGCGCCAAGGCTGGTGTTACAAAAACCCCAACCAGGCCATACAGCCGATCGCTTCGCTCCGGCTGATGTTGTCGTTGGTCTTATGTACAAAGAATTAATTTTAGATAGTCTATGAACAACATGAAGCATGAAATATTATTGTCAATTATTATCGTGATAGTATTTTTAATTTCCGCCTGTACAACACGGATGTTGCTTAATTCGCGCATTGAAAGTGGCTCCTTGATCAGGGAATTAAGTAACGATCAGTATACTTATGGTCATCATCGTTTAGACTACAATGGTTATAGCTATATGAAGGGTGACTTTATTGGAAATACTGAACTAAATGGCTATAAGTATGCAAGAATTCTTATTTATAATCCTCGTTTATGCATATCACAAAAACATCAGATAGAAATGCTTATTCCTCTTACACAGGACAAAAAAGTACATTCTTTTCTTATTGAAAACAACGAATCAATCAGTGAAAATATGCATCCTGTTAATGTTATCTTTAAAATATCGTATGAGGGTAAGGCAAGAGAAAAGCTTCAGAAAGAAGGATGGAATGGGTATCCTGCGAATATAGTTCTTAAAACGAGTACTAATTTAACTGTTTTATATCGCATTGGTCCAGATCAGATTGACGTGCGTGAAGATAAGATAGAGGATAAACTTAATTGGGTATGTAGGAGCCACGTAGAACATAATATTTGGTTCACTGTATTACCAATTACAGTGGCCATTGATATTATTACATCACCTGTACAATTAATTTTATTTCTCTTCATCTAGAATAATTATTGCCCAACGTATAAAGCGATGAATTCGAGCGACGCAGGAGCCTCGATTTCATCGCGGGTTGAACAAGCCTGCTGTCACCGATTTATGATTATGCGATTTAAACGGAAGACAAAGGAGCTCGACGAGGGAGCAAAAACCGGTAAAAAGCGTTCATAGAGGAATACAAAAAGCATCGCCGGGAACGCGCAGGAAAGAAAGCGTCGGATTCCGGCGGGAGTAATAAACGTTTGGCATCGCAAAAAGCCATTAAAACGGCGTTTGAGCAACACCTTCCCGTTAAGGCCAAAAGCAGCCTTTGAAAAAACCCACCAAACAATAACCAACCATCCCAACACACCATCGATATCATCACGGCCCTCTTGATGGTTTCAGAATCTCTGATAAGACGAGAGGCGACCCGCAGCACCGGCACCGCATCTGCCTGTCCCGGGGCTTAAAAACAATCACCAGGAAACATGCCTGTTCTTTTTGAGAGATCGACTTCAGGATGAGCCATTTGAGCTGTTTTTGCAAATGTCCCTGATTGGCGGCCATCAGGCCAAAGTAGCGGATCTTGACAAAGCCTCTGGGCAGGACATGCTGCAAGAATCTTCCGATAAGTTCCATCGCCTCAAGGCGGCAGGGTTTTCTTTCCCCGTTTTTGTTATCTTTACAGGTAAAAGAAACCGTTGCATCCTCATGGAGCGTCAAGGTCCGCTGATCCGTCATCGCCGTTCGGAAGATATAAGGCGCAAGATACGAAATCACCTCCCGCCCGTAGCCCGCCGGTTCGCAGTGAACCACCCAGTCTCGACGCCAGACTGCATCCGGCACTTGCGCATAGAGATCCGGATGCTTCTTCAGCGCCTGCTGAAAAAGGGATTTGAACCGGAGCCCCAGCGGCTTAATGTGAACCAGAAATATCTTGTTTTTGATCTTGATCCAGTTTTTACGATTTTGAGATAACCCGACACCGGGGACAATGTAATGGATATGAGGATGATAGAACAACTCCGACGTCCAGGTTTGCAAAACGCCGAAAAAACCGATCTGCCCGCCGACAAAGCGTTTGTTTGAAGCAACCTCTTTCAGCGCCTGCGCGGATGCCTCAAAGAAGAGACCATAGCAAAGCTTCTGGTACGCCCGGAACAAGAAGCGAAAAGCATCCGGCAAGGTAAAGGTCGCAAAGAAATAGGGAACGGGCAGCAGCCGGTCGAATTGTATTTTCAGCCATCCTTCGGTTTTATCTCCACCGCACCGGGGACAATGGCGGTTGTTGCACGAATGATAAGCGTACTGCTTGGCTTTGCACCGGGGACAATCAAAGCGTTTCCCGCCCATCATCTGCGTTCGGCAGGACATAATGTCCCCGATCGCCTTGCGGTGCGCAGGCGGCATAGCTTCGGCATACCGGGAGAGATACTCCTCCCCGAACATCTGAAACAACCCGGAGAGGCGCACGTTAGAGGACGCCGCTCATGATGTCGTTAATTGTTGAAACCGCAAAAACCTGGGCCTGGGGTGTCAGATGCGTGTATTTAGCCGTGGTTTTGGGTGAGGTATGCCCCAGGTATTCCTGAATCAATCTCAAATGAACGCCGGCTTCCAGAAGATGCGTGGCGTAGGAATGCCGCAACGTCTGGCAGTGGACCCATTTCTGAATTCCCGTTTCGCGGACAACCAGCCGCAGAACATTTTGCACCGATTGAAAGGGCATCGGACGCAGGGCGCAAGACGAGCGGTTTTCTCCCCGTCCCGGCGCGGGAAAGATCAACGAGGGGTGCCGGTGCGTGAGCCAGTGTTTCCTGAGAACATCCAAAGTGGCCTGAGGCAGAGGGACAAACCGGTCTTTTTTCCCTTTTCCCGCCCGGACATGGACCAGCATTCTGGATGAATCAATATCTCCGATCTGCAGATGAAGTCCTTCCGAGAGGCGCAGGCCCAGGGAATAGAGGGTAAACAGGAAGGCTTTCTGCCGCGGAACCCGGACATGGAACAAGATAAGTTTCACTTCTTCCCGGGACAGAACATCGGGCAATCGCCTTTCTTTTTGCGGTTTGATAAATTTAAGGGTTTTCCAGTCGGCGTGTTCAAGGATGTGATGGTAGAAGAAGCGAAAAGCGCTGATGGCCTGTTTGAAGAACGCTTCGGAATAATGTTTCTCATCCTTCATGGCAATCAGATACTTCCGCAGTTCTTCTTCATTGATTTGTTCGGGGGATTTGTTGTAGTATCCCTCAATCTTTTGCAAATGCTTTTCATAGATTGCTATGGTTCGATTGGATTTGCCGGTGAGCTTAAGGTCTTCGTAGAACGTTTGATAATAGTGTGTCATGATGTTTCTCCTTTCAGGTTTTTGCGTTTTTGTTTCTGACCTGAATCAAGGAGATACTTTTTGCGGGAAGATTGACAGGATGATTTAACCGCCGTGCCCTGCACGGCTTCGTTCAACCAGGCGCTAGAGCCGATCGCGGCACCATGTGCCGCTCCGGCTCAGCTCGTCGGTGAGCCTGTAGAATAAGTCAGGAAGCGGCATTCAGTGGGTGATGTACAAAAAATCGACTGCGGAGCATGCCCCACAAGCGACAATAGGATGATGAGGAGGGGTAAGAAGGCCCCCAAAAATGACACGAAAATTCTATTTTGGAGTTTTTCTACAGGCTCGTTCGGTCACAGCAATAGGAGATAGATCGTGACGATGTCAATGTCAAAGAAATCCCACTTTGTCACTGTGTTTGTCCTCGCCATTACGTTTGTAGCTTATTCGGCTGCCCAAGCGCAATCGAAATTCCCGGCTACCGAGTGGATGAAGAAGGATACCCGAACCAAGCTGGGGATAATGCAGGCTTTCATTGAGGCAGCGAAGAGAGACGGCGTAACCATACGTTTCTCTCCGGAGTACTATGTGAAAGAGGTCGATGCGACAATCGAGAATGCCATTAGGAATCACGATGAAAAGGGCCTGACAACAGCAGTGGACGTAATGATACACACAATTGGGGTTATGGATGGCGATTGGGACAACGGCCATAATAGGTTAGAAGTTGCAGAGAAGTGGCTTGGGCCTGAGAACTTCAAGGGCTTCAAAGAGATGTTCCCGCAGAAATACGCGAGGCTTCTCGAGCCACGGAAAAGCAAATCAAGCCTTTGGAAAGATCTTGGCACTTCTGCAAACCATCATGTCTACTATGATGCCGAGAGCCTCAGCTACGTGTCGAGGTCCGTCGTCAGGGTGTGGGCCAAGATGACTTATGTGGACATGCAGGAGGGTTTGAAAGATCTTCAAGAGCGAGGGCTACGAAGAAAGGACATGGAGAACTACGACCACGACCTATACTTGTACAAGATCGACTGCTCTGAAAAAGGTTTTGCTATATTGGCGCATTATAGCTACCGAAAAGACGGGATGCTCATAGATGCCTTTGATTTTCCGGACAGGTGGGTACGTATTTCGCCTAATTCGGTGGTAGATGGCATTGCCCAGGCAGTATGCGTTGAGCCAGGCGGACTGAAGAATTACAATACAAACAAACAGGAAGAGGATAGAACGGGGGCTGAGTGAATCGAAAAACGGCATGAATCGGATATTCCCTTTCGGGCCACTCCCGGTTATGCCGAGCGTTTAACCTAACAAAATGGCTTCTTAATTTTTGGAATACAGTATGAAATGGAGTTTCTAGAAGGATCTAATTCGAAGGCCTCAGGAGGTTTTGAATTTTCCTTTGTGGCTTTTGCTATTGTGATCTTAAATGATAATTTTTTTAAATTAACTAGATTCTTAATCGTAAAGTTAGAAAGGAGGAAGAACCATGGCTATTCGAAGGCGTTTTATAGGTCTTGCAATTGTAAGTATTTTGGGGATTGGCATTTGGGTTCTGGGCTCTGTTCCGCAAGCAGCAGCGGAAACATTGAATTTTAAAAGCTTCAACCATGTTACGAAGCAAGAAACGGTTCCCATCTCCGATGTTGAAGGACACATCATGAGGTTGCAGGTGAGAGAAGGAGTAGCAGTGTTTGAAAATGGAGAGTTGGCCTGGCATAAGACCGTGTATTTTTTAAATCACGTTAAAGGAGCAGGACCGGGTGAAGCGTATGGAACGTATTCCTTCCCAGATGGATCAACCATTATAGGTCATAGCAAGGGCGTGATCGAGGCTACTCCTGCGGGTGTTCCCTCATCTGCCAAATGGAGTACTGAAATTATTAACGGAACGGGTCGGTTCCGGGGTATCAAAGGAACGATAAAAGTTTCAACGAAGTTGCTTCCCGCAGAGAAGGACGAGCCCTTGGGGAAGGCACTAAGCGAGGGTACAATAGTCTATACGTTGCCAAACAAGTGATGATATCTGAGTTTTGGAAAAGGGTAATTGAGCATCAGGTTTACTCTATTGTTAGAATGATCATGAAGGGTTTTAAATGAAAATTATGGACCGGGTTAACAAAGCGGCTCCACCGGATCGCCAATAAATTGGGCTCCCGGTGAGCCGCAACGTTGAATCTGTAGAATAAGTCGGAAAGTGGTGACTGGTGAGGAATGCAGAAAAAACGGCTTCGGAGAATGACCTACAAGCGGCGATCGAGCATGGACGAAGGGTAAACGATCCCTGAAAATGACGCGAAAATTTTATTTTAGGGTTCTTCTACAGGCTCGTTGTGAGGGAAATAATGAAAATCAATAAACCCATCATTATAGCTTTCGCCCTGTTATTCCTTTTCTTTTTTTCATCGGGGAAACCTTTTGCGCAGGATTTTAAAGAGCCCAATTACAAGCCGTCCGCCGGATATGTTCCCGATGAAGAAACGGCCATCAAAATAGCCGTAGCCGTTTGGACACCAATTTACGGCAAAAAACAAATTGAAAAAGAAAAACCTTATAAAGCCTATTTAATGAACGGTGTTTGGTATGTGTCTGGTTCTCTGCCTAAAGGTTATATTAAGGGTGGTGTTGCTGAGGCTGAAATTGCAAAAAGTGATGGTAGAATTATCAAAATAATTCATGGTAAATAATGGCCTCACGACAAGCCAATACAGCCGATCGCTACGCTCCGGCTGAGCTCTGCGTAAGCCGTAAATAGAAATATGTAAAAATTACTAGATAAGTTATCGAAAAATTAAGGAGGCTGTGTTTAATGTTCATACTGCGTTGGATTCTGATCATTCTTTCATTAACATTTGTATTTGGTTGCACCACAATTACGGTTCGTCCGGTAGATAAATCATTAAAAATTAAACATACATGCATTAAGGATAGTGAGCAGATGTGCCTTGATGGCCAATTGATTGGTGTGATTCGCGACGGTTTTGAACGCCACGGTGTAGTTACCCAAATCTATAGAGGTGATTTGCCTGCCGGTTGCGAACACAGCCTGTCATATTATTGTGAAGTTACTTGGGATTTTGCAACCTACATGAAACATGCAGAATTACGTCTTTATCAAGGAAATACCCAAATTGGATATGCTGAGTATCATTTGATAGGCGGTGGCGGATTTTCACTGATGAAATGGCAAAGTACAAAGACAAAAATGGACCCTGTCATCGACAAACTGCTCACTGGTTCTGTCACGGAACAGAGACAATAACAATTAAAGCAGGAAAGATTGAATTGAGTGAACGGGAACATAGGTAACAAAATATTCTGGGTACATGGGTAACACTTTTATGAGATTCATTGGCGTGAAGGAGGTGTCTATGAGTTTGGAAGGACTTACCGTAATGGACCAGAGAGTAAGATTCTTCAGCGAGTATCTGGAAGGATTTTTTCCCTTCAGCGACCGCTGCGATCAATTTAGCTGAAGCCGATCGCCGAGCTAAGCGCGGCTCCCGGTTGTAGCTTTTCGGTGTGCTGAAATAGTTATTGACAATACACTACAATGTAAATACACTGTAATCATGAAAGAGTTGCGATTTGAATGGGATGAAAAGAAATCTAATCTGAATCAAAGAAAGCATGGTATTTCTTTTCTTGAAGCGCAAACGGTATTTGCAGATGAAAATGGCTTGTTGCTCGATGATCCTGATCATTCATTGGAAGAAGAGCGTTATATTCTTCTTGGCATGAGTTCCAAGCTTCGGCTACTCGTCATTTCCCATACTTATCGCAGAGAAGACCTAATCGTAAGAATAATTTCCGCACGGAAGGCAACACGCATGGAGCAAAGACAATACTGGAACAGGTGGTAGTTATGAGAAAAGAATATGATTTTTCAAAAGCAAAAAAGAATCCTTACGCAAGTATGCTCAAGAAGCAAGTCACGATAAGATTAGATGAGAGTACCGTTGATTATTTCAAAAATCTTGCCAAGGAAGCGGGTATTCCGTACCAAACATTAATCAATCTTTATTTAAGAGATTGTGCCGCTTCTGAGCGTAAGCTTTCCATGCATTGGAAAGTAGCCTCTTGAAATATTCGCACAACAATCCGCTCCACCCGATCGCTCACGAATCAGGTTAGCTTTTTCGTTGGCAAAGATGCAAAGAGGAAACAATCCATGGGTAAGCATATGGACTTCGGATCGTTTATTATAATGCTCATTACACTCGTATTATTTATAGCCGCGCTCTTTACTAAAGGGCTGAGCCATGATCTATTCTTGGAAACGGGAGTGTTTTGAGTATCAGTGAAGATTATTATCATGGCTTATAAAAACAGTGTCGCAGTGGGTGATTTGGGCGAGAAGCTCGACTAGATCTCGGTTCAACTCGCAAAGGACGACAGAGTAACTGATCGGGCTGACGGCTGACAAGCAAGGAGAGGAGACGGTGAGTATGCGTAATATTGAAGGGCTTAAAGTGTTTATTGGGTTTGTTCTGTGTTATTGCCTTATGTCCTGCTATCAACCCCAGGGGAACTTTGTTGATGCGAGTAGGGGGCTTAGTCTCAAAGTTGTATCGGAGACAAGCGAGAAGATAACGGTTGAGTTATACAGTACAACTGAATACGCAGATGGTTTTGCGACCATAGAAGAAACTCAAGATTCAACGACCGCAAGGAATGCCGGCCCTGTAAGTATCACGAAAAACAAAAGCCTGTTAGGGACTACCTACTACTCAGCAATTGTTGAGATTCCTTTATCTGTTAATTCTACTGATCGGATCATCTTATACACGAAACGAGGACATGAAGGGTTTAACTCAAAGCGTCGTTACGTTCCGGCTAAATGGTGGGAAAATGAGGTCATTATAGATGTGGACAAAACGTCCGGGAAAATTCGTTCTGTAAGTTTTCAGTGATAGAGAAAAAAACGGTTCGGAAAAAAAAGAACCTTATCCACTTATTCACATGATTTAATCTTATAGAGGGAGGATGTATGGTTAAGAATAAACTTGTTTTGATCTTGTGTTTGATTTTCGCTGTGGCTGGATGTGCCGGCCATAAAATGGCGCTCACCAGGGGGCAGACCAGTATTGATGTTAAAAAGAAGTCCATTGCCTTGCTTTCCGTCAAAGTCGCCAACCAGCATAAACAAACCTGTCAGTTGGATATAACCGGCGTCCTGTTGTGTCCGCAATCTGAAACCTGTTCCAGGCCGTTGCCGTACTTTCATAAAGCCGAAAAGCCGTATAAAAGTGAAAAAGATCGTTTCACTGAATATTTACTGAGCTTCGAACTCGAGGCCGGCACCTATAATCTTCGTTGGATCGGCACTGTGTTCGAAATTCCCTTGTTAATAACCGCATGGGGTAAAATACCCCTCGATACAAAAATAGATATTAAGCAAAATACGTGCAGTTACCTGGGACATCTTGATGTTGTGCTGCGTGAGAGAAAAGATGATTCCGAAACAAGGGCGGGATCGTTAATACCATTAATAGATCAGGCTGCCGCCGGTTTTTCCACTGGAACGTTCGATGTTGTTGTTGAAGATAAATACGATGAGGATATGAAGTTATTTGCTTCTGAATATCCGGGCCTGCAAAATATTAAAGTTGAGAAATCCATTCTTCCTCAATGGATCAGACCTGAAAAGAGAATCGCAAATTGAATGGAACCATTGTTTGAGATTAGAAAGTCATAAGATAATCATTGCACCCCGATGGTTGCGCCAGGCGCCGCCCCCGGCAGACGGTATGACGACGCTGAGCTCCGCCGTTGAATCTGCAAAAAAGTTGGAAAGCAGAAAAATAGACCATGGAGGATGACTGAAAGTGATGATCGTACGATGACGAAGGGTGAAACGATCCCCAAAATGGTGCAAAAGTATTGTTCGGGATTTTTCTACAGACTCATTAAAAGAAAAGAGTATTCATGAAGAGAGCAATCGTCATTGGCGCCAGTTCCGGGATAGGTCGCGAATTGGCCAAAATATTGGCGGGCGATGGGTACGTTGTTGGCGTCATGGCCAGGAGAGTTCAATTATTGGATGATCTGAATAGAGAAGCCAATGGGACTCTTTTTGTTCAACAAATCGATGTCGCGGACATTGAACCGGCAATGGAGGCTTTAGAAAGGCTCATCAAAGAAATGGACGGTGTGGATCTTATCGTGATCAGTGCAGGAACGGGAGAGATCAACAATAACCTGAGCTGGCATTTAGAAAATGAAACCATCAGGACGAACGTCAGTGGATTTGCCGCTCTTGCGAATGTTGCGATGCGCCATTTCATGGAGAAGGAATCCGGGCATCTTGTGGGTATCTCGTCGATTGCCGCGTTACGCGGCGGCAGCGAATCTCCGGCCTATAATGCGTCAAAGGCTTTTGAGTCCAATTATCTGGAGGGGCTTCGGCAGAAAGTCAGAAAATCCGGACTGGCAATCGCGATCACCGATATCAAGCCGGGATTTGTCAATACCTCAATGGCCAAAGGGGACGGCATCTTCTGGGCGGCCGAACCGGAAGAAGCCGCAAGGCAGATATACCGTGCTGTTAAAAGAAGAAAACGCAGTGCTTATATTACACGGCGATGGGTCCTGATAGCGTGGTTGCTCAGGTTGCTGCCCGGATTTATTTATGAAAGGCTGTAACTCTGGTCATCATGGCATGAACCGGGTCGGGAAGAAAAGGCGCCCGCCTCCCGATTGTATCCTTGCAATGTGTGCAAAATGAAGAAAATAGAAATTTCCGACGTCATTAAAATAAGCGGAGGTTACGACTTCGATCCGTTGTTTCTGAAGGAACCTCCGAGTAAGGAGAGGGTTGGCACCGTCGTCAAGTTTATTCCCGGACAAAATAAAGAGCAGGCGGCGGTTGTAAAATTACAATATCCGATCACGGCCAAAGGAATAATGGGCGACATTCTGGTTTTAGAGTTAAGATACGTCGATCAGACCTGGGAAACGGAAGGACCCGTTCATGTGGAATTATGTGATTTTATGCCTGAAGATAAGACGTGGAAATACAGAAAACAGGGTGCCTGGATCGAGTCTCATGCATCCATAAAGATTGTAAAAACCTGATACATCAACTGTTCTCTTATCTGGGCTTTTGTGGAAGTTGATGGTTGGACTCGAAGCGCGAGGCGGAAATGGGAAGAATCAGGTATCGGTTGAATAAAATATTGTTCTTCGGTAGCACGCTTGTCAGGATCGCCGGCCCTTACCTCCTCCTCCTTCGCGTTTACGAAGATGCAGCCCGGCGAGCGGCCCTCCAACCCATTGTGTTAGAACTGGCCGGGCAGGCAGAGATCCGCCAGGCCTGTCCTTATTCTTTAAAAACAGTTTGGCCGGTTGCCGGTGCTCCGGCCCGGTCATTCAGGATGCGCTGAAGAGGCCATGAAAGAAGTCACCAGAGAAAAGTTCAGGGAAATGTATTTCGAGCGGGGCGGGGGGAACGCGACCGGCTGGGGGGCTGAATACTGGAATAAAGTCTTCGAGGACGGGAAAAGAACGGACATGAAGTATCTGCTGGAGGAACCGGCGACGGCCGAACATACAAGAATGATGATCGTTACGGATGAAGAGAGAAAAGAATACCGGCTGTTCTTCCTGACGGAGGAGAGCGAAGAATCCTTCTTTGATTTTCCGGACAAGGGTTGACGACTCCGGTTGGCCGGGACTCAGCGGATCGGTCGTCGGGTTTTTCGCGGGGGAGTGCCGATGAACGTGAAAACAGGTTTGAAACTGGTGTTCGGAACCGCGATCTTTGCGGCGGTGATGGCCCTGCTGATGGGGATTACCCGGAACTGGGGCGCCATGCTCGGCGCAATGGCAGTCAGTCTGGGATTTTTCGGACTCACCTGGGCCGGGAGGCGGATGCTGCTGCCCGATCCCGAAAAAGGCCCGATCAATGGAATCAGCCTGATTATCAAGGTCATGTTCGGCGGCGCCGGCCTGGCCATGATAATTGGCGGCGTTTTCCTGTTTGTCGACGGCGATTTCGGGGCTGCTCTCGCCATGCTGATTTTCGGAGGGATTTTTTGCGCGGTTGCTTATTTCGGTTCCCGGGTGTTTGCCGGGCCGAAAGGCGTAAAGGCGGTCTTGACCGGTGGCGGAACAAAATCCATTCAGGGTGTGTCGGGTCAATCGGGAACGCTCACGCAGTTGTCCGGCATATATGTAGATGAAAAAACGGGTGATGCCGAAATAGAACAAATGCGGAAAAACTGGGTGGAAAAACCCTGGACGCAGCGCCAGGACTGGGCCTGCGGGAAGATGGTTCAGGAAGGCACACTGAATATGGGCCTGCTTGTCGTCTTCACGGTGCTCTGGAATATTTTCGGCTGGGGAATCGCCGCTTTCGGAATTATAAGCGATTGGGATTCCGGGGACGTTCCCTGGTTTCTGGTTGTCTTTCCGGTCGTCGGTGTCGTGCTGGCGGTTGTAACACTCCGGGCCTGGATTCGCAAACGCAAGTTCGGCACCAGTGTCCTGAATTTCAGGACGATGCCGGCATATTCTGGCGACCATTTGCAGGGAACCGTGCAGACGGGCGTGCCCGTGAAAAATCAACCGTCACAGGAGTTTTCCCTCCGGCTGCTTTGCGCCAGACGAACGACGGTGCTTGACCAGGACGGAGATGCGCGCGTTTCGGAGGAAACCCTCTGGAGTGACCAGCAAACGGTTTTGGGCGGTATTTCCGGAACGCTTCCCGTGTTTCAGGTTTCCGTTGATTTTCATATCCCCGGCAACCTGCCTTCCACGGAACTGCTGCCCGAAGACGACCGTACCCTGTGGAGGCTGGAAATTACATCGCGGATGAAAGGTGTGGATTACGCGGCGCAGTTTGAAGTTCCCGTGTATCAAAGGCCGGAAGCGGCCGGAACCTGAAGACGGGTGATCCGGAAACGGCCGTCTCCGGAAGGAGATATCTACTTTTCGGAAAGGGCTTTGCGAATGGCCGCGCCGATCTCTCTGGTCAGGTACGGTTTGTGGACATAGGCGCTTGCGCCCAGTTCCAGCGCCTGCTTGACGCTTTCTGTTTCCGTAAAGCCGCTGACGATAATCGCCTTTTGCTTCGGGTTGATTTCCAGCGCCCGTTTATAGGTCGTAAGTCCGTCAATTCCCGGGTCCATCAGCATATCCAGAATCAGTACGGAGGCAGGGTTGTTTTTCAGGTGTTCCAACGCCTGTTCGCCGCTTGCCGCCGTTTGAACGCTGTACCCCAGCCGGGTCAGCAGTTTCTGGGCCATGTCCCGCTGCTCCGGCATGTCGTCCACCAGCAGGATGGATTCTCCCTTGCCCGCGTATGAATCGGGTACCGGTGTCTGCTGCCGCGGCGACAGCGGTTCTCCGGTTGACGGCAGGTAGAGCGTAAAGGCGGTGCCTTTTCCGGGCCCGGTTTGAACATCCATGTAGCCCTGGTGATCTTTGACGATTCCCCAGACGACGGCCAGTTCCAGTCCGGTTCCGGGTCTGCCCATTACTTTTCTGGTGTAAAAGGGTTCAAATATTTTGTCGACATGGACGGGATGTATGCCCGGTCCGTTGTCGCTGATGGTCAGCAGGGAGTAATCCCCGGGACGGATGGTGTCATAACCGGGAAGAGGACGGTCGAGATGGCTGTTGCCGGTTCGAATGGTGATTTCACCTTCCCGGGAAACAGACTCATACGCATTGGCAATCAGGTTCATGATGCTTTTTTCCAGGTGCGCCGGCGATCCCTGCATGTTCAACAGGCTTCCGTCCAGTTCCTTTTTGAGAGTCACGCGGGGGCGGCTGGAACGAAGCCGCTCAAATTCCGGCGTCTGGAAAAAATCTTCCAGCAGGTTGTTGAAACTGACGATTTTGGACACACGCACGCCGCGTCCCGCGAGGATCTGCATGTCCTCGATGATGGATGACGCCTTTTCGATCGATTGCATGACGTTGCGCATGTGCTTCTTCAGGGGATCTTCCTCCGTCATTTTCATCATGACCATTTCAGAGTAGCCGACCAGGACGCCCATGATATTGTTCAATTCATGAGCGATGCCGCCGGCCAGCGTCCCCAGGGATTCCATCTTTTCGGCGCGATGCAGTTTTTCCGCCAGGCTCTTGCGTTCTTCTTCCGCCCGTTTGCGTTCCTCCAGGTTGACAAAAACGACCAGCGCGCCCGCCGGGACGCCGTTTCTTTTCAACTGCGTGGCGATCAATTCCACCCACACACGTCTGCCGTCTTTAACCGAAACGGGAATTTCAAACAGCTGTTGCGTGTCGTCGCTGATCAGGGCCTTGAATTTGTCCTCCAGGGTTTTGCGCATCTGCTGGTCAAACGCCTCAAGACCGAAACCGTCGCGTCCGATAATTTCATCGCGCGACCAGCCCATCGCGTTTTCGATCCTGCCGTTAATATACCGGACCTTGCCTTCCAGATCGACGATTGCGACGCCGACGGGCGCGTTGTCCACAAAATCCCGGTATCTTTCTTCGTTTTCCGTGAGCACTTTTTCCGTTTTTTTCCGTTCGGCAAGCTCGTCCAGAAGCTGGGCATTGATCAGCGAGAGATTGGTCGTGCGCTGCGTGACAAGCTCTTCAAAGTGCCGGCGGGAGGCATCCAGTTCTTCTTCTATCTTACGCCGGTCCGTCACGTCGCGGGCATTCATTACGAAACCCTGCACCACCGGGTCAAACAGAAGATTGATCCCGATACCCTCTAGGACGCGGATGGATCCGTTTTTATGCCTGATGCTGAATGCGTTGGGGATTTTTGTGCCCCGGGTCAGGATGGACTTGCCGAAATCGAGAAGGGCCCGCGGAATTTCAGCGGGAACGATGTAGTCAAAACCGCTTTTGCCGATGAGTTCTTCCGGTTTGTACCCCAGAAATTTTTCCACGGATGGATTGACGTACGTGATGACGGCGCGGGTATTGACGACCATCGTGATATCCGAGGAGTTCTGCGAGATGGCCCGGAAAAAGGCTTCGCTCTTTTGCAAATCCGCCACCTGCTGCTTCAGGGTTTCCAGGTGATCTCCCGGCGGGGCCGCGGCTGAAGTCAGCAGAAATTCCTTGATGGCCATGAGACAGGATTCCGGCTGGGCCTGCAGAATGAAATGAGGCGCCTTGATTTTTCTGACGGACAGATGCGGAACATTCTGCTCAAAGTCTTTCAGACATTTTGCCGGGACAATCCGGTCGTTCTCGGCCTGGAGATACAGGCAGGGGATAACAAGCTTCCGCAGGTCGCCTGTGACATCCAGGTGGTTGATGAGTGAAAGCCGGGACGTCAGGATTTGCCGGGGAACTTCCGCGTGCACTTTTTTCCATAAGGGCAGAAGCGCGTCAATCTGCCGTTCGTCTCCGATGAAATGCCTGAAAAAAGCCCTGGGCATGTTGGGGCCGATCAAAAGCGGCAGCCTGAAGAAGTGCGCTATCCGCCAGGCAATCGGGTGCGGCGGCCGCGCGAAAGTAGCGCACAAAACCAGCGCCCGGGCTTTCACCAGGCCGGAGGCAATCATGCGCACGGCAACCGGACCGGAAAAAGATTCGGCAATCACCACGGGCGGTTGACTGGCGGGAATTTGCGATACCGCGCATTCCACGGTTTCTTCAAAGGAAAGCAGCCGGGCCGTCGGGTAGCGGACAATCGTGATGCGGGTGTCCAGGGACATCAAAGGCAGGATCGGTTCAAAGGATTTTCCCGTTCCATCCAGTCCGGGCATGAATACAAGATGTTGATTGCGTAAAAGCGTCATCAGCTATTGCCGTTTTGACCTGGCCTGGTCATCGTCTAAGGTTATTGCCACAAATCCCGAACAATCAAAGCAAAATTGTTAACTGTTGATCCATTACGATTTTTGTAAAAAAGTTTCCGTACCATAATCTGTCTACGGTCTGTTGTCAATCGTTTTTATTAAGCTTTTTATGCCCGGGGCAGGCGGAATCCGATTGACAGGCTGCCAAAAGCTCATGTAGCTTCGGGCAGGTGGTCCTTTGCGGACCATTCAGGAGGAACGGACTTTTGAAGGTGAAGAAATGATAAGCCTGAAAAAGAGCATAGTCGCGGCCGTTGCGGTGCTGATGTCTTTTTATGCGGTCGTTTTTCCCGCGCCGTGTGCCGGAGAAGACCGCCCCATGCTGATCAGAATTCTGCGGGAAAAGCCGCAGGACCTGGAAGACGGCCGTTTCCTGCTGGAAGTATCGCCCGGTTATTACAAATATAAAACAGACACCCGGGACTGGCTTTCCGCCGGGCTGCTTTTAAAAGCGGATATCGGAAAGTCGTGGGAGGTGAGTATTGGTGGCGATATCCTCTCCTATCAGCGGCCGGATTTCGGGCTCGGGGATCTCTTTGTCGGGGCCAAGTGGAATTTCTATAAAAAGAACGATTGGATCATGGCGCTTGCGGGGTATGTTTTGTTTCCCATCGGAGACAAGGCCTTTCGCGAACCGGGTATTGAGCCTTCCCTGGCGTTTCTGGTGAGCCGGAAACTGGGCAACTGGGAAATCGTTCTCACCCTGGGATCAACATATGCCGCGGATGTTCAGGGCGATCCGAATTATCCGGATGTGGAGCTGAGCCTGGAGGTGGATTATACGCCGGACGGGAAAAATTCTTTCAGCGTTTACGCCTCCGGATACGGGCCGGATCAGAGAACAGACGGTCTTCCCCGCACGTCGGTCGGGGCCTCCTACACCCGCACGTTGACGGATCGTCAGTCCGTAAGCATCCTGCTGATGAAGGGACTGGCGGGCAGAGGCATGGACTGGTCGGGCACGCTGACGTACAGCTTCTCTTTTTAATCGAAATTCACAAATCCTGCTTGGAAATATAAGAAAAATATGTATATTAAAAAAAGGGTTTGAACCGCGGCAAACGCCGGTAAAAACAGGCCGGCCGGGGAAAGCCGGACGGCGCCGCGATCATCCTGAACAAAGAAAAGAAAAATCCGAAAACGTGGGAGGTGGCGATTGCCGGTTGACGTAGCACCTGAAAAAATTCCGGTTGTGTTGCTGTATAATGTTGATCCCGACTGGACGGAGGAAGAGAAAGAAGAGGTCATCAGTCTTTCGACGCACCTCGGTCACGCTTTGATTGAAGTCGGGCACTCCACGGTATTTGTTCCTCTCGCTGACGACGACATCGCCAGACATCTCCATTCTTTTGATCCCTCCGAACATATCATTTTCAACTGGTGTGAAAGTTTGCCGGGGCTTGTCCACAGCGAATGGCTGGTGGCGAAAAGGCTCGAGATGCTGGGTTTCACCTTTACCGGCGCCGATTCCGAGGCCCTGGCTCTGGCGCAGGACAAATTCCGCGTCAAGGCGCTGCTTGACCAGGGCGGCATTCCAACGCCGGCCTGGCATATTTTTCATGCCGGCGAGTCCGTCCGGTGGGACCGCTTTCCCGCCATTGTCAAACCGATGAACGAGCATTGCTCCGCCGGAATCACCCGCGATTCGGTGGCGCTCCGTCCGGAAGAATTGACGGCCCGCGTTCCGGTGGTCTGGGAAAACTATCATCAGCCGGCCATTGTGGAAGATTTTATCGACGGGCGGGAGTTTCACGTGTCGGTCTGGGGAAACGAAAAACTCACCGTGCTGCCGGTGGCGGAAATGGATTTTTCGTTTTTCAGCGATGTGAAAGACAGGCTTTGCACTTATGAGTCCAAGTTTATTCCGGGCTCCCGGCATTATGAAAAAATCGAGACGCGGCTGCCGGCGCCTCTGACACCGCAGGAGAAGGCCGCACTGGAAAAAGTATGCTGCGACGCATACCGGGCGCTGGGCTGCCGGGATTATGCCCGCATGGATATCCGTCTGCGGGACAACATCTTTTATGTTCTGGATGTAAACCCCAACGCGGATATCAGCCATGAGGCCAGCATGGCCTGCGCCGCGGAAGTTGCCGGCATCAGTTACGGCCAGATGGGCAGCATCATTGTCCGCATGGCCACCCGGCGTCACCCTGTTTTCAGCCGATTGGCCGAAACGCAGGATTCCGAAAGAAAAAAAACCGCTGTAAAACGGCCTCGCGTCAGGCGTGTATCCACCCTGAAACCGCCTCGCTCAACCTGAACGGCTGATCCTTTTCGCAACCGTTGTTTCCTTCCCGTTTCTCACGGCTTTATCTAGTTGTAATTACTTGATGTTCAAGAAGATTTGGTTTCCGTCAGGGTTAAAAAAAGATTCCACTTCTGATGCCAAAGTGATATAAGAACGCACTTTAAAATACAGGGGATTGAATTGTGACGAAAAGCCTTAAAATTAAGAGCCTTATCGAAAAGCAGGTGCTGATTCTGGACGGGGCTACGGGTACCGAACTGCAGAAGAAAGGAATGCCTGCGGGGGTTTGTCCGGAAATCTGGTGTCTGGAAAATCCGGCTGTCATCGGAGACGTTCATTCATCGTACGTGAAGGCCGGCGCACAAATCGTTTACACCTGCACCTTCGGCGCGAACCGTTTCAAGCTGAAACAGTTCGGCGTCACAAAAGATGTTTATTCGGTGAATCGGGAACTGGCGCACCTGGCCAGGAAGGCCTGCGGAAAAAAGGCGCTGGTTGCCGGGGATATCGGTCCCACCGGCTTGTTTGTCGAGCCCTTTGGTCCACTGGCCTTTGAAGAAGCGGTGAATGCTTTTAAAGAACAGGCGAAAGGCCTCCTGGACGGCGGCTGCGATCTGATCGTCATCGAAACGATGATCGACATTCAGGAAACACGCGCGGCCCTGCTGGCGGTGAAGGAGCTGGCGGATATTTTCACCATCGCTTCCCTGACCTTTGAAAAAGACGGGCACACGCTGGGCGGTACGCCGCCGGAATCGGCGCTCATTACCCTGCAGAGTCTGGGGGCGGATGCCGTGGGCTGCAACTGTTCCGCCGGTCCCGAACAGATGATTGAATTTATCACCGCGATGAAGCCCTTTGCGACGGTTCCGCTTCTGGCCAAGCCCAATGCCGGCATGCCGAGGCTCGTTGACCTGAAAACCGTTTTTGACATGGATGAAAAGACCTTTGCCTTTTTCGGCCGTAAACTGGCGGCGGCGGGAGCGAACCTTCTGGGCGGCTGCTGCGGGACGACGCCGGAACATATCGCCGGGCTTGCATCGGCCGTCGGCGGCAGAAAACCGGTTAAACCCCGCCGCGCATCGCTGGCGACGCTCAGCTCCGCACGGGGTTTCCTGGATCTGGATGAACGGGAGCCTTTGTTTGTCGTCGGCGAAAGAATCAATCCTACCGGGAAAAAAGCCCTGCAGCAGGAGCTTCTCGAAGGCAAACTGTCCATCATCCGCCAGATGGCGCAGGAGCAGGAGGCGCAGGGCGCATCTCTGCTGGATGTCAATGTCGGACAGCCCGGCATTGATGAGGTACTGACGATTCAGAAGGTCATCGGGCTTCTGTCCACATCCACAAAGTTGCCACTGGTGATTGATTCCGCCAGGATTGAAACGATCGAGGCGGCGCTCCGGATCTATCCGGGAAGAATGCTGATCAACTCCATCTCCGGGGAAAAGGAAAAGCTTACGAAGCTGCTGCCCCTGGCTGCAAAGTATGGCGCAATGTTTATTTTGCTGCCGTTGACCGACGGCGAACTTCCGAAGACGGCCGCAAAACGCCGCGAGGTGATTCAGTCCATTTTTAAGAAGGCGCAAAAGTTCGGGATTACCAGAGATGATTTTGTGGTCGATGGCCTGACCATGGCGGTTGCTTCCGACGCCGGAGCGGCAAAGGAAACCCTGGCCACGCTGGCCTGGTGTAAAAAAACGCTGAAAGCAAGGACGATTCTGGGTCTGTCCAATGTCTCCTTCGGCATGCCGGGCCGTCCCTGGCTCAATGCCGGTTTTCTGTCCATGGCGCAGTATTGCGGGCTGACGATGGCAATTGCCAACCCGGCCAGCGCTGAACTGATGCAGATCAAAAAGGCGGGCGATGCGCTCCTGGCCAGAGAAAAAGCGGCCCTCCACTTTATTCATCATTTCTCCGAACAGACCGCCGCACAGCCGAAATCGGCCGCCGCGGAAATGTCCATTGAGGAAAAACTGACGGCGGCCATTCTGGACGGGGACCGCGATCATATCACGGTGCTTCTCGACGCCGCGCTCAAATCCGGCAGGACCGCGGGTTCCATTGTCGATGAAATCCTGATCCCCGCCATTATCCGCGTGGGCGATCTGTATGAAAAGAAGATTTATTTTCTGCCGCAGTTGATGGCCGCGGCGGAAGCCATGAAAAAAGCGCTGGTCTATCTGGACCCGCTTTTGAAGGAAGCGGCCGCCGCCGACCGCGGAAAGGTTCTCCTGGCCACCGTACGCGGTGATATTCACGACATCGGGAAAAACATCGTTGCTCTGCTCTTGAGAAATTACGGGTATAACGTGATTGATCTCGGAAAGGATGTTCGCGATGAGGTCATCATCGGCGCGGCCAAAAAAGAGAAGCCGGATGTCATCGGTCTGTCCGCGCTGATGACCACGACGATGGTCAATATGAAGGATGTGATCACGCTGGCCCGGGCCAGCGGAATCCAGACGCCGTTTCTTGTCGGGGGTGCGGTGGTGACGCAGGCGTATGCGGAATCGATCGGCGCATCCTTTGCCCGGGACGGGGTGGCGGCCGTTAAAGCCGTCGATCAACTGATGAATAAGTAGGTTTTCTTTTTTCATGAAGCCTGAATCCAAAAACATATTCCTCGGCATCAGCGCATCGGTCGGCCTGCATGTGCTGATCGCAGCCGCTTTGCTGTTTGGCGTATCCGGTTATCTGGCGGCCCCGGGAAACCCGGGAAAGATCGATTTGATGTGGGTTTCGCTGGCCGTCAAAGATAAAATTTCAACGCCTGCGGCCGGAAAAGATTCCGGGCGGGAAATCCCGGTTGTCCCGAAGACGGCGCCGGGAACTCCGCAATCAGGAATGAAAAGTATTTCTTCGGAAATCGGGGCGCCTGCCGCCGGTCCTGTTGCGGATTCCATGGAACGGTCAATGCCGGCCCCCGGTGTTAAAACCGTTGCTTATGCCGCGGCGGGAGGTCATTCCTCGGTATCCGATGCGGGACGGCAGGCGGCGGGTGCGGGCACCGTGCCTGTTTTTGCCAGCGCTTATCCATTGTACAAGGAAAATCCGCCACCCGGTTACCCCGCCCTGGCCCGGCAGCAGGGGTATGAAGGCGTTGTGCTCGTCGCGGCGGAAATCCTGGCGGACGGCAGTGTAGGCAAAACGCTCATCAGCAAGTCTTCCGGCTACGCCATTCTGGATCAGAGCGCGGTCAGGGCGGTGCGGGGGTGGAAATTCGAACCGGCCAGGAAGTCGGGTGTTCCCTGCAAAACCTGGGCGGAATTACCCATTAAATTTTTGTTGAATGATCATCGTTCGTAATGCCGAGAAATCTCTGGAGGAGGGAATATCACCATGACTATTGAAGAAAAGAAAGAGCGTCTTGCTGAAATCATTCTGGAGCGCTCCTTCAAGTACAGCGACAACCCGCCGTTTACGCTGGCTTCGGGCCGGAAGAGCAATTATTATTTTAACTGCAAACCCACCACGCTGGATCCGGAAGGCATGAATCTGATCGGCGAGATTATTTTTGACATGATCCGGGATGCGGATGTGACCGCGGCGGGCGGCCTCACACTGGGCGCGGACCCGATCGCCGATGCGCTGGCCGTTATTTCCTGGCAGAAAGGCAAGCCGATCAAATCCTTCATTGTGCGCAAAGATGTTAAAGACCATGGAACGAAAAGCTCCATTGAAGGCAACGTGACGTCGGGCGAGAAAGTAGTGATTATTGACGACGTCATTACCACGGGCGGCTCCACCATCACGGCGATCGGCGAGGCCCGCAAGGCAGGGCTGGTCATCGACCGCGTGGTGACGTTGATTGACCGGGAAGAGGGCGGCCGAGAAAACATCCTGGAACATGTTGATTTCGTTCAATCCGTTCTGACCCGTACGGAGGTTATGGCTCTGCGGGCGAAGAAGGCGGCCAGATAGAGATGGGGAGCTCCCGGTTATATCGTGGCGCCGGAGAGTCGAGAAACTTCCCGTGGGCGGGGATGTCCGCGGGAAGGCGGCTGAAGACCAGGCTCTGCGGGTTTATAAAGACAGATGCAAAACCGCCGCGTTTTGATTCAGGGCTTTCCGGATGAAAAATAATAACAATCTGCATGTAAAGGAGTAATTCGGGAATGGCCTCATCCAGCGTCCCTCAACCAACGATGCAAACCGGTGATCTGTTTTCCGGTTTTAAAATTCTGCGCGTGGAGCCCATGGAAGCCATGCGTCTGACCGCTTATGAAATTGAGCATGTGAAGACAGGCGCGAAGGTTCTGCACCTGCATGCCTTTGACCGTGAAAATTTATATGCGGTCGGTTTTCGTACACCGCCTTCCGATTCCACCGGGCTGCCGCATATCCTGGAGCATTCCGTGCTGGCGGGGTCGGAAAAGTATCCCCTGAGGGACGCTTTCAAAGAACTGATGCGGTCCACGATGCAGACCTTTATTAACGCCTTCACCTATCCGGACAAAACCGTGTATCCGGTGGCCAGTCAGATTAAAACGGATTTTTATAACCTGGCGCGCGTTTACACGGATCTGGTTTTGCATCCGCGCCTGCTTGTGGAAACCTTCCTGCAGGAGGGACATCACCTGGAGTTTGCAAAACCCGGGGATATTGAAAGCGATCTTTTGATTTCCGGCATTGTCTATAATGAAATGAAAGGCGCTTATTCCTCGTCTGATTCCCTGATGTACAAAAATATCCAGGAGCATCTTTATCCCGACACGATTTATGCGCTGGATTCCGGCGGTGATCCGGAAGTGATTCCTTCTCTGACGTATCAGCAGTTTCAGGAATTTCACCGGAGGTATTATTCCCCGACCAACGCGCGCTTTTTTTTGTACGGAGATATTCCTACCGCCGAACATTTGAACTTTCTGGCGGAAATGCTTGCCGGCTTTGAGCGGGTGGAAGTGGATTCCTCCATTGCCAGTCAGGCGTTCTTTTCCGCGCCCCGGCACGTATCCGGCTTTTATCCCGTGGACCCCGATGAGCCTCTGGCCGGGAAAACGATGGTGAATGTCGCCTGGTTGCTGGCGGAAAACAGGGATTTTGAAACAGCGCTTTTGCTGGAGATCCTTTCCAGCCTGCTTATCGGAAGCGCGGCTTCTCCGCTTCGGCAGGCGCTTATCGATTCGGGACTGGGCGAGGACCTGACGCCGGTTTCCGGCATCGAATCGGAACTGAAACAGCTGCTGTTCTGCGCGGGATTGCGCAATGCGCAAAAAGCGGATGTGGAAAAAATCGAAAAACTGATTGATGACACCCTGCGGGAGATTGTCACCGGTGGATTTGACCGGGAGCTCATTGAAGGCATTCTGCATCAGGTGGAATTTCACGGCAAGGAGATTTCGCGCGGCTCTTACCCGTACGGGATTACACTGATGGGCAATGTTTTTCAAACCTGGCTGTATGATGGAGATCCGCTGATCGGCCTCGATTTTTCCAGAGCCATTGAGGATATCCGCAGGCGCTGGGCCGACGATCCTCAAATATTCCAGGCGCTGACTCAAAAGTGGCTGGTCGAGAATCCGCACCGCCTGCTTGCGGTTATGGATCCGGATCCCGACTTCGACCGGAAAACCGAAGCAAAACTGAAAGAGAAGATGGCCGCCTTGAAGGCCGGGTTTTCCAAAGAACAGTTGCTGCGGATTGATGAGCAGGCCGCGCGACTGAAAGTCTATCAGTCCCAGAGCGATTCGTCGGAAGAGGCGGCAACTCTGCCTAAATTGAGGCCGGAGGATATTCCCCGGGCCGTGGAAACGATTCCAACCCGGCTGGCGTCCGTGGGGGCCGTCCCCGCGCTGGAGCATGACCTGTTCACCAACGGCATCGCCTATGTGGACCTGGCTTTTGACATTGCCCATGTGCCCGAGGATCTTCAGCTTTATTTGCCGCTCCTGGGAAAAATCGTGAGCGGCATGGGTGCGGCGGGCTTGACGTACGATGAGATGGCCAAGCGCATTGCGCTTCAAATGGGAGGGTTCGGTTACGATCTGTCCGCCGGCTTCACCGCGGATGCCGCGGGCGTCTGGCAGAAAATGATTTTTTCCTTCAAGTCGCTTTACCGCAATATCGAGCAGGCGGTGGACACCGTTGGCGATATTCTCTGCGCCGGAGATCTGGACCAGGAAAACCGGATGCGGGATTTAATCGCGGAACGGAAAAACAACCTGCAGGCTTCGGTGGTTCCCAGCGGGCATGTTTTTGCCAAACGGGCTGCGGCCGCGGCGCTTACTTTGCCCGCTTACCGGGATGAACAATGGCACGGGCGGACTCAACTGCGTTTTGTTCAGCAGCAGTCAGGCAGTTTTGATGAGGCGAAGAAGATTCTGCGCGAAAAACTGGAACAACTGAAAACCATGATTTTCAATAAGCGCGGCCTGACGGTTAATGTCACAGCCGATGCTCAGGGACTCCGGCTGGCTGGCGACCATATCGAGCGGCTGCTTGCGCGGCTGCCTTCCGGCTCCGGGGCCGGCAGTCCTTCGCAACCATCGCTTGCCGCTGTCCATGCGGGAATTGCCGTTCCCTCGCAGGTCTCCTACGTTGCCCGCGCCATGCGGGCGCCGGCGTACAATGATCCGTCATCCGCACTGCTGATGCTGGCGTCGCGGGAACTTTCCAACAGCTATCTGTACAGGCACATCCGGGTTCAGGGCGGCGCATACGGCGGCATGTCCTCCTTCGATGCAACCATGGGAGTCTTTTCGTTTCTGTCTTACCGCGATCCGCATATCATCGAAACGCTGCGTGTCTATGAAGAGGCGCAACAGTTTTATTCCGAACAGGAGATATCCGCCGACGATCTGGAAAAAGCCGTCATCAGTTCGATCGGGGCACTCGATAAACCCATGGACCCCTCGGGATGTGGTTATGTTGCGATGATTCGTCATTTTGTCGGTGCGACCGACGAAATGCGCCAGACTTTCCGGGATCGCATATTTGATGCGACGCCGAAAAAAGTAAGGGAAGCGCTGGCGGCCTATTTTGCAAAAGCTTTTTCGTCCGGCTCCATTGCGGTATATTCCGCGCAGGAAAAACTTGAGGATGCCAACAAGCAACTGGCAAAGCCATTGAATCTGGAAAAATTATCCGAGACGTAGGGAACGGTTTCAAACCGTTTCCTGAAACGATTAGACAGACTACAGGCTGTTCGTCCGTTGGGCTTGAGGGATGGGCGCCAGGCGCCCCACCAATTTCATCTGATACCCTGTCGCGGAGCAATCGCATGCCCGATACAAAAGACCATAAAGGAACGCTCATTAACTGCTTTTTCTGCGAGCACTTTTTTATCACCTATGAGGCAAGGTTTCCCTATGGCTGCCGCGCGATGGGTTTTAAATCCGCCCGCATGCCTTCCGTGGATGTCTTCAGTAATTCCGAAATGGACTGCACACTTTTTGTCCGCAAGGAGCGCGGCCACGGGCACCACGATTGAGGGGATGGGCGAAAAGGAGAATCTACCATGAATATATCCAAATGGCTGGATCAACAGGAAGCGCTGGGGCTTGATGTTTCTCATGCTGTTTTGCCTTCGCAACTGGCCAACGAAGACGAACCGGATGAGACAATTTACTTCAAGGAAGTGCGGACGTGCAGCATATTATGCACCGGCACACACCCGTTTGCCACGGTTGAACGGTTTGGCCGCTGGTACTACAGCCGGGGCAGAGAGAAAGAAAAAGGGCCGCACACAACAAAACCTCAATGGTGGCTTTTTACCCGGGACCGGGACCTTGCCGTCCAAACGGCCCGCTCGCACATTGAAAAGTAATTACTTATGGGTGTAAGGTTCAGCAATTTTGTCAGTTTCAATGAAAATAATATTAAGGGAAGTGTTTGAAGAAACGACCTCCGCAAATAATTATTGAATGATATGATTTCATACTAATTCGATTCGGTATAAAAGGCTTCCGCATAATCCGCATAAATTCGCATCCCTCTGTAAAAATTCAGGGCCAGGATTTTTTCCCGGTAATTTATACGCTTCATCTGAGATTGGTAAATATTAATCAATTCCGCTTTTTTAGAAACAACATCACTGATATCAAGAAAGGTGGAAACAACGGGCAATGCTGACCAAACTTCGTATGATACCAGTCTGCTTCTTCCGGGTTTCAACTCGGCTTTAACGGCATCGTAAACACAGGCGTGGTCAATATGGGATTCATAGCGATTAGGAACGAATACGTAGGTATAAGGATGAAAATTAATTTTTTTCAGTTCATTTAAATGAAATTGCAGCTTTTTGTCGGGGATATTCAGGCAGGAAAAAGAATTTACGCCGAGATAAGACATGGCGGCCTTTAATTCTTCCTTTCTGATTTCAATGTTTTTCTCCCTGGATAATTCAAGGTCTCCCAAGCTGCCGTCCGTTAAAACAAGGACATCGCAGTGTTTTGCATTTTTAATCAGGAAGCCTCCGCATCCCAGGCTTTCATCATCCGGGTGAGGAGCCACAACGAGACATTTATCTGATTTTTTTAATTCAAAATTAGAATGCCTATTCCTTAGTTTCCGAAAGAACATTTAATTCTCCCAGCAAGTAGTCTTTCAGAACAGGGTAGTGGAGGATAATATTATGAAACTGCATATCATTATATCCTTCATGCACGTTTAAACTACCCAGTGTCTTTTGACGATTTCGGCCAAATTCTCTGTCGGGATTGATATAGATTAAATTGCTGATGCCGGAATCGGCTAAAATGGTTTTCCTGTTATTTAAGGTCAACATCGCCCAGAACCATATATCATCGGCGTACGGGCATAGTTTGGCAAATAGGACATGGTTAAAAACATCTTTATAAAATATATCCGGCGGAAATAACGTTCCGGCGCCGGTTGTGGGGAAATTTAAAAAAGAAGGATCATGATTGTTCCAGCAATAATGCCAATTTTTGTACTGTAAAATATTTCCCGCCTCATCCAGTTTAATTCGATGGCTTCTGTGCGCATGGACGAAATCCGGATTTTTCAGATAAGAGTTATACAGCAGTTCCAGCCAATTGGTGGGATACAATAAATCATCATCCGCCGTAACAATAATGCCATTCGGGAATTCCTGCAGGGCAGGAATAAGCTTTTGATAAGACCTGGCGTATCTGCACCATTGAATGTCCAGACCGTTTTTCTGCAAACCCAAAAGTGATTCAGGCAAGTCTCTCATGCCGTTTGGAAATTCATCTTTGGCCAGCCATAAGATGACCGTATCGGGCTTCATGGTTTGCGTTAAAAGGGAATAAATTGCGTAATGAACTTCGTTGATGCGTTCAGGAAAGGAGGTGAGAGAAACGATGATCTCCGGGTTTCTTTTGTCTTCGGTGATGCCCTTTCCTGAAAAATGATGAATGATCTTATTAATGGATTTCAGCCTTTTTTTTGCAATTCTTTTCAGGGGCAATCTCATTCCGAAATGAACCGTCAATCCGTGACGGATTTTGTTTGTTCTGGAAACAGCTCTTTGGGTGAACGGCCGGTTATGTTTTCTTATCCTGAAATTAATTTTATCCGTTCTGACATTGGCAAAAGAGATATCTTTTATCGTGATATTATTTTTAAAGAGCACATAGGAACATGACAGTTGGTCCCGTTTGGAGTAGTTTTCAATAAAAAACCACCATTCCTTCATAATTTTTATAATGTCCGCATGATGATGTCTTCGATACACGATGTTTGTTTCATTTAACCCGTAGCGTCTCGGCATGTTGTTTCTTAATAAGAATTCACGCTGCTGTAAAATGACGGGATAACTGTCCAGGTTTCGGGCTGCGACTTTTGAAATTTCTTCGAAAATGCAATTTCTCTTGTAGTGCGCGGGCATCAACAGATTTTTATCTGTGTTTGCATGAATCAATGTGAATAAGTATGGCGTAAGAATGTCAATGTTTGAGTCCATCCAGATGCTGTCCTCATAATCCTGCAAAAATTCATGAGGATGCAGTTTATGATATCTTGAATTACGAACAGGGTCAGATGCGCTGTATATCAGAGGCCGGAATTCCCATACGGTATCATGTCCGGCAGAGAAGAGCGAAACATTATCCGTAAAACACAGATAATCCAGATCCTGATCGAAACAGGAGTGATTAGGCACGGTGTCATAGTTGCCGGTTAAACAGGTATAGACGCATCCTTTTGCTTTTCGTTTCCGTTTATACAAAATATATTGTTTGGTTTTATCTTGAAATATTTCCACGTTTCACCAGTTTAACATAACCATTTCGTATGAAATGAGTTTTCTGCAAGGCGGCATGGAGAACCAATTTTGATGTTTTGTATCACATGTCGGGTAAGAATTCCGCATTTTTCAATCATGGCCCTTGGAAAGCATGGTGCTCATGCACGGTCCCGCTATCATCGTGGCCGGTAATGGGCAGGATGTTTCCTCTTATCTTTTCACACCACCTTTTTCCGCCCGGCGTTTCCGATATTGCCGGCTAATCATCTTTCTATGAGGTTGTTTGTTCATCATGCTGTGTCAAATGAATGTTGACCCCGCATGCAAATTTTTGTAAAGGTACAGACATTGATCCGAACCAAAATGGATGATGCACAGATGATCCTGGAACGCGGCGATGGCTTTCCTTGTGCTGAAAGAATTGCCGGTAACGAAACAAACCGATAACAACGAAAGGAGAAGGTCATGAAAGCAGTATTCCGGGTGGTGCTGGTTGTTGTTTTGGCGGGGTTCATGATGTTGCCGTTGCAGGCCGGTGCAATGAATAAAAGTCAACTGGTGGATGCTATTGCGGCGGATGCCGCCATGACGAAGGCTGATGCCAGAAAGGCACTTGATGCTTATATAAAGACGGTCAGCAGCGTGATGTATAAGGGGGAAACCGTCGAACTTGTGGGTTTCGGGACTTTCTCCGTGGTGGATGGTCCTTCCGGGAAGACGGTGCATTTCCAGCCGGGCGCGGAATTACAGGGACATGTTGCTGCGTCGACGGGCACAACGGCGACGCCGTCACCCGCCGCTTGCGTTTATAATCTTTCCGGCATCAGCCAGGCGTTTACGCAATCGTCGGGGAGCGGCAGTTTTTCCGTCACCGTGGATGGTTCCTGCAGCTGGCAGGCAGGTAAAAATGCGTCATGGATCAGCATTTCTTCAGGCGGCAGCGGAAAAGGAAACGGTACGGTTAAATTTTTCGTGAGGCCGAACACGACATATGACGAACGGATGGGGTACATTACCGTCGGAGATAAGACGTTCACCGTCAAACAGTACGGCAAAGGCGGCTCCGGAGCGTCGAACAAGCCTCGACCGCGGTGAGGCGGCAGGGCGCCGCGTAAAATCTTCTTCCTGTACAGCGGCCGGATTTGAAAGAAGCAACAATTTATGAAATCTTTTTTAAGTAAAGAGGTGGAATGATCAAAGAACAAAAAGCATCGCTTGTCGCAACCAGGGGGATAAAAACCATTGTTCTGCTTTGTTTCTTTTGTTCGGGGATATCGGGCCTGATTTATCAGATCCTGTGGACTCGGATGATCGTCAAGGTGATCGGTGGCGCACCTTACGCCATCACGATCATCCTGACGATTTTCATGGGGGGGCTTGGTCTGGGCGCCTATCTGGTCAGCAAATATATCGACCGCGTTCGGGAAGCCGGCAGGCTGCTGAAAATGTACGGGATTCTGGAGCTGGCCGTCGGCATTTATGCGGGTGTGATCCCGATCCTTCTGAAAGTTTTTTTGCCTCTTTACAGTGTTCTTTATAATCAGCTGTACGATCATTATGTGGTCTACAACCTGCTGACCTTTCTTGGTGTCTTCATCATTCTCTGCATTCCGGTGATCTGCATGGGCGCCACCCTGCCCATTTTGTGCCAGTTTTACGTCAGCAGTTTATCACACCTCGGTACTCACGCAGGACGTCTCTACGGGTTGAACACCATCGGCGCAGCCGTCGGCGCCCTGTTATGCGGGTTCTGGCTGATTGAACTCCTCGGAGTAACTTATACCCTCGTTGTTGCCGTCCTGATCAACAGTCTGATTGGTTTAATTTGCATTTTATTCGGTTCCAGGTTGTCCACATCCGCTATTCCCTCCACGGAAAAAATCGTGGAGAATATCTCTCCGAAAAAAAAGGTGAAAGGTGCGCAAAAAACAACGGTTCCGCAACAGGCAGTTCCGGCCGACAGTCAGCCTGATGTTTTCATGCCGGCCAATGCCGCTACATTAAACGGGGCGCTGGTTATTTTCGCAATGTCCGGTTTTTGCGCCATGGCGTACGAGGTCATCTGGACGAAACTTCTGGGTTTGATCGTCGGACCGACGACGTATTCCTTCACAATAGTTCTGGTTACTTTCATTTTGGGACTGGGGCTGGGCAGCGTTATTTTCGGATGGCTTGCCGATAAAGTCAGACATCCCATCTGGCTTCTGATTGCAAGCCAGGTAGCCGCCGCTTTGTCCGCCCTGATCGTCAGCCAGCTGCTGGGCAACAGCCAGCTTTTCTTTGCCAAACTGATCTACAGTTTTCAGGACAGCTTTACCGGGCTCAATTTCATCAAAGCCGCGGTGCTGTTCCTGTTTATGATCATACCGACGCTGTGCCTGGGCGCCACTTTCCCGCTGGTCGGAAAGATCTATACGCGCTCAGTGTCGGAAGTGGGCAGTTCGCTCGGCTTTGCCTATATGATCAATACGGTGGGGGCGGTTCTGGGTTCGTTTAGCGCGGGTTATCTGCTGATTCCGCTGATCGGCAAGGAAACCGGTCTGAGCCTGGTTATTGGTCTGCAGTTTCTTGTGTCTCTCGTGGTTGCCTTGGTTTTTCTGGCAAAAGACCGGCAGTCCTTCTTGAAAAGGTCTGCCGTGATCGTGGTGGCCCTGACAGGGCTGGTTCTGTGTTTTTATCTGCCCTTCTGGAATCGCCATGGTTTGTCACAGGGCAAGTATCATCGTTTCAATCGCTTTGAGTACATTTTATCAACCTCCGGCTGGGGGGAGTCTCTGATCAAAGGGTCAGCAATGATCGACAAACTGTTCCCGGGAAAACTCGTTTATTATGGAGACGGGATCGGCGGTTTTACAACGGTCATCAAATATACGAATCCGCTGGGGAGAGTAGACTTTTCCTTGAGCAACAGCGGCAAAGCGGACGCCTCGACCAAGGAGGATATGGGAACTCAAACGCTTACTGCGCATTTCCCGATGATGCTGCATCCCGATCCTCGGGCGGTGATGGTCCTGGGGCTGGCCAGCGGAGTGACTGCCGGCGAAGTCCTGAATTATCCGGTGGACAAAGTGGATGTTCTGGAGATCAGCCAGGAAGTGGTGAAAGCCAGCGAATTTTTCCGGCCGTGGAACGGCAATGTTCTTTCGGATCCCCGGACGAAGCTGATTGTTCAGGATGGGCGGGCGCACCTGCAGTTGACCAGACAAAAATATGACGTGATCATTTCCGAACCATCCAACCCCTGGATGGCCGGGTTAGCCGCTCTGTTTTCCAGAGATTTCTTTATGCTGGCCCATGACCGGCTGACGGATGACGGCGTATTTGCTCAATTTATCCATTCCTATCAAATGGACTGGCCGACTTTTGCTCTGGTCGGAAGGACTTTCGCGCAGGCTTTCCCCAATAATCTTCTTGTGTCCACAGATCTGGGCAGTGATTTTCTAATGGTTGGGTTTAAAGGCAAAAAGCATGTCCATGCCCTGTCCCGCGCCGATTACAAAATGGAGCAGATCCGCAAATTCAGAAACGTTAATCTCGCCGATTCCAGACTGCTGTACCTGTTCATCGTCTCCGAAGACATGCAGAAGTTGTTCGGCGAGGGTGAAATTCATTCGGATGCCACACCCCGGCTCGAATTCATGGCTCCGAGATCCATGTATGTGAATGACCCGATGATTGTGAAAAATCTTGAGCAAAATACCTGGCTCAGCCCAAAGACCAGCAGCATGATTCAGGAGATTACCGGAAGCATTGATCAGCAAATTGATCTTATTGCGTATTCTCTTTCGGTCAATCTGAAAACGCATAAAATCGAGTGTCCGGCGGGGGCCAGTGCCAGACAGAGAGAGCGTTTTTTCAGTCTGATTGAAAAACACTGCGCAGAAAATGATATTGCTGAATCGATGCGCAGCACCGAGGTCAATCAGAAGTGCACTTCACTTCAAATCAAAAGACTGGAAAATGACATTGAACGGATGCCGGAAAAGGGCCTTTCGTACATGTTCCTTGCGGATCTCTATCAGGAGAAGGAAGCATGGAGCAAAGCCATGACCTATTATGGGAAAGCTTTGCAGCTGAATCCCGGCGATGCCCTTGCGCACGAAGGGCTGGCCATTTCCTTATGCCAGCAGGGGATGACGGAAAAGTGCATCAGCGAGTATCGGGAAGCTCTGCACATAGTGCCTGACTTAAACACATCGATCAATAACCTGAGCTGGGTGCTGGCGACAGCACCTGACGCGAAATATCGAAATGGCATTGAGGCTGTCCAATTGGCCCAGCAGGCCTGCGACAGGACGGATTATAAAAACCCCTTTGCCCTGGACACACTGGCCGCGGCGTATGCTGCTTCCGGACGATATGAAGACGCCGTAAGGACATCTCAGCGAGCCATTCTTTTGTTGCCTGAATCCGCGAAGGCAGGCAAGATCGCGAAAGCAATGCAGGAGAGGCTGCTGGTCTACCAGGCGGGCAAACCCTACGTCTCGCCCGCATCGACGACAGGATCATCGAGGTGATTTCCAAAGTAAAATTACTTGAAAAGTTTCGCAACTGATGTTACAAGCGACGCGTCATGATGTTACTTGCATGTTACTTGTAACGGTTAAAATCGATGAATAAACAATCGGATAGAATAAAACGCTGGCGTGAGCGGCAAAAAGCTGAAGGGAAGACTTCTTTCACCGTCTTGCTGTCTCAGGAAGGGCGCGCAATCCTGACGGAGGAGAAGGAAAAAACAGGAGAGAGTTACGCCGTAATAATCGAAAAGGCGCTCCAAACCATGAAAAAACATGGTTACAGGACGACTGCCGTGAAGTATTTCCCAAGGCGTGAGGATAATCTGGTAAGGGTGCCCGCGAGGGATCACCAATCAGCAGCCCTTCCTGCCATAAGCAGCGAAAGAGAAAAGCAACCCAAAATACTGATTGATGATTTTGCAAATTATCCGATGCAGACGGAAAATGAACCCAACAGTATTTACCCTCTGCAATCGAAAAAAGGAATCATTACCAGATTGCTTCAATCCTCTACGGGATCATTCCCGTTTGTACGCAGAAAAAAGTTATCCCGATAAGGAAGATGTGAAAGAAACCCGTTTTCCTTCCACTTTTTTGCATGGCGGGGGATTAAAAGATCAGTAACCCGTTTATTCTTCCATGTAAGGTCTGACGAGTTTATTCCATTCCTCTTCAAATCTGCATCTTTCTTCCAGAAGAAAACATGCAACAACCTGGTTGTTCTTATTGACTCTGACTGTCCCATAAATGACATCTTCGTTTACATCGGTCAGAATTCTCTTCTTCCCGAAAACACTGTTTTCAGTGATCAGCATAAAACACTTATTCAGCTTTTTATTATAATGATTGCTGTAATCATATAGAATAATCAGCCTTTTTTTAATCAGGATTTTCCCGTTGTTATAGATTTCGTTGAAAACATATTCACATTGTTTCCTGCATTTTCTTTGTGAATTATACATTTCAGTAGTCGATGGTCCAGGGGATTGTCCATGCAGATCGTGAGCCGTCAACAGGCAGATAATGAGAAATAGGAACAAATTTCTTTTCATGGCTGCTCTTCCTAATCGTCTTTGCCGTTGCTGTCAAGAATACTTCATTACACAATGCCGAATTATTATCCGTGCACAGGATCAATCTGGATGTATCGGCAGGCAAAAATTCAATATGGATTTGTGTAACAATAAATAATTAGAAAATGCTGAACTATCAGTTAAAGATGGTTAAAATGCTTGAATGTAAAGAAAGAGTATCGACTGTACTGTCAAATCAGTACCAGCTTTATCCCTATCCGGCCATTTGTTGATAACTGTAGATTTTATTCTGGTAGTCCCACGGGGACTTGAACCCCGGTTTCCGGCGTGAGAGGGCGATAAAGAGCGTATTCCACCTGATTATATTGGCTTATTTATCCGTCTAAATCCGTTGAAGGACATTCATAGCCGTCGAGAAAGCCGTCTGGCAAGGTCATCCAAAATAGGCAGGATTAGGCTGCTGCGCGTGCATGCTTCCAGAAGGAATAACATGGTTGGAAATGAGTGTTTGAATCTACGATTCAATTCTCATTCAATACGAATATTATCTTCGCCATGATAAAAAGCTTGCGAAGTGGTGTCAAATATGTCAACATCGTCAAAATGAAAACCACGAGACCGATTTCATGGATTAAGGCCGCACGGAAAGATTTCGAGGATTTTCCTGAGGTTGTGCAGCATGACATGCTGACAGCGCTCACAGTTGCTGCTGAGGGTGAAAAATCGGACAACGCCAAACCTTTCAGAGGCATAGATGGCGGCGTATTTGAAATTGCGCTTCGGCATCGTGGGGATGCCTTTCGCGTTATTTATGCCGTGAAAATTGGTACGGATATTTGGGTAATTCATGCGTTTCAAAAGAAATCGAAGACAGGAATCAAGACACCGCAAATGGATATTAATCTTATTCGCGAACGTCTAAGGCATTTGAAGGAGGCTATAAAATGAGCGAGAAAATTGAATTGATCCGTGGCAGCGGAAATGTGTTTTCTGACTTTGGTCGCCCTAATGCTGGCTTGGAACAAGCCCGTGCCATTCTTGCGGCCGAAATCATCCGCACGCTTAATGCCCGTGGTCTGTCAACACGCGAAGCAGAAAGGCTTACGGGGATTGGGCATTCAGAATTCTCACGCATCCGCAACGCGAAAATTTCCCGTTTCAGCATTGACAGAATGATTGCGATTTTGGGTAAGCTCGATGAAGACGTTGAAGTGACCATAAGCTTTCAGCCGCGTTGTGCCATCAGACAAGATATGCCGCATATTTGAGAGTATATTCAGCAGCCCCTTCGTAGTTTACAAAACAGAATTTCTTTTAGTGCCTGTAGAACCACGTATATTAATTAAGACAAAAGGTTTGCCGCTTTGAATGCTGATGAGTTGCTTAGAAAATACCAGATCTTGCGCGCCGAGCACAAGGCTCTGCTGGAAGAGAATGAAATCCTCAAGGCGCGACTGAGGATCATAGACCCGCCACGCCCGGCTAAGTCTGAAGAACTCCAAGAGCACTGTTTATTGGATTTTACGGCTCCGGAGTCATCGATAATTCCACGCCAACAGGACCCGGCAGAAAAGATCCGGCTGTTCATGTCATTCTTTAAAGGGCGCGAGGATGTTTATGCAAAAAGATGGCAGAACCGGCAAGGTAAGGCTGGATATGCGCCGGTTTGCCGGAATGAGTGGAAATCTGGCATCTGCCGGAAACCGGCGGTTAAATGTTTCGACTGCCGGCATCAGACTTACGAAGCCTTGGACGCAAAAGTCATTGAGGCGCATTTGCGGGGAAATATCATTGCCGGACTCTACCCCCTATGCCAAGACGAGACCTGCTATCTGCTGGCCATCGATTTTGATGATAACGGATGGCAACGTGACTGTGCCGTGCTCAGGGAGGTCTGCAGTGCCTTCGGCGTTCCCTTAGCCTTGGAGCGTTCCCGCTCCGGAAATGGGGCGCATGCTTGGTTTTTCTTCGAGAATCCTATCCCGGCAAGCCTGGCGCGAAAGTTCGGCTCCGCTTTACTGACCTGCGCCATGAGCAGAAGGCATGAACTGACCTTCAAATCCTACGATCGATTTTTCCCCAATCAGGACACCCTCCCAAAGGGTGGCTTCGGAGACCTGATCGCCCTTCCTCTTCAAAAGGCCGCCCGAGACCAGGGCAATAGCATCTTTCTGGATGAAAATTTCTGTCCCTATGAAGACCAGTGGGGATTCCTGGCTGGCATCAGCAGATTGTCTGAAGAGGAGGTTACAGGGTTGATCCCGCGGTTGAGCCCAGGAAATGAAATGGGGGTGCTCCGGAAGGACGACGAAGATGCCGAAAAACCGTGGCAGACAGAAAGGGTGCAATGGTCCGGAAATGATTTTCCGGAAGAAGTAAGGCTGGTTAAGGCGAACATGCTTTACATCGAAAAAGCGGGGATTTCCCAGCGGGGATTGAACGCGATCAAGAGGCTGGCCGCCTTCAGAAACCCTGAATTCTATAAGGCACAGGCGTTGCGCTTACCGACTTACAACAAGCCGCGGGTCATCTCATGCTCAGAAGAAACCCTTACATACCTTTGTCTGCCCAGGGGGTGTGAAGCGGATGTCTCGATACTGCTTGATAATGCAGGCGTCAAGGCTGAATGGACGGATCATGCCTGTCCTGGAAGGCCTATACATGTCTCGTTCAACGGTAGTCTGAGAGAAGAACAGATCCTCGCCGCAGAAGAGTTGCTGAAACACGATATAGGTGTCCTTTCGGCAACCACGGCCTTCGGGAAAACGGTTATCGCCGCTAAACTTATCGCCGAGCGTAAGACCAGCACGTTGATTCTGACGCACCGCAGGCAGTTGCTTTCACAGTGGACGGCAAAACTGACCGAGTTTCTGGAGATAGATGAAACACTTCCCGCTTTGGAGAAAAAGAAGGGACGAAAAAAGAAGCAAAGTCTAATCGGTCAGATCGGGGCCGGCAAGTCTCGCCTGAGTGGAATCATCGACGTTGCAATTATGCAGTCCTTGAACAGTAGCGAAGTCAAAGAATGGGTCAAGAATTATGGCATGGTGATCGTCGATGAATGCCACCATGTCCCAGCATTCAGTTTTGAGCAGGTCCTCAAAAGCGTTCACGCGAAAAAGGTGTATGGCTTGACGGCCACCCCGATACGGCAGGACGGCCACCATCCCATCATCTTCATGCATTGCGGGCCGATCCGTTATCGAGTGGATGCAAGAGAGCAGGCGGAAAAGAGGCCCTTTGACCATTATGTCATTCCCCGATTGACGGGCTTCAGAGTGCCGCTCGAAGCGGAAGGGAAGGATCCGTCGATTCAGCGACTCTACGCTGCCATTGCCGTGAATGAGCCAAGAAATGAGCGCATTGCCGAGGATGTACGGGGGTGCTTTCAAAATGGCGGCAACGCCCTAGTTCTCACGGAGAGAACCGCACATGTGGCGTTGTTGGCTGCGAAGTTGCGGGAGCAGATCCCCAATGTAATTGCCCTGACCGGTGGAAAGGGGGCGAAAGAAACACGGGAAGCGTTGGCCAAGGTTTCTGATACGCCCACCGATAAACCGTTGACGCTGATCGCGACAGGACGATATATCGGAGAGGGATTCGACGAGCCACGCCTGGATACGCTATTTCTGGCCATGCCAATCTCCTGGAAGGGAACACTTCAGCAGTACGCGGGCAGACTCCACCGGCTCTGCGAAAACAAACGGGAGGTTCGGATTTATGACTACATCGACATCCATGTTCCCATGTTGGAGAAGATGTACCACAAACGGCTCGCCGGCTATGCCGCGATCGGATACAAGGCGAAGGCGGAAAAGGGTCCCGATGATTCCACGGATATCATCTTCGACGGCACGACCTTCCTGCCGGTTTACAAAAACGACCTGCTGAGCGCGGTGCGGGAAATCTTAATCGTCAGTCCATTCATCACGAAAAGGCGCGTTACACAGATGCTGCCCTTCATGAGCGCTGCCATGATCAGAAAGGTCAAATTGGTTGTCGTCACGAGACCGGCCGACGACTTTAGGGAAAAGGACCGTCCGGTCTTGGAGCAAACTTTGGCATTGCTGGCTGCTGCCGGTGTCCATATGATATTCAGATCTAACATTCACCAAAAATTCGCAATCTGCGATCAGAAAATCGTCTGGTACGGAAGTATCAATCTATTGAGTTTCGGTCGAGCGGAAGAGAGCATCATGCGGATAGAAAACGCAGGCATCGCTGACGAGCTGCTCGGAAGCATCCAGAAATGAACCACCACAGGATTCTCACGTCCCAAAGCATCAACGCCATAATTTGCGACAACAAATTCGTGTAGAGACTTTTATTGTACCAGACTGCTCGAGAGAAATGCCCGGAGCGGAATCAGAAGATCTCATCTTAGACAGAAAAAGCCGTCTGAAAGCCGTCCATTTATCCAATCATTATGATCCAAACCGATTATACCCTGTACGCAACAGACGTACCTCATCAGTAAAACATTCCTATCTATTCATATTACATTGTTTTGTATGGTTTGCAGTGCAGATTATGTTGAAGGGTTTTCGAAAAGAGAGTTCTTAGGTGACCGACTAAACATGCCTTTATCAGACGGGAATTTAAAAATTTGTAACATAGTGAAATTAAATATATTTGGTAGTCCCACGGGGACTTGAACCCCGGTTTCCGGCGTGAGAGGGCAACCATACCACCCCGTCAGTATTGATTTTATTCAGTTTTAACCTTCATTAGGGTCATTAAAAGCATCAAAAAACACCACGTTTTGTGTCCGCGCTTGTGTCCGCTTTTGCAGGCGGCTTTGCCCGGACGCAAGCCTCTCGAAGTATTTCCATAAACACTCCAATTTTTCAATCAGCAATCCTTCCCGGCTCGATTCATGAGCGATTCTCCGACTATAATGTCTATAGATGCCCCTGTTCTTTGACGGTTTGTGCCTCAAACCTTTACGATGCCCCCTAAAAACGGACTCCGCGAACCGGAGCATGAAGGGGGTACGATGAGAAGCAGGGCAAAATGGACCGTCATGGTTTATCTGGCGGGCGACAATAATCTTGAAAGCGCCGCCATGGTCGATCTCAAAGAAATGATGAAGGTCGGATCGACGCGCGACGTCAACATTGTCGCACAGATTGACCGGGAACAGGACAATATCACCAAACGAATCAAAATCCTTAAAACGGGGCAGACATCTCCGACCGTCATCCTGCCCGAAACGAATACGGGCGATCCGGCCGTTCTTGCCGATTTCCTGCTGTGGTCGGTGGGCAATTACCCGGCGGACCGCTACATGCTGGTCTTGTGGAACCACGGCGGCGGCTGGTGGGAGGATGAAAAATCGGGTCGGAAAAAGCGTCTGTCATTTTTCAAGCATGCGCATCCCGCTATCGGCAAACGTGGCATCTGCTATGACGACACGTCCAACGGCGATTGCCTGGACAATGCTGAACTGAAAAATACCCTTGCCGGTTTCTCCACCCTGATCGGGAAGAAACTGGACATCCTGGGCATGGATGCCTGCCTGATGCAGATGGCTGAAGTCGCTTATCAGCTCAAAGACAGCGTTTCCTGTATTGTCGGGTCCGAACTGGAAGAACCGGAAGACGGATGGCCCTACCACACCATCCTGGCTTACCTGGTAAAGAATCCCAAAGTTGCCGCCGATGTTTTTGCCAAAGAAATTGTCACCCGTTACGTGCAATCCTATGCAGGCAGCAAAGAAACCGTCACACAGTCGGCTTTCAATGCGGATTACATCGATCAGGTAAAGGATGCGATTGACAAGCTGGCCGCGCATCTCTCTGCAAAGCTGGATGATCCCGCATACCGCAACGGCATTGCCGCTGCCTGGCGCAGGGCTGTCCGGTTTTTCGATGACAACTACGTCGATCTCAAATCGTTTGCCAACGCTCTTAAGACCGCATGTCCGAAAAGCGCCGAGCTCAATGCATTGATCAAAGCCCTGCTTGCTAGCCTGAAGGCCGGCAAAGGCAACCCGGTGATTGCCGCCTCCTTCCAGGGCAGTTCCATGAAACGTACCGGCGGGATGTCTATCTATTTTCCGGCGGATCGGATCAACAGCGCTTACAAATACCTGGACTTCAACCGCAGCAAAGGAAGCTGGCTTGAGTTCCTGAAAAAGTATCTGTCGTGAAGACAAGAGGGAAGATGATGAACGTTCAATCGGGAAAGGAAGAGAAGAAGAAAGTTATCACCGGCGTTTTTGAGGGCGGAGGCGTCCGGGGAATCGGCTTGATCGGTACCGTCTGCGTATTCCTGGAAAAAGGATACCGGTTCGACCGTGTCGCGGGTAACTCGGCCGGGTCCATTGCCGCCGCGCTGGTTGCGGGCGGGTATGATGCAGTCGAACTGAAGGACATTATGATGAGCCTCGATTATTCCCTCTTCATGGACAAGGACTGGCGCGACAGGCTTCCCTTCGGCATGGCTTACAGCCTTCTTGCTGAAGAGGGAATCTATGAGGGGAAATACCTGCGGGACTTTGTGAAAGAGAAATTGGCGAAGGCCCCTCACCCTGTCAGGACTTTCCGGGACGTGAAGGAAGAAGACGGAAGCTACCGGCTTCAGATGATCGCCGCGGACATTTCCCGCGCCAGGCTACTGGTTCTGCCACAAGACATCGCAGATTACGGCATTGATCCGGATGATCTGGAAGTCGCCGACGCTGTGCGCATGAGCGTCAGCATTCCGTATTTTTATGAACCTGTTCGTCTCATGCACAACGATGGGACGGAAAGCTTCATCGTGGATGGCGGTATCGTCTGCAACTTTCCCGCCTGGATCTATGACGATGACATCGAAAAGGGAAACCCGCCGGTCGGCTTCTGCCTGGTGGATGACGGAGAGACCCACCCCATCCATGGCGTGATTTCGATGTTCGCGGCGATTGTGGAAACGATGCTGGAAGCTAGGGACAAAAGATACATTGCCGATGAACATCTGCCGACGGTCCGGATTCCGACTCTCGGCGTTCAGACCTGTGACTTCAATCTTTCAAAGAAGAGACAGGAAGAGCTCTACCTTGCCGGCAGGAATGCAGCAACCGAATATCTCGATGCCATGGAAGCAGAAGAGGGCTCACATTTGCTGCGCTCCCGCCGTTCCGCCGGAAGAGTGCAAGTGAATTCTCCGGAGTCATTGAGGCTGCGTGGCATTCTCGCAAAAGAGGCGAAGAAACGATCCGCTAGCAAGATGACTGTGTCCACTACCGGCAGGTTCGACAGGCTGATCAGAGACACCGTGACCAGTATCTGGCCCCAGCTGGACTGGCAGCTTATCAAATGCCAGATCCGGCAAGAATCAGACTTCAAGCCCGATGCTATTTCTTCCTGTGGTGCAATCGGCCTGATGCAGATCCTGCCGGAAACGGCGCGCGAACTGGGCTTCAACCGAGAAGAGCTTTTCATTCCGGAGAAGAATCTCCGAGCAGGCATTACCTATCTCTACCGGCAGTATTACCGGCTGCCGGAGATTACCAATCCGGTGGAGCGGATCAAGTTTGCCTTGGCATCCTACAACGGCGGCCGCGGATACATCAATGCCGCGCTGTCATTGGCCCGGAAAAGCTCCGGTCCCTGGCGTACATGGAACTACACCAAAGCGTTTCTGGCTCACCCTGCCTGCAATGTCAACGGCAGGCGTCCCGATTACGGTCAGATCATCGGATACGTGGATCGCATCTGGAGCAGCTACGCGGGATTGCCTGTAAGGAACGAAGAGGTGATTACAGCAGAAAGTACAAAGCGGGCCGGCCGCTGATGAAATTTCAAATGAAAGGAGGTGAAATTAAATGAGCAAAGTAATTGTAGCAGCAACACCCGGCAAGGGTGACCTGGTCGATTTCGTGGCCGCAAAGGTTAGCGAAGTCGGCAAGGAAACCGTGAAGTCGGTGGTCGACGCGGTGTTGGATGGCTTTGTGGACTTCCTGTCCAGTCAGGGAGTTCTGCGCATCCAGAATTTCGGCACTTTCCAGATGCGCAAGGTGGAAGCCCGCAAGGGACGTAATCCCAGGACCGGCGAAACCATAGACATCCCGGCCACCAAAAAGGTTGCCTTCAAGATGTCCGGTGCGTGGAAATCCGACCTCAACAAGGCGGCAAAAAACCGCGCTGCAAAAAAGGCGTCGGCGACCTCTTCTGCAAAGGATTAATCCAAACCAATGCAGGAGAAGTCAGGTGACGGCTGTCCAAATGGAGGAAAGGCGGCCGTCACTTTTTTATCAAAGCAAAGAAAGGAGTTTTCATCATGGCTTACAAAGTAGTTTCCAGGGCGCCCACGGCCAGAGACATGGCTTTCCTTGTTGCCGAGAAGCTGGGCGACAAGACGCTTGCCAAGCAGGGCGTTGCCGCCACAGTGGCGGCTATGCAGGAAGTGCTGACGTCCCAAGGCTGCATACATCTTCCCGGCTTCGGCATGTTCGCGCTCAGGAAAGTCAGGGCGCACAAAGGCAGAAATCCGCAGACGGGAGAAAAAATTTACATCCCCGTTTGCAGGCGTGTCTCTTTCAGCATGTCCAAAGCATGGAAGCGTAAAGTGAATCCGCAACTCGTCAAAACTTAACGGAAAGGAATTTTATCATGGCATACAAAGTTGTTTCAGCAAAACCGACAATCACGACCTTGCGAACCATTGTCGCAGGGAAACTCGGCGACAAGAAGATTGCGCACGAAGGTGTCAACGCTACCATTGAAGCATTCCAGATACTTTTGACCGAAAGAGGCCAGGTCAAACTACCGGGCTTCGGCACGTTCACCATGAGGAATATCGCCGCGCGAACCATCAGGAATCCCCAGACCGGCCAGCCGATGATGCTGCCTGCCCATAAAAAAGCCGGGTACCGAATGTCGAAGACCTGGAAAAAAGCGGTGAATAACAAGACGTGAACGTTCAGGAGGAATCAATCATGCTCAAAAGAACAGCCATTGCCTTGTTTATTCTGATCATGGCCATATCACCGGTTCATGCAGGGACAAAGGTTCTGTTTTCCCCGCAGGGCGGTATCAATAAGTCGCTGGTGAAAATGTACAAAGGCGCAAAGTCAGAAATCAAAGTGGCCATGTATGCCATCACCGCGAAAAATCAGGTCAGTGCTCTCATCGCCGCCCATCGGCGAGGGGTGAAAGTGCAGGTCATCCTGGATGACAAGCTCGGACATCAGAAAACGAGCATGGATCAGATGCTGGCCGGTGCTGGCATTCCCGTCTGCTATGTCGGGCCGTCCGGCGGCTCCATGCATCATAAGTTTATCATCGTTGACGGCAAAAAGCTGGCCACAGGCAGCTACAACCTCAGCGACGACGCGGAGTATCGCAGCAATGAGGCCATGCTGTTCATGACGGACAAGAAAGTCATTGAATCATTTGTCGCTGAATTTGACAGGTTGTGGAACAGCGGAAAGCAGGTGCAATAATGGAAGCTCTTTTCGGTATTGGGCATGCGTCCATCGTCAAAGACTTTGTGGAAATGGGAGCATTGGCAACGTTCTTCGTGCTTACCTTGACGCTGTTGTATAAGTACTTTCGCGGATTGATGAAGACAAGGAAGGCGCATGGCTCAGGGCTTCCGTATTATGAAGCAAACTGCATCGATCTGTCCGGCCATGACTTCTTTGCCAAGATTGATGTCACGATTTCCCATGTTATCCCTAACATCAAACTGGCCAGCAAGGAAAAGGAAGCCTGCCTGATCGACTTCATGCTGATCATTTCTCGGACGTTTCGGGACTGCTTCACTCGGGTTGTGAAGGA
Source organism: Smithellaceae bacterium (assembly GCA_963682015.1). Taxonomy (GTDB): domain Bacteria; phylum Desulfobacterota; class Syntrophia; order Syntrophales; family Smithellaceae; genus UBA8904. Next base: position 1,269,771 of record OY820932.1, on the reverse strand, counting down.
AAGTGATGCTCTAAGGCATCTGTCCGGCGAGGTGTGGGGCCGTTACATGGTTGAGAAACTGATCGACTGCCTGGCAAACGGTCAAGATGAGGCAAGAAGGCTGGGCGTCCCGGAGGCATTCATTGCCGGCTTCAATGATGTCCAGCAGGCCAAGATTGTTCAGGTGACGGAAATGATCAATCTCTTTTCTCGATCAACATTCCTGACGGATAATCGGACAAGGCTTTCGGCAGTGCTGGATGCCGTTCAGGCGACGTTCTTTGCCATCCTCTTCGATGCGGAAAAGACTATGGACGCCATGAACGGTGAAATTAATGCCGCCCTGAAAGGATATAAAAGGAAAGTCAGATAAAAGAGGTAGTTAATTATGCTGAGAGTTTTTCAGAGACGCGGGGATATGTCTCCTTGGGTTTGTTGATCTTCATACTCGACCCTCAGAAGCGTGTTGATCTCGTCACAGCGGATCAGGGCAGAGATGTCTAGAATGCTGCCAATCTGAATCTTCCGGGGACCTCCAGAACCGCCCAGGCAGACAAGTCGCCATTCCGACTGATAAGAAAATTTTCTAAGCTTATTGAATGGACCCAACTTCCCTGTGTGATCATCATCCACGTATTCAACCAAGTCGCCTTTGGCTTCTATTTCACTGGCTTTAAGGGTCACTTCAATTCTTGTCATGAATTCCTGAGGGTTCATCATGACAAGGGCGTGCTCCCCGAACCGAAAATTGCGTTCGTCGATGGGGAAATTCCCTATTACCGGCCGCAGGGCATACATACTGAAGATGTTGATTCTCTCGGGGGTGGGTGGGTGCATCCGGAGGACCCAATTTCCTCCAATGACGAGATCTGTCCCATCGGGTAGCCGCATAGTCACTTTGGGTCCCCTGGTGACCTCGGCAACACAGTCAAAGGGATCACCTCGCAGCTCCTCATCCTCAATGCCCCAAAAATAGGGAAGCTTGTTCATGTAAAGCAGCCCCTCATCTCTAAGCTGTAAAAGGTCTGCTTTTCGGCCGAACTTGATTAATGTTCCACCTAATTCGGGCATCTCGCATTCTTTCTGAAAGATCGGCGACTCAGAATCGATACTTAACTCTTCCTTTTGCTCTTATGAAAAGTGGGAGGCTCCCACTCGACTTCCGCCCTCTCGTCTTCTTCATAATCATCTTCTTCCCAACCGGCGATCCCTTCTTCGTCATAAAGAAGGGTTAAGACTTGGCCATACGAATTGAGAGGCAGAGACCACTCCAGTATTTCGGTATGTTGATGAACCCCTTTGCCTGTTAGCCAATCACAGGCCTTTACATCTTCAAAGCCGTCAGCAGGCGCGCAACCTTGAAAGATATTGAAGGCTACCGTACCCTTAGGCACGAGGCGGCTGTCCATTTGGACATATGGACGGAATTCTTCAGATTTATGAAACCATCTTATCTTGCCATCACAACTGACAATAAGGCAACATGCGAAATCGGAAAGATCAACGAATCTAATCGCCGTTGCTGTCAGAGATGTCTGGCTTAATCCGGCGAGTTCCTTGATCGCATCCCAACCTGGCTCCAGTTTTTTTACCAACGGTTGATATATATTTCGGGGCATGAGCAGCTCTGACGCAAATTCGTTTGCCTTGCCTTCCACGGAATCGAGCGTGGTTTTAAAGGACTCAATGACCTCACTCGAACAGTAAAATGCTTTTCTATTAAGGCCATCCATACAAAAATGGCCTAACTCGTGAGCGACAGTAAAATTTTTGCGACCCTGTTCAATAATGCGATTATTTACACAGATGAGGCTACCTCCATTAGCCGGATCCAGAATGAGATATCCATCCAAGCCCGCTAATTGTTCTTCGGCATAGTGAATTCCCAGCCTCCGGCATATTTCAACCGGAACAATAGGAAGCTCCGTAATCCCCAGTTCTTCTAAGAAACTGGTAGCCTCATCCCGTGGATTCATTCTATTCTATCCCTGATTTTTTGCTTTCAGAAAATCTATGTGCTTCTTAATTACCTCCTGGTCCTCGCCGCTTAAAGACGAAAAACCACGATAGAAGGTCTGTATGCTGTTGGATTGCAAAAGATCTTCTATTTTTGATTTGTCCGACTTTCCCATGAGATAGTCAAGAGAAACCTCTAGGACACTGGCGATACGATGCAATACCGGCAGAGAGGGGACTCTATGCCCCTTCTCTATCTGTGAGATGGCCGCTGGTGTAATGCCTGCCTTTTCAGCAAGCTGCGCTTGATTCAACCCCTTGTTTTCTCTTGTTTCTGTGATACGCGTACGCAATACACTTTCATCAAATTCTTTGCGCATAACGACACCTCCTTAACTTGTGACAAATATCATATAGCACAAAATTCACAGATCGGTAATAAAATATTCACAAGAAGGCTTGACAACAAGCCGGGCAATTATTATCATTCTGTTAACATTAAATCAACAAAAAGGAGATTCGGCGACATGGGAAAACAGAGAGACACGTACAAATACTGTTTTAAAATCGGTAATAAAATCGTTCACGGTGGAATCACAGATGACCTGGATCGGCGAGAAACGGAGCATCAGCAAAAATGGCCCAACGGGCATATAACGCAAGTTGGTCGACGCACCACCGAAGAAGCGGCCAGGGAATGGGAAAAAGACAAGGGATTCAGTTGATTTTAGTGAGGAAGCATCATGATCAAGCCGGTAAACTGTGAGTATCAAAACAAAATCAAGCGTTTTCAGATTCTTTCTCTCGATGGTGGCGGTATAAAAGGCCTGTTTTCCGCTGCCATTCTTTCCCACTTCGAGGATGATTTCGGCATCAGGGTTACGGATCACTTTGATCTCATCGTGGGAACTTCCACAGGTGGAATCATTGCACTGGCTCTAGGGGTCGGCATTAGTCCCAAAAATATCGTCCACTTCTATGTCACCGAAGCCAGAAACATATTTGCCGGGAACCGTCCCGAATTGCTTAGGCGAATCTGGCATGGGCTACGGCACGGTCTACGGAATAAGTATAGCCAAGGGCCTCTCAGGAAAGCCCTCCAAGGCTGCTTCGGCGAACGGCTTCTGGGTGAAAGCAAAAAGCGTCTTGTCATCCCTTCTTATAATATCGGTGATGATGACGTTTACCTCTTCAAGACGCCCCACCATGAGCGGCTGCACAGGGATTATAAAGTGCCTATTTGGCAAATCGCACTGGCAACCAGTGCGGCCCCCTCATTCTTCCCCTGTTGTCAGCTCATTGATGACATACGGCTCGTGGACGGCGGAGTTTGGGCTAACAACCCTATCACGGTTGGTATCACCGAAGCAGTCGGATTGCTTGGTATCTCCCTTGACGATATCCGTGTCTTGAGCTTGGGGACAACGGATGAGATCAGAGGGAGGTCAACAAAACTCGACCTGGGAGGATTATGGCAGTGGAAAAAAGATGCAGTGAACGTCGTTATGAGAGGCCAGAGCATCGGTGCAAACACCCAGGCAATGCACCTACTGGGTAAAGAAAAAGTGCTCCGAATAGATCCCAAGGTCCCCGACGGAATGTTTGCTTTGGATAGACTATCCGAAAGAGATTTGCTGGGGAAGGCAGCACATGAAAGCCGGCTCCATTCACCAGTATTTAGAGAAATGTTCATGGCGCATAAAGCGGCCGACTACCGACCGCTACATCAACCTTTTATGGAGGAAACAAATCATGGAGTATAGGCAGCAAGTTAACAAAGCACTGGAAAACCTGACCGACAACATCGACATCTCCGAGACCCGGTACAAAGAAGCAGAGGAGCGCTATAAGGCCATAGGGGAATGGCTCGGTAAGGATGACTCACCACTTGCCCTGTACAGCCCCGAGATATACCCCCAGGGGTCATTCCGGCTCGGCACAGTGGTCAAGCCCATCAGCGACAGCGATGAATACGATATCGACTTGGTGTGCCAGCTTGAGCTCTCAAAGCAAGAGGTCACACAAAAAGAATTAAAGCAAATGATCGGGGACAGGTTAAAAGAAAATAAAACGTATGCACAGATGCTTGACAAGAAAGAGGGCAGGCGTTGCTGGACGATACAATACGCCGATGGCGCTCAGTTTCATATGGATATCCTCCCGACCATCCCGGAGGAAGCAGCATTCATAGAATCACTAAAGGGGATAGGCATTCCAGCGGAATGGGCCAAGTATGCGATCTGCCTCACCGATAAAACTTTCTGGAATTACGATCAATACGACGACGACTGGCCACGCAGCAATCCACGCGGGTATGCCGCATGGTTTAAGGAGCGGATGAAGGTCCAGTACGCTGCCAGAAGGAAGATGATTGCAGACAGCATGCGCGCCGGCGTCGAGGATGTCCCTGAATATCTCGTCAAGACGCCGCTTCAGCGATCCATTCAGCTATTGAAGAGGCACAGAGACATAGCGTTCCTTGATGATCCGGACAACCGCCCCATTTCAATCATCATAACGACACTTGCGGCTCTGGCCTACAATAACCAGGCCGACCTGATCGAGGCCCTTACCAACATTGTCAAGCAGATGCCGAAATACATCAAGCGGACGAATGGGATTGTACAGATTCTAAACCCCGTCAACCCGAATGAAAATTTTGCGGAGAAATGGCAGGAGAATCCGGATAAAGAAACAAAATTCATGGCCTGGATGATAAAAGTACAGACCGATTTGGAGGTCATGATCGGGGGGGACAATATCTCCGAAGTTTCCGAAAGGCTAAAAGGGGCCTTCGGGACCTTAGCCGTCACTAATGCCTTTTCCTTCGGTGATGCTGTTAATGCAAGCAACATTTCAGTCGGAACAAATAAGCCGCCTGAAATCATCATCAGAAACCCTATCAGGCCATGGCGAAGTAATGAATATTAAGAAATTCCCGGAATTGGCCCACCAGCAAATTGCTGATCTTACAGAAAGGTATAGGGGGCTAAGCTGTGTTAGCAGCAGTTTCTCTCTAGCCGTTTCGGGAAAACTGTCTTTTTCAGCCCAATACAACGGTGTGTCGATACAAGATGAATATGTAGTAGAAATAACGGTCCCGGAAGATTACCCTGAAATATTGCCGACGGCAAAAGAAATCGGCGGCAGAATATCGAAAGATTTTCATACGTATCCCGACAACACACTTTGCCTCGGGTCCCCTATTGAAACAAGAATAAAATTCAGCAAACAAGAAACCCTGCTGGGATTTGTTGAAGACTTACTCATCCCCTTCCTATACGCTTACAGTTACAAAGAAAAATGTGGGGAAATGCCGTATGGGGAACTATCTCACGGGGTCAATGGAATTTTAGAGTCATATAAAGGACTTTTTCAAATTAATGACGATTTGGCGGTCATCGGTTTTTTAAAAATCCTTGCCGATGATAATTATCGCGGACATATAAGCTGCCCTTGCGGCTCAAATATCAAATTGCGAAACTGTCATGGCGATATTGTCAGAGAATTGCAGAATTTTCAAAGTCCTGAACAATTCCTGCAGGAGAGCATACATGTACTCTATTGTATGAAACAGCAGAGCAAGACCATACCGTCCGCCTTGCTTCCCCAGACGTTGATTAAAAGAGTGCGAAGGCATAGGAATAAAAGGCATTGATCTGATTATGTAATGATTTGATTATACGATGTTAAATTTGAAAGAGTTCCTTGGAGTTCCAGGAGTAGTATATTTAACTGTCCTGAACTATAGTTGATGCCGCTTAATAACCTTCTGTAGTGAGCATCCAGTAAGAATATAGTAATCATTAATCCGCGAAATTTTGAGGCCTTGTTTGCCGACTGACGCTGATGATTTCGGTCTGGATGAGAAAAACACCTTTTTTACCCCTTGGATGTAGAATAGATTATTACCGAAGGTAGCATGGGCCGCGCCAGCATAAAGACGCTGTCACGTCCCATGCAGAGTCAGTTTATTTCACCCGTACCCGGCGGCACGCCGGGTTTTTCATAGGTTTGTCCGGTGCAGCTCCGTTTCTGGCGCTGAACTGATGCGCTAGTGCCGCCTGCAGCGGCACGGTCGGCCTGCGCAATTAGTATTTTTCAAAGGTCTGCTTGGCCGATGCGTTGCTGAACCAACGCAATTCTATAAGGTACTCTCCTCTCTCTACCTTCCTTAGGTTAGCAAAAGTTAAAACCAAAAATCGTCAAGGGTATATAAACGGGGAATGCTCACGCACCGGAAAAGAGTATTTATTTCCGTCATGCCACTTGCAGACTTTCATGGGCCGCAGAATTTGATCTTTGCTGTGCTGCGAAGGAAAGTCTGAGGCGGCAAGCGCCACGCCGTAAATAAATCTTCCTTTTCCTTTCCCCGCCCTTGACTATTTTTGGCGCTGTCCGCGCTTTTGCTTACCCTCAAAGGAAAAAAGAGAGGAGATTTTATTATGTATTATGAAACAGACTTATTTGACCACAGTGCATATGGTGAAGCATTTATTGGTATGGCCAAGCATGTAACGGATATGACCATGCTGGAAAGACAGATTTTTGAAGACTGCACTATCAGCGCAGGCCGCGTTGTCGCTCCGCATCTGAATACCAAGGGCAATTGTGCTTCGCATCTTCGTCCGGAAATCATTCAGCACCGCGCCGGCTGTTCATTCGCACAGGCTGTTTCGCTCTGCAACGCCTGGGCGATTATTGAAGCCACACCCGGCATGGTTGAAAAGTTCTGCGTCTGGGTGAAGGCCAAAGGCGTTAAAAAGGCTGTCGCTTATTTTGAAAACCTGGCCATGCAGCTTGCGGAAGTAGAATATCCCGCTGAAGATCATCAAAGCCTGGAAGAAGATCCTTATCTGGATCTGCGCTGCCAGACCTTCGACGACGAAAACCCCGTCGAAGAAGATGATTACGCGGAATACATTCCGGATACTTTCCGGTATCACCTTGTCGGCGAAGATCCGGACGCCGACGAAAAGACATGGCAGCAGAAACAGCCCGCTTGGTTCCGCGGCCTACTCAACAGAATCCGCTTCTGCCAGTCTTCTGATAAGTTGGCCGGTTTCGGTAAACAGATTTACTCGATGGATCTTTCCCATGGTCAGGCCGGTGTTGTCTGGCATGAATACGGTAAGGCAAAAAGCCGCCTGCATGAAGGCATCCGCAAAAATCTCTCTACATCCGCCCGTAACCTGCTCGTCAAAATCAACAGCGCCAACGGCAATCTCGGCTTCATCGGCGCGCTGATGTATAAAATCCAGCACGGCCAGGTCCAAATGGCTGAAGCACCCGCAGATCATGAATGGGTTATTCTCTGGCAGGCATACAACGACCGCAAGGCGGCTCATGTGTAGCACCGGCCCTGGACTCCGCTTGGGGTTCAGGGCCTTTTTTTATGGTCGTTTTGTGGAAAGCTCTCCACCCCCGACGCTTCGCGCCACCCCCGCCGGCGGAGGACATTGGCGCGTGGAGTGCTGGAATCCCGGCTGTCATGCAATTTGCAGAAAAGCGCAAATTGCCCGCCAGCCTCAGCGCGGGGAGAACCCGATTGGATCACGGCTGTCGCTCTGTGAATGATTTTATCAGTCAGGAGGTTCTTCATGGACAGGCACTTTGCGCCCCGGATTTACGTTCTGCATCGTTATGTCTCTCCCCGGAACAAGGGGCACAGAAAGAAACGTCACGCCGTCCTTCTCTTCATTTCCCGCCTTTACCGTCGCTTCCGGAAAAAGGATCTGGTCATCCGCATGGTTCAGCTCCTGCTGATCCTTTTTGCCACATGGAATGTCTTTGTTTTATTCAGCCTGATCTTTGTAGCCTTATTTCCATGAACCACGATTTATTTTCATCCTGAATTTCATCAGAGCTGTCGGCAGGCAAAATTCTGAAAGGAGGATGAAAATTATGACGGAAATATATTGTCCGGAGTGCGCCGATCTTTTGAACCGTGACCATTGCTGCCCTTGCTGCGGCTGGTCGGAACGGGCGCCGGAGCATTACCGGGATTACCGGAAGTGGAAAAAGACGCTCCGTCGCAAAATGCGGTCGCGCGATAGGCGTGAAGTCGAACCGTTGGAAGAAGGGGGCACCGTATGAAGAGAATTCTGATCATCGTTATTGTTTTGCTGGTGGCCGGTTCATCTCTTTCCACGGCGCTCCCGCCGCAGAAAAGCAGCAGGCAGCAGAAAGCCATCAAGGCACAGCTTTATTCCGTGGAGGCGCAGTTGCGCTTCTGGAACCATCAGGAAAAAAGCAGGGTCAAGCCGGCGGAAGCCGGTCAGATGTCTATCGCCATCGGCAAAAACGTCCGCAGGTTATGGCAGGAGAAACTGGATCTTCAGGAAGCGGCGGAAGGCCTCGGTGTCGGCATTCCGCCGGAACCGAAACGTCAGCTCAAAAACACCAGAGAGGAGGAAGATAAATAATGTGGAACATACCATCGCAGGAACAACTGGCTTTTCTGCCCAGGCTTCATGAAACAGAAAATATCCCGCTGGAAGAAAAGATCATCCACATGCACTTCTTCCTTGCCGGGTGCGACTGGTATATCGCCGCATACGACGGCGATGATCTCTTCTGGGGATATGTCATCCTGAACAACGATTATCGGTTTGCAGAATGGGGCTGCATTTCTTTTTCCGAACTGAAAGGCATCCAGGTTAACGGCGGACAAGAGATCGATCGCGATATTTATTGGCTGCCGCAGAAAGCATCCGAAATCGAAAGGATCATGAGGAGGTGGTGAGGCTAATAAATCGAATCAAAGCTGTGGCCATGTAAATTTATCAAGGAGGTCACTGCATGTATTCACCAAAAATCAATGAAGAGTTCATACCGGTGCTCTATCGCCTGGCGAAGGAGCAAAAGAAGCCGATGACGCAGCTTGTGAATGAGATCATCGGCAAATATCTGGCCGAACAGGGAAAGGAGGACAGCCATGATTCCAATCATCGACACTCCGGCGAAACACCGTCCTGAATATCCGGCTGCGCCTGTGCCGAATGAAGAAATGACGCTGGCCACGGGCATGGCGGATGAAATCAGCAATGTTGTTTTTAGTCTGGCGGCATCGATCAACAGGGCCTATGCCGCCGCGCTCAATCAGGCAGAAAGGAAGTCACGATGAAAAAACTCTGGAAAGAATTTCAATTGCAAATGGGGAAAATCAGGGCGGCGTTTGGCCGTCACTCAAAGGCCGCAGAATCCGGAGTGCCATTCAAGGTCACGGAGGTCAGCGTGATGGTCAGCAAAAAGAAATCGGTCAATTTCAATTCCTGCTGCGTGTCATACGCCATCAAGGCCACGCTCAATGATGAAAATCAGGATCACATCCAGGCACTGGAAGAACTCAAAGACCAGCTTGTGGCGAAGGTCCAGGAAGCACTGAACGGCAAAACGGCAACCAATCAAACAGCCAATTAAATCCTTACTGTCATCATGTAAAATAAACTCAAGGAGGTTCAAAGCCATGATCAACACAGTCACCATCGTCGGAAATTTGGGAAATGATCCGGAAATCAGATACACGGCGCAGGGCGTGCCGGTCGCCAATTTCAACATTGCCGTGAATGAGAATTACAAAGACAAGGAAGGCAGGAAGGTGAAGAAAACGCACTGGTTTAAAGTGACGGCTTTCCAGCGCCTGGCGGAAATTGTCGGGGAATACTGCGCCAAAGGGAGCAAGGTCGGCGTGCGCGGCCAGCTCACCCAGCGCACCTGGCAGGATGCCGAAGGCGCCAATCACAGCTTGGTTGAAATCCGCACGCGGGAATTGGAACTGCTTTCGGGAAAGAACGGGAACGGCGCGGCGGCAGCGGAAGTGGCGGCTGCGGCAGAGGCTGCAAGCGCAGCAATGGACGATGATGTCCCTTTCTAAATGGTGAATAATCCGAAGTCGCGGTCAGAAAAGCAAGAAGGCAATCCGGGGTTATATCCGGGTTGCCTTCTTTTATTTATGTCGTTTAGGCTTATGTAATTTATTAAAAAGAAATTTAGCAGGCTTTTGAAAAAGGCTCATAACCTAAAGGTCACGCGTCTGCGGCGTTACGCTTCGGAGCTCGCTGCTCACTTACCTCCAAAGTACGCTCCGCTGCTCGATCCTTGCGATGCCTTGCAGCTAAACCTTCGAGTGACCTTTAGGTTATTTGAACAGCCTGCGAAACAGGAGTTTTTCAACAACCTGTTAGAGAATCGGACAATCCAAGGGGTAATATACAAGGATTGATTCCGTATCGCTAATTGATACATTCACTCTCTTCCATGGCTGACTCTTGAAAGACAATCAAAAGAACGGGCAATAATTGACCTAAATATAGTTCATTAGAAATTGTATTTACTAATATATAGTTCTTTTAATGGATACCGGATACTCGATTTAATTCCATCTCGTGAACATGAATCAATAATAATTTATATAATACGGCTAGTTATACCAGATAAATTAATATCCTTGTTAATAGGCATGTGCTTTGCAAAGCCTTGGGCTAACAAAATAAGTGGTTGCTTTATAAGGAGGGCAAAATGTCGAAGTCTAAGGCAAATTCAGGATGTTTGAAAGGTCAGGTGGCGATAGTTACCGGCGCTGCTCAGGGGATTGGTTATGCGACAGCCATCAGGCTTGCTGAAGAAGGTGCGGCTATTGCGCTCTTCGATATGAACAAAGAGCTTCTTAAAAATACGGAGGCCAAAATTCAGGCACTGGGGGTGCGCGCGATGGGACTTGTTGTGGATATCTCAAATGAAGATCAGGTCCAGGCTGCGGTCACCAAGGTTCACAAGGAATTTGGCAGTCTTGAAATCATGGTGAATGTCGCCGGTATATGGTCTTTTATTCCTCTGGAGCAACTGACATTTGAAGAGTGGAAACGTATTCAGGCGGTTAACCTGGATGGCCCCTTTTTGATGAACCGGGCCGCGTTTGTCCTCATGAAGGAAGCTCGCTATGGCAGAATTATTAATATCGGCAGTTCGGCCTTTTTCCTGGGATCAGCCTGGATGGCGCATTATACCGCAAGCAAAGGTGGTGTGATCGGCCTTACTCGGACGGTTGCCTCTGAAGGGGGCGAATTCGGAATAACGGCAAACGTTGTAGCCCCAGGATTGACTAACACTGAGGGTGGCAAGAGTTCGTTTGGAGCAGAAGAATACGTGAAAAACTTTGTCGCAAGTCAACTGCAAGTAAAGAGGCTGGGTGAGGCCTATGAAGTTGCAGAGGCGGTTGCTTATCTTGCCAGTCCTGCATCTGGTTATATTACAGGCCAGACCATCAATGTCAATGGCGGTAGCCGGTACATGTGATCGGAAAACAGTAAGGTAGAAGAATTTGGGCAGTGCCAAGCCAGTGGGGCTTGGGGTAATAATAACGAACATTATTTCTAAGGAGAAGAATTATGGCAGAAACAACTGTAGATATGGCGGCATTGTTGAAACGCATTCAGAAATTGGAAGACATACAAGAAATCACCCAATTGCTTGCGACACACCCACTCGCCGTTGATGGAGCAATGAATGAGGAATGGCTGACGAACTGGACCGAGGATTCTCTGGTGGATCGGCCCGGTGATCCGGCGCGCCATAGTGGCGCCTTTGAGGGCATATATGGCAAAGATGTTTTGGCACAAGAGCTGGTAAGTCCCGAACTGGAAGCACATCGGAAGAATGGCCTGTGCCATTTTACCACGGCGCCCCGCGTGATTGTGACCGGGGATACGGCAGCTGCCACAAACTATCTGCAGCTGTATAACTTGGGAGCTACCGGCTATCAAATGATGTTTGTTATTGTCAGTCACTGGGATTTGAGACGTGAAAAGGGCAGATGGATGATTACCAAGCGGACTATCCGTGCTGTTGGATTCCCTGAGGCCCAGGACATGGTACGCAAGACCTTCTTAAAAGCTTAAAGGCGGGTCCAATCCAGTAGAGACGCAGTGAAAATTTTTATCTAATTTATGGAGGAACACAATGTCAGGTAGTCAAAAAGAACCAAATACATGGGGTAAAGCATTAAATATTGCGGATGAAACATTCCGGTTCCAGTTTATTCGAACTGCGGGGGCGGCTTATAGCGGCGGCGCCGACCTGCTGGAATGCCTTGAAGCCGTTGCCCGTTTTGACAACGGCAACGGTGAAAAATGGTACACAGCATGGCTGGAGACGGCGGATCGCATTCGCGGCATCGGCGATCAGTGCAAAAAAGAAGGGCATCTATATAGCGCCGGTGAAGCTTATCTGCGCGCATCCAACTATTATCGAAATGCCGAATTTTTTATCCATGACGACCCGAAAGATGAGCGGCACCTGCGCTGCGCTCGTCTTAGCCGCGACTTATTTGTCGAAGCGATGAAATATTCCCGTTTCGAAGCCAAAACTATCGAGATTCCTTTTGAAGGGACGACCCTGCCAGGCTACTATATCCGTTCGCCGAAAGCAAAAGGCAATGCGCCGCTTTTCATCACCCATACTGGATTCGACGGAACGGCAGAGGAAATGTACTTCTTCTTCGGCCCGATGGCGCTTGACCGTGGGTATCATTTTCTGATTTTTGATGGTCCTGGCCAGGGCATGGGACTTCGCGAGAAAGGCCTCTATTTCCGCCCCAACTGGGAAACCGTCATGACGCCGGTTGTGGATTTTGCCCTTAAACTGCCGGGGGTTGATAAAGACCGGCTGGCTTATTGTGGCATCAGCATGGCGGGCTTCTTGGCTCCGCGCGCGCTGGCCTTTGAACACCGGATCAAAGTGGGCATCGCGCATGGCGGCATGTTCAGCATTTCCGGACCGATGTATGAAAGCATGGGGCCAGATATGGTCGCCTTGTCTAAAAAAGATCCGAAGCAGTTCAACGAAATGGTTAAGCCTCTGATAGATGCCGTTCCCAAGACCAAATGGTACAATGATGATGGAAAATGGAAATATAATGTCGCCTCGTTTGCGGACATTGTCAACATACTGGAAAAATACACGATGCAGGATGTTGTGGACAAAATCAAATGTCCCATGCTGGTTACCGCCGGTTCAGCCGACCATTTGACGGGCAAGCAGGCAAAACTGTTGTATGACGCTCTGGCCTGCCCCAAAACATTCATTGAATTCACAGCTGACGATACCGGTGAAACTCATTGCCAATGCGGAGCATTCGCCATTGGCGCCCAGCGGGTCTTCGATTGGCTGGACGGCCAGATCTAAATCGATTCTTTGTTTGTACGTTGAAGAAAGGGGCGGAAGGCGAATGCGTCCGCCCCTTTCCGCCCGATACTGAATATTTAGCAACTACCGGACCCGATCCAAACCCTTTGCAGGCATCCAAAGCTATTATCATCACCTGTGCAGTCGCGCATTATTCAGAGATAGCACAAATCAAAGGCGGGATTTCAAAGAGAGAAGAAACATGACGAAACAAAAGAAAAAGAAATTGTTAGACGGCATAAAAGTCGTTGACCTGACCAGGGTATATACCGGACCTTTCAGCAGTCAGGTGCTGGCAGATATGGGCGCTGAAATAATAAAAATTGAAGATAGCGGTCCCAATACAAATGAGCGCACCTGGACGCCCTATGCTCCGGGTACAGAGGAATCCACTTATTTTATCGGACTGAACCGCGGTAAGAAAAGTATAGAACTTAATCTCAAACAGCCAAAAGCGTTGGAGATATTCTACAAGCTCGTCAAAGATGCCGACATCGTGATGGAGAACTACGCCCCTGGGGTTGCCGCCAAGCTCCTCGTCGGCTATGAGCAATGCAAAAAGATTAATCCGGACGTCATTTATCTATCCATTTCCACTTTTGGGCAGTACGGCCCGCTTAGCAAATTGCCCGGCTACGATATGCTGGCACAGGCCATGGGAGGACTGATGAGCATCACGGGATATCCGGATCAGCCGGTCCGGGTCGGTTCATCTCTTGGAGATGTCATTGCCGGGCTTTACGGCGCGATAGCCGTCCTGGGAGCGTTGAATTACAGAAACATCACAGGTGAAGGCCAGTATATTGATGTTGCGCTTGTTGATTGCATTTTCACTTGTCTCGAAAACAACGTTCCCGCTTACACCATCACGGGAAGAAAGCCCCGCCGGATGGGCAGCCGACACCCGGACGGCGGACCTTATGATGTTTACACCTGTAAAGACGGTTTCGTCGGTGTCGTTGCTTCCAATGAGAAACTGTGGGGAAGTCTGTGCCGGGCCATGGGAAGACCGGAACTCGCGAACGACCAGAAGTTCAACAGCAATGCAACAAGAATACAAAATGTTGAGGAGATGACGGACATCATCAATAACTGGATGAAGGATTTCACTGTGGAAGAAACTGTAAACAAGCTTCGCGAGGCACGCGTGGCCGTTGCCCCGATACTGGAAGTACCCCAGATCTGCGCCAGTGAAAATACAAAAGCCCGCAAGATGTTAGTCGAATATAAGCATGCGACAGCCGGGAAAATACATGTGGTCGGCAATCCTGTGAAGTATGGGGCCTATGACGCAATTGCGGAACTGCCGCCTCCATTTAAAGGACAGCATACTCCCGACATTCTCGTGTCTCTGGGTTATGGCGAAAATGAAATCAATGAATTCTTGAAATCCGGAGTGATCGGCGACGGATATATAACAAGGGCAAAAAAAACTGATCATAATGCATAGGTCAATTTGATGATGGAGAACTTATTTTTATGAATAACTTATTTAGCCTCAAAGGAAAAACGGCTCTTATTACAGGGGCCGGAAGAGGCGTCGGGAAATACATAGCCAATGCACTGGCAGAGGCTGGTGCCAATATCATTCTAACGTCACGCAATTTAAAAAACCTGGACACAGCCGCTGTTGAGATTGAGAGCAAATACGATGTTAAGACATTGCCGCTGGCCTGCGATATTGCCAAGGAACATGAAATCAAGGCGATGGTTGAAGCGGCGACAAAACAATTTTCCCGGATTGACATTCTGGTTAACAATTCCGGCGCAACCTGGGGAGCACCTACACTCCAATTCCCTCTTGAACGCTGGGATCAGCTCTTCAACATCAATGTGCGCGGCGTATGGATACTTTCTCAGCTTATGGCGAATCTGATGAAGGAACAGGGTGGTGGCAACATCATTAACATCTCATCGGTCATGGCATTCAGAGGCACTGAAGAAGACGTGCATCCTTCTGTGCCTTACAATTCAACCAAGGCGGCGATCAACCTCCTGACCATGAATCTTGCGGTTAAGCTGGCCCGTTACAAAATCAGAGTCAACGCACTTGCGCTTGGCTATTTCCTCACAGACATGACTTCTTACCTGGAGAAGGATGAATTCCAAAAGGAACATGATGCCCTTAAAGCTATGACACCTATTGGCAGATTCGGGGAGGAAGAGGACATCAAAGGTACGGCCGTCTATCTTGCCTCGGACGCATCAGCCTATATGACCGGCCACGTCTTAGTGCTGGACGGCGGCTTCCTTGCCAAATGAGAGTAGATGGGAAAAGTGAGCATTAACTGAAATTGTCGTCAGAAGATATCGTATATTTAAGAACATTGGCTGCAAAGTGAGATGAAATACAGCGAAGGAGGCTGAATGAGTATGAGAGATTTTAACTATGAGAAACGGATGAAACAGGCCGAAGCAGTTTTAAAGTGGGAATTTCCCATTGTAGAAGACTACGTAGGCAGATGCGCATGCGGGACCAATATTGCGGACTATGAAGAACGCGTGAATGTCGATCGCATGAGAACATACAGGATGGGGAGAGTGAAGGAACAGTTGCGCAAGAATAATTGTGCGGCCATGCTCTGCTTCAACGAATGGAACATCCGGTATGCATCCGCAACATGGACCCCTCTGTGGACCACCGGCGGTTCGGGATTAAGGTATTCTCTGACGGGAATCGACGAAAAGATGGGACCCATCGTTTATGAGCAAGGCGAGATTGGCTACCACACCAGACAGGCTGCTCCGTGGGTTGGAAAAGTGAAGGTTGCCATTCCGGGCGCCGGTTGGTCTGGGCGGGTTATGGGGCCTAATGCCTATGTGACCCAGAACGAAAAGTTGGTGAAACAAATTTATGGCGATTTGTGCGACATGGGATGTCCCAAGGGGCCTATCGCCATTGATCAGCCTGAACCCCTGCTTGTCGGAGGTCTGCAGAAACTTGGCGTTGAAGTCAACACGAACGGCGCACTGATGATGCTTCACGCACGGAAGAACAAGAACAGAGACGAAGTGGAATGTATGCGGATTGCCTGTACGATTGGCGAAGCGGCTTTTCAGAAAATCACCGAGGTTCTGCGTCCAGGGATCAGGGAATCGCAAATTCTTGCAACGGCCTATTATACGGCATTTAACATGGGCGCGGAAGTATACAGCGGTATGCTCGTATCGTCCGGGCCTTTCTGCTGGCCCAATCCCAGAGATACAACGGATCGAATTGTCCGACCGGGTGATATTGTTTTCGTGGACGTCTTTAATCTGGCCTTTTTGGGTTACAAAACCTGTTACTACCGGACTTTCTGCTGCGGAAAAGCATCACAGCAAATGAAGGATGATTATGCGCGGGCATACGAATGGCTGCGTATCGGCATCGACAATATCAAGCCGGGCGGCACAACACAGGATGTTGCTTCCAAATGGCCGGAAGGTCCCGACGTCTGGAAAGACATTCTGGTTCAGGGCGAAGACCAGACGGCGGGCAGCAACTGGGGGCATGGCATTGGTCTGAGCCTCTATGAGATTCCGATTATCTGGCGAGGAGCATCTCTGGATGATCCGGTCGTATTTGAACCGGGAATGACTTTTGCCATTGAAACACAACATGGCACGCCGAATGTCGGCGGCGCCAGAATTGAGGAAGTCATTCATGTGACGGAAAAGGGCGTTGAAGTACTCAGCAAATGGCCGATTGAGCAGATGCTGGAAATTCCATTTGTGTAAAAGAGTGTGAACTTCAGCACCAATCTAATCAAAAAATACCATCAAGGGGAATATCGGATTGTGAAGGATCTGAAAGGCAAAGTGGCGATTATAACGGGAGGTGGTTCGGGGATTGGGCAGAGGCTTGCAGTCAACCTTTGACCGCATGTAATAGGAAGATTGTGCTACGAGCACTTAGCATAATTAATGTTGGCAATTAATTATTATTTAACATCATATTTATGGCACATTGAGTGCGGTCAAGCAAAAGAGATAGCAGTGTTAGCCTATAGTTACCGAGGCTATATCCACCCTATATCTCAGCATGGAAGAGAAATAGGAAATTCTACATCATTAGTATTATGACCCCGGTATCGGTTTAGGTCAAGGTACCCCAGTAAAAAAAAATCTGTGACTGGATTGTGTTCATGGAGCTGGTGGAACAGCCGGACAACCGTTTTCCGATCGCTCACGGCTATACGATAGAATATTTCAGGAAAATATCTCTGAAAATGAATTAGTACGCCCCTGATCAGGGGTATGAATATAAAATTTATGGAGGACAGTATGCGTACCAAAGAACAGTATGTAGAGGGGCTTCGGAAGATGCGCCGAAACCTTTATTATAATGGAGGGCTTATCGACCGCGATGATGAAGTACAGCAGGCTGCCATTGACGTCATGGGGCTTACCTTCGACGCGGCCGCCGATCCCGAGCTTAAGGATCTCTGCACGGCAACATCACACGTCACCGGCGAGACCATCAATCGTTTCTGTCACATTCACCAGAATGCGGAGGATCTCCACAAAAAACAGGATATGACCCGCGCCCTTTGCCGCCGTTGCGGATTTTGCATTCAGCGCTGCATGGGCATCGATTCAACCAACGCCGTAAACGCGATTTCCTTCGAAGCGGACAAATCCAACAAGGGCGCCACCGAGTATTACAAGAACTTTCTTAAATGGCTGGAAAACTTCCAGAGAAATGATCTGGTCGGCTCCTGTGCACAAACCGACGTCAAGGGAGAACGTCTCAGAAGACCTTCGGAGCAGACCGACCCGGACGCCTATCTAAGAGTGGTGGAAAAGAAAAGCGACGGCATCGTCGTAAGGGGATGCAAGGTGCATATCTCGGAGTGTTCTACTGCTGACGAGATCATGGTCATCCCCACCCGGTCCCTGGGGCCGGATGAGAAAGACTATGCCGTGGCCTTTGCCGTGCCGGCCGACCACGAAGGCGTCAAGCACGTTCTGTCTATCCATAATGTCCGCCCGAAAAAACAGCTCAAACGAGGATTTACTCATGGGTATACCGATTCCACGCTGATTTTCGACGATGTCTTCGTGCCCTGGGAGCGGGTTTTTCTCTGCGGCGAAACCGACCACGGCGGCATCTGTGCGTTGCTGTTCGCGCTGTTCCACCGTCATTCCTATTCAGGCTGCAAACCGGCCACCGGTGACGTACTCATGGGCCTGGCGTCCATGGCCGCCAAAATCAACGGCATCGGCAAAGCAGGCCACGTCCGGGAGATGTTAGCCGAATTTATCAAGATCACGGAGCTCGGTTATGCTGCTGGCTTCACGGCGTCGGCCAAGGGCAAGCCGGAGGTCTATTTCCCTGGAGTCGGCCGCGTTCCCTATGGTCCCGGTTCATGTATTCCAGACTCCATCTTCTGCAATGTGGGTCGTTGCCTGACCGGCGAAGCAGTGTTCCATGAACAGGAGATGCTCTGCAATATCGCCGGCGGTCTGCCCGCCACCTTCCCCAACGAGGCCGACCTGCTCAATCCCGAACTTAAATCTCTGCTGGAGAAATATATCAACCGCAACTCGAAGATTCCCATTGAGGAACAGATCAAGTTCTGGCTTCTTTTTATCGACTACAACTGCTCAGGCTTTACAGGTTTCATGACCTATGGCTCCTATCACGGGGGTGGTTCGCCTGTTATGGAACAGATTGCCATTACCACCCAGTACGACATGAAGGTCAGGGAAAACATTGTGAATTTCCTTGCCGGAAATGAGGATCTGAAGCCCGGCATACTTACAAAGCCCTAACGGGTGTGTGTAGAAAGAATTCTGATGGCCCCCTTTCCGTATTTACGGAGAGGGGGTTCTTTTCGAAAAAGGATAGAGCCTCCAGCGGACTTGAAGTGGAAAAGGTTATAAATCGCATTTTTAATTGCACGACTAATTGGTCAATAAATCTCGTTTAGAATAGTTTCTGGCGCACTAATAACATAATCAACTGAATCAATTGATGAAATAATATTGGCATATTGTTTGCGGTATAAACTGTAATTTCATTGATGTAGGCGTTGAAAGGTGATTTTGCCAAAAGAACATAGGCGGTCAAAAATAAATCCTAGAAAGTAGTATTGTATGACTGAAAAACAGAATGTGGAGGTTGAGGCGATGCCGTATTGGAAAGGATGTTTGATTGCTTTGGTAGTACTGATTGTACTAGTTGTGTGGATTGTATTCGGAATGCAAGTTCTTCAATTGAATAACCCTTGGGTTGGGATTATTGTACTATGCGCATGGACAATATTATATCGCAGCAATATTGCCGACATTCCCAAGGTCTGGATTGGTTCAGCAACTGCACTGGTTCTTGGCTATCTTTTCTGGTATCTTCCGACTATCTTGGGGGCTGTTGCAGGAGGAATTACAGCATCAGTTTTGTGTATTCTACTGCTGGGTGCGTTTATAGCTCAAAAACCCCATTTCATCAGCAATTACATTTACAATGGCGCAACGGCATTCATGATGACAATCGTTACATGTTCATCACAAATTAATAACACCCACTTGCATTTGCAGTTCTTAAAGGATTTGGTCTATGGCGCGGTTTGTTTCGGCCTCATTCCTTGGGGTATCGCAGCACTGGCGGCGCTCAAAGGGAAGAAGGCGGCTGTATCGGGAAAATAGATGTGGCGCGGCCGTGAATAACGTCAGCGAATGAGCATTTCACCTCAGATCTGAGAAATCGTCTATTTATTCTCCTGACTCAATCGGACCTTTGGTTTTCTCCCTCGACGAGAAAATTCCGGAGGCCTTTTGATCCCCAGTTTCTGAATGCGGTATGCCAGTGTGTTATAATGGATTTTCAGAAGTTCTGCCGCGCCCCCCTCGCCTCGCACTTTCCACCCGGTTTTTTTCAATGCCCTTATAATGTGGTCACGTTCGTTTTCAGCAAGAGAGAGGTCAATTTCAGGTAGAACTGATGCGTGATCTTTAATCCTCAGGTCGGGAAAGTGCAGAGTTGGTCCTGTGGAAATGATACAGCCCCTTTCAACAGTATTCTCCAACTCTCTCACATTACCAGGCCAACTGTATTGTTTAAGCTTATCAATGTCGGATTTTAATACATTACTCAAAGTTTTGCCAAACTTGGTCGCATAACGTTCTATGAAAAATTGAATGAGTTGGGGAATATCATCTTTTCTTTCCCTGAGAGGAGGGATATAAATAGGGAAAACATTCAAGCGGTAAAAAAGGTCTTCCCGAAATTTCTTTAATTTGACCATTTGTTCCAGGTCACGGTTGGTGGCGGCGACAAAGCGAAAGTCAGAGTGGATGGTTTCAACTCCGCCGACTCGCTCAAACTCTTTGATTTGGAGAACATTGAGTAAAATGGTCTGAACATCGAGAGGAAGTTCTCCTATTTCGTCAAAGAAGATAGTCCCACCGTCAGCCAGTTCAAATTTTCCTATCCGTCTTTGAACTGCCCCGGTGAATGCCCCTTTTTCATAGCCAAAAAGTTCACTGGCTATCAGGCTCTCCGGTATGGCATTCCCGAATACACGAATAAAGGGTTTACCAGTACGAAGGCTGCGGTGATGAATAGCTCTGGCAACTAGTTCTTTACCAACCCCTGTCTCTCCCAATATCAAAACATTGGCATCAGTTTTGGCCACTTGATCGATCAAAGAAAATACTTGCTTTATTGTCTGACTTTTTCCTACGATTTCCTCAAAATTATAGTCACGTAGTTCTTCATTTTGGTAATAAATGTTTTCCCTTTTTAACTTTTCGTTTAAAGATTTAATTTCCTCATAGGCGCTGGCATTCTCCAGGGCGAAGGCGGCATATGAAGAAAAATAGGACAGAATCTTTAGATCCGATTCCCTGAAAGCATTGCGAAGAATTCGGTTATCGTGATACAGCACCCCCATATTTCTTCCTTTG
The DNA here is from genome assembly GCA_963682015.1 of Smithellaceae bacterium. Lineage (GTDB taxonomy): Bacteria > Desulfobacterota > Syntrophia > Syntrophales > Smithellaceae > UBA8904. Next base: position 1,248,762 of record OY820932.1, on the reverse strand, counting down.
AGCATCAAAGGGACACAGATACGACAACGGATAGTGTTGTTGGAAAGAGTTTTAGATTTTATGGTCGAATCCGCCCGAAAGAGCTGCCCTATTTTAGACTTAGCCACTTCCTTGATCATTTCCATAGACGGGGTGAATTCCGGTTTCTTGATTTCGGCCACTGTTAGATTTTTTGATGCCCGCAGAAGAAGTTGAGGCGAATTCGAATTATTATCCCAAAGAAAGATAGCCCCCCGTTCTGCCCCGGTAATTGTATTAACAGTTGAAATGATCTCGTGCACAAGATCTCTGTTATCTCGAATAGTTACAATTTTTTGAGCATACTCCAAAATTTCATCAAGAGAATTAACTTTTTTGATGGGGGTGATCTTCAGTATTTTTAAATCTTCAGGGATTAGATCTTCATTCAGCACCGAAAGGGACTCAAAAAGTTGATTTGCCATTTGAGTCGCTTCGTTCTCGCGGCTAATTGATAAATTATGACGAATGAGTTCAATTTTCACTTTTGAAAGTTCGGTCAGATCACCGGATTCTTCAAGCAAGTTTATAGATTTATTTAGTAAGTGAGAAATTTCTGCGGAAGGTTTACCTTGTTTTTTCTTGAGCATGGCCTCGTACTTATAGGCAACACCTTTCAGTACGATGTTCTTTCCACGGATCATTTTGCTAATTTCTTTTTGAAGGGATAAATTTTCAATTTTCGGTAGATTTCCTTCCTCCATAAACCAGCAAAGATCCATAAGATACGGAAGAATGATGAAATGAAAATGACTGCTCTTAGTTAAGTAAAGATATTCTTTGAGAAAATCAATAGATTTGTCATTGTTTCCTTTAACATAGTGAGCATAGGCGAGAACAAGAATGCTCGTCATCTGTACCCAACCATGCCCGACCTGTTTTGCGCGATCAAGGGCCGATTCCAGGTATTGGAAGGCATCTTTCAATCGTCTCAAATCAAACATGATCAGGCCTATGTAAAGTTCAGCTCTGGCAGCCATATATAGATTATTGACTTGGAGGCAATTGTTGCGAAGAGTGTCTAGCATTCCGAGACCTTGCGCCACTTGTCCAACGCGGCCATAGCAATAGCCTACCCTGAGAGAGGTTTCAAGTTCGAAAGGGCTTTCAGGAATGTCATGAACTTCCGGCGCAAATTGTTCATAGATATTTATAGCTTCAATGAATGTGCCTTGCAGGTTTAACAAATGAATTTTGAAAGAACTGCTCGATCTAAGCAATTTCGGATTATCAATTTTGGAGGCCATCGATAATCCTGTTTGCAAATGACTTAATGCCTTGCGGAATCGCAAAGATATCCATTCACTTTGGCCAATGTATAATTCGATGAGAGCTAGCGAAATTTGAAATCCTCTCCTTGTGGCTCTAACTTTCGCCTCCTTTAAAAAGGAGATGATGTCGCTAGGAGAAGCGAAAGTAATGCCGCTATATTTAAGAGCGGTTTCAGTAAATGCAAGGTCGGCTTCTTTGCTGTTAAAATGGCGGAGGTCGAAAAGGGCTTTCCTGTAACATTCAAATGCATTTTCTATTTGATAGTTTTTTAAATAAAGATCCCCTGCTTTAACCAGCCAGGAAGCGGTTTCGATATCATTGGAAAGATTTAATAAATAAGGAACTAAAACCAAGCTTTTATGATCGTCGTCCGGCAGTTCCCTTATTAGCATTGAAACAATCCTTAGACTAATTTTCTTTCTTTCTTGCACGCTTAAAAGATCTTGCCAGCTCTTACGGGGTTCGGTACTTATAAAATCGTAGAATCCCGGCTTTATCCTTCTTAGCCAACCCTTTTGGACTCCTTCTTCACAAGCTGAAAGAACCTGGGCGGCTTTCTGCCTTGCCAGTTCAGCTATCCAATCAATGGAAAATGTTCCATGAAATAAAGCTGCTAAGGCCAATGGATGCTTGATTTTATCTGAAATTATTGAGAAATTATTAAATCCTGTGATCTCTGTTAGCATAAAAACTCCCATAGCTTATAGACATTGCATTACCTACCTGAAGAATTGTTTCATGCATTAGAATAGGATGAGTATTTCGTCAAGAGAATTGAACAAATATTCGGAAAGATAAGTTAGATCATGTACTAATTATTGGTCATTAAGTCCGTATTTTCAATTATCTAAAGGTATGTAATTTTTTATATAGTTGATATTATTAATTAATATATTATGGCACGTTGCGTGCAATCTAAAGAAGACAAAAAATAGAGGAGGCATATTACTCTGACGACGAAAGGAACATTCATCACGATGGAATTGCTAGTGGCTATCGATAGAGAAGATTTCGTTTATTTTCATGACTCAGTAGTTAACAAATGTAGAATATCTATATTTCGTTAGCCTTCTGGGGACAACATTAATCCACAGCCCAAAATGCCAATATTCAGAATGAAATCTCTTTAGTTATTTCCGGCACTGTTCTTGTGGATGTATCGCAACAATATAATAGGTATTTGGTTCTAATAAAGGAGACAAAATGGGGGATAAAAATTTGCGCAGAATAGGGAACACGATGCAAGCAATTGAGAAGGCATTTTCATATATTTTGGCGAGAAGTGTTCTGTTTACTGGAGCGGTTCTTTTACTTTTGTCCGTTGTGGGGTGCGGCCACAATCAATCGGATCAGGCGGTTACTCGTGGACCATCCCAAAGCGGCTCCCCACCCCCCGCAATCACTTATAACGACAAGTTCTATGACATTGCCTCCCCTGACAAGGATCACATCTGGGTCGTAGGCTACTTCGGCACTGTCATCCATTCCTCTGATGAAGGCAAAACCTTTACCCGCCAGGTATCGGGGACAACACAATCCTTGACAGGGGTCTTCTTTATTAATTCCCGGGAAGGATGGGTTGTCGGGGACCAGGGTACCATCCTCCACACAAAAGACGGCGGGAAGAAATGGGAGCCTCAAAAGAGTCCTGTTCTCGATCAGAAGCTCTTAAAGGTCCAGTTTGTAAACGAGAAAGAAGGTTTTGCCGTGGGCACCTTCGGCGTGGTCCTTTCGACAAAAGATGGTGGTGTCAATTGGGAACGACTCCCCTTCAAAGAAGATGTTACTTTAAACGATCTTTTCTTCAGTAATGCGAAAGAAGGCTACATCGTAGGAGAGTTCGAGACGATCCTCCGCACCACCAACGGAGGCCGGACTTTTGAGAAGCAGCGCGGCGACCAGCTCGGTTATCTTTTCGGCATCACCTTTGAAGGAAAAAAGGGAGTTGCCGTTGGTACGTCGGGAAAGATTCTCGTCACCCAGGACGGGAAAACCTGGAAAGAAGCGAAAAAGGTAACAGAAGACACGCTCTTTAAAGTCAAGTTCTTCAGTTCGAAGTTCATCGCAGTAGGAGTTCGTGGGGCCGTTCTTGCCTCTGATACAGGACAGGATTGGTCGACTATTACCATTCCCGGCCACTACTCGTGGCTTTCAGGAATCATCTTTAACGGCTCCAAAGGATATCTCGTAGGCAACGAAGGTAAGATACTCATGACCGCTGACAAAGGTGCCACATGGACACGTATGGGCCTTGTCGGCTTTTAGGGATAGGAGTGAAAAATGTATCAAAAGCTCGTCAATTTTCTCATAGATTACAAGAAGGTCGTGCTGATCGTCATGGCACTTATAACTCTTTTCTTTTTAACCCAGATATTCCGGATACAGATGTACACCCAGTTTATCGACCTCTTTCCCACGAATCACCCGTACGTCCAGGTTCATCAGCAGTGGGCAAGGTTCTTTGGTGGAGCCTACCAGGCGACCTTGGTGTTGGAGGTTAAAGAGGGCAATGTCTTCAATACGGAGACTCTTGCGAAGATGTCTCGCATTAACGACGCCGTTGATCTTATCCCGGGAGTGGATCATTTCGGAATTTATTCCATTGCGTCTCAAAAGGTATCAATTATGAAAGAAACCCCCGGAGGTTTTTCCTCATACCCGGTCATGAAAGAAGTGCCTCGTGACAAGGAGGGTATAGAAGAACTGAAGAAAAGGGTTTTTACTTCCAACAATGTGAATGGCATCTACGTGTCCCGAGACCAGAAAGCTTTGCGGCTTGATGCTAACTTTTATGAGGGACTGATAGACTTCAATGTCCTTTTCAACCATTTCATGGATCTCAAAAAGAAAGAGGAGGACGGAAATCACAAGATTTATCTCTCGGGTACCCCTCTCCTCTATGGATGGATTTACCACTACCTCCCCAACATGGCCCTTATCCTGCTAATTACCTCTGTCGTGATCCTTCTGATGCTCTTCGCATACATGAGCAGGGGAGGATTATGGTTCTGGCCTTTTATCAGTGCGATCATGACCTCTATCTGGGGCCTGGGCTTTGCATCCATCCTGAAATTTCACTTTGATCCACTGATTATTGTCATTCCTTTTCTGCTGTCTGCCCGGGCCATGAGCCATGGTGTTCAGTGGGTAGAACGCTTTACTGAAGAGTATCAGAAATCAGGCAATACCCAGGAAGCAGCCCTGATTACCGGCGCCGGTCTCTTTCCGCCGGGGCTGATCGGCATTTTGGCTGATACACTGGCGTTGCTGGTGATCTGCCTGACCCCCATCCCGACGCTCAGAAACCTGGCCTTCTTAGGCTTCTTCTGGTCCGGCGCTATGATTTTTACTATTTTCTTCCTCTATCCGCCGCTGTTTGCTTCATTTGCCAGGGTCCGGGTTCCCCGGAAAACCGATGCGCAGGCCTCATCGCAGCCCACCACCACGGCTGCCTGTTCAGGCCGGTCCATCACTGACCGGGTCGAATATTTAACCGAGCATCTTCTCCGCCGAATTCTCGTCAAAATGTCTTCCTGGACATTCGGTACGGGCCGCTACGTTACGGTTGGCCTGAGCGTCGTCATCCTCATCGTCGCCATTGTCACTACTGGTCATCTCAAGTATGGCGACGCGAATCCTGGAAGCCCCATTTTCTGGGATCATTCGGAATTTAACACCGATATCGTCTCGATCAACAACAGATTTCCGGGTGTAGACCAGATGTGGGTAGCCGTCGAAGGAAAGACAAAACAGGACGTGACGTATCCGGATGTCGTAAACGGAATGGATGCGTTGCAGCAGCATATGATGACCGATCCTAACGTAGGCTTTGCCGTATCCATTGCCGATATGGTCAAAGCGACCAATATGCTTGCTCACGGAAATGACCCCAAGATGGAGTCTGTCCCCACAACGCGGCCGGCAATTCAGAACATGATAACCATGATTCAGTTGGGCGCAACCCCGGGCGAGATGGATACCTGGATCGACCCGCAGATCACGAGCACAAATGTGAAGCTCTACCTGAAGAACCACGAAGGATCGGTGCTAACCGAGGTTATAGGCCGGATTACAAGCTTCCTCAAGGAAAACCCTAAACTGATGGAGCATGCGCAACCTAAGCCCGCCGGCGGTCTGGGAGGTATTCTGGCTGCGGCCAATGAGGTGATCCAGGTTATGAACGACCGGATCCTCTTCATCGTCCTGGGGCTTATCTTCATCCTTTGCGTGGTAACCTATCGTTCCATCCTGGCGGGGGTGATTTTCGTCATGTCCCTTGTTCTGGCTAATTTTCTGGCCTTTACTTACATGGTTTTTAAAAACATTGGTCTCAACATTAATACTTTCCCGGTAGTTTCTCTCGGCATTGGCCTGGGGGTGGATTATGGGCTCTACATTGTCAGCCGCATCATTGAGCTTTATAAAGAAGAGAAGGACCTGGCCAAAGCAGTTCGAGGCAGCATTGTCACCTCGGGCCGGGCTGTTTTCTTTACAGCCACGATGATGACCGCCGGGGTCATCTTCTGGTATTTCTCTCCGCTCAGATTTCAAGCGGAGATGGGAATACTGCTTGGTATTTTAATGATGGTCAACATGGTGGTCGGCGTTTTAGTGCTTCCCGCTGTAATCAATATCATAAAGCCCAAATTTATTACAAGAGGGAGGTGATAGCAGCGGAGGATCGTATTCTTTCGGCAATGTGGTGCTACTTCAATAAATTTTTAAAGGAGGAGGAGGATGAATTTAAAAGGTCTAAAAGGAATCTGGTTAAGCTTAGTTTGCTTGGCTCTTCTGATTCCCTCACAGGGGGCGGCGTTCGAAACGGTTACCTTCGGGGAAAACCAGGAACTGACGGTTTGGGGCTGGGTGCGCAACAATACCGGTGTGTTTTTTAAGTCACTGCCCTATCAACAAAGCGATGATCGACTGGCTACGGAAAGGACTTGGATGCGGGGTTACGCCGATTACAAGATGTCGGACAAGTTCAGATTTTATGCGGGTATCCAGTTTGCTTATGAACCCTGGTACAGAGTTGAGGAAGGCTCAGTTAGTAAAAGAAACGCTGAGGAGTATAGTGAATATAAAAATTTCAATGATATTCTCCGAGAAGCCTATTTTCAATTTACACCCAATAAAAAGAACGATATCAAAATAGGTCGGCAGATCGCCATCTGGGGTGAATCTCTGACCGAGCCAGTGGGTGATGTCATCAACCCAGTTAATTCCCGGTATGCCCTGGCCTTTTCCAACATAGAGGATAGCAGAATTCCACAGTGGATGATCCGTGGGATGCATGACATCGAACCGTTGAGATCCACCTTTGAATGGATTGTCAATCCCCTGTTCGTCAGTGAAGAATACCGGGTCAATCAAACTCCTGCAGTTGCCTCCCTTACCGAGAATAAGCCGGGACAGCGATTTGCCATAAATGTTGAGGACCGGTTTTTACCCCCCAATTCCATAGGCAACCCACTCTTTTACCCCCAGGCCCCTGGGGTGGTTTACGCTCCTTTTACCAGGGGGTGGTATAACGGCGGCCCTTGGGGGTGGTTGCCGGCGGAAATCCCCAAAGTTAAAATCGATAACCCTGGTAGCTCCATCGACGACATCCGTTTTGGCTTTAGGACCAACACTACTCTGGAAGGTATTAATTTTGGGATGATGTATTGGCACACTCACAGCTATGATATGTTAATCAAGCGGGGAGGTTATACCGGAAATATGATTCCGGTCCCAGTCTTGGGCAACTTGCCGGAGCGGGAATACTCGCTGGTTTATCCGAGGATGGACATCGTCGGGGTTTACATGAATAAGCAACTTCCCTGGCCGGGTGTACTCCGGGCCGAGGCCATTTATTCGCCGAACAAATCATTCAACACCTTTGATCTGTCGGCCCCCGAAGCCATTGTCCGTCGGGATTATATCAAATATATGGTGGCCTATGATCTCAATGGCTTCATAAACTTCGATTGGCATAAGAACGCCTCAATTGACGTAACCTTCGAGCATGTGGCTGAGGTTATCCCCAACTCCAAAAATATACAATATATAATCTACGCCACGGAGATACCGACCTATAATCCCCGGTTCAGCACCCTTGTTTCAACTAACTGGTTTTACAACCAGCTCTCTACATCGTTATTGTTCAGTTATTGGCCCTGGGGCAACAGTGGTTTGGTCATGCCGACCGTTAAATGGACCCCCGGCTGGTGGAAACAAAGATTCTCGGCGGAGCTGAAGTACATCAATGTCTATGGGGATAATAACTATGCAGGAATGGGTATCCTGCGAGGCAAAGAAATGGCTGTTCTCACCACTCAGATTAGTTTTTAAAGTTTAGAAGAGAGGAATACACTATGAAAAAGAAAAAGTTTAAAATTTTAACACTGCTTACGGTTGTCCTGATGATGGCGAGTTTCTTGGTTGCCTCGTCATCCTTTAGCCAGGAGATCCCCGCACCGGGTACGGTGATTGATAAGAGTAACTATAAAAAATACCAGCATCTTTTCCCGGCAGAATGGCTTGCGGCCTTTGAAGATGGGTTCCAAGGGCTATTGCCCCCTCTGAAGTTACAGGTGATCGCGACGAAGCATTACCTCGAGCCTAAGGCATTTGTGGAAATCAGCGCAAAGAACAAGGGCAAATATTCCCTTAATGCTCAGGGGCGTGTTACTCCAAAATTCGATTTTTACGGACTGCCCTTTCCAGATCTTCATGCAGGTGACAAGGATTTTGCCACTAAACTGATGTGGAACTATGCATCGGTGTATAGCGGTGACGATACCGATGATCCGGGAGGAACGGCGGCCGAAAAAAGAAGAGGGAGTTCTCTGATGTTGAACAATGTTTGGAAAACGCCCGGTATGAACTATCAGGTGCGGCTGGTTTGCCCTCCCAAGCCCCATTTGCCGAACCCGCAGGGACTTTACAGCGTTTCCATGTATCAATATCTCGAGCCGGATTCACTCAAGAACACCATGTACCTGATGTACCGTTATATCGATGACAGTAAATCCGACGAGACGTATCTCTATCTGCCGAGCATGAGAAGAGTGCTGCGGGCAGAATCGGGCCAGCGGTCAGCGCCAATACCGGGTTCTTTAAATTCGATGGACGATTCGTTTGGCTTTAACGGCAGAACGCCTGAGTTCACTTACAAGCTTTTGAGGGAACAGAAGGTTCTTGCCATTATCAATGGCAAACTGGATGTGAATAAAGTAAAAAAAGGTTCCATGGACTTCGTGCCGCTGGAGATGGAAAATTATGAGGTTCGTGATGTCTATGTGGTCGAAGTCGTGCCCAAAGATTCCAAATACCCGCAAGGCAAGAAGATACTTTATATTGACAAAGAGACCCGATGGGTGACTCACGCCGTTGCCTTTGACCGGGCAGGCAAGTTATGGAAATTGTGGTGGCAATCAACGAAGTCCTATCCCATGCCCGATGGAGAACAATTTATTAGTTTCTTTAATAACTTGACCGTGGATGTGCAGTACGGAATGGCGACAAATTATCTTCCTAATCCCAAGATCCGGATGAACACATGCAAATTAAGTCCAGCAGACTTTACACCACAGGCCATGCTCAAGCGGGCAAGGTAATATTATTGCCGGAAGTCCCTCAAGGCAAAGCCTTGGGGGACTTCTAAATATTTGGCCGTGTGAAGTCATAGAATAAAAATTTTTTTTATTTGAAATGATTCTGACCGGCGAGCGAATTGTCGGAGTGAATTTCTGCAAGGAGATTTGAGATGAAAGCGCTGGTAACGGGAGCAGGAGGAATGATCGGTTCGCATTTATGTCGCGTTCTGCTGAATCATGGCCATCAGGTTAGAGGTCTCTTCTTGCCCGGCGAAGACGCTTCCGTCATGGAAGCGGAAGGTGTGGAGATATTCAGGGGTGACATCACAAAGGCTAGTACCCTCAAAGGATGCGTGAAAGGATGTGAGATCGTTTATCATTGTGCGGCAAAACACAATGACTGGGGAGCACGACGTCTTTTCGTAGAAAGTATTGTAGAGGGCACACGCAACCTGTTGGAAGAAAGCGTAGGTCAGGCGCGGCGATTTGTGCATGTGAGCTCAATTGCAGCTTACGGTATGAAGTACAGCCTGAAAGGTTGCAACGAAGATATCACTCTGCGCAAGGTCGGAATCCCTTATGGGGATTGCAAGGCTGATGCGGAGGTTGTATGCCGTTCCTATGCGGGGCGCAAGGGACTTGAGATAACCATCATTCGGCCTTCTAACGTGCTGGGTCCCGCAAGTATGTTCGTGCGCGATATTCTGGATGCTTTTCTAAAAGGAAACGTGTCATTGATTGACAGAGGTCGATGCGAAACAGCCTTTGTCTTTGTCGAAAACCTTGTAGACGGTATGGTTGCGGCTTCTCAGAGCAGAACCGCAATTGGTCGTGCCTATCATTTTTGTGACGATTACTCTGTAACTTGGAATGAATACATCAACGCCCTGGGAGCCCTGCTGGGCAAGAAGACCTCCGGGAGTATTCCGTTTGCAGCAGCATGGTATGCCGGATATGCCATGGAACTTGCATGCCTGCCATTCGGCCAGCGGCCACCGTTGAGTCGGCTTACGGCTGCTGTGATGGGGAGGCAAAATCATGTCGATTGCGCTAGGGCCAAGAGGGAACTCGACTGGACTACCCGGGTTGCTTGGAACGAGGCGATGGACAAGACGATTACATGGGTAAAGGAGGTTTATATGCCAGGAAAGGGGATCGCCGGGAGCTGATCATGGCTTATCGAATATGGACATGACCATTGCCGATGGATTCATTATTTACCCGCAGGAGATGGATGAAATAATTTAAGGAGAAAACGATTGTGGAAGATCTAAAAGGTAAAGTGGTGGTCATAACCGGAGGCGCTTCGGGGATAGGTCAGCGACTTGCGGTCAATCTTGCTGCGGAGGGATGCCATTTAGTTCTGGCAGACATGAACTCAAAGGGTCTTGAAGAAACAAGAAAGATCATTGAGAATCATAGTGGCGGCATCAAGGTATCATGCCACCTCCTCGATGTTTCTGACCGCGCCGCGGTTTACAAATTTGCCGAGACAGTTATTCGCGAACGTTCCGGGATAGACTTGGTGATCAATAATGCCGGCGTTACCGTGATGGAGACTATCGAAGATACGAAATACGAGGATTTCGAATGGCTGATTGGAATAAATTTCTGGGGAGCCATTTACATGACAAAGGCTTTTTTGCCGCATCTTTTAAAAAGGCCTCAAGCGCATATTGTAAATCTTTCAAGCATCAACGGCATTATTCCCGCACCGCGCCATGGCGCGTACAATGCGTCCAAATATGGGTTAAGAGGGTTTACGGAAACGTTGCTTCAGGAAATGAACGGCACAAGTGTAACGGTATCATGCGTGCATCCGGGAGCAATCGCTACGGATGTCGTTAAACACGCTGTGGAGAGCGGCAAGATATATAAACCGTTTGGAAAACCAGGGACAACCGGCGATGATATTGCCAAAAGATGGAAGGAATCATTAACATCCGCCGATAAGGCAGCCCAGATTATCATCAAGGGCATTAAGAAAAATAAAGTAAGGATATTAGTGGGGAAAGATGCAGTGTTTATGGAACTGTTTTCGAGAATTTCGCCAATCCGCGCTATTGAATACGTGCGATCTGTTATTGACCGTGCATAAATCATCGACATTACTGATAGGCACCGGAAGAAAACCAAATTAGCAAGTAATAGTATCCGTCAAGGGCGACTTGAAAACGGATGCGTTTGCCCTTGTAAAAGGTGCTTATAAAAAAGCAAGTGGTAATATTTGGATTCAGCTGCTGCAACGAATTTATAACAAGTGTGAGAAGAAGGGACATCCGGAACGCCAGCGGGGCCTGGTACCTGTATATAATTGATTGTCCAGTCGCTATCGGTTTTACTTCTTTTTTGATTGTCACAATCAAAAAAGAAGCCGGTAGGACATTTCAGCAGGAGGAGTTTAATATGAAAAGCTTTTTTAACAACCTGAAACTCGGAAATAAAATGCTGACGGCACCGCTGGTTGTTTTCATTTTCCTGTTTATTTTGGGTTACTTTACACTCAGCGGCCTCCTGCTGCAGAGGGCCACTATTGAGGAAATCTTCAATAATCGTTTCAAAGGATACCAGGCCAGTGCAAAAATGCTTGCAGACATATCCAATGTGCACGGAACCCTTTCTAAAATCCTGAACCTGTTGCAAGCCAGCCGTGATATGAAAATAACCAACCAGGATATGAAAAAACAGATTGAGGAGCTTTCTAAACAACAGTTGGCCATAATGGAGGAAGATGTTGCCCTTGCCCGGAAGATTCTCAAGTCCTCCGAATTGACACCCGAAGAACGGAAAAGTTTCCAGGCCGCGCTGGATAATGTGGTCCAGTATCAGCAGGCGGCGTCACAGTTCATGGAAATCGCGCCAGGAGGGATTGTCGTCTCCATCAGCCTGCCGGATGAACAATTCAACATCGTCAACAAGGTGCTGATATCGTTGCAGGCGCTGGAGGAAAAACTGAGCAAAGAAAAATACGAAGCCTCTATGCAAGGCTTCACGGTTACGCTCACTATGTTTTTAACCATCTTCGTCGTCGCAGCGGTCATATCCTTCTTGACGAGTCTCCTGATTACCCGAATGGTGGTTAAACCGATCAACGAGGTGATCAACGTTGTCCACAGGTTTGCCGAAGGTGATCTGACCCATTCCATTCAGCTCAATTCAAAAGACGAGATCGGGGAACTGGTCAACTCCGTGAACCTGATGCGCGACAAGATGGGCGCGGCCGTCGGGCAGGCTCTCCAGGTTTCGAAAATGCTGTCGGACTCGGCTTCTCAGGAAGCGGCTTCGATTGAAGAGACCTCGGCCTCCTTGGACGAAATCGCCTCAATGACGCGTCAAAATGCGGCGAACACGAGCGAGGCCAACCAGTTGATGATTTCAGTCAAGGATGCAATCCGTAAGGCGAATGACTCAATGGCCGAGTTGACCCGCAGCATGAAGGAGATCAACGGGGCTAGCGAGCAGACACAGAAGATCGTCAAGTCAATCGACGAGATCTCCTTCCAAACGAACCTTCTGGCGCTGAATGCCTCAGTCGAGGCGGCCCGTGCCGGTGATGCAGGGGCGGGCTTTGCTGTGGTTGCCGAGGAAGTCCGGAACCTGGCCATGCGGGCAACGGAATCGGCCAGAAGCTCCAACAACTTGATCGAAGACATTGTGAACAAGGTCAAAAGCGGGGAGAGTCTGGCAGGTGCAACGAGAACCGCTTTTAATCAGGTGACTACCAGTGCTGAAAAGGTTGTAGGGATCATGGGCGAAATCGCCGCAGCCTCCGAGGAACAGTCCCAGGGAATTGATCAGGTCAACACTGCCATTGCCGGGATGAATATCGCGACCCAGCAAAACGCGGACAACGCTGAAAAGTTGTCAACCATCATGTCGATTTTCAGAACCGATACCGGCAGCGGCTTCCAGCCAGAGAAGCAGTTTCTCCCGCAGCCCAAGGAACTGGTCACCGCCACATGATTGCAGCATTGAGCGGATTCCGGGGGTGTTCTGGAGAGGTTTCTGTCATTATGTGGTGGACTGCGCAAAGGTCACCCATTGTAAAGTCGAAAATAGCGGACGGAATAATCGACGGATGTCTGGATTGAAACCCTGGCTGATCATGATTAACGTTGATCATGGTTACCGGGTGGGCAGTATCACTGGTTATGATACATCCACGATGAATGGACAAATGACTAACAGCTAGTTTTTTCAGGGTCGCGCAGGGGTAAAGCCAATAGGCAAACAGGATATTATGGCTTCCGTTTCTTATTCTAACGCAGACAAGAAACCGACGGCAACATGGCTTTACAACGATTACGGATGGGAAGTAGATCTGAGAGTAACGTACAAGATCACTAACAAACTATCCTAATATGTTAGGTGGCGGTTATATATTCACTGGAAAATATTTTAAAGGCACATCTGAAGTGGGGCGAGATTTGAAAGATAATTATATGGTCATGATAAGCTGACATTGACTTCTAATCCTATTCAACCACAGGGGGCTGGATTGTGAGTGAACAGCCCTATCCCCCGCATTCCCGGAAGACGGATTTTCCGGGAATGTTCTCTGAAACTGGAAAAGAAAATTGATGTAATTGCGCATTGCTCCATATGATGGAATAAACTTACAAAAATTATAGAAAGGATAAGAAGTAATTTATGATCAAGTCGCGACTTTGTAATTTAGTGGGAATCCAATATCCCATTATCCAGGCGGGTATGGGACCATTTTCCAACAACAACCTGTGCGTAGCTTCCGCTAATGCGGGTGTTCTGGGGTTACTTTCAACCAGTGGTCTTTTTAACAAGGACGATCAACCATGGATTTATGAGGCGTTTATCAAAACCGCCGACTCTTCAATGGATGATGATATGGCAACCGTACTGGAGAATCTTTTAAAGCGAACCTATCGTCTAACCAAGGATAAAGGCGGCGTGTTCGGGATCAATGTCATGGTATCGGCGGAACTCAGAGATAAAGCGATGGTCATGATTGATACAGCCATTAAAGTAAGGGAGGAAAATCCGGATATCAAGAAGCACTTCAAGGTCATTTTCACATCCGCCGGCGATCCGGTAGGGCTGAAAGACAAAATTAAAAATGCCGGATTTATCTGGATGCATGTTGTCCCCTCCGTTAAAGGTGCTTTGCGGTGTAAAAAAGCGGGGGTTGATGTCATTGTTGCCTCCGGGCATGAGGGTGGCTTTCATACATCCTGGGAGCCGGTTCACTCGATGATTTTATTGCCTGCTGTCGTGGAAGCCGTAGCCGATGAAAAAACGCTGGTTTGCGGCGCCGGCGGTTTCTGTGACGGAAAAACGCTGGCTGCGGCACTGGTTATGGGTGCTGATGGTACTCAAATGGGAACACGCTTCCTGGCCACTCAGGAAAGCGACTTTCATCAAATATGGAAACAAAGCGTTGTTGATGCCGGCGACCGTGGAACTCTTGTTGCCCGTGGCTTTGTCGGACCTGCGCGCTGGATCAAGAATAAGCGCAGTGAAGAACATGCGGTGAACACACTGAAGAAATCGCCGGGCGTATTTTTGGGAACACCGGATGATTACTCTACAATCGACATGAGCCTTATCGGTTACGAAATCGATTCGATTCATGCCGTCTGCACAGGCGACGAAGATAAGGCCATGATGGCAGCCGGTGAAGCGGCTCAGCGTATAACAGATATGCCCAAAGTTAGTGATATGGTGCAAAGTATAGTCAAAGACACTGAGGACATTCTCATAAATGTTCCGAAAAAATATCTACAACTGGGAGTAAAATCGGATCGTTGATTGAAGAGATTTGAATGAGTCCTAAATCTTGAATAAGCATTAGGGAAATTTAAATGAGTAAAAGAGATGTCGTATTTAGAAGAATACTGAATAAGCAAAATACGATGTGCATGCTGGATGATATGAAAATGAATGCTGTTGTAAGCCACAAGGACAGCTCAAAGCATCATTAAAAATAAATATAATGAGTATCAAAAAAAGTGATTTGGCCAAGGCTTCGAATGACGCTTTTCGAAATTTGTGGACGTAGCGCGTAAGCTGGAAGCCTTTCATAACAATATTGCGAAGCTGTCTTCTGAGCAAATGGCAGGTATTGCGAAAAAAGAGACGGCTATCGTGGATATTAACAATGTGCAGATGAACGCAGCTGGTTCTCAAGAAATATCTTCAGCGGCGGAAGAGTTAATTGACATGTCGAAGACTATTAAAGACTTTGTGAGTAAACGCGATTGTTTGGTTAAAGGATAATGATAGTGACTGGGGAAAAATTGACGATCGAAATTGCTGAAGCGCACAAACATGATAGCCAGAATTGGAAACAAACTATGCGGGCAAACGCAAACCAGTATGGCATCACCATGCCGATGTCTTTTAAAGATAAACGTTCTTACATAGCGATGGTTGCTACCAAATTATTTATCGAGAACGGATATCATCAAACATCGACAAGAGACATATCCCGCGCGGCCGGTATGACGGTAGGCAACATGTACAACTATATATCGAAAAAAGAAAATCTGCTGTACCTCATATTAATCCGTTATCATCAGCGCCTGAAAAAAATCTTGTTTGACAGTAAAGTACTCGCTTATGAAGATCCGATACAATCATTGAAGCAATTCGTTTCCAATTTCATCAATAACAAAAAAGAATTTAAAGACGAAATGATGATGATTAACTGTGAATCCCGTTTCATGTCCAAAGAGGATCTTGCGGTATTGAGAGCAGGAGAGATTGAAGAAATACAAAAATTGGAAAAAATTGTCTGCGCAGGTGTTCGGCTGGGTGTATTTAAGGTTAAAGACAGTTATTTTGCAGCTGCTATGATTATTTATCAGTTGAGCATAGTGGCCATGAAAGGATGGATCTTTGAGGGAAAATATTCGGCTGAAGATATAATAGATGAACTACTCGAAGATTACATCCTGAAAACTATCGGTTGTTGACGTTGTAAGAATTGCACAATGCATTGTTGACTCTCAGAAAGGAGATTGGTGGGAATGATTTAAAATAGTTTGTCTGGAATCATAATAAGATTCGACGTTGTGTTATAGCGTCTGTTTTTTTCGGAAGGATATTAGGAATCGATGTGCATGCACAAGATCCCATATTCAGGACATGGACAAAAGTAATGGATAAAAGCTCCGATGAAGGAAAACAAACGTCATATGTGGAAATATTCGAGAGGGATGGATTGTGTTTAGGAAACTTACGTTAAATAATGGCGGAGATCGCTCCTAAAACAAAACAAGAAAGCATTCTGTTTGAGCTGTTGTGATTTTTTCTGAAAGACAAAGTAGATATTGCTACAGGATGTGGCGAGGCTGGTCTTCATGCGGCACTCCTGATTGCTGCATCGACAGGAATTCTGGGGGCGTTTTGTTCCTGGCAAAGTTCCCGCCATTATGCGGCGGACTGTGTAAAGGCCGCTCACTGTGAAATCGAATTGGAGAAATAAACGAAATATGATTTTCTTGAAGGAGATGTGTTGTGAGAACGAAAATTGACAAAGTGATGAGCGCCAGGGATGCCGTGGAAGAGTTGGTTCACGACGGCGATGAATTGGTGATTGGCAATTACACCGTTGGGACGTGCGCAGAACTGGTCTACGAAGTCGTCCGGCAGGCAAAGAAGAATTTAATCCTGTATTCGCAGTCGGGAATCTTTGACGTTGAGGTTTTGATCGGTGCCGGCTGCGTGGACCGCCTTATAACAACGTACGTTCTGCGGGCCGGTGGGAAGAAGGGCGGTTCTGCGGTGGAAAGGGCGTTGAATGCCGGCACGCTGGAAATGGAAGACTACACCAATTACAACTACAACGCTCGCCTGGTCGCCGGGATGCACGGTTTTTCCTACATCCAGGTTCTGGAAGGAGTCATGGCGACGGATCTGTTCCGCAAGCGCGGGTTTATGGGTGAAAACAAGTACCGCGTCATCAGGTGTCCCTATACAGGCAAAGACAACCTGACGGTTCCCGCGGCCAATCCTGATGTGTGTATCGTCCATGTTCAGCGAGCAGATAAGTTTGGTAACGCCCAGTACTGGGGTGCGCTGGGAAGCGTGGCTGCTGCGGCACTGGCCAGCAAACGGATTATTGTATCGTGTGAAGAAGTGGTTGAACATGAGATCATTCAATCCAGCCCGCATCTGACGATTATACCCGCTTATCGCGTGGATGCTGTCGTTGAAGTACCTTGGGGTGCCCATCCCACAGAAGTGCTGGGTTACTATAATCTGGATATGTTCCAGTATGGGATGTTCATGATGGCGGATGGGTCGGCTGATGGACTCAAAGCCTGGATGGATGAATGGGTTTATGGCTGCAAGGACCGGAAAGCCTATATCGATCATTACGTCCAAAAATTTGGCAGCAAGAGCCTGGATGGAATCAAAGCTAAACCGTATTATTCGGCACCGGCCAATTATGGATCGGCATTCATTTCACGCTGGGCGCGCGATGGAAAGGAACGGAACATGGGGCTTACCATGGACGAGTTTGTGACAAC
This sequence comes from Smithellaceae bacterium, assembly GCA_963682015.1. Taxonomy (GTDB): domain Bacteria; phylum Desulfobacterota; class Syntrophia; order Syntrophales; family Smithellaceae; genus UBA8904. Next base: position 1,231,382 of record OY820932.1, on the reverse strand, counting down.
ATTGAGAGAAAGGGGTAAGCTTTATGACTAAACCATATACTTTACAGGAACTGCTGGTGATTGCCGTTGCCAGGGAAATTCACGATTTTGAAAATGTGATTCTGGGTGTCGGTCTTCCCACGACGGCGGGTGCAATGGCGAAAGCCCTGTATGCACCTCATGCAACACTCATGATGGAATCGGGGATCATCGATTTCGAACCTCTACTTCCCCTCAACCATATTGCCGACGCACATTCATGCCGGGGATTTTCCTATGCTACGGATTTGTTTTCCGCTTTTACCATGACGTATCGTGGTTTTGTGGATGTCTGCTTTTTGGGCGTGGGGCAGGTTGATAAATATGGGAATTTAAACACCACCTGTATCGGCGATTACTACAAACCGTCGATGCGTCTGCCCGGTTCGGGAGGCGCCGCTGATTTTCTTTCTTACTCGAAGCGCACCGTCCTTACCATGCTGGGCGGAAACTTTGTGGAAAAGCTTGATTACTTTACTTCCCCCGGCTATCTCGATGGCGGAAACAGCCGGGACGAATCAGGGCTGTTCCCGAAAGGAACCGGACCATCGATGCTTCTTTCAACAAAAGGTGTCTTCCGCTTTGATCCGGTCACCAAAGAAATGTATCTGTCCCAGATCCATCCCCGGGTGACGGTGGAGGATGTGAAGAAAGATGTTCCGTGGGAATTAAAGATTTCCCCGGACCTGTCGGAGACGCCACATCCTACGGACGAGGAAATCGACTTCATCCGGCATTTTTCGCCGGCTGCGTCGGCAGGCCGGGAACTAAATACTGAATTGATCATCTCGAATCTGTTTAAGCAGCTTCAGGCATGAAGTGAGGAGAGGGGCTCACTCTGAGGGGTAATTGCAAGGATTAATATTCGGGTAAGGCTTTATGAGAAAACGTAACAGCTTTATTTCTTTTGTAGTCGTAATGCTGATGTTACGTCTTGCCGCTGCAACCGAAGCGGCAAGATATTGTGGTTGGTTACTCCGGGCCCTTGAGCGGTCCTGCGGCGGAATTCGGCCTGGATTGCACAAATGGCATCCAGATGGCCATCGACGAAATCAATTCTGCGGGGGCATAGAAATGAAGGGACAACGGCATACCCTCCGCCTGGAAAAAATGGATGACCAGGCCAATCCCGAAAAAGCGGTCAGCAATGCCCGGACATTGCAAAAGGAGAAGAAAGCGATCGTGATCTTCAAGGCGCTGGAGTCAACGATCCTGCCGTTAATGAAATTCAACATGGAGAAGAAAAATGAATTTTTGATTATGGCCTATGCTTCAATTCCTCAAATATCGGCGATGGGGAATGAACTGCTGCTTACGCAAGGAATCCCTTTAACCTATTACTCCAAAATTATGTCGGATTTGGCCTGGGATAAAGGGTGGCGCAAATGTGCCATGGTGGTTACAACCGGTGCTTATGGAGAAATCTGGCGTAAATCATTCAGTGAGAATTGGTTGAAAAAGGGTGGTACGATTACGGCGGATAAACCAGCCAATTATTTCGCCAGAACGGATTTTACAGCTCCCTTGGCTGAGGCTTTGGTGACCGATCCTGATTTTCTGCTGATCGGCGGTCCGTCGGCCACCGCAGCGTGGTTGAAATCCGCACACGAGAACTGGCGTTACTTTCCGGAAAAAATAGCTTCCCGCTTCTTGTACGAAAACATCGGCAGAAAACGAATTTGCCGATACTATTTGACCCAAAATAAAGTTAAGCACTGCCGCTTTTAAAGGCGTGTTCGCCCGCGTAGCGAAATTTTCAGACGGCACCTGCCCGTTTCTCAATGACCGCCACTATCCTTTCAATGATTCCGGAGCTTCCGTGTGCTTTTTTTGAATTATTCATCAGAGTTTGCGCCTCCGGAATGATGCCTCCGGACATGTCTTTTAGCATTTTTAAAACGAGACCCGGTTTGATTGCGACAGCCTCGCCCAGTTTTTCCCAGTGTTTCTGCCTTATCCATGACGGCCGGTTCTCGCCGCCTATTCTCATCGCCTGCTTATCCGTCAGATCAGGATAAACCTGTGTGCAGATCAGATCGTAAAAGGGCGCAAGACGCGGTCCCCGGTCGGTAAAGATCATCGCCAGGTTCTTGGCGTGAGCGTCGGCGTTGCCGATCAGGTAGTTGAAAATCACCCATCGCAAAAGGGCCATGCGGTCGGCGGCGGGGCGGATGCTTTGTTCCTGCAACAGAGTAAAGCAATGTTTCAGAGAAGGGCCGCCTTCACTTTCGTATTTTTGATCGGGCAGAAATCCAAGGGCCTGACAGAAGTCTTCCTGGTGTATTCGCAAAACAGCACCATCCTTATCGTATTTGCGATCATAACGCTCGATGATGAAGAGCTGATCCAGGCCCCGGCGAATTGTAACCTGCGGCACGGACAAATCCATTTTTTGCGCCAGCATCATGCAGAAGGTTTCATTTTCTACTGTGTTTTCTAAATCGCGGATAGGTGGTTTCAGGATGTGCGTGCTAGGGGCGTTTCCCGAAGCGATAAAGATACGGTTGCCTTTCATGTAGACCGGCAGCTTGTTTTGAGCCCCGGCCAGGGAAAGGCGCATTCCTTCAACGCCGGCCATCAGCGGCCGTCGGGGAAGGTCGGTAATGATTTTGTGGAGTTCTTCTTCGCTTTGTTCCTGATAACCGGGCTTTGCAGCAGGCGCAATGCCTTCCGGAAGCACAGACACCGCCCCGGCACATTCTCCGCCGATGCGATTGAGCATGGCGAAGTCATTATTCACGGAGATTTGCAGTTGCCGGGCGATGATGCGTTTGATTTCCGCCTCCGGCAGGAGATTGGAAAAAAAGGGACGGGATAGATCATCAGGGTAGATTTCCGTTCTTAATGGAAGATGCAGGGAAAGGGGCACGGCATCTTTTCTGCCGATCCATTCTGCATCATACTGAAAGACAAAGTGTCTCTTTTCATCAATCCAGAGCCGTCCGACGCGCTGATTCCAGAGATAGACGTCGAGGGCCGGATGATCCTTGCTATTATTGTTGTTCATTCGGCCATTTCCTTGTCTCGACATAAACATCAAGTCCCAACGCTGTCAGGACTTTCAGCGCTTTTCCCAACTGAACCGTTTCCTTGCCGTTTTCCAAATCGGACAGAAATCTGTAACCGACACCGCATAAAGCCGCGGCATCGGCAAGCGTTAATCCATCTTCTTTGCGTTTCTTTCGGATAGCGACGCCAATATCCGTCACGCTGACTGCCTTGTTTGTCATATTTTCTCCGTTATTCCTTATTCCTGAGCGGGAATAATATACGGTTATACAGGTTCAGTCAAGCAATATATTACCGATAGGGAATAATTTGTGGCAAATATACTTTATTTTGCCTGAATATTACCGATAGGGAATTTCAAAAAACAATTTTGAACCGCGCATGTTATGGTGCATTCCTGATCAGAATTATCTATCCTCTCTGACCAAATATTTCAAATTATCCTTTGTAAAATCAGGGGAATAATGGTATCTACGCTATTAATTTCATTGCGTTAACGCATCTGCTGATAAATGTAAAAAAGACAAACGGCCGTAGGAGAAAAAAAGAGACCTCCGGTCGTATTACGAACCTTAAATCGGTAATCCGCTGCTGTCACACTTTTCCGGTGTGATTTCCGGAAAGGGATGACTGGCCTTCAGTGTAATCATGCTTATAGACCTGTTGGAAGCTTTCGGCCTTGAGCCGAAAATTATCAATATTTTGAAAAGTAAGTATGGCATCAAGCTCTTTCCGCTACAGGTGCGCGCCTTCACGGAATATCATATTTTGGGCGGCGGCAACTTCCTTGTGAATGGCGTTACGTCCTCCGGCAAAACACTTATCGGCGAAATCATCGCTCTCCATCACTGTACCAAAGGCAAACGGGTTTTTTATCTTGTTCCAACCAAAGCTTTGGCGGAAGAAAAGTTTGAACAGTTCCATGACGACTACAAAAAGGTTGGCATTCAGACCGTCATTTCGAGCCGTGACCACCGTGAATATGACGAACGGATTGTCAATCGCCGGTTTCACATTGCCGTCATTGTTTATGAAAAGCTCCATTCGTTGCTGGTCGTCAATCCTAAACTCATGGGTGACGTCGGTCTTGTCCTTGTGGACGAATTACAATATCTGTTTGATGAGAAACGCGGTCCTGTTCTGGAGGTTCTCCTCACCCGCATTATGCTGAGTGCCAAACAGCCTCAGCTTGTGGGACTCTCCGCCGTTTTGCGAAAAAGTGAGATGCTGGCTCAATGGCTTCAGGCCAAAACAATCCGGGAGGATAAGCGTCCTGTTGAGCTGCGCCGAGGTGTCTTTTTTGATGGCAAATTCCGCTACCGGGAATTCAACAACGGCAACAACGGTGAAGAAGATTGGTTTCAGCTCAAGTCCGAAAAAGAAGAAGATCAGTATGTCGAAACGGCTAAATTTCTTGCGGAGGAGAAAGCCGAGCAGACGATCATTTTTCTTTCGGATAAGCCTGCAACGGAAACTTTGGCGCATCGGCTTTGTAGTGTCTTGAATCTGCCGGCCGCTGCCGGCGCCATCGCCGAAATGAAAACCCTTGAAGAAAGTGTTTCACGGGATATGCTGCTGTCCTTCCTTCATAGCGGTGTTGCCGTCCACAATGCCGAGCTATCCCGGGAGGAGCGCGACATTATTGAACGTTACGCCCGCAAAGGCGAGATCCGTGTTTTGTGCACGACGACCACCCTGGCTGTGGGACTCAATCTTCCCATGAAAAATGCCATCATCGAGCCGCTGTGCTGGAAATATTTCCGGGACACTCGCAGCTTGTCCAGAGAACGTATCCTCGTTTCAGATTACAAAAATATGAGCGGCCGCGTCGCCCGCTACGGTTTTGTCTCCGATTTTGGCCGGGCGGTTTTCATCACTGCGTCTTATGTGGATTACAGATTCTATTACGATCACTACATCAAAGGTCCTGTCGAAGACATGCATCCCACCCTGAAGCGCCAGGAAATGGACCGCCACATCCTGAATTTTATTGCTTCCGCAAAGCGCTGTGGCGAAGATGAAATCAAATTCTTTCTGAAGAGAACGTTTACAGGCAGGACCATCTGGAATACCGAAATGACAGACGCCGCGTACGATCAAATAGTCGCGAACACTGTCAATATTTGCGTGAAGGAGAATCTGATCATCAGAGCCGATAGCGGTATCTTAATAATCACAGAACTCGGCAACGTTGTGGCTTGGAGCGGCGTTGCACTGGACACTGCTGCCTTCTTCATGAAATTCCTGCATAAGTCCGATCCCTGCCGAGTCTCCGAACTGGAGATTCTTTTGCTGTTGAGTCTGTGTCGGGATTCGCGCGATCAATACCTTTCCCTGCGGCGATCCGAGACTTATTGCGGTGGATATCGCGAGGATATCATGAAGATCATCCACGAAAACGGGGAAGAGAACAAGCCCCTGTTTCAGTCGCTGTGGGCGTTGGATCACCTGCTTCTTGACGACAAAGAACGCGCCGCCAAGAAAACGCTTATGATGGAGGACTGGCTTTCTTCAGCCGGAACAAAGGCCATCGAACAAAAATACCAGGTTTTCAGCGGCGTTATTAAACGGGTGGGGGAGGATTTCAGCTGGCTTGCCGAAACGCTGGCCGCCCTTGCCAGGGCTGTTGGATGGCCAGAACAGTTTATCATGCGGATTGTCCGTTTGTCGCAACGACTGATCCACGGCGTAACCGAGAAGGGCTTGGCGCTTTCGCTCATCCTCGTCCATGGCCTGAACCGAACATATATCAATCGCCTCATTACCGAAGGATACGACACGCCGGAAGCAATAGCCAACTTGCCTTTGACGGAACTTGTGCGCCTTCTGCCTAAATGCCTGGCCGAGCGTCTCTACCGTCATTTCCATCTGAATTACCCAGCTGAAGAGGTTGAGATGTTACGGGCGTCGGCGGCCGGAGTTTGTGAGGCGGTCGGTTTCGATTACGATGGTGGCATGAGTAATCAAACCGATACAAGATCAGGAGGTAAATGTACGGTAGTGACAGCACCAGTACCAACAGCACCAACAGCACCAAAAGTATCGTCATCAGCACCGGCGACGACTCCAAAGACGACCACGACCACCATCACGACAGAAACCACACCTGCGGCAAGTGATATCTCTTTTCCCCATCACCTTGCCGACATTCTCCAGAATAGAGGTCTTCTTCTTGCTCTGCGCACCCGTCTTGCCGATACCCATGACTTGCGGGAACTGATCGCCGATCCGCCAACAATTTTCGCAGATGAACGTCAGCAGCTTTTTTTCTACCGGGGCATTCCAATCAAGCTGCAACCGGCCTGCTTTCATTATCTGTTGCTCTTGGCCGAAAAGCCGAAGCAAATTGTGTCGCGCGACGAAATCTATCGATGCCTCTGGCCCGGTCCCATGAACTATGACGGTTCCAATAAACCTTACGACCGCCAAATATCCGACCACAAGCGTCGCTGTGTCGCTCAGATCAAGAAGAGCATTACGGGTAAAATTGAAATGGCGCCAGGTGAACTGGAAGCTCTCATCATAACGCGGCCCAAAGTGGGGTACATGTTGAACCTGCGGCAGGAGGAGGTGCTGATTCTCAAGGCGCAATGAGTGAAAGACAGCGATAATCTGCAAAAAATTGCGACCGTTAAGATGCTGGCGACTCCGACCGATGACCAGGCGATGGTTAAGGCAAGGCGAACAGGGTGTTTTTTCTTTTGACAAATTTTCCATAAAACACTCTGCTCATTTTTTGGTCCTTATTATCGCAAAAAAACCACACGCTGTTTTTTCCAATGAATCTGATTTTATTGTGATTTATCACTGTGAATACTGTTTTAAATAGTGTAGAATTGCATCGCTTTTCAGAAAAACCGAATTTAGTGACTTAATCGTTATAATCAAGGAAAATGAAAAATCTAAGAGATATTCTTTCAAGAATTGGTATCGAATTAAGCGGCCTAAGTTATGCCGCAGATGGCAGGAATGATCTTTCAATAGCTTTATTGGACGTTGTGATAGAACATTCAAAAGCAATTGTCGTACTTATTGAGCATTCACTTCATGCATCGCACTATGCTTTAGTGCGGCCTATGTTTGAAAGTTTCATTCGTGCGTTATGGATACAGCATTGTGCTAATGATGAGCAGATAATTCGCATAAGAGAAAAAGATGAATTCCCTTTGTCCTTAGGTAAAATGCTTGAGTCAGTTGAAGAAGAAAAAAAGTGGCCAGAAACGTTGAGTAGTTTCAAAAAGGTTGCTCTTAAGAATATGCATAGCTATACACATGGAGGTGCGCAGCTTATCGCGCGGCGGTTTAAAAATGGTGATATCGTGCATGATATTGACGATGATGAACTTTATGAAGTTGTGCAATTTGTTGCCATGGTATCATTTCTCGCGTTCAATGAAATTATTTTTATAACCGAAACACCCGACAAAGATAATTGCATTAAAGAGCTCTATGATGATGTATGTAGATGGTATTTTCCAAATGATGGTAAATAAATATTTTAAAAATAATCCACCCACTCGCTACGTACCAGATTTTTTCCACGGGGCAGCAAATTTATGAATACAAACTTAAAAATATTTGCACTTGAAGATACGCTGAACAGTGTTGGCTCACGATTACCTGAAGATAAAGAACTGCCAGAACCAAACGTGGTCCTTTGGGCAACAGCGCTCTTTTGCTTTTCGTAGCTTAAAATAAAATGCCATTTGTAGCTCAAAATAACCTTACTGGTGCAAGAATTGATATTACCAACTTTGCAAATCCGAGAGTTGAGTTGGAATCAGTTCATTTTGAATGCAGATTTTGTAAGATTCCAATGTTTCTTCGAAGAAGCCCAAAAGGAATCTTCCATTTCTTTCATCAAAGATCATGTACATGTGATTATCAGCATCATCCTGAGACGCCTGAACATCTAGCCGGTAAATCATTCGTGGCAAAGGTTTATCTTCCAAAACTAAACGAGTATGCAATCTTCAATCATTTATTTGAAGAACCATTACATGCAGTAAGAAGAATCGCAGATATAATTATAAAATTCCCTATGGGGTGGTGGGTTGCACACGAAATTCAATTATCATCAATAACCCCTGAAGAATTAGAGGAGCGAACAAGTGATTATTTAAATGGTGGCGTAGATGTCATGTGGTGGCTTGGTAAAAGCGCAAATACAGAAATGAATCGTAAATGGATAATCAATAAATATGGCTTTGCACCCTGGCTATATTTTGCTGATGAGAAAGTTGCTGCTTACGGATACAGTGAAAAATATTTTTATAAAGATGAGTACGGCGTTGATTGCGAAGGAATAAGAACCCATAGGTTCAATCTCGATGAAGAGCAGGAAAAGCCAAATGAGAAGCAAATGATTTATAAAATTGGAATGTGGTGGGTAGAGTTAGCATTTGCAAGATATTATCAAGTTTGGAAAAAAGGCAATAACGATAGGTACAAAAGAGCATTATTCGCCAATCAATCGGCAATCCGCTCTTTTGCCGGACGAGTTGGTGCCGGTAATAATAAAAGATTTCTGAAAGAGAATGATCTATGGCGTGTGAATGAAGAGGAATTTATACTTTTTTTAAAGAAGCAGAATATTTTGCCGCTCAATGAATCGGCAATAAATACCATCAAAGAAAAAGCAGTAAAACATCAATTAAAAAGCTAACATCAAAGAGATCGTTGGCTTGGAGTGATTTCTATTGGAGGCGAATAAATGGTGAAAAAGGTAATATCTTCAGAATCGGCACGACTTAAGAAATTACGAAGATCTCTCATTAACCAAATACCAAGAACTCCAAATGATAGACAATCGTTATTGGCGTTAGAATCAAAATCTTTTCCTGACTTATTGGTCATCTATGCGAACTGGGTAGCACGTTACATAACACCAAGAAAACGTGATGTCATTATTGAGAAACACGTAACACGAGACCCGAGATGGAGGTCATTATCTAGCAGCATTAACCACTTGTTGGAGAAAGTAAAATCCGGGGAGGATCTTACGCCCCACTTGTCGCTTAAAATTCATAAAAAAGGATTTTCTCCTGCTGCCACAAGAAGTGATCAAAATGTTGATCGATGGGAAGATAAAGATTTTTTGCTTAATATCATGGGTTATCATCATTTTCATTTAGGGAACCAGATACAAGGTAAAGATCATGTTGAACGTACGGATGATGTTCTATTTGCCGAAGTGACACGCGACAAATTTCGAGTGATAGCTATTTTTAATCATTCTGTATTTGAAAAAACCGCAACTGTTACATCAGAATTAACAGAAGAAAGGAAGAAGCTGTGGAACATTTTCGATGAGCGGTCTTTGGCTGGTGCACCTCCTGGAAGTGTAGTGATACCGTCAATTATCATGACGTCTGGCCATTCTTATAAAATAGTTAGGCTTGCTCAAGATTATATGCGTGTAATAAGAGATATCGATCCTAAGCTTGACGACCATAATTTTGTTCGGGAGCTTTTCTCTGAAGCATCGATTCCTATACCTAAGAAATATAAATTAAATTGGCATTTTCGTTTTCTTGATCTTGGGGTATACGATGACACGACAAAGACTTATTTTGTTTTTCGATATGGAGTAAATTAAGGACCACAGGCTATATATGGCCATTCGGGTGACAAGAAAAGTTTTTTTGTTTGTATATCAACATAAATCTTCTGTTAAACATATTTCGATACCCTTATCTTGGTATGGTAAAAATTGTGGCTTGGCTGGAGGTGAAAAATTTCCTGCTATCCGATTGGGTGAAAAAATTATATTTGCCACCATGTTTTTCCAAATAATGGGTTTGACTCAACCGGTGATAAGGTGGGGCTCATATCTGATCGAAGATTTAATGACTCAAAATATTCAGATGGATACATGATTCTAATCGTAGTCATTCCAGAAAGTGCATTCTTAAATAATTTATCTCTTGTTAAGAGCACATTCATGCTAGCCATTTCTGCTTCAGCCAGCAGTTGACAATCTTTATGATTATTTTTATGAACTTTCAGAAACACATCTCTTCGGTTATCCATTTCAATCACTTGATTTGCTATTCTGTACTCTATAAGCAATGCTCCGACTGTTGACCCGTGCATATTGCGCCATAAATAACTGGGAATATCGTGATATTCTTTAGTGACCTGTGGGAGCACATAAAATGGTTCACCTTGATAAAGAAAGATCCTCAACATCGCCTGTCGTTCTTTTCTGTTCGATGGTATATCCATCAATGGATCATAGCTTGGCTCCATTGCTTTAATCAGATATGTCAACGCATTAGAATCAATTGCAATTTTCATTCTATCTCGCACACCCAACAATTTGCGAATACTTACACTGCTTCAAGGATCAAAAATTCGCAGAATACTGTAACGCGTGATGGTCCTTCACAGGCTATCAAGAACACTTCGTCTAACAACACGGAAATTATTTTTCTTTTCTGACACCCTTGAACGGATCGTTATCCGCTTTTTGATCAATGAATTGGCCCGTTGTCGTGTCCCGTTTGACCCAACGATCATTTTGTGGATTGTACGTTTGCGACCGATCCGTTACCTGTCCATGTCGATGATTATCCCCGTAAGGTGGATTCTTTGCCATAGTGTTTTACCTCCTTCAAAAATTGTTTAGTTTAGGCGGCCATAGGCCTTCTCTTGATACGCGCATTTTTATTACTTCGGTGGAAACACCAAATGGTTTACAAATTGTGGGTGCAACTCTTGATAAGACGGCATCAGGATCATTTTCCAAATAATCTGCAAGATGATTCTTCCTGATAATGTCGACGGCTTGTTCGACGGCTGTAACTAAATCTGAATGTGGGACTAAGAGCCTGCCCGCGAATTCATTGGCCTGCCATTCAAAATTGCTGTATTCATCTTCAGGTAAATCAAGAATGAAGTTTTTCCAAGCCACTGGATCAACCAGATCGAGTGTCGATAAAATGTTCTTATGCAGGAAGAAATGGCCCACTTCATGTGCAAATGAAAACCGCATCCGATTGGCATATTTATCATTCATGTAAAAATCATGATCAACCACTATGGCCGTTAAATCCATTTTAAGATAGGCGTCCATCTCGGTTGAGGAAAAGAGACCATGCTTGGGTTCTGGAAGGAGATTCAGGCGAAATTCAGCAATTTTTTCAATATCGACCGGCAGTGAATTTTCCGGCCAGTAGTTTTGTCGGAAGTCATCAGCGATGGACCAGAGATCACTTTTGTTAATCCATTTACACTTGAACTCGCTTACGTCCAAATATCAGCCCTCCTTTTTAATCATGTCGATCAACTTATCCAATTCTTCGGCTGTCGGTTTATCGCTTCTGATGGTGCGGAAGAACATTGGCAGGGCTTTTAATACTTCATCATTTGACCGGATGTCATCCGGGATGATTCCCGCGTCAATATTCGCCAGATCTTTCATTTCTTTCCAGGCATCTGATCCAATTTTAATACCTAAAACACGGGCAATCTTTTTTAATTTTTCTTCATCCTGCGGCGGTGCTAATACACCCCGTTCGATTTTACTCCAGTTGCTGGCGTCCATTTCAACTTGTTTGCAAAATTCCCTGAGGCTTATTTCTTTTTTCATCCTTAGTGCCTTGATAAATTCTCCATACATAAAGACCTCCTCGTCTTTTCTTATGATATTCAATACGGTTGACACAAATGACTCATGGTAAATTATTTACCACATGTGGTATTATTATAACCACACTAGATGTGAAGTCAAGAGTTATTTGGGATGCATAAACGCAGATCATTTTGGCCGTGATCGATCAAAAAATAATTGTTTACATTTTGTGCATGAGCAGGTAAAATTACTACCCATAGCAGCCCATAACGTCAACGATTCAGCATATACCGCCTTTGGCCTGTTGACGTTTTGCTTGTAAACAGGAGAATAATTTACCCATATGAACGCCAAACAGCAACTGAAAGGCATGGATTTTTTTGCCGGCCATCCGGTTTTTTCTCTGGATGAGGCTGTGGCTGTCCTGGCTGCCGATGGTGAGCGTTCGCGTGTTGTGGATCGCCTCAAATATCATCTCAAAACGGGACGCTTGAAACGGGTGACCCGGGAGATATATGCAGTCGTTCCGCCGGGGGGGGCTTTTAATAATTTGAGGGTTGATCCTTTCCTGGTGGCAAAGGCAATGCATCCTGATGGGGTTTTTTCCCATCACAGTGCTCTGGAACTTCTCGGGGCGGCTTATTCGGTATGGAACCAGTGCACAGTCTATGTTGCCAGACGCCATCGGTCTTTACATCTTGATGGCGCGGTTATCCGATTTCTGGATTCTCCTGCGGCCATGCAGTCCGGCCCTGGGCAGCAGCTCGGTACACGCAAAGTCGAGCGCCAGGGAATATTGTTAAATACAACCGGTCCCGAACGGACGCTGGTCGAGGGCTTCAACCGTCCGGCTTTGGCAGGCGGCCTGGAGGAGTTGGTGAGATCCGCTGACGGTTTTACGACCCTTGATCTTGATTTACTGGAAGAGGTTTTGCGTCGGTACGGACTGGCAAGGCTCTGGGCGGCGACAGGCTGGTTTTTGGAGATGTTTCAAAAAAGCTTCCATGTGCCCGATGATTTGTTGACGCGCATGGAGAAGAACCGTCCGCATTCACGACTTTACGCCGAGCGCGCCCAACGGGGAGGAACTCTGGCCCGGCGATGGAACCTGATTCTTCCACCGGCGCTGTTATCTTTGGGAGAACCTGATGAGCGTTAGCCTGAAATATTTGCAGGACTGTTCGGCGCGCACCGGCTACCGAATTGACTCGTTGGAAAAAGTGGTCCGGCTGGGAGAGATGGCGGCGGATATAGCGCGCCATCCGTTTCTTGGCGCAGTCCTTGCCCTGAAGGGCGGCACCGCCTTCAATCTCTGTTTCGGCCCGCCCAAGCGGCTCTCCGTCGATCTGGATTATAATTACATCGGTCATCTGGATCGGGCGGCTATGCTGGAAGCAAAACCGGAGGTTGAAAAGGCAGTTGCCGATCTTGCGCGGCGTCAGGGGTATCGTGTGCAGCGGTCCGCGGACGCCTTTGCCGGGCGCAAGTACTATCTGCTGTATCGGTCCGTTGTCGGGTCCGAGGATCGGATCGAAGTGGATCTGAATTTTCTTTTTCGGATGCCCGTCTGTGGGCTTGAATTGCGCGACCTCTGGCAGCCCGGTGAGTTGGAACATCCACGCATCCGGGTCGTCAGCCTGGAAGAAATCCTGATCGGCAAATTCCTTGCCTTGCTGGATCGCGGCGCGGTAAGGGATGTCTGGGATATCGCTTATCCGCCGCTATCGTCCGATAAGATTTTTCAATCGGCGCGGTTCAGGCGATGGTTTATCGCCCTTTCATCCATCCTGGAACATCCGCTGCCGACATACAGCCGCGAACGTCTTGAAGCGGGAATGTCCGACGGGGATATAGCCGAACGGCTCAGCCCCATGCTTGCCGGTGAAGTGCCCGCTCGAATGGAACTTATTGAACGTGCCTGGAACGCGGTCGATAAATATCTGAAACTGGAATCCGATGAGGCGGCCTATGTTGCTGCTGTTGCGCAGGGGGAATTGAAGCCGGAACTTCTTTTTCCGGATAATCTGGAGGAAGCCGACCGCGTTGCCGCACATCCGGCAATTCTCTGGAAGCTGCAAAATGTGAAAAATTATCTGGCCCGGCCGGCCGGACAAAAAAGAAGCGCCAAGCCCGCCAAGCGTCGCAAATAATTCTCCACCGTTTTTTATCCGCAAAAAATCCACTGAAAAACCGCCTTTTGTCCGTAACTTCTTCTCTTTTTTGAGATAGAAGTCCGCGACAGTTTTTTCCTTCATTAACTCTTGAGGTCAAATGTTGTGTATGAGTGTCGATGTCCCCATGACGGCAAGAAGCTTGCCGAAATGGCCAGGCCGCCTTTGGCCTTAGGTCATTATGACTACCCCTGCGAATGCGGAAGGTGGGTACGGGGGAAAGTTATTCTGGAGGAAGGAACACAAAGCATTCTGGCTGTTGATTCCTGTTCGTGTGGACGTATGACCAGACGAATCGTCGGTCACCTGGTGACGATCCAGTGTCCCAAATGCCGGGCGATCATTAAATTTTAGAGGCCCTCGCGGCCCGCAATAACAATACTGTAAAGGAGCAGGTTCCGAGGCTCGTGAAGCCCATGCCGCACCAGATGCATGGGTTTATCGTTTGCCGGCATCGGCCGGACGCTGGCCGCAAAACGCTTCCGGGCCTTTTACAGCAAACTGCACAAAGGCATCCCCTGTATTGCGGATTTTCCCGATTATGAGGAACTGATTCGTTTCTTCCATGATGCAGGCCACGATATCCGGGCGAAAAACATCATCCTCCAGAAGTTAATATTTATTTACCGGCAAGGCGGCATTTACCGCGAGCTTGCCCCGTTCTTCATTGCACTGTTCACGCCTGCATTGACGCGCACCTATAACTACGGGCGGCGGGTATGCCCGTCCATGGAACGCGAAGATGTCCTCCAGGACGTTCTGAATATCTTTCTGGATGAATTGGCAAACGGTGAGGTTGATGTGCACAAAACGACCGGCCATCTCATCAGCCGGGTTCGCAACCGCTTCCGCGACCTGGTCAATTTGAAACTCAAGGAAAATGCAACAGCGGATCAATGCGACGATGCAGGCACACTCATCGTCGATGAGGATATTTCTCTCATCGAAGATGCCGACGTCTTCCTGGAGAGCCTTGTTGTCAGAGGCGTGATTACCCAAAACGACAGGGATCTGATCACCATGACGGCTCTGCGTGACACGCCGGTCAAAACGCTCTGCAAGACTCGTCAGGATTACGAACGTCTGAAGAAGCGAAGGCAGCGCGTTTTTGCCCAAATTCGGCAATATCTGCGAAACGCCATGAAATAGTTAGCGATAAATTATTTTATTTTTCATGTCCCCCGGAGGCTCTTTTTTGAACTTAACAAGTAGAGCGACAATTTCGGGAAGGAAAAGAGCCATGAATCAAGTTGCACCCCAAAACACCAGCCGGATCATCCGCGATGCCTTTTTTGATCTCACCCTGTCCCTGGAAGCGGTTTTTCTCCTGCATGGCGTGAAGGGTATTCTGGCTGAAGACATCATCGGCTGCATGGAAGAGGAATACGACAAGACACTTCGGAAATTAAGTGCGGTGAAAAAACAGAAGAAGGCTTCGTGGAAGCCCGTTGCCGACAAATTCATCTCTCGCCTGGAGAAAGAAACCATCTGATCGGTGCTGTCCGGGGATGAATTTCTTTCAGAAAGGAGAATGTGTTTATGCAAATTCAAGAAACTGCAAGTTTGATCGGACAGGGGATGGCGCCGTTTCCACAGCGCCGAACGGATGACAACCCTTTTAAGGGAACAGGTAAAGAAACAGGCTTCTATCTTTCCAAGTCCCGGATGACCCGATACGCAACTTGTCCCCGCAGTTATCGGCTGGCTTATCAACTGAATGTCAAACCCGTCAGAACGCCGGTGGAACTGCTCATCGGCAAGTCCGCCCACAAGCTCATCGCCGAATCTTTCCTGGCCAGAGCAATCAACGTCATCCCCGATCTGGTTCAGTCGCTCGACGACTTCTGGGCGGAAGAGATGAATGAGCCGGCAACACGTCCGGAGATGGAACAGGCCAAGCGCGAAGCCGGACGCTATGCCACCCTGTTTATAAACGAAGTCGATCTTCAACCCCTGGCTATCGAAAAGGAATTTTCCATCCCCATTGTAAATTATGAAAACGGCGATGTGCTGCCCGTGTCGCTGGTCGGCATTGTGGATCTTGTGGACCGGCCGAATGGTTCGGCAAGCGCACCACACGGTGGCACGCCCCGGGCGCTGGAGATTAAGACCCGCTCCCGCAAGGCGGACGACATGCAGCCCAGGGTGTCTCTGGAGCTCACCTGCTATGCTTACTGGATCAGGTACCAGCTGCTGAACGATTTAGGTGAAGACGCTAATGACGACAAAATTCCGGTCGGCTATCTCAATATCATCAAGACCAAAACCCCCGTGATCCAGAAGCAGGAAGGCTTCCGTACAACGCGTGATTTCATCGATCTCTTTGAGACCGCCAAGGCCATTTACGAAAACATCATGAAGGGGATGTTTTATCGCAATCCCGGAACGCACTGCGGCTGGTGCGATTACGCGCCGGTCTGTGCGGGAAAAGACCGCGCGGAGCTGGCTGTGATCTTTGGGGAAGAGGCGTGCAATCGGATGTGGGAAGCGGATTTGATCTGAGGCTGTCCGATATTGAAAGGAGGAAACCATTGACCATCAAAGAGGCCATCAGGAAATTGCAGGGGAAGCAGCTCATCCGCTGCGCCGGCAATATCCGCAGGGAACGTATGAACCTGTCCATCGCGTATCGCGAGAAAGGAGAAATCAAGTATGTCACAATTTCACAAAGCAGAAAGAAAAAGGGGAAAGCTGCGGCTGGCCATTGCCGGTCCCGCGGGATCAGGCAAAACCTATTCGTCCTTGCTCATCGCCTTCGGCATTGGCGGACGGATCGCGCTGATCGACACGGAAAGGGGATCGGGCGAACTGTATGACCACCTGGGCGCATATGACGCCTGCACGCTGGAAGCGCCGTTTGAACCGAAAAAATATGTGGCCGCGATCAAGGCCGCAGAAGTTGCCGGTTACGATACGATCATCATCGATTCGCTCACCCACGCCTGGGCGGGAACGGGCGGCCTCCTGGACCGGCACGGGATGATCGCCGACAAATCAGGAAATTCCTGGTCGGCCTGGCGGATGGTCACCCCGCAGCACAACGAGCTGGTCGACGCGCTGCTGCAATCGACCTGCCATATCATCGCCACGATGCGCAGCAAGATGGAATACACGCAGGTGGAAGAAGGCGGCAAAAAGAGCGTCAAGAAGCTGGGTATGTCACCCATTCAGCGCGACGGCATGGAGTATGAGTTCACGGTCTTCATGGACATCGACCAGAACCACATCGCCTCTTCCACGAAAGACAGGACCACGCTGTTCGACGGCCAGTATTTCAAGCCGTCGAAACAAACCGGCAAGGTGCTGACGGAATGGCTGGAGCAGACGCCGGAAGCGCAGACAGCACAGCAAAATATACAGGCGCCAATGCCCGAATCCGGAGAAGAGAAACAGGCCACAGCAAAGGATGTGAATGGTTCAATAAACTCACCCCAAGATGGCGTGAACCCCTTTGCCGCCGGGCAAGTGCTGTTTGCCAAGCTCAGCCGGCACAAGATTGCCGTGAAGCAGTACCTCGATTATGTGTGCAAGCGTTATGGCGTGAAAAGCGTTACCGACCTGACCGGAGATCAGATCAAGGAGCAGGACAAACTGCTCGATTCGATGGCCAGGCCGGAGCGTTTGAAGGAATTCAAGGAGCTTTTGTCCGGCCGGAAAGTGCCGACAGCGGCCATGCCGCCTATGCCGGTGGTTCCGGCGCTGGCGCATTCCGCTGCTGAAGCTGCTGTGATGCAGTAGGGCTGATGGCTGATGAAGGCGGGGGGCGGGTGAAAAGCCCGTCTCCCGCAAAATGGTTCACGACGGAAAATTGATGACAAAAAATGGCAAACCCGCAGATTGAAGAAGGCTACGTGAAAATTGCAAACGAGCTTCAGGAGGCGTTTTGCCGGACACGCATTCCCGGCGAAGAACGCCAGGTGCTGGATGTCATCATTCGCAAAACCTATGGGTGGAACAAATGCGAAGACGCCATTTCTTTGTCTCAGTTTGTCGGGATGACGGGAATTAACAAGCCGTGCGTCATTCGGGCCATTCAGGGGTTGTTATCGAAAAAGATAATCTACGTTATCAAAAAAGATAACGAGCCGGTCAAGCTGTATAAGTTCAACAAGGATTATCACCAGTGGCAGCCGTTATCCAAAAAGATAACTTTATCGAAAAAGATAACCGGTGTTATCGAAAAAGATAATTTGTCGTTATCGAAAAAGATACCCACAAAAGACACTATTAAAGACACTGTTACAAATGACAATATTATCGTCGTCAATGCTGACGCAGTGCGGCTGGCTGAATTTCTTTTTTCCGAAATCATAAAAGAAAATCCCAGATCGCGCCTGTTGAATCAAAGCAGCGAACGAAAAAGCAAAATCATCGCCGGCTGGGCCAAAGACATCGAAAAGCTCATCCGGCTGGATTGCCAGGAACCCCCGACTGTCGAGGAAGTTATCCTTTTTGCCACGCACGACAACTTCTGGGGGGCCAACATCCTGAGCGGCAGGAAACTGCGGGACAAGTGGGATACATTAACCAAACAGATGTTTGAAAAACAAAAGGAGATTCGTCCTTATGGAAAACATCACGGCCATCTTAAAGAAAAATCCGATCCCTTTTCCGACATTCCGCCCGCCCTGCTCGGTAATTGAGGGAGGGAAACCGGCGAATACGTGCCCGGAATGCGGTCATGAACTGGATGCGGTTTATATGGACAACCCTGTGTACCTGGCGGTGGTGGGGAAGGAACCGCACTGGGTGGATCTGCCCTGCAGGAATTGCGAAGAGCGGATTGCCGCCGCCGAACGGGAAGCACGTCTTCTGGAGCATCGTCTGAAGGGGAGCGCACTGAGCAAGCGTTTTTCCGGCAAGACCTTTGACGACTTCACGTTTTACGGGACGGTCCGGGAAAAAGAAAAGCAGGGCGTTACCCTGGCCGCTGTGCGGGAATTTGTTTTCCGCTTTGCCGATCACAAGCGCTCCGGAACATGGATGCTGTTTATGGGCGGGGTGGGCACCGGCAAAGGGCATCTCTGCGCGGGCATCCTCAATCAAGTTATCCGTAACGGCTATTCGGGGCTCTTCACCAAGCTGCCGAGACTTTTGCGCGAGATCAAGGACACGTACAACCGGAATTCGGAAACAACGCAAAGCGACATCATCCGTCAGACCGTCAGCGTCGATCTGCTGATTGTTGACGAAGTCGGCGTCCAGTTCGGGACCGAAACTGAGCGCATGATCATCTATGAAATCCTCGACCAGCGCTACGAGGCCATGCTGCCGGTGATTCTTACAACCAACTGCACCGAATTGAAGGCCTTGGAAAACTGCCTGGGAGAGCGGGTCATCGACCGGTTGTATGAAGGCGCGTCGAAAATCATCCGCTTCGACTGGCCAAGCTACCGGAAGTATCAGAGGAACGCGCGATGAAGGAAATCGCCATCATGATTGCGGAGGTTATATGAGCTGCCGGTTTTGCAAGCCCTGGGAGAAAATGAAGACGGTCTTGACGGACAGGCAGGCCTGCAAGTTTTACACAGTGTGTGAAGCGCCTCTCTGTCCGCTTGCGGAATCCAGTTTCAGGGGGATCTGGTATCCGGGTGAGGAAATCTGCCGGTCCCGCGGCCAGGCGAATCTGCCCCGGATACAGGCGCAGCGCAGGCTGATCAAGGCCAATGCTGGTGGTTACTTCACCATGGCGATGCTGAACAGGGACTGCATCCTGAAGACGGGCATCCGGGGACTCGATCCGGACAAGGAAGAGAAACCGCAGTTGCAGGAATGGATGAGGAAGCATCCCCGGAAAAGGCAAGTCACGGACGAGGACCGTACCCGGCGGACCGATCATCTGAAAAAGCATCGTTTCGGCGGGATAAATTGATCTGCCGCAGGCAGGGTTCGAGCCTGTTTTGAAAACAGGTTTTCATGGCGTACGAGTGAAGCAAAAATGACTTTTCATGGCGCGCGAAATGAAAAAATAAATTCGGGGCGGGTGAACGCCCGTCCCGGGAAGTTGATTCCCGTGAAAATGCTTCCGGGAAGGGCAAAAAATCGGGTACTGGGTCAGGGAAGAAAAAGTGAGTGATTCCATTAACAAGTCAACGCAGCTGCTGAAGAGGTATTACCGGGTCGATGAAGTCGCAAACTATTTTTCCGTTTGTGACCGGACAATCTACCGCCTGGTAGACAAGGGCGTCATCCGGGCGATCCGGCTTGCCGACTGCATCCGGATTCCTGCGGAGGAAATCAGGTCTCTGGAAGAGAGGTTGATGGAAGACTTTTTTGAAAACCCGGGGCGTTGCAATAAAAAGAAGTGAGAGGAACGGGCTGCGGCCTTTGCTGAAACGCTAAAGGATGCAGCCGGAGAAACCGCGGAAATGACAGAAACGACCATGCAAAACATACTTGGGCGCGCGATCACGGCTCAGGAGCTGGGCAAATTCCTCAACCTTGACCGCCGTACGGTCATCAAGTATGCTGCTCGCTGGGGTGGTGTGGAAGTCACACCCGGTACCTGGCGGTTCTTTGAAAACAGAATAATGGAGGTTCTCAATGCCGAGCAAGGTTTTGAAAAGAGGCATATGGAGGTACAGGGCAAGCGTGACGGTTCAGGGGCAGACGCTGCAAAAGCTGTTTCCGGACGAGAGCAAAAAGTCATATCAGGCGGCGATCTTCTGGGAAAAAGAAGAAAAAGAGAAACTGGAGGAGAAATTATCCCGGATAAATTCGGCGTCTTTGGCGATCGGCCAGTGGTCCAATGAATATCTGACGGAAGCGGAAAACCGGTTCGCCGGTAAAACGTTCAAAGAAAAGAAAGCGGCGTTTGCTGTCTTTTTCAGGGATACGGGGCTTGCCCGTGATTTTCCGGTTGAAAATCTGAGCGTCACAATCAGCAGGAACTTTCTTTTGGAGCAGGTGAAGAAGAGATCAGGGTATGCCGCAAACAAAGACAGGAAAAATCTGGCCACCGCATGGCGATGGGGATCAGACAACATGGAAGGCTGGCCGAAAAGCGTTAATCCTTTTTTGTCTGTCAGGAAATTCCCGGAAGAGAGGAGGCCGCGATATGTTCCTCCGGAAAAAGACTTCTGGAAAGTCTATGACCAGGCAGAAGGACAGGATAAAGTCATGCTTCTGACATTTCTTCATCTCGCGGCGCGCAGATCGGAAGTTTTTCACATGAAATTATCGGATGTGGATTTTGTTAACAACCGAGTTTGCCTTTGGACTCAGAAGCGTGAAGGCGGTCATAAGGAATATGACTGGCTGCCGATGACGTCGGAACTCCGGAAGGCGCTGCTTGCATGGAGCGAAGAGAGGTTGAAGCAGAAAACCGATGACAAGGAGCACATGTTTGTCTGCCTTGATGAAACACCCTTCTGCGAGGAGTATTACGGCAAGCCGTTTCTCCACCGGCAGCATCTGATGGAGCGTCTTTGTAAAAAAGCGGAAGTAAAACCCTTCGGGTTCCACGGCATCAGGCACCTGACTGCCTCAATCCTTTATCAAAAAGGATATTCACTGTCAGTCATTCAAACGATCCTGAGGCACGCAAATCCCAATACGACAGCCCGCTATATCCATAGCCTCGGATTGGAAGAAACGAGAGGCGCCCTTGAGGAAGGTCTCAAAGGTCCCGCGCAGGTTATCGAGTTCAAAAATGCAAATGCAAAGTAAAAACCTCCCGAGGTACGAGCCCAGGAGGCATTTTGTGTCCGGCCTTGTGTCCGGAGGTCAGTAGTGAAGGTTGATGTTTGTAAGCCTTTGTAATTATTGGTAGTCCCACGGGGACTTGAACCCCGGTTTCCGGCGTGAGAGGCCAGCGTCCTAACCACTAGACGATGGGACCGTAATGGTGATGTTTTTTCCGGCAGCAGAGAAATTCAAAGAAGTGTTCTATTGCTCCGGCGATCGTAAAATCGAGCGCATTACCTAGTCAATGAGGCCCGAAATGTCAAGGTAAAATTGCCGCTCGACGACAACATGATATGCATGGAGCATCCGACTAAGATCTTTTTGCAATGTAGGCCACTGCGGCGCCGATTCTTTGCATAACGCGGTCAGGGCCAAGAGTGGCCATGACTTCATCAATGCCGGGACTGACGGTTTTACCAGTCAGTGCCACACGCAGCGGTTGGGCCAACACTTTGAACTTAATTCCGGTTTTTTCGATAAAGTTCTTGAGGAACTCTTCGATTCCTGCTTTGTCGAAATGGCCTATGGACGGGATGGCCTCCGCTATTGCTTTTAAGTAAGTGGTAACGTCGGTGGTTAAAAACTTCTGCGCGGCCTGTTCGTCGTATTGCAGTTGATCGGCAAAGTAAAAGTCGGCAGTTTGGGCAAGTTCGACCAGCGTTTTGGCGCGGGGCTGCAGGTCGGCAATCACTTTTTGCACAAATACGGTATCCGAGGTATCTGCTTGAGCCGGCCAGAGTGTTTTCATTTCTCCCACAAGGCGTTCGGGGGTTGCTTCCTTTATATAATGTGCGTTGAGCCAGAGCAGTTTTTCAGGATTGAAAACAGCGGGCGACTTGCCCACGGCGTCCAGTGCGAAGAATTCAACAAGTTCTTTTTGGGAGAATATTTCCTGGTCTCCGTGCGACCAGCCCAGCCGTACCAGGTAGTTCACCAGGGCTTCCGGCAGGTAGCCCATATCTTTGTAGGCCATCACAGAGGTCGCTCCGTGGCGTTTGCTCAGACGGGTCTTATCCGATCCCAGAATCATCGGGACATGAGCGAATTTCGGCACTTCAAAACCAAGTGCCTGATACAGCAGGATCTGGCGGGGCGTATTATTGACATGATCGTCGCCGCGGATAACGTGGGTGATGTTCATGAGTGCGTCATCGATCACGACGGCAAAGTTGTAGGTTGGATATCTGTCGCCGCGCTCGATGATTAAATCATCCAACTCATCGTTATTGAAGATGATGTTTCCTTTGATGAGGTCTTCCACCACTGTTGTGCCGGATTCTGTACCGCGGAAGCGCACAACGCTGCCCGGTGATTTTTTTAAACCCTTATCCCGGCAGGTTCCGTCGTATTTGGGTTTCTTGCCACCGGCAAGAGCCTCTTTTCTTTTGATTTCCAATTCTTCTGGCGTGCATGTGCAAACATATGCCTTGCCTTCGTCAAGAAGCTTTTGCACCATTTCACGGTGCAAATCGACACGCTGGGCCTGAAAATGCGGCCCCTCATCCCAGTTCAGTCCCATCCAGGTCATGGCGTCGAGGATTGCCCTGGTAGATTCGTCCGTCGATCTCTGCTGATCCGTGTCTTCAATTCTTAATACAAATTCACCGCCAGTGTGGCGGGAAAATAGCCAGTTAAAAAGAGCAGTTCGCGCTCCTCCGATGTGTAAATATCCGGTAGGGGATGGTGCAAAGCGGGTACGTATTTTTGCGGTCATAGTGTTTCCATTAATTTTTGCGCTGTTATAGAGTTGCGGTTCGTTATTTGTCAAGCGCCTTTTGTCCGTAAATCATTAAATTGTTCTTGACAACACAGTCATTTTATCATTTACTCACCGGCTTAGCGCGGCAGGCTAAACTAAAAAAGGCAATAGTTTTAAATGTCTGATTCTTTGAAAATTAACCTGGCAATACTTCCCGAAGAAGGGTTGCGGTTAGCTTTTTCTGAAGATGCCGCCTGGTTTGAAGATTGTTTTTCGGATGGTGAACTGCCCGAATTTTCGCTCGTCAAAGCGGATGTGAATTGTCTGATCACCCGGTCAGGCGATACGATTTATATCCGGGGACAACTGGTAGCGCAGATCATTCAGGAATGTGACCGCTGCCTGGAGCCTGCGACGGTTTCTATCGGCGGGGATTTTGTTTATACCCTGGTTCCGGAAAAAGAAGAGATCGCGGAGGATATCGAACTTACCGCTGAAGAACTGGAAACCAGCTATTATCGCGGAGACTTTATCGATCTGGCGCCGATGATCTGTGAACAGATTGTCCTGCAGGCGCCGATGAAGATTCTCTGTAAGGATGACTGCAAGGGCTTGTGCCCGAGTTGTGGTGTCAATTTAAATACCGGTTCCTGTAAATGCCGTTCGGACATTGTGGATGATCGTCTGGCGGTGCTGAAAAACTTTAGAGTTAAGAATTAATAATTAAAAAAGAGGATAAATTACCATGCCAAATCCAGTAAAAAGACATTCGAAAACAAGACGTAACACGCGCAGGGCTCACGATTTTCTGAAACAGCCTTCAATGTCGGTCTGCCCGCAGTGCAATGAACCGAAAATGCCTCATCGTGTCTGTCCGAATTGCGGCACGTATAAGGGCAGAGAAGTTATTTCAGCCAAATAGAGTTCCTGCAATGTCATAGCCGCTTTAAGGCGGCAGCGGTTTTAAGCAGCCGATGGTTATTTTTCACGGCAGTTACTTCCAGCGTAGCACTGGTAACGCTGTTCAGAGAGGCTGCTTTTGGGAAAGAGAAAAAGTCTGACAAGCGGATGTGATGCAACAGGAGTTTTAAACACCTGAATATGCGGAAGTTTTGCACATGAAAAAAATAAGGATTTTTTTTTCAAAAACAGGTAATAAGGGCAACACTTGCCATTATTGTTCGTCTAATTTTGGGACTGGAGGAGAAAATTCATGTCATTAGAAGAAAAAGTAATTAAACTTGTAAGTGAACAGCTGGATGTAACACCTGAGCAATGCAAACTGGAAGCATCGTTTATCGATGATCTGGGCGCTGATTCTCTGGATCTGGTTGAGTTGATCATGGAGATGGAAGAAGTATTCGGCGTGGAAATTGCGGATGAAGAGCTGGAAAAGATTCGGACGATCAAAGACGTCATCGATTTTCTCCAGAAAAAAGGCATCAGCTAATACTATTCAAAACAGGATCATTGCCCATGAAAAGACGTGTCGTCGTAACAGGGCTCGGCGCAGTGACCCCTCTTGGCAACTCCTTCGCAGAATCGTGGGCTGGTGCCATTGCCGGGAAATCAGGCATCGGTCCCATCACTCAATTTGACGCCTCCGCATTCGCTTCACGGATTGCTGGAGAAATTAAAAACTTTGACCCCTTACAATATGTCGATAAGAAAGAAGTCCGACGCTACGATAACTTCGCAATTTATACGATAGCTGCGGCTCAGATGGCAATGGACGATGCAGCGTTGACCATCGGCCCTGAAATTGCCGAGCGCGTCGGTGTCATCATCGGATCAGCCATCGGGGGCGTCCAGACTTTTGAAGACGAAGTCAGGGCGCTTTATACGACCGGACCGCGTAAAGTGTCTCCTTTTGCCGTTCCGGCCATCCTGGCCAATCTGGCGCCCGGTAACGTTTCCATACGTTTTGGCGCCAAAGGACCGATCAATTGCTCCGTGACGGCCTGTGCCACGGGAACGACGTCCATCGGGGATGCATACAGAAGCATTGTTTATGGTGATGCGGATGCCATGATCACCGGCGGCGTTGAGGCGGCCGTAACCCGGCTGGGTGTAGGCGGGTTCTGCGCCATGCGCGCCCTGTCCACCCGCAATGACGAGCCTGAAAAAGCCAGCAGGCCTTTTGACAAGGGCCGCAACGGTTTTGTGATTGCCGAGGGCTGCGGTGTGCTGATTCTGGAAGAATTGTCTTTCGCCCAAAATCGCGGTGCGAAGATTTACGGGGAAATCATCGGTTACGGCTGTACGTCCGACGCGTTTCATATCGCGCAGCCGCCACCCGGGCATGAAGGCGCCGGTCGCAGCATGCGGGTTGCGATCAGAAATGCCGGGTTGCAGATTACCGACATCGATTACATTAACGCCCATGGAACATCCACGCCGCTCAACGATCTTTATGAAACCCAGGCCATCAAGAATCTTTTTGGCGATCATGCGAAAAAACTCCTGATCAGTTCAACGAAATCCGTGACCGGCCATATGCTGGGCGGTACGGGTGCTGTGGAAGCGATGTTCAGTCTCAAAGCACTTCAGGAAGGCATTATTCCGCCGACTGTCAATCTGGACGATCCGGATGAAGAATGTGACCTGGATTTCGTGCCAAACGTTGCCCGGCATAAAGAGATCAAGATTGCCATGTCCAACAGTTTCGGGTTCGGCGGCGTTAACGCCGTCCTCGTCATGAAGAAATACGCAGAATAGTTTTTTGGAGGAGTTCTTATTCATGTCCATTTTACGCCAGGTTGATCCGGAAGTTGCCAAAGCCATTGAACTGGAAACGAAACGCCAGGCAGGGAAGCTGGAACTGATTGCTTCGGAAAATTTTGTCAGTGAAGCCGTCCTGGAAGCTCAGGGCTCTGTCATGACCAACAAGTATGCCGAAGGTTATCCCGGCAAACGCTATTACGGCGGCTGTGAATATGTCGATATTCCGGAAAGTCTGGCGATTGAGCGCTGCAAGAAACTCTTCGGCTGCGAAGAAGCCAACGTTCAACCCCATTCCGGTACGCAGGCAAACATGGCCGTTTATTTTGCTGCCTGTTCTCCCGGGGATACGGTTCTGGGCATGAACCTGTCACACGGGGGGCATCTTTCGCATGGCTCTCCGGCGAACTTCTCCGGGAAGTTTTACAAAATCGTTCCTTACGGCGTTAACCGGGACACGGAAACAATCGATTATGAAGAACTGGCTAAAATTGCCCGGGAAAGCAAACCCAAAATGATCGTGGTCGGCGCCAGCGCCTATCCACGTACAATTGATTTCACAAAGTTCCGCGCTGTTGCCGACGAGGTCGGTGCGGTGATCATGGCGGATATCGCGCACATCGCGGGGCTGGTGGCCACGGGCCTTCATCCTTCACCGGTTCCGGTCTGTGAATACGTCACGACCACCACGCACAAAACCCTGCGTGGTCCGCGCGGCGGTCTCATCATGTGCAAGGAACCCTACATTAAAATCCTCAACAGCCGGGTATTCCCGGGAATGCAGGGTGGTCCGCTCATGCATGTTATTGCAGCAAAGGCCGTGGCGTTGAAAGAAGCGTTGATGCCGGAATTTGCGGTCTATCAGCAGCAAATTGTGAAGAATGCCCGGGCGATGGCCCAGCAGTTAAAGGATGAAGGGTTCCGGCTGGTATCCGGCGGTACGGACAATCATCTGATGCTGGTAGACCTGACCTCCAAGAGCGTTACGGGAAAAGACGCGCAGGAAGCGCTGGACCGCGCGGCGATTACCGTCAATAAAAACGGTATTCCCTATGACACGCTGGGACCGATGGTGACCAGCGGCATCCGCATCGGCACGCCGGCACTGACCACCCGCGGTATGAAGGAAGAGGAAATGCGCCAGATTGCCTCGTTGATTGCCGACGTGATCAATCATATCAATGATGAGCAGAAAATCAAAGCCGTCGCCGAAAAAGTGAGAAAGCTTTGCGACCGGTTTCCGCTGTATGCGCAAAGAATAAAAGGATAAGGAAATCAGGGCGGGGCGTTTTCAGGCAGGCGGCTCATCGGAAAGCAAAAAAAGATATGACGGAAAAAAGCGCGCCTTCGCACCCAGTGGCAGATCAGGTTCGTTCCCGTCCCGATTGGGACACGTACTTTCTGGATATTGTCGATCTCGTTTCCAGGCGCAGCACCTGTTTGAGACGCGCGGTAGGGGCGGGTCTGGTTCGTGATAAAAGAATTCTGGCCACCGGCTATAACGGAGCTCCCTCCCGGTTACAGCATTGTCTGGATGTCGGCTGCCTGCGGGAACAGCTTTCCGTACCTTCCGGCGAGCGGCATGAACTCTGCCGCGGCCTGCACGCGGAACAAAACGCGATCATTCAGGCCGCGCTCCACGGCGTCAGCGCGAAAGATTCCACTCTTTACTGCACCAATCATCCCTGTGTCATATGTTCCAAAATGATCATCAACGCCGGTATCTCGCGTATTGTAATCCGCGACGGTTACAGTGACAAACTGGCCGCCGATATGTTGAAAGAAGCGGGGATCATTGTCGAAACCCTGAAAAAAACGTAAAGGATCGGTTGCCTGCGGTATGAAGTGTCCCTTTTGCGGTAATGCGGAAAACAAAGTGATCGATTCCCGGATCAGCAAGGATGGCAAAGCCATTCGCAGGCGGCGGGAATGCCTTGGCTGCCAGCGGCGCTTCACGACCTATGAATACGTGGAAGATATCCTGCCGATAGTTGTCAAGAAAGACGGGCGGCGCGAGCCATTCGACCGGACAAAAATCAGCAAAGGTGTGAGAACCGCCTGTGAGAAAAGACCGATCAGCACGGAGGACATCGAAAAACTCGTTGAAAACGTCGAAGCCTCCTGTCAGGAGTTTCAGGGCGAAGAAATTCCCTCATCGATCATCGGTGAAAAAGTAATGGATGAACTCAAAACACTGGACGGCGTGGCCTACGTTCGGTTTGCCTCGGTTTACCGGCAGTTTCGCGATGTGGCGGAATTTATGTCCGAATTAAAAGATTTATTGAGCAAAGGTAAAAAGTGATCATGTTTACCGGGATTGTCGAAGGATTGGGAAAAGTCGTCAGGTTCACCATGAAAGGTGCCGACGCCGTCGTGGAGATCGATGCCGGGATGGATTTGAAGGAAGTTTCCCTCGGAGACAGCATTGCGGTAAGCGGTGCGTGCCTGACCGTGACGTCCAGGACGGCTAAAACCTTTACAGCTGACGTTTCCGCTGAATCATTAAGCAAAACCACCCTCAAGTATTTACAGGCCGGCCATCCGGTAAACCTGGAAAAATCCCTGCGCATCGGCGGGTTTCTGGGCGGCCATTTTGTGCTGGGTCACGTGGATGGCACTGGCCGCATCCTGTCCAGGACACAGAAGTCCGGATCGATCATTTTTGCCATTGAAGCCTCTGAGCCTCTGTCCCGTTATATCGTGGAGAAGGGATCGGTGGCCATTGACGGAATCAGCCTGACTGTGAACAAGCTTGAAAAAGGGCGTTTTTATGTTAATATTATTCCACATACGGCCGCTCATACGACGCTGACTTCGAAAAAAGAATCTGAGTGGGTGAATATTGAAACGGATATTCTGGGGAAGTACGTAGAAAAGTTATTGCAAACCCCGCGGGGAATCGATAAGGATTTCCTCGCTGAACATGGTTTTATCAAATAAGGTAAGGATGAAAAATGGCAGTCAGTAAAATTTCGGAAGCAATAGAAGACATCCGCAACGGAAAGATGGTCATTCTTGTGGATGATGAAGACCGGGAAAACGAAGGCGATCTTTGTATGGCGGCGCAGTTTGTCACGCCGGAGGCGATTAATTTCATGGCCCGCTTGGGCCGTGGTTTGATTTGCCTGACGATCAATGAAGAAATTGCCAACCGGTTGAAACTGAATCTGATGGTAAAAGACAATCAGGCGCGTTTCGGTACGGCCTTTACCGTTTCCATCGAAGCGCGCCATGGCGTGACCACCGGCATTTCCGCCGCGGACCGTGCCACCACAATCCAGACGGCGGTAAACCCGGCGGCCAAACCGGATGACATCGTCAGTCCGGGTCATGTGTTCCCGATTCTGGCCCGCAAGGGCGGCGTTCTGGTGCGCACCGGCCAGACAGAAGGTTCAGTTGATTTATGCCGTCTGGCCAAACTCATCCCATCCGGGGTTATTTGTGAAATTATGAAAGATGACGGCACGATGGCGCGGATGCCGGATCTCGAGATTTTCGCGAAAGAACACAATCTGAAAATCGTAACCATTGCCGACCTGATCGATTACCGCATGCAGCATGAATCGCTCATCCGGCGCGTAGCTGAAGCAAGTATGCCGACCCTCTATGGCGGCGACTTCAAGATTATTGTCTACGAGAACGAGGTAGACGACATGCAGCACATTGCTCTGGTTAAAGGCGAGATCAGTAAAGAAGACGAAGTGCTGGTGCGCGTGCATTCGGAGTGCTGTACGGGAGATATCTTTGCTTCCGCCCGCTGTGACTGCGGCGATCAGCTCCATCGCGCGATGGAAATGATTGAAGAAGAAGGCAAGGGCGTTATCGTCTATATGCGACAGGAGGGCCGCGGCATCGGTCTGGTGAACAAAATCAAGGCCTATGCCCTTCAGGACGAAGGCCATGACACGGTGGAAGCTAATATTGCGCTGGGTTTCAAGGCGGATCTGCGGGATTACGGTATCGGTGCGCAGATTCTGGCGGATCTGGGCGTGCATAAAATGCGGCTGATGACCAACAATCCAAAGAAGATCGTCGGACTGGAGGGGTATGCCATTGCCGTGACGAAGCGTGTTTCGATTGAAATACCTCCCAACGAAAACAATATCCGGTATATGACCACCAAGAAAAAGAAGATGGGGCATATTCTGGAGCTCTAACGAAAACGAGGCGCAATGCGCCGGATGTATAATATCAGATAAAGGATGGTGCTTTAATCATGCCGAAAATCATTGAAGGAAAAATCGTCGCCAAGGGGATGAAATTTGCGATTGCCGCCAGCCGGTTCAACGATTTCATTAGCGGCCGGCTCATTGACGGCGCGGTGGATACGCTGGTGCGGGCGGGAGCGGACGAAAAAGACATTGCCATTTATAAAGTTCCCGGCGCATTCGAACTGCCGCTGGCGGCGAAAAAACTGGCCAAAAGCGGGCGCTTCGATGCCGTGATCTGCCTGGGAGCGGTTATTCGCGGCGCGACTCCGCATTTTGAATACGTAAGCGCGGAAGTTTCCAAAGGCATTGCCAGCGTCGGACTGGAAGCGGAAATGCCGGTGGCTTTCGGCGTGCTGACGACGGATACAATTGAACAGGCCATTGAGCGGGCGGGTACCAAATCCGGCAACAAAGGCGCGGATGCGGCCATGGCGGCGATCGAAATGGTTGATCTGTTCAAAAAGATGAACACCTAATGAACTAGGAAAAACGGCGCCGCGGTGTTTCGGCGCTTCTGGAATTTGAGGATTCAATGCAGCAGCGGAGAAAGGCACGTGAAGTTGCCTTACAGGTTCTTTACAGTTTGAATTTTGTTGAACTGGATGTGGAAAAAGCGCTGGAGCTCTTCTGGGGGAATTTTGTCGCGCCCAGATCGGCCAAGGAATTTGCGGCGACGCTGGTTTCCGGCACGTGGCGTCACAAGGAAGAACTAGACGCCCTCATTGCCGAAAGTTCCGACAACTGGTCGCTGGGCCGAATGTCCAAAGTGGATGTAAGTATTCTGCGGATGGCCGTATTTGAGTTTCTTTACTGCGATGATATTCCACCCAAAGTCAGCATCAATGAAGCGGTTGATCTGGGCAAAACGTTCGGATCAGAAAACTCAGGTTCCTTTATCAACGGCATTCTGGATGCCCTCAATTTGAAGATTAATAAAGGTTATGCAGCTAAGCCTGTCCACCCAGCCGCCGGACCAGCCAAACCATAAATGTCTGGCCCTTGGTTTTTTCAGCGATGAAAAGCCGCCGCGAGGGGTTTGCGGTTTTGTGGACTGGCGCCTCAACGGCATGATCTCCAGGGAAATCAAAAACAATCATGTAGTCGGAGAACTGAAGGAAAGAGTGGCGATTCCCCTTCCGGGTCGCATCGGGTCGGAACTGCTGATTCTGTTCGGACTTGGACGACTGACTGATCTCACCTATGACCGGATCTATGATACGGCATATGAAATGGTCGGAGTCGTGGACAAGATGAAACTGCAGGATTTTGCGTTTGATCTGCCGGGCGATGGACGTTCCGGCTTGACGACCGCCGGCGTGCTGGAAGCCATGATTACCGGTTTTTTTGACAGTCTTTCGGGAGACGTCAGCAAGCTTGCTGCTATAAGCGCCTGCCTGGTGACGTCGTCAGATCGATTGAAGGAAGTAGCCGACGGGATTCTGCGGTTTCACAAAAACGTGAAACACATGGGATCAGTGGATTTCAGCGCATTGGAGCTGCACTTTCCCTGAGCATTTTTATACTGCACCGGTTTGCGGGTGAATGATTTCCTGATCACCGGGATCCCCTGATTTTAACCGGGCACCGGTATACCGGAAGAAGCTTTTCCGAGGATGATCAGTAAGGAAAAGTTCGAGAATGCTTTTCTTAATATACCCCCCCTGTGGAGTTCACCTCTTGTAAAGACGATCCAGGAGATGTCAGATGGCTGATTCATCCAAATCACTTCAGGAACTGATGGAAGAGAATGCGTTTCTCAAAAAGCGGATACAGGTACTGGAACAATCGGAAGTCCGATACAGGGAGACACAGGACGCCCACAGGGCATGTGAAGAGAAGTTTGCCGTATCTTTCCTGAAAAGTCCGATCCCCCTGGCCATTACATCCATCGAAGACGGCCAGTATATCGATGTGAATGAAGCGTTCGCCGGGATCATGGGCATTACCCGGGATGAACTGATGCGCAATACATCCATCAGCGCCGGTTTTATAAACGCTGAACAAAGAGAGGCCTTTTTAAATGAATATCAGATGAAAGGTTTTGTAGAAAACCTTGAGTTGCGGATGCGCACCAAAGATGGCGACCTCGGTTATGGTTTGTTTAATTCCTCCAAAATTACGATTGATGGCGAAGAATTTTATCTGACGATGGTTACGGATATTACCGAACGCAAACAGACAGAAGAAGAACTCTCTCGTCTGAAGGCGGTTCTTGATAATACAAGTGACCTGGTTGGTGCGGCTTCCCCGGATGGGTTGTGCATATATTTAAATGCGGCAGGTCGCTTAATGACGGGATTTGGCCTGGATGAAGACCTGAGCCATCGGAGAATGTCAGACGTACACACAACCAGTTCCTGGCAGATCGTCAATGAAAAAGGGATCCCGACGGCTGTTGCCAATGGTGTGTGGGAGGGTGAGACAGTTTTGAAGAACCGGGACGGAGTGGAGATACCAGTTTCACAGGTCATCATAGCACATCGTAAAGTGAACGGCGAGCTGGATTATCTATCCACCATTATGCGGAACATCAGCGAGCGCAGACAGGTGCAGGAGGCGCTCAGAGCAAGCGAAGAGAAATTTGCCGTATCTTTCCTGAAGAGTCCGATCCCCCTGGCCATCACATCCATGAAAGACGGCCAGTATATGGATGTGAATGAAGCGTTTGCCAGGATCATGGACCTTACCAGGAATGAACTGATGCGCAATACATCCATCAGCGCCGGTTTTATTACTGCTGAACAACGAGAAGCCTTTTTAAATGAATATCGGATGAAAGGTTTTGTAGAAAACCTTGAGTTACGGATGCACGTCAAGGACGGTGAACGGAGGTATGGGTTGTTTAATTCCTCGAAAATCTCCATCGGCGGGGAAGAATTTTTTTTGACAATGGTAACGGATATTACCGAACGAAGGTTAATGGAGGAAGCGCGGCGGGAAATTGAGCTGAAACTTCAGAATCTGGCCGATAACCTGTCCAATGTTGTTGTTTATCAACTGATCGTCCAAAATGATGGTCGCAGAAAATTCAACTATGTGAGCCGCAGTGTCAAACAGTTATGCGAAGTGACGCAGGAAGAAGTTCTGGCGGATGCCGGTGTGCTTTACCGGATGGTGTTGCCGGAATATCAGGAAGTCATCAGAAGATGCCAGGAAGAATCATTAGTGACCATGAGCAACCGGGGCTGTGAATACTTATGCAAACTGCCCAGTGGTAAATTGAGATGGTTTGAAGCGGTCTCCACGCCGAGAAGGGAAAAAAATGGAACCATTCTGTGTGACGGTGTGGCCGTGGATATCACCGACCGCAAGAGACTGGAAGAGATGACCATCATGCAGGAACGTGATTTAAATAAAGCGATCATCGACAGTTTGCCGGGGCTGTTTTATGTCGTGGATGAGCAATTCAGATTTCTTCTCTGGAATAAAAACTTTCTGAATATCACCGGCTATTCGGCAGAAGAGCTTGAGGGAATGACCGTTCTTGATTTTCAACGGAAGTCGGATCAAAACAGCATCATATCAGAGGTTCGAGATGCTATTTCTTTCGGGGAAACCTCTGTGGAAGCGGAAGTCCTTTTAAAGGACGGGACGGCCAAAACATTTTTTTTCAGCTCAAGAAAAATTATTTATAACGACAAACCCTGTGTCGTGGGGACCGGTTTTGACATTACCGTTCGCAATCGCGCCCTGGAAGAGTTAAGGCGTTCCGCAACAGAGCTGGAGGAGGCCAACACCGCCCTGAGGGTGTTCATGAAGAACCAGGGAAAGGACAAGCAGCTCATGGGAGAAAAACTGCAGACCAATATTAATGATCTGGTAATACCCTACCTGGAGAAATTAAAGCAGGCCAATCTGGATGACCGCCATAAGAAATATGTGAGTGTTTTAGAGAGCCATCTCAGTGATATTTTATCTCCCTTCATGACCAGTTTTTTGTCTGCGCATAAGAAGCTTACACCGCAGGAAATTCAGATTGTGGATCTCATTAAGAAAGGAAAAAATACTAAAGAAATTGCCGAATTGCTTAATGCTTCCACCAGTACCATTGCGACCCACCGGAATAATATCAGGAAAAAAATGAAATTAAGAAATGCCAAAATAAACCTTCGAACACACTTAATGTCCATTTCATAATAAGTATTACTTATACACGATTTATAAACGATAATTCATTAACTGCATAACTTGACACAATTGTATCGTTAGATTTACATTTGTTAATATTATATGGAGTTGATGAGGGGTTGTATTAAAAAACTTATTTATTTCAATATTTTAGCATTCAAGAAGGGGTATGGAAATGTCGGATGAATCCAAGACGAAAAAACAACTGATTGCGGAAATTCAGGAACTGCGGAAGTTTATCGGAGAAATTCTTAACGATAATAAAAACTCCCTGGATTTAACCGATCTGACGATGTTGAAAGATGCTTTCCGTCAGATGAAAAAAAACCAGGAAAAGTTCATGAAAGCTTTTCTTCAAAATGCCCTGCCTATGGGACTTGCGAGTCACAGGGATGGTTGTTTTATCGATGTGAATGATGCTTTTTTGCGCATATCGGGATTCAAGCGCGATGACGTTGTGGGAAGTACAGTGAGCGACCTTGGATTGATCTCAGATGATCAGAGATTCGTTGCTCTGGAGAAGTTGAACAACAATGGACGGATTGAAAATCTTGAAATACAGATTAAACTGAAAAACGGGCTCCTGGTGCATGGATTGCTCAATGCGGTCCTGATGACGCTCGGCAAAGAAAAGTATCGGCTGATTGTCGTGGTGGATATAACGGATCATCGGCAAGCAGAAAGCGATCAGTATTTTAGTGAACCGGGGTTGCGCCCTCTGCCGATAGATCGTCCGATGCCCTGGTTTATCGGCTGAATGAAGAACTGAGAAAGATCATCCGGGTCCAGTACCATTTTTATAGAGCAGGCTGCCGGATTCCATTTTTTGCCGGTT
This sequence comes from Smithellaceae bacterium, assembly GCA_963682015.1. Classification (GTDB taxonomy): domain Bacteria; phylum Desulfobacterota; class Syntrophia; order Syntrophales; family Smithellaceae; genus UBA8904. The sequence continues at coordinate 1,196,329 of OY820932.1, read as the reverse complement.
ACAGCCCAAATATCCTTCTAAAGGGATATTCGGGCAACAGCGCATTGAGATTTTACCCGGGTAACGCTTCCAGGGCTGAATTCACATGGAGAGCTCGCCAGCTGTTTTCGGTGAATATACGGACAGGCAGCATGCGGAGGATCTTTCTGGACACTTCCGTGTTCCGCAATGAAACCTGATTACTGGAAAAGGCAGTAATCATTTTAACTAACCGGTCATTTTGACCATGTTTGATAATTTACTTTGTCTGAAGCGTTTCCCGTCCTCTCGACCCAGTTCATAAGCATCACGAAGACCGTCCGGGTTTGTATAGTCCCATTTCGAAATTCCTATCGGCCTGGACGGCTGCACATACGTATGGCCTGAAATCGAAGGAATGGTTTTTGACGGGTACCGGCGTGTCAAAAGGAAGAGAATTTTCCCGTTGGCATCTTCAATGGCCCGGTACGGAACGTTATCCATCAACCCTCCGTCGAGAGCAACCGAATTGTTCCAGTGAAGCACGGGGGTAAATGGAGGAGTGCAGGACGAAGCCAGGATCAGACTGGACAGCATTTCCGGAGTGGTGCAGCTGCGGACGGAAACGATCTCCGGCCGGAATCCGATTATTCCGGCCAGTTTCGGATGTAAAGGGGCTACGAGCTTTTTTTCGATCTGATAGCATAAAAAGCCTAAACACACAGCCAGACGGGGGCCGGCCCATATCGGAGGACGGCTTATCAGAATCCGGATATCGGGTCCTGCGTGCAGCGCACGGATGGCTCTGGAATCGAAAAATTTGAGCAGTGCGCTTTTATACATTTCCAGATGCGGAAATACGGGGATGCCTTTGAAGATGTTTCCGGGATACGCATTCTTCGGATTTCGTCCTGTGATTTCCTGAAAATATTCAAGCGCCTCTTCCCCGACTCCGGCAAAAATGAAACAGGCCATGGCCGCGCCTGCGCTGACCGCGCCGACCGCACGCGGACCGGTTTTCAGAAAAGGGGCCACCTCTTTCCAAAAACCGACCTGCCACGTACAGCGGGCGCCACCTCCGGCAAAGACCACCGCTGAAAAATCGAAACAATCCACTTCAGTTCTCCGCATGTTTCGGTTCAGAATGGACGGTATTTTAACCTTCCTGTCTTTTTATGCTCCCGTGAAGTTTGGTTTCCGCTTTTCCATGAAGGCGATGAAGGATTCCTTGCAGTCTTCCGAGGGCAGAAGGAGCATGTTCTTATGCACGGCCATGGCAATGCCATCCTTCAGAGGAGCAAACCGGCTGTAGTTCAGGATTTCCTTCGAATTCTGGACGGCAAGGGGCGCGCTCTCCAGGATCTCCCGGGCCAGTGCTATGGCTGCTTCCAGCATGGCGGTCTGATCCGGATATACATCCAGAACCAGCCCCATCTTCGCTGCTTCCGCCGCGCTGAAAAACCGGCCGGTATATGTCATCTGGCGGGTGTACATCTGACCAATGATGAAGGGCAGACGCTGGAGAGAGCCCATGTCGGCCACAATACCGATCCGGGCCTCGCGGAGGGAAAATTCGGCATCCAGGGTGCAGAGACGAAAATCACAGGCTGCGATGATATCCAGCCCGGCCCCGACGCACTTTCCGTGAACGACGGCGATTACCGGTTTTCTGCATTCTTCGATTGCATGGCAGCACTCGAAGAGGTTTTTTTCCGTCAACGGAATATCCAGAAGTTTTTTGGTCCCGCTGATTCCCCGGGAGGCGGCATCCATCAGATCCAGCCCCGCCATGAATATTCGGGCATTGCTCTTGAGAATAACAACCCGCACATCATCAGAGGCGTCCAATTCGTGAAACGCGTCCGCAATTTCCGTTGCAAACTCATAGCTCAGAGCGTTCAGGGTCTTGACCCTGTTTAAACTTACGGTTGCTATGTGATTCTCTTTTGTCACTTCCATGTACTTATAATCCATTATGCTCTCCTTTTTATACTGCTGAGATTAATATACTGTTCCGGGCCGGACAACCGGCCGCCCCGGCGTTCCAGCAGCTCCTCGTCTGCCGGCAATTCCCGGTGATGCCGATGGATTGATCTACCATCAAGGGGACAAAATCGACAAGATCTTTTTCCCGTGCGTCTGTGATATGTTGCCCGGGCGGTACAGGCATTGATTCCTCGAAACCGTCGTTCCCGGCTTCCCGGTCTGCGCCGGCCGGAACTGCCGCAGCCGCTGAGCAGGAAGGCGCATCTCACCGCCTGAGTTCATCCCGGATGGCCAATCCGATTTTTTCCATCACATAGGGTTTTTTAACGTATGCACCCGCGCCGGATTTCTGGGCTTCCCGGACGCGGTTGGTTTCCGAAAATCCGCTGACCAGAATGGCTTTCTGCTTTGGATTGATCTGCAGGATTCTCCGGTAAGTTTCCAGACCGTCGATGCCCGGCGTCATGATCATATCCAGGATCAGAAGATCCGCCTGATTGCCTTTGAGATATTCCACGGCTTCTTCACCGCTGGAAACCGTGTGAACCTTATAACCGAGCTTTTTCAGCAGAGCGCTGGCCACATCCCGCTGTTCGGCAATGTCATCCACCACCAGGACCGATTCACCGTTTCCCGTATATTGTTCGACGGGGATACTCTTTTGAGGTACGGAAAGCTCTTCGCGTGTTGCCGGAAAATAGAGGGTAAAGATCGTTCCTTCCCCCATTTTAGTCTGGATATCAATATAGCCATGATGATCCTTTACCGTTCCCCAGACAATCGCCAGTCCCAGGCCGGTTCCACTCCGGCCCATTTTTTTATTTGTATAAAACGGCTCAAAGATTTTCTCGATGTGCTCTGCTTTGATGCCCGTTCCCGTATCGGAAACCGCAAGAATCGTATAATCGCCCTCCTGGATTTCATCATAGCCCCTGACGGGCGTATCCAGATACCGGCTTTCCGTCCGAATGGTGACCTCTCCGCCGCCGGAAATCGATTCCGCGGCATTGGCTATCAGGTTCATCAGGGTCTTTTCCAGATGAACCGGAGAGCCTTTGATGTTCAGAAGCCCGTCTTGACATTCGGTTCTGAAGTCGACTCGGGGATAGTAATCCTTAATTTTATCAAAGACCGGCGTCCTGAGGAAGCCGGTAACGATTGCGTTGAGATTGACGACGTCCGAGGCAGTTACCCCCCGTCTGGCCAGTGTAAGCAGGTCCTGAATGATCGCGGCGCCTCTTTCCGTGGACTTCAGAATCATTTCGGCATGCTTTCTGGCCTTCTGACCTTCGGGAAGTTCCAACACCAGCAGCTCCGAGTATCCACTGAGAATTCCCAGCACATTATTTAAATCATGCGCCACGCCTCCGGCCAGTTGCCCGAGAGCTTCCATTTTCTCCGCGCGATTCAGGCGTTCCTTGAGCTGCAAGCGCTCTTCCGCCAGCTGCATTTTTTCGGTCATATCCTGCAGAATGAAAATAAGGCACTGTTCGCCCGCGATATCGATGGACCGCGCGGAGTACACGCCGGTTCGCAATGAGCCGTCTTTGCGCCGGAACTGGAATTCGTGATTCCGGACAACACGACCGGTCTTTAATTCCTGCAACAGAAAATCCCGATCGGACGGGCGGGCCCAGAAATTGATTTCCTGTGAAGTCCTGCCGATCACTTCGCTGCGTTTCCACCCGGTCATCTCTTCAAACCCCAGGTTGACCTCAATATTTCGACCGTCGACCAGCCTGGTGATGGCGATGCAATCCGGCGCCGTCATGAAAACCTTCATGAATTTCTCTTCGGACTCGCGTGACATTTTCTGGGCCTGCCTGCGTTCGGTCACGTCGCGGGCCATACCCTTGTATCCGACCGGCCGGTTGTTTTGATCCAGAATCGGGCCGACCCAGGATTCTACATTGAGTCTGCTCCCATCCTTGCGGATGACATCATATTCCATTAAGCGGACGGGCCTTCTTGTATTGTATACTTTCATAAATACGTCGGTCACATTTTGATGTGCTTCCGGGCTGATCAATTGCCTGTAATTCATATGCATCAGTTCCTGCCGCAAATAGCCCGTTTTTAAAACCATCGCTTCGTTGAAGAAAATATAATTTCCCGGCAGGTCGGTTTCATAGTAGGCATCGTCCATGTTTTCCAGGATTCCACGGTATTTTTCCTCACTTTCCTGAAGCGATTTTTCGGCCTGCTTGCGTTCGGAGATATCCCGGCAGACATTGACCAAGCCGAAAGGTGTTCCTTCGTTATTCCGCAATACATCCGAATTCACCTCAAAGGGAATCAGCGTTCCGTCTTTCATGATCAGGCGGTATTCCCTTGGGCCCAGTCGAGCATCCATCATAAGGACGGTATTCTGGATGGCTTTATCCCGGTCTTCCGGAGCAATGAACTGGAGCATGTTCCGGCCTTCCACTTCTTTTCGGGTGTATCCGCTTTTTTCGATCGCGTAATCATTGACGAAGAGAACGGTTCCTTCGAGATCCGTCCGGATAATGAAATCAGGAATGTTGTTGACCAGTCGCGTATGGATTTCTTCGCTTTCCTGAAGCGCCTTTTCCGCCTGTTTGCGCTCCGTGATGTCAATCACTTGGATGATCACGTTTTTCCTGCCTGCCGAATCAAGATACAAAGAACTCCTTACTTCTCCCAGGCGCCTGTCACCGTTCTTCCGCATGAAAGTAAACTCATACTCCGCGGGGACGTCCTCTCCCCGCAGGCGGCGGCGATTCCTTTCGGCCACCGGGGCGCTGCTTTCTTCCGGCAGCAGAAAAGTGAAATCCCTGCCCAGAATATCCGTTCTTGCATATCCGGCCATTTTGCAGAATTCTTCATTGACGTAAGCGTACCGGAATGCATCATCAATGACGGCGATTCCGATCAGTGATTTTTCCACCACGGACCGGAATTGCTCTTCATTCTCCCGGAGGGTTGCTTCCGCTTTCTTGCGGTCGGTAATATCCCGGACCACGCTGATGAACGCGCGCGGCTCGCCCGTTGCCGTCCGGACGATAGAAGAGTGCATTTCGGCGGCAATGACTTTTCCTCCTTTGATTTTGACCTGGTATTCGTTGGTTTGCGGGGTGCCTTCGGCAAGCGTGTGGCGGAAACTGGTCTCGGCATACGCCTTGCCGTCATCGGTAAGAAGATCAAAGACCGTCCTGACCTCTCTGAGCAACTCTTCCACATCGGATACGCCGTAGGTTATGGCAGCCTGACGGTTGGCGGCCAGCAGTTCCCCCTGCAGATTATACAGGATAATGGGATCGGGAGACGTTTCAATTAATATGCGGTACAGTTCTTCGCTTTCCCGCAGCGCATTTTCATTCTGCTGAAGTCGCGCCACGGATTCTTCCGCTTCGCCAAGTTGGCGGCGCACCACAGTCAGCGCTGCAATGAGCTGCTGTTTGGTCTTGCTTTCATCATTCATGGAAAACCCTTTACCTGAGATGGATTTCTGGTCCAGACATAAAAATTGCTGCTGAGGACTTCGGAAAGTCTTGGTCAGGAGTGCATTATGTGCTACAGTCCAGCAAAATCTGTTCTACAATGTTTTTCTTCTCTAAACTTTTCCTGCAAATCAATCCATATGCTCCAGCGACAGTTTTGCAGGCTGTTTTCCTAAAAGCACCATGCCGAAGTGCTCGTATTTTTCCCCCGTCTTGACGTCGACGTCGTGCCAGCGGGCCAGAAACTCGCGTTCGCGCAGCCAGGTGCGCCGGATGGACGCGGGATCTTCAAACAGCAGCACGTCCTTGTTCAGGCCGATGACAATCGCGTAGTGGCCGTTGTCCCAGGCGCGCCGCCAGTCGTCCAGCGTCATGTAGTTGTCCGCCCATGCCTGCAAAAGCACGATCACCGGCGTACCCGAATCCACGTACTGTTTGACCTGATTGAGCGACCACTGCGTTCCGGATTTGACTTCAAAACCGTACTTCTGCGCGGCCGCGATCATCGCCTGCGGCGGTGTGCCGCTTTCTTCATTGGTGCCCAGCGTCGACATCAGTTCATCGCGGTCCGCTTCCACGCCGTAATAGGTCATCATGTTCTGCAGCGCCTGCACGCCGCAGTCGTAGTCGTAAATCTGCTTGCCGATGTGCAGGTCAATCATCGATACTTTCTGCGATTCCTGCAGCGCCTGGAGCGTCTGGCTGAGCGATTCGGCGAATGCGCGCCGCAGCCTGTTGATCTGGCCGACATTGGGCGTTCCGTCCTCATTTTTGAAGAGGCGTTCGTTGGTTTCCTGGATGAAGGCCGGAGCGCGGGAGCCGATTCTTTTCATCGCGTTGACCGAATGCGCGGCGCAGACGTGTCCGTGAACGTTGATGTACTCGGAGGCGTTGATGGTGATATTGGCTTCGGGCAGATGCTTGGCGAGTTCGGCGGCATAGGTTTCCAGAAAAATATCCGGGCAGTAGTAAAGCGGCTTTTCATCGCGGGCCGTGTGCTGAAAATTCATCAGATCGATTTGATTTTCGGCTACGCCGCGGGCCGTTACCGTGGAGTGACCGTCGAAAATCAGGCCCGCCCCGGCGGAGACATTTTCTTCGATGCTGAGGTGGAAAGGCTTGAGATACTTTTCCGACCAGGCCGCCCTCATGGAAGCCGACGGTTCGTAGCTCGGCCGGTAAATCGGACGTCCGAAAACGTCATTCAGCGGAACGCACTCGTCGATGTCCGCCGGGTCCCGGTTGGCGTCCAGAAGAATGCTGCAATAGGGAAAGACCAGATGCCGGTTTCCCAGAATATCGCGGAAGTCATACAGCCACTGCGTGTACCAGTCCACATTTTTGAGCAGCTCGGCGAAATCATCGGTTAAGTCCTCCAGAGAGATTTCCGGGGGGATTACGACGCCGCCGTGCGGTACAACTACTAAAATATCTGATCCTGTCATATTTTTATCCTCGATGGCTGCGTGCCGTCAGAGCGGCTGGCCATTCTTTCAACCTATTGTAGCGCTTTTTCCCGTCTTTGAAAATGTAAATAATATCATTTAAAATCAATAACATGGATGTTGTGTATTGACAGAAACGGGAGTTCTTCCTATAGTCTGATTCACTAAAAGAAAGCGCTCTGCGGAACTCATGATTTTTCCTTTTAAATCCCGACAAATGCATTTTTCCGGCTGGTGGACACTGGCGGGCGCGATGCTGGCCTACGGGTCCATTTGCGGAAATGTGACCTATGCTTACGGAGTGTTCCTTCCATCGATGGGTTCCGCCCTGGGATGGAACCGTTCCCTTTTATCCGGTCCTTACACCCTTTTTTTGATCATCGGCGGCATGCTGGGGCCGCTGGTCGGATGGACGATCAGCCGTTTCGGTGTGCGAAAAAACATCATCGGCGGAAATTTACTGGCCGTCCTGGGACTGGCGGGAATGTCTCAAGTCGGCGAAATCTGGCATGTTTACCTTTTCTTTGGTGTGATGGGCGGATTGGCCCTGGCCTTTTCCGAATTTTTATCCGCAACCACCGTGATTAACCACTGGTTCATTTCCAAACGATCCCTGGCCCTGGGATTGCTTTTTGCCTCCGGCGGGGCAGGCGGTTTTTTCATGCCGCCCTTCATCAGTTGCCTGATCAGCGGCTTCAGCTGGCGCTGGACATGGATCTGTCTCGCCGGTATCCATCTGCTGCTCGGCGTTATTCTGGCCGGTCTTTTAATACGCAACACGCCGGAAGAAGAAGGGCAGTATCCGGACGGGCATGAGTCAAAGGAAAAGTTTGAACAAGCGCATCATGCACCGGTCGGTCCCGTCTATCACACACGGGAGGATTGGAGTCTGGGCGATGCGCTGCGTGCGAAGTCGCTGTGGATACTGCTGGTTTTGTTTTCGGCGCTCCTGTTTGCGATGAACATGATGACCACCCATCAGGTGGCCTATCTGCAGGATATGAAATATTCGCCGATGGTGTCGGCCACGGCGCTGGGATTGATGCTGGGGATGAGCATTCTGGGCAGAATCGTCAGCGGGATCATGGGAATGCGGATCAGCGGCCGCTATCTGGCGGCTTTCTTCATGGCCTGTCTGGGGCTCGGGATTTTATCCCTTCTGAATGCCGGAACAATTACCTTTGTTTATCTGTATTCGATTTTAACCGGCATCGGATTTGGCGGAATGATCGTGTTTTTACCGCATACGATGGGCGCATATTTCGGGCGCAGGCATTTTTCGAGAATCGTCGGCTGGACCACTCCCGTGGTAACGCTGGCCAGTGCCGTAAGCCCCATGCTGGCCGGGTTTCTCTACGATAAGACTGGCAGCTACACACTGCCTTTTTCGATTGCGGCGGCGTTGGTTTTCGGCTGCATTCTTTTGGCGCTCATGGCCCGTCCGCCTCGTCCGGCCGCAGACAGAGAAGAGGCTGCGTAACGTTCAATTACTGTTTGTCTAAATTTGAAAATGGGTGTAAAAAAATCACATGAAACAAAACAGCTCAATGATGGTTGCGGTTCGGGTCAGTCTCATCTCCAACTTGGTTCTTTTTATCATCAAGCTGGTCACGCTTTTAATCGTCAATTCTCTGGCCGTGGCCGCCGATCTGGGCATTTCCGCGGTCGCGCTGGGTGTTTCCGGTATTCTTTATTACGCGATTAAAATGTCGGACAAACCGGCCGATCTTCTGCACAATTACGGCTACGGCAAAATTGAAAATGTCACCGAAGCGATAGAAGGCGTTGTATTGATCGGACTGGCGCTGGCCATGTCTGTCCAGGCCATTCTCGGCCTGGTCCGTCCCGGGGAGGGAGTGAGTTCGCCTGTTATCGGTTTGAGCACCAGTTTGGTGGGAGTAATCATCAATTTCTGGGGTTCCGTTTTTATCCTGAAGCTGGGAGAAAAGCATGCGTCACCGGCTCTGAAGGCCGAGGGGCTTCATTTCCGACTGGAAGGGTTTATCTCTCTGTCCATTACGCTGGCTTTTGCGCTGACGATGATTCTTCACCATTTCGGTTTCCTGACGCCGGCCAGGTATGTTGACCCTGTCGCAACTCTCCTGGTAAGCATGTTGATTACCGTTCCTTCCATTCGTCTTCTGAGGGAGGCGTTTATGAAACTGCTGGACGCTTCCATCGGGGAGCCCAGTCAGATGGATGTGGTCAGGGCGCTGGCCGTTCACTACGACCGGTACTGCGATTTTGAGAATATCAGGACGCGGTCCGCGGGGCGCAAACAGTTTGTGGACATCCATCTGGTCATGCCGGATCACATTTCCGTTAAAAAAGCCCATCAGATCAGCAGCGCGCTGAAACAGGACATCTCCGCCGCAATTGCGGAAAGTGAGGTGTCCATCCATATCCAACCCTGCCGGCGGGATTGTGCTTACATTAAAAACAATCAGCCCTGTCCCTATGCCGAATCGTAACGGCGGGGTGGCGATCAGCAAATATTCTTAAAATATGTATTCCAGCCCCATGGTTGCGCTGATCTGCTGTGACCAGACCCTGACGCCGCAGTCAAAACTGAAGTCCATGCCGAAGGTTTCGTTCACCAGTTGATGCGTGCCGGTGGTTGTGATGTACAGGTATTGTGCGCCGATATCAGCGTTCCAGTTTTCCGTGAGTCCGATTTTTAAATTCATTCCCGCGCGCCAGGCGTTGCCCCTGGTGCGTTCATAGGTCATGCGCTTGCCGGAGCGCAGCAGATGCCAATCTTCGTTTTTTGCATCCACGTAGGCCCAGTCCGCCTCTGTCAGCAGCTGGAGGCGTTTCAGATGAAAGGGACGGCCCAGGTCAAAAGCCGCTTTCAATCCCAGGAAGAACTGCCAGTAGGTCTGTTCGAAGCGGATACCGTCTCCCGGCAGCGGGGTCGCCTGCGCTTTGTTATCTGACTCCAGATTGTATTGCATGCCGTTTTGCGTAACCAGGGAAAAATGCTGCCACACCAGACCGGCGGTAGGGCGAAGATCGAGCCAGCGGGGAAGTCCCAGCCAGTCCGCAACTTTCAGGTCGACATCGCCGCGGACGATGTAACTGGGGTCCAGACGGCAGGTTGATTCGGAATAAATCGTTTTGAGACCCGGCCGTTCATCGTCATCCCAGTCCGAATCCGCCATGACGCCTCCGGTCATGCCGGAAAGATTGCGGAAGGCCTCCAGGCCGATTGAAAAGCGCGAAAACTCGCGACGGGCGGACGCGCCCGCCCACCAGCTGTCGAGTGGGAACTCCAGGCGGCTGAGCGGCGATTGATACGGGGGAAACGGGTTTCCGAATTCGTAGGAAGTGTGGCTCTGGAAAAGACACAGTGTCTTCAGCTCAACCGACCAGGGACGAGCGGGAACGGCAGGGCTCAGCATCGGATCGGTTGATGCCGATTCAGCTGAGGCGGCGAAGAAGAGCAGAAGAAGCGGAAAAAATATCAGGACACGGGCGCATTTCATTTGGGCGATCTATCCGTTACATAGACGAACGCATTGAGAAAACCCACGAAGGCGGTTATCGCTATCGTGACATAGAGGCTGGCCAGACTGCCGATGGCGCTCATGATTTCCGGGGTGTTCAGATGCTGGAGCATTGTCATGACATGTGCGTAAACGGACAGAGCGCAGACCAGGAAGATCAGCAGATGAACGAATCTCCTTTTCACCCCGACTGTCCAGAGGAAGATGGATACGGCCAGCAGTGTCGCACCATGACCGCGGATGACATTATGCAGCATATCCACGGTAATCGAAGAAAATCCCAGTCGGGTATAAACCGCTTCGGGATTGGCAAAAAGGCTTTCATGAAAGGATTTGGGGAAAAAAGTCATCAGAAACCCGGTGAGCGTGTTGATGATCTGGAATAACCAGAAAGCCGTATATTTTATAATTTTCGCCATTTATTCTCCGGCTGCCCGAATGATGATTTTCTATAACAGGAGGCGGAAAGATTGTCAAAGCGACTGTTCGGCTTCATGGCGCGTATATTGCATTTATTTCTCCGTGATGAATATACGGTCGGGAAAATGAACAGGGGCATATCGTTAAAAACGAAAGGCCTGGTTCGCGGGTATGCAGGAGAAAAGTGGATATTTGACAAATACAACCATCATATATTAAAACAAACAAGGTTGGGTATGAAGGGCAGCAAGAACGGAAAAAAACCGCAGATGAACAAACCCGAAGAACCGAAAGCATCAACTGAGGAATACAGGAAGCTCAGGAAAACCATTTCTTCTCTGCAGAAATCGGAGGAAAAGCATCAGTCCATTCTGGAAGAAATCGAAGAGGGTTACCTGGAAGCGGACATTGCCGGCAGGATCAAGTTCTGCAACCAGCCATTCTGCCGGATTACCGGATATTCTCTGGAAGAGCTTCGGGTCATGGGCTTTCGGGAGTATATGACCGAAGATGTCGCGAAGATCGTTTATAAGGTTCACAACAAAGTCTACAAAACCGGCGTTCCCCATAAAGGATTCCGGTATGAAATCATCCGGAAAGACGGCGCGAAGAGGATTATCGAAAATTCCATTTCGCTGGTGAGAGACGCCAACAACGATCCCATCGGTTTTCGCAGCATCGTGAGAGACATTACCGACCGGATCCAGATGGAGGAAGAGAAGGAAAAGCACCGCAATCACCTTCAGGCCATTTTCGAGACGGTGAAAGACGCCATTGTCATGGTGGATTCTGAAATGGTTGTGGTTGAAGCCAACGACGCCATCGAAAATATCTGCGGTCTGGAAAGCAGGAACATCGTTGGCATGCCCATCGCAGACGGCATGACCCAGTGCGGGAAGAACTGCTGTTTTATTATCCAGAAGGCGTTGAAAAGCAACGGCGTGATTGAAGAAACCAGCATCCGGTGCGATCACATTCTGCGTCCCCAGCAGCGAGTTGCCATCACCAGTTCTCCCATACGGGCGAAGGTGGCCGCATCCAAGGGGCAGGTGATCGTTATCCGGGACATCACCAGACTCTCCAATCTTGAACAGGAACTGGGAGCGAGACATCAGTTTCAGAACATTATCGGCAAGAACAGCAAGCTGCAGGACATCTATAATCTTCTGGATGATCTGGCTGACCTGGAAACCACCGTCCTGATTACGGGGGAAAGCGGCACGGGGAAGTCGATCATCGCACGGGCCTTGCATTACAGCGGACAGCGCGCGGCCAAACCGATGATCACCGTGAATTGTTCTGCCCTTCCCGAAGAACTGCTGGAAAGTGAATTATTCGGTCATGTACGCGGTGCCTTTACCGGCGCCGTGAAAGATACGCCCGGCCGTTTTCAGGTAGCTAAAGACGGAACGGTGCTGCTGGACGAAATCGGCGATATCAGCCAGCGGATCCAGTTGAAACTTTTAAGGGTCCTTCAGGAAAAGGAGTTTGAGAGGGTCGGAGAATCGGTTCCCATCAAAATGGAAGCAAGGCTCATTGCCTGTACCAACAAAAACCTGAAAGAAAAAGTCAGGCAGGGGCTGTTCCGGGAAGACCTGTATTACCGATTGAAGGTCATTGAACTGCGGATTCCGCCGCTTCGGGAAAGGTCCGAGGATATTCCGCTGCTCGTGGATCACTTCTGCGGTCTGTTCAACAAGAGCTTCCAGAAAAACATCAAAGGAATATCCGACGAAGTCATGAAGGTGTTCATGACGTATAACTGGCCGGGCAACGTCAGGGAGCTGGAACACTGCATCGAGCATGCGTTCGTGCTTTGCCGCGATCCCATGATTTCCCTTCACCATCTTCCGTCCGAAATCATGGAGAACGCGGCAACGGAAACGAAGCCCTCGACAACGCATTCGGAAGATACTGAAATTCTCAAAATCCTGGACAAGACGTACTGGAATAAAGCAAAAGCCGCGCGTCTGCTGGGCATGGACAGAAGCACTCTTTACCGCAAAATTCAGAAATATCGTCTCCAGAAATCTGCAAGCTAGTGTTGCACCAGACAGATGTGCTGTGCAACACAACTGTTGCATGCAACGTTCAACAGATCAAATCCCATCTTTTCCTTCCGTTGTCCCTGTATCGTAACATATTTATATAACTTAGCTTTTATATCTTACTTCCAAATTCTGCCTGTGGCATACATCTTGTTATTCACTGATCGATGTTGAAAGAGGCAGGGATGTCCTGCAACACTTTCGATACATTGAACGGGCATTCGAGCCTTCAGCCGCTGGCATGCGGTAGGGGCATATCGGAAGAAATCATGCGGATTTGCTGTCGCGAAACACGATGCGTCTGATGAAAGAGAATTCACTCAAGGAGCTGGAAAGGAAAAAATGAAAGCAAGAAACGTTGTAATTGTTGATGGGTGCCGGTCCGCTTTTTCCCGCGGTGGAAGGGGAAAACTGGAAGCTACAAGAATGGATGAAGTGGGAGCGGCGGTTGTCCGCGCCCTGATGGAAAGAAATCCCAAAGTAAAACCGACCATGATTCATGATTTCGGTATCGGGAACGGGGCGAGGCCCTCGGATCTGGCTTTTTTAAACTGTGTTTCCCGCCTGGCGGGTCTGCCTTATGAAGTGCCCAATTTTTTTACGGACCGTCACTGTGCCTCAAGCATGGAAACCATGCTGCGGATCGCCATGGGCATTTCTCTCGGTTCGTCCGAATGCGGCATCGCACTGGGCATCGAGCGAATGAACAACGACCTGATGGGCGGTTTTTTCATGCCGCCGACCAACCGGGTGACCTGCCCGAATCCCAAACTGGCCAATCCCAGCAAGTTGCAGCGGGACATGGCGCACGATCATTTTGATTATTTTTCCATGCCGATTCCCGACTACATCCTGGATTCCGATCCCTGGGCGCCCATGACGCAGACGGCCCAGAATGTAGTCGAAATGTTCAACCTGACCCGGGAAGAGCTCGATGCTTACACCGTCAGGAGTCATCAGAAGTATGCCGCCGCTTTTGCCAAAGGCGCATACAAAGACGAAATCGTTCCCCTGGAAGTGGAGGAACCGGTTTTCGACGATCAGCGCCGCTGGGTGGAAGACGCCAGAGGGCCGATGGTTTTATTCGACCGCGACGAATGCGTGCGTCCGGAAACAACGATGGAAAGCCTCGCCAAACTCAATCCGATCAAAAGCATTGTCAGTTACGGCGGCAAAGAAGTTGCGATCACGGCCGGCAATTCCTGCCCGACCAACTCCGGAGCATCCGCCATCCTGCTGATGAGCGAGAAAATGGCGACCAAGCTGAAACTGGAACCTCTGGCCCGGATCATCGGCTGGGGCATCGGCGGTGTCAAACAGCAGATCATGGGCGTGGGGCCGGTTGTATCCACCAAGAAGGCGTTCAAGCACGCGGGAATTACGGCGGACCAGGTGGACCGCGTGGAGTTCAATGAAGCGTTTGCCTGCCAGGTGATTGCCACCGTAAGAGAACTCGGCATTTCGGAGGACAAGGTAAACGTCAACGGCGGTTCACTGGGGATCGGCCATCCCATCGGCGCCACGGGTGCGCGGCTGGTGATGACGGTTGCAAAAGAACTCCGGCGCAGTGGAAAGCGCTATGGCGTTGCTACACAGTGCATCGGCGCCGGCCAGGGAGCGACCACGATCATCGAGGCGCTCGGTTAAAAAAACATATCAGAAAAATAAACGGGGGATTTGAACCATGTACGAATTGACGGAACAGCAGCAGATGCTGCGTGACACCATCAGAAAGTTCATCGAAAAGGATTGTCCCAGAGAATACCAGAGAGAACTGGATGAAAAAGAACAGTTTCCTCACGATCTCTGGAATAAGCTCGCTGAAATGGGCATGTTCGGACTGATCATCGACGAAAAGTACGGCGGGACCGGCGGCGATGTAAACGATATGGCGCTGGCCGTGGAAGAACTGGCCCGCGGAATGTTCGTGCTGGGCGACATCTATATGCAGTTCAACTGCTTCGGACCAACCACCATCAAGTATTTTGGCAGTGAAGAACAAAAGGAGCAATTCCTGCCGAAGCTGGCGAAAGGCGAGATGAAGATCTGTCTGGGCATTACGGAAAATCATGGCGGAACGGACGCACTGGCGCTGAAAACAACGGCCGAAGAAAAGGACGATCATTACCTCATCAACGGCCACAAGATGTTCATCACCGGCGCGCATGTCAGCGATTACATCATCCTCATGACCCGGACGACTTTGAATCCCAAAAAGAAGGCGGAAGGCATTTCCATTTTCATCGTTGATCTGAAGACGCCGGGGATTACGATCAACCGGTTGAAGAAACTGGGCATCAAGGCGCTGGGAACCTGCGAACTGTTCTTCGACAATGTGAAGGTCCCGAAGGAGAACCTGCTGGGGAAAAGGGATCGCGGCTGGTACCACATTCTGGACACGCTCAACAACGAACGAATCGTCATTGCAGCGCTTTGTCTGGGTGGCGCGCAGGCGGCCATGCAGGACGCCGTCCAGTATGCCAAGGAACGTGTGCTTTTCGGAAAACCCATCGGCCAGTTTCAGGCCATTCAGCATTACTGCGCGGACATGTATCACAAAATCGAACTGGCTCGCCTGATGATCCAGAAGGCGGCCTGGTTGCAGTCCAACAAGAAATCCTGCTTTGTCGAAGGCAACATGGCGAAGCTGGCGGCTTCCGAAGCGGCAATCTTTGCAGCCGCCAAGGGCATGCAGATCATGGGCGGCTACGGGTTCATGATGGAGTACGACATGCAGAGATACTGGCGCGATACAAAGCTTTTCGAGTTCGCTCCGGTGACGAATGAAATGATCCGCAACATTCTGGGAGAACAGCTGGGGTTGCCCAGATCCTATTGATCCGTAGGGAACGGTTTTAAACCGTTCCCTACAATGTTTCAAAGATTACGCGACCGTTCCCTGCATGAAAATGCAACACGATTAAAAATAAAACTACCGTTTGGAGGTAAACCAATGGCGGGAAATAAAAGTACAAAATATTTTGATGAATTTACACTGGGCGAAAAAATGACGACCGATGCGATTACGATCGATCAATGCGATATTAACCAGTTTGCCGGTTTTTCCGGCGACTACAATCCACTGCACACCGATGAGGAATTTGCGAAAAAGAATACGCCCTTCGGCGGCCGGATTGCGCACGGGTTTGCGACGGTCTCCAAGATGACGGGCAAGTTTAATCAGCTGGGCTACTGGGACGGCTCCGTCATGGCGATGCTGGAAAACGGCTGGACCTTCCATCGGCCGGTTCGACCCGGTGACACGGTTCACGCGGAACTGACGATCGGCGAGCTGGTCGAATCCAGCAAGAAAGACCGTGGAGCTGTGAGAATTGATTTCGATGTCCGCAATCAGCGCGATGAGACGGTGATCAAGGGGTTTCTCCGGCTGATGCTGAGAAAAAGGCCATAAGGACGGGGCAGGCAGAATGAGAAATAATAAGGAACTTTTTAATCTGTCCGGTCAGGTAGCGGTGGTTACCGGCGGCGCGGCCGGAATCGGCGTTCAGATGGCTTACGCTCTGGGCGAAGCCGGCGCTGATCTCGTGATTGCCTCGCGCAAACTGGAAAACTGCGAAAAGCTGGCCGGTCAGATGCACAAGGAACTCGGTGTCCGGGTGATGCCGCAGGCATTGGATGTGGCGAAACCGGAAAGCATCGATCAATTTTACGACACCGTAATGAAAGAGTTCGGACGCGTGGATATCCTGGTGAATAACTCCGGCGCTACGTGGGGAGCCCCATCTCTGGAATATCCCCTCAAGGGATGGAATAAAGTCATCGAAACCAATCTGACGGGGACCTGGCTGATGGCCCAGAAGGCCGGGCAAATCATGGCCAAACAGCGTTACGGCAGAATCATCAATATTGCGTCAATTGCCGCCTTTGTCGGGACGCCGGCGGAATTGCTGGATGCCGTTGCCTATCAGGCAAGCAAATCGGCCGTTGCCGGACTGACCAAGGATCTCGCCGTGAAGTGGGCCAAACACAACATTACCGTGAACGCCATCGCGCCGGGGTGGTTTCCCACAAAGATGAGCCAGGGAACGCTGGATCATACGGGAGAGACAATGCTTGAGTGCATTCCCCTGGGACGCTACGGCGAGGAAGATGAATTGAAAACCGCCACACTGTTTCTGGCGGCTCCGGGTTCCGGGTATTGTACCGGGGCGATTTTGAGCGTCGACGGCGGCTGGGTGGCCCGATAATCGAGAGGAATTACCATGGAAAGAAAATTTGTATCGTATGTTGTGGAGGATTCAATCGCGGTCATCACGATGGATAATCCGCCGGTGAACGCGCTCAGTCTCGCCGTAACGGCCGAGCTGGATTCGATTCTGGAAGAGCTGAAAGTCAATCCTTCCGTTCGCGTGCTCATTTTGACGGGCAAGGGCAAAGCCTTTGTCGCCGGCGCGGACATGAACGTATTTTTGCAGTTCAATCCCCGGCAGGGTGAACAGTATGCCCTGACGGTAACGAATATGCAGAGAAAACTCGAAGAGTTTGATGTGCCGGTGATTGCCGCCATCAACGGATTTGCCCTGGGCGGGGGATGCGAACTGGCCATGGCCTGCGACATCCGGATTGCATCGGAAAAGGCGATTTTCGGACAGCCGGAATTGAAGATCGGTGTCATTCCCGGTGCGGGCGGCACGCAGCGGCTGACCCGTTTGATCCCGGTCGGCAAAGCGAAAAAACTGATTTACACCGGCGAGCATATTTCCGCCGCCGAGGCTGAGAGAATCGGGCTCGTCGATCAGGTTGTACCGGCCGGCGAGGAATTGGCCGAAGCCAAAAAGCTGGCTAAAAAAATTATGAAAACCAGTCCCGTGGCGCTTCGTCTGGCCAAGAAATCCGTCAACCGCGGGTTGCAGATGCCGCTTAACGACGCTCTGCAGATGGAAGCCGTACTGTTCGGCGAGGTGTTTGCGGCGGACGACGTCAAGGAAGGCGTAACGGCTTTTCTGGAAAAGAGAGAACCGGTTTTCAAAGGGAATCAATAAAACAATAAAATCTATCAGGAGAAATCAATGGCTATAGACAAAAGAGTGGCAGTGGTGACGGGTGGAGGAGGCGCTCTGGGAACCAGTATTGGTCTTGCGCTGGCCCAGGCCGGAATTCAGGTGGTGGTTGCCGATATCGCTGAAAAGCATACGCAGGCATGCGCGGCCAAACTCAGAGAAGTCGGATGCGAGCCGCTGGTGATCATCGGCGATCTGTCGAACAAAGAAGACGTGGCGCGGATGCAGAAGGAAGTCGCAGGCAAATTCGGCAGGGCCGATATTCTGGTTAACGCGCACGGCGACAACAAGAACGAATTGCTGTTCAAGATCAGCGAAATAACCTGGAAAAAAACCATTTCCGTTCATCTGGAAGGAACGCTGAACTCCATGCTGGCGTTCGGAGCAATGATGAAAGATCAGAAATACGGTCGGATTGTGAACATGAGTTCGATTGCCGCCAGAGGGTCGATTGCCGGCGCAGCTTACGGCGCGGCGAAAAGTGGAATTGAAGGACTGACCCGGTGTGCGGCGATGGAATGGGCGCGTTACAACATTACCGTGAACTGCATGGCGCCGGGGCTGATTGGCGGACAGAGCATGTTTACCCGGACCACGCCCGAGGAATTCCAGATTGTCGGGATAGAAAAGACGCCGATGAAGCGGGCGGGCAAGCCCGAAGAAGTGGGCGCACTGGCGCGTTTCCTTGCATCGGAAGATGCGGGATTCATCACGGGACAGACCATTTCCATAGACGGCGGATTATCCCTGGGTTTCTAGTGTCATGTCAACGCTGTTTTGTCATTTCGAAGGCGCGAGGCGAATGAGAAATCTTAGATTTCTCCCTTCGGTCGAAATGACATTACTGGATTGACGCAATACTAGCCCTGATTGCCGGAATAAAAATTACAGATAAAACAGGAGGAATGAAAATTGAGTGATAAAAGACAACCGGTCATTGTGGCAACGGCAAGAACGCCCGTAGGCAGTTTTGGCGGAGTATTTCGCGATCTGCACGATACGGATCTTTCCGTTGTCGTCATCAAGGAACTGGTGAATCGAGCCGGTTTAAAAGATAAGAAGATTGACGACGTGGTCTGGGGCTGCTGCTATCAGCGCACCACGCGCGAAACCAACCTGGCCCGCGTGGTTGCTGTTCATTCGGGACTTCCGGTGGACACGCCGGGCGTGACTCTGCAGCGTGTCTGCACATCCTCACTGCAAGCGATCGTTTATGCATCCTGGACGATTCGCCTGGGCGAGGCGGATATCGTCATTGCGGGCGGCAGTGAATCCATGAGCACCGTTCCCTACGTGATCGAAGACGCCCGCTGGGGCCTGAAAATGAGGGAAAATGTCATCCGCGATCCCATGTGGGACGGCCTGACGCTTCTGGGAGTCGGTCCGGCCATGGGCGTTACGGCGGAAAACGTCGCGGAAAAATTGAATATCACTCGCGCCGAGCAGGATGAGTTTGCGCTTTTGAGCCATCAGAAAGCCTGTGCGGCGATCAAGGAAGGAAAATTCAAAAACGAGATTGTTCCCGTTCCGATTCCCCAGAAGCGCGGCGAACCGAAAATAATCGATACGGATGAACATCCCCGTCCCGATACAACACTTGAAAAATTGTCGAAGATGCCCGCCTCATTTAAGAAGGGCGGTACGGTGACCGCCGGAAATGCTTCCGGCATCAACGACGGCGCAGCCGGCGTTGTGGTGATGTCTCTGGAAAAGGCCGAATCCCTTGGCCTGAAGCCGCTGGCGCGCATTGTCAGTTCCGGCCTCCACGCCATGGAGCCGGAGTATATGGGATTGACGCCGGTGGAAGCAACCCGCAAAGCCCTCAAAAAAGCGGGCTGGACGCTCAACGATCTGGAACTGATTGAACTCAACGAGGCCTTTGCGGCTCAGTACCTCGGGTGTGAAAAGGAACTGGGATTCGACCGGAAGATCGCCAATGTCAACGGCGGCGGCATTGCTCTGGGCCATCCGGTGGGCTGCTCCGGCGCGCGCATTACGGTGACTCTGCTCAATGAAATGGAGAAACGCGGCTTGCATAAAGGCATGGCCTCGCTGTGCGGCGGCGGCGGTGTCGGGCTCACGGTTTTGTATGAACGATTTTAAATAATTCAACTATGTCAAAAACAGGAGAACTTATGAAAATATGCATCGTAAACATCAATGAGGAGTCTGTTTCGGGTCCCTATACCGAACTGCTGACCAAGAATTTCAACAAAGTGAAGCGTGCCGATACGGAACTGGGCTGGAAGTATGTCAAAAGGCTCAAACGCGCGTCGGATACCGTGATGTCTTATTTCATCCAGCTCAACCGGACGGACATCATCGAATGCATGTATCAGGCGTCAAAGGAAGGATACGATGCCATCATGGTGGCCTGCTCGGGCGACCCGGGCGTTTACGAAGCCTCCGAAATCGTCGATATTCCGGTGGTCGGTCCGATGGAAGCGGCCATGCTGATTGCCTGCATGTACGGCAACAAGTTCGGCATCCTGACGGTGGAAGACCGGCGCTGGGCGGAATACTGCGAAGAGCTGACCGTGCGCTACGGTCTGAAGAACCGTTTGTCGGGCGTTGAACGGATTTCCATTCCGTCTTCGGATGCATTCACCAAGGGGTTTCTGGATCTGCCCTGGATCGGAAAAGAACTGATTGAAAAATCAAAGAAGCTCATTGAGGGTGGCGCCAATTCGATCGTGATCGGGAGCGCCGGCCTGAGCACCATGGCTTCCGCCGCCGGAATCAGCAAGGTTCCGGATTTTGACGCTCCCATTTTTGACTGCCTGAGCGCCGGTCTGAAAATGGCGGAGCTTCGTGCCGATATGCATAAAAAGCTCGGCATGCCGCCGGTCAGCCGCGTGGGCGCGCATGAACTTCTGCGTCCCAAGGACATTGACAGGGTCCGCGCTCTGTTCGGACAGGGCTGATTACAGTTCCGGATCGAGGATTGAAAAAACGGAATTTGCAGGGAACGGTTGTGACCGTTCCCTGCAAAAAGTAAATACCACTGCTGCATTGAAAATGGAATCAAACAAGAAAAGGATAAAACAATGCTGATAGAGCTGCTGACATCTGATGAGCTAATGTTAAAGGACAGCATCAGAAAATTTTTTGCCAAAGAGCTGGAGCCGATCGCGGAAGAGCTGGAAAAAGACCACAAGTTGCTGCCCGGACTTGTCCGGAAAATGGGTGAGCTGGGATTTCTGGGGACTTTCTTTCCTGAAGAATACGGAGGCAATAATTTATCGCTGGCCTCCCGGGCCATCATCGGCGAAGAAACCGCGAGGCTGAGCGCCGGCTTTGACATCACGCTTTTTGCCGATATCATTCTTTTTGCCCGCGCCCAGATGAATCACGGGACGCACGAGCAGAAGGAAAAATACATGCGCCCGGTGATCGAGGGGAAAAAGATCGGCGGCCTGGCC
Organism: Smithellaceae bacterium; assembly: GCA_963682015.1. GTDB lineage: Bacteria > Desulfobacterota > Syntrophia > Syntrophales > Smithellaceae > UBA8904. The sequence goes on along the minus strand of OY820932.1, from coordinate 1,175,062 downwards.
ATTACCGAGCCGGATGCCGGTTCCGATGCGCTGGGAATCAAAACGACCGCGACGAAGGACGGAGACTACTACATCCTGAACGGGTCCAAAACCTTCATTACCAACGCGCCGATTGCCGACTATTTTGCCATTCTGACGCGCACCAGCCGGGAAGAAAGCAAAATCAAGGGCGGAACGTTTTTTATTCTCGAACGCGGCATGAACGGTCTGGAAACCGGGCCTCCGCTGGAAAAGTTGGGCATGAGATCATCACCGACCGGCCAGGTTTTCTTAAATGATGTCCGGGTGCATAAGGATCAGGTTCTGGGAACGATCGGAGACGGCTTCAAATATATGATGGAAGCCCTGGATGTGGAAAGAATCATGGAAGGCGCATCGACCGTGGGCATCGCTCAGGCCTGTTATGAAGCTTCCGTAAAGTACGCCAACGAGAGAGTCTGTTTCGGACACCGCATCGGCGATTATCAGATGATTCAGGAAAAAATCGCCGAGATGGCCGTTGGCATCGAACTCTCCCGAAATTATCTTTATCAGCTTTGCCGGGCGGCCGATCAGGGATTAAAAGTGTCCCGGGAAGCCTCCATTCTGAAATTGTATTCCTCCACGATTACCATGAAAGCGGCCATAGACGCCGTTCAGATCATGGGCGGGTACGGCTATATGGAAGAATATAAAGTCGCCCGGTATTTCCGCGATGCCAAGCATCATGAAATTGGAGCGGGAACGACGGAAATCCAGAAAATGATAATTGCCCGTGAAGCACTGAAGCAGAGCTGAAACTGAGAATGATGAATAATGGAGAATGATCATGAGCAACATGTTAGTCAATACGCGGGATCAGCAGTTTGTTCTTTTTGAGCAACTGGGTGTCGAACAGCTTTTTCAATACGAGGCGTTTGCGGGTTTTTCCAAGGACGATTTAACCATGATTTTAAACGAGGCGGAAAAATTCGCCGTGAACGTCATGGCGCCTACGCTGGCTGAGTCCGACCGGGAAGGCTGTACCTTCAAGGGCGGTAAGGTTTATGCGCCCAAATGTTTCCATGAGCCTTATAAGAAATTTATCGAAGGCGGGTGGATCCACCCGATGGACGACCCGGATGTGGGCGGCCAGGGCATTCCCTTCTCGGTGAATCTGGCAACGACGGAACTTTTCGGCGCGGCCAACTACAGCCTGATGATGGGGCTGTTCATGTTTTCCGGCGCCGCGGCGCTGATCAAGAATTTTGGAACGGACGCGCAAAAAGAAAAATATATGACCCGCTTATATGCCGGCGACTGGGCGGGCACGATGTGCCTTACCGAACCGGGCGCGGGCAGTGATGTCGGTGCACTGAAGACTTCCGCCCGCCGTCTTCCCGACGGGAAATACCTGATTACGGGAACCAAGTGTTTTATCACCTCCGGCGATCACGACCTGACGCCGAATATCATTCATCCCGTTCTGGCGCGGATTGAAGGAGATGCCCCCGGCACCAAGGGAATTTCCATCTTCATCGTTCCGAAAATCAAGGTGAACGATGACGGTTCTTTAGGAGAACTAAACGATGTCAAGACCGGCGGCATCGAGCACAAGATGGGCATTCACGGCAGCCCTACATGTACGTTGAACTTCGGGGAAGACGGCAACTGCATCGGCGAACTGCTGGGCGGGGAGCGTGAAGGCATCAAGGTGATGTTCCAGATGATGAATGAGTCCCGGATCAATTCCGGAATGCAGGGACTGGACATGGCTTCGGCTTCTTTTGAGAAGGCGGTTGCGTACGCCAAGGAGCGCGTTCAGAGCGTTTCGATCAGGGATGGGAAGAAACCGGGCGCCAAGCCGGTGACGATTATCAACCATCCCGATATCCGCCGCCGTCTGCTGTGGATGAAGTCCCATGTTGAAGGGATGAGAGCCATGTGCTATTTCGGAGCGTACTGCGTCGATATGCACAAGGCCGCCACCTCCGAAGAAGAGAAGGCCGACTGGGAAGGGTACCTGGATCTGCTTACCCCGGTTATCAAAGCCTACACCACCGACAAAGGTTTTCTGTGCTGTTCGCTGGCGATTGATGTTCACGGCGGCTACGGATACTGCGCGGAATATCCCATCGAACAGTATCTGCGCGATGAAAAAATCGCGACCATTTACGAAGGCACCAACGCCATTCAGGCCATCGATCTGGTCGGCCGGAAGCTGGGTCAGCGCGGCGGTAAAAATATGGAAAACCTGCTAGGCAGGATCCGGAAAAATATCGCACAAGCCAAAAACAACACTGCGCTTGCCGGACAGGCCGCTTTTCTGGAAGAAGCGGTTGACGCTTATGACAATTTAAGAAAACATTTTGCGCAGCTTTCCAAAACACCGGATTTCCTGATTCCGATTCTCAACGCGAGCAAGTTCCTGGAAATCATGGGCGACGTGGTGATCGGCCATTTTCTGCTGGAGGGCGCCTTGATTGCCACGGGCAAACTCGAAACCATTTATAAACAAAAGGGCGCCGATACAACCGAGAAGCAAAGCAAGCTGCATCGCGAAGATAAGGAAGCGGCTTTTTATACGGGAAAGACGGCTGCCGCCCGGTTTTTTGCGTTTGAAATTCTGACGACGGTGAAAGCCCGCTCAGAGGCCATCAAACTGGCGGATGATACGCCGCTCATGATTCCGGATGAGGCTTTTACCTGTTAATTTTTCAGGTAACGCTGAAATAGAAAAGAAGAACCGTCGGATGTTGTAGGGAACGGTCGTGACCGTTCCCTCTAAAAAGCGAAAATTATCCAAGAGGACTGTGCCATGCCTTTGAATCACCTTTTCAGCGAAGCGAAGATCGGTTCGCTCATCTTAAAAAACAGAGTCATCCTGCCTGCCATGGGGTCGCTGTATCCGGACAAAGGCGGTCTGGTTTCCGATAAACTGATTGCCTATCATGTGGCCAGGGCCAAAGGCGGCTGCGGTATGAACATCGTGGAAATCGCGGCTGTGCATCCGACCAGCAAGGCTCCCCGCAACCTTTCCATTTATGACGATTCGTTTATCCCGGGACTGACGCGGTTGGCCGATGCGATCAAAAAGGCAGGCGGCCGGGCGGCCATTCAGATCTGGCACGCCGGACGACAGACTTACAGCCGCTGGACGGACCGGCCGCTCATTGCGCCTTCGCCGATTCCCTGTCCCATGTGCAAGGGAATGCCGGTCGAAATGACGAAGGAAGTGATTGAAGAGATGGTCGAGGCATACGGAGACGGTGCGCTTCGGGCGAAAAAAGCCGGTTTTGAAGCCATTGAAATTCATGCTGCGCACGGGTATCTGATTGCCCAGTTTCTGAGTCCGTATTCCAATCACCGCACGGATGAGTACGGCGGCTCTTTCGAGAACCGGGCGCGCTTCGCTCTGGCGGTGATTCAAAACGTGCGTGAGAAAGTTGGACCGGATTTTCCGGTTCTGTATCGCTTGAGCGCGGATGAGTATGTGCCGGACGGACTGACCGTCGAGGATGCAAAAGTTGTTGCAAAAATGGTGGAGAAAGCAGGCGTTGACGCCGTGCATGTATCGGCTGGCTGTTACGGCGCGCTGCAAATGATCATCCCTCCGCTGGATCTGCCGGCGGGTTTGAATGTGGAAAATGCCGCCGCCGTTAAATCCGCCGTCAAAATTCCCGTTGTTGCCGCACTGAGAATCAATGATCCCGAAATGGCCGACCGGCTGATCGGAGAAGGAAAGGCCGATTTTGTCGCGGTGGGCCGCGGACAGCTTGCCGATCCCGAATTCTGCAACAAGGCAAAAGCCGGCGCTCTGGATGACATCATCAAGTGTATCGGGTGCAATCAGGGTTGCGCCGATCGCCTGTTCAATGAAAGAAAACCGATCAGTTGCCTGCGCAATCCGCTGACGGGCCGGGAACTGGAATACGCCATTACGTCTGCCGATCACAGGAAGAAGGTCCTGGTGGTGGGCGCTGGTCCCGCAGGGCTGGAAGCGGCCATGGTAGCCAGAAAGCGCGGCCACGATGTGGTTGTGATCGAAAAGAACGACCGTGTGGGGGGGCAGTTTTTCCTGGCGGGCGCCGTACCCTGGAAGAAGGAAATGGCTGAGGCCGCATTGCAAATGGGCAGAATGGCCGAACGCCTGGGTGTGCAGGTCCGCCTGAATACACCGTTGACGGAGAAGATTCTCGATGAGGTGAAACCCGATGAAATTATTGTCGCTGCGGGATCTGCGCCTTTTGTTCCTCCGATTGCCGGAAGCGACGGGGAACATGTCATGTCGGGTCACGACGTACTGGCCGGCAGCAAATCCACCGGACAATCGGTGGCGGTGATCGGCGGAGGCCTGATCGGCATGGAAGTCGCGGAACTGCTTTCCAATCAGGGGAAGAAAGTCACCATCATCGAAATGCTTGAAGAGGTGGGGGGCGGCCTCGGCCGCACACGCAAAGTATTCGCCATGAAATTCATCGAGGAAAGCGGCGTGAAAGTTTTCGTCCGCGCGAAATGCCTGGAAATCAAGCGCAACAGCATTGTTCTCGATCAGGACGGGCAGATCCTGGAAATCGGAGACTTCGGCACAATCGTCATGGCGGCAGGCGTCAAGCCGGATCGAACCGTTGAAACGTTCCTGCAGGATAAAGGTTACCCCTTCCGCGTGATCGGCGATGCGCGCGAAGCCCGAAAGGCGCTGGATGCGATCTGGGAAGGCGCGGACGCCGGCCGGGCGGTTTGACATCCTCTACTGAATGGATATGCCGCCGTCGACAACGATGCTGGCTCCGGTAACATAAGATGCGCCGGGCGATGCAAGGAAAAGCAGAGCGGCCTTGAGTTCGTCGTCATGTCCGAAGCGTCCCATGGGGATATAGTATTCGTTGAGCTTGTCGTGCACGGGCTTGTTTTGTTCTCCCATGTCGCTTTCAAACCAGCCGGGGACCAGTGCGTTCACGGTTACATTCTTTCTCGCCCATTTTACCGCGAGATCCCGGGTCAGTCCCATGACCGCCGCTTTGGAAGCATTATAAGGGGGAGACATCACAATATCACTGGGACAGCCGATCAAACCGGTAATGGACGAAATGTTGATGATCCGGCCGTATCCCTGTCTGGTCATCAGGGAGCCCGCCTTCTGGCACATCAGCCACAGTCCGGTAAGATTGGTGTCAATGACCTGGTGCCATTTATCCAGAGGGTATTTAAAGACGGAATCCACCAGGGCCACACCCGAATTATTCACCAGAATGTCCACCTTGCCGAATTCCTGCTTCACAAGTTCGAACAGGGCGTCAATTTCTTCAGGGATCGTTAAGTCAAGACGGGCGGGCAGCACTTTAACGCCCAGTTCCTTCTCCATGGCGGCGGCGGTGGTTTTGCACTTGTCGAGCTTTCTGGCGGCAATCACCAGATTTGCGCCGGCCTCTCCCAGGGCATGGGCCAGCTGGTAACCCAGTCCGTACCCTCCGCCTGTTACAATCGCCACCTGTCCGGACAGATCAAACAACTCTTTTATGTTTCTCATATTCATCCTTTCTTGTCAGTCGATAAAGACCTCTTTTTTGCGGGTTTGAGCTTAAAAGACAGCGTCGTGTGAGTCAAGAGGATTTAGACGCAGCAAGGTTGATCATTAAAACACAATGCCGTTCTGGTGTCGTGGTCCGAGCGGAAAAGGAATCGGCATGTGGCGCTCCGCGGATGAGAAGAATGTTCGAATCCGTGTCTGAAGGCGGATCATTCGTGGCAAAGTGCACATCTGTTGCACTGCATTTCCGTTGCAATGCCACAGATGCTTCCATTGCACTCTGGGTGTTATACTTTTTTCCGTTGGCGAATATTTTAATAACGGGTCAATTCATTTTCTTTCATTCTTATTTGTCCCATCATCGGACATCTGACCGATCACATCATGCGGAAATCGGACACCGGGTGTTTCAATATCAGAAACTCAAAAAAAGAGATTCGGTAATTTGCTGATATTATACGGAATGCCAGCACCCAACCGGTTGGCATAAAAAATGCTCACTTCATGCAGATTTGAACCTCGAGGTGTACCCGAAATAATTGAATGACAGCACTCTTCCCGGATTGAAGGATTATGCCTGCTTCCGTAACGGATGATTCAATCAGATGGAAAAAAATATGCGCCAATATCAGCATGACAAAAGTCAGTATGAAAAGGAAAGGAGATGTTCAATGAGAAATTGCTCTAAGCGTTTTGAGGTGTATTGTTTCCTTGTGGTGTTTCTGGTTGCTTTCCTGTTTGCGGTTCCCGGGGTTTATGGGGCGGCCAAACCGTCATCCGGTAAAGTACCCGATGGTAAAGTGCCCAATGGTAAAGCACAGATCACTCAGCCGTTGCTTGACCTGAAGTCGTTTCCGGACATGTCGGATTTCGATCCCAACAATCCCGTCATTCCGACCGGTGATACCATTAAGATCGCTATCATCGCCCCGTTTTCCGGGCCCGCCGCACAGGTTGGACAAATGGACTTTTTGTATTTTCAGTGGATCGCCCATGCCGTCAACAAGAAGGGCGGCATTTTCGTTGATGGAAAGAAAAAGCTGGTGGAAATCGTCAAGGCGGACAACCAGATGAGTCCCGTCGGCACCAGGAAAGTCTGCGAACGCGCGATTCTTCAAGATAAAGCCCAGTTCCTGATTTCCGGGCACGGCAGCCACCTGGTAAAAATCGTCAACCAGATGGCCAAACAGTATAACGTGATCTCCGTCGTCTCCTCGGCCAACTCCGACGAACTGATGGATGCCGCCAATTTCAACCGCAACGCCTTTATGCTGACCATGAACGTTTCACAAATGGGGCGGGCGTTTGCTTTCTATTATGGCCAGTTCCGCAAGAAGGAAAAAAAGTTTTATATTCTCTGCCAGGATTATTTACTTGGTCGGGGGCTGGCTGATTCATTCAAGAAAGGTCTGAAGGAATATTATCCGGAAGCGCAGATTGTCGGCGAAGATTATCACAAGTTGTTCTTGACGGATTATGCGCCGTTTCTGACCAAGATCAAAGCCTCCGGCGCCGAAGTGGTCTTTACCGGCGACTGGTATCCCGATGCGGGCAATCTTTTTAAACAGGCCCGTCAGATGGGGGTGATGCTGCCGTTTGCCAATTTCTATATGACGGACCCGGTTGCGCTTTCCGAAATCGGTGTGGAAGGCACCGAGGGTCTGGTCAATCTGACGCAATACGGCAGGGAAAATCCGTTTTTCCGGTCGAAAGATGAAATCAAATATTACCGGATGTATCAGAATGCCTGGAAGAAATGGAAAGCGCCCTATAATTCCATCCTGTACCAGTGGCCCCTCAACGATTTCGGCATGTACAAGGGGCAGATGCTCTGGCTTTTATCCGTTATTTCCCGGGCGAAAAGCACCCATCCCGAAAAGATCATCGAGGTTTGGGAAGGAGATGTCTACGCATATCCCAACGGCAAGGTGGTTCGGATGAGGGCCTGCGATCACAAGGCGATCCAGGACCTGCATGTGTCTGAGTACGTGCGGCCCGAAAAGCAGAAAGCCGGGATGAACATCCCGCCTTATTACTGGTTCAGTGCTTTTTCGGGGGCGGGATCTTCCGCCATGATCCCCGCGGAAAAAATTCTGCCGTGGATGGACCAGACCCTGGACCGCTGCAAAGGCAAGAATGACTGGGGAGAATAAGAGATGATGGATGATTGTGACTGTTCAATAATGAAATTCAAAGCGGAGGGTAATAATTATGGGTAAGAACCTGTCATCCAAAGTGATGACGACCAAAGAAGCAGTCAGTCGTTTTGTAAAGGACGGCGACACCGTGATTACCGGGAATTACACGGAGTCGCTTCCGTACAGCCTGATATTTGAAATTATCCGCCAGAAGAAAAGAGGGCTGACGTATTTCAGCCAGTCCGGTATTGCGGACGCCGAATTTCTGGTGGGCGGAGACTGTGTGGAAAAAGTATGCACCGCCTTTCTGCACAAATGGGGCGGACGCGCGGCCGGCGGCATGGTCGAACGCTACCAGAGAGCGGGAAAAATTCAGGTGGAGGATTACAGCAACTTTACGTACAACGCGCGTCTCGCAGCCGGTGCGTTCGGGTATTCCTTCATGCCGGTACTGCCGGCAATCATGGATTCGGACGTCTTCAAGGTCCGGGGGTACCTGGGCGAGGAAAAATTCGGCGTGGTGAAGTGCCCCTTCACCAAACGCGATATCCCCGTGGTGCCCGCCGTCAATCCCGATGTCTGCCTCCTGCATGTGCAGCGCGCCGACCGGCACGGCAACGCCCAGCACTGGGGCGGCCTGGGGTCGACGGTTCATGCCTGCCTGGCCAGCAAAAACATTATCGTTACCTGTGAGGAGCTTGTGGACTACGATATCATCAAGTCCAGCCCCCACCATACGATTGTTCCCGGATTCCGGGTAAGCGCCGTCATTGAAGAACCTTACGGATGTCATCCGTCCGAACTGCCGGGATACCGGAATCCCGACGGCGTGATGCTGAGCATCATCAATGCCGCGCTTGCATCCCCGGCCGGGCTTGCTCCGATACTGGACGAATGGGTCTATAAACTCCCGGATCGCACGGCGTACATCCAGCATTATGTCCAGCTGTTCGGCCAGTACTCCCTGGACCGCTTCAAGGCGAAGTCTTATTACTCGGCGCCGGCCAACTATGGCATTGCGTATGATTCGGGCTGGGATGTGCACGGCATATCCCACGCGCTCGGTGTGGATATGGCCGGTCTGGAGAAGCTTATTGCCGAGAAAGGAGAAATTGTCGATGTTAAGTAAGCAGGTAACGAAAGAAGAATTGCTGGTGGTGACTTCTTCCCGGCAAATTGAAAACGGCGATGTCGTGCTGCTCGGGGTCGGAATGCCGATGCTGGCGGGAGCGCTTGCCAAGCAGACGCACGCGCCGGAAGCGGTGCTGGTGATGGAATCGGGAATTGTTGATTTTGAACCGTCGATATTGCCGATGAATGTTGCCGACGCCACAAGTACGCGGGGATATGGCTGCGCCATCGATCTGTTCAGTGTCTTTACGACCATTGCTTATGCCGGTTACATGGACAAGGCGTTCCTGGGCGTAGGCCAGATCGACAAGTACGGCAATATCAATACATCCTATCTGGGAGAACCTTCCAAATCACCGCGCATCACCGCCGCGGGCGGCGCGCCGGAGTTTTACGGATACGCAAAGCAGACGATTTTGTCCATGAATGGTAAGGATTTTGTGGAAAAACTTCCCTATCTGACGTCCGCGGGGTATCTGGGCGGCGGCGATGAGCGGGAAAAATCCGGCCGTTATACGCCGGGATCGGGGCCGAGCATTCTGATTACGCCCAAGGGAATCTTCAAGTTCGATCCGGTGACCAAAGAGATGTACCTCGATGCGCTTTTCCCCGGCGTTACGGTGGAAAGCGTCCGCAAGGATATTCCCTGGGATTTGAAGGTTGCCGATCCCCTGTCCGGGTTTCCCGTTCCGACGGATGAGGAAATTCTGTTTATCCGCAAGCTGGCGCCGCATAAATCGTTTTCGCAGTCCGTCGGCAACGCGCTGGCGCTGGAGCATTTCATGCGGCAGGCCGCAGCCCGGGCGGCAAATCGTTAAAGAGGTTGAGCAGTAAATCATTTTAGAAAAAAGGAAAAGAAAAATGGCAGAAAAATTTATCAGCGATCGGAATTTGAAGTTTTTACTTTATGAGATGTTCAATGTGGAGCAGCTGCTCCAGTATCCCAGGTATGCGGACCACAGCCGGGAAGTTTTCGACATGGTCATGGAAACGGCGATGAAAATGGGGAAGGATCTTTTCAAACCCATTTTTACGGAAATGGACCGCCAGCAGCCCGAATATGTGAACGGCGAAGTCAAGGTTCATCCCCAGGTTCGCACGATTATGCGGGAGTGCGGCGCCGGCGGATGGATTGGTTCTTCATTTCCCTGTGAAATCGGCGGTCAGCAACTTCCCATGATCATCGGCATGCTCACCCCGACGGCCATCTGGGCCGCGGCCAACTATTCCGGTTCCGTCTATCCCGGTCTGACCACGGGTGCGGCCGGACTCATCGCCTCCTACTGCGATGAAAATACCCGCAATCAATATTTGCCCAAAATGATGTCGGGCGAATGGCAGGGCACCATGGCGCTCACGGAGCCGCAGGCAGGCAGTTCTCTGTCGGACATCACGCTGACCGGCACGCCCACCGATCAGGGCTACTACAAAATGAAAGGCCAGAAGATTTTCATCTCCGCGGGCGAACACAACGGCGTCGACAACGTCATCCATCTGGCCATCGGCCGCATCAAAGGCGCTCCGGCAGGCGTGAAGGGCATATCGCTCTTTATCATTCCGAAGAAGCGCATCAAGGATGACGGAACGCTGGAGCCCAATGATCTTAACTGCGCGGGCATCTATCACAAACTCGGATACCGGGGCGCTCCCATCACGCAGCTGGCCTTCGGCGAAAACGATGACTGCCGCGGCTGGCTGGTGGGCGAGGCCAACAAGGGGCTGGGATACATGTTTCAGATGATGAACGGCGCGCGCATCGACGTGGGCATGAGCGCGGCCTGCATTGCTTCCGCCGCCTATTATGCGTCGCTCGAATACGCGAAGGAGCGTCCTCAGGGCCGGAAGATCAACTCGAAAGATCCTCTGGCGCCCCAGGTGCCCATTATCGAGCATGCCGATATCAAGAGAATGCTGCTCTTTCAGAAAGCCGTTGTGGAAGGATCGCTGTCTCTCCTGATGCAGTGCGGTATTTATGAAGATCTGGAACATGTGACCCAGGGCGAGGAGCATGAAAATTACAACCTGCTTCTGGAGCTTCTGACTCCCGTGGCAAAAACCTATCCGGCGGAAATGGGGATTCTGTCGTGCAGCACCGCTATCCAGATCCTCGGCGGATATGGTTTCTGCGACGAATTTCCCGTTGAACAGCTCTACCGCGATGTCCGGATTCACACGCTTCACGAAGGAACGACGGGCATCCAGGGTATGGACCTCCTGGGCCGGAAGATGACCATGAAAAAAGGCAAAGCCGCCATGCTGTATTTTGCCGAAGTCCAGAAGGCCATCAAGGCGGCCTCGGCAGACGCCGAACTCAAGGCCTACGCGGCCGATCTGGAAGCCGCGATGGGCAAGCTGCAGAATGTCACCTCCCATCTCATGGGCATTGCCATGAAGGGCGACGTGGAACTGTTCATGGCGGATGCGGCGGTTTATCTGGAATTTTTTGGCATCATCGCGATTGCCTGGCAGTGGCTTATTCAGGCCACCGCGGCGAAGAAAGCGCTGGCCGGCAAGCTGGAACAGGACGACATCAATTTCTATCAGGGAAAACTGTTAACCTGCGCCTATTTCTTCGACTATGAACTGCCCAAGATCGAAGGCCTGGCTCTGTGTCTCACCAAGAGCGCCGGCGTCACCATTAAAATGCAGGGGCAGTATTTCGGAGAGTAAAAAAGCGGCAAACGATCCGGCTGACGGTATCATTGCCCGATATCCAACATCCTCATGGTCCACGGACGGACCGTGAGGATGTATGATTCCGGAAATTATGCAGGTGCAAAAGGTGCCATCGGAGAATGAATCATCACGAGTTCTCCTCCTCGTCACGACAGGGAGTGCAGGATGCGCTCACCCGCCGTGAAACCTTTCACGGGAGACTGTGATAAACACCATGGCGAAGAAAACAGCCGTTCCCGCGGATGCAGCGAAGCCCTGCGCATGCCGGGGAATCCAGTGGTTTAAAGGTTGCCTGGATTCCGTGTCGCGCTTCGCTTGCACGGAGTGACATCTTTTGTAATAATGAATTGCCGAAAAACATAAGATATCTGCAATTGAATTGCATCGTGAGGAAAATGAAAATGATCAAATTAATCGGACTGATTAAACGAAAACCCGGGATGACGCGTGACGAGTTTTCCGGATACTGGAAGGAAGTCCATGCGTCCGTTGCTCTTCAACACATGCCGGGCATCGTTCGGTATGTCCAGAATCATCAGGTCAAACTCAATGACCGTGAACCGGCCTGGGACGGCGTTGTAGAGCTGTGGTTTGCCGATCTGGAGTCGTTTCAAAAGATGAGCAAATGGTATCTCTCCGATGCAGGAAAAGTTCTTCGGGACGACGAGGACCGGTTCATTGACCGGAGCAAAACGATCAACTTTATTTCTGAAGAGGTTGTGATGAAATAGGGTAGAGCCTGATAGGATTATTCGCGGGGATAAAGACAAGTTCAGCAGAAGTCAGCCACTGTCTTGCAAAATATTACGTCTTTCGTAAAAAGAAGTTTTCTTGATGGTATTTGTAACGACTCTCACAAGTCATGATTTCCTTCCTGAAGTCAATCATTCGAAAATTAGCCGGGACATACACTGTTTACATTACACTCGTGTATGTCGGATTTCTTAGCACCGGACAAATTTCCCGGAAAAAACCACTTCTGCATTTGCCGATAATAAAGACCAATTGTGGATAGCAATAATTAATATTTAATTGATATTTAATCACTTCTTGTGTTAGCTGAAATTGTCTTCAAAACAGCTTTTGTACAAAAACCCGGATATTACGTGTCACGTAGATTAATGGTTGGGCGAGGAATAATTATTGTTGCACCGTGAACTTGAAATTACATTTAGATCAAAGGAGGTTCTCGTGAAGTACCTTTCAATACTAGCAATATTTATTATGAGCACATCTGCATTTGCAGGCGATGCGCGTCCAGTTGATATCGAAAAATACGATTCAATTACTGGGCTGTATTACAAAGGAGTAATCACAGCCATCGAAGGGAAAGGACGACTTAGCTCAACACGGTCTGCATGCACAAACTTGGCAATATTTGATCCGGTGAAAGAAACAACTACGCTGTTATTTAAAGAACAACAAAATAACGGCATTTCTTTTATTATTTTTGAAGACGGATATAAGGAGTCCAGTATTACATTCAACGGTGCACATTACTCTGCGAATTATATCCAGAATAATACGCATGTTGCAAAGAGGGAACCAAAAAACAAACTTCTAGTTGGAGTAAACAGATACGCGTCTGATAATTATGAACTGATGTTATTTGTGTCTGATAAACGCGGTGGCCAATTAAAACATTTGGTCACAATGCCAGCTTTTGCAAATTGGCACATTGACGTGAGAAATTCAAAAATTCGCGTTGTTCATCAAACAGGAAAAGGGATTCGTGTTGAAAGCTATGATTGGTAAAGCCCAACCAGCCGCTAGAGCCGATCGCGGGCCGCTGGCCCGCTCCGGCTCAGCTTTTCGTTGAGCCTGTAGAATAAGTCAGGAAACGGCATTCAGCGGTTGATGCACAAAAATCGACCGCGGAGAATGCCCCACAAGCGACAATCGGATGATGGAGAGGGGGTAAGAAGACCCCCAAAAATGACACGAAAATTTTATTTTGGAGTTTTTCTACAGGCTCGTTAAGCTAAAATATTTATATGACAATATCAGAAGCAGAACATATTATAGACATTTTCGCTGAAGCTCTTCAAAAGGAGCAACCAAACATCAAAGGGGCGAAAGAAGAAAGCTATTATTGGAAACACTATCGTTATTATTTGCCTCGCTCTATACTTCAAGGATATGATGTTTTTCAATTTGACATTGCGCTAAAATTGAGAATTGCAAACAGGTATCTATTTTATGCGAATAGAAATAATTTTGAAGAGCTATTTGCGAAAGAAATAAAACTTTGTAAACTTCCTATTGCTGCTCTCGGTCGGTTCATTCCAGATGCTTTATTAGCCAAGCTTAAACATTTGGCTGAATTGTCAAATAAATTACCACGTAAATCACCCGAATTTCGAAAATATGAATGGCCAATTATGGGTGAAGTTGATGCGCATGAGGAATGGTTTATCACAAATAAAGAATTTCTTTCTCTTGAAACGTCAGAATCATTCGGCGCGTATTGTCGGCACATTGGTGCAAACAATCCTATTTACTGGCAAAATATCTATACGCACCTTAACCTTGAATACACAACGAATTCGCCTAAAGGGAATAAACCTGTGCGGTGTAATAATTAATACTTAACCCGACGCTCCACCCGATCGCCGCGCCATTGCTGAGCTTCGTCGTTGAATGTCTAGAAAAAGTCAGCAAGCAGCAATTGGTGAAGGATGGATGAAAAATCAACTGTTTGAAATGCCCCACAGGCGACGATCGTACGATGAGGAGGGGTAACGCGCTCCTGTAATTTCTGAAAGTTTTTTTCCGCAGGATCGTTAATAAATGATATCGGAAATCTAACATGGAAAAATACCGAATTTATTGTTCAGGGCCATTGTTTTGCGCGGAAGAAATCGGTGGTATGAGCGCAATTGCAAAAGTTCTGGAAGACGCAGGTTTTCAAACATTCTTGCCCCATCGGGATGGAATGGAAAGTTATGTCTTGCGTTTCTCAAACTTCTCGTTTCCGCCAATCGTTTCCGGGTTACGTACCAGTATTGATTACGCCATATTTTCTCTGGACGTATATGAACTGATCGAAAGATGCAATGCAGTCGTATGCAATCTGAACGGACGTGTTCCCGACGAAGGTATGATCGTGGAGGCGGCACTTGCGTATGCAGCCGGTAAGCCCCTGGTGTTTTTCAAAGATGATATTCGGGCGCCTCTTGGCGGATATGATAATTCAATGCTGACGAGTCTCGTGCGCGGAAGAATTGTTGGTAAATTAAAAGACATACCTTCTGCTCTCAGGGACGCAATATCTAAGAAAACTGATTCCGCTCCTTTATCGATATCGAACGATCTGAAAAAAGCAATTTCCAACGGGAAACGTATTTCATCCATATTAGAAAGATTGCCTGAACGGATGTTTAAAAAAAGTTGGCCGGATGAAGTCATCCGCCAGGTGATAGATGAAGCATTAACAAGGGAATAATTTTCATGGACAAGTGCATCCGCACGGACGCATTTCGCGCGCTATGGCAATAATATCTGTGAAAATAAGAAAGATTTTAATATTGTTTTCAAAAGCTAAGACAAGATTCTAATAGGTATATAAATAATGAAAAAGACTTCAGAGAGAGGATGGGAAATTTATCAAGCGCAAAGACTTTCAATATCCATGATCGCTGCTGGAAAGAGTTTCCAAAAATACTGGGCTCTTGCCGGATGAGAAATCAGGATAGTACAGCTTCAATAAAAATACTCTCTCTTTATTGCATCTTCTAAATCAAATCGGGGATTGCCGTTTTTTCAGGGCTCTTTTCTGCTGCAGAGACGCAAGCTGATAATAGGCGATCGGGACGACGCCAAGGGTCAGCAGGGTTGAAATGAATGTTCCGGCGGGCATGGTAATGCCCACGCCCTGCATTGTTTCATCGAAATATAGAACGCTCTCCCCGAGGATAATGGCCAGAGCGGTAATGATAATCGGTCTGGCTCTCAGTGAGCAGGCCTCTAAAACCGCGTCTTTTACGGTCAGGCCTTCCGCGATATGGCTTCGGGCGAAATCAACCAGCAGGATGGAGTTGCGCAGGACGATTCCGGCCAGACCGATGACCCCGACCGTTCCCGCTCCGTTCATGGCCTTTCCCAGGAGCGCATGAGCCGGAATCACGCCTATAAAAATGAGCGGAATCGGCAGCATGACGATGAGGGGGATCAGGAAAGATCCGTACCAGGCAACCAGCATGGCATAGATGAGAAACAAAACGGCAAGAAAGGCGATCCCGAGATCGCTGTAAATATCTCGCTGGATCGTCCACTCTCCCGCCCAGTTGAGCATACGGCTTCCCTGCCGGGCGACCGTATCCTTCCAGGTGATCTCGATGGGCCGGGAATTCGCGGTCGGTTCTTTTTCCAAAAGTCTGGAAATATCCTGCATGGCATAGGATCCGCCCAACCGGGTTGATTCAGCCATCACCATCACAACGGGCTGAAGGTCTTTGCGCATCAAGGGATAGGATCCTTCATTTTTTCTGAGCTTTCCGATATCGGGGGCCGGAACGCTCATCCCGCCCGCCATCGGAGTAAAGAGCAACGCGTTGATATCCTCGGGGCCTGTCCGCTGAGCGCGTGACAGGCGGACCGTAATCGGGACGCCTTCCCGTTCGTCCGGAAGTTGGGCCATTACGCTGGCATCTCCTGCGATCATGGTGCGAACCGTATCGGCCGCCTGGGCGGCGACAACGCCGCGCATGGCCGCTTTCTGCAGATCGATTTCGTACGCAAGTTCCGGCGCTCCTCGTCTGGCCGTCCAGTCGATGCTGACGACGCCGGGTATTTTGGAAAAAGCGGCCTTCACGGTTTCAGCGGTTTTCAGTCTCTGCTCTTCATCCGGAGCGTAAATTTCGGCGACGACTCCCGCCATTGTCGGCTGCGCCGACGGAAGCTCTGCGACGGTAAAGAACATGTCTTTATCCGACAGCATCGGCGCAATCAGCAATCGCAGTTGCAGGGCCACCTCGTGGCTGGTTCTTTTTCGCTCCGGAGCGGGTTTCAGTTGAACCTGAATTTCCGCCTTGTCCGGTTCAATTCGAAAATCGTAGTGACGAACCACACCCGGAAACGACAACGGCGCGGTCGCGCCTGCATAAACCTGACAGACCGTCACTTCCGGCAATTCCCGGAGTTTCCTTGCCACATCGACCGCCCGGGCATGGGTGATCTCCAGATTGGTTTGTGGAGGCATGTCGATCATGACCGACACCTCGTCGGAATCTTTATTCGGAGCGGCCTCGATCGTTGTGATCCGGGACGGTATCAGGGAAAACGCCGCTGCCAGAAGCAGTATGGATAAGGCATACACGCCGAAGATACGCGCCGGTTTGTCAAGAATGAATGCCAGCGCGTTCAGATAGATTGATTTCAGATTTTTCCTGTTTTGCCCGTTGTCGCCTTTCAAGCATTCGTCCATGTTGCCCGGCGCGTTGTGAAACATCAGGTTGCACAGGTACGGTGTTGCGGTTAACGCGATCAGCAGGGAAAAGAACATGCCGATGGAAGCTCCGACCGGCAGCGGCCTTATGTATTGTCCCATCATGCCCGTTACAAAGGCGGTCGGCACCAGGGCCATGATGACCATGACCGTTGCCAGGATAGTCGGCGGCCCTACTTCCGCCACGGCCCTGACGGCAACCGCCGCGGTTTTTTCATCGCCGCTGTGCCAGTGACGGTGAATGTTTTCAATCACGACGATTGCGTTATCAACCAGAAGCCCGATGGCAAAAACCATGGCGGCCATGGATACCCTGTTGAGCGTGAATCCGGTCAGCGCATAAACAATGGGGATGCTCAGGAGCGTAATGGCCAGCGTTATGGCGGAAATGAAGCCCTCACGCCATCCCAGAGCGGCAATAATCAGCAGGACGCTTACCAGCAGCGCAATGGCCATATGCTTCACCACATTATTCAGAGCGGTTGTGGCAACCGCGCCGGTATCGCGCGTAATGTCCAGATGCACATCCGCGGGCAGGATTTCCCCGGCGGTATCCTGAAGCATTTGTCTGGCCTGGCGGGTGACATCGGTGACGTTGGAACCATATACCTTGTTGATTGAAATCGTGACGGCCGGATATGCCGACCAGCCGGTATTATCGCCGATTCGGGCAACGTAACCGGCGGGTTCGGCAAAACCGTCGCTTACCGCTGCCACGTCCCGCAGGTATACGGGGCCCGCCGAATTTGCCCCCACGATCAGGCTGGCCGCGTCTTCGGCGGATGTAATGAAAGCTCCGGTCCTGATTTTATAGTCGCCGCCGGGACCCGAAATCCTTCCCGCCGGCAGTTTAATATTGGATGCCCGTATGGCCTGCAAAACGCGGTCCGCTCCCAGGCCACGCTCGGCAAGCGCTCTGGCGTCAAGCTTAACGTTGATGGTTCTGTGCAAACCGCCCGTGACGTCCACCCGTGATACATTCGGCAAGGCGCGCAGTTTGTCCGCCATTTCGACGGCCAGCCTTCGCAGGATATCCGGCCCGATTTTGCCGGATGACAGAGTGGCGGCAAGAACGGCAACGTCGTCGACGCCTCTGGGCTTGATCAGCGGAGCGGAAGACCCCGGAGGCAGGCGGCCCGCATTGGCGTTGATCTGCTGATAGAGTTCGGAGAGGGCCTTTTCCTGCGTTATGCCGCTGTGGAATTCGATGGTGAACATGGCTGCATCATCCACGGTCGAGCTGTAGACGTGTTTTACCGAGTGGAGTTCCCTGATCCACTGTCCAACGGGCTTTGCCACACGTTCATCGATCTCTCTGGCTCCCCGGCCGGGATACGCGACAGTGACGTCGGCTGCGGCCACAACCAGAGAGGGATCGTCTTCCTTCGGGATAGTCCATATAGCCATCATGCCGATGGCCAGAATCACCATCATGATCAGTGGGGTTAACTTCGAAGTAATGAAACGATCGGCCAGCCAGCCGGAAATGCCGGATTTTGGGTGAGATGGTTTCATGGACGGGGCACCGAAATTGACCGGCCGTCGGAGACCCCGGCTTTTCCCGGTGAGAGGATGATGCGTTCGCCTTCATTCAATCCGGTGAGCACGTGAACGGCTCCATCTTTCTCTTCCGTGACGGACAGCCAGCGCAGACGGGCGATGTTGTCGTTTCCGGCAACATAAACGCCGCTGAGCTGTCCGGATTTAACCAGGGCTTCTGCCGGAACGATAACCCTCGTTTTTTGTTCTTTTCCGAGAGGAACATGAACCACCGCCAGAACACCGGTCTGATAACGGTATCCGGGATTATTCACGAGAATCTGCACGCGGAGTCCCGGTGCGCGGATGTCCCCCGATGAAACAATGCCCTCGATCACGCCTTCACTTTTTTCGGCGCCGATGAGGACGGTAATTTTCTCACCGGCCCTGAGAGGGGCTGCCAGGTCCGTGCCCACGGGGGCAACAACCCGTATTCGAGAATCATCCTGAATAATAAAAAGCGGCTGCCCCGGTGCGACTATGTTTCCCGCTTCCGTCATTTTTCGAACAATTCTTCCCGTGAAAGGCGCTTTGGCGACGGCATAGGACAGATGGACATCCAGTTCGCTCACGGCTGCATCCGCAGCGCTCACGCCGGCGCCGGCCTGACTTTCGGCAAGCTGGGCCATTTCCAGTTCCGCCAGCGGAATGTCGGAAGTGCTGTAAAGGTCTTTTTTGCGGGTCAGGTTCGTGCGGGCGATGTCCAGAGCATGGCGCGCCGTGGCCAGGGCCGATTGAGCCTGCATTCTGCGCGCCTGAAGGTCTCTTGTATCGAGCACCACGAGAGTGCGCCCGCTTTGCACATGCTCGCCTTCATGGAAACCGGCTCTCTGCACTTTTGCCATGATGCGGGCAGCCGGAGTCGCCTGTGTAACAGGCTCCGTGATGCCGGATAATTCAATGGTTCGCTGTGTTTTTTCTGCTGTTATCGTATAGGTTTCAACCATGCAGGGTTGTTGACCGGTATTGAATCTTCCTTCTGCTTTGTCTTTGCAGCCGGAAAGAGAGCAGGCGAGCATAACGGAAAGCATGAACGCAATGTAAAAATGACGGTTAGGTTTCCTGATGGAATGGGATCGGTTGATTGGCGACTTCATGGCACATTACCCCTTTCGGATGGAACCGGGTCAAGTCCCTGCGCCCTCCTGAGTTTGACGCAGGCCCGGCTAACCGAATAGTGAGCCCGGGCTTCATTGAAACGCGCTCTGTCCAGAAGCGACTGAGCGTCCAGAACTTCCGTGCTGCCGATGGACTGTACTTCGAAGCGTCTTTGCACGCTTTGCAGATTCATCTCGGCCTGGGCCACGGCCCCGGAAGCCACGTCCAGTTGCGAACGGGATGTGTCCAGTTCAACCGTTGCCTGGAGAATCTCCAGGCGCATGCCTTCCCTGGCCCTGATCTGCGACGATTTTGCCTGGAGTATGCGGGCTCTGGCGATATCGAGGCCGTAATACGTGCCGCCCCAGTCCCAGATATTCCAGGACAGCATGACCCCGCCCATCCATGCTTTGTCCGGCTCCATATAGATGCCGTTGCTTCCCTGCCATTTAAAGACGGCATTGATCTCAGGCAGCAGGCGGGAACGCGCGGCGTCTTCACCGGCCTGTGCCTGTTCGATCCTGGAATGGATCATCGCCAGTTCGGGACGCCGTTCCGGATCGAGCGATGCAGCATGGTCCGGAGCAACCCGGATGTCGATTTCCTCCGGCCGTATTTCTCTGTCGGGGGGCAGACCGATCTGAAAGGCAAGATTGGCGAGAGCGAGCCTGGCGCCGCCTTGAGCCGAAATGAGCTGACTTGCTGCTTCCGCCTTCCGGACCTCGGCTTCCAGAACATCGTTTCTCGCGATGAGCCTGTTTTCAAAAAAACGTCTGGCTTTTGCGGCATGCGCTTCAATGGTCTTGAGGCCCGATTCGGCAATGCTCACCATACGCCGGGCCTCCAGAGCCTGAATGTACGCATCGGTGACCGCGAACATCACGTCATTTGCCGTGGCTTTTTCCTGAAACTGGGATGCCTTCAGGGCGGATACCTGCGCCCTGTATCCTGCATAAACCGTCCAGAGGCCTGTCAGCGGCTGGATTACAGTTGCCGCATACTGTGTTGTGTTTCGGTCCCGAATTGATATGACGGGTGCGGTCGGCAATCCGGGAAGGTCAACGGCGACTCCGAAAGGAGAATCCCAGTTGACGTTATTGGCTTCCAGCCTCACCAGAGGGCCGAATCTTCCTCTGGCGCTTTTCCTTTCCGCTTCCATCTCGGCCGTTACGGACCTGGCTCTTTCGATGTCCTGATTTTTCCGGGATGCGATTTCCAGGCACTTTTTCAGGCTTACGGTTTCCGCCGATACGGGCGACGGATGATCTTCCCGGGCGAAGGAGTAATCTCCCCCCAAAAATAAGATCATGATGATCCCGATCACGAAGACAAGGTTTGTTTTTCTGATCATTGTGAAACTCCGGCAGTCGGTGGAAGGGTGAAAAAATATCATCTTGTAAGCAGACCGTTCAGAAGCAGCTTGCTCATCTTTTCGATAATATTGACGTCCTGTAAAATCTGTTTTTGCGTCTTTTCATTTTCGATGAGACTTGACAGGCCGACGGAAAGCATCAATGCCCACAGATCAATATCAGCGACCTGAAAGACCCCTGCTTTTTTTCCTTCCAGAAGGATTTTTTTTATCAACTTTTGATATTCCGCTTCAAATTTATAAACGATCTCTTCCGTAAGCGAAATCATCTGGGTCATGGTTTTCCTGTCCATGTTGAGCAGGAAGCCGCTCTCCTTGATGCTGGAAAAGATTATTTCCCAGCTGGTTATCAATTTCTGTTCAGGCGGCTGCTTGGATTTCACAACGCCTTCAATCCGCTTCAGAACCGTGCTGGAAAATTGTGAAAGCGTGGCGTTGATCAACGCATTCTTGCTGGGAAAATAGTAGTATATAGAGGTAATCGCCATTCCCGAAGCACGGGCGATATCATCCAGCGTGACCCGCCGGACTCCGTATTTTTTAATGGTTTCAAACGCTACCTGAATGATCTGTTCTTTTTTTGCTTCCCTGGACGTTTCCATGCTCCCGCCTTTTTAAAATTAGAATATTTTTTTCGAATATTCGAATAACAGCCCGGCAGGGATCTGTCAACTAAAAAATGAATCAGGTATTTTCTCTGCATTTTGTCCGGGATACAGTCGATGTCGGCCGTTATCTGGATGCTTCCCGGCGCTTCTCCATGGGCCGCATGCATCGGCAGAATATGGCTCCAGCAGTCAACTGAAGAAAAAATTAACAGAGCGGTGCGAGGCAACCGGATTGTCACAAAAAGACAGGTCTGTTGTGCGGCGGTTCTGTAGCATGCAACATCCGCGTGAATCATCAGCGTGCGAATGAGCCCGGTCATCGTCTGTAAGGATAATGAATGATTGATGAATTATTTCCGCTGAAGCATTCCGGCCTCTGGCATCTGGATTGCACTTTCCTGTTCTTCCGAATCGGCAGTTCATTAGTTCTTATGAAATTGGAAAGTATTTGATGAACCCGGTGTGCGGTGTGCACCCGGGTTCAGGTGGCCTTTTTCTGATTGCCCGTCAGGAAAAAGGAGGAACTTTTAATTCTTGATGAATTTGCAGGAGGAAAAGATGAAGAGATTATGGTTGATGCTGTTGACGCTGGGTTTAATCGTATTCCTCAGTATGTCGGCAATGGCTGTTGACGTAAAATTCAGCGGTGAATTTTACGCGGCCGGGCTGTATCTGGACAAGACCACTCTGGTCAAAGATAACGTTACCGGCACGGGGCTGGGTTCTTTCGTTCACTACTCGCCCGCGGTGCCGAGCATAGCCACCTGGGCCACGCCGCCCGTTGTTTACCGGCAGAACATGTCCACGGCGTTTTATTACCAGAGACTGCGCCTGAACACCACGTTTGTCGTTCATCCGGGCCTGTTTCTGACAACCCGCTGTGATATTATGGAGCGAGCCTGGGGCGCCGCGAGAACGGCTTCCGGTACCGCACTGGATATGCTTTCCGCCGGCACCACGGCTGAAAATGAAAACATCGCTTTTGATCTGGCGTATGTAACCTATGTTTCTCCGTACGGTATTTTGTCGGCCGGTTACATCATCGACGGTGCATGGGGCACGGTGTTCGGCGACAACTCCATTCCCACGGGCAAGCTTACCTATTATAAGGCGATCGGCCCTTTCGGCATCATTCTCCAGACAGGCAAGATCAACGGCCAGGAGAACAGCATCACGGCGAAAAACGCCTCGATCAACGCCACCGACAGAGATGGCACTTTCTATACAGTCGGCAGCAAATACATGAGCAAGGATCTGGAAGCCGGTCTGCTGTTCAAATACCAGCACTTGAGAGCGTCCAGAGCCAGTCTTGACCCGGTGTTTGGCCTGATGCCCTTTGGGAGCAGGACCTGGTATTTATCCGCGCTGCCGTATTTCAAAGCAAAGCTTGGCCCGGTTGCCCTGCAGGGTGAAGTAAGTTACACGTACGGCGATGTCCGGTGGGAAGATGATGCTCTGTCAACGAGACTGTTATTCGGATACGACTCCGATACAATCACCATCAGTCAACTGGCTGCCTGGCTGGATGCAACCGCTGATTTCGGTATGGCGTATGTTGGCGGCACGGTTGCCTACCTCTCCGGCGATGATCCCGGAACGAAGGGAAGGATGGAAGGCAACACGTCCGGTGGGCTCGACTGGAATCCCTGTCTGATCATGTTCAACAGCGATCTGTCCTACTGGGCCGGCAATATCACCGGCTACAACAGTTTCCCCGGCATGGCATCCGGTGCGATGTCTGTATCTTCACTGGGAGCTCCGATGAGCAACGCCTGGTTCTTCCAGCTGAAGGGCGGTGTGCGTCCGGTGGACAAACTGGACATCATGGCAAGTGTTTCTTTCGCCAACGCCGATAAGAAACCGACCGCCACCTGGAGGTACAATGACTATGGCTGGGAAGTGGATTTGACCGCCACTTACAAAATCACCAACAACCTGTCCTACATGCTGGGAGCCGGTTACTTCTTTACGGGCAAATATTTCAAGGCGGATGTCGGCCAGTTGAAAAACCCGCTTTGCCCGATTGTTGATCCGGATCTTCAGAACAATTTTCTGGTTCTCAATAAGCTGACCCTGACTTTCTAGGATTCACCCGTTGATCGGCTTTAAAAACTGCCAGCAAAAAAATACGCGAAGCTAACCAACTGTCAGTTTTTCCATCCCTGGAAGGGCGGGCAACCTTCCAGGGATCATTGATTCAGGAAGCTTTGCATAGTCTGATTGAATGGACATGCTTGCTGGAGCCATGACTATTTTGTAATGCACGGACAAACCCTGTTTTGAATCACGGTGCATCCTTGTGCAGCCAGCCATGCCTCCGGGAGGATGGATGCAACTAATTCAGAGGCGTTACGTAATGAAGCATATCTGTGGTGAAACATCTTTGTTGGATGCAACACATATGTATATGAAGTTCCCCGGCCAGATCCCTTCTTTTCAATCCGTAAACCATATCAATGATTGATTAAATATCTTCCCTCGAAAAATATTTATCTTTGGCACCGGGTTTGCTCTGCAGTCATTATTGTTGCAGACCACGATGTCCGTTTTTCTTGTGCTGATCAGGTGACTGAGAATATCAGCCATATTTAATAACCGGTTTTCAAGACTAAGGAGAGAACATCATGACATCTAAACCCTGGCACAATTTCTACGATTACAATGTCCCCACGACCCTCCGCTACCCGAAATTTCCGTTGCAGAATTTGATGCATCTCGCGGCATCGCAGTTTCCGCATAAAACGGCGATCGATTTCTGCGGCACGCAGATGACGTTTGCCCGGTTGCGCTCCGAAATGCTGCGCCTGGCCAATGCACTGACGGCCCTTGGCGTACAGAAAGGCGATCGGGTGGGCATTGCCCTGCCCAACTGTCCCCAGTATGTTATGACCTATTACGCCATCATTTCAGCCGGGGCCATCGTGGTGAATATGAATCCCCTGTATACCTATGATGAACTGAAGTTTATGATCGAAAACACGGCAATGCAAACGCTGGTGACTTTTGATGCGGTGCTTCCCACCATGAAAAAACTGGCGAAGGATCTGGGCGTCAAACGATTGATCGTGACGCGGGTCACCGATTACATCGACGGACAGAAAAAAAACGATACCCGGGATCTCGATCTCGAAGACGGCTGCTTTCATTTTTCCAAGTTGATTGAAGATTGCCGGGACGCCCGGTTACCAAGGGTTTCCGTCGGTCTGCAGGACGCCGCCATGATTCAGTTTACGGGGGGAACCACGGGAGTGCCCAAAGGCGCGCTGCTTACCCATGCCAATGTTGTCTCGGAGGCGTTCCAGGCATTGCACTGGTTTAACTCCCTGATGATCTACACGCCCTTTGAAAAACGCACGGCGCTGGTGACCATCCCGCAGTTTCATATTTACGGCAATACCTGCGTCAACTGGGCTCTGCTCAACGGAGCAACGCAGATCCTCATGCCCAGGTTCGATCTTCAGGAGTGTATCGATATTCTCAAGAAAAATGAGCAAATCACGTTTTTCCCCTGCGTGCCGACCATGATCACGGCGCTGGTCAATCATCCGCAGGCCGATGAAATCGGTCTGGGAGAACGCTTGCGGCTTTTCTTTACCGGCGGCGCTCCGATGCCGCTGGAGCTCATTGCCCGGGTCAAGGACATGGGCATTAATTTCGGCGAAGGCTGGGGAATGAGCGAGACCACGTCTTTTGGCATCTGCAGCCCGATTATGATGAACAAGCCGGGGTCCATCGGCATTCCGGTGATGGATGTCGATATTCGTCTGGTGGATGTTGAAGACGGTGTGGAGGATGTCAAACCGGGCGATCCGGGTGAAATCCTCATCAAAGCGCCGTCGGTGATGCAGGGCTACTGGAATAACCCGGAAGAAACGCAAAGGCAGCTTGTTGACGGCTGGCTGCATACCGGAGACATTGCCCGCGCGGATGAAGACGGCTATCTTTATATTGTCGACCGCAAGAAAGACATGGTGATCGCCGGCGGCTTCAACATCTATCCCAGGGAAATCGACGAAGTTCTGTATCAGCATCCGCAGGTGGCCGAGGCCATGGCGGTCGGTGTTCCCGACGATTACCGGGGAGAAACGATCAAGGCTTTTGTCGTTCTCCAGCCCGGAGCGCAGGTTACGGAAAAAGAAATTGTGACGTTCTGCAAACAGAAGCTGGCCGCCTATAAAGTTCCCAAGCTGGTGGAGTTCCGCGAATCTCTGCCCAAGTCGGCCGTAGGGAAACTTCTGCGCAAGATCTTAAGAGAAGAGGAAATAGCCAAAACGGCGCAACGGAATACATAAAACCGGTGAAGGGGTCCCCCACTCCTCTTACCCCTTCGCCAAAAGGGCCTGCCCCTGAAAAAGGGGCAGGCCCTTTTTTATTGCGGTTTCCATGTTGTGAAAGGACCCGGTTGCCCGTGATCTACGTGCCGAAAAAGGTTTTGATGTTTTCGGCTGTGCGGCTGATGAGCCGGCGGCGGGCCTCGATGCTGGCCCAGGCAATGTGCGGCGTAATATAAAGTTTATCTTTGTTGCGGACATTCAGAAGCGGGCTGTCCGCCGCGATGGGCTCGGTAGACAGAACGTCGAGTGCCGCCCCGGCCAGACCGTCTTCGTCGAGAATCCGCGCCAGCGCCGCTTCGTCCACGATGCCTCCCCGTCCCATGTTAAGGAGATAGGCCGTGGGCTTCATCAGCCGGAGCCTTGATTCGTCCAGCAGGTTACGGGTCCGGTCGTTGAGCGGGCAGTGGATGGAGACCGCGTCGGATGTCCGCAGCAGTTCTTCGAGCGGCAGATGCGCAAATCCCGCCGCATCCAGGTTCTTTCCGGATGTCGAATGATAAACGACTTTTGCGCCGAAGGCGCCGGCGATCCCGGCCACGCGCCGGCCGATCGCCCCCAGGCCGATGATGCCGAACTGCCTGCCGGCCAGTTCTCCGAACTCGCGGTCCAGATGCGTGAAAATCGGGCTTCGGGCGTACTGTCCGGTCCTTACGTAATCGTCATAGTATCTCGATGCGTTCATCAGATAAAAAAGCATGGCGAAGGTGCATTGCGCGACGGATTCTGTGGAATAGCCCGCGACGTTCCTGACGGCGATGCCTTTTTGCGCCGCATACTCCAGATCAACGTTGTTCATGCCGGTGGCGACAATGCAGATGAGCCGGATATCCGGGCAGGCATCCATGACGTCGCGGTCGATGACGACCTTGTTGGTGATGACGACATTGTGCCCACGGATGCGGCTGATACGCTCGCCGGGCCGGGTGGATTCATGCCGGGTGAGGTCTCCCAGCGCGGCAATTTCGGAGAGATTATCCACTTGCCCCACGGTGGCGGCATCGAGAAAAACCATTTTGGAAATTCCGTTGGTCATTACTTTTGCTCCTGTCCGGTTTGAAAAGAGATATACCATCGATAACGCGTGACTTCCTGAAACCCCATTCGCTCATAAAGCGACGCCCCGAATTTGCTGGCCTGAAGCACGACCAGCGCGGCTTTGCGTTCAAGCGCCCTGTTGACGGCTTCGCGAACACAGGCCTCCGCATATCCTCTGCCCCGGCAGTCTTCCAGGGTTCCCACCCAGTAGAGGCCCGCGACGCCATGCGACAGAATGGTCATGGCGGCCGAAACCGGCCGGCCGGCCCGGTAAGCGACCACCCAGTCGTTCTGGGGGGCGAGCAGGCGCGCGGGCGTGGCAAAGATCTGTTCGCTGACGGAAACCGGCATGTGCAGGCTCTGATAGCTTTCCGCGGTGACAAAGGCGAAGTCGCGGATACCGGCAACGTCGTCCGCATGGCGGATGTCAATCTCTTCAGGCACGGGTTTTCCTGCGATCGGGCGGTCCCGGACCATGCCCGGCGCATCGGATATCTGGATCATTTTCTCTTGCCGGCAGATCTTTTCCAGCGCTTCGTCCTCATGCGCGCGCAGATGGACGCTGAAAGGTGTTTTTCGTTCGGCGTAAAAAGATCGGATGCGCTCGAAGATGCCGGGGGCGGAATCGCCTGTGAGCCGGTTCAAATACATCGCGGTGCAGGTTGTCGGAAAGGGGCAGGAACCTCTCGTCAGCAGGAGATCGTTTTGCTCTACAACCTCTCCGGAGGGATTCCAGCGCGTCGTGTCCCGCGTGTATTCCGCCAGGTTCAAATCACTCAAAAGAATTTTTTCATGGTCCTGCATCAGCGGTTCTCGGCGATATGTTTGATCGGTTTGACCATCTGTTCCTTGAGGATTTTCAGAAATTTCTTCCGCACCGGCGGAATTTTAGTCATCAGCATCATGAAAGCGTTCATGCGCCGTGCCTTGTGGTCTTTCTGAGGAAAATCGAAGAAGCCGTGCTTTTTGTAGTAACGGTAGTCCGCCTGGAACACGAACCGGAGCGGGCCGTAGACTTCGTCGCGCATGATTTTTCTCCCGCCGATTCCCGGAAACATCCCGGGTCTGGAGATGTTGCCTGCCGGCATCCGGACGACGCTTCGAGCCAGTTCCGCAAGCAGAAGCTCAATCTGACGCGGATCGCCGGATTCATCCGTCACGATGCCCGCCACGTTGGCGCCCTGGAAATCTCCGTAGGTATCCAGCATGTGGCGCAAGTTCGGGATCTGCCCCAGCGGGCCCGAGATCAAAAAGGCAACCTGCTTGCCCGAAAGCGTCGGCATGTGCGTGTTGTAAAAGGCGCGGTCGAAAAACATCTTCCAGCGGGAAGAAAGGTACCGGTCATGGATGGCGCCGGCGAAAACAACGATATCCGCTTTTTTGACTTTTTCATTATAAAAATCAATGTAGCCATCCTTGCCCTCATACTCGCACTGATTGTTCAGACCGCACTTGCAGCAGCCCAGGCAGCCGCCTTTGATGTCGATATCCATGAGGTTGACCACTTCAACGGTGTCGCGGAAATTGCCGGCGAACGACTGAACCATGGCATCGGTGTTGTCTGTCGGAATCTGCCCGTCCTTCATCACCAGGATTTTTTTGCCCGCCGTGTCCACGGCAGCCGGGGGCGCACCCGGCGTAAAAGGAAAGTTCTGTTGGACAACGGGCGGATAAACCCGCGCGCAGGGAACTTCACGGGAAACCGAATCCAGAAACTGGCCGGCAAATCCTATCCATCGGTCGCGCTCCGTCTTTTTCATGAGGTCATACATGGCCGGCGAGTATGCGCCCAGATATTTCATGCCCAGATCGTCGCAGATGGAATGGATATAGTTGTGTGCCGTGTGATCGAAAAAATGTACCGAGGTGGACAGCGACAGGGTGTATTTCCCTGAAAAGACCTCCCCTCGCTTCCGTTCCAGAATCAGTTCGATAAACCGCTTGTACTGCGAACAGACCAGAAGGTAATAAAGGGGGAAAGCCCACCAGACGGCATCGGTCTTTTTGACCGCATCCATGATATCCCCGAAGGCTTTTTCATCCCGTTCCAGTTTGCGGATGGTTTGCGCCACGTGGAAAACCGTGAAAGTGTGTTCCGGGAATTTCCTGGCGGCAAAGCGGACATATTGAAGGGTGATGCTTAAATCACCCTTTGGACTTCCGTTTAGGACGATGATGTGCATGACGGGACGACCCTTTCCCTGTAACCGGGTTAAGATTTATCCGGAGACGGCTTTTATTCGTGACGGCTGACGCGTTCTTTCCTGGCGCATGGAGTCTGATACCAGAAAAGTTTCTCCACCGGAAGATTTTTTGCAGAAGCAGTAACGGTTCCGCCCCAGTTTTTTTGCTTCATACATGGCCTGATCCGCTTTTTTGATTAGCGTGTCGAAATTACTGCCGTGGTCCGGATACAGCGCAATGCCCAGGCTGGCAGTGACGAGCACCTGAACGTTATTCAGGCGGAAAGGTTTGCTGAAATTCGCCACGATTTTTCTGGCGATCTGACGGGCTTCTTCCGCCGAATTTAAAGACGAAATCGCAATGGAAAATTCGTCCCCGCCCTGACGGCCAACCGTATCGGTGTCCCGGACCTGGTCCGCCAGCCGGTCGGCTGCTTCTTTTAACAGCACATCTCCTGCAGCGTGTCCCCACCGGTCGTTGATTTCTTTGAAGTGATCCAGATCAAGAACCATGACCGCGACTTTTTTTTGCGCCCGCTTGGCGCGTTTGATGGCCATGGCCAGTCGGTCGTTAAAAAGGATCCGATTGGCCAGATTGGTGAGCGAATCGTGGAAAGCCTGTCGGCGTATGGATTCTTCCGCTCTGCGCCGCGATGTAATATCGCTCATGATGCCCCGGAAGCCCGTGGGACTGCCTTCGGAGTCGCGGGCCAGGCTTACGGATAATTCCACCTGCCGGGCTTCTCCATTTTTGTTGATAATTTCCCATTCCATCTTGTTGAGCGGCCTGCCCGTGCGAAAGACTTGGGAGAATGCCCGAAACGCGGCGTCGGCACGCTTTTTATCCACGTACCGGTTGTAAGGAATCCCCTGCATTTCTTCATGGCGGTACCCGAATAATTTCAGGAATGCGTCGTTGAACAGCAGGAGGTTTCCTTTCAGATCGACTTCATAATAGGCGTCGGTAATGGAATCAATAATGGTCCGGGAGCGTTCTTCGCTTTGCTTCAAGGCGTCTTCCACATGTTTTTGCAGCGAAATGTCCATCTGGCATCCCAGGATGGCCGGCAGATATTTATATTCAATGGAAGTAACGGTGCCCATATACCACAGGATATCCCCTTTTTTCGTGACCACTCGATATTCGTAGGGAGGAACGGCGGCTCCCCGCATCATCATGGCCTGGGAACAGGTTTTTACGTGTTTCCGGTCGTCCGGATGAACCATGAACAGTGAATTGGCGCCGAGAATATCCCGGGATGTGTAGCCTGTATTGTCCAGGAATCGCTGATTGGACCAGCAAAAACGACCCTTTTGAACAATGAAAATGCCAATGGGGGATTTTTCCGCGAGCGTTGAGTAGAGATGCTCTGCCAGTTTCCATTCAGTGATGTTTTTGGAAATGACGGAAACCATGATGATTTTCCCGCTCGCCGCGGATTCTTTGACCGGGCTGAATGTGCGCAGGAACTCCCCTCCATCCCTCTGGCTGTTATATTCCCGCTGGAAGGATCTGCCGGATTGAAAAACTTCCGCCACATCCCGGGAGAAAATCTCCGTTTCGGAAGGCGAGTGAAATTCACTGTAACTCCTGCCGATCAGTTCATCCGGTTCAAGGCCGATACGCGAGCAGTGTTTGGGGTTTACGTAAACATAACGGCACTTTTGATCCACCATATAGATGGAATCACTGGTGGCTTCCACGAGATTCCGGTAAACATCGTCCATCGGCCGGAATAGTTTCATTTTTTTTATTTCAGATGGTTTTTTCGCTGTTGCGGGAGCGCTTTTTTTCATATGTCAAAGCCCAAGGTCTTTTCCGGAACGGAAGATCCGACTGTCTGATTCCCGGCGTATTCAGATGAAAACATGTCGCTTGTTGACCAAGTATATGAAGATGAGGCAAGGGTGTCAAGATAATTCCCTTCCATAACCGATGAGAAACTGATTGACATTAAAGGCTGTTTTTTATAAAAAACCACTTGTCATCGGCAGATGGAGTATAGTATTAACCGGCATTAAAATACGGAAAATGGGGGTTGAGAATGAAGATTTTAGTTGCATACGTAGGTGGGCTGGAAGTCGACAACGCGGTTCTGGAGTTGGCCAAAAAACACGCAAAAGCATTTAACGCCTCCCTTTATGTCGCCTCATCCATGGAACGCGTATCCGAAAGGGAACGGAAAGATCTGGACAAGGTTGAAAAACAGCTGGAATATGTGAAAGAAACATTGAAAAAAGACGGCATTGAGTGTGAAACTCATGTTCTTGTGCGGGGACTCACTCCCGGAGAAGATATCGTGGAATTTGCCGTCGATAAGAAAGTGGATGAAATTATTATCGGTATCGAGAAAAAATCAAAAGTTGGCAAGCTTCTTTTCGGATCCAACGCACAGTATATCATCCTGGAGTCGCCCTGTCCGGTGGTTTCCGTAAAATAAATTACCCGGAAGGCTCAAGCGATTTTGCTTTCCCGCCGCGCCGGTCGTCCGGATGAGAAACTAAAAATAAAGGCCGGCACTCTTTTAACGGAGTGCCGGCCTTTTGTTGTATCCGCCTGATGGCTTGTTATTTCTTTCTTTTCGCCAGTTCTTCGGCTCTCAGTTCCTTGCGCAGAATTTTGCCGACGGTGGATTTCGGCAGCTCTTTGCGGAATTCAACTTCCGACGGCAGCTTGTATGTGGCCAGTTTCTTTTTACCGAATTCGATCATCTCTTCGGCTGTGGCCGTTTCACCTTCCTTGAGAACGACAAACAGTTTGACGTTTTCACCGCGCTTCGCGTCGGGGATGCCGATACAGCAGGCTTCCTGAACTTTCGGATGTTCGTAGTAAACCTCATCCACGTCTCTCGGATAAATATTGAATCCTCCGGAGATGATCATGTCTTTTTTGCGGTCGACAATGTAGAAATAGCCGTCCTCGTCCATCGTGGCGATATCGCCCGTGTAGCACCATCCGTCCCGGATCATGCTGGCGGTTTCTTCCGGTTTGTTCAGATAGCCCTTCATGACCTGCGGACCGCGGACGATCAACTCGCCCGGTTCACCGATGGGCATGTCTACTTCACCCTTATCCAGATCAACGATCCGGCATTCGGTATCGGAGATCGGCAGGCCGATGCTGCCGATTTTCCGGACGCCTTCATAGGGATTGGTATGGGTTACGGGGGTGGTTTCCGTCATGCCGAAACCTTCGCAAATGACGGAGCCGGCCGTTTTTTCGAAATCATGGATGACTTCCACGGGCAGGGGAGCGCTGCCGGAGAAGAAACCCTTGAAACATGTCATGTCCGTCTTTTTCATGTCCGGATGATTCAGCATACCGATGAACATGGTTGGAACCAGGGCGCCAAAGGTGGGTTTGAATTTTTGAATCGCTTCCAGAAGCGGTTCCGGCTGCGGCCTGGGGATGAGAATATCTCCCCAGCCCTGGTAAATGGAAAAGTTCATTGCGCAGGACATGCCGAAGACGTGGAAGAAGGGCAGCGCGCCGAGGTTGATGTTGTATGTGCCGATAAATTTCGGGAACCAGCAACTGATCTGCTGCACCTGCTTGCTCAGATTGCCATGGGTCAGGATAACGCCCTTGGATACACCCGTCGTGCCGCCGGTGTACTGGTACATGGCTGTGTCGTCAAACGTCAGTTTTGCCTTGGGCGAGTCGGGCTTGTTCTGGGCGATGCAGTCTTTCCATTTATAGAGATCCGCCGCCGGCTGGACGTCGGCAGCCAGGCCTTTTTTCTTGGCGACCAGTGGGAACAGGATATTCTTGGGGAAGGGCAGATAGTCGCCCAGCGTGGTGTAAATAATCTGTTTGACTTTTGTCTTGGGTCTTAAAGCGACCATCCGCTTTACAAGCAGATCGACCGTGATGAGAATTTTAGAGCCGGAATCGTTGAGCTGGTGATCCAGTTCACGATCGGAGTAAGTCGGGTTGTTGAGGACAACAACACCGCCGAGTTTATGGATAGCGTAGTAGGCAACCACGCAGGGAATCATGTTCGGTAGGATAATGGCGACGGCGTCGCCTTTTTTAATGCCCATACCGGCCAGGCAGGCAGCGAAACGATCCACCATGTCTTTTAATGCTTTATAGTTCATGGTGTATCCCTGGAAATTCAGGGCCATGCGGTCCGGAAATTTAGCCGCTGAGCGGTCCAGAATATCGGGCATGCAGATTTCTTCGTACTGGATCTTCTCAGGAACGCCTTTGTCGTAAGATTTTAACCACGGTTTTGATGCATAGGATACTTCTCCAGCCATATTAACTTCCCTCCTTAAGTTTGGTTAAGACGTTTTGAATGAAGCAACGATCTACCGCTGTTCTTTTGCAATCAGTTCCTTTTGAATTAGTCCTTTTTGATTAATCCTCCTCGAGTGTATTGGTGCATCTTATAAATTGAAAAAAATTGACTCAAAATAGGTACATCGTTTAGCAATTTTTTTCGGCAAATGCCATAAAAATAATCCGCTTGCCGGCAAAAGATTTCATATCCGGCGCAATTTCGAATATTTAGCATATTCTTATTTGCCGATGGCTGTTTACCACGGTGAATTCCGGCAAAAATTTCCAGGCAGACCGGTTATTCGAATGCACTAATGCACTGATGAAACGCCGCATCTATTCCGGATTTTTCGAAAACAATATTTCCGGAAGCGGACGGGTGCCTGTTGCGGCAATACACTTGACAGAAGAGAAATTTTAAAGGTATGAATCGATGGATGGAGGGGGTATGAGGAAAAAGAACAGGGACATCGAAAAAACCTATGCCACGGCCGAGTTTGTCGCCAAATTGCGTCGTCTGGCCGATGCGCTGGAACGGAACAGGCGGTTTGCCATAACGATCGCCGGGGAGAGGGTAACGGTTCCGGCCCGTGCGATATGTAACGTGGAGCATGAACGCGAAGGAAAAAACGAAGAAATCGAGTTTCAAATCAAGTGGACCAGCAAAGCATAAAACATTCCAGCTATCATCAGCCCGCTCAACTTGCGAATGCCTTTGATCTCCATATACACACCCGCCGGTATTCGGGCTGTTCGTTTATTCAGTATGAAGATCTGATCGGACAGGCCGGAGCGGCGGGACTTTCCGGAATCGCGCTCACCGAGCACGGCATGCGCTGGCCGGATGACGAATTCGAAAGGCTCCGCGGGCAGGCGGAAGAGTCGGGCCTTGTTCTGATCAACGGGCAGGAAATCCATGCCCGCGATGGTCGGGGGCGTTCCGAAGGCGAATACCTCATTTTCGGATTGAGGCGCAGTGTTACGGAAACACGCAGCGCCGTGGAGCTGGTGCAGACCGTTCATGACGAAGGCGGTATTATCGTTGCTGCGCATCCCTACAAACTGTCGCGCGGTGGCCGGTCCCGTTATTACGGAGCAGGCGATCTGATTTGCAGACTCAATCTTGACGGCATTGAATTGTGCCATCCCGATCACAGCGAACAGGCGATGAAAAAAGTCCGGGACGCGCTTGATAAGCTTAAGATTCCCGGAACCGGGGGCAGCGACGCCCACAAAATTCTCAACATCGGCTCCTATGTAACAATCTTTGAGAACCCGGTACGCAACGAAGAAGAATTTCTTTGCGAAATCCGCGCGGGCAGAATCCGTGCGGAGAAACGTGAAGCGTGAAGCGTAAATGGGCGTAGGGAACGGTTTCCAACCGTTCCGCCTGGCGCACAGAGAATCCCATTGCGGGGCTGATCGGTGGATTATTGTAGGGAACGGTTTGAAACCGTTCCCTACAAATTAAAGGTTATTATCAGTTTATTCGCCTGTAAAATTCGCTTCGCGTTTCTGCAGGAAAGCGGTGATGCCTTCCACGGCGTCTTTGCTGGCGGCCAGTTTGTTTGACCATTCAATATCCAGTTTCAGTCCCTCGTCAAAACCCTTGTCCAGTCCAACGCTCATACCGTCCAGCACGGCAGCCACAGCCAGCGGAGGACGCTTGGTCAAGGCAACGGCGAACGCCGTCGCTTCTTTCATCAGATCGGCGGCCGGGACTACTTTGTCCACCAGGCCGATGGCCAGTGCTTCGGCCGGGGGCAGCCTTCTGCTGAAAAGAATAATGTCTAATGCCTTGGGTTTTCCCAGAAGCCTTGGCAGTCTCTGAATGCCGCCCCAGCCGGGGGTAATGCCCAAGTTGACTTCCGGCAGCCCGATGAACGCCTTGGGATTGTCCGTCATGATGCGGAAATGGCAGGCAATGGCCGTTTCACAGCCTCCGCCCAGGGCGTGACCGTTGATGGCCGCAATGTAGGGTTTGGTGGACCGCGAAATGGCGTTCATGATTTCGTTGCCGTTGGGGCCCTTGGCGATGTTGGCAACGTCGGAGACGTCCATCCCCGCGCAAAAGCCTTTTTCACCGGTGCCGGTGATAATGACGGCGCGCGTCTCCTTGCTCTTTTCAATGTTGTTGACGGCATCGAAAAATTCCTCGCGAATGCCCAGGTTCACGGAGTTCATCGGCGGACGGTTCAGAACGATTGTCGTTACGAAATTCTCGGTTGTTACAATAATGTTTTTGTATTCCATCTTTTTTCTCCTTTCATTAATGAACGAGGGGTTGCAACCCCCGATTCTGCGTTTGTCATTTATTTGCAGGAAAGGTTGGAAACCGTTCCCTACAACTTCTGATGCACCAGCCGCATGCCCGGGTGCGACACTTCAAAGAAGGGGACATTTCTTCCGCCCAGCGAGCCGATGAAAGCGATCCGGCGGTCCGGACCTCCAAAGCAAATGTTGGCGGGACGCCGGATTACCGATCCCTGCGGGTCTTCGATGACCATCTCCAGTCTGCCGTGCGGATCGATGAAGCCGATGGCGTTGGCCGCGGGAAAGGCCACCCAGAGGTTTCCCGCTTCGTCAAAAGCGATCCCGTCGGGAAAGCCGAGCATTCCCAGCACCTCCGGTCCGTATATTTCTGCCGGTCCCAGACGGCTGTCCGCGAAAATGCGATAGCGCAGCACCCGGCGCTTCATGGTTTCGGCAACGTAAACGTACTCTTCCTTTTCATCCAGGGCGACGCCGTTGGCGAAGTAAATTCCGGAGGCGGCGATGCGCGCCCGGCCTTCGGCAATGACGACCAGGCACCCGTCCGGCAGGGGCGACTGCAGGGCGGCGTCCACATCCGGGTTATCCGTTGAATTGGAGACCCACAATCTTCCAGCAAAATCCTGGAAAGGAAAATTCGGTGTATACATCCGCTTGCCTTCCGCGTGAGTCATCAAAACCGCATGCGCGCCTTCGGGGGAGAGCGATTGAACTTCACCGTTGCCGATATTGGCGACAATGCAGTTGCCCTCCGGATCGATGCAGATGCCGTTGGGCACTCCGCCCAGTCTGCCAAAAAAAGATGTGTGGCCGGAAGGTTCGATGCGCGCACAGCGTCCGTAACCGTCGGCCGTTAGAACACTGCCGTCATCGAGCGCCATTATGCCTTCGGGCCGGGTCAGTCCTGAGCCGATGGTCTGAATATTTCGCAAGGGAATCGGCATCTCTACATCCTTTCAAAGATAGTGGCCAGTCCCTGGCCGCCGCCGATGCACAACGAACAGATTGCGTAGCGTCCGCCGGTGCGCCGCATTTCACTGATCGCGAACATCGCAATGCGCGTACCGCTCATGCCGTTGGGGTGGCCGAAGGCAATCGCGCCTCCGTTGGGGTTGAGCTTTTCCCGGTCCACCGGCTGTCCCTGTGCTTCCAGTTCCGTTACACAGGCCAGCACCTGCGCGGCAAACGCCTCGTTGATCTCGATTACATCCATATCCTGCATTTTCAGACCCGCGCGCGCGAGCGCCTTGGGCATGGCAAAAGCGGGGCCGATCCCCATGATCTTGGGATCGACGCCGGCGACGCCGCAGGTTACCCAGCGGGCTTTGGGAGTGTAGCCCAGTTCTTTCGCTTTTTCCAGTGTCATCACGAGCACGGCGGCAGCCCCGTCATTTCTTCCCGAGGATGATCCGGCGGTGACGGTTCCGTCCTTGAGAAAGGCCGGCGGCAGCGCGGCCAGCTTGTCCATTGTGGTTTCCCGAGGATGTTCATCCGTGTCGAAAAGCAGATCACCTTTTTTCTGTGGCACTTTTACCGGAACAATTTCCTCTTTGAAATAACCGGCCCTGATTGCGCGGGCGGCCCGTTCCTGACTGCGCATTCCGAAGAGATCCTGTTCTTCGCGGGTCAGGTGATACTTTTTAACCAGGTTTTCCGCCGTGACGCCCATGACCAGTTGATCTTCCGGACTGGGGGCGGTTTCGCGCCGGATGATCTGTGGCGGGGTGAATGAGTATGCGGCATCGGCCCGGGGCAGCATCCACGGCGTTGAACTCCAGCTTTCCATGCCGCCGGCAATGTAAATATCTCCCAGCCCCGCCATAATCTGCGTTGCCGCAAAATTGATCGCCTGGAGGCCCGATGAACACTGCCGTTCCACCGTGACGCCGGGAACGCTGTATGGCAGGCCGGCCTTGAGAACGGCCCAGCGCGCGGGATTGTATGCCGCGTGCCAGGAGTTGGAAAGACCCATGACCACATCTTCAATCATGCCGGGATCAATTCCCGTTTTATCCACGATTCCCCGGATGGCGAGTGCCCCCAGCTCTTCCGGTCTGAATCGTGCCAGTGTTCCACCCGCCCGGCCGATCGCTGTCCGCACACCATCTACAACGACGATTTCCTTCATGATGCCTACTCCTTTCTGTTATGATATTCGAAACATTCTTTTTCCCGGCTTTCCGCGCCGGTTTCCCGCAGCTATTGCTGATGTTCGATTATGTCCCGCAGATAGCCGGTCAGTGCTTCGGTCGAGTCAAAATCCTTCGGATCAATGGTGTTGCCGACAATCATTTCCAGTTTCTTTCCTCCCAGGAAACGGGGCCAGAACCGGCCTCGCGGCATGATGTCATACGTGCCCCGGATGGAGACGGGTACGATTTTCTTGTCCAGATTCCTGGCCAGATAGGCGGCGCCGGATTTAAATTTCCCCAGGGCTCCGTCGTGAGTTCTCGTCCCTTCCGGGAAAATAATCAGCGACTTTCCGCTTTTCAGAATGTCAGCCGCCGCTTTTAGAGCCGGGACGACGTTGCCGGCGCGATCCACAAAAAGAACCGGTGCTCCGGCAAACAGGTAACCGAGCGGGGTGGCCTCTTTTTTTCCGATGAGAAAAGCTTTTCTGCGCAGGGTGAAGGGAATCAGGTTCATCATCGCCGGCGTATCCAGCAGCGACTGGTGATTGGCGACAAGGATTACGTTGTCCAGCCGGAGCCTTTCAGGATGAAGGATGTTCCAGTGCCAGAAGATCATGGACACCAGCCGTATGAAAAGAAGAAAGAGCTCATTGATCGGATTGAAAAACGCGGCGGTTTTGGTGGACACGGGACTATGCAGAATCAGTTCGTCAAGATTCACGCCGGAATTTTCGGGGCAGGAAGCCAGGTACCGGACAAATTCTTCCAGGGTCATCTGGGAATGAATCTGATCCATATCGACGGACATGTTGAGGTTTTCTTCCAGATAGACGATCAGCTCGATCATTGCCAGGGAATCGATTTGATGATCGGCCAGTGTTGCATTGGCATGGAGAACTTTTGTGCGCAGCTTTTCACCCAGCACGCTGATGATGTCTTCCTCCCGGATACTGGTTGCGGCCAGGAGATTACGCGGGATGGCGGCGCCCGATGCATCCGTCTGATAAGCACCCTGGTCGAGCAGCCGGATGACTTCGTCGATCAGCACTTTTCGCGTGGAGTTGCGCGGCAGCGGGTCCGCCGACAGAGCGAAATGGTTCAGGGTTTTATAAGCGGGCAGCTCCCTGTTGAGCAGGGCGATTTCTTCCCGGATGCGCTGGTAACTCTGAACGCCTTTGGCGGCCGGAACGATCACCGCCGAGACGGTTTCCCTGCCTTCGATTTTCCGGCCGAAGACGGCGATCTCCGCGATGAGCGGCGATTTCCGGAAGTAGAGCTCCAGCTCTTCCGGATAAACGTTTTTTCCGGAATCCAGCACGATCACGTTTTTGATGCGTCCCGTGATGTGGATGTGTCCGCGCTTGTCCACATAGCCGAGGTCCTGGGTGTTGAAGAACCGTTCGTCGTCGAACGCCTGACGGTTGGCTTCATCGTTTTTGTAATAACCGGGCATGACGGCCGCGCCTGCAAGCCAGATTTCGCCGATGCCGTCGGCATTGATATTCTTGATTTTCACTTGATTGCCGCGGATGGGCGGACCGACCGCGCCGGCCACGGCGTCCCTGAAGTAGGGAATGGCGATGGGGCCCGTCGTTTCGGTAAGCCCGTAGCCTTCCATGATGTAAAATCCCATGGTCCGGTAGTAGTTGAAGTATTCTTTCTTGAGAGGCGCTCCGCCGCTGATGAAGAAGCGCATCCCGTGCCCGAAAACATCATGCACCGGGTGAAAGATTTTATTCACGATAAACCCCAATCCCAGTGCTTTGAGCGCCGGTCCGGCTTTCAGGAAAAACGTGAACAGGAAGTACCTGGCTTTGGATTGCGCGCGAAGCCTGGCTGAAAGCGCATCCAGGAACAGTTCCCACATCTGGGGTGCGGCCGGAAAAATGGTGATGGGATTTTCGGCGAGTGCCCTGATGATGTCCGGCCCTTTGAGGGAGTTCTGAAAAACAATGGAGCTGCCGGTGACCAGAGGCGCCATGAAAGTCGACTCAAACGCATAGACGTGATACAGCGGCAGCATCGCCAGAGTAACGTCTTCAGGCGTGTACTCTTCCAGCTTCGTGCAGTCGATTGCCACGGAAAGAATGTTGCCGTGGGTAAGCGTGACGATCTTGGGATTGCCCGTCGTGCCGGAGGTGAAAAGCAGTGTGGCAATATCATTGAGGCCGACCGGGTTTTCGACAAGGGATCTTTCCGGATGGACGGAAGGCTCTTCTTCGATCCGGTAAAGGGGGATATCCTGAAAAACTTCGGCAAAAGCGCCGGACACAAAAGCCGCTTTTACGTCCGCGCTTCCGGCCATCTCCCGGTACTGTCCGGCGGAGAGATTCGTATCGAGGGGCAGCGCAACTGCGCCGATCGCCGTAACGGCCATGAACGCGTAACACCATTCAGGGGAATTTCCGGACAGAATGGCGATGACATCGCCTTTTTGAATACCCTGCTCCTGGAGCAAAAGCGCCCGCGATTTCGCGCGGAGCCAGACTTTGCCAAACGAGATTTGCTGATTCTGAAAAAGGATACGGTCCGCATAAGATTCGCACAGCGTCGAGTAGGCATTTAAGAGGTTTCTATATTCCATAACACTTCCTGGTGTTCCATGATGGATTCCGGTATGGCGCTGCTGTCCCGGAAAGAGCAACAGAGCGCAGGGGAATCTCCCGGTGAAGCTCCTCCCGGTATCTTTGATGCGCCCTGATTCTCACGGGGCGGTCTTTGCGTCAGGAATCAGTTGACTGACCTTGGCGGCCAGGTCGTTTATGCTGAAAGGTTTCTGTAAAAACTGTACGCCATCTTCCAGCACGCCATGATGAGCGATAATGTCGGCGGTATAGCCGGACATGAAAAGCACTTTCAGTTCCGGGCGGGTTGTTAAAAGCCGGTTGCGCAATTCTTTGCCGGAAATCCCCGGCATGACCACGTCTGTAATGACCAGATCAAAGGAGGTTTCTTCCTTTTCGGCCAGCAACACGGCATCCAGCGGATCCTGCAAAGCGATGACCCGGTAACCCATGACTTCCAGCATATCGGCGATCATTTTCATGACCATCTCGTCATCTTCAACGAGGAGGACCGTTCCGGAACCATGCTCCGGAGAGGGTTGCACATCGGTTTCGTGAAAGTTTTCCGGATCGCCGGCGCGGGGCAGATGAATTTTAAAAGTTGTTCCCCGTTCCGGTTCGCTGTAAACATTGATCCATCCGTTGTTTTGTTTCACGATGCCATAGACCGTGGCCAGCCCCAGCCCCGTTCCTTTGCCAACGTCCTTCGTCGTGAAAAACGGTTCAAAAATATGCGGAATATGATCCTTGTCGATTCCCTCGCCCGTATCACTGACCGTAAGCCGTACGCATGGCCCGGGAACTGAATCCGGAAGAATTGCGGAAAAGCCGCTGTCGATGTTCACATTGGCCGTCTCAATCAACAGTTTGCCGCCCTGCGGCATGGCATCGCGTGCATTGACGGCCAGATTAATCAGGATTTGTTCGATCTGCATCGGGTCGAATTTGATCGGCCAGAGATTACGGGCCGGGTGGAACTGCAGATGGATGTCTTCCCCGATGAGGCGGATAAGCGATTTTGTAATGTCCGCGATCAAATCGTTAAGATTAACGATCCGGGGGCGAATAATCTGTTTGCGTGAGAAGGCCAGAAGCTGGGCCGTCAGATCACGGGAGCGGCAGGCGGCTTTTTCGATTTCCAGAATATCCTGGATCACGGGATGAGCATTCGGAAGCTTGAGCTTGACCAGATCGATGTAGCCCAGAATAACATTGAGCATATTGTTGAAGTCATGGGCCACGCCGCCGGCCAGACGGCCCACGGTTTCCAGTTTCTGGGACTGGAGAAGCTGATTTTCCAGCTTTTCCTTCTCCGCTTCGGCTTTTTTCCGGTCCGTGATGTTCCTTCCGGCAAACAGAAGACCGGTAGGCTTGCCGGTTTCGTCGCGCTGGAAGCTGACAGTCATTTCCTGCCAGATCGTTCCGCCGTCTTTGTGATAGTATTCCATTTCGATCGTTCTGGACCGATAGGAATCCACCGGCTTGGCGCTGAATTCCTTTTCCAGTTCTTCGGTGAGCATGGCCACGCCTCGCTCGTACGATTCCGGTGTCACCTGCTGGTTGGACGGAATCCGCATGATTTCTTCCGGGGTGTAGCCGGTGATACGGACTTCAGACGGACTC
This sequence comes from Smithellaceae bacterium, assembly GCA_963682015.1. Lineage (GTDB taxonomy): Bacteria > Desulfobacterota > Syntrophia > Syntrophales > Smithellaceae > UBA8904. Next base: position 1,133,139 of record OY820932.1, on the reverse strand, counting down.
TGGTATATGTAATTCAGATGGAGATCCAACAGGGAGATGGATTCGTGCATGTTTTCCACGATCATCCGGTAGCGCTTTTCACTTTCCTCCAGCGCAAGTTCCGCTCTTTTGCGTGCCGTGATATCACGAGTGGCGGCGATGATCTCCAGGGGCTTTCCCTGCCCATCCCGGATGAATGCCGCGGTGACTTCCAGCCAGATCGTTCCACCGTTCTTGTGATAAACTTCCAGCTCATGGGTTTTTGGCGAGGGCTCCTCCGCCTGTTGCTGCGTTTTTTCCCGTTCCATTGCCCGGGTGAATTCCCGGTAGACATACGCCAGCGTTTCAGGCGGCGCCAGCCTGTCCATGGGAATAAGCCTGATTTCCTCCGGCTTATAGCCCGTCAGCAGAGGACGGTTGCTGCTGATAAACATGAACTGAAAGTCTAAATTGACGGTAAATACGACATCGTGAATATTTTCCACGATCATCCGGTAGCGTTTTTCGCTTTCCCGGAGGGCCTGCTCCATTTTTCTCCGTCCGGTGGCATCCCGTCCAACCATCATGATTTCCACCGGCTTTTCGTTTTCATCGCGGTTAAAGGAAACGGTAAGCTCCTCCCAGATGGTACCGCCGTTTTTATGGTGCACTTCTATCTCAAAAGACCGGGACCGGGTGGGGTCCACCGGTTCGCCGCTGAATTCCCTGGCAAATTCTTCGGTCATGATCTGTTCGATCAGCGCGTAGGATTCCGGAGTGACCATGTCGCGAATGGGAATCGTGACCAGTTCTTCAGCCGTGTAACCGCTGATGTGAACCTCCGACGGGCTTTGATAGGTGTAATTCAGGTTCATGTCCATCGTTGTGATGGATTCATGCATGTTTTCCACGATCATCCGGTAGCGTCGTTCGCTTTCCTTGAAGTCTTCTTCAGCCTTTTTTCGTTCAGTGATGTCGCGGGTGACACCGATCATCTCAAAAGGAGCGCCTTTTTCATCGTGGTTGATGTCGACGCTGATTTCAGCCCAGAAACGGGTGCCGTCCCTGCGCGGAAGCATGGTTTCAAAAACAACCGTCTGTCGGCTGTCGTCGTCGGCACTTTCCGGATGCCCTTGCGGATGTTTCTGAAAGGTTCGCTGGATCAGATCGCAGGCTTCGGATGTCAACATGGTCCGGGCCTGCAGGGCCGTCCATTCTTCCGGATGGAATCCGGTCATCCGGTGGATGGATGGACTGAGGTAGGTGTAATTCTGGTTAAAATCCTGCGTCCAGATGACGTCGCGGATGTTTTCCGTGATCAGGCGAAACCTTTTTTCCGCCTGCTTGCGAAGGCTGATATCGCGCACGATTCCCCGGAAACCCGCCGGCTGTCCGTTTTCGTCCCGAATCAGAGCAATCGAGGATTCCACATCCATTTTTTCGCCGGTTTTTTTGTTGATTTTCCAGTCAAACCCTTTAATAGGGGCTCCGGTCAGGTAGACCTGATGAAATGCCTCAAAGATTTTTCTTGCGGTTGGCGTGTCGACCAGTTTCCTGAAGTTGATATTCTGAATTTCTTCGGGGGTATAATGGAGATCACGGAGCATGGCATCGTTAAAAAATTGCAGATTTCCCCGCAGGTCCACTTCAAAGTAGGATTCTTCGATACTGTCCAGAATGTTGCGGTATCGTTTCTCGCTGAGATGCAGGTCCCTTTCCGCCTGTTTACGCCCCGAAATATCGCGGGCGACACCGTGGAAACCTTTGGGCCGGCCATTTTCGTCCCGGAGCACGGCAATTGAGGATTCGGTGTCTATAGTCTGTCCGTTTTTCGTCGAGATCTGCCATTCAAAACTTTGAACACCGCCGTTTTGCATCATTTCACGGCTGACCTCGTAAATTTTTTTCCTGTTTTGTTTGTCCAGAAGGGAGCGGAAGTTCATTCCGGCTATTTCTTCACGGGTGTACCCCAGTTTATGAATCATCCGGTCATTGCAGAAGGTGATATTTCCCTGAAGATCGAGTTCAAAATACGATTCATGCATTCCCTGAAGAAGATTCCGGGACCTTTCTTCGGCCATGCCGGATGCCCGGGGGGATGTTTGCCCCGTCGCCGGGGAGGAAGAGGAGGGGGATACTTTTTTCAAAAGCGCATTGACGGCCGCGGCCAGGTGATCCAGTTCGCCGGATGGCGGCTGGCAAACGGCAACCTCGACGGGTTTGCCGGTCAGGGCCTTTTCGATTGCATCAATCATTGTTCGGATGCGACTATTTTCCGAATTGGAAACCATATGTTATCGCTGCTGCAGTGAAAAAATTTCGCATTCAAGCAACCGTGAGGACCTGTGTGCTTGCCGGATATTCAAAAAGATATTGCGTCTGTATAGTCGGATCATCGGGGTCTGTCAAGCGTATTCATGGCCTGGAAATATCGCCGGATCGACGGTGCACGGGAAGGCTGCCGGGTCAACTTTTTCAGAATATGTGATTGACACGGACCCATCTTCTTTTTATACTCTGCACCCTGAAGAAGAACAACATACTTCTAAATAACTGGATTTTATCATGTTAAATCGTTTCGTGAGCGCAATATGGCTGATTATTGTTTCCATAACGTCCATTCCCCTGTTTTTGACCGCGTTGATTCTGCGCCTGGCTACCTATCCTTTTGACCGCAGGCTGCGCCTGCTGCATCTGTTTACCTGTTTCTGGGCATCCATCTACACCTGGATGATGCCGGCCTGGAGAATTCGCATTGAGGGGAGGGAAAACGTCAGGAAAGGCGCCACTTACATGGTGATCTGCAACCATCAGTCGCAGCTGGATATCCTGGTGGCCTTCCGCCTTTTCTTTCACTATAAATGGGTGTCCAAAGTCGAGATATTCCGGGTTCCGCTTATCGGCTGGAATATGTCTCTCAACCGTTACGTCAAATTGAAGCGCGGCGACAGGAAAAGTATCGAGCAGATGCTTAAAGAGTGCGCCGTGCATCTGGATGAAGGAAGCTCCATATTCATGTTTCCGGAAGGCACCCGCTCTCCCGACGGCGAGGTCAAGGCTTTTAAACCCGGCGCTTTTCAGCTGGCGAAGGAGAAGAAAGTTCCCATTCTGCCGGTTGTCGTCAGCGGAACAAACAAAGCTCTGCCCAAGTACAGCATGAACTTTAACGGTATTCAGAAAATGTACATCAGGATTTTTGAAGAGATTCCCGTTTCGGCTTTTGAAAACCTGTCCGTGGAAGACACGGCGCTGATGGTTCGCCGGCTCATCATCGAAAAGCTGAACGAGATGAACGAATACACACTGGATGCCCGGCAGCGCGGTTAATCTTTCATCAGCGCGGCGCCGATCTTCTTCTGGCGAATCTGTAAAAGCCTCTTTTTTACTTGCACCAGCGCTTCCATGTCCCGCTGAAGACAGATGGACTCTTCCTGCAGCGTGATTTTCTGCTCACCAAGGATTCGAATGAAGGCGGCGTGATATTCCGCGGCCATCCGCGAAAAAGCGATGGCCAGCATGACGGGTGAAGCCTGGTTCCGGTCCAGCCGGCCGGCCGCTTCATAGGCGATTACCCGCATCGCCTGCAGCAGAGCATGAAGAGCGCCGAGTTCTTCCTGAATCGTCTCGTCCAACCGGGCAGGGCCCTTGCGGGTGGCGTCCGTCAAAACGGCCAGCAGCGCGGCCATGCCGCCCAGCGCCGGTCCCATCATCACGATATCTTCAATCTCTCCCAGCGGGACGACCATATCGGTCCAGGCCGTTCCCTCCTTTCCCAGAAGCGATTTCTGGCCGATCCGGCATTGTTCAAGCTTAACCCCGCCGTGAGGCGAAGGCTTCAGGAAGTTCAAACCCGCAAGCGGAGTGACGATCACGCCCTGGGTGGTGCGCGGTACGATAAAGGCGGTAAAACGCTTTTGCGGCGTCGTGTCATCGGTTACGGCGACAATGATGAAGATGCCCGCGATGGGCCCGTTGGTCAGGTAGGTTTTTTCCCCGGTAATCGAATAAACCCTGTCCTGCTTTTCCGCCCGGGTGGTAAGCAGTTTGGGGCGGGAGCCGCGTCCCGGTTCGGAAACGGCAAACGAAAGAGTGATTTTTCCCGCCGCCGCAGCGGGCAGGTAACGTCTGAGCTGTGCCGGCGTGCCGAAAGAACCGATGATAAAATGAGCAAGAATCTGCTGGTACATCCAGGAAAGGGCGAGCCCCATGTTTTGTCCGCTCTGGACAAAAGCCTCTCCTGCTTTCAGGAGGGTGAGATACCCGCCGCCGTCGCCTCCGAAAATTTCCGCAATGCCGGTTTTAAAAAGGCCGGCTTCTCCCATTTTCTGCCAGATATCCATGGGAAATTCCGATCCCGTCTGCAAATCCACACGCGGAGCGATATACCGGGATGCAAAAGCCGCCGCCGGATGCTGTTTTTTATTTTCCGTGGAAAGAGTCATGCGCTTGTGTCCTCAGCGGATTATAAAACCAGCTCTTCAATAAAAGTGACCAGCTGGTTGAGATTCCGGCAGGGCCGTACTTCATGGCAGTGATGCGTGTAGGCACTGATTTCACTGTCACCCGTTCCCCAGAGATTTTCCGCTTCAGGGTTGAGCCAGATGACTCTCCGGCAGCGCTCCCGCATCTGACCCAGAATCGCGTCTTCGGGGTTGAGATAATTGGTGCGCCCATCGCCGACGATAATCAATGTTGTTTTTTTCGTCAGAAGGTCCATGTAGCTTCGTTTGAAATGGCGCAGGGTTTCTCCGTAATCCGTGGGCGCATTGTAGTATATGGTCTCATCTTCCATGACCCTGTGAATCGCGTCGGAAATCTCGTGCTCCTCGAAGGTTTGCGTGACATCCGTAAGCTGATTGATGAATACAAAACTGTTGACCTTGTCAAAGCATTCCTGAAGCGAGTACAGGAGGCTGAGCATGAACCGGGCGGCCGCCCAGACGGAACTGGATACGTCGCACAGCGTCACGATTTTACTTTTCCTGAGCGCCTTGCGGCGGTACTGGATGTCGAGAGGAACCCCGTTGTACTTGGCGGATGCGCGCAGGGTTTTTTTAACGTCGAGATTTCCGCGGTCGCGCACCGCCCAGCGGCGGCTGATGATGTTTTTTAATTTGCGGACCAGCCGGTCGACGGCGTCGCGCATTTCTTCCACTTCTTCGGCGGTGAAGGATGAAAAGGATTTTTCACCAAGGTCTTTCATGCGCTGCTCGTAGGTCTTGACTTTTTTCGTGCCGGTATCGCCCGGCCGCGGTTCGTACATGAGAATAGAGCGGGCGGCTTCCAGCCGCTCGGTCAGGTGTCTGGCCAACCTTTGCCTGGCGGCGGAATCGAGGTTTAAATCATTTTCCTCGATCAGCGCGGAGGCGGCCTGCGATGCGGCGGTGATCTGCATCAGGACATTAAAGCGGCTGGCCAGCGGACCAAAATTGAAGCGGACCTTTGCGTCGGACGCGTCGGATTCGGTGTGGATGCGGCGCATTTCCGCCAGAAGCGGCAGGGCATTGCCGCCCAGAAAATCCACAACGGCGTCATAAACGGAGTTGTCGTGCGGCTTTTCCTTGAGATGCGAGACGGCTTTGCGGATCTGCTCGGCCTGGGACGCCGTTTTCTGCATGTCCGCCGGGTCCATGCGCATTTCGTGAAAAAACAGGTGGTACAGCCGGTCAAAGTGCTGCATGTCCCGGAGGCTTTTCGCGAAGTTGGCGCGCAGCAGCGCTCGAAACTGCGTTTCGTCGGTCGGGTCGATGAGCTGCAGCTGGTTGAGGCCGTCGAGCACTTCGGACGTGGAGACGCGGAGTCCCGCGGCCCGGCAGCAGGAAACAAATTGAGAGATAAGATTAACCATAAATCACCGGAAGGAGGCCCGAGGCGGCTTCATCATTTCGGAAAAATCCGGTCCAGGTTCTTGCGGACCTTTTCCATATCCGACTGGTATTTGCAGATGATGTTGAGCGTTTCGGAGAGAATTTCCGGCGAAAGTTCGGTGATCTGCAGGGCCAGCAGCGACTGCGCCCAGTCGAGCGTTTCCGAAATGCTGGGGCTTTTTTTGAGATCGAGGGTGCGGATTTTCCGGATCGCATCCACTAAAACGGCGCACAGCTTTTCTTCTACCGCGGGAATTTTGAGACGAACGATGGCGATTTCCTGGTCCCGCGCCGGATAATCGATGTACAGATGAACGCAGCGGCGTTTGAGCGCGTCGCTCATATCCCGGTAGTTGTTGGATGTAAGCAGAACGAAGGGAATCTGCACGGCCCTGCGCGTTCCCAGTTCGGGAATGGAAACCTGAAAATCGGAGAGCAGTTCCAGCAGAAACGCCTCAAATTCCGGATCGGACTTGTCCACCTCGTCCAGGAGCAGCACAACCGGCTTTTCCGAGCTGATCGCCTGCAACAGCGGCCGGGGTTGGATGAAGCGGTCGGAGAAAAAAGCGTCTTCCTGAGCGGCGATCTGGTCGACCGCTTCCGTCAGGGTTGCCGTGGAACAGATAATGTCGTTAATGCGGTCCTTCACCATCTGCGTATAGAGCAGTTGCTTGGCGTATTCCCATTCATAAAGCGCTTTGGCTTCATCAAGACCCTCATAACATTGAAGACGGATCAGTTCGCGATCGAGGCTGCGGGAGACCGCCTTGGCCAGCTCCGTTTTTCCGACGCCTGCCGGTCCTTCAATCAGGATGGGTTTTTGCGTTGCCTGGGCCAGAAAAACCACCGTGGCGATTTCCTTCGACGGAATGTAGCCGGCCCCCTCCAGTCTTTGTTGAACATCACTTACATTTTTATAGTCCATGATTTTGAGCATCCTTTCCGATATCCGCCGGACGGATACGGGATGCCTCTCCTTTAATAAGGTTTTTTACCGGCGCCGCGATGTTTCTTCCGGTAGGCTCTTTCAGCGGCTGCATCCTGAGCCTGACGCGGACTTCTTTTGCCGGGATTTGCTTTATTCATTGAGGCATCTTTCATTCTTGACTTTCATTTTCACCTGTTTTATATAACAAGCGTTATATAAAACAGGTGACAGCTTGATAGAAATTTCTATATTGTTAAGGAAGAACTTTTGTCAATCATAATAAAAACATTTCAGCATACAGGCATGCACAGCAACCCTGAATCGCAGGCTTCGTGCATCAGGCAACGAGGCGAAAGCGGGCCTGTTTCCGTATGTTGTTTATTTATTATACAGTGCCGTTACCGCGATAAGATGCGGCACCGGGGGCTGCTGAAATTTCCGGTATTAATATTTTTTGATGGCGTTGCCGTTAGGCATTGACTTCATGGCGAACAGTATGTAAAGTAGGGCTATATTTGGCAGTTATAATCTGTTTATTTTTTATACAACCGTATAGAAGGAGACCGATGTATGACTTGGGATACCGTAGCCAATATATTTCAGGGCGTCACCACGTTAACCGAATCCTTTTCTCACAATCCAAAAATCGCTGTTGCCAGAATTGTGCTGATCCTCTTTGGCCTTCTGCTGGTCTATCTGGGCAAGAAAGGAATTCTGGAAGCTCTGCTCATGATTCCCATGGGGCTGGGGATGGCCACCGTAAACGCGGCCATCATGTTTTTTGATCCTCTGAATCTGCACGGCGGGATGGGAACGCTTTTTGTGGAAGCGCAGGCGGGGGCGACGGCCGATGCCGTCAAAAACGCCGCCGATCTGATGACGATTCTGCAGATCGACTGGCTGCAGCCGATTTACACCTACACCTTCAGTAACGGGATGATCGCCTGCCTGGTCTTCATGGGCATCGGGGCTCTGCTGGATGTGGGGTACGTGATGGCGCGACCGTTTCAGAGCATGTTTCTGGCCGTTTTCGCGGAACTGGGGACCATCACGGTGCTGCCCATCGCCCAGTATTTCGGCTACACGCCGCAGCAGGCAGCAGCCATCGCGATTGTCGGCGGCGCCGACGGTCCGATGGTGCTGTTCACGTCGCTTCGACTCGCGCCGGAGCTCTTTGTTCCGATTGCCGTGATCGCTTACCTGTACCTGGGGTTTGCCTACGGCGGCTATCCGTACCTGGTCAAATGGATGGTGCCGAAAAAGCTGATGGCAATCAAGCCCGCGCCGCCCAAAAAGAAGCGCAACATTACCTCCGGTGAAAAAATGCTCTTCGCCGTGGTGGCCTGCGTCTTTTTATCTTTCCTGCTTCCGGTGGCGGCCCCGCTGTTTTTCTGCCTGTTCTTCGGCGTGGTCGTGCGTGAGTCGGGAATCAAGGAGTACATCGATCTTCTGCAGGGGCCGGTTCTTTACCTGTCGACAATGTTTCTGGGGCTGCTCTTGGGCGTTTTGTGCGACGCCAATACGATCATGGACCCGAAAATATTTCCTCTGCTGATCCTGGGCATTCTGGCCCTGCTGATTTCCGGCATCGGCGGCATTATTGCCGGCTACATATTGTATTTTATTTCGGGCGGCAAGTACAATCCCGCCATCGGCATTGCCGGCGTGAGCTGCGTGCCGACCACAGCCAAGGTGGCGCAGAAACTGGTGGCCAAGGTGAACAAGACGGCCATTATTCTGCCGGAAGCGCTGGGCGCCAATGTCAGCGGCGTGATCACTACGGCGATCATCGCCGGGATATACTGCAGCCTGCTTGCAAAATAATGATGGAGGATGGACGATGGGAGGATGGACAGCGGCACTGATTACATATCTGCTCACAATCATCATCGCGTTTTTCTGCGCGGGGATGATTCATCTGATGGTCGTTCTGCTGGATAAACGGTCTAAGAAAAAAGACTGAATGTTGTCAGCACAACCGGCTGTTCTGCTGTAGCTTGCAATTATTTCATCATCAGTCAAACAAGGTCGTCATGCCGGCGAATACCCTAACGGGCACACGAGCCGGCATCCGGGAAGGATGAATAATCCCTCCGAATTAAAATACAATTAAGTGTGATGTTCCCCGAATTATGTCCAGAAAACTGGAATTCCCGGGATATCCCCTTTGTTTGCCTTGACATTGCATGCCGGATTGTCCTACGCTCTCGCTGTAAAAATAGATACTGACCGATCATTCCTTCAGGACTTGATACTTCTGAAAGCAGACAATCCTGAAAGGCTTGTCTTAAGTGAAGGCAAAGGAGATTCGCAATTTCTAACATCAACAAGCCCGGACTTTTCTATGGATACATCATCGTATTGTTCAGTTTCCTGATCCTGATGATCGTTTGGGGAGCGCAGTACAGCTTCGGAGTCTTCTTCAAGCCCATGCTGAATGAATTCAAACTCTCCAGGGCGGTACTTTCCGGTGCCTATTCAACAGGCCTGGTTATCCAGTCCGTTGCCTGCATCTTTACCGGCAAGCTCTGCGACAAGTACGGCCCCCGGATCGTCGTGACGATTTGCGGGTCGCTTCTGGGCATCAGCTATTTATTGATGTCGCAGGTGCAGGCGGTCTGGCAGATTTATATCTTTTTTGGAGTTCTTGCGAATATTGGCGTCGCCGGCACCTGGGTTCCCTTGCTTTCAACCATATCCCGATGGTTCGTTTCCAGAAGAGGCCTGATGAGCGGCATTACGTCCGCCGGAGTGGGAACCGGGGTCATGCTTGTGCCACCGTTAGCCAGCTTCTTCATATCCAGTTTCGGCTGGCGCACCGCATACATCATTCTCGGCCTCACCGTACTGATCCTTGTTAGTGCCGGTGCGCAAATGTTAAAACGTGACCCGTCCGAAATCGGACAATCCGCCCTGGGCATATCGGCGCACCATGACCATCACTTGCGGCACTTTACCTTCAAAGAAACACTCTCAAGCAGGCAGTTCTGGCTGCTCTGCGGGGTTTTTGTCATGATGGGATCCTGCTTGCAGTCCGTGCTGGTGCATATCGTTCCCCATGCCACGGATGTCGGGATAGCGGAAGTAACCGCTGCCACCATTATTTCCGTAATCGGCGGCGGAAGCATTGTCAGCAAAGTATCGTTAGGTTTCGTGATGGACCGCCTGGGCAATAAGCCGGTGACGATCATGATTGCCGCGCTGATGCTGGCAGCTTTCATCATCATCCAATTGTCGGACACCCTCTGGGTGCTTTACGTCTTTGCCGTAATTTTTGCTTTCGGTTATGGCGGATTTGCTGCCATCCAATCGCCATACCTGGCTGAACTCTTCGGTCTGAAATATCATGGCACGATCTTCGGATTTACCATGTTCATCATCGGGCTGGGCGCGCTGGGACCCTTCATCGCCGGAAAAATATTTGATGCGACTTCCAGCTATCGTCTGGCGTTTGTCATGCTGGCGGGAATGAGTATTCTGGCAATCCTGTTTGCCATGGGAATCAAGAAAACGCACCTTGCCAGAACGCAAGATTGAAAAATCGAGCTTAGGTCTTGAAATGCAGGCTGGTTAGGTGTTGTGGCCCTTGAATTGCCAATGTTGTCATACCGGCGAAGGCCGGTATCCAGGAATCACTATTTTACGGTCATCCTCCTCGGACGTCCAATTTAGTCTGTAAAAGGTTTTTCCTTTAATACCGTACCAGAGCAATTAAAGTTTATTAGTGGCCAGTTTCCACAGAACTCTTTGTCGTTTGTCCAAAAGTTATAATTATAGAAATTTAAATCTACCGTGCTAAAGTCATTAATAAAACGATGCGCTTTGTTGCCCACATTGAAATAGGAAGCGTAAAGTTCTCTTCCCGCACCATCGACATCATCGTTGCAGCCATAATCACTATACGGAGAGTCCTGGTGGTTCCAGCCAGTGTCAGTATATGTGTGGTGTTTGTGAGCACTAATGAAAACTGCCGGATGGGTGCCAATGAAACGGAAACCTCGGTTGTGGCCTTTTCCCTCACTCCATGAAGTATTCCAGGGCTTGCCATTTTCCCAATGTGCATGATGCCACAGATCCACAAGTACCGGGCTGTAGTACACAACTCCTGATGCGGTGACGGTCCGCGTCACTTCAATTGTCAATCCTGAATAGTCACCATGGTGGCTGTTACCACAGTCCGACGAAGGGCCATAACCCAGATCTTCTGTCCACAACAACGCACCCTGGAGGCGAAGCTTATTGTGGTTCGCGTCTAAAGGCAATACCTGATAAAGCAATTTTGGCGCTTCCGGATTGTTTTTGGGCGCCTGCTGAGAGTCGAAGATAAATATCGGAGAAAACGTCCGGGCAACCCAGTCTTCAATACGATCATCCAGGCCATCCTCATCGACATCTTGATTGCCACTAATAATTGGCGGGGTAGCCACAGGGAGGCAACGACCCAGCGGGATAGTTGGTGATCCTGTGTTTTCCTGAATCGGACATTCAGTTTGTGTCCAACTGCTTATTTTAATCGAGCGCACATTGTAGCCTACCCGAAAGTCAGAGTCGATACCCGGGAAAGCATATTTGTAACGCTCGCCATTATAGGAATCACCACTATGTAAAGTATATTGACAATTGCGCCCTTTAGTAGTGCGGACAAAGGCGCTCAGCGGCAAGTCCGGGATACTGTCATAGACATCCATGCTGATGCCGTTTCCACCTACCTGGATCGAGCAGGCCTCTACAGGACTTATATTCGGATATCTGATCTCCAGGGAACGTGCTCTCCATGTATCGCCTCCACCACTGCTCTTATTAATGAATCCATCAGTACCAACGCGGACCCGTTCTGAGATGTTTGAGCCGTATGTTACATGTTTCCCTTTTTTGTTTGCTGAATTGTACAGAGTAAAGTGACAAGGTCCCGTGTTTGAACGAACGAAACTCCAGGCACCGCCGATTGTTGCAAAGGTCTGTGACGCTCCCGGCGCGATGGTAATACTTACCGTCTTGCTACTGCCCGATTCACCAAGAACCATGGAACATGTTGCATTAACAGCAAACGCATCAGATACGGCATACAAGTAAAATGCAAAAATGCTTAAGAATGCAGTAATGCGCAATTTACGTATGGGAAAATAATCGGCATATATTTGAGAGGCCATGGGATTTTTCATGATTTTTAGAATCTCCTTATATTTTGATTTACTCATGTTAAGTTAATAATAAAAGTCACTACTGTCCCAACGTTTTCGTAAGGTGATGATGTAAGTTATAGAAAACAATGAGAATAAGCAATAAAAAGTTATTTATCGATTTGAAATATTTTTTTCTGGAATGCCATAGTCTCGCATTAAATGGCGAGGAGATGGCCGATGAATTCTGGAAGAACGATATTTGCGCAGATCATGGACTATTTGCCGACTTACGAATTCCGGCAATGCGTAGAACGATATGCAGGAAACTACAAAGTCAAAAGCTTTTCCTGTTGGGATCAATTCTTAAGCATGGCCTTTGCTCAACTGACATACAGAGAAAGTCTACGGGATATCCAAGCCTGCCTTCGTGCAGCCAAACAGAAGACCTATCACATGGGCATCCGCGGAAAGATTTCCCGCAATACACTGGCTCATGCCAACCAGACAAGAGACTGGCACATCTACGCCGACTTCGCCCAAGTCCTGATCCGGAAAGCTCGACAACTTTATGCCAACGATTCGTTCGGCATAGAATTGGACCAAACCATTTACGCGCTGGACGCCACAACCATCGACCTTTGTCTTTCGCTTTTCCCGTGGGCAACGTTTCGCAAAAACAAGGGTGCGGTGAAACTGCACGCTCTTCTCGATTTGAAAGGAAACATTCCAACGATCGCCTTTATTACCAGCGGGAAAGTTCACGAAGTCAACATTCTCGACAAACTGCCGATAGAAGCAGGCGCTATTTACATCATGGATCGTGGCTATCTGGATTACGCGCGCCTTTACAGGTTACATCAATCAGCAGCCTATTTTGTAACACGTGCCAAGAGCAATGCCAGATACGATTGTTGTTATTACCAGAAGATCAACAAAACGACCGGTCTAAAATCCGACCAAGTCGTAACCTTACACGGCTACTACACCAGGAAAGATTATCCCGAAAGGCTCAGGCGTATTGCTTATTACGACGAAGCACGGAACAAGAAACTGATTTTTCTAACCAACAACTTCGCCGTACCGGCCCTGACCATCACGGAGATTTATCACAAACGCTGGCAGATCGAATTGTTTTTCAAATGGATCAAGCAACACCTACGGATCAAAGCGTTTTACGGTACGTCCGAGAACGCGGTAAAAACACAAATCTGGATAGCCATCTCTGTTTATGTTCTGGTGGCAATTATCAAGAAGCAGTTGAACCTGGAGGAGAGTCTCTACACAATTTTACAAATTATCAGCGTAACGCTTTTTGAGAGAATACCGCTTTTACAAGCGCTTACGGATATTGAGGTTGCATCGGAAAATATAGAAATCAGCAACCAAATGAATTTATTCGATTAACGTTGGGACAGTAGTGAATAAAAGTAATTCCAACAACCCTGTTGATAATTATCCACTTAACTGCGGCCCAGCATAGACTGGACTTCATAGTAAACCGCGATCAGCTGGTTGATCAGTGCGAAAACACAGACGCTGAAAAACATTTTGGCAGCGTCACGATAATCAGGCCAAACCAGTTGCAGATGCGCGTCATATAACTGCGCGCCGGAGCCCGTGCGTTCCAGGATTGCTACAATGGATATGCCGATTAAAAAAGATGCAAAAAAGAGGAGCCCCTGTGTGATTGCGGATAGAATCGATTGTTGAGTGGTGTTGAAAATAAGCCGGGAGATGATTGGAACAAAATAAAGGATGAACATCGTACCGAATTCAAAGCCCATACCGTACCAGATGCCGGCAAGCATTCCAAGCGGCATCAAAACAAGCAGAATAACCAGACCCGCCAGAAGCAGAACCATCAGTGGCCCACCCCCGGCCATTTCTCTGCCTCGATCCAGAAGGAACAACCAGCGTTCTTTACCTGCAACCATCATCAGCATGAAAACCAGTGGAATGGTTGCAAGGCAGGCAAACATCAGCATTCGCGTATATTCCGAATTCATTCCGGGACGAATCATGTGCTTGATGATGTTGACAATAAAATATCCTGAAATACAGAAATTGAAAATGGCAATAATTCGATTCATGCAGCCTCATCCAGTTCTGTTAGGATCGATCCGGCAAAATAAAATTTCGTATATTCCTTTGAGATAGAAACTTAGATACTTAGAAACTTAAGGATGTCCCCCCTGTTCCCAATGTTCCCTACGTTGTCATACCGGCGAAGGCCGGTATCCAGAAATAAATGAATTAACAGTGGCAATTGTTCGAGATACTTAAATACTTAAGGGTGTCCCGAATCCACGCGAATCCACGAATCCAGAACGCTTTTCCCATCCTTCGTTGTGCCCGTGCCGGGCATGAGGGTTTATTAGTCAGGCGCTTGACAAACTCCAGCCTCTCCCCTGGACATCCCACTTTGCCCCTGGTAAATGCGCAGACTAAACGATTGCACTAGTAACTCGACACACGCCGACACATACTTTAAATCGTCCGGGGTCTTGCTTGCGTATGCACACTTACAGGTAATCACAACCCAGGTATAATTCGCGGGAGACCAGGCTGTTCCGGTCGTTGATTTCCCTGATGCCGGATCAAGGGAAATGATGTTTGGGTTTGAGCTGGTCCACACGCAGCGACTATAATGATCGGCGGTAAGCCCTACTTTGTTGCCAGATGGTTTCACTATAATTTTTAAAGGTCTGGGAGCCTGTCCAAAGGACTCTTGAGAGGATACTTGCAGGGTTATTAAAATAACAACCGCCCAACAGATCATCGCCAGCATTTTTTTGGTTCCCTTGCTTAATCCTTTCATTTTCATCTCCTGTTTGTGTCGTATTGATAAGAACTTACTTTTTGTTGTCGGCAGTATAAGAAACGTGCTCTTGTGCGTCAAGAATATTTTGCCACAAGATGTGGGATGCTGTATGGATGCCTCCGTTGAAGGTATATGGCAACATTCGGGTAGACTGGGGGAGGTTCAGTACGTCCCCTACTATGCCCTTCTGGATACTTCCAGAACTCTGCACATGACCGCTATCCGATGTTGCGTTCTCTGCGACCGAATAAACCGATACTTCACTTCAGTTCCCGCGCAAAGAACGCTGCGGCTTTTTTTAAAATTTCATTCTCTTCCTTAACCTTCTCCAACTCCCGCTTCAACCGAGCATTTTCTTCCGCTGCCGTTCCCGCTTCCGACCGTTTACCTGTCCCGGGAAAAGCACGGGCACCATGCTGATCCGTCTTTTCCTTCCATTTATAAAGCTGGTTCCTCCGTACCCCCAACTCTCTGGCGATTTCTGCCGGCGGCTTCTTTCCCTCTTCCATCAATCGAACCGCCTCCAGCTTAAACTCCCGGCTAAATGACTGCCTCTGCTTTCTCATCGGACACTCCTTTCTTCTTCATTGTATACGCTTCCGTATACTTTTTGAAGTGTCCGTTAAACTGGGGGAGATTCAAGTTGTCCCCACGGTACCCTTAAGCCGCCTTCTTCCCGGCCTGAACCGGCAGCAGCACACCGTTTTCAAATGTGAACGAAATGCGGAACGAAAAATCACAGCTCACTTTGCCCTTGGCATCCACGTCAACTTTGAGGCGGAAATAATTGAAAAACTCATCCGAGGTTCCTTCATAGAGAACTTCGAAGGAAATTGTTTTGTCCGATCCGTATGTGAAATTATATGTCAGCTTGCCCTCACGAAATAAAACGTTTCCCGAAATATTGAGCCCGTAAGTCTGAACCCCGCCTTCGGTCTTATAGAAAGCCTTGATCAGACAGGCCCCGCCGGAAAACTGATATGTGGCAGTGATGTCCAAATTGACGACCGGAGCAGATGCACTTCCTTCCTCATATTTGAGAACCCCGGATAAGGTCAGTTCTTTCCCCTTGCCGATCTTTTGTTTTAGTTCTCCTTCCAGTTTGAGGGCTGTACTCGTCTTTCGCGCCTGCTGACTGTGACCGATGCTGATTTTCCAGGTTGCCGAACCCTGATCGAACTCAACACGGCCTCCGATATTCATGACGAATTTTACATTTCCGCTATCATATTCAAAAACAAGGGCGCCGGAGGTCGCTTTGTACGAACCTTGAAGGTTAAGCCTGATGGGTTTATCCAAGCCCCCTTCGATGTCGAAGAAAAGGCCGTTCTTGTCCATGCCCCATATCCCGATAAAATCGAGTCCTGCTTTGTTGAATTGATAACCGGCCCCTCCGATCGTCTGAAGGTTGTTGCGGGTCATGGCGAGGAACTTAAGTAAATCGTCGCCAAGCGTGCCGATGTCCGTCTGACGATTCACGTCCCATTCCAGGGGATCTTTCTTCTTATTGGCCGTGATTCGTGCTTCACCCCCGCCATCAAGATCGATCTTTAAAATGAACGGATTTTCCAGCGCCGGTTTGCCGTACACAGTGATGGCATTTTGATCGTTTCCCTCCGCATCAATGAGTCTGTACATAATATTCAGTTTATCATCCGCACGGATTCCTCCGGCAAGAGCCGTACTGGAATCCTCATCCAGTTCCGGATTTTCACTCTTGAAGAATGATGCAACCAGCTGATTATCCGAATTGAACGAGTAGCGGGCGCGCAGGCGCCTCTGAGGGATGCCGTTCAACGTGTATGCCAGAGTGTTTCTGTCTTGCGTCACTGCGGCAAGACTGGTCCAGCCGTCGGTGGTCGGGGTTAATGCCTCTTCGAGAACAGAGCCCTTTTCCGAAAACAAATACTTCTTTCCATTGATTTTTAATTTGATCGCGTTCATATCCGCCTCCTTCAAATCATGTTAAAAGTCTTGCCTGAGTTCCACATACACAGCTCCGCCCCGATTCAGCTCCGAATCAGGAGAATAAGCATAGCCGAAGGCAAATTTCCCCAATGACTGACCGATGGTGATTCTATTCATTTCTACAGCGGCGCCGAAACCGTTGACCGTCGCCCTGCCGGATTGAGTGGGGTCGGGGATGCCGTTGTTCCCTCTCGTCTGCATCCAATCATGGAAAAACTTCAGATATAAATTATTCAGGTCAATCACTTTGATTTTTTTTGCAGTTTCGGAATTTACGAAGAAGGAAAAACGAACCCCCATTTCTTCGCTGGTGCCCAGGTAGGCATCACCGGTCAATTCGGTGGATTCCAATCCGCGCACACCGTCTTTTCCACCCAACCGAAAAAGTGCCGCATAGGGCAGAGTGCCGCAGGAGAAGCCGACCTTGCCGGTCAACCGCAGAAAGAAATCCCGCCGATCTTTTGCAGGGCCGAAAAATATTTCAACCTCCGGAAAAAATGTCAACTTGGTGAAATTATCTTCTCCCCATAAGGCGTAGATCCCTTCTTCGGCATTAGCGCGCAGACGACCTGTGGCATAGCCGAGAAACAAAGCCACATCCGATCGCCAGTCTTGCGTTAGGCCTAAAACCCCACCCAGAATGACACTGTTAGTTGCCCGATCAAGCTTAGACGCCGAATTCGTGTTTCCGTTGTTTTGGTAACTTTGGAGATTGCCCCCTAAACTCAACCCCGTCCAGAAACGCGTCATTTTTCGCCCTGCCGCCTGGCTTTCAAATGCCGCCTGGTCTTGGGGCAGAAAGCTGTCGAAATTGAGAGCGACGGATATCTGGGCATCCCAAGTTGTTTCCTTCACCAGGGTTGTGGAAATCTGTCCCAAAGGCGCTTTGTTATTCGTAGCATACGATCCGGCAAGAGAATACTTTCCGGAATAGCGCGGATCATTAAACCTGCTGATGGTCCCGGTCCAGGAAGCAGCGGCCTCATCGGCTTCATTGCCCAAGGCACCCTCAAATTTCAGTTTATCATTAAGGTTAAGCAGGTTATCTGCGGCGATGGATGCGGTACCCTGGAAATTTTTCTCGGTTGAATATCGCAGGCCCAACGACAATTCTACGGTAAATATCCGGGGAGGTTCGGTTGCTTCGAGCACCAGAACATTATTCAGGCTCTCACCCGGTCGCGACTCAATTGTATTTTTTGTGAATTCCGTCTTGGATTTCTTTTCCCATGCCTTTTTAGAACCGGAAAGTTGTGCGGTCGTGAAAACAGGAACGTCAGGTAGAAAAGACATGAATCCGTCTCTGATCTCCTTTTCACGATTGGCGCAACGGTCCTGATATTTATTCGCAGCTTCAGCGCTTTCCTTACGTAGTTCAGCATCCCGGTCACGCCAGTTGGTTAAATGTATTTCCAGACCGTCGATCAGGGGGAACTCATGCACTTCAATGCATTTGTAATCGTTCGAAACGACGACCCGCAAAGACGGTGTCAACTCCAAACCGAAGTTTCCCACAATTGCCGTCTCGAACTCGTTCATTCTCTTTCGATCAGGCGTCTTTCCCGGACTGATGTCCATTTTCGAGGCGGTCATGGCGATTTGGCCAGCCAGGTAAGCCAGTCGTTTCTTCTGCGGCTCGGAAAGAATCGGAACACTGACTTCCACTTTATACAAAGCTGCAATATTCTGCCCGTCAGAAATGTAATTGATCCATTCCGGAAGCGGGATGGTTTTTGCCGGGAGGTTGCGGGGATTGTATAGATAGATAACGATCGACGTGACGGATACAGGATCTGGAACAACAATGCTGTAAACGGCCTTCAAACAATTGGCACCGCATGCCAGTACTTTGAACTTTTTGACATTAAACGGCTTTGCTTCTAATTTTTTTTGAAACACATCGACGAAAGTCGCCACGGATTTTGATGCAGCCTGCCAATCGGGCAAAAGCTCTTCCACTTGTTTCTTAACTTCCAGATTGGTGGTTTCGATTTTGGGTTCGCTTTTCATGATGAGTTCGTCGGCAGAGAATGCGTCATATACATTCTGTACCGGCTCACAAGAAAAGATGATATTGACTTCGTGATCCGCCCCTTCGGCCGGAAGCACGTGGGTACAAATCGCGGCCAGCAAACACAGCCCGGAAAGCAACAGCCTGATGATCAGGCGACGGGACTGCCCATTCAATTGCACATCACGGTTTGCCATAATCACCCCTCCTCCTGCAGATGGGAATCTTTGCAAACTATAATGCTAATTAGTGATAATAACTTGCTTTTAGTTGTAAGGATTATAAGAAATGTTCTCTTGTGTGTCAAGAATTATCTATGGACAAATGGTAAATATTGAAACAGGAACAGAGAGGTTTCAAAATATCGATCCAGTTTTATTCAATCAGATATATACGGATATTGAGATACTTCTTGAGAAGCTCAAGCAACCTGCAGTTGAAGCGGAGTGTGGCAGGGCGAATGATGGCCGAGACGTTGGGGTGCTATGCAAAACGGAGGATTCCGATTTAAATCAATGCGCTGTCTTTGTTGGCGTTGTCATCAACTACCTCAACGTATTACCAATACGTCTCGTCGCTTCTTCCCCGCCTTCTAGACTATGTTACAATTAGAATAATCGTCATCCCGAATCCCACCCGTCGGGATGAGGAATCTGAAATGCTTAAATTTATTGAGGCCAGGATGTCTCGCTTCGCTTCGAAATGGCAGAAACACCGATTACAACACAGTCTCTTCGCGGAGACGACGTCTGGATAAGGACTGCACCGGTATGACGAGCGTGATGGATTGCTGCCGAATGCTTATCCCGCGCGTGGAGACTGCGTCGTAATCTATTTTTATGTCATTTCAACCAAAAGGAGAAATCCATGTCCCGAGTGCAACGAGGGATCTGTTAGATTCCTCACATGCGTTCGGAATGGCAATTTGTTAATTGTGATACAGTCTCATGCGAAGCGGAAATAGCGAAACGGCGCTGCTTGACAAATTTCAGGAAGAGGGGCATGCTGCACCGCTTTTATTTTCTCGGATTTAAGAAAGGGAGTTATTCCTCATGAAATTAAAGTCGTTGAATATAGGCAAGTTCACTGCCAGGTTCCCGTTGATTCAGGGGGGCATGTCCATTCGCGTGTCCACATCTTCTCTGGCTGTGGCGGTTGCCAATTGCGGAGGCATAGGCGTTATTGGAGGCTCCGGCCTGCCGCCGGAAGAACTCTACCAGGATATTAAAAAAGCAAAGTCTGAAACCACGGGAATCGTAGCCGTAAATATCATGTATGCCGTTAAGGATTTCTATAAGCTCGTCATGAGTTCGATCGATGCCGGCATCGACATGATTATCACCGGGGCGGGCTTCAGTCGGGATATTTTCAAAATCGGTCGCGAACGCAATACGCCGATCGTTATGATCGTCAGTTCGCCAAATCTTGCCGAACTCGCCGAAAAGCTGGGGGCCGCTGCCGTCATCGTTGAGGCCAAAGAGGCGGGTGGTCATCTCGGTACGGACCGCCCTCTGCGCGAAATTTTCCCGTCGATTCGAAAAGTCATCAAGAAAATACCGCTGATTGCCGCCGGCGGCATCACCAATGGTTTTGAAATGGCGGAGATGATGGATAAATACGGAGCGGACGGTGTTCAGGTTGCCTCCCGTTTCGTCCTCTCCAAGGAATGCGCGGTGGCCGATGAATTCAAGCAGGCCTATCTGAATGCCGGCAAGGATGATATTGTCCTGACCACCTCTCCGGTCGGCCTGCCGGGCCGGGCAATCAATACGCATTTTGTAAAAAGCATGAAGGAAGGCGAGGATAAATCCAGCGGTAAATGTCCGCATCTGTGTTTAAAAAGTTGCGATCACCACTACTGCATCACTGAGCGATTGATGCTCGCGAAAAATGGCAACTTAAAGGAAGGGTTGTTTTTCTCCGGGGAGAACACCTGGAAAATGAAATCCATCCTCTCCGTTACCGAGATCTTCCGCCAGTTTAAAGAACAGGCGGAATCGGTCTACAGGAAAAAAATCAAGCCTTTCTGAATTCCGGGACAGGGGGACCCCCGTAAAGTAGTACGTTTCTCACGGTAGTCGACGGAGATGATCATATCCAGCCCGGGCAGCATGTGCAAAATTTGCACGTGTTGATTCCTCATCTAATTCCAAATTGTAAAAACAGATATTTCTGTGAACACGTCGTTTCCCCTCCATTTGAACTACAGAGAATTCCTCGGTAGTTAGGCCTCAGAGGGGACGCCCCGAGAATTCTAAGTTTTTACTTCCACTCTCCTTCAATCGGACATAATTCAATATCTCGGCATATCAAACAGCTGCCGAGTCCGGTTCCCCGGGTTCCGTCCGAGTCAACAAGGAAATTGGCATTCGGGGGTCAAAATGATATGGTCATTTTACGATTACAACAAAGCCGCGAAAAAGCAATCGCCTGTTGGCCAGGCTGTTTGCGGAGAATGCATGCTTTGAGCGTGAAGTCGCTACCCGGGCGGCATGGGGATTTGAAAAATCATCAAGTGAAAGATTAAGAAGGAGGATCATATCATGGCGCAAAAGATTGAGATCAAGGATGAGTGGAAGGCTCAGGTCGGCGTCGACTCTCCGCCCTGGACCTATGAGGTGACCACCACCAGCGTCCGGGCTTTTGCCCGGGGCGTGGGATATACCGATCCCGTTTACTATGACATGGATGCCGCGAAGGCGGCCGGGTACCGTAACCTGCCGGCGCCGCCCTGCTACCTGGGAACCCCGGTGTTTATCCCCGGAAAATCCGATGACACTTTTTCCGGACCGCTGAGCGCGGGGATAGACTTTCAGCAGTTCGGGCTGATCAATGTCCTCGACGGCGGCACCGAAGTCGAATATTTTGACACCATCTGCGCCGGCGACACCTTAACGGCCGTCAGCCGCTTGGTTGGACTCGATGTTCGCGAAAGCAAGGCACTGGGTCAGATGCTGATTCTCAGCTTTGAACAGGAATATAAAGATCAGCGCAGCAAAGTGGTTATGGTGTCACGCGGCCAGGCGATATTATATTAACAGGCGGTTGAAAAAGGTTCATCTGCGGCGTTACGCTTCGGCTCTCGCTGCTCACGTACTTTTAAAGTACGCTCCGCTGCTCGCCCCTCGCGGTGCCTTGCAGCTAAACCTTTCTGAACAGCCTGCAAAACGTGGGTTTTTTCAACACACAGTAAGGAGAAATGAAAATGGCTTTAACATGGGACAGCGTGAAAGAAGGAGATGTGCTGCCGGAAATCAAAAAAACGCCGACGGTCACCCAATTGGTCAAATACGCGGCGGGCGGCGGCGATTTCAACCCGATGCATCATGATTACAATTTTTTCCAGGCCAAAGCGATCGGTTCGATCATTGTCCATGGCAAGTTTAAATGGTCCTCACTGGGCGAAATCGTCTCCAACTGGCTTAACCATCAGGGAAGAATCAGGAAGGTGTCCTGCCAGTATCGGGGCATGGATTTCCCGGATCAGGAAATGACGGTGAAAGGGGTTGTGGAAAGGAAGTGGCAGGATGCCGGTGAAAAGCTGGTGGAAATATCGGTCTGGACTGAAAACGCGGAAGGCAGGCAAACAACGCCGGGGAAAGCGGTCGTCGTGTTTAAGTAACATCCTCGTGAATGGTGAAATGTGAAGGGTGAACCGTTATGGGCAGCACTCTGTTGCCGCAACAATCATCATCCCGCTTGCCGTTTACGAATTAAGATTGCCTTGACACGGGGGCGCGGTTTTTATACGTAAACTCGAAAAGGATGTTGATCCGAAATGGCAGGAACATTTGTTGATAAGGGGGTTGGCGGGTGAAGAATCTGGTGATTTTGTCGGGCGGCTTTGATCCCATTCACATGGGCCATGTCTATATGATCGAGGCGGCTTCACTGCTGGGTGAGATTGTGATTTGTCTCAACAGCGATGACTGGCTGGTGCGGAAAAAAGGGTCTGCCTTCATGTCCTGGATTGAAAGGGCAACCATTGTGGGCAACATGAAATACGTCATTGATGTCTTGCCCATGAATGATGACGATGACACGGCCTGTGACGGCATCCGGAGCGCGTATGCAAAATACAAAAAACAATACGACATGATCTATTTTGGCAATGGCGGTGACAGAACCGTTACGTCAACGCCGGGTAAAGAACAGGAATTGTGCAAAAAATTAGGAATAGGATTAATCTGGGAACTGGGCGGCAAAACGAAAGTTCAATCTGCAAACTGGGTCCCAGACAGAAAAGGATAGATAAAAAGGATAGATAAACAGGGCAAATAAACTCCATTGGCCCGATTGACGGAATATCGGGTCATCGATGATGATGTTTTTTAGTGGATCAATCATAACGGATACGAACGGTTGCGTTGATCTTCAACGGAAAACCGGTTCGTGAAAACAGAGCCGGCAGGCACGGAATTCACATGGCGAAAGCGGTTATTGACAAACAAAAATCTCCCCGGGGCGGCATGAAACCGACGAAAATCATTTCATACCCCGCCGTTGCCGACGCCGTGGATCTGCTGGATCTTTCCTTCATCAGGAACAAAGATGAGGATGCGTTTGTCCGCACGTCGTCGCCCCTTCATTGCACGCCTTTAAATCAAATCATCCATGAAAGAATGACGGCGCTTGACGATCTGAAGTTAAAGACGCTGCTTGCCCCGATGCTGCCGATGCTTGCGGCGTCAAACATCACGTTCAATATTGCCGGCCGCCGCGGACCGCTGCTGAAGATCACGCAGGACGCGCAGAATGTTGTCATCGAGGCGCACTGGAATTTGTTCATTCCCTATTTTGAGCATATCAAGGCCCTGCCCATCATTCATCCCGAAATCCTGGATACTTTCGCCGGCGCCGTATTTCGGTACATGGCCCTGGCCGCGAAGCATCCCAAGGTTGCGGACAGCCAGCCCAGAAGCTTTGTTGTCGAGGCCTACAAGGCACAGCCCGGGCTTTTACTGGCTTCGCTGGACATTTTCAACAAACCCAGCATTTATCACATCCAGCCGACGAGATCCTGGCTGAACCGGATTTCCGCGGTCAACGACACGTATCGTTTCCAGATTCATGTTGCCGCCCAAGGAGCCGTTCCATCCGGGCGTTCCGAATTTCTGGAAGAAGTTGCGGGCTTTGTCCATAAAATCGTGAAAAATTACGCTTTCCGCTACGCGGATTATCTGTGGACCCAGCAATATAAAATTACCTTCGGCAGCCCGTCCGATGCGGGGCTGGTGACGCACGAGGGGGAATATATCGTGATTCATCTTGATCCGTTGATCGATCAAGTCGCTTGGAAACCGGCGCTTTACCTGAACCTGGGCTATGCGATCATGCTGTCCATCCTCCAGTCGGCGGGAAGAGACGATAAAAAAGAATATGTCTACCTGGCCGTGCAAAAAACCTGGAATCGTTTTTTGAGCTTTGAAGAATCCGTCGAGAAGCAGAGTGTGCGGGAGCTTTACGGGTTTTCCCAGTCGGCCGACACCGGTGAGTGCCGATCTCTGATGGAGTGCACGATCGGCAAAAAACGCGGGGCACTAGTCGATGACTTTATGATGCTCATGAACTATTCCTCGAAAGATACCATTGCGGAAAAGCTGAAAATTTTAAACGCCATCCGCAACGAGGAAAAAACCGGTTCTTATTTTGAGCGATTATCGGGTTCCGTCCGGAGCATCAATAACTCCCTGATTCGGAATAACATCAATTACAGCAAGCTGATTGAGATTCTGCGCAATGACAACATCGATCACCTGGAGCTGACGGATTTTTTGCATACGGGGCAATTAGGCGGCGTGACGGTTGTGGATGTGACCGAATGGCTGTCTCTTCGGACACTTTTATACGACTTGATTAATGCGCCCAAGGTCTTCAGCAATGATTACAAAATGCTCCTGAAGGTTTTGACAAAAGTCTGCAAAAGCCTGATCGTTTATGTCTGGAGGCTGGGCGTGAATAGTGATGCGCGCTATGAAACGGTCAGCGCCTATATTGCAAAGCAGATGTATGACATTTTTGTTTTTAATCGCGTCAAGATTTATGACATCGTGGCCGACCCCCTGGAATGCCTGGAGGCCGAGGCCGTGACCGGGTATCTTTTAAACTGGGCCAGCCTGACGCCGGGAAAGAGGCATTCAGCCATCAAGACGCTGTCGGGCTTGTCGAAGAACGTGGTTGACCATTTGAGTGTCCGGTCGCCCGGCGACGTCGACGGGCTGGTTGATGTGATCCGGACAAACAACAGCGGGCTGATCGGCTTCTACCTGTACCAGGCATACCGCTGGGGGAGCACTCGCGATGATCTCACCGACAGAATCCGCAGCCATTTTCCGGAACTGCTGCGGTGGGCTCAGGCGGCCATGCTTCCCGGCAAGGCGAATATGGGAGGGGCGATGCTTCTTTTGCCTCTGGCCGAGATCATTTCCGACGAGCGCGACGGGTTTGCCCGGAATGTTGTGATTGCCGAAGAAGAAAGGCAGCTTGTCCGCGATCTGATCAAGCAATGCATCGATTGGGACCAGAAGCATTTTGTGATGATGATTGCGGGTATTGCGGCCGGCTATGCCGGAAGGATCGATGAATGGATTTTGCAGCAATTTGACAGGCTGCTGGGGCGTTATGACGGCGGCGATCGCGTCGTCCTGCGCAGCGTCGTGCAGGTTGACATTGAAAATTTAATCGAGCGCACCCTGACGACGGCCGGAGATGAAGATGAAATCGCCCTGGTCGAAAAAATACAGCTTCTTCGTTTTGGGGTTGATCCCATTATCAGTAACAAGGCCAACCGGTATCTGAGAACACTGGCCGCGAATCACGGGATTCAGGTGCCGGAAATCGTTCTCAACAGAAAAAATATCGGTGAACTTCTCCTGACCTTAGTGAAATGCCAGTGCCAGGGGACGCCCGTAAAATAGTAAGTTTCTCACGGTTGGATTGGAATCAAATCTCTGTTCTCCACATTTCAATCTAATCCTGGATTCTCCCGGCAGGAACTCCGGCGCATGCCGGATGCGCCGGGCAGGCTGCCTTCGCAACCCGATAACTTAACATTTAAAAGGATCAATGCTTGTTTGACAGGTTTCTAAAATCCACTAAAAAAAATAAAATTGACATTAAAAGATCTTTACTTGCAGACAGCTATTTAAAAGGATTGAAAGGTGTCGAAATTGGCGGCAGCGCTCATAATCAATTTGGTTTGAACACAATAAATGTCGATTATACTGCTGATGTCAACACTGTTTTTAAACAGGATGAAATAAAACTTGTCGGAGAATATCTGAAAGTTGATGTTGAAGCTCCCGGCGATCATTTGCCCTTTAAAGATGAAAGGTTTGATTTTGTTATTTCTTCACATGTTCTGGAGCATTTCTGGGATCCCATAAAAGCCCTTCAAGAATGGATGAGAGTTGTAAAAAAATCCGGTTATATATTCATGATTATCCCTCACAAGGACAGAACTTTTGATCATGACAGACCAAGAACTACATTAAAAGAGTTGGTGAACAGACATGATGGCAGCATTAGCGCTCCTGAAACTGATTTGCATATTCATTATTCGGTCTGGGTTACAGAAGATTTACTGGAGCTTTGCAGCTATATGGGACTGAATGTGATTGAGTTTCAGGACGTGGACGATAAGGTAGGCAATGGCTTTGCCATAGTCATTCGCAAATAAACGGGACAGGGTGAACCTCCCCCATTTTACATCCAGGTAGTTGGGGACGTACTTAAAAATATCAATCGGATAAGTCTCTGCGTCATATTTAATTTTTATCTTTGATATAGCTTACCTGTTTCATTCAACGATTCATATAAACAATCCGCAGTTAAAGCGGGGCATTGAGCCGAGGCATACCTCGATGCAGCTGCCACCTATAATAATCCTGGATTCCCGCCTTCGCAGGAATGATGACATTGTGCCTGGATTTTCCCTCCGAGACTGCGTCGTAATCGGTGTTCCTGTCATTTCGAAGCGAAGCGAGAAATCTTGTTTTTAATGAATCCACGACATTAAGATTCCTCACATGCGTTCGGAATGACAATTATTATCATTGCAACACAGTCCCTCCGCGGGAAAAACGAAAATGGAATGTGACACTCCTGAAATCTCCCCCGGCCCCTCTTCATAAAAAGAGGAACATACTGCATGTAATTACGGAGACAAGATTGCCATGCCCCGAAGCTTCGGGACTGGCAGTGACAAAACAGGTGTGGCTTTGGCGAATGATGACGAGGCGTTTTGGGAAGCCGCAACTATGCCGTTGACACAGGAAATAGATTTTAATAAGCCTGAAGTGGAAAAATAATAATGGAGGACAATTGACATGATGCAAGATCTGTTTTCATTAAAAGGGCGCACCGCCCTGGTTACAGGCGGTTCCCGCGGAATTGGCCGCATGATTGCAGCCGGATTTCTCGAACAGGGCGCGCGCGTTTATATTTCTTCACGAAAAGCGGACGTGTGCGATAAGACGGCGGCAGAGCTCTCCGCGCTGGGCCCGTGCTTTTCCCTGCCCATGGATGTTTCCACAGTGGAGGGCGCAAAAGCCCTTGCCAAAGAGTTTGCATCCCGCGAAGACAAGCTGGATATCCTTGTGAATAATGCGGGGGCCGCCTGGCTGGAGCCTTTTGACAGGTTTTCGGAAAAAGGCTGGGATAAAATCGTGGACCTGAACCTGAAAGCGCCGTTTTTTGTGAGTCAGGCTCTTATCGGGCCATTGCGCAATGCAGCAAAGATCCGGCCCGCAAAGATCATCAATGTTGCCTCCATCGACGGCATTTTTGTGAATCCGCAGGAAACATACTCTTATGCCGCCAGTAAGGCAGGACTGATTCACCTGACGCGCCGAATGTCGCTTCGCCTGGTCCAGGACAATATCCTCGTCAACGGAATCGCCCCTGGCGCATTTGCTTCAGACATGAACATGCTGGCTCGCGATCATGCGGATATGGTTGCGGCTCGCGTACCGGCAAAACGCATTGGATACGATGAAGACATGGCCGGAGTAGCCGTCTATCTGGCGTCCCGCGCCGGTGATTATGTGGTCGGCGTCACCATAGCCGTCGACGGCGGCGTGAGCCTGACGACAGCGACTTTTGAAGGGTGAAACCCGGTGGTGGGCAGCCGCTCCCCGGTGCAACTGCCCACCGCTTTGAATTTCCGGATTCCCCCGGCAGGCTGTCTCTGTGACCTGATACACTTATAACCTGAAGGTCGCGCGAGGGCACCGGCCGGGATAAAAACAAACAACAGGGAAAGGGCGCAAACAGACCATGAAGCAACACTGGATCGCAGGCGAATGGATAGGGCAGGTCAACAGAAAGCCCATCGACATCATCAATCCTGCAACCGAGGAGGTTTTTGAGCAGGTTCCGGACGGCAGCCGTGAGGATGCTCATGCGGCTGTTGCGGCCGCCAACAGGGCTTTTGAGGTCTGGCGCCGCATGACCACTGGATCACGCGGCGAACTCCTGCACGAAGTGGCGGACCGCCTGAAAGCGCGAACAGAAGAGATTGCACGCATCCTGACGCTGGAAGGAGGAAAACCCCTCAAGGAGAACATCGACGAAGTAGGGTGGTGCGTGGCCTGTTTTCACTACTACGCGGAAATGGGACGCAGCAGCCGGGGACGGGTCATTCCCAGCGTCGAGTCCACCCAGTTGTCGATGGTGCTGAAGGAACCCTATGGGGTCGTGGTCTGCATTGTCCCTTATAACTATCCGCTGCTCCTGATGGCGTGGAAAGTGGCGCCGGCCCTGGCCGCCGGCAATACGGTCATCATTAAACCCAGCAGTATTACGCCGCTTGCCACACTGGCTTTAAGCGAGTGTTTTGAAGTGTTGCCGCCGGGTACGGTGAATATCATCACCGGCACAGGCGAAGAAATCGGCCATGCGCTGGTGAACCATCCCGAAACGCATGTGGTTGCTTTTACAGGCAGCACCGCGACGGGACGGAAGATCGCCCGCCTTTGTGCCGGGAGTTTCAAGAAAGTCACGCTGGAACTGGGAGGCAAGGATCCTTTCGTCGTTTGCGAAGACAGTGATGTTGAGGTGGCGGCAAGAGCGGTGGCCTGGGGAGCCTTTTTAAATGCAGGCCAGGTCTGCACATCCTCCGAGCGCATCTACGTCCAGCGCGCCATTGCCGATCGCTTTATGGAAGCTTTGGTAAACTTTACGGACACCCTCAGGCTCGGACCCGGGATCGAGCCTTCCACCGACATCGGCCCGCTGGCGCGCGACCACTACCGGCGCAAAGTGGAGGAACATGTTGAGGAGGCCAGGAAGATGGGGGCTTTGGTACTGGCCGGAGGCAAACGGCCAGCAGGATTTCAGAAGGGATACTACTACGAGCCCACGGTGCTGAGCAATGTTACCTCCTCCATGAAGGTGATGAGCGAAGAAACCTTCGGACCGGTGGCGCCCGTGACGGTCTACAATGACTTCGACGAGGCTATCCGCCATGCGCAGGGGACACCCTACGGGCTTGGAGCCGTCCTCTTCACCCGCGACGCGGTAAAAGCCAAGACTTTCTTCGAAGAGGTCAAGGCGGGAACCATCTGGATCAACGACCCCCTCACCGACAACGACGCCGGACCGTTCGGCGGCATGAAGATGAGCGGCATGGGACGCGAGCTGGGCAGGGAGGGGCTGGAGGAATTTCTGGAGACGAAACACGTGCACTGGGATTTTGTTCAGCAGGAAAAGCCCTGGTGGTATCCTTACAAACGAGGATAATCAGGTATCCCCGGCACAAATACTATACGTCGGCAAACAATGAAGTTTATTTGATAACAGGAATCAGATTGAATTTAAAATCGGAAAAATGTTGCTCGAGACTGTTTTGCATCGCTTCTTGCAGACCGGCTATCTCTGATAAGCTTCTGTTTCTCGAAAAACTCAGTTCGATCTCGATAATCTTCTGCCTGCCGCTGATTCTGGAGTAAATGTATCCCACCTCTTCATACTGATCAAATTGCTCAGACAGGATTTTCAAGATCATCAGTTGATCTGCCTCTTTTAATGGCAGATCGATCAGGGCTTCAAAGTTCTCCTTCATGACTTTCAGTGAATTGACAATCCAGTAGGTTGCGAAGATGACCGAAAGCAAAATGTCGATGCCCCTGGCCAGGAGGACCCTGTCGGAATGCTGGAAATAGAGCGCAACCAGAAGGGAAATCGCGGAAAAGATTGTTTCAATAAGGCAGACCGTGTAGTATGTATTGTAGGCTCTCAGGATCGGAGAGTAAGCATCAGACCGCTTCATGATCGAATTGGCCCACCATTTTAACAGAACCAAGCGAATGTTGATGTAAAGAAAAGCGATTTGCGTGTACCCGAAACTGATCTCCGGCGGGGCCTGAACCGTATTTTTCCAGATGGAATAAATGACAATGGCCGCGCCGGGCAGGCTCAGGGCGGCCTGGAAAAAACTGATGAAATTTTCCAGCCTTCCGGTCCCGTATGGAAATTTATAAGAATTGTCTTTAATGGATAAATCCAGTGCAATGATCGCGAAAAAATAAATGATCAGCGATAAGGTGTTTTGCAGCATGAAAGTGAAAATGGTAACAGAATTTGAAATATAGGCGATATACAGGCATATAAGAGTTTCTAGGAGCAATGTCCAGAAGCCGACAATGAAAAAACGCTTGATTACTTTTCTTGTTTTTAGAACATCATCAGTCAACATTGCTTTTCCTGCGAGCTTATATTCATAAATGATCACGGATGCTCACGGTCAATATCCATCGTCCTACTTATTACCGGCAGAATGTACCCTCAAAGATCCGTTTTGATCATAAGAAAAGACCGGGTACCCACTTTCCCGGGTCGGCAAAAAAATGACCGAGGAGTTCTTTCCGGCGTGACAGAACATTGTGTTACATTTATAACGAAATTCCACGGAGTGTGTCAAGTCATTCAGAACGTGATACCGTATGTCAGCACACTTGACCAATCCATGCCTCCGCCTGCGCGTGGAGTTTTGCACTTCTGTATGAAAAACGATTGGCGACGCCATGAATATTAAGCGTTATTCCGTCCTTGAAATTCATCGGATATTCTGATTAATTTGCCTAAGTGAGGTTTATTTTCTATGGCAACCATATCCAAATCCCCCCGGAAGAATGACCCGTGGGTTTCATCCGCGCTGAAAGTCAATCTGGAGCGAACGGCCGCGGAGGTCCAGATCCCGGAGCAATACGCGCCGATCCTGCAGATCGTGAAGGATCATTACGGGCTCCAGAAGAAGACCCGCGAGCTGCTTACGGAGCTCAACCATCCCTACGTCAACTGGGAATATGTGCTCAAGGAGCTCAAGTCCATCTCCGTCGGCGACTTCTATATCTACAACAAGCATCCGGACGGATTGAAGGCTTTATCCATTCTGCTGACCATTTACTTTGATATTCTGAAATCGTCCGCGTCCGAAGATGTCAGGGACAGCGCCATCCATTACCTGTTTGACTACGCGGACGCCATCGTCCTGCAGAGCGGTGAATTCCTGGAAAGAAACCTTTCTCTGTTTCCGGAGCTGATTGAAACTTTTCTGCGCCTGGCCGAAGAAGAATCGCCGCTTTTCAAAAAATGCTCCTCCTATCTGAAGAGGATCATCCGGGCGCTTGAAGAACAGAAGGTGGAGATTCCCACGCCGGCGTTCGATTCTCTCCTGTATAAGATGTTTCGGACCACGTATGTGTTCTGGCTGGGCCAGCCCGATCCCGCTCTCTGGCTGATCGCGGAGCGCGGCGCGGGCAAAGAGGTAAACGAGACGACGTATCTGGAACTGATTGCGCCGCTCAGCCATCATTATTTCCGCAAGATCATCATGGATCTTGACGCGCTTCGCCCCGTGGAAGGCGAGAAAACGGGCGCGCACAGGCGTGACTTTCTGGCCATGCCAGATTACTTCCAGATTATCGATGGCTACCTGTTCGTGGCGGACGCGCTGGAAAAATCCGAAGTCTACCAGGGCCGTCATCTGGTCAAGCTGGATTTTCTTTTCGGCGTGATGTCCGCGCCGGGCCTGAAGGATATCCATGTCAGCGCCATGCGGGAAATCAATTATTCGCTCAAGCTCGTGCTGCAGGAGGAAAAAAAGGAAAATCTGGACGACTTCATACGGAAGATTTTCAGTTTCCTCAAAAAAAACACTTCGCAGAATGAATTCCGCGGGGCGAGCATTGACTGCATCGTCACGGCGGCCCGGGAAATCTTTGCCCAGAACGCCCATCCGCTGGTGGAAACATTCATTGACGAGCTGATTGCCTATGGCTTTGAATACCCGGAAATTCAGGGTTCCACGACGGACTGGCAGGTGCGGGTCAATCCCGAACATATCCGGATCATCCGCGCCTGGCTGGAAATTATCGCCCTCAAGCCACGCTGGACCAAACGGCTGATTTCCGCGCTGATCATCAATCTGAAGATCGGCGGGGTTTTCATTCGCGACACGGATCTGATCCAGCGTGACATATCCAGACTCCTCAACGCCGACATTGCGCCGGCCTATAATCTGATCAAACAGCTTCTGCGTCTGTTCCCCGTGTATTTCAGTGAAATCGGCGCTGAAGGCGAACTCCGGGACATCACCACCCGCATTGACGAGCTGTCTTTCCGCAACGACCGGCTTATTGATTTTTTCCGCAAGCAGTCCCACGTGGAGAGCAACAGCCTGCTGGTCGAATTCAGCGAGGATATTTTCCGCTACTGGTTTTCCGGCGACAAACAGTTTATCCGCAAGCATATTCCGGACGAGGTGTTCGACCAGGTGCAGAATTCGGGTGTCTATTTCGACGGCGTGCACCGGGCTTTTGCCGTCCTGTTTCCGAAAGTGGAGCAGGATCCGCGCAGATTCCTGGACTGGGAGAAGGCAAAGATTGCCCGGGAGATCGGGCAGATCAAAGATCTTTCCGAAGCGGACCAGGAGCGGGTGTCGCTGATGATCCGGATTTACCAGTTGATTTACAAAAAATATTATCCGCAGTATTTTGATCTGCTGAAAGATCTGGAATCCGTCAATGCGTTTGCCGGGCAGGATATCGTTTCCCTGAAGCGGTCGCTGGCCGATAAAAATTATTACCGCAGCCTGACGATCCTTCTCAAATTTCTCGCCGTGCTGAAAGGCCGGATTCTTTCCGGCAAGAAAACGCAGTCGTTTGAGAACATTTATCACAAGCGGCATATAGCCGCGGGCATTCCGTCCATGTACGGAACCTATCATGAGGAGAAATTCGATGCGCTGGGGCTTTCGCTGAGGCTCGAAGCCCTGGGCGGCATGCTCTTTGAGGAATTGATCCAGTCGCTGAATCTGAAATTCATCACGAAACGAACCATTGTCAAGATTCATACCTACCTGTGGCATTATCTTTCCGCGCTGGACCTGGAAGGGATCTCCACCGAGGGCCTGGTGGCCAAAGTCAAGTATGTGACCAGCGCGCTGCCGATCAAGCAGTTTTCCGTGGATCAGTACCTGGATATTTTCCGTTTTATCTCCAAAGGCATCCAGGACGTGATCCGCGATTATTACATCGACGCGCACAGCGTGAATCTGCCGATCATTGTCCGCCAGGTGACGCCGCTTCCGGAAGACTCTCCCGCTAAAAGCGAAGCTCCAAAAGCCGATGAGCTGGTGTATCAGCAATCGGAGAATTTTATCCGCAGCATGATTTCATCCGCCTTCGGGCTTCAGGTGCTGGATAATTTCGTCCACACGGTCATGAAAACCCTCAATGCGGAGCTGGAGAAATTCAAGGACAACAAGCGGATTCTCAACCTGCTCATGGATTACAATCCGGAACAGGCCGTTTCCGCCATCTACGGCAAAAACACCAGAACGGACAACCAGATTCTGCTGGGCAACAAGGGTTATTTTCTGAAAAAGCTGGTTTCTTTCGGATTTCCCATTCCGCCGGGGTTCATTATCACGACGGAAGTATTCCGGGGATACGACGCGGTGTACGGCTACAAATATATTTTCCGGGACCTGGCCGAGCGTGTCAACAGGGAAATTACCGCGCTGGAGCGCAAGACCGGCCGAAAATTCGGCGACCGCAGCAATCCTCTGCTGTTATCGGTTCGTAGCGGCGCCACGGTTTCCCTGCCGGGCATGATGCGTTCTTTTCTGAACGTGGGCATCAACGCTTCCATCGCTGAAAATCTCAGTCTGAAGCAGGATTTTCAATGGGCGGCCTGGGACTCCTACCGCCGGTTCTTGCAGACCTGGGGAATGTTTCAGGGATTAAGCCGCGATTTCTTTGACGCGATTATCGATAACTTTAAACAAAAACACGGCGTGGAAAGAAAAATTCAGTTTCCACCCGATCTGATGAAGCAGGTCGCCCTGGCGTATAAAAAAGGCATTCTCGACAGCGGAATTCCGCTGGCGGACGATCCGCTCCGGCAGCTGCGCCACGCGATCCTGCAGGTTTTTGATTCCTGGTATTCGGAACAGGCGCGGATTTATCGCCACCAGATGCATCTTTCCGACGAGTGGGGAACAGCCGTCATTGTGCAGGCGATGGTCTTCGGCAATTTTCATGAACGTTCCGGATCGGGCGTCATTTTTACGCGTGATCCGAAAAGTTCTTCGGCCGATGTGACGCTGTATGGTGATTTTATTTTCGGCGTTCAGGGCGACGACATTGTTTCCGGTCTGGTTGAAACCTTTCCCATTTCGGAAAAGCAGCGGATCGCCGAACACCGGAATACGGATATCTCTCTGGAAGCCACCTTTCCGGCCATTTACGCCGAACTGGTCCGGATAGCGGAAATTCTGATCTACGAGAAGGGTTTCAATCATCAGGAAATCGAGTTTACGTTTGAAGGCTCGCAGAAAGAGCAGTTATATCTTCTGCAGACCCGCGATATGGATCAGACCAAAACAAAGAGCCTGCGGCGGTTCAAGGATACGGAATCGCTCAATGCATCACTGCTGGGCACGGGCATCGGTGTGAGTGGAGGAGCGCTTTGCGGGCGGGCGGTTTATTCCGAGGAGGATATCAAGCGCTTCCGGAGAACCGAACCCAAAACGCCGCTCATTCTGGTGCGTCCCGATACGGTTCCGGACGATGTGGGCGTCCTCTTGCAGGTGGAGGGACTGCTGACGGCCAAAGGCGGCGCGACCTCTCATGCCGCCGTGACGATTCCGCAGCTGGGCAAGGTCGGTGTGGTTGGATTGGGCAAGCTGAAGGTTTATGAAACGGACGGTTACGCTGCGCTGGAAGGGCACACCATTCGAACAGGCGATTTTATCTGCATTGACGGCTGGACCGGCGCTCTCTATTTGGGGAAGCATGAACGGGAGACGGATAAATATTATTCCATCACCGTCACCTGATCCACACGGGGCGATTCCCTGCTAAAAGCTTTCTGGAATATTGAAAAAGGCAAAATTGTTTTTATCCGGCTGTTTTTTTACCCGGAACATGGCCATGTCCGCGTTATGGATCAGGGTATCCGAATTTTCTCCATGATCCGGGAACAGCGCGACGCCGATGCTGAAACGGATTTTGATCGTCATGGGCGGATCGCCGAATGACAGGGGTTTTTTGAATTTATCGAAAAGATGGGTGATTACGGTTTCAACATGGCTTCTCTGCTGCAAATCCGTCAGCAGAATTAAAAACTCGTCTCCGCCGATCCGCGCGATGGTGTCGTTTTCCCGCCGGACAACCTGCCGGAGGTTATTGGCTATAGCCATCAGCAACTGATCCCCGGCCTTGTGGCCGTGAAGATCATTCACCCCTTTGAATTCATCGAGATCAAGGAAGAGCACGGCCAGCCGGCTCGCGCGTCTTTTGGCCGAAATAATGGCCTGTTCCAGGCGATCCATCATCAGCTTGCGGTTGGCCAGCCCCGTCAGGGGATCATTATAGGCCAGCTGCATAACCCGTCCCTCGGTCAGGTCTACAAAATTGCCCAGGATCGCCTGTTTTTCATTCATGTGAATGAAGGCGACGGACCCCAGAATCCATTTGATTTTTTCGCCGCTCGTCATTACGCGAAACATGAAAAACGAATGGGTGTTTCCCGCAAGCATGTCCCGCGTGCTTTTGCGGACAAGGTCCCGGTCTTCCGGAAAGACAAGCTTTGCCGGCTGCATATCCCGGAGCTTTCTGGCGGAAAAGCCGACAATTTCGCTGAATGCCTTATTGGTATAAATCAATTTGTTTTTCTGAATGATGCAACTGGCGAACGGAGATGTGGAGAGCATGATCTGAATGAATTCATTGAGTTCGCGAGCCTGCTTGGCGGTGGAACCGAGCTGGGTTTTGAGCCTCCCGTTTTCGTTCTGTGCTTTTTTAAACTGCTCCAGGAGCTCTGTTTGACTGATGGTCATTTGTTCCAATTCGATGGACATGCTGTTCCATCTCCGGTTTTTTGTTTGACCGCGGTAAGATGTGAACTTCTTAATCAGAATATACCATATACCACGCTGGATGAATAGAAAAGAAGCTGTTTGCGTAAAGGCGGTATTATACTTCCCCCGCTTTCGTAAGGAAAATTCGAAAGCGGGGGAGAGGGTATCGTCTTGACTCCGGGCTACTGAATGTTCTTGTGAATGTAAACGGTCAAATCACCCATGCGATTGGTGTAGCTGCCGTACTCGTTGTCATACCATCCGAAAATCTTGGCATGGACCACCGGCACCTGAAGCATCTTTTCGCCGACACCGGCCAGCAGAGCCGCCGGCAGGGAGGGAATCTGCGAAAGGTCAACCGGAATGAAGGCGGTTCGCGTGTGATTAAACTGGCCTTCAATGATGATCGCGGCGTCTTCGCCGATCAGGTCCGTCGATACGTTCTGCTGCATGGTAAAGCGGACCAGCGGATTGGCCGCAGCGACTTTCGCGTAAATATCATTGAGCTTTTTCGTGTCGATACTGGCTGAGTCGCCCTTGCCGTTTGACTTGGCCTGGAATGTGGCGTTGAGGACAATGAGCGACAATGTGTTGGTCGGCACCCGGATGGAATCGCCCATGAACCCGATATTCTTGACTTCCGGAATGACTTCAGCCAGAGCCTTTGCCGCACCGGTGGAGGTCAGAATAATGTTGTTCAGGATGCTGCGTGTTTTGCGGATGTCCTTTTCACCCGCCTTGGGCAGTTTATCCAGAACGGTCTGGGAGTTGGTGACGGCATGGATCGTGGACATGGAGGCCGTGAGAATCGTACTGGTCTCCTCATTGTCCAGAAGCGGTTTCACCATGTGCGCCAGTCCCGTCGTGGTGCAGGACGCCGCGGATACCAGAATATGCTTCTTGGGATTAAACGCGGTGTGGTTAATGCCGTAAATCAAAGTGGTGGTGTCCTCGGGCGTGGACAGGGCCTTGCTTTTGATTTTGAACGGGGCGGAATGGATGACAACCTTGGCTCCGCCGTTTAAATGTCCGCGGATGGATCCCTTCTTGTCGTCTACGGGGACGGTCGGGTCTTTAAAGGAGCCGCTGCAATCCACCACAATATCCGCTCCGTACTGACGCCAGGGAATGTTTAACGGATTGCGCTGTTCCCGCAGAACGGTTACCGGTATGCCGTCAATGAGCATTTTTCCGTTTTTATCGTCCGTGATCTGGATGCAGGGCTTTGCCTGATAGCCGTACAGGAAGCGGTGAAGTAACCCGTATGTCGCATCCGCTTCAATCAGGCGGGCGATCGTTTCCATGCCCATGCCCACGTCGCGGCCCTGGTTCACAACGATTTCCTTGAAGTATTTTCTGCCGACATGATGCCAGAGGGTCAATTTGCCGATTCGTCCCAGACTGTTAATACCGAGTACCGGTGACCTGCTTTCCTTTGTACTACTGTTGGTCATGATGTATTTCCTCCTTTACCCCCGAAAGTGACGGGGGAATGATTTTCTGACTGTAAATGGGTTTGAAAAGGTGCATAGATCCCCAATGACGGCTATGGAAGGTCTTGTTCTGAGATGATGGTAAAAGTCCTTTATCCATAAATACATTGAGGTCATTTGAGTGGACCGGGAAACCCATACTAGAAAGACCGGGCAAAGTCAAGGCATGAATAAATAAAATTAATTATATCAACGTGTTGAATTTATGTCCCGATTAAGGCTCAAGCCTGTTTGCAGGGGGCTGGTTCCGGTTTGAACTGTACGGAAATCACCGCGTTCAACCGCAGCAACTGCGGCCCAGCGCCGACTCCCTGGATTCCGTCTGCGGGCCGCAGCAGCATTCTCCGCCGTTTCTTCCCAGAAGGCTGTTGATCACTGCCGCAGCGCACCCGACGCCGGACTGTACGGTGACGGCTCCCGCCGGGCAGTTGCGGCTGCAAGCGCCGCATTCCATACAGGCGTCACGTTGAACAATTCCAACGCTTTTCCCATTCATTTTAAACACTTCGTGCGGGCAGACCTCCAGGCACATCCCGCAGCCCGTGCATTTTTTTGAATCCATTTGAAGCGTTACAACATTTTTCAGATAAACAGGATTTCTCATGGGAATTTCTCCTATGCCCATAATAAGGAAGTGATCCAGAGAACCACTCCCAGTGACGCGGCCGCAATCTGCAAAGGCAGGGCGAAACGCATTTCCTTTTTCACGCCGGAAAGAGACGTATACGTTGAACAACCCGTAAAATTCATTGCCAGATAGGATGAAACCGACGGCATCATCAGCAGCCAGGAGACAGCTTCCGCGCGTCCCGGCCAGGAATGCCAATTGACGCCCCTTGCCGCGATGAATCCCACGGCGAGTATCATGCCGATGATCAGTCCCTTGAATGAGAACGCGCGTCCCGGCACCCAGGGCAGAAGCAGCGGATGGAGAGCTGTTCCGGCCAGCACGGCAATGACCAGCGCTAGGACGGCGGGTATCCCTTCATGGACAATATTGGTCAGAATGTCGCGCGGCCCCAGGATTCCCGCCAGAAACAGCGCGACCAGGGAGAGGATCAACAGGGGTTTCAGCGTCTCGACAAGTTCCACCGGGATCAGAACAGCGCGGTCCGTCATCGGGAAAGGCATGCTGCGCATTTCCTTCGTTGCAGTCAGTCCGGCATCCAGATAGGCCGGCAGATCTTCTGCCCGGACCGGACCGAAATGAACCCTGAATCCCGACAGTACTTTAACCAGATGAGCGGCAACACCGGGTGCTCCCAGCTGAGGCACAATGATTTTTCTGTGAGAGACAATTTTTTTCAAACCGCTGGCTTCGATACGGTACACCAGCTCACCGGTGCCGAAGGTTCCCTTGCCCGCAGCGCACCAGACATTGATCCCTTTTGTATCCAGGACCAGAATCCAAACGCTGCGTCCCGGCAGCTCCCGGCGCAGATAATCGAAGCTCATCTTGTAATTGGCGGAAATCAGTACGGGAGAGGACTCGTCGGGCGCACCCAGGGCGTAAAGCCCCGGATCAATACTGTAGTCCATCCGGCCTGCGCCCAGCCGGCAAAAAAAGCTTCCCAGCGAGTCCCGGAAAGTCAGCGCTGCGGACACAACAGGGACAGGACCCGCGGGCGTTTCCCGGATGCCGGTTACAAACGGCTGTTTCGGCGACGCCGGGACCGGTTGGGGATTGATATTTTCGGATGAAGTATTGCCGGTAGAAATCACCGGCAGCGCAAACTGTGTTTTTGTTTCCATGATTTCTCTCCCGGGTTATTGACAGCAATTACAGATGTTGGATGCATTCCGGACCGCGCCGATAAACATCTTTACGGACCGCAGAATTTTTTTCCGCTCGCCTGCCGGCAGATTTTGAGTGATCTTATTAAAAAAATCCGCCAGACAGTCCTGAACCTTCCGGTGCGTCTGGACTCCATTTCCGGTTAAAGCAAGCTGAAAAGAACGGGAATCGGCAGCCGACGGTTCTCTGGTCAGCAGGCCTTTGTCAAGCAACGGCTTTAACAGTCTTGTGGTTGTGCTCTTTTCCACGGCCAGCAGCCTGTGAAGATCGGAAATCTTCAGATTACCGTTCTGGGCAACGGCGTCCAGAATCATATACTGGTGAAAGGTTACGCCTCCGCAAAATGCGGTATCCTGCCGGCAGCATCGTGTTGCCTGCGCCAGACCCATAAAAATATCCATCCATTCGGTAAAATCTCTTGTTCTCGTTTTCATATTAGTTGTATTATACAACCATATCGGGATTTGTCAAGAGGAGAATCTTGGCGTGTACTGTAAAAACATGACAGGTTTCCAATAATCCATTCAGATATCATGGGACTGAATGGATTTACCGGCGCCAAAAGATGACCGAACAGCGAGATGCTCGATGTTGTCTACTGAACATCCTCGCAGTAATCATCCTGCCCGCCGGTTTGGCCGTCGGATTTGTGAACAACGGGAAAAGTTACACAACGCTTCTGACCGCGTTTCCCGGTCATATCAAATCGTTGTTTGCATTTATTCAGCCAGTCCCTGCTGTCGGTATCTTTGTACTGTCCGTCACAATGCCATGGCTTGCAGCCTTTTAAAGCCTTCCAGCAGGTGGGAACGCTGATGGTGCCTTTCCATTTTGCGTCGCTTCCGCAGTTTGAAGTCGGACAGGGAATCGACATGTAGCAAATCACCTGGTCCGGGCACGATGCACAACTCACCGAAGGAAACAAAACAATTAGAAAAAACAGAAACAAACTCAACTGGAATGCTCTTTTCATGGATATCCTCCCTGTCAATATAAGAAATTAATTTTCTGTATAGAGTATATGAAAACAGAGTTTCCGCTGTCAAGAAAATCATCATCCCGTGCATCGGAACAACCGGTAACTATCCGGGGAAAATTTTTCTGACAATACGTTATCCATGAGCATGATCTTTTTCGATGGTTGTGATTTTTTAGGTCTGGTTGTTATTCTGATAATTGATCGGTCAGGACCGGAAGGCAGAATGATCTGCATGTTTAACGCCGCTGTGGGGTGACAGAGTCGGCAAGGTTCATGATCTCGTAAGAAAGCGCGGATATGGAGCGCTCAGGTTGAGGAATCAGTGTCTTCATTTATGGCGGTCTTTTGGGCGACTTTAATCCGGGCTTTTTCCTGGTACATGCGGCGGTCGGCTTCGGCGATCAGTGCTTCAATGTTGTCGCCGGTATGGGCCGTGGAAATTCCGGCGGAAAAACTGATGGGTTGACCGGCTGCCCGGTTGTAAAGAGCGAGGTTATCCTGCAGGCGTGTAATCATCTGGCTGCATGTGTTTTCGTCTACGGACGGCAGCATGATGATAAATTCATCACCGCCCATTCTGGCGATCATATCTTCCGGCCGAAAGGTCTGTTTGAGCAGAGTCGCCGTGTTTTTGATGTAAAGATCGCCGGCAGCGTGTCCGAAACGATCGTTGATGTTTTTCAGATTATTGAGATCGATGACGATAAAGCTGACCGGGCGAAGGCGGCTGGCGCTGATTCTGGTGATTTCCGCGTCTGAATAAAACCGGTTGTAAAGGCCGGTCAGGGCATCATGGATGCTGATGTGTTTCAGGTGTTCTTCCGCCTTTTTCTGCGCGGTCATGTCGCTGACATGCATGATGACGTTGTCCGGCGGCACGAAGGCGTATTTGATGGTTACATACTTGTTTTCTTCCGTCTCACCGAATCCGAACCAGAAACTCTTTTCAATATTGGTTCTCAGTGAGAAACATTGATGCATATCCATGGCGATGTGCGGCGCGCGGGGGTAGCATTCTTCAACGGTTTTTCCGATGAATTCGATGATTCTGCCACCGGTATACTGCATGGCGGCGTCATTGTATTCAATGAGAATCAGCGCATCGTTTTTGCTTTTCCAGACGACCGTGGGAACGGGGATGTTGTTAAAAATCAGGCGGATTCTTTCTTCGCTTTGCCGCAGGGCTTCCTCTGTTTCCTTGCGTTCGGTTACATCTCTGGCCACCGCCCGGAAGCCGATTTTTTCGCCCGAAGTATCTGTGAGCAGAGCGATGCTCAGTTGATGGATGCGAATCCCGCCGTCTTTATGGATGACTTCATAATCCCCCAGTTTACTGGCGATGCCGGTCTGAAAAACATGGCTGAAAGCATTTTGCAGTTTTTTCTTGGATGCGGATGTTGTGTACTGACTGTAATGCAGGCGATAAGCTTCTTCTTTTGTGTAACCTATCATCGCACAGCCGGCATCATTAACAAAGGTCATGTGACCACCCAGATCGCTTTCAAAATAGCCCTCCATCATGTTTTCCAGAATGGTCCGGTATTTTTCCTCACTCCTGCGCAGTTCCTCTTCCGCCTTGCGCCGGCGGGTGACGTCTCGGGAAACGGACCGGAAGCCGATGGGATTGCCTGCGGCGTCTCTCATCAGTCCGACATTCAGCTGATGGGTGAGAATGGTTCCATCCCGGCAGATGATTTCATAGTCCACTAGCGTGGTTGGTGTTCCCGTCTGGAGCGTTCGCTGGTAAACTTCTCTTACTTTTTCCCCTGTTTCCGGTGTCGTGAATTTCCGGTAATCAAAATGGACGAGTTCATCGAGGGAATATCCCAGCGTGGAGCAGGTGTTTTCGTTGGCAAAAGTGAATCGACCGTCCAGATCGCTTTCAAAATACGCATCAACCATATTCTGAATAATGGTCCGGTATTTTTCTTCACTTCGGAGCAGTTCATCCTCTGCTTTGCGCCGTTCGGTAATATCATGAATAATGGAATAGAGCAGTTGTTTGCCGCCGATCTCCAGCGGTCCGGAAAAAACTTCCACGGGACGAATGATGCCGCTGGCCAGGCGGTGATTGAAATAAAAATGACTGCGTTCTTCCAGTCTGGCCCGGTTCATTTCTTCCTGGATTTCTTCGGGAGATGCCGTGTTGATTTCTGTCATCTTTTTTGCCAGAAGTTCCTCTTTCTGGTATCCGTAATAAAAACAGGCAGAGAGGTTGGCGTCAATAATTCGGGCCGTGTCTGGATCGATCAGGAGCATGACGGCTTTATTGTATTCGAACATGTTGTGATAGCGCTCTTCACTCAGGCGGAGGGCTTCCTGGATTTTTTTATTTTTCGTGATGTCCCGGTTGGTTCCGCGAAAGCCGACAGGTTTTCCCTGGCCGTTGCGCAT
Source organism: Smithellaceae bacterium (assembly GCA_963682015.1). Classification (GTDB taxonomy): domain Bacteria; phylum Desulfobacterota; class Syntrophia; order Syntrophales; family Smithellaceae; genus UBA8904. The sequence continues at coordinate 1,090,437 of OY820932.1, read as the reverse complement.
GAGCGATACGAATACTTCCTGGTTCCGGGTATTGCCATGGTAGTCCACGACTTCATGGTTTTCGATGGTAACCGAAGTTCCGGTTCGGTAAACCTGATTGAATGCCTGTTTGATCTTTTCAATTTCCGGAGGTTGGGTATATTGTCTGTAATTCATGCCGATTATTTTTTCACGCGGATAACCGATGATGCGCGAAGCGGCCTGATTGACAAAGACAAGTGTGCCGGCCAGATCCGTTTCAAAGCATCCTTCGTCGACGCTTTCCACGAAATTCCGGTATCGCTCAAGTTCCATCTGTCCTTTTTTCCTGGCGGTGATATCCCGTCCTACGCCCCGAAATCCGGTAATCACATTTTGATTATTGAAGATGGGGGACACCACCATTTCCACGGTGATTACCGATCCGTCCTTGCAGAGCATTTCCGATTCAAAACGGGTATCCATCGTGCCGGTTTGAAAGATGTTGTTATAGATTTGATAAGCGCTGTCCGCAGCGGATTTTGTCCTGTATCGCTGCCGGTGGCTAAGGTTCATGTATTCTTCGCGGGAGTACCCAAGCATCTGATGCGCGGCTTCGTTGCAGAAGGTGCACTTCCCTTTTAAATTAAATTCAAAGCAGGCATCTTTGATGTTATCCAGAAAAACCCTGTGTCTTTCCTGATTAAACTCCGCTTTTTTTCGTTCCGTGGTATCGCGTGCCAGAGTGATGATGCCCATCAGCTTTTTCCCGGGACCCAGGATGGGAGCGATGCTCAGAGATCTGTATTTTTTTTTGCCGTTTTTGTCCGTCCACTCCAGTTCAAACTGAACGAGGTGTTCTCCTTTGTTAATGCGATCAACACCCTCCATGAAATCGTGTTGTCGGTCAGACGGTGCAAATTGCCATAAAGGTTTCCCGGTGACCATGTTTCCGGTAAAACCAAAAATCTTTTGAGCGCTCCTGTTCCAGTCCGTGATGATGCCTGTGGGCGTAGTGAGCACGGCGGCGTCGTCCGTGGAATCGGTTACGAAAGACAGGGGAAAATGGGCGAATTTTAGAGGAGGGTATTTATTTTTTTCCGTATTGGTTTTGTCGGACCCCGCTTTTTCCAGAGACATTTTCTTCTTCTCCATACGCCATACGATATCGGGTTTTCCGCAGTTAATGTAACTGATGCTGGAATATTAATCAAAGAAAAACATGAAGTTGAACAAAAAAAATGCAATTACATCCCCTCCGGCGTTCCGGACGGCGGGTTTGGATCTGTAAATCGCTTAAAACAAAGAAAAATTAAGGAATATAGAAGGCGTTGGCCGGTTCGGACAAAGGAGCCATACTATAAATACCCCCATATCCGGCCGATGCGGTTATCAAGAAATTGTTTTCCGGTACTGTCTGTCTGCCGGACAACTGACCCGTTAATGCCTTCTTTCAGGCCGCTTCCGGGAAAAGCTTCAATATTGCGTTGACATGCGAAAACCCTTTTACTATACTGCCGGTCACTAAATTTTGTTATGGGAATACTGCGGCATGACCGTTACCGTGAAAAATGAAGATCACATTCTGCTTATTGAAGTCAACCGGCCTGAAAAATACAATGCCATGACGCAGGCGATGTATCACGAAATCGCCCGCGCTTACTTTCGTCTGGATCAGGATGAGGATGCGCGTGTGGGACTGGTCTATGCCGTTGGCCCTCATTTTACATCCGGCCTGGATTTAATCGACTGGGGAGGGACGTTTGACGCGGGCAGGGGATTTCCTTTCGTCGAAGAAAATGAAATCGATCCTTTTTATGTGATGAGCGAAAGGCGCTGCCGCAAACCCGTTGTAATGGCCGTGCAGGGATATTGTTACACCTGGGGTTTTGAAATGATGCTGAGTACGGATATTCGGGTGGCCGCAGACAATACCCGCTTTGCCATGCTGGAAGTCAAACGCGGTTTTTTCCCGGCTGCCGGGGCGACATTGAGGCTGCCCAGGGAAATCGGCTGGGCCAACGCCCAGCGTTACATGCTGACCGGCGATGAAATGAGCGCGGCGGAAGCTTACCGCCTGGGTCTGGTGCAGCATGTGACCGAACCGGGCAAGCAACTCGACCTTGCGCTGGAAATTGCCCGAAGGGTGGCTGCGGCCGCTCCGCTGGGCGTGCAGGGGGCGCTGGCATCGTGCCGCACGGCCGCCCTGGAAGGTGACCAAGCGGCCCTGGCGGTCATGTTCCGGGATGTAGCCGAAGTGATGAAAAGTGAAGATATGAAAGAGGGTCTGCAATCTTTTATCGAACGTCGCACCGCGGTATTTAAGGGGAAATAACGCGGAGAGCCCGGTCGTGAAAAGAAGGCGGACGTGGCGATCATTTTCTGACGGCAGTAAATGAACAACGACTTTGCATGAATCGATGCTCTGGCAGGGGGCATGGACACGGATCTGAAAAAGTGAGCTGTGTGTTTGCAGGGACAGGGATTCGTTTCATTTTGCGCCTTTAATTTTCAACAGGAGGAATTCAATATGGCTCACAGTAATTGGTTGTATCAGACGCGGGACATCATGTTCCAGATCAAAGAATGGCTTGGCGTGGAAAAGCTCCTGGGCCTTGACGCTTACAAGGATTACTACGGGATGGACGACATCGACAGCTTCCTGGATGTCAACTTCAAAGTCTGCCGCGACGTGATGTGTCCGGCCAACAAAGACGCCGATGAACCCGGCGCGAAATTTGTGGGCGGCAATGAACATGCGGTAACGACCCCCGACTCGTTCAAGAACGTTTATAAAACCATTATGGATGCGGAGCTGGGTCCCCAGTTCGGCTACCGCGGCGAAGGCAAAATACCCCTGTGCTGGTATGCTCCGATTCTGGAGATGCAGTCCGCCGCGTCGCCGTCGATCGTCATGTTCTGGTGCCTGACGCAGGGCGCGATCACCGTGCTTCATGAATTTGCTACGCCAAAACAGCAGGAACTGTTCATCCCCAAACTGCGGACAGGCGTTTGGGGCGGCACCATGGGGCTTACCGAACCGGGCGCAGGTTCCGAAGTCGGCGCGGTTCAAAGCAAGGCGTTTCCCACCGACACACCCGGCAAGTATAAGCTTACCGGAACGAAATGCTTCATCTCTTCGGGCGACCATGACCTGGCCGAAAACATCATTCACCTGATGCTGGCCAAGACGCCCGGCGCCAAAGAAGGCACCGCCGGCATATCGCTTTTCATCGTGCCCAAGTTCTGGGTCAACGTGGACGGCTCGCTGGGTGCCTGGAATGACGTCACCACCATGGGCATTGAGCACAAGCTGGGCATTCACGGCTCGACGACCGCCACCCTCTCCATGGGTGAAAACGACAACTGCTACGGCTGGATGGTGGGCGAAGCGGAAGTGAAAGACGGCCGCGGCATCGGCATGAAGCAGATGTTTGCATATATGAACGAAGAACGTCTGAACACGGGATTATTCTCGCTGGGCTGCATCGGTTCCGCCTATTACGCCGCTCTGGATTACACGAAGCTGCGCGTGCAGAGCAAGCATTCCACCAACCCCAAGGGCCCCAGCGTCCGGATCATTGAACATGAAGACGTCCGCCGCATGCTTTTGTCCCAGAAGTCGATTCTGGAAGCTTGCCGGGCGCTCATTTACAAGTCCTATCTCTACCGCGACCTTGCGGTGGATGCCGCCACGCCCGAAGAGCGGGAATATTATGATGATATGTTTGCGATCAACAACCCCATGTGCAAGGCCTATACGTCCGACATGGCGAGGATCGCCACCGGCGACGCCATCCAATGCCTCGGCGGCTATGGCTTCACGGAAGAGTACGCCCCGGCGGAACTGTACCGGGACGTTGTGATTTATGGAATCTGGGAAGGCACCAACTTCATCCAGGCTCAGGATTATACCGGCCGCAAGTTCACCATGAAAGACGGCGCGCCGTTCAAAAAATGGGTGGCGGAAATCGACGACTTCGTCGCCAATAAAAAGACGGATGAATTAGCCGCGGAATTCGCGATGATGGCGGAGGCCATGGTTGCTTTCAAAGAGATGGTTGCCATGAATGACGCCTGGACGACCGGCGACAAGCAGATGAAACAACTTTTCGCCACCCGGATCCTGCATGCAGGCGCGAGAGTTTACTGCGGCATGCTGCTGCTCGACCAGGCGCTTCTGGCAGCGGCAAAGATGAAAGAGAAAGGAGAAATCGACGCCGATTTCTACAAGGGCAAAATCGCCACCGCCCGGTTCTATGTCATGAATCATGTTCCCGATCTCTTCGGCTATCTCAAGTCGATGAAGTTCGGCGACCGCAGCGCGATCGATATCCCCGAAGAAAGCTTCATGTAGGGCGCTTGGGCAAAGGTAGGGAACGGTTTCAAACCGTTCCGAGACTAAAGATTCGTAGGGAACGGTCGTGACCGTTACGAGACTGTAAGGTCCCTCCCTTGATGGGAGGGATTCAGGGAGGGTGAACTCTTTACCTCGTCATTCCTCGCGCAAGCGGGAATCCAGAGACAGAAAACGACAAAAAGGCTGAAGCGCGCTGCGCTTCAGCCTTTTTGTCTTATCGGAAACTGAATGAGCCAGGAAGAAACCTGAACCCCACTTTGCCCCGTTCATCACCCACACTGCTGACAATGGCAGAGTTTGCTAATCATAGGGCATTTTTTCATGGAAGATAATCATCTGCTTCCGGGCGATCTTGATATATTGTTTCTTCTGAAGTTCCGAGAGAATGCGCGAAACTGTTTCGCGGGTTGTTCCGGCCATTTCGGCCATCGCCTGGTGCGTTGGCCGGTTGGGAATCACTGTAACGCTGCCCGTGCGGAATCCCTGTTCCTTGGCCATCCGCATAATCACATCGGCTATGCGGCCATATTTATTGATAAGCGAGAGCGTACTGTTCTGACGGTTTGACTTGCGGAGCCGTTTCGACATCTCAATGAGCATTTGAATAGTAATTTTGGGGAACTGATGCAGAATATCCAGAAAGGACTTCCGGGGAAGCATGAGTAATTTGCAGTCTTCGGCCGCAACGACCGATGCACTTCGCGGTTCTCCATCGAGAATTGCAATTTCGCCGAAAAAATCTTTACGTTTGAGTGTGGCAAGAATCGTTTGCTTTCCTTCCTGGGTGATCAAGACAACCCGCGCTGTGCCGGAGACAATGATAAAGAAACTCTCTCCCTGATCGTCGTCTTCGCGCACGATAACCTGGCCCGCTCTGAATGTCCTCAGGACCATGGCCGAACAGACCACCAGCATCTCAGCGTCGGTTAAGCCTTCGAACAATGGAACCTTCTTGGCGAAATTAATGGTATCCTGTGTGTTCAATGCCATCCTGCATTCGCCTCCTCTTTTAAGTTTAATAGTTGATCGAATCTAGCCAGATGATGCAGTTGTAAAAGCTCACAGCAGGAATGAACTTTGTTTTTCGTCTGTCAGCATAAGAATATTGGATGTGCGTGTCAAGGTAAAAATAACGAACGCGCTGGGTCAAGTCTCCTCTTGGCTCATTCATCCTTTACCATGACGAAAAGAATAAATAATTAGACAGTTCTATTAATTTCCGATTTAGAACTCCCCTGAAATTGAAACATCCACGTTTGTTTCTCATCCCTTTTTATTTTTCCCAAAATACAGTAAGCTTCGCCGAAATAGAGAAAGGCAGTGGCGCAGCACATTCATTGTGAGATCGGCGCACAGTTTTGGGGATAAGGGATGAAGTATATGATAGGACTTGAAGAAGGAAGAAATGAACCCATTAAAGATCTTGATCATGCGAAAAGAGTCGTTCTGGTAGACAAAGATACGGTCGGGGCAGAGGATATCACCTTTGCATATTGCCGGTTTGAAGCCGAAACATCGTCGCATAAAAAGCACGTTCATCAGGATGCGGAAGAAGTGATTTACCTCCTCGAGGGAAAAGGAATAAGCGGAGTGAGTGATGCGGAAGTCGAAATGAAAAAAGGCGACACCATGTTTGTTCCACGCGGCGCCGTACACTGGTTTTACAATCCCTTTCCCGAACCGATGGAAATGCTGTTTGTCTATACAAGGCCATCGCTGAAAGCAGCAGGTTATAAAATCGTTGAGTGAGATTTGTTTTTCATATCCCTCTGACGCTCCAGGCTGCACAGGATTCGTTTCAGGAAGGCAGAAACTTTTAGAGGAAAAAGCAGGTGAATAAGAGGTTGCCTAATGAAGTATCTTTTTTTGTTTTTGTCGGTCGCTTTTAACGTTGTATCCTATCTTTTATACAAAAGTATTTCCGGTAAGCGGAGTGGAATTCTGTGGGCTGTGGTTTTTGCATCCGGGCTTATTCTCGGCGGGATCAATGTTCTGTTCTTTACCAAAGCGCTGAAGGACATTCCGCTGAATATTGCCTATCCGGTGTTTTCCGGAGCCTGTATCTTTTCAATCGCTCTGTTGTCTTATATGATCTTTGGTGAAAAGATAAGCGTCACCCATATGATTGGCGCCGCCGTTATTGTGTTTGGCATTGCCCTGATGAGTTACTGATTGTTTTTTATAAAGGAAGAGATGGATATGCAATCGAATATTGCACAGGCATTGTCCCTGAGATTTCCACCTCTCGCGGTTTATTATACCTGGGAGCCTCCGGCCGAGGCTGAAGAACACAATCCTTTATGTTCCATGCTGCTTCTGGCCCGGGCCGCAAAAGGCGAGACCGTGGCGATCACCCGGGGAACGTGTGGTTGTCCCGGTGCGCTGGAAGGCTTCGGCTTGGAGGCATCGCACCCCGAGAATTTTCCCGGCGGGCGCGAATGTTTCTTGCGTTTCCTTTCCATCGGCAACGAGAGCTGGGAGAAGGGCCGGGCCGTGATCCACAAAATGACCGAAGAAGGCGCGCCGAAAATTATGATAACGGAATTTGCCGAGGGAGAAGGCTTCAAAAAATCGCCGGAGCTCGTGGATCAATGGCTGGAAGAAGTGCCCGAAATTGAACCGGAAGGTTCCTGTGTGGTGATCAAACCACTTTCTGATCTGGAAGCGGGAGAGAAACCCGGGGTTGTCACCCTGCTTGCCGATGTGAATCAGTTGTCCGCCCTGGTGGTTCTGGCCAACTTTGCGCGTCCGGGCATCGATAATGTCCGGATTCCTTTTTGCGCAGGGTGCGCGGGCATTGCGCTTTACCCTTTTGATGAAGCACGGCAGCCTGTGCCGCGCGCCATTGTCGGACTTACTGATATATCGGCCCGTTTCTATCTTGGCAAACTTTTAGGCAGGGATATTCTGTCCTTCACGATGCCCTGGAGCCTGTTTAAAGAAATGGATGGAAATGTTTCTGAAAGTTTCCTGACCCGCTTTGCCTGGAAGACGATGACGGCCCGGTAGGTTTACCCGGGAAATGATGAACGGAAACTTCGCAGGAGGCTGTGTGTTTCACTCGGCTTCAATCGTGAATCCTTGAACCGACCGCTTCTTTTCAATCGTTGAAAATGTCCCGGTTTTAAAAAAACGGGCAATGATCCGATAATGCTGCCATTGCCCGTTTGCTCATGTTTAAACTATATGGAAATGCAAAAAAACAAAAAACATCATGCAGGTTGAAGTTTTTTTATTTCACAATGGTTTTTTTGTCGTCGGCCTTTTCCTCTATCTTTTTGTCCTTTGCCGCTTTACGTGCCGCTTCCTGCTTTTCTTTCAGAGCCTGATCAGCCTTGATTTTTTCCTCAGCCTTTTTGTCCTTTGCCGCTTTACGTGCCGCTTCCTGCTTTTCTTTCAGAGCCTGATCAGCCTTGATTTTTTCCTCAGCCTTTTTATCCTTGGCTGCTTTGCGTGCCGCTTCCTGCTTTTCTTTCAGAGCCTGATCAGCCTTGATTTTTTCCTCAGCCTTTTTATCCTTGGCTGCTTTGCGTGCCGCTTCCTGCCTTTCTTTCAAAGCCTGATCGGCCTTGATTTTTTCTTCGGCCTTTTTTTCCGCCGCGGTCTTCTTTACATCAACTTTCTTTTCAATTTGTTTTTGATCGAGGGAACCTGCTGCATTTTTCTCCTCCGCCAGGGCGGAGCCCACGATCAGGAACATAACTGCCACTATCCAGATAATTAAGTGTTTCATTTTATTGCCTCCTTAAAAATGGTTATGTTTCGCTGAATGTCCATAAAGGATTTTCAGCCTTCGGCTAAATGAAAAAGTCTGCGGTCCACTACATGCAGGGAACGGTCGCGACCGTTCTCTACAATTTTCTCTTATCAATCACCCGGCTGGCTTTGCCTTCGGAGCGCTGGATGGTTCTGGGTTCGACCAGTTTGATTTTAGCGGTGATGCCCAGATAGTCCTTCATGTCTTTTTTGAGCTGATTTTCCAGCTTCTGCAGCACTTTAACTTCGTCGAAATTTGCCGCCTGCTTTTCGGAAAGTTCCACCTGTACTTCCAGCGTATCGAGCGATCCTTCGCGGTCGACGATGAGTTGATAATGCGGTTCAAGACCTTCGATGCCGACCAAAACCGCTTCAATCTGCGACGGGAAAACATTGACGCCGCGGATGATGAGCATATCGTCGCTGCGGCCCATGACGCGCCCCATGCGGACAAGCGTCCTTCCGCAGCGGCAGGGCGCCGGATTGAGCTTGCAGATGTCGCGTGTCCGGTAACGGATCAGGGGGAAGGCTTCCTTGGTCAGTGTGGTGAAGACCAGTTCGCCTTCTTCTCCCGGAGGCAGAACTTCGCCGGTTTTGGGATTGATGGTTTCCACCAGGAAATGATCTTCAAAAATGTGCATGCCGTCGCGGGCCTCAATGCATTCCATCGATACGCCGGGTCCCATGATTTCGGACAGGCCGTAAATGTTCATGGCGGTCAGGTCCAGCGCTTTTTCGATTTCTTCACGCATTTTTTCGCTCCAGGGCTCCGCGCCGAAAACGCCGACGCGTAAAGCCAGCGAGCGCATGTCCACGCCCATCGCCTGACCCTGCTCGGCCAGGTTAAGCGCGTAGGAAGGCGTGCAGCAGATGGCCGTCGGGCGAAAATCCTGCAAAATGGTGATCTGCCTTTTGGTGTTGCCTCCCGACATCGGAACGACGCTGGCGCCGATTTTTTCCGCGCCGTAATGGGCTCCCAGGCCCCCGGTGAAAAGGCCGTAGCCGTATGCGTTGTGAATGATGTCGTTTTTGGTGAGGCCCGCGGCCACGAAGCAGCGCCCCATCAGTTCCGCCCAGGTGTCGATATCCCGCCTGGTGTAGCCGACAACGGTTGATGCTCCGGTGGTTCCCGAGGAGGCGTGCAGGCGCACCACGTTGCTCATCGGTGTGGCGAACAGTCCGAAGGGATAATTGTCACGCAAATCCTGCTTGGTCGTGAAGGGAAAACGCCTCAGGTCGGCCAGCGTCTTCAGAGAGTCGGGTGAAACACCTGCTTTGTCAAACGACTTCTTGTAAAATCCGACATTATGATAAACCCGCTGGGCTACCTGCTGAAGTCTTTTCAACTGCAGTGCTTCCAGAGCTTCACGAGGCAGTGTCTCGAATTCTTCATTGTAGATCATGGTTTACCGTTCTCCTCCGGGTGAAATATGGCTTTCTATAGCATAAACTTGCGCAGAAGCAAAAGTTTTAAGTGAGCAGGGGTTATGTTTTGAGCCATTACGATTTGAGCTGTCTTTAAGGCATGAATTCCGAAACGTAAAACTTTTAACTTCCTTATTGACATGCGCAAGTGTTCTTTCTATACTTACATCCGAATTTATTTCAGATTCGAGCTATTAAAAAAGGAGTGTTACCATGGAGATTGTCGTTACCAATGAATCAGATATCCATGTCTTTGCCATTAAAGGCAGATTGGATGCCGTAACCGTTCCGCAGCTGGAAGAGCGGCTCAACCAGTGGTTTGAACAGCCGGCAACCAGGCTGGTTTTTGATCTGGACGGGCTGGATTATATCAGCAGCGCCGGCCTGAGAGTCTTTCTCACGACCGCTAAAAAAATGAAGGCGCGCGATGGAAAGCTGGGAATGGCCAGACTCCGGGACAATGTGAAAGATGTGTTTACCATTTCAGGTTTCATTGCCCTCATTCCTGCATTTGATACGCTGGGAGCGGCCCAGGACGCTGTCCGCTAGCGTTACGCCGAAATGACCATCTATGCTGATGAAAAAAATGCCTGCCCGGGTGGAAAGTCTGCATGAACTTCTGACTTTTATCCGGACCGAGGCGAAAAAAAAAGGATTCTCCGAAGAAACTCTCAATCGGATTGAACTGGTTGCGGAAGAGGCTCTGGTGAATGTATTCGTGCACGGTTACGCCGAAAGCGCAGGGCAGGTGGAGGTGCGCTGTCCGGTATCCAAAGATCCGGCGCTGACGATTGAAATCCACGATAAAGGAATTGCTTTCAATCCGCTTTCTCTGGCTGATCCGGATGTTGAGGTCGATCTTTCCAAACGAAAAATCGGCGGCATGGGTGTTTTTTTCATCCGCAAAATGACCGACGCGGTAACCTACCGGCGCGAAGGAGACAGCAATATTCTGTCCATGACCTTTCTGAACCGGTAGTTACATCTCCACTCTCGTCACAATTCCCTGCAGTCGGCTTGGCGGCAGTTTGCTGAACTGGACGAAATTGGGTGTGATCCGTTTCACCAGACTGAAAACGCGCCAGACGGGGTTGCGTGTAACGATGTCTTCCACGCCGTAAAAAATAACCTTTTCCTGAATGCCCTGTTCCTTGATCAGCCCTTCGATATCCACGACTTCCCTGTACCCGGCCTCCACCTCCAGCGATTCGAGGCCGGGCGCCAGATCGCGCTTCATGTCCGCCTTGACGCCGAATGGTTCATCCGTGCGGTTGATGGAGATGAGGATGTTGCGCTCATAGATGATATTGCTGCGGAAGATGCTGTGGACAATGTAGGGTGAAATCATCTGGTAGCCGCGGCAGAAATACAGGGCTGTACCGGCGATATTTCTTCCCTTGGCATAAATCTGTTCATAACTGATGAGGAAGGTTTCAAAATCCAGAGGTCTCAGTGATTCGAACAGACGTTTCTGGCCTCTGGTCCAGATAAGAATCAGGGTCAGGGGGATGGCGGCCAGAATCAACGACCAGTACGCGCCGTGGGGCAGCTTATACAGCGTGGAAATGAAAAAGGTAAAGGCAATGCCCGTAACCAGGACGGCCGCGGGCAGCTTCCATTTCATCCGTTTGATGGTCGAAAAGACCAGAATCATCATCATCCCCGTGATGGTCATCGATCCGGTAACGGCCATACCGTAAGCCGCGGCGAGATTTTCCGATTTCTGGAAAAACAGGATCATGAAAATGACGGCGCACATCAGCATGCCGTTCACAACGGGAATATAGATCTGCGATTTCATCTGGCTGGACGTGTAGGCCACTTTCATCAGCGGCATGAGGCGCGTGGTGATTCCCTGGTAAACAATAGAAAAGGTTCCGCTGATGATGGATTGAGAAGCGATGATGGTTGCCGCGATCGTCAGCAGCAGAAACGGGATGTAAAGCAGAGATGCCTGGTGTTGAACCATTCCAAAGAGCAGGTATTTCACGTCCGGATTCTGAATGGCAAAGACGCCCTGTCCCATGTAATTGAGCAGCACGGCGGCAAATACAAAATACCAGGCGTTGAGAATCGGCTTTTTGCCCAGATGTCCCATATCGGCGTACATCGCCTCGCCTCCCGTGGCGCACAGAATAACTTCGGAAAGAACAAAAAATCCCGCCAGCCCGTTTTCCGCAAGGAACCGGAATGCGTAATAAGGATTGACGGCTTTCAAAATGCCCGGCATGGAAGCAATGGCAACCAGTCCCGTCAGCGCCAGTGCAATAAACCAGACCAGCATGATCGGTCCGAAAATCCCGGCGACTTTGTCCACTCCCCGCGATTGTACGGAAAAAAGAACAATCGCGATTCCGATGGCAATCATGATCAGGATCTCCAGCCGCATGTTTTCCAGGCCGGGGACGAGCAGTATGCCTTCCACGGCGGAAAGCAGCGTTATGGCCGGTGTAATGACGCCGTCGCCCAGCAGAAGCGACACGCCGATAAAGGCGAGAAATCCGCCGAAAGCCAGTTTGCGCCCCGGTTTTAATGTCCGGGCAAGGATTTCCCGGAGCATGATTTCGCCGCCCTGCCCCTTGTAGGCGAGGCTCATGGCCAGCCAGGCGTATTCGGCGGTCACCAGGATGAGCAGGGTCCAGACCACCAGCGAAAGGATGCCCAGGACGCTGGCCTCCGTTCTCGGCGTCAGGGCAAAGACAACGGTAAGGGTATAGATAGGGCTTGTGCCGATGTCGCCGAACACAATCCCCATGGACCGGATTACACCGCTCCAGAAGGAATCCTGCTTGCTTTTTTTCAAGATAATCTCCGCAACAAAGTTCAGGCTGCAATATCACTGAAAGGTAGAAGGGTCAAGTTTTGTAAAGGGGTTTCCTGTCAGGTGATCCAGTCAGACAAAATGAACGGAAGGGGTTGAAAAAAGTCAAAAAAATTGGTAATATATCCACAAATCTTCATCCGCGCTGGTCTTCTGGCGGTTTGCCCGTTGGGGCTTCCGGAAAGTCCGCCTGCTTCTCTTCTCCACGATCTGCTGCAAGATTCAGATTGTTCAGGAAACAAAGTTTCGTTGTCTCATTATTTTAACTAAAAAACACAAAACAACTTTGGGGAAAATAGCCATGAGAATTGCTGTTCTAACAGGCGGAGGCGATTGTCCGGGTCTCAACGGCGCGATCAAGTGGGTAACCAAAACAGCCCTCGATCCCCGACTCGAGGCAAAACGTTCCGTCCGATTCGACGTTCTGGGTATCCGGGACGGATGGAAGGGACTGGTGGAAGTTGATCCGGACAATCCCGAAAGCATGGTCCATCATACGCGAAAGCTGGATGAGGAGGCTGTGCGTACATGGGACCGTTATGGAGGAACGAATCTCGGCACGTCCCGGACCAATCCGTTTAATCCGAAAAAGGACTCCTCCGCGAAGGTGCTCGAGAATATCGCCCGGCTAGGCATCGACGTGGTTGTGGCCATCGGCGGCGAGGATACACTGGGCGTGGCCGCCAAGCTCTACCGGCTGGGCGTCAGGACGGTTGGCATTCCCAAGACCATTGACGGTGATCTGGTAGGAACCGACTATTCGCTGGGCTTTGATTCGGCAGTCAATATCATCATGGAGGAAATCGACCGCCTGCGGACGACCGCTGGGTCGCACAACCGGATTTTTGTCGTGGAGACAATGGGCCGGCACGCGGGCTGGCTGGCGCTGCACGGCGGTGAATGCAGCGGTGCATACATTATTTTGATTCCCGAAGTTCCGTTCGACATGGATAAGGTCTGCTCGCTTCTCGAAGAGCGCCGCGGCCGGGAGGTTCAGTACAGCATCATTGTTGTTTCCGAAGGAGCATTGACCGCCACGCACAAGGAATACTTCAAGGACCATAAGGTGGATGAATTCGGGCACCGGTCGCTGGGCGGCATTGCGCCGCACATCGCCCGGGAAATCGAGGGAAAGACGGGACTGGAAACCCGTTACGTGATTTTAAGTCATCTGCAGCGCGGGGGATCGCCGTCGGCCCGCGACCGCCTGATGGCCCGCTGGTTCGGGATAGCCGCCGTGGACATGATCGTCAACGAGGATTTCGGGAGGATGGTGAGTTATCGTCACGGAGAGATCACGTCGGTGCCGCTCAAGGAAGTCACCGACCGCCTGAATCTGATCGATGTGGAGAAGTATTACGATATCGAACGCTATAACGGCAAGCGGTCCATTCTCTGAGCGTTACGGCGGGGAGATCGAAAGTGAATCTGATTTACGGCACAGTTACCGGCATTTTCAAGAAGCGTCCGTGGGACAAACGCTTCCGGAAAAGATATACCCGTGTGGAGCAACCGCTTCGATCGGAACTGCTCAGTTCGGAACAAATGAAACAGCACGGCAAAAATCTGGCCTGGCTGCATCGGTTGACCAGCGGAAAGAAAGCCACGGAGATCCTTCTGGAGCGTCTGCGGGAAAATGAAATCGTCCTCGCCGAAACCGTCCGCCGCCTGACCGTCGTGGTCCGGGCGAACAATCCCGTAGCGCCGGCGGAGGAATGGCTGCTGGATAATTTCTATCTGATCGAGGAAAACATCCGCACGGCGAAGCGTCATTTTTCCCGTGGATTCAGCCGGGGTCTGCCGTGGATGACCACCGGGCCTTCCGCGGGCAAGCCGCGGGTATATGATATCGCCCAGGAGGTCATTGCCCACGGCGACGGCCGCGTGGATCTGGAAAACCTCGTGAGTTTTCTCACCGCTTACCAGTCGGTTTCTTTTCTCACGCTCGGCGAATTGTGGGCGATCCCGATCATGCTTCGGCTGGCGCTGATCGAAAATCTCCGGCGCGCGGGAACGCGCATCATCGCGGACATCGCCGACCGTTCACGCGCGGCCGACTGGGCGGAAAGGATGCTGGACACGGCCAGGCGCGATCCCAAAAACCTGGTTCTGGTGATTGCTGATATGGCCAGGTCCGATCCGCCGCTTACCGGTTCTTTCGTGGCGGAGTTCACCCGCCGCCTGCACGGCAAAAGTCCGTCTCTTTCCCTGCCGCTTACTTGGATCGAACAGCGCCTTTCGGAGACGCGTCTGACGATCGAACAGATCATCCAGACGGAGAATCAGCAACTGGCCTCCGATCAGGTATCGGTCAGCAACACTATCGGTTCGCTCCGGTTCCTGACGACGATGGACTGGCACGAGTTTGTCGAGACCATGAGCGTGGTGGAGAAAGTGCTGCGGGAAGATCCCGCCGATGTTTACATCCGTATGGATTTTGACACGCGCGACCATTATCGGCATGTCGTGGAGAAGATCGCCAAGCACAGCCCCGTCTTTGAACGGGATGTCGCGAGGACTGCCGTTGATCTGGCCCGGGATGCCCTCGCCGGCAAAAATGCCGACGAACGGACGGCGCATATCGGTTACTACCTGATCGACAGGGGATTGCCCGAACTCGAAAAAAAAGTCCGCATGCGCCTGCCACCGTTCGAGTCGGCCAGAAGGCTGGTCTGCCGCTTTCCCCTGCTGATTTATCTGGGAAGCATTCTGCTGATCACCGTTGCCGTCACGGGAAGCCTGCTGGGGAAAATTTTTGCTCTGGACTGGAACAGTCCGGTGCTGCCTGGGGCCGCTCTTGTCGTGAGTCTGGGCGTCAGCGCCCTGGCGGTGGCCCTGACCAACTGGATCGCCACATTGATCGCCCATCCCCGGCCTTTGCCGCGCATGGACTTCTTTGTGGACATTCCGCCGGAGGCCGCCACGCTGGTGGCCATTCCCACGATGCTGGACAGTGTTCGGGGCGTAGAGGAATTGATTGAGTCGCTGGAAATCCGTTTTCTGACAAACCGGAAAAACAATCTGCACTTCGGACTGCTGACCGATTTTTGCGATGCGCCCTGTGAAAAAATGCCGGAAGACGATGAACTTGTACTCACGGCCGAGCGGGGGATTCGGCAGCTGCACGATAAGTACCGGGGTGTCAAGGGGGGAACATTCTTTCTTTTTCATCGCCCGCGGCTGTGGAACCCGGAAGAAGGCGTCTGGATGGGGTACGAACGCAAGCGGGGCAAACTGGCCGATTTAAATGCTCTCCTGCGCGGCGGCGCGAAAGACCGCTTTTCCAGGATTGTCGGCGCTCCGGAGCTTCTGGTCAACGTGAAATACGTCATTACCCTGGATACGGACACCCAGATGCCGCGGGACGCCGCGGAAAAGTTTATCGGAACCATGGCGCATCCGCTCAACCGTCCGCGATTTGACGAAGCCGGAAACATCGTCTGCGCGGGCTACGGAATTCTGCAGCCGCGCCTGACGGAAAGCCTGTCCGGATCCGGCCAGACAAGATATTCCCGCCTGTGGGGAGGCCAGACCGGCATTGATCCTTACACGCGCATGGTATCCGATATCTACCAGGACGTGTTCGGCGAAGGGTCCTATGTGGGCAAGGGCATCTACGATGTGGATGCTTTTGAAAAGGCGCTCGCCGGACGTTTTCCCGAAAACCGGATTTTAAGCCATGATCTGATTGAAGGATGTCATGCGCGCAGCGGTTTCATTGCCGACGTGGAATTGTATGAGGAGTATCCGGCCGGTTACCGGGTGGATGTCAGCCGGCGGCATCGCTGGATACGTGGCGACTGGCAAATTATCGGCTGGCTTCGGTCCACCGTTTCGGCATTCGGCGGGACGAAACGGAAAAATGCCGTGTCGATGCTTTCCCAGTGGAAAATTCTGGACAATCTCCGCCGGAGCCTGGTTCCCGCCGCGCTGACCCTGATGCTGGTCGCCGGCTGGTTTTCGGGGGAGAAGGCCTGGCCGCTGACGCTTCTGGTGGCGGGCATCCTGATTATTCCATCCGTATGCTCCATCCTTCTGGAAGGGTTTCGCAAACCGGGCGATATCTTCTGGCGCGATCACCTGAACTACATGGCGCGCCAGGCCGCCAGGCATGGATGGCAGATCCTGTCGACGATCGTCTGTCTGCCGTATGAAGCGCTTTATTCGCTGGATGCCGTCTGGCGCACTCTCTGGCGGATGCTGATTTCACGCAAAAGACTGCTGCAATGGAAACCTTTCAGCAACAGGGTTCACCGCAATGCCGACAGTATGGCCGAGTATATCCGATCCATGTGGATCGGACCGGTGCTTGCCGCCGTGGCGGGGGGATGCCTGCTGTGGTTCGGGAACGGGCTGACCATCTGCCTGGCGCTGCCCGTTCTGGTTCTCTGGTTTTTATCTCCCGGCCTGATGTGGTGGCTCAGCCGCCCGGCCGCCGGAGAAACAATTTCCATGCAAAACGAAGAAGCCGTTTTTTTAAGAAAAGCGGCCCGCAGAACCTGGGCGTTCTTCGAAACGTTTGTCGGCTCCGGCGATCACTGGCTTCCGCCGGACAACTATCAGGAAAATCCCGGTCCGGTGGTCGCGCACCGTACGTCGCCAACGAATATCGGGCTGTCTCTCCTGGCGAATCTGGCTGCCTGCGATTTCGATTATATTACGCCGGGTGAACTGATGAGGCGTACGGCAAACACATTTGACGCTCTGGGGAAAATGGAGCGCTTCCGGGGCCACTTTTACAACTGGTATGATACGGAAACTTTAAAAACCCTCCATCCGCACTACATATCCAGCGTGGACAGCGGAAACCTCTGCGGCTATCTCCTGACGCTGAGAAGAGGACTTGTCGGGCTTCCCGATCGTAAAATAACGGGGGATCGTCTGTTGGAAGGCATAGCCGACACATGCGGCGTGCTGGGTGACATTGCGGAAAAAAAGAAATTAAATGAGCTCATCGAGTTCAAAAAACTTTTGAATGCCTTCGCGGATCAGGAAAGCCGGTCCGCCCGGGAATGGCATCGGAGGCTGGATTTGCTGGCGGGCAAAGCCGGCAGCCTTGCGCTGGTTCTGGAAGAGGATGCCGGGCATCCGGCTTTCGGCTGGGCCCGGTCTTTGGAGCATCAGTGCCGGTCCGCGACGGATGAGCTCGCGACGCTTTGCCCCTGGGTGAAGCTTGCGCCCGTGTCGGATAAGACAGAGCGCATCCTTGATGAAATCGGCATTCCGACGCTGCAGGAAACAGCGGATCTGCCCCTGGCGCGATCCGTCCTCTTCACTCAGATGACCGGGGCGGATGCCGACGACAGGGAACGGGCCTGGGCGGATGCGTTCTTCCGGCTGGCCGCGGAAGGAAGCAATCAGGCGCGCCAGAGGCTGTCCGTCATTTCCTGTCTGGCAAAAAAGTCGGGAGAATTTGCCGATATGGATTACAGCTTCCTGTACGACAAGGGCCGAAAGCTTTTGACGATTGGCTACAGCGTCGGCGAGCGCCGGCGGGACGGGAGCTTCTATGATCTTCTTGCGTCGGAAGCGCGCTTCTGCAGCTTTGTCGCGATTGCCCAGGGGCAGCTGCCGAAGGAAAACTGGTTTGCCCTGGGGAGGATGCTGGGCAATCCGGAAGGAGAGCCGGTGCTCCTGGCGTGGGACGGCTCCATGTTTGAATACCTGATGCCGCTTCTGGTCATGCCCAATTTTGAAAACACGCTTCTGGACCAGACCTGCAAGGCGGCGGTTAGAAGGCAAATCTCGTATGGACAAAACAGGGGCATCCCCTGGGGCGTTTCGGAATCCGGCTACAGCGTCACCGATGTTCATCTCAATTACCAGTACCGGGCCTTCGGTGTTCCCGGGCTGGGCCTGAAGCGCGGTCTTTCCGATGATCTGGTGATTGCTCCTTATGCATCCGCGCTGGCTCTCATGATCGCGCCTCTGGAGGCCTCGGCAAACCTCCGCAGACTCGCTCAAAAAGGCATGCTGGGTTCCTACGGCTTTTACGAAGCCCTGGATTACACGGCGTCGCGTGTTCCGCAGACCGGCGAAGGCGCGCCTGTCCGGTCTTTCATGGCGCATCATCAGGGGATGAGTTTTCTGGCGATGGCCCGGCTGCTTCTGGACCAGCCCATGCAGAAGCGCTTTGCCTCCGAGCCGATGTTCCAGTCGGCGATGCTTTTGCTGCAGGAACGCATTCCCAAAGCCGTTTCCATCTACCGGCAGGCCGCCGAAGACCTGGTGATCCGCAAGGCGGCGGGCGCCCAGAAAATTCCGTCGCGCATCTTTAAAATACCCGACACGCCGACGCCGGAAGTGCAGCTCCTCTCCAACGGCCGTTACTCGGTCATGCTCACTCAGGCCGGTTCCGGGTACAGCCGCTGGAAGGACCTGGCCGTGACGCGCTGGCGTGAAGATGTAACCCGCGATCCATGGGGCCAGTTCTGCTATATTCGCGACGCGGCCACTGGAGAATTCTGGTCCGCTGCTTTTCAGCCGACGTTCAAGAAACCGGATCGCTATGAAGCTGTTTTCTCCGACTGGAAGGTCGAGTTTCGAAGGCGCGATGACGAAATCAATACGCACACTCACATTGCGGTGTCGCCGGAGGATGATATCGAGATCCGCCGCCTGCGCATCACCAATCGTTCCCGCAAGCGCCGCGAGCTGGATGTGACCAGCTATGCGGAAGTGGTCATCGCCCAGCCCGCGGCCGATGAAATTCACCCGGCCTTCGGCAACCTTTTCGTGCAGACGGAAATTATCCGCGAGAAGCGGACCATTCTCTGCACGCGCCGGCCGCGTTCCAGGGAAGAGCCGACCTTCTTTGTGTTTCATCACATGGCGCTCCATGGGTCGGACAGCCAGGATGTTTCCTATGAAACGGACCGGCTGAAATTTATCGGCCGGGGCAATACGCTGTCGTGTCCCGCGGCAATGAACAAGTTTGCGCACGGTCCGGAGCCCCTGTCCGATACGGAAGGTTCCGTTCTGGATCCGATCATGTCGATCCGGCGGCCGCTCCGGCTGGCCGCCGGGGAAGCGGTGACGCTGGACATCGTGACCGGCATTGCCCGAACCCGCGGGAAGGCGCTGGAACTTGCGGAGAAATACTCGGATCAGCGCCTGGCGGACCGTGTCTTCAACCTGGCCTGGACGCACAGCCAGGTGACGCTCCGCCAGATCAACGCGACGCCGGAAGACGCCCAGCTGTATGGGCGTCTGACAGGCTGTATGGTTTATGCCAACGCCTCCCTGCGGGCCGATGCGAAAATACTGATGAAGAACCGCCGCGGCCAGTCCGGCTTGTGGGGGTACGCCATCTCCGGAGACCTGCCCATTGTGCTTCTGCAGATCGGCGATCACAACAATATTGATCTGGTCCGTAAACTCCAGCAGGCCCATGCCTACTGGCGTATGAAGGGGCTGGCCGTCGACCTGGTCATCTGGAACGAAGACAACGCCATCTACCGGCAGACGCTGCATGACCAGATTGTGGGGTTGATCGCCACCGGCATGGAAACGCGGATGCTGGACCGGCCCGGCGGCATTTTCGTGAGACCGGGCGATCAGATTTCCGCCGAAGACCGGATTCTTTTCCAGACGGTGGCCCGTGTCATCATCCGGGACGATCTGGGAACGATTGAAGAGCAGCTGGACCGGCGCAAGGAAAAGGAAATGACCGTGCCGCCCTTTAAAGCGCTCCGGCCGCCTTCCGCAAAACGCAAAGGCGGCACGGCGCTGCTACCGGTTGCGGAACTGGTTTTTAACAACGGCTTCGGGGGATTTACGCCCGACGGCCGGGAATATGTGATCACCATGGACGCGGAAAAGAAAACACCGCTGCCCTGGATCAACGTGATTGCCAATCCCGTTTTCGGAACCATCGTTTCGGAGAGCGGCTCGGCCTGCACCTGGTGCGAGAACGCCCACGAATACCGCCTCACGCCCTGGTATAACGATCCGGTCAGTGATCCCAGCGGCGAGGCCTTTTATATCCGTGATGAAGAAACGGGACTGGTCTGGTCTCCCGCGCCGCTGCCCTGCCCGGGATCGGCTCCTTACATCTGCCGCCACGGATTCGGATACAGTGTTTTTGAACATCTGGAGGATGAAATCCATTCCGAGCTGTGGGTGTATGTATCCGCAAGCGCGCCCGTCAAATTCATGGTCTTGAAACTGTCCAATCAGTCCGAACGGCATCGAACCCTTTCCGTGACCGGTTATCTGGAATGGGTTCTGGGGGATCTGCGGACCAAAACGAACATGCACATTACCACGGAAGTCGACGCGGAAACCGGCGCTCTTCTGATCCGGAATCCCTACAATATGGACTTTGCCGACCGGATCGCTTTCTTTGACGTGGATGATCCATCCCGAACGCTGACGGGAGACCGGTGCGAATTCATCGGCCGCAACGGCGAATTGGCCTTGCCTGCGGCCATGACGCGGGCGTATCTGTCGGGGAAGGTCGGCGCGGGCCTCGATTCCTGCGGTGCCATCCAGGTGACGCTGGGACTGGCCGGAGGACAGACCCAGGAAGTGATTTTCCGCATGGGTGTCACCGGTCGGCGGGGAACCGACGACGCCGGCAAAATGGTACGCGGCTACCGTGGTGAAAAGGTGGCGGCTCAGGAACTGGAGGCCGTGCGGCGCTTCTGGAAAAAGATTCTGGGCGCCGTGCAGGTCCGGACGCCCGATCCGGCGTTCAACATCCTGGCCAACGGCTGGCTTCTGTATCAGACGCTGTCCTGCCGGGTCTGGGCGCGCAACGGGTATTACCAGTCCGGTGGCGCCTTTGGCTTCCGCGATCAGTTGCAGGATGTCCTGGCGCTGGTTTACGCCGAGCCGGCCCTGGTGCGCCGGCATCTGCTTGTGTGTGCCGGCCGCCAGTTTCCGGAGGGGGACGTTCAGCACTGGTGGCATCCGCCGACTGGCCGGGGCGTGCGCACGCAATGTTCGGACGATTACCTGTGGCTGCCACTGGCCGTCAGCCGCTATATCCAGGTAACGGGCGACGCGGGTGTTCTGGATGAGCGGGCGGGTTTTCTGGAAGGCAGGCCGGTGCGGCCGGAAGAGGATTCCTATTACGATCTGCCGGGCGAGGCGGATGAAAAAAGCAGTTTATACGACCATTGCGTCCGGGCGATCCGCAGGGGTCTGCGTCTCGGAAACCACGGACTGCCTTTGATTGGTTCGGGCGACTGGAATGACGGCATGAATAAGGTCGGGGCCGAGGGTCGCGGGGAAAGCGTCTGGCTGGGATTCTTCCTGTATGACGTGCTGGCCCGGTTTGCCGCGCTTGCCCGGCTGCGCAACGACCTTTCCTTTGCCGATCTGTGCGAGAAAGAAGCGGCGCGAATCCAGGGCAACATTGAGCAAAGCGGCTGGGACGGCGAATGGTATCGCCGGGCCTATTGCGACGACGGTTCCGTGCTGGGGTCGTGCGGCAACAGCGAATGCCGGATTGATTCCATCGCCCAGAGCTGGTCCGTCCTGTCCGGGGCCGGCGGGAAGGAAAGAGCCCGGCAGGCCATGGAAGCCGTCGACCGCATGCTGGTTCGTAGAGACAAACGGCTGGTTCAACTGCTGGACCCGCCTTTTGATCAATCCCCGGCGGAACCGGGTTATATCAAAGGGTATGTGCCGGGCGTGAGGGAAAACGGTGGACAGTATACGCACGCGGCCATCTGGGCGTCCATGGCGTTTGCCGCTCTTGGCGACGCCTCCCGGGCATGGGAGCTCCTGAAGTTGATCAATCCGATTTCCCATGCGAGCTCACCGGAAGAGGCAGCCATTTATAAAGTGGAGCCGTATGTTGTGGCATCCGATGTCTATGCCGCGGTGCCGCATGTCGGACGCGGCGGCTGGACGTGGCTTTCCGGCTCCGCGGCCTGGATGTACCGGCTGATCGTCGAGTCATTGATGGGGCTTGTTCTGCAAAAGGGCACGCTCAGGTTTTTGCCCCGACTTCCTTCCGACTGGAAAGAGGTGCAAATATCCTTCCGTTACGGGGAGACGCTTTACCGCATTGATATTCTTCAGGGCGAGGGTGACGCGCCAATTGTGAAACTGGACGGAACGGTTCTGCCGGATCAGGAAGCAGCCCTTGCGGATGACCGGCGGGAACATCTCATCGAAGTGATTCTACCATCCGCACGTTGAAGGGAACCGGGTTGGATTGAAGTCGGTCTTCATCCGCCGGTTTTTTTGATCCTGTCCTCCTGCCCCTTTCCCGTTGACAGACGGTGTCATTCTTTTTATACATTGCCTGCGATATGAAAAATATTTTTCTCTCCGTCATACTGGTTTTGCTTTTTTGTTTCTCCACTTCGGCAGCCGACTGGAAAAGTCCGGCGGATGCCGCGCTGATGATGTCTCCGGGCGCGGTGCTCAGCCTGGAAAATAAGCCGGATAAGTCGGCCGGGGATGTTTATGTGCTCACCATCCTCTATTACCGGGAGTTTCAGAAAGCAAAGCTGAAAAAACTTCTGGGTGATTGCGAAAAGAAGATGCCGGACCAGCCGGCGGTTAAACTGCTGCAGGGCATTGTTCTGATGTGGGACCACCGCTTGTCGGAAAGCCGCGTTGTTCTGACCGGTGTCGTCAGGCTGCACCCGGATTTTTATCCGGCCCGGGCTACTCTGGCCCACCTGGATTATCTGCGGAAGGATTTTGACCGGTCCTATGAAGGGGCGCTGCAGATGATCGACCGGAGAAAAGAGCTGTCCCGATTTCATTTTGCGTTGAGCCTGCTGGTGGCGTCCGGCGCGAAAGGGATTCTGGTCAAGAGAAACCTCGTCCGGGCGATTGCCGCGTATTTTGAAGTCAACGGTTATCTGAAAGAGGCGCGAAGACAGATGCCCGACTCCGCCGAAGTGCTCTATGCGGTGGGAACCTATTATTTACTGACACCTTCCATTGCCGGGGGAGACCTGGATCAGGCCGCAGCTCTCCTGGAAAAATCCCGGAAACTGACGCCGCTGAATCCCGGTGTCTATGTCCGCCTGGCGCAATGCTACAGGGCCAGAGGGCTCAAACTCGCTGTTCAACAATATCTGGACTACGCTCGCTACCTCGACCCGCAGGACGAACTGCTCCTGGACGACCTTTCGGGGGAGAAAGTATTTCTGGATGTGCCGTGAGGGGTGAAGCGTAAGGCGTGAAGGGTGAAGAATAATATCAACATCTGTCATTCCTTGCCTTTGTATTTTTTATCATGAGGTCTCGAGAAGAGACTGTGTCGCCACGAACAGGGAATGATTCATGTGTTTTTTCAATCTCCCCCGCTGGCGGGGCAAGGGGTGGTTCAAGCATTTTGGCCCAATCAGATGATCGAAGCATCACAACATGAGCCATGAAGAGACTTGACCTTCATGTCCCTCTTTGTGATGTGCCGTATTTATTATAATATTAATGATTGTCGCGGTCTTTATCTTAGAGATATTGAAACCATTCCAAGTGTTCGCCCCCTGCAAGTTCCCGTAATCTCAACTTGAGTTCCCGAGGAGTATTTCGCCAGTTCATTGTCGTATACTTTAGCAGGAAATGAAACCATAACCTGATGAGAGTAATTTCCTGTTGCAAGGTTTATAAAAGGTGCATCTCCGATAGTTTTCCCAATGACACGAACCGTTCCAGTGACTTTAATGGATTTATTTTTATATTTCTGATCCGCCGCGATTTCGTTTGCTTCATAATCTTTGTATAGCTGTTCGGCTGTGATGGATATGATTTCCTGCTGTGTGGTTGATTCTTTGGATGAAGGCACATTTGCTTCTTTAAGCATAGGTGTTGTATCCTTCATACACATCCCGATAATTCCAGCCAGAATGAATATGCCGAAAAATACAACCCAACCGATTTTATTTCTGGATAATAAGGAGGCCCCGCAATGGGGGCATTTACCGACCGTATCGTTGACTTCTTTGCCGCATTCTTTGCATTTTGTTAGTGCCATTCATCATTCTCCGTATGAATTAATATTTGCCTTCTTTAACAATTAATCAACGTAATATTAAAATCCGGTTTTTTGTGCAAAGTCTATTCTGGAGATGATTGCAGCTAACACAAAAAGTGGTTGAATATCAATCAATATTAGTTGTTGTCATCTACAATTAGCCTTTTTGATTAGTAGATACAGAAGACATGTTTGATCGAGTCTTTTTGACTCGATCATTTATTCTGAATTATTTCTTGGGTAGAGCGCCTGACACCTAACCTCTGACATCAAGCTCTTCACCCCTCCTGCGTCGGCAATTGCGTTGGCGCTGGCGTCTATTTCGTGGTCCACGGCCAGAAGCGCGGGCTTGATCTTGTCATCCGAACGCTGCCGCCGGACGACGCCGCAGGAGAGTGTAAACAACTGTGCCATGACCTCGTCCACGCTTTCACGGGTGAATGTCCAGCAGCACTTTGATTGCATTGCTTTGTTTTGCCCGGGCAAATGCATCCTGTACTTTCTCCAGCGGATAACGTGCCGAAATAAATTTGTCAAAAGGCATATCCGGAAAGGTTTTCAAAATGCGAAGCCCCTCGGTAAACCTTCCGCAGCGTGATCCCAGGATCGTCTGCTCATTAACGACAACCGGGGCCAGGTTGACGTCGGCGGAGACGGCCAGTGTGGATTTCAGGACAATCGTCCCGCGAGGGCGGCACAGCGCCATGGCCGATACGATGCCGGTTTCCGACCCCGTGGCCTCCACGACGATATCGGCGCCCGGCTCAATGTTTTCGCGGCTCAGAGCTGTTTGCACATGCCTCCATTTTGCTGCCGCCAGTTTTTCGGGGTGATGGCCCACCAAGGTAACGTCCTGCGCGACGGTGGCCAGAACCAATGCGCAAAGAATGCCCATGCGTCCGTCACCCAGAACCAGAATTCTTTCTTTTCCGCTCACGGGCAATTGTTCCAAAATTTCACAGGCCGCCGAAAGAGGTTCGGTGAGGCAGGCCCATTCGTCGGGAATGTTTTCCGGAACGGGCAGAAGGTTTGCCACCGGAAGCTTGCAGAATTCGGCCATGCAGCCGTCAAGACGGTTGATGCCCAGGGTAGTGCGGTGCGGACAGTGCCGGCTTAGCCCGCGGGCGCACCAGTCGCAATTTCCGCAGGCTGCGTTGATTTCCCCCACGACCCGCTGTCCGATCCATGACGCCACTGTGCATTCTTCCACGATGCCGACAAACTCGTGGCCCGGAATTCCTTTGAATCCCATGTATCCTTTCAGAATTTCCATATCGGTCCGGCAGATGCCGGCGAGTTTGACACGGATAACCGCCCAGCCCGGTTGAAGTTCGGGCCGGAGATGATTCCGGACATATTGAAACCGGCCGTCAAAGACCGCGGCCGCCATGGTGGTCATATGCAAATCTCCAGTTTTCAGGATACCCGGAATTTCCGGGCCTTTTCTTTCAATGCGCGGAAGTATTTGGTTTCCTCAATATCGGAAACGTCTTTTGTCGCGCCTCTGCGAAAAGAATGAACAGCAATAATTTCAGGTATAATGCGTTCTCCGCAGTATCCGGCTGGAGTATAGGAAAGGGGCATCGGCAAGTCAAGCCTATCTTCGGAAAAGAGTTCAACGTTCTATGTCGTTTGTTATCGTTGGAAGGAGCCTTCCTGATGCATGTGTAATGATGGTCACAAATCACAAAATAATCATCTGTCAGGAAAAATGCCGAGCGGGGAGGCGCGAATCGAGAATTTTATTGACAAACAATAGGAAAGGGATAATTTGCGGCATTATTTCTCGAAATATGAAGGAGGACTGTTATGACACATTTCAGGTATTCAGTATCGTTGATCATCATTCTTGCGCTAACTGTTGTTTTTATTGGCTGTGCCAAGCCTCCTGAAGCCGAGAAGGCGGCTGCAAAAGCGGCGGCGGATGCCGCCGTATCTTCCGGTGCCGACAAGTACGCAACAGCCGACTTGAATAAAGCCCGGCAGGCCTGGGAAGCCGCTGAAACGTTCATGAAAGAAAAAAAGTATGAGGAAGCCCGGCAGGGTTACCTGTCCGCCAGGGCCGCCTTCGAGAAGACAGCCGGCGCCGTTGGAGAAGGCAAGAAGCGCGCGGCCGCGGAAGCTCAGGCGGCGGTTGCTGCATTGGAGGGAAGCTGGGTGAGCCTCAAAAGCGGTATAAAAATGGATAACAAAGACAAGAATAAAAAGGACGCTTGGGAAGAAGATGTAAAAACTTTTACGGAGAGTCTGCAAAAGATAAAAGACATGATTGCCAGGGATCCCGCCGGCGCCAAGGGAAAAGTTGAAGAACTCAAGTCCATCATTGTCAAGTGGGACGCGGCAAAGCCGGCACAAAAAGCGACAGCCGAACCCCCGGCAAAAACACCACCGGCGGCGGTTTCTCCGGCGGAGCAAAAGACAAAAGTGGTCGGCAATCGTGACAGTAAGCTATATCACCTACCGGGTATGAAATACTACAATGCCGTCAAGGCTTATCACCGTGTAAAATTTGATTCCGAAGAAGAGGCGATCAAGGCCGGTTATCATAAGGCGCCCAGATAAAATCAATTGTCCGGTAGTGGTGATCGGGGAGAATATGCGCGTAATGTCTTTCGAGTCCAGGTTGGACAGAACATGAATACCGGGCGACTGGATGTCCGCATCCACCACGCCGACGCGCTTTCCCTTTCCGGCAATCAGGCAGGCCAGATTTGCCGTGGTGTTGGATTTTCCCGTACCGCCGCGAAAAGAATGAACAGCAATAATTTCAGGCATAATGTATTCTCCGTAGTATCCGGCTGAAGTACAGGAAAGGGGAATCGGCAAGTCAAGAATATCTTGGGAAGAAGGGCGCAACCATTCATATTCCGGGTTGTTCCTGCAAGAATTTTCTGAAATGCGGATTTGAGAATCATCAGGAGTAACAACCTGCAATTATGTGTTGCTCATCACTGACATCCGCCCAATATTTCCAAATATTATCCGTACCTGGCCGCCGTTCTTTCTTTTTGACATTACCGCGGTTATCAGGTATGCAAAACCAATTTTTGTAAACATTGTTCAGCGCGTCCGTGTTGTTTCCATTCAGTATGTTTTTTACTGGCAGGAGGCTGCATCCAATGAGCGATTCATCCAAAACAAAACAGGAAATCATCCAAGAAAATGCCCTGCTGAAGCGGAAAATCCGCAAGCTGGAAACATCGGAAAAGAAGCGAAAAGAGGCTGAAAAAACGCTACAGCAAAAAGAGGAGCAATTCCGGGCGCTCGTCAACAATATGCAGGATGGCGTATTTCGTTCTGATTTAAAGGGATACATCACATTCGCCTCTCCGTCCGCGGCGCAGATTATCGGTTGTTCATCCGTGGAAGAAACCATCGGGATCAACATCGGCAACAGTTTATATTATCATCCGGCAGAAGCGAAAAAGCATATGAAAATGCTTCAGAAGCATGGAAAACTCACAAGACAGGAGATAACACTCAAACGAAGGGATAGCGGCGCGCCGGTTATTGTGTCGGCCAACATCCAGTTTTCCCATGACAGTGGAGGTAATGTTTTCGGGATTGAAGGCGTATTCAGGGATATCACCGACCGGATAAGCGCGGAAGAAGCGCTCCGCAAATCGGAAGCTAAATACCGCCTTCTGCACAGCAGTATGCGGGATGCTTTTGTCCATTTCGAACTGGACGGCACGATCCGGGAATTTAATGAAGCTTACCTGGAGATGCTAGGATACAGTCCTGAGGAACTGAAAAAATTTACTTATAAGGATATTACTCCGGAAAAATGGCATGCCTTTGAAGCCGAGGTTCACGAAAAGCAGGTTTTCCCGCGGGGATATTCGGATATTTACGAAAAAGAATACCGCAGAAAAGACGGCACGGTCTTCCCGATTGAATTGCGGGCGTTTCTCCTGCGGGACGATGCAGGCAATCCCGCCGGCAAGTGCGCCATCATTCGCGATATCACCGAACGCAAGCAGATAGAAAAAGATCGTGAGAAACTGATTGTGGAACTTCAACAGGCATTGAAGAACGTCAAGACTCTAAAAGGTCTGCTTCCGATCTGCTCCTCCTGTAAAAAAATCCGTGACGACAAGGGGTACTGGAACAGGATTGAATCATATATCACGGATCGCTCGGATGCTGAATTCAGTCACGGGATCTGTCCTGATTGCCTGCAAAAGCTGTATCCGGATGATTACATCAGAAGACGGGTGTTAAACAATTCCTGACCAAATCACTTTATCCCTTTTGATTTGTTCTCCTCATCGTTATCTGTTGCCGGCTGAAAGAAGAAATTACAGTGGTTTTTTATCCCTTTCATTCTCTTTGTCTTTGATCTGTCACAATATAGCCCCTAAAGTTTTGTGCCATGAATACCGATGTTCGCCTGTGGTCATGCAGAGCATGATTTAGTCAAGTTGTTTGAATTGCTATGGTTTTTACAGACAGGAGGATATTATGGAGTTGTTTGTCGAATGCGCCGTCAAGTTGGTTACGTATATCATTGCAGCAGCGGTTATCGCCGGTGTTCTTCGATATTTTCTGGGAAATACATTGACCGTCAAATTGTTCGTACGGATTGTGCCCGGCGTTATCCTCGCTATCCTGGCCGGCTATATCGCCGGACGAACAGGTGGCGTCGGATGGACAAAACTGACGCTTGTTTTCGCAATGGGCATTCTGATTGCCAACTTTATTCTCGTCGGGAAAGGATTCATCTCTCAAATCCAGAAGGTTGCGGATGAAATCAATGGATCAACCGGTGAAATGAACGCCGCGGCTTCTCTGGTTTCCAGCTCCACGCAGAATCTGGCGGAAGGGGCGTCCGCTCAGGCGGCGGCCATCGAGGAATCCTCCTCCTCCCTGGAAGAAATGTCCGCCATGACCAGGGGGAATGCCGGCAATGCCAGTCAGGCCGACGGTCTCATGAAACAGACCAATCAGGTCATCCAGAAAGCCAATGCATCCATGGAAGAGCTGACACGTTCAATGCAGGAGATATCTCAGGCCAGTATGGAAACATCAAAGATCATTAAAACCATAGACGAGATTGCCTTCCAGACCAACCTGCTGGCCCTGAATGCCGCCGTGGAGGCGGCGCGCGCGGGAGAAGCCGGCGCCGGTTTTGCCGTGGTTGCCGACGAGGTTCGGAACCTCGCGATGCGGTCGGCCGATGCGGCGAAGAACACGTCCGCCCTGATTGAAGGAACCGTGAAAAAAGTGAAGGACGGCACGGATCTGGTTGCCAGGACAAACGAAGCATTTGCCGAGGTGGCCGTCAGTACATCCAGGGTTGGCGAACTGGTCAGTGAGATTTCCGCGGCATCCCAGGAACAGGCTCAGGGAATCAATCAGATCAACAAGGCGGTTGCCGATCTCGACCGGGTAACTCAGCAGAATGCTTCGACAGCCGAGGAATCCGCCAGCGCCGCAGAGGAAATGAACGCCCAGACGGAACAGATCCGGGGAATTGTCAGACAACTGGTAATTATTATCCAGGGAAAGGCCGATGAGATCAGGGATATTCCGTTGCCTTCCAGGGTGAAAAAGTCTAAGCCCGTCATGAAATAAATCAGTGCCCTCATTTCTCCGCGGGGAAAAATCATGTGCAGGATTTCATTCCGCGGCAACAGGGGCGTTGCCTTCAACTCTCCGTCTTTTCATCCCACGCATGGTCGTGGACATTGGGGATTTTTCCCCGGTCGTTGGCCAGAAGCTGCTCCTGCAGCTCAATCTGTTCGCGGGTGGTGAATATGTAGGAATCCTGGTCATGACGTTGCGCGGCCAGGGTACGCAGAGCCGCCTCGTCGTATTTGAGAAAATTCAGGCCGGCGCGGTTGGCGCTGTATTTGCGGAAGCCCAGTTTGATGAGAACGTCCACGCCCAGACGGACGGACGTATCGAGCGATTCGCGATAAATATCCCGGATGCCCGTATCCATGAGTTCATAGGCATCCAGACGGCTTCTGGCGCGGACCATGATGTTCAGGTTTGGGAATTCCTTACGGGTTTTTTCAATCAAATCCAGGTTGATTTCGGGAGAGTCAATCGCGGCGACCAGTATTTTGGCCTCATGCGCCCCGGCCGATTTTAAAATGTCCAGGCGTGTGGCGTCGCCGTAAAAAACCTTAAACCCCATTTTTCGCAGGAGATCAACGCGGTCGGAATCGTTATCCAGGATGGTCGCGTGAACGCCGCTGGCTCGCAGAAACCGGCCGACGGTGCTGCCGAAATGTCCGAAGCCGGCGATAATGACGGAATGTTCGCCGGAAATATCATCCGATTCTCTTTCCTCCGGAGCTTGCCGGGTGCCGATTCGCGGCAGGATCAGGCGCTCATTGGCGAGCAGAAGAAAAGGCGTAACGGTCATGCTGATTGCCGTGGCGCCCATCATCATGTCTGTCCACTGTTCGGAAAGAATCCGGAGCTGGGCGATAAACGCAAAAAGGACGAACGCGAATTCTCCGACCTGACCCAGGCCCAGGCTGAAGATCATGTTTTGATCGAAGCTCAGGCGGGCAATCCTTCCTGTTCCGTACAGAACCAGAGACTTGACGATGAGAATGCCGCAGACCAGCGCCAGTATCCGCCCCGGATGGTCCATAATCAGCGTGAAGTTGATGGAAGCGCCGACGGCGATGAAGAACAGGCCCAGCAGAATGCCTTTAAACGGTTCAATGTCGCTTTCCAGTTCGTGGCGGAATTCACTGTTGGCGAGGACCAGTCCGGCCAGAAAAGTACCCAGCGCGGGACTCAACCCCACCCGCATCATCAGGTAGGCGGTGGCGATTACGATTAAAAGCGCCGCCGCGGTAAAAAGTTCGGTTAGGCGGATGCGCGCGATAAATCGCAGAAACGGAATAAAAATAAAACGGCCGGCAACCACGACGGCGTTGGCGGCGACAAGCAGGGTCGCCGTTTGCCCCCAGCCGGACATTCCTTCCATCAGAGTGGACGGCCCGCCGGAAGACATTTTCACGCCGGCGGCGGCCAGAAGCGGCAAAAGCGCCAGAATCGGGATGACGGAAATATCCTGAAAAAGCAGGACGGCAAACGAACTTTTTCCGGCCTCTGTTTTTGTGAGTCCCTTTTCCCGGAGCGTCTGCATGACGATGGCCGTGGAAGACATGGAAAGAGCAAGCCCCGAGGCCAGCGCCGCCTGCCAGGTAAAACCGGCAACCATCAAAAGGACAAAGCAAAGGATTGTCGTGGTTCCCAGTTGCACGATTCCGGTGCCGAGGATCAGCCTGCGCATTTTCCATAAATGAGACGGCTCCAGTTCCAGCCCGATCAGAAAGAGCATCATGACCACGCCGAATTCGGCAAAGTGGAGGATGTCTTTTCCTTCCTCGCCCACAAAGCCCAGAAAGTAAGGGCCGATGATCATGCCGCCCAGCAGGTAGCCCAGCACCGAGCCCATCCCCAGCTTTTTGGCAATGGGGACGAAGACCACCGCGGCGGCCAGGTAAATTAATGCATCGTGCAGAAAAGCGCTGCTCATGGTTTGGTCACCTGTTCAATATCGGCAAGCCAGTCGTTGATGTATTCAAAACGATTTACGGACTTGGTGTCAAACGAACCTTCGACCAGCCTGGTCAGCAACCTGGAGTAAAGAGCGGCATATTCCCGCAGCTGCTGGTCCGTGAGCATATACGTTCCGTGCACCACAAACGGCGGCAAATGCTGCATCTTGCATAAATCGACGGATTGTTCAAAAGGAACCAGAAATTCCCGGATCGTATGACGATGCAACGCTCCGCGGGCATAAACCTGCCGGGTACCGCCCACCGTCAGGACATTACAGACGGTTTTGCCTCTGAGCGCATTCCCCTTGCTTCCCCGTGCCCAGCCGTATTCCAGAACGACATCCATCCACTGCTTGAGGAGCGCAGGGGCGCCGTACATATAAAAAGGGTAATGCCAGATGATGATGTCATGCGCAAGCAGGACTGTTCTTTCCCGCTCAATATCGACATTGAAATCGGGATATTCTTCGTAAAGATCATGAAAGGTGACGCCGCCGGGATTTTCAATGCCGTCGATCAGGGCCCGATTGATTCTGGATTGTTCGTACCGGGGATGGGCAAAAAGGATCAGGATTCTGTTCATGGGCGTACCATAATTAATGAGATGAAAAAAAGATGTCGCCTTTATTGTGTCGGGAAACGGCTCCCTTTGTTTCAATGATGATTCAGGGGGATTTTTTTTCTTTGAAATTCTCCCCGGCCCTCCTGCGGAGACGAAGGGAATGTCTCACTCACTGAATAAGGTGCAGGGAATATTTCAAACCGTTCCCTGCAGAGCTTGCAGGGTCGTTCCCTACCATTCTTCTTCGCGGACGACTTCGGTCTTAATACAGGTAATCAGTTCCTGAAACACCGGCACGATATCCTTGCGGAATCTTCCCGCCACGGCGACAACCATGATGTCATCGCCGACTTTCAGATTTCCCTCATTGATCCAGGCGCGGATATCCACGATGCCGTCCGCTTTTCTGAAACGGTCCAAGGCCTGGTCGAGCCTTGCCCGGTCATAAGAAAGCTTCATGCCTCCCACCGGCCCTCCCTGTTTGGATGTTGCCCGCACGATGCCGTTGTGCACCAGAATCATTCCGAGCTGATCGGGCGGACAAACTTTTTTAATTTCCTTAATCCATTGTTCAACCATGTAATCCTCCGGGTCGATGATGAACGGTTTAGCTTTTGACCAGTTCCGTCAATTTTTCGGAAACACGCCGGGCCACGGCTTCAAGCAGGTCGGTCTTCATGTCCGGAGCATAGCGATTGGCGTCCGCGTCTCCGTTATTCCAGGTCCCGATCATCTGGCCGGAAAGCGCAAACGGCACAATGGCAATCGACCGTACAAAATATTTCCTGCCGGGCGGAAGGAGTCTGTAGAAAGGTTTCAGATCCTGATTGGCCAGGACGGGCTTCATGCCGGTCGGCAGGAGTTCGCCCAGCAATTCCTGCGAGGCGATCGAATATCTGCTGATCAGAAGATTAGACAGTTGCAGTTCGCTGAGAATCGGATCGTTATCTTCGTGGTCCAGAAGCGTCAGCCAGACAAAAGGGACGGAAAACTCGTTTTCCACTCCGGTAAGCAGGGCTTCGAAAAGTCCGGCGATGGACCTGGCGTCGGCGACGGCGGTTTCGATTCTGCTGAAGCGTTCGGCAAGGATTTCGTTAATGCGCTGGACGTTTTCCCCGTTGCTCATCAGATGATTCCTTTCCATTCGGCGTAAATTACTGCATGATCGGACGGCTTTTCGGTCAGGCGGGTTTCCCGGTCAATCGTGCAGCTGATGGATCCGGCGGCAGCAGTTTTGGTTGCCAGAATATGATCCACCCGCCAACCCAGGTTGCGGCCGACGGAATCGCGAACGCGGTAGTCAAAGAACGTATATTGTCCCGGCTCATGGGGATGATGTTTGCGGAATATGTCGATGAGTCCCCAGGAAAGGAAATCTTCGTAAGCTTTCCATACTTCCGGGTTAAAGGATACATGCCCTAAAATGCGTTTGGGATCATGTACATCGATTTGTTCCGGCGCGACGTTGAAATCGCCGCACAAGATGAGCTTTTGGTCCATCCGGAATTTTTTTTGCAGGTATTTTTTCAGGCGGTTCAGCCACGCCAGCTTGTAGGCAAACTGCGGTTTGTCCACATCCTGTCCCTGTGGAACGTAGGCGTTGGCCACCACCATATCGCCGCAGTGGATTACGGCCAGGCGGTCGTAGTCGGCTGGGTCATCCAAAAGACCGAAGGATACTTTGTCGGGTTTTTGTTTTGTGGCGATGGCCACGCCGTTGTATTGCCGGTTGCCGCGGTAAGTGACCGTATAGCCCAGCGACTCCAGTTCCGCCGCGGGGAATTTTGCATCCTCCACCTTGGTTTCCTGCATGCAGAAGATATCCGGCATATTGTTTTGCAGCCAGGGCAAAACGATATGCAGACGGGAACGGATCGAATTGACATTGTAACTGGCAATCTTCAAGCTTCGGCAATTCCTTTCAGAAATTAGAGCCCTTATTACCATGACCGGCAAATCCACTCAAGATTTTTTGGGGGTAAAAGAAGAACAATTGTGATAATCCGGCTATAAATCAAAGGGGATAGCGGGGCGGCAGGAACAGGTGCCGCAGGCATGTTCATCGAACGTAATGAAGACACCGATGAAGCTGACAGCAAAGAGGGCGTTTTGATCCGGAGCCGGACATGGAGAATGTGGATATTACCATCATAGGTGCGGGCGTTGTGGGATTAGCCGTTGCCGCTGAACTGGCGCGGCGGGATGTAAGCGTTTTTATTCTGGAGAAAAATCCGGCGCATGGCATGGGAATCAGTTCGCGCAACAGTGAAGTGATTCATGCCGGCATTTATTATCCGGCGGCATCGCTCAAGGCCCGGCTTTGCGTGGAGGGAAACCGTCTGCTGTATGAGCTGGCGGCAAGAAACGGCATTGCTCACCGGAAAACCGGCAAGTTGATTGTCGCGACGCGGCCGGACGAAATGCAAGAACTGGAACGCCTGATGTTTCAGGGAATCTCCAGCGGAGCGAATTTGCTGAAAATGCTGACCGCAAGGCAGGTCGCCCAAATGGAGCCGAATATTCAGGCTGCGGCCGCCCTTGACTCGCCGGATACAGGCATTATTGATGCGCATGCCCTGATGAATCATTTTCTGCGTCAGGCGCAGGAAAACAGGGCTCATCTGGTCTGCCGCACCGAAGTAATGCGCATTGAAAAAGAAAAGAGCGGCTGGCGAATTCTGGCCCGGAACGAAAGCGGCGAGAGCTTTGAATATACCTCCGGTGTCGTGGTCAATGCCGCCGGGCTTTCATCCGATTCCATCGCCGGCATGGCGGGCGGGGACTATCAACTGCATTACTGCAAGGGAGACTACTGCGGCGTTTCCGGCGTAAAGCCGGGAATCGTCAACCGGCTGGTATATCCCGCGCCGCTAAAGAATCATGCGGGTCTGGGCGTCCATCTGACGATGGATTTAAGCGGCTGCCTGAAACTGGGGCCGGATGCGACTTACATTGACCGCGTTGAAAATTACAGCGTCCTGCCGGAAAAGGCGGTTCTGTTTTATGAGCAGGCGGTCAAATTCCTGCCTTTTCTGAAGCCTCCGAATGTTCATCCCGATATGGCCGGCATCCGCCCGAAGCTGCAGGGGCCTCGGGATGCCTTCGCTGATTTCATCATCCGCGAGGACGCCCCCGGCTTTATCAATCTGGTCGGCATCGAATCACCGGGTCTGACCGCGTCACCGGCCATCGCACGGTATGTCAGGAGGATTTTACGGTAAAAGACCGGTTCTTTATGGGATCAACAGGCACATTCGTCCCCTGGTGAAAAAGGATGAACCCTTCATCAAGACAGAACTCTTTGCTTGATGAATTTCCGAAAGCGTGCGATATTCTAATGCACAATGGTTGAAGCAGACAGGCAGTGCCCGGTTAAAGGAATCAGGAGAGAATCCATGATGATAAAAAATATGTGCGCGGTTTTGGCCCTTGCTGCGATCCTCATGCTTCCCTTTTCAGCTTCTGCCATGTCGCTGCTGACGGACAGTGAATTATCGGTCGTAAGGGGAACCAGCCTGGGATTACCGAATGCGAACTTCAATGCCGAGGGTCCCGCGACCTCGGCCGCTCTTATAAGAAATCCGGTTGATTCGAGCCGGCTCGATGCTTCCAACAAGGCCGGCACGTCCATTTTCACGGGGAAATCGGGTGTTGCCATCTATTTCGATGTTACCCTCACGCTGCATTTTGATGTGCTTGCCTGGGGAGACAGAGACGGAATCAGGCCTCGTTAGACGAAATTCTCTTGGCTGCCGACGGAATGACAATCACAGCGCATGGCTTTCTTCGGGGGAACAAAATCCCCCCACAATCCCGAAAAACTCTATCCTTTGCAGGTTGTCCTAAAGACTGTTTGGGCCCGGTAATCAACATCACGCACAGCGGTGAAGTCAAAATCCCCTTCCTTTTTTCATTCAGGAAGTATAAAAAATTGAATAAAATAAAGCCTGTTTGACTGTCCGTTTCCAGCAGGACGGCTTGCGGGGCGGCCGGGCTCAGGGAAAGAGGAAAAAATGAACGGGGGTACATGAATGGAAGAGCTCATTCAGGAAATGAACCGGCTTCGCCAGCGGATGCGGGAGCTGGAGGATGCCGAACTGCGCTGGAAGAAGGCGGAAGAGACCCTTCTGTAATCCGAGAGAAAATACCGGACGATTTTTGAAAATACGGCAGCGGCAGGAAACATTACCCGTTAACTGTTTACACCAACGCGGGACAGATGCGTGAGCATCTGTCCCTTTCTTGTCCCGTCCGTAAATATGGATATTCCGCCCCGAAAACACACAGGACGGCATCGCGCTCTGGTGAAAGCATCACCGGAACCCGTCATGCTGCATTTGTTGAACGGATGAAATCTTCATCGGTCCGTTCATAAAGAACAATGAACTTCACGGGATTCGTCTTTGGTTTTTTTCCTTCTTTTTCGTTGACAGGGCGATGGCGTTCCCCTATAAGTTTTCGGCAAAAGATTAAACTGAACAAGGAGATGGTTCATGAAAAAAATTATTGTTTTCATTATCCTTTTGGTGCTCCTTTCTCTGGGAATCTGGGGTTGCGCTAAAGAAGATTCATCCCAGGTTAAAATCGGCGTTATCGCCGAACTGACCGGCGATATACCGGCTGCGGGAGCCTCCTGCAAGAATGCAGCGGAAATGGCCGTGGCCGAAATCAATGATGGCGGCGGCATTCAACTGGGTGAGAAGAAATATAAAATCAAACTGCTGATTGAAGACAATGCCGGTAAGGCCGACCAGTCGGCTTCCGCCGCGCAGAAGCTGATCACGCAAAACAAAGTAACCGCCATAGTCGGTCCCAACGCCAGCCGTTATGCATTGCCGGCCGCGGAAATCGCCGAATCGGGCAAAGTGGTGCTGATCACGCCCTGGTCCACAGCTCCCAAGACCACGCTGGATTCCAAAACCGGCGCCCCCAAAAAATATGTTTTCCGTTCCTGCTTTATTGACCCGTTTCAGGGAGGGGTTGTTGCCAAGTTCGTACTGAACGATCTCAAACTGAAAAAGGCGGCCGTTTTGTACGACGTTGCTTCCGAGTACAACAAGGGGATTGCGGAAATCTTCAGAGACATTTATGAAAAGAACGGCGGCAGGATTGTCGCATTCGAAACTTACACCACCAATGATAAGGACTTTTCGTCGCAGCTTACCAAGATCAAGAAAGCCGCGCCGGAAATCATTTTTCTGCCCAACTACTACTCGGAAGTGCCGCTGCAGATTCAGCAGGCCAAGCGCCTTGGGATGACCGTACCTTTCATCGGGGCCGACGCCTGGGGCA
The DNA here is from genome assembly GCA_963682015.1 of Smithellaceae bacterium. Lineage (GTDB taxonomy): Bacteria > Desulfobacterota > Syntrophia > Syntrophales > Smithellaceae > UBA8904. The sequence continues at coordinate 1,052,784 of OY820932.1, read as the reverse complement.
GTTCCGATCTGGTCAAGCTCTGCGGTGCGGACTGCGAAGGCTATTATTTCAGTACGCATTACGCCGCGGATGCCGCAACGGAGACCACCCGGAAATTCATTGAGAGTTACAAGGCCAGATACGGGACCACGCCGGATGACGTAGCCGCCCTGACGTACGATTCCTTCGGACTTTTGTTTCAGGCGATGAAAACCGCCGGAAAGAACGACCGTCAGGCTGTCCGCGACGCGCTGGCCAAAATTCCTCAGTATGAAGGCGTGACGGGAAACATGCAGTTCAAAGAAGGCTCCGGCGACCCGATCAAAAGCGCGGTGATTTTGAAAATAAGGGATGGGAAGTTTACGTGGTTTGCGAACGCCAAACCCTGAAACTGCGGCTCGTCAAAATGTCCTCATACGGCGTTGCATTTCAGCTTTAGTCACTGCGGCCTACAAGAGTAGGCCTCATTCCTAAAGCTTCATGCGCCTTGCCTGAGGAGCGTTTGAACAAACCGTTTTGAAGTTAATCCTTCTATTCAAAGGGGTATTTGATATTTTAGCTAATTTTTCTCAAACCTCTTTTATCAAGGAAGAAAAGAGCTTTCGGCTTTGATGTCCCCCTTTTTCAAGGGGGATTCAGGGGGATTTTGATAAATACTGCCTTTTAATAGAAAGCTTAAACCGCTTGCCCGGAACCTGAGAAAAAATATGACGGATGCCGAACAACTGATCTGGGCGAAAATCAGAAGGAAGCAGATTAATAAATGTCAATTTTATCGGCAGAAAAATATTGGAAACTATATTGTAGATTTCTACTGTCCGAGCGGCAACCTCATTGTTGAAATAGATGGCGGGCAGCATTATGAGCCGGCGGGGATGAAAAAAGATTTGGAAAGAAATAAATATCTCCAGGAGCTTGGATTAACGGTACTGCGTTTTTCAGACATCGATGTACTAAGAAATATTGATGGAGTACTGGAAAGGATTGCTGAACATTTACAATCCTCCCCAACCCTCCTTTAGGAAAGGAGGGAGAGTCTCTCTGGCGTGAGAATCCTCCCTGTCCCTCCTTTAAAAAGGAGTGAATCACAAAGGTCTGGATTCTATGTTTTTCCTTCCCCCTTTATTTAAAGGGGGATTGAAGGGGGATTTTTAGAAACGACAAATTCTCCCCTAACCCCTCTTTATAAAAGAGGGGAAACCATAAGGACGTTATTTTTACCATTCTATGGCCTATTTATTTCAACAAGCCTTGAATGCCCTCCAGCTGGGCAGCATTTATGCGCTGATCGCGCTGGGCTACACCATGGTTTACGGCATTCTGACCATGATTAATTTCGCCCACGGCGATCTGTTCATGATCGGCGCCTTCTTTTGTTTTCTGCTGGCCGTTTACCTTCATCTTTCGTTTGTGCCGACGCTGCTTCTGTCCATGCTGGGCGTGGCCTGTCTGGGTGTGGTCATCGAGCGGCTGGCCTACAAGCCGCTGCGCCATGCGCCGCGGGTTTCCGCCATCATCACCGCGCTGGGCGTGGGGCTGTTCCTGGAGAACTTTACACTGGCGCTTTCGCCGTACCCCAAGCATATTCCGCCGCTCTTCACCAGTGTTACCTGGACGGTGGGTACGCTGACCGTTTCTTCCCTGCAGGTACTGGTTATCGTTCTTTCCCTGGTGTTGATGCTTATCCTGGACTTCATTGTCCAGCGCACCAAAGCAGGCATGGCCATGCGCGCCATTTCCTGGGATAAAACAATCGTTCCCCTGATGGGTGTGCCGGTGAATAAGATCATCTCACTTACCTTTGCCATCGGCACAGGGCTGGGCGGTGCGGCCGGTGTGATGTACGGCCTGGCCTATCCGGTCATTGACCCTTACATGGGCATTATGGTCGGTTGGAAAGCGTTCATCTGTGCCGTGGTGGGCGGCATCGGCAACATCCGCGGCGCCATGGTTGGCGGGTTTATTCTGGGAGCGGTCGAAATTCTTGTGGCGGCTTTCTTCCCCTCCACCTATCGTGACTTTGTAGCCTTTACGCTGCTTCTCATTCTGTTAATTGTCCGGCCCTACGGCATCCTGGGCAGGCCCCAGCCGCAGAAGGTGTAAGTATGGCAACTGTTAAATCCGCGCTTCATCATCTGCTCCAGCGCTGGCATGCGCTCACCGGTCATAAATATTTCTGGCCGGTCTTCATGGTTGCGGGAATCGGATTCTGCGCGGTCGCCTCCGCGTTTGAATTGCTGGACCTGTACCTCCAGTTGATCATCATTTATGTGGGGATTAACATTATTCTCACCGTCAGCCTGAACCTGATCAACGGTTACATGGGCGAGTTTTCCGTGGGGCATGCAGGCTTTATGGCCGTAGGCGCTTATATCGCCTCGCTACTGACCATTCATGTGTTTCCCGCGGGTGCAGTAACCATCCTGTTTCCCGCGGCCATCCTTGCGGGCGGGATTGGTGCAGCGCTGGTCGGCCTGCTGGTGGCCATCCCTTCTTTTAAAACAAGGGGTGATTATCTGGCCATCGTCACGCTGGCTTTCGGCATGATTGTCAAGTCCATCCTGGAAAACATCGATGCGGTGGGCGGACCCCGGGGCCTCCTGGGGATGGAAAAACTCACCACGCTGCCCTGGGTTTTTTTCTGGACGGCTTTGTCCGTCTGGGTGATCCGCAACCTGGTATATTCCAATTTCGGACGCGGCGTGCTGTCCATCCGCGAAGACGAAATCGCCAGCGACCTGATGAGCGTTAACACGCGGCAGGTCAAAATGATCGCCTTTGTCGTTTCTTCGTTTTTCGCCGGCATTGCCGGCGGTCTTTTCGCTCATGCGCTGCAGTTTATCAATCCGCGCATGTTCGACATTATCAAATCCACCGATATCCTGATCATGGTGTACCTGGGCGGTATCGCCTCCATTTCCGGATCCATTATCGGTGCGGTCATCTATACGATCCTGCTGGAAATCCTGCGCCCCATGGGAGTCTGGCGCATGGTGTTCATGCCGCTTCTCCTCGTCCTCCTGATGATCTACCGGCCGCGCGGCATTATGGGTTTGAGTGAAGCACGTCTGTTTACGCCGCTTCGCGACCTGGTCACGGAAAAGCTATGGCGGCAGAAGAAAAAGGAGGTCCGGAATGCCACTCCTTGAGATATCCGGTCTCACACATCACTTCGAAGGCCTCTGCGCGGTATCAGACTTCAATCTGGCCGTCGAACTGCATGAACTTGTCGGCGTTATCGGTCCCAACGGCGCGGGGAAGACAACGGTCTTTAACCTGATTACCGGTGTTTACCGGGCAACCGAAGGCAGGATCAAACTGGAAGGGAAAGAACTGGTGGGACTGACACCGCATCAGATTACCCGCCTGGGCATTGCCCGTACCTTTCAGAACATTCGGCTTTTTAAAGAGCTGTCCGTTCTGGATAATGTTCGCATTGCCTATTACGGTCAGGTTGCCTACACGCCCGCCGAGGCGCTTCTGCACATCGGCCGCTTCCGCGCCGAAGAAAGGCGCATCACCACGCAGGCGCTGGATCTTCTTTCGGTCTTCAGGCTCGATGAATCCGCCGGTGAAAAAGCCAGAAACCTGCCCTACGGTCTGCAGCGCCGCCTGGAAATCGCCCGGGCGCTGGCCACCGGGCCGAAACTTCTGCTGCTGGACGAGCCGGCCGCCGGCATGAATCCCAACGAGATTTTGCAGCTCATGGAATTCATCCGCTGGATCCGCAAAGCATTTTCCGTTACCATTATCCTGATCGAACATCAGATGCGCCTGGTCATGGGCATCTGCGAGCGCCTGGTCGTGCTGGATTTCGGCGCGACCATCGCGTCCGGAGTTCCGTCCGCGATCCAGTCCGATCCCAAAGTGTTGGAAGCCTACCTGGGCGAGGAGGTGGCATCATGACCGATGCCGGCCTTCTGCTTTCCGTCGCGGGGCTGAGTGTTTCCTACGACAGCATCAAAGCGGTGGATGCCATTTCTTTTGACGTTGCCCGCGGGGAGATCGTCACGCTCATCGGAGCCAACGGAGCGGGAAAATCTTCTATCCTGCGCGCGATCTCCGGCCTGATTCCTTATGAGGGCGCGATCACTTACGCGGGGAAGGATTTAAAAAATATTCCCGCCGATCGGATCGTGGCCGCGGGTATTGCCCATGTGCCGGAAGGCCGGGGCATCTTCGGCAACCTGACCGTGATGGAAAACATCAAACTGGCCTGCTGGCAGCGCAGGGACAGGGCCGGGATCAGAACCGATCTGGAACATGTCTTTAGCCTGTTTCCGCGCCTTGCCGAACGGAGCAGGCAGCTGGGCGGCATGCTTTCCGGCGGCGAGCAGCAGATGCTGGCCGTGGGCCGCGCACTCATGAGCGATGCGCAGATGCTGCTGCTCGATGAGCCGTCGATGGGTCTTTCCCCGGTTCTGGTCCGGGAGATTTTTAAAATCATCCAGGAAATCAACCGGGCGGGAAAAACCATTCTGCTGGTCGAACAAAACGCCAACATGTCTTTGCACATCGCCCATCGCGGCTATGTTCTGGAAACCGGCCGTATGGTTCTTTCTGGTACGGGCAGAGAGCTGACGGGGAATCCTAAAGTCAGAGAAGCCTACCTGGGGGGATAGAGCTACAGGTTGCCGACAGGAAGTCCGCACGGGGCATTGTCTTTTTTCTTGCATTATTATTCGACAAATTTTATTATCCCGCCCGTATCACGCATCATCAAATATTCAACAATAAGGCAGAACCGGGAATAAGCTTTTGTTATTTCCGGCCGGCAAGGAGCATGGATGCAAAAATGTATGCAGTGCGGTTATGTAAGGCGGGAATCGGACAATTTCATTAATGCGAATGAATGTCCGCGCTGTGGGATTATTTATGCAAAGTGGCAGCCTGAACAGGCGCAGCCCGAAAAACCCCGGGTGTCTGTTTCTAATCGCCATTCCGCCGTCCCGAAACCCGTGCCGGTAAACTCCCTGGACGAAGACAAAAAGCCGTTCATTAAATCTGCGGCGGTTTTCAGCGTGGTCGCGTTTCTGATTATTATGACGGTGGTGGCGATTGTTTCGCTGACCGGCATCAGCTCTCTGCCGCTTGAAAAGAGGCCGACCGTCTATCTGGCCTCTCTGGGCGGTCTTTGCGGCCTGATCGCGCTTGCCGGAATTTATAAATTCGGAAAAAGCGCCATAATGATTCCGGCCTTTGCCGGCATTATCCTCAATGCCGGGTGGATCTATGTTGCGAGTTCCGGATGGATACCGGAAATGAATGCGGAACCGGTGGATACCACCACGTATGAATATCAGCTGGAAAAGGCGATGAATGAGGTGGATCAGCGTTGCCCCATGATGGTTTCCAACCAGACCCGGTTGGACGCCGTTTATTACGAAACGGGCAACAAAGTAACCTTTTCCGCTACCATGGTGAATATTGCCTGGAAAGATCTGCCGGGGTATGGCAGGGATGATCTCGTGGAAAAAATAAAAGCCAGCACACTCGACTATATTAAAAAAGATGACAGATCAAAAATATTGGCCGAGCACAGGGTCAGTATTACCGTGGTGATCAAAACAAATGACGCGGTCGAATATTTGCGCATAAAAATCAAACCGTCGGATTACTAACTTTTTTGCGCGGGAGAGATCTTCCGCCCCCGGTTTTCACCCGGCTGCTTACCTGCATGTAAATTCCGAATCCTTCCTGTATGATCTGAACAGGCTCCCTGCTTCGGCAGAAGTGCTCATCTGAAAAACCGGAAAACATCTTATCCGGGCGCGACTCTGGTTTTTCGAAGATACCAGATTCAATAGGCAATTGACGAAAACGGGCTTTGCCGGAAAAATTTATATCATCTAACTATTTAAATTTATTTACATAATTATAAATACGATGGTTATGTATTCTATTTCACTAAATATTCTGATATACAAGCCGACAAACTAATAACAACGCTTTTTTTCTGATGAAAGGAGAACTTTGATGAACAGTACAAAAGTAAAGCAAATCATGGCCTTTATTCAAGAAGAATTGGGCAGCGGCGTCATGTCGGCTGATATTTACAGCGCGAATGACGGGCAGAGTCTCGGAGGCATCAATTCAAACGCCAAAGTGGCGGCGCTTCTGGCGCGTGTGACGGCGCAGCTTCAGGCGGCCATCAAAGCGGCGGGGTTCAAAGGTCTGGGACCGTACTACCTGATCACCATCGAGGAGACCATGGTAGCCGTAGTTATTCCGATGGGAACATATGATTGCGGCATGATGATCGATTCCAGCAAAGCCAAGATGGGGCTGGTTCTCAACGTCGTTCTGCCGGGGATTATTGATATTGCCAAGAAGTAACTCGTGAGGCGAGGAGTTCCGCGGGAGCATTTTACGCGGGGCGGGCCAGGGACTTGGGGACCATGGCGCCGTTTAATAAAGAAGCCTTATAAACGATTTTCGCAAGAAGAAGGAAAAAGGAGAAGGGAAAATGAATAATGCTACAATCCAGAAAATCATGACATTTTTACAGGAAGAAATAGGCGATGGCATCATATCAGCCTCTATTTATACCGCGAACGACGGACAGAGCATGGGGGGTATCAATTCCAATCTGAAGGGAGCCGCGCTTCTGTCAAGGGTTACCGTACAGTTATCGGCGGCCGTGAAGGCGGCAGGGTATAAAGGCATGGGGCCTTACTATCTGTTAACCATCGGGGAAAATACCGCGGCCCTGGTTATTCCCCTGGGAGATTTTGAATGCAGCATGATGTTTGATACCAACAAGACGAAAATGGGTCTGGTTGTGAACCTGATTGTTCCGGGCATTATGGAAATTGCCGGCAAGAAATAACCAGTACAGGATGAGTCATATGAATCCGCCCCGGTTTAACGGACGCTCTTATTTTTTTCAGACCATGCTCTCGCAGGTTTTATTTCAAGTGTCCGTTAACCCGGGAAGGTTCAAACCGGATCCCTGCCAATTTAATTTTTCCGCCCGCTGAAGCGGTCATGAGCGGACGACATCTTTTCCCCCGATCAATTCCAGATATCTTAAAATCACCTCTGTACAATGGTCGACGCCTGTTTTGCAGGTAGCCATGGCGATGTCATACCTGTCTGCGTCCGTCCATTCCCGTCCTGTAACGGCACGATGATACAGCGCCCTTTCTTTGTCGCTCCGGGCGATCATTTTTGCGGCTGCTTCTTCTGACAAGGCATAGAACTCTTGAAGGCGGTTTTTGCGGAAGGTCATGTCGGCGTGTAAAAAGATACTGACATGGTTCGGATGATCCCGAAGGATATAAGAACCGCATCGTCCGATGATGACCGCCGACCGTTCCTGAGCGATCCGGGTGATGATTTCGCTCTCGGTTTTGAACAGCGCCTCGTCGGACGGCGGCAGGGCACGCGGCTTGACGTATGCATCCGGCGCAACGGCAAGAGAGCGCATGAAGGACTTCCAGAGCGAAAGTTTTTTTTCATCACGCGATTCCAGGTCTTTTTCCAGGATAAAAAATTGCTTGGCGGCCTGCCCGATGATTTCGCGGTCCGCGTAAAAGATATTCAGTCTTTTGGCCAGTTCCTGTCCCACATGTGCCCCGCCGCATCCCAGCTGGCGGCTGATGGTAATGACAAGAGGTGAGGTAGGTTTCATGTTTCAAGTCTCCTGCTTTTGTTACAAACATTGTTCCGATTCTTCAGCCGTGCAAGTTATCGGCTCTTCTCCGGCAATGATTCGGCGGATACTTTCCTGCCCAGCAAAAAATAGTACAGAGGAATGGCCGCCAGGATCACCAGCGTCATGATCAGATACAGGCCGCGGTATCCCGTGAAGCCAACCAGCGCGCCCAGCAAGTAAGGTCCTATGCCAAAGCCCAGATCTACAAAAATAAAATAAGTCGAAGTCGCCAGTCCCAGCCGGTGAGGCGGCACGCCTTTGATGGAAATGGCCTGAGCGCTGGATATGAAGTTTCCGTATCCCAGACCGAGGAGGACGCCAGCCGCCAGCAGGGTCGCCCCCAGTGTGGCCTGGCTGAACAAAAGCATGCCGGTGGCAAAAATGAAGAGGCAGGGATATACGACAAAATTGGGGCCTTTCACGTCCAGTAACCGTCCGGAAAAAGGTCGCGAAACCAGAACGGTAACGGCGTAAACCAGAAAGTAAAAACTTGCCGCTTTCTCCAGGTGAATTTCTTTGGCGTACAGGGAGATAAACGTCAGCAGGCCGGAATAACTGAAACCGATGACCAGGATCATGATGGAGATCGGTACGGCTTTGTATTCCAGAAAATCAGAGATGCGGAATTGATTTGCCGCCAGATCCGGTTCGGGGGTTTCATACGTCGGTTTGTTGACGATAAAAGAAAGAACAAAGCTGGCCGTCGCCAGAAGTGATGTAACGACAAAGATCATCCTGAAATTTGCATGGTGAATCAGGAAGATGCCGATAAAAGGACCCAGCGCTACCGCCAGGATTGCACCGATGCTGTAAAAACCGATGCCTTCGCCGCGGCGGCTGCCCGGAATAATCTGGGCGACAATCGTTCCCGCGGCCGTGCTGGCTGTTCCGAAAACGATTCCATGCAGCAGTCGGATAATGACCAGAAGAGTTAAATTGATTGCGGCAAAATATAATGCCGATGTGATAATAAAAAACATGGTGCCGGCAAGTAATACTCTCTTGCTCCCGATATCTTCAATAAAGCGTCCCATGATCAGGCGGCCCAGCAGGGCGCCGAGAATAAAGATGCCCGCAACCAGTCCCGCCATATCGGTGGAGGCGTGAAATTCATCCACGGCATAAGAAGCGATTGTGACCATCAGCAGAAAATGTGTCAGAAAGACAAAAAAATTGATCACGGTTACCGTGATAAAATCCTTTGTCCAAAGCTTATCCTGATTTGTGAATGGTTCCAATTTGTGCCTGCCTGCTTTCCCGGGAGACATGGTTTTTGATTTTCATGACGCCGGCGTTTGATCAATGACGGCAACCGCCTGTCTTGATCAAACACTGCGTGTTTGCCTCGTACATCTTACGCGGGGAGCTCTTTTTCTTCCAGAACATAACGAACGGAAAGAGATAAATCCGGGCGTAGCGAGTTGTATACCGAGCAGTATTTCTCACGCGACAGCGCAATGGCGCGGTCGATTTTTCCCGAATCCAGATTTTTTCCGGCAATGAACAGGACAATGTTCACGGCCCTGTAATACTGCGGCGGTGTCGGATTCCTTTCGCCTTCTATTTCCATCCGAAAACTCACCGGCGTCATCCGCATCTTGGTTATAATGGACATCACATCGATTCCCATACAGGCGGCCAGACTTAAAAGGAGGGATTCCGTCGGTTTGCATCCCCACTGGGCATTGGCGTCAAATTCAATATCGTACCCCTGCGGCGTTGAGCCGGTGAATACCAGGTCTCTCTGCCAGACCAGGGAAGCTTTTGCCACTGGATTAATATTTTGTTTATAGCCGTCAAGCAATGCATCGGGGGGGCCGGGGGTTTCTACCATGATGTTTTCTCCTTCGGGAAGAAGCATATCGTGAATCGGGCCCGTGGTCAAATGGTTGGTGGAGATTCCATGCAGGAGAGTACCCTGTTCCCGGCTCGTCGGCATGAGCGGGATATCAGCACTGTGGATATGAACAGACAAGTTTACTGCAACTTATCGATAGCCGGTATTCATTTGGTGAATCGCATGACGATGGAATTCAACTCTTTGTGTCTCTTCGCATCTTCTCGGCCTGCAGTCTGCGCCGTTCTTCTCCCGCGCGGGCCAGCGCTTCCCGGTTGCTGTCATCGACTCGCATGAAATTGTTTCGCCAGTTTTCGTCGGGCCACCGGAAGGGCGTTTGAACCGTTGTCCGCGACGACCACGACCGTTCCAGCAGATCAAGCGCCATTCCGACAATGGCCTGCTGCATGGAAACGTCCCCGGGGCTGCCGCACGGATTTCCCAGCGGGAAATCCGTAAACAGGAAACGGGAAATGCCGCATTCCTCGACAATGTCCCGCGCCGAACCCAGAACGACAACAGGGATGCCGTTTTCTTCCAGATGGCGGCCGACCAGACACACGGTCTGATGGCAGACCGGTCAGAGAGCCGTCAGCAGGACGGCATCCACGGCATCTTCCCGGACGTACTCCAGGATTTTCGGAGCGTCTTTGAGTCTCGTCCTGCTCTGGCTGTATTCCGTCGGCACGCCGTAGAACCTGGGTGAAACCGACCCGATGCGACGGGCCCGGGCTAATTTCGAGAGTTGTTTCAGAGGCAGGAAACTTTCCAGATCATTGGTATGCGTTGCGTCCTTGTCCCAGAAGAGATGATCCGTAAACAGGCGTCCCGGAGCGGGATCGGAGGGAAGGGCATAGACGTTTCTCTTTTTCATCAGGCCTTCGATACCTGTCCCGATGTCCACATCGGAGGCCGTCGTGACGAGGCCGATCCGGCACCGGGCAAGCGGCTTTGCAAGAGGAGAGAAAGGCACGCCGGTGTGATACGCCCAGGTATAGGCCTGTGTGTATCCGTATGCGGCGTAATACTCGCGGCTTTTGTCGATATAGCTGATGAAAGTACGGCAAGGTCTTCTTTCGCTCATGGCTGAACCTCCGAATGCAGTGGTTGGAACATACACGGGCTCCCGGGGAGCTTTACGAAATCCGTCATGAAAAGAATAAGATTGGCCTGTATTTTATTGCACAGGAGAAAATGTGTCAATGCGTTTCATTTAAATATGATATACACTTATATAATCATCAAAATAATGGTCACGATCGCGGATGGAGGAATGTATGGACAGGGATACAGCGCTCAGGGCCGTCAGGGAAAACGTTGTGAATGAAAACCTCATCAAGCATATGCTGGCCGTGGAGGCCATTATGCGGATGCTTGCGCGGCGGTTCGGCGAAAATGAAGAGGAGTGGGGGCTGGCCGGTCTGCTTCATGATATCGATGTGGAACTCACTCACGCCGATTTATCCGTTCACGGGAGGCCCGGAGCGCAGATGGCCGGGCAGCTGGGCGCAAGCGAAGCGGTCTGCCATGCCATCCTGGCCCATAACGAAGTGCACGGAGAACCGCGCGAAACGTTGCTGGACAAGGCTCTTTTCTGTGCCGATCCCCTGACCGGTCTCATTACCGCAGGTGCGCTGATTCGTCCCGACAAGCAACTGGCCGGCGTTGAAGTCAAGTCCATCCGGAAGCGTTTTAAAGAAGAACGTTTTGCGGCGGGCGCGAATCGTGTGCAGATTGCGACATGCAGCGAAATCGGAATCGAGCTGGACGACTTTATCACGCTGGGACTTGACGCCATGAAGAGTATCGCACAGGATCTGGGATTGTAGTTACGGGATTGGAATTTATCCGGTCAGCCCATGCAATTCGTATGCGGCAAGAGGTGATTGTTTTGAAAAGCCTCCATTGCCTCCTGCTGGAGTGCTTCGGTTCTTCCTTTGTATTTCGGCGAGAAATGAAAAATGACGAAACGCTTTACACCGGCCATGGAGGCAAGCGTTCCCGCCTGATGCGCGGTGAGATGGTATTTGAGGGCGGCGGTTGACGCATCCTCCTGTAGAAAAGACGCTTCGATGAACAGCAGTTCCGCACCCCGGGCCAGATTGACCATTTTATCGATATTCGCATCACTCCAGACGGCGTCGGTAATATAGCAGATTTTTTGTCCCTCCGTCACTTTTACCGCTTTTTCTTTGAGCAGGCCGAGAGGAAGATACTTTCCCTCCAGCGCTCCGTCCGGAGTTTTCCACCAGATGCGGACAGGTGTATCTTCGGCATCGTGGTGGATGATCTGTTCTTTGAAGCGGTTAATCCACGCACCGGTCGGCAGGCCCATTTCCTGCAGGACATTTCTTTTAATGTTCAGGCGGGTTTTTTCTTCAACGCTGTAAGCCAGGCAGGGCTTGGCGTGGTCCAGGCGGGTGAAGCGGATCATAAACGCATCACTTTCCAGCAGCGCCGGTTCGGATATCACGTTTTTCTCTTCGCCTTCCGGGCGGAAGACGTTGCGGCAGCGGTAGGTTCTGGTCACTTTGTGCGTCTCATGTATTTCCGAAACGGTCAGTTCAAAGTCATTGGTGTAATTTTCGACCAGATTCCAGGTGTAGGCGCCCAGCTTGCTTTCTATGTTGGCCAGAAAGCCGGGCGGACCGTACAGAGCGATATGCTGGTCTCTTCCCAGGCAGAGCCGGAGCAGGTGGTCGAAGCCGATGAAATGATCCATGTGAGTGTGCGAGACCAGGATATGATTCAATTTACGGATCCGGCGCGGCGCCAGAAGATGCAGATCTCCCAGATCGAAAAGGAAAGCATCATGCCTGCGAAATTGAAATTCCAGGTACGCACCCGGGTCACCGGAAGGATCATTAATCAGGAAGGCCGTGAACATGGTTCATTTTCTCCCGATGGGTTTATTGAGCCAGTATACAACTTTTCCCGGTTCTTCGACAGGGATGATGTTGGTGTGCTGATCCATGGGGAGTTTTCCAGATGAGTGATCTTCCTTATCGGAAAGAACAATCTCTTGAGCCCAAAGTGGAGATTGCCGAACCGGCCCGGACCGATTCCAATGAAAAAGATTGACACTTCCGATTTTCGGGAGTATGGGTACGTCAACTTCAGAGGAAGAAAGAGAATACATGAACGCACTGGTCCATTCCGTAATGCAGATGACGACGAAGCCGGCAGCCCGCAAGCCGGGTTGCGGCGGGATTTGTGCGCTTGGAGGGGATGTCTGATTCCCGGTAATCCAAAAAGCAGCATTTCACCCGCCATGGAAAATCCAGGCGGGTTTTTTATTTGATGCGGATACGGAATGGAAGGGCAAGATAGAGTTTGGTTATGAATGAGGAAAGGCAAAACAAAATATTATCAGACCCGCCGGAGAATTCTTCCGGCGGCGGATCGGTGGCGGCAGGTACTTTCGTTGCCGTGTCCCTGGCGCATGTCCTGGTCGATTTCATGGGCATGAGCGTCTGGCCCGTGTATAAAACGCTTGCCGGTCTGGATGTTGCCAAGGCCGGCTGGATTGCCACGGTGATCGCCATGAGCGGGACGGCTCTTCAACCGCTGTTCGGTTCGATTGCCGACCGGTTCGGGGCACGGCGGGTTATCCTGCTGGGCGTGTTCCTGACTTCGTTTGCCCTGCTGCTGGGTCCCCTTGCGGATTACCGCGAAACGCTGGATCGAATTCTGCCAATGCTGTTCGGGATGAGCGGTTTTTACCTGGTGGTGTTTGTGATCCTGGCTGCGGGCCGGCTCGGTCAGGATATGTTTCATCCCGCCGGCGCGGGACTGGCGGGTAGCTTTTCCATCCGGCGCGGTTCGATGTTTCTGGCCATCTTTATTGCCGTGGGGAGCATCGGTTTCGGTCTCAGTCAGATCGCGTTTGGCGCCGTCTTCAACCATCTTGGCCATCACACCGAAGTGCTGCTGGTTCCCGTGGCGGTTCTGTGGGTGCTGGTCTGGAGGAATTGCCGCCCCGTCCAATTGTCCCGGGCCAGCCGGGTTTCAGTGATCGAGTCGCTGCGCGCTCTCCGCCCGGTGGCGGGGCCGATCCTTTTTTTGTTCCTGATCCTGGGGATTTCCAGCGGTGTGATGAGCGGGCTGTTTTTCCTCATGCCGGAATTTGCCGCCGAAAAAGGGTATCCGGCCTGGATCGGTCATGGCGGGGCTTTCGGCCTGATTATCCTGGGAGCAACGCTGTTCATGGTGCCGATGGGCCACCTGGCCGACCGTGTCGGGCGGCGCAGGATGCTGATTGCGATGTCCATCCTGTCGGTGATCAGCTACCATGCCATCATCCGTCTGACCCTGCCGGTGCCGGTTTTCGTCATCCTGTGCATTGCGGGTGGCGCGTTTCTGGGTACTGTGAATCCGCTGGGCGTGTCTCTGGGACAGCGCATTGCGCCCGGGGAAAATGTAAGCATCGTATCGGCGATCCTGATGGGCTGGGCCTGGTGCCTGGGAGGCACGGTGCCCAGCATTGCCGGTGAACTGTATAAATACCTGGGACACAGTGCAGTTAATGCCCTGATGTGGATTGGACTGGCCAATATTGCGATGGTGTTTCTGGGGCTGGCGCTGCCCCGAAGTATGGACAGCAAAGATTCCGCCTTCAGAGAATGAGGTGATTCTGTTTGCCGTGAAGGCGTCTTCTCCTGAAGCCGGACCAACCATGCAGGTGACGATCACAGGAGGGTTTCATGAAAACTCTTTGCTTTTTTAAAGGGATTTTTCTAAGAATGAGAAAAAGTTTCAGGGCGGATCCATGAACTTCGATAATCAATACCGTTTTAAAAACAGCATCCCGCTTACCGAAGATGCCTGCTGGTTCATTTTCCGGCAGGAAAAAGTACTGAGCGCAGCAGGCGGCAGTATCCCTGAGCCGCTGTTCATCAAAGCACAGGATATTCCCGGACTGAATGCTGGCAAGGCGCTGCATGTCGGTCAGCTGGACCGGATCGACTGCTATGCGGTTTCGGACGCATCAGAAACTGGGATTGATTTGCCCGGTACTAAATGGGTTTCCCTCCGCCCGTCCGATGGAAAAATTGACGAGGAACTGTTCTGGATATTCGGAAGAGCCAGACACCTGCTGCTGTGGTCCGAAAACAGCCGGTTTTGCGGCCGCTGCGGGAACCCCACGGCATTAAAATCCGATGAACAGTGTTTTCTGTGTCCTTCCTGCGGACTGGCCAGTTATCCCAGAATTTCGCCAGCGGTGATTGTGTCGATTGAAAAAGAAGGCAAAATTCTTCTGGCCCGGGCCACAAGATTTCCCGGGGCTATGTACAGCGTGCTGGCGGGTTTTGTGGAGCCCGGCGAATCGCTGGAGGAGTGCGCAAGAAGAGAGATCATGGAAGAGACGGGCATCGAAATCAAGAATATCCGCTATTTTAAAAGCCAGCCCTGGCCGTTTCCCGATTCGCTGATGGTTGCCTTTACCGCCGAATACGCAGGCGGTGAAATTCGCATTGACGAAAAGGAAATTGTCGACGCCGGCTGGTACGGTCCGGATGAACTGCCGGTGATCCCTCGCAAGATCAGTGTCGCCCGGGCGCTGATTGATCATTTTGTCGAGCAGTGCGGGAGGAAGGATACGGGCGGATAACAGAGAAAAAATAAAAGATCATGGGAATCTTTCCTGCGTGTGACGGCCGATTCAGAGGCAACGAACGACTTCAGAGACGTGGCGCTCCGCGATGACTTATGGATGAAAAACCAAGAAACGATCATGTTGTTCTTCTTCGCGCCAGTGCAATCCTTCTCGTGGTTTTCGGACACGCCACGAGAAGCGCTGAGTTTCCCAATCCGCACATGTATGCCCTACTTTTTATTCCCCCCTGGGAATCGTTTATTCGAAATTATATTTACTCGTTCCACATGCCGCTTTTTTTCTGGATATCGGGTTATGTCTATTGCCTGTCCCTGATTCATCATCCACGCACCATCGTCCGGCAGATTGCCGATCGATTCTACCGGCTGGTGATTCCCATGTACGCGTTGTCCTTCTCTGTTCTTTTGCCGACGATTTTGCTGTTCGGCCATATAAACGGGTCGGTTTTTGAGCAAAGCCAGCTGCTGCTTGCCGGTAAAAACAATGATCACCTGTGGTTTTTGAAAACGCTCTTTATAATTTTTGTTGTTGTGATCCCGTTGCGTCACAGAGCGGACGATAAACACTCCCCCGTATCGGATATTTTGATCATGTGCGTCTGGATGGCGCTGTTCTTTTACCGGCAGGCTCTTCCTGAATTCCTGCAATCTCCGGTAAAATACTTTCCATTCTTTTTTGTCGGGTATCTGCACAAAAAATACAACCTGGAATGGACGGGACGATACCGGATTTATGCATTCGGGGGACTGGTGCTTTGCGCGATAAACCTGATCACCCTGTTTGCCGGTCATGGACTGGAGCCTGAGGCATTTTCCAGGAAAGCATTATGGTATGCTTCCGCGTTCTCCGGAGTGTATTTTGCATACTGCCTGGTCGGCGCAACCATGACGAAGATTCGTTCCTCCGGAATCTGGCACTTCATCCGGTTCGTTGATTCAAGATCTTACAGCATCTATTTATTTCATGTATCTTTTCTGTACATGACGCTGTATCTGTGTTACCGCTTGAACATTGCCGATGCCGCATTCCGAATTCCGGTTGCTTTTGCATCCGGCGTTTTATTTCCCATGATGATTCATTCGCTGCTGGCAAAATCCGCATATGCGGCTTCGGCTTTTGGAATCCGGCGACCGTTATCTTCCGCGTGATACCGTGCGCGGGTGCCGGAAAAATCGGAAAGGATTGCATTCGAGAAAGAATAAATTGCAGGAAACGGGATTAATGAATGATCAGCAAAGCATGATTGCTGCAGGGCATTGCGTTAAACCATACAGGTTGTATTATTTCAGCCGCCGGAAAAATCTGGGAGATGAATTAAACCGGGATATTTTACGGTACATGGGCATTGATTATACGTGTGTAAATCTGGAAGACTGCAATCTGCTTGCCATCGGAAGTCTGTTGAGCGCCTCGCAGGGGATCGTGTCGGATACAAAGCCGGATTTCCTGCCTGACGGCCGGATCGACGTCTGGGGAACGGGATTTATTGAAGAACAGAAA
The DNA here is from genome assembly GCA_963682015.1 of Smithellaceae bacterium. Classification (GTDB taxonomy): domain Bacteria; phylum Desulfobacterota; class Syntrophia; order Syntrophales; family Smithellaceae; genus UBA8904. Next base: position 1,036,194 of record OY820932.1, on the reverse strand, counting down.
AGTGAAAATGAATTTTTTACGAAAAGACTGAACATCCGCGCCCTGAGAGGAAAGCTTTCCCGAAGCCGAAGCGAAGCGGCTCTAGGATGCCGCCTGGATGAAATTGCCCTGGGTGACCCGGGGCTTCTCACCTCCAGGGCGATCAGGATTGACAACGCGGTGAAAAAGTATGACGTCGGCATCATTCCTCATTATGTAGACAGGGAAAGCGGGGAACTCAACAATGTCCGGTTACGGAGTAAAAGCTTTACGATCATCGATGTGCAGCAGGATGTTCAACGCATCTGCCGGGAAATGAACGAATGCCGATTGATTCTGTCCTCGGCCCTGCATGGATTGATCGTGGCCGACAGCTATGGCATTCCCAACCGCTGGATCAGAATGTCCGACAGCGTCATCGGCGGCGATTACAAGTTTGACGATTATTATTCCGTCTTTGATCTGGAAGGCATAAAGCCAGTGGACTTGAGAAAGGAAGTTATAACGGACGGAGATATCGACACGTTGATCGTGGCGTATTCCATTCCGAAGGACCGTATCGAAAGAATATGCGACGACCTGGAAAAGGCGTTTCCCGGGAAGAACAGAACCGACGCCCCGGAGGACGCCGCTTTTGTGAAAAATATGCTGGACAGGAAAAGCAGGGCCCGGGAGCAAAACCGATACGCAATTGAATGCTTTAACGCGGCCGTTGAAAGTTTTTATAACGGAGACTTCCGGAAAGCGAAAGAAATTGTCCTGGGGTATAAATCCGCGATTCGGTACGATTCTTTTCCGGGATTTGACAAGCGGTATCCCGCGCATCCACAGTTGTCCATCGTCATTGTCGCCTGGAACACAACCGGGGCGCTGGTGCGGTGCGTCGAATCGGTTGCGGGGATTACAGACGGCCGTTATGAGATTATTGTTGTGGATAACGGCGGCAATGAGAGCGTACTGGAAAAATTATTGGACTTCAATATTCTGTATATCTGTTCTCCCCACAATTTCGGGCCTTCGGAAGGCCGCAATATCGGCGCATCCTGCGCGCGAGGAAATATTGTAGCGTTTCTGGATGATGATTCGGTGGCCGGTGACAACTTTGCGTCCTCCGTTATGGAGTCCTGTGGCCGATATAATATCATCGGGCTTCGCGGCAGGGTTCTTCCAAAAACGGAACAGGGGAATCATCAGAAAGCCGCGCATTATCATCCGGGAGATACCCCGTCTTTTGTCCGGCATGTCAATGTCGAGGGCAACTCCGCCTTCCGGAAAGATGAATATTTCAGGCTGAAAGGCATGGATCCACTTTTGTTCGGCCATGAAGGGATCGACCTGAGTTACAGGATAGAGAAACTCCATGGACCCGGAAAAATTCTCTACTCGCCGGAAACGGTTATTTTCCACGATTTTGCCTCTTCCGAAGTCAAGGCTGAAGCCAAGGCAAAACGTTATGAATGGATGCTTTCCTATTTGAAATCCATATACCCGGATGTCGAGGCTTTTATGGCCGATGACTTCCGCATCGATGTTCCGGTGTCTTCCGGCGAAAGGATGACGACCTGGACGGGCTTTCGCGCGGTGAGACAGGAAAAGCCCAGATTAATCATGACGCTCCTTGTCCGGGACGAAGAGGATATCATCAGGACAAACCTTGAACACCACCTGAAGAACGGAGTGGATTATATCATTGCAACGGATAACGCCTCGGTGGACAGCACGCGAAACATCCTGCTGGAATATCAGCAAACGGGCAAACTTCATCTGATCGACGAGCCGGGCAGGGATAAATCCCAGGCGGCCTGGAATAACCGGATGGCCAGGATCGCCGTTGAACGGTACGGGGCCGATGCGGTTTTTCATTGCGACGCGGACGAGTTCTGGTGTCCCCTCTCGGGAGATTTAAAAACGGAGATTTTCAACTCTTCCTGCGATGTCCAGTCGGTGTCCCTGATCAATGTCATTCTGGAAAATCACGACGGGGAAGAGGTCTTTCCGAAGGATGCAAAATACGCCGTGGTTGCGCCTTTTGAGGGTGGAGATTATGAATGGGAAACGAAATACACGAATCTTTATTATTACCGGTATATCGAAAAAGTGATTTTTAAAACGCAAAAAGGCTGTCTGGAGGTGGATCAGGGAAATCACCATATTGTTCATCCGGGCGTCGAAATCAGGCAGGGGGCATCCGAAAACATCATCATATTTCATTTTCCGATAAGAGATAAAAAAAGGTTTTATGCTAAAGTCATTCAGACCGGGCAGGCTGTGGAAAGGAATAAACTCCTGGAAAGCCACCAGAGTTTTCACATCCGCCGCTGGTATGATGCATACCGGAGAGGCTGCCTCGATCAGGAATATGAGAAATTAACGGTTACAAGGAACGAAGCCGGCATCCTGAAAGAAAAAGGGATGCTGGCCGATTTCGATTTTACAGCGTTTCTTGACAACTGGATGAGGGAAGAGTATTGCGCGAAAATCCAGCGGCATATTCGCGGAAAAGAATTGCAAAAAAAAGATCTGGAAATTCTGCTGATGCAGCAGCGGCACGCCGCGCAGGATGAACGGATTGCCGCGCTTAACCGGAGGACGGAAGAAGAGAGTCAAAGAAAAAACGGGGAAATTTCTCATTGGCAGAACCTGCTGGCCGAACGGGACAGTAACATTGCCGGGCTTCAGCAAAGGATTGAGGAAGAATTGCGACAGAAAGATTCGGAAATGGAGCGTTTGCGGCATGATCTGACGGAATCCAGGGAGCAAATTGAGAACCTCCATGAAGCTTTTGCCGGACTTCAGCAAAGGATGGAGGAGGAATCGCGGCAAAAAGATTCGGAGTCAGAACGCCTGCGGCAGGCGTTGACGGAATCCGGAGGACGAATTGAACACCTCAGCCGACTGGTCGGGGATCGTGAAAACGACATCCGGCATATTTTTTCTTCAACATCGTGGCGCGTAACCGCCCCGATGCGCAGGCTGAAAACATTGATTCAGGCGAAAAAGTCACCCGATGAGAGCTGACTGAACCGGCACGGTGCGAGTTTTTATGAAAAGACCGTTTGGGTGATCGCATGGCCATACAAAGGATTTGAACAACATTCATGATTTATCTTGCACCCATCCAGGGAATTACCGACCGGGTTTTTCGCAATCTGTTTCCCCGTTATTTCCAGGGCGTCGATCTGGCAGTAGCGCCTTTTGTTTCATCGCCCAGAAAAATGAAATCGGGCAGAAGCATAACCGCGGAATTGTCCCCGGACAGGAATACAGGTATTCCCGTTATTCCACAGATCATGAGCTCCCATCCGGAGGATTTCGTGCGCCTGGCCAATACCTTCTACGAGATGGGATACCGCACGGTAAACTGGAATCTCGGGTGTCCGTATCCGATGGTGGTGAAGAAAGGCAGGGGCGCCGGGATGCTCTGCCACCCCGACCGGGTTGACTGTTTTCTGGAAAAGGCACTGCCGGATCTAAAACCTAAATTATCAATCAAGCTCAGGATCGGGTTGAAATATCCGGATGAGGTACTGGAACTTCTTCCTGTTTTTAACCGCTACCCGCTCGACGAACTGATAATCCATCCGCGAACGGCCGCGCAAATGTATAGCGGTGGAGTGGATCTGGACATGTTTGAGCGATGCCTGAACGGGACAGGTCACAGGATTGTCTATAACGGAGACATCGATTCCGAAAACAAACTGCGGAAAATTTCCCATCGCTTTGTTGCCGTTGACCGCTGGATGATCGGCAGAGGCCTCATCGCCAATCCCTTTCTCGCCGAGGAAATCCGGCTCCATACACGAAAGCCGTATGAGGAAAAAATTAAAATCATCCGGGCTTTTCACGACGACTTGTTCACCGAATATGCCGGTATTCTGCATGGCCCCGCCCATCTGACCAATAAAATGAAGGAGATCTGGACCTATCTGGCCTGTTTTTTTGAAAACGAAAAAAAGATACAAAAGGCCATCAGGAAAACTCATCACCCGGGCCACTATGTTGCCGTCGTCAAAGAAGTTTTTAACAGTGCGGCCTGATTTTCCAGGGCGAACGGGAGCTGTGGTTCAGCGGGTAAATTTGTTGAAATGCGGGTTTGAATGGTTGCCTTCGGGATGCGATTAGAGTATATAAAATGACATTATATTACATGCCAGTTACAGGAGCAAAAATATGCCTGACTACAGGGTAAAAATCAGTGAGACGACGGATGAGGATGTGGAACATCATCATTATCTGGTGACGGCCAGAGATGAAAGCGAAGCTAGAAAATTTGCCATGCGCTTTATGGAAAATTTCATTGACGATGACAATGAACCGGAACTCATCGAAAACGGCTACACCTTTTACAATAAGGCCGTGGTGGTCAAAATTGATTCCATCAAAGAAACGAGCAAGGAACAGTTCAAGGATTTTCTGCTGAAACTCCACACCATCAATATGACATAGCCCCCCGGGTTGATCCTTCTTCCGGAGCCGGTTGGGAGCGTCCGGTGGCAGGCGATTTTCATGATCCGCCGTTGTCCTGATTGATGCGAGGGGTCGTTATTCATCAAAGACCGTTCGGAATGTTTTGGCCGGTTTTTCGTTCCATGAGTTCAGCGATTGCCCTTCGTGCGCCGGCCGGCGACAACCCATGCCGCTGTGATGAGGAGATCCTATGCTGGAATTTTTATTGATTCTGTGTGCGGCTTTTGTTCTTGCCCCCATGATTCTCGGACCGTTTCTGGTCAAGTTTTCTCACCGGATTATGGCCAGGGCGGTCATACGGCACGTTGCTCCGGAGGCGCTTGAGCCGAAGATTCGGGAGTTCATTGATCAGGCAAAGCCGGAATTTGAAGCGCTGGGGTTCCGGTTTGCCGGGTACATGATGATGCCCGATTACATACCGAAAGTGACATCCTACTTCGGGCTGTTCAGAAACGATGTAACGAAGACGGGCGCCATGGTCGCATATATTATTCACGCCAAAGGCCAGGCGGTTCGCTATTATGAGTTCAGCAATATATACTCCAACGGACGGATCATCGATATCTCCAATGCTCCGCTGAAGGGTTCATATAAAAATCCCGACAAAATCACGTATCGTTATCCGAACATTCAATCCATTAGGAAACTTTACGACATTAACCTGTGGGTGACCGGCCGCGATATGAAAAAGTCGGTTCCTCAGGGCCTTGTTCCAGGCAGAGAAATGGAAATGGTTGCCCGGGCGCTGGAAGAAGAGGCCGCGCTGCAAATGAAATACGGCTATTATGCCCTCAGCGGGGATCAGACGCAATACAGGCTGACCTGGAAAGGGGCGTTTATCCTCACGGAAATGCAGGTCTTTCCCGTCAAACAGATTTTGTCATACCTGGATTTGCAGGCCGCGAAAAAAGCGATAGCGGGTATGCCTCCCTGAAAGACTTGCTTCCAGGTTTTCTCCCCGGTTATGAGGACGGCACCGCTATTTCTTTGTAAACTGCGGGCAAAGCTCGGACGAACCGGGTTCATAATTGCGGCAGGTTGCCGGTCTGGTCTCATGAATGGCGCACCCGAACTGTTCTCCGTCAAAAAAGTAAAAAGGGCATCCATGCAGTGTGACGCCCGAATCCGCGGAAACCAGGTGGTCCCCCTCCCACGTGCCGTGTTCCCGCTTCAGAATATCCAGGATGTCCTGTCTGTCCTGGGCTTTCCATCTTGCAATATCCTCATCGGTTACATACGCGGCAAAATCGGCCAGACAGCAGCGGCCGCACCGCCGGCATTCAATTGTTTGATTGTCTTCCATTGTTTTGTTCCATAAATCGCTACCCGCCTTTCTTGCATACGGCCGGGCATTGGTTTGATGCCGTAAAACTTTGCTTCCATCAGAAATTTGAACAGGTCTGACTGGAAAATGCAAACGCTATTTGAAGAGACAGCCGGTCAGGATGATGTCAGCGCCATCACCCGGGGCTTTTTCGGAGAGATGTTTTCTGTGTTTTGGATCGAAAAAATGAAATGTCCGGTTTAAATTTCTTGCTTTTGGAAAAAAAGGATATACTATTTTTTATGAGACTGATTATCGACCGCATCAACACCTTTTTAAATTTCCTGATTTCCGAACATCCTCTGACCATAGGAGAAACGGGAAGGCGAAAGCTTCTTATCGTCTTCCTGTTGATGATCATTCCCGCCGATATTATTTACGGCATCCTTCATCTCGTCGGTGGTTCCCGTGTGGTAGCGGGCCTGGATCTTTTCCTGGCGATGATCATGACAGTCATCGTTGTTCAGTTTCGGAGAATCAAAAACGTAACTCCGATTTTCCGTGTGATTTTATTTCTTTATGCAATGACCCTGATTTATTTCATCAGATCGGGAACGGCTCACGGTTACGGGACACTGTGGGCCATGTTTTATCCTCTGTTTGCCTTTTTCCTCCTGGGGAAAAAAGAAGGGTTTATCTGGACGGCCCTTTTTACAGTCATTATGGTTGCTTTTCTCATGAATCCCAACTCTTTTCTGTCTGATTATACGTACAGTTCCCAGTTTACTTCCCGTTTTATTCCCACCTTTTTTATGATCGTTATTTTTACCTACAGTTACGAAAGGGTTCGGGAAAAGTATCAGCTGGCTATGGAAACTGAACAAAACAAACTCTTTCAGGAAAAAGAAAAATTGTCTCAGGCAAAAGAGGAAGCGGAGAAAATGAACCGTCTTCTGAAAGAGGAAATGATGATAAAGGAACGGGTGGAAACCGAGCTGCGCAGACATCGAGATCATCTGGAGGATATTGTCGCTGAAAGGACGTCTGAAATACAAAAAAACAGCGAAAAACTAAAGGCGAGTGAAGAGCGCTACCGGCTGATGGCCGATAACGTGAACGACCTGATCTGGGCCGCGGATATGAATCTGATTTTCACGTTCGTCAGCCCGTCGGTCTATCGCATATACGGGTATACGGTTGATGAGGCAATGAAACTTCCGCCCGAGAAATGGAACACTCCGGAGTCCTTCAGTAGAATTTCAAAGGCTTACCTGGAGGAAATGGAGCTGGAAAAGGCGGGGAAATCAGAGCAGGGGAAGTATATTGTTTTGCAACTGGAACAGAAAAAAAAGGACGGAACGTTGTTCCCGGTGGAATTAAAAGTATCCACGATAAAGGATGAAAACGGCAGTACCATCGGCTTTGTCGGAATCACCAGGGATATCAGCGAGCGGGTAGCCATCGAGCGGGAATCAGAGAAGTTGCAGGAGCAGTTGCATCAGGCGCAGAAGATGGATTCAGTGGGGCGGCTGGCGGGCGGGGTGGCCCATGATTTTAACAATATGCTGGGGGTTATTCTGGGACGCCTGGAGCTGGCCATGACGGGAATGGACGCATCGCAGCCGCTGTACAAGACGCTCAATGAAATCAGGAAGGCCGCCGAACGATCCGCCGAACTGACGCGCCAGCTGCTGACCTTTGCCCGCAAGCAGGCGGTTGTTCCCAGCCTGCTCGATTTGAACAAAACCGTGGAAGGAATGCTCAAGATGCTGCGGCGGCTAATCGGAGAAGACGTCGATCTGGTCTGGCTTCCGGGTGGAGATTTATCGTCGGTTAAGATAGACCCCAGCCAGATTGACCAGATCATGGCCAATCTTTGCGTCAATGCCCGGGACGCCATTTCCGGCGTCGGGAAAATTACCATAGCAACCGAAAAAATTTCCGTTATTGAAGCAAACTGTTCAACGCACTCCGGCGTGATTCCCGGAGAATACGTGAAGCTTGCAGTGACCGACAACGGTTGCGGCATGGACACGGAAACCCTGGACAAACTGTTCGAGCCGTTTTTTACCACCAAGGAAACAGGAAAAGGCACCGGCCTGGGGCTGGCTACGGTTTACGGCATCGTGAAGCAGAATAACGGATTCATCAATGTCAGCAGCAAACCCGGTTCCGGAAGCACGTTCAGTATCTATCTGCCCCGTCATCAGGGGATGATCCAGCGGACGCTGCGGGAAAACTTTGCCGCGCCCGGCGCTCGCAATGGCGAAACCATACTTCTGGTTGAAGATGAGCCGGCAATCCTGGAAATGACGACTTTAATCCTGCAAAACCTGGGATACAACGTGCTGCCATCGGAAAGCGCCGACAAAGCGATCCGGCTGGCCGAGATGCACGCCGGTAAAATCAATCTGCTCATTACCGATGTCATCATGCCTGAAATGAACGGCCGGGAGCTGGCCGCAAGGCTGTTGTCCCTCTATCCGACCCTGAAATGTCTGTTCGTTTCCGGGTACACCGCTGATGTAATCGCGAAGCGCGGCATGCTGGATAATAATGTGAACTTTATCCAGAAGCCGTTTACCGGTCAGAATCTGGCCGCCAGGGTGCGCGAGGCGCTGGAACGGAAACAGGGAGAATGATCGATAAGATTTTTGCTTAAAACCAATCACCCACCCAAAGAACATCAGGCAATCATCCGCTTTCGCATCACCGCAGCGTCATATTTCTTCCAAAATATCGTTTGACTTTATGGCCGGTAAGTGTATTTTCTCTGTCCAATCCCGGACGATATTGAACCAGACGTATTGGTGGCTTCTATGAAGGCAGTTCCAGTCAGAGGGTTGATCGTCAAACGCGCCGTGGGCGGATATTCCCGCCAATTTTTTTCATCGGAAATTTTACTGATTTTATTTTCACCCGGTCAGCCGCGATCGGACCCGCTGATCAGTCGTGCGCCGCCTCAGGGCGAAAGGTGCTCTGCGGTCGTCTGTAAACATCTTAATACATTGAAATCATTCGGAAAGTAACGGACCATTCAAGGAGGAAACATGAACAATAATCAATCATCCGGTGCAAAAAACATATTGGTTCTGGCTCTATTGTTGATTTTTGTTGGAGGACTGATGGCGTGGTGGATTCAGACAGGCGGAAACACCATCAAAATTAAAGATGTCCGTTTTGTGGGCGCTGACGGCAGGATTGTCAGCGCGCTTTTGTATATTCCTCCCGGTGTCAGTGCCAAGAATCCCGCGCCGGGCATTGTGGCCACGCACGGCTACATCAATTCCCGGGAAACCCAGGACGGTTTCGCCATTGAGTTTGCCCGCCGCGGCTTTGTGGTCCTGGCCCCCGACCAATCCGGGCACGGATTTTCCGATCCACCGGCCTTTGCCGGCGGATTCGGCGGCATGGATACCCTCAAGTATTTCCGCTCGCTGGATATCGTTGATCCCAAAAATATCGGGCTCGAGGGACATTCCATGGGCGGATGGGCATCGGTTGTTGCCGCCGCCACCAATCCCGGAGGCTACCAGTCCGTGGTTCTGGCCAGCTCTTCAACGGGAAGCTTTGGCATACCGGATGGAACACCGGCGTTTCCCCGCAACCTGGCCATCATTTTCAGTAAATATGACGAATTTTCCAAACTGATGTGGGGTTCCCCGATTCCCAGGGATGTCGTAAAATCAGACAAGATGAAGAAGGTTTTCAATACCACCGAAGATATTCAGGTGGGCAAACTCTACGGTTCCATTGAGCAGGGCACGGCTCGCAAGCTGTATGCACCCAGCATGATTCATCCCCGTGTTCATTTTTCCAGATCGGGCATCGGCGAGGCGGTTGAATGGATGCAGCTGACGCTCAAAGGAGGGAAAAATCTGCCTCCTTCCGATCAGACCTGGTACTGGAAGGAACTGGGCACCTTTATTGCGCTGATCGGCATGATCCTTCTCCTGTTCGGACTGGGCGGCCGGCTTTTGAATACCCGGTTTTTCAGTGAATTAAGCGAAGAACCGGCCCAGCCCAGGGGGCTCAAGGGGGCAGGCTGGTGGATCGGCGCGATTCTGACGGTGCTGATTCCCATCCCGTTGTTCGTGATAGCCATCAGCAAGCACGGAAAAGGCTATCAGGCGCCCACGGCTTTCTGGCCGCAGAACATCACCACAACCGTCATGTACTGGGCCCTGTTCGTAGCGATCGTGTCCCTGATTCTGTTTCTGCTCTGGCATTTTGTCTTTAACCGGAAAAATGCCGGCGGGGTCAACTACGGCCTGACCTGGCCGGGTAAGGGCCTCGATATCCGCAAAATCTGGAAATCGTTTCTGCTGGCGCTTGTTATCTGTATCGGCGCCTATATCACGCTGGCCTTTTCCGACTGGGCGTTTACGAGCGATTATCGTTTGTGGATATTCGCCATTAAGCCCATGACCATTCTGCATTTCCGTATTTTCCTGTGCTACCTGGTTCCGTTTATCATTTACTTTATGGTCATTGGTCTTTGCCTGCACGGACAATTGCGCAGGGCAGGCGCCGGAGGCGGGAATCTGAAACTGTGGCAGGAAACACTCATTAATATCTTCCTGCTCCTTGCCGCTTACATCATCTGCGAAGCGATTCAGTACGGACCGCTGTTTGCCGGAGGCGCGCTGGCCGTTCCGGATGCCGCTCTGTTCGGCATCGTTCTGTTCCAGTTTTTCCCGATTTTTATTATCGTGGGGCTGCTGTCGACCTATTTCTTCCGGAAGACCGGCCACATATACACCGGCGCATTTTTAAGCGCCATGCTGATCACCTGGCTTGTCGTTGCCGGCCAGGCCACGCATTATGCGTTTAAGTAAACAGCGCTTCAACCACAACAAAGGGGCTGCCCCGTGTTTCAGCGGTGACAGCCCCTTCGCTATTTGACAATTCCGTTTATCCTTACGGTTCAACCACAATTTTAATGGCCGTCCTGCTTTTACCCGCCAGAACTTCGAAACCGCGGGAAGCGATATCATCCAGCGGGATGATGTCCGTGATGATGCTTTCCGGCCTGATTTTTCCCGTTTCCAGCCATTTCATGGCCAGGTCGGGTTTGATGGAATTGGTCCCGATCATCGTAGTTTCACGGGTGACAAAACCCAGCATGTGCACAGCGGCCCGTTCGGTGAAGATTCCCTGAACAATCACCGTTCCCTGGTAGCGCGCCGAGGCCAGGCAGTCTTTGAGCGTCGCTTCAACGCCGACGGCTTCAATGGCCACGTCCACGCCGCGCCCTTTTGTCAGCTCCCTGATTTTTCCGGGGCTTTTGATTTCAACGGGATTCCAGACCTCTGTGGCGCCCAGTTCACCGGCCTTTTTCCGCCGGTTTTCCAGAACGTCCGTCATGTAAACGTCTTTGACGCCCATGGCTTTCAGTCCCATCAGCAGCATCAATCCCACCGTGCCGGCGCCGGCGATAAAAACGGTGTCTTCGGGCTTTACATGACCGCGGTCAATGGCGTATGCCGCGCCGGAAAGCGGTTCCAGAACCGTGGCCCGCTTCCAGTCCATGTCGTCGGGAATCTTCAAAAGCCGGTCCTGCGGACAGTTGACCGCTTCCGCGTACGCACCGGGAACCAGGGTACAGACGCGGTCGCCGATTTTATATCCTTCTACGCCGGGACCGACGGCGACAATTGTGCCGCAGGCCTCATGCCCGAAAGGACTTTCGGGAAACGGGCCATGCAGGTATTCGTGCAGATCAGACCCGCAGATGCCGCAGTATTTGATTTTGACTTTCACTTCACCTTTGCCCGGTTCGATGTCCTCGACATCTTTCACCTTGATATCCCGGATGCCGTAGTAAACTGTTTTCTTCATGATCACACCCCTTTCTGCTTCAAAAAAACATGCAATGAAATAAACGCTTGTTTAGTAACATGTGCGCCGCAAATCGTCAAGCAGGCGCTTATGCGGGATGCAAGCTTTTACTGTCCGGATTTTCCAGAATTGCTTTGACACAAAACGGCGCATCCGGTAAACTTTCAGGTATAAGAAAAGGATTCCCGCCCGGCGCCGGGAGCATACCGCCAGGCCGCCGGCCCGGAAGAAAGAGGAATTTTTACTGTTTAACCGGATGGGTTAAAAGAAGGAGGTTCAAAATGCGCATCAAATTATTTCTGGTTGTTATTCTGGTCTTTTTGCTGGCCGTGCTTGCATTTGCAGCCGACAAGAAACCGCTTTCAAGCTGCGTTCAGAAGTGCGAAGATGCCAAAAAGTCTTGTATGGCCCAGTACACGAAGTCGGACAGCGCCAGCGGGAAATATGTAACCCCGGAAGGTCACAAGATCTGCTGGAACGGGTATCACGAATGCAAGAAGAATTGCCCGAAAGACGGGAAATAAACAACTGACCGTTAAAGGCCCCGCGGGCAGATGAGCCCCGGGGCCTTTTTTGTTATCAGCGAATCCTTGCTACGGAAAAAAATTGTTCCCGGTTTTCCCGGCTCTTGTCTTCGATGCGTTTCGTTCCGGAAGGACGGCCCGCATACTGGCCCTGACCGGTTCAAAGGTAACCTGTTTAGTCGGTATTTGCTCTGCAGGCCTTCAGAGCTTTTTCCATGGATTTCAGATCGGCACTGAAGGTACGGGCCGCTGAATCCATGCACCGGTTGAAATGGAACATTCTGTCTTTATTCAACAGTTGCGGGGCGATGCTCATTTTCTTCCCGCACTGAAGATTTTCCCATTCATCGGCGTTCATGACTGCCTTGTCCGCGTAAAACTGGCAATTGTTTTCCAGTTCCACGGCATTCATGAAGCTTTGCGCGGAAAGACTGTTTGCATTCCCCAGTCCCCATCCGATGACGGCCAAAAAAATCAGAAGTCGAATCAATCTTCCTGTGCTCTGCATCATTTTCTTCCCCCTCAATTATTTTTCTTAATGTGTTTTTGTGTTTCGGTCCGACCGCTCTTCTTTTGTGGCGCCGTAGTCCGAGGACGTATGTAAATATAGAAAGGTGCATTTTGTTTGTCAAGGATCATATCTGTTGCCTTTCAGCACTTCTGCTGGCGCTTAATATCCGTTCTCTATCGACTGTATTTTATTCTTGCATTGTTTCCAATTGGTTGTATGATTCGCACAGTCCAAAAACCGGGGATGACGAAGAGGACATCCTTAACTTCTTAATTATTTCGATCCTTATAAACAGCTTCTGGATTTTATATGAACCTGCCTATCATTGACGAACAAGCCAAAGACCGCTTTGCCGAAAATCCTGAACGTTTTATTGAAGGCGCGATCTGGGAATACGTCCGTGAAAACGCCGCTAACCGGCTGGAGCATTTCGGGGGCGAGCCGATTTTTGAAGAGCCGCTGATCGGTTTTGCCGACGGGGATGATCCCCTTTTTGCCGACTACAAAAAAGCGGTTCACGAAGAACATTTTTTACCGCGGGACATTCTGAACCGGCATCTTGTGGAAACACTGAAAATTGAAAGCCCGCGGATTGAACATGTCAGCGTTATTTCCTATGTCCTGCCGGCGAACGTTAAAACACTGCGCTCCAACGCTGCTGAGAAAGAAGGGCCGTCCCTGCGCTGGAACCACACGCGCTGGAAGGGGCAGGAGTTCATCAATAAGCTGGGGGCCGATCTTTCGGCTCTGCTGCAAGGTCTGGGTGTTTACGCCCTGGCGCCGGATCTCTCCCCGTTCTTTAAAATGATGTCCGTGCCGGGCGGCTTTGCCTCCAACTGGTCGCAGCGGCATATGGCTTATGCCGCGGGATTGGGCACCTTCAGCCTGAATGAAGGCTTCATTACCGCAAAGGGCATGGCCATGCGCTGCGGCAGTGTTGTCGCGGGAATAAAGCTGAAACCTTCCGTGCGGCCATACCGGGATTACCGGGCCAACTGCCTTTTTTATCGCGGGGAGAAATGCGGGAAGTGCATTACCCGCTGTCCCGGCGGCGCGATATCCGAAAAAGGCCACGACAAGCTCAAATGCTTTGAAGTGCTGTTCAAAATGCAGGAACCATGGATCAAAGGCGATCACGGGCCGGGCTATATCGGCCAGTATGCCGGATGCGGATTATGCCAGACGGGAGTTCCGTGCGCGAACCGCATACCCGGGAAAAGTACGGAGAACGAATAAAGAACTTCAGGAGGAGAACATGAAAATCAGGCTGGCAACAAGATTATTGGCAATGAGTGTGCTCATCTGCGTGGGACTGTTTATGATTACGGCCTGCGGCGGCGGACAGGCTGCAAAGACGGATACGGCTCAGACGTTCAAGGAGAAGCAGCTGGAAAAAAAATACACCGTTGTGCGCCTGTTCGATACGGAAATTGATCCGAAGGTCGCGGCGGATTATCCGACGGCGGTTGCGGAATACGAAAACAGTCTGCTTTCCGAACTGCGTTCCAAAAACCGGTTTCGCGAAGTGGAGAAAAACTCCCAGCCGGTGAAAGGCAAACAGAGCGCCCTGTATGTAAAAAGCAAGGTGACCAGCATGAGAATCGTCAGCGGATCGGCCCGTTTCTGGTGGGGAGCGGCCGCCGGAACCTCGGACATGATCATTGATCTGAAACTGATCGATTCCAAAACCGGAAATGTTGTGAAAGAAACAACGCTGTCGAGTGCGAATAATCCTTTCGGAGCCGTCTTTGCGGGAGGCAGCAGCGACAGGTCCCTGCCGTCGGATGTCGGGAAAATTGTCGCGACGTATATTCTGGCGGTTGTGCCCGAGAAATAAGGAATCATTGTAACGGAATCATCATCAAACGGATTTGCTGATTGTTCAAAATGGAACGAATGCAAGGTGACAGGTTTCAGGGAGCACCTGCCACCTTTTGTTGCTCCGGCAGCAATCGATCAACACACCCGCCATCCGTTTCAAGAAACTGTGCCACGATGTCTTTGCGGAGGAGTGCAACGGTCGAAGCAATCTCATCATCGACAGCAACATGATAACTTTGTAGGGAACGGTTGCGACCGTTCCCTACCGCCTGTTCCGTATCGGAACTGTTGCCGTGGAAGATGAATGAATTTCTCGTCAGGTTATCAGACTTACAAAAAACTGTGTCTGATGTTTCCTGCAGGATTTCCTTGACATGAACCGGTGATGTTTTTAAACTTCGTCAACTGCCGGAAATATTCAGTTTCTCATGAAAGGGCAAATCCTGCTTCCGTTGCAAAAATCGACCCGGCAAGATAACGGCGCTGCAACCCGTGCGACCGCAGATGATCGAAATTGTGGAAGGGGATTCTGAATATTAAGATGGAAAACAACGCCAACCGCCTTGTGTACCTGGATAACATCAGGAACTTTCTCGTTTATAACGTTGTTTTTCATCATGCCAGCCTCTTTTTTGTCTACCCGTTCATGTTCTGGTGGGCGGTCGTGGATCGGGAAGGGGCGTCCAGAATTTATGAAACCTGCGCCGTATCCATGTATGTGTACATGATGCCCTGCCTGTTGTTCATTGCCGCGCTTTTCATCTTTCCATCCCTGAAAAAAACCTCGCCGCGGGAGTATCTTGGAAAAAGATTTCTGCGGCTTTGCGTTCCGGTGATTGTCTTCATGTTTTGCGCGGGGGATGTCTATTTTCAGCTTCTGCTGCAAAGGCTCAACAGCGCAGCGCCTGTATACCGGGAGACCTTTCTTGATTTCTGGCGGGCGTTTGCCCATCTTCCCTGGATCTACCTGAGCGGCGCAGAAAGAAAATTGAATGCCGTGATGTTTAATTATCAGCATGTCTGGTTTTTAACCCTGCTGTTCTTTTTAACGGTGATCGTGGTTGTTCTCAGCCGTTTGGGAAGAAGCAAGAGCGCCGATGAGATCAAAGTCGCCGGTAGAAGGACAATCATAAAGAAAACGATTCTCTTCGCCGTGCTGCTTTCCATCGTTTATGCCGCGGTGCTTGTGTATTATGTCACCCGTGGCGTTTCTTTCTCGCAATGGGTGATTGCCGGTAAAACGCTCCAGTTCCTGACCGGTCAGATCTGGGTGCTTGTGCCCCTGTTTTTGTTCGGCCTGTATGTTTGGAAACAAGAGTGGCTCACGCGCGGAGACATCGGGAGCTGGAAGATGTGGGGTGTGCTGGCATTTGTTCCCTTTGCGGCCTATGTTCTGCTGCATCATTTCATTATCCTGCCGGATATTGAGACGGTATATAAAGTGGTTGAACACAACTTTCTTTCCGGCGAAACGGCGGCCCTGCCCGTCGTGAAGGATTCCGTCAAACTCACGGCTCTGGGGACCTGGTTTCTGCTGCCCATGGCCTGTGTTTTTCTTTTGATGTTTTTTCTTTCCTTTGCCCGGAAGTTCTTCAATCGGCCCAGTGCCGCGACGGCGTTTTGTTCCAGGCACTCCATCAATGTGTATGTTCTGCATTATGTCGCCGTTCTTGTCTTGCAGGATTTATTGATGCATGTGCCGGTCTGGCCGATTGTTAAAATTTTACTGATGACCGTTATCATCATCCCCGCGTGCCTGTGGCTGAGCTATCGGCTGGTTTATCCGTATCCCAAAATTGCCATTGCGTTTTTTGTCGCGCTCAAACTCATTGCACTGGCGGTTGGGTTTACTTTTTTCTACTATGCCATCCTGACGCTTGTTTTTGTTTCCTTTGCAGGGGCGGTGTATGAATATTCCAGATTTCTGGTTTCCCGCAAAGCCTCTCCGGAGGTTGCGTGGGATTAACTGGTGTTTGACGGGAATATTATGGGATGTTTCTCTGTTTCCTTATGACCATGGCTAACTCTTGATTGTTTTTGGTATTTTGTGTTGACATTGAATCCTTCCTTCATATAGAAAATAAACAGCATCTACTTGAAAATACTTGTTTCTGAATATTTAATTATTAGTGAGGCAGTTAATTAGCATGCATAAGGAAAACAAAAAAAAACGCGTCGCACTAAATTTCTGTGCCGAAACACAAGCCGATTACTTTCCACAGATATTGAGGCCGTATTATTTCAATGCTGAAAAAAAGACAAAAATTTATTGTGGCGATGCACTCGATCTTTTAAAGCATTTTCCAGATAATTGTATGGATATGATATTTGCCGATCCTCCTTATTTTGGAAATCAATCCGGTTTAATTATCACGAGAACAGACGGTCACGCTGAAACATTTGATACACAGAAAGCAAAATGGGCTTATTCGAAGCCCATACGCGAACAATTTGATTTCCATTACTCATGGCTCAGAGAGGCTCAACGCATTCTTAAAGATGGATCAACTATTTGGATCAGTGGAACGTACCATAGTATAGGGGTTGTAAATGTTGTACTTCAGGATCTAGGTTATAAAATCTTAAATGACATCATTCTTCATAAACGAAATGCACCACCAAATTTTACTGGCTCATGTTTCAGAGCTGTTACTGAAACTTTATTATGGGCAAAGAAAAACAGTAAAGCGAAGACAAAATTTAATTATTTTCAGATGAAGCAACTTAATAATGGTACTCAAATGAAGAATATATGGGAATACTGGGCTGAAAAAAATCCCTTCAGGCATCCTGCAACAAAACAACCCGTAGTTTTAGAATATGCAATTCTTGCCAGCACTAATGAAGGTGATCTGATTTTAGACCCGTTTGCCGGTTCTGGAACAACCGGATATGTTGCAAAAGGATTAAATCGAAAATCAGTAATGATAGAGATAAATCAAGATTATTGCGAATTAATAAAAGATAGAATAGAGGGTAAATATGGAGATTTCACAAGAAAAACTGGCATTGAAAGAAAAGTTTAAAAAAGAATTGCTCATTCATGTTGATTCATTTAACACGGCAATATCGACAGATAAAGGTGACTGGGTTGTCAAAGGTTTTATAGACATTGCAAAAAATATTTATACGATATCGATTGATACAAAGGTTGTTTCAAAAATAATGGAACTTCTTTTATTTCCTAAAATATGCCAATTCGCACAAGATCATGATTGTAAAATGGTTCTGTGTAAAGAACAGAACTTTTACCCTGATGTGACTTTCATTGACAAGAACAACAATAAATACGCCATTGATTTGAAAAGCACGTATCGAAAAAATTCCAAGAAAGTTAATGGAATGACACTCGGGGCGTTCACCGGGTATTTCAGAGATAGAAAAAGCACAAAAAATATATCTTATGCTTACGAACAATATTCTGGACATTTTGTTTTAGGTATAATTTATTCTCGTACAGATGGCAATATTGATGAAAGAAAAGTATATCAACTGAATGAACTACAGAACATCACATCGGTTATCCGCGATTTTAAATTTTTTGTGCAGGAAAAATATACTATTTCCGTGGACAGACCAGGAAGCGGTAACACAAAAAATATTGGTTCTGTAACCAAGATAGATGACTTGGTGAAAGGAAAGGGGCCTTTTGCTGAATTAGGAGAAGAAGTATTCGATGACTATTGGATGTATTATATGACAAAAGATATGGCAAAGGCTAATGAATTAAGAAAACCACCATATCGGAATTTAAAAGAATATAAAGAATACAAAGGTCTAAAATAATGCGATCAAATGCGGTCTCTACTATTAATCAACAAGTTGACTTTCTTTCGCCAAGCCACGTATTCCCGGCAACAAGGTTTCAAGGTAGTAAACTAAAAATTGCAGAATGGATATGGGAAACTATACAGGACATTCATTTTAATACAGCGTTAGACGCCTTTGGTGGT
Source organism: Smithellaceae bacterium (assembly GCA_963682015.1). Taxonomy (GTDB): domain Bacteria; phylum Desulfobacterota; class Syntrophia; order Syntrophales; family Smithellaceae; genus UBA8904. The sequence continues at coordinate 1,017,834 of OY820932.1, read as the reverse complement.
ACTGGAAGCATTTCGTACATGTTAAAAACGAAAGGGAAAGAAGTAACATACAATGACATTTTAAAGTTCAACTGGTACATAGGTCTGGCATTGATTGAAAATGATAGTGAACATTTAGCAGATCATGAAATTAATGCAATTCTTACACGAAATCCAAATATTAATTATCCAACATTTATCCAAGAAACTTTTCACGATATTTATTTTACGGATGAGGAAAATGAATGGATTGATATAGTCGTTACCAACATTCAGACTCTTGAATCTGAATATAAAAAAGCTTTGGCTTATTTCGCACTTTTTCAATCATGCATAATTAAAAGGCCTTTTAACTTATTTCACAGGAAGAATCTATATATACGATTTTCTAATGTTGAAAGGAATTTCGGCAACAAAGCAACATGGGATAAACCATTTGATTTCCTCTTTAGGAAATTCGTTGCAGAAGCCAATCGAGCTGTTTTTTCTAATAGCAAAAAGAATGAAAGTTTCAATTTGGATGTTTTCAATATTGATGGTCAGTACGATCTTATATACATTGATACACCATATATATCGAATAAAGGAATTGGCACCGATTATTTGGGATTTTATCATTTTCTCGAAGGCTTGGTTAATTATAATAATTGGGCGCAGATGATGGATAAAAAAACAAAGCACAAGAGATTAAAAGGAAATCCAACGATATGGACAGACAAAAAAATAATTGCTTCAGGATTCGATCGATTATTTGATAAGTTCAAAGATAGTGTCATAGTTGTTTCATATAGATCAGACGGAATTCCTACAGTTGAAGAATTATTCCAACTTTTAAAAAAATATAAACATGATGTACGTGAAGTTGAACGGAAGAATTATAAATATGTTTTAAGTACAAATCATACCGAAGAAATATTACTCATAGGCTCCTAAAGTATAAAAAGAACTGTTTGGGGTGGCGATATACTCTATTTTTATATCCACCTTTTTGTGGTTCGGTTCGTATAGAATTTTGATGTGACATTGGTCTTACTGTTTGACAGCCACAATCGCCTGGGTCTTGGGCAGGAACTGATCGAAGGATTCCATTAGCTTTTCCGAGCCGGGAAGCTCCATCAACTGCGACCAGGTGTTGGCCCAGCTTTGCAGCACCGGATGATAGGGCGGATTGATCTGATCGAGAACCGCGCCGTTGACCTGATCTTTCTCACGGACCATCCAGAACAGCGACATGAAGATTGTCCAGTAAAAGCCCCAGGTGTCGTAGTGTTCCACTTTCAGCCCCGCGCTTTCGACCAGGCGGACAAAACGCTCCCGGTCAAAGATCTGAATGTGGTTGGGCGCGCTGAAGTAAACCGTGTGCGCCACGGGCTTTTGCAGCATTTCCGATCGGGCGTCGGGCACCGTGATCAGGTATTTTGCGCCGGGCCTGCCCACACGAACCAGCTCGGCCAGAATGGCTTTGGGATTTTCCGTGTGTTCCAGCATTTCCGTCGCCAGGACTTTTGTGGCGTATGCGTCCGGCAATGGAAGCGGCAGACAGTCGCTGACAAAGCCCTCCACTTTTCTGGCCGGGGTCTTTCCTGCTTTTTCAATCAGGGCGGAAATTTTTTCTTTGTCCACATCGGCAAAAACCACATGCGCGCCCTGCTTCGCACAGAATAAAACCGCGTTGCCTTCGCCGCAGCCGGCATCGAGCACGATGTCATCGGCTCTGATCTGAAAGCCCGCGAACAGCTCTCCGGTTTCCAGGTTGTACCAGCCGCGCCGGACGGCGTCTTTGAGTCCGCACCAGCGCGGATCGGCATCCGGCGTTGAAGTTGTTTTTCGCGTCGCTTTTTTCCGGTGCGTTTGCCTGGCCGCTTCTTTTGATGCAGGTTTTCTGTTTTGAGTTTGCCACATGTCCTCTCCAGTCACGGCCCTGAAGCTACCCGCTGGTTTGGTTTCTGTCAATCTTTAATCGTGAACGTGCAACCGGAAGCTGTCTGTCAAAATCATGCCGGATTCCAGACTCTGCGTGAATGACCCTCATGGATACTATTATGAGACCATATGAAAGGCTTGATTCCGGGCCTTTGTCTGTTGTACTATTTTTGCATGAGACATACGGATGGTCTTAAATACTTTTGAACAAGGGGGCAAACGATGGATTGGCAGATGGTAAGCGATGAACTGGTGAAGTTGTTGCGGTTGAAAACGGATCCCCTGGCCTTCAAACGGTTTGATAAACTGGAGGAACTGGAACAAATCAAAAATGTGTATCATGTTCCGGCCTTTTCCACTTTCTGTCAGGCGGTCTTCCGGGCACGGTTGCAGGGCCTGACGGTGGGCATTACGAAAAAGGACCCGATGAACCATCGATGCCTGCGGCTGCACGGCGTGAAGCATGCGCATGAAAAAAGCATGAAGGAAGAAGCGGCCATGCTTTCCACCACCTGGTTTGCGACGCCCGAAGAGGCTTTTCAGCAGCAGCAGGAAACGCCGCGGGTCCCCGTGGGCGAAGCCGTTGCCCTTGCGCCTCTGTCCAAGGGAAAGTTTGAACCGGACGTCATCCTGTTTTACGGCAATCCCGCGCAAATGATGATGCTTCTGTGCGGACTGCAGAAAGAAAAGTACGAACGGTTCCAGTTTTTCTTCATCGGTGAAGGCGCATGCGCCGATTCGCTGGGAGAGTGCTACCGGACGAACAAGCCGCAGTTGTCCATTCCCTGCTATGGGGAGCGGTCCATGGGGCAGGTGGCCGACGACGAAATATCGTTGGCCCTCCCGCCGCAGGAAATTTCCCGGGCCATCTCCGGCATGAAGAAACTGGCCAAAATCGGGTTCAAGTATCCGATCAATTTTATCGGCGGCCAGGCCGATCTGGAGCCGATCCTGGCTCAGGTATACCCGGCATCGAAAACAAAAAATCCATAACGGATCGGCATGGCTATTCGTCAGGCCGCATAAAAAATATTCAAAATAAAGGGTACTGAACAATGAAAGAAACCTGCAATGTCTTTGATGCGATTTTCAATCCCCGCGGCATGGCGATCATCGGGGCATCCTCTTCGGATTTCGCGACACTTTCCCAGATGAAAACCAGAATGCGGGACCGCCTGTACCTGGTGAACCCGAAATATCCGGAGGTGCTGGGTAAGAAATGCTATCCAAGCATTCTGGACGTGGAGGCTCCCGTTGATTACGTGAGCATCAGCGTATCCGCCTCTCTTTTGCCGAAGATTCTGGAAGAATGCATCCAAAAAGGCGTTCAGGTTGCGCAGATTTTCACGGCCGGTTTCAGCGAGACGGGTCTTCCCGAAAGGGCGGCGCAGGAAGAGGAATTAAAGCGGATCGCCCGGGACCGAATCCGGCTCATTGGTCCCAACTGCTTCGGCGTCTACTGCCCGAAAGCGGGAATGGCCATCGTGCCGGAATCCCCTACTGAAGAAGGAGACATCGGCGTGGTTGCGCAGAGCGGCAGTTTTGCCGAGTCCTTTTCCTATTTTGCCCGGACCAAAAATCTCCGCTTCAGCAAGGTGGTGAGTTACGGCAACGCGGCCGACCTGGACGGCGCCGATTTTCTGGAATTCCTCGCGGATGACCCGGACACCCGGATCATCGCCTTTTATATCGAAGGAACGCGCGACGCCGGCCGCCTTGGCCGTGCGCTTGCCCGTGCGGCAAAGTTAAAGCCGGTGATTGCCATCAAGGGCGGAATGACGGATCAGGGCATGCGGGCGGCCGCTTCCCACACGGCATCGCTCGCGGGCTCTCCGGACATCTGGCGCGCCTTCTTCAAACAGTGCGGCGTTTTGCAGGTGGAGAATTTTGACGAAATGGTCAACGCGCTGATCGCCTTCGATACCTCGCCGCTTCCCGCCGGGCGCAATATGGCGCTTATTTCCAATTCCGGCGGATTCAGCGTCATCCAGACGGACATGTGCCACAATGTCGGCATCGAGGTTCCCCGGTTTTCTCCCCAAACCATCGATGCCCTGCGGACGCAGGTTCCCGCGGCCGGGACCGGCATCGGCAATCCCCTGGATGCCTGGCCCATCTTTTATAAAGTCGGACCTTCGGATAATATCGCCGATGTCATCAAAATCGTCGCCGCCGATCCCGGGATTCAAATGCTTGTTTTGCAGTTCGACCAGTTCCGCTACCTGAGGCGGGTGTTTGGAAAGGATGTCGGCCCCCACATGGAGCGGCTGATCGGACTGATGACCGAAGGATTGACCGAAGCCCGCCGGAAGGAAGACAAACCCGTACTGGTCACGGTTTCACTCGACCCCTACCTGGAGGATGAAGAGGACCGGCATTACAACCTGCTGCTCAGAAGAACCCTGACGGAAGCGGGATTGCCCGTGTACCAGACGCTGGAGCAGACGGTGAAGGCGGCGGCGAATCTTTACCGCCTGGCGGAAATCCGGGGGGGGCGGGCTGTTGAAAAGCGCTGATCTGCGTTGTTGCGCTCCATTCGCGTCGCTGCGGCCTACGTAAAAGTAGGCCTCACTCCGCGATACTCATGCGCCTAGCATCTCAGCGCTTTTGAACAGCCCCTAAAAAATTCTGGGCTGTTGACCGGGAGCGCATTCCCGCAGGGAGGCGCAATTATTGAACAGGCACTTTCCTTGCCGGTAAAGCCACAGGCTTTACAAAGCGCCCATCTGCCGCGTTGCGCTCCGTTCGCGTCGCTGCGGCCTACGCACGGTAGGCCTCACTCCGCGATACTCGCGCGCCTTGCATCTGGACATTTTTGAACAGCCCGAAATTGTTGCACTCACACAAACAGGATTTTTGTATGAGCATGGAAATAAATATGACTGGTGAAAAAAATAACATTTTAGGACCTGTTCAGTCGAGTTTTTTGGAATCGGCTGAGGTTTCTAGAGCTTCTGCCGACATAATGAAACTAAGCATCATGTGTTAAATATAAGGGGAATTATGGATATAGATACTTCAGCAATGGTTGATATTAATGAAATTAAGTCGTCACAGATGGAGTATATTGATGAGTTATTGGTTCTTGCAGAACGTGCACGTGATTTTATGAAAGCACAAGAATGGTGCAAGAAAATTCTCGAAGGCAAGCTCGATAGGGGATTGGGTTATATTTTATCTGTTTTTTACTTTAGATTTGAACCAATATCAGAAGATATTCCAAACCATGTCTGGGTGATTGTCGGTGATATTCCACCTGCTTATATAGTTGTTGATGATAACCCAAATGGTGCTTGTGCTCTTAGTTCATACGTAAGCGAAATGGAAATATGGGTTAATCATGCATTAAACTGTGAATCAATTGCAGATGATATTCCAGTCAATGCGCCGCCAACAAAAAGAAATGCAGAAGCACTACGAGGAAGACTCGAAATTATTAAAAAAGATATATTAAGTGAATATATTGATGAAATCCGAAATGGCTGGGGACAATAATGCAAGGGAACAAAGAGGTATATTTCTCGCTAGTGCGATCAGTCTGATTGAAGCAGTGCAGATTCGTTCAAGCCAAAGACGAAAGACTCCTCTACATGAGTGACATGTCTTCGGCTTCGCGCATGAGGTCTTCGCGGAATTTGGGGTGGGCGATGCTGATGAGCGCCAGCGCCCGTTCCCGGGTGGATTTTCCCTTCAGGTTGACAATGCCGTATTCCGTGGCGATATAATGCACGTCATTGCGCGGGGTGGTAACCATGGTTCCCGCCGGGAACTGGCCGACGATGCGGGAGACTTCTTCGTTCTTGGCGGTGGAATACAAAACGAGAATGGCTTTGCCGTCCGGAGAGTCGTAGGCTCCCCGCACAAAATCGAGTTGCCCGCCGGTTCCGCTGTACTGGCGGCCTTCCAGGTATTCCGCGTTGCACTGTCCCAGAAGATCAATCTGCAAGATAGCGTTGACGGCCGTCATCCGGTGGTTCTGGGCGATCACCCCGGGATTCATGACGTAGGAACTGGGATAGTTTTCAAAGCTCTTGTCCTTGTCCATGTATTGAAACGTTTCCCTGCCGCCATAGGCCAGCGAAAAAATGTGCTTGCCTGTATGGACGTTCTTGTGCACCCCGGTAATGACCCCTTTTTTGATCAGGTCCACCATCCCGGGACAGAGCAGCTCCGTGTGAATACCGAGGTCCCTGTGATTTTCCAGGTAGGGGGCGATGGCGTTGGGAAGCGAGCCGATGCCGAGCTGAATCACCGCCCGGTCGGGGACGTATTCAGCGATAATCTTGCCGATAACCGGGTCCAGCGGATTGGGCTCGGGGGGGACGAGTTCCAGCAGGGGAACAGTGTTTTCCACAATCATGGATACGTCGGAAATGTGAATCATCGCGTCGCCGTATACAAAAGGCATATTTTCGTTGACTTCGACAATCAGGGTCTTGCAGAGAGTTGCCATGACCGACATGTATCCGTTGCAGGGACCGAAACTGAAGTAGCCGTCTTCATTCATCGGAGCGACGGCAGCGACAGCGATATCCACATTCATGTTTTCCATGACAATCTTGGGCACCTGATGAAGGTAGGCCGGAACGAATTGCGTCAGCCCCACCTGCACCATGTTTCGCGACGCTTCGCTTACAAACCAGGTATAGGAATCGATGACATCGGAAATATCCGGGCTGCCCAGGCTCCGGCCGAAATACTTCTGGGCGTTAAACGTGTAGGTTTTGATGCGGGTAAGATCGCCAGACCTTGCTCGGGAGGCGATGGCGTCCAGCATGCCGGGCGGTTCCGCGATGGTCAGACCGTGAATCAGCGTATCTCCGTCTTTCACAACGGCTGCTGCCTCTGCGCAGGTTGTCAGTTTTGATTTGTATTCGTCGTCGTGCCTGTTCATTTCCGATGTCTCCCGTTCACCTTTTCTGATGTTATCGTGTGCGGCTTTTCCTTTCAAGAAAAAACATCGGCAGGCCGCGTCTGAAAATGAAATTCCGGGGTTTTTTTATGTTCCGCTCACCGAAAGTATTGATTAATTATCGGGAATAGAGTATCGAAAATACGAGGCGAGAGATAAAAATAACACGATGGATGAACTCCTATGACGATCCAAGACCCATCCGTTAAGAAGCGCAAGCCGCGAAAAATATCCACACAGTATCTTTTGCTGATCATTCCCGCCATTTCTTTGCTCTTTATCGTGTTTTCGGTGACTGTCTATTTCCTGGGCAAGCCGGAAGCGATGAAAACGAATCGTGAATTGTCCGAAGTCATCGCGAAAAAAACCAACCAGGCCCTGATGCGCTGGCTGGAAGAGCAGATTCGTACGGCGCAGATCATTGCCCGGGACCCCCGGGTTGTGGATGCCTGCCTGGCGCCGGCGGACACACAAAAAAGGGCGGCTGTCCAGAAATACCTCTCGGACATGCATACGCTTTACCCCTATTATGAAAACATTCCACTGGCGCTCAAACTCGAAGAAGGAAAAACCCTGACCGTGGAGGCGGCGGGTGAAAAAAAGGTCATTGGAAACGGGAATTTCTTTATCGATACGGTCGGCGGCAAAACCGTCGGCAAATGCGGCCCGCAATTCACCTATATCAAGGCCGTCTTTTCGGGGAAACCCTACTATATCAGCGAAGTCTATCCGAGCCTCCTGCGGGGAAATCCCATCTTTGTCGTCTGTGTTCCCGTTATGCACAACGGTGCGATCGTCGGCGCGACGATTGTTGCCCCCCGGATGGATTATTTTACGGAGTTCTTTGTGGAAAAATCGGCTATCGGCACGACCGGTTACCTGGTGATGCTCGATGAGGACGGCCGGATTATTTCCCATCCCCAGAAAAAATTAATTCTGAACGAGAAAGCCATGGGCATGATCAAACCGCTGATGACAAAAATCAGCACCGGGGAGTCCTATTTTCTGTCGGCTTTTGACGGAAAGGAAAAAGCCTATTATGTGGAAAAGTTAACTACCGCACAGTTTCATATGGAAGACAGCTGGTATGTCATTTTCTGCCGCGACTACGATGAAATCATGTCCGGCATATTCGCCTTCCTGACCAAAACATTTGTCGGTATGCTGCTGGTTGCCGTGGCGGTGACCCTGCTTGTTTATTTTATGACCATGAACCTGATCACCAAGCCCATGTCCAGGGTGACGTACGCGGTTAAAAGCGTGGCTCGCGGCGATCTTCGCGCGAAGATTGACGTGGGGGGCGACAGCCGTAACGAAATGGGCGTTTTGAGCCAGACCATGAACAGGATGACGGAAAGCATCCGGGAGCAGACCATCCGGATTCGCGAAGGCGCCGACAGCCTCAACGATATCGCCACTTCGATTGTGTTCGCTTCCGGCCAGCAGGAAGACGCGATGAAAAGTCTGGAAGGCAACGTGGCGCAGGTAGGCGTTTCCGCCCGTCAGATTTCGGCGACATCCCAGGATCTGGCCGTGACCATGGACGGCGTCAAGAATGCCGCCCTGGAAGCGTCGAGACTCGCGAGTGCGGGCCAGGCCAGCCTGTCGGATCTGCAGGCCGCCATGCAGACCCTGTCCATGGGTACGGGCAGTTTTTCGCAGAAGCTTGCCCTGATTTCCCAGAAAGCCAAGAGCATCGACAGCATTATCGAGACGATCACGAAAATTTCGGATCAGACCAATCTTTTATCCCTCAATGCCGCCATTGAGGCGGAAAAAGCGGGCGAATACGGCAGAGGTTTCTCCGTTGTTGCCCGGGAAATCGGGCGGCTGGCCAATGAAACGGCGATTTCGACTCTGGATATATCGGAAATCATAACGGAAATGCAGGAATCCGTGGCGGACGGCGTAAAGGAGATGGACCATTTTGGCCAGGAAGTCACCCAGGGAGTCCGGTCGGCGGATGATGCGACAGCCCAGCTTTCCCAGGTCATTACCAAGGTTGCCTATCTCGGGCCGGAGTTTGACAAGGTGAACGACGGCATGCATTTCCAGTCACTGGGTTCCAAACAGATCAGCGAAGCCATGGCGGATCTGAATGCCAGCGCCGCAAAAATGTCCGGTTCTCTTTCTCAATTCAAAGCGGTTACGGATCAGCTGTATTCCGCCGCCAGCAAGCTCATTGAAACGGTTTCCGCCGCCGTGGTGTAAGAGCATGGAATTTACATGTAGTGCATTTCTTTTTTGTGAATCTTGCTGACCGGATCTTTTGGCATTGCCGTCAGGTTGACCACCTTCCAGGAAAATCATAACACACGTCGATCTCGTTTAGAGAACCGTTTCGAGTGTTATGCTTTCCCGGGGGATCCAGAACCGGACAGAATTATGTGAAAATAATCTGGCCTCCTGCGGACAGTTCGTAAAACTCACCCACCGTCAGGATTTTTTCCACGTCATCCAGAAAATCATCCTTCTTGAGGCCGAACATATCCACGCTGGCTTTGCAGGCATACAGCTTTCCGCCGGCGGCGGCGATCATTTCGATGAATTCGTCAATGGGCGGAATGTCCAGCTTGTCCATTTGCTTCTTCATCATCCATGTGGCCATAGCGGACATGCCGGGAATCGCGCCGATCACCGTGGGGATGCCCATGGCGGGATTACCGACCGTGGCGACCTTTATTTTTTTTACTTTGCTTTTGGTAATCGCATCGAGCCCGAAGAAAGTAAAAAACAGATTTGCCTCGATTCCTTCCATGCGGGCGCCGTTGGCCATGATCAGGGAGGGATAAATCCCTTCCAGGGAACCCCTGGAGCATATGATGGATACCTTTTTAATTTTTTCTTCAGCCATGACTTTCTCCTTCATTACACGCAGCTTGTTGGTTTGGGAAGCCCGGCGATGCGGGCGGCTTTTTTAAGCGGCCCGTTCGGGAAGAGCTCATACAAATCCTTGGTGGCGATGCCGCCTGTTTTGTTGATTCGACGCATGGATGCAAGAACACCGGTTGCGGCAAAGTCCTGCTTCAGAAAATTCACGACCTTCCAGTGCGCATCCGAAAGAGTGATTCCTTCTTCAGTGGCAATGGCTTCTGCGACTTCCTTCGTCCACTGGGACGGATTGGTTAAATACCCTTCGTCCGTAACATCTATTGTTTTTCCCGCTATTTCTTTTGTTGCCATATGACCTCCTTCATGATCTTGTAAATGTTATGTTTTCTGTGAGGCACCGGATGGATGCGGAATCTTCTTTCCCGCCGTACTCATTTTTGCGGAAATGCCGGGTGCCGGAATACCTTTGAGCAGAATGTTCCAGTAGATAAATTTCATGGCCAATTTGCCCAGGTGGTTAAGCCGGGTTTCCTTCAGCAGACTGAACGGTCCGACAACGGGCAAGGGGTACGAGCCCTCCACGGGATCGATGTCGTAATTAAAATCAAGAAGAAAAGCCTTGCCGTAACCCGATTCAATAAAGCAGTTCGAATGGCCGTCAAAGCTTCCACGGAGTTCCTTGCCCTGAATATAGCTGAGAATGTTTTCCGTAAGAATTTCCGCCTGGAAATGAACGACGGAACCGGCCTTCGAACTGGACAAATTGGTCGCATCACCCAGAACAAAAATATTGTCTTTGGTTTTTGCCTGCAGGGTGTGTTTGTCTGCAGGGACATAGTTCAGATCGTCCCCCAGGCCGGAACGGGCCAGAAGAATATCTCCCAGATTTGTCGGGGTGGTAATGAGCAGATCATAATCAACCGTTCGGTTGTCGTAGCTTACAAGCCTGCCCGGCTCGACGCGTTCGGTTCCAAAATCCGCAACCAGATTGATTCCTCTCTTCCTGAGATGGTCTCCCATGACTCTGGCGGTGGCCGGTTTGCTGAAAGCTTCCGGTAAAGGGGTAACAAAATCAATCTGAATATCCTTGCGCGTTCCCTTTTTGGTAAAATACCAGTCGCTCATAAATGCCATTTCCAAAGGCGCCACCGGGCACTTGATGGGCATTTCGACGATGTGTACCGCTATTTTACCTTTCTTGAAATTTGCAAGTTTCTTTGCCAGCGCTTCGGCACCATCAGCGGTGTAAAAATCGAAGATATTTTCCCGCCAGCCGTTTTCCATCATCCCTTCGGTTTCTTCAGGATGGATAGTTGTGCCGGTGGCGATAATCAAAATGTCGTACGAAATCTCCCTGCCGTCCTTCAGCTTGACTTTGTTCTGGTCGGCAATAATCTGATCGGCTTCGGCTAGCAGATAGTCCGCGGTCCGGGGGATATACTTCGAACCCTTCCGAATGACGTCTTCTTTGGAATAGATTCCAAAGGGTATAAAAAGGTAGCCGGGCTGGTAGTAATGATTCTCGTCCTTGTCGAGGATGGTGACAGACCACTCCCTGCGGTTCAGTTTACGCGAGAGGTGAACGGCCATCATGGTTCCCGCCGTACCTGCGCCGATGATCAGAATTTTTTTCATGAGGAATCTCCCGTTTGTTTACGATCCGCAACTTTTTTCCGGTACTGGCTTCTTTCCTGAACGGACCGGACGGACGGACGGATATGCTGCCGTTCGGCCCGTTTCCGAGGTTAAAATGTATAGGTCAACCCCATATCAAAGGCAAGCTGGGACATCTGGGCCTCGTAGGAAACAATACCCTGCATAATATTGGTGCCGCTGATTTTTGCGGCCGGTGAATACGTGCCGCCAATATTGAGGGAGAAGCGTTCGGTGAAGTTGATACCCACGCCTGCTGTGATGTGATGTTCGGAAACGGCAGGAAATGCGATATTTTCAAATGCGCGTATGCTGTTCAGAGGCATTCTGCCATAATTATATCCCGCCCGCAAAGCCACCATGGGATGAACCTGATACTGGACGCCGATTTTATACACAAACTGGTCTCTCCAATCCATATTCCAGGGCATGGCGCCGCTCACATTGCTTGCGTACTGGGGCAGATTTGCGCCGTTGGTTTCGGACCATCGAATCCATTGCACGTCAAGACCGATCGCCAGATTCTTGATGGGTTTTATGCCCAGGCCGAGGGTTGCCGTCTGAGGCTGATCAAAGTCCAGCTTGTCCCGCCCGCCTGCGGTATTGAACTCAAAATCCTGAAAATAGCTTTTTGTTTCGTAGGCCAGCCCGATCTGAATATATTCAACCGGTTTTACCAGCACACCAACCGTTGCCCCGTAACCAAAGGAAGAAGTGCTGGGATGCGGCAGCTGACCTGCTGCGCTGGCCACGTTAAATTCCATGGTGGCATACATGACATTAACTGCGGCTCCGACGGAAATCATGTTGTTGATTTTGTAGGAAACAGCCGGGGAAAAACGCATTTGCGAATAGGACGTATAGGTTGTGCTTCCGTAAAGATCGGCACGATAATCAACGCCCATACCGGCCACACCGTATGCGCCGAGACCTACGCGGAATCTTTCCCCGAGGGGAATGATCAGTCCGAAGGCGGGGATAGGAGACGCTCCGCGGTCGGAATCAATGGTTGTCCCGCTTGCCGCCCCGACGGCCTTGTATTCGACGGAAGGCTTAAAGTATGTCGCACCGAAATCAATTCGACCTGTGAGAAAACTCATGCCGGCCGGGTTGGTCAGTATAGACGCCGCATCGAGTGGCAGTCCGACGCTTACTCCGCCCATGGAGTTTTGTACGGGGCCGAAACCGATCATCCGCATGCCGTTGGTCGCATGAGCGCTTACGGACATGAACATTACGGCCAGAATGACCGCAAAAGACCACAAAATACTTCTCTTCATAAATCCTCCTGCATTTGTTTGTTGATGGAATTATTTCTTACCCTTCACTGAAGGCCTTTATTCATGACCTGTTGTTCATGATTACCGCAGGTGTTTCCGATTCCATTTTGGCGCTTATGGTTTGGATTTCTGACCGGATGCCCTGACCAGACGGGATGCCATCTTCTCCTTTTCCATCAGTTGTTCCACGAGAACCTCTCTCATCAGATTGCACGCCTGGATGATCTTGGGATTGGCTATACTGTAATATAATTGTATGCCCTCTTTTCTGACGATGACGACTCCTTTTGACTTCAATACGTTCATGTGCTGGGAAATGTTGACTTTGGACAGGCCGGTCTTCTGCATAAGCTCGCTGTTGGACATTTCCCTGTCCTTGAGCAAATTGATGATTTCCAGACGTTTATCATTGGCGAAAATTTTACATACATCGGCCTGAAGTTTAAGAATGCTTTCCATGAGTCCTCCCGAGAATTTTTAAATGAATGGAATTATTTGTTTTCATTTTTCTTTAGTTGAATGTACTTATGTATCATAGTTTGTATGTTTATAAGTTAATAAGTTTATATACTATATAATATCTAAACTTATGCTTGTCAATACAAAAACTGCAAGCGAATGTCTGGAATTATCATTGTCAGAATGGCGGGTGGCAGATGATTTTTGAAAAGTGCTTGCAAAATCAATGCATTGTATAGGGAAAAGGAGATGAGACAATATTTTATAGGCGGGTAATATTTCCGCTGAACAAGATTTTTTGTTTTATCCGATTTTCTAAAGTTATGCCCGGTTGTGACGATACATTTGTATGCATACCGTGTGTTGCCGGTATTCCGTGTTATTTTCATAATATAAACTGCTAACCCATGAAAGAGAATGAACTTATGAACATGGATCAGAAAATGAAAATCCTCCTTGCCGAGGACGGCTCCACCATGCGCAAGATGGAAGTCAAAATTCTTCAGCAGATCGGGTATCAAAACATCATAGAGGCCGCGGATGGAGTGCAGGCCATGGAAAAGATAGAGTCGGAAGGCGATGTTCAACTGGTCATCTCCGACTGGAACATGCCGAACAAATCCGGCATGGATGTTTTAACCTGGATGCGCCAGACGCCGCAATATCAGGATATTCCTTTTTTAATGGCCACGGGACAGGGTGACAAAATATACGTGAAGCAGGCGATGGAAGCCGGAGCGTCGGGCGTGGTCGCCAAGCCTTTCTCTCCCGACGAACTCAAAAGCAAAATCGAAGAAATTTTCGGCGTGAAAAAGGAAGTCCCGGTCCAGGCTGCCGAAGCGGTTCCCAGAACGACGGCCGACGGCCGGTCCGTTTTGAAGGTTGCCCACATTCAGATTACGGATCACCTGGCCCTGGGCGTGCTCAAACACCGCATAGAAACCGGGCAGATCAAGCCCCATACCTTCTCGCTGGAGACGCGGTGCCTGATGAGCTGGAATCTGGTCCAGGATGCGCTCGAACGCGGACAGGTGGACGCGGCGTTTATTCTGGCGCCGATCGCCATGGATCTGTTCAACTACGGGACGCCGATCAGGCTGGTGCTGTTCGCTCACCGCAACGGGAGCATCATGGTGCGCAACAAGGCTTTTGAATACCGCAAGCCGTATCAGCAATTCTTTAAACATAAAGTTTTTTTCATTCCGCACCGCATGTCCATTCACAACATGCTGGCCTTTAAATATTTCTCGGAGATGGGGCTCAAACCCGGCGTTGTGGGCGCAGGCGCGGTCAACATGGTTTTTGAAGTAGCGGCTCCGGTCAACATGCCGGCATTTCTGGCGGAAACGCCCAACGCCTGCGGCTTCATGGTGGCCGAGCCCATCGGTTCGCGGGCCATTGCTGCGGGAATAGCCGAGAAACAGCTGATTTCCAGCGAGATCTGGGATCAGCATCCCTGCTGTGTGGTGGTTTTCCGGGATGATTTCATCTCGCGCAATACCGATGCCGTTCATGAATTCACCCAGCTGCTCGCGGATTCCGGCAAATTCATCGTCAACCACCCACAGCCTTCAGCGGAAATTGCCGCGTCTTTTCTCGATCCGGAAAAGAAAATCGGCCTGGATCCGTCGCTTCTGTTGAAAGTGTTAACGGAACCAAACGGAATCACGACGAATAATCTGTATCCGGTCATGGAGGACCTGGATGTCATTCAGCGTTTCATGAAAGACAACATGGGGATCGGCGACATTATCAATCTGGAAAAATTCGTGGATCTGCGTTTTGCCGACGCCGCCTGCAAAGAGGCGGCAGTCGAAAGGAAAGCGGCCCGGACCGACGCCGCCGTCGAGTTATCGGGAGCGGAAGACGCGGAAACCTGCAAGCCCGCGACGGCTCCGAAAATCGGGTTGCGGGATAAAATCATTGTCGAATCCACGCGTGAAGGGAAATACATCATTTTCCAGCTGGCCGGAGAACGTTACGGAGTTCCGGTTCTCGATGTGCGTGAGATTATCCGCATGCAGCCCATCCGTTCCATGCCGAAACTTCCCGGTTACATAAAGGGTGTGATCAATCTGCGTGGGAAAGTCATCCCGATTGTGGATCTGAGGCTGAAGCTGGGGATGGAAGCCATTGAGTACAATGACCGAATGTGCATCATTGTTGTGGATGTGGCGGGCGTCAGCGGTTCAACGCGGATCGGGATGATTACGGATGCCGTGCTGACCGTTGCCGACATCAAGGAGTCCGTGATTGAAAACACGCCTTCCTTCGGTGCCCGGCTGGATACACACTTCATCACCGGCATGGCGAAAATGACGGAAGGCGTCACGACGCTTCTGGATATCGAGAAAGTCCTCTCCGCCTAGGCTGCGCTGGTTTATTCTTTTTCGTCGATGATTGCGAGGGCCATCCGCGTGGCTTCGGCGGTGAAGTTTTTGCACGTTACGATGAGGTTTTCGTCCAGAAATTTCTTCCGGCCTTCTTCCGTCGCCAGATCGCAACCGGTCAACTTCTCGCAGTTGACCGAACCGAATTTTCCCTCAAAAGCTTTAATGAATTTCTGAACCGCCGGATAACTCTGGTCGACCGGCACGGCCGGGTTGTCGCGGCCGTAAAAAAGATTGATGGCCATCACCGCGCCTGCGACCGCACCGCAGGTTCCCCGTGTGCGCGACATGCCGCCGCAAAAACCGGTGGCGATACGGGGGATCAGGTCGGATTGGATGTTTTTGCTCCCGGCGACGTAAAGCAGCACGCTTTCGGCGCACCGGTAACCTTCCGCGAAGAACTGGTCAACTTTCTGTGCAATGGGATCGGTCAAAACGGAACTTCCTTTCCTGAAAAAAACGCCGCTACTCCCGAACGATCAGAACGGGAATGCTTTTATCATTATGGAGAACGCCGTAGGATACGCTTCCCAGAACCGTTGCGGACAGAGCGCTCCGCCCGCGGGACCCCATAATGATCAACTGGGCCTTCGATTTTTTCGCTTCCTTGATGATTTCCTCAACGGGGTAACCCGTCCGGATGACTCGATTGGCTTTGACGCCGTGCTGTCCGCACATTTGCATGATGTTTCCGATGCATGTGTCGGCGACTTCCTGCAGGTAATCTTCCGCGGACTCCTGTAGGTGTTTGGGTGCTTTTGATGCCGGCACCGTCTGTCCCATGAAAAGGCGCTTATCGATAACGCACAGGGCAATGATTGAGGCGTTGAGCTGCCGCGCGAGGTCCACGCCAAAGGCGGCTGCCTTCAGAGATGCTTTCGATCCATCCGTCGGTAACAGGATTTTTGAAATCATACATCCTCCTTATCTTTGGTCTGTCGTTTGTTAAACTATAAAATTGAAGGTCGGGTATGTCAATGAAATATTCATCCGGCCTTCTTTCAGTCGCCGGTTTGCTTCTTGTAAAAATCATTCCGAATGATTATAAAACGAAAATAAGCACAATGACGGTTTCGCAGCCGTCAGGATGCTTGTGACGGAATAGATTATATCATTGAGGTGCAGTTTGGCGAACCCGCAATTTCCCGGAAAAAATCCGTTTGTTCTCAGTGCCCGCCCCCGCGGTCTGTATCGTTTCTTTCCTGTTTTGGCGACACTCCGGAATTATCAGCGCGGCTGGCTGGCCTCCGATATCGGCGCCGGGCTGGTCCTGACCGCTATTCTGGTGCCTGTCGGCATGGGATACGCTCAGGCGGCCGGTCTGCCGGCGATTTACGGCCTTTACGCAACCATTGTTCCGCTGGTCGCCTATGCCGTTTTCGGTCCCAGCCGCATTCTGGTGCTGGGGCCCGACTCCGCCCTGGCCGGACTGATTGCGGCTACCATTCTGCCGATGGCCGCGGGCAGTATGGAGAAGGCGGTGTCTCTGGCCGCCATGCTGGCCGTCTTATCCGGGGTGCTGTGCATCCTGGCGGGTTTGGCCAGATTTGGTTTCATCACGGAGCTCCTTTCCAAACCGATTCGCGACGGTTATCTCAATGGAATTGCGCTTACGGTGCTGATCGGCCAGTTGCCGAAAGTTCTCGGCTTTTCCGTCAGCGGCAGCAGTTTCCTGGAGGAAGCGGGCGGCCTGGTGCAGGGGATCTGGAGCGGCCGGATCAACTGGACGGCTTGCGGAATCGGAATCGTCTGCCTGGCGGTTATTCTTGGCTTCAGAAGGTGGGCGCCGCGGATTCCGGGTGTGCTGATTGCCGTGGCCGGAGCGGCGATGGTGGTTTCTCTGCTGGATTTGTCCTCCCGGGGAATTGCAGTGATCGGAGCGCTGCCGCAGGGTTTGCCGCAATTCCGGATCCCGGATTTGTCCTGGCGGGAAGTGCGGGACTTATGCGCCGCCGCGGTGGCGATTTCGCTGGTGTCGTTTGCCGATATGAGTACGCTGTCCCGTGCGTTTGCCCTGCGCGCAGGACAGGAAGTGGACAGCAATCAGGAAATTATCGCTCTAGGGGCGGCCAATGTCGCGACCGGTTTCTTCCAGGGGTTTCCCGTGACCAGCAGCGCGTCGCGCACACCGGTAGCCTGGTCTGCCGGAGCGAAAACACAGATCACCGGCCTGGTCGGCGCTGCCTGCATTGGTCTCCTTTTGATCTTTGCACCCACTCTGCTGAAAAATCTTCCCCGGGCGGCTCTGGGCGCCGTCGTCATCGCCGCCTGTATCAGTCTGGTGGAGATTCGCGGCGTTGTGCGCCTGTATCAACTTCGTCGTGATGAGTTTGTCCTGTCCATTGTGTGCTTTCTGGGCGTGGTGCTTCTGGGCGTCATTCAAGGCATCTTTATCGCCGTCGGACTGGCCCTGTTTGCTTTCATCTGGCGCGCCTGGAGACCTTATAACGCCGTGCTCGGTCACGTGGACGGATTAAAGAGTTATCACGATATCTCCCGTCATCCTGAAGCCAGGGTGATTCCCGGCCTGGTGCTCTTTCGCTGGAACGCCCCGCTGTTTTTCGCCAACGCCGAGACGTTTCGCGAACAGATCCTCAGAGCCCTGGCGGAAGCTCCCACCCCGACAAAATGGGTTGTTGTCACGGCGGAACCGATTACCGATGTGGATACCACAGCCGCCGAAATGCTGTCCGAACTGGATCAAATGCTGCACGAAGCCGGGATGGACTTGTTTTTCGCGGAAATGAAGGGTCCGGTAAAGGATACCCTGAAGCGCTATGGCCTTTTCAACAGGCTGGGCGTAGAAAACTTCTTTCCGACCATTGAGCAGGCGGTTGACCGCTATCTTACTGTGTACAGGATGGACCGGTTAAACCCGGGTCAGTGATGCGGGTATAGTCATCCCTGCTTTTGTCCGGTTCTTACGGTCAGGGTACTTTCTCATGCCTCCGCGGAAGATCGTCTTGACAGACAGGCCTGATCTTCCTATACTTCTTATCCAGCAAGAGGGAGTTTCCGTTTCTGGTTAATCAACCCAACGTAACAATGAAAGGAGTCGGATATGAAAGATCGGACCAATGTTGGTCGTGGCGGCCGGGCCCTTGCGGGCAAATGGCTGGCAGTCGTAATGGCGGCCTGTCTGACCGTTCTTGCAGCGTCTGTGGCCGGTGCTTTTGAGAGTTACAATTCGCGTACAAATTATTGCGGACCCAAAATCGAGGCATACAACCGGACTCTTCCCAATCCTATTCCGAACAAGCCGGTTCCCGGCGTGAATTTCAACAACCCCTGTTACAATCATGACAAGTGTTACGCAACATGCTCATCCACCTGTTCCTCCAAGAGCATGTGTGACAAGGACTTCAAGAACCGGATGGAGAATATCTGCAAGCCGAAGAAAGAACCCGCCAAAACGGCCTGCATGGAACTGGCGCAGACGTATTATCAGGCTGTCGATAAAGCCGGCTCAATTTCCTATCACTGCGGTAGCCCGGCCTGCCCGGATTCGACCAAAGTACAGCCGATGGGTACGCCTAATGCCGACAAGGCCTTTTTCTTTGAGCATGAAAGTTTTGCCGGCGCCTCCGTGGAATGGAGCAAAGGCACCGATGTTCCGGACCTGACAAAATGGAACACGCCGACCGGAGCGAAATGGAATGACCGCATTTCCTCCATCAAAGTCGGCTCCGGTGTTCGTGTATTGATTTATGAACACACCAATTTCAAAGGCCGTTGCATGACGCTGTCCAGCGGCCGGGAATACCCGTACATGACCAGCCAGAACGCCAACCTGAAGGGCAAGGAGAGCTGGAACGACCGCATTTCGTCTCTGAAAGTTACCGATACCAGCCAGTCCTGCCCGTAACAGGCATGTAAATCAATGATCATCCGAGTTATCCGGCGGTCCGTTGAACAGGCCGCCGGATAAAGTATCGGGAACGTGAATGAAAGTTTTTGCCTTTAACTCAATCCCCGCAGCAACGGAGAAAACCGCACCAGTCAGCGCGCAACGGTCTTCAGGCGTTGACTCGCCCGGACGGTTATTGAAAGAATAAGGCGTAAAAAAGGCGGGATCATTTCTAATTCCGCCTTTTTGTATAAATTCAGCTTTAGCAATGTATCAATCGCTCATTGAAGCACCGGACTCTTGTGCAGCATGCGCATATACTTGATCTTTGTCCGCGTTTCTTCGTATTGAAAGCCCAGAAGGTCTCTCATGGAAAGAATGCCGACAACGCTTTTGCCTTCGGCGATCGGGAGATGCCGGATCTTTTCCTTCTTCATGGTTTTGATGGCGTAGTCCAGATCGTCGTCTTCCCTGGCGATGGCGACTTTTTCGGTCATGATTTCCTTTATTTTCTTGTTTTTAAATTCGCCCCGCACAAAGCACTTTCGTATGATATCCCGTTCCGTTACAATTCCGATCAACTCGTTTTTTTCATTGCAGACGGGAAGCGCGCCTTTATCGTGTTCCGCCATCTTCCGGATGGCCGCCGAGGAAAATTCATCCGGTTCGACAGTGATTAACGCCTGAGGTTTGAACCCCGTTACCTTCAACATGTCTCTTATGTTCATTCGTTTTTCTCCTTTTAAAGTAGTGTTGCCGGGTTGCCTGTCTCTATGTATGAGGGGGCTGTGTGCTTCAGCCCCCTGTTTTTACTCTCCTACTGTACAGATTCCTGCTGCAGATAACCGCCGGAAATATACTGCTCCAGATTATTAATCGTAGCCTGTTGCTGATCAATAATTCCCTTGACGACATCGCCGATGGAAATAATTCCGACCAGTTTACCGTCCTGCAATACAGGCAGATGTCGAATGCGTTTATCCGTCATGAATTTCATACAGTCAGAAACTTTGTCGTCGGGAGTTACCGACGTCAATTCTCTAACCATCACTTCTCCTACAAGGGTGTATCGTGAATCCTTGCCTTTCAAGGCAATCTTTCTTGCGTAGTCGCGCTCCGAAAAAATACCGAGCAGTTCTTTTCCTTCAATGACCAGTACGGCGCCGATGCCATGCGTCTCCATCGTCTGAAGGGCCTGGTAAACAGTATTGTTGGGATGAATGGATACCGTGTTGCTTCCTTTCCTTGATAATAAATCTCTTACGGTCAGCATAACCCTGTCCTCCTCAAATATGGTTTTGATTCTATTATAATCTGACGGGACAAAATGATAAGGTGAATAAAGGAAGGGATAAAGTTCTATATAAAATAGAACCTAATCAACGTGATCAAGATAGGCGGTGATATTTCCGGTTTTGTTCCGGATGCCCAGTTTCCCGCGGATGGCGTACTTGTGCTTTTTGACCGTAGAAATGGAAATGTTGAGGGCCTCTGAAATTTCTTTCTCCCTGTAGTTGGCCTTGATGAGCTTGATGATGGAAATTTCGGTGGGTGTAAAATTATATTCGGACGTGACCAGCTTTCTGTAATATTCGGAAGAGATCTGATCGAGATGTTCTTCCAGCAGACGGAACGAAGGGTCGTCGGAATATTTCTGGGCAAGGGCCTTGACGAGAGGAAGAATATTCTGCTCAATATTGAATTTAATGGTCATCCGTAAATTGCTTTTGCCTTCCTCGATCGAGTCGAGGACTTTTCGCAGGATGAATTTTTGCTCCTGAATGGTGTGTTTGACAACGTCTCCAATGGTGACGATTCCAATAATCCTGTGATTTTCCAGGATGGGGAGATGCCGTACACGGTATGCGGTCATAATGGACATGCAGTCTTCCATGGTGTTATCGGAAGTGACATAACGAACTTTTCGGGTCATAAATGCTCTTACGGGAATTTTCAGGGAAAGTTGCTTTACGGAGGCGGCCTTGCGTGCAAAATCCCGTTCGGAAAAGATTCCGATTAACCGGTTTTTTTCGTTGACGACAGGCACGGCTCCGATGTTCTTTTCATTCATGATTTTCAAGGTTTCGTAGAGGGAATTGTCGGGCGATACCGTCCATACGGGCCTGTTCTTTTCCAGCAGAAGGGTTTTTAGAGTGAACATAGGGTTTCGGCTCGCACAGGATCAATGAATGGTTGATGCCGTTTTTGCGTAACCGGCGACTTCAAGGGAACATCTTTTCAACTCATGGAAATTTTTACCATCTCCGGATGGATAAGGCAATCATAATCTTGGCTTCCGCAGGACTGTCGCGGTGACCGGGAAACGCACAGTGTCCGGCCGGAGATGCAGTAATGCATCAGCCATAGAACTCTGAATGAACCTGTGGTAAAACGGACACCGGTCAAATTGTTCAAAAAGAAGGACACGAAAGTAAGGCAAGGAGGAGGATATGTCTCTGATAGAGCGGGAGATCAAGGAGGGCATCGGCATTCTGACCATGAATCACCCGGGAAAGCGCAATGCCCTGAGCGGGCTTATGGCGGATGAGCTGATTGGAGGTCTTACCGAGTTTAAATTGAACAAGGTTCCCGTGGTGCTCCTCCGCGCCGCCCCCGGCGCCAAAGTCTGGTCGGCCGGGCACGATGTTCAGGAGTTGCCCCGAACCCGCCGTGATCCCCTTGGTTACTTTGACTCGCTGGAAAGATTATTGCGCGCTGTTCAGCAGTATCCCAACCCGGTAATCGCCGTTGTGCACGGCAGCGTATGGGGTGGAGCCTGCGACCTGGTGATCAGCTGCGATCTCGTGGTTGGAGACGAAACGTCGACTTTTGCCATCACTCCGCCAGGATCGGTCTGCCCTACAATGCTTCCGGCGTTCTGCATTTCATGAACCGGGTGGGATTGAACATCGCCAAAGAAATGTTTTTTACAGCTGATCCCATCGCCGCGGAAAGGGCCGAACGCGTTGGAATTCTGAACCATCTGGTACCTTCCGGGGAACTGATCGATTTTTCCATTAACCTGGCGAAGCGTATTGCCTCGCGGTCTTCTCTTTCGGTAGCTGTCATCAAGGAGCAGCTCCGGATTCTATCGGGCGCCCGCCCGATTTCCCCGGAGCAGTTTGAACGACTGCAAGGATTGCGGCGTTTCGTTTATGACAGTCACGATTACGAGGAAGGCATAACCGCTTTTCTGGAGAAGCGGTCACCGGTTTTCAAGGGAGAATAGCGTGGAAGGCATTCATTTTTATGGCTTGACGGAACCGATGAGCCTGAAGAAAAGGGAGCTTAAATATGGCCAGATACAAAATCGAATTTGAAATCGTTGAAGGGAAGGGCGGGCAATTGAAAAAAGACGGCAAGAAAGTCATTTTGCCGCCCGACATGGTGAAGCAGGGAATTTGTGAATGGATGTACCGCGGCGACGGACAGAACAGCTATCAGGCGGGGCAGCGGTTTGCCTATCCGCAGGATATCGGAAAGCTTTGCCCGTGGCTTCTGGGGTCCCTTCAGAATTTTATCCAGGCATTGAACCATGGCGCTTTGCTGGACTGGACCTACGAAGGAACGCCTTATGAAAAGAGCCTTGACTCGGACGGTGTCACAACGGAATTCATCCATTGTCCTGACCCGACACTGGCGGGCATTGTGGTTAAACTGGTTCGAACGAGACTGCCCGACCATCCCAAAACCTGATCGGCGGAAGGCTGAGGAGACATGTTCGGCCGGCTTGCGTCGGCCTTTCATAAATCCATTGACACATCCGGTTGATCTTCCTATAATCGCGCCGCGTTACGACTAGAATCTTTGAAATATCGAAAGGAAAGGATCTGTTATGAAAAAAATCGTTCTGCTCATTTGCCTGTTATGCCTTTTGCCTCTGATGTTTTCGGGCTGCGGTAAAAAAGAAGAAGCCTCGGTAATCAAAGTGGCCGTGTGTCCGACGTCGCCACCGAACATGTTTGAGGAAAACGGAAAGTTTCAGGGTATGGACCTGGAAATTTTTGAAGGCTACTGCAAGGCCCGCAACCGCCAGTACAAGATCACGTCTTACGACTGGCAGGGTATGCTCGGTGCGGTAATAGGCAAGCAGGCGGACGTGGCGTTTTCGGCCATTTCCATTACCGACAAGCGCAAGGAAGTGATGGACTTTTCCAAACCTTACATGGACAACACCTGGAACCTGGTGAGCCTGAAAAGCAAAAACATTGTCGTCAAGGACCTGGCCGGGCTTAAAAAATACACCATCGGTTATCCGCGCGGCATGGCCTACAGCGACTTCATCAAAAACAAACTGGAGCCGCAGGGCGTTTACAAGTTGAGCGACGTCAAAATGTATCCGACTTACAATGAAGTACTGGCCGACCTGAAGAACGGCAACCTGGATCTGGCGTTCCTGGACGGCTCGGTCGCCTCGGTTTACAAAAAGAAAATCGATATTCAGGACAGCTATGTCTTTACGGGATTTGACATGTTCGGCTTTGCCTTTCCCAAGGGATCGCCGCTGCGCGATGATTTCGACAAGTATATGGCCGAGCTGGGGCCGGAGAAACTTAAAGCCATTGTTGACAAGTGGATGAAATAGAAGGGTGTAAACCGCTCAGATGAGTTTCTGGAAAATCCTTACGGTGCTTGCCGGAGGCGCTGGATATACCATTCTGGTAACCGTAGCCAGTATCAGCGCCGGTCTGATGGTCGGGCTGCTGCTGGCTGTGTTGAGCACAGTTCAATGGAAGGCGGTCAGGATGTTTCTGGCCGCCTATACGTATGTATTCCGAAGCGTTCCCGTTCTGGTTCTCCTGTTTATCCTTTTCTTTGGTCTGCCGGGTCTCGGCATACGGATTTCACCTTTTTTGTCCATGGTCGCTACCCTGGGGCTGGTTTCCGGAGCCTATCTGGCGGAAGTATTCCGTGGCGCCATGGCCGCCGTCGACCGCGATGAAATTCTGGCGGCGGAAGCGGCGGGGCTCAACCGCTGGGAAATTTTCCTCTACATTATCATGCCTCAGATGTTTCGGATGTCCGTTCCGGGCATGATCAACGAGTTTACCTCCGTTTTGAAATATACTCCTTTTGCCTATACGGTGGGGATTCCTGAGATCATGAAAGAGGCCATGAGTCTGGCTGCCCTGACGCTTCGGGGGCTGGAAATCTATCTGGCCGTCGGGATCATCTACTTTTTGATTTACAGGCTGTTTGTAATGCTTTTCATGACGCTGGAGAAAAAATTTCGCATTCCGGGACTGGCGCCCGAATAGAAGGAACCCTTATGGCACTGATTGAAGTGAAAGGTCTGGAGAAATCATTTGACGGCAAGCCTGTCCTCAAAGGGATCAACCTGGAACTCTCCGAAGGGCAATCCAAAGTGGTCATGGGCACTTCGGGCTGCGGCAAGTCCACATTGCTGCGCTGCCTGAATCTGCTTTTGCAGCCGACTTCCGGGCAGATCATCTTCAAAGGAGAGGACATCACCCGCCCGGGCGTGGATATCCGTAAAGTCCGTGCGGACATCGGGTTTGTTTTTCAGCATTTTGCGCTTTACCGGCATTTGACGGTGGAAGAAAATGTTACGCTGGGGTTGCGCAAACTCAGAAAAATGAAGCCAAAGGAAGCCGGCGAAAAAGCAGCGCATGAACTGGAACGAGTGGGCATGTTCGAGCACAGCGGCAAATATCCCGCGCAGCTTTCCGGAGGACAGAAGCAGCGGGCGGCCATTGTCCGGGCTCTGGCCATGGACCCGGCGGTACTTTTCCTGGACGAGCCGACGTCCGCCCTCGATCCGGAAATGTCCCGGGAAGTGGTTACCGTCATCAACAAACTTTTTCTGGAAAACGTCACCATGCTCTGCGTTACGCATGACGCGTTTCTGGCGAAATACATCTCTGACAGTATCATTTTCATGGACCAGGGGATCGTCGTGGCCGAAGACATTGCCGAGCGGCTTTTTTATGATCACGCCGATTCGCGCATCAAGCATTTTTTCCTGAGCGTCATCGATCACAGGTAGCCGCTATGGATGCTTTCATCAAAGACCTTATCGCTTACTGGCCCCAGATCATGGCGGGTCTCAAAAATACGGTCCTACTTATGATCATCATGTCAGTCACCGGCCTCATCGGCGGGGTCGGCGTTTTTTACCTGACGCTCAGCCATAATAAAACCGTGCGGAAATGGACGGACGGTTTTATTTCCTTCTTTATCGGGACGCCTCTGATTGTTCATCTCTTCCTGATGTATTACGGGCTGCCCGAGTTCGGCATTCGTCTGTCGGCGTTTACCGTGGCCGTTATCGGTTTTACCCTGAACGTTTCCGCCTATAACGCCCGCTACCTGGCGACCGCCTATAACGGCCTGGACAAGACAGAATTGGAAGCCGCCCGGGCTCAGGGATTTACGTACTGGGAAACCTTCCGCCTGATTATTGTACCACAGGTGATGCGGCTGTCCGTTCCTTCGCTGACCAACCAGGTCATCCAGAACCTCAAAGATACTTCCGTCGCTTTTCTCATTCAGTACCACGACTTTTTTGCCCAGATGCAGGAGGTTGCCTCCACCAATTTCCAGTTTTTCAAAGTCTATGTAACGGCCGGACTGGTTTACCTGGCGCTGATTGCCATAATTGTTCTGGCGGCGCGCAGGCTGGAGAAGCGCATTGCCCTGCCGGGTCTGGCAACCTGATACGCAAAAAAACCACCGGCTTTGGGCCGGTGGTTTTCGCTTTCCAGTGAATCGCTTCAATGCATGGTTATTTCTTGTTGGACTGTCTCCATATCTTTCTCTTTTCGGCTTCCCTGATCAGGTCCTCCCGGAAATCCGGATGGGCGATGGAGATCAGTTTTTCCGCCCGGTACCAGGTGGGGCAGGTTTTAAGCGCCACCGCGCCGTACTCGGTCACAATGAAGTTGACCATCTGACGGGTTACGGTGGTGATGCTGCCGATGTCAAAGTTGGGAACGATGCGCGACTCGATCGTGCCGTCTTTTTTCTTGTGTGTGGAAGGCAGGCAGATGAAACTGCGGCCGCCCTTGGACCAGTATGCTCCCAGTATAAAGTCCGACATTCCGCCGTTGCCGGAAATCTGCTTGAAGCCGGAGCTCTCCGCGTTGACCTGCCCGTAGAGGTCCACCTGCAGAGCCTGATTGATGGAAATCAGGTTGTCGATCTGTGCCAGACGGGTCGGGTGATTCACGTATCCCACGCTGCACGAGGCGAGCGCCGGGTTGCGGTCGATCCAGTCATACAGTTTCTTTCCGCCCAGAGCGAAGGTGTAATTAATTTTCCCCTGGTCAAATGTTTTCTTCATGCCGTTCATGACGCCTGCTTCCCACATATCATGGTAGGCATCGACCAGCATTTCCGTCCAGCCGCCGAGATTCTTCAGACCTGACTGACTGATCATTTTTCCCAGGATGTTGGGCATTCCGCCGATGCCAAGCTGGATGCAGTCGCCGTCTTTCAGATACGCCAGAACATTCTCGGCGATTTTTTTGTCGGTATCCGACGGTTCAACCACGGGCAGTTCAGCCAGCGGCGTGTTGTTGCCTTCAACTACCGCGTGAACCTGCGAAATGTGGATTCGCTCCATGTTGCCGCCATAGGCATAGGGAATGTTGTTGTTGACTTCCAGGATGATGTTCTTTGAACTGATCGCCTGCAGATAGCAGCAAGAATTATGGAGCCCCCAGTTGAAATATCCGTCCTTGTCCATGGGGGTGACCTGAGCCATGAAATGGTCACGAAGCGGCGTGCCGGCTTTTTTCGGATCATACATGCCGTTTGTGACATAGAGTTCCGATTCGCCATATAAAGTCGGCTGGTAAAAAACGCCACCGCACATTTCCTGCAGCATGCGGGTGAGCAGGCTGAAATGCTGGTCGTTATAAGTAAACACTTCTCCCTTGGGATCTTTCTGAACGACTTCCGGGACCGGCGGCACGGTCACTGCGGCCATGATTATAATGTCACTCAGTTCATCCTTGCGGGCCGCCAGCGCCTTGTCCAGTTCAACAGGCTTACCGTTGAACATCGCCCAGTCAATCCAGTCACCGGATTTCACTTTTTTGACCGCCTCTTCGGCTGTCACCAATTTCTCCTTGTACATCTGCTGAAACTTGCTCAAATCTTGTTCCTCCTGTTTCTTTATATTAATCCGGGTCCAAGGCTTGGCTAACCATGCGCAGGTCCGGAATGAATGATGAACTTCCATGTTTTTGAGTGGAGTCCTGGAAATGAGGTGCCTTCATTACGAGAGGTAATGCGAAAAACGAGGGTTTTGAACGTCCATGAAAAAAACCAACGACAAGTGACAAGAACAATCCACGTTTCACATAATAACTCAGAAAATCGAAGTTGTCCATTACTTTAATAAACGTTAGTTTACCTTTGTGCCAATCTGTGCGGCCCAGGGGAAACGGAGTTAATAAAATAAGATTAATTCTTAATATTATTATAGATTATCGGTTTATTTGTTTGGTGAAAAGCGGTATCTTTAAGTGTGTGATGATTAAACTTGACCGGCGGTCATTATAAGGGTAAAATATATAAGATATGCTGGAAACATATCGGGAGGGGAAATACTTTAGGAGGCATGAGAGATGGCAAAATATCTCTACAATCAGGAGGCGGTCGAGAACCTCAGAATTAAGGATACGTCTGTTCTTGACCGGTTAATCGATTTTGAATCGGCGCGTGAAGCACATTTGAAAAAAGAACACGCCAAAAAAGACAAACGCATGACAATAGGCGAGGCGGTTGCTACCTTTGTAAAGGACGGCGACATCATCACCGACGGCGGTTTTTCATACGTCCGGACTCCCCAGCAGGCTTTTCATGAAATCATCCGGCAGGGAAGAAAAAATCTGCAGATGATCGGAGCGCCCAACACAAACCAGAGTTTCTTTATTACTTACGGGTTGGTGAAATATTCCCACAGCTCGTATACGGGAGCGGAAATGCGCGGTATCGACAAGGTCTATGACCGTGCGCTCAAGGCCGGCAAATTCCAGATTCTTTCCGAATGGAGCCACGGCGGCGTCGCGCAGGGGTTCAAGGCCGCTCAGCTTGGCGTTCCCGGTTTTTGCAGCAAGCAGATGCTGGCCAGCGACCTGGTTCGCTATAATCCTTATCTCAAAGTGGTGCAGAATCCCTTGAAGGCGGACAAGGATCCCGTTGTGTTTGTTCCGGCCCTGTATCCCGATGTTTCGATTATTCATTGCCACTGCGCGGACAAGTACGGCAACGCTTACATTTACGGACCGGCCGTGAATGACCTTGCGGCTGCCGCCGCGGCGCGCAAGCTGATCATCACCGCGGAAGAAATCGTTCCTGAAAACGATATCCGTTACAACAAACAGGGGCAGATCATTCCGTTCTT
The DNA here is from genome assembly GCA_963682015.1 of Smithellaceae bacterium. Classification (GTDB taxonomy): domain Bacteria; phylum Desulfobacterota; class Syntrophia; order Syntrophales; family Smithellaceae; genus UBA8904. The sequence continues at coordinate 989,186 of OY820932.1, read as the reverse complement.
TTACGCGGATGCCGTTGTGGAGATGCCTTTTGGAGCGGTTCCCGGCAGCATGCCCGGCTGTTACTACTGGCCGCGGCAGTGGTGGGAGAAGTGCATGCGTTTCGGCGGTGCTTCCGAGGAAAACAACAAGGCGTTTTGTGATGAATGGATTATGGGCGTCAAGGATCAGTTCGAATTCGTGGAAAAACTAGGAGGCGCAAAATGGATAGCCGAAGCACGACGCCAGACGAAAGCCGCCGAGGGCGACAACGAAGACATCAATTTCGCGTATGAGGAATACACCCTGAACCATGATCCAGGGCGCTACTATTAATGAGGAGAGTATTATGCAAGACTTAAATGCACCAGCCAATCCTTTAGAGACACTGGCTTATATTATCGCGCAGCAGATTCACGATCATTCGATCGTGTATATCGGAACCGGAATCCCCATGGTGGCGGGGATTCTGGCCAAGAAAACCCATGCCCCCAACATCACCCTCGTTTATGAATCCGGTGGACAGGACCCGATCGAAGGCGACATGCCCTGGTCAGTCGGCTGTCCGTTCACGTGGCGTAAAGCGCCGACCGTTATGGAAATGTCCTATTCCTTTGCGCAGTGCTACAACGGATATGTGGATATCGGATTCCTCGGGTTTGCCCAGGTGGATATGTATGGCAATGTGAACACCCACATGATCGGAAAGGATTATCATAAACCAGCCGTCCGCATGACGGGCAGCGGCGGCAACAACGACCTGTCGTCACTTACGGAAAACATGGTTCTGGTCGGATTGCAGACGCCGGATAAATTTCCGGAGAAAGTTGATTTCGTTACTTCTGTCGGGCATCTGACCGGCGGCACTTCACGCCAGGAGGCAGGACTTATCGGTAAAGGCCCGGCGGCAGTTATCAGCCCGTGGGGTGTTTATGATTTTCACCCGGTCAGCAAACGGATGCGGGTGAAATCCCTGACGCCGGGCGTGACTTTTGAAATCGCTCAGTCTCTCACCGGTTTCGAACTTCTCAAACCCGAAGGGGAGATTCCGCAGACAAAGTTGATTACGGATAAAGCCCTGAAGATCATCCGCACACAGGTTGATCCGCGTGGCGTTTTCACTGCGATGCCCGCTGCATAAGGGTATGGGAAATAGCTCGCGTTGGAGGTTTTCCGACGCGACAGCGAAAGTAAAATCGCAGTTTGTGTGAAACATGCAGACATGCCCGGGGAAATTTTGTAACCTTCCCCGGGCATTTTTTGTGGTCGATGCTTGCGGTTTACGGAAAACCTGATAATAAAGAGGCGGCACACGGGAGACGGACGGGAGGGAAAAAGAATGAGTGAGTTATTTCCAGCCAGAACCATAGCGATCGAATATGTAAGCTGTACCGATGAGTCTCGTGAAGATGAATTCAACCACTGGTATCCGGATGTTCATATACCGGATCTTCTGCAAACGCCCGGTATCGCGTCCATCACCCGTTACCGGAATTTGAAATCCAGAATGCTGGCCGGGCAACCCCGTTATCTCGTTCTTTACCGCCTGGATTCGGACAATCCCTGGCAGGTGATTGAGCAGGTTGAAGCAGACAACATCCGGCGGAAACGCGAGGGCCGGATGATTGGTTGTCTGCAATCACACCAGACCGGCATCTGGGATTTTCTAGCGTTGCGCGGCAGCATCCAGTCGCCGCTTCGGCCTGCAACACACCTTCCTGATGGAATGCCGCAGGTTTTGCTCGTGGTTCCGACCATCTGCACGGATCCTGCCCGGGAAAAAGAATTCAACGACTGGTACCTGTACACTCATTTTCATGACATTACCGAAACTCCGGGACTCGTGCTGGCGCACCGCTATCGAAGTCTGAAACCCAGGCTGGACGAAGATGAGGCCCGTTATCTCGCGCTGTACGAGATTGATGCGGATGATCCGGCGGCTGTTGTGCGGCAGATTCAAAGCGATGACCAGAATAAGAGGATACCGCAGGGACGATTCATTGACTGCATCAAACTGGCCTACGGAAGCGGCGCGTTTGAACACATCGCCGTATGAAGATGATTGGATTGGCCAGCAGGCCTCGTTTTGACAAGCGTCCGGATATCCAGTCTGAAGATTGATCAAATACCTTCAATCGGTTATGATGAAACCGAAAAATTTGCCGGATTTTTCTTAAATCCGGCGGCGAAAAAATTCAAATTTTATTCTACGGGAGTGATTAACGTGACATCAGACAATAAGAAGAAGTGGGAAGAAGCGGCATTGAAGGAGTTGAAGGGAAAGCCGTTGGAGACATTGGAGTGGGAGACACCGGAAGGGATCCGGGTAAAGCCGATCTATACGTCGGAGGACCTGGCGGGCCTGGACACCGTGAATACCTTATCCGGGCTGGCACCCTATATGAGAGGCCCGACGGCCACCATGTACGCCAACCAGCCGTGGACCATCCGTCAGTACGCGGGCTTTGCCACCGCGCGAGAATCCAATGAGTTTTACCGGAAGAACCTGGCCGCCGGACAAACGGGACTGTCCGTGGCCTTTGACCTGGCTACCCACAGAGGGTATGACTCCGACCACCCGAGAGTGGCGGGAGACGTTGGGAAAGCCGGCGTCGCCATCGACTCCGTGGAGGACATGAAGATTCTCTTTGACCAGATCCCCCTGGAAAAGGTCTCCGTCTCCATGACCATGAACGGCGCGGTTCTGCCGGTACTGGCGGGCTATATCGTGGCCGCCGAAGAACAGGGCGTGGAACAGAAACTGCTGGCCGGGACCATCCAGAACGACATTCTGAAGGAATTTCTGACAAGAAATACCTATATCTATCCTCCCAGACCCTCCATGCGGATCGTCTCGGATATCATCGCCTACTGCTCAAAGCACATGCCCAGATACAATACCGTCTCCATCAGCGGCTACCACATCATGGAAGCGGGAGCGGATTCCGTCTTGCAGACCGCCTTTACCCTGGCCGACGGGAAAGAATACATCCGGGCCGCCATCGACGGAGGACTGAAGATTGACGACTTTGCCCCGCGACTGTCTTTTTTCTTTGGCGTAGGCATGAACTTCTTCATGGAAATCGCCATGCTGAGAGCAGCCAGATACCTCTGGCACCAGATCGTCAGTGAATTCAAACCGGCCAATCCCAGATCCTGCATCTTGAGAACCCATGTGCAGACCTCCGGCTGGAGCCTGACCCAGCAGGACCCCTATAACAACATTATCCGGACCACCCTGGAAGCCTTAGCGGCAGCATTAGGAGGCACCCAGTCCCTGCACACCAACTCCTTTGACGAAGCCGTAAGCCTGCCCACACCCCTGTCTTCCAGAATCGCCCGCAATACCCAGATCATCATCCAGGAAGAATCCCAGGTCTGCCACGTAGTGGACCCCTTGGGCGGCTCCTACTACGTGGAAGCATTAACCGCTTCCATCATCAAGGAAGCCAAAAAGATCATGGATGAAATCGAGGAACTGGGGGGCATGGCCCGGGCCATTGAAACCGGCATGCCCAAAATGCGCATTGAAGAATCGGCGGCCAGAAGACAGGCGAGAATCGACCAGGGAAAAGACACCATCGTCGGGGTGAACAAATACAAAATCCAGGAAGAAACCCCGATTGACGTTCTGGACATTCCGAGCACCGTGCGGGATGAACAAATCAACAGAATAAAAGAAACCAAGGCCGGAAGAGACAATCAAAAAGTACACAAAGCCCTGGAAAAGATTACAAACATGGCCGAAAAGGGAGGCAACCTGCTGGAAGCATCCATTGAAGCCGTAAGACTGAGAGCCACGGTAGGAGAAATCTCCGACGCCATGGAAAAGGTCTTCGGGCGTTATGTGGCTACAACCAGGGTTATCTCCGGGGCCTACGCTTCGGAATATGGAGACAGCGAAGTGATCAGTAACCTCAGAAAACGGACGGAGACCTTCCTCACCAAGACCGGCAGGCGTCCGAGGCAGCTGGTGACCAAGATGGGTCAGGACGGTCATGACCGGGGGATCAAGGTGGTGGCGACGGCCTATGCGGATATCGGATTTGACGTGGATATCAGCCCGATGTTCCAGACGCCGGAGGAGGCGGCCAAGATGGCCATTGAAAATGACGTGCATGTGGTTGGCGTATCGAGTCTGGCGGCGGGTCACAAGACGCTGGTTCCCCAGCTCATCGATAAACTCAAAGAAATGGGCGGCGAGGACATCCTCGTGGTGGTGGGCGGGGTCATTCCTCCGGCCGATTACGACTTCCTGTACGCAAAGGGCGTCAAAGGCATCTTCGGCCCCGGAACCGCCGTTACCGATTCCGCCGATAAAGTCCTCAAACTCCTGGAAGAAAAGTATCTGTGACCGATGCTTGGGTAACCTGAAAAACCTGTAGGGAACGGTTTCAAACCGTTCCCTACATCGTTGTATTTACATTTTCATTCCACCATCACAGAATATAATCTGTCCGGTGATGAACGAACTTTCATCGGAGGCCAAAAACAGCGCCAGGTTGGCGATGTCCAGAGGCGATCCTTTCCGGTTCATCGGAACCAGGAACGGCAACATCATGTCCATCTGTTTGATCGTATCCGGCGGCATGTTTTTCATCATGTCCGTCCAGATCATGCCCGGGGCGATGGCGTTGACGTTGATGCCTTTCGCGCCCAGTTCTTTGGCCGCGGTCTTCGTCATACCGATGACACCGGCCTTGGAAGCGGAATAGTTGAGCTGACCCGCATTGCCCAGTGCGCTGGTCGACGAGATGTTGACGATCTTGCCGTAGCCTTTTTCGCGCATGACGCGCGCGGCACACTGAATTCCGTAAAACACGCCGGTCAGGTTGACGTCGATGACGGCGTTCCACTGATCATCCGTCATTTTGTGCAGGATGGTGTCGCGGGTGATTCCTGCGTTGTTGATGATGATGTCCAGCGTTCCGAATTCCTTGACGGCCGTATCGACCATCTTCTGGACGGTTGCGCGGTCGGATACGGAACCCAGAACAGCGATGGCCTGGCCGCCTTTGGCCTTGACCTGATCCACTACGTTTTTCGCGTCTGCTTCGTTGACGTCGTTTACGATGATTTTCGCGCCTTCTTCGGCAAAACGCAGAACAATGCCTTCGCCGATTCCGCGGCCCGATCCGGTAATGATTGCTACTTTGTCTTTCAGTCTCATTTCTTTCTCCTTCTTAATTATTATTTCGGGCAAGGCCCTATATACTTTCCTGAGGTTTTACTTTTCATCTGCATTGCCGGTTGTCCTGCCATTTTGAAATTGGTTGTCGACGAACCCTGCATTGTGTTGCCGGTGTAAGTGGACGTGCCGGTCATCTGCATCTCGCCGTCCTTACCGGAACATGTGACGGAATAGTTAACGGTGTTACCGCTGATTTTCATACTGGTGGTCTTGCAATTGTAATTTTTATCCTGATTTTTTAAAACCGGATCGCCCTTGGTGATGCACTGGCGGAACGTATTGGGCGGAACCTGATGTTGCATGCCTGCGATTTCCGTTTGCGACGTGAACTCCCATAAACCGTCCTTCAATTCGGCCCATGCGCCCGTACCCCAGAGCATGAATAAAGAAACCATAACCGTTACCAATGTCTTATGCATATTGCTCTCCTTATTTTCTTAATTGATAGACCGCACTGGCCTCCGTCCAGTCGGAAAGATCAATCTGGTTTAATTTCCGGACCAGATCGCCGATCATTCCCGTTGACTTCTCGTCATATACATGAAAAACGCCTTCCTGAAAACCCAAAGGTAACAGAGGCTCCTTTTTTTTCGTGGCCACGATTTTGATTCTTTCTTCGGCGATCATTCCTTTGAAACCCTGTAAAAACATGGCTTTTAGTTGAATCCGGCTGTCTGCCGGAGGAAATTGACGGGCTTCGCTTGCCCAGGTAAAGTTGTCGCGAATCTCGGCATTGGGTAAAAGCAGAGTAACGGAGCCGTCCGCCGCAACGGAAAAGATGTAAACGTAGGCATTTTCGCTCACCGAATAGAAGATTTTCACTTCGTCTCCATCTTTCAGGTCGGATTTGGAAAGCCAAAGCTTCAGGTACAGGCCGCCTCCCTTTTCCGGATAGACCGGCTCGACCAGAGCTTTGATTGTTATTCTGTAGAGATGCCGGTCCGCGGCATCCCAGTCCGCCGCCTGCGTTTTTTCTTTGGTGATTTTTCCTCTCACGGCTGCGTAGATCAGATCCTCGGCCACCTGGCTGTTGGAAACCAGGGTGTGCGATTTTATAAAAACTCCTACAGCCTGTTCCACCGCTTTGCTCTGGGCATCGCGTCTGGCCCGTTCTTTGACTTCTTTGACGGTGTCGAAATCGCCCAGGCGGGCTTCGCCTGTCGCCTCAACCCAGACTGGCTTTTCCGCAGCGGGACAAAGGAAAGGGAAAAGAAATAAAATGAAACACACTGTGACGATTTTTTTCATGATTTTCCCTTACATTTAGAAAATAACCGTTGTACCGGCTTCAGGATTTCATTTTCGATAATTTTCATCAACCCATCCTCACTTTTTCAGGCTGAATTTGTCTTTTAACTTCTCCACGTCCGGACTGATGGAGGGACTATGCTCGACATTGAGCTTTTTGGCTTCGTCTTCCACCCGGGGTGCATAAAGATAAAAACGAGCTTCATGCTTTCGATGGCGACAGTCAGGCTTCATTACGGCAGATCATCCGGCGGGTCTTTTGCGCACAATTTCCCTGCACAACGCCAGGTAATCTTCGGCGCCGTGACTTTTGGGAGCGTATTCAAAAATGGACTGGCCGAAGCTGGGCGCTTCCGCCACCGCGATATTTTCCCGGATGACGGACCTGAATACCTTCTCGCCAAATCGTTCCCGCACTTTGTCCATGATAGCGTTGTTGAGCCTTTTTCGGGAGTCATAGCGCGTTGGGATCACTTTATAGGTCGGCGCGTCTTTGTATTTCTTTTTGACTTCCTCGATCAGACTCAAAAGCCGGCTCATGCCTTTCAGGGCCAGAAATTCCATCTGCAGCGGAATGAAAACTTCCCGGCAGGCGACCAGAGCGTTTATGGTCAAAAGGCCCGCGGCCGGAGGGCAGTCGATAATAACGTACTGAACATCGGAAATATCACTTAAACGGCTTTTCAGGATGGTTTCATTTTTGTGAAGCGCGGCCATTTCCGCCTCCAGCCTGGCCAGGTCCAGATTGGCTGGCAGAACCTTCATGTCTTTCATGTTCAGGATCGTGTCGACTGCCGGAATTGTTCCTTTCATGACCGAATAAATCGTACCTTTCAAGTCATGTGCGCCCAGGCCCAGTGAATACGTCAGATGCGCCTGTGGATCAAAGTCGATAACCAGCACTTTTTTCTTCAACTGCGTCAAACCGACGGCGACGTTCAGGGCGCACGTAGTTTTCCCCACGCCTCCTTTCTGATTGCAAAAAGCGATGATGTCGGGACCGGACATGATGAGAACACTCCTTGAGATTATTTTCAGGCGATCTGCGCATAAAATCCTTGATCATCGAAGTAATCGTAGCGGGTTGTTCCATGGGAATCAGGTGTCCGGCATCGGCGACCGATCCGTACCGTCCCTGCGGCAAGAGCGAAACAGCCCGTTTAATATCCACAAAGCCCGTATTGGGGCTTTTTCCACCTTCAATGACCAGTACGGGACAGTCTATCTTTTCCAGCAGCGGCCAGGGGTTGCAGCACCAGCCACCCATGAACATGGCTGCCTCGCTCTCCGGCGTGCAGGTCAGCCGCATGTCGCCCGCCGGCAGCTTTTCCATGCCGAAGCGCTGATAAAGACTCAAAACATCTTTGTCCCAGTTGGTAAAAAAAGAACGGGATTTCAGATAGGACATCGCTTCATCCTCGCTTGCCCAGTAATTAAGTCTCTTGATGGACTTGGATGCCAGGGGGTGATCTTTCACGCTGGGGGTCAGGCTGTAAAATACCTCCGGCAGATAAATCGGTTCAATGAGAACCATGCCGCGCGGATGAATACCGTGCAGGGCCGCTGCAATCGTCAGAACGGTTGCGCCCATGGAATGTCCGACAAGAAAGGGTTCTTCGATGCGCTGGTCGCGATAAAAGCGTCCCAGGTCTTCGGCGATGAGACTCCACTTCAGGCCGCCTGCATACGGGTCGCATGAACGGTAATTGCATACGTACGGCGCCCATGCCGAGCAGCCGGGAACAAATTCTTCAATAATGGGGTGCCAGAGCCAGGGTAAAAAACCGGTGGCATGGGCAAAAAGCATATGCGTCTTTCCGCCCGGGTAAAAAAGATAAGGCAGTTCGGCGCCGCCCACGTCCGCGTGCTGTAATTCAGGGATTTCCTTTTTCATGAATGATTCAAATAATGCTTTTCCTGTTAACCGATGTCGCTTTGAGGGTTCAATAATTTATGATGCCGCCTGGTCTGCCGCCTGTAATTCTTCGGAGGAAAGGATTCGATCGATGTCCAGCAGGATTTTGATCGATCCGCCTGCTTTGGCCATCCCCAGAATGTATTCGGTGTCGAGTTTGGTGCCGAAAGAAGGCGTCGATTCTATATCGGCCGCTTTTATATTGAGTACTTCCGACACGGAATCCACCACGATGCCCATCAGGATGGTCCGGCCTGCTGTTGCTATTTCCACGACGATGATGCAGGTCCTGTCCGTGAATTCGGCGGCGGTCAGCCCGAATTTCAGACGCAGATCAATTACGGGAATCACCTTTCCCCGCAAATTGATCACGCCTTTGATGTAGCGGGGCGTCTGCGGAACAGTCGTAATCGGCATCATTCCGATGATTTCCTTTACTTTCAGAATGCCTATGCCATATTCTTCTCCCGCCAGGCTGAATGTCAGATATTTGCCTTCCCTGTCGGCCATGGCCTGTACAGCCTGGTCTATGATTTTTGTTTGCTCTGCCATTCCTGATCTCCTCTCGCTGATGTTTTGAATCCGGACGCCGGAAGACGTTTCCCGGTGCGTCCTAAAAAACAAAGACGGCGGCGGCAACTACGGTGGTGTATTTGCTGTCCATGCATATCTGGGACTGAGTAACGTTCAGTGTCCGCACGATTTTGCCGCTGATTTTGAATATTTCCTTTTTCTCATCCCAGCTTTCATCCACGTTAAAATCAATTCCCAGCGTTGAAGCGAGCATGGCCGCGGCCAGGTCTTCCGCATGATCGCCGGTCTGCTTTTCGGTGAGACCGTAAGCATGATGCTCGCTGATGTAGCCGTAGGAGGATGTATCCGCCGGAATCGCGCAGCCGACCGACGCGGCGAGCAGCCGCTTGGGTTCATTCGAGCAGCAGCGGCTCATGACGCAGTAGGTAATGGCGCCCGGTGTAAGGGATTTGAGACCCTGTGATTTGGAAATCATTTTGCAGCCGGGGGGGAAGATGCTGGACACCTGGACCAGATTGCATTTCTCAATGCCGGCATTGCGTAGGGCACGTTCAAAGGAATGCAATTCATCCTTGTGCGTACCCACGCCTTTAGTGAAAAAAATCTTTTTGGGAACAAAATCCTGCATGGTCGTCTCCTTATGAGATCAGTATTCGGTCAGCGTGGAGAGCCCCCGTTCACCGACCAGAATGATCCGGGTGTGCGTCAGACGGGTAGAAATCACTTTGGCGGTTGCCTGCATGACCCTGTAACCCAGTGCATTGTCCTCTTCAATCAGATCTCTCAGTTTTTCTGACTCGAAGGCAACAAACCTGGTATCCTCCAGGCAACGGGCGCCCAGGGTATAGATATATGGTTCCACGACCGCCGACCATCCCATCGATTCCCCCCTGGTGATCATGTCGATGGTCACCTGCATGGGAGGTTTTCCCGGTCCCATGTAGTTGTCCATGAAAAGAGCGACTTTCCCTTCCTCAACAAGATAAAGGCAGCGGGCAGGATCGCCGCTCGAATAAAGCTGTGAGCCGGCCTGGTAGGATTCCGTCCCGGCCAGGGGTTCCAGTTTAATCAACTGGTCGTTGGTGAAATTTTTAAAAAAAGAAAACGTTTTCAGAACACTGATGGCGACCATAACCTAACTCCTTTCTTGCGGCAAGGGGTTCGCTTCTTAGTTACCAGGTTTCCTTTTCTTCCTGCGGTCAGCCCGTTCCACGGCAATGTTAATTGGCCTATAATTTACACGAAATTGCCGAGAATGCAAAAGAAATCATGCCTTCCTCAACCGTTTATCTTGCCTGAAATCCGGAAAACGTTTATATAGAAATACTGGTGAAACGAGGATGTTTTATGAAAAAAATGATCATGCTGGCCGTTGCCCTGTCTCTTATGTTGTCCGGTTGCATTCCGTTTCCGGATACGATTCGGGACGTCCGGGAATTGCGCCAGGACCATGCATCCTATGTCAGGGAAAGCATCCAAAGCGATGAGCCGCTTCCGTCAGCCGTTCAGGCCCGGATGGATGAAGATTATAATACAATTTATTTTTCCGTCTGGCACCAGAAGTCGCCGTTTCATGCACTGCCGGACAGGGTTCGTGAAGATTTCAGGAAATTTACCGCCAAGCCCGGCTATGGGGAAAATAAACGCCTCCATCCGCCTTCCTGGATGAAAAAAATCTATCACAATGCGTCGCTCAAGAACTATCCTAACGCGGTTGGCCGGGGAATTCTCACGCGCAATACCGATCTGCGTATCCTGCCGACCGGTTCGCCGCATTTTTCGAGCGCCACCGGGGACATCTCCGCCTGGCCGTTTGACAATCTGCAGCGGTCTTCCGTGCCTGTCAATACGCCGGTTTTTGTTTGCCATGTCAGCCTGGATAAATCCTGGGTACTGGTGGAAACCTCCTTTACCTTCGGCTGGATTCCGGCGGATGATCTCGCTTACGTGGATGATGTATTCATTAAGACCTGGGAATCGGGACGTTATGCCGTGGTCATTCGCGACCAGACGTCCGTGCTCGATGAAAAAGAACGGTTTCTGGTGAGGGCATCCGTGGGACATATTTTCCCGTTAACGGCCGTCAAGACGGATCGGATGCAGGTTTCCGTCGCCGTGCCGGATCGCAACAGAAACGCCGTCATTCGTCAGGGAGATATTCCGGCGGATGCGGCTGCACCCAAACCCTTTCGTTTCAACGCCGTCAATGCCGCCCGGATCGCCAATGAAATGATCGGTGAACCTTACGGCTGGGGCGGCATGTACGGTCACCGTGACTGTTCTTCCATGACACGCGATTTCTTTGCCGTCTTCGGCATCTGGCTGCCCCGTCACTCGGAAGATCAGGTAAAGGAAGTCGGCACGTATATTGATTTGAAAGGGCTTACTCCGGAAGCAAAGGAAAAGGTCATCCAGGAAAAAGGGATTCCCTATTTGAGCCTGCTGTGGCGCAAGGGCCATGTCATGCTTTATATCGGTTCCAAAGACGGTCGGGCGCTGATTTTCCACAATATCTGGGGTATCCGAACCAAAGATTTGCAGGGACGCGAAGGGCGTAAGATCATCGGTCAGGCGGTTATCACGACCCTTCAGCCGGGGCGCGAACTCAATGATATTGATTCGGCGGCCGGCACGCTGCTCGAGAACATCGCCGCCATGAACGTCCTGGTTCCCGCCGGTCGGGAGCAGCGGTTTCCATGAATAAATATAAACTCATTGTGGAATACGACGGCACCAGCTTCAGCGGATGGCAGGCGCAGAAAAATGCCAGAAGCATTCAGGGGGTCCTGATCGAAGCGGCTCAAAAATTTTTGAACGCGCCCGCAGAGATTCAGGGGGCCGGCCGCACGGATGCGGGTGTCCATGCACTTGGGCAGGTGGCTCACCTGGAATGCTCCCGCAAACTCAATTGTGAAAACCTGCGCATGGGAATCAACGATCTTCTTCCCGCGAGCATCAATATCCTGTCCGTGGAGAACGCTCATCCGCGATTTCATGCCCGTCATTCGGCCCTTGGCCGCAGTTATCTCTATTTAATCGCCAGACGGCGCACCGCCTTCGGCAAGAAGTATGTGTGGTGGGTCAAAGACAGCCTTGCCTCGGGTAAGATGCGGCAGGCACTGACTGTGTTCAAGGGATTTCATGATTTTGCGTCTTTCGCGGATAAAAGAATGGACCGGGATTCCTCGACGAAAGTGCAGATCGACCGTGTGGAGATGAAGGAATTTAACGACCTGATAGCCATCCGCATTACCGGTTCCCATTTTTTATGGAAAATGGTAAGGCGCGTGGTCGGTGTGATGGTGGAGGCCGGCCGCGGTTGCCTGACCGTAAAGGAAATCGAACAGATGCTGAACACTTTCTCCGAAGTTCCGGCTCGTCATACGGCGCCGCCTTCTGGGCTTTATCTGGAAAAAGTATTGTACGAAGGCGAGCAGTTACCGGAAATACAAACGCCACTGGCCTTATTGTGAGAGCTGGTAAAATCACATTGACATCCCGCGGTAATATTTCTATATTTTAAATGTACAGCCAAAGGGAACCATACGGTCGAATTTTAACCTCAAAAGTAAAAGAGGCGCCAATGGATGAAGAAATTTTTGAGGTCGGACGGCACGTATCCATCGAAACGGACTATAAATACTATCTGACAACGCGGCTGATCGGGTGGGAACGCGACCAGTATCTGATTACCGGCATCGCTCAATCCGGCGGAAAAAGGGATGCCCTGAAAGTTCATGACCATTGCAAGGTCCGATTCCTGAAAGATGGCGTTGCATATGGATTTGAAACCCGGATCCTGTCGATCAGTCCGCACCCTTTTCCCTTAATTTTTCTGCAGTATCCGAAAACCATCGAACAATTTACTATCCGGAAATATCATCGGGTCAAGTCCGATTTTCGCGCACGGTTGCTGGACGAGCATGGCACATATATCACCGACGCAACGATTACCAATATCAGCGTCGGTGGCTGCGGCGTTCATATTCCTGTTAAGGAGGGCAGGGAATTGTCTCAGCACGTCAATTATAAAATTGATTTCAGTGTCCTGGAGAACGATCTGCGCCTGTACTGCGTTATCCGAAAAAAAAGAACCGAAAAGGATGCCTGCTGCCTGGGCCTGGAATTTTCCGATATTTCATCGGAGGACAAGGAAAAGATAAACTTGTTTCTGGACGTCTGCATGAATATCCTTACCTCCAGGGCGGACACGCTCCTGTCCAGACTTAAAACTTCCGGAGAAGCGCTCGGAGGCCATATTGACGAGTTGTCGCTTTCCGATATTCTCCAGATATTTGAACAGTCAAAAAAAGAAGGAATGTTGAATATCGCCGGCGGTGAGCGCAAAGGGTTTATAACGCTGTCCAGGGGGCAGATTATGGATGCTTCCATGGACAACATGGGCGCCGAAGATGCACTGGTCGAATTTCTTTCTCTCAAAGAGGGCACGTTTCATTTCTTTCCCAAAGAAATATCTTCGGGCCGCGTCAACAAGCCGATCAGTTTTATTTTGATGGATGTCTGCCGGATGATGGATGAAAGAGATGAATTGCGGGAATGGTGTCCGGCGGCAAAAGATACGCTTATTCTTGTGAAAGAGCCGGATACTCGTGATCCGGAAATCAGGGCCATCGTCGACGCATTTCGCGAAGGCGCATCGAGTGTGGAAAAATTAAGCACTGTTACTGGTCTGTCTCATATCAAATTAACTCTGGCCGCGGCAGGCCTGTTGAAATACGGCTTTCTGATCAGAGCCACCTGATGAATTGTAAATTCCTCCCACATTTTTAGCTCGTACTTTTTAAAACGGTACAGAATTGTTCGTTTTTTGTCCGTGGAGAAATCATTAAATCATTATTGATTCTGATAGTTTAGCAGATCGTTTATCTCCTGGCATCTTCCTTGCCCTATCAAAAGCCGTAACAAAAACTTTTGAAGGAGGTAATAATCATGAATTCGGGAGATACAGCGTGGGTGTTAATCGCCAGTGCACTGGTCCTGTTGATGACCATACCGGGGCTGGCATTTTTTTACGGTGGACTTGTTCGCCGCAAGAACGTCCTTTCCATTCTGATGCAATGCTTCATCATCGTTTGCGTCATTTCCCTGCAGTGGGTGCTCTACGGTTATTCTCTTTCTTTTGGGCCGGACTTCCACGGAATCATCGGCAATTTAGACTGGGCCGGCCTCAAAGGCGTAGGAGCCATTCCCAATAAAGACTATGCGGCAACCATTCCACATTCGGTCTTCATGATCTTTCAGGCCATGTTTGCCATCATTACGCCGGCGCTCATCATCGGCGCGTATGCAGAGCGTGTGAAATTTCCGGCGTTTCTGATGTTCACGGTTTTGTGGGCGACATTTGTCTATGATCCGCTGGCGCACTGGGTCTGGGGTTCGGGTGGATGGCTCAAGTCTCTAGGCGGTCTGGACTTTGCCGGCGGCATTGTTGTGCACGTGAGTTCCGGCATTTCGGCGCTGGTCCTGGCGCTGATGCTGGGCAAACGGGTGGGCTATAACCACAAGCCCATACGGCCGCACAACCTCCCTTTCACCGTTCTGGGTGCGGCTCTTCTGTGGTTCGGGTGGTTCGGGTTTAATGCCGGCAGTGCTCTGGCGGCGGACGGCATTGCGGCCAATGCCTTTGTTACCACCAACACGGCAACAGCCGCGGCAGGACTTGCCTGGGCATTGATTGAGTGGTGGCACAACGGCAGCCCGACTATTCTGGGCACCGCTACCGGTGCAGTGGCGGGTCTGGTCGCAATTACTCCGGCCTGCGGTTTCGTAAACCCGATGAACGCAATGTTCATGGGCATTATCGTGGCCATCGTCTGCTACACAGCCGTTGCCGTGATTAAAGGGAAACTTGGTTATGACGACTCTCTGGACGCCTTCGGAGTGCATGGTGTGGGCGGCAGCGCGGGCACCATTCTGACCGGCATCTTCGCGCAAAAAGCAATGAACGCGGCGGGTGCGGACGGGCTGCTCTTCGGCAACATCCATCAGTTCCTGGTGCAGTGCCTGATGCTCATTGTGACCATTGTCTTTGCCGCGGTCATGACCTTTGTCATCTTCAAGATCGTGGATGCCGTCATCGGCATGAGGGTCGAGGAGAAAAATGAAATCATCGGCCTGGATCTGACCCAACAAAGTGAAGCGGCTTACACCGTGATCGAATAAGGAGGACCAAATCATGAAATTAGTCATTGCCATCATTCAGCCCCACAAGCTGGAGGCTGTTAAAAGAGAGCTGGAAGCCGTGGAAGTGAACCTGATGACCGTTACCAACGTGCTGGGCCAGGGGCGACAGAAGGGCGTCACGGAGATTTACCGCGGCGCCAAGGAAGCGGGCGGCCTGCTGAATAAAGTCCGCCTGGACATCGCGGTCAATGAAGCCTTTGTTGAGCCGACCATTGCCGCCATCACGAACGGCGCGCACACCGGCTCGGTCGGAGACGGGAAAATCTTTGTCGTGGAGCTGGCCGAATGCATACGCATCAGCAACGGCGAACGCGGCGGAGTCGCCATCGGGTGAGGTGCGATTATGGATGACGAGAAAATCATTTCCGATGAAAGTACACTGGCACGCTGCATCTCTGACTGCGAGAAGATGGTCATCGTTCATGCCTTGAAGAGGACCGGAGGCAACCAGTCGGACGCTGCGCGAATTCTCGGGACCAATCAGCGTATCCTGTCGAGAAAGATGTCCAAATACGAGATCGATTGCACGCAATTTGAATCGGAATAAACAAAAAGGAGAATGGATAAGAATGAAAACGAATGCAGGAAAATTACTGACAACTATTTTACTAATGCTGACACTGGCGGCCTTTCCCCTGCTGGCTCGCGCCGCGGATGAACCGGCCAGGGTCACGGAAACCAAGCCTGCCCTGGAGTCTAAAGCGCCGGACGCAAAACCGGCCGACCCAAAACCGGAAGAAGATAAAATTACGGGTGAGGCGGCCGTGAGCATTTTGAGCGCCTATATCTGGAGAGGGCAGGAGATGACACGCCACAGTGTCGTTATCCAGCCGTCGGCGACCATTGCCTACAAAGGCGTTTCGTTAAACGTGTGGGGCAACCTGGACACGCGTCCTTACGCGACGGGAACAGATTCCCATTCGTCCACTTTGACGGAAACGGACCTTACGCTGTCTTATACACGCAAGTTCGGCATGGTTTCGGTGGGCGGCGGCTACATTTACTACGGTCTGGCCGCGCCATATTCAGGTGGGTTCGATCCGCAGGATGCCCAGGAGCTTTTTGCCACCATTAGCGTGGACACGCTCCTTGCGCCCACACTCACGGTTTATAAAGAAATCGACCACTATCATCAATGGTACGCTACTTTCGGAATTTCTCACACCTTCCAGCTACATGAAAGGGTGGGTTTGAAACTGACGGGGCAGGTCAGCTACCTGAAAAGCGAAGACGCTTCGACCTATCCGAAGTTCGATTCTACTTCCGTTGCGACAACGGACAAGTTCAACAACTTCCATGACGGAATGGCTTCGATATCTCTGCCGGTGACCGTGACGAAGAACATTACGATCACGCCGCTTCTGACGTATGTCTTTCCGCTTTCCGAAGACGCGCGATATGAAATGAGGGGGCGCAGCATCAAAGGATCGGTTGATCCCGGCGACAGGGACAGTTCATTCCTGTATGGAGGAGTCACGTTGAGCTTCGCGTTCTAGATGCTGAAAAAATACTCACAGCGCCGCTGTAATTTACTCCGGTAAATTGCAGCGGCGCCGTGAGTACGGGGGACTGCATAAGGTTCTTAGACGCTCATAATCGCGATGATCTGATTGGATGATATTTGGATGCCGGAATAATATTTCCTTGACATACGCGTTAGACATACTCTATACGCAACATACGTAACGTCTGCTTTTTTATTCATCAAGGGATTTACCGGGAGAGTGATTTCGTCAATACCTGACGGATGTCATCTTTATTCGGTTTTTCCCGAATTAACCCAAAGGAGGTCACTATGAAAGGGAAAGTCAAAATCGTATTGGCAGTAACCATTATCGCCGCTTTCATTCTGGTTGCATTCAGCGCTCTGGCAGCCGACGCGGAAAAGAAAGCAGCAAGTCCCAAACAGCAGGCCCAGCAGGAAAAAATGAAAGCTTGCAGCGCTGACGCCAAGGCCAAGGGCCTAAAGGGCGATGAACGCAAAAAATTCATGAGCGAGTGCCTCAAGGGCGGTTCGGAAGCGGCGCCGCCCGCAGCGCAGACCAAAGAGGCCAAGGGGACGCAGCAGGAAAAAATGAAAAAATGCAACGCCGACGCCAAGACCAAGAATCTCCAGGGCGATGAACGTAAAAAATTCATGAGCGAATGCCTCAAAGCCGCTCCGTGATTCTGAACAACCGCGTTTCTGATTGCAATTAAGGAACAGATATTGAAAAAACCGGCCACCATGCGAAATGGGCGCCGGTTTTTTTTGTTAATCTCTTCTGATATCTTTGCAAAAGCAACAAGATCGGCCGCAAATCGTTCCGGTTCTTCCCAGTGCCGTCCGTGACCAGTGCCTTCGTATAGAACAAGCCGCGAGTCCTCAACGTTTCTCAGAATAGTCTCCCGGTCGTCGCGGGAAAATTGTAAATTTCCTTCAAAGCATCCCTATTGATTTTCTGAAAGTCGGGCATATATTGATACCAGGAGCCGGAAATATTAAATAGGGTCGTACCGGATTTCCGGCTCCCCGGAAATGACGACTGAAGGAAAAAGCGATGATTGAAATCACGATTACGGAAACAGCAAAAATTGAACTTCTCAGGGTGCTCGAACGTTTCAACTCCGGGGCCGTCCGTCTGACTCAACAGGGATACGGCTGAACCGGGCCCACACTGGGTATGGTTCTGGATGAACCACGGGAAGAAGATGAAATCGTGCATGTGGAAGGCTTTATGTTTGTATACAACAGAAACGAAAAAGATCTGCTTGACCGGACGGTTATCGACTATAAAGATTCCTGGTATGGGGAAGGATTTACCGTCTGCTCCCCGGTTTCTGAACCATGCTGAAACGGTGATGATTGAAAATAATAAATACGCTGTTTTGCCGGATAGCGATAGCGTTTGACCCCTGTAGTGGGAGCAGTTGATGTTGCGGCTGCTCCCACTTTCGACAGGAAGGCATCGAAGAAGGGACTTATATTATAAAACGTTTGCGTAGACTTCGCGGATGCGTTTTTTGTCGATCTTGCCGACGCTGGTTTTTGGAATTGCATCCGTGATGATATATTTATCCGGTATGGCGTACCGGGGAATCTTACCCTGATCGGCGCAATGCTTCATGTGCCCTTTCAGGACTTCCGGCGTAATGCCGTCGCCCCGGAATTCCGGGGTTAATACAACCAGCAGCATCGGCCGCTCTCCCCATTTGGTATCGGGAATACCGATCGCCGCGGTTTCCTGTACCGCGTTATGAAGGCTGAGCGCGTTTTCCAGATCGAGCGAAGAAACCCATTCTCCCCCTGTTTTAATGACATCCTTGAGCCGGTCCGTAATCTGGATATAACCGTCTTCATCCATGTAACCAACATCGCCTGTATGCAGCCAGCCGCCCCTCCAGAGGTCCTCTGTTTTTTCCGGATCCTTGTAGTAGCCCTTCGTAAACCACGGGGCGCGGACGACAATCTCGCCGGTTGTTTTACCGTCGTTGGGAAGGAAGTGACCGCGGTAATCAACGATCCCTATATCGACAAGCGCAATCGGCATTCCCGTCTTGATGGCAATATCGCTCTTCATTTCATTATCGTAGTTTTTCATGGATGGTTTTAAATTGGATACGCTGATGACTGGGCAGGTTTCCGACATTCCATAACCGGTCATCACCTGAATGCCCAGATCAATGGCCGACACGGCAAGACCTTTGGCCAGACGCGCGCCGCCGATGATGACTTTCCAGTGGGAAAGGTCGATCTTTTTGGCAACCGGGCTGGTCACCAGCATCTGGAGAACGGTTGGCACGCAGTGGGAGTAGGTGATCTTTTCTCCGATGATCAGCCTGATGAGCATTTCCGGTTCATATTTGCCGGGGTAAACCTGTTTGATCCCCATCATGGTTGCAATAAAGGGGAATCCCCAGGCATGCACATGAAACAGCGGAGTAAGGGGCATGTACACGTCCGAAGTGGAAAAACGCAGCGGGCTGTCGTGACCGCTCACGGCAATGCAGACGCTCATTGTGTGAAGAACGATCTGGCGATGGGTGAAGCATACGCCTTTGGGAAGTCCCGTTGTGCCTGTCGTGTAAAAGATGGTGGCCGGTGCATTTTCATCCAGATCAGGAAACTCAAAGTCCGGAGACGCGGCGGCCAGCAGCGCTTCATATTCCCCGTCAAAGACGATTTCCTTGGAGACCCAGTCGTCATCATCCGAAAGCAGGATGATTCTTTTCACGGATTTGAGCCTGTCCATGATGGAAACGAACAGGGGAAGAAAGTCCGTATGGATGAGAACCGCGTCGGCTTCTGCGTGATTCATCGTGTATTCGATCTGATCGGGGGAAAGCCGCCAGTTGACGGTAAACAAAACGGCGCCCATCATGGGAATGGCGAAAAAACTTTCCAGATAGCGGTGAGAATCATAATCGAAAACCGCCACGGTATCGCCTTTCCCGACACCCATTTCGGAAAGAGCGCTTCCCAGACGTTTGATGCGTTCGAAAAGATCGTTATAGGTATAACGCATCTTGTCTCTGTAGACGATTTCCTGATTTCCCGCACTTAGCTTCGGTCCGTTGAGCAGTTCCTTGATGGTCAGTTGAAAGTCGTACTTGCTACCATTCAAAGATTTTCCTTTCATGTTGTCCTCCTCCTCGCATTTGAATTCTGTGTGGCTACCATCATCCAATGCGGCTGGAAAAAGAACAATCCGCCGAAAGCCGTTTTGTCTGTCGTTGATGGGATGAAAAAAAGGTAAGTCGATGACCTACAAAAGAAAGGAACTTATTTTCCGGAACCTCTTTCCTTCTCCACCCAGTTGAGGGCGTAGCGCAGAAGTTCCGTGCTGTTTTTCAGATTAAGCTTTTCCTTGATCCGTTCCCGGTAAGTGCCGATGGTTTTCACGCTTAAATGAAGCCGCACGCCGATCTCGCTGATACTGAGCCCCTCGCCGATCAACTGAAAAACCTCAAGCTCACGGTCCGTCAGGGCCTGAAGGGGCGCTTCGACCGTTTCGGAGGGACCGTCCACGAAGCGCGAAAGAATCCGCTCCGTCATTTTGGGACTGGCGTAAATGGCGCCGGAACGAACCTGGCGAATGGCCTGAACGATGGACTCCGAGGCTTCCTGTTTCATGACATATCCTTTGGCGCCGGCGCGAAAAGCTCTTTCCGCGTAAAGCGATTCGTCGTGCATGGAAATGACCAGCATGATAATGCCTTTATGCAGTCTGCGGATTTCCTTGATCAGATCGATCCCGCTCATGTCCTTTAGCGTGATATCCACAATAACCATTGCCGGTTTGAGTCCGTCAACGGCCTTCAGAGCGCCCTGATAGTCATCCGCTTCGCCGCAGACGCACAGGTCATTCTCCTGATTGATGAGTTGAGAGAGTCCTTTTCTGAAGATGGGATGGTCGTCGACAATGAGAATTCTGTGTTTGCCCGATGGATTTGTTTTTGCTGCCGTCATAAGATTCAGTCTTTGTAGAGGTTAAAGGTGCAGGTCACCAGCGTGCCTCCGCTCGGTTCGGATTGAATACGCAGGGAGGCGCCAATCATGCGGGAACGGTAGTTCATGATCCGCAGTCCGATGCCGCCGACTTTGGCCGTGTTTTTGATTCCAATGCCGTCATCGAGAATGGACAGGGACACGATGCCGTTATTGTTTAAAAATTCCAGGACAATTTTAGAAGACTTGCCGTGTTCAATCGCGTTATGAATGGACTCCTTGGCAATATAGTAAAGGTGTGTGGCCAGGGAATTATCTTCGATGGGGATGTGGCGCGGGCAGCGAAAGATGCAGTTGATGCCGAAAATGCCGGATGTTGAATCGGCCAGTTCTTCCAGCGACGTTTCAAGGCCGAGGGAGGAAAGATAGACGGGACACAACCCGCGGGCCAGACGCCTGGTCTTTTCAATGGCTCCTTTTACCAGTTGATTGATTTCCCCGGCATAGCGGGCGTTTTCATCGGAAAAAGGAGTCAGTTTGTCCCGCAGCACCTTGGTCATCACATCAACGCCGATGAGGTGCTGGCCGAGGTCGTCGTGAAGCTCATAACCGATCTTCTGCCGTTCCCTCTCCGAGATATCAAGAACTTCCTTCTCCAGTTTTTTAATCGCCGTGATATCGGTAATAACCCCGAAGCCGCCCATGAAATGACCCTGGGAATCGTAAATGGCGCGCGGAGAAAACAGGGTGTAGATCGGATTTCCCAGTTTGTCCATCCAGGTCACTTCATAGGATTCCGGAGCCTCTCTGTTGTCATAATTTCGCGTCCAGGTTCCCAGATCCCTTTTGCTGATGAATTCCCTGGTCCGCCGGCCGACAATTCTCTCCCGCGGCAGTTGAAGGATTTTGCATATTTTGTCGTTCACGTAGGTGATGATTCCGCGGCGATCCTGTATTCCCAGGCCCTCGTTCATGCTTTCCACAAGCTGGCGGAATTTCTCCTCACTGTCACGCAACGCCTTCTCCGCCTTGACTCTTTCCGAGATGTCCAGCATGGAAGCAATGCTCTGCGTGGTTCCGGGAATCATGGCAATGGTCATGAAAACATGCAGGAGGTTGCCGTCTTTATTGATAATCTTGAATTCATAATTTCTGGGCGCGGCCGACGGATTTTCCCGCCGGACTCTGTGGAAAGAAAGCAGACGATCGACGTCGTCGGGAGCCACATACCTGCTCCATATTTGACCGATGATTTCCTCCCGCGAATAGCCGGTAAAATTGGAAAAATCGTTGTTCATCATGGAGATGGTCGTGTCTTCTTCGATGACAATGGTTGCCGTACCGGAATTTTCGAAAAGGGTCTGATAGAATCGTCCTGAATGTTTCAGTTCTTTTTTGAGTTTCTGATATTTACGGGCCTGTTTCCGAAGGCTTTCATTTTGACTGCAAGTTGCTTCCAGTTCCGCGATCAGTTCAGCCCTGCTCTTGTATCCCTTAGCCACCATGAACCCTCTGTTCCATTGTCGCGACGGATTCTATATGAGAAATGAATGAATGTCCATTTTTATCGTTTCACCGGACGGGATGGTAATGGTTTGCAATCCAGCAGCTCTTTTGCCCGGGACAGTTTTTCGGCAAACGAGCTCTGACGAAAAAGCGCCTTCTGTTTTTTGAAAACAAGCCAGCCGCCGAAACGGATGAGGTCGTTGCGCCAGAGGCGGTACCACGTTCGCCGGTTGAAACGCAGATTCCATCGTGCTGCTCCTTCCTGCAAAAGAGTTTACGGTTCCCGGGGTGAATCTGATCGCCCGAACTTCCTTATAAAGGACTTCGACACCGCTGATTCGTGATCTTCCGGAATGGCAACTTCATGATTATTTTTAATGCTTTAATCAAGTAAATTATAAATTATGCTCCCGAATTTCCGGAACTTGTATTTCGATTTGGAAAATGAGATTATGAATGTGTAATTTATCGGCGGTGTGGATTTCCAGAACTCAGACAGAACCGGATGAATAATCAGTGGAGGCCGTTGCTTGAACAAGGTTTTGCCGGATGCTTTGTCCACTTTTGCAGTTTGTCGGAGAGGTCATCGAACACGCGGCGCAAAGCAATTGACTAAATTCCCGATACTGCTTTCCGCATTTCTGCTGTCCATTGTCTTTGTGTTAAACGGTCCGTCATTTGTCCGGGCGGATCAAACGGCTCTGGTTCAGCTTACAGCCGGGGAACAGAGCTGGTTGAAGCAAAACCCCGACAAGCTCACACTCTATTACAATGTGGAGTTTCCGCCCATTGAATTCGCTTCCGATTCCGGTGCATTTGCCGGTATGGGCGCGGATATCATCGCCCTGATCGAAAAGAGACTCGGGATTCAATTCATCAAAACCCCCTCCAGGGACTGGAACAAGCATCTGGCTGCCCTGGAAAACGGGGAATGCGCCGTGGCGCCCACCATTGTCTCCACGCCGGAGCGCAGACTCTATGCATTTTTCACATCCCCTTATGCCGTTGTGCCCGTTGTGATGATTACCTCCAAGGCACAACACAGCCGGCTGACATTCGACGATCTAACCGGACTGCGGGTTGCCGTTGTCTCCGGATACGCGACGGAAAAATACGCCCGCGATAAATCCAAAAACCGGTTTGAGGTGACGCCGGTGGAAAATGTTTCCGAAGGATTGCGCGCCGTTGCTTTCGGCCAGGCGGACGTCCTGATGGAAAATATTGCCGTGGCCAGCTATTTCATTAACAGGCAGGGAATCGCCAATTTGCGCGTGGCCGGCAATACCGATTTTGCCTTTGCCTGGAGTATCGGTGTAAGCCGCAAATATCCGCTGCTTTTCAGCGCCGTTCAGAAAGCGCTCGACACGATTCCGGAAGGCGAAATCGAACGGATCCGCAAACGCTGGATCTCTCTTGAGCCGGAAAGCGGGATGGACCCGCAGACGCGCCGTCTGCTCCAGGTAATCGGCGTCTTTGCCGTCCTGCTGATCATTGGCCTGACGGTCATCAGTCTGGTTTTCAAGCATCGGTTAAATGAAAAAGTCGCCACGCTGAAGACCGCCCAGCAGGAACTTCTGGATCAGTCCGAGATTCTGCGGCTTGCCACGGAGGTGACCCAGGCCGGGATATGGGACAGCCGCCTGACCGAACAGAAAATTTATCTCAATGCTCAGTGGCTGGCCATGCTGGGGTATGAACCGGAAGAAAGAACGATCTCCCTGTCGGAGTTTGATGATTTCGTCCATCCTGAAGACCGGACCCGACTCCATCATTTCTTCGGGGATTACGTCGCCGGCGGAGGATACATGCAGTTTGAAAATGAATACCGGCTCAGAAGGGTGGACGGTTCCTGGTGCTGGGTGCTCTCCAAAGGAAGGGCCGTGGAGTGGGACAGCAGAAATGTTCCGTCGCGCATTATCGGGCTGGATATGAATATTCAGAAAATAAAAGACGACCAGGAAAAGATGGCTCAAAATGAAGCCTGGTTTCGGGCGATCTTCGAAAATGCCCCCTATTCCATCGTGATCAACAGGGTTGAAGACGGGAAATATATCGATGCCAACAAAATCTTTTTAGACCGCTGGAACATCGGCAGGGAAGAACTTGCCCATTATAGTCCGGGAGACTTTTTAATAATACCCCGGGAGGAAATGACGGAGTTCTATGATCAATTGCTCAAGACCGGATCCGTTAAAAATCGTGAAGTGGAGGTCATGGGAAAAAACGGGCCGAAAGGTTACCTCATTTTTTCATCTGTTGTGCTCAATGTTGGAGGACAAAAACAGATTCTTTCCATGACCGCGGATGTGACGGAAAGAAAACTGGCGGAAATGGCGCTGAAGGAAAGTGAAGCGCGTATTCGTGAAATGATCGACAACGCCCCCTTCGGTGCTCACAGCTATCAGCTCGATGCTTCCGGCGAGTTGATTTTTACCGGCGCAAATCCGGCGGCCGACCGCATTCTGGGCATAGACCATGATCCCCTCATCGGGAAAACCACCGAAGAGGCGTTTCCCATGCTGAAACAGACGAATGTGCCGTCTGCCTACCGTGAAGTGGCCCTGACAGGAAGACGCTGGGAGGAGGATGTCGTTTTTTACGAGGATCAGAATATTTCCGGTGTCTTTGAGGTGTTTGCTTTCCAGACGGGACCGGGCCGCATGACCGCGTTCTTCCTGGATATCACGGAACGGAAGAAAGCCGAGGAAGAGCTCCGGGAAAACAGGGAACTGCTCAGCGCAACCTTTAATGCGACAGCCGACGGAGTTCTAGTAGTGGATAATGAAGGGAAAATCTCCCAGATGAACCGTCAGTTTGCAAAAATGTGGCGGATTCCCGAAGACCTCCAGAAGGCGCTGGAAGATGAAAAACTTCTTTCCTTTGTTACGGATCAGCTGGTGGATCCCGAACGTTTTCTTTCCAGGGTCCGGGAGCTCTACAAGAGTTCCCGGGAAGATCTGGAGGAGATCAGATTCAAAGATGGTAGAGTATTTGAACGATATTCATGTCCGATGATCCGGGAAGGAAAAGAAGCCGGGCGGGTCTGGGATTTTCGGGACATCACGTTGCGTAAGCAGGCGGAAGAAGCACTCCGCACATCGGAGGCCGGATATCGAAGGCTGTATAACAGCATGATGGATGCCTATGTGCGTGTCGACATGGACGGCATCATCCGGGAATGCAATAATGCATTTCTGAAAATGATCGGGTATCAGGCGGATGAAATCAAAAAGCTTACTTATCAGGACATCACACCCGAAAAGTGGCGCGTACGCGAAGCCTGGATCATCGAGAATCAGATTCTGACCAGGGGGTTCTCGGATACCTATGAGAAGGAATACATCCTCAGAGATGGCTCTATCCTTCCCGTTGAGCTGCGTACATATCTTTTACGCGACGATGAAGGGAAACCGGCGGGGATGTGGGCCATAATCCGGGATATTACTGAACGCAGGCGGGCTGATGAGGAGCGGGAAAAAATGCAGGGACAGATGCTTCAGTCTCAGAAACTGGAGGCGGTGGGGGTGCTGGCCGGAGGCGTCGCCCATGATTTCAATAATATTCTCAGCGCCATTATCGGTTATACTGAACTTATGATGGGGAAAATGAATCCATCCGACCCGAACTTCAAAAATCTGTCCAAGATTCTCGATGCGGCTCAGCGTTCCGCCAATCTCACCCGTCAGCTGCTGGCTTTTGCCCGAAAGCAGACCATTGTGCCGATCATTTTCGACATCAATGAATCCATCGGCTCTCTGCTCAAAATGATTCGCCGGCTGATCGGCGAAAATATTGAGCTGGTCTGGATGCCCGGTGCGGGACCCTGCTATGTCCGAATGGATCCGTCGCAGTTCGACCAGACATTACTTAATCTGTGTGTCAATGCACGAGATGCAATTTCATCCGTCGGCAGAATCGCCATTCAGACGCAGACTGTCTCGTTCGACCAGTTCTCTGTCGACGCCGGCACCGAATTCATGCCCGGTGAGTTTGTAGTGTTGTCCGTCAGCGACGATGGACGCGGCATGGATAAGGAAACGCTGAATCACATCTTTGAACCGTTTTTTACAACCAAGGGGATCGGTGAAGGAACGGGAATGGGGTTGGCGACCGTTTACGGGATTGTAAAGCAGCATAACGGTTTTATCAACGTGTTCAGCGAACCGGGACGGGGAAGCATCTTAAAAATCTTCATTCCGCGTTACGATGCCGGGTATCATCCGGTCGAACAGGAACAGACGAAAACGATTCCCCGCAGCAAGGGGGAAGCCGTGCTGCTGGTGGAAGACGATCCGACGGTGCTGGAAATGATCATGCTGATGCTTCAGCATCTGGGATACGCTGTGATCACCGCGGGGTCGCCAAAAGAGGCCATCCGTGTAGCCGAAAAAAACACTTCCGACATTCACCTCTTTATCACGGATATCATCATGCCCGAAATGAACGGCCGGGAACTGGCGGACCGCCTGCGGGCAATCCGGCCGGAAATAAAGCATCTGTTTATGTCCGGCTACACAGCCGATGTTATTGCTCATCAGGGAGTGCTGGATGACAGCATTAATTTCATCCATAAACCTTTTACCCTGAAAGATCTGGCGATCAAAATTCGGGAAGTGCTGGATGGAAGCGTTGTGCAGTAAGCGGATGTTTTTGTCGATCCGGAAATGGCAGAAACGCGGCCTTTGCTTCTCGCCGGATCTTTGCCGGGCGATATAACTCCATTTTTTGAAAATCATCTCCCCTGATATTGAAAGGGAGGGTACACTGCGCCGCAAATCAGTTAGTATTTTCCAAAAATTCCAGTACAGGTTGATATTACCCGGAATGAGTTTTTCGGTTTTCACCCGGCTGATGTTCAGGAGGCGATACCTGGCCATCGGGCGGCAAATATCGTTGACATCCGGCGGCAACAAGTATAGATCGCGTGTGCAGCATGGTCCGGCTGGACTGATTCAGCGGACGGCTTGCATATGGATCACTCCCTTCATGAAGGAAGAAGGCCGGAGTTGAAACAGGGCCGCTGAAAATGTTAGATATTCACATAGAGATTGCAGAGTCACCGGCCGTCAAAGGATGACGGGGTGTTTATGGAAGCGATAAAATGCGTAAGCTCAAACTGATCACATTCATTGCGTTTACGATCTTTGCCGTTGTAGTTTTTTTTACCATCGTTGTTGTTTGCTTTCCCTGGTATAAAAAAATGGGACCCGGACTGCTGCAGAACTACAGCAGGGTTTCACTGAAGATATTCAGGGTGCGCATCGATTTTGCGGATCAGATCCCGGTTCCGGCCGCCGGAGACAAAGGTATTATTCTGATTGCCAATCATGTGAGCGTTCTGGATGTCTTTCTGATGTCCGCTCTGTATGGATCGGTTTTTTTAAGCAAGGAAGAAGTCCGGCGCTATCCGGTTATCGGCCTCGCGACTGCGCTCCTCGGCATCATTTTTCTGAAGCGTGAATCGCCATTTGACCGTCATCGGGTGATCAGGAGGATTGCCAGGCATTCCAACGGCCGGATCATCACGATTTTCCCGCAGGGAACGACAGGCGCGGTAGAAGACTGTTTGCCCTTCAAACGCGGTATTTTCAAAGCGGTGGAACTCAATCACGGCGCGATCCTGCTTCCGGTTACCATTCGCTACCGGGAAGACAGGAAAATTGTCTGGAGCCGAAAGCAAATCCTCATCGATAATCTGAAGGCCGTCTGCGGGCAGGAAGAAATTCATGTAAAAGTGACGATTCACGAGCCGATGTCCATTGAAGATTATACGCACAAAACCGTTGACGATATATGCTCCGCCGCTCAGGAAAAAGTATTCTCCCGGTTGCAGGGTGAGTATTGATCCGGCTCGCTTCTCAAATACATCGGGCAAAATAAAAAGAAACAGGACTAAAAAGGTCTTGACAGAAAATGGAAACAGGACTAAAGAAGTCCCGTATGTTTAAGATTAACAGAAAAACAGAATATGCGCTGAGAGGTCTCAGATATCTCGCCAGCAGCCGGAAAGGCGAAGTCGTGATGATTCGGGAGATTGCACAGGCGGTGGATGCATCGCCTGTATTTCTGGCGAAAATATTTCAGCTCCTGAGTTCAGCGGGGCTGGTGACGTCATCACGCGGGGTGATCGGGGGATTCCGCCTCAGCCGGCCGCCGGAAAAAATCAATCTCCGCGAGATTCTGGAGGCAACGGAAGGACCTGTAAGCGTTAATGTCTGCGTAGTGGACGAAGATGCCTGCGATCTCACCAATACCTGTGCGGCGCATAAGATCTGGCGCAATGTGAGATATTCGATCAATAAGATGCTGGAGCAAATCACCCTGAAGGATCTGTAGAAAAAGAAGGGATTTTTTTTAATCTTATACAGGACATAAATTGTCCTGATTAAACTGCCGGGAAGCGGGCCAACCGATACAACCGATAAATAGCGAAGGAGGAGAATGATGAAAAAGTACGTATGTCAGATGTGTGGTTATGTTTTTGAAGGAAACAGCGCCCCCGATAAATGTCCCCAGTGCGGCGCAGCGGGCAATAAATTTGCGGAACAGGCAGCGGACCTGGTGTGGGCGGACGGACACGTTATTGGTGTAGCCGGCAAGGACATTGATGCGGAAATCCATGAAGGACTGCGAAATAATTTCATGGGCGAATGCACGGAAGTAGGAATGTATCTGGCCATGTCGCGGCAGGCTGATCGTGAGGGATATCCTGAGGTCGCCGAAGCTTATAAAAGAATCGCTTTCGAAGAGGCGGATCATGCCGCTCGTTTTGCGGAACTTCTGGGGGAAGTCCTCTGGGCGGATACGCGCAGGAATCTTGAAGCGAGGGTCACCGCGGAAAACGGTGCCTGTGCCGGTAAAAAGAAGATTGCCGTCAAGGCAAAGGAACTCGGATATGACGCGATACACGACACGGTTCATGAGATGTGCAAGGACGAGGCACGTCATGGACTGGCTTTCAAAGGGCTTCTGACCCGCTATTTTACAGGGAAATAGCGAGGATCAACGATTGCCTGATTCGCCAGGTTGTTCTTGACTTTCGGGACTTTTTATTATATAAAAAAACCGTATAAGGTAGTTCTTTTAATTGAGCAGGATGCTCCAGTTAAATAAGTAAGCATAGTTCAGTTTCAGGACATTGAATCTGCTCATCCTCGGTTTTATCTCCCGTTTTGTCAAGTTGTCGATCTTCTGTTTTACTGAATTAAGGAAAAATCAATTTTATCGATGGCTGTATTCAGCCGGGAAAGGGTATTACTGACATGAAAACTCTAGAAAGGGTTTCCGTTCTGGTTGCATGCATGCTCTGCATCTGGGTTACATCGGCACAGGCAGATCTGTTAAGCATCGGCAGCACATTCACGTATCCCATGTATCTTTTACATGGAACGCAACAAATAACCGACGGCGGGGGATCCGTTGACCCCTCCTACCTGAATGGAAAGCAGTTGACCTATATATACTGCGTAGAGCCCTGGACAGTCGTCTATGCTCCCGGGACATACAATGACACTGTTGTAACCACAAACGGAACAATTCATGGTTTGCCGCTGGGCAGTGCCGGGCAGATCGCCTGGCTGCTGGAGCATTATGGCACCGGGGGACAGGGTGAGCAGGCCTATGCCCTGCAGGCTGCGATCTGGCATCTGGTCGATCCGACGCTTACAATAGACCCTTCCCGGTCAACTTCTAACGAGGTTTATCTGTATAATTATTATCTAACTTCGCTCGGCGGCAATACTGGAAATGTCAATCATTTTCTGTGGCTGTCGCCCGGAATCTCAGGCAACAGCACTATATATCAGGGGCTGGTTACCCCCGGATCAAAAACCCCCATTCCCGCTGCGGGATGGCTTCTGGTGTCCGGACTGGCTGGATTGCTGGGGTTAAGGCGCAAGTTCGCAAAATAAGATATCAATGAGTTTTATATGAGGCAGGATCAAAATTGGTCCTGCCTCTTTTCCTTATTTGCCGGAAACTGTGAAATCCGGAGAAGATGTCAAAAGTCACGTGTCTGCGCTTTGCATATCCATCCTGCATCATCATGCGCCATACAACATTCGAGTAGATCAGATCACATTTTAGTGTGATTGTTCTCGGAATTATACAAAATTGTCATGCCTTGTCATGGCGTCATGCACACAAAATCTGTTAACAACGACTGCTTGCAAAGCCTACCCCTTCCTGGCATTATCCTTGCTGCGAAAAGAGACAGGAAGGAGAACCATTATGAGAATTGTTGTGGCAATTGTTCAGTCCGATAGAATGAAAGACGTCAGAGACGCTCTGATCGCTGTAAAGGTAGGCAAGATAACGGTATCCAACGTGATCGGCTGCGGAGCTCAGGCCGGGAAAATTGAAGATGATGTGGGCAACCCGACCGGGGGAGATCTTATGGGGAGGGTACGCTTTGAAATCGCCGTTAATGACGACTACGTGAAGCCCACCGTGCAGGCCATCATTAAAGGGGCGCGTACGGGAAACGTCGGCGACGGTAAAATTTTTATCATGCCGCTGGATGAGTGCATCCGTATCCGTACCGGTGAGATGGGGCGCCTGGCGATCGGTTAGTTTGTAAAGTCGGCTTCACAGATTATCGTTTTAATTTATTCCATTCTATGGAGAACAGGGGAGGTATGCGCGCTCATTTCTTCCAGCACGTTCCGTTTGAAGGCCCGGGCAGTATGGAACCGTGGCTTCTTGCTTCCGGTTATGAACTAACCACCACCCGTTTTTTTGAATCCGTGGAAGTTCCAAGTCTTGAATCCCTGGATATGCTAGTTGTCATGGGCGGTCCCATGAGTGTGAATGATGAAGACAAGTTGCCCTGGCTGGCCGCCGAAAAGCAATTTATTCGTCGGGCCATTGATATGCAAAAGCCGGTTTTGGGAATTTGTCTTGGAGCGCAGCTCATTGCCTGCGCATTCGGCGCAAAGGTTTATCCTAATACGGTCAGGGAGATTGGCTGGTTTCCGATAAAAGGAATTTCATCAACGGACCCATCTATTTTCAGCTTTCCGGGATCCGCGGAGGGGTTCCACTGGCCCGGAGAAACTTTCGACCTGCCCCCTGGAGCCGTCCGCCTGGCAAAAAGCGATGCATGCGAAAACCAGGCGTTTCAACTGGGCCGGTCCGTCATCGGGATGCAGTTTCATCTGGAAACAACACACGATGCGGCGAAGGAGATTGTTTCTCACTGCCGGGATGAACTGATTCCATCAAAGTATGTGCAGACGGAAAAGGAAATCTTGTCGGCTGCTCCCGAAAAATATGAATCCATCAATCGCTTGATGGGCGATGTCCTTTCTTTCCTGGTGGGGAAAACCGGCTAGGATCTTCTTCTTCTCTCGTCGATGTCTCCCGGATATGTCATGGCGCCGGGGCCCCGTTCCCGGGTGCGGATGCGAACAACGTCTTCAACCGGCGTTACGAAAATAATGCCGTCACCCGTTTCACCTGTGTATGCAGATTTGAGAACAGCTTCGATCGCCGCTTCAAGGTTGCGTTCGTTCAGGACGATATTCAGCTGAATTTTGGGCAGCAGGTTGACCTGATAGGTTCCGGCCCGCCCGACCAGTTGAACGCCTCCCTGACGGCCATGGCCCCGAACTTCAAACATATTCATGCCCACAATGCCTATCTCGTTCAGGCCGTCCATGACATCGTTAACTTTATCTTCACGAATGATTGCTTCGATTTTCTTCAGCATGGTTTTATCTCCAAGTCGTTGTTCATCATCTGCCGGACCGCATCCGGCCAAAACCGTCTAGGTATAGGATCTTTCTCCGTGGGAACTGATATCCAGCCCCACTTCTTCTTCGAGAGGACTGACGCGCAAACCGACGCTGACGTGAAGGATTTTAGCCAGCATATACGTCATCCCGAAGGCGAATGCGATGGTTACCAGCACCGCGATAAGCTGAATGCCCAGCTGCGCGGGATTGCCGAAAAACAAACCGTTGGCGCCGCCGGCATTGACAACCGTCGTGGCGAATAATCCCGTGGCGATCGTACCCCAGGTACTGGCCATTCCATGACATGCCCAGACATCCAGGGATTCATCCAGTTTCCGCCTTTCGCGGAAACGCATTGCGTAGTAAGACAGAGGCGCGGATACGGCGCCGATTACCATTGCCGCCAGGGGTGTGATGAAGCCGGATGCCGGCGTCACGGCCGCAAGACCAACCACCATGCCGGTGGCAATTCCCAGGGTGCTGGGTCTGCCGTCCAGCCAGGAAAGCAGCATCCAGACCAGACCGGCCGCCGCAGCCGAAGTGTTGGTGGTGACCAGGGCGTTTACCGCCACACCGTTTGCCGCCAGGGCGCTGCCTGCATTGAAACCGAACCAGCCCACCCACAAAAGCCCGGTTCCCAGAACCGTCAGGGGGATATTGTTCGGCTCCATCTGAAAACTGCCGTGGCCTTTGCGTGGACCGATGACCAGGGCAAATGCCAGTGCTGAGAAACCCGCGGCGATATGCACAACCGTGCCGCCCGCAAAATCGAGCACGCCCATTTCCCTGAGCCATCCTCCCTGTCCCCAGACCCAGTGGCAAAGCGGGTCATAGACCAGCGTGGCCCACAGCAGACTGAACAGCAGGAAACTTTTAAATTTGATCCGCTCCACGAAAGCGCCGGTAATCAGCGCCGGCGTGATGATGGCAAACATCATTTGAAAAGCGGCAAAAAGCTGATGGGGAATGGTTTTGGCATAGGCGGCGTTGGGCTCGGCGCCAACTCCCTGGAAGCCCAGAAAATCAAGCCCACCGATCAATCCTTTAATGTCCGGACCAAAGGCTAAAGAATACCCGTAAAGAACCCACTGCACGCCGATCAGGGACATGAAAATGAAACTCAATGTTAATGTGGAAAGCACATTTTTCCTCCTGACCATGCCGCCGTAAAAAAGTGCCAGGGCCGGCGTCATTAAAAGCACAAGAGAACAGCATACCAATATCCATCCTGTATCACCGGCGCTGATCTGATTACCCATAGTGTTTGGATCCTCCCGTTAATATGTTGAATAGTGGAATAGCAATTACCCTGCCACAATATATTGGCTATTTAATACAAGCAGTTGTGAAGTTTATTGCCCGCCGATTGAGCTCAGATTTGTGCAGTCTCGAAAATTGGAAAACATAATTGTGCTGTTTCGACAAGCCGCCAAGGTATGGATTTACAGGAAAAGTGGTGCTTGGTAGTTTATGGAACGAACAAATATGTATCATCGGTAAAAAGCATGATTCATCCAATCTGCTGAACATGACAGGGAATATGACAAACGGCAAAATGGCACGGCTGTTGCTGAACTGTAATGCGTTGATTGATCCGCGATTGAGGGGTCGTCTAAAGGTAGGACAACAGGTTCTGGCCCTGTGAATCGAGGTTCGAGTCCTTGCCCCTCAGCCAAATTCGGTTTTGTTTCTGCATTGAAGCAGTGGCAATACCGCCCTGTGAATAAATTTATCCGTCTTCAATTTTCCATGAAATGATTATGCGAATGTACTGATATTATTGCCCGTCAGGGCTTCTCCGCTGGCGGTCTGACCGTTCTGGTTGTAAGTCTGACTGGATGATTCGGCTGCCAGAGGGTGCTTCATTTCGTAAGCCAGCTCTTCTTCATAAGATACAATGCCATCATGATTGGTGTCCCGGGGATCATAGAGTGCGCTCGTGCTTGAAGACGAACCGGAGCTTCCGCCGGCTGTGTTTAGTTGTGAAACTCCGCCACCTGCCGGAGACACGTTTTGCACACTGCCGGCCGCGCCGGAATTTTGAGACATGATTTGTGGAGTATAATTATTTACTCCGCCGATTACTGTAACGTTCATAAATAAAACTCCTCTATCATGTTGTATTTTACTCCTGACGTGACCCGGAAACAACATAACGGAATGTTAAGTTTTGTAACGGGAAAAATCCATATTCGATAAATCCGGCTTGCCAGTAGAACGAAAGTTCTATATGCTGATGCCGTTATGCAGGACAGGCAAGAAAACAAAAGAAGAATCCTCCACATCGACATGGACGCTTTTTTTGCAGCGGTTGAAGAAATGAGGAATCCGGAGCTCAAGGGGAAGCCGGTTGTCATCGGTGGGACGGGGGACCCGACCAGGCGAGGTGTTGTTTCCACAGCCAACTATGAAGCCCGTAAATATGGAATCCATTCCGCCATGCCGCTGCGCACGGCCTTCAAGCTCTGTCCTCAGGCTGTTTATCTGCCGGTCGATTACGAGGCTTATTCGGAGATGTCGCGGCGATTCAAGAGCGTCCTTCGGACCATTACTTCCATCATTGAAAGTGGCGGCATCGATGAAGCCTACCTGGATATTTCGGATCATCCAGATGATGAGGAAGCAATCGCTTTAAAAATTAAAACCGGCATTCGCGATGCAACGGGTTTAACCTGCTCCATCGGGATTGCTCCGAACAAGCTGCTGGCCAAGATCGCCTCGGACATGCGGAAGCCGGACGGGCTTACGATTCTCGCCGCACAGGATGTCGAAGGCCGGATATGGCCCATGCCGATCCGCAAATTATACGGGCTCGGACCCAGAACCGAAGAACATCTCAACCGCATGAAAATCGAGACCATCGGACAGCTTGCGGCTTTGCCGATGGAGGTTCTGATGGAACATTTCGGCGCATCCTACGGGCGTTATCTCCATGAAGCGGCGCGGGGAATGGATGAAAGCCCCGTCATCACCCACTGGGAGCCAAAGTCCTTCAGCCGGGAAACGACTTTTCAAACCGATGTGCAAGACTGGCAGATCATTGCCAGAACCATTGCCGAACTCACCAGGGATGTGGTTTCCGATCTGGACGATTCCGATTATGCCGCCCGTACTGTCACTTTGAAAATCCGTTACAGCGATTTTCGGACTGTGACCCGCGCCTGTTCTGTTCCGGATCCCGTGGCAAAAGAAGATGCCGTCCGGCGTCTGGCTTTTGCCTGCCTGAAGCGTGTGGAAATCAAAGGGCGGAGAGTCCGCCTGGTCGGCGTCCGCGTGGGCAACCTTCAAAAACTCGTGCCGGAAGACTCCTGAGGGCAGAAAGAAGGAAAGTCGGTTCAGCAGACAACGCTCCGTCCTGTGTGCCGAACCTCTTCATTTTTTCAGAAAAAATGCCGATAACAAACGTAGATGCACGGTTTCGGTTTATTAATGGAAAATGCCTAAAAAAACTGTCGGGAGGAAGGTCATGGAAAACAAGACCGTTTGGGAGAGACTCGAAAAAATCACGGATTTGCCAACCCTGCCCAGCGTTTATTTCAAGGTTGACAAGCTTTTGAAAGACAAAGAGGCATCGATTGATAATGTGGCCAGGCTGATCGAAATTGACCCGGCCATGTCATCAAGTATTCTGCGCCTGGTCAATTCCGCCTTTTACGGGCTGAGTTCGAAAAGCGGTTCGATATCCCATGCCGTCATGATTCTGGGCTTTAACGCTGTGAAGAATGCAATTGTTTCCGTGACGGTTCTCGACACGCTTAAGATTAAGGATAAATTTGAAAATTTCAATATTACCGATTTCTGGCGGCATTCAATCAGTGTTGCTGTTCTGGGCAGGCAACTGGCGGAACAAAGCCGTCTGGTCGCGCCGGAGGATGCATTTGTCGCCGGGCTCCTGCATGACACCGGTAAAATCATCATGATTAAATATTTCCGGGAGGACTTCGGAAAAGTATGGAAGTTGATGCAGGAGAAAAAAATCAGTTTTGTGGACGCCGAGGAGGAAGCGGCATCCATCGACCATGTGCAGATCGGGGCTTATCTGGCCCGGAAATGGCAGCTCCCGGACGCCATTGTTGAGGCCATTGCCGGCCATCACTACTACATGACATCAGGACCATCCACCGGGTTGGTGGAATGCATCATGGTGGCCAACGCCATGTCCAATAACGATTACCGTATCAATGCGGATGACTATGTTTTTGACAGTCATATCGAAAAAGTCTTAAAACCGCTCATGACGAATACGGAAACCTGGCTGCCACAGGCTCTCGCGGAGATTGAAGCGGCCGGTGTATTTTTCCTGGAAAAGAAATAAAGAATCATGGTCTTGCTGTTGTTTTTCTTTTGCCGGTTCTGGCTGTTTCTTGTTTCATGCCGGCCAGACGTTTCCGGGCACTGCCCAGGAGACGGCATCTTTCTCTGCGAGGGTTCAAAGCAACGAGGGTTTCCAGCCGCGATATGGCGCTTTCCATATCTCTAATTGCCCGCTCCGGATGACTTGCGGATTTTTCCCCCGCCAGAAGGATCTGGAGATCGCAGAGCCGTTCAATGGCGCTCAACGGCATGTTTCCGGAAGGACATTCAAGTCCAGCCTGATAATGTTCGGCGGCCGCAGCGAACAGTTTCAACTCATTGCAGGCATCAGCGAGAGATGTTCGTATCTCGGCCAGGTCTAGCCAGGAATCGGGCAGGCCTTTCATGACGCTGTGTAGACCGGGTTTCAGTTTTTCGAGTCCTTCCTTGTCTGCATTTCTGGCCTGAGCGGCGATATTCTTCAGGGCCAGGATCGGCTGGGTCGGAGCGAAGTAGGGTTCGATTGGCTGTGCTTTCGGGAAGGCGGCATTGCCGTCAAAGAGCGTGTAGTCCGGATCGCCGTATGCCTGGTACGCGCCCCAGGTGTTGGAGTCCGGAAATTTGAAAGTTTCCTTGCGAGCGGCGAGCAGTGCTTCACCAAATGTTTCTCCCGAGAGCATTTGTTCATAGAAGACATCTGCAAAACGGAGGGCCGCGTTGTCGTCAACCTCCCATCCCGCCGCCACAACCGCCCGCACGCCCATCTCAATGAGTTGTGTGGCCAGGTTTGCCGCCAGTGCGCTGCGGGAGCCTTGCAGTTCGGCCTGCCCGACCTTGCCCAGCAGGCAGCAGTTGATAAAGACCAGCTCCGGAACAACGCGCATCTGGTTGATTTCGGCCGGCGTGAGGAACATGTCGTCGCCCAGTACCATACCCGTGATCATCTGCCTGCTGACATTATCGTCTTTGTCGCATCCGTCTTCCCCCTCATATTCATAGACGCCGTGAGCTGCAAGATGCAATATCCGGTACTCCCGCGCGAACAGCTCGCCGAGAATGGCGCGATAATCGGAACGGACGAGGCACGGGGTTTCAAACCCGGCATCCCGGAGTCTTCGGGCAACCTTTCCGGCTTCTTTTTGCGCTCCCGGAAGCGACGGATATTTCGTTGAGAGCGGATCGCCGATAACCAGCGCCGTCGATTTTCCCGTCATCTTCACCTGGCGGCGGTAGCGTTCGGTGGAGTATTGACGGATGAATTTTGCGCGGACGACGAGCGGCTCGTTCTGCATGGCGGTCCTGTCGCGCATCAGCTCCCATGGGTATCGCGCGGTTGCCCTGTCCACAATGAACATCATGCTGGTCATTTCCTGCGCGGCATCTTTGAGTTCATTGGGGATCAATAATTCGAAGAGTGTGTTGCCCAGCCCCTGCGGATCCGACCCCGCTTCGGCCGCCTTATCCAACAGGGCGTCGATAACCGGGCGCTGCGTTCGCTGCAACTGGCCTTCGGCGCGGGCGCGATGGGTCAGGATCACATATTTGATTTCGCCCTGATCCGTTTCTGTAATCTGTATCCTGTGCCACCATCCGGGATTTTCCTCGTAACTGGCGCGGAAAAGACCGCCGTCCAGGATGCGCAGTGTGCCGGCGGGAAGAATCCGGTTGCGCAGGTTCGCGTCCTCCTCTAAATCGTGTACGGCGCGAATGGCCTGAAGGGCGCGGTCTTCATAGATCTCGATCAATTCCAGCGTTTTGAAGATGATATGGTTATTCAATCCTCCGGTCTGAAGAGCGTCATTAGCTTTTAATACGCCGCGTATGATTGCTCGGACGGATTGGGCAACCGGCAGGCCATGGCCGCCGCTGCCCATCAGCACGGAAGAAATACAGGCCGGGGCTTCTTCTTTCTTTTCGCTTTTTTCTTTTCCCGTTCGGGTTTCGGCCAGGGCGACGGCATATTTCAAAGCCGCGCGGGCAAAGGCGTCTTCGAGTTTTCCTGCCGTGAGTGATCCGACCGTACCGAGGCCGATGATGATTGCGCCTCCCGGCCGTTTACCCGGATTGAGAAACACTTCGCAGGTATCATATGCGCCGGGATACACACCCAGACGGTAGCGGTCGCGCAGTTTTCCGCCGAGTACACGGTCGAGGTACGCTTCGGCGCTGACGAAGATATCATCCTGATAATGCCCTACGGCGACAGCGGCCGGGCTGAAGGCGATATTTCCGTGGGTGACGTTTATGCGCAACCGGTCGGGAGTTTTGGACCGGAGAAGGATACGGCGGCGCGGTTTTGTGTCCGTCTGTGTCTTGATCTGCCGGACGCCGGCGGGGTTTCGGATGGTCTCGATGCCGGCCTTTTCGCCCTTGAAGGTTCTGTTTTTTAAAGTCTCCTGATCCATTTTACCGGGCAATGAATCACGGGAACCGGTAATTTTGACTTTTTTCATACGCTGCTCCTTTCCAACGTCGACGCCACCAGCAAAATCTTTAAAGAAGGATGGTTCGCAAACAATAGTCGATATTCGGTATCTTGGTAATCTGCGGGTCAGTTGTTCAGGAAATTTTAAAAAATTTTATCAACAAATCCAAGGGAAGTCAATTCGGGTCGATTGGTTCCGGAAAATGAAATGGTGGTTGAACTCTTCCTTGAAAGAATTTATCAGTATCCGAGAAAATCTTTGATTTTCCTGATTTCACTCATCAGCTTTTCAAAGCCGGGAAGGGTCAGGGACTGCGGGCCGTCGGAAAGCGCCTTTTCCGGTTCAGGGTGAACCTCGACCATGATGCCATGTGCGCCCGCCACCAGCGCAGCCTTGGCCATCGGCGGCACCAGGCTGCGGCGGCCCGTGGCGTGCGACGGGTCGACGACGATGGGGAGATGGGAAAGCTCTTTGATGATGGGAACCACGGACAGATCCAGCGTGTTGCGGGTGGCTGTTTCATATGTGCGGATGCCGCGTTCACAGAGGATGACCTGGGAATTTCCTTCGGCCAGAATATATTCAGCGGCAGCCAGAAACTCTTCGATCGTCGCGCTCATGCCCCGCTTGAGAAAGACCGGTTTGCGGATGCGGCCCACTTCGCGCAGGAGATCGAAATTCTGCATATTTCTCGCACCGACCTGGATGACATCCACATAGTTCGCCACGAGTGCCACGTTTTCCACGCTCATCACCTCGGAGACGATCGGCAGACCGGTCTGCTGTTTGGCCAGCGCCAGAAGTTTCAGGCCTTCCTCCTTTAATCCCTGAAAAGAATAGGGTCCGGTGCGGGGCTTGAACGCTCCGCCCCGCAGCATATCGGCGCCGGCGGCTTTGACGGCCTTTGCCGTCCGGAGGATCTGGTCTTCGCTTTCCACGGCGCAGGGACCGGCGATGGTGACGGGACTTTTCCCCTCACCGATTTCCACGCCGCTGATTTTTACAATCGTCGGCCGCGGATGAAAATCGCGCGACACGATTTTATAAGGCTTGGAGACATGAATTACGTCTTTCACGCCGGGCAGGTCGCGGATCGGAGCGTCATCCACGTATCCTTTGTTTCCCAGTACGCCAATGGCGGTTCTTTCGCTTCCGGGGATGGATGATGCGATCAAACCCATTTTTTCCACAGCCGTCGTGACGGCGGCGATCTGCTTTTCGGTGGCGCTGCGATGCATTACGATCAACATGTTTATTTTTCTCCCGGTATGGTGCATGCGACCATGCTTTTCTGCGCCGGAGTATGACAATGCCCGGGCGGCCTGTCAAGGGGAAAGGAACGTTCAAATCCGGACGACATTTTTACAATAGTGTGTTAACTTGGATTCGCAATGTGGCAGGGCATTACACTCTTTACGACAGTGGTGAAGGAAGTGCTGTAGAAAGGATCGCGGAGCCAGAGACCATGAATGGATCAACCGGATTTGCGGCAGGCGATGAGTGTTATGCGGAAGATCACCG
Organism: Smithellaceae bacterium; assembly: GCA_963682015.1. GTDB lineage: Bacteria > Desulfobacterota > Syntrophia > Syntrophales > Smithellaceae > UBA8904. The sequence goes on along the minus strand of OY820932.1, from coordinate 949,209 downwards.
GGTTGCAGACAGTGAGTGAGGCGGCAGAGACGAAACATGCTGACGGCGGGGATTGATATCGGTTCCATTACGGCTAAAGCGGCAATTGTTGAAAGCGGGAAAATTCTGGGCACCAGGGTTATTTTCACCGGCTACAATGCGCAGGCGGCCGGGATCAAAGTTTATGAGGAGCTTCTTTCCGAAAACGGTCTGGCGAAGTCGGCCGTCGCGAAAATTGTTTCCACCGGCTATGGCCGTAATTCCGTAAAATTTGCCGATAAGATTTTTACGGAAATCATGGCACATGCAGCCGGCGCCTCTTTTCTGGATCCTGGTGTGAAGACGATTATCGATATCGGCGGCCAGGACTCCAAGGCCATCAGCCTGGATGAAAAGGGCAAAGTGAAAAATTTTGTCATGAACGACAAGTGTGCGGCGGGCACCGGCCGTTTTCTGGAGGTGATGGCCAGAGCGATGGAAGTCAACCTCGATGAATTCGGCGCCATGTCGCTGCAATCCGTCAAACCCTCAAAAATCAGCAGTCTGTGTACGGTCTTTGCGGAATCCGAGGTGATTTCTCTTATTGCCCGCGGTGATAAGAGACCCGATATCATCGCCGGAATTCATGAATCCATCGCTGCCCGGATTTCCGCGATGCTGGCGCGCATTGGATGCGCCGAACCGGTGATGATTACCGGTGGTGTTGCACGAAATGCCGGAGTTGTCGCGGCGCTGGAAAAGAAACTGAACGTAAAAATCGCGGTATCGCCCTATGCGCAGCAAAACGGCGCGATCGGCGCGGCCGTCCTGGCTTCAACTCTTTAATCTCATTCATGTTCGTATAATAAAAAAATAATAGTAGGACATCTGCATTCAATCTGATATAGCCACCATCCCATTATGAAATTTAGGAGTGTTTTGTGCAGTCTGTCGGTGATACGGTTGATGCTTATTGTTTGAAGTGCAAGCTGCTTTTGGCTCATGTGGTATTGTTCAAGGTAAACGGCGAGATCAGCCGTGTCCGGTGTAAGACCTGCGGTGCAGAGCACAAATATCGGGGAGCAACCCGGGGTGGTAAAAAAGCGGTTGCCCCGCGCACAGCCGGTGTTATCCGGACTAAAAAGACCGTGGCCGAAAAGGCAACGGCCAGCGAAGCGCCTCTCCAGTGGGATTTGAAAAGCCGCAACATGTCTCCCGAAACCCCGGTAAGGGGTTATTCCATGCGGGATCTCTATAAGGCGGGTGACGTGATCAGCCATCCGGTTTTCGGCGTGGGTTTTGTCGTCAGGGTTCTTTCGGACAAAAGCATTTCGGTTCTGTTCCATGACGCCGTCAGGTTGATGGGGATGAATATTGCTTAATGCACGGCGGATTCATCCTGCGGATCTACCTTGCATTCCTTTGCATCCGGATCCTGCTGGAAGTAGTCTTTGATTTTCATCCGGATGGATTCGGGCAGTCGAATACCGATTTCACGGATCCGGCTTTCATATTTTTTGAACGATCGGGTATGTTCCCCGGTGTTGATGAAGATGCGGAAATAAGAGCGGATGCTGCCTTCCAGTTCCTTGCGGTAATCCATGTCCTGATTCAGCAGGTCTTCGGTCGGTGCGATGAACCGGTAGTTGATCGGCCGACAGATCAATCGGTAAGCGACAAAGCGCATGGCCATTTCGTTTTCGTAATCCTTTTCCCGGATGGCCTTTTCAACTATGTTCAGATCGATGGCATCCATGATCTGAAACGCGTAGCCGGGTTTTAATATCTCGTCGATGATTTTCTCCGCTTCTTTGAACTGAGAGCAGGCCTGTATATCGTCCTTAAAGTCCCTATCGCACCGGACGTAAACGACAAAATCGATGTCCGAGGTGTTTTCGCAAAGGCCCATATTGGTTGATCCCATAACATCCATGGCAATATCGCCCCGCACCTGTTCGTCAATCAGGCTGGCGATCTGTTCCAGCTTTTGCAGGCGTTCTTCGGTGGCTTCCGTCTGGAAGGTCCGGTAGAATTGTTTGATCTCATTGTAAAGCTGAACTTCCGGAATGTGCGAAACCTTGATTTCCTTCATGTCGAAATTGCTGCCCTCGCGAAGCGCGGCATAACGCTCCGCATCGACCTGAAATTCCTGCCATTGACCGTTTTTTGAATAATAGTCGGCAATGTCGTGAACCCGGTCTCCGACAAGTTTTTTAAAGATGACTTTCCGGACACAGGCCTCATCATCATCCAGCTCAATGGCGTAGAAGAAACCGCCCTCCGCGACATTACCCGTCAGCGTTGTAACTTCACCGAAATTGGAGGGGTTCAGATAGATGGTGTTCTCGCTGATTTGAAAACCCCAGTCCGTGTGGACATGACCGGTCAGGCAAAGCATGACCGGATTGTGGTCGCAGTAGTAGCGCAGCGCGGGCGCTCCCGATGTTCCGAATTGATTGACCCGGTCATGGATGCCGTGGGCCGGGGAGTGACTGACGATGATTTGCGGTCTGACGGCCTTGAAAAAATTATACATTTCATTGTTGCCGCTTTCAAAAGGCAGGCCGCCTCCGTATCGCACGACATAACGTTCGGGAATTCCGGGAGTCCAGATGTCCGCGCCGCCGTATCCCGCGATTTTCAGCTCCCGGATGTTGTGCCAGTGCAAATGCAGATCGCGCTCATGCAGGGACGTGTATTTCAAATCCATATCATAATTGCCGGGCAGCGCAAAAACCATGGATTTTTGCTTCGTTGCCAGAATGTTTTCCAGCACCTTGTATTTCTGCTGTAGGACCCTGCGGGCGCGGATGGTGTACTGTTGATATTTTGAGCCGTTTTCCTCGATTTCCGCGGAAAGGTCGGGGCTGTTCAGCAATTCGTCGACAAAATCTTCAATGGTCATGGACTCTCTGTTCATCCGTACGCGCAGGCCGTGAAAATAGGATTGAAGTTCGTGATAATTAATGGCCGTATTCATATTATAAAAAGGAATGTCGACCAGATCACCGGAAATGATGTAAACATCGGCCATGGTTTCGGCGAGAAGAATCTTTACCCGGTCGAAAGCTCCATGGATATCGGCAACATAAATAATCCGCATGGGGATGAGATCTCCTGTTTTCTTAAAAAAGTTTCTTCAGTATATCATCGGATCATGCCGGCTTTTCATTAAGGGCTTAAAAGGAAGATTCCGCCTTGATAACCGGCCGCCGGTCCCGGATGGGCCTGATTAATAAAAAGGCCAGGGCGACACAGACCGTGGCGATCAGAAAAATGGAACGTAGTCCCATCCAGGCGGAAAGCAGGCCGCCGGCCAGGGGACCGATGAGGTTGCCGATTAAATACCCGCTTTGAAACATTCCGTAAATGCCGCCTCGTTCGTGTTCGTCGGTTGCGTGCCGGACGATGGAGTTGATGACGGGGAGCATCGCGGAAACAAAGACTCCCAGTCCGGCCCGCAGAAACATCAGTTGCCAGGCGCTGGTTACAAAAGCCTGCGGCAGCAAAAAAATCATCATGCCCGCCGCGCCGATGCGCAGGATTTTTTTGTGGCCGGCTGTGTCCGATTTTTTCCCCCAGAACGGCGCGGAAATCGTGCTCATCAGGCCGGCGATCCCGAAAACCAGTCCGGTGACCAGACCGACGTAATTTGGAGGCACGCGCAGATATTCGATATACAGACTGATAAAAGGCGCGACAAAAAAGACGGAAAACTGCACGAGGATCAGAAGCAGGAAAAGGCTGGTGAGTTCGGCCGATCCGGCGATTCGCCGGAAATTTTCCCTGAGCTTGCCAAACCCGGTTCTGGCGGCCGTCTGGAAATCCTCCCGGATAAAAAAATATACGACAGCGGCTCCTGCCGCGCAAAGGATGCCCGTGGTGATAAACATGGGGCGCACGCCGGCAAAGTGCATAAACATGCCGCCCAGAAACGGTCCGATGATCAGACTGGACACCAGGGCCGCCTGCAGCATTCCCAAGGCATAGCCGGTTTTTTCGGGAGGAGCGGAGGAGGACATCAGCGCAAGCGAAGGCGCGATGAATCCGGAAAGACAACCCTGCAGAAACCGGCAGGCCAGAAACTGCGGTGCGGATTGCGCGAATCCCATCAGGATATTGGCCAGGGCCAGCCCCGCCATGGCCCGGACGATCATGGGTTTGCGTCCGTACCGGTCCCCCAGAATTCCCCACAGCGGCTGCATGAAAGCGGAAACGACAAACGGTGCCGCATAGGCGACGCCGCTCCAGATTTTGACGGCTTTATCTCCCGTGATGCCGAGATCCCGCAGATAAAAAGGTAAAAAAGGGCCGACGAGATTAAGCCCGAGGGCCGCAATGAATTGGGCACACCAGAGGCTGTAAAGATTTCTTTTCCAGGTTTCCATTCTTATCTCAAGCCGGGCCGCTGTTACTGGAAATTTCCGGCCAAGTGAAATGACGTTCGCTTAGCTCTCACACGGAAGGATAAAAGTCAATTTGTCTTATCCGTACAGTTGCTTTCTTCCAAGACGGACATTATATTGATGCCTGTGGCACAGAGATAATCAAAGGAGGAAAAGTGTATGGCGGATGACGTTTTATCGGCATGTACGGTAACGATGAACATTCCCGTGGCCTGGGGCGAGATGGATGCCATGGGGCATGTCAACAACATCATTTACTTTCGTTATTTTGAAACGGTTCGCATCGAATATTTCAACCGGTTGAAAATGATGGATTATTCCCGTGAAACCGGTATTGGGCCGATTCTGGCTTCCACCGAATGCCGATTCAAGATGCCGCTGCAGTATCCGGATACGATCATTGTCGGGACCAAGATCCACAGCATGGAAGAAGACCGCTTTGTCATGGGGTATGAAGTATTCAGCACCAGACACAGCAGGATTGCCGCTGACGGCGAAGGCGTGATCGTGACATATGATTACCGCAACAATAGGAAAGTTCCTGTTCCGGAGACCCTGCGGGCGAAGATCATGGAGCTGGAGAAAATGGAACAGTAAGAAAGATTCAATGTTGTGCTTAAAACAGGTTGATCAGTGCAACTGCCGTTTGGCTTCATTGAACACCGGCAGATATTTGTCATATCCGCCGGGAAGGGTGATGTTTCTGTCAAAGCGCAGAGCATTCTGAAAGCAGGCCAGCCCTTTGAGGCGAAGTTTTCTGGCCTCATTGATATTGGACGGATTGGTTTGCGCCAGATGGCTGACACCCAGATAGATGTACGCGGAAGCAATGTATCTGGATCCCCGGATTTTCGTTGTTTTCTCGAAGAGCTGGGAAGCTTCCACAAATCGTCCGTTGTCAAACAGCGCCTGTGCTTTTTTATAATCGTCCTCGCCGGGTTCAGGAGCTTCTTCCTGGATTTCTTCCGGAAAATCCGTGGTGTCCTTTTCTTCCATTTTATCCTTTGGCCTTTCTTTCAGAGGGCGAGGCGGTTTCATTTTTTCATAAAGACTGGCGATGACTTTTTTCCCTCTCTGAGCAAGAGCGATGAGAGCCGCATCGCCGGGGTAATCATTCAGTCCTTTATTGATGGTTGTTTTGAAGGCGCTGATGAGCCGCGGAATTTGATGGGCATTCTTCTTGCGGTAGGCCGCGGATTTTTCGGCGGCTTCCAGCGAGGCGAGCAGTTCAGTCGCGGTTTTCTCTCTGGATCGTGTTTCTTCTTCGTTCAACCGCCAGGCGAATGCAATTAATCGACGCAGTTGACCGTTGTCGAAATCAGGGGCCAGTGACCGGGAAAGAAGCTCACGGAAACGGTCCCAGTCCTTTTTCTCCAGAGCGGATCTGGCTTCCTGAATACGGGGATTCATTTTTTCGATCATCTGCTTCTGCAGCGCTTCGCAGGTATTTACGGTCTTTCTGCCGGCAGGATCCAGCTCGGAAATACGCCGGCAGGCCCTCAAAGCCCTCGTCGGGTTATTTTCTTTTTCCGAATGGACAATGTCATATTGCGTGTTGATGTATGTGCGGATTGCAACGTCGGTATTCTGGGGAAGTGTTTTCGACCACTTCTCGGCTTCCTGTTCATTTTCCTGAATGCCCCCCGTGCCTTTGTACAATTCATATAATTTTACCCGGGCACGGATTTCCGTGTCCGCGCTCTTTTGATACCAGGTCAGCGCATCTCCGGGATTCGCCGGTGCCAGCTTTCCTTCCAGATAGATGCTTCCGAGGGCGAATTGCGCCTTCTTGTTTCCCTGGGCAGCCGCCTTGTGATACCACATGAGCGCTTCCTTGGGCTTGACCGGCTGACCCGCGCCTTCCCGGTATATCCAGGCCAGCGTATATTGCGCGGCGGCATTTCCTTTCTCCGCGGTTTGCCTGTATGCTTTGATCCTCCTGGTGAATTCAGGCTGAAGACTTTTATCTTTCAGATACATCGCTGCAAGAAAGATCTGTGCCTTCTCCTGTCCCTGTTCTCCGGCTTTAAAAAGCCATCGCAATGCTTCGGATGAGTTGCGTGAAATCCCCGTGCCCTGCTCATACATGACACCCAGATAGTACTGAGCTTCCGGGTTGTCCTGAAATGCGGCCAGCTGATACCATTTGGCTGCCGTCGACGGGTCCGCAGAAAAGTCCACGCCGAACTCATACATTTCCCCGATCATGACCTGGGATCTGGCGTCTCCTTTCTGAGCGGATAACTGAATGTCTTCCTTCTTCAGGATGACGGGCGCACAGGAACAAAGGCACAAAACGGTCACCCAGAAAAGACAGGCATGGAAAATTTTTCGGGCCGATGGATTCGACTTCATGGTTTAACACGATACAATTGTTGTGAGAGAAATGCAAGAAGCAGTGATTTAAAGAAGATTTTCAAAAATGAGATTGAATTATTTTGGTGGTTGTGCTTATTTTAATAAAATTGTTTAAAGGTATCATGCTTTTATGCCCTCGGGATGGAGAGGATGTCCGAATACAGCGAAAGAGACTCATTAGGATCTCAAACGATTCAAAATATTGCCCAAATCCATGGCTTTGAAATCATCGGTTTGCTTTCCAACAAGGGAGGAATGGCCGATGTCTATGATGCCTACCAGTTGTCTGTTGGCCGTCGGGTTGCCGCCAAAAAACTCAAATCCCGGTTTATCAACGATGACAACATCAAAACGCGGTTTGAGGAAGAAGCGAAACTGCTCGGGCAGCTGAACCATGCCAACATTGTTCAGGTCATCGATTTCAGCAACGAACACCTGACATTGTTCATGGAGTATATCAACGGCAAACCGCTCGATGAAGTTCTTGCCGAGAAGGGAAAATTACGACTGGAGGAGGCTCTGAAGATTATTTCGGAGGTTCTGTCCGGCCTGCACTACGCTCATCATCATGGCATCATCCACCGGGACATCAAACCGGAAAATATTTTTTTAACCGAGGATGGACGGGTGAAAATAGCCGACTTCGGGATTGCCAGGATATTGGGCGGGAATGAACAGGCCCATCAAACGCAGCAGGGAAGCTGGATCGGAACGCCATCCTATATCGCACCGGAGCAGATTCTGGGGGAAGCGGCCGGTCCCTGGTCCGATATTTACTCGGCGGGCGTTACCCTGTATTTCCTGGTGACGGGAAAACTGCCCTTTGTCGGCGAGAATATCATGCAGACGGCCGTAATGCATCTGAAGGAAGAACCCATCCCTCCTCAGCAGATTGATCCTCTGATCTCGTCGGAATTGAGCCGCATTGTCCTCAAAGCCATGGCCAAATCACCCAAGGATCGTTTTCCCACGGCACTGGCTTTCAAGGAGGCCGTCGACAGGCTGCTTCATCCCCGGAAGGACAGGGCCTACCTGCTGGAGGCAAAAGCGGAGCTTGAAAAATCCAGGCAGAAACGCACGGTGGAGAGAAAACGACTTTTATTAAATTCCCTGAAACTTTCCCAGATGGCGCTGGCCGAGAATCCTGATCTGTCTGAAGCGAAGCAGATTCTTGAAACCGCGCATGAGGATTTGACGAAAGTCAGACGGAGAGAATACGTTCTGATCGGCACGGCCGTTTTTCTGATTACGGCGTTTGTCGTCATTTTGATCATTCAGTTGTCCAAAGGAAACGGCACGCTGGATGTATTTACCAATGAAACGGCCGATGTCTACCTGGATGGAGCGAAAATCGGCACGGCGCCTTTTGTCTTCAAGGATATTCCGTCCGGAAAGCACAAAATCTCGGTTGAACAACCGGGTTTTTACCGGTCCCTCGAGAAGAATGTTGTGATCGAGAAAGGGAAAACGCTGAACATCAACGAAGTTATTCCCAGCGGGGGAACGGTAATGATTACATCCTACCAGCCCGGAATGCCGGTAAAAATTGACGGCAAAGACAGCGGTGAAACCCCGTTATCGAAAAAACTCATTGTTGGCCGGCACACGATTGAAGTGGGTGGAACGGTAAAGCAAATCATTATTCAGGAAAGTGATCAGCTTACCCTGGCATTTTAACTCATCTTGCAATGTTTCCATTGCTTATGATAAAAGCTTAATAACACGAAAGATATAAATACGGATGGCGTGTTCATACCATTACGCTGGGAGGTTCAATTGATCTTAACCGCCGGAGGCAAAACCGATCGCGGGCTGGTTCGCGCCAATAATGAAGATTATCTTTATTACAGTGAAAATCTGGGGCTTCTGGTTGTCGCCGACGGGATGGGTGGACACGCTTCCGGGGAAACCGCAAGCAGGCTGGCCGCGCAGGCGCTTCGCGATTATTTTCGGCAAAACCGGTCGTTAATTGGCGATCGCGATGCCTCCTACTCCGCGACGACGAACAGGCTCAGTGCCGCCGTCCAGCATGCCAACCGGGTTGTTTATGAAGCCGCGCGAAGTTTGCCCGAATTAAGCGGCATGGGGACAACCATCGCGGCAGCCGTGATTGCGGAGAATCAATTGAGTATCGCCCATATCGGCGACAGCCGTGTTTATCTGGTAAGGTCCGGAAGCATTGAGCAGTTGACCGACGATCATTCCCTGGTTCAGGAGCAGGTCAGGCAGGAAAAGATCACGAAAGAAGAGGCGGCGCGATCCGAGATCAAAAATATCCTGACCCGGGCTCTGGGGATTGACGCGGAAGCCAAACCGGATTTGTGCGAACTGACGGCGCTCAACGGGGATATTGTGCTTTTATGCAGCGATGGCCTCTATAACATGGTTTCAGACGAGAAGATGCTGGAGGTTATCTCCAGCGCAAGCAATGCTCAGGCCGCGTGCGACTTATTAATCGACGCGGCGAATGAGAATGGAGGCAAGGATAATGTCTCGGTGGTGGTGGGTTATCTTCATAACAAAAATCGGTATACATCCTGGTGGAAATTTTTCAGATAATTTTCGGAGGTGAAGGATGGCAAAAGTCATACTGAAGTACAAAGATGCAATCGTGCGGGAGATTGATCTGGATAAGAAGTTGGTGGCAATCGGCAGAAAACCGGACAACGACATTATTATCGATAACCAGGCCGTATCAGGACATCATGCGATCATTGAGACGGAAGGTGATTCGTTATTCGTCGAAGACTTGAAAAGCCTGAACGGGACCTTCGTCAACAGCCGGAAAATTGCCCGGGTGGAGCTTTATAACAAGGATGTCATTCTCGTCGGTGTTCACACCATGGAGGTCGTTCACAATAAAAATGTGGATTACGATAAAAAGGACGACACGCTGCGCGGCCGTTCCATGTTTGAAACGGTGGTGATTACACCGGAGGAACAAAAGAAAATCATCATTGCCGCCAGCAAAACGATTCCCGATGCACTGGGTGGCTTTGTTGTCCTGGAAGGATCAAGCGAACACAAGGATTATCTGTTCAGGGAAAAGGTTTCCGTCATCGGCAAAGAAAAAGGCTCCGTGATCAGGCTGACGGGCTTTTTCGCTCCCCAGAGGGCTGCGCTGGTGAACCGCCGGAAAGAGGGATATTTCATGACGCCTTCCGGAAATAAGCCCGTCCGGGTCAATGGTCAGGAAATCAATCGCCGCTACGACCTTCAGGATGGAGACATTGTCGAGATCGGCAAACTGAAACTGCAGTTCTATCTGAAGGACTATCACACCAAGCCGACAGTCTGAAACAAGGCTGATAGGCTGTAGCTTTTTTAGACTGTAGATTATTTTGTGGGGCGCTTTGCGCCCATCCCTTTAACCTGACAGCCTGACAGTCTACAGCCTAGATACCTAGGTACCTGACCACCTGATACGCCGCCATCCCTGCCAGGTAGGAAACAATCAGCGTCATGAAGATCGTGGAGTAAAACCATGGCCTGCTGTTCATTTCCTTACGCAGGACGGCGATGGTGGCCACACAGGGAATAAACAGCATCATCACGACCAGAAACGCGGCGGCGGAGGCATGATTCATGATCGTCGGGAGCACGGCGGAAAGTCCTTCTTCTCCCACGGAATAAAGCACGCCCAGTGTGGCCACGACCGTTTCTTTGGCGACCAGTCCCGTCAAAAGCGCGGTGATCATTTTCCAGTCCAGTCCCAGCGGGCTGCCCAGCGGTTCAATCACCCTGCCCAGGGATGCCAGCCAGCTTTCTTCCACTTTTCCGGCGGGGAAATAAGAAAAAATCCAGATGATGACGGACATTGCCAGGATGACGGTTCCGGCTTTACGCATGAACGAAATCGTTCTTGACCAGATGACCATCGCAATGGTTCGGACATCCGGTGCGTGATAGATCGGCAGCTCCATGATGAAGGGCGCGTCCTGCTTCCACAGGGTGTTGTTGACCAGGATACCCGCCACGCCCAGTACGGCAATGTTGAGCGCCAGAATCGTCCAGGAAACATACGCGGCGTTTGCGCCGAAAATGGCGGCGGACACCAGCGTCAGCACGGCGAGTCTTGCGGTGCAGGGGACGAACGGAATCAAAAGAAGGGTGATCATCCGGGCCTTGCGGGTTTCAATGATTCGAGCGCCGAGCACGGCCGGTACGTTGCAGCCGAAGCCCAGGCACATGGGGATGAAACTCTTCCCGTGCAGCCCGACCAGGTGCATGATACGGTCCATGACAAAGGCGGCTCGCGCCATGTAGCCCACATCTTCCAGGAATGCCAGGATGGCGAAAAAGATGAGCAGGATCGGCAGAAAACTCAGCACGGAGCCCGCGCCGCCGATTACACCGTTTACCAGAAGCCCTTTTGCCCAGGCCGGCCAGGCCAGAAGCAATGGTTCAAGAGAACGCTCCAGATCATGAATGCCGTCGTTCATCGCGTTTTGCAGCGGCACGCCGATGGAATAGGTCAGAAAAAAAACGAGGGCCATGATGGCCAGCAATATCGGTATGCCGAAAACCGGACGGGTGAGAATGTGATCAATGCGGTCGGTCAGGACAACCTGTCCCATTTTAAAGTGGGAGACAGCCGCCCGGGTCATTTTTTCAATCCAGTCATAGCGGCCGTTGACCACGGCGTGCAGCGCGTCCTCATGTTTATGCAGGAGTGTGACGATGAATTGCCTGCCTGCCGGTTTGACCTGGCGCTCCACCATGGCGGATACTTCCGTGTCGCCTTCCATCAACTTTACCGCCACCCATTCGGGTGTATAAGGTTCATGAATGTAGGGCCGGATGGTTTCGAGAATTTTCTGGTAAATGTCCAGGTGATCGGCCGAGACCTCGGGCAGTTCGGGGTGGAAATTCTGCGGACAGGAGGCCAGGCCGGTAATCTGTTCCACCAGCTCCTTAATTCCGCTGTTTCGTTTGGCTACCATGGGAATCACCGGCAGTCCCAGCGAATCCTGAAGAGCTTTGACGTCGATCTGCGTGCCCTGTTTGGAGGCGACATCCAGCATGTTGATAGCCACGATTACCGGACGGTCCAGAAGCAGAACTTCGGACAGAAGGTAAAGGCTTCGCTCCAGAGCAGCGGCATTGAGTACAAGCACGACGAGGTCGGGTTTCTCCTGAATGATGAAATCGCGGGCAACCCGTTCTTCCTCGGAGAAGGACGTCAGGCTGTAGGTTCCCGGCAGATCGACGATCCGGATTAAAATATCATGGGTCCGATGTTCGCCTTCTTTTTTCTCGACCGTTTTTCCGGGCCAGTTGCCTACGTGCTGGGAAAGTCCCGTCAGAATGTTAAAGACGGTGGATTTGCCGACATTGGGCTGACCGACCAGCGCTACGACCATTTCCTTCTCCACGGCAGGCAGGCAGGTATCGTCGGGAGATATTCTGTAAACCATGATTTTTGAAGCTTCCCCTCGTCCCAGGGCGATCCGGGTAGCTCCGACAAGGACGACGACCATGCCGCCGCTTACCTGCGCAATGCGGAATCGTATGCCGGTGATAATGCCCATGCCGGCCAGACGGCTGGTCAGGGCTGATCCGCCGTCGATGGAATGAATGATGCCCTGATCCCCTTCCCGCAGCTCTGTAATGACAACCAGGTTGCTCATGAAACTTCCGCTTTCAGGCTTACTCGATATTTTTTTAAAATCCGCTCCGGACCGTAAGAGCTTTTTGTTTTACGCAAATTTTTATTGCCCATGTCTTCTTCAAGATTCAGGTACTTGTATTGCGGCTCCAGTTTCCTGGCCGTATCGTTGAACATGAATTCATAAATGCCGTGAAACCTTTTGGACGCCTTGGCAAAGTGCAGACAGAACATGTCCGCATTCAGCGCCTCGCCAATGATGAACCCGGCCGGTTCGTTTTCAATGTAGTATATTGTTCCCGTGAGCGCAAGCTCTGAGAATTTTTGTATGGCTTCCGCGCAAACCGCAAAATCGGTTTTCCCGGCGGAGACGACGGATTCTTCCTGCCAGAGCCGCAGAATAGCTGTGGCATCAGCAAGATTTCCTGCGGCCAGCGGCTGATCCGTCGGCCGGTAGGCGCCAAAAAACTGGTTCAGATGATTGCGGTGGCGCGTGAACTGTTTTCCGGAAAACGAAGCCATTGCGGCTGTCAGATAAATATAATCGGATTCGCACTCTTCAAAGGATATGCAAAACCGGTCTTCCGGAAAGAAAGGCAGCCATTCTTCGGGGACCGGGAAGAAAAAATTGCTGCCGGTTAACAATTGTTTGAGCGTGTCCGGAGTGCAAACCTGCGGGGTATCCAGCGACATGATGTAATTCTGGCACTGCCGGTTGTAGGCGGAAATGAATGTGCCGCAGTCTTTCGTCAGGATGGTGTATCGGCTGATGTTGCGGAAGAGATAAATATTGGCAAAGGTATAATCCGACAGATTTAAATGCATCTTCCTGAAGCGCTCGGAGAGAAACGGCCGGTGTGTGAGGTCTATACTTTCGATGATATCCATACGATCAGGTGTTTTAATTCCTTTCCTGTGATCCGGTTACAGATGAAAGTGGTCCTGATGGTCGCGGAGCCAGCGCCTGTGCGCCTTATAATCTGGAATCACTTCTACCACCAGGTCCCAGAATTTTGAAGAATGATTTTTCTGGCGGAAATGCGCGAGCTCGTGCACCACAACGTAATCAATAACGGCCGGCAGCGCCATGATCAACCGGAAACTGAATGCCAACTGGTTGTCATGAGAGCATGAACCCCACCGGCTCCCGGCCGAAGTAATCCTCAGGCCGTCGGCAGTCAATTTAAGCACGTCAGCGTAAAAAGCAACCCTTTCGCCAAAGTATTGCCGTGCTTTTTTCTTATACCAGACAACAAAATAGTGCTTTTTCATTTCCGGATTTTCCGGGCAGTTCAGAAAGAAACGGTTATTCCAGAAAACAACCCCTTCATTTTCCAGCGGTTCAAAAAAGACTTCCAGGGGATAGCGCTGGCCCAGGTAATAGAAATATTCGCCGGTTATAAAGGATTTTGCTTCAATCAATGCAGGCTGTTGAGACTGCCTGCGTGCCATTTTGCTGATCCAGTTGCGTTTTTCTTCGACAAATTGATGAATTTCCCCAACGGGTGTGTGATAAGGCGCGTAAACCCTGACTTCTGAATTCCGACCAATTTGCAGCGAGATGGTCTTTTTCCTTTTTTTGCTGCGGATAAGTGAATATTGAATGTCCATAGTGCTTATGGAAAAATCCGATAGCATATTGAGGCGGGAAAAGGAAGGAGAAGGTTCAAGCGACAAGGAACAAGGTTCAAGGTTCAAGGTTTCAACGAGATACGAGCTACGAGCTACGAGATACGAAAAAGGACGCCTTTCCATTCAGCCGTTTCTGTGATAATCAGGTGCCCAAACGCTCGGGAAGTGATTGTCCATGGAAGATAAAAATGTTCGCCCCTGGGGCTACTATCAGGTTCTGTCGGATGCCCCGGATCATAAAGTAAAGCGCATTGTCGTTTCTCCCGGCCAGTGCCTGAGCCTGCAAAGGCACAAACAGCGCCGGGAACACTGGTATGCCGTGTCCGGTGAGGGTATCGCGACAGTGGATGGCAAAAAATATGCACTCACCGGAGGCGCAGCCGTTGATATTCCGCAGAGCGCCACCCATCGTCTGGAATGCAGCGGCGGCGATAATCTGGTCATCATCGAAGTGCAGACGGGAACTTACTTCGGCGAGGATGATATAGAGCGGCTGGAAGACCGTTACGGCCGGGCCTGATCAGAACGAGTCTTTTGGACCTGGCCGTTGTGAGCATCGAACAGACATCCCCATCAGCTAAGAATAGAGCCCCTGTTCATGGATTACAAGCATTCGCGCCGGAGGCTAGTCAAAAGCTATTTGCCGGTGACGGATATGTTGCAGTTTTCTGAGCCTGCTGAAGGACGTTCGGCAATTACGGTAAGATCATTTGCTCCACTGTTAAAATAAAAGAAATTGGCTGTCGTTGAGTGACCGGCCTGTGGATATTCGGTCTTGATGCACTTTACCGGCGATGCGGTAGACATTGTATTGGAGTTGTATGCGTTGACCACTTTCTTCGCCAACAGGTAGCTGGCGTTGTCGGTTGTGATGGAATAAGCGGAAACGGTTATTTCCATGCTGCAATTATTCGATATGTTGACCGTGGCCGCCCGTGCATTTGCGAAGGGCGCAATGGATATCACGACAAACAATAATACAAAAAATAAATATCTTTTCATATTGCCTCCGTATGAAATTGGCGGGTAGCGTTTTGCATCCCGCGGGTACAAAAACAATCCCCTGTTTTCAGGCGTATTTCAGGACGATCCCTCTAAGAATGTGGGAGACGCTTTCACAGACATCAATGGCTTGTTCCAGCCGCTCGAAGATTTCTTTCCATTTCAGCAGTTCGACGGGGTCCTGTTCCCGGATAAAGAGACCGGTGATGATATTCCTCAGGACGACGTCACCGGCATTTTCCATGCTGTGGATATCCTTGCAGCCGTCCAGAATCATGCGGCTGTTCTTCATGTCCCGCAGACCTTGCACGAGGTGCTTGATTTTCTGGATGGCCAGAAAAAGAATTTCCGCCTGCCGGATGATTTCATCAAATGGTTTTTTAACCTTGTACATATGGAGGCGGATGGCGGTTCCTTCAATTTGGTCCATGATATCGTCCATTTTATTAACCAGAGCGTATATATCTTCGCGGTCGATGGGTGTCAGAAAGGTTCTGTGCATTTTTTCGTATGTTTTATGCGCAATGCCGTCCGCTTCATGTTCAATTTCCTTGAGCCGGGAAACTCTGGCCGCGGAATAATTATGCTTTCGGGTCATTTCCAGAAAGAACCGGCCGCCTTCTTCGATCTTGTCGGCCAGTTGATCAAAACAATCGAAAAAATTTTCTTCCTTCGGGAAAAGACGCATTGTAAATGTCCTGCTTCAATATTTCAAAGGATGACGATCCTTTTAATGAGTGCATTTAAACGATTTTCGTTCTTGCTGTCAAGAAAACGTTATTTTTCTAAATCTTTCTCTTTGCGTCTTGTGTCCGCCCGCTTCCGGTCAGCAGCGACAACGTCTTTTTGTCTTTGTTTCCGGGCCGGATCTTTTTCCACGAAAATTTTCCGGCCGGCAGTCGGGTCGATTTCCGTCCAGTACATCAATGCCGACCAGGTCGATGGAAGGGGTGTGAAAATCTGTACTTGCTGCGGCGTTGTATGCAGTTCCCGCGTGGTGAAGGATTTCAGGTCGCGCATGTCTTCTTCCGTGCAGCCTGGATGAGCAGCGATAAAATAGTAGGTCAGAAATTGCTGCTGTCCGGTTTCCGCATTCATCTTATGAAAAAGATCTTTAAACTGCGTCAGCGTATCCTGCCCCGGTTTGCGCATCAGTGCCAGGACCGGTGAGACCGTGTGTTCCGGCGCGATTTTCAGCTGGCCGGAAATGTGATGGTGGACCAGTTCGCGCAGGTATGGCCTCCCCATTTTTTTATCCGCCAGAACCAGGTCGTGGCGAATACCGGAAGCAACAAATACTTTTTTTATGCCCGGTATCCGGCGAAGGCTGGCAAGCAGGCGGATCTGCCGGGTATGATCAACCTTAAGAGACGGGCAGACCCGCGGGAAAAGACATTGCCTGCCGGTGCACGCGCCGTGGTCCGGCTTTCTCACGCAGTCGATTCCGTACATATTGGCCGTGGCGCCGCCCACGTCGACAAGGTATCCCCTGAAACCGGGAAACGACGCGATGCGCCGCGCCTCGGTCAGAATGGATTCTTCCGAACGACTGATGATTGTCCGGCCTTCATGCAGAGCAATAGAACAGAAACGGCATTCACCAAAGCAGCCGCGGTGTGTGGTCAGAGAAAAAGCAATAGTATCCATCGCTCTCACCTTGCCCTGCTTTTCGTAATAAGGATGAACACGGCGTAAAAATTCCAGGTTATAAACGGCATCCAGTTCTGTTTGCGTCAGATGAGGCTGGGGCGGATGATGGACCAGCCAGCGCTTGGCGTGCTTTTGAACAAGGCCGCATGCCGTGACCGGGTCCTGGTTGGCGGTAAAGAACGAAAACATTTCACTAAAAGCTTTCTTGCCGGATGCGGCATCTTCATATGACGGCAGTTCCAGATAGCCTGAAGGAGTTTCGCTCTCTATCGTGCAGGTTCCGGGAATGTTTTTCAGATTTTTACCTGCTGCGAGACGCCTCGCGATTTCGGTAACAGCTCGCTCCGCCATGCCGTAGGCCAGAATGTCGGCGCGCGCGTCAAACAGAATGGAACGGCGAACCGAATCCGACCAGTAATCATAGTGGGCGATGCGCCTGAGGCTTGCTTCCACGCCGCCCAGAACCAGCGGCTTTGTGTTCTTGAAGTATTTGCGGATCAGATTGGCGTAAGCGATGACCGCGCGGTCAGGCCGGCGGTTGTTCTTGCCGCCCGGTGTCAGGTCATCGCCCTGCCGCTTTTTCTTTAAAGCCGTGTAATTAGAGACCATTGAATCCATGCAGCCGCCGGTGATGCCCCAGAACAGACGGGGTTCGCCCAGACGTTGAATGTCCGCGGAGCCGGAAACATCCGGCTGGGCGATAATTCCTACACGGTAGCCTGCGTTTTCCAGCACCCGGCCGATGACCGCTACGCCGACATGCGGACTGTCAATGTAGGTGTCGCCCGTGACCAAAATAATGTCCGGGCGATCCCAGCCTTTTTGTTTGATTTCCGCGGATGTCGTGGGGAGCATCATGGTCAGAAGATACCGATCATTTTCAATCCCAGAATCAGGGCTGACAGCATGGCAATGAAAGACAGTCTGCCCGACCAGCGGTGTGCAGTGCGCACGGCTGCTTTATTTCCTGCTTTGAAGGAGTAGTAGCCCAGAAATAACGCAAGAGAGATCAAAAGAACCGTTGTCAGACCGATCTGATGATGAAACTTTGCAAGGTGGACACCTTCGGATGTGACAACGCTGCTGAAAGCAGCGACCGCACCAATGAACGCGATGATCGAGCCCGACGTGTTGAATGTCCTGTGGAGTTTCAACCAGTTTGTTTTCCTGCGTCCGAACATGGCCATGCCGATGCCTGCGGTCAGGCAGATCGTGGCGGCAGTCATCAGTAACAGGTGCAGAATGATCAACACGGATGATCCTCCGGATGTTTTGAGAGAAGATCAGGTATTATAAAACGAGTTCCATGGACTGATGAACGGCGAAACATGAGAGAGTGCTTTTCCTTTCACTGATAATGCGCCGGCATGTGGCAACCATGTCGTCAATCTCCTGATCCAAACGGTCCTGGTTGTGATGAAAAAGCCCCAGCTGTTTGACGCCGGCGTCCAGTGCAAGGTTTATCGCCTGCTCTATGGTGGAATGACCCCAGCCACGCCTTCTTGGGTATTCTTCGTCGCGGTATTCCGCATCGTGAATCAACAGATCGGCGCCGAGGCAGAATTCCATATATTCTTTATACGACAGGCCGCCTTCGTGCTGCACTCCCAGCTCATTGTCGGTCAGGAAAACAAGACTTTTACCGCTCTCCGTAAATTTGTAACCGGTGCCCTGGTTGGGATGGGAAAGCGCAATCGATGTGATCAGCAGATCGCCGAGGTGATACGTATCCGCACAGATATTCTCATACTGGACACTGGCGCGAATGTCGTCGTAGTTAATCGGAAAGTAAGGGGCGGACATGACCCGCGCCAGCATGTCCCGGATGGAATCCTGGGCGAACGAGCATCCCCATACGTTAATCGTTGTGTCCTGCCGGTACAGCGGTTTGAAAAACGGAAATCCCATGATGTGATCCCAGTGGGCATGCGTGAGCAACAGGGTAAAATCACGGCGGCCGTTGGACATGAAAGTATTGCCGGCTTCCCGGATTCCCGATCCGGCGTCAACCAGCAGAATATCGTTACGGCTGTTGCGGATTTCCAGACATGTCGTGTTGCCGCCGTAACGCAGGTAATTTTCTCCTGATGTCGGTATGGAGCCTCTGGCTCCCCAGCAGCGTATGATCATAGATCTCCTTTATGAGCTAATCATACAGAATATTTATTTTTTTTCAAGCAGGTTATGATAAATTCATGGAAAACTTGCTATTCAGTCAAAGACGCTTATCTTAGACCAAATACATTTTTTGTCAGGAGAGTCGGTATGAAAAGCGTTAAAATAAAAGGTATGAACTGTCAGCACTGTGTAATGGCGGTAACCAGAGCCCTTGGGACTGTTGATGGTCTTAAAAATGTTCAGGTAGACTTAAAAACCGCAACGGCGACCTATGACGAAACAAAGCCCGTTGATGCCGCGGTTGTGGAGGCAGCTGTGAAGAAAGCGGGTTTCGAAGTTGTCGGATAAAGTAACGATATCCATCAGCGGCATGATGTGTGCCGCATGTGTGCGGCGAGTCGAAAACGCGCTTAAGGAAGTGGAGGGCGTGGCGGACGCCAGCGTCAATCTGGCCACGGCGCGCGCCACGATCACGCACAATCCTCAATGGGGCGGGATTTCAGCGCTGGCCGGAATCGTAACGGATGCCGGTTACGAATTTCTGGGTGAGATCACCGATTCTTCGGCTGATCCGATTGAAGCCGCGCGCGCCCGGGAGTTGAAGGAATTGCGGCTGAAAGTTGCCTGCGGCGCGGTGCTGAGTGTCATCATCTTTTTGGGTTCGATGCAGCACTGGTTCGGCTTCCTCCATTCCATTCCCCGCAATATCATGCTGTGGGCCATGTTCGTGCTGACGACGCCCGCCGTCTTCTGGGTGGGAAGCCGTTTTTTCACGGGTGCCTGGAAAGCCGCAAAGCAAAAAACATCCGACATGAATACCCTGGTGGCCGTGGGCGCCTTTTCCGCCTATGCCTATTCCGCCGCCGCGACCTTCTTTCCGCGCTTTTTTGAAAGGGCCGGTGTTGCACCTCATGTTTACTATGACGGCGCCGCCATGATCATTACATTGATTCTTCTGGGCAGGCTTCTGGAAGCAACGGCCAAAGGGAAAACCTCGCAGGCCATCAAAAAACTCATCGGTCTTGCACCCAGAACCGCACGGGTGATTCGGGATGATGCAGAACTGGAAATACCAGTCGATGCGTTGCAAATCGGCGATATCGTAGTGGTCCGGCCGGGAGAAAAAATTCCCGTGGACGGGATTGTGCTGGATGGGCAGTCAACGGTCGATGAAGCAATGCTCACCGGAGAAAGCATGCCGGTAACCAAGGAAGCAGGCCAGAACGTGTTTGCCGCCACGATCAATAAAACCGGAAGTTTCACCATGCGCGCCACCGGCGTGGGCGCCGACACCATGCTGGCACACATCATCCGGATGGTGGAAGAAGCTCAGGGATCCAAAGCGCCCATTCAGCGACTGGCGGATAAAGTTGCATCCGTTTTTGTTCCTGCGGTCTTTGTCATCGCGCTGATCACTTTTGTGGCCTGGTATCTAATCCCGGCCGATGCGAATTTCAGCCGGGCGCTGATTAATTTTGTTTCGGTGCTGGTCATTGCCTGCCCCTGCGCTCTAGGGCTTGCCACACCGACCGCCATTATGGTCGGCACGGGTCTGGGCGCGCAGAGCGGCATTCTGATCAGGGGCGGAGAGACGCTGGAAAAGATCCATAAACTTTCCGTTGTTGTCTTTGATAAAACAGGCACGCTGACGCAAGGCGAACCGGAAGTAACGGACATTGTCGCCGTTGAGGGTTACGATGAGAAAAAGGTGTTGTCCGTGGCCGCTGCGCTGGAGAAAACATCGGAGCATCCGCTGGCAAAGGCGATTCTGAAAAGGGCAAAGGAAGATCAGCTGGTCATACCGGAAGCTACCGGGTTTGAAGCGCTGTCGGGGCTGGGCGCGAGGGCGCAGATGGAAGGAAAGCTTTGCTTTGTCGGCAATAAAGCATTGATGGACAATCAGGGCGTTTCCGTGGAAATGCTGCACAGGCAGGCAGCGGCGCTGGCCGATGATGGAAAGACGGCGGTTTATGTCGTCCGGGATCAAAAAGCCGTCGGGTGCATCGCGCTGGCTGACGTGCCGAAGAAGTCGGCAAAAAAGGCCGTTGAAAGATTAAAGAACAGAGGCCTGAAAGTGGCGATGGTGACCGGCGACAATACCGGAACGGCTAAAAGTATTGCACGTCAACTGGACATTGATTATGTTCTGGCGGAAGTCCTGCCGGGAAACAAAGCGGAGGAAATCAAAAAATTGCAGGATCGCGGCGAAGTGGTGGCCATGGTCGGCGACGGAATTAACGACGCACCGGCTCTGGCGGCCGCCGATGTCGGAATTGCCATTGGAGCGGGAGCCGATGTGGCCATTGAAGCCGCCGACATCACCCTGATCCGGGATGATCTGACAGTGGTACCGCAGGCGATAGCTCTTTCTTTCGCCACGCTGCGCGTTATCAGACAAAATCTGTTCTGGGCTTTCTTTTATAACGTTATCGGCATTCCCATTGCCGCCGGCGCTTTGTATCCTGTCTTCGGTATCCTGCTGAATCCAGAATTTGCCGCCGCCGCGATGGCGCTAAGCTCCGTTTCGGTTGTCAGCAATTCACTGAGACTGAAGAGGGTGTGGAAAAATCGACAGGGATGATGGACGGCGGGCTGCAGGAATACAGAAGACCGTCTTTAATTATTTTATTTTCCGGTCCCCTTTTTTTATGTTAAAATAATCAAAATTTCTGCTCGGTACCGCCTCTGCCTTCTGTGGTTGTCAGAATTCGCTGCTTCTCCCTGGACAGGACAGTTTTCGGAAACATTTTTTAACATCGTCAATCAACCTGAAAGGAGGTCGCTTATGCCTGCAAGAAAATTAAAGGAGTTTCTGGACAGCCAGGAAGTAAAATATTTGAAGATTGCGCATTCCCCGGCCTATACGGCCAGGGAAGTTGCCCAGTCTTTGCACATCAAGGGGCATAAAATCGCCAAGACCGTTATTGTCTTGATTGAGGGGAAGATGGCTATGGCCGTTCTGCCAGCCAACCAGTCCGTTCATTTCGATCATTTTCGAAAAGCGATGGGTGACAAAGATATTAAACTGGCCACCGAAGGTCAGTTTAAGGGCGTGTTTCCTGATTGTGAGGTGGGCGCCATGCCCCCGTTTGGCAATCTGTACGGGATGGATGTTTATGTGGACGAGCACCTGACGGATGACGAAGAAATTTTCTTCAATGCCTGCTCGCATTCGGAGCTGGTTCGCATGTCCTATTCAGATTTTGAGAGACTCGTGAAGCCCACGGTAATGAAACTGACCTGAATACGATGATTCCTCCGGCCCAAATGGATTGCCTGTAAAAAAACGGCCGGGTCCAAAAGACCCGGTCGAACCATCAAATTACTGACAGTCTATCGGTTACTTCTCCATTTCAAATTTCGATTTTTCGGCACCACAGACCGGGCAGGTCCAGGAATCGGGAAGGTCTTCAAACCGGGTTCCCGGTGCAATGCCGTTGTCCGGGTCGCCCTGCACCGGATCGTAAACGTAGCCACAGACGCTGCATGCGTAGCGCGCCGCGGCAGCCGGTTTGGGTTTGGCGGCGGCTGCATCCGCATCAAAGGTCGGCGCGGTTTTGGGAGATTTGCCGCCTTTAACATTCTGGTAATAGGCGTAGGTCATCGGTTCGCCCGCGCCCAGTACGTCCGCATCGACAATTTTCCCCAGAAAGATTGTGTGAGTGCCGCAATCCAGTTCACCCTGAACTTCCGCTTCGATAAACCCGAGGGTATAATCCAGAATGACGGGAAGGCCGGTTACCCCTGTTTTTGTCTTTGTATCTTTAAATTTGTCCACGTCCCGGCCGCTTTTAAAGCCGAACAGACCGATAAACGTCATCGGAGCGGCTTCAGATAAAATATTCACGGTAAACTTCCGGCTGGCTTTAATGAGTTCATGCGTATAATTATCCTTATTGATGCAGATGGCCAGCGTGGCAGGGCTGGAGGTGGCCTGAATGACGGAGTTGGCGATTTGACCGTTGAATTTTCCGTTTTGACCGGAGGTGACAATGTAAACGCCGTAACCGATTTTGTGCAGGGCTGCTCTGTTCATGTTTTCATTCCTCTTTTCCCGATAGATTTCATGGCCGGTTCTTATAACCGAATTTTTTCTTCCGCGCTATGGAATTTCTTGCAAGGTTTTTTCTTTTGACAAACGGCTGTTTCTCCTATAGGGACTCCAAAAGCTAGAAATTTTGCCCTTTTATCCCATCTGACCGGGCAGGACTGTCTGAATTCAGAAAGCAGGAATTCCTTATCGAATCATCAGGGCATTTGGCGGAAAGAGATGTGTTTATGATTACTTATCAGGATTTTTTACGGAAAAATTCATTTTCTTTTGAGGAAGTCCTCGCGATTACGAGGGGTTCTCTGGTTGCTGACCCGCCGGATGGGTTTGTAGCCCGCCTGCCCGCACCGCCTTTTCTCATGCTGGACCGTATTTCCCTGATTGAAAGCGTCGGAAACGGCGGAAAAATTATCGCCGAGCAGGATGTGCGTCTGGATGCCTGGTATTTCCAGTGCCATTTTATCGGCGATCCGGTGCAGCCCGGATGCCTGGGAGTCGACGCGATCTGGCAGCTTCTGGGATTTTTTTGCGCCTGGCGTGGATCGCTGGGGGCGGGCAGGGCGCTGGGCTGCGGGGATGTGTCATTCCGGGGGCAAATTCGTCCGTTTAATAAACTGGTCCGGTATGAAATTGATGTCCGCCGCTATTATCAGCTGAAGAACGCCGGGGCGTCCATG
Source organism: Smithellaceae bacterium (assembly GCA_963682015.1). Lineage (GTDB taxonomy): Bacteria > Desulfobacterota > Syntrophia > Syntrophales > Smithellaceae > UBA8904. Next base: position 925,749 of record OY820932.1, on the reverse strand, counting down.
GTCGTCGGGGACGGACGTGTTTATGTGGACGATGATTTGATTTACACCGTTTCGCAGGCCAAAGCCGGGATTTTTAAAGACATTGCCTATCCCGATTATCCCAACCGCTCCAAACACAGCGTGGGCGGGATTATGCAGAAGTAAACGGGTTATCTTCCCGATGACCGGCATGCAAAAATGTATTGAAAATCTTTCCCGATTGGCGCTATGATCGCCCCGTTTTTTTAATGGTTTGCGTAACCGGGAGAAGCTTTGAACATTATTAAAAAAGGGGCTCTTTATTTAGCCCGGAAGAAATACTGCAAATCCGCGATTGAGGACAAAGCGGATCTGCTGGCCATTCGGGAAAAGCCGACGGTAAAGATGATCATCGGACTTGTTCTGATCGGACTGAGTTATACCATTGGACTGCCGACTGTTCTCGCCTTTGGTGTTCTGGCAACCTCGATGGGCAGGCCCACGCTGGGATTTGTTGGCGGAGTCGTGATTTACGGAATTTCCACCCTGATGTTCATTATCGGCGTCAAGATGGCCGGGCAGAAATATGTTCAGGTTTTTTGCCGGTGGCTGGTGCGGGTGGTGCTGGAAAAAATTCTCGGTGATGATGTCAAGAGGCTTTCCGAACCGGAACCGGATAATAAGTGTCTGTAACGTCGAATTAAACATATTGAGGTGGCTCATGAGTACAGTAGAAGAAACAATCAGTGAACTGAAAGTTAAAATCATTGCGACGCTGGGATTGCTGGATGTAACCCCGGATGATATCAAGGATGATGATCAGCTCGTGGGCGGCGATACGGGGATCGATTCCATCGATGTGCTGGAACTGGTCATGATGATTGAAAAAGATTACGGCGTCAAAATCGAGAGCAAGGAACTGGGCGCCAAAGTATTCGCCTCCGTTCGCGCGCTGGCAACCTATATTTTGCAGGCAAAAAAATCCAAAGCTTAACATCCATTGCCACGGCCTGATCAAATCATTTGCATAATGAAGAGCCTGATGTTTTCATGAAGAAAGTATTGCTGATTTCCGCCAACATGATGAAAAAGCCCTATCCGGTTTATCCGCTGGGGCTTGATTACGTGGCGGGAGCGCTGCAACCCCGATATGAAACAAATGTTCTGGATATGAACGACTTTGCATCCCTGGAAGCACTGGAAGAGAAAATCCGGCAATACACACCGGATTATATCGGCCTTTCGATCCGCAATATTGACAACACGGACACGATTAACAGCCGCGGCTTCTTATCCGACTACCGGGATCTGGCGGCCGCCATCCGCAGGAGTTCCCGGGCGCCGCTGATTCTGGGAGGCAGCGGCTACACCGTTTTTCCGCTGGAATTTGTCCATGCGCTGGACGCGGATTACGGCATTGCGGGCGAAGGGGAGAGGTTCCCCCTGCTTCTTGATGCGCTGGAAAACAAAGCCGACATTTTCACCGTGCCGGGAATCGTAACCCGGGAAACGGCAGCGGCGGATTATCAGCCCTGGAGCGGTGAAATGCGCAGATGTTTTGATCCGCAGGCGGCGCACACAAAATATTATCTGTCCTACGGTGGCATGCTGAATCTGCAGACCAAGAGAGGCTGTCCGTTTCGGTGCAGTTATTGCACCTACCCCCATATTGAAGGCGGAAAAATGCGATTCTTCAATCCGGAAGAGGTTGCCGGGCAGGCCTGCCAGTTGCAGGAAGCAGGCGCCAAATATATTTTCATTACGGATTCCGCATTCAACGCCAGCTATGATCACAGCCTGAAAGTTGCTCAGGCCTTTCAGGATGCCCGGATCACCATTCCCTGGGGTGGTTTTTTTGCGCCCACCGTTCCGCCGGAAAATTATTACCAAAAGCTAGCCGACGCCGGCCTTACGCATGTGGAATTCGGCACGGAGTCGATGTGCGACACCATGCTGCATAACTTGCAAAAACCCTTTGGATTAGCCGATGTTTTTCAGGCCCACGCAAAAGCACTGGATGCCGGTTTGTTTATTGCTCATTATTTTCTCCTGGGCGGTCCCGGCGAAAACGAAGAAACCCTTGGCCGGACATTGAGCGGTGTCGATCAACTGGAGAGGGCCGTTTTTTTCTTTTTTTGCGGCATCCGCATTTATCCGCATACGGCTCTTTATGAAACAGCGCTTCGCGAAGGCCAGATCGGCGTTTCGCAAAACCTGATTGATCCCGTCTTTTACCGTTCACCGTTCATTTCCGACGTGGAAATTATGCAGAAGGTTGAAGCGCATGCCGCGGGCAGGCTCAACTGGCTGGTCGGCGCGGGTGAAAGCAAGGCGACCCGGATTCTGCCCAGGCTGTATGATCGGGGGCATACGGGGCCATTGTGGGAACACCTCATTTCTTGATACCGAATCACTTTCTTCGGCTAACTTTGTTGGCGTAGCCTGCCCCGGCGCAGGCCGGGGTCGGCTTCCTCGACGTATTTGTAGGGAACGGTTTGAAACCGTTCCCTACGAGCCTCCTCCTTGCCGCCTCGTTATCCTTTGAAATTGATCCGGCATTTAGTAACGTTTGAAGGTTCATCCATGAGTAATGAGACTTTCAAAATATATCCGGCTCATGTTGCGGGCGTCATGGTGATCATTGCCGCCGGCGCGGCTTTTTTTATTCATCCCGGGCTGGCGGTTGGACTCCTTCTTCTGTATGTCATCTTGTGCGTGGCGGCCTGTTTTTTTCCTCAAACAAACTTTCTGGGGCCGGTGATCAGCCGAGGTCGGACGCGAGAAAATAAAGTGGCCCTGACGTTTGACGATGGCCCAGACGAAAACACCACCGTCAGGATTCTGGACCTCCTGGATCGTCGGCGGGTAAAGGCCACCTTCTTTGTTTCAGGCGTCAACGCTTTGAAATATCCCGATCTAATTGCGGAGATTGTCCGGCGGGGCCACGAAATCGGCAATCACTCTTACAGTCATGATCCATTGCTCATGCTGAAAAATGGCCGAGCGCTTTACCGGGAAGTCGGGGAAGCCAGGAATGTTTTGCGGAGCATGGGAGTGGACGCCCTTGCGTTTCGTCCGCCTGTAGGCATCGTCAATCCAAAACTCTTTCCGGTCTTGCGTGAACAGGGAATGATTTGCGTTACTTTCAACTGCCGGGCAGGGGATGCGGGCAACAGGCGAATACACAATCTTTCCGGAAGAATTCTGAAAAAAGCTAAGCCGGACGACATCATCCTCCTTCACGACACCCCCCCGCGCCGGACGGAAGATTATCCCGAATTATGGCTGGAGATGGAAAAAATTCTGGCGGGCATCGAGGAGAAAGGTCTGCGGATGGTTCCTTTATCCGAACTGATCGGAAAGAAAATAAGTGGTCATGTGCCAAGGACCTATTTTAATAGTGAATTTAATGATTGACCCCGGAAAAAAATTTTGATTGAAAAAACAAACAGTGATATAGAGCTGAGTCCTTGACTTATTGAAGAAAGAATTTGGACCTTCGAGGGGGAATGTTTTGACGAATCGATGGAAATTACTCAAGGATGTCCAGCAGGTAGCACCCAACATGCTGGAAGCGGAAATTACGGTGCCGAAAGACAGCATCTGGTTTACCGGGCATTTCCCGGGTGAACCGATTTTACCGGGCATTGCCCTGGTTCACTCGGTTTGTGAAGCCGTCGAGAAAGATGCGCAGAAAAAAGGGGAATCGGTTACCATCTCTGAATTGAAAAGAGTAAGATTTACAGGACCTGTCCGGCCGGGAGAGACCATCCATTTGAGTTTGGCCAGTGAAGACGGGAGCATGAGAGGGTTAGTGAATTTCAAGGTGGCCGTCCACGGCCAGGTCATCTGTACCGGTCAGGTGTCTGTAACAAATACGTAAGCAAGAAAAAGATTATATAAGGAGGGCGGGAATGCCTGAAGCTAAGGAAAACAAGGGCATTGTGCGGCGTGTGGCGGAAATCATCATCGATGAGCTGAAACTGGAAGACGTAACTCCGGATACATTCAATCCCGAAATGGATCTGGTAGACGAACTGGGCATCGACAGCATGGATCTGGCAACCATCGCACTGGTTTTGCAGGATGAATACAAGATTGTCATCGACGAGGACGATTATCCCCGGTTAAAAACCGTGCAGTTGATCTGTGATTATATTGAGGAGAAACTGGCTGCAAAGCGCTAGGATAGAACTCAACCTGTATGAGAGCGAATCTGAAGATAAAACCCGAACCGGCCAGACCCAGATTTTCCGATCTGCTGGCCGATCCGGCCATAAAAGGCCGCTGGGAGAAAGTCCGGCAGTATTTCTTTCTCCGGGAATCGACTTACGATATGTCGAACCGCTGCAACATCCGTTGCGACGGCTGCTACTATTATGAAGGCGACAAGCAGTTTGCCGTTGAAAATCGTAATGTCGAAGACTGGCGCAGCCTCATGCGGGCGGAAAAGGCACGGGGTATCACCTATGTGGTTCTGGCCGGCGCGGAGCCGTCGCTGGTGCCGGAGCTTTTGGATGTATGCTATTCGGAAATGCCGCTGGGCAGCATTGCCACCAACGGGTTTAAGAAAATTCCCGAATCGGTCGGATATAAGATTCACATTTCCGTCTGGGGCAACGACCGGACCAGCGAACGAATCCGCCGGGCAAAAAATCTTTTGAAGAAGCAGATCGAAAATTATCAAAACGATCCGCGAGCGGTTTTTGTCTACACCTACACCCGGGAAAACATCGAAGAAGCCCACGAGGTGGCCGTCGAACTGGCCGCGCACAACTGCAAACTGACCTTCAATGTTTTTTCATCTCCCGTCGGATATGAAGGCCATCTGCGTCATCATCCGGCTTCGCTGGCGCAAACCCGCCAGTCCATGATTACCCTGCTTAATCAATATCCGGAAAATGTTTTATTTTCCTATTATAATGCCGTGGCCCATACATCGCTTCTGGGCCTTCATGATTTATACAGTTGCTCTTACCCCCGCTGCAATCCTTCGCAGGACATCGGGCTGGGGCGCTCGTTTCGCCAGTACCGGACGGACCTGAACTGGGATCGCTCCGTGGCCTGCTGCGTGCCGGACACCGATTGTCCGGATTGCCGTCATTACGCCGCCGGTTCCGCGGTGGTGACCGCCAGGCTATACCGGCATGTCATCACGCCGGAAACGTTTAAATCCTGGCTGGATTATGTCGATACCTACCTGGCCGTCTGGGTGATGGGGTATGAAAAAGGCGAAAATCTTTGCAATGAGGTGGTAGAACCGCCGCCACCCACCCGGTAGTGTGGTGTTACGACAAAAGATGTCATATGACATTATTGTAAAGCCGCTCTTGCAACATTACAGTAGAATAAAAAAAGAAAGGTTCCGATCAGGATCGACATATGAAAACCGTAAGCTCACTGCTGGATAAAGAATGGTATGACCGCTACCGGCGGATTTCCAGCCTGAATATCCGCAGTTCCATCTATGATCTGACCAACCGCTGCAACCTGCGCTGCAAGGGTTGCTTTTTCTTTTCTTCCAATGAACATCACGTGACGGAAGAAATGGGACTGGGCAAGTGGGAACGGTTCATCGATAAAGAAAAAGAACGCGGTGTGAACCTGGCCATTCTCATCGGCGGCGAACCGACGCTGTGCATGGACCGCCTGGAGGCCTTCTACAAACGCATTCCCACCTATTGCGCGACCAACGGCCTGATCAAAGTACCCCGTGATAGATTTCCGGACATGATGGTGGGCATATCGCTGTGGGGCGGCGGAGAAGATGAAAAAATTCTGCGGGGGAAGGATACCTTCGCCATTTCCAGCAAAAATTACGAAGGCGATCCCTACACCTATTATCTTTACACCGTGACGCCCAAGCAGGTTGGAAAAATCGAGCCGGTGATCAAACGCATCAACGATGTCGGCCTGAAAGTGCATCTGCAACTGCTTTCCAACGATGAAGGTGTGGACGGATTTTCCTGGAGGCCGGAAGAACTGCGCGACCTGCGTTTTGAAATGGATGAGATGCTCGACCGCTACCCGGGCGTCGTCATTTCCAGCAAGTATTATCATGAAGTCATCACCACCGGCATCATGCAGGGACGGCCATTCGGCTGGCGGGAATGTCCGTCGGTGACGGAATCTCTGGACAACCGCAAGCCGCCCGTACGCCGCCTGATTCATTTTTATCGCTGGGCCGCCGACTTGAAGACCGTGCACCGCTGTTGCACCTCCGCCACGCGCGACTGCGCCACCTGCAAGGACGGCGCGGCGCACATGAGCTGGATCATGGTCAACAAGCGCGACCACATGACCTCATCCAAAGATCTGCAAAACTGGATTGAAGTGTATGAAATGTTCGCCAAGCTCTACCGGTTTATTCCCTGGTGAAATACTTAGGAACGGTTTCAAACCGTTCCCTACGGGATTTGGTAAGAACAACGACGTGTAACGGACCCGTTATAAATATTTTTCTCGCTTCATTCGGCTACTTTTTTTCTTCCTGAAATGTTTTTACTTGTTTTTCCGATCCATCCAACCTTTCAATCGTAATAAACCAAACTCACTTACACCAAATGATTAAAAACATCTTGTATTCCGTTGTTATTTGACATACAAATACTACGGCTTTTCAATGGAAGAAAATTCTAATCAAAAAAACAATATATTCGCAGATTAACATTTCTTGAAAGGCAGAAACCACTTCGATATGAAATACAATAATATCTGATTTCTCATGTGCTTATAAGACAGTTATTTTCAATCGTGCATCACGTTTCACATTGATTTGAATTGATCTCGAAAAGTCGGAAGCTTTGAAGATAAGTCGTTTCGTTATGGCGTATGCGCAGCCTGAACGAACATGAATAATAAACGAAATCCGTAAAACGCCAAATTACATTCTTTGAGGAGGAGTGAACTATGAAAAAAAGTTTTTTTCGCAAAAGCGGATTATTTGCAATGTGTGTGCTCGTATTTTTAATGTTGCTTGTTGCCGGATGCGGCAAAGGCGATGATGAAACAACGTTGCAGGTGACGACAATTGATAATGGTTGGAATGGTAAGGACTATATCTCTATGATCGGTGCGGCTGGAAGTAATTATTATGCTCAATCATTCATCGCGAACATGAGTACGATTACCAAAATTGGTGTTGTTATCAGGCAAATTACTCCGGAAGGAGAAGTCAAGATAGGTATTGCAGCCGATAACGGCGGTGTCCCAAACTATGCCGCGCCTTTGTATATGGGAGAATTAATAACCCCGACAGCAGACGGTGTCTGGTATTACGAAACCGGATTACATGTTCCCGTTACCAGGGGGCAAAAATACTTTATTTTGATTGACGGGTACGATAATGCAGGGGCAACCGGTAGGTCGGCTATTGGGGTTTCGGATGTTCAGCCCATTTCCGGTGAAGGAATGATTTATTCAAATAGTGGAGGGGTCGGCATCTGGGGTAGCACTCCCCCGATTGCCATTTATGTTGAAGGCTATTGATTCCAGGGGAAAGCTCTGTGCCCGGAAGAATCCCGGGCAGTTTGTATTTACCCGCATGCGGGTATAAATAAATTTTTTCTTTAACGGTTGTTCATGGACAAAGCAGGTTGATGATAAGTGTCAGCCTGCTTTTTTATCCGTGAAAATCTGGAAAAATATAATTGATATTTTTAAAAAAGCTTTTGCATGATGATTCACCATGCAAAAGGGCCACTGGTTCGGGCAAGTCTTCCGGACTTGCCCGTTTTTATCCTTTGGGCTGGAGAGACTATACCTGGGCAAAAGCCGGATTTTGATTGAACTAAAAATTTCGGTTCAAGTGAAGGACGCTTGAACCAGCAAAGAAACATCGACGTATAACGACACATCAAGAAATCTCTTCACCGCATAAGAAAATTCTTTCTCCCTGAACGGTTTATTCTCCAGTACAATCATAATCAACCACATGTATGGAATTGAGATGACCAGTAAAACAATCGGATATTATCCCGATCCGTCCAATATCCCGAATCGAAAGAACGAATCCGGTTGAATATTGTTTAATATTAGTATATTAAATCACAAAATTCAGCGTTTACAGAAAGATGTTATGCCGACAGCGCTGTCGGTGTTTGCAGTATTAGCACCGATCGGTCTAAACAATGTTGGGCATAGTGCAGAGACAAGAATGAAACTGAATACCGCTTTAGTCCTATTGATGGTAGCTGCTCTCAGCACGTCGGAGCCGCTTTTTGCTGACGATAGGAACCCGCAGATCATGAGACATAACAAGATTGTGAGCAAACAGGAAGTGATTGAAGGTGACATCGAAACCATACGAGAAGTCGATAAGCACATACAAAGGACTTTGGGGAAAGTCCGCATGGTCTTTCACGAAAAAGTGTCACCAGATTTACATATTGATGTTTACTGTGTAAGAACAAGGCTTAACGGAAGAAACATGAATGTACTTGTCACCTGCGGTATGAGCGAAAAGCCCATGAACGTTCCGAAGGAACTCAACGAACTGAAGTACGCGGAGCTTGCGATCATACTTCCCGGGGATTGGAAACTGAGTGAGGAGGGCTTCAAAGACGAGAACAACTATTGGCCGGTTAGACAACTGAAGGCGGTCGCGCGGGTGCCCATAGAATTCGATACCTGGATTGGCTACGGACACACTGTGCCAAACGGCGATCCCCCGAAGCCATTTTCGAAAAACGTTGGGTTTTCAACAATGATAGTGCTGCCTTCTATTACACTGCCGAAGACGTTCATGACCATGATGACGGCCAAAAAGGTGGTTCACTTCTATGTCCTGGTCCCTCTGTATCAAGAAGAGACGGACTACAAACTAAGGAACGGGGCATCCGCATTGCTTCAGAAGTTCAACAAATACGGGATAGCCGATATCGTCGACATTGAGAGAAGGAATAGCTGCAAATAGGGCGTGTCCAACAAGGCGCTCAAGCGGATCGCAGGCCTGTCGGGCTACTCCCATTTAGCTTATCGTTGGCTGTATAAATAATATGAATTTCGATCTGATAATAATTATTTTAGAATGTGCGTTAATTACTGCTGTCGGTTTCTATTTCATGAAGATAATTAGACATGGACTAAAAGTCAAAAAAGACATTCAGGCCTTATCTTCTGAACAAAGAGAAAAAATATTAATTAAGGAAAGAGCAAACAACTATTTATCTTACCATTTTTGTCTCGAACCTATTAATCCAGTCGGCGCCTTTATTATCAAGGTTGCTGTAATATTGATTATTGCAATATTTATAGCCTTTTTATTATTGTGCTTATTCATTGTTGTGAAAGCGTAACCTTTTAATTGAATACTATCAAATGAGCAGCCAACCAGCCGCTTAAGCCGATCGCGGCCCCGTGGGCCGCTCCGGTTTAACTTTTCGTTCGGTGATACAAAGATATGAAAATCAGAGATCTGGGTTTTGACCAATGGTTTGAAGATCAATCTGCTGAGTTCAGCCAGGAGGGTTGCGGTTTTGCCCGCATATCCGCAGTTGACCGCGGTTCGTATCTTATCCGGAACGAATCGGGAGAAGTTCCGGCCGAGCTGACGGGGAAGCTTTCTTATCAGATTGAAAACCCCATGGATCTGCCATCTGTCGGTGATTGGGTGACCGCATACTATTACAACGATGACACCGCAGCCATTATCCACAGAGTGTTTCCGCGAAAGACGTTCCTACGTCGCAAGTCTGCGGGTGAAAACGTCGACTACCAGATGATTGCAGCCAACATAAATACCGCTTTCATTGTTCAGTCATGCCATTTCGACTTTAATCCACATCGCCTGGATCGTTACCTGGTCATGGCGGCAGACGGGCATGTTGAACCGATTATCCTTATCACAAAAACGGATCTGATCCCGCAGGACGAATTGGATCAGAAGCTTTCAATCATCGGCTCTGTTGCCAGTGCGAGAGTGATCGCGCTGAGCAACATTACCGGTATCGGGTTCAACGAGTTCCAGCAGACGCTCTCCCCCGGCAGGACGTACTGTCTTCTTGGTTCATCGGGTGTCGGGAAGACCACTCTCATCAACCGCCTGATTGGCCGGGAAGCCTTTCACACAAAAGCCGTCAGCGGCACGGGAGAAGGCACCCATACGACATCGCGCCGGCAGCTCATTGTTCTGAGCCAGGGTGCGATGCTGATCGATACGCCCGGTATGCGAGAGCTGGGCATTTTAGGTGCCGGCGAGGGGATCAACGCGGGTTTCGAAGAAATTGCCGCTCTTTCCTCACAATGCCGCTATGCGAATTGCAGCCATGAACGCGAGCCCGGCTGTGCCGTCCTGGCCGCGCTTAAACGCGATGAATTGAGTGAAGACCGCTATTCCAGCTATATCAAGCTCAGGAAGGAATCCGAGTTCCATGAGATGTCATACCTGGATAAACGGATGAAGGACAAGGCTTTCGGCAAATTCATCAAGACTGCAAAAAAACAGATGAAAGACTGATATACGGGCACGGAACTCCAGTATGCAGTCCGACGTGCTCCGTACTTGCGGCTGATACCGGCTGTTAAACCCCGGCACGATGGTTGATGTAATTAAGACAGTTAAAGGTTAAACAAAGAGAGGGCGCTTGAGGAAATAAGAAGCAATAATAAAAATTACCGGTTTTATCCTTTGGGCTGGAGCAACGATGCTGGTTGCTCAAGAATTTTTAGGTTCATGTGAAACGCGATTGAATCAGCAAATGCTAATAGTTTTTTGTAGGGAACGGTTTGAAACCGTTCCCTTTATGTTGGCTTGAGCAATCATGATCGGTTGTTTAGAAATCTTCGTCTCAATCCGCAGGGGCGAAAAATTTTTCGCCCCTGCGGATTGAATAATTCCCTGAAAAATTAAATTGATATTTTTGAAAAGCTTTTGCATGATGACCGCTCATGGAAAAGGCTGTGAACCGGCCGATCAATAAGAAGGGATCGATCACGTTTGTCAAAAAAGACGCTCATTCTTGGTTATGATATGGTTTCATCCCTGGGGACGGACCTGGAAACGCAATGGCAGCGGGCTGTCCGTGGAGAAAGCGGTGTGCGACCGCTGACCCGTTTTCCTTTGACCGATGAATTTCCGGTACGTGTGGCCGGTCAGGTGGGCGATGTGGACGTTAAACCGTATCCGTTTTTGCAGCCCCGGGAGATGGCCCACTGGACGTCGCCGATTTTTAAATATGCGCTCCTGGTGGTTCACCGGGCGTTGAAACGAAGCGGCGTGGAAATCACCAAGGACATTGCGCCCCGCGTGGCCGTTACGTTCAGCTCGGCCGTCGGCGGTCAGGACGCAGTGATCAAAGCGGACCGCCAGATGATTGCCGATAAGAAACTCCCCCATCCGTTTGCCAATCCCAATTCCTGCATCAACATGGTGGGCGGCAAGGTTTCCATCCTGACGGGCGCCACCGGCCCCATCTGCGCAACCATCACGGCCTGCGCCACCGGCGTCACATCGATGATCATCGGGAAAATGATGCTGGAGCAAAACCTGGCGGATGTCGTCATTGCCGGAGCCGTGGATTTCCCGCTGGTAGAGCCGATTCTGGCGGGCTTTGCGACGATGAACGGCGCCTATCGTCCGAAGGAAGGTCAGCTCCACGAGGAGCCGGAAAAAACCAGCCGGCCCTTTTCGGTAAACCGCCGGGGCTTTGTGGTTTCCGAGGGGGCGGGTTCAATTATTCTGGCTTCGGAAGACTTTGCCCGTGCGCATGGACTTTCGGCAAAGATTGAATTGGCCGGTTTCGGCATGACGTCGGATGCCAGCCATTTCGTTGCGCCCAATCTGGCAACCGTCCAGCGATGCGTCGAGCTCTCGATGGAAAATGCCGGATTGCAGCCGCAGAATATCAGCGCCGTCAACGCGCATGCGACTTCAACCAAAATCGGGGACAAGGTGGAAGCGGATGCGCTTGCCAATGTTTTTGGCAGCAGGATTCCGCCGGCATCGGCCAACAAGTCGCAACTGGGCCACGCCATGGGGGCTTCCTCCGCCATTGAAACCATTCTGGCCATGGAAGGAATGCTCAGGGACACCATATTGCCCACGATTAACTATGAACATGATCCGGCAATTACCCTGGATTGTGTTCCGGACAGCGCCCGGACGCTGCAACAGGAATTTGTCTTAAAAAATGCGTTTGGATTTGGCGGGTGCAATTCCTGTGCAATCCTGCGCCGGATGGAATAGAGGCGATGAGTGATGGGACTAAGGGAAAGAAAGCTTCCGCCCCCTGCCCCCGCCGGCGGGGGACAGAAGACCGAATGCCTGTAGCCCACAGCGTGCAGCCCGTCGTCTTTTGTGTTGATAAGGATAATAGATGAAAGCTCCAAAAAATCGCAGAGTGTTTGTTGTCGGTTACGCCGCGGCCACGCCGCTGGGCAGCACGTTTGGAAAAACATGGCAGCGCGCCGTGAAGGGCGAGGCTGGATTTCGCAAAGTCACCCGCTGCAAGGTGGAATCGGCCTGTGATGTCGTGGGTGAAATTCCGGACTGGTTTCCGCTGGAGCTTGATTTCACGGACGCGAAGGAAGTATATAACTGGAACGCGGCTTTCGTGATTCTGACGATGGCGGTATGCAGGGACGCGCTGGCCCACGCGGGCATTACGATGGATGATTCCATCGCGCCGAAAATGGCCTGTCTGATCGGCTCGGCGCTTAACGGCTCCGATGCCTACCGGATTGCCACGCATGACCTGGAGCACCGCGGACCGCTGCGCGTAAGCCCTTACCTGCTGCCGAATTTGTGCGCCAATGTGCCCTCCGGCAAGGCGGGGATGCTTTTAAAATTCACCGGTCCGATTTTTTCACCGCAGGGCGCCTGCGCGTCCGGGAATCACGCCATCGGCATCGGGGCGCGGATGATCCGCGACGGGGACTGCGATTTTGTTCTGGCGGGAGGCGCGGATACGCCGATTCTGCCGGAGTTGATTCACGGGTTTGCCAATATGAACGCAACCATCAAAGTCCACGCGAACGACCGGGCCGCGACGGACCCGGCGCAGGCCTCCCGTCCTTTCAGTCTGGATCGCCGGGGGTTTGTCCTGTCCGAAGGCGCGGGGGTCATTGTGCTGGCGGCGGAGGAAGTCGTCAGAGCCCATGGCCTGACACCACGGGCGGAAGTGCTGGGGATCGGATGGACATCCGATGCCTATCATTATACCAGTCCCAATCCGGTGACGATTGTCCGGGCGTTACGTGAAACGCTGGAGGATGCAGGTCTGGAGCCGGCCGATATTCAGTACGTCAACGCGCACGGCACCTCGACACCCAAGGGCGACCGGACGGAAATCAAGTGCCTGCGGGATATTTTCGGGAAGGCGCTGGAAAAAATCCCCGTATCCTCCAATAAATCCCAGCTGGGCCACACGCTGGGGGCCACGGCCGCGATTGAAGCGGCGCTGACCATTGAAGGGATGCGGGAGGGGATTATTCTGCCGACCATCAATTACTTTCCCGATCCGGAGTTTTCCGATATCGATGTTGTGCCGAACACCGCCCGCAGGCAAAAGTATGAAATCGCGCTGTCCAACGCTTTCGGGTTTGGCGGCACGAACTGCTGTGTGATTTTCCGAGGAGTGTGACATGAAGCCGAAACCCTTTGTGCCCGAAGCCTGCAAAAGTGATGAACGGTTTGTCCGGGACCGGACCACCGGTCTCGTCTGGCACCGGGCCAGTTACCGGGTATTATATGCCGATACGGACCGTTCCCAGGTTGTTTATCATTCCAACTATCTTCGTTATTTCGAAGTAGGGCGGACATCCCTCATGCGCGATGTAGCCTATCCGTATAAGGAAATTGAAGACAGCGGTTATGTTTATCCGATTTACGATCTGGGCGTTTCTTTTTATCAATCCCTGTTTTATGACGATGTCATGCACATCCATACCCGGCCTGTAAATCTGGAGCGCGTAAGACTTCAGTTCGACTACGTCATCACCCATGCGGAAAAAGGGCTTCTGGTATGCACGGGATTCACGAAACACTGCGCGGCCAACCTCGCCGGCAGGCCCGTGGCGGTTGATCCGAAAACGGTGCGGCTATGGCAGACCTTTCCCGACAGAATCTGAAAGAACGTTTTCCCTGGACGCTTTCCCTAAAGTCCTATCTGCGGGATCATTTCTTTGAAGGGAAGGCTGTCTTCCCCGCCGTGGAAGCCATGATCACCCTGGCCCGGGCGATTAAAAGCCGGTACTCTCAATCAACATTTCCTCACATGGTCAACGCGCAATTTCCCAGACCACTGACGATCGATCCGGATGTGGATCAGCGGGACGTGCAAATCGAGACGGAACGGTCGAATGACAAAATCCATGCGTCGCTTCTGACCTCCGTCCAGATCAGGAACTCCTCCATGAGCAGAATGCTTTCGCATGCAAAGGTAACCTTTATTCAGGATGCCTGTCTGCCTGATGAAGGGATGTCTTTTCGCACTGCCCGGAAACTGGAAGGGGAATGCATTCATGTTCCGGCTCCTTCCATCTACCGTGAACTGATTCCCTTCGGCCCGGCTTATCAAAACATTGACGGCGATCTTTCCGTTTCGACCGAAGGGGCGCTTGCGGAACTTTCCGGCGGCAGCGGCGAGGCCGACGATTCCCTTCTGGGGTCGCCGTTTGTGCTGGATGCGGCCATGCACGCGGCCTGTGTATGGGGCCAGCGTTTTACCGATATTGTGCCCTTTCCCGTCGGTATTGACGAGCGGATGATTTATGCTCCCACGAAAAAAGGCGGATCCTATCTGGCCCGTGTTTCACCCGTGGACATCAACAACAGGCTTCTGATATTTGATGTTCGGATTTTTGATCAGGATGGTATAATATGCGAAAAAATCAGCGGATTGCGTATGCAGGATATTTCAGGAGGCGGCATGCGACCGCCGGAATGGATTAAGGAAGGCGCATGGAAAAAGTCTTAATCGTCTGTGTTCTGTCTTATCTGATCGGTTCCGTCAATTTTGCCATTCTTTTTTTCAAAATTGCCGGCAAGGCCGATCCACGCTTGAGTTTCAGCGGAAACGCCGGAACCACCAATGTCTACCGGCAGGCGGGCCTGCCCTGGGCGGCGCTGGTTTTCGGGCTGGATATCGGGCGTGCGCTGGCCGTGGCGGTGGGAGCCATGTATTTTATCAGTGGCGAGTGGGTGGCCTGGTCCGGATTTTTTCTTGTTTTGGGAAACAGTTATCCCTGCTTTCACGGGTTTCGCGGCGGCAAGGGCGTAGCCAATTATCTGGGATTTACATTAATTCCCGCACCTTGGGCGGCTCTTCTGGCCTGCATTCTCTGGGTTTCGGTCTACTGGGTGAAGCGCGTGCCGTTTATTGCCTCTTTTTTTATGGCGGCCATGCTGGCCGTGGGACACGCAGAGCCTTTTCAATGGGCGCCGGTTGCTTCCGCCGGTGCTCTGGCTGCATTCGCACTGATCGTATTCAATCATCGCAGCAACATCAAACAATTCTGGAAAGAACGAAAAATGCCAGAAGAGTAAGGAACGGTTTCAAACCGTTTCTTATTAAGCATTCCATTTCCAAATCGATGATGATACCGCCGCGGCAGGGACTAGGCGCCGGAAGTGTAGATTGACATACGTTGAGGATGCCGACGACGAGGCCAACAAAGGCAGCGCTTGATTCGGAAATGGAATTACAGCACCAGTTTGATTGCCGGATGCGCTTTGAGCTCTTCAAACAATGCCATTCGATGGGATTCGCTCTCTACGATCAATTCCACATTCAGAGAAACATATCTGGCTGTTTCGCTCTGGCGCGACAGGGATATTCGGCATTGACGATCCTGGATAATTTCACAGACGGCATGCTTCATTTCATCTTCGTTTATGCCGATGATTTTGTAAATCCATAAACACGGATAATTTAAACTCAGTTTTTGCTTCTTGTTTTCGGACATGGCCAGCCTGCTTTTTTCGTGCTGTTATCCGGAAAAGTCCGCCAAGTCAAGAGGCTTCCTGCCATGCCGTCTTTTAGAATTCACTTTGACAAGGCCTGGAGACTCTGGTAGAAATCCATTCATAACGCTGTCCGTGAATATTTTTTTATTGAAGGAGGGAATGCCTATGTTTAGAAAATCAAGTTTTATCCTGATGATTTGCGCCATGATTATCGTGGGAATGGGGCTCATGCCGGCGCAGGCCGCCAAAAAGGCTGACGCTGAGAAGGCCGTCACCGCTCTGGTGGATATTAACAGTGCGTCGGAAAAGGAACTGGAAGGGCTCAAGGGAATAGGAGCCGTCACCGCGAAGAAAATTGTTGCAAATCGTCCGTACAAGACCGTGGACGAGCTTTCCAAAGCAGGACTGTCCGCCAAGACAATCGAAGCCGTAAAGCCGTTTGTCACAGTCGGTAAAGGACAGGCCGCGCCGGTCACGGCGGCCGTGGACAAAACCAAAGCGGCGGTGGATAAGACCAAAACGGCAGCTGCGGACAAAACCAAAACGGCGCTTGCGGAAAAGAAGACGGAAGTGCAGAAGGGAGTCGCCGCTGGTTTGATTGATATCAACAGTGCATCGGAGAAAGAACTGGAAAGCCTCAAGGGCGTCGGTTCCGTCTCGGCGAAAAAGATTGTAGCCAACCGTCCCTATAAGACCGTGGACGAGCTTTCCAAAGCGGGTCTCTCCGCCAAGACCGTTGAAGCAGTGAAACCCTTTGTCACAGTGGGAAAACCGCAGACGGCCCCGGTAACAGCGGCGGCGACAAAAGCGGCGACCACGGCTGCAACCCCGGTAACGAAGGCTGCCGCTGATGCAACCAAAGCAGCAGGCGATGTTAAGGCAACGGCCAAATCCACTGCCGCGGCCAAACTGGCGCCGGGCACCAAGATCAACATCAACACGGCGGATCAGGCCACCCTGGAGAAACTTCCGGAAATCGGTCCCGTTAAAGCAAAAGCCATTATTGATGGCCGGCCGTATAAGAGTGTTGAAGATATTATGAAAGTCAAGGGCATCAAGGGAAAGACATTTGATACCATCAAGGACTTCATTGTTGTTAAATAATAATCGTGATTTTTTTGAAAGAAAGGAGAATGCGGAAATGAAGAAGGTTTTATTTTTTGTCTGCGCGTTTGTATTGATGGCTACGATGGCCTTTGCCGCGGGACCCAATAAGTATCAGGTAACCGGACCGGTTCTGGAAATCAAAGGAGATGTGATTGTGGTTCAGAAGGGCAGCGAAAAATGGGAAGTAACGAAAGATGCCGCGACCAAGATTACAGGCGATTTGAAAGTCGGTTCCAAAGTTACGATTGAATACAAGATGACCGCAACCAAGATTGAA
Organism: Smithellaceae bacterium; assembly: GCA_963682015.1. Taxonomy (GTDB): domain Bacteria; phylum Desulfobacterota; class Syntrophia; order Syntrophales; family Smithellaceae; genus UBA8904. Next base: position 908,503 of record OY820932.1, on the reverse strand, counting down.
GTCAAGGAAGACAAAAAGGCAGATGCCAAGAAGGCGGACACCAAGAAGAAATAGGCATCAGAATCATCAACAGCGGGGCGACGCTCACCGGATGATTGCGGGAGCGCCGCCCTGATTGCTTAAAGGAGGTCAATGCACATGGGCTTATTCGATGAAGTGGTTTCCGTTATCGGAAAACAGTTGAGCGGCGGCCAGCAGAACAATCTGGTGGAGCAGGCCATGGCCATGCTCAACAATCCTCAAATCGGCGGCCTTTCGGGGCTGGTTGAAAAATTCCAGAAAGGCGGACTGGGAGAGATTGTATCCTCCTGGGTAGGCACGGGCGCCAATATGCCTGTTTCCGGCGATCAGATTGCCGGTGCGCTCGGGCCCGAACAGATTCGCGAAATCGCGGGGAAAACCGGCATTGCGGAAAGCCAGGTATCCGACGGTCTGGCCAGCATTCTTCCCCAGGTGATTGACAAACTAACTCCCGATGGCCGGGTTCCGGACAACAATGCACTCAGCGGTGCGCTAAGTTCTCTGGCTGAAAAATTTCTAAAAGGCTGACAAACTTTTTCGGCGGGCAACGGTCAACACGGATCCATACGACTTTTGCGCATGAATAAAAAAGACACCTGTGAGATTGCACAGGTGTCTTTTTTTGTGGTCTTACGGGTGACTGGACCGGGAAAATCAGGGAAGGGAAACGGTTCCTTCCGATGTTAATGCTCCGGTTGTTTCAATTTTATAAGCTGAAATGCTGCTGGAGCCTGCGTTGAGCGAGTAGGCGAATGTGCCGGCCGGGTTGATGGCAAGCGCGTAGGGTTTGTTTCCTGCGGTAAACGGCGAACCGTCAATGGTCGTCAGGGCGCCGGCGGTAATCGTGTAGGCTGAAATGCTGTCGGAACCGTAATTGGCCGCATAGGCAAATTTGCCTGCCGGATCCGTTGTGATGACATAAGGCTTTGTCCCGGTCGATCTGGAGGTTCCGGCGGTCAAGTCCCCGGCGGTTCCGATGGTAAAAACGGAAATCGTGTTGGAAGACATATTGGATGTATAGATAAATTGACCTGTCGGATCAATCCGCAGACAGGCAGGGTTTGTTCCCGTAGATACCGCGGAGTCGTAAGCCAATGCCCCTCCGCTTCCGATAGTATAAAAGTAAATGTTCGATGATCCGTAATTGGCCGTATAGGCAAACGTGCTTGACGGATTCACCGCCAGGGGTGCGGGTAATATTCCCGTGGCTGCGGCGGATACGGCGGTTAATGCTCCCGTGGTCGAGTCGATGGTATTGGCGTATATCGTCTTGGAACCCATATTGGTTATGTAAGCAAATTGTCCCGTCGGGTCTACGGTTACGGCATAGGGTTTCAGTCCGGTAGCAGCCGGGGAGCCAACCTGCGTCAAAACACCTGTTGTGGAATTGATGGAGTAAACAGATACATTGTCGGAATATAAATTGGGTACATAAGCAAATTTTCCAGACGGATCAATGGTGACGGCGTAAGGACCGGTTCCCGCGGCAAACGGTGAACCGGCAATTTCAATCAGGGCACCCGGAGTTGTGACGGTATCGATTTGATAGGCCGAAATCGTATTGGAGTTAATATTGGCGGCATAGACAAATTTCCCGCCCGGATCGACGGTGACGGAGTTGGGTTTTGTGCCGGCCGTAAACGGCGATCCGGCGATTGCGGTCAGAGCACCGGTAGATTCGATTTTAAAGGCGGAAATATTATTGGTCGCAGGATTTGCGGTATAGACAAACTTTCCCGACGGGTCGACGATCAGACGGGAAGGCGGCGGTGCGCAGGTGATTACTACATCGGCTACGGGAGATCGATTGATGATGCCGCTGCCGTTGGTGACGATGCAGGTCTGGGACAATGTGGGCGGCTGAGTCTTAATGGTGACATTATACGTACCGCCGTTGGCGATGGCTTTGGAAAACGTGAAAGAACTGCTTGACGAGATGGTCAGATCATCTCCGCCGTTGTTTTGCAGGACCAGGCCGCTGCCGACCAAACCATGAACAACTCCGCGGACCGTATAGCTGTACCCCTTATTTTCGCTGCTTCCGCAGGACATCAAAAAGACTGCGAGACCAAGGGCGAAAGTGATTCTGACCAGCTTGCCCGTCATGATTCTGATGTTTTTTGTTTTGTCCCCTGAAAGCGCCACCATTTCGTCCTCCTTGTTTGCCGATTCGCGGGCGAGTTAATTGATTTCGCAATGCTTTTTCGTGGCGGGACTATATGAAGAATTATTGGCTATGTCAATTAAATATTGAATGCCTTTGACATTCACCGGACCATTATTAAGATCATGAGAAGGGCCTGGATAAACCGAAGCAGGGAAACGAAAGCCGATAAATACTTATAATGATTTTGATGTTTTATGCTTCGTTTGTCCTTGCTGTACATTTGACTTGTAACAGGGAGGGGGTAAATGAAAATGAAAGGGGATACGGGCAAAACAGCCGTGGCCACGCTGGCCGGGGGATGTTTCTGGTGCGTTGCCGCCGATATGAAAAAACTTTCCGGTGTGGTCAGGGTGGTTTCCGGGTATGCGGGCGGCCGGGGAGGAAATCCCACCTATCGATCTTACGAAGAAAAAGGGTATCGGGAGGCCGTTCAGGTTTATTACGATCCTCGGCAGTTATCTTATCGGGAGGTTCTGGATTATTTTTTGAGGCATATTGATCCCACGGATCCGGGCGGTCAGTTTGCCGACCGGGGTCCCGGTTATCGGAGCGCAATATTTTATGCCGATGATCAGGAAGAAAAAGATGCGAAGAAGGCCCTGGAAACGCTGGCTGATTCCGGAAAATTTGACCGGATGATCACGACGGAGATTCTTCCCTTTACCGGTTTCTTTCCCGCGGAGGATGAACATCAGGATTACGATCAAAAAAGACCGCTGCATTATAAGGCCTACCGCACAGGTTCAGGGCGTGAGCGGTTTCTCCGGGACGTCTGGAAAAATGATTCGGCCGGGACGCCCTTTGTGATTCCCTCCTGCAAAAAGCCGGATGACGAGATCCTGAAGACGAAACTCACCAGGCTCCAGTATGAAGTAACGCAGAATTCGGGAACCGAGCCGCCCTTTGACAATGAGTATGTATCCAGCATACGGGAAGGTATTTACGTGGATATTGTTTCCGGGGAACCGCTGTTCAGCTCGCGGGATAAATATGACTCCGGATGCGGCTGGCCCAGTTTTACCCGGCCGCTGGAGCCGCAAAATATTATTGAAAAGGAGGATACACGCTTCGGAATGATTCGCACGGAAGTGCGCAGCCGCCACGCGGATTCTCACCTGGGGCATGTGTTCCCTGATGGTCCTGGTTCCTCCGGACTTCGTTACTGCATGAATTCGGCAGCCATGCGTTTTATTCCAAAGGAGGATCTCGAAAAGGAGGGCTATGGACGGTATCTTCCGTTATTTTCGCCGGTCCGGTAGCGGTCTTTGAACAGAACCTGACCGGAACACGAGGCCCTGTCTGCCGGATGGAGCGTTTCCCGCCTTCAAGTGTCAGGCGGGCGGAATCATCGGTCGGGCATGAAGTCGTTCCAGTTCCAGCAGGATGAGTTTGACGCCGGACAATTCCTTGAGTTTTTTCCGGATGAGCGGAGAATCATTTTCCTGCTTCAGGTCTTCGTCGGATAAGTGACTCTGAATGATGTCCATGGTATCCTGAATATGGGAAAGAAATTTTTCGGCGCTGATGCTTCCGCAGGCCACGTGATAAACGGAGATGTTGTCGGGGATCAGCTTTTTGGTTTCATCGCGGGCGATGCGCAACCATCCCAGAGTGATGCGGCAGAGTTCTAGCGAAATCCAGGGGGCAAAATCCCACAGAATCATGGCGAACATGTATTTCAGATGAGGAATGTTGCTTCTGCACAGCACCAGATTTTCATACCGGGCAATGACCAGATTGATAGTGAGCAGCAAGTTCTGAAAGATTTTTTCCAGGTTCCCGTCGGTTGACGGCGTTTCGTTCCGCAGCCAGCCGATATTGTGGAAGATGCGTGTGCCGACATTTCTGAAAACACGACGGATATAGGCGGGTGTTATCTTCGGGCTTCTGCCCGCAGGTTTTTCTTCCCCGGATAACAGCTCAATCAGACATAAGGTATAGCTGAACATGTAAAGGGAGTTTAAAGCTTTGCCGGTGGCCGAGACCGTCATGCTCTTCATGAAAGCATCCCGTGCCTGGAATAGGTGATCGAGCAGATCCGCCTTTTGCACCCGGGTTTTGCCCGCTGAATTCTTTTCGTGAAAGAATTTGAAATATTTGATGACCTGGCTGAAATGAAGCACGCCGATTTCGTGCCAGAGATCGCTTTCCGGTTCACAGGAGCCGACGATAAAATCTCCTTCGGCCTGCGCGCGGTCGAAGGCCAGCTTCGCGGAATGATAATCGGACTGTGATTGAGCGATGTTCAGATAAATCATCATGCGCATTAATCTGGCCGCAAGATTACGCGGACTGGTCAGAAGAAGATGGCTCAGCACGGTATCCGCTTCGAAAGGCATCTGGCGGGCGCGCAGGACTTTGGCGATTTCCGTCAGCAGAAGGGCACTCTGCGGGAAACGGTGCATGGCCGTAATGGCGCCGAAAGAGCAGTAACCGGCCTGTTCGGGGAAATGCAGCGACCGTCTGAAATCCTCGTAGGACGGATCATTAACGGATTGGGGAAGCATTTTTTCCGTGAGCAGGCAAGGGATATAATCGTAATAGCTGTAAGACAGAAAATTATTAACCGACCAGACATTGCCGCTGTCAGCCACTCCCGGGTAGGAATCCCGGGCGTACGGTTCAAAGCCCGCTTTGACGGAGGCATACAGAGCGCACAGGTGAGCAAAATCAGTCAGATAAATTCCGGCTTCCTTCTGTGAAGGAATGTCCAGAATCTTCTGGATTGTGGAATGGGCTTCCGACATCCTTCCCGCATGGACGATGACAACCATTTTTTTCTGCGGGGTGCTGTTTTCGGATAAAAGCCAGCGGGCGGACATCTGGTGGGCGATGGCCATGACATTGCGTATGGCTTCGTTATATAGCCTGGGTTCGTCAGGCGGTCCCGGTTTTTTCGGTGCGCGCAGGTTAAAAGATGTTGTACCGGTTGTTTCAATCACCTTTTTGTGGATATGGTTTTCCAGCTTGAGATAGTCGATACAGGCGGCAAGTTCGTTTTTCAGCCAGGAGACATCAGCGGGAACAATAACAGCCCCCTGTGCCTGCAAATGAAACATGACGGTAACACCCGCGGTTTCCTGTGGAATTCCCGGCTGATCTTCCGTGCAGGCAGGCAGTTGCAGGAGCAGATCATAATTCCAGTTCAGATCCGGATGTTTCTGCCCCAGTTTGAAGGCCAGAATCCTGAGAAGCGCGCGCTTTTTTGGTGTATTCATGACAAATCTTTTTTTCAGACGGGTGATCATCGGGGCCTGAACGGCGGGCAGCGACAATTCACGGGCGGTTACCTCCAGCTGCGCGATCAGGGCATTCACGGATAAACTGCCGGAAAGGGTATCCAGAACATCGGAAAATGCAAGACCGGCGGGCTTCCGGACAGGGGTGTCGGCCGTGCCGTGTCTGGTAAGAAAGGTTACGAATGCTTCCTCGCTGTTGCTTTCAATAATCGCATGATCGAAAGCATACCGGATGATGCCCGGGATGGCTCGCCGGGATATTTCCCGGTCATTTTCCTTGAAGTCATAAAAACTGGCGATGCTTGGAAAAGCAGAAAGAAGAGCATTCATGATCATGGGGTTATCCGATATACAGTTAGTCTGTTTTTTTGATGCATGTTAAAGAAAATTTTACATGGTTTCAACAGATTTTGTATGTCTGAACGCGGACCTGTTTTCCGTTTAAGCGACGCCGGTTTCCGCGAAAACCATGGGACACCGCAAAAAAGCACGGCCGGCCTCTTTTTTTTCATGGTTTGGTTTTTACAAAAACGGGTTGTTTTTTCTCCGCGCTGTATTTGATCTCCCATTCCGTGTTCCAGCAACAGGTTTGTGCTTTTGAATTCTGCGTTCCCAGGCACCCTTTTAAATCCTGGTAGGCTTTATAAGAGACGTCGTTTGTGCAGGTCATGTCGAGATACGCGAAGCAAAACCCGCCGGGGATACCAATTTTGATTGATTCGGAATCCTTCAGAGTATCTTTGCGGACAAGTGATGTTCCCAGATCTCTCTGGAAGAAGCTTACTGTGCACTTAAACCCCGTCTTGTTGGTCACCGTGACCGAATGATCCGCATAGACGGGCGTTGATAGCAATGTGAACAAAAATAGGACGACAATGATTTCCATGGCTGCTTTCTTCATGTAGTGACCTCCAGGACTGTTTGAGAAATCGATTCTTCGCTTTTGGACGAGCAAGGCTTTCCTAGCATGAAAAGGGTTACACTTCAATCCGTAACTGATTCGGCCATTACCATGAATGAGAGTTGTACAAGGATGAGAAAACGGGGATCTTTTTTCATGATCCGGCAGGATGTTCGGATCGGATATGGTCGGCGATATCCCGGACATTCTTCATGGTTGCAGCAAGATTGATTGTCAGCAGCTGTCGATTCTCCATGACGATTTTCCCGTCGATGATGCTGGTGACGACGTCCGCGCCCCGCGCGGCATACACCAGGTGTGAGTATGGATTATAAATCGGCGTCAGGTGGGGCTGGTTCAAATCCACAATAATGATGTCGGCCTGTTTGCCCGTCTCGACGGAGCCGATCAGGGAATCCATTCCAAGGACGCGCGCGCCGCCGATGGTGGCCATTTTGACAACGGTTTCGGCGTTCATGACCGTGGAATCAAGCCGGGTGACCTTGTGAATTTTCGCCGAAAGATCCATTTCCTGAAACATGTCCAGGTCGTTGTTGCTGGCGGAGCCGTCCGTGCCCAGACCGACTCTGATGCCTTTTTCCAGCATTTGCGGGATGGGCGCAATTCCCGAAGCGAGTTTCATGGAACTGGCCGGATTGTGGGAGACGCTTACGCCCAGATCGGCGAAGAGGGCGATGTCGTCAGGGGTCATCCAGTTGCAGTGCACGGCGATGGTGCGATCGTCAAGAACTCCCAGGGCGTGAAGATGCTGCACGGGCTTTTTGCCGTAACGTTTTTCAATGGTGTCGATTTCGTCTCGATTCTCCAGAAGGTGCGTCAGGTAAAGAATCCCGGCTTCGCGCGCCGCCTTCTTGACGTTCACCAGGGTTTCCGGAGAACAGGTGTAGGGTGAGTGACAGAAAAAAGCGGGCGTGATCAGGGGGATGTGAGAAATCCAGCGCTTTACAAACCGGTCGGCCGCGGCCATCATTTTTTCGTATTTGGGATTGTCCGGCGTGGCAAAATCGGCAAAGCCCTGCGAAACCACCGCACGCATGCCGCAGGCCAGGGCCGCTTCGGCAATCTGGTTTTCAAAAAAATAGCCGTCGCAAACCGTGGTTGTGCCGGATAAGATCATTTCGGCCATTGCCAGCATGGCGCCGTCATAGACCATTTTTTTGTTTACGAAGCGCGCCTCCATGGGAAAGATATGTTTGGTAAGCCAGTCCATGAGCGGAAGATCATCCGCCAGTCCCCGGAAGCAGACCATGGGCAGATGGGTATGCGTATTGACCAGTCCGGGCAGGATCAGGCATCCGGTTGCATCGATGGCCCTTACGGCTTCAACGTCGCGGTTCCCGCCCACCAGCGCAATGCGGCCGTCGCGAATGCCGACGGTGGCATTTTCGATTATTTCCATATTGGCGGACATGGTGAGCAGTGTTCCGCCCGTAATCACCAGATCGAATTTTTCTGATTGCATTGAAGTTATTTTATTTTCCGTTAACTGAATTCAAGAGGGGAAAAGAGGTTTCTATTCGTTCTCCTTGCCGACCGTAAGGGTCGCCGATTTCTTGCCCTGAACATTGCATGTTGCGGTTACTTCGAGAAGATCATTTTCAGCTGCCCGAATCTTGTAAATGTACGTAAAGCCTGTTTTGCCGGGTTGTGAGGTGTAATCCCAGTTTTCAGCCGGCTCGTTGTTGCGGGTAACCAAAACATGCTGGATATAGTGAAAACCGGTAAAGGTTGAAGGATGCGTGATTTTAACCGACAGTTTTTGCGCCTGCATGTCGTATTTCAGTTCAATGTTTTTGGGTGGATCGGCCAGCCCGGTTGAAGGCAGAAAAAAGCAGACGGCAAGCAGTCCGATACATGCAATTCCATGGCGCAGACGATTCTTTTTCATGATTCGTACCTTTCCCGAAGAACTATTTAACGGTAAATACCGGCGATGATTTCTTGCCGGCCACGTTACAGGTACAGTCTACTACAAAAGTATCTTCTTCGATAGCGGGTATTTTGTAGGCGTAGGTAAACGTTTTTCCCGTTGGCTGAGAACTGTAGGTATTGATACTGACCGTGGCTCCGTTCTTTTTAATTTCGACATACTTGATGTAATGTGAGCCTTTGAATGAGGTGTCATGTGTTATCGTGACCAGCAGGACCTGTGTGTTGATATTGTATTTCAACTGAACATCCTCAGGCGATGAAGCGTAAACGGCCTGCGAATAAAGCGGGATCAGCAGCATCACCAGCAGCACACAAAAGAAGAACCAGGCAAATCCGTCATACTTTTTCATCTTTTTTCCCCTCCCTTTATTATTGATCAGCCGGTAACTTAACCGGGGAATTTTGCATCCAGAAGTTTGCCTCCGATTAAGCCCAGAAAGGCGCCGCAAAGCGAGACAATTATGGTCGCCAGAAAATAGATAAAATGAACCGGAAACGTCGACATCTGTCCAAACAGGGCAATCCCCGCCAGGATGACGGCGGTAAAGAAAAAGATCAGGCTCAGAAGAATTTTTTTCTTCAGCGCGGGGGTCGTGACTTTTCGAAACCGTAATTTTCCATCCAGAAGACCGGTGGCAATGGCTGGAAGAACGGAAATCGGCAACAGGGCGGAAAGGACTTTGATCGTGGAAGTCACCGCCTGATGTAAAACCGGGGGAATAAAGAATGCAAATAAAGAAAGGCCGAAAAGCGTGAGACCGAAAGCCTGTGGAAAATGAACCAGTACCGGGTGCGTATGCAAATCCAGTATCCGCCGTCTTTTGATCGATACGGGATGCGTATAAGGTTCAAACATTCTGGCCGGAACACCGCAGGCCGGACAGACATCCCTGACCTTTTCCTGCCGGGTAATGAAACCACAAGCCTTACATCTTACAAGATCGGACATGGCGATTCTCTTTCATTATTGAATTTCAATTTCGTCGCAAAATACTAACTGTTATCTGCCAATGCCTGTGTAGATATGTCTACCTTAAACTAAGCAAAAGCCATGCCCGTTGGAAACAAAATTGGTCAATATATTGATTATTAAAGGATTTATGCTAAAGTCTTTTCCATGGCGCCTTTGCGTTTTGTGCAAGATGACCTGTTCATTTTGAGCCGCTCGGTGGTCCGGAGTATGTTTTGGATCAACCTGTCTGTGAATAATCATTGATTTTAATGATTGAAAAACAGGAGGCAGTTCTATATTCTGCAAATACTTCAATTCCGGAGGTAACTATGGACGCGTTACTCCTTGCCCGTGTACAATTTGCCTTTACCATCGGATTCCATTTTCTTTTTCCCGCCATGACGCTGGGAACCGCCCTGGTCATTTTGATTTCCGAAACACTGCATCTGATGAAAAAAGATGATGTCTACCGCAAAATTACGGATTTCTTCGCCAGGCTGCTGGGGCTCATTTTTGTGGTCGGCGCGGCCACGGGTATCGTCATGGAATTTTCCTTCGGGACCAACTGGTCGCAGTATTCGCGGGCGGTTGGGGATATTTTCGGACCGATCCTGGCTGCCGAAGGCGTGATTGCATTTTTCCTGGAATCCGTGTTCGTCGGCGTGCTGATCTTCGGTAGGAAAAGAGTGTCGCCGAAAGTTTACTGGACAGCGGCTCTTCTCGTTTTTATCGGCGGCCATCTTTCCGCCTTCTGGATTGTCGTGGCCAATTCCTGGATGCAGACACCGGCCGGTTACGAAGTGACTGCCGCTGGCCGGATCGTGCTCAAGAGTTTTTCCCAGGCTGTCTTCAATCCTTCGACGGTTCCCCGGCTGCTGCATACCATCCTGGCTTCCTGGGTTACCTGTGCCGTGATGGTCTCCGGCATTGCCGCGTATTACGTGCGCAAAGGGCTGCATAATGATACAGCCCGGACCATGCTGAAGCTCGGCATTATTCTTTTTGCGATCACGCCGCTTCTGGAACTGGGGGCGGCCCACGGTCATGCGATCCAGGTAATCCATACACAGCCGGTCAAAGCCGCGGCCATGGAAGGGCACTTTACCACTGCCCGCGGAGCGGACATTTACGTGATGGGATATGTGGACACGGCTAATGAAAAGACGTACGGCATTGCGATTCCCAAAGGATTGAGCTTTTTGTACAACTTTGACTTCAATTCGGAAATCAAGGGGCTCAGGGATTATCCCAAAGAACTATGGCCAAATGTGAATCTTGTATTTCAATTTTATCATATCATGGTGGCTCTGGGCGGAATTTTCATTGTGCTGGGGCTTCTGGGTGCCTGGCTTTTATGGACGGGAAAAATCTTTACGACAAAATGGTTCCTATGGCTGCTGCCTTTTCTGATTCCCCTGCCGCATGTCGCTCATGAGGCGGGCTGGATCACCGCGGAAGTCGGCCGCCAGCCCTGGATTATCCAGGGGCTGATGAAAACGTCAGCCGCCTCGTCCGTGGTGGTTTCCGCGGGTCAGCTCGTGTTCAGCATGGCCATGTTCTCGCTGGTTTATTTACTATTGTTTATCATGTTCGTTTTGCTGTTTGTCAAAATCGTTAAACAGGGGCCGGAGGCTTCTGAATAATTTTAAGTTTATCTCAACGGGGGAAATCTCAGATGGAAAACATCCAGAATTTTCAAATCCTGTGGTTTGTGCTGATTGTTATCCTGCTGCTCGGGTATGCGCTCCTGGACGGGTTCGACCTGGGCGTGGCGGCTTTACTGCCGTTTCTGGGGAAAACCAGAGAACAAAGGGATACGTTAATTGCTTCCATCGGACCGGTCTGGGACGGCAATGAAGTCTGGCTGATCACCGGCGGCGGCGCTTTGTTTGCCGCTTTTCCTCTTGCTTACGCCACGGCTTTTTCCGGCTTTTATCTGGCCATGATGCTGGTTTTGCTGGCTCTGATCTTTCGTGCGGTGTCGATGGAATTCCGGGCCAATGATCCGGTACGGGCAAACCTGTGGGAAAAGGCTTTCGTCGCCGGCAGCGCTCTGGCTGCTCTGTTGTTTGGCGTGGCGCTGGGCAATGTGATCTACGGTGTGCCTTTAGACGGCCGGATGGAATTTTCCGGAAGCTTCTTTACGCTGCTGAGGCCTGTTCCGCTGTTGTTCGGCATCACCGGTCTGGCGGCGATCCTCCTGCAGGGTGCATCCTGGGCGGTGCTGAAAACGGAAGGAGAATTGCAGGAGCGCGCGTTTCAAGCCGCGCGGGCGCTGATGTGGATGAACATGGCTACGGCTGTTCTTTATTTTGTTGTGATGGCCGGCGTTTTTCCCATCCTGTCCGGAAAGATTCTTTTTTATATTGCGGTTTTGATGACTCTTGCGGGATTGACCGGATTGTTTTTTTCATTGCGCAGGAGAAATGAAAGGGCTCCGATCTGGGAATCTTCCTTTTCTTTTGCAGGCCTGTTTCTGGCGGCGGGTGCGGCGCAGTTTCCGAACCTGATTCGCGCTTCCAACGACGCAAACTTGAGCCTGACGATTTATAACAGCTCGACAGGCCTCTATACGCTGCAGATCATGGCTTTGATTGCGCTTGTCGGCATGCCGGTTGTCGTGGGGTATACGATTTTTGTCTATCGCCTGTTCAAGGGCAAGGCCAGAACCGGCGGGCATTACTAAATCTCCGGGAAACCGCATGATCGTTGATCATCTGAACAGCTGGAAAAAAAATTTCACGGCGCAGATATGGGAAACCATCTTTGCCGAACTGGCGGCATTACATGAAAACACACCGGAGGGTGAGAAAAAAATCTGCGGCGATGACGTGATTCTCAAAGTATTCAGCTACGAAACGATCCATACGGAAAGTAATCTCGCTGAAATGGAATCTCACCGGCGTTATCTGGATATTCATACAACCATAACGGGTGTGGAGCGCATCGACTGGCATCCTGTCTCGTTTCTGGAAGCAATCTGTCCTTATGAAGAAAAGGCGGACGAAATCATTTATGCAAAACCGGACAGGGCCGCCGCCAGCCTGCTGATGATACCGGGCCTCTTTGCCCTTTTCGGTCCCGCCGACGCGCATATGCCGCGATTGCATGCGACAGACAGCACCCGGATTGTGAAAAAAGCCGTCATGAAAATATCCTCCCTCATATCGTTTTAAGACCACGGACCGGAACCGGCGTTTTTTATTAAATACTATTCAAGTTTAAGCGATAAACGCCGATTTCATTCAATAAATAGGCCGGGGATCTAAAATGTGGCTGTTAGCTGCAGACGGCGATGCCAACGCCATGAAACTTCTGATGAAACACCCGAATCAGTGGAATCATGGTGTGACGAATGCTTCTGGCGGCTCAGATATACTGGACATTATTCAATGTCAAAAATTCTCCGACAAAAATGAGTTTTTACGAAAGAGTCCGCGCGGGCAAATGACTTATTCGTCCACAGATCATGCTTGCGCAAAGAAGTCAGGAACTTCAGGACGCCATTGCGATATCCACTGTTATAAATGTGTCGGGAGCGAACAGGCATGACTGAAACGGAAGAAAAGCTCGAGATCGCGGGGAACACTGCGTCGGCCCGTGTGACAAGGGTTTGCTTCCTGATGCTGGCCTTTTTGATTTGTCTTTGGCCCGTAAATGTATTCGCTCTTGATTCAATCATCAAAATCGGTGTTCTGGCCAACCGGGGTTATGATGATTGTCTGAAAAGATGGGGGCCAACGGCGGCTTACCTGACTGACAAAGTGCACCCTCACACCTTTCGCATTGTTCCCCTGTCTTTTGAAGAAATTAAAAAAACGGTCGAGAATCAGAAAGTTGATTTTGTCATCTGTAATCCGGGCATTTATGTGGAAATGGAAGCTCTTTACGGTGTCAGCCGCATTGCCACCATCCGGACCAAGGCACTGGACGATTACTATTCCATTTACGGCGGCGTCATTTTCGTACGCGCGAACAACCAGACAATCAAAACGATTGAGGATTTAAAAGGGAAGCGCTTTGCTGCCGTCGACAAAGACTCCTTTGGAGGCTGGCTGGCAGCCTGGCGGGAGTTGAACCGAATGGGTATTGATCCTTCCCGTGATTTTAAGAGCCTCGTCTTTATCGGTCAACAGGATCAGGTGGTCTATAACATTCTTTCCGGAAAGGCGGATGCAGGGACAGTCCGAACCGATATTCTGGAAAATATGAGTAACGCGGGCCGAATCCGACTGCAGGATATTCGAGTCCTTCCGGCGGAAGGAATTGATGTCCGGAAGCAATACGGGGAGTTCCCGTTTCTTCTGAGCACTCGCCTGTACCCGGAGTGGCCTATCGCCAAATTGATGAAAACACCCACTGATCTGGCGACGAGGATTACCGTTGCTCTGATGAGCATGGACAAGAATGACCCGGCGGCTGTGGCTGCGCAATCGGGAGGGTGGTCTTACCCGATGAATTATCAGGTTGTCCATGATCTCATGATGGAATTGAAAATCGGCTATTACGGACAACTGAAACAGGCAACGCCGGCGGACATTTTGAAGAAATACTGGCGGGAAGGTTTGGTTGCCCTGTTGGTTCTTCTGGTCATTTCCGGCGCATTGATCCAGGTGCTGAGGCTGAACCGGCGTCTTACCACCATCAGGAAAAAGCTCGATCGTGAACTGATCGAGCGCAAAAAGATCCAGACGGAAATTCAAAAAAGCGAAGAACAGGTGAGGCTCTTTCTTGACTCTACCGGGGAAGCGATTTACGGCGTTGACCTTGCGGGAAACTGCACCATAGCCAACCGCTCGTGCCTGAAAATGCTGGGTTACCGCGGTGTGGAGCAACTGCTGGGCCAAAACATGCACCGGTTGATTCATCATTCCCATCCGGACGGACGCCCGCTGCCGGCTGAAGATTGTAGAATTTACCAGGCCTTCCGTGAAGGCAGGGCCGTACATGTTGAAGACGAATTTTTATGGAAAGCCGACGGCACCTGTTTCCCCGCGGAATTATGGTCGTACCCGAAAATTGAAAACGGGCAGGTCACCGGCGCCGTGGTCACCTTTGTGGATATTACCGAACGCAAACAGGCCCAGGAATTACTGGCGATGGAAAGACGAAGACTGTCCAATATCCTGGAAGGTACGAATGTCGGGACATGGGAATGGAATATTCAAACCGGAGAAGTTGTTTTCAATGAACGCTGGGCGCAGATGATCGGGTATAAACTTTCGGAACTGGAACCGGTTTCCATCGGGACCTGGATGAGATTCACACATCCGGATGACCTGAAAATGTCCAATGACCTGCTGGAGAAGCATTTTAGAAAAGAACTGCCCTATTACGAATGTGAAGCGCGCATGCGCCATAAAAACGGAAGCTGGATCTGGGTGCTGGATCGGGGAAAAGTGGCGAAATGGACGGAGGACGGGAAACCTCTTTTGATGTCCGGCACCCATCTGGACATCAACGACCGCAAGCGGGCTGAAGAGGCGCTGAAGCAGTCTGAAGAAAAATACCGGACGATTCTGGGAGAAATGGATGATATCTATTTTGAAGTGGATCTTACCGGCAATTACACCTTTTTAAACGATGCAAGCTTCCGTGTCATGGGGTACGCCGAACAGGAAATGATCGGAACCAATTACCGGCGTTACTTGAGTGAAGATGATTCCGTGGCCGTGCGTAGTGCTTTCCAGCAGATTTACCGAAGTGGCAGACCCGAGAGGGGAGTCCCTTACAAGGTGATTAATAAAGACGGCACCATCAGTTTTGCTGAAATCTCCAGTTTTCCCATGAAAAACCAGGCGGGCGAAATGATCGGCTTTCGCGGGATTGTCCGCGATATCAGTGAACGCAAACGAGCGGAAGAAGAACTGCTGAAAATGAATGCCGAACTTGTTCGGCAGACGGAAATCGCGAAAGAGATGGCTGCTCAAGCCCAGATGGCCAGCGCCGCCAAATCCGAATTTCTGGCCAACATGAGCCATGAGATCCGCACGCCCATGAATGGAGTGATCGGAATGATCGGGCTTTTACTCGGGACGGAAATGACCGGTGAACAGCGGCATTACGCTGAAACCGTGCACAGCAGCGCGGAATCGCTCCTCGGGCTCATCAACGACATCCTCGATCTCTCCAAGATCGAGGCCGGGAAACTGGATCTGGAAATCATGGATTTTGATCTGGAGAACCTCCTGGATGATTTTGCCGCGGCCATGGCCATACGTGCGCAAGACAAAGGATTAGAACTGCTGTGTGCCGCCGATCCCGGAATTCCCATGCTTTTACGCGGCGATCCCGGGCGTCTGCGTCAGATCCTCACCAACATGGTGGGGAATGCCATCAAATTTACAAAGAAAGGCGAAGTTGCCATCCGCGTTGAACAACTGAATAAGACGAAGCGATCCGACGGCCGGACAAAAGAAGACGATATCCGGCTGCGCTTTTCCGTGCGTGATACAGGCATTGGTATCCCGAAAGAAAAGCTCGCCATGCTCTTTACCAAGTTTACGCAGGTGGATGCTTCCACTTCACGTGAGTATGGTGGAACCGGTTTGGGACTGGCCATCTCCAGGCAGCTGGCGGAACTGATGGGCGGTGAGGCGGGAGTGACAAGTGAAGGAGGTCGAGGGTCCGAGTTCTGGTTTATCGTGCGTCTTGGCCGACAAATGAAAGAAGCCCGCGAGGAAAAGATTCTGCCGGCTGATTTACAGGATGTTCGCGTGCTGATTGTTGATGACAACGAAACCAATCGTGAGATCCTGAACGGGCATCTGGCGTTATGGGGAATGCGGCCGGCTCAGGCGCCGGACGGTCCCGCCGCGCTCCAGGCGCTGAATCTGGCGCTTGAGGAGAACGATCCCTTCCGGATAGCTCTCATTGACATGCAGATGCCGGGCATGGATGGGAAAACACTCGGGTTGACCATCAAGGCAGATGAGCGTCTGGCCGGTACCCGCATGGTGATGCTGACATCGATGGGGCAGAGAGGCGACACCCGCCAGTTTGCCGAAGCAGGCTTTGTGGCTTACTTGAACAAGCCAATGCGCCATCAGGAGCTGAAGGATGTTTTATCCATGGTACTGGCGGATTCACGGACAGTGCTTAGGGAAAAGAAGTCCGTGATCACCAGGCATTCCATTCGTGAACTGTCCAATCTATTTGCCGGCAGCAAAGCGCGTATCCTGCTGGCGGAAGACAACATCGTGAATCAGCAGGTGGCCCTGGGAATCCTGAAAAAACTGGGCTTGCAGGCTGATGCCGTGGCCAGCGGGACGGAAGCCATTTCGGCGCTGGAAACCCTTCCCTACGACTTGGTATTTATGGATGTGCAGATGCCGGTGATGGACGGCCTGGTGGCCACCAGGATGATCCGCAATCCGCAATCCAGGGTGCGAAATCATACCATTCCTGTTATTGCCATGACGGCTTTTGCGATGTCGGGAGATCGGGAAAAATGTCTCGCGGCGGGCATGGACGATTATGTTGCGAAACCGGTTACCCCCCTGGCGCTGGCGGGGATGCTGGAAAAATGGCTGCCGAAAAAGGGGGACGGGAAAGAACCCGTTAAAAAACAGGAAAGGGAAGAAGCGGAGACTGTTCAGGCTGTCCAAACGGTTATCTGGGACAAAGCAGGGATGATGGATCGCCTGATGGATGATGAAGAACTGGCCGGAGCGATTTTGAACGGATTCCTCAAGGATACGCCACGGCAGATTGAAAATTTAAAGGCATCTCTGTCCAACGGCGATCTACGGGGAGCCGAACACTGGGCTCATACCATCAAAGGAGAGACCGCGAATATCGGAGGAGAACGATTGCGTGCCGTGGCTTTTGAAATGGAGAAAGAGGCGCGGGCTGGAAATCCGGACGGCGTTAAAGCCCGCATGGCGCAAATGGAAGCGCGGTTTGAACAGCTGAAGGAGATGATCAAGGCGGAATCCGGAATGGTCCGAAAACAAGAGGCGGATTCTTCCGAATCGTCATCCGCTGTCATTCAGGATGCCCAAAAGTCCACGGAACCGGGGAATAACGATTGATCACAGGTGAATGCGTATGAACATGCTGGATATGAGAACGATACTTTTCAGTTATGTCATCAGCAATACGATTTGCACGATCATCATGATTTCCCTGTGGACGCAGAACCGCAGGCGTTTTTCAGCCGTAGGACTGTGGCTCTCAGGTTTTGTTGTCCATTTTCTTGCCATTCTGCTGCTTGTTCTGCGGGGCATTGCCCCGGATTTTATATCGATTCTCGTCGCCAATACGCTGATACCCGTGGCGATTCTGCTTGTCTGCATCGGGTTGGAACGTTATGCCGATATCAGATCCAGACAATATCATAACTACATTCTGCTTGTTGTTTTCGTTTTCATCCAAACGTATTTTACGCTGATTGCGCCCAATCTCCTGGCCCGGAAGCTTAATGTTTCCGTGATCCTTTCCGTAATTTGTTTCCAATGCGTCTGGCGGGTTTTACATGGAGCGGATGCGCAAATAAAGAAGGCGATCAAGCCGGTCGTCCTTGCACTGTTCATGTATGGTGCGGTCAGTATGATTCGCATTGTTGTCGATCTTACGACGCCAACCGAAAGCGATCTGCTGCTGTCCGGGAAGTATGATACAGCCGTCATCCTGGCCTATCAGATGCTGTTTATCTCCATGACACTGGCCCTGTTTCTTGCCGTCAATCGTCGACTGCTGGTGGATCTGGAAAGAGACATCGCCATTCGCAACGAGACGGAAGAAAAACTTCGGAAAAGCGAAGAAAAATACCGTTCAATTTTTGAAAATTCCGTCAATGGGATCTTTCAGAATTCAATGGATGGAAAATTACTCCGTTTGAATTCAGCCGTGGCCGGGATGTTCGGATACAAATCTCCGCAGGAAATGATTGAATCGGTTAAAGACGTAGGTCAGGAGCTTTACCTTCATCCATCCGACAGGGATCATCTGGTAAAAGCCATCAGGAAAGAAGGCAGAGTGGAAGGCTATGAAATGGAGATGGTCCGCAGGGATAAAAGCGTTTTCTGGGGGTCCTTCAATGTCTATGCGGTGTCTGAAGAAACGGGAAAAATCCAGTATGTCGAAGGCACGCTGGTCGATGTCACCGAGCGCAAGCAGGGTGAAGCAAAAATTCGTGAAAGCGAGGAGAACTTCCACACGTTTTTTGAAACCATCGGCGATATGATTGTCGTAGCTTCGCCGCAGGGAAAAATTCTCTTTACCAACGAAGCTCTCAAACAAAAGCTTGGCTATCTTTCCGGGGAACTGGGACAAATGCACATTCTGGATTTGCATCCGCTGGATAAGCGTGCGGAGGCTGAGGATATTTTCCAGGCCATGTTCCGGGGGGAGCGGGACAGCTGTCCTTTACCGGTAGCCGCCAAGGACGGCACTCTTATTCCCGGGGAAACCCGCGTATGGTCTGGCCGGTGGAATAACGAAGACTGCATCTTCGGCCTGATCAAGGATTTGAGCGCGGAGCAGGAAGCCCGTCAGCGGTTTGAGCGGCTTTTCCGCAATAATCCGGCTCTGATGGCCCTTACCGGCTTTCCGGAACGTAAATTCATGGATGTCAATGATGCCTTTATTCGTAAGCTTGGATATGCACGGTCCGATGTTATCGGAAAAACCGCGGTCGAACTCGGACTGTATATCCACGAAAATCAGCGAAATGCCGTGACGGAACATGTGCGGGATGCCGGCCGTTTTACTGACCTGGAGCTTCAGATCCTGTGCAAGGACGGGACGATTCTCGACGGTCTTTTTTCCGGCGAGGTGATCGGCAGCCAGGGACATCAATATCTTCTGACGGTTATGATCGACATTACCCGTCGCAAAAAGGCGGAAGAGGATCTGCGCAAAGAACGAATGCGTCTCGACAGCATCCTCGCAGGAACCAATGTCGGCACCTGGGAATGGAATGTCCAGACGGGTGAAACCGTTTTCAACGAGCGCTGGGCGGAAATCATCGGGTATACGCTGGACGAACTGGCCCCGGTTTCCATTTCAAAATGGATCCGTCATATTCATCCGGAGGATCTTCCGATATCCGATGAACTGCTGAAAGAACATTTCCGTGGAGCAAAACCCTATTATGAACTTGAATACCGGATGAAACACAAAAACGGCCGGTGGGTCTGGGTAATGGATCGGGGGCGTGTGGCCAGCCAGGACACGGATGGCAGGCCGCTGATGATGTATGGCACGCATCAAAACATTACCGAGCGTAAACAGGCAGAGGTAGAATTGCGCGATGAGAAAGAAAAGGCGGAGAGGGCGAGCCGCGCAAAAAGCGAATTCCTATCTGTCATGAGCCATGAAATCCGCACTCCTCTTAATGCCATCATCGGGATGTCCGATCTGCTTGCCGAATCAAAACTTGATCAGGATCAAACGGATTATGTGAAAACATTCAGGAATGCCGGAGAGTCGCTTCTGGAAATCATCAACAATATTCTGGATTACTCTAAAATTGAGGCGGAGAAGGTCGAACTGGAATGCGCTGACTTTGATCTGGCTGATGTGGTTGAGCAGGTAAAAAAGATGATGGCCATGCAGGCTCAAAAAAAACAGATTGCGCTGATTGTCCGTATTCCGCAGAACATGCCGTTCGCTTTGATTGGCGACCAACAGCGCCTCAGGCAGGTATTGATGAATCTGATCGGCAATGCCATAAAGTTTACGGAACAGGGGGAAGTCGTTGTTTCTCTCGAAGAAGTGGAGCAGAGGCTGGCTGCGGATATCTGCACCATCCGGTTTTCAATCCGGGATACCGGCATTGGCATTCCGGCCGATAAACTGCCGGCGATCTTTGAACGTTTTTCCCAGGCCGATACGTCGGTAACCCGCAAATTCGGCGGAACGGGCTTGGGGCTTGCCATTTCACAGAAACTGGTGAAGTTGATGGGTGGCGTCCTGTCCGCGGAAAGCGAAGAAGGCCGTGGAAGCAATTTCTGCTTCACTATC
The DNA here is from genome assembly GCA_963682015.1 of Smithellaceae bacterium. Lineage (GTDB taxonomy): Bacteria > Desulfobacterota > Syntrophia > Syntrophales > Smithellaceae > UBA8904. The sequence continues at coordinate 888,302 of OY820932.1, read as the reverse complement.
GGGTTTGGTCGGCAAAAAGAAGAGGGCCTTAAGCTTCGCGATGCAGCCATTGATCTGAAAGGATTACGGGTGCTGGTGGTTGATGATAACGCTACCGACCGTCTGATTATCCACAAAATGCTTTTGCCCTGGGGTGTGTTCGTGACCGAAGCAGAGAATGCAAAAAACGCAAAGGAAGAGCTGCAAAGAGCGCTGAACTGCCAAAACATTCCTCATGATTTGGTCATCATGGACCACAATATGCCGGACATAGACGGGTTTTCTCTGGCGGAATTTATCCGGAGCGAGCCCCGATTGAATGCCTTGAAGATGATTATGATGACCTCCGATTCCTTTGCAATCAATATGGTCCGGGTTCATCAATCAGGATTTTCCGGTTGTCTGGTTAAACCTGTGAAAAAGTTCGACCTCAGGGAAATCATCGTGAAGACACTGGGGCAGCGGGGTATGATGGCCAGGTCAGGGGCAGACGTTCAATCAACCGGGACATTGACACCGCTCAGAATCCTGCTGGTGGAAGACTCTGAAAACAACCGGATGCTTATCCGTTCCTATCTGAAGAAAACTCCCCTGATTATCGACGAGGCCGAAAACGGACTGATTGCACTGGAAAAATATCGGAAGGACGTTTATGATGTTGTCCTGATGGATATACAGATGCCCGTGATGGATGGTTATACCGCGACAAGGGAAATCCGCAAATGGGAAAAGGAAACCGGGAAGAGGCCGACGCCGGTGCTGGCGCTGACTGCCCATGCCTTCAACGAAGATATTGAACGGAGCCTGGACGCCGGTTGCAGCGCTCATCTGATTAAACCCATACGGAAAGAAGTGCTGCTCGACGCGATACTGGAACAGACTCATCAGGAAAAATAGTATGACGACCGATCAAGAAAAAATGATTGTTGTGACCGTTGATCCGGAACTGGAAGACATTATCCCCCTGTTTATGGAAAACGTCAGAAAAGACATGGAGGCCATTGCCGCGGCCCTGGTTCAGAGTGATGCAGATACGGTGCGAAGGATCGGTCACAGTATGAAGAGTTACGGCGCAGGATATGGCTTTGAATTCATCAGTATCCAGGGAAAGGCAATTGAAACAGCGGCCGGCCGCCTTGAACCGGCGGCCGTTCAGGAGCTTTTAAACGAACTTGCAAATTATTTGGACCATGTAAAGGTGATTTGTGGATAAGGAACATGCAGAAAAACCGACGGATGTTGCGCCGGAGACGGAGTCGTACAGAAGAATCAAGATTCTGCTGGTGGAAGACAGCCCGAATATCAATCTGCTGTATAAGCGCGGACTGCCTGATACCGTTTTTATCAAACGCTTTGCATCGAACGGTCGTGACGCCCTGGAGATGTATAATGAATGGCATCCGGACATCATCATTCTGGATGTCATGCTGCCGGAGGTGAGCGGTTATTCTGTCCTGAAAGATATCCGAACCAAATATCATGATAAGACAACCACGATCATCATGTCTACCAGCCTTTCGAAGAAAGAGGATGTGACCATGATGCTGAAACAGGGTGTTCAGGGATATATTATCAAGCCGTTCAGCGTCCGGGAAATCGGCGGTAAAATTTTGAAATACTTCGAAAAAATCGATTCCGTCAAAGCGTCTGAAGCGCTTGCGCTTTATGAAAAGCATATGGAGGAGATGATCCGGGAAGCGATGCAAAAAGAATCTCCGGGAAAAAAGCCGGTTGAGAATAAGGAAGTACAGCCGGAAGAAAAGAAGACAGAAGACAAAAAAGCGGAAGACAAGGAAACAAAGGAAAAGAAAGAGAGCAGTGAAGAGAAAAAAGTTTAGGAATGGACTTCCGAGGTTTTAATCGGCTGAAGCGCTGATAGCCTGCCCTGATACTCACACTGTCATTACGCTGGTAAGTGAGCAGGGAGGAAAGCCTCATTCCGGATTTGATCCGGAATCCGGAAAAGTTTTAACATTGCTGAATGTTTACCTTCGCGGAAATGACAAGCATGACGATTAATTAAAAAATCTGTTTGACTTTTCAGCGGCAGCGATTAAAATAGCATTACAATTTTGCCTGTGAAATTGCCCGAAGGCAATGACGGACAGGCCCTAAGAGATCTGAAAAAGTTGGTCTCCCTGAGTAATCAGTAAACTCAAGGAGGCCTTTTTTATTTTGGGGGAACAGCGGATTCTTATCGTGGTGAAGCACGGCTGAAAAATGAAAGCAAAGAATGAAGAACGTTTATGACAATTGATGCCGGACAGTTTTTTGAAATTCTGGGAACGACGGGTTCCATCATCATGTGTGCAAGTTCCATCCCCCAGATTGTCAAAACATACAGGATGAAGTGCGCGGAAGGAATCAGCGGTTCCTATCTGGCGGTTCTGATGATTGGAATGACGCTCATTCTGATTTACGCTTTGTCCGTGAGAGATGTTGTATTTATTTTCGGTAACATTGTTTCCCTGGCTCTGACGGCGATATTAATCGGTCTGCGTATTCAGTACAGAGGAGGCATTGGGAGAAATCCGGAGAGAAAAAGAAGAAAGGAAGAAAGGAAGATTAACCATCGGAGCAAAAGTCCCTGCAAAACAGAGGGTAATCGAATCGGACGACGTGCAGCGGCATCCTCTATGGAATAAACTGTGTTATCCCCCTTCCTTTGCTGGTTCAGGCTTGTAGCCTGAACCAAAATATTCTAAAGCAACCAGAATGGCTGCTCCAGCACTAAAAATCATACCGTGCCTAGACGGAAGTGGTATGGGGGGTACAAACCGCTAAGATAGTTTACAAAACAGACCGGGGACATGGTTTACACTAAACGGCGAGGAGGAAAATCTATGCCGTATGAAAGATGACACAGAATGGTGTTTCGAATGCAATGCCACCGGCGTATGCGTGGCTGAAGATTCAAGCTAAAAGGCGTGTTTGTCCCCCGCTGGCGGGGGCAGGGGGTGGTTTAAGTTCCAGTATCAATCTCCGTTATAACGGTCATTCAAAATTTTGCCTGTGACTCTATCTTGCCGATAGACATAAACAGGCCCTGCGGGATCTGAAAAAGTTGGTCTCCTGAGTAATGCTGTATTGCTCATGGAGACTTTTTATTTTTTGACATGCAAACCAGATAACAAAAGGAGGTTGTTATGAGTAAAGCGGGTGGAATTATCGGAATCATTGCGGGAGTGTTTGGGTTTATTGCCGCGGGGGTGACGCTTTTTCTGGGCGGCATCGGCTCTGCTTTTGAGGCGGAAGGCGCCAAGACGGTGGTCGGGCTCGGATGGGGAGGCGTGCTGTTTTCTTTTCTCACCATCGTTTTCGGTGCGGTTGCCATCAGTCGTTCAAGGTGGGCAGGCATTGCCCTTATCGTTTCCTCGATTCTGGGCGCTTTTCTGGGTGGCACCCTGGTGGCGATATGCATGGCCTTGTCGCTGATTGGCGGTATCCTTGCGGTAATCGGGGCAAAGAAAGATGCGCCGATGCCGCAGGAGACTGAGCCCGCCAGAGCGCCATCGGTCACGGCGGGCGCGTCCAGGAAAAAATTATTCTGGATACTGGGGAGCATCGGGATGTTTTTGATTCTGTCCGGAATCGTGGCGCTGACTGGAAAGGATGAAATCAAACCGAAAGCCGATCCGATAGCACAACTGGCAAGCACGCAGCCGGCCGATTTGAAAGCGGATGGAGAGCTTTCGGAAATATTCACGTTTGACAGTAAATATACCGATTTGCAGCGTGACAACAAAGCAAAGGAAATCATCGGCAAGGTTGTCCAATGGCAGTTGCCTGTTTATGAAGTATCCAAATCAGGAGACGGGTATAAGGTGCAGACGCAAAGTCAAATAGGTTTTGGGGGTTTTGCCAGGAACTTTGTCGGTACATTTGTCTATATCACACCGCGAACTGATGAAGATCGCCATATTATTGAAGGACTCAAAACCGGCGATATAATTTCTTTCAAAGGACGAATTAACGGAACATCATTACGTTCTTTGACTGTCAAACCGGCAATCATTGTTCATGATTCGATGTTGGGTTTAAGCAGTGATGCACCCGCACCTGTCTCTCCACCAACAGATACCTTAAGCGTTCCGGCTGATTCTTCATCAATTGATCTGCCAGCTCTCCGGCAGAGCTTTACAGGGGCCGATCAGGAAATCAATACAGTTTATCGTGAGACAATGTCCAAATTTAGCCCCGGAGCCAAAGCAGAATTAAAAAGAGAACAACTTACATGGATCAGGAAAAAAGAAAGCGCATGCAATGCCGAAATTGAAGAAGCCAAACGCCTGCAATGCCTGATCCGAATGACCAGGGAAAGGACGGAGGAGTTAAAGAAGTACAACACCGTAAATTAGAATGAGAAAGAATTACGGTTTTATTGAATGTCCAGAATGCTGAATTTACAAATAGCATCAATTCCGGTGTTGATGGCTGTGTCGCGCTTACCTCTTCGTCATTCCGTGCAAGCGGAGCGCGACACGGAATCCAGAGGTATTAAACTGGACCCCGGCGTTCGCTGTGGTTACAGTCGTGATTGTAAATTATCAAATGTCGTTACTGTTATTGGACGAAGCAGGGGGCTTGCCATTGTTGCATTAATGAGGAAGTAGTGTTAAAAAGAAATCCACAGATTTTGCATCACCGTTTCAAGCAGGCCCCAAAATTGACAACCAAAGACTTGGAAGCAGCGCGATGGCGTTTTGCTGCCGCGATCTTCATTTGGAGAAAAAGCGTAATGGCCGAAGGCAAAGATGAATTCTATCCGAAAGTTTATGAAGCTTTGACGAAAGCCGGTTTCCAGGTGTTCAGCGGTAAGGAAATTCCCGGCAAAGGCCGGTCTCATGCAAGCAAACCGGATTACATTGCCGTAAAAGGAAATATGGTGGTCATCGGCGAGATCAAAGCGCCCGCCGAGCCGCCGACATCATCGAGCTGGAGGCAAATTCAAAATAGCGATACAGAACAATTTGCCGCAGTGCGGCTGGAAGTCGCGAAACGTGAAAAGGCGGGTCTTGTAAAACCGGAAGTCGGTGGTCATGAAATCATCATTCGCGGGCAAATTGAAGATTACGTCCGCAAAATAGGAGTCAACTACGATTTGCCTGTTTCTGTTCCAAAAAATATGGAAATGCAGAGAGGCTATGCTTTTCCGGAATCGGAAGAACAAAATGTTAAGGAAGCCATAAAAAATAACGGCAAGAAAGGGTATGAAAAGATAGACAACGGAAACGGATCAATCACTTATTTATTAATTTGAATCCAATATCTTGAAAAGAGGCTCTATCATCATGGATGGTATTATTAGATACTGCGTTGTCAAAAAATACAAAGGTTTGTTCAAGAAAAAAACTCTTTATACCCATTTGTTTTTTATTCCCGTGGACCTAAAAAAATATATGTATCTAGCATTAGTTGGTCAGGTGACGGATGAAGAGTACACTGATGAAGACCGTGATGTATATGCTGCTCAATTGCTGGTGAGGCTCACAGACGAAATACTTGATCAAACCATTTCAGGAGAATCGGAATATTTTAGCAAAGGATTCATAGAAATTGAAGCCTTGAAATGCATATCATCTAATCCATCGCAAGGTAAATACGTCATTAATATTCCGAAAAAGGGCTTCTATATTAAATCAGATTTAGAGATTGCGTATCAGGTTGAGTATAGTACCGTAGATAAAAGAATGTATTTACTCAAGGGAGAATTAAATTTAGTGCCGGGTGACGCAGCAAATTAGGGATAATATCATTGGCGTGAGTTCATGGCGATCTGATTTAGAAAGGTATTGTTATCGTGACTACTTATGGTGTTTACAAAGTAACTGATAAAAAATGTGCGACATGTTCATTCTGGTCAGGAGGACGAACAATCGATTTTCGTGCCTATAAACCATTTTATGTCAAGGCAGACTCTGGACAAGCTGATTGTATAGCTCAGAAAGGCAAAAAGTCCACAGCGGCAAACACGTGTTTGAAGTGGCAGCAGTGGGAAAAGTTGTTCTGTAGTATTTAACAAGGTCGTGTGATTTCTATGTTGATACCATTTATGTTTTTCAATTTATTTATAGTAAAAGAGTAATAGGCTTGTTGTGACACGCCGCCTTTTGACATGAGGATACTTTAATGGGTGATTTGCTAAAGAATATTGTTACATTTGGCGCTCATGGTCGAGTAGAAAATAAATTACGAGAATTTAATGAAATTAAATGCAAACTAGAAGCACAGATTGAAGAATTAAATACTTCAAAAAAAATTGTCAATAAAAAGATAAAACATCTTATTAAGACAAAAAAGAAGTCGGTTAAGGTACTTAAAAGAATTCAAAAAATATCAAAATATCTTACTCCAAAGGATCGTCAATACTCTGCAGTTCAGTACGAGAAAACAAGTATCCAAGATAACCTGATTAGAGCGGAACATACTATTTCGATGGCTGAGATTGCAATGAGTGCGACAAAAGGCGTTAGTGCGGGAGTATCTACGGCACTGGGTGCCTGGGCATTGGTTGCCGGTTATGGCGCAGCTTCCACGGGAACGGCAATTGGTGCATTATCAGGTGTTGCAGCAACAAACGCAACGTTGGCATGGTTTGGTGGTGGCGCCGTTGCAGCTGGTGGTGGTGGAATGGCAGCTGGAACAATGGTATTAGGCGGTATCGTAGTAGTTCCGGCATTAATCGTGGCAGCAATATTTAGTCATGTATCAGCCAATAAAAAGATAAGAGAAATTGAGGAACAGATGCTTGAAGTTGTAAAGATGATAGAGCAATACTGTAAGGCAAAACTGGCAATTGAGTTAATTGGGTCGCGAACCGAGGAACTCACAATCTCTCTAAAAAAAGCACAAAAAGCGTTTATTGTAAGTTATAAAATTTCGGCTCGAAAAATATATCCTATACCTATATTATCAAGGATAGTAAAATGGCTTAAGAAGAAATTTGGATATAATTATTACACTGAAAATGACTTGCATGAGATAGCTCAGCTCGGTAAAATTGCAAAAGATTTTGCTGCTATTATCGATACAAAAATAATAGACAATGATGGGAGACTGATCTAACAATGATAAGGAGAAAACAATGAAAAATAATATCAAATTTGCTTTAGAAAAATTATCTCAGGTTAAAGAGGTTATACCTACACCAGATGCTTTAAATTTTTTTAATAAATTAATTGATGCGTATCGCGAAGATATTATAACAAAAAGAGATATTGCGAAAATTGATGCGCACAAAGAAGTGTTAATTTATGTGATAACTGAGAAATATAATTTATATCATAGCGTGTTTGATAGAATATTTGATGAGCGAAAACAAGGCATAGATAAGTCATTCGAGATCATCGATAAGGGCATCAAGGAAAAAGATAAGGATCTTATATCCATGGGACTTGGTGCATTAAGTAAAATAGTATCGTCGAGTCCTTTTGCTAATATTCAAGAGCTTTCGAGACTATTGGAATCAGGTGAATCTATCGAGATATAGACATCCGACAACTAATAAATAGAAAATGGAGTTGAGATAAAGTGAGTCAAAGAACATCCTGGGCGAACATTGGAACGCTGTTTCTTTTTTAACTTCCTTCTTTAAATCGTAAACCGGGTAAGATTTATCTTCACCCAGCAATGATTTTTTAATCATCAATTATAATATTTGATAATATATCAGTATGTTAACATTTATATTGCATATTAACATTTCATATGTTATTATACAAACAAATGTTAACATTAAAAGGATAATGCAGTTGAGCGATCAATTCATCAAAGAACTCATTCGGTATGTTCAGGAGACATTGGCGATTTCGCTGAATGTCGAACCGTGGGATGCCGCATCGGGTTTGCCGTTTTTTTTGAAAGAACGGTATGTTTTTTATTCCACCCGGTTTATGAAGCGGGCCTGTATTTTAATGGTGGCGAAAAATCAGCAGGAAGAAACTCCCGTAACGATACGCAAGCATATTGATTTGCTTTACCCAAAATCCGGAGATGCGGAAGTTATCTATGTTCAAAGACATCTGCGCCCGTTTAACCGCAGGAGATTCATTGAGCAAAAAATATCTTTTATCATTCCCGGCAATCAATTGTATCTGCTGCCACTTGGCGTCGATTTTCGCGAACGCTTCAAGCGCACAAGCGTGCAACCGAAAATTTGTAGCCCTTCAGCCCAGCTTGTTATTCTGCACGCGCTTCTAAAAGTTCCGGAAGTGGGCATCATAAGGCTTGCCGATTTGTCCGTGCAATACGGCTATTCGCTCATGACGGTATCGCGGGCTTTTAGTGAAATTGAATCGCTCGGCCTTGGCAAAGTTTCCATGAGGAAGCGCATGCGTGAGATGATTTTAAAAGGCGCAAAACGGAAAGTCTGGGATGATGCTCTACAATATTTACGCAACCCCGTGATTCGGCGTTTCTATCTGGATCAGACCGACTCCGTTTCGGGCGCTTTGCGTGCTGGACTCAGCGCACTTGCCTCATACTCTATGCTTGCCGAGCCTGAAAACAAGATACTGGCTGTGAGCAGTGCATCCGGAACATCGTTGCTCCGGCAGTATGGCAAGGATAAGTTGTTGTCGGCGGATCAGCATGCTCTGGAAATCGAAGTGTGGAGCTATGATCCCAGTTACTTTGCAACAGAGGGTGTGGTTGACCGTCTCTCTTTGTATCTGTCTCTTCGCGACAACAAGGACGAGCGCATTGAAGCGGCGCTGGATGATATGATGAAAGGGATTGCATGGTAAAAGGACTGGATGTTTTTCGAGATTATTTCCGTGATTATGCCGATAAATACATTCTCATTGGCGGAACCGCCTGCGATCTGGCAATGGAAGAGGCCGGGCTGTCCTTTCGTGCAACAAAAGATTTGGACATTGTTTTATGCATAGAAGTTCTTGATAGAGACTTTGTGAAATTGTTCTGGGATTTCATTTCTAGAGGCGGGTACCAGATTCAAGAGAAAGCCTCCGGTAAAAAACAGTTTTATCGCTTTGCAAAACCGGTTGATGAGAAATATCCCTTTATGCTGGAACTATTTTCGCGAAAACCGGATGCTCTGTCCATTGCAGGGGAAACTCATCTGACGCCGATTCCTGTGGACGATGAGATTGCCAGCCTCTCGGCGATTCTGCTTGACGACGCTTATTACGCGTTCATCATGCAGGGGAAGCGGCAGAAATACGGTCTTTCCGTCATTGGACCGGAGCACCTGATACCCCTCAAAGCCAGGGCATGGATGGACCTGAGTCAAAGAAAACAGCAAGGTGAAAACATTGATTCAAAAAATATCCGGAAACACAGGAACGATGTTTTCCGATTGTACCAGGTTGCTGAACCTGGAAATAAAATAGCGCTGCCCGCAACTATTGCAACTGACCTGAAATATTTTTTTGATTTGATTGGCGGTGAAGTCGTTGATCTCCCTGCGCTTGGTTTTCGCTCGACAAATCTGGAAGCCATTATTGATGATATGAGAAAAATGTACGGGGTTGGTTAGACTGAAAAAAACTCAATGCGAATTGTTTTGTTTTTTGCGGGATTTTTCCAAAATGTGATCACTCCCTGAAAACAGGTCCTGCCAGGCTCTTGATGGAATCGTAGATATCCTGGCTGGTGCAGACTTCATAGTATTTCCTGGACGTTTCATTGTTGATGGTCAGCGTTCCCGGGTTGATATTATAAACGGGTGCTTCCCGGACCGCCAGCAACTGGTACTGGCCGTTGAGCATGGGAACTTTTCCGATGAAAACTTCGGCTTCTATGCCATGGCCTGTTTTGCAGGTAACCAGTTTTAACTTAATTTCACGGGAAAGCTTGGCGAAACCTTCTTCGCTCAGCTCAATGCCGTTGACGTTATAACGCAGGGAAAGGTCATCGGCCGAATCGTCTCCTTCTTCCTGGGCATTTCTAAACACGTACAGGTTATAGGGCAGTTGCTGGCCCTTGAAGCTGTTGCGCAGTTTTTTGTTGCAGCTCGACAGCCGGTCGGCCAGATTGATGGCCGGTGAAATCATGATTTTAGAGTCGCCGTCAAAGAGGTACGACGGAGGCGTATCGCTGTAACAGATGCCGATTCCCAGTTCCAGGGCCGGAAGATTGTTTTCCAGATTCTTTTTGTTATATCGTTGAACGATCTGGATGATCCGGATAGCCAGGCCGCAGGCACGGGCCACGCTGTACCAGCCTTCCGGTGTATCTTCATTTTCAAAAATCGATAAAATGATGGCGTCTCCTTCAATAAACACTTTGGACGCGTCATAGTTGGCAAGGATGTCCGAAATCGGATCAAAAAAGTTCAGACTGAAATGAGATGCCGGATTCAGTCCCCGGGATCGCATGGTATGGTTGATAGAGATGGAGCCGCGGATGTCCGCTTTGAGTATGACGTGATTTCTTACCGGTTTTTCTTCCTTGATGCGTTCCGCCGGAAGGAGAAATTCATAGAGCGAGCGGTTGCCGCTCGACAGCTGCAGCGTTTTTTCTTCCGTGACCAGGTTGATGGCTTCCATTGCATTTTCAAGAATGTTGGCGTTGTAAAGATCCCGGTGATAGCGTGAAAATTCCCGGAGAAAATTGACCAGGTGCCGCTTTTTTTCCCTGGAGGAAGCGCCCCGGATCCAGCGGGCCGACTGCTTGAGCGGAGCCAGCGGGAGATCGCCGCCCTGGCTGGATTTCCGCCTCTTGATCTGCCGGATAATGGATCTTCTGGACCAGAAATTAACCAGAAATTCCCGGATCTGTTTGGGAGCCATCGGCGGGCAATAAATGTTATAGATGGATTTCATTTCAAAGGCGGCCACAATCTGTTTCAATAAACCGGATTTTTTGAAAGTATTGTAGAAGAAGTTCAGCAGGTGTTCGCGGGTTTTTATCTGCTCTCTCAATTGTCGGATTGTGATGTCGGAGGCGCCGGCGCTTTTCGCCGCGGCCAGTTTTTCCCGGAGCTCAAAAAAATCGAACATCTGGGTGATGTTGCCGGTTTCCATAATCCATGGATCGTACAGGCTTGCCTTGCCGTTAGCGGCGGGAATCTCCTGTTCAGGCTTGTTTGACTTCTGCCGGGCTTCGATATGGAACTGTCCGTTATCTGTTTCGGCCAGCAGGTCGTAAATGATCGATTTTACATTATTGTAATTGTCCGGATCCTGCAGGCGTTTTCCTAAAAGGACATATTCTTCCATGAGAAAAAAATCGTCCGCGGGATTATTGGCATGGAGAACCGGATTGTTGAAAAAAATGTCCGGCAGGATTTGTTCCGGATGAAAGTGGGTTTCCCGCATGTTGCGAAGAACGCGGCTGTGAATATCCACCAGGAGACTGAATAACTCCTCACCGGCCAGCCGGATGATGCGGCTCTGACCGAGTTTGATTTCAGACATTTTTTCTTTAATCCGGAATCTTTCCGCGTCGGCATGCTTGGGAGACAATTCGTATGTTCTGACCAGATGTTCGAAATGAGCCACCAGAATTTTATACTGGTTTTTGACTTCATCGAGAAACAGTTTGGCCAGGGCAGCCTGCTCCAGGTAATCGATCTGAGGTTCGTCTTCGGTTTTTGCCTGAGTGATGCCATCCTGCAGGACATCCAGACAAAGGCTCTTTAACACCTCTTTTTCATTTTCACAGGTTTCTCTTTTATAATCCGGGTAATAGTATTCAGTCCGCGAGTGCTTGATCAGGACCAGCGACGCTGTTTTGCCTATAGCGTCGCGTACATGCGGACTGATATGCACGTCATAGTGAATATTATCGACGCCGAAAACAAGCCTGTCCAGGGAAAAATTGATGAGGTACGGTTTGAGTTGCAAGCCTCGGAGTTCCGGCGGTTCAGGAGATGATGAAAAAAAGTTCAGCATGGAAACCTTCCGCTTCAATAAGGATAGCGTTTATCGTTCTGCCACCGGTCGGGATGCGACCATCGTTTTTCTTACATCATCAGATTGAATAACGCAAGCTGTTGACTGGATGAAAATCATGCTCCGGGAGACCGGTGTACGTCGTCCCAATATTGTGTTGACAGTCCTGCGTGGCATTTCTTATAATCTTTACGTCTTCTTCAACTGACTTGCTGTGATGCTCATGGATCCGTCTGAAAAAGTTTTTTTGACGGAAAGAAACGGTGTAAAGACTGCGCCTGCTGCATACTTTCATGGAAAGGTTTCAAAATGGAAAATACTGACGGTACGGTTTGTGAATTCTCTATTGTAATGCCCTGTTTAAACGAAAGCGAAACACTGGAATCCTGCATCGGAAAAGCTCAGCAATCATTGAAGGATCTCCGTATCGCCGGTGAGGTTATTGTTGCCGATAACGGCAGCACGGACGGATCGCAGGAAATTGCCTGCCGCATGGGCGCCGTTCTGGTTCATGTGTCAACAAAAGGTTACGGCGCCGCTTTGATGGGAGGAATTGCCGCCGCGAGAGGCAAATTCATTATCATGGGTGATGCGGATGATAGCTATGATTTCAGCCGTTTGGACCCCTTTGTGGAGAAGCTGCGCGAGGGTTATGATCTGGTGATGGGAAACCGGTTTAAGGGTGGAATCAGGAAAAAAGCCATGCCGCCTCTGCACAGGTATCTGGGCAATCCCGTTCTAACGGCCGTTGGCCGGCTGTTCTTTCGTTGTCCCAGCAGTGATTTTCATTGCGGACTCCGCGGTTTCAGGAAAGAGGCCGCCATCAAAATGAACCTTCGGACAACCGGAATGGAGTTTGCCAGTGAAATGGTGGTTAAAGCGACTCTGCATAAAATGAAAATTACGGAAGTGCCGACAATCCTGTCTCCGGACGGGCGCAGCCGTCCCCCGCATTTGCGGAGCTGGCACGACGGCTGGCGTCACCTGCGATTCCTGCTTTTACACAGCCCCCGCTGGTTATTCCTTTACCCGGGGTTGCTGCTCATGTTCATAGGCATCGCGGCCGGTTTGTGGCTTTTGCCCGGACCGCGGAATATCGGGAGCTTCACGTTCGATGTCCATGCTCTTATATTTCCAGCTCTTGCGATGCTCATTGGTTTGCAGTCCGTCATCTTTGCGGTTTTTGCCAAAATCTTCGCGATTGCGGAAGGGTTGCTGCCCGAAGATTCCCTGCTGACCAGGTTGTCCCGCTGTCTGACCCTTGAAACCGGATTGATCGCCGGAGGCCTTCTCGTCGCGGGCGGTCTGGCTCTTTCTTTCTATGCCGTGCATTTGCGGAGGCTTCCTTCTTTGGGTTCTATGGATGTTTCTTCGATATGGAGAATCGCGCTGCCGGCCTTTACAATGCTTGCGGCAGGCTGTCAGATTGTTCTGTCGGGTTTTTTCCTGGGCGTGCTGAAACTCAAAAGATGAGACACTGCATATGAGGGTGTCTGGCCGGCGGGGCTGATTTCAGCAAATCCATGAAGAAGTCCATGCCGGAAGATTTCGAATTGATCCGGCATTAAGAGGATCAACCGTTTCCTTGTCCGGCTGGATTCCGTCGATGAATAGCGGAATTTCTTGATCTATTTGCTGCCCAGTTGTTCTTTGAGCTTGGTGCGGTTTTTAATGGCTTCGCTGACGCGGTTGAGCGCCAGCGTAATATCGTCGTTAGGCTTGCCCAGGATCCGGTCGGATTGCCGGTACAGCGTAAGCGCGGCATCCAGGTCGCCGCGACTTTCCGCGCAGACTCCCAGATTGTACAACAGTGCGTAGGAATTGGCGGCCAGGTTGCGTGCCTGACCCCAGAGTTCACAGGCGCTGTCCAGGCGTCCCTTGCCCGCGTATTCCAATCCTCGCTGAAGTTTGTCCGTGGCCTCTTTCGATGCAATGCCTTCCGTGGAATCCATCAGACTGATTTCCCGGGTAACATAATAAGGAGCAATGTCCTTGCGGAATTCCTGCTTGACGCGTTCTTTCGTCTGATCCAGGAGCACCAGTTCGCTTTCGACCGGTCTTGTATCTTCACAGCCTGCGGAATCCATCATGGAGGAGAGATTGCGGGAGTAAATAACCCGGCCGGTTGTGACATCGACCAGTCGGGGCGTGACGGCGAAGTTGGCCACGCGCCTGATGCAGTTGACATTGTAATATCGCCATTGAAGGCAGGCGCCCCGGTACAGTTTTCCTTCCTTGTCTCTTTTCTGCTCGTACTGGAGGCAGGTTTGACGTCTTTCCGTGTAGGGGCTGTCATCATAGTTGTTGCGGGTGACGATGCCGGTATAGATGCCGTGTGCGCCGACCAGCTTGCCCAGCCTGACGGCGGTTTTTTCATCGACCAGGCCGCTTTGCGAAAACTTCATTTCACTGATGACTTTGTCAATGGAGGCACGGTCTACAATCGTGAAGTACTGTTTGTCGTCAATGCCGATTCCGGCCAGGACGCTTTCCAGTTCCGCGGCGAACGCCCGCCCCTGCGGACCGGCAAAAGGAAGAACGGCGACGGACTTAGTCAGGGAAGCTTCATGGTACTGCGCGGGCTGAAGCATGTTTACGCGCACTTTTGTGGCGCAACCGGAGCATAGCAGCAGGCACAGACCTGCCATCCATAAAGTACGAAAGCGAAAACAACCTGATTTGCGGCGCATCATCATACCGTTTCTCCTTTACGTTTATTCATCCAGCAGGATGGATGATTTTGATTTTTGTCTCCGCCGGGTTTCCTTGCCGGAATATTTCTTCATGCATTCGTCATCTTTCAGCACCAGCGAACATTCCAGGTATTCCGTGATTTCGATGATACAGCCGCGGATGGCTTTCCCGGTGGGGGTCTTGGCTTCTCTACCCAGGGAACCGGACAAGCCCGGAACCAGGCCGGAAGGACCGCTGATTCTCATCCCGCCGGATGTGGAAGTGGCTTCGACGGTCCGGGAATCGATGATTTCACTGGTCTCCGCATCAATAACCTTCAAATCAACGGCAATATAAGCGGTCTTCTTGCCGCCGCCGAGAGTGAACCCCTGATAGTTAAGACCGCCGCCTTCACTGCCGCTTTCTTCATAGGCGGAAACCGTGGCGGCGATCAGATATTGAGCCCCTTTGATCCGTCCTGCTTTTACTCTGGAGGAGGAGTCCACGAGACCCGATTCACTCAACTGCTGTTCGCTGATCGCCGATCCCAGTTCTTTCCGTTCCAGAATCCGGAAGGATCTGGTGGATGCCAGTTCATTGATCAGCAGGTCCTGCAGTTCGGCTGCGGTTGTGTTGGACCACCAGTGGGCGCGGGTATTATTGGTGAATCGCAGCACACCGATGCGCGGTTTTTCCTGAGCCAGCGCAACCGTTGCACCTGTGAATATTGTGAAAACCAAAATAAAAAATAATACTTTTTTCATGATGCGGCACCTCCTGCTTCAAAAAACCATTGCTTTACTTCAAGTATTCCAGCGTTAGAGAGTAGGGAGAAAAGTTGACCAGTTTGAAATTTCCCTTCTGTTTGATGCTGTTGGCCAGATACAGTGTATTTTCGGGATAGCTGACCAGATAAGTTTCCATCTCTTTTTCTTCCACCGCGGACACCCAGACGATGCTTTGCAGCAGAGCCTTGACTTCCAGTACCGTCGCCAGTTCTTTCACGCCGTTGACCTGGATCATGACCTTCTTGGTGTTTCCCTGAATAAACTGGTTGATTTTGCCAAGCAGCGTGGGTGTAAGATTTTCCGCCAGCTCCTTCATTGCTCTGGCGGCGGCGTCTTCCGTGGAGTTGGCGAGGCCTTTGGCTTCTTCCACACCGGTGGAGAGGATTTCCATCTGCCCGGTTTTACTGTTTTTGGCCAGAATCCGGTAGGTCAGGCGTACCGTGACATTATTAAACGGCATGGACAGGCCATAGCCGATGTTTTCGCCCTTTTTGGTGGAAATGGTGTAATCCACTTTTCCGATGATGATGAGATTCGATAGAAATTTATACATCATGCTGCGCAGCGTGAGCGTGCTGCCGGAACGCATGGCCCGTTCGATTTCCTTCGCGTCAATTGCCTGTGTGGGTGCGACATCCACTACGGTGTATCCCTGTTCGATGATTTTGGCGACCAGGGTTTCGGAGAGAATATTGTTTTCTTCAAATTCGTCGCCTTGACGGCCCGGTTTCCGTGCGGGAATAAAAAGAGCGATGGAATTGTTCAATCCCAGTTGCGAAACGGCTTCACGGGCCTGTGCCGGCTCCACGCAGGCGTTAATCTGCACATTGAGCACGTCGTCCTTGACGTTTTCACCGAGAACTTTGTAGCTTTTGACCACTCCGCCCGCTTTGGTTTTTATGACATCTTCCACCAGGGTGAAGTTCTGCACAAAACTGCCGGCCTTGACTTCCGTTCCGACCACCTGTTCAATGGCTGTCCATTTGGCGCGGGCAACGGCTTCCAGTTTGGCCGAAGGCGTATCTCCGTTGAGAATTAACGCTTCACCGCCGGCGTTAACGCATTTGATCTGCGCTGATGCATCCGGGGAAGCGAAGCAAAGAAGGCCAAACAGAGCAAACAGGAAACACAATTTTTTCATGATTCTACCTCGTAACCTTTTTTATTCATCCGGGAAACGACGATCTTACTGGTTCAGAATACTGTCAAATTATTAGCACAAAGCAGGGGGTTTTTCAATTTACTTGCCGATGCAGAAGCTGGAGAAAATTCTGGAAAGGACTTCCTCCTGAATTTTTCTGCCGGTAATTTCATCGAGCGCGTTCAAAGCTTCGGTAAGTTCAAAAGCGATGAATTCCGGAGATTGTCCCGCTTGAAGATCGGAGATGACCGTCTGAAGGTGCGTCCGGGTTTTTTCCAACGCCAGTTTATGGCGTGCTTGAGTGAGCAACCCGCTGTCGGTTGCCACATCACTTACACCGGCCAGAGAGGTCATGGTTTGCTTGAGGTCGCCAAGCCCGTCACCGAACTTTGCTGAAATATTCAGCAGATGAATTTCGGATGCTGAATAACCGGGAAGATGCTCCGGAGTCCAGGCCGACGGCAGATCGCATTTGTTGACGGCAAGGATGATTTTCTCCGGGCGGTGCTGATTTTGCTGCAAAATCCGGTGGTCTTCAGTGGTGAGCGGTTTACTGCCGTCCAGAAGAATAATGATGATGTCCGCCTGTTCCAACTGTTCGTAAACCAGGTCGATTCCTTCTTTTTCAATGTCATTTTCCGGTTTGCGGATACCGGCGGTATCAATCAGATTAAAGCAAAGACCGTTGAGCGTAATCGTTTCCGTGATCAGATCCCTGGTGGTACCCGGGATTTCTGTGACGATCGCTTTTTTCCTGCCGGCAAGGGCGTTGAGGAGACTGGATTTGCCTACATTGGGTTTGCCCGTGATGACAGTGTTGACGCCCCGGGTGAACAACTCTCCCTGACTGAATGTGGATAAAAGGTTGTCAATTCCGGCAATGGTTTTGCCGATTTGCGGCTCAATATCCGGTGTTTCCTGCTCAGAGACGTCTTCACTGAAATCGATGGCGGCTTCCAGCCGGGCCAGAGCGTCGATCATCCATGATCGAAATTCGCCGATTCTGTCGCCCAGCGCGCCTTTCAACTGGGCCAGACCGATTTGCCAGGCCCTCGATGAGCGGGCGGAAATCATGGATGCCAGCGCCTCTGCCTGCGCCAGGTCCATCCTGCCGTTGAAAAATGCGCGTTCCGAAAATTCGCCGGGCCTTGCCGGACGGCAGCCCAGAATGATACATTGTTCAAGGATGGCTTGGAGAATCAGAGGATTGCCGTGGCAGGAAATTTCCAGCACATCCTCGCCGGTGAATGAATGCGGCTTGCGCATCAGCGAGACCAGCACTTCGTCCAGAATGGTGCTGCCGTCGGCTGCGGCAATATCGCCGTGATACAGATGGTGACTCAGCCAGTTGCAGTTAGCATGTGCGGGGCGGAAGAGACGACGCCCCAGTTCGGGGGCCAGAGGGCCGCTGATCCGGATGATGCCCAATCCTGCCGTGCCCAGCGGTGTGGCAATGGCTGCAATGGTTTCCGGAGCTTGCACTTTTTGCCGCTTCCTTCCTGTTCAGGATGTTGCCCGGTTCCGTTTATTGCCGGTTTTTTGTTTTTCCGGAACCACCGGCGTTTGGCCTTTTAGCCGGCAGGACGATGACTTTGCGATACTCTCCTTCTCCGCGACTCTTGGTGATGAGTGTTTCATCTTCCTGCAGCGCCAGATGAATGATCCGGCGATCGTGAGCGTTCATGTGGGCAAGTGAAAGAGGCTTCTGTGTCTTTTTAACTTTTTCCCGAATCCGTTCGGCCATGCTCAGAAGCGATTCTTCTCTCCTTTTGCGGTAGGCTTCCGAATCAACGATGATCATTTTGCGATCCGTATCGGATTTGTTGACGGCCTTATTCAAAATGTACTGAAGCGCGTCCAGGTTCTGACCGCGCCGGCCGATTAAAAGACCGCTGTCGTCTCCCTCAATGCTGAGAATGATAGTGTCGTTCGTTTCCGTGGCCGTCACCTGGCATTCAAATGTCATTCTGCTCAATACGCCGGCCAGAAGATCTCTGGCTTTAAGGGCGGTCGGTGTGGTGGCGGGAACCGCCACTGCCTGTGCAACAATCGGCGTCTGAGGTCTGGGGGGCGCTTCCGGCGCAAGAGCCGCTTTGGTTTCGGCGGGAGGAAGCGGACGAGGAGCATGGGGTTTCGGTGCGGCGGATGCTGGTTTCCCGGGGCGACTTTCCGGTCTGGGCCGGGGTTCATGCCTGATTTCAGATTTGCCTGTTTCCGGTTTTTCGTGCCGTTTCGTTTCCGGTCTTGTTTCGCGTTTCGGCTCCGGCCTGGGCGATGGTTTATCTTCGGCTTTTGCTTCTTTTTTCGGTTCCGCTTTCAGAACGGAAGGAGGTGCGCCCAGAGAAAAATCCATATCAATGGACAGCAGGGAAGCGCGAATTTTTGCCTTTTTGGCCCCCAGTCCCAGAAATCCATTGGAGCCCTGGGAGATGATGTCAATATTCAGTTTTTCTCTCGACACGCCGAAATCGCGGCAGGCTTTTTCGATGGCGATGTCGATGGTCTTTTCTTCTATTTCCAGTGTCTTTGAACTCATATTGAACTCCGTTTTTCTGTCAGGTTGCCAGCTTCTTATTGATGTAGGATTGCTGACCGATTTGTAATATGTTGTTGAACAGCCAGTAAATGACAAGTCCCGCCGGGAAGTTTAAAAAGAAGAAAGTAAAAATCACAGGCATGAACAGCATGATTTTCTGTTGTGTCGGATCGCCCATGGCGGGCGTCATTTTCTGGGTAATAAACTGCGTGGCACCCATGAGAATCGGCGTGATGTAGTAGGGATCTTTGGCCGACAGATCCTGAATCCAGAAAAAAAACGGCGAGTGGCGCAGCTCGATCGAGTACATGAGCGCCTTGTAAAGGCCGAAAAATACGGGAATCTGGATCAGAATCGGCAGACAGCCGGAGAAAGGATTGACTTTATGTTCGCGATAGAGCGTCATGGTTTCCTGCCCGACTTTTGCCTGATCATTTTTGTATTTTTCCCTGAGCGCTTCGATTTTCGGCTGAAGCTTTTTCATTTCATTCATGGACTTGTAGCTCATGTTGCCCAGCGGCCAGAAGATGATTTTAATAACCGTGGTCAGGATAATGATCGCAATGCCGAAATTGAACACATATCCTTGGAGGAATTTGAGGACGTAAAGGAAAGGAATCGCCAGCCACCAGAACCAGCCGTAATCGATGGCATTTTCCAGGCCAACCCCCATGGATTTCAGGATGTCATACTGTTTGGGACCGAGATAAAGCGAGTATGAAAAAACACTGTTCTGCCCGGCGGGAATCACTTCCTTGCGGCCTTTCATGCCCACGGACACCAGATTACTTTCGTCTCGGGTCATGGAAAGGTTGGTGAGCGACGGACTTTCGGGAACGAACGACGCAATAAAGTACTTGCTTTCGAAGGCGCCCCACTGCACATTCGGCCCCAGGATGATTTCGTTCGTAAGCTTCTTGACTTCCTGGCGCTCAACGCTGCCTCCAACAGAAACAATCGGGCCTTCGTGCCCGTAACTGTCGTCAATTTTCAGGGGATCGGCATGCTGGTACCAGTTGATTCGGGGAACCTGCGTAATAGGCGTTCCTGTCAGATTATATACTTTGACATCAAGACCGATAGTGTAACCGGCCGGGTCAATCGTAAAAATCTTTTCAATTTTCACATTGTCCTGTGTTCTGGAAAAGACAATCTGCTTCTTTTCCCTGACGCCGGTCAGATCGAGCTTTCCGGCAGTCGAATCAAAAACTGCGTCTACCGCGACAGTGGCGCTGGAGTCGGGGAAGGTGACGACCAGGGGATAAGGCGCACCGCTGGGAACATTGATCAGTTCTACAAAATCCTTTGTCTTGGATGGAAGAGGTTCCTTGACGCTTATGAAAAGGTTCTTTACTTTCGGCCAGATGTCATCCGTGCATTCGTAACAGTCTTGGTAGTAAGCTTTGAGTTTCAGAGACTTCAACGCTGCGCCGCGAGTGGAGAAAACCGCCGTATAATTGGGTGTGTCTACGGTAATGTCACGGGGCGGCGCTTCGGGTTTTGCCGCAGGGGTTTTAGACGCGGTTTTGGCAGCAACGCTGCTTGCTTTGGCTGTGGCGGCCACGGGGGATGTTGCCGCGTCTTTCTTAGCCTGCTGGGGAGCCGCAACTTTTTGCGGTACGGGCGGTTTGACAAAAAATACCTGATACACGATGAGAACAGCCAGTGCCAGGACGATGGCTAGAATGGTCCTTTTGTCCATTAGGGTACCTCCAGTTTCATGGTTTACTTGACGGGATCGTAACCGCCGGGATGCAGGGGATGGCAACGCAGAATTCTTTTTGCCCCAAGATAGGCCCCTTTCGCCGGTCCGTACAATTTAATTGCATCGATTGCATATTGTGAACAGGACGGGTGAAAACGGCAGCAGGGAGCAAAAAAGAATGGTGAAATAAAGGCCTGGTATAAACGAATGATGAAAGTAAGGAAGTTTACCAAAGCTTTTCTGAGCATGTTTTATCTGCCGGTTTTCGGGAGAAGAGTTCGGTCAATTCGCTGGCTGCTTCCTGATACGTAAGAGGCGGTAAGTTTCTTTTTGTCATGACGACGACGTCATGTCCCGCGGGAAACAAGTCCTTGTTGCGGCGGAAGAATTCTCGAATGAGTCTTTTCATGCGGTTGCGAAAAACGGCGTTGCCCGTTTTTTTAGTTACGGTGATTCCCAGACGTTTGACTCCCATCGAGTTGCCGCAGGTTATGATTGTAAAAAAACGCGAACTTCTTCTGACCCCCTGTTCGTAAATAATCCGATAGCTGCTTTTGTTAGTGACCTTTTCCGCTCTTTGGAAAGCTTGTGCTTTCATTCATGGAAACCCGCCATCCGTACGGGACGATAACATCCCGGAAATTATACGGTTAAGCGCTTTCTGCCCTTGGCCCGGCGGCGGCTCAGCACCTGCCGGCCGGTTTTGGTCGCCATGCGGACCAGAAAGCCGTGCGATCTTTTCCTTTTGGTATTCGATTTATTGGTCAATGTCTTTTTCATGTTTAAACCTCTAAAAGTAATAAGGCATTGCGTAAACCATAGTCATATTCATTTGTCAAGGTTAAAGTGGTTTTCTATGGCTACGGTAATCTGGATATTTTCCCCGCCAAATGGTATGAAAACAGCCGTCTTTACAAAATTTTTTTACAGGATGGCTTTATGAATAGATGGATTCTCCAAGTATTGTGTTTCTTTTTGTGCTGTGCTTTACCTGCATGTCTTCCCGCCGCAACCATTGATGTGCTGATCAAGGGGATGGATGATGGCGTTAAAACCAGCCGGGATCGCGATTACGCGGAGGCGCTGATGAACGCCAAGCTCCAGGCGATCGAACGGGCGGGCGTTTCGGTGAAGTCCATCACCAGAGTGGAAAATTTTCAACTGAAGTACGATATGGTTGAATCAAAAGCCGCAGCGGTTCTGCTGCCGGGATTCCAGGTAATTGATATGGGATATCAGAAGGATGGCACTTACCAGGTGGTTTTGTCCGGCAAAGTGCAAACCGGACAAATCGCCGCGGAAGAGGGCAGCCTGTGGGGAAAGCTTCGCTCTACTCCCGTCGAGTATGAAAAATTCAGCCAGGCCCGCCAGCAGTGGGTAAAGGCATCCGGTGTCGACGTTGACAATGCATATGTCAATAATCAAGACGGAACCGTGACCGACCGCAAAACAGGACTTATGTGGATAAAATCCTACGATATTAAAGAAAATATCCGCGAGGTCCACGAGTCCGTGGACGCGCTCAACCGCAGCAGATTTGCCGGATATAGTGACTGGCGAGTGCCGACGCTGGAGGAAATCGCCTCGATCCTGGAAAGCAAACCTGCCGGCCGGCTTCATGCGGGACGCTCCAGCTATCTGGATGCGATTTTTGATGTGCGTCCTTACTGCTGGTACCTCTGGAGCGCCGATCGCGTTCCCGAAGGGCACCTGCTGGCCTATGTCGGCGAGGCCAGGGGCGGCATCGTTCCCGCGGGCGATCACTACGAGGTGGGCGGCGTCTGCGTCGCGTGCTTCAAGGCGGTGCGGTCGGTGAAGTGATAAGATTCTCAATACGAACTGCGAGTGTGAAACTGAACCTTGAGTCTCAGATAAGCATGTAAGTCCTTCATCCATCGAAAGGAGCGAATGAAATGCGGTCTTTTTTTTCAATTCTATGTCTGACAACTATCGTGCTGCTCGGATGTTTATTTTTTTCTGACAAGCCGTCATATGCAGATTCGATCTTTTCTGATCTGGAGGGAAGAATAATTGAATACAGAACAAAAACTCTGCCGTCTATTATTAAGAGTGTAGAATTGTCTTCATTAGAAACAAGTGATGTTTTCACCAGCAAGAAATGGTTTGCAATTGAGGGATTTGATACCGCGAAAATTTCTGGTGATAAAATTCTTAAAGCAACATCTATCCAGCAGCCAGGTACTTTAATTTTACTGAGGGATGGGCATTTGTTAATATTTGAAGATGATGAAAGAGACATAATGTCATTGCCGGCCTTTTCAAATGATTGCAGAAAATTAGCATATGCGGGGAGCAAGGGTATTTATCTTTTGGATGTCGAGGAGTATTTTCGTCCAGTAAAAATATCGGACATTAGTTGCTCTAATCTCTCAAGACCATCATGGCTACCTGATGACAAAAGACTTGTAGTCGGATCTAATGATTGGAAAATATATTTGGTCGACATTGCACAAGGAAACAAGATCGAAGCGATTAATTTCGGGATTAAGCCTTCAGTATCGCCCGACGGTAAAAAAATAGCGTATTTATCCAAAGAGGCTGATGACGAGGAGAAAGAAGCACAAAGGAACATGTGGAAGTATGCCATAGGCACTGGGGACAAAGCCATTGAGCACTTAAGCTGGTGGAAACGTTTTAAATGGAATTATGATAAGGCTGTTTATGTTTATGATGTTGATACTCATCAAAGCATTAAAATAACGAAATATTATAGTGTTATTTCTCCCTTGGTTTGGTCACCGGACGGTAAGTATTTGGCTTTCACGGGACACTGGGGTGCCACCACACATAATATGTATATTTTGAATGTTCAGACACACGAGATCAGAAAAATTCCGGATCTAGAAGGCGTGGTAATGACATGGATAAAATAATGTATAAATGGACG
The DNA here is from genome assembly GCA_963682015.1 of Smithellaceae bacterium. Lineage (GTDB taxonomy): Bacteria > Desulfobacterota > Syntrophia > Syntrophales > Smithellaceae > UBA8904. The sequence continues at coordinate 864,717 of OY820932.1, read as the reverse complement.
GGAAAACGAATGTTCTTTCTTCAGGCTGATACCCAAAGATATCCCCGGTTTGTGATCTTGCGGGAGATTTGCTTAAAAAAATGAATTAGTTTATAGTGTCGCCATGAGTCCGACAATATTCAGAGAGAAGGGGTATCGTTTTTATTTTCTTTCCAATGAAGAAGAGCGAATTCACGTTCATGTCACGTGTGAGAAAGGTGAAGCAAAATTCTGGATTGACCCTATCGTGTCGTTGGCTACTTCCTATGGTCTTAACCCCAGAATGCTGGCCGAAGCGCAAAAGATTATAGAGGAACACGAAAATGAAATCGTCAAAGCATGGCGCAAACATTTCAGTCAACGTTGAGAACATCACGCCTTTTGGAGTGTGGCTGTTTGTCAACGGGCGCGAATATTTTCTGAGTTATCAGGGCTATCCTTATTTCAGGGAGCAAACCGTTAAGGCCATTCACAACGTCGAATTATTGCACGGTTATCATCTATATTGGCCGGATTTGGATGTCGATCTGGAAATAGATAATCTTGAGAATCCTGAAAAATATCCGTTGAGATCAAAAGCCGTTAAAACATCTTCGCCATATCGTCCCGCCCGACGTGTAGCACAGGCAAGGTAGCCCCCGATTGAAATAAATAATCGGAATCGCGGTTGACGAACCGTTCTCGACAGGTTTCTTCAATTTTCTGCAGGCACTTCAAAACTTCAATGTTTGCCTTTGTCCAACCTGCTCTTCGGGCATCGACCGGACAGGAGAAAATCCAACTTCGATAGTTCTTCAACCTATTCAATCATCATCTTGTTGACACTACCTCAAAGGGTTCATAGTACAGGCGGTCTTCGCGGGTGAAGGTGCGAGGCGTGCTGCCGTCGTATTTATCCCTTACAGTGATTGTTGTCTGAGAACGGTACACAACCGCGTATAGCGTGTATCCTTTGCCGGTGGCCGTGTCGATGCTGGTGAGGATGTAATTATCGGCGTCGTGCACGCCGTAGCGGCGCAGGACTCTCTGAAAATATTCCGTAGCGTGCTTCAAGGCGGTGCGGTCGGTGAAGTGACGTTGATACTGGCTGAAAAAAGCTGTGCAGGGATCAGGATTTTCAGGACAGTGTTAAGGAATAGCGACGGATTGTAATCATTACCCCTATTTCATGTTGTTCTCTTGTTTTGTCCCCAATTCACATCACATTGCAATTGGAAGCAAACAAATAATAGTTGAACTCTGCCTGAGCCTGTGTTTCAAGAACCCAGGGAAGGTCATGCAGTAAATTACAGAATAATAAAAGCAATTAATGGGGCTGCTGAAAGTATAACGGAAGTGATGATAAACGTAAAACAGATTGAAGATCATAGATGAAAAATAAAAAGTTACTTCATGAAATCGTTAAATATGTCAGCGTTACCGTGGTCATATGTTCAATAATACTTTTTGAATTAAATCCATGCCCTGCTGGACGGGTAATCAAAAAAGAAGATTTTGTTGTGGCAATTGATGCCGGTCATTCAAAGGATTCACCGGGAGCAATTGGAGCAAGGGGCACAAAAGAATATGTCTTAAATAAGAAAATTGCTGAATTGCTTAACAGAAAGTTAATTGATCATGGATTTAAAAAATCGTTTGTCTTTAAGTATGATGGGCCGGACGTTTCATTAAAAGACAGAGCGAATAGAATTAAGTCAACTAAGTATAATGTTTTAATTTCTGTTCATCATGATTCCGTCCAACCCGCATATATTTCAACCTGGATATATAAGGGTAAACAATTAAGTTATAGTGATAAATATAAAGGGTTTTCAATATTCATTTCAGAAAATAACATGAATAGCAAAAATAACCTGCGCTTGTCGGGTTACATCGGAGATGCATTAGTGAAATCCGGATTCAAACCGAGCTTGCATCACGCTGAATTCATAAAAGGAGAAAACCGCAAGCTTATTGATCGGCGAAGGGGTATTTATGAATTCAACAATCTGTCCGTCTTAAAAAATGCGAACGCTCCGGCAATTTTAATTGAATGCGGAATCCTTGTGAACAGGGATGAGGAAATATTGCTTAATGATCCATCCTATCAGAATAAATTGGCATCCGGTATTGCTGCCGGGATTGTTCATTATTTTGAGAATGTCGAATAGATTAATTGTAAAGTATGCAAAGTAAATGCGAGTGTTCATTTTCGTGGTTATCGAGAAGATATTTTCCCCTGAAATAAATAATTATTCTCAAGCTCTAAATTTCCTGTTATTTGTGTAACAGATAAATTTTTCGCGGGATGTTTGATGGAAAAAGAGAAATTAAAGCATTTTATCAAAGTTCTTCTCAAACCTGTATGGCTTGTTTCCTTTAAAATCCTGCCCGGACGGATCAAAAGCAAACTGCAGATATACAGAATTACAAAGAGATGGCCGAATCTTGATAATCCGCAAATATACAATGATAAGCTATCCGTATATATGAGCAGTCATTTTATGGAAAGTTGTTCCGAGTATGCTGATAAAATCGCAGTAAGAAAGTATGTACAGGATATTATTGGATCACAGGTATTGAGCGCTGTTTACGGTGTATATGACTCCTATGATGAAATGGATATATCAGCGCTTCCGGAAAGATTTTACTTGAAAACCAATCATGGTTCCGGCTGGAATTACCCCTGCCTTGATAAAGAAAAATTTATTCTGAATACCCCAAAAAATAAAAAAATTATCACGAAGTGGATGCAGGAAAACTATTATCATCATTTCGGTGAGCGGCAGTACAAGAATATTCAACCCAAACTGTATGCAGAAGAATATCTTGACACGACCTTACCCCGGAACATGCTGCTGAAAATATATACTTTTGCAGGGAAAGCTGAATTTATACAGGTTACCGGTAAAATTGGAGAAGAAAAGATTGTGAATAATTTTTACGACTGTAACTGGGGGCTTCTTCCATTTGCCATAGGGCGCAGACACGATGCTTATGAATTAAAACAACCTGTTAAATTAAATCAGATGATTCGGATGGCCGAGCTTCTGGCAAAACCGTTTCCCTTTGTCAGAGTTGATTTATATGACATTGCAGGCAGAATTGTTTTCAGTGAGCTGACATTTTCACCGTCCGCGGCTAATTACGCGGTTAATCCCGAAGAATGGAGTTATAAATTGGGAAAAATGTTTCCGTATCCGGTTGAAAGCCATGAAAAACGTAAAATGATCGGCGCATAGATGATTTTAAAGGTCCTGCGACTAATAAAAAGGCATGGAAGCGATGTGTTATTCAAAAGGAAAAAAGTTAATTCTTTTCCAGACGGCATATGTCACGGAGGCAAGTACTATTATAACCAGATGGCTCACTTGAACGAGGAGCGCGGTTGCGCCATAACTTGCCTTGCCATGTTGTTCTCAAATTATTATGGAAAGTTTATTCCGCCGGCAAAAGTGTTCTGGTGGAATTTGAACCGTGTTTATGTCCACTGGAATATGGTTTTTTTCAGAGCGGGGTTGCAATGGGAAGAAATAAATCTTGCGAATAAAACGAAACCGGAAAAGCAGGCGATTATTCGAGAAGCCCTGAATACTCATAAGGAAGGAATTATTGCTCATTTTTATGACGGTGTTTGTGATTATAAGCATTATATCGTAATCAATAAGGCTGACGATGATGTTTATGGAGTTGCCGATCCAATGGCATATGAGTATCAAACCGAACTGGGTAATGAGATGAAGATTCAGAACGATGATATTTTGTTTGAACAATCTTTCACCTATTGCAGATTCGGTGGGGAAAACAGTTGGAGTTTCTTGCGCAGGGTTATTATGATCAAACACGGTGGCAATCTTGCGATATAAAAGAACAATCTTCAGAATCGTAAGGCCGGCGGTCAGCGCATTGGATGATTTCTCAGGAGTTAAAAAATATGGTGGTAATTATATCTGCACCATAAACAAAATTCCTCCTGATGTGCAGTATTGTATCGTGTTTGGTGCAGGGATCCGGAAGGATAGAACCGTATCTCAAATTTTACGGGAACGTCTGGATAAAGCCATTGAAGCAGGCAGCAGCCGGGTGCATACGATTTTTTTGTTAACCGGAGGTGAAGATGAAGTCGAAGTAATGAAGGATTACCTGCTCGCTAACAGTAAAGTTTCCGAAAGCCGAATTCTTTGCGATGGCTTTGGACATACCACTTATCAATCCCTGTGCCGCGCTAGAGAAAAGTTTGGGATTGAGGCTGCGATGGTCGTTTCCAATTCTTTTCATCTGCCGAGATGTGTTTTTACCGGTCGGATGCTGGGGATGAAAATATGGGGAGTTGAAATACAGGCTAAAAATGTCGACAAACGTCAGCGTTATGAAGAGTATGAACTGGCGGCTAGAATCAAGGCATGGATTCAGTCCAAGCTGATGATGCGCTATCGGCTCTCTAAAATAGTGCGGCATCGTAATGACAATGAAAAATAATAATATTTGTTTTAATTCAATTTTTACCTCGAAAAAGCGGAAAGTGACACACGATCTTTGCTCAAATTCAGCGGGATAGTAAGATAGTAATCATTTGATGCTAAGCGCTTTCTGGCGCAATTATGAAAGAATTGAACTTTCCCGGTATTATAAAAACCCGGTCACCATTTTGTTTCACGTGTTTTACGTATGCTTGCTGGATTCAGTGGAGCATGGGCGGAGTTACCTTCTATGCTTCTTTTTTATTCAATCTTCATCTTGTTGCGCACGGTGCTCATTTTCTGATCGACGATGCTTTCGTATTCGCCGGCGATCCACCTTTTTTCAACATCCCAGTATTCAGGGCTTTTCTTCTCATTGACGACGGAATTGGCCGCCATGGTCAGCATCAGCGCCTGCCCCTTTTGAGTGGTGATGAATTCCCGGGGCATGCCGGCCCAGTCGATAATGGTATCCTGTTTCTTGCCGTGGATGTCCTTTTCAAAAGGTTCATAGTACAGGCGGTCTTCGCGGGTGAAGGTGCGAGGCGTGCTGCCGTCGTATTTATCCTTTACAGTGATTGTTGTCTGAGAACGGTACACAACCGCGTATAGCGTGTATCCTTTGCCGGTGGCCGTGTCGATGCTGGTGAGGATGTAATTATCGGCGTCGTGCACGCCGTAGCGGCGCAGGACTCTCTGAAAATATTCCGTAGCGTGCTTCATGCGCCGGAAGACTTCTCCCGTATCGCCGCTTTTATCCACGGCGCTGATTCTTTTGCCATAAGCGGCTTCGTAGGTGTCGTCGATCGTGATCTTGGCATTGGCCGCGATCATGCCTTTATTGATTTCATCGAGACTCGTGGCCATGTAGTAGGGAATGGCGGAGATTCCTTCGAGCAGGCCCGCGGCGATCTGCAGGGGCGATAGAACAAGCTGCGCAAGGCCGACGGCTGCTTTTCCAAAGCCGCGATTCACTCTTTTAGCGCTTTCATTTTCACCTGCGCAGGATAAAACCAGGAGGGACAATAAACAAAGAACAACGGTCAGTTTTTTCATGGGATGGTCTCCTTGTTTAACGGTTCCTATTTTTTGTTTTTTCTCTGGAGATATTGATTCATCTGTGGAGGATCAAGTTCAATCCAGTCCGCTTTTTTCAGCAGGGTCCATTCCGCTTCCGTGTAACGGCGGTCCTTGTTGTAGACAAACACGCCGACAAACTTTACCTTGCGATTGTTTTTCCAGTATTCGACAAGGTCTGGGTTTTTGAAGAAGATGTCGTCCTGGAGCAGGATAAAGTCGAGCGGATGCTCCTTTTTGCCCAGGAAACCCAGAAAAAAAGTGAATTTGCTGATGGGGGTGATATCCACGGAGGAATATTTATGGCTCAGAAACTGAAGTCCCCAGTGGTCGTTAAAGACCAGTCCTCCTACCATGCATTCCGGGCAGGCGGCTTTCAGCGGATCGATGTTGCTGGCGAAAAAGGACGAAGCGAGGACGTGATCCTGAAATCCGTAAATTTTAATCATTTCACCCACCCAACGGGAAAAGGCTTCAACATTCCTGCCTTCTTCTTTCATATCCAGGGAAACGATCGGTACAATGCCTTTGGCTTTCTTTTCTTTGATGAGCTCAAACAACTCCACCACGGTCAAAAAGGGCTGCGGCGGCAGCTTGGGATTGGCTGCATTCAGTGGAATCTGAGAATAGTTTTTATATTTTTCACAGAAGGTGCCCGGAAGCCCTGTGGCGCGTTTCATTAAATAGTCATGCGATACCAGGCCGATGCGGTTTCCATTGGCGTCAACAAAGTCGATGATATCCAGTTCGATGTTGGGATTATCGGATTCCAGTGCTTTGGAAAGTGCGGCCTTTGAATTTTCCTGGGCGAAAGAGGTGTCGCCTCGGTGCCATCCGGCTGCGGGAAAGTTGAAAGCGGTGCAGTCGATGCCCAGGGAAAGGATCAAGGTAAAGATCAGGATGAAAAGAATACCGGCTTTTCCTGTCAGGCTTTTGAAGATTTTCATGTGGCGCCTCCGTAGGTTCACTTTTAATAAAAAATGCGATGACGGCGGGAAAAGATCATTCTGTTGCCCGGCATCGTATTTGTTGGTGTTGAAATTTAATGACGCGCGTTTTTAAATCAGTATCCATAAAGAGTCAATGAAAATATCGCTGGATGTCTGGTACACCTTTTATAACTGAAATGCATGATAACCCCTCGTTCAACTTTGTGTTTATACGAGTCCGGGGACAGATTTGAAATTAAAACATCAGCATGCCAAACTGGTAGAAAGCAATAACCAAGATGCCGGTCAGAAACGGAATCAGCACTGTGCACACGCCGATATCGGCGTAAGACTTAACGTGCGTCAGTCCACAGATGGCTAGGAGCGTGATGACGGCGCCGTTGTGCGGCAGGCTGTCGAAACCGCCGGAAGCAATGGATGCAACACGGTGTAAAACCTCCGGTGAGAGTCCAACCTGATTGGCCCATGCCAGCCATTCCTTGGACATGATACCCAGGGCGATGGACATGCCGCCGGATGCTGATCCGGTAATGCCGGAAAGAATATTTACGGTGAAGTATTCGGACACCATCGGTGTGCCGCCGATTTTGATGCTCAGCAGAAAATCAGCCACGGACTTGAATCCGGGCAGGGAAGCAATGACATTTCCGTATCCCACTTCGGAGGCTGTGTTCATAATGGCCAGCAAAGATCCGATGGCTCCCGCATTCAGTGATTTCTGTATGCCGTGATTCTCCGGAATGTATTTGATGCCGATCATGACAGCCAGAACAATGCCTGTGACCAGAGCGATGATCAGGGACCAGATGCCGACGATATTTTTTACGGCCGGTGCGATCATGATGAGTTTCATGTCCAGCAGAGGTTTCAGGCTTTCCGGGTTCCATGGATAAAAGTATGTCAGCGCAAAATTAATCACCAGCACGGTGATCAGCGGAAGCAGTGAAAGTTGCCATGGCGGCAGATGGACATGAATGAATGACGGTTCCGGTTCATTTACTGTGTGTTCTCCGTAACCCTCGCCCCCGGCCTGCGCTTTTTTACGCCGGTGCTCCAGCCAGAACATGCCGGCTGTAAACTGGATGGCCGCCGCCGTGATTCCCAGCAGAGGGGCGGCCCATGTTGTTGTTCCGTAAAAACCGGCGGGGATGACATTTTGAATTTGCGGCGTGCCGGGCAGCATGGTCATCGTAAACGTGAATGCTCCAAGTCCGATACAGCCGGGGATCAGACGTTTGGGGATGTTGCTCTCTCGAAAAAGAGCGGCGCCCAGCGGATAAACGGCAAAGGCCACGACGAAAAGGCTGACACCGCCATAGGTGAGGACGGCGCATGAAAGGACGACGGCAAAAATGGCGCGATCGTGGCCCAGTGATTTTACAATCTGGCGGGCGATGGATTTGGCCATCCCAGTATCTTCCATCAGCTTGCCGAAAATGGCACCCAGTAAAAATATCGGAAAAAACATTTTTATGTAGCCGACAGCCTTTTCCATGTATAGTTCGGTATAGGTGGGCATGGTGGGTAAACCCTGAAGCGTGGCGGCCAGAAGTGCAAAAACCGGAGCAAAAAGAATCACGGAGTAACCACGGTAGGCAAAGTATATCAAAAGAAACAGGCTCAATAAGATGCTGACGACTTCCATGGCTTTCTTTCCTTTCCTTTAAAGGAAACAATGATTTATCGAAGAAAGTGTGTAGAACAGCATCATAAAAGAATCAATGAAAAAAATTTTCAACCGGCTGTTTTTGTACATAGTCCCCGGGCTTGATCCAATTTTTCAGAGTGATTTTTTTATTGAACTGACAGTCAGAATATGGTGACTTTTCGTTTTATCTATGCTAATCAGCAACAACCCGAAAAACTTAGTCAGAAACCTTAAGCATGCCCTGAAGCATTCAGGGACATGTATGAGTCTGAAAAAATAACAAAATGAGGAGTGTAATTATGGCATAAATCCGTTACTTGATTCACGAGATCAAAGATTTGTACTTTTCGAAGTGCTCGAAGCGGACAAGTTCAATCAGTTTGAGAAGTATGCAGATTTTGACCGCGATACCTATGAGGCAACCCTGGAACTGGCCGAACAGATCGCCGTTGAGCAGGTTTATCCGGCCAATAAGGAAGCCGATCACATCGGTGCCAAGTATGATCCGGCAACCAAGACCGTAGCGGCGCCCGAAGGTTTCCATACAGCTATGAAAAGTTACACTGAAGCCGGTTTTTCCGGTTTGAGCAATGGCCAGGAATACGGCGGTACGGGTATGCCCGAAACCATTTACCGCGCCGTGATGGAGTATTTTTGCTCCGCCGGGGTGGCTTTCAGTTCTTATGATACTCTGAAAGTTGGCGCATGCAACCTGATCATCAATCACGGTTCCGAAGAACTCAAAAAGATTTATGTAGAGAAGATGGTTTCCGGACAGTGGGGTGGTACGATGTGTCTGACCGAACCTTCCGCCGGTTCCGACGTGGGTGCCCTGAAAACCAGGGCCGTCAAACAATCCGACGGTACTTACAAAATCACCGGCCAGAAAATTTTTATCACCGCCGGCGACAACGACTTGTATGAGAACATTATTCACCCGGTTCTGGCCAGAATCGACGGCGATCCTCCCGGAACCCCCGGTATCTCGATTTTTGTCGTTCCGAAGTTCTTTGTCAACCCGGACGGCTCCGTTGGCAAACGCAATGACGTGACCACCACCGGTATAGAGCATAAAATGGGGATCAAAGGATCCGCTACCTGTTCGTTATCTTTTGGAGACAACGACCAGTGTATCGGCTGGCTTCTGGGGCAGGAACGCCAGGGTATGAAAATCATGTTCCAGATGATGAATGAAGCGCGTCTGGATGTTTCGCAGCAGGCTATGGGAACGGCCAGCTCTGCCTATATGCACGCGGTTACCTATGCAAAGAACCGTATTCAGGGACAGGATCCGGCCAAGAAGGGAGATTTTACCTCCGTACCCATCAGTAAACATCCCGACGTGAAAAGAATGCTGATCTGGATGAAATCCCAGGTGGAAGCCATGAGAATGCTGACGCTGCTAGCCGCGTATTCCGCCGATATGGCGCATGTGAAGAAGGGAACGGAGGAAGGCAAGGACGCGGGAGCGCTTCTGGACTTCCTGATTCCGCTTTGCAAGGCTGGTAACTCTGATCTGGCTTGGCTCGTCACCTCCGAAGCCATGCAGGTATACGGCGGCTACGGCTACTGTTCGGAATACCCGGTGGAACAGCTTGCCCGCGACTGCAAGATTTTGGCTATT